>NZ_CM152649.1:492500-2930000 GCF_056590935.1 Paenirhodobacter sp. YD-8 | reverse complement strand
CAGCTAAGGCCCCCAATTCGTGGCTAAGTGGGAAAGCATGTGGGACTTCCATAACAACCAGGAGGTTGGCTTAGAAGCAGCCATCCTTTAAAGATAGCGTAACAGCTCACTGGTCTAGTCAAGAGGTCCTGCGGCGAAGATGTAACGGGGCTCAAGCCACGAGCCGAAGCTTTGGATGCACAGTGATGTGCGTGGTAGCGGAGCGTTCTGTGATATAGAACGCTGCCTCCTTACGACCTCCCCAAGTAATCTTGGCGGGTCTATTGGAGGCAATGTTCTGACTGTGAAGCCGGCCTGTGAGGGATCCGGTGGAGTGATCAGAAGTGAGAATGTTGACATGAGTAGCGACAAAGAGGGTGAGAGACCCTCTCGCCGAAAGTCCAAGGGTTCCTGCTTAAAGCTAATCTGAGCAGGGTAAGCCGACCCCTAAGGCGAGGCCGAAAGGCGTAGTCGATGGGAACCAGGTTAATATTCCTGGGCCATGTGGTGGTGACGGATCTCGAGGGTAGTTCGATCTTATCGGATTGATCGGGCTGCTTAGAGGTTCCTGGAAATAGCCCCACTTTAAGATCGTACCCGAAACCGACACAGGTGGACTGGTAGAGAATACCAAGGCGCTTGAGAGAACCACGTTTAAGGAACTCGGCAAAATGCCTCCGTAAGTTCGCGAGAAGGAGGCCCCATTGGTACGCAAGTATCGGTGGGGGGCACAAACTAGGGGGTGGCGACTGTTTACTTAAAACACAGGGCTGTGCGAAGCCGTAAGGCGACGTATACAGTCTGACGCCTGCCCGGTGCTGGAAGGTTAAAAGGAGGGGTGCAAGCTCCGAATTGAAGCCCCAGTAAACGGCGGCCGTAACTATAACGGTCCTAAGGTAGCGAAATTCCTTGTCGGGTAAGTTCCGACCTGCACGAATGGCGTAACGATCTCCCCGCTGTCTCAAACGTGGACTCAGCGAAATTGAACTGTGTGTCAAGATGCACACTACCCGCGGTTAGACGGAAAGACCCCATGAACCTTTACTCTAGCTTTGCACTGGCATCAGGATTGTGATGTGCAGGATAGGTGGTAGGCTTTGAAGCGGCGACGCCAGTCACCGTGGAGCCTCCCTTGAGATACCACCCTTCGCACTCTTGATGTCTAACCGCGGCCCGTTATCCGGGTCCGGGACCCTGCATGGTGGGGAGTTTGACTGGGGCGGTCGCCTCCCAAATCGTAACGGAGGCGCGCGAAGGTTGGCTCAGACCGGTCGGAAATCGGTCGTTGAGTGCAATGGCAGAAGCCAGCCTGACTGCAAGACTGACAAGTCGAGCAGAGACGAAAGTCGGCCATAGTGATCCGGTGGTCCCAAGTGGGAGGGCCATCGCTCAACGGATAAAAGGTACTCTGGGGATAACAGGCTGATGATGCCCAAGAGTCCATATCGACGGCATCGTTTGGCACCTCGATGTCGGCTCATCTCATCCTGGGGCTGGAGCAGGTCCCAAGGGTATGGCTGTTCGCCATTTAAAGAGGTACGTGAGCTGGGTTTAGAACGTCGTGAGACAGTTCGGTCCCTATCTGCCGTGGGTGTAGGATACTTGATGGGAGTTGCCCCTAGTACGAGAGGACCGGGGTGAACGATCCACTGGTGGACCAGTTGTCGTGCCAACGGCAGTGCTGGGTAGCTATGATCGGACAGGATAAACGCTGAAGGCATCTAAGCGTGAAGCCCCCCCAGAAACTAGGTATCCCTTGAGGGCCGTGGAAGACCACCACGTCGATAGGCCGGAGATGTAAGCGCGGTAACGCGTTCAGTTGACCGGTACTAATTGCCCGATTGGCTTGATTTGATCCAGTAGCAGCAAGGCTCAAGATCAAAAGCAAGTATACACAAAAGGTTATACCTGACTTGGACATGATGGCTTCTTCCTCGGTTTGGTGGTCATAGCGCTGGCTAAACACCCGATCCCATCCCGAACTCGGCCGTTAAGGGCCAACACGCCAATGGTACTGCGTCTTAAGACGTGGGAGAGTAGGTCACCGCCAAACCTAGCAAGAAGCCAACGTTCTCTCATAACGATCCAAAACCCCAAAAGCTCAAAAAGCCCGAGGGGCAAGCAGACCATGAAACACATGGTCAAACGTCGCGGGGTGGAGCAGCCCGGTAGCTCGTCAGGCTCATAACCTGAAGGTCGCAGGTTCAAATCCTGCCCCCGCAACCAATTTTGTGTTACAGAGTAACAGGTTAGCGGCCGCCCCACCGGGCGGCTTTTTGCTGTCTTCCGGTTGGGGCAACAATAGGTCAACAAACGGGCCAAAACTGCGTGCAAGATCAGGGGGATAGTAGGCGGGCATGTATCGCCCCAGCGGAATCTGCTCGGGTTAAGCCGCTAATCTGAATGCCTCGGCTGGCGTGCGCATGGCAAGAGCCTGATGAGGGCGGCGGTGATTGTAGAAGCTGATCCAGTCGGCGATGACGCGGGTCGCGTGCTGGATGCTCTCGAAGCGATGGCGATGAACGCACTGCTCCTTGAGCGTGCGGATGACCCGCTCGACCATGCCGTTCTGCTGCGAGCAGTGCGGAGTGATAAACTCCTGCTTCAGGCCATAGCTGCGCACCAGTGCCGTGAAGTGCCGGCTTGTGAAGACCAGGCCATTATCCGACCTCAGCAGGAATTCCTGATCGACTTTGCCCAGCGTGCCGAACCTGGCAATCAAGGCGTGCTCGAGCGCGGCGCTGGCCGTGGTGCCTTGCCCGAGCGCGACAGGTGCCAGCCCAGCAATTCGCGCGTGTGGCAGTCGATCACCAGCGCCAGGGAGGCCCAACTGTCCTTGCCGGTCCAGACCCGCGCCAGATCCGTCGACCAGCGCTCGTTCGGCGCGGTGGCGACGGAAGGAACAGCCTCGATACGCGGCCGCATCCCCACGGCCCGCTTGCGCACCTGCCAGCCCTTGAGCTGGAAGATCCGCTGCACGGTATTCTTGTTGAAGCCGAGCAGCCAGGCCACAGTCCTGTAGCCGAACGATGGCTCCTGCTCGATCATGGCCTTGATCGGCTCGGCGAAGCGCGGATCGGCCTTCGGCGCCGCCTTGACCGGCTTGTGACCTGCCGCCCGGAAGTTCCCTCGCTGTGATGTAGAGTCTGCCCAACCTGAGAAGGAGCAGACGACATGAGGAAAAGCCGTTTCACCGATGCGCAAATCATCGGGATGATCAAGGAGCAGGAGGCTGGGTTGCCGACCTCCGAGCTTTGCCGGAAGCACGGGTTGAGCCCCGCGACCTTCTACAAGCTGAAGGGCAAGTATGGCGGGATGGACCTGTCGGACGCCAAACGGCTGAAGCAGCTCGAGGACGAGAACGCGAAGCTGAAACGCCTGCTGGCGGATACGATGCTGGACAATGTGGTCCTGAAGGATCTGCTGGGAAAACCCTGACGACACCGATGGCGCGGCGGGACGCGGTGCTGCGGGCGATGAAGGATCATCCGATCTCTCAACGCCGGGCCTGTGTCCTGATCGGTGTCGATCCGAAGACGGTGCGGCATGAACGGCCGCCCGACAACCCGGAAATCCGTGAAGAGATGCACAAGATCGCCGAGAAGCGCCGTCGCTTCGGCTACCGGCGTGTCGGCATTATGCTGGAGCGCAAGGGCATGATCATGAACGAGAAGAAACTCTACCGGATTTACCGCGAAGAGGGGCTGTCAGTGCGACGCAGACGTGGCCGTAAACGGGCGCGCGGCAGTCGAACCCCGATGCCGGTGCCGCTGCGGCCGAACCAGCGCTGGTCTCTGGACTTTCTGTCCGACACGTTCGGGGCCTGCCGCAAGTTCCGCATCCTGGCCGTGAACGACGATTGCTGCCGCGAGAACCTGGCGCTGATCGCCGACACCAGCATCTCGGGGGCTCGGGTGGCGCGGGAACTCGATGCGCTGGTCAGGATTTACGGCAAGCCCGCTTGCATCGTCAGCGACAACGGAACCGAGTTCACCAGCAAGGCCATTCTGAAATGGGCCAACGAGAACGGCGTCGAATGGCACTACATCGACCCGGGTAAGCCGCAGCAGAACGGCTACATCGAAAGCTTCAACGGCAGCCTGCGGGACGAATGCTTGAACGAGGAGATCTTCGACAGCCTGGCCGATGCCCGCCGCAAACTGGCCCTCTGGCGCTACGACTACAACAACGTCAGGCCGCATTCCTCGCTGGGCAACAAGACCCCGTCCGACGCGCGCCGGGCGCTTGAGCAATCTGAGGGCTCCGCGCCCGACGCGCTTGCCCAACCCGAAACCGACCACTATCAAACCCAAGGACTCTCGTTATGAACGAGGGACGACCGGGGGGCAGGTCACTTGTAATAGACTGTCCGCCGCGGCACGCCGAACCAGGTGCAGAGCTTGGCGATCGACACTGTGACGCCTCGGCCAGCAGGCCCTCATGGAGCGTCCGGATCATTGCCCGTCCTCCCGCTCCATGAGGGCCTGCAGCTTTTTTCGCGCACGCAGCTCCAGCATCGCCTCACCGTAGGCTTCTTGCAGGTCCTTCAGCTGCTTCTCGTATTGCTCGCGGATGTCGAGCGGGTTGGCGCGCAGGGAATTCTCCATGCCGCGCTTGGCATCCTCGATCCAGCCCTCGATCTCGGAAGGCGTCAGATCAAACGAGCGGCTGGCTTCGGCCACCGTTGTCTTGCCTTGGATGATCTCGACGACGAGTGCTGTTTTGCGCTTCGCCGTCCAACGTTTGATGCTGTCGTCCATCGTCATACTCATTGCCACGTTCTCCCTTGTAGCATGAGCAGATTTTCACTGGGTCAATACAAAACGACCGGGATGGTTGCCTGCCTGCTGAAGTTGGCGGGCCTGGACTGGGCGGTGCCGGACTACACGACCCTGTGCCGTGGGCAGAAGACGCTCGCCGTTCAGATCCCGTATCGGCGCGCCGATGGCCCCTGAACCTGCTGGTTGACAGCACCGGGATCAAGTTTCTCGGCGACGGCGAATGGCAGGCGCGCAAGCACGGTGTTCAGGGCCGTCGTCAATGGCGCAAGGTGCATCTGGCCATGGATGCCGCCACGTCTGACATCCGCGCCGTGGAATTCACTCCCAGCAGCGATGGTGACAGTCCATTCGTCGGGAAAACAGTCCCCCGGACTGTTTTCTTGTCCTCCTCATTGCCGGAACTGCTCAACCAGATCCCCGAGTGCGAAGAGATCGGCACCGTGACCGCCGATGGCGCGTATGACACGCGCCGTTGCCACGCCGCCATCATCGACCGTCAGGCCTCGCCGATCATCCCTATCCGCAAAAGCGGGCGGCCGTGGAAAGAGGACTGCCCGGCGGCAATCACCCGAAACGAAACCCTTCGCGCCACCCGGCACTATGGCAGGGCGCTCTGGACGCGATGGACCGGATACCATGTCCGAAGCCGGATCGAGGCGAAAATGCCCTCGCCGGTTCGCTCGAACCGGTGGCACTCATCGGCCCGGCTCAAGGCTTTCGGCGAGCGCATCGCCGCAAGAGACCCGGACCGACAAACCGCCGAAATCCGGATCCGCTGCGCCCTCGTCAACCGTTTCAATGCGCTCGGCATCGCTGAGATCGTCCGCGTAGCCTGACGTCGAAGGGGCAAGGGGCCATCATGCCTCAGGCATGAGTTGCGCAACAACGCTCTTCCAGAGGCTGCGAATGAGGTTTGGTCGATGGATTTCATGGCAGATCGCCTTGGGGACGGTCGCCAGTTCCGGCTGCTGAACGTACTGGACGCTTTCAATCGCGAAGGCCTGGGCATCGAGATCGATTTCTCGCAGCCCGCCGAACGAGTCGTCTGGGCGTTGAACCGGATCATCGAGTGGCGAGGCGCGCCTCGAACCATTCGTGTCGACAGTGGCCCTGAATACATCAGCGGCACCCTGATGGTCTTGGCCGAGCACAAGGGCATCGCTCTGGCCCATATCCAGCCCGGCAAACCGCAGCAGAATGCCTACGTCGAACGCTACAACCGGACGGTCCGGCATGAATGGCTGGGCCTCCACATCTTCGGAACGATCGACAAGGTGCAGCAGATTGCCATCGAGTGGCTGTGGTCCTACAACAACGAGTGCCCCGACATGGGCAACGGCGGGATGACCCCCGCCCAGAAACTGAAGATGGCCGCGTAAATTCTACGAAGAAGCCCCTGCAAAAACGGGGGGATTACCCTCATGACGATCAGCCCCAGTAACCGTATGCACGACAGCCTGAGGTTCGAGGGCAACGCCATCGTCTTCACAAGCGTCATGACGCCCGCCATACGCCTGCTCACAGCGAGTTTCGCAATTCCCTTCTTTGCACTTCTGCCCAGCTATATTCGGGAGGTGCCCGCATCCTATGCGTTCACCTCATCTGCCCCTGAAATCCTGTTGACGCTGTTTTTTCAGCTTCTTCCGGTCGCTCTGTTTGTCGCCGCGGTCTATCTGACGCTGTTTCTTGGCAGCACCCGCCTGTGCCTTGATCCTGACCGCCAGAGCGCAGAGTTCACCAGCCGCGCGCCGCTGCGCAAGATTGCGGAAACCTATCCGCTCCAAGAGGTGAAAATCGCCTATGTGGCGCTCGAGGCGGACCATCCCGTCTATGACGAGCCACATGTCCTGCTCGCGTTTCCAGATGGCCGCAAGCTGCGTATGGAATGCTTTTACGATGACCGCGAGACAGAGGCTTGGGTTGCGGCCATCCGCGCGCTGATTACCCCGCAGGACGAAGCCCGAAAATATGATGAATACTCGGCAGAGTTTGGACTTGATGAAGATGCGGACCGCTCTGGCCGTTGATGATGTGACCGCCGCCACTCGCCGGCTTTGACGATCCAAGAGTGAACGGCTGCGGGAGCGACCGGTTGCCACTGCGGTGACTGGGCCTTGATGCGCGCGCCCCGGAACCGACCGTGTAGATCCCCTTGTCAGGCCCGACCGGCCGCTTTTGGGGGGCCGCGAGCGGCTTGGCGCATGTTCAACCGTCATCTAAGGGCCGAACTTGTCTCTCCCTCCGTCAGCGCCGCTTTCGCGAAACGCCCGGGAGGCAGGCCGCTGTGTCGGCTGAAGGCGGTGCTGAAGGTGCTGGCCGAGCCATAGCCGACCCGCGCGGCCACATCGTCCAGCGCAGCCCCGCCCCGGCGCAGCAGGTCTCGGGCCACCGCCATGCGCCATGTGGTCAGGTATTCCATCGGCCGCGCCCCGACCATCCGGGTGAAGCGCGCGAAGAAGGCCGAGCGTGACAGGCCCGCCGCATCCGCAAGATCGGGAACGGTCCAGGCGCGGGTGATGTCGCCATGCAGGCTGCGCAGGGCGCTGGCGATGCGCGGATCGGAGAGGCCCCGCAGCAGGCCCGGCGCGGCGGTTGCGGCCGGCGCGGCGCGCAGCGCCTCGATCAACAGGATCTCGACCAGCCGGGTCAGGATCAGATCGCGGCCGGGGTCCTCGCGCGCGGCCTCCTCGCCCAGGAGATGCACCAGCTGCGTCAGACGCGGCACGCCGCGGACATGGATCATCCGCGGCAGGAGCGAGATCAGCAGACCCACGTCCGGCGCGCCGAAGCTGAACCAGCCGCCGAACTGGCGCATCTCGGGCGGGCCGTCCTGCCGGCCATGGCGGATCTCGTGGCTCGGCGGCTCGGTTCCTGGGGTGATGCGCTGCAGCGGTCCGGGCTCGAGGCTCGACATGCCGAAGCGCGGCGTGGCGGGCAGGAGGACGAAATCCCCTTCCTCGAGAACGAGCGGCGCCTCGCCCGCAACGCTCAGCCGGCACCTGCCAAGCGTCATCGCGGCAAAGGCCGGGCGGCCGAATTCGGCATAATCCACCGCCCAGGCTCCGGCCGCGGTGATCCCCTTCGAGAACACTGCCTGCGGGCGCAAGAGCTCGATGACCTGGGCGAGGGGGTCGGACATTCAGGACTTTCACAAATTCATTCAGGACTTCTGGTTGAAGATCGTCCTGATGCTCCGGGTTATATCCCTCCTGTCAACCGCGAACACAGGAGATCCTCATGAGCACTGTCCTCATCACCGGCACCTCGTCGGGCTACGGTCTTGAGACCGCCCGCCATTTCCACGCCCGGGGCTGGATCGTCATCGCCACCATGCGCAGCCCGCGCGCGGGCCTGATGCCCGAAGGCGTGCGCATCCTGCCGCTCGACGTCACCGATTCCGCCAGCATCGCCGCCGCGCTCACGGCCGCCGGCCCCGTCGACGTCCTGGTGAACAATGCCGGCATCGGCCTTGTCGGTGCCTTCGAGGCCGCGCCGATGGCCTATGTCCGCAAGCTGTTCGAGACCAACACCTTCGGCACCATGGCGATGGTGCAGGCGGTGATCCCGCAGATGCGGGCGCGGCGCTCGGGCGTGATCGTGAACGTCACCTCCAGCGTGACGCTGGCGCCGATGCCGCTCGCCGCCGCCTATACCGCGAGCAAGCAGGCGATCGAGGGCTTCACCGGATCGCTGGCGCATGAGCTGGCGGCCTTCGGTGTGCGGGCGAAACTGGTCGAGCCGGGCTATGCGCCGACCACGCGCTTTTCGCAGAATATCGACTTTGCGATTGAGGACATGATCCCTGCGGCCTATGCGGATTTCGCCGGGCCGATCTTTGCCGCCTTTGCCAATCCGCCGCTGACCACGACGGAAAGCGATGTGGCCGAGGCGGTGTTCCTGGCCGCGACGGACGGGGCCGACCGGCTGCGCTATCCGGCCGGGCCGGATGCCGTGGCGCTGGCCGCCGCGTGAGCGTTGGGGCCCCATCGCTGCCCCTCGGCCCCGCGACGGGGCGGAGGGCTATCGACCCTCGGAGGCGACCCGCGGATTTTCGGCCCGGGCAACCTGCTCGGGCCGGTTTCCCGCGGGAGCACCCCATTTGAGCGTGATCGCCAGGCTCGCCAGCAGGACGCAGAGAAACCCGACGATCTGCACCCCGGTGATGGCATGGCCATACCAGAGCGCATCAACGGCGATTGCGCTGATCGGATACAGGAACAGCAGAACGGCGGCCGTGGCGATGGGGAGCTTCGGCAAGGCGTTGTAGAGCAGGACATAGACCGCGCAGGTGTGCACGCCCCCGATCATCGCAAGCCAGCTCCATTGCTCGGCCCCCAGGGCCTGCGGCGGCACGGGCAACCAGGGCGCCAGAACCAGAACCCCGCACAGGCACTGCACCAGGGTCAGTTGCGCGCCGTTCGAGCGCGGCAACCCCTTGGCGATGATCGTGACGAACGCATAGAGGATCGCGGCGCCGACGGCACAGAGCACGCCGATCCAGTCCGGCCCATGGCCCGCGGGGGCGTCGAGGATCCCGGTGGCGAGCGTCAGCCCGAACAGGGCCAGCGCGATCCAGCCAAGGGTGCGAAGGCGCAGCCGCTCGCGAAAGACCAGCGCCCCGATCAGCACCATGACGAAGGGCTGAACATGGAAGACGATCGTCGCAACCGCGATGCCCGAGCGGCGGATCGCCTCGAAGAACAAGACCCAGTTCCCGACCATCAGCACCCCGCTCGAGAGCGCGAGCAGCAACACGCGAACCGGCAGGCGGAACAGCGCGCGCAGATCGCCGCGCAAGGCGGCATAGGCCGCAAGCGCCAGGGCTGCGAGGACACAGCGATAGAAGGCGGTCGACAGCGGATCGGTCCCGGCCTCGATCACGCAAAGCCCCAGGGTGCCGAGCGTGGTCTGCGCCACGACAACCCCTGCAATTCCCTGTCTCTGTGGCGTCATCCCTCTGCTCCCGTGTTCGCGTCGAGGGGCAAGATAGCCGTGGCCTTTCAACAAACAATCAATATGGTTTGAATGGATTATCAGGGTTTTCCGAAGAATGATTCAGCTCGATCATGTGCTGCTGCGCACCTTCATCGCCTGTATCGACGCGAAGGGCTTCGGCCGCGCCGCGCAAAGGGTGCATCGGTCTCCGGCGACGATCTCGACCCATATCGCGCGGCTCGAGGCGGAAACCGGCGTGGTGCTGTTCCTGCGCGACACCCGAAACCTGGCCCTGACGCGCGAGGGCGAGCGGCTCGAGGCCTATGCCCGGCGCATCCTGCGTCTGCATGACGAAGCGGCGGAGTCCTTTCGCAAGCCCGACATCCGCGGCGCGATCACCATCGGGGCGCCGGACGATTTCATCTCGCAGTTTCTGCCGCCCGTGCTCGAGCAATTCGGGGTGCAGTATCCTTTGGCAGACATCAAGGTCGTCTGCGCCCAGACCACGGCGCTTGCGCCGCTGGTGAACGGGGGGCAGGTGGACCTGGCCATCGTCACGCGGTCAGACGGCGTCACAGGCAAGCTGGTGCGCCGCGAACCGATGGTCTGGATCTCCGCGCGCGACCGCCTGGCGCTGGAACGGCGGCCGCTGCCGGTGGCGCTCTTCGAGCCCGGGAGCCACGCGCGCAAGGTGGTTCTGGCCGCGCTGGAGCAAAGCAACGTCACCTTCCGCGCGACCTATGAAAGCTCGAGCCTCGCGGGGCTTCTGACGATCGTCGAGGCGGGGCTGGCCGTTGCCGCGGTGACCCGCCTTTCGGCGCCGCCGCACCTGATCCTGCCGGAAGGCGCCGGGGGTCTGCGCACGCCGGAGGCGCTGGATCTGGTCCTGATCCGGGGCGCCGCGGCGAAGAATCCTCTCTGCGACGCGATGGAGGAGATGATTTTCGATCAGCAATACAGGCGCCAGGCCGAGCAGGCCTGAAGCCTGCCGCTGTCGCCGGGGAAATCCTCATCTCCCGGCTGTTCAGATCTCTTGCCTCCTCAAACCTCGATGGATTCGTGGTCCGAACCTTCTGTTGCGTCGGACACCCGCATCAAATCGAGGAACTATCGGGGATCACGGCACCGGAAACCGCCCGGGCGACGGGGGCCAGCTCATCAGCAGTCTACCCCTCGCCGCGCCGGCAGGCCGAGGGGGTGAGCCCGAACATCGCGCGGAACAGGCGCGAGAACTGCGCCTGATCGGAAAAGCCGAAGCGATAGGCGATGTCGGCGATCGAGGCGCCCGGCGTGGTGCGCAGCGCGTCGCGCGCCGCGATCAGCCGGCTTTCGCGGATGAACTGCGCCACCGTCGCATTTGTCTCGCCAAAGAGCTCGTGCAGGTAGCGTTTCGAGATCGCGCAGGCCTGCGCCACGGTCTCGGGCGTCAGATCGGGATCGGAGAGGCGGGCGCGGATCACCTGCTCTGCCCGGCGCAGATGCGCGGCGCGAACGGCGCTGGTCGCGCCTTCAACCGCCTCGGACTGGCCGTCGAGCGCCAGCGCCAGCAGCTCGACCACCTGCCGGCCCAGCACCTCGGCCGCGTATTCGTCGGCCCGCGGCAGCCCCTGCAGCGCCCGCACCGTCTGGGTGAAGAGCCCCGCCACCCCGTCGCGCCCGTCGAAGACGCGGGCGCAGAACCGGTCCGGGCCGCGCAATTTCTCCGACAGCGCGCGTTTCGAGATCTTCAGCACGCACAGCTCGTTCGTCGCGCCGTAGGAGAAGCGATAGGGCGCGTCGCCGCGCTCGATCAGGAAGCCGCCCGGGTCGCAGACCACCTCTCGGCCGAGCTGGCGGAAGGCCACCGGGCTCAGCCGCGGGATGGTGATCAGGAACTCCTCCTCGGCGCCGGCGCGGATGTGGCTGGGCAGGCGTTCGTATTGCGCGGGCTCGGTCATCAGCCGCGACAGCGACACCGGCCCCATCGAGCGCCGCTCGATCCGGCCCGAGAAGCGGGCGGCGTCGCGGAAGGTGAGGTCGAGCGGGAAATAGGCCTCGGCGATGGTGCCGGACCAGAACCGCGCGCGCAGCGGCGGGGCAACCTCGTCGGTGTGGCGGGCAACGACCTCCATGCGCAGTCTCCCGTTGCGCTTTTCGAATCGGTAACCGCGCCGCGCCCTGTCGATCAAGACGTTTTCGCGACAACCGGCCGGCGCGTGCACCCGGCGACAAATCCCGGTGCGCGGAGGAACAAAACCGGCGGCCCGGCGCGCTGAGTGACAAGTTTTTGCGCATCCGCGTGCAAGATCGCACCCCCCCGAGTCGCGCAGCCTGAAGGGACAATGCGAGGCCGGACAGCGGCCCGTGCGAACAGGGAGAACTGACATGACCCGCCCCGGCGGCCCGGTTTTCGCATGCCCGCTGTCCCTGAACACAAGGACCGACAGGGCATGACAAGACGCAAGGTGGACCCGATCACGCTTTCCGTGGTGCGGGGCGTTCTGGAAACGACACAGCGCGAGATGACGCTCGCGCTCGAGCAGACGGCGCGCAGTTCCGTCTTCAACCTGGCGCATGACTATTCGACCGCGCTATTCAACGGCGCGCCCGAGATGATCTTGCAGGGCCAGGACATCCCGATCCACCTCGGCTCGCTGATCCCGGCGATGAAATCGGTGGCGCGCTTCTTCGATGGCGAGATCCACGAGGGCGACCTGATCTTGCACAACGACCCCGCCTATGGCGGCAGCCACATCATCGACACCTGCATGTACATGCCCGTCTTCTACGAGGGCGAGCTGGTGTTCTGGACGGTGTGCAAGGGCCATCTGACCGATGTCGGCGGGCCGGTGCCGGCGGGCTACAACCCGAACGCCACCGAGATCTTCGCCGAGGGGCTGCGGATTCCGCCGGTCAAGATCTGGGACCGCGGCGTGCCGCGCCACGACGTGATGAACATGATCCTGACCAACATGCGCGCCCGCCGCGATCAGGAGGGCGATTTCAACGCGCTGATCGGCGCCTGTCAGGTGGGGGCGCGCAACCTCAAGGGGATGATGGACAAATACGGCAAGCAGGTGGTGCAGGACTGCATCGCCGAGCTGCTCGACATGGCCGAGGCTCATATGCGCAAGCTGATCGCGGCGGTGCCCGACGGCACCTATTCGGGCACCGCGATCCTCGAGGATGCGGGCCACGGTCTGGGCGATTTCGAGATCACCGCGACCGTCACCATCAGTGGCGACAATTGCCACATCGCCGTCAGCTCGCCGCCGCAGGTGCCCTACTTCATCAACTCCTACGAGGGCAACAGCCACTCGGGCGTCTATCTCGGGCTGATGATGTTCGCGCAGCTGCCGCCGCCCTACAACGAGGGGCTCTATCGCTGCGTCTCGACCGACATGGGGCCGAAGGGCACGCTGTGCAACGCGCAATCCCCCGCGCCGCACATGAACTGCACCACGACGCCGATGGAGACCCTGACCGACGCCGTGCGTCTGGCCTTCGAGCAGGCGGCGCCCGCCAAGGTCGCGGCAAGCTGGGGCCATGCCAACGGCTGCAACATCGCCGGCTGGGACAAGCGCCACGACGAGGAATACGTGACGATGGTGCTGGCCTCGATCATCTCGGGCGCGGGCGCCACCGCGACGCAGGACGGCTGGCACGCCTGCGGGCCGGAATGCTGCTTCGGCGCGCTGCATTCGGGCGACATCGAGATGCTCGAACACTCCTATCCGATCATCATCCACGAATACGGGCTGATGGAGGATTCGGGCGGGGCCGGGCGCAACCGCGGCGGCTCCGGCACCCGCTGGGAGGTCGAGCCGCTCGACGCGCCGATGACCCTCGTCACCTTCGGCGAGGGCCGGCGGATCCCGGCCATGGGCGCCTCGGGGGCGCGCTCGGCACTGGTGCCGCCGAAGGTCGGCCGGCTCGAGGTGACACGCGGCGGCGAGACCACCGTGATCACCGAGAACGTGATCGAGACGATCCGCCCGGGCGAGCGCGCCGCCAACATGAACCCCGGCGGCGGCGGCTATGGCAACCCGTTCGAGCGCGACATCGCCCGCGTGGTCGAGGACGTGAAGAACGGCCTCGTCAGCCTTGAGGGGGCGCGGCTCGATTACGGCGTCGTCATCACCGACCGCGCGACGCTTGCCGTCGATGCCGAGGCGACCCGCGCCCTGCGCTCGGCCTGATCCCTTCATCTTGCCCGAAATACCTCCGGGGGGACCGGGGGGCAGGCAGCCCCCCGCGCGACCCCGGCCACAGTCAAGGACCCATCCCATGCAGAACCAATACCGCCTCGGCATCGACGCCGGCGGCACCTTCACCGACTTCATCCTGGCCGACCGCAGCGGCGGCGTGCGGATCTTCAAGGCGCTCTCGACGCCGCAGGACCCGACCCGCGCGATCGAGAACGGCCTCGCCCTGATCGAGGAAGAGACCGGCATCACCCCGCGCGAGATCGTCTCGAACGCCGATCTGTGCATCAACGGCACCACCGTCGGGCTGAACGCGCTGATCCAGCACAAGGGCGCGCGCACCGGGCTGATCGCCACGGCCGGCCATCAGGACAGCATCGAGATCCGCCTCGGCCACAAGGAAGACGGCTATCGCTATGATCCCGACTATCCGCCGGCGCGGATGCTGGTGCCGCGCTATCTGCGCCGCGGCGTGCGCGAACGGGTGCTGTCGACCGGCGCCGTGCATAGCGCGCTGAACGAGGAGGACGTGCGCGAGGCCTGCCGCCATTTCCTGGCCGAGGGCGTCGAATCGGTCGCGATCTCCTTCGTCTGGTCGGTGCTGCACCCCGCCCACGAGCGCCGCGCCGGCGAGATCGTGCGCGAGATGATGCCGGGCGTGCGCCTCACGCTGGGCAGTGCGCTCTATCCGCAGGTGCGCGAATACACCCGCACCTCGACCGCGATCGTGAACGCCTATCTGGCGCCGATTCTGGCGGGCTATGTCGAGAAGGTCGACGGCTATTTCCAGTCGCTCGGCGCGCGCGCCCCGGTGCGCTACTTCCAGTCGAACGGCGGGCTGGCGCTTGGCCGGGTGGTGTCGGACCAGTCGGTCTATGCGATCAACTCGGGCCCGGCCTCGGCGCCGCAGGCGGCGCTCTACCTCGGCGAGCCCTGGGGGATGGAGGACATCATCACCGTCGACATGGGCGGCACCTCGTTTGACATCACCCTGACCCGCAACGGCCGCGCCAATGTCTCGAAGGACATCGACTTCCTGCGCTATCGCATCGGCATCCCGATGATCCAGGTCGAGACCCTGGGCGCGGGCGGCGGCTCGATCGGCTGGATCGACGAGATGGGGCTGTTGCAGATGGGGCCGCAATCGGCGGGCTCGGAACCGGGCCCGGCCTGCTACGATCAGGGCGGCGAGCAGCCGACGACCACCGACGCGAACCTGGTCCTGGGCTATCTGAACCCCGATGGGCTCGTCGGCGGGCGGCTGCCGCTGAACGTCGAAAAAGCCCGCCGCGCGATCGAGACGCATCTGGCCAAGCCGCTCGGCATCAGCGTCGAGAAGGCGGCGCACGGGATGTTCACCATCGTCAACAACAACATGGTGAACGCGATCCGGCGGGTCTCGGTCGAGCGCGGCTATGACCCGCGCGACTTCGTGCTGAACTGCGCCGGCGGGGCGACGGCCGCCCATATCACCGCGCTTGCCCGCGAGATGGGCATCCGCAAGGTGCTGATCTCCAAGCTCGCCTCGGGGCTGTGCGCCTTCGGCCAGATCATCTCGGACGTGAAATACAACTACATGGCGCCGGCGCCGGTGCGGCTTGAAGGGGCCGAGGCCGCGGCGAAGCTCGATGCGCTCTTCAAGGAGCTCGAGGCGAAGGGCCGCGCCGATCTGGCCGGCGACGGCTTCGGCGCCGAGCGCGTCTCTGTGCTGCGCTCGCTCGACATGCGCTATGTCGGGCAGGTGCATGAATGCACCGTCTCGGTCGAGCCCTTCGAGGTGACCGAGGCCGCGCTCGAGCGTCTCAAGGCCGCCTTCCACGCCCGCCACGAAGAGCTTTACACCTATTCGGAACCGGGCAGCGTGGTCGAGGTGGTGAACGTCGAAAGCGCGCTGACCGGCGCCGTCGACAAGCCCGCGCGGATGACGATCGCGGCGGGGCAGGGGGCGCATGCCGCCCTTGCCGGCACCCGCGAGATGATCTTCGCCGCCGATGGCATGCAGCAGGACACCCCCGTCTACGAGGGCGCGAAGCTGGGTGCGGGCGACCGCATCCTCGGGCCGGCGGTGATCCAGGAGGTGACGACGACGATCGTGATCGAGCCGGGCTGGACCGCCGAGCTCGACCCGACCGGCGTCTATGTCCTGACCCTCGCCGAGGCGGAGCCGGCGCTCGCCGAGACCGCCGTGGCGCTGGCCGAGGACGCATAAGCGCCCCCGCGTAGGGGCCGCGCGCCGGCCCCTACGCACCCCAACGACAAAACACACAACAACAGGGAGTTTCCGCAATGGCCGGAAAACTGGAGGGCTCGGAAGAGCTCGAATTCTCCGACCGCCCGGTGCCGCGCGATGCGCGGATGGGGCGGCTGCCGCTGACGATGGCCTGGTGGTCGGTCTGCTCGGCGATGTTCTATCTGGTGGTGGCGGCCTCGCTCGCGCTCGCCTATGGCGCGCGCAACGCGATCATCGGGCTGGTGCTGTCGGTGATCGCCTATGCGGTTGTGAACGCGGTGCTTGCCCGCCACGCGATCCGCACCGGGCTGAGCGTGTCGCTGTTCTCGCGCATCCTGCTCGGGCGCACCGGCGCCGCGGTGGCGACGCTGATCTTCTTTGCCACGGCGATCTATTACGCGGTCTTCGAGGGCTCGGTGATGGCGCTCGCGCTGCAGGATTATGCCGGACTCGCCTATCCGCTCGCCGCGGGCATCGTCGTCGTCTATTCCGTCGCGCTGATCTTCGGCTCGATCCAGAACTGGCTCGACAAGCTCAATGGCGTGCTGCTGCCCTTCTACCTGCTGGGGCTCCTGGCCGCGATCGGACTGGCGATTGCCGAATACGGCTATTCCGACGCCTGGCTGGCGCTTGGTCCCGAGGGCGGCGCGCCCGCCGGCGGCTGGTGGGACTGCTTCGTCGCCTACATGGGCGTGTGGGTGCTGATGATGTACACCTACGATTACGCCCGCTTCGGCAAGACCGAGGACGCGGGCTTTCACGCGGGCTTCACCTTCGGCGCGCCCTTCTACACCGTGGCCTTCCTGCTCAACGGCCTGGCCGGCATCTTCCTCGCCGCCAGCCTGCCCACCGGCGGTGCGGTGAGCGAGGTCTCGGTGGTGCTCGCGCTGATCAAGCTGATGGGCTTTGCCGGGCTTGGCTTCGTCTGGATCTCGCAGACCCGGATCAACACCGCGAACTATTACCTCGCTGCGGTGAACATGGAGAGCTTTGCCGAGACCGCCTTCCGGCTGCACCTGCCGCGCGTGGTCTGGGCCTGCGTGACCGGGGTCGTGGTCTATGTGCTGATGATGGCGGATGTCTTCGCCTACATCCTGCAGGCGCTGGCCTGGCAGGGGATCTTCGTCGTCGCCTGGGTGGCGGTGGCGATGACCCATATCCTGACCGAGGGCCGCGGCGGCGCCAACGAGGACCGGCTGCATTCGAGCCTCGCCGAAACGCCGAACGTCAATTATGCCGGGATGACCGCATGGCTCCTGAGCGCCGGGACCGGCCTTGTCCTGCACGTCCTTGGCGGCGCCTGGGCGGCAGTCTCCGCGCCGGCGACCTTCCTCGTCGCGGCCGTGGCCTACCTCATCCTTCATCCGCTTCTCGGAATGCGGACGGCAGTGCGCAACGCATGACACCTCTGCCGCGGCCGGAAAGGTCGCGGCATCAGCCGTCGCCGGACATCGGATGCCGGCGTTCGCTGCGAAAGAGCGTTGTCGCCCGATGTCCGGCAGAGGGGGGCATTGCCCTGTCGCTGCCGGCTTGCGGCAATGGCCACATCTCGGCGGTCCGGGCGTCGGGGTCTCGGGAGATGATCCGCTCCCCGAAGGCCATGCGGCCGTTCATCCGGGTCTCGATCCGACGTCGGATGTGATCCCCGGCCCATCGCTTCCTCAGTCCCTGGCACGGATGGCGCGTGGCACACAGGATCGCGTCCCGGGCGATCGCCGCCGGGCCGTCTTCTTCCCAGGCGCACCCGTCGCGGCGAATGGGGATGACCGCGTCGGCACCGCGTTCGATGATCGCGGCGTGGAATAGCCCGGCACGGGCCGGTCCGGCCCCGAACCGCAAGGGGGCAGGCCGCTTGCCGCCGAGGGGCGCCGCGCCCCCTTTCTCCTCAGGCCTCGGTCTGCTGCATCTTCAGCCGCGCCGCAAAGGCGCTGCGGATATGGTCGCGCGTGGCGGCTTCTGCGGCGTCAGGGTCGTGGGCGGCGATGGCGTCCAGAATGCGGCGGTGTTCGGCCGCGGCCGGATTGGCCCGCCCCGGCACCGAGAACGTCGTCGGCCCCAGAAGTGCCAGGAAGTCCTGTAACTCTTCCAACGGGTTATGGAAATATCGGTTGCGCACCGCGCCGGCGATGGTCTCGTGGAACTGCTTGTTCAGGCTGCGCCATTCCGCGGCCGTCTGTGCCGTCTCGAAGGCGGCTTGCAGGTCGCGCAGATGGGCGATCTCGGCCGGGGTCGCGTTCTGCGCGGCAAAGCGCGAGGCGGTGCCTTCGAGGATCTCGCGCATCTGGTAAAGCTCGAAGATCTCGCTCTGGTCGAGCCGGCGCACCATCAGCCCGCGCCCGCCCGAGACCTCGAGCAGCCGCCGTTCCAGCAGCCGGCGCAGCGCGTCGCGGACCGGGGTGCGGCTGACGTGGAAATGCTCGGCAATCTCCTCTTCGCGCAGCCGGTCGCCGGGCTGGAAGATGCCGCTGCGCAGGCCATGGCGCAGCGCGGCAAAGACCGCGTCGGACAGGCCCGCCCCGCGCATGCCGGGTGTGGTGTCCAGGCTGAGCCGGGCGAGCCGGGAGGTCACGGATTCAGACTGGATACTCATGCACGCCCCCCGATTGCCTCTGCCTCCTGCATAGCGCCGAACGCGGGGAAGCGCCATATGGCGGAATGCAATTGCTTTTTACTGTATACAATAATAAACATAAAAATACGAAAGCCATCGTTCTGATTCGACCCCGCTTTCGCCAGGGAGGAAAACATGAGAAATTTCGGGACATCGGCCGTCGGCCGGTTGTTTGCCTGTGCCTGCCTCGCCGCGGCACCCGCCATTGCCGCCGCTGAAATCCCCGACGGGTACCCGGCAGATTACGCTGCGCTGGTGGCCAAGGCCGAGACCGAGGGCTCGGTGGTGATCTATGCCAACACCGAGCATACCGCGGTCGAACCGATCGTCGAGGACTTCCAGAAGGCCTTTCCGAAGATCCATGTCGACTACATCGAGATCAAGGCTGCCGACCTGTTCAGCCGGGTCAGCAGCGAAGCCGCTGCCGGTGCGCTGAAGGCGGACATGGTCTGGTCCTCGGCGATGGACCTGCAATACCAGATGGTCGAGGACGGGATCGCCGCCGAATACGCCTCGCCGGAAAAGGGCGCGGTTCCGGCCTGGTCGACCTCGGGCGACAAGATCTATGGCATCACCTACGAGCCGGTGGTGATGGTCTACAACAGCAAGCTGGTCAGCGCCGAGGAGATGCCCGACACCCGCGCCGGGCTGGCGTCCTGGCTCACCGCGAACAAGGCGCGCATGGCCGGCAAGGTCGCGACCTATGATCCGGAACGCTCGGGCCTCGGCTTCTTCGCGGTCTCGGCCGATGCGGCCAACGGCGATGCGCTCTGGCCGCTGGTCACCGCCTTCGGGGCCGTCGACACCAAGTTCTACACCTCGACCGGCACCATGCTGGAAAAGATCAGCGCCGGCGAACACGCCATCGGCTACAACATCATCGGCCCCTATGCCTACCTGCGGGCCGAGCGCGATCCGAACGTCAAGGTGGTGGTGCCGAAGGACTACACCGTCGTGCTGTCCCGTCTCGCGATCATCACCGAGCAGGCCGCGCACCCGGCCTCGGCGCGGGTCTTCCTCGACTATCTGCTGTCGCATCGCGGCCAGACGGTGGTCGGCAACCAGGCGCATCTCTTCGCCATCCGCCCCGATGTCGAGGGCACGGCGACGATCGCCGGGCTGAGCGCGGACTACGGCGACATCCTGAAGCCGGTGACGATCGGGCCCGAGCTGCTGGACGCGATCCAGCCGATGCAGCGGCTGGCCTTCTTCCGCAAGTGGAACGACGCGCTGAAGGCGGGCAAGTAAGGTCATGCGCAACGAATCCTGGCGCAACGGCGTCGCGCTTCTGACGGCGCTGTTCATCCTCGCCCCCGTCGGGCTGATCGTCTGGCAGAGCTTCCTGACTGACGCCTTCTTCAGCCCGCGGGCCAAGATCACCGCCGACACCTATGGCTTCGTGCTGGGCGATCCCGGCTTCTGGGACGCGCTGCGCAACACCGTGGTGCTGTCGGTGGGCATGGTCGTCATCGCCGTTCCGCTGGGGTCGTTGCTTGCCTTCCTGATGGTGCGGACCGACCTGCCGGGCCGCAAGTGGATCGAGCCGGCGATCTTCCTGCCGCTGTTCATGTCGCCGATGGTTCTCGCCTTCGGCTACATCGTCTCGATCGGGCCCTCGGGGTTCTGGTCGGTCTGGTGGGAGCGCCTCTTCGGCGCTCCGTTCTGGAACGTCTATTCGATGCCGATGCTGATCCTCGTCGTCGGCCTCAGCCATGTCACGCATGTCTACATCTATGTCGCGACCGCGCTGCGCACCGTGCCCTCCGACCTCGAGGAGGCGGCGCGCGTTGCCGGCGGCTCGCCGCTGACGGTCGCGACGAAGATCACCCTGCCGCTGGTCTGGCCCTCGATCGCGGTCAGCGCCGTGCTGGTGGCCTTCCTCGGCTTCGAGCTCTTCGGTCTGCCCTATGTCCTCGGCGACCAGGACGGGCGGCTGGTGCTGGCGACCTATCTTTACAAGTTCAACACCCTGCTTGGCCGGCCCGCCTATCAGCTGATGGCGGTGGTGGTGATCTTCATCATGCTCATCACCCTGCCGCTCGTGGTGCTGCAGCGGCGGATGCTGCGCACGGCGCAGCGCTATTCCACCATCGGCGGCAAGGCGACGCGGTCGCATCTGGTGCCGCTCGGGCCGTGGAAATGGGTCGCCTTCGCGGCGGTGATCGTCTGGCTTTACGCCGTCGTTCTGCTGCCGCTCTCGGGCGTCGTGCTGCGCTCGGTCGTCACCACCTGGGGGCCGCTCGTCGCGATCCGCGACGTGCTGACCTTGGACAATTACGCCAAGCTCGCCGAGATGCCGCTGATCCGGCGCTCGATCGTCAACACGCTGATCCTCGCCTTCGTGGGCGGCTTCGCCTCGCTCTGCGTCTATGCGCTGATCGGGCTCGCCAGCCACCGCTCGCCGTTGAAGACCACCCGCGGGCTCGACTTCCTCGTGCTGCTGCCGCGCGCCATGCCGGGGATCGTCGCGGGTCTCGTGGTGTTCTGGATCTTCCTCTTCGTGCCGGTGCTGAAGCCCTTCGTCGCCTCGCTGGCGGCGATGTGGGTGGCTTATACGCTGGTCTGGCTGCCCTTCGGGCTGCGGCTGGTGTCGACCTCCTTCGCGCAGGTCGGGCGCGAGCTGGAAGAGGCGGCCCATGTCACCGGCGCCGGTGCCTTCCGCGTCGCGCGCAACGTGACCCTGCCGCTCGCCCGGCACGGTCTGATCGCCGCCTGGCTCCTGGCCTTCCTGCTCTACTCCCGCGAATACTCGACCGGGATCTTCCTGATGGGGCAGGGCAACGAGGTGATGGGCACCATGCTCGTCAGCCTCTGGAACGGCGGCAACATCGACGTGGCCTCCTCGCTGGCCGTCGTCAACACCCTCGTCATCGGAAGCGGCATCGCGCTTGCCCTTCGCCTTGGAGTACGTCTCGATGCCTGAGCTGATCGTAGAGAACATTCATCTGAAATACGGGGCCGTCGAGGTTCTCAAGGGCGCCTCCTTCTCGGTCGAGAAGGGCAAGATCGCCGCGCTGCTGGGCCCGTCGGGCTCGGGCAAGACCACGCTGCTGCGCACCGTGGCCGGGCTCGAGCGCGCCTGCGAGGGCCGGATCCGGGTCTCGGGGCAGGAAGTGCTGAACTGTGCCGCCTCGCTCGACCTGCCGGCCGAGAAGCGCGGGCTCGGCTTCGTCTTCCAGTCCTACGCGCTGTGGCCGAACCGGACGGTCTTCGACAACGTCGCCTACGGTCTTCGGCTGCGCAAGGTCGCCGAGGCCGAGATCCGGCGCAAGGTCGGCACGGTCTGCGAGGTGCTGGGCCTTGGCCATCTGCAACAGCGCTTCCCCGCGCAGCTCTCGGGCGGTCAGCAACAGCGCGTCGCCATCGCCCGTTCGCTCGCCTATGATCCGGCGGTGCTGCTGCTCGACGAGCCGTTGTCGAACCTTGACGCCAAGCTGCGCGACGAGGCCCGCGCCTTCCTCAAGGAGCTCATCACCCGCGAGGAGCGCGCCGCGGTCATCGTCACCCATGACCAGATCGAGGCGCTGGCGATCGCCGACACGATCATCTTGCTCAACGGCGGGG
Organism: Paenirhodobacter sp. YD-8; assembly: GCF_056590935.1. NCBI lineage: Bacteria > Pseudomonadati > Pseudomonadota > Alphaproteobacteria > Rhodobacterales > Paenirhodobacter > Paenirhodobacter sp. YD-8. Next base: position 2,907,716 of record NZ_CM152649.1, on the reverse strand, counting down.
TGATCGCGCAGGAGGGCAGCCCCGAAGACCTCTACAACCGGCCGAAGACGCTGTTCACCGCCGATTTCATCGGCAACAACATCCGGCTCTCGGGCAAGGTGGTGGCAGCGGGCGACGGGGTCGCCACGCTCGATTGCGACGGGCTGCGCGTCACCGGGCGGATGGGGCAGCCGAAGACGGTGGGCGAGGACGGCACCGCGGTGTGCCGCATGGACCGGCTGGCGCTGGCCGCCGCGGGCGAGCCCGACGCGGTCGAGATGCACCGCGCCACCTCGATGTTCCTCGGCGAGAAATGGGAACATGTCTACCGCCTTGGCGGGCACAGCCTGCGGGTGCTGACCGACGGCCCCGTGGCGCAGGAAACCTCGCCGATCCGCATCCCGCGGGAAAGCGTCTGGGTGTTCTGACATGGAACAGACTGTGGATTTCGGCCGAACCTACGACGTCATCGTCGCCGGGGGTGGGAACGCCGCGCTCTGCGCCGCCATCGCGGCACGCCGCGCCGGGGCGAGCGTTGCCGTCCTCGAAAAGGCGCCGCGCTTCTACCGCGGCGGCAACACCCGCCACACCCGCAACATGCGCTGCGCCCATGACAGCGCGACAGAGACCCTTTCGGGGCCCTACACGGAAGAGGAATTCTTCGACGACCTGCTGCGCGTCACCCAGGGCAACACCAACCCTGTGCTCGCCAAGATGATGATCCGCAAGTCGAAGGACATGCTGACCTGGATCACCGAGCAGGGGGTGCGTTTTCAGCCCTCGCTCGGCGGCACGCTCAGCCTCGGGCGCACCAACTCGTTCTTCCTCGGTGGCGGGCGCTCGATGCTGAACGCGCTTTACCGCACCGCGGCGGGGCTTGGCGTTCACATCGCCTACGAGGCCGAGGTCACCGATCTCGAGATGGACGGCCCCCGCTTCGTCGCGGCCGAGGTCACCACCCCCGCCGGGCGGCGCCGACTTGCCGGCAAGGGGCTGGTCGCGGCATCGGGCGGGTTCGAGGCGAACATCGACTGGCTGAAGGAAGGCTGGGGCGAGATCGCCGGGAACTTCCTGATCCGCGGCACGCCCTACAACCGCGGCTCGCTGCTGCGCCGGCTGATCGACAAGGGGATGAAGCAGATCGGCGACCCGACGCAATGCCATGCCGTCGCCATCGACGCTCGCGCGCCGAAATACGACGGCGGCATCATCACCCGGCTCGACTGCGTGGTCTTCGGCATCGTCGTCAACAACCGCTGCGAGCGGTTCTATGACGAGGGCGAGGACATCTGGCCCAAGCGCTATGCGATCTGGGGCCGGCTGGTGGCGGCGCAGCCCGACCAGATCGCCTATATCGTGTTCGATGCGCGCTCGCTGCAACTCTTCATGCCCTCGCTGTTCCCGCCGGTGACCGGCGCCACGATCGAGGAGCTCGCGGGCAAGCTCGGCCTCGATCCGGCCGCGCTGCGGGCCACGGTCGAGGGTTTCAACGCCGCGGTGCAGCCGGGAACCTTCGACGACAAGATCCTCGACGGCTGCCACACCGAGGGGCTGAGCCCGCCGAAGACGAACTGGGCGCGGGCGATCGAGGCGGCGCCGTTCTACGCCTATCCCGTCCGCCCCGGCATCACCTTCACCTATCTCGGCGTCGAGGTCGACGAAGACGCCCGGGTGCAGCTTGCCGGGGGCGGGCGCGCCGAGAACATCTGGGCCGCCGGCGAGATCATGGCCGGCAACGTGCTTGGCCGCGGCTATGCGGCCGGGATCGGAATGACCATCGGCAGCGTCTTCGGGCGCATCGCCGGAGAAGGAGCGGGCAGCCATGCAAAGCGATGAATTCAAGATGCCCGCAGGGGCGATGAGCGCCGCCGAGGCCCGGCAGTCCCATCTCGACGAGGCGGGCCGGCTGATGACGGTGTGCAACTCGTGCCGCTATTGCGAGGGGCTGTGCGCCGTCTTCCCGGCGATGGAGATGCGCCGCGCCTTCGGGGCGGGCGATCTGACCTATCTGGCGAACCTGTGCCACAACTGCGGCGCGTGCAATTCCGATTGCCAGTTCGCCCCGCCGCATGAATTCGCGGTGAACGTGCCGAAGGTGCTGGCCGAGGTCCGCAACGACAGCTATGCGCGCTATGTCTGGCCGGGGGTCATGGCGCCGCTGTTTGCCCGCAACGGACTGGTGGTGACGCTGGTCGCCACGCTGTCGGTCGCGGCCTTCCTGGTGGGCTTTGCCGCGCTGACCGATCCGGCGGTGCTGTTCGGCGCGCAGTCGGGGCCCGGCGCCTTCTACCGGATCCTGCCGCACAACGCGATGGTGGCGATCTTCGGCACCGCCTTCCTGTGGTCGGTGCTGGCGGTCGTCATGTCCTGCATCCGCTTCTGGCGCGACATCGGCGAGCCGGGATCGACGCTGCGCGATCCGCAGGCGCTGGCGGGCGGGGCGCAGGACATCGCCACGCTGCGCTATCTCGACGGCGGCGGCATGGGCTGTGCGAACGATGCCGAGGTGCCTGACGACACCCGGCGGATGTATCATCACCTGACCTTCTACGGCTTCGCGCTGTGCTTCGCGGCGACGGCGGTCGGCACGCTGTGGCACTATCTGCTCGGCCGCGATGCGCCCTATCCGTGGTGGGACCTGCCGGTGGTTCTCGGCACGCTCGGCGGCATCGGCATCACCCTCGGGCCGCTCGGCCTGCTGGCGGCGAAGCTGCGCCGCGATCCGGAGCTTGGCGACGTGTCGCGCAAGGGCATGGATGTGGCCTTCATCGTGATGCTGCTGCTGACCGGGGTGACGGGGCTTGCACTTCTCGTGCTGCGTGCGACGCCGCTGATGGGGGTGACGCTGGCGCTGCATCTGGGCTTCGTGCTCGGCTTCTTCCTGACCATGCCCTATGGCAAGTTCATGCACGGCATCTTCCGCGGCCTCGCGCTGGTGCGCTATGCGGCCGAACGCAAGCGGCATCTGGGCTGAGCGGCGCCTCCATGACGGTCCGCCCGCAATGGCGGATCGATCTGCCGGGGCCACGGGTCCGGCGCCGCCCGTGGATGAGCGCAAACCGTCGGACGTGCCGCGCGCGGAAGCGCGGCGTGCCCGGCATCCGGGTCACCCCCGGCGGGGGGGCGACCCGGCAGAGCCCGCAACGCGCTGGGGGCGGGCACCGAGATCGAGGGTTGCCGGCGGGCTCAGCCCTCGAGGTAGCGCGCGCGTTCCTCGGCGCTGACGGCGCGGGCGAGCGCGGCATATTCGTGCCGGCAGGTCGCGGCGAAATTCCCGACGAATTCGGCGCCGAACAGGCGCTTCGCATCTTCCGACACCGCCAGCCGGTCGGCGGCCTCGATCAGGTCGCGCGGGAAACGCTCGGCGCCCTCGGGGATGAAATCGGGATGGGCGTTTTCGGATTGCGGCGGCACCGGCAGCCGCCGCTCGATCCCGTCGAGCCCGGCGCCGAGCATCAGCGCCATCACCAGATAGGCATTGGCATCCGAGGGCGGCACCCGGAATTCGAGCCGCGCGCGGTCATTCGCGTTCGGCGCCGAGCGCACCGCCACGGTGTGCGGCTGCTCGGCCCAGGTCAGCGCCTTCGGCGCCCAGCTGCCCGGCGCCAGCCGGCGGAAGGCGTTGACGCTCGAGGTGCAGAGCGCAAAGGCCTGCGGCACGACCTGCATCATGCCGGCGATGAACTGCCCGGCGAGTTCGGTGGTGCGCCCGTCCGCCGCGGCAAAGAGGTTCCGCCCCGTCGCCCTGTCGCGCAGGCTCATCGTGCAATGGCCGCCGGTGCCGGGCAGGCCCTCGCCGAGATAGGCCATGAAGCTTGCCGTCTTGCCCATCTTGCGGGCAAAGGCGCGGGTCGCCATGCGGAAGAAGGAGGCGTCGTCGGCCGCCTTCATGCCGGCGGCGCGGCCGAGCGTGATCTCGAAGCAGCCCGGCCCGAGTTCGGTGCCGACGGAATAAAGGGCGATGTCATGGCCCTCGACCTCGGCCTGCAGCCCGGCGAAGAAATCGGCATGGACGGAATGGGTGACGCCTGACCAGCACTTGTGCCCGGGGTTGAAGCTCTGCAGGTCGCGAAAGCCCTTGTCGCGCAGCGTGACGTCGGTTTCCTCGAGGATCAGCGCCTCGTATTCGAAGGCGGCCTCGACCTCGAAGCCCATGGCGGCGGCGCGGTCGAGCTGACGGCGCAGCACGGCGCGCGGCATCAGCGGCGCCTCGGTGCCCTCGTATTCGGCGATCAGCGTCACCGCGCCGGGCTCCGACGGGTTGCGGCGGATCGAGCCCGGGTCGATGCGCACCCGCTGCGGAAAGAAGCGCTCGCCGGTCCACAGATCGTCGGTCTGGTCCCAATAGGGCAGCACGTTCGAGAAGCGCGGCTCGGTCGCCCATTCCTCGAAGGCGGGGCGCGAGAAGCGGCGCATCCGGAAGATGGAGGCATAGTCGAATTGCCCGACATGGACGATTTTCGCGTCATGGGCGTTCAGCGTGTCGATCAGGTCGTTCATGGTCTCTCTCACCGCAGGCGCTCCTTCAGCGCGAACCAGGCCATGCCGAGCGCAAGCGCCTGATGGGCAAGCCGGGCCCCCATCGGCAGGCGCAGGCGGCGCACGGCGTCGAAAACGTCGAATTCCGCCATCGTGCCGGTCATCGCCTTGGCCATGATCTCGGCGACGATATGCGAGGTGGCGATGCCGTGGCCGGAATAGCCTTCGGCATAGAAGACATTGGGCGCGATCCGGCCCAGATGCGGGATCCGGTTCGGGATGATTCCGGCCTGTCCCGACCACTGATAGTCGATCCGCACGCCCTTCAGCCGCGGATAGGTGCGCTCGATCGCCGGGCGCAGCTCGGCGGCAAGGTCGCGGCTGTCACGGCCGGTGTAATTGGTGCCGCCCCCGAACAGCAGCCGCCGATCGGCGGTCAGCCGGTGATAGTCGAGGATGAAGCGGTTGTCGTAGATCGCGATGTCGCGCGGGTTGATCGCGCGGGCGGTGGCCTCGGGCAGGGGCTCGGTCGCGACGATGCCGAGCGAGGCCGGAAACAGCGCGCCGCGCATCCGCCCCTGCGCCAGCCGGTGATAGGCGTTGCCCGCCATCAGCACCATGTCGCAGCGGACCCGGCCAAGCCGGGTGCGCACCAGCGGCCGGGGGCCGTGCACGATGCCCTCGACCTTGCTGTCCTCGAAGATCCGCACCCCGAGCGTGGCCGCCGCCTGCGCCTCGCCGCGCACGAGGTTGAGCGAATGCACATGCATGTTGCGCCGGTTGTAGACGCCGCCGAGATAGATCGGGCTCTCGACCAGATCGCGCAGCGCCTGTCCCTCGACCCAGGAGACCTCGTCGCCCATGCCGCGGGCCGCGGCCTCCTCGGCCATCGCGCGCAGCTCGGTGACATGGGCGGGGCGCATCGCGGCCTGCAGATGGCCGGGCTTCAGGTCGCAGGCGATGCCGAAACGCGCGACGCGGCTGCGGATGATGTCGTGCCCGCGCCAGCGCAGCGACCAGATGTAGTCGTCAGCCCCGTCGCCCAGGCTGCGGCGGAATTCCTTGCGCATCGCGGTGTCGCCCGAGAGCGAGCCGGTGATCTGCCCGCCGTTGCGCCCCGAGGCGCCCCAGCCGATCCGGTTCGCCTCGAGGACCACCACCCGCAGCCCGCGCTCGGCCAGCTCGATCGCCGCGTTGATCCCGGTGAAGCCGCCGCCCATCACCACGACATCGGTGTCGATCTCGTCCTCGAGGCGCGCAAAATTCGGGCCGGGCAGGGCGGTTGCCGCGTAATAGGAGCCTGCATGCGGTTCAGCCAAGGCAGTGCCCCCCCTGCGTCAGGGGATGGTCTGTCGCGCCCGCCGCGGGGCATGTATCTTTCGGGCGTCGGAAGCGGGGGGCTTCGGCGCGGAATCGGATCTGGGTCATGGCATGTTTCGGTGTTGGTCTGCCACATGTTATAATACATAGACTAGTGATATAACAAATACCTTCCGGCCTTTCGCGGTCTCCCAGATGCACGGGTGATGAAAAAATGAGCAACTACCAGCCGGATACCGTCGCCGACATGGTCCATGGCGAGCTGCGGCAGCAGATCTGGGGCGGGGCCTTCCTGCCGGGCGACCGGGTGTCGATCCGGGCGCTGGCGCTCGAACGCGGGCTGAGCGTGATCCCGGTGCGCGATGCGGTGCGCCGGCTGGTGGCCGAGGGCGCGCTGTGCTTCGTCGACAGCCGCACCATCGAGGTGCCGCAGCTGAACCTGGCCAATCACCGCGACGTGCTCTTCGCGCGCTCGCAGCTGGAACCGGAACTCGCGCGGATGGCCTTCGCCACGCTCGACCAGACCGATCTGGAGTTCCTCGTGGCGACCGATGCGGCCATGGACGCGGCGATCGCGGCGCAGGACATCCCGCGCTACATGCAGACGAATTTCGATTTTCATTTCCGCATCTATCGCAAGGCCGGCTCGCCCACGCTGCTGCGCCTGGTCGAGGCGCTGTGGCTGCAATACGGGCCGTCGATGCGCTACATCGCGGCGCAATACGGCACCGATCCGGGCACCGTCGATCACCACAAGAGCGTGGTCGCCGCGCTGGAACGGCGCGACGGCGCGGCTTTCGTGCAGGCGGTTCACGACGACATCGCGCAGGGCATGGCCTTCATCTCCCGCGCCGGGCTGAAGGCGCCGGACTGAGTCGGCGGTTTGACTTGGCGGGCCGCGCCGCCTATGCGAAACGGTCGCAATCATCCGCGCAGAGGGGGCCATGACGCAGGGCGAAGCTGTTGCAGAACTGACCGCGGGGCTGACGGTGACGGCGGCCTCCTTCATCGTCACGGTCTATGGCGACGTGGTGGTGCCGCGCGGCGAGGTTCTGTGGATGGGCAGCCTGATCGGCATCTGCGCCCGGATCGGCATCAGCGAGAACCTCGTGCGCACCGCGACCTCGCGCCTTGTCGCGGCCGGGCGGCTGGAGGGGGAGCGGGCCGGGCGGCGCAGCTTCTACCGCCTTGCCCCCGCGGCGCGCGCCGAGTTTTCCGAGGCGGCGCGGCTGCTCTATGCGCCCCGGTTGCGGCCTGCGGGCTGGCTGGTTCTGGCGGCCGAGGACGTCCCCGAGGAGACCCTGCGGCGGTTCCATCTGGCGCGCATGGGCGGCGATCTGTGGATCTGTCCCGATTGGGGCGAGCTGCCCCCGGGCGCGGCGCTGGTGCTGCGCAGCCCCGGCAATGATCCGGCGCATTGTCCGGGCCTTGCCCGGTTCTGGGATCTGACCGGGCTTGCCGCGCGCTATGACGCGATGATCGCCCGGTTCGGGCCTCTGGCCGCAGATCTGCGCGCCGGCCGACGGCTGGCGCCGGCCGAGGCGCTGACCGCGCGGCTGCTGCTGGTGCATCTCTATCGCGGGGCGCTGCTGCGCGACCCGCTGTTGCCCGAGGCGGCGCTGCCGCCGGGCTGGAGCGGGGCGGTGGCGCAGGTGCTGTTCCGGCAGCTCTATCTGGATCTGACCCCGGCCGCCGAGGCGGAGATTGCCGCGGTGCTCGAGGATCAGGACGGCGCCTTGCCCGCCGCCACGCCGACAAGCGCGGCCCGGCTCGACAGCCTGAGATAACCACCGTGCGCGGCGGCCGATCCCCGCGCCGGCAGGGGGCTGGCCTTAAACATTACATGATGTCGGCAAAATTGCTTTGACATGTATTGTTTCGATGGTATTCATTGACCGTGCGGTCGGCGAATTTGGGAGAATCGTCGGCCTTTCCGGGAAATGCGAAGGAGCGAGGCATGTTGGACGCCTTCATCTGCGATGCTGTGCGCACGCCGATCGGTCGTTATGGCGGGGCGCTGGCGCAGGTTCGCGCCGATGATCTTGCGGCGCTGCCGCTGGCTGCGCTGATGGCGCGCAACCCGCAGGTGGACTGGTTGGCGGTCGACGACCTGATCTATGGCTGCGCCAATCAGGCGGGCGAGGACAACCGCAACGTCGGCCGCATGGCGGTGCTGCTCGCGGGCATGCCGGTCGGCGTGCCGGGCACCACGGTGAACCGTCTGTGCGGCTCGGGGATGGATGCGGTCGGCATGGCGGCCCGCGCGATCAAGGCGGGCGACTGCGACTTCGTCATCGCGGGCGGGGTCGAGAGCATGTCGCGCGCCCCCTTCGTGATGCCCAAGGCCGAAAGCGCCTTCTCGCGCACGAATGCGGTCTATGACACCACCATCGGCTGGCGCTTCGTGAACCCGAAGATGCAGGCGCGGTTCGGCGTCGACAGCATGCCGCAGACCGCCGACAACGTCGCCGCCGATTTCGGCATCTCGCGCGAAGATCAGGACGCTTTCGCGGCGCGCTCGCAGGAACGCTGGGCGGCGGCGCAGGCGGCCGGGATCTTCGCCGAGGAGATCGTCCCGGTGACGATCTCGCAAAAGAAGGGCGCGCCGATCGTCTTCGACACCGACGAGCATCCGCGCCCGGGCACCACGGTCGAGATGCTGGCGAAGCTGCGCGGCGTGAACGGGCCGGATCTGTCGGTGACGGCCGGCAATGCCTCGGGCGTCAATGACGGGGCGGCGGCGCTGGCGATCCTGTCGGAACAGGCCGCGCGCGCCCAGGGCCTGACGCCCCGGGCCCGGATCGTGGCGATGGCCGCCGCCGGGGTCGAACCCCGGATCATGGGGATCGGTCCGGCGCCTGCCGCGAAGAAGGTTCTGGCCCGCGCCGGGCTGAGCATCGGGCAGATGGACGTGATCGAGCTGAACGAGGCCTTTGCCAGCCAGGCGCTGGCCACGCTGCGCGATCTCGGCCTGCCCGACGATGCGCCGCAGGTGAACCCCAATGGCGGGGCGATCGCGCTGGGCCATCCGCTCGGCATGTCGGGGGCCCGGCTCGTCACCACCGCGATGTATCAGCTCCACCGCACCGGCGGGCGCTATGCGCTGTGCACCATGTGCATCGGCGTCGGCCAGGGCATCGCCATCATCATCGAACGCGTCTGAGGGAGGAGAAGCCAGCCATGTATGCACAGCTTGTGAAATCCGAAGGGGCCAAGCCCCGCGAGGAAATGACCCCGGAAGAGATCGCCTTCCAGGAGCGCATCGACCGCGGCGAGAAGATCGAGCCGAAGGAATGGATGCCCGAGGGCTATCGCAAGACGCTGATCCGCCAGATCGGCCAGCACGCCCACAGCGAGATCGTCGGCCAGTTGCCCGAGGGCAACTGGATCACCCGTGCGCCCACGCTCGAGCGCAAGGCGATCCTGCTTGCCAAGGTGCAGGACGAGGCGGGCCACGGCCTCTATCTCTACAGCGCCGCCGAGACGCTCGGCGTGAGCCGCGACGAGCTGCTCGAGAAGCTGCACAGCGGCAACATGAAATATTCGTCGATCTTCAACTATCCGACGCTGAACTGGGCCGACATCGGCGCGGTCGGCTGGCTGGTCGACGGCGCGGCGATCATGAACCAGGTGCCGCTGCAGCGCACCTCCTATGGCCCCTACAGCCGCGCGATGATCCGCATCTGCAAGGAGGAGAGCTTCCACCAGCGGCAGGGCTACGACATCATGATGAAGATGGCCGCGGGCACGCCCGAGCAGAAGGCGATGGCGCAGGATGCGCTCAACCGCTTCTGGTATCCGGCGTTGATGATGTTCGGCCCCTCGGACAAGGACAGCGTCCATTCGGCGCAGTCGATGGCCTGGAAGATCAAGATCAACACCAATGACGAGCTGCGGCAGAAATTCGTCGATCAGACCGTGCCGCAGGCGAAATACCTCGGCCTGTCGATCCCGGACGAGAACCTCGCCTGGAACGAGGAGAAGGGCGGCTGGGATTTCAGCGAACCCGACTGGTCCGAGTTCTTCGCGGTGATCGCCGGCAACGGTCCGTGCAACGAGGAGCGGCTTGGCGCCCGGGTCAAGGCCTGGGAGGACGGCGCCTGGTTCCGCGACGGGCTGATGGCCCATGCCGAAAAGGCCGAGGCCCGCCGCCGCGCCGCCCGCGTGGCCGCCGAGTAACCGATCGCGGGCGGTGACGCCCGCCTCTTTCCCTATCCAGCTTCGGGAGGAAGCAAGACATGTCCAGCCAATGGCCCCTGTGGGAAATCTTCATCCGCGGCCAGCACGGCCTGAACCACCGCCACGTCGGGTCGCTGCACGCGCCGGATGCCGAGATGGCGATCCGCAACGCGCGCGACGTCTACACCCGCCGCAATGAAGGCGTGTCGATCTGGGTGGTGCCGTCGAATGCGATCACCGCCTCGAGCCCGTCCGAGAAGGGGCCGCTGTTCGAGCCGTCGAATGCCAAGGTCTATCGCCACCCGACCTTCTTCGACATTCCCGAAGAAGTGGGGCACATGTGATGGCCGGTGCAGTCGATCAGGCAGCCTTTGTCGAATGGCTGCAACGGATTGGCGACAATGCGCTGATCCTCGGGCACCGCGTCTCGGAATGGTGCGGCCATGCCCCGGTGCTGGAAGAGGACATCGCGCTGGCCAACCAGGCGCTGGACCTGATCGGCCAGTGCCAGCTGTGGCTGGGCCTTGCCGCCGAGGTCGAGGGCCGGGGCCGCACCGCCGACCAGCTCGCCTATCTGCGCGATGCGGTCGAGTTCCGCAACCTGCTGCTGGTCGAGCGCCCGAACGGCGATTTCGGCCAGACCCTGATGCGGCAGTTCCTGTTCGACGCCTTCCACATCGAGCTGTTGCGGGCGCTGAAATCCTCCGCCGATCCGCGCGTGGCCGAGATCGCGGCCAAGGCGGAAAAGGAAGTGGCCTATCATCTGGAGCGCTCGGCCGATCTGGTGGTGCGGCTTGGCGACGGCACCGCGGAAAGCCATGCGCGCATGGAAAAGGCGCTGAAATCGCAGTGGCCCTACACCGGCGAGATGTTCCTCGACGATGCCGTCGACGCGGCGATGGCACAGGCGGGCATCGCGCCCTTGCCCTCGAGCCTGCGCCCCGCCTGGGAGCGCACGGTGTCCGAGGTGCTGGCCGAGGCGACGCTGGCCCATCCGGGCGAGGCGTTCAGTCACAAGGGCGGCAAGCGGGGCGTGCATACCGAGCATCTGGGCTTCGTCCTGGCCGAGATGCAATTCCTGCAACGGGCCTATCCGGGCGCCGTCTGGTAACGCCATGACCGCAGTTCAGCCCGATCTTTCCGAGGTGTGGCACTGGCTTTCCCAGGTGCCGGACCCGGAGATCCCGGTGATCTCGCTGACCGATCTCGGCATCATCCGCGATCTGGTCTGGGAGGGTGACACGCTGGTCGTCACGGTGACCCCGACCTATTCGGGCTGCCCCGCGACCAGCATCATCAACCTCGACATCGAGACCGCGCTGCGCGGCCACGGGATCGGCAAGCTGCGGCTGGAGCGGCAGCTGTCGCCGCCCTGGACCAGCGACTGGATCACCGCCGCGGCGCGCGAGAAGCTGCGCGCCTATGGCATCGCGCCGCCCGTCGACGGCACCGCCGCCGACGGACGGCTGGCCGGGCGCATCTCGCGGCTGGCGGGCACCTCGAACCTGGTGATCGCCTGCCCGCGCTGCGGCTCGACCCGGACCGAAAAGATCAGCCAGTTCGGCTCGACCCCCTGCAAGGCCAGCTGGCGCTGCACGGACTGTCTGGAACCCTTCGACTATTTCAAGTGCATCTGAGGATGCCGCTGCACAGGAACGAACCCGCATGGCACGCTTCCATCCGCTGACCGTGACCGACGTGCGCCGCGAAACCCGCGACGCCGTGGTCGTCACCCTCGCCCCCAGGGACGAGGACCGCGCCCTGTTCGATTTCACCCAGGGACAATATCTGACGCTGCGCCGCGACTTCGACGGCGAGGAGCTGCGCCGCAGCTACTCGATCTGCGCGGGCGTGGGCGAGGGGGTGCTGAAGGTCGGCATCAAGCGCGTCGATGGCGGCGCCTTCTCGACCTGGGCGAACGAGAACCTCGCCCCCGGCGACGAGATCGACGCGATGCCGCCGATGGGCAAGTTCTTCACCCCGATCGAGCCCGAGGCCGAGAAGCAGTATCTGGGTTTTGCCGGCGGCTCGGGCATCACGCCGCTGCTGTCGATCATCAAGACCGTGCTGGCGCGCGAGCCGAAGTCGAAGTTCACCCTCGTCTATGCCAATCGCCAGATCAGCTCGATCATGTTCCGCGAGGAGCTGGAGGATCTGAAGAACCTCCACCTCGGCCGGCTGTCGGTCATCCACGTGCTGGAACAGGAAGGGCAGGAGATCGACCTGTTCACCGGCCGCATCGACGCCGCGAAGATGCAGGCGCTGTTCGCGCACTGGCTTGATGCGAGCGCGGTGGATACCGCCTTCATCTGCGGTCCCGAACCGATGATGCTGGCGATTGCCGCGGCGCTGCGCGACCACGGCCTTGCCGACAGCCAGATCCGCTTCGAGCTCTTCGCCAGCGGCCAGCCCGGCCGCGCCCGCACCCGCGCGGTGTCGAAAACCGCGGTGGCGCCGGGCACCGGCACCGAGGCGACGGTGACGCTGGATGGCGCCACCCGCAGTTTCGAGATGGCGCGCCAGGGGCAGACGATCCTCGAGGCGGCGCTCGAGGCGAAGATGGACGCCCCCTATTCGTGCAAGGCCGGGGTCTGTTCCACCTGTCGCTGCAAGGTGCTGGAAGGCGAGGTCGAGATGGTCGTCAACCACGCGCTCGAAGATTACGAGGTTCGCGCCGGCTATGTCCTGTCCTGCCAGGCGATGCCGCTGAGCGCGCGCGTCGTCGTCACCTATGACGAATGAGGCCCGAGATGTCCGACACGATGAACCTCGACGACTATCTCGCGCAGGGCGGCGTGCTGACCGCCCCCGGCAACGTGCCTGCCCGCTATCGCGGCGAGCTGATGCGGCTGATGTCGTCCTTTGTGGACAGCGAGCTGGCCGCCTCGGCCGGCTTCGCGGGGGCGATCAATTTTGCCCCCGGCATCCGCGAGCGCATCGCCGCGAGCCGGATCACTCTTGAAAAGGCCGATCACGCCGAGCGCGTGCTGACGGTGATGGCGGATTTCGGCACCGATGCCGGGCGCTATCAGCGCCAGCATGACTGGTCGGCGCGGGTGCCGCGCGATGCCGATCTGGGCACCAGCCGGCAGGCGGGCGACATGCGGCTTTCGGTGTTCCACTACCCGATCACCGGCTGGGCCGATGCGGTGGTGATGAATGTGCTGCAGGGCCTCGCCACCGGCGTGCAGATGACCGAGCTGACCCGGGTCTCCTATGGCCCGCTCGCCGAGGTCTTCCGCGCCATCGCCCCGCGCGAGCAGCGCCACGCCGAACTCGGCCTCGAGGGGCTCGAGCGGCTCGTGGCGAGTGACGAGGGCAGGGCGCAGGTGCAGGCCGCGCTGGCCTACTGGCAGCCGCGCGTTGCCGCGACCTTCGGCGTGGCGGGATCGGAACGCTATCCGATGCTGCGCAAGTTCGGCCTGCGCCACGCCCCGAACGAGGAGCTGCTGGCGCGCTGGAAGACGCTGGTGGCCGAGCATCTGGCCGCCTCGGGCCTGTAAGGCCGGAACAGACATCTGCGGGGGCAACAGGCCCCCGCACCCCAGGAAATGAAGGAAAAGCCATGACCGTCGCGCCGCGCCGTCTTGAAAGCTATGTTTGCGGAAGCTGGACCCCCGGCACCGGAGAGGGGCAGCTGTTGCTTGATGCCGCGACCGGCGATCCGGTGGCGCGCATCGATTCCTCGGGGATCGACTTTGCCGCCGTGCTCGAACACGGCCGCCGCGTCGCCGGCCCCCGGCTGCGGGCGATGTCCTTCCATGACCGCGCCGGGATGCTCAAGGCGCTGGGCCTCGCGCTGATGGAGCGCAAGGAAGAATTCTATGCCGAGAGCCTGCACACCGGCGCCACCCGGCCCGATGGCTGGATCGACATCGAGGGCGGCATCGGCACGATGCTGACCTTCGCCTCGAAGGGCCGTCGCGAATTGCCGAACACCCGCGTGCTGACGGATGGCGCGGTCGAGGGGCTGTCGAAGGATGGCAGCTTCGTCGCCCAGCACATCCTGTCGCCGCTGCAGGGGGTGGCGGTGCATATCAACGCCTTCAACTTCCCGATCTGGGGGATGCTGGAGAAGATCGCGCCGACCCTGCTTGCGGGGATGCCCTGCGTGGTGAAGCCGGCCAGCCAGACCGCCTATCTGACCGAGCTGTGCGTGCGCCGCATCATCGAGACCGGCCTTCTGCCCGAGGGGGCGCTGCAGCTGATCTCGGGGTCGGTGGGCGATCTGCTCGACCATGTGACCGGACAGGACGCGGTCACCTTCACCGGGTCGGCCTCGACCGGGCGCCGGCTGAAGGCGCATCCGGCGGTCATCGCCAATTCGGTGCGCTTCACCATGGAGGCCGACAGCCTCAACGCCTCGATCCTTGGTCCGGACGCCGGGCCGGGCACGCCGGAATTCGATCTGTTCGTCAAGGAAGTCACGCGCGAGATGACGGCGAAGGCGGGGCAGAAATGCACCGCCATCCGCCGGGTCATCGCGCCGCGCGCGCATGTTCAGGCGCTGGTCGAGGCGCTGGGCGAGCGGCTGGGCAAGACCGCGCTCGGTCTGCCGGGCGATGCCGCCACCCGCATGGGGGCGCTTGCCAGTCTCGAGCAGCGCGCCGAGGTGCGGGCCCGCATCCGCGACCTGCAGACCGATGCCGAGATCGTCGCGGGCAGTCTCGACGAGGTCCGCGTCAGCTCGGGCGATGCCGAGCGGGGGGCCTTCCTCAACCCGGTGCTGATGTATTGCGACCGGCCCTTCGCCGCGACCGCGGTGCATGACGTCGAGGCCTTCGGGCCGGTGTCGACCGTCATGCCCTATGACACGCCCGAGGAGGCGGTGGAGCTGAGCCGGATGGGCAAGGGCTCGCTCGTCACCTCGGTCTTCACCGATGATCCGGCGGTGGCCGAGGAGATCGTTCTGGGCGCCGCGCCCTTCCACGGCCGGGTGCTGATCGGCAACCGCGCCTCGGCCAAGACCTCGACCGGGCACGGCTCGCCGCTTGCGCCGCTCGTTCATGGCGGGCCCGGGCGCGCCGGCGGCGGCGAGGAGATGGGCGGCATCCGCGGCGTCAAGCACTACATGCAGCGCACCGCGGTGCAGGGCTGCCCGCGTCTGCTGTCGGCGGTCACCGGGCGCTGGATCGAGGGGGCGGCGGCGCAGCACGATGTCCACCCGTTCCGCAAGTCGCTGGCCGAGCTGCGGATCGGCGACCAGCTCGTCACCGCTTCGCGCACGGTCACGCTCGAGGATGTCGAGCATTTCGCCCGCTTCACCGGCGACACCTTCTACGCCCACATGGATGCCGCGGCGGCGAAGGCGAACCCGTTCTTCGAGGACCGGGTGGCGCATGGCTATCTGATCGCGAGCTTTGCCGCGGGGCTCTTCGTCGAGCCCAGCCCGGGCCCGGTTCTGGCCAATTACGGGGTGGACAACCTGCGCTTCCTGACGCCGGTCTATTTCGGCGACACGCTGCAGGTGCGGCTGACCTGCAAGGAGATCAACCCGCGTGCCAATGCCGAGCATGGCGAGGTCCGCTGGGATTGCCAGGTCACCAATCAGGACGGCGCGGTCGTCGCGCAATATGACGTTCTGACCATGGTGGCCAAGCACTGGCCGCCGGAGGCGGTGGCGTGATGGCGCGGGTCTACAGCTATGACGGGATCGTGCCGGTCATCGATCCGGGCGCCTTCGTGCATCCCGAGGCGGTGGTGATCGGCGACGTTCTGGTGGGGGCGGGGGCCTATGTCGGCCCCTGCGCGGTGCTGCGCGGCGATTTCGGCCGGATCGTGCTGCAGCCGGGCTGCAACGTGCAGGAAACCTGCGTGGTGCATTCCTTCCCCGGCAAGGATGTGGTGATCGAGACCGAGGGCCACATCGGCCATGGCGCGGTGCTGCATGGCTGCCACATCGGCCGCAACGCGATGGTGGGGATGAATGCCGTGGTGATGGACGAGGCGGTGGTGGGCGAGAACACCATCGTCGCCGCCATGGCCTTCGTGAAGGCCGGTGCGCAGGTGCCCGCGAACGTGCTGCTGGTCGGCTCGCCGGCCAAGGTGGTGCGGGAGCTGACGCCCGAGGAGATCGGCTGGAAGCGGCGCGGCACCGGGGTCTATCAGCGCCTCGCGATCGAGGCGGCGCAGAAGATCGCGCCCGCCGAGCCGCTTGCGCATGCCGAGCCCGATCGCCGCCGCGCCGAGGCCCCGGCCTATGACCCGCTGGTTCTGGCGCGTGCGGGGTTCGGCGAGGGCGGGGGCGAGCGCGGGGTCAGCGGACGGCCTTGACCCCTTCGAGGATCAGGGTCGTCGCGATATCGGCATAATCCTCGCGCGAGATCCGGCCGCCGTCTCGGAACCACATGTACATCCAGTTCATCATGCCGAAGAGCGACATGGTGACCGGCGTCAGCAGCGGGCGGTCCTTGTCGTTGAGGCCGGGATTGATCATGTCGAGCACCAGCGCGAAGCGGCGCACGATCTGGCGTTCGAGGGCGAGGATCTCGGCCTTCTGCTCCTCGGAGAGCGCCGAGGAGGCGTTCAGCTGCACCTTGTGCTGATTGTCCGCGCCGCGATAGGTCTCGAGCACCGCACCCACCAGCTCGCGCAGGCGAGCGTTCGGGGCGAGTTCGGGATTGTCGGCCTCCTCGACGGCGTTGTCCAGCTCCTCGAGATGGGTGACGATGATCGCGAAGATCAGCGCATCCTTGCTCGGGTAATAGTGGTAGAGCAGCGCCTTCGACACATGGGCATGCGCCGCGACCTGCGCCATCGAGGCTTTTTCCATTCCCTGCTCGGCAAAGACCTGCGCAGCACTGTCCAGGATGCTGCGCTGCTTTTCCTCGAAATCCTGGGCTCGGGTCCGGGCCATGGCAGTCACTTTCCTCATGACAGGGGCCGTCTGCGCCCCTGAAACACCGGGGGAAGGCCCCCCGGTTTCGCTTTAGACCCGGCAAGAAGCCCTGTCACGGGTTCATTGACCGATCAGTCACTCTTTGGCCGGGGAGGGGCGCAGGCATCCGCGCCCCCGCCGGTCAGGCGCTCGGGCGGTTGTCGACGACGCGCTTGGCCTTGCCGTCCGACCGGGCCATCGAGTTCGGATCGCGCACCTCGATCCGGGTGGTGACGCCGACGACCGACTTGATGTGATGCGACAGCTCCTTGGCCGAGGCGGCGCGGGCGGCCTCGTCGGTCATGTCGGTGGCGCATTCGACGTGCACGGTCATGTTGTCCATCCGGCCCGAGCGGCTCAGCTCGATCTGGAAATGCGGCGCGAGGCCCCGGCACTTCAGGATCTGCTCCTCGATCTGGGTCGGGAAGACATTGACGCCGCGCAGGATAATCATGTCGTCCGAGCGGCCGGTGATCTTCTCGATCCGCCGCATCGAGCGCGCGGTGCCGGGCAGCAGGCGCGTCAGGTCGCGGGTGCGGTAGCGCACCATCGGCAGGCCTTCCTTGGTCAGCGTGGTGAAGACCAGCTCGCCCATCTGGCCGTCGGGCAGCACTGCGCCGGTCACCGGGTCGATGATCTCGGGGTAGAAGTGGTCTTCCCAGACATGCAGCCCGTCCTTGGTTTCCACGCATTCCTGCGCGACGCCGGGGCCCATCACCTCGGACAGGCCGTAGATGTCGACGGCGTGCATGTCGAAGGCCTGCTCGATCTCGGCGCGCATGGAATCGGTCCAGGGTTCGGCGCCGAAGATGCCGACCTTCAGCGAGGAGGCGCGCGGGTCGAGGCCCTGACGGCGGAACTCGTCGAGGATCGACAGCATGTAGCTCGGTGTCACCATGATGATCGAGGGCTTGAAGTCGTTGATCAGCGTCACTTGGCGCTCGGTCATCCCGCCCGAGATCGGCACCACGGTGCAGCCCAGCCGTTCGGCCCCGTAATGGGCGCCGATGCCGCCGGTGAACAGGCCGTAGCCATAGGCATTGTGCAGCATGTCGCCCGGACGCCCGCCCGCCGCGCGGATCGAGCGCGCGATCAGATTGGCCCAGTGGTCGATGTCGGCGGCGGTATAGCCGACCACGGTCGGCTTGCCGGTGGTGCCCGAGGAGCCGTGGATGCGCACCAGTTTCGACTGCGGCACGGCGAACATGCCGAAGGGGTAGGTGTCGCGCAGGTCCTGTTTCACCGTGAAGGGGAATTTCGCGATGTCGGACAGCGACTTCAGGTCTTCCGGATGCACGTCATGCTCGATGAAGCGCTTGCGGTAGAAGGGCGAGTTCTCGAAGGCATGGCGCAGCGAGCGCTTCATGCGGTGGAACTGCAGCGCCTCGATCTCGTCGCGCGAGGCGATCTCGATCGGGTCCAGCTCCTTGCGATTCGGGGTCAGGTCTTCCATGGCTTCCTCCCTTGGAAATGACGGGGCCGGGTCAGATCGACGGATCGACCGGCAGATGGGTGCCCTTGACGGTGCGGGAATGGCCGCGGAACTCGGCCACCTGCGCGCCATCCTGGTTGGTGATGCGGACGTCGTAGATCCCCGAGCGACCGTGGCGCGAGACTTCGCGCGCGGTCGCGGTCAGCCGGTCGCCGATATGCACGGGGATCAGGTAGGACACGCTGCAATGCTGCGCCACGGCGCGCTGGTTGTAGCTGTTGCAGGCGAAGGCGAAGGTGCTGTCGGCGAGGGTGAAGATATAGCCGCCATGGCAATTGCCGTGGCCGTTCGACATCGCCTCGGTGACAGTCATCGACAGCCGGGCGGCGCCCGGTGCGACCTGCTCGAGCGTCATGTTCAGCCGCTGGCTGGCCGAATCGTCGTTCCACATCGCCGCGGCCGCGGCCTCGGCAAGCTCCTGCGGGGTCATTTCCGCGACGGTCTTCATTGGCCCGTGAACTCCGGTTTGCGCTTCTCGAGGAAGGCGGTGACGCCTTCGGCATAATCGGCGCTGCGGCCGGCGATCTGCTGGCAGTCGCGCTCCATGTCGAGCTGCGCGTCGAGGCTGTTGGTGGCGGCGGCCTGGATCAGGCGCTTGGTCAGCCCGAGGCCCAGTGTCGGCCCGGCGGCAAGGCTGCGCGCCAGGGTCTGCGCCGTGTCGATCAGCGCGTCGTCCTCGACCGCCTTCCAGATCAGCCCCCAGTCGGCGGCCGTCTCGGCGCCCAGCGGCTCGGCAGTCAGGGCCAGCGCCTTGGCGCGCGGCTCGCCGAGGATCCGGGTCAGGCTGAAGGTGCCGCCGGCATCGGGGATCAGGCCGATCTTCGCGAAGGCCTGGATGAAGCGCGCCGATTTCGCCGCAAGAACGATGTCGCAGGCGAAGGCGATATTGGCACCGGCCCCCGCCGCCACCCCGTTCACCGCGCAGACCACCGGCTTTTCCAGCGCCCGCAGCAGCCGCAGATTGGGGTTGTAGAAGGTCTCGAGCGTCCGCCCCAGATCCGGGGCCGGGCCGCCCTTGCGCGGATCGCGGTCGCCAAGATCCTGCCCGGCACAGAAGCCGCGCCCGGCGCCGGTCAGCAGCACCGCCCGCACCGCGCTGTCATCGCGCGCACGCTCGATGCCCGCGCGCAGCGCAAGGTGCATCTCCTCGTTGAAGGCGTTCAGCTTGTCTGGCCGGTTGAGTGTCAGCGTCAGGACGCCATCGGCCAGGGCCGACAGCACGGTTGGCGTGCTGGTCATGTCTGTTTCCTCCCTTGCCCGAAAAAAACTCGGGCCCTCGTGAAAACTCGTTGCATAAACCGACCGGTCGGTCAATTGTAAACTTGTTCCGGGACCGATCCCCCGGATGGAGGAGAATCATGACCGATCTGTTTGCCCGCCACAGCGCCTTGCTGAACGATGCCGTGCAGGCGCTCAAGTCGCGTGGCTTCTGGTCGCCGTTCCCCGAGACGCCGAGCGGCAAGATCTATGGCGAGACCGCGCGCGCCGATGGCGAGGCGGGCTTTGCTGCGCTGCTCGGTCAGCCCTTCGTGCTGCCGGGGCATCCGGAGACCGCGCAGGTCGGGGCCGAGCTTTCGCCCTTCGGCCCGGCGCTCGGCATCACCTATCCCGCCGCCGATCCCGCCACGCTGATCGCGGCGGCGCAGGCTGCGGCGCCGGCTTTCGCGGCGGCCGGCCCCGAGGCGCGGGTCGGGGCGCTGATCGAGGCGTTGCAGCGGCTGAACCGGATCAGCTTCCTGATCGGCACGGCGACGATGCACACCACCGGTCAGGCCTTTGCCATGGCCTTCCAGGCCGGCGGCCCGCATGCGCAGGATCGCGGCCTCGAGGCGGTGGCGATGGCCTGGGACGAGATGACCCGCTTTGCCGCTGCGGCGCGTTGGGAAAAGCCGCAGGGCAAGGCCGCGCCGCTGGTGCTGGAAAAGCACTGGACGCTGGTGCCGGCCGGGCTGTCGCTGGTGATCGGCTGCAACACCTTCCCGACCTGGAACGCCTATCCGGGGCTTTTCGCCAGCCTGGCGACCGGCAATCCGGTGATCGTCAAGCCGCATCCGGCGGCGATCCTTCCGCTCGCGCTGACCGTGCGGGTGCTGCGCGAGGTCTTTGCCGAGGCGGGCCTGCCCGCCGATGCGGTGCTGCTTGCCGCCGATACGGCCGAGGCGCCGGTGACGCAGGGGCTGGCCACCGATCCGGCGGTGCGGCTGATCGATTTCACCGGCTCGTCGGCCTTCGGGGACTGGCTGCGCCGCAATGCGACCCAGGCCCGGCTCTTCACCGAGGAAACCGGGGTGAACACCGTCACCATCGCCGCAAGCCCCGATTTCGCCGGCATGTGCGACAACCTCGCCTTCTCGCTGGCGCTCTATTCCGGCCAGATGTGCAGTGCGCCGCAGACGATCTTCGTGCCCGGCAGCGGGATCGAGACCGATCAGGGCCACAAGAGCTTCGACGCGGTGGCGCAGGGGCTGGCCGAGGCCATCGACCGGCTGCTTGCCGATCCGGCCCGCGCGGCGGGGGTGGCGGGCGCGCTCGCCAATCCCGCGACGCTGGACCGGCTGCAGGCGGCCCGCACCGCGGGGCGGGTGATCCGCGACAGCGCCGCGCTCGGCACGGGCCGGACGGCCTCGCCGCTGGTGCTCGCGGTGGCGGCAGGGGAGGCCGCCGCCGAGCAGGAGTGCTTCGGCCCCGTCGCCTTCGTCGTGGCCTGTGGCGATGCCGAGGAGGGCATTTCCCGCGCCGCGGCGCTTGCCCGCGACAAGGGCGCGATCACCGCCGCGCTCTATGACACCGACGAGGCCCGCATCGGCCGCGCCATTCGGGCATTTGCCGGGGCAGGGGTCAATCTCTCGATCAACCTGACCGGCAACATCTTCGTCAACCAGTCGGCCGCCTTCAGTGACTTCCACGTCACCGGCGCCAATCCGGCGGGCAATGCCTGCCTGACCGACACCGCCTTCGTTGCCCCGCGGTTCCACCGCGTGATGTGGCGAAGGCAGATCGCGACCTGACCCATCGTCATCCAGTTCTCAGGGAGGAGACCAGATGAAGACCATACTCGCAACCACCGCCCTTCTGACCATGGGCCTGAGCTCGGCCGCGCTGGCCGAGATCCGGCTCGGCGCCAGCATCTCGGCGACCGGCCCCGCCGCCTTTCTCGGCGATCCCGAGGCGAAGACGCTCGAAATGCTGGTCGAGGCGCTGAACGCGGCGGGCGGCATCAACGGCGAAGACGTCAAGCTCGTGATGTATGACGACGGCGGCGACCCGAACAAGGCCCGCACCTTCGCCACCCGCCTCGTCGAGGACGACGAGGTGGTGGCGATCATCGGCGGCACCTCGACCGGCACCTCGATGTCGATCCTCGCCATCGCCGAGGATGCCGAGATCCCCTTCATCTCGCTGGCCGGTGCGATCGACATCATCGATCCGGTGAAGCCCTATACCTTCAAGACCCCGCACACCGACCGCATGGCCTGCCAGAAGATCTTCGAGGACATGAAGGCGCAGGGCTACACGAAGATCGGCATGATCTCGGGCACCGACGGTTTCGGGGCCTCGATGCAGGCCCAGTGCAAGTCGGTGGTGGCCGATTACGGCATCGAGATCGTCGCCGACGAGACTTATGACCCGAAGGACGCCGACATGACGGCGCAGCTGACCAAGATCAGGAACGCGCCGGGGGTGCAGGCGGTGCTGAACCCGGGCTTCGGTCAGGGGCCCTCGATCGTGACGCGCAACTACAAGCAGCTCGATATCGGTCTGCCGTTCTACCAGTCGCATGGCGTGGCCTCGGATGGCTTCATCCAGCTCGCCGGGGCCGAGGCGGCCGAGGGCGTGCGCCTGCCCGGCACCGCGCTGCTGGTCGCCGATCTGCTGGCCGAGGACGACGTGCAAAAGCCGGTCGTCACCGCCTACAAGGCCGCCTTCGAGGCGAAGACCGGCACGCCGGTCGGCACCTTCGGCGGCTATGCCCATGACGCCTTCCTGATCCTGACCGATGCCATCGCCCGCGCCGGCTCGAGCGAGCCCGCCGCGATCCGCGACGCGATCGAGGCGACCTCGGGGCTGGCGGGCACGACGGGGGTCTACACCTTCTCGAGCACCGACCACCTCGGCCTCGACCTGTCGGCATTCCGGATGCTGGAGATCCGCGGCGGCAAGTGGACGCTGGTGGAGTAATCCGCCCCGTCCATCCGAGCCCGACCCTGGCCCCCGCGCAGCGCGCGGACGGGGCCGGGGCGACCACAGCCCCGCCCGACCGGGCAGGGGCGATGTCCTCAATGCCCGCCTGACGCCGGGGGAGCCCATGTCGGAACTTCTGCAATTCCTCTTTTCGGGGGTCACCATCGGCGCGGTCTATGCGCTGGTCGCCCTCGGTTTCACGATCATCTACAACGCCTCGGACGTGGTGAACTTCGCCCAGGGCGAGTTCGTCATGCTCGGCGGCATGATCACCTGGTTCGCCCATGCCGCGGGCCTGCCGCTGCCGCTGGCCGCCCTGATCGCGATCGCCGCGACGGCCTGTCTGGGCGTGGCGATGAACAAGCTGATGATCGAGCCCGCGCGCGGCGCCCCGGTGGTGTCGCTGATCATCATCACCATCGGCGCCTCGATCTTCATCGAGGGCGCGGCGCAGCTGGTCTTCGACAAGCAGATCCACAGCTTCCCGGCCTTTTCCGGCGATGCCCCGATCCGCGTCGGCGGGGCGACGATCCTGCCGCAAAGCCTCTGGGTCACCGGCGGGGCGATCGCCGTCTTCGTCGGGCTGTGGCTGTTCTTCACCCGCACCCTGCTCGGACGCGCGGTGCTCGCGACCTCGAACAACCGGCTCGCGGCGCAGCTGGTGGGGATCAATACCACTTTCGTGATGACGCTGTCCTTTGCGCTCTCGGCCGCGATCGGGGCGCTGGCGGGCGTGCTGGCGACCCCGATCACCCTGACCTCCTATGGCGTCGGCATCGGCTTCGCGCTCAAGGGCTTTGCCGGGGCGATGCTGGGCGGCATGGGCAATCCCAAGGGCGCGCTCGTCGGCGGCTTCGCGATCGGCATGATCGAGGCGCTGACGGCGGGCTACCTGTCCTCGCAATACAAGGATGCGGCGGCCTTCGTGGTGATCCTCGCGGTGCTGTTCTTCCTGCCGCAGGGCCTGTTCGGCCGCACGTCGACGGATCGGGTGTGACGCGATGAAGATGACCCCGAAAACCGCGACCCTGCTGGTGCTGGCGGCGCTGATCGCGCTGACGCCGTTCTTCTTCCCCTCGGGCTATTACTACCGGGTCGGCGCGCTGCTCTTCGTCAACGGCATCGCCGTGACGGGCATGGTGATCCTGACCGGCTATGCCGGGCAGATCAGTCTCGGCCACGCCGGCTTCGCCGGGATCGGCGCCTATGCCTGTGCGCTTGCACCGGTGCACTGGGGCCTGCATCCGGCGCTGGCCGTGATCCTCGGTGCCGCGATCTCCGCGATCCTCGCCTTCCTCGTCGGGCGGCCGATCCTGCGGCTGAAGGGCTATTACCTCGGCGTCGCGACGCTGGGCCTCGGCATCCTCGTCGCGATGGTGCTGAACAACGAGCGCCAGCTGACCGGCGGCCCGGACGGCATGGCGGTGCCCGAGCTCGGCCTGCGCGCCCTGCTGAAGGGCTGGGGGCTGACGCTGAGCAACGGCGAGTTCTGGTATTTCTTCTGCGGCCTCGTTCTGCTGGTCGGCGCCTGGCTGGCGCTGAACCTCTACGCGAGCCCCACCGGCCGCGCCCTGCGCGCGCTGCACGGCTCCGAGGTGGCGGCGCGCACGGTCGGCATCGACGTGGCGCGGCTGAAGCTGCAGGCCTTCGTGATCTCGGCGGTCTATGCCTCGGTCTCGGGCTCGCTGCTGGCGCTGCAGAACAAGTTCGTCACCCCCGATGTCGCGGGCTTCATGCACTCGATCGAGATGGTGACGATGGCGGTTCTGGGCGGCGTCGGCTCGGTGCTGGGCGCGATCTTCGGCGCCGGCATCCTGACGCTGCTGCCGCAGGTGCTGACGGTCTTTGCCGAATACGAACAGATGGTTCTGGGCCTGGTCATGGTGCTGGTGATGATCTTCCTGCGCGAGGGGCTGCTGCCCTCGGTCCTCAGGAAATTCCGGGGGAAAGACGAATGAGCGACCTGCTTTCGATCGAGGGGCTCGGCATCACGTTCGGCGGGCTGAAGGCGGTGCACGATGTCAGCTTCCGGGTCCGCCCGGGCGAGATCGTGTCGGTCATCGGGCCCAATGGCGCGGGCAAGACGACGCTGTTCAACATGATCTCTGGCGTCTATCGCCCCGGCGCCGGCCGCGTCGTGCTGGAGGGCGAGGACGTCACCGGGATGGAGCCGCATCTTCTGGCCCGTCGCGGCATGAGCCGCACCTTCCAGAACCTGCAGATCTTCCCGTCGATGACGGCGCTCGAGAACGCGGTGACCGGCTATCACCTGCAGGAGCGCGGCCCGGTGCTGGCCGATCTGCTCGGCCTGCCCGGCGCGCGCGCGCGCGCCCGCCGGGCCGAGGAGGGGGCGCGCGCCCTGCTGGCGCGGGTCGGGCTTGAACGCGCCGCCGAACGGGCGGCGGGCAATCTCTCCTATGGCAGCCTCAAGCGGCTGGAGATCGCCCGCGCGCTGGCGCTGGAGCCGAAGGTGCTGCTGCTCGACGAGCCCGCCGCCGGCTGCAACGCCGTCGAAACCGAGGAGATCGACCATCTGATCGCCGAGGTGGCCGCCTCGGGCGTCGCCATCCTGCTGGTCGAGCATGACATGAAGATGGTGATGCGGATCTCTAACCACATCGTGGTGCTCGACCATGGCGAGAAGATCGCCGAGGGCGACCCGGCCACGGTCAGCCGCAACCCGGCGGTGATCGCCGCCTATCTGGGCGTTGAGGAGGGGCAGGACCATGCTCACGGTTGAGGGACTGCGCTCGCGCTACGGGCGCATCGAGGTGTTGCATGGCATCGACCTCGAGGTGCAATCGGGCGAGATCGTCACCGTCGTCGGCGCGAATGGCGCAGGCAAGACGACGCTGCTGCGCTGCCTGTCGGGGGTGCAGCCGGTGAGCTCGGGCACGATCACCTTCCGCGGCGAGGCGCTGGTGCCGGTGCCGGCCTATCGGCGACTGGCGCGGGGCCTTGCGCAATCGCCCGAGGGGCGGCAGATCTTCACCAATCTGACGGTGGAGGAGAACCTGCGCCTTGGCGCCTTCCTGTTCGCCGACGACCGGGTCGAGAAGGACATGGACGATGCCTTCCGGATGTTCCCGGTGCTGAAGGAAAAGCGCAACCTCGCGGCGGGCGGCCTGTCGGGCGGGCAGCAGCAGATGCTGGCGATGGCGCGGGCGCTGATGGGCCGGCCGTCCTGCCTGCTGCTCGACGAGCCCTCGATGGGGCTCGCGCCGATCATCGTCGCGCAGATCTTCGAGGTGGTGAAGGGGATCCGCGACCTCGGCGTCACCACGCTTCTGGTCGAACAGAACGCCTTCGGCGCGCTGAAGATCGCCGACCGCGGCTATGTGATGGAAACCGGCCATATCACTATGTCGGGGGCCGCCGAAGAGCTGATCGCCGATCCGCGCATCCGTGAAGCCTATCTGGGAATCTGAACCATGAGTCTCGTGAGCATTGCCCGTTCGGGCACGATCGCCACCGTCACCGTCGACAATCCGCCGGTCAACGCCCTGTCACAGGCGCTGCGCCAGCGGCTGTGGGAGGCCGTCGCCACCTGCGACGCCGATCCCGAGGTGCAGGCCGTGGTGCTGCTCTGTGCCGGGCGCACCTTCATCGCCGGCGCCGATGTCGCCGAATTCGGCACGCCACCGGTGGCGCCGCATCTGCCCGATCTGGTGGCGCGGATCGAGGGCGCGGCGAAACCTTGGATCGCGGCGATCCACGGCTCGGCCCTTGGCGGCGGCTTCGAGATCGCCATGGGCTGCCGTTTCCGCGTCGCGCTCGGCAGCGCCTCGGTCGGCCTGCCCGAGGTGACGCTCGGCATCGTGCCGGGCGCAGGCGGCACCGTGCGCAGCCCGCGGCTGGCGGGCGTCGCGGCGGCGGTGGAGCTGGTCACCACCGGCAGGCCGGTGAAGGCCGCGCGGGCGCAGGCGCTCGGCCTCGTCGATGCCGTGGTGACGGGCGATCTGGCCGGGGCCGCGTGCGCCTTCGCACGGCAGGCACTGACCCGTCCGCTGCCGCCGCCGATCTCGCGGCGCGCCATCGCGGCGCCCGAGGCGGGGTTCTGGACCGCCCGCGAGGCCGAGGTCGCGAAAGCGGCGAAGGGGGCGGGCGCGCCGCTGCGCGCGCTATCATGCCTGCGCCGGGCGGTCGAGGCGCCCTTCGCCGAGGCGATGGACTTCGAGCGCGCCACCTTCCTCGAGCTGCGCGGCAGCGAGCAGGCCGCGGCGCTGCGCCATGTGTTCTTCGCCGAGCGCACCGCGCCGCGGCCGCGGCATCTGGCCGGCCACGAGCCGCTGCCGCTGCGCAGTGCCGGGGTCGTCGGCGGCGGCACGATGGGAGCGGGGATCGCCGCGGCGCTGCGCGATGCCGGCCTGCCCGTCGTGCTGATCGAGCGCGACGCCGAGGCCGTCGCGCGCGGCATCGCCAATCTGCAGGCGATCTTCGACGGCGCGGTCAAGCGCGGCAAGCTGACCCCCGAGCAGGCCGCCGCGCGGCTGGCGGGGGTGACCGGCACCACCGAATATGCCGCGCTCGCCGGGGTCGATCTGGTGATCGAGGCAGTCTTCGAGGAGATCGGCGTCAAGCGCGCGGTCTTTGCCGAGCTTGGCCGGGTGTGCCGCGCCGATGCGGTGCTGGCGACCAATACCTCGTATCTCGATCCGCGGCTGATCGCCGCCGGCGTGCCCAACCCGCACCGCTTCCTCGGGCTGCATTTCTTCAGCCCGGCCAATGTGATGAAGCTGCTCGAGATCGTGCCGGTGCCGGACACCGCGCCCGCGGTGCTGGCCACCGGCTTTGCGCTGGCGCGGCTGCTGGGCAAGATCCCGGTCGAGGCCGGGATCTGCGAGGGCTTCATCGGCAACCGCATCCTGAAACGCTATCGCGCCGCGGCGGAGGGGCTGGTGCGCCAGGGCGTGGCGATCGCGGCCGTCGATGCGGCGATGCGCGCCCACGGCTTTGCCATGGGCCCGTTCGAGGCGCAGGATCTGGGCGGGCTCGACATCGCCTTCCTGCAACGCGAAGGCGCGCGGCAGGCCGGGCAGGCGGTGCCCGAGACGCTGGGCGACGTGCTGGTGCGGGCAGGGCGCAAGGGGCAGAAGACCGGCGGCGGCTGGTATGACTATGCGCCGGGCGAGCGCCGGCCGCAGCCCTCGCCGGCGGTTGCCGAGCTGCTGTCGTCGCAGCTGGCGCCGGCCACCGCCATGGCGCCCGAGGCGATCGCGCAGCATCTGGTGGGCGAGATGGCCGCGGAGGGCCGCGCGATCCTGAACGAGGGCATCGCCCGCGCGCCGGGCGATATCGACCTCGTCGAGATCCACGGCTACGGCTATCCGCGCTGGCGCGGTGGTCCGATGTTCGAGACCCGCGACCGGGCCTGACGAAAAGACCGCCCGTGCTCACACGGGCGGTCTTCCGGGGCGCGGGGGGGCTCAGAACATCTTCAGCAGGCGGATCTGGGTCACCAGATTGTCCGCCCCGCCCTTGGCATTGAAATCCTTCGAGATCATGCCCTGCACCTGCACCGTGGGCGAGACGAACTGGTTGGCGAAGAGTCGCAGCGTGTCCACCCGCGTCCTGGTGCCGCTATAGGCGCCGTTCACATAGGTCTCGCCCCCCGACTTGCCGGAATAGCCGACGGAGATCGAGCGCGTCGGCGTCGGCTGGTAGCGCAGGTAGGCCTGCAGCTGCCAGCTCGGGTCATGGCTGATCTTCGCGCCGTTCTCGTCATGGTCGCGGCTGAGCGCGACATCGGCGACGCCGTCGAAGAACCAGCCGTTGCCAAAGCCCTGGATCAGCGCGACCTGGGGCGTCAGCGTCCAGGTGCCGCTGCCGATGCTGACGCCGGCCGGGTCGTAAGTGCCGGTGGGCGCGGTCAGGAAGGCGGTGAGGGCAAAGGTGGTGCCCTGTGCCGGGTTTTCGGGCGCGGCCAGCCAGACCGTCGCGCCGACCGTCAGGTCGCCAAGGCCATTGGCCTCGGGCACGGGGCTGCCGCCGATCTTGGCTTCGGTGAAGCTGCCGAAGGGCAGATAGGCCTGAAGCCCGTAGCGCAGCCCGTCCGCATCGCCGTAATAGAGCACGCGCGACACGCCGGTGACGGCGTCGATGCCGGAGCCGGGGACCTTGCCGACGCCGTCGAAATGCAGGCTGTCGGTGGTGGAATACTGGAAATACTGCAGCAGCACGCGGGTGTCTGCGGGCAGCAGGGTGTAATCGCCGGGGGCCACGTCGATCGCCTGGGCCGTCCCGGCGGAAAGCGCAACTGCCGTCATCGCGGCCACGAGATGCAAGCGGGTCCGTTCCATTCTGTCTCCTCCTCTGTCTGTGGGCCGGACATGCCCCCCCGCCCGGCATGGCGCAGGGCCGTGCCGTTCTCCGCCCGTCCGGTGGGCGGATCTGTGGTCGTGGCGAGGGGGAGGGGGCGGGTCAGACGGCGGTGAAGCCGCCATCCACCGTCATCGTGGCGCCGTTGATGAAGCTCGCCGCATCGGAGCCGAGGAAGGCCACCAGTTCGGCCACCTCCTCAGGGGTGCCATAGCGGCGCATCGGCACCATCTGCGTCATGATCTCGCGCACCGCGCCGCCGGGGATCGCGGCGCCCATGCCCTTTTCGACATCGGCCATCATCCGCGACTCGATCGGCCCCGGATGCACCGAGTTCGAGCGCACTCCCGCCGCGCCGACCTCGGCGGCGACGGTGCGCATCAGCCCGATCACCGCATGCTTGCTGGCGGTATAGGCCGGGATCAGCGGCGTGCCGACCAGCCCGCCCACCGAGGAGGTGACGATGATCGAGCCGCCGCCCCCCGCCAGCATCACCGGCACCACATGCTTGTAGCCAAGGAAGGCGCCGATCAGGTTGATGTCGATGACACGGCGGAAATCCTCGGTCGGATAGGCGCCGATCGGGTGGAACTGCCCCTCGATCCCGGCATTGTTGAAGAAGATGTCGATGCGGCCCGCGGCCTCCACCGCCGTCTTCACATAGGCGGCGACATCTTCCTCGCGCGAGACGTCGGCGGTGGTGGTGATGCAGCCGGGGATTGCCTCCGCCAGCCGGTCGAGCGCCGCCGGGTCGCGGTCCACCCCGACGATCCGCGCGCCGCGCGCCGCCATCAGCCGCGCCGCCGCGCCGCCGATCGCCCCGCCCGCGCCGGTGATCAGCGCGACCTTGCCGTCAAGTCTCTGTCTGTCCGTCATTTCCGTGGTCTCCTCCCTGGAAATTGCCCTGCACTCAGGCGCTTTCGACGATCGCGATGGTGCAGGATTTGGTGTCGGCCTCCTTGTCGCCGCCCATGCAATGGGCAAGGCCAAGGCGGCCCGGCGCGCCCTGCCGGTGCAGATGGCGCGTGACTTCGATGATCTGGGCGATGCCGGTCGCGGCGACCGGATGGCCGCGCGACAGGAGCCCGCCCGAGGGGTTCACCGGCACGCAGGCGCTGTCGCCCGCGAGCAGCCGTTCGGCATAGCGTCCGCCCTCGCCGACGGGGCACAGGCCGAGCCCCTCGTAATGCAGGATCTCCGCGATCGAGAAGGCGTCATGGCATTCGACGACCGAGATCTCCTCGACGCCCGCCTCCGCGCGCTCCCAGGCGAGGCGGGCGGTGCGGCTGTCGGTCTCCCATTCCGACAGCTCCGCCATCGGGTCATAGGACCCGCTGGTCAGCACGGTGGCGCGCAGCCGGGCCCGCGCGCCGCACTGCCGCGCCAGCCGCTCGCTGACCAGCACGAGGGCCGCCGCGCCATCGGCGACGGGCGAGCATTGCAGCCGCGTCAGCGGGTCGACGACCAGCGGCGCGGCCAGCACCTCGGCCAGCGTCAGCGGCGTGCGCATCATCGCGAGTGGATTGCCCGCCGCCGCGCGCCGGTTCTTCACCGACACCGCCGCAAGCTGGTCGGCGGTGGTGCCGAAGCGCGCCATGTGGCGGCTTGCCCGCAGCGCAAATCCCGCCGGCGTGACCCGGCCGAGCAGCGTGTCGGCGAGCGTCTTGCCGGAATCGATCAGCCCGAGCGCGGGGTGGAACATCTTCTCCGCCCCGACCACCAGCGCGGCATCCACCTCGCCGGCGCGGATCGCCAGCGCGGCGATATGCACCGCGGTCGAACCCGAGGTGCAGGCGTTTTCCACATTCATCACCGCGCAGCCAGCGATGCCGACATGGGCCAGCACGTCCTGCCCCATGGTCAGGCTGCCCGACAGCCGTGCCGCCAGCGCATTGGCGAAGACGGCCATGCCGATGCGGCGCGGGGGCAGCCCGGCCTGCAGCAGCGCCTCGCGCGCGGCGCGCGCGGCCAGGGCCTCGAGGCTGGTGTCCTCGTGCCGGCCGAAGGCGGTCAGGCCGCAACCTGCAATCCAGGGCTGGGTCATGGCCGGGTCTCCGTCAGGGGCTCTGCGGCGGGCACGAAGACCGGGCGCAGGCAGGGGGTTGCGTCATTGTCGGTGCCAAGCGGCATCAGGCTCAGCCGCACCCGGCTGCCCGGGACCAGGCTGTCGGCATCCTCGGGCGCGAACAGGCCGAACAGGCGCAGCGGCGCGGCCTCGAGGTCGACGAAGCCGATGACATAGCCCGGCGGCAGCCCATAGGGCGGGCGCACCCGCACCCGCGTCAGGCAATTCACCCGGCCGTCGCCCGGGATCAGCACTTCGGTCGTCGTGTCGAGACCGTCGCCGGCATAGAGCCGCGGCGGAAAGATCACCGCGTCGCCCTGCGCCGGCCGCGACGCCCGCAGCAGCACGGTGCCATCCGCGGCCAGCGCGAATTGCGCGGCCAGCTCGGGCGGGAGTTCGGGAGCGGGGACGCCGGTCATGCCCGCGCCGCCTTCCCGCCCGCCTCGTAATCCCAGGTGTCGGGGGTGACGCCCTCGGCCTTCAGCCGGTGCTTCTCGACCCGGGCGGTGGCGGTCTTGGGCAGATCCGGCACATAGCGGATGAAGCGCGGCAGCATGAACTCGGCCATCTTGCCCGCACAGGCGGCGCGCAGTGCGGCCGGGTCGCGCGGCGCGCCCTCGGCCGCCACGACGCAGGCCATCACCTCGTCCTCGCCCAGCTCGGAGGGCACCGGGATCACCGCGCATTCGCGCACGCTCGCCTCGGCGTTCAGGATCCTTTCGACCTCGAAGGACGAGATGTTCTCGCCGCGCCGGCGCAGGGCATCCTTGTCGCGGTCGAGGAAATACCAGAAGCCCTCGGCATCCACCTGCAACAGATCGCCGGTGTGGAACCACAGGTCGCGGAAGGCCTCGACGGTCTTTTCCGGCATGCCGACATATTCGATCATCATGCCATGCGGCGCCTTCGGCCGCACCAGAAGCTGGCCGGGGGTGTCGGGAGTGGTGATCGGTTCGCCCGCCGCGTCGATCAGCATCAACTCGTAATGCGGGGTCTGCCGGCCGCAGGAGCCGGGACGGGCGCGGGCGGGATCGGCCATGATCGGCACGCCGATCTCGCTCATGCCATAGCCCTCGATCAGGGTGACGCCGAAGCGCGCCTCGAAGGCCTCGAACAGGCCCTTGCCGGCGCCGGCGCCCATCATCACCCGCAGGCTGTGGGCGCGGTCCGCGGGGCTTTCGGGGGCCTTCATCAGCACCGAGAGGATGGTGCCGATGTAGTTGAAGGCGGTGCAGCCCTGGCTGCGCAGATCCTCCCAGAAGCGGCTGGCGGAGAATTTCGGCACCAGCACGGTGCGCGCGCCGGCCATCAGCGCGGGCAGGGCCGACAGGATCTGCGCATTGCCGTGAAACAGCGGCAGGGCGTTGTAGAGGCAGTCGTCCTCGCCATAGCCGGTGGCGGCGCAGACCTGGCTTGCGGCGGCGATCGCATAGCCTTGCGGCATCAGCGCGCCCTTCGACAGGCCGGTGGTGCCCGAGGTGAACATGATCGCATAGGGATCGCCGGCCGAGACCGTCACCTCGGGCGGGGGCGTCTCGCTTGCCATCAGCCGTTCGAGCGGCAGGCATCCCGCAGGCGCCGTGCCGCGCGTCACCACCGTCAGCGGCCAGGGGATTTCCCCCCGCACCGCGTCGAGCGCCGGCAGGTAGCCGGGGTCGAGGATGACGACCCGGGCCTTCGACAGCCGCAGCATATGCGCGAGAACCGCGCCGCGATGGGCCGTGTTCAGCGGCACTTCCACCGCGCCGAGACGCGACAGGCCGAACCACAGCGCCAGGTATTCGACGCAATTGTCGAGCATCAGGGCGACGGCGTCGCCCTTGCCGACGCCGAGGCCGGCAAGGCCCGCCGCCGCTCGGCAGGAGAGAGCCTCCATCCCGGCAAAGCTGAGCTCGGTCTCGCCGAAGGTCAGGAACCGGCGTTGCCCGTATCGGGCGGCCTGCCGGGACAGCAGGCCGTGGATGGTGGTCGGGGTCGTCATCGCGTGTCTTCCTTTCCCCGCCCGCTCAGGCGGCCGCGTCCTGCCAGGGGCCGTAGTAGCGCAGCACCGCTTCGGGCGGCGATTGCTGCGCCCATTCGGCGACGAAGGCGTCATAGGGTTTGGCGCGGGCGAGCCGGGCCTTGCGCCGGGTCGCGCGCAGGGCGTCGGTCTCGGCCGGATCGGCCAGTCCGGTGCGGGGATTGATCGCGACGGCGTAGATGTCCCGCGCCGCGGAGGCGGCACAGCGCCCCATCGCCACGTCGCGCGCCACCGCCTCGGGGTCGCGCTGCAGCACGTCGCCATAGCCCGCCCCGCCCGAGATCGGCACATAGAAGGTGTCGCCGCCCTGGAACAGCGCCGGCGCATGGGCAAGGTTGAGGTAGTCGCGCTGCCCCTCCTCGGGGGTGCCGGCGTAAAGCTCGGCCATGGTGCGGGGCAGGGGGGCGCCTTCCGCCATCAGCGCCTCGAGGTTCGATCCGCGCACCGTCTGCACGAAGGCCGGCGGCGCCGCCCGCCCGCCGAAGATGCCGAGCGTGGCCGGGAAATGCGAGCCAAACCCCATCGAGCCGAGCGCCACCATCGGCACGCCGTGCACCTTGATCCCCATGCCGACGCCGGAACCGCCGCGGTATTTCCCGTGACCATAGGAATTGTCGAAGAAATTCC
Source organism: Paenirhodobacter sp. YD-8 (assembly GCF_056590935.1). NCBI lineage: Bacteria > Pseudomonadati > Pseudomonadota > Alphaproteobacteria > Rhodobacterales > Paenirhodobacter > Paenirhodobacter sp. YD-8. The sequence continues at coordinate 2,874,178 of NZ_CM152649.1, read as the reverse complement.
GAAAGGTATAGAGGAAGGGGCGCTCGGCCTCGGTGGTCTCGACATCGCCGCAATCGCTCATCGTGGCGAAGAAGGCGCCGGCGACATCGACGCCATCCATGCCCGGGCGGCCGCCCGCACCGGTGGCGTTGATCTCGGGGGTGATGTCGGCCATCGGCTCGCCCCACTGGTTGAAGCCGCCGAAGACCGTCACCGCAAAGCCGGTGTACCAGGCCCCGGCCGCGCGCGAGGGATCGGTGGCATAGGCGAGCTTCGCACCGGCCATGAACATGCCCTGGCTGAAGGCCACCATCGTCGCGGGGGCATAGGACACCGGCACGTCGCCGTTGGGATTGATGAAGCTGTTTTCCGGGAACTCCCAGTCCACCGCCTCGAGCAGGCCGTTGTTGGCGGGCAGGTCGGGCATCAGCCAGCCGCAGACATAGACCATCGCCATCCCCAGCAGGCCCTGGAAATAGGTGTTCACCGGCCGGTCGTGCAGCATCGGCGAGGAGCCGTTCAGGATCAGCTTGATCCGGTCGCCCTTCTTCTCGATCGTCAGGTTGATCTTCAGCAGCGCCGATTCCGGCCCGGTCGTGTCCATGAAGCGCGGCTGGCGATAGATGCCGTCATTGAGCGTGGCGATGCGCGCGCGCGCCGCCTCGCCGGTCTGCTTCAGGATCCGGCGCAGCCCGCCGACGAGGAAATCCGGGCCGATCTCGGCCAGATAGTCGTGCAGGCGCCGCTCGGCGATGCGCGCGGCGGCAAGGCGCGCCTTGATGTCGAGCACCATGGTGCGCGGATCGCGGGTCGCGGTGGCCAGAAGACCCAGAAGATCCTCCTTCAGCGCGAAGTTCTCGCCGATCTTGATCGGCGGGCACATCAGCCCCTCGTCGTAGCGCGACTTCGCCCCGTTCACCATGCCGCCCGGCTCCGAGCCGCCGCATTCGCCGGTGTGGACCGCCGCGCCGATGAAGCACACCAGCTCGCCGCCGGAGAAGACCGGGATGCACAGGCCCATGTCGGCATTGTGCACGCCGCCATAGAAGGGGTCGTTGTAGAAGAAGGCGTCGCCCTCCTTCAGGCCCACGGTCGGGTCATGGGCCAGATGCTTGACAAGGTATTTCACCGGCAGCTGGCTCAGCACCGCGTGGTGATAGATGCCGGTGGCACAGACCGCCAGATCGCCCTGTGCGGTATAGATTCCGAAGGCCACGTCGCCCCACCGCATCGCGGTCGAAGCGCCCAGCTTCATCGTGGTTTCCTTGCCCTCGAGCGCGATCATGTGCAGCTTGTGGGTGAAGATCTCGTATTCCAGATCGTTCAGCCCCTCCATCGCCCGCGCCTCGCGGTCGGAGGGCGGTTCCGGGCGCAGCCGTTGCACGACCTCGGTGTCGCGGCTGTAGCGGATGGTCATCGGTGCGTTCATTCTGTCCTCCCTTGGACGGGCAGTCCCGTGCCGGGACCGCCGCCCTGTTGTGCCGTTTCAGCCCTGCGCGGTGATGATGCCGTTGCGCAGGCGGTTCATGCGGTAGATCCAGCCCGGTTCGATCACATAGGTCGTGTCGGGCGCCTCGATGATCGCGGGACCGGGGATCTCGGCGCCGGGGCGCAGCGCGGTCCAGTCGTGGACCGGGGTGTCGACCATGCCCTCGGCCGCGTCGAAGCAGGCCGGGCGGATCGCGCCGGGCTCGGGGTGATGCGGGGTCTCGTCGCTGCCGTTCAGCCGGCGCGGCTCCTGGCGGATGGCGGCGGTGACGAAGATCGCCTCGATCGCGATCCCGCCCGAGGGGAAGGCCGCCTCGGGCGAATAGACCGTGGCATATTGCGCCTCGAACCGGTCGCACAGGGCACGGAAGTCATCGGCACCGGCAAAGCTCAGCGTCGGCGAGGTCACCCGCGTCAGGTGGTATTGCGAGCCATAGCGCATGTCGAATTCAAGCGTGAAGGCGATGCGGTCGGCGTCGAACCCCTCGAGCTTGAGATCGCGGGTGGCGCGGTCGGTCAGATCGGCGATCACCGCGTTCAGCGCTTCGGGATCGGCCAGATAGGTCTGGGTCCTGAAGTCGAACAGCCGCAGGCTGCGCGACTGCTCCCAGACCTGGCGGATCTCCATCGACGAGGCGCCGAAGGCCCCCGAGACCGAGGACATCGCCGGCACGATGATCGTGGTGGCGCCGACATGGCGCGCGAAGCCGCAGGCATGGCCCGCCCCCGCGCCGCCGCAGGCATAGACCGCGAACCTGCGCGGGTTATGGCCCTTGAGCGCGACCTCGTTGAACATCTCCTGCCCCATGCGGGCGTCGATCAGGCGGCGGATGCGCCAGGCGGCCTCGAGCACCGAGATCCCCAGCGGCTCGGCGATGCGGCTGCGGATCGCCTCGTGCGCGGCATCGGGATCAAGCAGCATGGCGCCGCCGAGGTAGTTGTCCGGGTTGACATAGCCGAGCACCAGATCGGCATCGGTCACGGTCGGTTCCTGCCCGCCCTGGTCGTAGCACGCCGGGCCCGGCACCGAGCCCGCCGACTGCGGCCCGACCTCGAGCTGGCCGCCCATGGCCTGGTTGATCCAGGCGATCGAACCGCCGCCCGCGCCGATCGAGCGCACCTCGATCGCCGGGATATTGGTGCGCCAGCGGTCGATGACCGGAATGAAGTCCTGCGCCCGCAGCACCCCCCCGGCGAGCACGCCGATGTCGAAGGAGGTGCCCCCCATGTCGGCGAAGACGATGTCCTTCACGCCCTCCTGTGCGCCGATCAGCGCGGCGCCGTACATCCCTGCCACCGGCCCTGCGTTGTGGGTCAGCACCGCCCGGGTGCGCGAGACCTTCTTCGATCCGCCGGTGTTGTGCACGAGGATCAGCGGCCGGCGATAGTTCGCCCGGCGCAGGTTGTGGGTCAGATCGCCCAGTTCCTGCATCATCACGCCGTGGATGTAGGCGTTGACCAGCGCCGTCATCGTGCGGGTGTATTCGCCCGCCTTGGGCGAGACCTCGGAGGCCAGCGTGACCGGCATCGAGCCGAGGAATTCCTCGGGATATTCCTCCTCGATGATGCGGCGGATCTCGCGCTCATGCGCGGGGTTCATGAACGACCACAGCAGGCTGACCACGATCCCCTGCACGCCGCGGTCGACCAGCATCTGCAGCTTCTCGCGCAGCTCGTCGGGGTCGAGGGCGCGGATCACCCGGCCGTTGCAATCGAGCCGCTCGGACAGGCCCATCACCATGTCGGGGGCGACCAGCGGCTCGGGCTTGCGGATCACCGCCATGTCGCGGATCTCGTGGAAGGCCATGCCGTCGGCCCAGCTGCGCGAGCGGCCGATGAAGATCGTGTCCTCGAAGCCCGCGGTGGTGATCAGCCCGAGGCGCGGCCCCTTGCGCTCGATCAGCGCGTTGGTGCCGATCGTGGTGGAGTAGCGCAGCGCCTCGACCTGGCCGAGGAAGCTGTCCTGGGCCAGGCCGGCGCGCTTGCCCAGCTCGCGCAGGCCGCGGATCAGACCGACCGACAGGTCGTAATGGGTGGTGGGCGATTTGGCGGTGATCAGCGTGCCATCTTCGGCGATGGCGCACAGATCGGTAAAGGTGCCGCCGATGTCGATGCCAACATCGTAAGTCATGGGTTCCTCCCTGATCGAAGCGGCGCCTCAGGCGCGCTCCGTTATGGTTGCGATGGCCGCGCGGGCCAGCTGCGGTTCGGTGTCATGGGCAAGGCCCGCACAGCCGCTGACGATCAGCGGCAGGCCGGCTGCGGCCGCGGCGCCGCGGCCACGTTGCAGGGCGGCGCCGAAGCCTGGCGCGTCCGACCAGTCCGGCGCGATGGCCAGCGCCCGCTCGCCCGTCACCGGTCCGGCCTCCGGCGCGTCCGGAGCGGGGGCGAAGGACAGGTCCGGACGGGCCGGGCCGGTCATCTCGGGCAGGGCGGGCCACATGCCCTTCAGGATATCGAAATGCTCGGCCAGGCGTTTCAGCGCGCCATAGAGGCGTGGCAGGCTGCGGTTTGCGGCCTCCTCGCCGCTTGCCGCAGGTTCGCGCAGCACGATGATGTCGGGACGCAGCCGCGACAGCGCCTCGAACTCCTCGATCAGCCCCGGCTTGATCTCGCGCAGCGCCGCGTCCAGATCGCCGCCAAGGGCCCGGGCGCGGGCGATCGGGCCGGGGATCTCGGCCAGCACTGCGAGTTTCAGTCGCCCCGCCGCGGCCGCGGCCCGGGTCACCGCATCGCGATGCGCGGCGGCTGACAGGGTGATGCCGGCGGCGGGGGCCGCGCTGACCCAGACCGCATCCGCGCCGAGGAACCGCGCCGCCGCCACCGTGGCGCCGGCCAGCGCCTGCGGTTCGGCGAGATCGGCGAGCGGCCTTGCCTCGAGCCTTGCGCCGAAGGCGGCGGCCGAGGGCATCAGGATCGGGGCGGTCCAGTGCAGCCCGCCGCGCAGGGCCTCGATGGCGCCGAGGCCGCTCATGCCGCGCCCCCGTGCTTCGCCTTCAGCGCATCGATGTCGAGCTCGATGTCATGGGTCAGCGGATGGCCCGGCGGCAGGTATTCGTTTTCCAGCACCGTGGCGCAGGACGGGCAGTAGAACTCCACCAGCCGGCAGAAGTCCGGGTCGGGGGTGAAGCTGTAGGCCGCGCCCTGGACCAGCGGCGGATGCGCCTCGGCCAGCGGCACCTCGGCGACGAGGCAGCCGGTCTTGTAATTCGCCCGCGCCGGGGCAAGGCGGTGGCCGCAGGCGACGCAGCACCATTCCTCGGTGGCAAGGTCGATGGCCAGGTTTTCCGTGATGCGAATGGTCATGTCCTCAGCCTTTCGTCAGCAGCAGGTTGGCGAAACGGTCGATGCGGGCCTGCCAGCCGGGCGCGACCCAGATCGTGGTCTTGTCGCTTTCGAGCAGGGCCGGGCCGGTCAGGGCATGGCCGGGGCAGAGCCGCTCGAGGTCGAAGACCGGCACATCGGCGGCCGGGCCCGGGCCGCAGATCACCGCGCGCCGGCCGGTCTGCGCCGCATCGGCGGCAGGCGCGCCGAGGGCGCGCTCGGCAAAGCTGAAATGCGGCACCGGGGCCGAGGCGAAAAGGCCGACGGTGGCGAATTGCGCCGCATCGGGAACGCGCGCCGCGATCGCCTCGTGCAGGGCGGCAAGGGCCGCCGGGGCGAGCGGGTCGGCCACCTCGACCGAGACCTGCGCCTCGGACCCGTCCTTGCGGCGCAGGATCGCGTTCAGGTGCCACGACAGGCTGTCGGGGTCGAAGCCCTCGCCGCGCATGTCGCGCAGCGCGGTCGCCTGCATGCCGGCGACGAGCCCCGCCACCTTCTCGCGCAGCCCGGGCGTGCCGCCCTCGGCCTCGACCGCGCACATGTAGCCGTGCCCGACATCCATCAGCGAGGAGGAAAAGGCCGAGAACACCGCCGAGAAGGGGGTGATCGCGATCCGGCTCAGCCCCGCCATCTCGGCCACGCGGCAGGCGTGGAGCGGACCGGCCCCGCCATAGACCGTGAGCAGCGGGTCGCTCTTGGCGGTGTGTCGCAGCGCCGCGATGGCCGTGCCCACGCTGCTGTCGACCTGGTTGACGACGCTCAGCGCCGCCTCTTCGAGGCTGATCCCGAGCGGCTCTGCCAGATGCTGGCGCACCGCCTCGCGGGCCTTGCCGGCATCCAGCCGGCGCGCACCGCCGAGGAAGTTGTCGGGATCGATCCGGCCGAGGACCAGGTTGCAATCGGTCACCGTCGGCTCGCTGCCGCCCAGCCCGAAGCACGCCGGCCCCGGCATCGCCCCGGCCGAGCGCGGCCCGACGACAAGCACCCCGTCGACCACCGCGGCGATCGAGCCGCCGCCGGCGCCAAGCGCCTCGACCTCGTTCATCGGCACGTTGGTGCGATAGCCCTCGATGCCCGGGCGCAGCGCGACATTCAGCTGGCCGTCGCTCACCAGCCCGATGTCGAAGGAGGTGCCCCCCATGTCGGCCGAGATCACGTCGCTTTCGCCATAGAGCCGGCCGATCGCGCGGGCGCCGACCAGCCCCGCGGCGGGGCCCGAGTTGTAGGTGCTGATGGCGCGGGTCTTGGCCACGCGGGCGACCGCGCCGTCATTGTGGCCGATCAGGAACGGGCCGCGATAGCGCCGCGCCCGCAGCTCCTGCTCGGCCTTGTAGAGCAGCCGCGCCAGACGGCTGTGCGAATAGGCCGAGACGACGGCGCTGTTGATCCGCTCGCCATAGCCGCTGCGCACAGTGATGTCCGACGACAGGAAGACCGGGATCGAGCCGAGGAAATCGCGCGGATATTCCGCCTTGATCACCTGCCGCACCGCCCGTTCGCGGGTCGGGTCGGTCTCGCTGCCGTCGAGCGCCACGACCAGGCATTGCGCGCCCGCATCGATCAGCGCCTGCGCGCGGTCGAGCACCTGCGAGGGGCTGAGCCCGGCGCCGATCTCGATCGCCATGTCGGGGCTGACGATGCCGGGTTTGCCTTCGGCTTCGAGCGGCGCCAGCGCCCGCCCGCCCTCCGACAGGATCAGCCCGATCTTCGCGCCGTTGCGCTCGATCAGCGCATTGGTGCCGACGGTCGAGGCGAAGCGCACCACGTCGGTCTGTTCGAGGAATGCCTCGACGCTCAGACCGACCGCCCCGGCGCCGGCCGTGATGCAGGCCAGGAAGCACTCGGTCAGGTCGTGCGGGGTGGTGGGGGTCTTGACCGCGCGTGCCACGCCCGGCCCGGAAACGAAACCGTCGGTGAAGGTGCCGCCGGTGTCGATGTCGATTGTAAAAGCCATGTCTCCTCCCTTCGGCGCGGCAGGGCCGCTCCGTTCTTTTTTCGTCCGTGATGACGGGTCCGGTTCAGCCGACCTCAGTCGCGGCAGACGGCGCGGCTGATGAAGTTGATGATTTCCTGATGCAGCGTGTCGGCGGGCAGCGGGCCGTCGGCGCGGTACCAGCGCAGGTGCCAGTTGACGACGCCGAGGATGTTGAAGACCGCGACGCGGATGTGGCCTTCGTGCAGCGCGCCCTCGGCCGAGAGCGCCTCGAGGACAGCGGTGTAGATCTCGAGGATCTCGCGCTGGATCTCGAGCGTCTCGCGCGAGCTGTCCTCGCCGAGCTGGCCCTGTTCGGTCAGCAGCATCAGAAGCTCGCGCTGATGCTCCACCCCGGCGCGCAGATGTTCGCGGATCAGCGCGTCAAGCTGGGCGCGCGGGGTGTCGGCCTGGGCGATGGCGGCCCGCAACCGGCCCGGCAGGCTGCGCACCGAGCGGTTCATGATCTCGCGCCACAGGCCTTCCTTGTTGCTGAAGTAGTAATAGATGTTCGACAGGCTGACGCCATGTTCGCGCGCGATGTCGCGAATGGAGGTCCCGCTGAACCCCTTCTCGGAAAACATCTCGACTGCGGTTTCAAGCAGGCTTTCACGCATGTCCGCCTGATCGACCACAGTGCCGCGACTGTTGCCGGGTGTTGCCATCAGAATGTTCCTCCCTCCGTCCGAATCATGGTTCGAACGTTCGTTCTATAAGCGGGCCTGCGCGGCTTTCTGTCAAGAACGGCGAGCGGGGAGGGGCTGAAAATCCGCTTTTCCGCGGGCCGGCGGCGACTGCGTTCCGCGCCGGGGCGATCATGCCGGTCGTCCCGGCCCCGAGACCGGGCGCGCTGCGCGTGCGGATGGCCGCACCGCGCCCTCCCGTTTCGTTCAAAGATCGCCGCGAAACCTTCAAGACCCGCGCTACGGCCCTCGCCTAGCCTTGTCACAGCCCGACCGTTGGGAGGCGGCCGGGCCGATGCAGGACCACATGCAGATCAAGGGAGGATCGACGTGACACAGAAAATCGACGCGCTCATCATCGGGGCCGGGGTCGCGGGGCTGTACCAGCTTTACCAGCTGCGCCAGGAAGGCATGAGCGTGCACGGCGTCGAGGCCGGCACCAATGTCGGCGGCACCTGGTACTGGAACCGCTACCCGGGCGCGAAATTCGACTCCGAAAGCTATATCTACCAGTATCTCTTCGACGAGGAGCTCTACAAGGACTGGACCTGGAGCGAGCGCTTCCCGGCCCAGCCCGAGATCGAGCGCTGGATGAACTACATCGCCGACCGGCTCGACCTGCGCAAGGACTACACCTTCGGTGCGCGGGTGACGAAGGCCGAGTTCGACGCCGCGACCGGGCGCTGGCGCGTCGAGACCGACACCGGCGAAAGCTGGGACACGCAATTCCTGATCGGCTGCACCGGCATGCTCTCGGCGCCGCTCGAGAACCGGTTTCCGGGGCAGGAGAGCTTCAACGGCACGATCCTGCACACCGCGCGCTATCCGAAGGGCGGGCTCGACCTTGCCGGCAAGCGGGTCGGCGTGATCGGCATCGGCGCGACCGGGATCCAGGTGATCCAGACGATTGCGAACGAGGTCGGCGATCTCAAGGTCTTCGTGCGCACGCCGCAATACGTGCTGCCGATGAAGAACCCGAAATACGGCCCGGACGAGGAACACTGGTACAAGGGCCGCTTCGGCGAGCTGAAGCAGAACCTGCCGCACAGCTTCACCGGCTTCGAATACGACTTCCAGCACAAATGGGCCGATCTGAGCCCCGAGGAGCGCCGCGCGGTGCTCGAGGAGATCCATGCCGACGGCTCGCTGAAGCTGTGGCTGGCCTCCTTCGCCGAGATCTTCTTCGACGAGGCGGTGAGTGCCGAGGTCTCGGATTTCGTGCGCGAGAAGATGACGGCGCGGCTGAAGGACCCGAAGCTCATCGACATCCTGGTGCCGAAGCCCGGCGACTATGGCTTCGGCACGCATCGGGTGCCGCTCGAGATGAATTATCTCGAGGTCTATCTGCGCGACAATGTCGAGGCGGTGAGGGTGCGCGACAACCCGATCGCCGAGATCGTGCCCGAGGGGGTGAAGCTTGCCGACGGCACGGTCTATCCGCTCGATGTCATCATCATGGCGGTGGGCTTCGACGCGGGCTCGGGGGCGCTGTCGCGCATCGACATCACCGGCCGCGACGGGATGAAGCTTGCCGAGGAATGGGGCCGCGAGATCCGCACCACGCTCGGCATGCAGAAGCACGGCTTCCCGAACCTGTTCATGACCGGCGCACCGCTCGCCCCCTCGGCCGCGCTGTGCAACATGACCACCTGCCTGCAGCAGCAGACGGAATGGATCACCGACTGCATCCGCTCGCTGCGCGGTTCGAACAAGACGGTGATCGAACCCACCGCCGAGGGCGAGGAGGCCTGGGTGCGGCACCATGACGAGGTGGCGAACGCGACGCTGATCGCACGGACGAACTCGTGGTACACGGGCTCGAACGTGCCGGGCAAGCCGCGCCGGGTGCTGTCCTATACCGGCGGCGTCGGCACCTATCGGCAGAAATGCCGGGAGGCGGCCGAGGCGGGCTATCAGGGCTTCGCGATGAGCTGACCCGGACGGGCGGGGCGGAATGTGGCACCGTTCCGGCTGGCCCCGGTCACTCCGCCCGTCGCCGGAAGGCGGCGGGCGTTTCGCCGGTGGTGGCCGCGAACACCCGCGTCAGATGCGCCTGATCGGAAAAGCCGCATTCCGCCGCCACCGCCTTGATCGGCAGCGCCGAGCGGGCCAGCATCTCGCGCGCGCGCTCGATCCGCCGCGCCATCACCCAGGCATAGGGCGGCCGGCCGAAGCTCTTGCGGAATTGCCGCGCGAAGAGGCAGGGCGGCAGGCCCAGCACCGCCGCCATCCCCTTCAGGTCCAGCGCCTCGGCCAGATGCGTCTCGACGTAATCGGCAATCACCCGCTGCTGCCGCGGCCCGAGCGCGCCGGGCACCGCCGTGTCGCGCGACTGCACCGAGGCATAGCGGCGCAGCAGATGCACGACGAGCGCGCGGGCAAGCGATTCCACGTAAAGCGCGCCGCCCATGCCGCGCTCGCGCGCCTCGGCCGCGATCGCCGCCATCGCATGGGTGACCACCGGGTCCTCGGTACGCAGCACATCGGCCAGCGCCACCTCGTTCACGCAGCAATCCATCACCTCGCTTGCCACCTCGGCAACGAATTTCCCGTCGAGATAGAGATGGGTGACGTCGATCGGCGCGTGCCAGCTCCAGTTCGCGCGCTGCGCCCGGGTCAGCAGCGAGGCCGCCCCGGGGCCGAGCGTGTCATTCGTCCAGCGCCCGTCGAAGCGGCGCCGCATCGGCGTGGTGCCGGCGCTGTAACCCACCAGCAGGAAGTCGCGCATCGCCGGCACGATGACCTCCTGTCCCTCGTAGTGATAGGCGCGCAGCTGCACATGCCGCCAGCCGAGCGTGTCGCTTGCCAGCAGCAGCCGCCCCGGCACCCAGTCCGGCAGCTCCTCGAAAGGGATCAGCCCGTTCATGCCCTCCTCCCAAACGGCGAACGGGCGGGGAGCGGTGTCCGCTCCCCGCGATCTTCGGTGCCCGTTCGGGCCTCAGGCGGCGCGGGCGGCGGCCATCGCGCGATAGACCGCGCTCTCGAAATCGAGGTAGCCGGTGAAGGAGACGGGGTCGCCGAAGGGCAGGATCTGCGTCGCCCAATAGCCGCCGACGCCGGTCTTGCGGTCGATCCAGTAGAAGCTGTTGGCCAGCCCCGCCCAGCCGATCGACCCCGCGGGCCGGCCCGTCGGCGCCTCTTCCTCGTTGGTCATGAAGGTGTAGGACCACCCCTTCTTCAGCCCCGGGAAGAATTCGGCGTCATTCGACAGCTCGGGGATCACGCCGGGCAGCATCCCCACCTTCTGATGCGCCTGCAGCCCGTTCTGCACCGCCCAGCCGACGGTCTCGGGGCGCAGCACGCGGCCGTTCGGGCCGTCGCCGTCGTTCAGCCACATCCGGATGAACTTCATGTATTCCGGGATCGTGGCATACAGCCCGTGCCCGCCCATCTCGACCTCGGGGTCGTCGGGCAGGAAGAACTCGTCCATCGGCGTCAGCGCGCCATCGGCGCCGCGGGCATGGATGATCGCGGTGCGGGTCTTCATCGCCGGGGTGCGGGTGAAGGCGATCTCCTCCATGCCGAGCCGGTCGAAGATGCGCTCGCGCATCACCGCGCCAAGGCTCTTGCCCCGGATTCCCTCGACCACCTGGCCCGCCCAGTCGATGTTGGTGCCATATTCCCACCGCGTGCCCGGATCGAACAGCAGCGGCGTCTCGATGCAGCCGCGCGAGGCGGTGACCACCGAGGGCTGACCGTGCTCCTCGGCGAGCCGCCGATAGGTCGCGTTGAAGAAGTCATAGCCGAAACCGCCGGTGTGCAGCAGCAGCTGGCGCGTGGTGACATCGGTCTTCGGCGCGCGCAGCCGCGGCGTGCCGTCGGCGTCGAAGCCCTCGATCACCTGCAGCCGGCCAAGCGCCGGGGCATAGGTCTTTGCCGGCGCATCCAGGTCGAGAAGCCCGTCCTCGACGCATTGCAGCGCCGCGGTGCCGGTGATCGCCTTGGTCGTCGAGAAGATGGCGAAGACCGTCTCCTCGTCCATCGGCGTGCCACCGAGCCGGCGCTCCCCCGCCGCCCCGGAATAGAGGGTGCCGTCGCGGTCGGTGACCATCGCCACCACGCCCGGCACCCGCGCCGCACCCGCGGTGACGCCGTGCAGCACCGCATCGCAGGCCGTCTTCAGATCCTTCATGTCGTCCTCCCTGAGCTTTCGCTCCCCTCAGCCTGCCATGAGGCCGGGGCGCGGTCTGTCCGGTTTGCGCAGGCGCTGTCCGGTTTCGGAAGGCAAATGCGGCGCCCGGTCAAAGCCGCCGGCGCGCCCGCGTCTGCGATGGCAACTCGCCGAAGCGGCGGCGATACTGCCCGGCCAGCGCGCCGAAATTGACGAAGCCCCAGCCGCTCGCGATCTCGCCGATCGAGCGCTCGGGCGGCGCCGAGGCCAGCTCGGCATGCAGTCCTTCCAGCCGGCGCGCGGCCAGAAACGCGCGCGGCGAGATCCCGCGAAAGCGGCGGAACCCTTCCGAAAGCGTGCGCGCCGAGACCCCGAGCCGCGCCGCCACGGTGCCGATCGTCGGCGGGTCGCGGGCCTCGGCGGTCAGCATCTCCTCGGCGCGGCGCACGTAGAAGGGGGCGGCGGCGCGGGCGCCGTCCTCGAGGCGCAGGCCGGTTTGCCCTGCCCATTCGCGCAGCAGCTCGAGGCAGAGCATCTCCTCGAGGTGGCGCCCGATCACCTCGGTGCCGGGCAGCGTGCCGCCGAGCGTGCGCGCGGCGTAATCGAGCAGCCGCAGCCAGGCCGAGTCCCGTCCGCCGATCTTCACCCGGCGCGTCCAGAGCGCGTCGTCGGGCACGAAGCCGAACCAGCGCGCGGCGGTCTCCTCCATCAGCCGGTGCGGCAGCGTCAGGTTCAGCTGCATGTGGTCGTCATCGCCATCGAGCCAGTAGTCGGTGCGCGCGCAATCGGCGACGAAGCTTTCGCCCGCGCCGGTGGTGGCGGGCGTGGACCCGGTCTGGTGACGCAGCGCGCCGCGCAGGGTGGTCAGCACGAGGATATTGCCTGCCTCGGGGTCGAACCGGTCGAGGTGGATCCCGGTGCCATAGGAAAACCGGGTCAGCAGCACGCGGCCGGCGGGCGCCGAGATCATCGTCGCATCGGGCAACGCAAGGCGGTCGAGCGGCCGCACCCGATAGGGCATGTAGGCCGTCTTGCAGAACGCCTGCACCTCCTCCCAGTCGGTCGAGCGCGTCCGCCGGTCATGGCGGATCGCTGCGCCGGACGCATCGACCAGCAAGGCCTCCTCCAACATGACGCCCTCCCCGCGCTCTGCTGTGAGGGACATGCTAGCACGGCCAGGGCGGGCCGTGGGCAAACTCCGCGGGCCGGGATCTGCGACCTTGGTCGTAGGACACGCGGGTTCGCGCGGCGCCCGTTCGCGCGCCGCCTTGCCCATTCCGGCGCCGCCCCGCGCTGCTTCCCGCCGCGGACGAAAACCCCGCCGGATGGCGTCTCAAGCAAAATCAGTGGCTTGCGGGGCAGGGGGCCAAGCTTCGGTTTCTCCTAAGCCAAGCCTAGGAAAATGCTTCTGCAGCCTCAGCCGATCGCCGGTCATGGTCGCCGGGACGCAAGCAGGAGGCCGGGACATGACCGCAACCGAGTTCGATTACATCATCGTGGGCGCAGGATCGGCGGGCTGCGTGCTGGCGAACCGGCTCTCGGCCGGGGGCCGAGCGACGGTCTGCGTGATCGAGGGGGGCGGCACGGAAAGCGCGCCGAACGTCACCGTGCCGGCGGGGATCCTGTCGCTCTACGGCAATCCGAAATACGATTATGCCTTCACCGGCACGCCGCAGCCCGAGCTGAACAACCGCCGCATCCCGGTGAACCGCGGCAAGGCGCTTGGCGGCTCCTCCACCATCAACTCGATGGTGTTCATCCGCGGCGCCTGTTCCGATTACGACGAATGGCGCGATCTTGGCTGCGCGGGCTGGGGCTGGGACGACGTGCTGCCGGTATTCAAGTCACTCGAGGCGAACCAGATCGGGCAGTCGCCCGAGTGGCACGGCACCGAGGGCGAGCTTTACGTCAGCGCCGCACGCGATCCGAACGTGCTCGACCGGATGTTCATCGCCGCGGGCCGCGCGGTGGGCTTGCGCGAGAACACCGATTTCAACGCCGGCACGCAGGAGGGGCTGGGCGTCTACAACGTCACGCAGAAGAACGGCACGCGCTGGTCTTCCTATCGCGCCTTTCTGAAACCGGTGCGGGAGCGCAAGAACCTCACCGTTCTGACCGGCACCGAGACGCATCGCGTGGTGCTGGATGGCACCCGCGCGACCGGGGTCGAGGTCAGCGACGCCAGCGGGCGGCGGGTGCTCACCGCGCGCCGCGAGGTGATCCTCAGCGCGGGCGCGATCGGCTCGCCCGCGATCCTGATGCGCTCGGGCATCGGGCCGGCGGCGATGTTGAAGGCGGCGGGCGTCGCCGTCGCCCATGACCTGCCGGGGGTGGGGCAGAACCTGCGCGACCATATCGACGGCATGATCACCGTGCGCTCGCGCTCGACGAAGACGCTGGGCCTGTCGCTCGCCAACCTGCCGGCGATGATCGCGGCGCCCTTCAGATATCTCTTTGCGCGCAAGGGGATGCTGACCACGAATTACGTCGAGGCAGGCGGGTTCGCGCGCACGAAATTCGCGGGCGACGAACCCGACATCCAGTTCCACTTCGTGCCGGGCTACCGCAGCCACCGCGGGCGGCTCGTCGAATACGGTCACGGCTATGCGGTCCATACCTGCGTGCTGCGGCCGAAATCGGTGGGGGAAATCCGGCTCGCGAAGGATGGCGGCGCCGAGATCGACCATCGCTTCTTCACCGATCCGCAGGATGCGAAGACGCTGGTCGAAGGGATCAAGATCGCCCGTGCGATCTTTGCCGACAGCGCCTTTGACGAGGTCCGCGGCCCCGAGATGCTGCCCGGCCCGAAGGTGCAAAGCGACGCCGAGATCCTGGCCTATCTGCGGGCCGAGGCGCTGACTGTCTATCACCCCGTCGGCACCTGCAAGATGGGCAGCGATGCCCTCGCCGTCACCGATCCGGCGACGCTGAAGGTGCGCGGGATCGAGGGGCTGCGTGTGGCCGACGCCTCGGTGATGCCGACGCTGATTGGCGGCAACACCAACGTGCCCTCGATGATGATCGGCGAGCGCTGCGCCCGGATGGTGCTCTCTGCTTAGGCTGATCCTAAGCCGTGGTGACGCAGGAATTTCTTTTTCCTCAGCCAATCCTGCGTCACCCTCTTCCTGCAAGGCGATGAACCAGAGTTTTCCGCGATGATCCGCACAGGCACTGACTACAGGGAGTCGATCCGGGACGGGCGCGAGATCCACGTCAACGGCGAGCGTGTCGCCGACGTGACCGCCCACCCGATGTTCAAGCCCCTGGTCGACATCCGCGCGCGGATCTTCGACATGGCGCATGCGCCCGAGACCGCGGCCCTGATGACCGTGCGCGGCGAGGGCGAGGTGAACGCGCAGGCCAACGCGCTGCCCTTCAGTCAGGCCGACTGGTGGGCGAAGCGGCGCGCGACCGAGGCGGTGCTCGATGCCGTCGGCGGCGTGGTGACGCGCGTGGGCGACGAGACCGTGGGCGAGATGTGGTCGCTCCATGACTGCGCCGCGACGCTGAACGAGATCGACCCGCAATTCGCGCCGAACATCGCCGCCCATATCGCGCGCGTGGTGCGCGCCGACCCGTTCCACGTTTCGGCCAATACCGACCCGAAGGGCGACCGCTCGAAGACGCCCGGCGAGCAGGACCCGGACATGCTCCTGCATGTCGTGCGCGAGACCGATGCCGGCCTCATTGTGCGCGGCGCGAAGTTCGAGACCGCGGCGGCCTATGCGAACCAGGCCTTCACCAAGCCGACGATCGCGACCTGGGGCGAGGGGGCGCTGTCGCCCTATGCCGTGGGCTTCATCTGCGATCTGGGCGCGCCGGGGCTGAAGTTCATCTGCCGCACCGGTTTCGCGACCCGCGCGCCCGCCGAGGATTACCCGCTCTCGAACCGCTTCGACGAGATCGAGGCGCTGGTGATCTTCGACGACGTGCTGATCCCCTGGGAGAACGTGCTCTTCCATCGCCACGTGGCCTCGGCGATGGCGATGCGCGCCACGCTGCACCGCTATTCCGCCTTCGCCTTCGTGCAGCGCAGCCTGAAATTCGCCGACATGATGATCGGCGCGGCACTGTTCAACCTGCGCCAGACCGGGCTCGACCGGTTGCAGGGCGTGCAGGAGAAGCTTGCGCAGCTTGCCTGCTGGCGCGAGGGGATCGACGCGCATCTGACCTCGGCGATCGCGATGGCCGAACGGAGCCCGGCCGGGCTGATGATGCCGAACCAGTCGCTGATCTATGCCGGCCGCGTCTTTGCGGCGGGGCAGATGGCAGCGATGATGCATCTGGCGCGCGAGCTTTGCGGCGGGCAGATCGGGCTCACCCCCGACGTGGCCGCCTTCCGCGCGCCCGAAACCGCGCCCTGGCTCGAGAAATTCTACGGCATCAATGACGAATGGCAGGCCGAGGACCGCCGCAAGCTGCTGGCCTTCGCGCGCGACCTGCTCAATTCCGACTATGCCGGCCACCGGCTGACCTTCGAGCTTTTCGCGCAATCGCCGCCCTTCGCCCATCTCGCCGCGGTCTATCGCAACTTCGACTGGGACGGCCCGCTCGACTGCGTGCGCCAGGCTGCGGGGCTGAGCGAGCGCGTCATGGGCGCGGCGACGCGGAACTGCGCCGACAGCCCGGCCAGCCGCTGGTTCGCCACCGAACGCGCGGGCCCCTGAGCCCCCCTTGTTTCCTGCGCCCCCGGGCGCCCCCGAATTTCACAGAAGGACTGAACGATGTCAGTTGAAAAGATCGAAGCCCTCGTCGTCGGCGCCGGACAGGCCGGCCTTGCCGCGAGCGAGCATCTCGGCCGCGCCGGCATTCCGCATCTCGTGCTCGAGCGCAGCCGGATCGCCGAGCGCTGGCGCACCGCACGCTGGGATTCGCTCGTCGCCAATGGCCCCGCCTGGCACGACCGCTTCCCGACGCTTGAGTTCGACGCCGATCCCGATGCCTTCGTGGCGAAGGACGCGGTCGCCGATTACATGGAGGCCTATGCAAGCCAGATCGGCGCGCCGGTGCGCTGCGGCGTCGAGGTGAAGCAGGTCGCCCGCCTCGAAGGCCGCCCCGGGTTCCGCGTCGAGACCTCGACCGGCGTGATCGAGGCGGAATACGTGATCGCCGCGACCGGCGCCTTCCAGACGCCCTCGATCCCGCCGCTGGTGCCCGCAAGCACCGGCATCACCCAGATCCATTCGAGCGACTACCGCAACCCCGCCCAGATCGCGCCGGGCGCGGTTCTGGTCGTCGGCGCCGGCTCCTCGGGCGTGCAGATCGCCGACGAGCTGCTCGCCGCGGGGCGCAAGGTCTATCTGTCGGTCGGGCCGCATGACCGCCCGCCGCGCAGCTATCGCGGCCGCGATTTCGTCTGGTGGCTCGGTGTGCTGAACCTCTGGGATGCCGATGCGAACCCGTCCTCCGAGCACACGACGATTGCGGTGAGCGGCGCGCATGGCGGCCAGACCGTCGATTTCCGCAAGCTTGCGGCGCGCGGGATGGTGCTGCTTGGCCGGACCGAAGGGTTTGACGCGGGCACGATGCGTTTCGCCCCGGATCTCGCGAAGAACGTCGCGGGCGGGGACGCGAATTATCTGTCGCTGCTCGATGCCGCCGACGCCTATGTCGCGCGCAACGGCCTCGATCTGCCCGAGGAGCCGCAGGCCCGCGTGATCGGTGCCGATCCCGCCTGCATGACCGATCCGATCCTCGCGCTCGATCTGGCCGAGGCCGGGATCACCACGATCCTCTGGGCCACCGGCTTCAGCTCGGATTATTCCTGGCTGCCCGAGGGCGCGCTCGACGCCGCCGGCAAGCCGCGCCATTCGCGGGGCGTCTCGAGCGAGGCGGGGATCTATTTCCTCGGCCTGCCGTGGCAGACGCGCCGCGGCTCCTCCTTCATCTGGGGGTGCTGGCACGACGCGAAATTCGTCGCCGATCACATCGCCAAGCAGCGCGGCTATCTCGCCTATGCGCCCGCCGCCGAACCCGTCACCAAGACCGCCTGATTTCCGGAGACCCGACATGGCCCATATCCGCATCCGCAAATTCAACACCAAGGACACCTATCCCGAGCAGAAGCTCGACAACGACCTGTGCCAGGCCGTGGTCGCGCGCGGCGCGACGGTGTTCCTGCGCGGCCAGTGCCCGCAGGATCTCGACACCGCCGAGGACATCGGCTCGATGGATCCGGTCGAGCAGACCCACAAGGTGATGCAGAACATCCGCCAGCTGATCGAGGAGGCCGGCGGCAAGATGGAGCATCTGTGCAAGGTCACCGTCTATCTGACCGACGTGCGCCACCGCGAGGCGGTCTATCGGACGATGGGCGAATACATCAAGGGCGTGCATCCGGTCTCGACCGGGGTGGTGGTGACCTGCCTCGCGCGGCCCTCGTGGCTGGTCGAGATCGACGCGACGGCGGTGATCCCGGACTGAGAGCGCCGGGGGGCGCCGCCCCCCGGACCCCCCGAGGTATTTCGGGCAAGATGAAAGGGATGGGGTTGCGATGACCTTTTCGATCGTGGCGCGCTGCGCCGAGAGCGGGCAATTCGGGATGGCGATTTCGTCCTCCTCGCCGGCGGTGGCGGCGCGCTGTGCCTTTGCCCGGGCGGGCGTGGGCGCGGTGGCGACGCAGAACGTGACGAACCCGGGGCTCGGGCCGCTGATGCTCGAGCGGCTGGCGGCGGGCGAGAGCGCCGAAGCGGCGGTTTCGGCGGCGGTGGCGGCGGACGGCTTTGCCGCCTATCGGCAATTGCTCGCCATCGGGGCAACCGGGGTGCCGGCGATCCATTCCGGTCCGCATGCGCTCGGGCTCTGGTCCTCGGCCACGGGCGTTGACTGTGCCGCGGGTGGTAACCTGCTGGCGGACGCCGGTGTGCCCGCGGCGATGGTCGCGGGGTTCGAGGCCGCGACCGGGGGCCTTGGCGACCGGCTGATTGCCGCGATGCAGGCGGGGCTTGCGCTTGGCGGCGAGGCGGGGCCGGTGCATTCGGCAGGCCTTCTGATCGTCGACCGCCAGGCCTGGCCCTGGGCCGAGCTGCGCATCGACTGGCTGGATGACGGCTGCCCGATTGCGGCGCTCGCCCGCGCCTGGGATGTCTATGCGCCGCAGGCGAATGACTATGTGACCCGCGCGCTGAACCCGGTCGCGGCCCCTTCCTACGGCGTTCCCGGAGACGAATGATGCAGAGCCTCGCCCATTACACCGCCCGCGCGGGCGCGCTGATGATGCGCAACCAGTGCTGGATCGACGGGCGCTTCGTGCCCGCCGCCTCGGGCGCGCGGGTCGAGAGCGTGAACCCGGCGACCGGCCTTGTGCTCACCGATGTCGCGCGCGGTGGCGCCGAGGATATCGACCGCGCCGTGCGCGCCGCGCGCCGCGCCTTCGAGGATGGCCGCTGGTCGAAGCAGACGCCCGGCGCGCGCAAGGAGGTGCTGCTGCGTCTGGCGAACCTGCTGCGCGAGAACCTCGAGGAATTCGCGCTTCTCGACACGCTCGACATGGGCAAGCCGATTGCCGAGACGGTGAACGTCGATGTGCCCGGTTCGGCGCATTTCTTCCAGTGGCATGCCGAGGCGATCGACAAGCTCTATGACGAGGTCGCGCCGACCGGCGGGCGGGACATCGCGCTCATCCGCCGCGTGCCGCTTGGGGTGATCGGCGCGGTGGTGCCGTGGAACTTCCCGCTCGACATGGCAACCTGGAAGCTCGCGCCGGCCTTGGCCGCAGGCAATTCGGTGGTGCTGAAACCGGCCGAGCAATCGCCGCTTTCGGCGTTGCGTCTGGCCGAACTCGCCGCCGAGGCGGGGCTGCCCGGTGGCGTGCTGAACGTCGTGCCGGGGTTTGGCGAGGATGCGGGGCAGG
This sequence comes from Paenirhodobacter sp. YD-8, assembly GCF_056590935.1. Taxonomy (NCBI): domain Bacteria; kingdom Pseudomonadati; phylum Pseudomonadota; class Alphaproteobacteria; order Rhodobacterales; genus Paenirhodobacter; species Paenirhodobacter sp. YD-8. The sequence goes on along the minus strand of NZ_CM152649.1, from coordinate 2,854,769 downwards.
CGCTTGGCCGGCACCCCGACGTCGACTGCCTCGTCTTCACCGGCTCGACCGAGGTCGGCAAGATGTTCCAGCGCTACGCCGGCGAGAGCAACATGAAACAGGTCTGGCTCGAGACCGGCGGCAAGAGCCCGAACCTGATCTTTGCCGATGCCGATCTGGATGCCGCCGCCGACAAGGCCGCCTTCGGCATCTTCTTCAACCAGGGCGAGGTCTGTTCGGCCAATTCGCGGATGCTGGTGCATGAGAGCATCGCCGAGGAGATGATCGACCGGATGAAGGTGCGGGCCGAGGCGATCCGGCCGGGCAACCCGCTCGACCCCGAAACCACGATGGGCGCAATGGTCGATGCGCGCCATGCCGAGCGGGTGGCGGGGTTCCTGGCCTCGGGCAAGCAATCCGCGCGTCTGGTGACCGGCGGGGAGCGGCTGACGATCGGCGGTTCGGACGCCTTCATCGCGCCGACGATCTTCGCCGATGTGCCGCGCGACGCCCGTATCGCGCGCGAGGAGATCTTCGGCCCGGTGCTTGCGGTGCAGACCTTCCGCGACGACGCCGAGGCGATCGCGATCGCGAACGACACGGTCTATGGGCTGGCCGCCTCGGTCTGGACGCGCGATCTGAGCCGGGCGATGGCGGTTTCCGATGCGCTGGTCGCGGGCACCATCTCGGTCAACACCGTCGATGCGCTTTCCGCGATGACACCCTTCGGCGGCATGAAGCAGTCGGGATTCGGCCGCGACCTGTCGATCCATTCCTTCGACAAGTATTCGGCGCTGAAGACGGTCTGGATCAGCTATTGACGGCAAGGGCGCGGCGGATCAGCTTGCGTTAGGAAAAACCTGACGCAAGACAACCGGGGATAAGCCGTGCCCTTACGCATCACGCTGCGACAGCTCGAATATTTCGTCGCCGTGGGCGAGTGCGGCTCGATCGCGCTCGCCGCCGAGAAGGTGAATGTCTCTTCGCCCTCGATCTCCTCGGCGATCTCGCAGCTCGAGGCGGAATTCGGGCTGCAGCTGTTCATCCGCCGCCATGCACATGGGCTGTCGCTCACGCAGGGCGGTGCGCGCTTCATGGATCTGGCGCGCGAAGTGCTTGAAAAGGCTGGCGCTCTCAACGATCTCGCGAATGACATCACCGGCAAGGTGCGCGGGCCGCTGAACATCGGCTGCCTTGTGTCCTTCGCGCAGATCGTGCTGCCGCAACTGCGCCGCAGCTTCGTCGACACCTACCCGGAGGTCGAGTTCCACCAGTTCGAGCGCGACCAGCAGGAGCTGTTCGACGCCTTGCGCTCGGCCAAGCTCGATATCGCGCTGACCTATGACCTGAACGTGCCTCCGGACCTCGATTTCGTGCCGCTGATCGGCTTGCCGCCCTTCGCGCTTCTGCACGAGACGCACGAGCTTGCCCATCTCGAGGCGGTGTCGCCGGCCGAGCTGTCCGACTATCCGATGGTGCTGCTCGACCTGCCGATGAGCTCGGATTACTTCCTGTCCTTCTTCACCGCGCTCGGCATCACGCCGATGATTGCGGAACGCACCCGCGACATCGCGGTGATGCGCTCGATGGTGGCGAACGGCTTCGGCTACGGTCTGGCGAATGTGCGCCCGATCACCGAACTTGCCCCGGACGGGCGGCGGCTGCGGTTCATCCCGCTGACGGGGCCCGTGCGCACGCTCAAGCTGGGTCTGATGATGAGCGAGGGGGCGCAGAATTCGCGCACCGTGCGCGCCTTCATCGACCATGCCCGGGCCGAGATCACGCCCTTGCGCGCGCCGGGGCTGCAGGTCCAGGCAAAGGGCGTGCGGCGCGACTTCTGACGCTTTCGCCAACTGCACATTATGCGTGCACTTCGCCACGGAATTAAGTGATTAGGCGCAGCCTAAGTCAGGCTTCCGGAAGGTGTAATTTACTTGGGCGCCCCGGCGCCGGATCGTCGCCTCAGCCCGGCCAGACCTGCGGCCGGCAAGGAGACGACGTGCGAAACCCAGCCTATGACATCCTGTTCGAGCCCGCGAAGATCGGGCCCCTGACCGCGAAGAACCGCTTCTATCAGGTTCCGCATTGCAATGGCGGCGGCTATCGCGACCCCTCTGCCGCCGCCGCGATGCGCGGGATCAAGGCCGAGGGCGGCTGGGGCGTGATCTTCACCGAGCAGACCGAGATGCACCACACCTCGGAAATCACCCCCTTCATCGAGCTGCGGCTGTGGGACGATGCCGACATTCCGGCGCTGAACCGGATGTCGGACGCGATGAAGACGCGCGGCGCGCTCGCCGGCATCCAGCTTGCCTATTCCGGCATCAACGGCCCGAACCTCTATACCAAGGAAGTGCCGCTCGCTCCCTCGGCGCTGCCCATTCGCACCTTCACCAACGACCCGGTGCAGGCGCGCGCGATGGACAAGACCGACATCAGGAACCTCCGCCGCTGGTTCGTGAATGCGGCCAAGCGCTCGAAACTCGCGGGCTTCGATCTGATCTGCCTTTACGGTGCGCATGGCTTCGGCATCTTCCAGCATTTCCTGTCGCGTGCGACGAACCAGCGGTCTGACGAATACGGTGGCAGCCTCGAGAACCGGGCGCGGTTCGTCAACGAGGTGATCGCCGACATGCGCGACGCGGTCGGCGACACGATGGGGATCACCCTGCGGGTGAGCCTCGACGAGCATATCGGCGCGCTCGGCTTCTCGAACGCCGAGCTGCGCGAATTCATCGAGATGAACGCCGATCTGCCCGACCTGTGGGATCTGGCGCAGGGCACCTGGGAGGATTGCTCGGGTCCCTCCCGCTTCAAGGAAGAGGCGGCGCAGGAGGTGCTGGTGACCGGCATCCGCGAGCTCACCTCGCGCCCCGTCGTCGGCGTCGGCCGTTTCACCTCGCCCGACGTGATGGCGCGGCTGGTGCGGCAGGGCGTGCTCGATTTCATCGGCTGCGCGCGGCCCTCGATTGCCGATCCCTTCCTGCCGAAGAAGATCGAGGAAGGCCGGATCGAGGACATCCGCGAATGCATCGGCTGCAACATCTGCATCACCGGCGACATGACGATGAGCATCAGCCGCTGCACGCAGAACCCGACCTTCATGGAAGAATGGCGCAAGGGCTGGCACCCGGAAAAGATGAACGCCAAGGGCGAAAGCTCGAACGTTCTGATCGTCGGCGCCGGGCCGGCGGGGCTCGAGGCGGCCCGCGCGCTTTCCTTGCGCGGCTATGACGTGGCCTTGGCCGAGGCCGGCACGGAACTCGGCGGCCGCGTCGCGCGTGAACGCAAGCTGCCCGGCCTCTCGGCCTGGGGCCGGGTCGCGGATTATCGCGCCTATCAGCTGAGCCAGCGCCCGAACGTCGAGACCTATTTCGACAGCCGTCTGAGCGCGCAGGAGATCCTCGATTTCGGCTTCGAGAATGTCTGCATCGCGGCCGGGGCGCATTGGCGCGCCGATGGCGTCGCGCGCCAGCATGTCGTGCCGATGCCCGCCGATCCGGCGATGCCGGTCTTCACGCCGGATGACATCATGGCCGGGCGCCTGCCGAAGGGCGCGGTCGTGGTCTTCGACGATGACCACTACTACATGGGCGGGGTGATGGCCGAGCTGCTGGCGAAGGCCGGCTGCACCGTCACCCTTGTCACCCCCTCGGCCTATGTCTCGGACTGGACGCTGAACACGCTCGAACAGGGGGCGATCCATCGCCGGCTGGTGGAGAACGGCGTGAAGATCACGCTGAACACCGGCATCGCGGCGCTGCATGCGGAGGGCGTCGAGACCGAATGCGTCTACACCGGCGCGACGGCGCGGCTTGGCTGCGACGCGGTCGTCATGGTCGCCTCGCGGATCTCGGACGACGCGCTCTATCACGACCTTCTGGCGCGGCAGGGCGACTGGGCCGATGCCGGCATCCGCTCGGTCAAGGTGATCGGCGACGCCTGCGCGCCGGGGCCGATCGCCTGGGCGACCTATGCCGGGCACCGCTATGCGCGCGAGCTTGACCAGCCCGACATCGGCGATGCGCTGCCGTTCCGCCGCGAGGTCACGCAACTCGCATGAATGCGTCCGGCGCCGAGGGGGAGGGCGGCGCCGGCCCCGAAGAGCAACAGGGAGCTCAGCCATGACACGCGGAAAAGCGGTCGAAGTCTTCAACGTCACCAAGCGCTTCGGCGATTATCTGGCCCTCGATCAGGTCAGCTTCACGATCCACGAGAACGAGTTCTTCACGCTCCTTGGCCCCTCGGGCTGCGGCAAGACCACGCTGTTGCGGATGATCGCGGGCTTCGAGACCCCGAGCGAGGGGGCGATCAGCCTGTTCGGCACCGAAATCGCGACGCTGCCGCCGCACAAGCGCCATGTGAACACGGTATTCCAGAGCTATGCGCTGTTTCCGCACATGACGCTCGAGCAGAACATCGCCTTCGGGCTCGAGAACCTCGGCTGGGACACGGCGCGGCGGCAGGCGCGGGTGGCCGAGATGCTCGAGATGGTGCACATGACGCCCTTCGCGCGCCGCCGCCCGGCGCAGCTTTCGGGGGGGCAGCGTCAGCGCATCGCGCTCGCCCGTGCGCTCGCGCCCGAACCCAAGGTTCTGCTGCTCGACGAGCCGCTTTCGGCGCTCGATCTCAAGCTGCGCCAGGCGATGCGCGACGAGCTGCGCGAGTTGCAGCGCATGACCGGCATCACCTTCATCTTCGTCACCCATGATCAGGACGAGGCGCTCGACATGTCCGACCGGATCTGCGTGCTGGGCAAGGGCCAGATCCAGCAGATCGGCACGCCGTCCGAGATCTACGAGGAACCCGAAAACCGCTTCGTCGCGGATTTCATCGGCGAGACGAATTTCCTCGAGGCCGAGGTGATCGCGGTCGAGGGCGCGACGGCGCGCGTGCGCACCGCCTTCGGCTTCGAGATCACCACCTTCCAGAAGGGGCTGACCGGGCCGGGCAGGGCGACGCTGTCGCTGCGCCCCGAGAAGATCGGAATGGAGGACCAGGCGGCGGGCAATCTGCTGACCGGCACCGTCTCGGCGAAGAACTACATGGGCGGCTATACCCATTACACCGTCGACACGCCGGCGGGCGTGCTGCGGGTGTCGCGGCGCAACGCGGTGAGCCAGGCGCAGAGCTACGAGATCGGTCGCGAGGTCCGCCTTGGCTTTCGCGACGACAGCGCGCGGGTGCTGGCGCAATGAGGGGGTTCCGCTTCTGGGGCCTTGTCCCCGCCTGGGGGCTGATGGTGGCGACGCTGATGGTGCCGCTCGTCATCGTCGCCCTCGTCTCGGTGGCCGAGCGCGGCGCCTATGGCGGGTTCGCCTGGGCCTTCACGCTCGAGCCCTACAAGGAGATCCTGTTCTCCGAGGACTGGGACGGCAACCTCGTCTTCGATCCGAAATATCTGGCGATTATCGGCCGCACGCTGGCGCTTGCCGCCGCGACCACGGTGATCTGCATGACGTTGGCGCTGCCCGTCGCCTATGTCATCGCCACCCGCACGCCGCGGATGAAGGCGGCGCTGATCTATCTGGTGACCCTGCCGTTCTGGGTGTCGATGATCGTGCGGGTCTATGCCTGGCTCATCATCCTCGGCAATGACGGTGTCGTCGGCCGGGCCTGGGCGGCGCTTGGCGGGGAGGGGACGCTGCTCTTCACCTCGGGCGCGATGCTGGTGGGCATGGTCTACAGCTATATCCCGCTGATGGTGCTGCCGGTCTTTGCCGCGATCGAGAAACTGGACCCGGCGCTGCTCGAAGCCGGCGCCGACCTCTACGCCAGCCGCTGGACCACGGCGCGGCGGGTGATCCTGCCGCTGACCTGGCCCGGACTTGCCGCGGGGGCGATCCTCGTCTTCGTGCCGGCACTTGGCACCGTGCTCGAGCCGATGCTGCTGGGCGGTGGCAAGCAGATGATGATGGGCACGCTGATCCAGTCGCAATTCGGCGGCGCGCGCAACTGGCCCTTCGGCGCGGCGGTGGCGCTTGTCCTGATGGCGATGGTGGTGCTGGTGCTGATCGCGAATGCACGGCGCGCGATGCGCAAGGAGGCCCGGGCATGAGCACGCAGCATGACGTCCGCCATTACCCCGGGGCGGGGCTCGTCACCTGGGCCTTCTTCCTGTGGCTTTACGCGCCGATCGCGGTGGTGATCTGGTTTTCCTTCAACGAGAACCGCCTCGTCTCGGTCTGGAGCGGCTTCTCGACGAAATGGTATGCCGCGGCGCTGGAAAACGATGCGCTGCTTGGCGCGCTGCGCACCTCGCTCACCGTGGCCGTCACCGCGACGGTGGTGGCGACGCTGGTCGCGCTCTCGGCTGCGATGGTGCTGACCCGCCATGCGGATCTCAAGTTCCGCCGGCTGTCCGAGACGGTGGTGAACCTGCCGCTGCTGCTGCCCGAGATTGTCATCGCCGTCGCCTCGCTGATCCTGTTCTCGCAGATCGGCTTCACCAACGGGCTGGCGCGGCTGATCGTGGCGCATTCGGCCTTCTGCACGCCCTTCGCCTTCCTGCCGATCCGGGCGCGCCTTGCCGGCATGAGCGCGGATTACGAGGAGGCGGCGCAGGACCTCTACGCCGCGCCCTTCACCGCCTTTCGCCGGGTCACGTTCCCGCTCATCCTTCCCGGCGTCTTTGCCGGCGCGATGCTCGCCTTCGTGATCTCGATGGATGATTTCATCACCTCGAACATGCTCAACACCGGCGGCACCACGACGCTGCCCGTCTATATCTTCAGCCTGATCAAGAAGGGCACGACGCCCGAACTGAACGCGATCTCGACCCTTCTGATCCTCGCCTCCCTCATCATCGCGACGCTGGCCCTGGCCCTTTCGGCCCGGGCGATGCGGCGCGGCTGATCGTCAGAAGAAAAGACCCAACAGGAGAGACCACTCATGAAAACGAAACTGATCCTCGGCGCCGCGCTTGGCCTTGTGCTGGCGGCTCCGGCCTTCGCGGGCGGCACGCTCAACCTCTACACCTGGTCCGACTCGATCTCGCCCGACCTGATCAAGAAGTTCGAGGAAAAGACCGGCATCACCGTGAATGTCGACGGCTTCAACTCGAACGAGGACGCGCTGACCAAGCTGCAGGCGGGCTCGTCGGGCTATGACGTCGTCACCCCCTCGCAGCACTTCGTGAAGATCATGATCGAGCAGGGGCTGCTCGAGGACATCGACGCCAAGGACATGCCGGCCTTCGCCCAGGTCGACGATAAGTGGAAGAACCAGTGGTGGGACCCGACGAGCGAATACTCGATCCCGCTCGCCTATGGCACCGCGGGCTTCACCGTGAACCGCGACCTCTACAAGGGGCCGGTCGACAGCTGGTCGGTGTTCTTCACCCCGGGCGCCGAGCTGAAGGGCAAGATCGCCGATCTCGCCGCGCCCGACGAGGTGGTGGGCGCGGCCGAGCTGTTCCTGGGCGTGCCCTTCTGCTCGGAGGACAAGGCCGAGATGAAGAAGGTCTACGAGCTGCTGAAGGCGCAAAAGCCCGACGTCGCCGCCTATTCCTCGGACAATATCGAGAACCGCATCGGCTCGGGCGAGGTCGCGGCGCATTTCTGGTGGGACGGCAATTCGCTGAAGACCCGCCGCGACGGTGCGAACATCGAATACGCGATGCCGAAGGAAGGGCTTGTCGGCTGGCTCGACAGCTTCGTCGTGCCGAAGGGCGCGGCCAATGTCGACGCGGCGAAGGCGTTCATCGACTTCATGTCGGAAGAGGAGAACGCGACGGTGCAGTATAACTACTACGCCCATTCCTCGCCGGTGAAGATCGATCTCGCGAAGGCCGATTACACCCCCGAGAACGCGCCCGAGCTGTTCCCGACGGTGCCGGTGACCTTCTCGCAGGCCTGCTCGCCCGCAGCGCAGGATCTGGTGACCAAGGTCTGGAGCGACCTGCTGAAGTGACGCATGCCCCCCGGCCGGCGCCGTGCCGGCCGGGGGTTCCCTCAGGACAGACCCGATGACCCCGACGATCGAGATCGACGACGTGCGCGACATCTTCACCGATGCGCCCCTTTCCCTGCGCCTTGAAGGGGGCCGCATCGCCTGGATCGGCGCGCCCGGCACAGTGCCCGGGGGGCCGCCGCCCACGCGGCGGATCGCGGCCGGCGGGCGGCGGATCGCGCCGGGGTTCTGCGAAAGCCACCTGCATCTTTTCTGGGGCGGCGCGACGCTGTCGCAGCTGAACCTGCTCGGCATCGAGGGGGCCGCGGCCGTGGGGCAGGCGATTGCCGGCTTTGCGGCGGCAAACCCCGCGGTGCCGCTGCTTGTCGCCTATTCGGCGAATTACGAGCTTCTGGGCCCCGGCACGCGCCCCGACCGGCATGCGCTCGATGCGCTGTGCCCCGCGCGGCCGCTTCTGGTGCTGGCCGTCGACGGTCATGCCGCCTGGGCGAACACCGCGGCGCTCGCGGCCGCCGGGCTGATGACCGATGTGCCCGCGCTCGAGGGGGCCGAGGTCGTGCGCGGCGCCGATGGCCGGCCGAATGGCGAGCTGCGCGAAGGCGCGGCGATGGCGCTGGTGCTGCGGATGTCCGTGAATGGCGGGCGTGACGGGCTGGCGATGGCGGGCGACGAACCCGACAGGGTGACGCCCGAGGAGCGCGCCGCCGACAAGGCGACGCTGGCGGCGGCGCTTGCCGCCTGCGCCGCCCATGGCATCACCACCGCGGTGAACATGGACGGCAACCTCTACCTTGCCGATCTGCTGGCCGAGATGGAGGGCGAGGGCGCGCTGCCGATCCGCGTCTCGACCGCGATGCGGCTCTCGCCCGCCCATGACGAGGCCCGCATCGCCGCACTGATCGCGGCTGCGGCGCGGCCGGCGCAGGGCAAGCTCGGCTTTGGCCGGATCAAGATGTTCCTCGATGGCGTCTTCGACACCTGGACCGCCTATCGCACCGACGATTACCCGGGCCGGCCCGGCTTTCGCAGCGAACCGTTGTTCAGCCCGGAACGCTTCAACGCGCTCTGCATCGCGGCCGATGCGCGCGGCCTGCAGATCCAGGTGCATTGCGTGGGTGACGGCGCCGTGCGCATGGCGCTTGACGGCTATGCCGCGGCACGGGCCGCGAACGGGCCGCGCGACGCCCGCCACCGGATCGAGCATATCGACATGCTGCACCCCGACGACTTGGCGCGGCTGCGCGACCTCGGCGTGATCGCCTCGATGCAGCCGGTGCACCCGCCGGGCTCGAGCGGGTTGCCGCTGGAACCCACGATCTCGATCATGGGGCGTGCGCGGTGGAAGGACACCTTTCCCTGGGCGGCGATTGCCGGGGCGGGCGTGCCGCTTGCCTTCGGCACCGACTGGCCGACGGCGCCGCTCTCGCCCTTCAACGCGATCCATGCGGCGCTGTCGCGCGCGCCCTGGGCCGCGGATGTGCCCGATCAGCGCCTGTCGTTCGAGGCGGTGATGGCCGCCTATACCGCGGGCGGGGCGCAGGCGCTGTTCGCCGAGGCGGGCCGCGGCCGGCTCGCGCCCGGGATGGCGGCCGATCTTGTCCTTCTCGAGGGCGATCCGCGTGCGTTGCGCGAGGATGCCGGTGCCTGCCGCGCCGCGCTGACGATCTGCGCGGGCGAGATCGTGCACGAGGAGAAACCGTCATGCTGACCCGGATCGAGGAAATCCTCGCCACACTCGTCGCCTTCCCGACCGTCTCGGCGCGCTCGAACCTTGCGCTGATCGACTGGGTCGAGGCCTTCCTGACCGGGGCGGGTTTCGCCGTCACCCGCATCGCCGCCCGGGACGAACCGAAGGCCGGGTTGCTCGCCCGTTTCGGCGCGGGCGAGGGCGGCACGCTGTTCTCGGCCCATACCGATGTCGTCCCGGTCGAGGGGCAGCGCTGGAGCGTCGAGCCCTTCGCGCTGACCGAGCGCGGCGATCGCCTGCACGGCCGCGGCACGACCGACATGAAGGGCTTCATCGCCTGCGTGCTGGCGCTGGCCGAGACCCTGCGCGCCGCGCCGCCCGCGCGCCCGGTGCGCATCGCGCTGAGCTGGGACGAGGAACTCGGCTGTCGCGGCATTCCGCAGATGATCGACCGGGTGATCCCCACCCTCGGCCGGCCCGATCTGTGCGTGGTGGGCGAGCCGACCCTGATGCGGCTCGGCCTTGGCCACAAGGGCAAGGCGAGCTACCGCGCCACCTGCCACGGCGAGGCCGGCCATTCCGCGATGGCGCCGCGCTTCACCAATGCGCTGCATCTGGCGGCGGACCTGATCGGTGCGATCAGGGCGGAACAGGCGCGGCTGACGCGCGAGGGGGCGCAGGACGCGGCCTATGACGTGGCCAGCTCGACCGTTCACGCCGGTATCCTGCGCGGCGGCGTCGCGCTGAACATCGTGCCCGACCATGCCGAGGTCGAGTTCGAGATCCGTCACTTGGCCGCCGAAAGCGCCGAAGAGATCCTGTCGCGGATCGCCGCGGGCCTGCCCGCGGGCATCGAGATCGCGCAGACCGGCGCCTATCCCGGGCTCGACACCGACCCGGCCGTGCCGGCGATCGCGCGGTTTGCCGCGCTTCTGCCCGAGGCCGCGCCGGTCAAGGTCTCCTACGGCACCGAGGCGGGCTTCTTCGCGGCGCTCGGCCTGCCCACCGTCGTGTGCGGCCCGGGCACGATGGACGACGGCCACCAGCCCGACGAGTCGATCGCCCGCAGCCAGCTTGCGCTCTGCGCCGAGGTTCTGGCGCGCGCCATTTGACTTCGCGCGGTTCCCGGTCTGATATCCGGGCCGGACCGCGGGCCGGGGCCCCGGCGCATTTTCAGGAGACGCCCATGCCGAATGTGAAACTCTATGTCGACGAGGCGCTCTGGCCCGCGCACAAGCCGGCGCTGATCGCGGCGCTGCCCGAGCTGCGCGCGCTGCTGTGCCGCGATCTTGCCGTGCCGCCGGCCGCCTGTCAGGTGGTGATCGTGCCGGTCTGGGGGCTGGCCGATCAGGCGGCGGTGAACATCGAGCTGATGATCCTGCCGCGGCCCGAGCGCACGGCCGAGAAGCTGCGCGCCCTTGGCGGCGAGTTGCGCGCCCTGATCGGGCCGGTGGCGGGGGGCGCTTCGGTCGCCGTGCGCTTTGCCAGCCTCGATCCCGAGACCTACGTCGCGCTGAAGTGAGATTGCGGACGGGGCGGGGGATGACCCCCGCGCCCCGCCGGTTTCAGAAGCCTGTGCGCCCCGGGATCCAGCCGGTGCCGGCCAGCGGCACCTGCGCCATCGCCGCCGCCTCGAGGGTCAGCGCGCACAGATCCTCGGGCTCGAGGTTGTGCACATGGCTCTTGCCGCAGGCGCGCGCGATCGTCTGCGCCTCGAGGGTCAGCACCGAGAGGTAATTCGCCAGCCGCCGCCCCGCCGCGACCGGGTCGAGCCGCGCCGCAAGCGCCGGATCCTGCGTGGTGATGCCCGCCGGGTCGCGGCCCTCGTGCCAGTCGTCATAGGCGCCGGCAGTCGCGCCGAGCGCCTGATACTCGGCCTCCCACTGCGGGTCGTTGTCGCCAAGCGCCACCATTGCCGCGGTGCCGATCGAGACCGCATCGGCACCAAGGGCGAGGGCCTTGGCCACATCGGCGCCATTGCGGATGCCGCCCGAGACGATCAGCTGCACCTTGCGGTGCATGCCCAGATCCTGCAGCGCCTGCACCGCGGGGCGAATGGCCGACAGGATCGGGATGCCGACATGTTCGATGAACACGTCCTGCGTCGCCGCGGTGCCGCCCTGCATGCCGTCGAGCACGATCACATCGGCGCCGGTCTTCACCGCCAGCGCGGTGTCGTAATAGGGCCGGCTCGCGCCGATCTTCAGATAGATCGGCTTCTCCCAATCGGTGATCTCGCGCAGCTCGAGGATCTTCAGCTCAAGGTCATCGGCCCCGGTCCAGTCCGGATGCCGGCAGGCCGAGCGCTGGTCGATCCCCTTCGGCAGCGAGCGCATCTCGGCCACCCGGTCCGAGATCTTCTGGCCAAGCAGCATGCCTCCGCCGCCGGGCTTGGCGCCCTGACCGACCACGATCTCGATCGCATCGGCCTTCTTCAGGTCCTGCAGGTTCATCCCGTAGCGGCTCGGAAGGTATTGATAGACGAGCGTCTTCGACTGGCCGCGTTCCTCGGGCGTCATGCCCCCGTCGCCCGTCGTGGTCGAGGTGCCGGCGATCGAGGCGCCGCGACCCAAGGCCTCCTTCGCCGGGCCCGAGAGCGCGCCGAAGGACATGCCGGCGATGGTGATCGGGATCTTCAGCTCAATGGGCTTCTTCGCGAAACGCGTGCCGAGCACGACATCGGTGCCGCATTTCTCGCGATAGCCCTCGAGCGGATAGCGGCTCATCGAGGCGCCGAGGAACAGCAGATCGTCGAAATGCGGCACCTTGCGCTTGGTGCCGCCGCCGCGGATGTCATAGATGCCGGTGGCCGCCGCGCGGCGGATTTCCGACAAGGTGTAATCGTCGAAGGTCGCCGATTTGCGCGGCAGGGTGTGGAAGGGCGATTGCTCGGTCATCAGTAGGCTCCGGCGTTGTCGACGTGGAAGTTGTAAAGCGAGCGGGCCGAGCCGTAGCGGGTGAACTCGCCCACATCGATCCGGCCGGCCTCGCCCGCGGCCTTGAGCAGGTCGTAAAGCTCGGCGCGGTGCTCGTCGCGCATCTCCTTGGCGATGCAGTCGGCGCCAAGGCTGGCGACCGGGCCGCGCACGTAAAGATGCGCCTCGTAGAGGCTGTCGCCCAGGCTTTCGCCCGCCTCGCCGAACACCACCATGCGCCCGGTCTGGGCCATGAAGCCCGACAGGTGCCCGATATCGCCCTTCACGACGATGTCGATGCCCTTCATCGAGATCCCGCAGCGCGCCGAGGCATTGCCCTCAATCAGAAGAAGCCCGCCGCGGCCGGTGGCGCCGGCCGACTGGCTCGCGTCGCCCTTCACATGGATCAGGCCAGATTCCATGTTCTCACCGACGCCTTGTCCGGCATTGCCCTCGATGGTGATGCGCGCCTGCCGGCACATGCCGCCGCAGAAATAGCCCACCGGCCCGTCGATGGTGATCTCGACATCGGCATCGACGCCGACGGCGATCGAATGCTCGCCATTCGGGTTCAGCACGCGGAAGGCCTCGTTCGTGCCGGCAAGCGGCAGCCGGTGCAGCGCCGCGTTCAGATCGCGCAGCGGTGTGGTTTCAAGGTCGAAAGAGGTCATCAGGCATGCTCCCAGAAGTAGGATTGGGCAGGTTTCGGTTCCCAGACCCGGGCGGTCTTGATGCCCGGAAGACAGGTCAGGCTCTTGTATTCCGAGGCGAAGGCGACATAGCGCTCGGTCTCGGCCATCACCGCGGGCTTGCACGCGATCGGGTCGCGCAGCACGCCGAACCCGTCCTCGGTGCCGATCACGAAGGTGAAGAAGCCGTCGAGATCGCCGAGGCTGTCCTCGAGCGCCTGGCCAAGTGACTTGCCGGCGCGCAATTCCCGGCTGATGTAGCCCGCCGCGACCTCGCTGTCGTTTTGCGTGCGGATGCGGATGCCGTCAGCCAGCAACTCGCGCCGCAGCGAGGCGTGGTTCGACAGCGAGCCGTTGTGCACGAGGCACTGATCCGCGCCGGTCGAGAACGGATGCGCGCCGTCGGTCGTCACCGCGCTTTCGGTCGCCATCCGGGTATGCGCGATGCCATGCGTGCCCGCCATCGCCGGGATGCCGAATTTTTCCGCGACATCATCGGGATAGCCGACTTCCTTGAAGATCTCGAGGCGGGCGCCCTTCGACACCAGCGCCACGCCCGGATGCGCCTCGATCCAGCTTTCGGCGATCTCGACCTTCTCGCGCGGCACGAACAGCACCGCATGGGTCCAGTGCCGCTCGACGGGCACTTCGTTGCCGATCGCGGCGCCCAGCTCGGCCGCCAGCGCGGCGAAGTCGGTGGCCTCGGTGCCCTGCACGGTGATCTTGATCGCGCCGGGGCGTTCGGCGCCATAGATCGCGAAGCCCGCCGAATCCGGGCCGCGGCCGCACAGCGTCGAGGTCATCTTGGCCAGCAGCGCGCCCAATTGCGGCTCAAGCGCCTTGTCCTTGAGGAAGAGTCCAGCAATTCCACACATGGGAAGTCCTTTCAGAAGAAGCTCAGATAGCGGTTCAGTTCCCAGTCCGAGACGTGGCGGTGGTAGGCGTCCCACTCGGCCTGCTTGATCCGGGTGAATTCGGCGATCAGCGGCTCGCCGAGGGTTTCGGCGAACAGGCTGTCGGCGCGCAGGGCGCGCAGCGCGGCGGCGAGCGATTGCGGCAGGATGTCGATCCCCATCGCCGCCACCTCCTCCGCGCTCAGCTCGTAGAAGTTGACGTTGTGCGGCGCGCCGGGGTCGAGCCTGCGCGCGATGCCGTCGAGACCCGCGGCGATCAGCGCGGCGGTGGCGAGATAGGGGTTCATCGCGCTGTCGCCCACCCGCAGCTCGAGCCGACCGCCCGGCACCCGCACCATCGCGGTGCGGTTGTTGTCGCCATAGGTGGTGAAGACCGGCGCCCAGTTCGTGCCCGAGGCGTCGTTGCCGATCACCAGCCGCTTGTAGCTGTTCACCGTCGGGCACAAGAGCGCGGTCAGCGCCGGCGCATGGGCCAGCACCCCGCCGAGGAAGTGATAGGCCATCTCGCTCAGATCGAGGCCCGAGGGATCGGCCTTGTCCTCGAAGAGGTTGCGCCCCGTGGCATCGGCGATCGAGAAATGGATGTGCATGCCGTTGCCGGTGGCGCGGGCGAAGGGTTTCGGCATGAAGGAACAGATCGCCCCGGCCTGATGCGCGATCTCGCTCGCCGCCATCTTGAAGAAGGTGACCTGATCGGCGGTGGTCAGCGCGTCGGCATAGCGGAAGTTGATCTCGTATTGCCCGTTCGCGTCCTCGTGGTCGATCTGGTAGACGTCGATCCCCACCGCCTCGAGGCTGGCGACCAGCTCGTTCAGCACGCCGCGCGCCCGCATCAGCCCGCGGTAGTCATAGGCGGCCTTCTCGAGCGTGTCGGTGCCGTCGAAGGGCCGGATCGCGCCGGTCTCGTCGCGCTTGAGCAGCATGAATTCGGGTTCGAGCCCGGTGTTCAGGGTCAGCCCCATTTCCGCAAGCCGCGCCACCTGTGCGGCCAGCACGTTGCGGGTGTCGAAGACATGCTCGGCATCATCGACCAGCCCGGTGCCGAACAGCGAGGCATAGCCCGCGATCCAGGGCGTCAGCCGCAGCGTCGAGAGGTCGGCGCGCATCATGTATTCGGAATGATGCGGCTTCATCCCCGAGCCCCAGAAGCCCGCCCCGGCAAAGCCCGCGCCGTCTTCGAGCACGTCGTGCAGATGGCCCACCGGCACCGCCTTCGCCTTCGCCACGCCGTGGATGTCGACGAATTGCGCCAGCACCTGCTGCACGCCCTGTGCCTTCAGCCAGGCCTCGGCCGTGGCGGGGGTCAGCCCCGCCGGCGTGGCCAGCGCCCCGGGCCCGGGCGCCTGCGTTCCTTCGGCGATTGCCGCCATGATTCTCTCCTTGCTGGGTTGGGTTTTTCTTGGCGCCGCAGTGCAGCGCATGGCGGCAAGGGATAAATCATGATTGCGTATGGTGCAAGAAATTTGTATTATGTGCAAATCAACAGCGCGAGGCCGCAAGGCCGGCGCGCGATTTCCGATGGAGACGACACCATGCCCGAGGCGCCCCCCGCCGTTCCTGCGCCCACGCTTTCCGATCTTGCGACGGGCGCGGTGCGCGCCGGTCTGACGATGCGCCCGTGGTGGTGGGAGGGCTTCGCGCCCGAGCCGGCGGTGGCACTGCCCGCGGGCCCGGTCGATGTCGCGATCGTGGGGTCTGGCTTCACCGGGCTGGTCGCGGCGCTGACGCTGGTGCGGGCCGGGCGCTCGGTCGTGGTGCTCGAGGCCGGTCGGCCGGGCTTTGGCGCCTCGACCCGCAACGGCGGCCAGATCGGCTCGGGCAACCAGAAGTTCCGGGTGAAGACGCTGATCGCGATGAAGGGGCAGGCGAAGGCCGAGGCGCTGCTGCGCGAGGGCGTCGCGATGCTCGACCATATCGAGGCGCTGATCCGCGACGAGGGGATCGCCTGTCATTTCACCCGCTGCGGCCGGTTCCGCGGCGCGATGCGGCCCGCGCATTACGAGGCGATGGCGCGCGACATGGAGGATCTGCAGCGCCATGCGGGCGTCGCCTCGTTCATGGTGCCGCGCGCCGAGCAGCACCGCGAGATCGCCTCTGACCGCTTCTTCGGCGGCTCCGTCCTGCCTGACGATGCCGCGCTTCATCCCGGGCTCTATCACGCCGGGCTGCTGGCGCGGGTGCGCGCGGCGGGGGGCGTGGTCGCGGGGGCGGCCGAGGTGGTGGCGATCAATTCGGAACATCCGGGCTTCACGCTGGTCACACCGCGCGGGCGGGTCGCGGCGCGCGAGGTGATCGTGGCGACGAACGGCTATACCCAGCATTTCGACCGCTACACGCAGCGCCGCATCGTGCCGGTCGGCTCGGCGCTGATCGCGACCGGGGCGCTGCCGCCCGGGCGGCTTGCGGCGCTGCTGCCGGGCGGGCGGATGTATGGCAACACCGCGCGGGTGTTTTCCTATTTCCGCGCCGCCCCCGATGCGCCGCGGCTGATCTGGGGCGGGCGGATCGGGCACAACGCGGCGCAGACCGATCCGCGCGCCTATGCCCACCTCGCGCGCGACCTGCTGGAAACCTTCCCGCAGATGGCCGACGCGCCGGTCAGCCACGCCTGGTCGGGCCGGATCGGCTATACCTTCGACGAATTCCCGCATCTGGGCCGCACGCCCGCCGGCATCCATTACGCCATGGGCTATTGCGGCACCGGCGTGTCGCGGGCGAGCTGGTTCGGCCGCAAGATCGCGTTGCAGCTGATCGGCGACCCGGCCGGCGCCTCGGAATTCAGCGAGATGCGCTTCCCCTCGCACCCCTTCGCCGCCGTCGCGCCGCTGACCGTGCCGGTCTTCGAGCGCTGGTATGGCCTGCGCGACCGTTTCGATTTCTGACCATCCAAGGGAGTTCCGGATGACCGACCAAACCGACCGCCAGCTGATTTCCTCGGGCGGCGCCTTCGAAGCCGTCTATGGCTATTCGCGCGCCGTCGCCCAGGGGGACTGGGTGCATGTCTCGGGCACCTGCGCGCCCGCGGGGCACGAGAGAAGCGACACCTACACCCAGGCGAAGGCCGCGCTCGAGATCATCGGCCGGGCGCTTGCGGAAGCCGGCAGCAGCTTTGGCGACACCGTGCGCACCACCGTCTTCCTGCGCGACATCTTCGACGCCGAGGAGGTCGCCCGCGCCCATGCCGAGACCTTCGGCACGGTGCGCCCGGCCTCGACGCTGGTGCAGGTGAGCGCGATGATGCGGCCCTGGCAGAAGGTGGAGATCGAGCTCACCGCGCAGCGGCGCGGCTGAAACAGGCTGCGCCGGGGTTACTCGGCGTAGATGATCATCGAGATGAACTTCACCTTCTCGCAATGCAGCTCGGCCGGGCCATGCTCGACCTCGCCCGAGAAGGTGAAGGCATCGCCTGGCTTCAGCGTGAAGCGCTTCTCGCCGAACTGATACTCCATCTCACCCTCGAGCATGAAGATGAACTCGGTGCCCGGATGGGCGAAGCGCGGATAGCTTTCGCTGTCCTTGTCCATCTCGATCAGGAACGGCTCGAAGATCTTCTGCGGGCCGCGGTGATAGGACAGCAGCTTGTAGGTGTGACCGTGCTTGGTGCCGGTGCGCACCACCTCGAGCTGGTCCTCGGCGCGGATCAGCTGCGCCTCGCCCTTCTTGCTTTCGACCTCGGAGAAGAGCGCCGAGATCGACTGGCCAAGCGCGCCGCAGATCCGTTCCAGCACCTCGAGGCTGGCGCTCGCCTGACCGTTCTCGATCCGGCTGAGCATCGCGGCCGACATCTCCGCCCCCGCCGCGACATCGGCCAGCGTCAGCTTGAGCGAAAGCCGCTTGCGCCGGATCGCGGTGCCGATGCGCAGGTCGATCGGCACATGCGCCTGCTCGGTGCGGCGTTCGGGTGCGGGATCGCTGGGGGAGGGTGCGCGCGGTTTGGCGGCTTTCGGCATCGGGAATTCCTGTTTCGTCGAATGCACGATTGTGGCGCCATGGCGCGGGAATGGAAAGACGTTGTCGCAAGAATGGGCCGCGGGCGGCGATCGCCCGCGGCGGTGTCACTCAGAGCTTGGCGTTCCGGGCGGCCTCGTAGGCGTGGCGCTCGTGGCGCCAGCCCAGCACGACCGCGACCAGCACGCAGCCATAGGCGGCGGCAAGCCAGAGCCATTCGGCATTGCCGTAGCCGGCGAAGATCGGGCCGGTGATGCCGTCCCAGGATTTGGCGATGAACGGTGCTTCCATGGCAGATGTCCTTTCGGTTTCGGGGTCACTCGGCGGGGGTGGCGGTGGCGTGCAGCGCCTCGGGATAGGCCTCGACCGGCACCTTGGTCTTGTCGAGGCCGAGGATCTCGGCCTCGGCGGGCACGCGCAGCTGGCCGGTGACCTTGAGCAGCCAGGAGATGCCATAGCCCGGCACGAAGCCCAGAAGCCCCATCACCACCGCGCCGACGAGCTGGCCGGTGAAGGAGGTCTCGATCACGTTGGCGCCCGAGAGCGCCGGATAGCCCTGCGCGGCAAGCCCGACGGCCAGAAGCCCCCACATGCCGAGGCAGCCGTGCAGCGCGAAGGCGCCGACCGCGTCGTCGATGCCGCGCCGCTCGAGGAAGGACGAGATGAAGGGCATCACCGAGGCGCCGGCAAAGCCGATCACGAAGGCCATCGGCGGATACCACAGGTCGATCCCCGCGGCGCAGGAGATAATGCCGCCAAGCGCGCCCGACATCATCCAGAACGGATCGCGGGTGATCATCCAGGCGCCGATGATGCCGCCCGACATCCCCATCAGCGTGTTGAAGGTCATCCCCGACAGCGTCATCGGCGTGCCGTAGATCGAGGCCGCCTGCGTGCCCGACCAGCTCCAGGCCTCGCCCGGCACGATCACGCAGCCCATCAGGAAGCCCCAGAACCCGGCGATGATCAGCATCAGCCCGATCAGCGTCATCGGCATCGAATGGCCGGGGATGGCGTTCGCGGTGCCGTCCGGGTTGAACTTGCCGATCCGCGGCCCGAGGTTGATCACCACGCCGAGCGTGAAGAACCCCGCGATCATGTGCACCACACCCGCGGCGCCGAAATCGTGATAGCCGAATTTCGTCACCAGCCAGCCGTCCGCATGCCAGCCCCAGGCGGCGGCAAGGATCCAGACGAAGGCGCCGAGCACGGTCGCCAGAACGACGAAGCCGGTCAGCCGCACCCGCTCGATCAGCGCGCCCGACAGGATCGAGGCGGTGGTGGCGGCGAAAAGCACGAAGGCGCCCCAGAACACGCCCGAGGCGCGGTCATCGAGGTTCGGACCCATGTTCGGCGACCAGGGCGCGGCGACCGAAGTCGCATAATCGAGGCCCGAGATCCCGGCGGGCCCGGCCGACAGGTCGATCCCGGTCGGGAAGGCCCAGTAGATCCACCAGCCGATGAAGTAGAAGAACGGCACGATCAGTGCGAAGGCGAGGATGTTCTTGATCCCCGAGGCGAGCGCGTTCTTCGAGCGCGAGGCGCCCATTTCATAGGCCAGGAATCCCGCATGGATCAGAACCATGAGCGGGATCGTCAGAAAGTAGAAGGTTTCGGAGAAGGTCGTGCCGGTGCCGCCGGCCTTCTCCTTCAGCTCGGCGACGGTTGCCGCCAATGTTGCAAGGTCCTGTTCCATGTCCAAAATCCCTGTCGAGTGGAATTGTCGTTGGGGTGGGCGGTGCGCCACCCGCATCGAGCGCTACAGGCGATTTGCATAAAAAACAAAAAAATTGTGGATCAAGCAAAGAATGGATTGCCTTTGCCGGGCCGGACTGCATGATTTTCAGCATCGGATGAGAGATTGCTCAAATAAGGACCGGCCCGGAGGAGCGATGGGAAAAGCCATGCGCAAGGGGGATGGGGCGGGTGGAGGTGGAAAATGCACCCAAATATGGAACCGGCACGATCTTCTTTTCGCCGGGGCATTGCGCTACAGTTGGTCGCGAAGCTTCGCCTCGATACCCCCTAAAAGGTTGAATAAGATGAAAAAGTTCAACGTTGCGCTGGTCGCGACGGCTGTTGCCCTGTGCATGTCGACCCCCGTGCTTGCCGAGGATCTGGTGTTCACGCTGACGAACGGCACGCATTCGGTGCTGAACAACTTCTACACCTCCCCGGTGGGCGTCAATGCCTGGGAGGACGACGTCTTCGGCGATCAGGTGCTCGAACCGGGTGACTCGATGGAGATCACCATCGCCGATGGCCGCAGCGTCTGCGACTATGACATGCGCTTCGAATTCCAGGGCGACGAGCTCGACACCACGACCGACACGCAGAACCTGTGCGAGCTTGGTGAGTACACGATCCACGAATGAGGGATCGGCGGGGGGCGCGGGCCTTCCGCGTTCCTCATCCGGCTGCGGCCGGGGGGGCACCGAGACAGGCCTCGGCAAAGGCCTGCGAGGCGCAGGCGAACTTGATCGCCTGCCAGCGCAGATAGTCGCGCACGAGCGCCGGTGCGATCCAGCACGCCCCGCGGTTGCTGGGCCGCGCCCAGCCGATCAGCCCGGCCTCGCGGGCCTGCGCGAACAGCCGTGCCGCATGGGTGCGCGAGATCCGGTAGCGGCTCGACAGCACCTTGGGCGAGACAGTGCCGACCCAGACCGGCGCGGTCGCGTCCTCGGCCAGCGGCGCCACATCGGCGATCAGGTCGTGCAGGATGCTGCTGCCGGAATCGGAACTGACGAATTTCGCGATGCTGGCGGGCGGCTTGTGCCAGTCGCGGCGGGCGGCCAGCAGCCGCGCGAAGCGGGGCTGCGCGGCGTGCAGCAGCTCGGGCCGCGCCCGGGAAAGCGCCGCGCGCCCGCCGGTGTCGAGCCGGTCGAGCGCGCGCAGGTGGATGTCGAAATAGCGCCGGATCAGCCCCTCGCTCATCTCGGTCGCCTCGACGGCGCGCTGCCGGCCATCGGCGCGCGCGAGCGGCGTGACGAAGCGATAGCGGCGCATCTCCATCAGGAAGGTGTGCACGGTGTTGCGGCTGGCGATGCCGCTGTCGCCGATCGCCCGCACCAGATTGGCGGGCGAGATCGGCGGGGCGGCCGGGTCGTGGCGGTGTTCGAAATGCAGCGCGATGGTGATCTGGCTCAGCATCCAGCGCTGCAGGTCGGCGACGTAATGGACCTCGCGCGGCAGCGCCAGATGGGTCTCGAGCAGATCATGGGCCGCCGAGGTCAGACAGTCCCGGAAACCGTGCATCCGCACGAGCGTGTCGACCGTATAGGCGCAGGGGGCGGAGGGCAGCATGATGCGCGTTTCTTGCAAGTTCCGCAGGGGCGGGCAAGGGGGGCGCCTCAGCGCCCCTCCGTGTCGGCCCCGGCCACCAGATGCCCGCCGCCGATGTCGCGCAGGATCTGGCGCCGCGGCGCTTCGCCCAGCGGGTGGACCGGGCTTGGCACCTCGCCCGCCAGACGCGGCAGCGGCGGCCGTTCGAACCCCGGGTCGGGCACCGGCACCGCCGCCATCAGCCGCCGGGTATAGGGGTGCTGCGGGTTGCCGAAGATCTGCGCACGGGTGCCCATCTCGACCATCTGGCCCATGAACATCACCGCCACCCGGTCCGAGATGTTCTCGACCACCGCCATGTCATGGCTGATGAAGAGATAGGCGATGCCGAACTCACGTTTCAGCGCGGCGAGCAGATCGAGCACCCGCGCCTGCACCGAGACGTCGAGTGCCGAGACGCTCTCGTCGGCGATGATCAGCTTCGGCTGCAGCGCGAGGGCGCGGGCGATGCAGATCCGCTGGCGCTGGCCACCCGAGAACTCGTGCGGATAGCGGTCGAGCTGATCGCGGTCGAGCCCGACCCGCTCGAACAGCGTGGCGACGCGGGCGCGCCGGGTCTCGGGCGTGCCGATGCCGTGGATGAGAAGCGGCTCGCCCACCAGATCGCCCACCCGCATCCGCGGATCAAGCGCCGCCATCGGGTCCTGGAACACGATCTGCACGTCGCGGCGCAGCGCCTTCATCTCGCGCGGGGACAGACCGCCCAGCCGGTGGCCCGCCACTTCGATGCTGCCCTGATGCGGCACGAGGCCGGTCAGCGCCTTGGCGATCGTCGACTTGCCGCAGCCGCTTTCGCCGACGAGCGAGAAGGTCTCGCCGGCGCGGATGTCGAAGCTGACGCCCTCGACCGCGTGGACACGGTGGGTGACGCGCGACAGCAACCCGCCGCGGATGTCGAAGCGCACGCAGAGATCGCGCAGCCGCGCGACGGGGTCTGTCTCGGCCGCGGGGGCAGGGGCGCCGCTGCCGTCGCCCATCCGCGGCACCGCGGCCAGCAGGTCGCGGGTGTAGGGCTGTTGCGGCGCGTCGAAGATCTGCGCGACCGGGCCGGTCTCGACCACCTGGCCCTGTTTCATCACGATCACCCGCTCGGCCATCTCGGCCACGACGCCCATGTCATGGGTGATGAGGATGATCGCGGTGCCCATCTCGCGCTGCAGGTCGCGCAGCAGGTCGAGCACCTCGCGCTGCACGGTGACGTCAAGCGCGGTGGTCGGCTCGTCGGCGATCAGCACGTCGGGGCGCAGCGCGAGCGCCATCGCGATCATCACGCGCTGGCGCATGCCGCCCGACAGCTCGTGCGGGAACTGGTCGAGCCGGCGCTCGGGTTCCGAGATCCGCACCGCCTTCAGCGCCTCGAGGGCGCGGCGACGGGCCTCGGCGCGCGAGACCGGCGCATGGGCGCGGATCGCCTCGGAAAGCTGGCGCCCGATCGACAGCACCGGGTTCAGCGAGGTCATCGGCTCCTGGAAGATCATCGCGATGCGGTTGCCGCGAATGGCCCGCATCCGGCCCTCGGGCAGGCGGGTCAGATCCTCGCCGTCAAGGCGGATCGCGCCGGCGCTGACGCGCAGCGCGGGCGGCGGCAGAAGCCCCATGATCGCGAGCGAGGTCAGCGACTTGCCCGAGCCGCTCTCGCCGGCGATGGCGATGGTCTCGCCCGGTGCAAGGGTGAAGCTGAGGTCGCGCACCAGCGCCCGCTCGCGCCCTTCTGCCCGGACCGAGATCGTCAGCCCCTCGACCGACAGCACCGGGCGGGGCGGGGCATCCGGGGCCGTGATGGCCCCGGACCGGAGTTCCGCTGTGGCGCTCATTCGAACACGCTGCGCGGGAAGTAGAAGCTGACCACCCAGTTCGGCATGTCGACGATCTCGGAAATCCGCAGATCGCCGCAGGTCGAGACCAGCATGTAGGCGTCGACCGCCGCCATGCCGTGCCGTGCCGAAAGCAGGTCGACCATGCCCGCGACCGCATCGCGCGCCGCGACCATCAGGTCGGGACCGATGCCGGTGGTGACCTCGTAGCCCGCGGTGTCGAGATGGCGGGTGACCGGGCCCGGCGTGGTGAAGCGGGGGAACTTCAGGCTTTCGCCCTTCACCACGTCGAAGGTCAGCACGGTGTCGATCGGGCTTTCGATCGCGGTGCCGCAGACCTCGCCGTCGCCCTGCGCGGCATGGGTGTCGCCCACCGAGAACAGCGCGCCCTCGACCTCGACCGGCAGGTAGAGCGTGGTGCCCGCCGCCAGATCGCGGATGTCGAGGTTGCCGCCGACCCGGCGCGGCGGCACGATCGACTGCGGGCCCGGCGCGGCGGGGGCGACGCCGATGGTGCCGCAGAAGGGCTTCAGCGGCACCTTGCCATGGCGGCCCCAGAGCGCCTGACCGGGTGCGGCGGCGTCATATTTCCAGATGTTCAGCGCCGCTTCGGTGAACTGGTCGGCCAGCAGGCCGAAGCCCGGGATATTCGCCGTCCAGCCCCAGGCGGTGCCCTCTTCCTCGCGCGGGGCGAAGCTGTCGATCGTCACCTTCAGCACGTCGCCGGGCATCGCCCCGTCGATATAGACGGGGCCGGAGACCGGGTTGATCTTGCCGAAATCGAGCGTCTTCACGTCCTCGACCGTCGAGGACGGGCCAAGCTGGCCCGCCGAGGCGTCAAGACAGTGGAAGAGGATGGTCGCGCCCGGCGCCACCGTCTCGACCGGGGCAAGCGAGTTGTCCCAGCCGAAATGGTGCTGCGCGCCGTGGATCGTGTAGCCGCAGGCTTTGCACATATGCGTTCACTCCGTCACATAGACATAATCATAGTTCACCGGGATCGAGACCGGATCGACATAGAGGTCATCGCTGCCGCCCATGCGCGCCGACTTCATCGTGTAGCGGTTCTCGTTGAACACCGGCACCCAGGGGGCGTCCTGCATGATCTTCATGTAGACGTCCGACCACAGCGCCAGCCGTTCGTCCTGCTTTGCCGGATCGACGATGGAATCAGCCTTGGCGGCTTCGGCATCGAGATCCTTGTTGCAGTACCACGACCAGTTCCAGCCGCCCTCGACCGCGCCGGCACAGCCGAGGATCGGGCCGTAGAAGTTCGACGGATCGGGGAAGTCGGCGATCCAGGCCATGCCGCCCGACCAGATCATCGGTGCGGTCTTCGGCGTGCCGCCCGCCTCGATCACGTTCGCCTGGGCCAGCGCCTTGATCTCGGCCTTGACCCCGATCGCCGCCAGATCCTGCTGGATCGCCTGCGCGATGCGCGGGTTCGGGTCGGTGTTCATCACATAGAGCTGGGTCTGGAAGCCGTCGGGATAGCCCGCCTCGGCCAGCATCGCCTTGGCCTTCGCCGGATCGAAGGCATAGCCC
This sequence comes from Paenirhodobacter sp. YD-8, assembly GCF_056590935.1. Lineage (NCBI taxonomy): Bacteria > Pseudomonadati > Pseudomonadota > Alphaproteobacteria > Rhodobacterales > Paenirhodobacter > Paenirhodobacter sp. YD-8. The sequence continues at coordinate 2,830,025 of NZ_CM152649.1, read as the reverse complement.
GCGTAATCCTTGGTGTAGCCCGGCATCGAGGGCGGCAGCGGCTGCGTCGCGGGGGTGGCGCGGCCGTTGATCATCTGCACGATCCGGTCCTTGTTGATCGCCATGTTGATCGCGCGGCGGACCTCGACGTTGTCGAAGGGCTTCATCTCGACGTTCAGCGTGATGTAGCCGGTCTGCAGCTGGCCGCCGACGACGACCTGCTTCTTCTCGTCGGGGTTGTTCATCACCTCGGTGAATTTCGCCGGCGGGATGCCGTCGCCGGGGATGTCGACCTCGCCCTTCTGCAGGCGCAGCAGCGCCACGATCGGCTCCTGGCCGACCTCGAAGGTCACGCTGTCGAGATAGGGCAGGCCGGCGCGCCAGTAGTCGGCGTTCTTCGTCAGCAGGAGCTTCTGCCCGATCGTCCAGTCGCTCAGCTTGAAGGCGCCGGTGCCGACCGGGTGCTTGCCGAAATCGGCGCCCCATTTCTCGACTTCCTCCTTCGGCACGACCGAGGAGAAGTTCAGCGCCATCACGTGCAGGAAGGTGGCGTCAGGGCGCGACAGCTCGATCTTCACGGTGGCGGGGTCGAGGACGGTCACGCCCGACAGGCTGGTGGCCGAGCCGTCGGCCATCGCGTCATAGCCGGCGATCGAGCCGAAGAATCCCGCGCCGGGCGATTGCGTCGCGGGCGTGGTGACGCGGTCGAGCGAATATTTCACGTCCTCGGCGGTCATCTCGCGGCCGTTGTGGAACTTCACGCCCTTGCGCAGGTGGAAGGTATAGGTCTTGCCGTCGGGCGAGATCTCGTAGCTCTCGGCAAGGCCCGGGCGCAGCTCGGTGGTGCCCGGCACGTAATCCATCAGCCCGTCGAAGATCGACTTGATCATCGACCAGTTCTGCCAGTCATAGCCGATCGCCGGGTCGAGCGTGGCGACGTCGTCCTTGTAGGTGATGACGATGTTGCCGCCGGGTTTGGCGTTCGGATCGGGGGTATAGTCCTGCGCCGCGGCGAGGCTTGCGAAGGACAGCGACACCGCAAGAGCGCTCGTCGCCAGCAGCTTGTTCATCAGGCTCATCTTGGTCTCCGTCTGTTGGATCGGTGGTGGTCGTGAGTGGGGCCCCGTAAGGCGGGGTCTTCGGGAAAGGCTCAGCGCAGCGTGATGCGCGGATCGATGAAGGGGGTGACGAGGTCGGCCAGAAGGTTGCCGAGCACGATGGCGCAGGCCGAGACCAGCGTGACGCCCATGATGATCGGGATGTCGACGCGCTGGATCGCCTGCCAGGCGAGCTGGCCGATGCCGGGCCAGCCGAAGACGCTCTCGACGACGACGATGCCCGACATGAAGATGCCGATGTCGATGCCGATCATCGCGATGATCGGCAGGATCGCGTTCGGCATCGCATGCAGTGCCAGCACCTGCGCCCGCCCGAGCCCCTTGGCGCGGGCGGTGCGGATGTAGTCCGAACGCAGCACGTCGATCATCGAGGAGCGCATCATCCGGCTGTACCAGCCCGAGCCCATGATCCCGAGCGTCATCGCCGGCAGCACGAGGTTCGAGGCATGGCCATAGCCGCCGATCGGGAACCAGCCGAGCTTGACCGCGAAGACGTAGAGCAGCAGCAGCCCGACGACGAATTGCGGCGCCGAGACCGCGACGAAGGAGGTGATCATCAGCGACTGGTCAAGCGCGCCGCCGCGGCGCACCGCGGCCAGAACGCCGAGGCTGAGCCCGATCGCCAGCTCGGCCAGGATCGCGCCCAGCATCAGCAGCAGCGTCGCCGGCAGCCGCGCCATGATCAGCGCCGCGACCTCGGTCTTCTGCAGGTAGCTGCGCCCCATGTCGCCCTGGAACAGCCCGGCAAGGTAGCGGCCGTATTGCACCACGAAGGGCTGGTCGAGGCCCAGCTGGCGGCGGATGTTCTCGACCGTCTCGGGGGTGGCCGAGCGGCCGGCGATCTGGCGCACCGGGTCGGCGGGCAGCACATAGAGCAGCAGGAAGGTGATGAAGGACACGCCAAGCAGGATCAGTGCGGATTGCACGAGGCGGCGGAACACATAGGCCAGCATCAGTCACGCCCCCGCTGGGTCGGGTCGAGCACGTCACGCAGCGCGTCGCCCACAAGGTTGAAGGCCAGCGCGAGCGCAAGGATCGCGGCGCCGGGGATGAAGACAAGCCAGGGCGCGGCTTGGAAATAGGTCTGGTTCTCGAAGATGATGTTGCCCCAGCTCGGCGTCGGCGGCTGCACCCCCACGCCCAGATAGCTGAGCGTCGCCTCGAGCAGCACCGTGGTCGAGATCCCGAGCGTGCCCCAGACGATGATCATCGGCACCAGATGCGGCAGGATGTGGCGAAACAGGATCCGCGCGGTGCCGGCGCCGAGCGTGCGCTCGGCCGCGACGAATTCGCGCTCGGCCAGCGCCGAGGTCTCGGTATAGACGACGCGGGCGGTCTGCACCCAGTTCACCAGCGCGATCACCATCGCCACGATCCACAGCGAGGGGGTGAAGATCGCCGCGAGGCAGATCGCCAGCAAGAGCGCCGGGAAGGCCATCATCAGATCGGTGAAGCGCATCAGCACGGCGCCGATCCAGCCGCGGAAATAGCCCGCGGTGACGCCGATCAGCGTGCCGATCAGCAGCGCGAGCCCATTCGCCACCACGCCGATCACCAGCGAGGTGCGCGCCCCGAACAGGATGCGCGAGAACAGGTCGCGGCCGAGCAGGTCCGTGCCGAGCCAGAACTTGTCGCCGGGCGGCATCGGCGCGCCCTCGAGCGTGAGCCCGTCGAACATCTGGTCCTCGGGCGCGAAGGGGGCGATCCAGGGGGCGAAGATGGCCCCCGCCGTCACCACCACGATCAGCGCCAGCCCGATCAGGGCAAGCTTGCGCTGCAGCAGCCGGCGCAGCGCGCCTTGCGGTTGCGGGGCGGCCTCAGCCGAGATCACGTCGGTCATTGCCGTCCTCCTGTCTGTCATGACTGGCCACGACGCGCCGCGCCGCATCCTCGAAACTCACCTGCCAGGCCATCGCCATCTGCCGCAGCTGGTCATAGGCCGCGGCCTCGCCCTTGCCGCGCGCGGCCAGCAGGGTGACGGCGCGCACCACGGTCTGGCGCTCGTCGAGGCGCCGGCGCAAATCGGCGATCTGTGCCGAGAGCGACTGCCGTGCCTCGAAGGCGAGCCGCGCGATCAGCAGCGCCGAATAGGCGCCGCCGTCGCCCACGGGCTTGAGCAGCTGCGCATGCGCCCCGGCCTCGAGCGACCATTCGATCCGGCCCGGCGCCTCCGATCCGATCAGCGCGATCATCGGCATCGGGCTTTCGCCCGGGCGCCAGGGGAATTGCTCGTCGAAGCCCTGGTCGACGTCGAAGAACAGGAAATCGGCGGCGATCGCCTCGGCCGGCAGCTCGGGCCAGCATTGCACCACCGTCAGCCCGATGGCGCGCAGCTGGCGCTCGAGCGCCTGCACCGTCGGGTGCGGCCGGTGCAGGATATAGGCGCGCGCGCCGCCGAGGTTCGCGATCCGGACCTTGCGCTTCATCACACCACCTTCAGCCGCGGCGCGGCGGGCAGCGCCGCCTCGCGCCCATGGGAAAGATAGGGGTCGCCCATCCGCGCCGCGAAGCGTTCGCGGATCGCGAAGGCGCCGTTCTCGACCTGTGCGATCAGCACCGGCAGTTCGGTGTGATGGGTGGCGGGGTCGATGCCCTCGGTGCCGCCCGGCGCATGGGCGAGCAGCTGCGCGAGGCTTTCGCGCGTTGCCCCCGCATGGCCCGACAGCAGCCGCGCCAGCCGGTGCACCGCCGACCAGGCCGCCGCCTCGTGCGAGGAGCCGAAGCTGCGCTGCGCCCCGGGCCAGCCGGTCGCGCCGCGGAAATAGGGGCCGGCGGCGACCAGCCCCTCGGCCGCGGCGGGCTCGATCGCGGCCAGCTCGCATTCGGTGAGGTTGCACGACAGGATCGGGCAGGTCTCGGGGCGGAAATGCGCGACCTCCTCGCCAAGCCGGCGATAGGCGGCGAGGAAGGCGTATTGCGACGGGCCGATCAGGTTGTTCAGGATGAAATCGGGACGGGTGGCGCGGATCTCCTCGATCATCCGGCCGATATCGACCGAGCCGAGCGGCAAATAGCGCTCGCCCAGCACCTCGCCGCCCGCGCCCGAGATCACCTCGCGCGCCAGCCGGTTCATCTCCCAGCCCCAGATGTAGTTCGAGCCGGTCAAATAGCCGCGCCGGCCGAGCCGGGCGAAGGCCCAGCCCAGCAGCGGCAGCAGGTGCTGGTTCGGGCAAGCGTGGGTGTAGACGACGTGGTCCGAGGCCTCGAAGCCCTCATAGGGCACCGGATACCACAGCGTGCCGCCGGCCTTCTCGAGGGTCGGGATCACCTCCTTGCGGCTCCAGGAGGTGACGCAGCCGATCACGTGCCGCGCCGAGCTGTCGCGCAGGATTTCCTCGCACAGCGGGCCGTAGGCGTCGATATTGCCGCGCGGGTCGCGCTCGACCGGCACGAAGCGCAGCGGAACCGCGGGATCGGCGTTGATATGGTCGATGGCGCTCAGCGCCCCGGTGCGGCAGGCCTCGGAGATCAGCGAATAGCTCCCGGAACGGGAGTAGAGCAATCCGAGTTCGACCTGTGTCTTCATGTCCGCCTGACGCCTGTGCGATGTCCGAAACGCAAAAACGCCCCGCCGACGAGCCGCGGGAGGCGGTGTCGAAGCGAGGCGCGAATGCCGTTCGGGAGTGTCCGATGTGCCCTGAAGCTGGCATCGGCCGGCCGCGCGAGACAAGCGTAAAATCGGCCGATGGTCCGAATGGACAGGTGCTGCGCGGCGATGTCGCGGATTTTGGCGCAATTTCTGATCATTCTGGATGATGAACGGTCAGAAATTAATCGAGATTTGTCTCGTGTTCGGTGCCGGGGCGGGCTCGTCCGGGGCGCCCGCCCGCGGCGGAGTCGGGGGCGTCAGCCCTCGGCGGGGGCGAGGCCGGCGATCCATTCCTCGAGCAGGCGCACGCCGAAGCCGGTGCCGCCGCGGCGGGCAAGGGGCATCTCCTTCGCCGCAAGCTCTTTGCCGGCGATGTCGAGATGCGCCCAGGGGAAGCCGCCGGTGAACGCGTGCAGGAAGGCCGCGGCATGGGGCGCGTCGCCGTCGTGCAGGTCCTCGGCGTGCTGGCGCAGATCGGCCACCGGCGAGCGCAGCGCCTCCTGATAGGCCGGATCGAGCGGCAGCCGCCAGAACCGCTCGCCCACCGTCTCGCCGGCGCGCAGCAGTGCCTCGGCCAACCCGTCGTCGGTGGCGAAGAGCCCGGCGAAGACATGGCCCAGCCCCTGCATCACCGAATAGGTCAGCGTCGCGAGATCGACGATCACCCGGGGCTCGCTGCGCGCGGCAAGGGCAAGGATGTCGGCCAGGACCATGCGCCCCTCGCAATCGGTGTCATAGACCTCGACGGTCCTGCCGGCGAAGGTGGTGACGATGTCGCCGGGCTTGTAGGAGCTGCCCGAGAGCAGGTTCTCGGCGATGCCCAGAACGCCCACGACATGCTCGCGGCTGCCCTGCCGGGCAAGGGCCAGCATGGTGCCCGCGACCGCGGCGGCACCGCTCATGTCGGCGCGCATGTCGAACATCTGCGGCCCTGACTTGATCGCCAGCCCGCCGGCGTCGAAGCAGATCCCCTTGCCGACCAGCGCGATCGGCGCGGCGGGGCTGCCCGCCGGGCGATAGCGCAGCACGATCACCTTCGGCGCGCGGGCCGAGCCCGCGCCGACGGCGAGCACGGCGTTCATGCCCATCCGCTCCAGCGCCTCGGCATCGAGCACCTCGATCGCGATGCCGGCGGCGGCAAGCGGGGCAAGGAAATCGGCGAAGCTGTCGGGGTTCAGGTGGCTGGCCGGATAGTTCACCAGGTCGCGGGCAAGGCACACGCCCTCGGCCACCGCCTCCATCCGCGAGAGCGCCGCGCCGGGCTCGAGATCGGTGGCAAGTGTCAGGCTCAGCGCGAAGGGGCTTTCTCCCTGCGCGGTCAGCCCGAAACGATAGTTCCCCAGCCGGACGCCATGCACCAGCGCCGCAAGCTGCGCGGCATCCGTGCCGTCGAAGATCAGCGTCGCGGTGCTTTCGCCGGCGGTCTCCAGATGGCGGGCAAGCGCGGCCCCCGCGCGCGCGGCGGCCAGCGCCCCGGCGCCGGGCGCGCCGAGGCCCAGCACCACGACTCGCGCGGCATCAAGACCCGGCAGCGCGAAGAGGTCGAGGCAGGTGCCCTCGGCGGCAGTGAAGCGGGCGGCGGCAAGCGCGCGGGTGATCGCGCCGCCCGCCGCGGCATCAAGGGCCGCGGCGCGCGGCCCAAGGGCGAGCGTCGCATCGAGCGGCAGGACAAGCGTGCGGGACGTGGTGGCAACGGCGGACAGGGTGACGGGCATGGGATCAAGACCTCAGGGAAAAACGGGGGAGGGCGGCCGGGCGGGCCGCCCGGATCAGTCCTCGCGCACGAAATGGCCGGGGCCGGCCTCGCGGTAGCGCCGTTCGGGCGGCACGAAATCGAGCGGGCGGATCGGGTTCATCAGCTCGGACGGCGGCTGTGTGCGGCGCAGGTGACGCCGGGCCGGGTCGGGCACGGCCACCGCCTCGATCAGGCGGCGGGTATAGGGGTGCTGCGGCGTCTCCATCACCGCGGCGCGCGGCCCGATCTCGACGATCTCGCCCTGATACATCACCGCGATGCGATGGCTGATCCGCTCGACCACCGCGATGTCATGCGAGATGAAGAGGAAGGCGATGCCGGTGCGCTCCTGGATGTCGAGCAGCAGGTTCACCACCTGCGCCTTCACCGAGACATCGAGCGCCGAGACGCTTTCGTCGGCGATGATCACCCGCGGGTCGAGCATCAGCGCGCGGGCGATGCACAGCCGCTGCCGCTGCCCGCCCGAGAATTCATGCGGAAAGCGCTCGAGCATGGCGGGGCTCAGCCCGACCTGATCCATCAGCCGGGCGGCCTTGGCGCGGGCCTCGGTGGCGGGGCCCATGCGGTGCTCGAGGAAGGGCTCGACCAGCGCCTCGCCGATCGTCATGCGCGGGTTGAGACTGGCGAGCGGGTCTTGCGGGATCATCTGGATCTCGCGCCGCTGCAGCCGCAGCCGGCCGGGCGAGAGGGTGAAGAGTTCGGTCGCATCCAGCTGCACCGAGCCCGACGAGGTGCCCCCCGCAAGCCGGATGATCGAGCGCCCGGTGGTCGACTTGCCGCAGCCCGACTCGCCCACCAGCGCCAGCGTCTCGGCCGGATGGATCGCGAAGGAGACGTTCTCGACCGCATGCACCCGCGCCACCTTGCGCCGCAGCAGCCCGCCGCGCACGTCGAAACGGGTGACGAGGTCGCGCACCTCGAGAAGCGGCGTGCCGAGGTCGGGCTGGCGGGCGAGCGGCAGGCCCGGCGTCGCGGCCCCGCTCGCCGGATCGATCGCGGGAAAGCGCAGCGGCACCGGTTCGCCCCGCATCGAGCCGAGCGCCGGCACGCTTGCCAGAAGCGCGCGGGTGTAGGGCGCGCGCGGCGCGTGGAACACCTGCGCCGTCGGGCCTTCCTCGACGACATCGCCGCGCAGCATCACCACGGTGCGGTCGGCCATCTCGGCCACCACCCCCATGTCATGCGTGATGAACAGCATCGCCATCCCGTAGTCTTCCTGCAACTCCTTGAGAAGCGACAGGATCTCGCCCTGAACGGTGACATCGAGCGCGGTCGTCGGTTCGTCCGCGATCAGCAGCTTCGGCCGCGAGGCCAGCGCCATCGCGATCATCACCCGCTGTCGCATCCCGCCCGAGAAGGCGTGCGGATAGTCATCGAGCCGGCGCGCGGCATCGGGGATGCGCACCCGCTCCATCAGCGCGACGGCGGCGCGGCGCGCCTCGGCGCGCGGCATCGGGCGGTGGCAGCACAGCGCCTCGATCAGCTGCTCGCCGACCGTGTAGATCGGGTGCAGGCTGGTCATCGGCTCCTGGAAGATCATCGCCGCAATGCGGCCGCGCACCCGTGCGACCATCTCGGCCTCGGAGAGCGACAGCACCTCGGCGCCGTCCAGCGTGACCTGGCCGGTGATGCGGCTGGTCGCGGGGTCGAGAAGCCGCATCAGCGCAAGCGAGGTGACGCTCTTGCCGGAGCCGGATTCACCCACCAGCGCGACGGTCTCGCCCGCCGCGACGGTCAGCGACAGCCCGTGCACCACTTCATGCCAGGCGCCGCGTGCGCCCTGGAAGGCGACACGCAGGTCACGGATCGACAGGATCGGGGAGGGCGCGCCGGGGGTGGCGGCGCCGGGCAGGGGGAAGGTCGGTCTTTCGGTCATTTGCGCCGCAGCCTCGGGTCGATCAGGATGCACAGAAGGTCGACGACCGCATTCGCGAGCACGACGAAGAAGGAGGCGTAGAGCACCGCGGCCATGATCATCGGCAGGTCGAGCACCTTCAGCGCCTGATAGGTCAGCCGGCCGACGCCGTTCAGGCCGAAGACGACCTCGGTCAGCACCGCGGCGCCGCCGACGAGCACGCCGAAATCCATGCCGAACATGATGACGACCGGGATGATCGCGGCGCGGGTGGCATGCTTGAGCAGCACCCGCCGCGCCGTCAGCCCCTTGGCGCGGGCGGTGCGGATATAATCTTCCTGATAGGTCTCGATGATGCCGGTGCGCAGCATCCGGCCGTAAAGCCCGATGTAGAGGAACGAGAGCGTGATCCACGGGAAGACGAGGGCGAGGAACCAGCGCGCCGGGCTTTCGCTCAGCGGCACATAGCCAAGCGGCGGCACCCAGGAGAAGGCCCAGGTGTCATGCAGCCGGCTCTGGGTGACAAGGTTCACCATCTCGCCCACCCAGAACACCGGCATGGCGACGGCCATCATCGACACGCCCATCAGGGTCTTGTCGGGCAGCCGGTCCTTGAAGGCGGCGGCGATGATCCCGGTGGCGGCGCCAAGCGCCATCCACAGCACCGCGGCCCCCGCGACGAGCGACAGCGTCACCGGCGCGGCGGCGGTCAGCGTCGGCACGATCTTCTGGCCGCGGTTGACGAAGGAGGTCAGGTCGCCGGTGACGAACATCTTGCGCATCATCACCCCGTATTGCACCCAGATCGGCCGATCGAGGCCGAAGTCGTGGCGCACGGCGGTCACCGTCTCGGGGGCGGCGTTGCGGCCGGCAATGCGCGCCGCCGGGTCGGCGCCCGGGGTGGCGAAGAAGATCAGGAAGGTGATGACGCTGATGCCGAACATCACCACCACCATCCGCGCGAGGCGCGACAGGATCACGGCCAGCATCAGCGCCCCCGCACGGATTTCGGGTCGAGGATGTCGCGCAGCACGTCCCCGAACAGGTTGAGCAGCATCACCGTCACCATGATCGCGATGCCGGGCGCCATCGACACGACCGGGCGCGAGTAGAGCAGCGCCTGACCGTCCTGCAAGATCGTGCCCCAGCTGGCATTCGGCGCCTGCACGCCGACCGACAGGAAGGACAGCGAGCTTTCGGTGACGATGTTCAGCGCCATCAGCATCGGCGCAAAGACGATCAGCGTGGTCGCGACATTGGGCAGGATGTGGCGCCACAGGATGCGCGAGGGGCGGATGCCAAGCCCGCGCGCGGCCAGCACGAAGTCGCTGTTGGTGATGGCGATCACCCGGCCGCGCACCGGCCGCGCGACATAGGGCACATAGACCAGCCCGATGATGATGATCGGCACCACGAGGCTCGAGGAACTGATGTGGATCGGTCCGATCTCGAAGGTCTTGCCGAGCATCACGATCGAGAGCGAGATCGCCAGCAGATAGACCGGAAAGGCCCAGATCATGTCGATCAGGTTCGACAGCACGGTATCGACCCTGCCGCCGGCATAGCCCGCGACGATGCCGATCACCGCGGCGCAGACCAGGCACAGCAGCGTTGCCGCCCCGGCGATGATCAGCGAATTCTGCCCGCCATAGAGCAGCCGCGCCGCGACGTCGCGGCCCTGGTTGTCGGCGCCGAGGAAGTATTGCGGCCCCCAGGTCGGCCCGATCGGCGTGACGCCAAGGCCAAGCCCCTCGGTCGAGCGCTCCATCACCGGGCTGCGCTTGCCGTCGATCATGATCTTGGCGCTTAGCCCCGAGCGGAAGGGATCGGTCTGCGCGACATGTTTCGCATAGACCGGCGCCAGCACCGTCGCCAGCACGATGAGCACAAGACCGAGCCCCGAGAGCACCGCGGTGCGGCTCGAGGCAAGGCCCTGAAGCGCACGGCGCCAGGGGCCGGCGGGCGGCGGCAGCGCGCCCCCGGCCGCATCGGCCGGAGGCATGGAGCCCGTTTCGGGTTGGTCGGTCGTCATCTCGGGCCCCTGTTCTTGTCGCGGCTCACTGCACCCAGGCGTTCGCGATCAGCCAGTGATACTGGTTCGAGAAGGCATAGTTGCCGACCCGGGTGCTGAGCAGGTCGACCTGCTTCGGGGTGAAGAGCGGCAGCGCCGGCGCGGCCTCCATCACCGCGCCGTCGATCTTCGCCCATTCCGCATCGGCGGCGGCCTGATCGGTCGCGCCAAGCGCGATCGCAGCCTTCATCCGGTCGTCGATGCCCTTGTCGCAGAAGCCCGCGATGTTGATCGAGGCATCCGAACCGGGGTGGAACGAGTCACAGCCGAAGAGCACGTTGAGGAAGTTCGAGGCGGCCGGATAGTCGGCATACCACTGGCTGATCGACAGCTGCACCTTGTTGTTGGTGTTCTGGATATAGGTGAACTGGATGTCACCCGAGATCGTCTGCACCGCGGCCTCGTAGCCCAGATCGCTCAGCACCGACTGCAGATAGGTGCCGATCCCGCGCGAGGCGGCGTTGTCCTCGGTCACGATGGTGACCTTCTCGCCCTTGGTGCCGCTTTCCTCGACCAGCTGCATCGCCTTGTCCATGTCGGGCGCGCTCCAGCTGTCGCCGGGATCGAGCGTGTATTGGCACTGATCGACATGGCCCGGGAACTCGGGCGGCAGCACCTGACAGACGGGCTGCGCGAGCGCCGGGCCGCCGAAGAGCGAGACGAGCGCGTCGCGGTCGATGGCATAGTTCAGCGCCTGGCGCACGCGCACGTCGTTGAAGGGCGCGAGGTTCACGTTCATCGGCGCGTACCACCACGCCGACAGCGGCGCGAGGTGGATCTGGTCGGGGGCGGCGGTGCTCAGTTCGGCCAGACGGTCGGCCGGCGGCTGGTCGAACATCCAGTCGGCCTGGCCGTTCAGGATCGCGTTCACCGCGGCTTCCTCGGTGCCGCCGAAGGTATAGTCGATCTCGTCGACATGGCCCTCGGGCTGCGCGTCCTTGCTCCATTCGCTGAAGGCCGGGTTGCGCACGATCACCATCGAGTTGTTCGGATCGTAGCTTTTCACCATGTAGGCGCCGGTGCCCGGGATCGGCGCGTTGCCGTTGTCCTTGGCCGTCGTCTCGGCCGGCAGGATCGAGGCATGCGGCGCGCTCAGCTTGAACAGGAATTCCGGATCGGGCGCGACGAGGTTGATCGTCACCGTGCCGGCGGCCTTGTCGGCCACGATGCCGCCCGCAAGCGTGCAGTCGGCGGGCGCGGCAAGGCACTGATCGGCGCCGACGATGCCGTTGTAGAAGGTGCCCGCGGTCGGGCCCAGCACCTTGAAGATGCGCTGGAACGAGGCCACCACGTCGTCGGTGGTCATCTCCTTGCCGTTTGAGAACTTCACCCCCTTGCGCAGGGTGAAGGTATAGGTCTTGCCATCGTTCGACACCTCGGGCAGGGCCGCGGCGAGATCGGCGACGACCTCCTTGCTTTCCGGGCCGCCGACCTTCTTGAAACCGACGAGCCCGTCATAGAGGAAGGCATACAGCTGCCAGAACTGCGAGGTGTAGTTCACATGCGGGTCGAGCGTGCCCTGCGAGGACACCGACACCAGCCTGAGCGTGCCGCCGCGATGCGCGTCCTGAGCCGTGGCGAAGCCGGGCGCGAGCCCGGCCAGAAGGGCGATCGTCGCGACCGTCGCCGCCCAGCGTCCGGGGCGCGCGGGGGTGAGCTTCGTGATCATGGTCAACTCCTTGTTGGATTGTTTTGTCCGGGCAGGGCGGGGAAGGCCCCTGCGCTGCACGGTGTTTTTTCCCGAGTCGCGGCGGCGGCCGGAGCAGGTCGGACCGTCCGCGGGGCAGGACGGATCGCACAAGAAGACTGCTCGAATTTCAGGCCATTCGCCACGGGTCGGCATCGTTTCTCACGTTTCGGGCGCACCGGGCGCTCTGCCTGTCGATATTGTGGCAAGGCTCGGTCCCGCGTAACCTATCAAAAATGATAGTGGCCCGGTCCGGCGACCGGAGCGGTTCAGGGGGACGGCGATGCTGACGGTTGCCTCGCATCTGGTCGGAGGCTTCGGGCCCGGGCTCGGGGCGGAGACGCTCGAGGGCGGGGTGGACCGCTTCTTCGAGGTCGCGCGCGGCTTCGGTGCGGCGGCGCTGATCTATGATTACACCCCCGCGCGGCACGAGGCGGACGGGGCGGTGATGCCGCCCTCGGTGATGGTGGTGCGCAATCTTGATCCGGGGATGATCGACTATTGGTGCGGGCGCGGCTATGCGCGCCACGATCCGGTGCAGGCGGTGGCGGTGAATTCGGTCGCGCCCTTCATCTGGAGCTATGACGCCGAGGCGGGCGAGCTGAGCCAGAGCTATCTGACCAAGCATTCCCGCCCGGTGGTCGAGTTCATCTCGGCGAGCGGCTTCGTCAATGGCATCACCGTGCCGATCCATCTGCCCGATGGCGGCTATGTCACGGTGAACGGGCTGTGGAACGGGCCCGGACAGGCCTTCGGCCGCGTCGCACTGCAGGTTCTGCCGGGCTTTGCGCTGATGGCGCAGGCGTTCCAGAACGAGATCGGCTCGCCCGGACGGCGGCTGACCGCCGCCCGCCCGGTGCTGAGCGCGCGCGAGCGCGAATGCCTCGACCATGCCGCGCGCGGGCTTTCGGCCAAGGAGACCTCGCGGCTGATCGAGCGCTCGGTGCCGACGGTGGTGATGCATCTCAACGCCGCGGTGCGCAAGCTCGGCGCGCGCAACCGCAGCCATGCCGTGGCCGAGGCGGTGCGGCGCGGGCTGATCTGACCCCCTCATTTTTGATAGCTGCTCGCCGCCTGCCGCCGCCGATAGAGTTTCGGGGACCGGCACAGGAGGGCGAAGATGCAGGATCGGACGCAGGCGGAACTTCCGACGCGCGAGGGCTTCATGCCGTTTCGCGACTGGCAGACCTGGTATCGGGTCACCGGCGATCTTGAGAACGGCAAGCTGCCGCTCGTCATCGCGCATGGCGGGCCGGGCTGCACGCATGACTATGTCGACAGCTTCAGGGAGATCGCCGCGCTCGATGGCCGGGCGGTGATCCATTACGACCAGCTCGGCAACGGCAATTCCACCCACCTGCCCGAGAAGGGGCCCGAGTTCTGGACGGTCGATCTGTTCCTCGACGAGCTCGACCACCTGCTCGACCATCTGGGCATCCGCGACCGCTATGCCTATCTCGGCCAGTCCTGGGGCGGGATGCTGGGCGGCGAGCATGCGGTGCGCCGGCCCGCGGGGCTGAAGGCGATCATCTTCGCCAACAGTCTGGCCAGCATGCCGACCTGGGTCGCCGAGGCGAACCGGCTGCGCGCCGAACTGCCGGCCGAGGTGCAGCAGACGCTGTTGCGCCACGAGGCTGCGGGCACGCTGACCGATCCGGACTATCTGGCCGCCTCGCGCGTCTTCTATCTGCGCCACGTCTGCCGGCTTGACCCCTGGCCGCCCGAGGTGACCCGCACCTTCGAACTGATGGATCTCGACAACACCGTCTATCGCGCGATGAACGGGCCGACCGAGTTCCACGTCATCGGCACGATGAAGGACTGGACGATCGAGGACCGGCTGCATCTGGTGAACGTGCCGGCGCTGGTGATCTCGGGCAAGTATGACGAGGCGACGCCGCTGGTGACGAAGCCCCTGGTCGAGAATATCCCCGGCGCCCGCTGGGTGCTGTTCGAGCACTCGGCCCACATGCCCCATGTCGAGGAAAAGGAGCTGTGCCTGCGCACCGTGTCCGACTTCCTGACCGGGGTCGAGGCCGCGGGCGTCTGAGCCGCGCGGCCGCGCAGGACCCGGCCGGGGCATCCCGGCCGGATCGCCGTCCGAGCGCGCTCAGGCGCTCAGGATCACCTTCATCGCCTTTTCGCGTGCGGCATTGGCGAACACGTCATAGGCGGTCATCATCTCGTCGAGCTTGAAGCGGTGGGTGACGAGCTTTGCCGGGTCGACCCGGGCATTGCCGAGCGTCTTCAGCAGCATCGGCGTGGTGTTGGTGTTCACCAGCCCCATCGAGATGTTGATGTTTTTGATCCAGAGTTCCTCGATGTGCAGCTCGACCGGCTTGCCGTGCACGCCGACGTTGGCGATGTTGCCGCCGGCCGCGACGATCTTCTGGCAGGTGTCGAAGGTTGCCGGCACGCCGACCGCCTCGATCGCCACGTCGACGCCCTTGCCATGCGTCATCTCCATGATCCGCGCCACCACATCCTCGCTGCCGACCTGAATCGTGTCGGTGGCGCCGAACTGACGGGCAAGCTCGAGCCGCGCCGGGTCCATGTCGATCATGATGATCCGGCCGGGCGAGAGGAACTGCGCGGTCAGCAGCACCGACATCCCCACCGGGCCGGCGCCGACCACGGCGATGGTGTCGCCGGGCTTCACATGGCCGTATTGCACGCCGATCTCGAAGCCGGTCGGCATGATGTCCGACAGCATCACCAGCGCCTCTTCGTCGGCCCCCGCCGGGATCGGGTGCAACGAATGGTCGGCATGCGGGATACGCACGTATTCGGCCTGCGTGCCGTCGATCATGTGGCCGAGGATCCAGCCGCCATCGTCGCAATGGGCATAGAGATGGCGCTTGCAGTTCGGGCATTTGCCGCAGGAGGTGACGCAGGAGATCAGCACCGTGTCGCCGGTCTTGAAGTTCACCACCGCGTCGCCGACCTCCTCGACGATGCCGACGCCCTCGTGGCCAAGCGTGCGGCCCGGCGCCACGGTCGGCACATCGCCCTTCAGGATGTGCAGGTCGGTGCCACAGATCGTGGTCTTGCTGATCTTCACGATCACGTCGGTCGGTTTCAGGATCGTCGGCCGATCCTTCTCGACCCATTCCTTCTGGCCGGGACCGCGGAACACCAGTGCTTTCATCTCGAAGCCTCCTCACTCGATTTCAGCATGCGATTGCATGCCGGAGCATAGAAGGCGGGCGAGAGGGGCCGGAAGGGCGGGGCAGGGCAGGCTTCTGTCCGATTTTCGGACACTCCGGCCCCGGCGCGGGGGTGTCAGCGCCGTGCCGGACGGCGCAGGCCGTATTGCTCGAGCTTGAGATAGAGCGTCGAGCGCGCGATGCCGAGCCGGCGCGCGGCGCGGCTGAGGTTGCCGTCCGCCTCGGCCACGGCGCTCAGGATCGCTGCCTTTTCGCTTTCATGCAGGCGTGGCGCCGGCGGCGCCGTGCTCGCGCGGATGTCGGCGCGCAGATCGCCCGGGCCGATCACCCGCACCCCGCCCTCGCTGCGCTCGGTCTCGAGTGCGGCGATCAGGTCGCGCATCTCCCACAGGTTGCCGGGCCAGTCGTAGCGGCGCAGCGCCTCGAGCGCGACCGGGCTGAAGCGCAGCGGGCGCAGCCCGGCCGGGGCGCAGAGCCGGGCGAAATGCTGCACCAGCGGGCCGATCTCGTCGCGCCGCTCGGCGAGGGTCGGCAGGCGCAGCACCGCCCCCGCGCAGCGCAGCTGCAGCTCGCGCGACAGCGTGCCCTGCCGCACCGCCTCGGCCAGCGGCGCGCTGGCAAGCGCGATCAGCCGGACCGGGGCCGCGCTGCGCTCGGTCAGCCGTTCGAGCAGCTGGGCAAGCAGCGGCTGCGCCTCGGGCGGGGTGCGCGCGGGTTCGCTCAGGCACAGCGTGCCGCCGCGCGTGCCCTGCGTGAGCGGCCCGCTGCCCGCCCGCAGGTCGGTGCGCAGGCTCTCGGCCTCGAGGGCGCTGCAGTCGAGCGTCTCGAACGGCCGTCCGGGGCCGCCGCAGGCCGCGTGCAGGGCGCGGGCGAGGGTGCTTTTGCCGGTGCCCGGCGCGCCCTCGAGGGTCAGGGCGATGGCGCGTTCGTGGAACTTCCGGGCCGAGGCGCAAAGCGGCGCAAGGGCGGGGCTTGCCGCCGCGATCCGCGCCAGCGTCAGCCCGTCTGCGGTGCCGCGCGCCGGCCGGCGCGGCGCGGGCGGCAGGGTCACCACAAGGCCGAGTGGCGCGCCGGGGCGGCCCAGAAGGTCGACATCGGCGCCGGGCAGCCGGTCGCGCAGCAAGGTCGCGGCCTGTGCCGCATCGCCCTCGCGCGCCGCGGCGAGGCGGCGCAGCGTCTCGGGCGCGGGCAGGCCGCTGTGCGCGGCGCAATCCGCAAAGGCTTCGCTCGCCCAGACCAGCCGGCCGAAGCGGTCGAGCAGCATCATCTCGTCGCCCTGCCGGCGCGGCCGGCTGGCGAGCAGCTGCTCGATCAGTGCGCGGTGCATGCGTAGCTCGGTGTCGCGCAGCGTGCCCTCGATCTGCGCGGCAAGCGCCGTGGCAAGCGCGCCGGCCGTGCCGAACCCCGCCCCGGGGGTGCCGGAAATGTCGACCACCCCCAGAAGCGTGCCGTCGAGCGGATCGTGCAGCGGCACCGCGGCGCAGGCCCAGTGCCGGATCGCGGTGCAGAAATGCTCGTCATCGCTGATCGTCACCGGCTGGCGCAGGTGCAGCGCGGTGCCGATCGCATTGGTGCCGATTGCGCTTTCGCTCCAGCAGCCGCCGGGTTGCAGGTTATTGCGCTCGCCCCGGCGTCGCCCCTGCAGGCCACCGACCGCCTCCATCACCACCCCGCCCGCGTCGCACAGCAGCAGGAGCGCGTCACTGCCGTCGAGCATCCCCCGCGTGCGGTCGAGCAGGGTTCCCGCCGCCGCGCGCAGCCGGTCGTTGCCGTCGAGGATGCGGCTGAACTCGTCGGCGCCGACGCTTGGGGCATGGGTGCGCGCATCGAGCCCGCCCGCGCCCTGCGAGCGCAGCCACGAGCACAGCACCAGATCGCGCTTGGTGCTGCCCCGCTGTCTGGGGGGGCGGTTCATGCGGTTCCTCCGGCCTCCTCGAGCCTGAGGCCAGATTCGGCGGGCGCGGCGCGACTGTCAAGCAAGGCGCGCGGGCGCGGTGGGCTCAGGCCAGCCAGATCGCGGCGGTGGCGAGGCCCAGAAACAGGCACAGCGGCGTGTAAAGGCCGGTGTCGAGCAGCGCGAAGAGCGACTGCCGCCGGGTCTTGAACAGGCCGAGATAGTGGCGCTCGCCCACGGCCCGCGCGATCAGCGCGAGCGCAAGCAGCAGGCCGCCCGGGCGGAGCAGGGCCGCGGGGACGGGGCCGGGCAGGCCGAGCGCCTGTTGCGCGACAAGCCCGCTTGCGCCCGCAAGGGCCAGCGCCACGGCGGCGGTGCCGATCCGCCCCGGCCGGAACAGCGGCGTGCCGTCGTCGCGCTCGGGGATCACCGCGCGCAGCCCCCGCGTTCCGGCGAGCGCCCACCAGCCATGCAGCGCCGCAATCGCCAGCAGGATCGCCGCGGCGGTGCCGCCGAGGAGCCCGGCGAGCCGCGGCGCGGCGGGGGCCTGTGGTGCTGCGGCCAGAACCGACACGATCCCTGCGCCGGCCAGCAGCAGCGTCGAGGCGAGGTGCCAGCCAGGGCGCAGCCCGCGCGGCGTGCCCGGCGGAAGGCCATCGGGCGCGCGCAGGCGCCGTTCCCCCTGCACGGAATGCGCGAGGGCGATCGTTGCGACGAGGGCAGAGGCCAGAAGCAGGCGCCAGTCCATGAATGCACCATACGGTTGCGTATGGTGCAGACGTAGCGCAGTGGCTTGCCCGGGTCAATACGGCACCGTATGGTGCGCGCATGGAGCGTCTCGATCGTCAGTCATGGGTGGATGCGGGGCTGGCCGCGCTGGCGCAGGGCGGGCTTGCGGCGGTGCGCGTCGAGCTGCTGGCGAAGCGGCTTTCGGTCACCAAGGGCAGTTTCTACTGGCATTTCCCCGGGCGCGAGGCGCTTCTGGCGGCGATGCTCGAGGTCTGGGAACAGCGCCAGACCGGCGCGGTGATCGCCGAGGTCGAGGCGGCGGGCGGCCCGCCCGAGGAGCGGCTGGCGCGGCTTTCGGCGGCGCTGAGCGGGCTCGATCTGCGGCTCGAGGCGGCGATGCGGGGCTGGGGGGCGGCCGATGCGCAGGTGCGCGCGGCGCTCGGGCGCGCCGATGCGCGGCGCTGCGCCTATCTGCAGGAGCTGATCGAAAGCGCCGGGGTGCCGGCCGAGCCCGCCCGGGCCCGGGCCCGCCTCGTCTATTTCGCGCTGATCGGCGAGATCGCGAGCGGGGCGGAGGACTGGCTCGCCCCGCATCAGGCGGCGATGGCGCTGAACGCGCCGATGCTGCTGCGCTGGCCCTGAGCGGGGCGGCGCAGCAGTCTGTTTAGGCGAGGATCATCGCCACGACCGGCGCCATCAGCACGTTGAGGATGCCCACGAGCACCATCACGAGGCCGGCGATCGCGCCCTCGGCCGAGCCGATCTGATGTGCGCGCGCCGTGCCCGCGCCATGCGCCCCCATGCCGAAGAGCGCGCCCCGTGCCAGCGCCGAGGCGAAGGGCAGACGGGCGAGGATCATGTCGCCGAGCGCCGCGCCGGTGATGCCGGTGATCACCACGAAGACCGCCGTCAGGTCCGGCACGCCGCCGATGTCGCCCGAGACCTCCATCGCGAAGGGGGTGCTGATCGAGCGCGGCACCAGGCTCAGCCGCAGCGCCTCGTCAAGACCGAGGAGCGAGGCCAGGCCCCAGCTGGTGACGATCGCGGTCAGGCTGCCGGCGATCATGCCCACCAGCAGCACCGGCCAGTGCCGGCGGATCAGCACGCGCTGTTCGTAGATCGGCACCGCGAAGGCGACGGTCGCCGGGCCCAGCAGCAGCACCAGCCAATGCGTCCAGCGCATGTAGTCGCGATAGCTGACATGCAACGCCAGCACCGCCGCCGCGACCAGCACCGGCGCGACTGCGAGCGGCATCAGCCACCAATGCGTCCAGCGCCGGTAGATCCGCTTGGCGATCGCATAGGAGCCGATCGTCAGCACCGACCACAGCAGCACATTCGCGCCGGTCAGCGCCATCGGATCGAGCGTGGCGAGAGACAGGTCAGGCATGGCGGGCAGATCAGGCATGGCGGGACGTCCAGCGATAGCAGGCCTCGACGGCGAGCGCGGTCGACACCATCACCGAGATCGTGCTGACCAGGATGACGGCAAGGATCTTCAGCCCGATCAGGCCGAAGAATTCGCGATGGCCAAGCACCGCAAGCACGGCGGGCACGAAGAACAAAAGCATCTCGGCCAGGAACCAGCTGGTGCCGCGGCGCAGGCTGAGGGCGCTGAGACGGCGGCTGAGCAGCAGCGCGAGCAGCAGCGCAAGGCCGAGGATGCCCCCCGGCAGCGGCACGCCCGAGGCGACCGCGAGCGCGGTGCCAAGGCCCCAGAAGACCAGCACCGCCCCGATCTGCAGCGCCGTGCTGCGGTGCAGCCGCTTTGAAACAGCATAGTGAGTCGACATCGCGGCCCTCCTTTCGATCGCTCTTATCTAGGGAAGGGCTTGCCATGAGTGAAATGAATTGATTGACTGAAAACTATTCCAAAGGAGAATGATCGTGGAATTCCGCCCGCTGCGCATGTTCGTCGAGGTCGTCCGCCAGGGCGGGTTTTCCCAGGCCGCGCGCGAGGTGAACGCGACGCAATCGACGATCAGCAAGGCGGTGAAGCAGCTCGAGGACGAGATCGGCGTGCCGCTGCTTGACCGGATCGGGCACCGCAGCGTGCTGACCACGGCGGGCGAGATCGTCTATCGCCGCGGCGTGCGGCTTCTGGCCGACCGCGACGACCTGCTGGCCGAGCTCGACGATCTGCGCGGGCTCGGCCGCGGCGTGCTGCGGCTCGGCCTGCCGCCGATCGGGTCGAGCACGCTTTTCGCGCCGCTTTTCGCCACCTACCGGCAGCGCTATCCCGGCGTCGAAGTGCAGCTGACCGAGCACGGCAGCGACCGGCTCGAGGAAAGCCTGCGCGCGGGCGAGATCGACTTTGCCGGCGCGCTTCTGCCGACCTCGGAGGATTTCGAGGTGCAGCTTGTGCGGCGCGAGCCGTTGGTGGCGCTGTTGCCGCCCGGCCATCCGCTGGCGCGGCGGCGGCGGATCGCGCTGGCCGAGCTGCGCGAGACCCCCTTCATCATGTTCGAGAGCGGCTTCGCGCTGCACCGGGTGATCCTCGACGCCTGCCGCCGGGCGGAACTCGAGCCGAAGGTGGTGGCGGTGAGCAGCCAGATCGACTTCATGGTGAAACTGGTCGCGGCGGGGATGGGCACCACCTTCCTGCCGCGGATGATCGCGCAGCAGCGGGCCGGCAAGGCGGTGCGCTGCGTGCCGCTGAGCGAGCCGGGCACCGATTGGGTGATGGCGATGGTCTGGCGCCGCGGCGCCTATCTGTCGGCCGCGGCGCAGGCCTGGCTCGATCTGGTGCGCGGCTATGACTGGGGCGAGCCGGCCGAGTTGCCCTGAGCCCGCCCGCGGGGCTTGACCGCGCCGGCGCGGGCGGGTCTTGTCCCGGGCAAGAGAGGGAGCCCCCGCATGGCCTTCACCATCCGCCAGCTGCGCTATTTCATCGCCGCCGCCGAAAGCGGCACGGTTTCGGGGGCGGCGCTGGCGCTGTCGATCTCGCAATCGGCGGTGACCGAGGCGATCCGCGACCTCGAGGCCGACCTGGGCGTCGCGCTTTTCGAGCGTCACCCGCGCGGGCTCGAGATCACCCAGAAGGGGCACCAGTTCCTGCGCCACGCGCAGGGCATTCTGGCCAGCATCGCCGACGCCCGGCAGGCGGTGGTCTCGGACACCGAAAAGCTCAGCGGGTCGCTGCATGTCGGCGTGACCTCGCTGGTCGCGGGCTATGTGCTCTCGGACATCCTCGCGCGGTTCCGCCGGGCGAACCCCAATGTCGATGTCACCGCGCTCGAGGACAGCGGCGATTACCTCGAACACCTGCTGATCGGCGGCGAGCTGGACGTGGCGGTGATGGTGACCTCGGCGCTGCGCGACCGGATGGCGCTGCAGACCGAGATCCTCGAGGTCTCGCCCTATCAGCTGTGGCTGCCGAACGGCCACCGGCTGACCGAGGCGACCTCGGTCGCGATCGAGGATCTGGTGGGCGAGCCGATGATCATGCTGCGCCTCGACGAGATCGAGGAGGCGACGCGGGGCCTGTTGAGCGCGCTCGGCGCGCGCCCGCGGGTGGCCTTCCGCACCCGGTCGGTCGAGGCGGTGCGCTCGCTGGTGGCGACGGGGGCGGGAATCGCCCTTCTGCCCGAGCTCGTCTATCGCCGCTGGTCGCTCGAAGGTGACCGGATCGTCTCGCGCGATGTCTCGGGCAAGCTGCCTGTGGTGCAGGTGGGGGTGGTCTGGCGCAAGGGCGCGCCCCTTCCCGAGACCGCGCGCGAATTTATCCGCGCCGCGCAAAGCTATTCGGCGCAACGATAAATTCCGGTATCGACTTTTCCGATAGCGCGCTTCTGTCAATTGAATTTGCGAAAACGTGCCATCTCGATCACGCTTCCGTGCGAGGGGCCCCAACATGCCCCGCGACAACAGGGAACATTTTGATGAAAAAGCTTCTGAACCTCTGCGCCTCGGGGATTGCCCTCGGCGCAGCGCTGTCGCTGCCGGCGCAGGCCGAGATGCTGAAGGAACTGGGCAAGCCCGAGGGCGCGCTCTCGATCGTTGCCTGGCCGGGCTATATCGAGCGCGGCGAGACCGACCCGGCCTATGACTGGGTCACCAAGTTCGAGCAGACCACCGGCTGCAAGGTCGAGGTGAAGACCGCGGGCACCTCCGATGAAATGGTGTCGCTGATGAACCAGGGGGGCTTCGACCTGGTGACGGCCTCGGGCGATGCCTCGCTGCGGCTGATCGCGGGCGGCAAGGTGCAGCCGGTCAACATCGATCTGATCCCCGACTGGAAGCGCGTCGACGACCGGCTGAAGGATGCCCCCTGGCACACCGTCGACGGCACCCATTACGGCGTGCCCTTCATGTGGGGCCCGAACGTGCTGATGTACAACACCGAGGTGTTCAAGACCGCGCCCGACAGCTGGGATGTCGTGTTCAACGAACAGACGCTCCCCGACGGCAAGTCGAACAAGGGCCGGGTGCAGGCCTATGACGGCCCGATCTACATCGCCGATGCCGCGATGTATCTGAAGGCGCACAAGCCCGAGCTCGGCATCGAGAACCCCTACGAGCTGAACGAGGACCAGTATGCCGCCGCGCTTGAACTCCTGAAGGGCCAGCGCCAGCTCGTCTCGCGCTACTGGCATGACGCGATGGTGCAGATCGACGACTTCAAGAACGAGGGCGTCGTCGCCTCGTCCTCCTGGCCGTTCCAGGTCAACCTGCTGAAGGCCGACGGCGCGCCGGTCGGCTCGGTCGTGCCGAAGGAAGGCGCCTCGGGCTGGGCCGACACGCTGATGCTGCACTCGGACGCCAAGCACCCGACCTGCGCCTATCTGTGGATGGAGCATTCGCTGAACTCGAACCTGCAGTCGGACCTGTCGGTCTGGTTCGGCGCCGTGCCCTCGGTCCCCGAGGCCTGCACCGACAAGTCGGGGATGCAGACCGCCGAGGGCTGCGACGCGAACGGGCTGAAGGACTTCGACAAGATCTGGTTCTGGCGCACCCCCACCTCGAAATGCGAGGCCGGCGGCTGCGTGCCCTATCACCGCTGGGTGTCCGACTACATCGCCGTGATGGGCGGCTGATCCGCCCTGCGCCCGGGCGGTGACGCCCGGGCCCCCCTTCCTGACTTCCTCCCCTGAAAGACCAAGCATGACCCAAGCTGTGAGTTTCCGCGGCGTCTGTCGGCATTTCGGCATCGTCCGTGCCGTCGACGGTGTTGACCTCGACATCGCCGATGGCGAGTTCTTCGCCATGCTGGGGCCCTCGGGTTCCGGCAAGACCACCTGTCTGCGCCTGATCGCGGGCTTCGAGCAGCCGACCGCCGGCCATATCGAGATCTATGGCGAACGGGCCGAGGGCGTGCCGCCCTATCGGCGCAACGTCAACACCGTGTTCCAGAACTATGCGCTCTTCCCGCATATGGATGTGCGCGACAACGTGGCCTTCGGGCTGCGGGTGAAGGGCGTGGGCCGGGCCGAGCGCAACCGCGCCGCCGAGGAGGCGCTCGAGCTGGTGGAACTCGCGGGCTATGGCGACCGCCGTGCGGGGGCGCTTTCGGGCGGCCAGCGGCAGCGTGTGGCGCTCGCCCGGGCGCTCGTCAACAAGCCGCGCGTGCTGCTTCTGGACGAGCCGCTCGGCGCGCTTGACCTCAAGCTGCGGGAGCAGATGCAGGAAGAGCTGCGCCGGCTGCAGCGCGCCCTTGGCATGACCTTCGTCTTCGTCACCCATGACCAGGAAGAGGCGCTGTCGATGGCCGACCGCGTCGCGGTCTTCGCGCAGGGCACGATCCAGCAGGTCGGCACCCCCGAAGAGATCTACCGCCGCCCGGCAAGCCGCTTCGTCGCCGATTTCGTCGGCTCCTCGAACGTGCTGCCGGCCGAGTTCGTCGGCGCCGGTCCCGCCGGCCGCTGGGCCAGCCTGCGCCCCGAGGATATCCGCCTCGATCCCGCCGGCCGCGAGGCCCGGGTCACCGCGCGCGCCTATCACGGCCGGGTGGTCAAGCTTGGCCTCGAGCTGGACGGCCAGGCGCTGACCGCGCTCGTCTCGCCCGCCGAGACCCTGCCCGAACCCGGCCAGAGTGCCCGCATCGGCTGGGACGCGGCGAAGGTGCATGTGATGGAGCCGGGCGCATGACCGATCACGCGATCTTCCCGCCGCGCGCGGGGCTTGTCGCGCGGGGCGTCGACTGGGTGATCCGCCATCCGCGGATGTTCACCTTCCTGATGATCCTGCCGATCGTGCTGTGGCTCGGCATCGTCTACATCGGCGCGCTGATCGCGCTGCTGATGCAGAGCTTCTTCTCGATCGACGAGTTCTCGGGCGTGGTGAAGCACGAGTTCACCCTTTCCACCTATGCCGAGCTGCTGCGCCCGTCGAATTTCGACATCATCGCGCGCACCGTGGTGATGGCGGGCTCGGTCACGCTCGCCTCGGCGGTGCTGGCCTTCCCGATCGCCTATTTCGCCGCGCGCTATGCCAAGGGGAAATGGAAGGCGCTCTTCTACATCGGCGTCATGCTGCCGCTGTGGTCGAGCTATCTGGTCAAGGTCTACGCCTGGAAGCTGGTGCTGGCGAAGGAAGGCATCCTGAACTGGGTCTTTGCCAAGCTGCATCTGACCTGGGCGCTCGACGGCATCCTGTCGCTGCCGGTCATCGGTGGCAACTCGCTCTCGGTCAGCTATCTCGGCACCTTCATCGTCTTCGTCTACATCTGGCTGCCCTACATGATCATCCCGGTGCAGGCTTCGCTTGAACGGGTGCCGGGACCGCTGCTCGAGGCCGCCTCGGACCTCGGCGCGACGCCGCGGCAGTCGTTCCGCATGGTGCTGTTCCCGCTGGCCCTGCCGGGCATCGTCGCGGGCTCGATCTTCACCTTCTCGCTGACGCTCGGCGATTACATTATCCCGCAGATCATCGGCTCGGGCCGGCTGTTCATCGGTCAGGCGGTCTACACCCAGCAGGGCACGGCCGGGAACATCCCGCTTGCCGCCGCCTTCACCGTGGTTCCGATCGTGCTCATGGGCTTCTACCTGTGGGGCGCGCGCAAGATGGGGGCTTTCGATGCACTCTGATACCAAGGCGCCGCTTGCGCTCAAACTCTCGGCGATCGGCGGGCTCGTGTTCCTGCTCGCCCCGATCGCGCTGATCTTCCTTTACGCCTTCACCACCGAGGAAAAGAGCTATCAGTTCCCGCCGCCGGGGCTGACCACGAAGTGGCTGGGCGTGACGCTCGGACGTGGCGACGTCTGGCAGGCGCTTGGCCTGTCGCTGAAGGTCGCGGCGATCTCGACCTCGATCGCGCTGGTGCTGGGCACGCTGACCGCCGCCGCCGTCGCCCGCTCGCGCTTCTTCGGACGCGAGGCGATCTCGCTCCTCGTGATCCTGCCGATCGCGCTGCCGGGCATCATCACCGGGATCTCGCTGCGCTCGGCTTTCGCGCTGCTCGACATCCCGTTCAGCACCTGGACCATCGTCCTTGGCCACGCGACCTTCTGCATCGTGGTCGTCTACAACAACGCCGTGGCGCGGTTCCGCCGCACCTCGGGCTCGCTCATCGATGCGGCGATGGATCTCGGCGCGGACGGGGAGCAGACCTTCCGTCTGGTGATCCTGCCCAATATCGGCACGGCGCTTCTGGCCGGCGGCATGCTCGCCTTCGCGCTGTCCTTCGACGAGGTGATCGTGACCACCTTCACCGCCGGCAACCAGTCGACCCTGCCGATCTGGATGCTCGAGGAACTCGTCCGCCCGCGCCAGCGCCCGGTGACCAACGTCGTCGCCATGGCCGTGGTGCTGGTGACGGTACTGCCGATCCTTGCCGCCTATTACCTGACCAAAGACGGCGAAAACACCGCCGGTTCCGAGAAATGACTGACTGGGAGACCTCCATGCAAACGCAGATGCTGATCGGCGCCGACCTCGTTTCGGGCACCGAGACCGAGGAACAGATCCTCAACCCCCGCACCGGCGAGGTGATCGTCACCCTTCCCGAGGCCTCGCTCGCGCAGGTCGAGGCGGCGGTCACGGCCGCGACGAAGGCCTTCACCACCTGGTCGCGCACCACGCCGGCCGAGCGCGCGGGCTATCTGCTGAAGATCGCCGAGAAGATCGAGGCCGAGGCGGCGACGCTCGCCGGGCTCGAGGCGCTGAACTGCGGCAAGCCCGGGCACATGGCGCTTGGCGATGAACTGCCGGCGATCATCGACTGCTTCCGCTTCTTCGCGGGCGCCGTGCGCACCATGCACGGGCCGGTGGCGGGCGAATACCTGCCGGGCCACACCTCGATGATCCGGCGCGACCCGATCGGCGTCGTCGCCTCGATCGCGCCCTGGAACTATCCGCTGATGATGATGGCCTGGAAGATCGCCCCGGCGATCGGCGCAGGCAACACCGTGGTCTTCAAGCCCTCCGAACAGACGCCGCTGACCGCGCTGGCGATGGCGAAGATCTTTGCCGAGGTGCTGCCCGAGGGCGTCGTGAACATCGTCCTCGGCCGTGGCGAGACCGTGGGTTCGGCGCTCATCAACCACCCGAAGGTGGCGATGATCTCGCTCACCGGTGACATCGCCACCGGGCGCAAGATGCTCGAGGCCGCGACGCGCACGATCAAGCGCACGCATCTGGAACTGGGCGGCAAGGCGCCGG
Organism: Paenirhodobacter sp. YD-8; assembly: GCF_056590935.1. Classification (NCBI taxonomy): domain Bacteria; kingdom Pseudomonadati; phylum Pseudomonadota; class Alphaproteobacteria; order Rhodobacterales; genus Paenirhodobacter; species Paenirhodobacter sp. YD-8. The sequence goes on along the minus strand of NZ_CM152649.1, from coordinate 2,803,582 downwards.
TGATCCTGTTCGACGATGCCGATGTCGAGGCGGCCGTCGCGGGGCTGCGCGCCTTCGGCTATTACAACGCCGGGCAGGATTGCACCGCCGCCTGCCGGATCTATGCGCAATCGGGCGTCTACGAGAAATTCGTGGCGGACCTCGCCGCCGCGGTCTCGACCATCGGCTTCGGCAACGAGGACGACAGCCTGAACGAGATGGGGCCGCTGATTTCGCCGCGGCAGCGCGACCGCGTGGCCTCCTTCGTTGCCCGCGCCCGTGAACAGAACCACATCGAGGTCGCCACCGGCGGCGAGATCCCCGAGGGCAAGGGCTTCTTCTACAAGCCGACCGTCATCGCGGGCGCCCTGCAGTCGGACGAGATCGTCCGGCGCGAGGTCTTCGGCCCCGTCGTCTCGGTTACCCGCTTCGACGAGCCCGAGGAGGCGATCGGCTGGGCGAATGACTCGGACTATGGTCTGGCGTCGTCGGTCTGGACCAAGGACGTGAGCAAGGGCCTCTCGGTCGCCTCGCGGCTGCAATACGGCTGCACCTGGGTGAACACCCATTTCATGCTGACCAACGAGATGCCGCATGGCGGGCTGAAGCAGTCGGGCTATGGCAAGGACATGTCGATCTATGCGCTCGAGGATTACTCGGTCGTGCGGCATGTGATGATCGCGCTCTGACCCCGTGGTGGCGGGGCAGGGCGCCCCGCTGCCCCCTCGGGCCCGCGCCGCACCTTCATGGTGCCGCGCGGGCCTTTCCACATCCATCGGGGGCGCGCCCCGTGTCATTGTGCCGCGCCCCGAGGTGCGGGCACTCCCGGGCAGCGCGTTTGCACGGCCGGATGTCGGAAATCCATATTGATTTCAGTGCATTGAAAGTCGTGGCGCGATCCGGCGCTGGGGCCGTCTTTCTGACGTCGCGCGCTTTCCCCCTCGGGTAAACCCCTAGAGGCTTCGGGCTAACCCCGGATTGCCCGCAAGGGGGCCTCTTCCTAGCCTCGGACAAGCGCAGAAGAGTGGAAGTGATCGCCATGGCTACGGACAAGACAAGTCGCAAGGGGAAATATGCAGCCGCCGTCGGGGTGGTCGCGGTGCTGGCCGGGGGGACGGCGCTGTTCCTCGCCCGACCTCCGGCGCTCGAGGCGGTGACGCCCGGTTTCACCGGCGAGGCCAGCGCCGAGCTGATCGCGCGCGGCCGCTACATCGCCGAGCTTGGCGATTGCGTCGCCTGCCACACCGCCAAGGACGGGGTGGAGATGGCGGGCGGGCTTGCCCTCGAAAGCCCGATGGGCACGATTTACTCGACCAACATCACCCCCGATCCCGAGACCGGCATCGGCGGCTGGAGCTATGCCGAGTTCGACCGCGCGATGCGCAAGGGCGTGGCGGCGGACGGCCATCACCTCTATCCGGCGATGCCCTATCCCTCCTATGCGAAGATGACCGAGGCCGACATGGGCGCGCTCTGGGCCTATCTCAGCCAGGGCCTTGCGCCGGTGAAACAGGCGACGCCCGAAACCAACCTTGGTTTCCCGTTCAACCAGCGCTGGGGCTTGGCCTACTGGAACACCGCCTTCCTGCAAAGCGCCCCCTTCACCCCCGATCCGTCGAAGGATGCGGTGTGGAACCGCGGCGCCTATCTGGTGCAGAGCCTCGGCCATTGCGGCGCCTGCCACACGCCCCGCGGCATCGGCTTCCAGGAGGTCACCATGGACGGCACCGGGCCGCAGGGGGACAAGTTCCTGTCGGGCGCCCAGGTCGAGAACTGGAATGCCGTCAACCTGCGCAACCTGTGGACCGTCTCCGACATGGTGCGGCTGCTGAAGACCGGGCAGAACCGCTTTGCCACCGTCTCGGGCAGCATGGTCGACGTGATCTCGCATTCGACGCAGCATTTCTCCGACCTCGATCTGACGGCGATGGCGGTCTACATGAAATCGCTGCCCGCCGACCGGCCGGAGCAGCCGACCAGCCCCGCCGAGGTGGTCGCCGCGCTGGTGCCCGAGACCACCTGGACCACGCCGGGCGGGCTTGGCTATGCGCAGTTCTGCTCGGATTGCCACCGCCCGAACGGCGAGGGCGTGCCCGGCGTCTTCCCGCCCTTCGGCGGCAACCACACGATCTCGGCCGAAGATCCCGCGACGCTCATCCACATCACCTTGACCGGCGGGCAAAGCGCGATGACCGCGGCGCATCCGCGCGCCTTCCACATGCCGGGCTTCGCCAAGCTCGGCGATGACGAGATCGCGCAGATTCTCAGCTTCGTGCGCGAGAACTTCGGCGCGGGCGCCGCGCCGGTGACGCCCGAGGCAGTGGCCAAGGCCCGCAAGGCGATCGGCCCCGAGGTCGACAGCTCGACCTTCGAGACGCCGCGGCTTGCCGCGATGCTCGGCGCGCCGAATGCCGATCAGCTGGTGCACGGCATGCGGCTGAATGCCGAGACCCGCGACCTGCTGCCCGATCATGTCGGCGACGAGCTGAACTGCACCTCGTGCCACCTGAACGCGGGCACGGTGGCGAATGGCTCGCCCTATGTCGGCATCACCGCCTTCTTCCCCTCCTACCAGAAGCGGGCGGGCAAGGTGATCGACATGGAGGACCGCATCAACGGCTGCTTCCGCCGCTCGATGAACGGCAAGCCGCTGGCGAAGGACAGCCCCGACATGAAGGCGATGCTGGCCTATTTCGACTGGATGAAGGGCGAGACCAAGCCCGAGGACAAGGTCGAGGGCCGCGGCGTGGGCAAGGTCGATACCTCGCTGATCCCCGATCCGGTGCGCGGCAAGACGATCTATGCCGAGCAATGCGCCGCCTGCCATGGCGAGAATGGCGAGGGGCTGACCGATGCCGCCGGGCGCATGGTCTATCCGCCGCTCTGGGGGGATCATTCCTTCAACATCGGCGCCGGCATGGCGCGCACCTTCACCGCTGCCGCCTTCGTCAAGCAGAACATGCCGATTGCGGCGCATGGCAAGTTCCCGCTCGGGCAGGGGGGGCTGTCGGATCAGGACGCGATCGACGTGGCGGAATACTTCTCGCACATGCCGCGCCCCGACTTCCCCGACAAGGTGAAGGACTGGCCGAAGGACCCGAAACCGAAGGACGCGCGCTACTGATCCCACATCCCGCGTCCTGCGTCCGCGGCCGGCCCCTCGTCCCGGGGCCGGCCGTTTCCTTTGGGCCTCAGACCCGTTCGAGGGCGATGGCGATGCCCTGGCCTACGCCGATGCACATGGTGGAGAGCGAGCGCCTGCCGCCGGTCTTCAGCAGCTCGAGCGCCGCCGTGCCGGTGATCCGCGCGCCGGACATGCCAAGCGGATGGCCAAGGGCGATCGCGCCGCCGTTCGGGTTCACCCGCGCATCGTCATCGGCGATGCCAAGCGCGCGCAGCGTGGCGAGGCCCTGGCTCGCGAAGGCCTCGTTCAGCTCGATCACGTCGAAATCCGCTTGGCTCAGCCCGAGCCGCGCCATCAGCTTTTGTGAGGCGGGCGCCGGGCCGAAGCCCATGATCCGCGGCGCGACGCCGGCCGCGGCCCCGCCCAGCACCCGCGCGATCGGGGTCAGCCCGTGCCGCCGTGCCGCCGCCTCCGAGGCGAGGATCAGCGCCGCGGCGCCGTCGTTCACGCCGCTCGCATTGCCCGCGGTGACCGTGCCGCCCGTCTTCACGATGGCCCTGAGGCCCGAGAGCGCCTCGATCGTCGTCGCGCGCGGATGCTCGTCGCGGTCGACGATCTTCGGCGCGCCCTTGCGGTTCGGGATCTCGACCGGGGTGATCTCCTGCGCCAGCCGGCCGTTTTCCTGCGCCGCCGCGGCCTTCGCCTGCGAGCGGAGCGCAAACGCGTCCTGATCGGCGCGCGAGATGGCGAAATCCTCGGCGACGTTCTCGGCGGTCTCGGGCATGGAGTCTACGCCGTATTGCGCCTTCATCAGCGGGTTGACGAAGCGCCAGCCGATCGTGGTGTCATGCACCTCGGCCGCGCGCGAGAAGGCGCTTTCGGCCTTGGGCATCACGAAGGGCGCGCGCGACATGCTCTCGACGCCGCCCGCGATCATCAGCTCGGCCTCGCCCGCCTTGATTGCCCGCGCGGCGGTCAGGATCGCGTCCATGCCCGAGCCGCAGAGCCGGTTGATCGTGCTGCCCGGCACCGTGACCGGCAGACCCGCAAGCAGCAGCGACATGCGCGCGACGTTGCGGTTGTCCTCGCCCGCCTGGTTGGCGCAGCCGAAGATCACATCGTCGACCGCGGCCCAGTCGACATTCGGGTTGCGCGTCCTCAGCGCGCGCAGCGGAATGGCGCCCAGATCGTCAGCCCGCACCGTGGCGAGTGCGCCGCCGAAGCGGCCGATCGGCGTGCGGATGTAGTCGCAGATGAAAACGTCGGTCATCTCAGAGCTCCGGAGTGATGAGGTCGGCGACCGCACCGTCAAGGTGCAGCGCGGCGCCGGTGACGGCCTGAAGGTCATCGAAGGACAGGCTCGGCAGCTTCTCGCGCAGCACGAAATGGCCGTCCTCGATGTCGATCACCGCAAGCGAGGTATAGACCCGGGTGACGCAGCCGACCCCGGTGAGCGGCAGGGTGCAGGCCTGAAGCAGCTTCGGCTTGCCGTCCTTGGTGACATGGTCGGTGATCACCGCGACGCGTTTGGCGCCATGGACAAGGTCCATCGCCCCGCCGACGGCCGGCACACCCTTCGGCCCGGTCGACCAGTTCGCCAGATCGCCATTCTCGGCCACCTGATAGGCGCCGAGGATCGCGACATCGAGATGCCCGCCGCGCACCATGGCGAAGCTGTCGGCATGGTGGAAGAAGGCGGCGCCGGGCTTCAACGTGATCGCCTTCTTGCCGGCATTGATCAGATCCCAGTCCTCTTCGCCGGGCGCGGGCGCCTCGCCGAAGCCGAGCACGCCGTTCTCGGTGTGGAACACCGCCTCGCGGCCGGGGGGCTGGAACTTCGCCACCATCTCGGGAAAGCCGATGCCGAGGTTGACATAGGCGCCGTCGGCGATGTCCTGCGCCGCGCGCCAGGCGATCTGGGCGTTCGAGAGTTTCGCGGTCATTCTGTCACCTCCGGGTAATGGGCATTGGCGCGGTTCAGCGCCTCTTCCTGCGCGGGGGCAGGCACTTCGACGATGCCTTGAACGAAGATGCCCGGGGTGATCACCTCTTCGGGCGCGATCCCGCCCGGCTCCACGGCGTGGCTGACCTGCGCGATGGTGCGCGCGGCGGCCATCGCCATCAGCGGGTTGAAGTTGCGCGCGGCCATCCGGAAGGTCAGGTTGCCATGGTGATCGCCGAGCTCCGCCTTGATCAGCGCGACATCGGCCTTGAGCCAGCGTTCGCGCACATAGGGCCGCCCGTCGAACTCCTCGACCGGCTTGCCCTGCGCCAGATCGGTGCCATAGCTCGTCGGCGTGTAGAAGGCCGGGATGCCGGCGCCGCCGGCGCGGATGCGCTCTGCCAGCGTGCCCTGCGGCACCAGTTCCAGCGCGATCTTGCCGGCCAGATAGAGCTCGGTGAACACCTTCGGGTCGGCAGAGCGCGGGAAGGAGCAGATCAGCTTCGCCACCATCCCCTGTTCGATCAGCGCCGCAAGACCGACATGGCCGTTGCCGGCGTTGTTGTTGACGACGGTCAGGTTCTTCGGGCTGCCCGTGGCGATGAAGCGGTCGATCAGCGCGTGAATGAGCTCGATCGGCGCGCCCGAGCCGCCGAAGCCGCCGATCATCACCGTCGCCCCGTCCTCGATGCCGGCCACCGCCTCGGCCAGTGTCGCGATGCGTTTGTCCATGGTCTCCTCCGATTGGATTGCCGGAACCTAGGCACGGGCAGGCGGTCGGGCGAAGCGCTTTTGTGCGCATGTTGACTTTTGTTCGGATTGCGCAAATCTTTGTGCGCATGGCGAACAAGACAGACATCATCGCCTCGATGCTCAAGGGATTGAGCGTGATCGAGGCCTTCCGGGCGGAGCATCCGCGACTCAGCATCAGCGAGGTGAGCGAGATCACCGGGCTTGACCGGGCCACGGCGCGGCGCTGCCTGCTGACCCTGCACGAGGGCGGCTATGCGGACTATGACGGCAAGTTCTTCACCCTGACGCCACGGGTTCTGCGGCTTGGCATGGGGGCGCTGGCCGCGCTGCCGCTGGCGCAACTGGTGCAGCCCTGGCTCGATCAGCTGAGCGAGCAGATCGGGCAGTCGACCTCGGTCTCGATCCTCGACGAGACCGAGATCGTCTATCTGGCCCGCGCCGCGCAACGCCGGGTGATGTCGATCGGGCTGATGCCGGGCTCGCGGCTGCCGGCGCATTGCACCTCGATGGGGCGGGTGCTGCTGGCCGCGCTGCCCGAGGCGGAGGCGCATGCACTTCTTGACCGTGCCGATCTGAGCCCGCGCACCGCCTTCAGCCTGACCGACCCCGAGGAGATCATGGCGCGCCTGGCCCAGGTGCGGCGCGAGGGCTATGCGCTGATCGATCAGGAGGTCGAACCCGGCCTGCGCTCGATCGCGGTGCCGCTTTATTCCGCGCGCGGGCGGGTGGTCGCCGCGCTCAACACCGGCGTCGCCGCGGTGCAGGGCAGCGCCGCCGATCTGGTGACGCTCTATCTGCCGGCGCTGCTCAAGGTGCAGGCCGGGCTGCGCCGCGTGCTGAGCTGAGACGCCGTGTCCGCCTGACGGACACTTCCGGCATCAGGCTTCGTTTCCGCCCCCACCCTCCGCTATCCCGGGGGCGGGAGTGACGGCCCGCGGTTTGGGAGAACCGGCGGCCGCCAGCAAGGACATCCGGACGAGGGCGCCGCAACCACGCGGCGGCGCGGCGCTTGGGAGGGCGCGGGACACATGGTGCGCAAGACCAATCCATTGATTTCCGTGGCGCTTCTCAGCGCGGCGGCAGGCTGTTTCCTGCTTGGCACCGGGGTCACCGTGGCCGATGTGATCTTGCGCAAGCTGGGCGGCATCAACGTCCGCGGCGCGATCGAGCTGACCTCCTATTCGATCGGCTTCGGGGCGCTGCTGTCGATGCCGGTGTGTTATGCGCTGCGCAGCCACGTCACCGCGAAACTGCTGTCGGAGCTGATGCCGACCCTGTTCCTGCGCCCGCTCGGCCGGCTCGGCGCGGTGGCCTCGCTGGTCTTCGCCGGGCTGATGGTGTGGATCGTCGGCGCCAATGCGCTGTCGAAGCTCGGCTCGCCCGAGACCTCGGCCGATCTCGGCCTGTCGATGCCGATGCTGCTTTCGGTCACCGCGGTGACGCTGGCGGCCGCGCTGTTCGCCGCCTGCGTCGGGCTCTGGCTGGAATGGCGCCGGGGGGCGGCGGAATGAGCGGGCTGGTGCTGGGCGGGCTCGGGTTTCTCGCCGCGATCGTGATGATCTTCCTCGAGGTGCCGGTCGCGGTCGCGCTTGGCCTTGTCGGGCTTGGGGGCGCGGCGATGATCATCGGCGTCTCGGGCGCGATGACGATCGGCGCCACCACGGTCTGGGACAGCCTGACGAATTACACCCTGACGATGCTGCCGCTGTTCGTGCTGATGGGCAATCTGGCGGCGCAATGCGGGCTGTCGTCGAAGCTCTACCGCTCGATGTCGGTGCTGATCGGGCATCGCCGCGGCGGGCTGGCGCTGGCCACGATCGGCGCCTCGGCGGGCTTCGGGATGATCTCGGGCTCGTCCTTGGCCACCACCGCCACGATGGGCCGCATCGCGCTGCCCGAGATGCGCGGTGCGGGCTATTCGCCCTCGCTCTCGGCGGGCGCGATCGCCGCGGGCGGCACGCTCGGCATCCTGATCCCGCCCTCGACGGTGCTGGTGATCTATGCCTTCATCGCCGAGCAGTCGATCCGCTCGCTGCTGCTGGCGACGGCGGGCCCGATTGTGATCGCGATCACGCTCTATTGCCTCGCGATCTGGGTGCCGATCTGGCTCGGCCTGTCCTCGGCGCCCAGCCGGAACCGCGCGACCGGCGCCGAGCGGCGCGAGGCGCTGCGCGAGCTGGTGCCGCCGCTCGGCATCTTCGGGCTGATCATGGGCGGTCTTTATTCCGGCCTCTTCACCGCGAACGAGACCGCGGCGATCGGCGCGGCGGTGGTGCTGGCCTATGGCGTGCTGTCGCGCCGGCTGAGCGCGCGCGGCTTCTTCGACGCGGCGATGGACACCGCGCTGACCTGCGGCGCGCTCTATCTGGTGCTGATCGGGGCGAACCTCTTCAACTTCTTCCTCGCGCTCTCGGGGTTGCCGTTCTCGCTCACCGGGCTGTTCTCGGGGCTGCTCGACCATCCGCTGCTGGTGATCTTGCTGATGCTGGCGATCTATCTCGGCCTCGGCACGCTGATGGACAGCCTGGCGATGCTGCTGCTGACCGTGCCGCTTTTCGTGCCGGTGGCGCAGGCGGCGGGGATCGATCTGATCTGGTTCGGCATCTTCGCGGTGATGGTGGTCGAGATGGGGCTGATCACGCCGCCGGTGGGGATGAACCTCTTCGTGCTGAAGACGACGAACCCCGAGCTGAGCATGATGGACCTGTGGCGCGGCGTCACCCCCTTCGTGCTGGCCGATCTGCTGCGCGTGGCGATCGTCATCGCCGTGCCCGCGATCGTGACCTGGCTTCCCCATGCAGCAATCTGACATCCGGACATCCAAGGGAGGGATTTCCATGTTCAACACGTTCCTGAAGACTGCGGCACTGGCGCTGCTGCTGGCCGCACCGGTGGCCGAGGCGCGCGAGATGCGGGTGTCGAGCCACGAGCCGCCGCAGGGCTTCTATTCGGCGAAGGTCCTGCAGGCCTGGATCGACCGGGTCAATCCGCAGCTCTCGAAGGGCAATGCCTTCAAGCTTTACCCGGGCGCGATGCTCGGCGCGGCGCCGGCGCAGGCCGAGCTGGTGAAGGCGGGCGTCGCCGATGTCGCGCTGGTGGTGCCGACCTATACCCCGGGACTGTTCCCGATGAGCAGCGTGGTCGAGCTGCCGGGCCTCGTGCAAAGCGCGTCGGGCGGGGCGAAGATCCTCGACACCCTCGCCGACGAGGGGCTTCTGGGCAAGGAATACGCCGATTACAAGGTGATCGCGCTGTTCACCACGACCGGTTACCGGGTCTTCATGACCGGGGCGCCGGCGCTGCATCCGTCCGACCTGAAGGGGCTGAAGCTGCGCACGCCGTCGAAATTCGGCTCGACCCTCTTCGATCTCGTCGGCGCCTCGGGCGTCTCGGTGCCCGCGCCGCAGGTCTATGAGAACCTCGAGCGCGGCGTGGTGAAGGGCGCGGTCTGGGTGATGGACGCCTATCGCACCTTCCGGCTGAACGAGGTGGCGCCCTATGTCACCGACACCCGCTTCACCGCCTCGCCGATGGCGATCCTGATGAACAAGGCGACCTATGCGAGCCTGCCCGAGGCCGACCGGGCGGTGATCGACGCGATGTCGGGGCGCGCCGCGGCGGAGTGGATCGCGGGCGTGGTCGACGGCACCGATGCCGAGATCGAGGCGGCCTTCCGCGCCGATGGCAAGGTGACCTTCACCGATCTCGATGCCGCGACGCAGGCCGAGTGGGACGCGGCGCTCGCCGGGGCGCCGGCGCAATGGCTGGCCGAGCAGACCGACAAGACCGCTGCCGAGGCGGTGCTGACCCGCGCGCAGGCGATCGCGGGCGAATGAGCCGGGCCCGGTCCGTCCGTCTGCCGGACGGGCCGGGGCCCTTTCCCGGGCGCGCGCGGCGCGCCGCCCAGACCGGGGGAAACCCCGACCGATGATGGAGGTGACCATGGCAATCATTGCACTGGGCTATCTTGGCGTGCGCTCCGACAAGCTTGACGCGTGGAGCGATTTCGCCGGCAAGCTCTTGGGGATGCAGAAGATCGACCGCGGCGGCAAGGCGCTTGCCTTCCGCATGGACGACAAGGCGCAGCGCTTGCTCGTCTCGGACGAGCCGGGCGAGACGCTGGCCTTCCTCGGCTTCGAGGTGGCGCATCGCGCCGATCTCGAGACCTATGCCGCGCGGCTCGATGCCGCCGGCACCGCGGTGCACTGGGGCACCGGTGCGCTTGCCGACCGCCGCCTTGTGGGCGACCTGATCTGGTTCGAGGACCCGATGGGCAACCGCGTCGAGCTCTTTCACGCGCCGATGATCGCCACCGATCCCTTCGTGCCCGGCCGGCCGATCGACGGCTTCATGACCGGTCCGCTCGGAATGGGGCACGCGGTGCTGCATGTGAAGGACATCGAGGTGATGATGCCCTTCTACCGCGATCTTCTCGACTTCCGCGTCTCGGATTTCGGGCGGGTGCCCTATGGGCTCTATTTCTTCCACCTCAACGACCGGCACCATTCCTTCGCCATGGTCGGCTCGGGGCGCGAGGGCTTCCACCATTTCATGGTCGAGTTCTGCAACCTCGACGATCTCGGCCAGGGCTATGACCTTGCCCAGCTCGAGGAAGGGCGCGTCGCCTACACCCTCGGGCGGCACACCAATGATTACATGACCAGCTATTACGCCAATTCGCCCTCGGGCTTCTTCGTCGAGAACGGCTGGGGCGGGCGGCTGATCGACCAGGCAAGCTGGGAGCCGCACGAGACCACCGTGGGCCCGAGCTTCTGGGGCCATGACCGGCTCTATCTGGAGGAAAACGACCCGGCCCGGATCGCGCTGCGCGAGATGCGGCTCGCGGCGGCACAGAACGGGCGCCGCTCGCCGCCGGTGGCCGATTGCCCCTGGCTTTACGGCGAACTTGCCAAGCACGGGAGGGGCTGATGCAGGAGTATGACGTCGCCATCATCGGTTACGGGCCGGCGGGCGCCACGCTCGCCCATCTGCTGGCGCAATGCGGGCTGAGCGTTCTGGTGCTCGAACGCGAGAGCGCCGCCTATCACCTGCCGCGCGCGGTGCATTTCGATGCCGAGGTGATGCGCGTGTTCCAGTGGATCGGTATCGCCGAGAAGATCGAGCCGCTCACGGCGCTGCATCCGGGCATGCGCTTCGTCTCGGCCGAAGGCGATCTGCTGCTCGACTGGCCGCGGCCGCAGGGCGAGGGGCCGCAGGGCTGGCGCGCGAATTACCGCTTCCACCAGCCCGATCTGGAACGGATCCTGCGCGAGGACATGGCGGCGCGGCCGGGCGTCACCGTCCGCACCCGTTGCGAGGCCTTCTTCGTCGAGGATCAGGGCGAGCGGGTCGAGATCCGCTTCGAGGACATGTCGCGCGGCAAGGTCGAACATGTCGCGGCGAAATATGTCGTCGGCTGTGACGGGGCGCGTTCGCTCGTGCGCCGCTACATCGAGAGCGGGATGGAGGATTACGGCTTCCACGAACGCTGGCTGGTCGTCGATGTGATCCTGAACGCCGACAAGCCCGAGCTGGGCGACCACTCGATCCAGTATTGCGTGCCCGACCGGCCGGCGACCTATGTGCGCTGCCCGGGGACGCGGCGGCGGTGGGAGATCACCGTGAAGCCCGGCGAGGACAGCACCGAGATCGCCCGCCCCGAGCGGGTGTGGGAGCTGCTCTCCGACTGGCTCGGTCCGGACGAGGCGGTGCTCGAACGCACCGCGGTCTACGTCTTCCACTCGCTTGTCGCCGAGGATTGGCGCAAGGGGCGGCTGTTGCTGGCGGGCGATGCCTGCCACCAGACCCCGCCCTTCATGGGCCAGGGGATGTGCGCGGGCACCCGCGATGTCGCGAACCTCTACTGGAAGCTCGCGCTTCTGTGTCAGGGCAAGGTGACGGGCGCGGCGGCCGAGGCGCTTCTCGACAGCTACGAGAGCGAGCGCAAGCCCAATGCCCGCGAATATATCCAGACCGCGGTGCGGCTTGGCGGCCTCATCAACACCGCGGGCACCGAGGCGGCGCTGCGCGCGGCACTGCCCTCGGCCGACGGCTCGGCGCGGATGGAAAGCATCGCGCCGCCGATCGGCCCGGGACTTGGCATCGGGCCGAAGGCCGGGCGGCTCTTCGGTCAGCCGCGGCTCGCCGACGGGCGGCGGATGGACGAGGTCTTCCGCCACCAATGGGTAGTGGTGGCCGAGGCCGATCTGGCCCGCGGCCTTGCCCTGCCGGCGGGTGTCGGTCTGGTCACGACCGAGACCAGCAACGCCGCCGAGCATCTTGCGCGGCTTGGCGCCCGTGCCACCGTTCTGCGCCCCGACCGCCACACGCTTGGCGGTGCCGACACCCCCGAGGCGCTTGCGGCGCTGATCGCCGCGATCCTGCCGAACCCGATCCCCCTTCCCGAACCGGAGATGGTCTGACCCATGAAACTTTGTTCCTTCACCAAAGACGGCCGTGCGAGCTATGGCCTTGTCACCGAGGCCGGCATCGTCGATCTCGGCCGCCGCTTCGCCGCGCCGACGCTGCGCGATTTCCTCGCCGCGGGCGATCTGGCGGGGGCGGTAGCGCTGGCCTCGGCGCCCGCCGACTATGCCTTCGACGCCGTCGCCCATGACCCGGTGATCCCGAACCCCGACAAGATCATCTGCGTCGGGCTGAACTATCACGACCACATTCAGGAAACCGGCCGCGAGGAGACGCCGAACCCGGTGCTCTTCGCGCGCTATGCCGGCAGCCAGATCGGCCATGGCGCGGCGCTGGTGAAGCCGCTCGAAAGCGATCAGTTCGACTACGAGGGCGAGCTTGCGGTCATCATCGGCAAGGCAGGCCGCCGCATCCCCGAGGCCGAGGCGCTCGATCACGTCGCAGGCTATGCCTGCTACAATGACGCCTCGGTGCGCGACTGGCAGAAGCACACGCATCAGTTCATGCCGGGCAAGACCTTTGCCGGCACCGGCGCCTTCGGGCCCTGGATGGTGACCGCGGACGAGATCCCCGATCCCGCGGCGCTGCATCTGCAGACCCGGCTGAACGGGCAGGTGGTGCAGGATACCGAGGTTTCGCTGCTCATCACCTCGATCCCGCGGCTGATCGCCTATTGCTCGACGATCCTGCCGCTGCTGCCGGGCGACGTGATCGTCTCGGGCACGCCGGGCGGGGTCGGCGCGCGGCGCAATCCGCCCCTGTGGATGCGCGACGGCGATGTCTGCGAGGTCGAGATCTCGGGCATCGGCACGCTGTCGAACCCGGTCGCGAACGAAGTCTGAGCCTTTCCGGGCCGCGCGCGCCATGCCACTGTGCGCCGATGACGATGCGTGAACCTGCCCCTAAGAAAAGCGAGTCCGTGCGGTCCCTGACCCGCGGGCTTGCGATCTTGCGCCATGTGAATGCCGAGGGCGCCTGCCGTCCCGGCGAGATCGCGGCGGCGCTTGGCCTGCCGCGGCCGACGGTCTATCGCCTGCTCGAGACGCTCGAGGAGGCGGGCTATGTCGCCTTTTCCGCCAGTTCGAACCGGGTGCGGGTGACGCGGCTTGCGGCCTCGCTTGGCGATGCCGGGGCGCTGACCTCGGACCTGTGCCAGATCGCCGGACCGCTTTTCGCCGATTACGGCGCGCGGCTGGTCTGGCCGCTCGATCTCTCCGTCTACGACAACGCCGCGATGGTGATCCAGGAGACGACGCATGGCCGCTCGCCGCTGTCGATCGACCGCGCGATGATCGGCTATCGGCTGCCGATGTTGCGCACCTCGGCCGGGCGCGCCTATCTCAGCTTTTGCGGCACCGAGGAGCGGGAGCTGATCCTTGACCACCTGCGCCGTCTGGGCGACCCGGCGGACATGCTGTTCCTCGAACCCCATCGGCTCGAGCGGATGATCGGCGAGACCCGCGCCGCCGGGTTTGCGCTGCGCGACGCGGGCGAGTTTCGCGCGCAGACCGCCTCGATCGCCGCGCCGGTGCTGATCGAGGGGGCGGTGGCGGGCTGCGTCTCGATGATCTGGATCCGCACCGCGATGAGCACGCGCAAGGTGCTCGACACCTATGGCGCGCCGCTGGTCGAGCTTGCCGGCAAGATCGCGGCGGGGCTTTCCGCCTAGGGCAGCGGCAGCGGCGCGCGCGCCATCGCGGCGGCGACATCGGCGTCGACGGGCGTCTCGTAGGTCATCAGCAGATAGCCGAGCACGGAATAGAAGCCGACCGTGGCAATCAGGTCGAGCACCGCCTTCTGCCCGATCGCCGCGGCAAGCGCGGCCTCGAGCGGGGCGGGCAGGCGGCGCGCGTCGAACAGCGCATCGACCGCGGCGGCGATCAGCCCGTCCTCGCCTTCGGCCGTGCTGCCGATCGCGGCGATCCTCGCGTCGGAAAAGCCAAGCGCGCGGGCGCGGGTGACGTGATGCGCCCATTCGTATTCCGCCCCCATCCGCACCGCGCAGCGCAGGATCACCACCTCGGAGCGGTCGGGGCCAAGCGCGCTGTCGGTGACGACATGGGCGCGCAGCGGCGCCCAGGCCCGCAGCAGCGCCGGGTGATGCGCCATCACCCGATAGACGTTCAGCCGCCCGGCAAAGCCCGCGCGCAGATCCTCGATCTCGGCGGGCCAGGTTTCGTCGGGAATGGGCGGGCAGGGGGACATGGCGGGCCTTTCGCTGGTGTCCGTGCAGGGAAGCGCCGCCGCCGCCGGCCGTCAAGCGGCGGCGGCGGGGCGTCCGCCTGCCGGGCGCCGCTCAGCGGTTGCGGAACACGGGAGGGCGCTTTTCGGCGAAGGCGGTCATCCCCTCGCGCCGGTCCTCGAGCGCGAAGGTGGAATAGAGCAGCCGCCGCTCGACATAGATGCCTTCCTGCAGATGCGTCTCATAGGCCTTGTTCACCGCCTCCTTGGCGAGGGCGAGAACGGGGCGCGAGCGCGCGGCGAGGCTTGCGGCAAGCGTCACCGCCTCGCTCACCTGGGTGCCCGCGGGCACGACGCGGCTCACCAGCCCATGCGCCAGCGCCTCGGCCGCGCTCAGCGCCCGGCCGCTCAGGATCATGTCCATCGCCACCGCCTTGCCGACGATCCGCGTCAGCCGCTGCGTGCCGCCCGCCCCCGGGATCACGCCGATCGCGGTCTCGGGCAGGGCGAAGCGGGCGGTTTCCGAGGCGATGATGATGTCGCACATCAGCGCGAGTTCGCAGCCGCCGCCGATCGCATGGCCCGAGACCGCCGCAATCACCGGCTTGCGCAGCCGCGAGATCCCTTCCCAGGTGGCGGTGATCAGGTTCTCTTCGAACACCTCGGCGAAGGTCTTGTCCTTCAGCTCCTTGATGTCGGCGCCGGCGGCGAAGGCGCGGTCCGAGCCGGTGAGCACCACCGCGCCGATCGCGGGATCGGCGTCGAAGGCGGCGGCGGCGGCCGAGATCTCGGCGGTGATCGTGCTGTTCAGCGCATTGAGCGCCTCGGGCCGGTTCAGGGTGATGAGACCGACGGCGCCGTCGGTGGTGACGAGGATGGTGTCATAAGCCATGGATACCTCAGGCGATGCGGATCAGGATCTTGCCCATGCGGGCGGGGTGTTCGAGGCGCTCGAAGGCGGCGGGCGCCTCGGCCAGCGGGAAGGTGCTGTCGATGAGCGGGGGGATCGCGCCGCTTTCCCAGCAGCGGATCAAGCGGCGGAACTCCTCCATCGAGCCCATGGTCGAGCCATGGACCGAGAGCTGGCGCACGAAGAGGCGCTGGATGTCGGCCGATGGATGCGCCCCGGTCGTCGCGCCGCAGGTGACAAGCGCGCCGCCGCGGGTGAGGCTGCGCAGGCTGGCGCCCCAGGTCTTTTCGCCGACGGTGTCGATCACCAGATCCGCGCCCTCGCCATCGGTCAGGCGCAGCACGGTCTTCGCGATATCCTCGGCGCGGTAGTCGATCACCTCGAGGCCGCGGGCGCGGAAATGGCCCCATTTCCCCTCGCCGGTGGTGGTCACGATCACCCGCGCCCCGGCCATCCGGGCCAGCTCGGTCGCCACCTGCGCGACGCCGCCGCCCGCGCCCTGCACCAGCACCACCTGACCCGGCCCCGCCGCCACCTTGCCGAAGACCATGCGCCAGGCGGTGAGACCCGCCACGCCCAGCATCGCCGCGGCCTCGAGATCGGCGCCGGGGGCAAGGCGGACGACCGAGCGCGCGGGCACCACCACCTCCTCGGCGAAGGTGCCGTCGCGATGCTCGCCGAGGATGCGGATGGTGTGGCACAGCGGCTGGTCACCCGCGAGACAGGCGCGGCAGGTGCCGCAGAATTCGGCCGGGTAGAGCACCACCGGATCGCCCGGCGCAAGGCCAGGGCAGCCTGGCGCCTCGATCACCGTGCCCGCGCCGTCGACGCCCATGATCTGCGGCAGGCTGTGGGTGATGCCGGCGCCGCTGTCGCGCATGTAGAGGTCGACTCGGTTGACCGAGGCCGCGACCATCCGCACCCGCACCGACCCCGGCGGACAGTCCGGCCGGGGCATTTCGCGCAGCGCGACTCCGGCGCGCCCGCGTTCGCTCAGAACGATTGCCTTCATGCGTGGGTCCTCCCTGCGGATAAATGTAAAGACATTGTCATTTATCGACAAGGGGTGTCTCGCTTGATCTCCATATTGCTCAGACATGCGCCGATTGTTTCATCTTGCGCGGTGCGCTCTTCGACATTATACGTAAATATATTGCCATAAATGGGAGGATGAAATGGCGCTGGATTCCGATACGCTCGCGCAGCTCTGTGCCACCCTGCGCCGCTTCGTCGACGAGCAGCTGATCCCGGCCGAGGCCGAGGTGGCCGAGACCGACGCGATCCCTGAGCGCATCGTCGCACAGATGCGCGAGCTGGGCCTGTTCGGCCTGACCGCCCCGGAAGACTTCGGCGGGCTCGGCCTGACGATGGAGGAGGAAGTGAACGCGATCTTCGAGCTGGGCCGCGCCGCGCCCGCCTTCCGCTCGATGTTCGCGACCAATGTCGGCATCGGCATGCAGGGGATCGCGATCGACGGCACGCCCGAGCAGAAGGCGAAATACCTGCCGCGGCTGGCCAGCGGAGAGCTGATCGGCTCCTTCGCGCTGACCGAGCCCGAGGTCGGCTCGGACGCGGGCTCGGTGCGCACCACGGCACGGCGCGAGGGGGATGTCTACGTCCTCAATGGCACCAAGCGCTTCATCACCAATGCGCCGCATGCGGGCCTGTTCACCGTGATGGCGCGCACCGATCCGGCGCAGAAGGGCGCCTCGGGCGTCTCCGCCTTCGCGGTCGAACGCGGCACGCCCGGCCTTGCCCTTGGCAAGCCCGAGAAGAAGATGGGGCAGCAGGGCGCGCATGTCTGTGACGTGATCTTCGAGGACTGCCGGGTGCCCGTCTCGGCGCTGATCGGCGGGGTCGAGGGGCAGGGGTTCAAGACCGCGATGAAGGTGCTTGACAAGGGGCGGCTGCACATCGCGGCGGCCTGCGTCGGTCTGTCGGAGCGGATCCTCGACGACATGCTGGCCTATGCCGTCGGGCGCCGGCAGTTCGGCAAGACCCTTGCGGATTTCCAGCTGATCCAGGCGATGTTCGCCGACAGCAGGGCCGATGCCTACGCGGCGCGCTGCATGGTGATCGACGCGGCGCGCAAGCGCGATGCGGGACTCAATGTCTCGGTCGAGGCCTCCTGCGCGAAGATGTTCGCCTCCGAGGCGGTGGGACGGATCGCCGACCGCAACGTGCAGGTGCATGGCGGCAACGGCTATATCCGCGAATACCGCGCCGAGCAGCTTTACCGCGATGCGCGGCTGTTCCGGATCTATGAGGGCACGACGCAGATCCAGCAGATCGTCATCGCGAAGGCGCTGGTGACCGAGGCGCGCGCGGCCGCGGGGCTGTGAGACGCCAAAGGCCGCCGGTTACTCGGCGGCCTTCTTGTCTGTCTGAATTTCGGGGTCGATGTCCTTGAAATTGCGCAGCATCTTGTCGAGGTAATGGATCATGTGGATCCGGTCCTCGGTCGAGAACCCGCGCAGCGCATCGTCATAGAAATCCGAGATCACCGGCCGCATGTCCTCGTCCCAGAGGCTGCGGCCCTTCGTCGTCAGCCGGATCAGCCGCGAGCGGTTGTCGTTCTCGTCGACGGTGCGCTCGATGTAATCCATCGCCTCGAGCCGGGTCAGCACGCCGGTCAGGTTCTGCCGGCTGACCAGCAGGAAGGCGGCGAGGTCACCCACCGCCACGCCCGGCTCGAACGCGGGCCGCGTCAGCGCGCCCAGCACCGCCCATTGCTGCGTGGTGATGTGATGCGCATCGAGCGCCCGTGTCCCGGTTTTGTGCAACATGTTGGCGCATTGGTAGAGCCGGAAGAAGAGCCGGTTGCTCAGCCGCGGGGCCTGATCTTTGGGTTTTTCGCCGTTTTGCATCATGTCCGCCAGAATGGCTGCAGTCCGCGGCGCGGTCAAGCGATGGCGTTGCGCACAAAGAAAGTAAATATATTGACATAAATTGCCGGGCCGCGCATGTTTGGGGCAGGGAGGCCATCCGGCATTCGGAAAGGCGATTCGGCGCGGAAATCTCGGGGGAACCCGGTTCCGGCATCGGGTCCGCATGGCCCGGCACACGGGAAGGAGAACATCTTGCGTGGTCTGAAAGGGAAAGTTGTTGTCGTAACGGGTGGGGGCGGCGGCATCGGCTCGGCGACCTGCCGGCGCTTTGCGGAAGAGGGCAGCCGCGTCATCGTCGCCGATATCAGCGCGGCGGCCGCGGCGGCCGCGGTCGAGGCGATCACCGCGCAGGGCGGCGAGGCCACGGCGATGGTCGTCGACCTGACCGATTACGCGGCGACCTGCGCCGCGGTGGCCAGGGTCGAGGCCGAGTTCGGCCCGATCGACGTGCTGGTGAACAACGCGGGCTGGGATCTCTTCGTGCCCTTCCTGAAGTCGGAACCCGACTACTGGTCGAAGATCATCGACATCAACCTGCGCGCGGTGCTGAACATCACCAAGCCCGTGCTGCTGTCGATGGTCGAGCGCAAGGCGGGCGGCAAGGTTGTCTCGATCGGGTCCGACGCGGGCCGCGGCGGCTCCTCGGGCGAGAGCGTCTATTCCGCCTGCAAGGCCGGCGTCATCGCGCTGATGAAGACGCTCGCGCGTGAACATTCGCGCCACGGCATCACCTTCAACACCGTCTGCCCCGGCGTGACCGAGACCGGCATGCTCGAAAACTTCATGGAAGCGGCGGGTGACAAGGAAAAGCTGCGCGTGGCCTTCGCCAAGGCGGTGCCGATGGGGCGGCTTGGCAAGCCCGAGGATCTGCCCGGCGCGATCCTGTTCCTGGCGAGCGACGACGCCGCCTTCATCACCGGCCAGACCATCTCGGTGTCTGGCGGCCTGACCATGCACGGCTGAGGACGACCGATGACCTACGAAGATATCCTCTATGAAATCCGCGGCGGCGCCGCCTGGATCACCATCAACCGCGCCGACAAATACAACGCCTTCCGCGGCCAGACCGTCGACGAGCTGATCCACGCCTTCCAGACCGCGGGCTGGGATCGCAAGGTGGGCGTGATCGTGCTCACCGGCGCGGGCGACAAGGCCTTCTGCACCGGCGGCGACCAGTCGGCGCATGACGGGCAGTATGACGGGCGCGGCGTGATCGGCCTGCCGATCGACGAGCTGCAGAGCCTCATCCGCGACGTGCCGAAGCCGGTGATCGCGCGGGTGAACGGCTTCGCCATCGGCGGCGGCAACGTGCTCGCCACGATCTGCGACCTGACGATCGCCTCCGAGAAGGCGCAGTTCGGTCAGGTCGGGCCCAAGGTCGGCTCGGTCGATCCGGGCTTCGGCACCGCCTACCTCGCCCGTGTCGTCGGCGAGAAGCGGGCGCGCGAGATCTGGTATCTGAACAAGCGCTACACTGCCGCCGAGGCGCTGGCCTGGGGGCTCGCGAATGCCGTCGTGCCGCATGACGAGCTTGACGCCGAGGTCGACCGCTGGGTGGCCGAGCTGATGGACCGCTCGCCGACCGCGCTGGCGCTCGCCAAGGTCAGCTTCAACGCCGACAGCGAGAACATCCGCGGGATCTCGGCCCTGGGGATGCGCGCGCTCAGCCTCTATTACGATACCGACGAGAGCAAGGAAGGCGGCGTCGCCTTCCGCGAGAAGCGCAAGCCCGACTTCCGCAAGTTCGGCAAGTGACGACGCGCCGCGCCCTCGGGGGAGGGCGCGGGCCGGCGGGTCCGGTCTGAGGGGGCCGGACCCGTCCCATGCTTGAGGAGGAAAGCGATGTACCCCACGATCTTCGACACCGAGGAACTGACCGCGCTGCGGGAGATGGCGCGCAAGTTCGCCAGCGAGAAACTCGCCCCCGGCTACAAGGCGCGCGAAAAGGCCGGCGCCTTCGGCCCCGACATCCTGCGCGAGATGGGCAGCCTTGGCCTGATCGCCCCGGAACTGCCCGAGGAGCTGGGCGGGCTTGGCGCCGGCTCGATCTATTCGGGCGTCATCATCGAGGAAATCGCCCGCGCCGATTTCAACATGGGCTACATCAACATCCTCGCCTCGCTGAACGGCCAGATCCTGGCGCGCTTCGGCAATGACGAGATCAAGCGCGACTGGCTGCCGAAGCTGACCGCGGGCGAGTTGATGGTGGCGATCGCGCTGACCGAGCCGCGCGGCGGTTCCGATGCGGCGAACCTCGGGCTGAAGATGGAGCGGGTGGGTGACCATTACGTGCTGAACGGCGAGAAGACCTCGATCTCGGCCGCCGATCAGGCGAAGGGCGCGGTGGTCTTTGCCCGCACCGGCCAGCCCGAGGACCGCGCCCGAGGCATCTCGGCGATCTTCGTGCCGATGGACACGCCCGGGATCTCGACCACGCGGTTCTCCGACCTCGGCCAGCACGCGATCGGCCGCGGCTCGATCTTCTTCGACAATGTCCGGGTGCCGGCGGCGAACCTGCTGGGCGAGGAGGGCAAGGGCTTTGTCCAGGTGATGCAGGGCTTCGATTTCTCGCGCTCGCTCATTGGCCTGCAATGCCTCGGCACGGCGCGGCAATCGCTGGACGAGGCCTGGGCCTATATCGGCGAGCGCCACGCCTTCGGCAAGCCGCTTGCCGCGTTCCAGGGCATCACCCACCAGCTCGCCGATTTCGATACCAAGGTCGAGGCGGCGCGGCTGATGTGCCTCAATGCGCTCTGGCTCAAGGACACCGGCCGGCCGCATGTGGCCGAGGCGGCGATGGCGAAATGGTGGCCGCCGCTGCTGGCTTATGAGGCGATCCATGCCTGCCTTCTGATCCACGGCCATGCCGCCTATTCCGACGAGCTGCCCTTCGAGCAGCGGCTGCGCGACGTGCTGGGCCTGCAGATCGGCGACGGCACTGCGCATATCATGAAGAACATCATCGCCCGCGAGCGGGCGGGCCGGGCCGCGGTGGCGGGCTGAGCCGGGTCTTTGGGGAGGAAGACACGATGAAATTCGACGCGATCCTGATCGAACCGAGACGCGAGGCGATGGAGACGGCGGGCTTCTGGCCCGGCAAGACGCTTCTCGACTATTTCGAGGCCTGCCTTGCGGCAGAGCCCGACGTCCGCGCGCTGACCGCGATCACCGTGACCGAGGGCGGGCGGCGCGACTTCACCTGGGCCGAGCTTGACGCGCTGTCGTGGCGCGCGGCGGCGGGGCTCGACCGGCTGGGGCTGGGCAAGGACGACGTGCTGGCCTGCCAGCTGTCGAACTCGTGGGAGTTCATCGTCCTCTACATCGCCTGCCGAAAGCTCGGCATCGTGTTCAACCCGGTGATGCCGATCTTCCGCGAGCACGAGCTTCTGTTCATGCTGCGCCATGGCGAGGCGAAGGCTTTCGTCGTGCCGAAGATCTTCCGCCATTTCGACCACGAGGCGATGGCCGAGGGCATGCGCCCCGACCTGCCCGAGCTCGAGCACCTGATCGTCGCGGGCGGCGAGGGGCCGAACAGCTTCGAGGCGCTTCTGCTCGACCCGGCGCTTGTCGTCGATGACGCGCTGCGCGCGCGTTCGGCCGAGATGCGCGGCGATGCGAATGACGTGTGCCAGCTGATCTACACCTCGGGCACGACGGGCGAGCCGAAGGGCGTGATGCACACGGCGAACACGATGTATTCGAACCTTGTCGCCTATGCGGCGCGGCTGGGTCTGGGCGCGCAGGACCGGATCCTGATGGCCTCGCCGATGGCGCACCAGACCGGCTTCATGTATGGCTTCCTGCTGCCGGTGATGCTCGGCGCGCGGATGGTGCTGATGGACAGCTGGGACAAGGATCTCGGCGCGCGGCTGATCGCCTCCGAGGGCGTCACCTTCACCATGGCCTCGACCCCGTTCCTGATGGACCTTGCGACCGCGGTCGAGGCGGGCGGCGCCGACATGTCGAGCCTGCGCATCTTCCTGTGCGCCGGCACCGCGATCCCCGGACCGCTGGTCGAGCGCGCCCATGCGATCCTTGGTGCCAAGGTGATCTCCGCCTGGGGGATGACCGAGAACGGCGCGGTCACCGTGGTGGCGCCCACCGACCCCGACGAGCGCTCGGTGCATACCGACGGCTTCGTGCTGCCGGGGATGGAGATCCAGATCCGCGGCGCGGATGGTGTGCCGGTGCCCGTGGGCCACGAGGGCGAGCTTTACGTCCGCGGCTGCTCGAACTTCGTGGGCTATCTGAAGCGGCCGCAGTGGAATGCCACGGACGAAAACGGCTGGTTCGACACCGGCGACATCGCGCGGATGGATGCCGAGGGCTATATCCGGATCTGCGGCCGTTCGAAGGACGTCATCATCCGCGGCGCGGAGAATATCCCGGTCGTCGAGGTCGAGGCGCTGCTCTACAAGCACCCGGCCGTGCATCAGGTCGCCATCGTCGCCTATCCCGACGAGCGCCTGGGCGAGCGCGCCTGCGCCTTCATCGTGCCGAAACCGGGGCAGAGCCTTGATTTCGCCGGCATGATCGCCTTCCTCGAGGGGCAGCATCTGGCGAAGCAATACTTCCCCGAGCGGCTCGAAGTTCGCGAGAAGCTGCCCGCGACCGCCTCGGGCAAGATCCAGAAATTCGCGCTGCGCAATGCGCTGAAGGCCGAATACGAGGCAAGCCGCGCGGCGATGACCTGAGCGGGGGGCCTCGCGCCCCCCCAAATCCCAGACTGTCCGAGAGGTTCCCATGACCGATCCGGTGCGCTTCACCGCGCGGCGCGGCATTGCGCGCATCACCATCGACAACCCGCCCGTCAATGTCACCGCGCAGCCGGTGCGCGCCGGGCTGAGTGCGGCGCTTGATGCTGCGCTGGCGGCGGGCGTTTCCCGCGTGGTGCTCACGGGCGCCGGGCGGGCCTTCGTCGCCGGCGCCGATGCGAAGGAATTCGATGCGGCCCCGGTCGCGCCGCATCTGCCCGATCTGGTGGCGCGGATCGCCGCCTTTCCGGTGCCGGTGATCGCCGCGATCAATGGCGCGGCGCTGGGCGGCGGGCTGGAACTGGCGCTGGCCTGTGCCGCCCGCGTGGCGGGGCCCGGCGCGACGCTCGGCCTGCCCGAGGTGACGCTCGGTGTGGTGCCGGGCGCCGGCGGCACGCAGCGCCTGCCGCGGCTTGTGGGCCTTGCCCCGGCGCTCGCGCTGATTTCCGAGGGCCGGGTGATCGGTGCCGCCGAGGCGCTGCGCCTCGGCCTCGTCGATGCGCTGGCGGACGACCCGGTCGCCGCAGCGGAAACCCTCGCGCTGCCCGCACGCCCCTTGCCCGATGCGCTGCCCGCCCCGGCCGCCGACCCGGCGGCGGTCGAGGCCGCGCTGGCGCAGGCGGCGAAACGTGCGAAAGGGCAGGTGGCGCCCGGCCTTGCGATCGACCTCGTCGCCGCCTCGGCCACGCTTCCGCTCGCCGAGGGGCTGGCGTGCGAGCGCGAGACCTTCCTGAGCCTGAAGACCTCCGATCAGGCCGCCGCACTGCGCCATGTCTTCTTTGCCGAGCGCGCGGCGCTTGCCCGCGGCCGCGCGGGCGGCGCGGCGATTGACACCGCCGTCGTCGTCGGCGGCGGCACGATGGGCGCGGCGATCGCCTATGCACTCGCGGGCGTCGGCATCTCGGTCGCGCTCGTGGAAACCGATGCGGCCGGGGCGGAACGGGCGCGGGCGAATGTCGCCACGCTCTACGCCGAGGCCGTAGCGCGCGGCAAATCCTCCCCCGAGGCGGCCGAGGCCGCCCAGGCCGCGCGCCACTCCTACCATGTGGGCTATGCCGATCTGCCCCCCGCCGATATTGCGATCGAGGCGGTGTTCGAAGATCTTGCGGTGAAGAAACAGGTCTTCGCCGCGCTCGATGCCGCACTGCCCGAAACCGCGATCCTGGCGACGAACACCTCCTATCTGAACCCCGACCGCATCGCCGAGGGGCTGCGCAACCCGGGCCGCTTCCTCGGGCTGCATTTCTTCTCGCCCGCCCATGTGATGAAGCTGGTCGAGGTGATCCGCGCCGCCACGACCACGCCCGAGACGCTCGCCACCGTGCTGCGGCTCACCGCGCGGCTCAGGAAAATCGCGGTGCCGGCGGGGGGCTGCGACGGCTTCATCGGCAACCGCATCCTCACCCGTTACCGCCAGATCTGCGACGTGATGCTGATCGAGGGCGCGCTGCCCGCGCAGGTCGATGCCGCGCTGCGCGGTTTCGGCATGGCGATGGGGCCCTATGAGGTGCAGGATCTCTCTGGCCTCGACATCGCCCATGCGAACCGCAAGCGCATGGGATGGAAGACGAAACCCGGCATCCGCTACATCCCGATCGCCGATCGCATCGTCGAGGAGACCGGCCGGCTTGGCCGCAAGACGGGTGCCGGCTGGTATGATTACGAGGGGGCCAAGCCCGTGCCCTCCGCCGCGATCAACCAGATCGTCACCTCGGAAAGCGCGCGCGCGGGGATCACCCGTCGCCCCTTCAGCGATGACGAGATCGTCGCGCGCGCGATCACCGCGATGATCGAGGAGGGCGCGCGTCTCCTCGAGGAGGGCATCGCCGAAAGCCCGTCCGACATCGATCTCGTGCTGGTGCATGGCTATGGCTTCCCGCGCTGGCGCGGCGGCCCGATGCACTATGCCGAACGGCTGGGCCTGCCCGGGATTCGCGCCCGGATCGAGACCTTCGCCGCCGAGGACCCGCTTTCCTGGGCGCTGCCCGACATCCTGCGCCGCGCGGCCGAGACCGGGCGCAGCCTCTCCGACCTTGCGAGGACACCATGACCGACGCCTTCATCTGCGACTATATCCGCACGCCCATCGGCCGCTATGGCGGGGCGCTTGCCCCGGTGCGCACCGACGATCTGGCGGCGATTCCGCTCGCTGCACTGCTTGCCCGCAACCCCGGCCTCGATCCGGCGGCGGTCGAGGAGGTCTGGATGGGCTGCGCCAATCAGGCGGGCGAGGACAACCGCAACGTGGCGCGCATGGCGCTTCTGCTCGCGGGCCTGCCCGAGACGGTGCCGGGCGTCACGGTGAACCGGCTCTGCGGCTCGGGGCTCGAGGCGGTGGCGGCGGCGGCGCGCGCGGTGCAGGCGGGCGACATGGAGCTGGCGATCGCGGCGGGCGTCGAAAGCATGACCCGCGCCCCCTTCGTGATGCCAAAATCCTCTACCCCCTGGGGGCGGGCGGCGGAGGTGCATGACACCACGATCGGCTGGCGCTTCGTCAACCCGAAGATGCAGGCGGCTTACGGCACCGACTCGATGCCGGAAACCGCGCAGAACCTTGCCGATGAACACGGCATCTCGCGCGCCGATCAGGATGCCTTCGCGCTGCGCTCGCAGGTGCTGACGGCCGCGGCACAGGCAAACGGGCGCCTTGCGGCCGAGATCGTGCCGGTCACCGTGGCCCTCGGCCGTGGCAAGGCGGTCGAGGTGGTGCAGGACGAACACCCGCGCGCCACCACGCTCGAGGATCTCGCGCGCCTCAGGCCGATCACCCGGCCCGATGGCTCGGTCACGGCCGGCAATGCCAGCGGCGTGAACGATGGCGCCGCGGCGCTGATCGTGGCCTCGGCCGCGGCCGCCAAACGCCATGGCCTGACCCCGATCGCGCGGGTGGTCGGCGCCGCCGCGGCCGGTGTCGCGCCGCGGGTGATGGGCTATGGCCCGGTGCCCGCGGTGCGCAAGCTTCTGGCCAACGCCGGGATCGGGCTCGACGCGCTCGATGTGATCGAGCTGAACGAGGCCTTCGCCGCGCAGGCGCTTGCCGTCACCCGCGGCCTCGGCCTTGCCGATGGCGATCCGCGGGTGAACCCGAATGGCGGCGCGATCGCGCTTGGCCATCCGCTCGGCATGTCGGGGACGCGCATCGCAGGGTCGGTGGCGCTCGAGCTTGCGCGGGGGGGCGGCCGCTACGGTCTGGCCACGATGTGCGTCGGCGTCGGCCAGGGCGCCGCGCTGCTTCTGGAACGTGTCTGAAGGAGAGAGACATGAAGGTTCTCGTCCCGGTCAAGCGGGTGATTGATTACAACGTCAAGGTGCGGGTGCGTCCCGATGGCACGGGGGTCGATCTTGCGAACGTGAAGATGTCGATGAACCCCTTCGACGAGATCGCGGTCGAGGAAGCGATCCGCCTGAAGGAAAAGGGCGTCGCCTCGGAAATCGTGGTGGTCTCGGTGGGCGTGAAGCAGGCACAGGAGACGCTGCGCACGGCCCTCGCCATGGGCGCGGACCGCGCGATCCTGGTGGTGGCCGCCGATGACGTGCATCAGGACATCGAGCCGCTCGCGGTGGCGAAGATCCTCGCCAAGGTCGCGGCGGACGAACAGCCCGGCCTGATCATCGCCGGCAAGCAGGCGATCGACAACGACATGAACGCGACCGGGCAGATGCTCGCCGCGCTTCTGGGCTGGAGCCAGGCGACCTTCGCCTCGGAAGTGGCGATCGAGGGCGACAAGGCCAAGGTCACCCGCGAGGTCGACGGCGGGTTGCAGACGATCGAGGTGAAGCTGCCGGCGATCGTCACCGCCGACCTGCGGCTCAACGAGCCGCGCTATGCCTCGCTGCCGAACATCATGAAGGCGAAGAAGAAGCCGCTCGAGGAGAAGACCGCCGCCGACTATGGCGTCGACGTCACGCCGCGGCTCACGGTGGTCAAGACCGCCGAGCCCGCGGGCCGCTCGGCCGGCATCAAGGTCGGTTCGGTCGACGAGCTGATCGGCAAACTCAAAGACGCGGGGGTGATCTGATGTCGGTTCTTCTGATTGCGGAAGCAAGCAGCCTCGACGCGACGGCGAAGGCGCTGACGGCGGCGAAGAAGCTCGGCCCGGTGACGGTTCTGCTCGCCGGCGCGGGCGTCGATGCGGCCCCCTTCGCGGCGCTTGACGGTGTGGCGAAGGTGCTGGTCGCCGAGGACGCGGCCTATGCCCATGGGCTGGCCGAGCCGCTCGCCGATCTCGTCGTCTCGCTCGCGGGTGGCGTCAGCCATATCGTCGCGCCCTCGACGGCAGCGGCGAAGAATGCGCTGCCGCGGATCGCGGCGCTGCTCGACGTGATGGTGCTCTCGGATGTCATCGGCGTCGTCGACGCCGACACCTTCGAGCGCCCGATCTATGCCGGCAACGCGATCCAGACGGTGAAGTCCTCGGACAAGGTCAAGGTGATGACCGTGCGCACGACCGCCTTCGAGGCGGCGGGTGCGGGCGGCTCGGCGCCGATCGAGGCCGCCGCCCCGGCGGGCGACAAGGGTCTCAGCTCCTGGGTCGAGGACAAGGTGGCGACCTCGGATCGCCCCGAGCTCACCTCGGCGAAGATCGTCGTCTCGGGCGGCCGCGGCGTCGGTTCGGAAGAGAATTTCGCGATCATCGAGGCGCTCGCCGACAAGCTCGGCGCGGCGGTCGGGGCCTCGCGCGCGGCGGTCGACTCGGGCTTTGCGCCGAACGACTGGCAGGTCGGCCAGACCGGCAAGGTCGTGGCGCCGGAGCTCTATGTCGCCTGCGGCATCTCGGGCGCGATCCAGCACCTTGCGGGGATGAAGGACAGCAAGATCATCGTCGCGATCAACAAGGACGAAGAGGCGCCGATCTTCCAGGTCGCCGATTTCGGTCTGGTCGCCGATCTGTTCCAGGCCGTCCCGGAAATGACCGCGAAGCTCTGACCCCATCGGGTGGGGGCGCTGCCCCGCCGAGGCAATGCCTCGGCCCCCGAGGTATTTGCGGCAAGATGAAGACAAAGGGCGCTCCGATCGGGGCGCCCTTGCCTTTTCCTGGTGCGAATTCTCCGGGGGTGAGGCGAAGCCGAGGGGGGCTCACCCCCGCCCCTTGGGCGGTGTGCGCAGCCGGCTCGGGCTTTCGCCGGTCCAGCGCCGCCAGGCGCGCCAGAAGGCGGTGCCGTCGGCATAGCCGAGCGCGGTCGCCACCGCCTCGATGCTCATGCCATGCTCGCGCAGCAGGGTCTCGGCCCGGGCGCGGCGCACTTCGGCCAGCAATCCGCTCAGGCTTTCGCCCTCGTCCGCCAGTCGCCGCTGCAGGCTGCGCGGCGCGATCCGCATGGCGGCGGCGATCGTCTCGAGCGTCACCGGCCGCACGCCGAGATGCAGCCCGATCAGCGCCGTCACCTGCTCGCGCACTGAGCCCGCGTGATGCGCCTCGCCGACCAGATCGCCCAGATGCCGCTCGATCAGCGCGATCATGTCGGCATCCTCGGTCCGGTGCGGCCGGTCTGCCTCGGCGGCGGCCATGACGATCGCGTTCGCGCCCTGCGAGAACAGCACCGGCGCGCCGAACATCCGCGCGAGTGTCAGCGCCCCCGGACCCTCGGGATGGGCGAAATGCACCTCCTCCGGGCGCCAGCGGGTGTCGAAGCCGGTGCGGATCAGGGTGCAGATCCCGGCGAGGGTGAATTCGCTGTCCTGCCGGCACGGGCGGGACTGCGGCGCGCTGATCATGTAGCGCAGCACCAGATGCGCGCCGTCATCCTCGAGGCTGACCTGCGTGCCGCTTTGCAAGGCCCCGGACCAGCGCGCCAGCGCCGCAAGCCCGCGCCGGATCGTCGCCGACTGCACCGCGCGCAGCCCGATCGGCGCGAGCGTGCCCGGCCGCATGCCGAAGCCGAGCCGCGCGCCAAGCAACGGGTCGCCCGCCAGCTCGGCCGCCTGTTCGAAGATGTCGAGATAGGCGGCGAGGGGAATCGGGGTGTAGAGGTCGTCGAAGATCTCGGCCGAGAGCCCGTTGCGATGGAGCAAAATTCCCATTCTGCTCAAATCGTTATCAAAGTACGCGAAAATCGGCTCAAGAATTAGGGCCCGGACGGACGTGATTTTCGGCAGCGGCGCGTTGGACGGCGGCATTGGCGCGGTTTCTCCGTTCGAAACGGCCATTTGGCGTGAAGTATCGGATTTCTGGCGCAAGATGCAATGGTCTCGGGCCGGAGGCGGCAGGGTAACTCGTCCTTAAATGACATAACGCTGACAGGGATGATCACCAGATGGACAATCAGACAGGCGCAAATCGTCTGCAGGGAAATTCGATCGGCTTGACCCATATCGTGTTCTTCGTGGTCGCGGCGGCGGCGCCGATGACCGCGGTGGTGGGGGCGACGCCGCCGGCCTTTGCCTTCGGCAATGGCGCAGGCGTGCCGGGCGCCTTCATCCTGTCGGGCATCCTCTACCTGCTGTTCTCGGTGGGCTTCACCGCGATGACGCGGCACGTGACCGGGGCAGGGGCGTTTTACGCCTATATCTCGCGTGGGCTTGGCAGCGGTGCGGGGATCGGCGGCGCGCTGATGGCGCTGCTCGCCTATTTCGCGATCCAGATCGGCATCTATGCGCTCTTCGCGGTGTTCATGGCGGGGGCGATGGAAAGCCTGGGCGTCTCGCTGCCGTGGTGGGTGTGGTCGCTGGCGGTGCTGGCCGTCGTCGTGCTTTTCGGGCGGCGCAACATCGCGATCTCGGGCCGCATCCTCGGCCTGTGCATGATTGCCGAGCTGGTGATCTTGCTGCTTCTCGACATCGCGATCGTGATGCACGGCGGCGCCGAGGGGCTGAGCCTTGCGGGTTTCCGCCCCTCCGAGGTCTTCGGCCCCGGGCTTGGCGTCACCATGGTCTTCGTTCTGGGCGCCTATGTCGGCTTCGAGGCCACCGCGATCTTCGGTGAGGAAGCCTGCGATCCCGACCGCACCATTCCGCGCGCGACCTATGTCGCGGTGCTGCTGATCACCGCCTTCTATGCGGTCTCGACCTGGGCGATCGTGCAGTTCTACGGCCCGGCCGCGGTGACGGGCGCGGCGACCGAGAACCTCGACGGTTTCTACTTCGCCGCCGCCGAGACGATGCTTGGCCACTGGTCGGTGCAGGTGATGAACGTGCTGCTGCTGACCAGCCTCTTTGCCTGCCTGCTCTCCTTCCACAACACGCTCAACCGCTATTTCTATGCGCTCGGCCACGAGGGGCTGGCATGGAAGTCGCTCTCGGCGGTGCATGAGACGCATGGCTCGCCGCATGTCGCGGGGCTGGTGCAGGCGGGGCTCGTGGCGCTGATCATCCTGGGCTTCGGCCTCTCGGGTGCCGATCCCTACACCCTCGTCTTCTCTTGGATGTCGGGGCTTGCGGTGCTGGGCATCCTGGCGGTGCAGGTGCTGGTCTCGGTCGCGGTGATCGTCTTCTTCCGCCGCACCGCGCATCAGCGCTCGGTCCTCACCGTTCTCGTGGCGCCGGTGCTGGCCACGGCGGGGCTCGTCGGAGCGTTCCTCCTCGTCTCCTCGAACCTCACCCTGCTCACCGGCTCGGAAAACCCGATCGTGCTCGCCTTCCCCGAGATCGTGATCGCCACCGGCGCCTGCGGGCTGCTGTTCGCCGCCTGGATCAAGCGCACCCGGCCCGAGCAATTCGCCCGCCTCGGCCGCGCCTTCGACTGACCTTTCCCCCTGCCGCGACGATCCGTTGGTGCTCCCGGTGCGGGCGGCGCGCGGCAGGGCTCACCCTTTCTGCAAGCAGTGAAAGACCCAAGATGACTGCCCTTCCCAAGATCGACTTCCTCTATCTCTCCGAACCCGAGATGATCCGCGCCGGTGTCACCGACATGCCCGCCTGCGTCGATTGCATGGAAGAGATGTTCGGCCTGCTCTACCACGGCGATTACCGCATGGCCGGCGCCAACAACGACAGCCACGGCGCGATGGTGATGTTCCCGGAAAACTCGCCCTTCCCGGACATGCCCAAGCCGACCGCCGACCGCCGCTTCATGGCGATGCCGGCCTATCTCGGCGGCAACTTCCGCACCGCGGGCGTCAAGTGGTACGGCTCGAACATCGAGAACCGGGAAAAGGGCCTGCCGCGCTCGATCCTGATGTTCACCCTCAATGACGCCGACACCGGCGCACCGCTGGCCTTCATGTCGGCGAACCTGCTCTCGGCCTATCGCACCGGCGCGGTGCCCGGCGTCGGCGCGCGCCACCTGGCGCGCAAGGACTCGAAGATCGTCGGCATCCTCGGGCCGGGGGTGATGGCGCGCACCGCACTTGCGGCCTTCATCGCGGTCTGCCCGCAGATCGACACGGTCAAGGTGAAGGCGCGCGGGCAGAAGAGCCTCGACACCTTCATCGCCTGGGTGAACGAGCATTACCCGCAGGTGACCACCATCGAGGTCGTCGACACGCTCGAGGCGGTGGTGCGCGGTTCCGACATCGTCACCTATTGCGCCTCGGGCGAGACCGGCGATCCGAGCCTTTATCCGATCGTGAAGCGCGAATGGGTGAAACCGGGCGCCTTCCTCGCGATGCCCGCCGGCTGCGAGATCGACGCGGGGATGGAGGCGCGGGATGTGCGCAAGGTGCTCGACAACACCGGGCTTTACGAGGCGTGGTTCGAGGAATGCCCGAAGCCCGCGCATCACACGATCCCGGTGATCGGGGTGAAGTTCATGGACATGATCGCCGAGGGCCGGATGGCGCGCGCGGATCTGGAAGACCTTGGCGCGATCGTCGCCGGCGTCACCCCGGGCCGGCGCAATGACGACGAGATCGTGCTGATGTCGGTGGGCGGCATGCCGGTCGAGGACGTGGCCTGGGGCACGATGATCTATCGCAACGCGCTCGCCCGGGGGATCGGCACGAAGCTGAACCTCTGGGACGTGCCGGCGCTGCGCTGAGGAGAGCCCCATGCAGGTGACCAAGATCAAGACCGGCTCGCCCTTCGAGGATCACGGCAGCTATTCGCGCCTTGTCGCGGTGGATGACTGGATCTTCGTGTCGAACACCGCCGGGCGCGACCCGGTGACGAAGGAGATCCCCGCCGAGATCGGCGCGCAGACCCGTCAGGTCTTCGCCAATGTCACGCGGGCGCTCGCCGCCGTCGGCTCGGGGCTCGAGGATGTGGTGATGAGCCGCGTCTTCATTCAGGACCCCGCCGACACCCAGGCGGTGATGACCATCGTCGGCGAGATGTTCCGCGGTATCGACCCGGCCACCACCGTGACCTGCCCGCCGCTCGGCTCGACCGTCTACCGCGTCGAGATCGAGGTGACGGCGCGGCGCGGCGCGGGCCGGGCCGAGACCGAACGGCGCGTGATCGCAGTGTGACCGACGGGCCCGCCGCCCTGCGTGCGGCGGGCCCTCCCGACTTTCCCGACCGACTTTCCCGACCGATTGTCCCGACTGAAGGAGATCCGCCATGGCGCCCGTTCAAACCCCCGTCCTGACCAGCCGCGACGCGCCCGAGAAGACCTCGGTCGTGGTGATCGGCGGCGGCATCGTCGGCCTGTCCGCCGCGCTGGTGCTGGCCGAGCGCGGCATCCCCGTCACCGTGCTGGAAAAGGGCCGGATCGGGGCGGAACAATCCTCGCGCAACCTGGGCTGGGTGCGCAAGATGGGCCGCGCGGCCCCCGATGTGCCGCTTGCACAGGCGGCGGACCGGCTCTGGGCCGCGATGCCCGCGCGGCTTGGCGCCGAGGTCGGCTATCGTCAGGCCGGGATCATGTATCTGGCCCGGACCGAGGCCGAGATGGCGATGCACGCCGACTGGCTGAAATCGGTTTCGGATCTGTCGCTCGACAGCCGGTTGCTGCGCCCCGCCGACATCGACGCGCTGGTGCCGGGCGGGCGCGGGCAGTGGGCGGGCGGCATCGTCACCCCGTCGGACGGGCGTGCCGAACCGACGCTTGCCTCGGCGGCGATTGCCGCGGCGGCGATCGCGAAAGGCGCGGTGATCGTGG
This sequence comes from Paenirhodobacter sp. YD-8, assembly GCF_056590935.1. Lineage (NCBI taxonomy): Bacteria > Pseudomonadati > Pseudomonadota > Alphaproteobacteria > Rhodobacterales > Paenirhodobacter > Paenirhodobacter sp. YD-8. The sequence goes on along the minus strand of NZ_CM152649.1, from coordinate 2,770,648 downwards.
AAAACTGCGCGGTGCGCACGCTTTCGCGCGCCGCCGGCCGGGTCTGCGGCGTGGTGACCGAACGCGGCGAGATCGCCTGCGAACAGGTGCTGCTGGCGGGCGGGCTCTGGTCGCGCCGCTTCCTCGGCAATCTCGGGATCTCGCTGCCGACGCTGCCGCTCGTGTGCTCGGTCTTCCGCACCGCGCCGATGGAGGGGCCGACCGAGATCGCCGTGGGCGGGCCCGACTTCTCCTTCCGCAAGCATCGCGACGGCGGCTTCATCATCACGCAGCGGGGCGCGCTTGGCGCGCCGCTGATGCTTGACCACCTGCTGATCGGGATGCGCTATCTGCCGATGCTGCGCGGCCAGCGCAAATTGCTGCGCATCGGTCTCGGGCGCGAGGCGTTGACCGATCTTGCGCTGGCACGGCGCTGGCGGGCAGAGGCGATCTCGCCCTTCGAGCGGCTGCGCACGATGGATCCGCCGACCCGGCCCGATCTGAACGCCGAGGCGCTGGCCAATCTGCGCGCCGCCTGGCCGGCCTTCGAGACTGCCCGGATCGTCGAGGCCTGGGCGGGGACGATGGACATCACGCCCGATTCACAACCGGTGATCGGGCCGGTCGAAAAGGTGCCGGGGCTGATGCTGGCCACCGGGTTTTCGGGCCACGGTTTCGGCACCGGGCCGGCGGCGGGGCAGCTTGCGGCGGATCTGTTGTGCGGCGCGCCGCCGATCGTCGACCCCGCGCCCTACCGGCTCGAGCGGCTCTGAAACGGAAACGGCGCCCCCCACAGGGGGCGCCGTCGTTTCGGGAGAGGGGGCCGGGGCCGGCCGCCCTTCAGAACAGGAAGTCGTTCGCCGAATAGGCCTGGTCCGCGCCGAAGTCGGTGACGTGGACGTTGTTCAGCAGGATGCTGTTGACGCCGTCGACGATCATCGCGAAGCCGGTGCCGGCATTGGTGATGAGGTGGTTGCTCACCAGATCATAGAAATCGGTGATCCCGGTGACGCCGGTCAGCACGATCCGCTCGGCATCGTCGGCGCTGAAGTCCTGGATCACGTCATTGCCGAAGCCGTTGGTGAAGACGAAGCGGTCGGCCCCCAGGCCGCCATTCATCGTGTCATTCCCCGCACCGCCGAACAGCCAGTCAGCCCCCGCGCCGACCCCGCCGATCAGCAGGTCGTTGCCGTTGCCGCCATTCAGCGCATCGTTGCCGTAACCGCCATAGAGACGGTCGTTGCCATCATTGCCGCTCAGGCTGTCGTTGCCGTTGCCGCCGTCGACGATGTCGTCGCCGGCCTCGCCGAACAGCCGGTCGGCGCCGTTCTGACCATAGAGCGCGTCGTTCTGCGTGCCGCCATAGATCGAGTCGTTGCCGTCGCCGCCCAGCAGCCGGTCGGCGCCGGTTCCGCCATAGAGCGTGTCGTTGTCGAGGCCGCCGTCGATCGTGTCGTTGCCATCGCCGCCCCCGAGGGCGTCGTTGCCGGCGTCGCCGAACAGCCGGTCGGCACCGGCATTGCCATAAAGGGTGTCGTTTTCGGTGCCGCCAAAGAGATAGTCGTTGCCGTCACCGCCAAACAGCCTGTCGGCGCCGGCGCCGCCCGCGATGCTGTCGTTGCCAAGGCCGCCGTCGATCGTGTCGTTGCCGGCCTCGCCGAACAGCCGGTCTGCGCCGGTGTTGCCGTAGATCGCATCATTGCCGATCTCGCCATGGATGACGTCGTTGCCGGCGCCCCCGCTGATGAGGTCGTTGCCGTCGCCGCCATAGATCAGGTCGGCCAGATCGGCCCCCGTGTCGCCGCCCTGGATCGTGTCGGCGCCGGTGCCGCCGAAGATCGTGTCGCGCCCGTCGCCGCCACTCAGGCTGTCGTCGCCGGGGCCACCCGCGATGCTGTCATCGCCCAGACCGCCGAGCAGCGTGTCGTTGCCGCCGTTGCCGATCAGCGTGTCATTGCCGAGGTCGCCCAGATAGTTGTCGTTGCCCGCGGTGCCGACGAAGTTGTCGTTGCCGTCGGTGCCCACGCCCTGGACCTGGCCACCGGCGACGATGAACTGCCACACGCCGGTGACGCCGGTGTTGCCGGCGGTGTTCTCAAGCGAGAGCATCGCTCCCTGATAGCCGGAGGCGGGCAGCTCGTAATAGGTGTCGCCAAGCGAGAAGCCCGCCCGCGCCACGGTGCCGCCAAGCCCGCCGGTGCCGCCCGAGGCGTCGCCGGTCGTCCATTCCACGTCGGTATAGCGGAAGACGATCTCGACGTTGCCGTTGCCGCGGTCGAGCAGCTCGAGCTGGAAGGAGTTCTGCAGATCGAAGTGGGTGTCGTAATAGCCCACGTCGTTCCAGGTGATGACGAGCGAGTCGCGCGCCGCGTTGAAGTCCCAGAAGACGTCGCCGGGGTTGGTCACCGAGGAGCTGTCGCTGGTGTCGACGTCGGCCCAGAACGGGGCGACGATCTCGTAGTTGGTGTCGTCGATCGCGCCGGGGGTGTAGGTGCTCAGCCCGCCGCCGAAGGTGACGTTGCCGTTCGTGTTGACCGAGAAGGTGGTATAGGTCACGCCCCCGATCGTCAGCCCGTTCTCGAAGATCGAGGTGATGTCGATGTCGCTCTGGTATTCGTCATCGTTGTGATAGAGCACGTTGGCGCCGAAGGGCAGGAAGGCGTTGTTCGCGATCGGGGTGAAGTCGAGCACCGGCGGTGGGGTGATCCCGGTGAGCTGCACCAGCTGGTCGTCGAACTGTGCCTGTTCGACATCCCACAGCGTGTCGGTGCCGTCGACACCGCCGTTGTGGGTGATGGTGAAGGAGTTGTTCGCGTTCGCGGTGATCGTGTATTGCGCGCGCACGCCCGAGAAGGCCGCGGTGTCGGTGCCAAGTCCGCCCTGCAGGATGTCGTTGCCCGCGCCGCCGATCAGCACGTCATTCCCGCCGTTGCCGGTCAGGGTATTGTTCAGCTCGTTGCCGATCAGCAGGTCGGCCTGCGCCCCGCCCGCGGCATTCTCGATCTGCGCGCCATTGGCGATGGCAAAGCCGCCGTCGATGCCGCTGTAGGTGCCGCCCGAATTGGTCAGCACGCGCGAGAAGAAGCCGCCGGCGTTGTAGTCGGGGTTCACGATCTCGGTCTGCAGGCTGGCCGAGAGATGCGAGAACATCGAGGTGTTCTGCAGTGCCGCGATCGAGGGGGCGGCGTCGGCGGCGATCTGGCTGCGGTCGAGCGTCGCGTCGTTGAGGTTGATCATCACCGAGTTGGCGCTGTTGCCGTAGCGGATCGTGTCGGTGCCGCCGCTGTCCCAGATCGCGGCATAGGCGCGGCCGATGCTCATCGCGCCCTCGGCAAGCGACAGCGCCCCGCCGCGCGCGTCAAAGAGCGTGTAGGTGGAATTGCCCGCGGCATAGGTCTCGGTGCCGTATTGCTGCTGCAGGGCGGCGATGTCGAGCGCCATCATCGTGACCGCATGGCCATAGGCGTCGGCCGAGGCCGAGCCGGTGTAGGACATCACCGTGTAGCGCTCGTTGTCGAGCGCCGGGCCGACGCTGGTCGCGGCGGAGCCCTGGAACGGATGATAGAGACCGAGCCCGTGGCCGATCTCGTGGATCAGGGTCCAGTTCGCATATTCGCCGCCGCCAAGCTCGGCGGGCGTGTTCATGTAGTCGAGATTGCTGGTGAAGGTGCCGAAGCTCCAGTAGTCGCCCGGGCCGCGCGTGGCACTTTGCGGGAACATGCAGAACCCCTCGAGCCCGGCCGAGGCCGGCGTGTCCGAGCTCACCAGCACGAGATCGGCGGTGGCCGCGGCGGTGGTGCGATCGGTCACCCGGCTGAAGTCGGTCGCGATCACGCTGTCGATCATCCGGAAGGCGCGCTCGGTCAGCGAGGTGAAGGCATAGGTCGTGTCAGCCATCGACCCGGCCACGAAGTAGGTGTTGTAGAAACTGCGGAATTCGCTGTCGAGATCGATGTCGCCACCGGTGCCGAGATAGTATTGCAGCGTCCCGTCGGCCCACACACGGTTGTTGGTGATGTCAGCCAGCATTTGCTGACCCGTTGCGGGGAGCGCACTGGAAATTGCGGCTTCTGCCTTGGTCTGGGCCATGGGTAATTCCCTCCGTCTCGAAATCTATAAGGCGGAGTCACCTTCCCTGATCCGGCGCCATTTCCGGCCGCCGATCGCGGAACCTCCCCCCACGTCAACAAACTTGCCGAAAACGGCTCAACCGTCAATTGGACAAACGGCCGCGAGCACCGCGGAAAACTGTGCTGGGTGCGCCGTGGCGAGATGGGCGAGGGTGACGCGCCGGCCGGGGCCAAGGCCGCACAGGGTCACCCGCACCGCGGCTTCGGGACGGTCGACGGCGATCCGCGCGAGGGCAAAGCCGGGCTGCGCGCTGCCGAGCCGGTAGCCGAGGATGACCGTCGGCCGGGTGAACTTGCCGGGGCCGAAGATCGCCGTGGCGAGCGCCTCGATCGTCACGCCGCGCGCCGCGGCCGCCGCGGTCACGTCCTGGCCATCAGGGCCGGTGGGCAGGTCCGCGAGCCGGGCGAACAGGTCCATCTGGGCGCGCACCGAGGCGGGCGGCGCGGGGCTGTCGTCGCTGCGATAGCGGCGCAGGGTGCCTTGCGGCAGGGGCTCGCCATCATCGCGTGCGAGCGCGCCGGTGACACCCGTCCAGCTTGCGGGGATCGGCAGGTCGCGGCCTGCCTGTGGCAGGGAGGTTTCGGCGCCCATGGCGTGGCCTTTCGTGAACGGGGGGAGAAGCGGTGCGAGGGCGGGGGCGATCAGCGCCCCGGTCAGGCCGCGCAGCAGCGTCCGGCGACGGGAAAACGGCATGGCGGGCCTCCTTCTGCCGCGGGTCGGGTCGGCGGCATTTGGCGCCGAGGGTGGCGGTGCCGTCAACCCCCGGCGCGGGGCTTCGGCAATCCGCCGCAGGCCGGTGGGTGAAAAGGGGGGTTGCCGGCGCGCCGCCCGCGGCACATCTGTTGCCCAAACCCGGGCGGCAGGCAGGAGGCGCGGATGCACGGCGAATACAAGGTCCATGGCGGCAAGCTGGTGGTGGCCGATCTCGAGCTGCGCGAGGGCCGGCTTGCCCAGGTGCAGATCTCGGGCGATTTCTTCCTGGAACCCGGCGAGGCGATCTTCGATCTGGGCGCCGCGCTCGAGGGGCTGCCGGCCACGGCGACGGTCGAGGAGATCACCGCCGCGCTGCGCGCCGGGCTGCGCCCCGAGGCGGTGCTGGTGGGGTTCAGCCTCGAGGCCGTTGCGATCGCGGTGCGCCGCGCGCTTGGCGTCAGCCGCGGCTGGCGCGATTTCGAATGGCAGGTGCTCGACGGGGCGCCGCTGTCGCCGGCGATGCACCTGGCGCTTGACGACGTGCTGGCCCACGAGGTCGCGGCCGGCCGCCGTGCGCCGACGCTGCGCTTTTGGGAATGGGAGCGCCCGGCGATCATCATCGGCAATTTCCAGTCGCTGAGGAACGAGGTCGACCTCGAGGCGGCCGAGGAGCTGGGCGTCGAGACGGTGCGGCGGGTGACCGGCGGCGGCGCGATGTTCGTCGAGCCGGGCTCGACCATCACCTATTCGCTCTATGCGCCCGCCGAACTGGTCGACGGCATGAGCTTTGCCGACTCCTATGCCTTCCTCGACACCTGGGTGCTGAAGGCGCTGAACGATCTGGGCATCGATGCGGTCTACAAGCCGCTCAACGACATCGCGAGCTCGAAAGGCAAGATCGGCGGCGCGGCGCAGAAGCGCTATGCCGGCGGCGCGGTGCTGCACCATGTCACCATGGCCTATGACATGGACGCCTCGAAGATGATGCAGGTGCTGCGCATCGGCCGCGAGAAGCTGTCGGACAAGGGCATCGCCAGCGCCGGCAAGCGCGTCGATCCCGTGCGCAGCCAGACCGGGCTGGAACGCGGCGCGGTGATCGAGCGGATGAAGGCCACCTTCCTCGACCTGCACGGCGGCACCCCGGGCGCGATCACCGCCGAGGAACTGGCCGCGGCCGAGACGCTGGCGCGCGAGAAGTTCGAAACCCCCGCCTGGCTGCACCATATCCCCTGAGCGCTCAGGGGCTCATCCAGCTCTGCTCCACCACCGCCTCCATCGCGACATAGCTCGAGGTGGCATGGACATGGGGCAGGGCGGAAATCTTCTCGCCCATGATCCGGCGGTAATCGGCCATGTCGTGCGAGCGCACCTTCAGCAGATAGTCGAAACCGCCGGCGATCATGTAGCACTCCTCGACCTCCTCGATCGCCCGCACCGCGGCGTTGAAGGCAGCAAGCGCGCGCTCGCGCGTGTCGCTCAGCCGCACCTCCAGATAGGTGACATGGGTCATGCCCAGCTTCAGCGGCGACAGGATCGCGCGATAGCCGGTGATCAGCCCCATCTCCTCCATCGCCTTGATCCGCGCCGCGACCGGGGTCTTCGACAGGCCGACGCGACGGGCGAGTTCCGTGATCGGCAGCCGGGCATTGGCAACCAGCTCGCTCAGGATCTTGCGGTCGGTGGCGTCGAGTGCGGGTTCCATGGTCTGAATTTGTCCTTCATTTTGGTCTGATCGGCTGCAGTATCGGCAATCATTGGTCACAGCGTCCAGTGCGATTCGGGTACAGAATCCGGAAATCGCCCTTCCGGAGTGCCGCCATGATCGCCAAGCCCGTCCCCGTCTTCCCCGCCCTCGAAGGGCCGGAAGTGAAATTCGCCCCCGAGGCGCCGCTGCTCGAACGGCTGGTCGCCACCGCGGCGATCTCGGCCGAGACCCGCGCCGCGATCTCGGCGCGCGCCGCGGCCCTCGTCGGGCGCATCCGCTCCGAGGCGAAACCGACGCTGATGGAGCATTTCCTGGCCGAATACGGGCTGTCGACGCGCGAGGGCGTGGCGCTGATGTGCCTGGCCGAGGCGATGCTGCGCGTGCCCGACACCCAGACCATCGACGCGCTGATCGAGGACAAGATCGCGCCGGCGGAATGGGGCAAGCACCTCGGCACCGCCGCCTCGTCGCTGGTCAATGCCTCGACCTGGGCGCTGATGCTGACGGGCAAGGTGCTTGATGACGATTACCCGGGCGTGGCGGGCACGCTGCGCGGCGCGATCAAGCGCCTTGGCGAGCCGGTGATCCGTGCCGCGGTCGGTCGCGCGATGAAGGAGATGGGCCGGCAGTTCGTGCTGGGCGAGACGATCGAGGGGGCGCTGAGCAATGCCCGCACCCGCGAGGCGATCGGCTTCACCTACAGCTATGACATGCTCGGCGAGGCGGCGATGACCTCGGCCGATGCGGCGCGCTATGACGCCGACTACACCCGCGCCATCGCGGCGATCGGCAAGGCGGCGACCAAGGCCTCGATCCACGACAACCCCGGCATCTCGATCAAGCTCTCGGCGCTGCATCCGCGCTATGAGCTGGCGAACGAGGAGCGGGTGATGGCCGAGCTGGTGCCGGTGGTGCTGCGCCTTGCGCGGCAGGCCGCGGCGGCGGGCATCGGCATGCATGTCGACGCCGAGGAACAGGCGCGGCTGTCGCTGTCGTTCAAGGTGATCGAGGCGGTGATGGCCGATCCCTCGCTCGCCGGCTGGGAGGGCATGGGCATCGTCGTGCAGGCCTATGGCAAGCGCGCGGGCCTTGCGATTGATGCGCTTTACGACATGGCCTGCCGCTATGACCGCAAGATCTGCGTGCGGCTGGTGAAGGGCGCCTATTGGGACGCCGAGATGAAGCTGGCGCAGGTCGAGGGGCATCCGGGCTTCCCGCTCTTCACCTCGAAGACCGCGACCGACGTCAGCTATATCTGCCTGGCGAAGAAGCTCTTCGGCATGGGTGACCGGATCTTCCCGCAATTCGCCGGGCACAACGCGCATACCGTCTCGTCGATCCTCGAACTGGCCGAGGGCCGTCCGTTCGAGTTCCAGCGCCTGCACGGCATGGGCGAACGGCTGCATGACATCGTGCTGAAGGAAACGAAGGGCCGCTGCCGGATCTATGCGCCGGTCGGTGCGCATCGCGACCTTCTGGCCTATCTGGTGCGCCGCCTGCTCGAGAACGGCGCGAACTCGTCCTTCGTGCACCAGCTCGTCGACGAGAGCATCGCGCCCGAGACGATCGCCCGCGACCCCTTCACCGCGCTTGCGACCGCCAAGGCGCCGGCCAGCCTTCTGGCGCCGGCCGATCTGTTCGGGCCGCGCCGCAAGGCCTCGAAGGGCTTCGATCTGACCGACGAGCGCGTGGTCGAGGCGATCGAGGCGGCGCGGGACTGCACCATCCCCGATGCCGCGCCGCTGACCGTCTCGCCCGCGACCGGCACCGCGCTGACCGTGACCAACCCCGCGACCGGCGCCGCCGTCGCGCAGGTGATCGAGGCCGATGCGGCGACGGTTGCCCGCGCCCTCGATGACGCCCGCATCTGGGACGTGCCGGCCGCCGAGCGCGCTGCGGTGCTGCGCCGCGCCGCCGACCTGTATGAGGAGAACTTCGGCCCGATCTTCGCCACCCTCGCCGCCGAGGCCGGCAAGAGCTGGGGCGATGCGGTGGGCGAGCTGCGCGAGGCCTGCGACTTCCTGCGATATTACGCCGCCGAGGGCGAGACCTCGGCCGCCGCGCCCCGTGGCATCATCTCCGCGATCAGCCCGTGGAACTTCCCGCTGGCGATCTTCACCGGCCAGATCTCGGCCGCGCTGATGGCGGGCAATGCGGTGCTCGCGAAACCGGCCGAGGCGACGCCGCTCATCGCCGCGATGGCGGTGCGGCTCCTGCATGCGGCGGGCGTTCCGGCTTCGGCGCTGCAGCTCATGCCGGGGCCGGGCTCGGTCGTCGGCACGGCGATCACCTCGGACCCGCGGGTGAAGGGCGTGGTCTTCACCGGCTCGACCGCCACCGCGCAGCGCATCGCCGCGGTGATGGCCGACACCCTCGAACCCGGCACGCCTCTGATCGCCGAGACCGGTGGCCTGAACGCGATGATCGTCGATTCGACCGCGCTGCCCGAACAGGCGGTGCGCGACATCGTCGCCTCGGCCTTCCGTTCGGCCGGGCAGCGCTGCTCGGCGCTGCGCTGCCTCTATGTGCAGGAAGACATTGCGCCGCATCTTCTGGCGATGGTGAAGGGCGCGATGGACGAGCTGAAGCTGGGCGATCCGCGGCACTTCGTGACCGATGTCGGCCCGGTGATCGACGCCCGCGCGCAGGCCGGCATCCTCGACTATGTCGCCGCCCGCGAGGGCGCGGTGCTGCACCGCACCGCGGCGCCGGCCGAGGGCACCTTCGTCGCCCCGGTGATGCTCAAGGTCTCGGGCATCGCCGATCTCGAGCGCGAGGTCTTCGGCCCGGTGCTGCATGTCGCCACCTTCCGGGCGGGCGAGCTCGGCACCGTGATCGAGGCGGTGAACGCGCGCGGCTACGGGCTGACCTTCGGGTTGCACAGCCGCATCGACGCCCGTGTGCAGGAGGTGTCCGAGGCGATCCGCGTCGGCAACACCTATGTCAACCGCAACCAGATCGGCGCCGTCGTCGGCAGCCAGCCCTTCGGCGGCGAGGGGCTCTCGGGCACCGGGCCGAAGGCGGGCGGGCCGCTCTACCTTGCGCGCTTCTTCGCGCCCGAGCCGGTCGCCGCGCCGAATGCGGCGCCTGCAGGCACGGCCGATCTTGCGGCGATCCGCGCGGCGCTGGCGGGCTTTGCCGAGACGCAGGTCGAGGAGCGGCTGATGCCCGGCCCGACGGGCGAGCTGAACCGGCTGAGCCTGCACACCCGTCCGCCGGTGCTCTGCCTCGGCCCGGGGGCTGCGGCCACCGCGGCGCAGGTCGCGGCGGTGCGTGCGCTTGGCGGCGTGGCGCTCGCCGTCGAGGGGCGGCTTGACCCGGCGGCGCTGGCCTCGCTCGAGGGCTTCGGCGCCGTGCTGTGGTGGGGCGATGCCGAGACCGGCCGGGCGATCGCGCGGGTTCTGGCGGCGCGTCCGGGCCCGATCGTGCAGCTGGTCACCGGCCGGCCCGACCGCGCCCATGTGCTGCACGAGCGGCACCTGTGCGTCGACACCACCGCGGCGGGCGGCAACGCGGCGCTGCTGGCGGGCTGAGCCCGCCCGCGCTCAGATCGCGCGGTAATCCTCGGCGAGCCGCGCGATCTGGTCCGGCCGGTGATCGGCAAGGCCTGGCAGATCGACGATCAGCAGGGTCTCGCGGGTGCCGGCCATCGCGATCGGCCGGGCATCGGGCCCGGCGATCACCGACAGGCCCGAAAACGCCAGCCCGCGCTCGACACCGCAGTAATTCGCATAGGCGATGACCTGACGGTTCTCATGCGCGCGGGCCGGCACCAGCACGTTCTGCACATGCTCGGCCCCGGCCGGGTTCGCCGTCGGCACCAGGATCAGATCGACCCCGCGTGCGGCCAGCGCCGCGGCGTGCCCCGGAAACTCGATGTCATAGCAGATCAGCAGACCGCAGCGCCGCCCGTCGAAGTCGAAGACCGGCGGCGGCGCCTCGCCCGGGACGAAGCTCGTCTTCTCCATCTCGCCGTAAAGCTGGATCTTGCGGTAATGCGCGAGCAGCCGCCCCTCCGGGCTCAGCGCGACGGCACTGTTCCACACCCGGCCCTCGGCACGCTCGGCCCAGCCAAGGGTCAGGCCACAGCCCTCGGCCGCGGCCATCTCGGCGAGCCGCGCGAGCCACGCGCCGCCGATCGGTTCGGCATCGCGGGCGTGCAGCTCGGGGCGGTTGTAGCCGGGCAGGTAAAGCTCGGGCGCGACCAGCATCCGCGCCCCGGCTGCGGCAGCCGCGCGCAGCGCTTGGGTCAGCCGGTCGAAGGCACCGGCGATGTCGCCGTCGGTGGGCAGGGCCTGATAGAGCGCGAGTTTCATTCTGTCTCCGGGAACGCAGGGCAGGGACGGCGCGCATTCGACACGGCCCGCCGGCGAAGCGCAACCCCGTCCGCGCCGCGGCCCCCTGACACTTGCCCCGCGAGGGCATTTCCTCTAGGCCATTTCGCAACGCGAAACAAACCGTCGGACACGCCATGCGTCTTACCCGCTATTTCCTCCCCGTCCTCAAGGAAAACCCCGCCGAGGCGCAGATCGTCTCGCACCGCTACATGCTGCGCGCGGGGATGATCAAGCAGCAGGCGGCGGGGATCTATTCCTGGCTGCCGATGGGCTTCAAGGTGCTCAAGCGCCTCGAGCAGATCGTGCACGAGGAGCAGATCCGTGCCGGGCACATCCCGCTGCTGATGCCGACGCTGCAATCGGCCGACCTGTGGCGCGAGTCGGGGCGCTATGACGCCTACGGCCCCGAGATGCTGCGCTTCAAGGACCGCCACGACCGCGAGATGCTCTATGGGCCCACGAACGAGGAGATGATCACCGACATCTTCCGTTCGCATGTCGAAAGCTACAAGTCGCTGCCGCTGACGCTCTACCACATCCAGTGGAAGTTCCGTGACGAGGTCCGCCCGCGCTTCGGCGTGATGCGCGGCCGCGAGTTCCTGATGAAGGACGGCTATTCCTTCGATCTGACGAAGGAAGACGCGCTGCATGCCTACAACCGCCACATGGTCAGCTATCTGCGCACCTACGAGCGCATGGGCCTGACCGCGATCCCGATGCGCGCCGACTCTGGCCCGATCGGCGGCGACAACACCCATGAATTCCTGGTGCTGGCGAAGACCGGCGAGTCGGAAGTCTTCTATGACGCCAAGGTGCCCGAGCTGAAGCTGGGCGACCGCACCGTCGATTACGACAACCGTGACGAGGTCGCCGCGATCTGCAAGGAGTTCACCACGCTCTACGCCCGCACCGACGAGACCCATGACGAGGCGCTCTTCAACCAGATCCCGGAAGAGCGGCGCTGCATCGGCCGCGGCATCGAGGTCGGGCAGATCTTCTACTTCGGCACGAAATATTCGGAACCGATGGGCGCCACCGTCACCACCCCCGACGGCGCCAAGGTGCCGGTCGAGATGGGCAGCCACGGCATCGGCGTCAGCCGCCTGATCGGCGCGCTGATCGAGGCGAACCACGACGAGAAGGGCATCATCTGGCCCGAGGGCGTGACGCCCTTCCACGTCGGCCTCGTCAACCTGAAGCAGGGCGATGTCGCGACCGACGCCGCCTGCGAGGCGCTCTATGCCGCGCTGAAGGCGAAGGGGCTCGACCCGCTTTACGACGACCGCGAGGAACGTGCCGGCGCCAAGTTCGCCACCATGGACCTGATCGGCCTGCCCTGGCGCATCACCGTCGGCCCGCGCGGCCTGGCGAACGGCCTCGTCGAGCTGACCTCGCGCCGCAGCGGCGAGAGCGAGGAGATGACCCCCGAAGCGGCCGTGGCGAAGATCGTCGAGATCTACGCCGGGATCTGATCCGGGCGACAGTTTCGCGAAAGGGGCGGGGCCACGGGCCGCCGCCCCTTTTTGCTGCGCCGCTGGAAAAGCTGGACTTGAGTAAAAAACTCGGGTAATCGCGTCTCCATCATTTGGAGGTGTCGATGAAACGGGCTGTGCTGATCGCGATGGCGTTCACTGCGCTGGCTGCGCCGCTGCGTGCCGGGGAGGGGGCCTATCCCTCGCTCGAGGCCTGGGGCGAGGCGCTGTTTTCCGACGCCAACCTGTCGAAGAACCGCACCGAGGCCTGCGCCACCTGTCACGACCCGGCCGCCGGGTTCAGTGACCCGCGCGAGACCGCCGTGGGCCGCGCCGTCAGCCTGGGCGATGATGGCGCAAGCCTGGGCGACCGCAACGCGCCGACGGCGAGCTATGCGCGCTTTTCCCCGCCCTTCGGCCGCATCGCCGATGGCAAGTGGCAGGGTGGGCAGTTCCACGACGGCCGCGCCGCGACCTTGGCCGATCAGGCGAAGGGGCCGCCGCTGAACCCGATCGAGATGGGGATACCCGATGTCGCCGCGGTCGCCGCGCGGCTGCGCGAGAACCCGCGCTATGTCGCGACGCTCGCCGCGCTGCGCCCCGGGGCCGACGACGCGGCCGCCTTCGACGCCATGGCCGAGGCGATCGCGGCCTACGAGGCAAGCGACACCTTCTCGCCCTTCGACTCGAAATACGACCGCTTCCTGCGCGGCGAGGCGAAACTGACCGATCAGGAGGAGCTTGGCCGGCTGCTGTTCTTCTCGAACCAGTTTACCAATTGCAACCTTTGCCATCAGTTGCGCGGCACTCCGGGGGCAGAAGAAGAGACCTTTTCCAACTATCAGTTCCATAACATCGGCGTGCCGGCGAACCGCGCGGTGCGCGCGGCGAATGGCGCGGCGCCCGACCGGGTGGACCGTGGCCTGCTGGAAAACCCCGCCGTCTCCGACCCCGCCGAGGCGGGCAAGATCAAGGTGCCGACGCTGCGCAATGTCGCCGTCACCGGCCCCTACATGCACAACGGCGTCTTTGCCGATCTGCGCACGGTGATCCTGTTCTACAACAGCTACAACACCAGGCGCCCCGAGCGGCACATCAACCCCGAGACCGGCGCGCCCTTCGATCCGCCCGAGGTGGCGCAGAACCTCTCGCGCACCGAGCTCGAGACCGGGCCGGCGCTCGACGATCAGCGCATCGACGCGCTGGTGGCATTTCTCAAGACGCTGACGGATGCGCGCTACGAACCGCTGCTGACCGATCCGTGAAGCGCGCAGAGGGGCAGCGGGCTTGACCTTTGCGCCCCGAAAGGCAAGGGTCCGGCGACCCTTGGGACGCATGTCATGGCCACTCGCACCGCACCTTTCTCCGGCTTCGAATTCCTGATCGCCTGGCGCTATCTGCGCGCCCGCCGTGCCGAGGGCGGGGTCTCGGTGATGACCTGGATCAGCCTGATCGGCATCATGCTGGGCGTCGCCGCGCTGATCATCACGCTCGCCGTGCGCGCGGGCTTCCGCGCCGAGTTCGTCGACACCATCCTCGGCTCGAACGCCCATGTCACCGTCTATTCCGCGCCGCAGGAGGTGGTTCCGGGCACCGGCATCTTCTCCTCGCTGATGCCCGACTATCAGGACCGCGCCGAACGGATCCGCAAGGTGCCGGGGGTGACCCGCGCCGCGCCGCTGATCCGCGGCCAGGCGATGGCGACCTTCGACGACCGCTCGAACGTCGCCGATGTCTATGGCATTTCGGCCGAGGATCTGGCCACCATCCCGCGCGTCGCCAATCCGAAGACCTCGCAAGGCGATCTGTCCCGCTTCGGCGAGGGCATCGCGATGGGGGCGGAACTCGCGCGCGAGCTCGGTGTGACGCTCGGCGACCGGGTGCGGCTGATCTCGCCGAACGGCGCCAAGACCGCCTTCGGCACCAGCCCGCGGGTGAACGCCTATGAGGTCGACTATATCTTCACCGCGGGCCGCTGGGACATCGACCGCACCCGCGTCTACATGCCCTTCGCCGAGGCGCAGAGCTATTTCAACCGCGAGGCCGGCGCCGACGAGATCGAGGTCGACGTGACCGATCCCGAGCGCGTCGACGACTGGACGCCGCAGCTGATCGCGGCCGGCGGGGCGGGCACCATGCTGTGGAGCTGGCGCGACGCCTCGGGCAGCTTCCTGCGCGCGCTCGACATCGAGGACAACGTGATGTTCGTGATCCTTGCCGTGCTGGTGCTGATCGCGACGATGAACATCACCTCGGGCCTCATCATGCTGGTGAAGAACAAGGGCCGCGACATCGGCATCCTGCGCACGATGGGGCTGACCGAGGGCTCGGTGCTGCGCGTCTTCTTCCTGTGCGGCGCCTTCACCGGGGTGATCGGCACCGCGGCGGGCGTCGCCCTCGGCGTCGTCTTCGCGCTGTATATCGACCAGGTGATGGCCTTCGTGAACTGGCTGAACGGCGGCGGCGCCTGGGACCCTTCGATCCGCGGCATCTATGCCCTGCCGGCCAAGCTGCAGCCCTGGGACGTGACCAAGGCGGTGGCGCTGTCGCTCGGCCTGAGCTTCGTCGTGACGATCTTCCCCGCCCGCCGTGCGGCGCGGCTGAACCCCGTGGAGGCGCTGCGCTATGAATGACGTGCTGACGCTCGAGAAGCTGGAGAAATGCTACAACCGCGGCAAGCCCGGCGAGATTTCGGTGCTGCGCGGTGTGAATTTGTCGATCCCTCGCGGGCAGGTCGTGGCCCTTGTCGCGCCCTCGGGCGCCGGCAAGTCGACGCTTCTGCACATCGCGGGGCTGCTCGACACCCCCGACAGCGGGCGGGTGGCGATCAACGGGCAGGAGCTGAGCGGCGCCTCCGACCGGCGCCGGACCGAGGCGCGGCGTAACGAGCTGGGCTTCGTCTATCAGTTCCACCACCTGCTGCCCGAGTTCACCGCCGAGGAGAACGTGATGCTGCCGCAGCTGGCGAATGGCGCGGGCAAGGCGGCGGCGCGGGCGCGGGCCGGGGCCCTGCTCGACCGCGTCGGGCTGTCGGGCCGCATCGACCACCGGCCTTCGGCGCTTTCGGGCGGTGAACAGCAGCGCGTTGCCTTCTGCCGGGCGCTGGCCAATGCGCCGAGCCTTTTGCTGGCCGACGAGCCCACCGGCAACCTCGACCCGGCGACGTCCGACACGGTCTTCGGCGTGCTGATGGATCTGGTGCGCGAGACCGGCATGTCGGCGCTGATCGCCACCCACAACCTCGACCTTGCGGCGCGGATGGACCGCGTGCTGCGGCTCGAGGCCGGCGCGCTGACGGAGTGAGCGATGGAGCTTTACGGCATCAAGAGCTGTGACACGGTGAAGAAGGCGCTGAAGGCGCTCGACGCCGCGGGCCGCGACGTCGTGTTCCGCGACGTCCGGGTCACGCCGCTGAGCGCGGCCGAGATCGACGCCTTCCTGGCGGCCTTTGGCGAGAAGCTGGTGAACCGCTCCTCGACCACCTGGCGGGGGCTGAGCGAGGCCGAGCGGGCCCGCCCCGCGGCCGAGCTTCTGGCCGAACATCCGACGCTGATGAAGCGTCCGGTGATCCGCGACGGCGCGAAACTGACGCTTGGCTGGGGCGCGGCCGAACAGGCGGCCTGGCTTTAGCTCATCCCCGGGCGCCGCTCTTCCCAGCGGGTCAGGTAATCGGTCTGATAGGCGCGCCCGTCGCCCGCCCGGGCTGCGGGCTTGCGCACGGCATAATCGAGCATCAGCCCGCCGAGCTCCTCGATCTTGCGCGAGAAACGTGGCCGCAGGCCGGTGACGTTCGGGTTCGTCATCTCGACCTGCGCCCGGGCCAGGCGCGGCTGCAGCGGCTGCAGCCGGCAATGCAGCACCTCGTAGCCCATGGCCTTCTCCCAGAAACCGAAGACGAGTTCCGGGGTGAGCTGATAGAAGCCGTGGTTCACCCAGTTGTTCGCCGGCGAATGGCCGATCAGCACGCCGCCCGGCTTCAGCATCCGGTCGATGTTGCGCATCGCCGTCGGCAGTTCGAAGACGTGCTCACAGGTGCCGCCGTCATAGACGACGTCGAAGCGGCCCTCGAGCGCGGGGGCGAGGGGGGCGGAGAGGTCCTGCACCAGGCTCGCGCCCTCGTAATCGCTGAAATCCATCGAGTCGACAGTGTCGAAGCCGAGACGGCGGAAGAAGGTCTCGGCATAGATCGAGTCGGGATCGGCCAGATCGGCGCTTCGCGTGCCGGGCAGATGCCGCGCAAGGGTCTCGTCGAGCAGGTCCGAGCTGGCGCCGCGCCGCGCCCCGACCCAGCGTTGTCGCCCCAGCATGACGAAGGCCCCGGAAAGCCCGTGGAGGCGAGTCGTTTCGATCAACCGCGCGGCGAGCGTGTCGGGAATCGCCATGGCGAAAAGCCCCTTGGGCAATGTGGAAGGAAAGAGCACATAAAAAAGATCCGGGCAGCGGCTGCCCGAATCTGTTCGGTTCTGCAATGCGGTGCGCCGGTCGGCCCGCGCCGGTTCGGGGCGGTGCGCCGGCTGCTTCGATCAGAGCAGCTTGAGGTCGCCGGCCGAGGACCGGCCGTCGCGGCCCGAGATCATCTCGAAGCTGACTTTCTGGTTGTCGGCCAAGGACTTGAGGCCAGCGCGCTCGACAGCCGAGATGTGGACGAAGACGTCCTTGCCGCCACCATCGGGGGCGATGAAACCATAACCCTTGGTGGTGTTGAACCATTTCACGGTGCCAGTGGCCATACCGTATCTCCTATCAGTGTTCCCGGTGCGATATTGCGCCGGGCCGTGCAGCCAGGTCTTTCAGGTCGTCCGGCTGCCCCGAGAAGGGAGCGGTAGAAAGTCTGCGGTCACGCGTAAGAAAACCTGCCACAGGCGGACAAAAAATCAACGAAAAAAAAGGTGAGGGCCGAAGCCCTGCACCTTGTGGCATGAAAATCCGGCACTGCCTGTTTCGCGAGCGTTCAGCGCAGGTCGGGGGCCAGGGCCTCGGCGGTGAGCCGCGCGACGATCTCGTCAAGGCCGACGGTCTCGGTCCGGGTCTCGCCCAGATGGCGCACGGAAACGGTGCGCTCCTCGACCTCCTTCATCCCGATCGCGAAGATGTAGGGCACCTTGCCAAGCGAATGCTCGCGCACCTTGTAGTTGATCTTCTCGTTGCGGGTGTCGCATTCGGCACGGATGCCGGCCTCGATCAGTTTCGCGGCGACCTCCTCGACGTAATCGTCGGCATCCGAGACGATCGAGGCGACGACGACCTGGCGCGGCGCCAGCCACAGCGGCAGCTTGCCGGCGTGGCTTTCGATCAGGATGCCGATGAAGCGCTCGAACGAGCCGAGGCAGGCGCGATGCAGCATGATCGGGCGGTGCTTCGCGCCGTCGACGCCGATATAGCTCGCATCCAGCCGCTCGGGCAGGTTCGGGTCGACCTGCAGCGTGCCGCATTGCCAGTCGCGGCCGATCGCGTCGGTCAGCACGAATTCGAGCTTCGGCCCGTAGAAGGCGCCTTCGCCCTCCTGGATCTCGAAGTCATAGCCCGCCGCCTTGCAGGCATTGCCAAGCGACGCCTCGGCGTGGTCCCAGCTTTCCTCGCTGCCGATGCGCTTCTCGGGGCGGGTCGACAGCTTGATGCGCCAGTTGGTGAAGCCGAGGTCGGAATAGACCTGGGCGAGGAAGTCGATGAACTTCTTCGTCTCGGCCTCGATCTGGTCTTCCATGCAGAAGATATGCGCGTCGTCTTGGGTGAAGCCGCGCACGCGCATGATGCCGTGCAGCGCGCCCGAGGGCTCGTAGCGGGCGCAGGACCCGAATTCGGCCAGACGCAGCGGCAGGTCACGATAGGACTTGATGCCGTGGTTGAAGATCTGCACGTGGCAGGGGCAGTTCATCGGCTTGAGCGCGTTGACGACCTTTTCCTTCGCGCCTTCCTCGTCGACCTCGACGATGAACATGTTCTCGCGATAGTTCGCCCAGTGGCCGGATTTTTCCCACAGGTTCCGGTTTACCACCTGCGGCGTGTTCACCTCGACATAGCCGTCCTTGCGCTGGCGGCGGCGCATGTAGTCCTGCAGCGTGGTGTAGATCGACCAGCCGTTCGGGTGCCAGAACACCTGACCGGGCGCCTCTTCCTGCATGTGGAACAGGTCCATCTCCTTGCCGAGCTTGCGGTGGTCGCGTTTCGCGGCCTCCTCGAGCATGGTCATGTGCGCCTTCAGGTCATCGCGGGTGCGGAAGGCGATGCCGTAGATGCGCTGCAGCATCGGCCGCGTGCTGTCGCCCAGCCAGTAGGCGCCGGCGACATGGGTCAGCTTGAAGGCGTCGGCGGGCACCTGGCCGGTCGACTGCAGGTGCGGGCCGCGGCACAGGTCCTGCCAGTCGCCGTGCCAGTACATGCGGATGTTCTCGCCCTCGGGGATGCGGTTCACCAGCTCGACCTTGTAGGGCTCGCCGGTCTCCACATAGTGCTGGATCGCCGCCTCGCGCGACCAGACCTCGGTGCGGACGGGTTCGCGGGCGTTGATGATCTGCTTCATCTTCGCCTCGATCGCGCCCAGGTCCTCGGGGGTGAAGGGCTCGGCCCGGTCGAAGTCGTAGAACCAGCCGTAATCGCGCACCGGCCCAATCGTGACCTTCACATCCGGCCAGATCTCCTGCACGGCGCGGGCCATGATATGGGCGAGGTCGTGGCGGATCAGTTCCAGCGCCGGCACCTGATCCTTCATCGTGTTGATCGAGATCCGCGCGTCGGCGTCGATCGGCCATTGCAGGTCGAAATGCGCGCCGTTCACCTGCGCCGAGATCGCCGCCTTGGCGAGCGATTTCGAGATCGAGGCGGCAACCTCGCCCGCGGTCACGCCGGCCGCGAATTCGCGCTTGCTGCCATCGGGAAAGGTGAGGGTGATCTGAGACTGGGACACGGTTGGTCCTCCTCGTCGGTTTGGCGCCCACGGAGCGCCCGGTTGCGGGTTATGATCGCGCGGGTATGCGCCCGAAGCCGGGGCAAGTCAACATGCCGCGGCGCGGCGCCGGGGGCGGCTCAGCGGCGGAAGCTGATCGGCAGGGTGAAGCTGTAGCTTGCCTCGGTCAGCGAGGCGGGGGCGGGCGGGAAGCGCCCGGCGCGGCGCACGGCGTCGAGTGCCGCGGCATCGAGCGCGGCGCTGCCCGACCCCGTGGCGATGCGCGCCGCGGCGAGTTCCCCCGCCCGCGTCACCGTCAGGAACACCGTCACCCGGCCCTGCGTGCGCCCCGCGGCGGTGGGGTAGCGTTTCTGCCGCTCGATCCGGGCGCGGATCGCGGCGCCCCATTCGGCGCGGGCCGAGCGGATCACCCCCTCGGTCAGCGAAGGCACGTCGGCGCTGCCGTTCACGCCCTGCGCGCCGCGCCCGCCGCTGCCCGCGGCGCGCTGCCCGGCGACCGAGGCGGTGGCGCCGCCCGGCTTGCGCGGGGTCTCGGCCGGCTCGCGGCGGCTTTGCTTCGGCGCGGGTTTTGCGGTGGGTTTGGGCGGGGCCGGGTCCGCCTGCGGTGCGGGCGGGCTGTCGGGGGCGGCGGCGGCCGGGGCAGGGGCCTTCGGCGCTGCCGGCAGGGGCGGCGCGGTGGCAAGCTCGGGCAGGGCGATCTCGGGCGGTGCCTCGATCACGGGCGGGCTCGGCGGCAGGGTCAGTTCGGGTTCGGGCAGCTCGACCCGGTCCCAGCTGTCGACGAGCGCCTGAAGGTCGGCATCGGCCGCGGCAAGGGTGATCATCGCGTCGCCGCCGTCCCCCGCCGAGGGCGCGCCGCCTTCGGGCAGCCCGATCCCGAAGACCGCCAGATGCAGCCCGAGCGCAAGCGCGAGGCAGGTCAGGGCTTCGAGGGCGGGGCGGGCGCGCATCGCTCAGCTCCCCGTCGCGATCAGGTCGACGCGCGCAAAGCCAAGCGCACCGAGCTGCGGCAGAAGCGCGGCCAGCGCCTCGGCCGGCGCGGCGCGGTCGGCGCGCAGCGACAGCCGAGGCGGCACCGTGGCGCAATCGGTCCGGTCACAGAAGGCCGCGCGGGCCGAGGCGAGGGGCGGCAGCACCGCGCCGGCGTCGCCCGTCGCCTCCTGAAAGCCAAGCTGCCCCTCCGGCCCGAGGAACAGGGTGAACTCGCCTGCCGCCTCCTCGGCCGCCCGCGCCTCGGGCGGGTCGGTCGCGAAGGGCTCGGGCGGGGCGATCTTCGCCGCCAGCAGGAAGAAGATCAGCAGCAGGAAGACCACGTTGATCATCGGCAGCAGCGTGACATTCGGCGGCCGGCGCGGCGGGGGCGAGAAATCCATCGCTCACTCCACCACGATCAGCCGGGTGAAGCCCGCGCCCCGCAGCGCGTCCATCACCGTCACCAGATCCTGCACCCCGGCCGCGCGCGGGCGCAGCACCACCGGGTCATCGGGCCCGGTGGTCAGGGGGGCAAGCGCGGCACCCAGCTCCGCAAGCGGCGTCGCGATGCCGTTCAGCATCACCTCCCCCGCGGGGCCGACCTCGACCAGCCGCGGCGGGCCCTGCCAGCTGCCGCCGGTGCCGGTGGCAGCGACAAGGGGCAGCGCGGTCTCGGTCGAGAACCGCGAGGCCAGCATGAAGAAGACGAGCAGCAGAAAGACCACGTCGATCATCGGCGTCAGGTCGGGGCGCCGGCGCGGGCGTCTTGCGCCGAAGGCGAACATCAGCCGGCCTCCCCGGGATGGTCGGCGCCCGAGCGGCCGGCGGCGACGAAGATCCGCGTCGCAAGGTCTTCCATGTCGTGGCGCAGCCGGTCGATCACCGACTCGAACCAGGTCAGCGCGACCTGCGCCGGGATCGCGACGCTCATGCCGGCGGCGGTGGTCAGCAGCGCCTCCCAGATGCCGCCCGCCAGCGTCGCCGGGTCGGCGTGGCTGCCCGCCTCCTGCAGCGCCTGAAACGCGCCGATCATGCCCGTCACCGTGCCGAGCAGGCCCAGAAGCGGCCCGATCGTCGCGGCAAGTTCCAGCCCGCGCAGCCCGGCCTGAGCTTGTGCCAGCAGTGCGCGGGCCTCGCGTGCGGTCTCCTCGCGCGCCTCGGTGTCGCCCATGGCCGGATCGCCCGCCGTGGTCATCGCGGCGCGGACCAGCCGCGCGCGCAGGCTGCGCCGGCCCGACAGCATCGCCAGCGCCGTCGCCCGCTCGCCCTGCCGCCACAGCGCGACCGCGGCCGCGCTTTGCGCCCCGCCCGACCAGGCGCCGAAGGCAATCAGCCGCCAGATCTTCCACAGGATCAGCGCCACCGTCGCGACCGAGAGCGCGGCGATCGCCCACATCGCCGGCCCGCCAAGGTCGAGCACGCCGCGCAGCCGCTCGGCCCCCGCCATCACCGACAGTCCCTGTGCCGTTCCCGTTTCCATCCGCCCGCTCCTCCGCCTTTGCCCGCAGGGATAGGGGCGCGCGCGGCGTTTGTCGATGCCCGGGCGGGGCGCAGCTTGAGCCTGCGACCGCGCGCCGCTAGGGTGGCGGCGACCGGAGGCAGACCATGACCGATTTCATCACCACGCCCGAGGGGCGCCGCATCGCCTATAACCGCTCGGCCGGCGAGGGGCCGGGCATCGTCTTCCTGCACGGGCTGAAATCCGACATGGAGGGGTTCAAGGCGCTGGCGCTCGAGGCCTGGGCGCAGGCGCAGGGGCGCGCCTTCCTGCGGCTCGACGTCTCGGGGCACGGCGCCTCGGGCGGTGTCTTCGAGGACGGCGCGATCGGCGACTGGTTCGAGGATGCCCGCGCCGCGATCCGCGCGCTGTGCACCGGGCCGCAGGTGGTGGTGGGCTCGTCGATGGGCGGCTGGCTGGCGCTGCTGCTGGCCCGCGACTGCCCCGATCTGGTGGCGGGGCTCGTCACCATCGCCGGCGCCCCCGATTTCACCGAGGACGGCTATGTCGCCTCCTTCACCCCCGCGCAGGCCGCGGCGCTCGAGGCACAGGGCTATGTCGATCTGCCCTCGGAATATGGCGCGCCCTATCGCATCACCCGCCGCCTGATCGAGGAGGCGCGCGGCCGGCTGGTGCTGCGCGATCCGCTGCGGCTCGCCATTCCGGCGCGTTTCCTGCAGGGCACGGCCGATACCGCGGTGCCGGTGTCGGTGGCGCTGCGGCTGTTCGAACATGCCGAGGGCGCCGATATCCGCCTGACGCTGGTCAAGGGCACCGATCACCGCTTCTCCGACCCGGACGATCTGCGCCTGATCGAGGCGACGGTGGGCGAGGTGCTGTCGCGCCTGTGATCCGCGGAACCTTGCCCGCCGTGCCGTGCATGGGGTTTCCCCCGCCGCCGATCCGGGGCACACTGGCGTCAAGAGCGCCACAGGCGCCACAGGCAGAGGTGAGCAGGCATGACGGCAGACCCGCTGGTCTTCCTTCCGGGATTCTTGTGTGACGCAAGGCTGTTCTGGCATCAGATCCTCGATTTCTCGGCCGATCGCACGGTGATTGCGGCGCCGCTTCTGGGCGCCTCGGTCGAGGAGATGGCCGAGACGGTGCTCGCGACGCTGCCGCCGCGCTTCTCGCTCGTCGGGCACTGGCTGGGCGGGCTCGTGGCGATGGAGATCCTGCGCCGCGCCCCCGACCGGGTGGCAGAGATCGCGCTGATCGACGTCTCGCCGCTCTCCGAAAGCCCGCAGGCCGCCGCGATGCGCGAACAGCGCATCGTCAAGGCCCGCGCCGGACGCCTCGACGAGATGGTGCTCGAGGAGATCCCCGCCACCGCGCTTGCCCCCGGCGAGGGGCGCGAGGCGGTGCAGGCGCTGCTGCTCGAGATGGCCGACGCCTTCGGCCCCGAGGGGTTCGCCCGGCAAAGCCGCGCCCTGATGCGCCGCCCCGACCAGCAGCGCGCGTTGCGCAATACCCGCGTCCGGGCAATGCTGATCTGCGGCGAGCACGACACGATCTGTCCGCCCCGCCGGCACGAGTTCCTGGCCGAGCTGATGCCGCATGCCGCGTTCCGGCTGATCCCCGCCGCGGGGCATCTGAGCCCGCTCGAGCGCCCGCTCGAGGTCACCCGGGCGCTGCGCGACTGGCTCGACGCGCCGCTGCTGTTGCGCTGAGGGCAAGTTGATGTTTCGAAACCCGATGACATGCGCTAACATCGGCCGCAGGGGAGAGCTGCCTTTGGCGGCGCCGGTGCCGATTTTGGCTCCGGCAGGGAGGATGATTGATGAAAGGAATTGAGCTCTGCGTCGCGCGCAGCGGCAGGGAACGGATTGGTATCTGGAAGGCACGCCGCCGCGGCCCGGTTCTGGTCAGCGGCGGTTCGGCAAATGCGGGCGCGCTTTGCGTCGCCCGGGCCGCATTTTCACTCGTCGAATGCGAGGTGCATCTGCTGCGACGCATCTCGGAGGCACATCACAGCAGCGCGCTTGGCCGCATCGCGGAGCGCGCCGTGGCCGGCCTCGCAATGCCGGACGGCGGCCGCTGAGGCCGCCGCCGCTGTCGGTCAGATCCCGCGCGACAGCGCGGCCACGCCGGTGCGCGCCACATCGACCAGGCCCAGCGGCCGCATCAGCTCGGCGAAGGCGTCGATCTTCTCGGGCGTGCCGGTGACCTCGAAGACGAAGCTCTCGAGCGTGCTGTCGACCACGTTGGCGCGGAAGATATCGGCCAGACGCAGCGCCTCGACCCGCTTTTCGCCGGTGCCCTGCACCTTGAACAGGGCCAGTTCCCGCTCGACCGGCTGCGCCTCGATGGTCAGGTCGATCACCTCATGCACCGGCACGATGCGGCCAAGCTGCGCCTTGATCTGGTCGACCACCGCCATCGTGCCGCGCGTCACGATGGTGATGCGCGACCGGTGCCCCTTGTGGTCGATCTCGGCCACGGTGAGGCTGTCGATGTTGTAGCCGCGCCCAGAGAACAGGCCGATCACCCGCGCGAGCACGCCCGCCTCGTTGTCGACGATCACCGCAAGCGTGTGCGAGCTTTCGACTTCCGAATGGAAGTCGCGCAGGTCATAGGCGGAATGCGAGGTCGCGCCCTTCTTGATGTTCAGAGCGGCCATTGCCTCTCTCCTCTTGCAGAATTGCTTTCATCTTGCCCGAAATACCTCGGGGGTCCGGGGGCAGGGCCCCCGGCCTCGCGTCACACCAGCGCCGCACCCGACGTGAAGGCTTCGGCATCGGCCGAGAGCAGCATCTCGTTGTGCGGCTTGCCCGAGGGAATCATCGGGAAGCAGTTCTCGTGCTTCTCGACCAGGCAGTCGAACAGCACCGGCCCGTCATGTTCGAGCATCTCCATGATCGCATCGTCGAGATCCTTCGGGTCCGAGCAGACGATGCCCTTCCAGCCGAAGGCCTCGGCCAGCTTGGTGAAGTCGGGCAGGCTTTCCGACCAGCTCTGCGAATAGCGCCCGCCGTGCAGCAGGTCCTGCCATTGCCGCACCATGCCGAGCCGCTCGTTGTTCAGGATGAACTGCTTCACCGGCACGCGGAACTGCGAGCAGGTGCCCATTTCCTGCATGTTCATCAGCCAGCTCGCCTCGCCGGCGACGTTGATGACGAGCGCGTCCGGATGGGCGATCTGCACCCCGATCGAGGCCGGGAAGCCATAGCCCATGGTGCCCAGCCCGCCCGAGGTCATCCAGCGGTTCGGCGCGTCGAAATGCAGGAACTGCGCCGCCCACATCTGGTGCTGGCCGACTTCGGTGGTGATGTAGCGATCGCGGCCCTTGGTCAGCGCCTCGAGCCGTTCGAGCGCATACTGCGGCTTGATGACGGTCTCGGAGCC
The DNA here is from genome assembly GCF_056590935.1 of Paenirhodobacter sp. YD-8. NCBI lineage: Bacteria > Pseudomonadati > Pseudomonadota > Alphaproteobacteria > Rhodobacterales > Paenirhodobacter > Paenirhodobacter sp. YD-8. Next base: position 2,745,612 of record NZ_CM152649.1, on the reverse strand, counting down.
CGCATAGGCGAGACAGCGGACCTTCTTCCACTCCTCGATCCGGCCCCACCATTTCGCCAGCCCCTCGCGGTTCACCTTGCGCCCGCGCGCCTTCCACACCTTCAGCACATCCTCGAGCACATGGCCGACATCGCCGATGATCGGCAGGTCGACACGCACGATCTTGTTGATCGAGGAGGCGTCGATATCGACATGCACCTTGGTCGACTTCGGCGAGAAGTCCGAGACGCGGCCGGTGATGCGGTCGTCGAAGCGGGCGCCGAGGTTGATCATCAGGTCGCAGTCATGCATCGCGAGGTTGGCCTCGTAGAGACCGTGCATGCCGAGCATCCCGAGCCAGTTCTTGCCCGAGGCGGGATAGGCGCCGAGCCCCATCAGCGTCGAGGTGATCGGGAAGCCCGTCGCATCGACCAGCTCGCACATCAGCTGGCTTGCCGCCGGCCCCGAGTTGATCACCCCGCCGCCGGTATAGAAGATCGGCCGCTCGGCGGTCTCCATCAGCTCGACGAGCCTGGTGATCGCCTCGATGTCGCCCTTGACCTTCGGCTGGTAATTCTCGGTGCGCGCCTGTTTCGGCCCGGTATAGGTGCCGGTGGCGAACTGCACGTCCTTCGGCAGGTCGATCAGCACCGGGCCCGGCCGGCCCGAGGTCGCCACGTGGAAGGCCTGATGGATCACCTCGGCCAGCTTGTCGGCGTCCTTCACCAGCCAGTTGTGCTTGGTGCAGGGGCGGGTGATGCCCACGGTGTCGGCCTCCTGGAAGCCGTCGGTGCCGATCATGAAGGTCGGCACCTGGCCCGAGAAGACGACGAGCGGGATGCTGTCCATCAGCGCGTCGGTGAGCCCGGTCACCGCATTCGTCGCGCCCGGACCCGAGGTCACCAGCACGCAGCCCGGCTTGCCGGTCGAGCGGGCATAGCCCTCGGCCATGTGCACCGCAGCCTGCTCGTGGCGGACCAGGATGTGACGGATGTCGTTTTGCTGGAAGATCGCGTCATAGATCGGAAGGACGGCGCCGCCCGGGTAGCCGAAGATCGTGTCGACCCCCTGATCCTTCAGCGCCTGCACCACCATTTCCGCGCCGGTCATCTGCCGTGACATCTTTCTCTCCATTCACCGGGGCGCGCAGCCCCCAACCCGTTTCGCAACAAAAAGCCCTCGCTTTGCTGGCGAGGGCGCATGGGAACCATCATGGTCAAACCGTCACCGGCCCATGCGCGTGTCCCCTACGACGATAAGAAGCGAGAGCATCGCTGATCCTTTCCATTGCGTTGGGGCGGACATTAGGAGGGCCGGAACGGGGCGTCAACGGGAAATCCGCAAAGAAAGTGTCGCGCGGGCGTTCCGAACGTTGCGAAAATTGCGCAATCTGGCGATATGTGGGCAATAAAGCGAAAATTCCCGGGGTGTTGCGCGGAGGGCTGCGGGGCACCGGGACAATTTCGCGCACCGGCAACGGTGAGTCGGGGGCGCGGAAGGCGCCTCTGACGGGCGTTGGCGGGGGGCCGTGGGACCGAGCGGGGCCCGGGGCCGCAGCCGGACAGGGTCGGGCGGCCGCCCCGGGGACGCAGGCGCGCTCGGGGCGCGCTCCGATGGGCGCGTGGCGGGCCGCCGGGGAAGGGTTGCGAAAATGCCGGGATCGGCTTCCCGGATCTTCCGTCCAGCTTTCCTCTCGCGCAAGATAATGTTAACGGCACCCCTTGTCGGACGACTCTGTGCATGCCAGGGCAAACTGGTCAGGAAACACGACCAGATCGGCCAAATTTCTTGACCTGTGGCCAGAACCCGTCCAAGGAAATCGCAAGCCCCGGATCTGGGGGCGCAAAAAGGGAAGGGGAGGATGAGATGGGCGCTTTGCTGGCCCTTTCACGTCTGATCGACCGCATCAACGAGATCATCGGCAAATCCGTGTCGTGGCTCATCCTGATCGCGGTTCTGGTCAGCGCGGTCAACGCGACCGTTCGCAAGGTCTTCAACGTATCGTCGAACGCCTGGCTCGAGCTGCAATGGTATCTCTATGGCGCGGCCTTCCTGTTCGCTGCCGCCTATACGCTGAAGCAGAACGAGCACATCCGCATCGACATTCTCTATGGCGCCTGGTCGCGCCGCGTGCAGCACTGGATCGACCTCTTCGGCCACGTCTTCTTCCTGATGCCGATGGTCACGCTGATGATCTATCTGCTCTATCCCTACGTCATGCGCGCCTATATCTCGGGCGAGGTCTCGACCAACGCCGGCGGGCTGATCCTGTGGCCGGCGAAGGCCCTGTTGCTGTTCGGCTTCGCGCAGATGTTCGCGCAGGGCCTGTCCGAGATCATCAAGAAGATCGCGGTGATCCGCGGCGATCTGGCCGATCCCTTCCCCGCGACCGGCCATCACGGCCATGATGCGATCGAGCAGGAGGAGGCGCTCTGATGATGGAGCTCATCGCCCAGAACATGGCGCCGATCATGTTCATCTCGCTGATCTTCTTCCTCCTGCTCGGCTATCCGGTGGCGTTCTCGCTGGCCGCGAACGGGCTTTTGTTCTTCATCATCGGGGTCGAGCTGGCGCCGCTGTCCGGGGGCTCGATCAACCTCAGCTGGCCGCTTCTGAACGCGATGCCGGAACGGTTCTGGGGGGTGCTCAGCAATGACACATTGCTGGCCATTCCCTTCTTCACCTTCATGGGGATCGTGCTCGAGAAATCCGGCATGGCCGAGGATCTGCTCGACACCATCGGCCAGCTCTTCGGCCCGATCCGCGGCGGTCTGGCCTATGCGGTGATCATCGTCGGCGCGCTGCTGGCCGCCACCACCGGCGTCGTCGCCGCCTCGGTGATCGCGATGGGGCTGATCTCGCTGCCGATCATGCTGCGCTATGGCTATGACCGGCGCATCGCCTCGGGTGTCATCGCCGCCTCGGGCACGCTTGCCCAGATCATCCCGCCCTCGCTCGTGCTGATCGTGCTGGCCGACCAGCTCGGCCGCTCGGTGGGCGACATGTACAAGGGCGCGCTGATCCCCTCGATCGTGCTGACGGCGATCTATCTGGGCTATGTCCTCCTGATGTCGATCATCCGGCCGCAGTCGATGCCCGCGCTGCCGAAGGAGGCGCGCACGCTGGGCTCGGGCGTGACGTCGCTCGTCGTCGCGCTGGCCCTTGGCGGGGCGATCTTCTACGGGACCTTCCGCTGGTTCGACACCGGCACCAATGCCGCCAATGCCGAGATGCTGGCCGCCGCCGTCGCGGTGATCGTCGTCTATGTGCTGGCGCTGCTCGACAAGACGCTGAAGATCAACGTGATGAGCCGGCTGGCGCAGCAGGTGGTGATCGTGCTGATCCCGCCGCTCGCACTGATCTTCCTCGTGCTCGGCACCATCTTCCTCGGCATCGCGACGCCGACCGAAGGCGGCGCCATGGGGGCGGTCGGCGCGCTGCTGCTGTCGGCGGTGAAAAACCGGCTGACCTTCCCGGTGGTGCGCGACGCGCTGGCCGCCACCACGCGGCTCTCGGCTTTCGTGATGTTCATCCTGCTGGGCGCGCGGGTGTTCTCGCTCACCTTCTATGGCGTGAACGGGCATCTGTGGGTCGAGCATCTGCTGACCTCGCTGCCGGGGGGCGAGCTGGGCTTCCTCGTCGTCGTCTCGCTGCTGGTCTTCTTCCTCGCCTTCTTCCTCGACTTCTTCGAGCTCGCCTTCATCATCGTGCCGCTGCTGGCGCCGGCCGCCGACGCGATGGGGATCGACCTGATCTGGTTCGGCGTGATCCTCGGCGTGAACATGCAGACCTCCTTCATGCACCCGCCCTTCGGCTTCGCGCTGTTCTTCCTGCGCTCGGTGGCGCCGAAGGAGGCCTATGTCGACAAGCTGACGGGGCGGAAGATCGAGGCGGTGAAGACCTCGCACATCTACTGGGGGGCGGTGCCCTTCGTGGCGATCCAGATCGCGATGATCGGGATCGTCGTGGCCTTCCCGGGGCTGGTGATGCACTACAAGGGCAAGCCGGTCGATACCTCGAACGTCAGCTACACGCTGCCGACGATGCCGGGGCTTGGCGGCCTCGGCGCGCCGGGTGCGGCCCCGGGCGGCATTCCCGCGCCGGGCGGGCTCGGCCTGCCGCCGATCGGCGCCCCGGGCGCGGCACCGGGATCGGCCCCGGGCGGTGGCCTGACGCTGGGCACGCCGACGCTGGGCGGCCCGCCGCCCGGCCTTGGCGGCGCCGCGCCGGCGACCCCGGCACCGGCCCCGCAGGAGGGTGCAAGCTCGGGCGTGCCGGCCCCGATGGGCTTGGGCGGCGCCCCGATCACCGGAAACTGAGACCACGCGGCGGCCTTCGGGCCGCCGCTTTCGTTTTGCCGCCCGCCCGCCGCAGTGCCGCGACATTCTCGCTGCGGTTGCACAAGATTCGTGCCGTCAACCCTTTATCTGGCGCGCGCTTCGGGGCAAGCTCTTGCACGGGGCAGGGGGCGCGGCCAGTCTGGGCGCGAACAGTCCCCTTCGGCAGATGCCGCGCCGACCCGGTGCGGCCAGAGACAAAGACGGTTTCAACATGGCGATTTCCAAGGCACTTGCGGACGAGTTGGAACGGCGGCGCGCGGTTGCGCTGGCAGGCGGCGGCAAGAAGAAGGCCGAGGATCGCCACGCCGAGGGGCGGATGACCGCGCGCGAGCGGATCGAGGCGCTGTTCTCGCCGGGCACCTTTCAGGAGTTCGGCCTGCACGCGCGCCACAACACCCGCCACTTCGGCATGGAAACGCGCGAGATCCCGGGCGATGGCGTGATCACCGGCACGGGCTTCGTCGATGGCCGGCCCGTCGCCGCCTTCAGCCAGGACTTCACCGTCTCGGGCGGCTCGCTGGGCGAGATCCACGCGAAGAAGATCTGTCACACCCTCGACCACGCGGGCAAGGCCGGGGTGCCGATCATCGGCTTCAACGATTCGGGCGGGGCGCGGATCCAGGAAGGCGTCGGCGCGCTCTCGGCCTATGGCCAGGTGTTCTACCGCAACGTCCAGCTCTCGGGCGTGGTGCCGCAGATCTCGGTGATCGCCGGGCCCTGCGCGGGCGGCGCCGCCTATTCACCGGCGCTGACCGATTTCACCATCATGACCCGCGAGCACGCGCAGATGTTCATCTGCGGCCCCGAGGTGATCCGCGCCGTCACCGGCCAGGCGACCAGCATGGACGAGATCGGTTCGGCCGAGGTGCAGGCCTCGGTTGCCGGCAACATCCATTTCATCGCCGAGGATGACGCCCATGCCGTGGCGCTGGTGCACCGGCTGCTGTCCTTCCTGCCCTCGAACAACATGATGGACCCGCCGCACCGGTTCGAGCCCGAGCTCGCCATCGCCGACGACCCGGTGCTCGACGATCTGGTGCCCGAGGACCCGAAGACCCCGTTCGACTGCCGCAAGGTGATCGAGCGGCTGGCCGACGAGGGCGATTTCCTCGAGGTGATGGCGGAATTCGCCGCGAATATCGTCATCGGCTTCGGCCGGATCGGCGGCATCGTGGTGGGCTTCGTCGCGAACCAGCCGATGGTGAAGGCCGGGGCGCTCGACATCGACGCCTCGGACAAGGCGGCGCGTTTCGTTCGGTTCTGCAACATCTTCAACATCCCGCTGGTGACGCTGGTCGATGTACCCGGCTTCCTGCCCGGCGTGCACGAGGAACGGCGCGGCATCATCCGCCACGGCGCGAAGATGCTGTTCTCCTATGCCTCCTCGACGGTGCCGAAGATCACCGTCATCATGCGCAAGGCCTATGGCGGCGCCTATATCGCGATGTGCAGCCAGGACATGGGGGCGGATCGGGTCCTCGCCTGGCCCTCGGCCGAGATCGCGGTGATGGGCGCCGAGGGGGCGGTGAACATCCTCTACCGCAAGGAGCTGTCCGAGGCCGAGGACAAGCGCGCCAGGGCCAAGGAGCTGGCCGATGAATACCGCGCCGAATTCGCCTCGCCCTATCTCTCGGCCGGGATGCTCTTCGTGTCGGACGTGATCCAGCCGCGCCAGACCCGCTCGGCGATCGCGCTGGCGCTGCGCGGGCTGATGTCGAAACGCGAGACGCGGCCGCCGAAGAAGCACGGCAACATCCCGCTGTAAGGACCTGGCCATGCTCGACAATCTTGAACTGATCGGCACGGGATTCACGGTGGTGATGATGGTGCTCGCGTCGCTGTGGGGGATGAGCGCGCTGGTCGGGCGCGCCTTCACCCGCGCCGCCGCCGCGCCGAAAGCTGCACCCCGCCCCGCCACCCCGGCGCCCGCGCCCGCGCCCGTGGTGGCGCCGGGCGTGCCGCCCCACCACCTCGTCGCGATCGCCGCGGCGGTGGCCGAGACGCTGGGGGCGGGGGTGCGCATCACCCGCGTCGCGGCCCCCGGCCACAAGGTCGAGGGCTGGCCGATGGAAGGCCGGATCGAGACCTTCACCGCGCATCGCATCCGCACCGACTGGGGCCCGACGCGGCCCACGCTCGGCGGCGAAACCCCCGACATCCTGAGAGGACATCAGCCATGAAACGCTTGCGGATCACTGTCGAAGGCATCGCCTATGAGGTGACGGTCGAGGAGCTGGACGCGGCCCCCGCCGCGGCGCCCGTGACCCCGGTTGCCGCGCCCCGGCCCGCAGCCCCCGCCGCACCGAAGCCCGCGACCGCCCCGGTCGTGGCGGCGCCCGCGGCGCCTGCCGGGCCCGGTTCGGTGCCCAGCCCGCTGGCCGGCACCGTGGTCAGCGTCGCCGTCTCGGTCGGCCAGACCGTCGCCGCGGGCGAGGTGCTGCTTGTCCTCGAGGCGATGAAGATGAACACCAACATCGGCGCGCCGCAGGCCGGCACGGTGAGCGCGGTGAACGTCGTCCCCGGCGCCACCGTGACCGAGGGGCAGATCCTCGTCACCCTGGCCTGACGGGAGACCGAGATGGAGGGCTCGAAGCTCGAACAGCTCTGGTCGCTCACTGCGATCCCCGACGTCACCTGGCAGATGGTGGTGATGTGGGCGGTGGTCGCGGTGCTTTTCTACCTTGCGGTCTGGCGCCAGTTCGAACCGCTGCTGCTGATCCCGATCGCCTTCGGCGCGCTTCTGGCCAACCTGCCGACCGAGGGGCTGGTGAACCTGCCCGCGAACGGCGAGGCCGGCGGGCTTTTCTACTACATCTCGCAGGGCGTGCGGCTCGAGATCTTCCCGCCGCTGATCTTCCTCGGCGTTGGGGCGCTCACCGATTTCGGCCCGCTGATCGCCAACCCCCGCACCCTTCTGCTGGGCGCGGCGGCACAGTTCGGCGTCTTCGCCACCTTCTTCGGGGCGACGATGATCGGCTTCACCCCGCAGGAGGCCTCGGCCATCGGCATCATCGGCGGGGCGGACGGTCCGACCTCGATCTTCCTGGCGAACAAGCTGGCGCCGCATCTGCTCGCCCCGATCGCGGTTGCCGCCTACAGCTACATGGCGCTGGTGCCGATGATCCAGCCGCCGATCATGCGCGCGCTGACCACCGAGGCCGAGCGCAAGATCCGGATGAAGTCGCTGCGCCCGGTGTCGCGTCTGGAGAAGCTGATCTTCGCCGGGCTGGTGACGGTGGTGGTGATCCTGCTCGTCCCCGCCGCCTCGGCGCTGATCGGGATGCTGATGCTCGGCAACTTCCTGCGCGAGAGCCTGGTGACCGAGCGGCTGACCAAGGCCGCGCAGAACGAGGTGATCAACGTCACCACCATCCTGCTCGGCACCTCGGTCGGCATCACCATGACCGGCGAGCGCTTCCTCGAGCCCTCGACGCTGAAGATCCTGGCGCTTGGCGTCGTGGCCTTCGGCGTGTCGACGGCGGCGGGGGTGCTGATGGCGAAGCTGATGAACCTCGTCTCGAAGACCAAGATCAACCCGCTGATCGGCTCGGCCGGGGTCTCGGCGGTGCCGATGGCGGCGCGGGTGAGCCACAACGAGGGCCAGCGCGCCGACCCGAACAACTATCTGCTGATGCACGCGATGGGGCCGAACGTGGCCGGCGTGATCGGCACGGCGGTGGTCGCGGGCTATTTCATCGCCTGGTTCGGCGGCTGATCCGGATCGCCCTTGGAAATGCAAAACGCGCCCCTTTTGGGGCGCGTTTTCGTTTCCGGACGGGGCAGGGGCCTCAGGCGGCGCGGACCGGCGGCTTGCGGCTGCCCTTCGGCGCCTCGGGGGCGTTGTCGTCGATGAACTGCAGCACCAGCGGGCGGATGTTCTTGCGCCAGCTCGAGCCCGCGAAGATGCCGTAATGGCCCGCGCCCGGTTCGAGGTGCTGGGCCTTCTTCGCCTCGGGCAGGCCGGTGCACAGGCCGAGCGCCGCGACGCATTGCCCGGGGGCCGAGATGTCGTCATTCGCGCCCTCGACGGTGTGCACCGCGACCGAGGTGATCTTGCCGATGTCGACGCGCTTGCCCTCGATGGTGAAGCGGTTCTGCGCGATCTCCAGCCCCTTGAAGATGCGGTCCACGGTCGAGAGATAGAACTCGGCCGTCATGTCCATCACCGAGAGGTATTCATCGTAGAAGATGTTGTGGTGATCGTGCTCGCTGCCCTCGCCCTTGGCCTCGGCGACGATCTTCTTCTGGAAGGCATCGGCGTGCTTTTCCATGTTCATCGAGATGAAGGAGGCGAGCTGCATCAGCCCGGGATAGACCATCCGCCCGGCGCCCTTGTACTTGAAGCCGACGCGCTGGATCACCAGCTGCTCGAGCTGGCCCATGGTGACGCGGCGGCCGAAATCGGTGACCTCGGTCGCGGCGGCGTCGGGGTCGATCGGGCCGCCGATGAGCGTCAGCGTGCGCGGCTGCGCGGCGGGGTCTTCCTCGGCCAGATAGGCGGTCGCGGCGAGCGTCAGCGGCGCCGGCTGGCACACCGCGATGACGTTGATGTCGGGCCCGAGGAAGCGCATGAAATCGACGAGGTAGAGGGTGTAATCCTCGATGTCGAACTTGCCCTCGCTCACCGGAATGTCGCGGGCGTTGTGCCAGTCCGTCACGTAGACTTCACAGTCGGGCAGCAGGCTCGCCACCGTGGAGCGGAGGAGAGTCGCATAATGGCCCGACATCGGGGCAACGAGGAGCACCCGGCGCGCCATCGGCGCGCGGCCCTGCACCTTGAAATGCACGAGCGACCCGAAGGGCTTGTCGAGCAGCGTCTCGACCTCGACGGTGTGGTCGCGGCCATCGGCGCCGGGGATCGAGCGGATCCCCCAGTCGGGCTTGATGACCATGCGCGCAAAGCTGCGCTCGGTCACCCGGCCCCAGGCCGAGAGCAGTTTGAACATCGGATGCGGCGTCAGACCCCAGACCGGGTAGGAGGCCATGGCGCGCGCCGAAGCACCCATCCACTCGTTCGTGTTCCTGATGGTCTCCATCAGGTCGTAGCTCATCATGCCCTTCATCGTAACGCCCTCGTCCGAGTGAAAAATCCCTCAAAACGCCGCTTTACGCTTCCCCGAAGGCGACGTTATGCTCCCCTTGATTAGATTAGGGAGGATTGATCGTTATGACAACAAGAGACGAGGTCCCCGTTGCTGCATCGCAGCAAATGAAGGATAATCTCGCGAAGATCGAAGCCCTGACTCAACGCCTGGTTGATGCCCTGGCGAAGAAACGTCCGCCGAATCCGGCGATCGACGGGCCCGGCCTCGACCTTTATCTGAACACCAGTGCGGCCCTCCTCAAGGAACTCGCCGAGAACCCCTCGAAGATCCTCGAGGCCCAGGTGAACTACTGGGGCCAGGCGATGAAGCATTACGTCGAGGCGACGCATGCGCTGGCGCAGGGCGCGTTCAAGGCGCCGCCCGATCCGGGCCCGAAGGACCGCCGCTTCACCAACCCGCTGTGGGACACCCACCCCTATTTCAACTTCGTCAAGCAGCAGTATCTGATTTCGGCGAAGGCGATGGAGGATGCGGTCGATCGCATCGAGGGGCTCGACCCGGTCGACCGCCGCCGGCTGACCTATTTCACCAAGCAGATCGTCGACATGATGGCGCCGACGAACTTCCTCGCCACCAATCCCGACGCGCTGGAGAAGGCGGTGGCGACCGAGGGGGCGAGCCTGGTGCAGGGGCTCGAGAACCTGGTGCGCGACGTCGAGGAGAACAAGGGCGAGCTGATCGTCACGTTGTCCGACAAGAACGCCTTCGCGGTCGGCAAGAACATCGGCACCGCCGAGGGCTCGGTGGTGTTCCGCAACCGGATGTTCGAGCTGATCCAGTACAAGCCGACCACCGAGAAGGTGCACCGCACGCCGCTGATCATCTTCCCGCCGTGGATCAACAAGTTCTACATCCTCGACCTGAAGCCGGCGAATTCGCTCATTCGCTGGATCGTCGATCAGGGCTTCACCCTGTTCGTGGTCAGCTGGAAGAACCCCGACGCAAGCTATGCCGATGTCGGCATGGACACCTATGTGAGCGAGGGCTATCTGACCGCGATCGAGCAGGTGAAGGAGATCACCGGCGAGAAGAAGGTGAACGCGGTCGGCTATTGCATCGCCGGCACCACGCTCAGCCTGACGCTTGCCCTGCTCGAGAAGCGCAAGGACAAGTCGGTCAACTCGGCCACCTTCCTGACCACGCTGACCGACTTCTCGGACCAGGGCGAATTCACCGCCTATCTGCAGGACGATTTCGTCGGCGGCATCGAGCATCTGATCAAGCAGCAGGGCGTGCTGGCTGCAAGCTTCATGCAGCGCACCTTCTCCTTCCTGCGCGCGAACGACCTGATCTATGCGCCGGCGATCCGCTCCTACATGATGGGCGAGGCGCCGCCGGCCTTCGACCTGCTCTACTGGAACGGTGATTCGACGAATCTGCCCGGGCGGATGGCGGTCGAGTATCTGCGTGGGCTGTGCCAGGAGGACCGATTCACCACCAAGGGCTTCCCGCTTCTGGGCGAGACGGTGAAGATCTCCGAGGTCAAGGTGCCGCTTTGCGCGCTCGCCTGCGAGACCGACCACATCGCGCCCTGGATCGCCTCGTTCAACGGCATGGCGCAGATGGGATCGGCCGACAAGACCTTCATCCTGTCGGAATCGGGCCATGTCGCCGGGGTGGTGAACCCGCCGACGAAGAAGAAATACGGCCATTACACCTCCGAGGCGCCGATCGAGGACCCGAACGAGTGGAAGGCGAAGGCGACCTATCACGAGGGCAGCTGGTGGCCGACCTGGGGCGCGTGGCTGGCCGAACGTTCTGGCGCGATGGTCGCGGCGCGGGTTCCGGGGGATGCGAAGCACCCCGAACTGTGTCCGGCGCCGGGCACCTATGTGAGCGAGGTGGTGACTGCCTGATCGGGCAGCACTGATTCACCCAAAGGTTGAAAATTTTCTGCGGCGCAGCATATTTCTCTTGAAATGCTGCGCCGCAGCATTTATAACTGTCAGTAAGCGAAGGGGCCCTCGCCCATCCCACACCCGGGCCCGCAGATCGGAGCAAGAAAATGGCCAAGACCCAGGACTTCACCAAGATCATGCAGGACATGATGTCGTCGATGCCGATCGACGCGACCAAATTCCAGGACAGCTTCAAGGCGCAGACCGCGCTTGGCGAGAAGATCGCGAAGGTTGCCCTCGACGCCGCCGAGAAGTCGACCGAAGTGACTTCCAAGTGGGCCAAGGACACGATCGCCAAGGTCGGTTCGCTCGCCAAGTCGAAGGAAGAGCCCGCGGAATACGCCAAGGCGATGAGCGACTTCGCGTCGGCCTCGGCCGAAATGGCCGCCGAAAACCTCGCCGCCTTCGCCGAGATCGCGAAGAAGGTGCAGATGGAAACCGTCGAGCTGATGCTGGCTGCCGGCAAGGACTTCTCGGAAGATGCGACCGCCGCGGTGAAGAAAGCCACCGAGGAAGTGACCGCCGCCGCGAAGAAGGCCACCACGGCCGCGGCCACGAAGTAAGAGAACCTCCCGCGACCCGGCTTCCTCCTCCCAGCCGGGACCGGACCTAAAGGGCAGGCCTTGGCCTGCCCTTTTCTTTTGTTGCTTTTGCCCGGGCACCGAATAATCTTGCTGCAATGCAGGAATACGCCCGGGAGGACACGATGGCCGAAGATGCAAAGCCCTTGCTGATCAAGCGCTATGCCAGCCGCAGGCTCTACAACACCGAGACCAGCGACTATGTCACGCTCGAGGACATCGCGAGCTTCATCCGCGAGGGGCGCGAGGTGCAGATTGTCGATCTGAAGACCGGCGACGACCTGACCCGGCAATACCTGCTGCAGATCATCGCCGAGCACGAGAGCCGCGGCGAGAACGTGCTGCCGGTCGATGTGCTGACCGATCTCGTGCGCAGCTACACCACCTCGGCGCAGTCGGTGGTGCCGCAATTCCTCGCCGCCTCCTTCGAGATGCTGCGCGAGGGGCAGTCGAAGATGATGGAGAACTTCTCCTCCTTCCCGAATCCGATGGCCTCGATGCCCGGTTTCGAGGCGCTGCAGCGTCAGCAGCAGGCGTTCCTGAAGTCGATGATGGCGGGCTGGAGCACGGCCGGTTCGACGGGGCCCGACGACGACACGGCGGCAAGCGACGCCGCGAAGGACCGCGAGGAACTGAGCACGATCAAGAAGCAGCTCGCGGACCTGCAATCGAAGCTGTCGAAACTCTGATCCGGACGAGGAGGGGGCGCTGCCCCCATGCCAAAGGGGGCCTCGCGGCCCCCTTCGTCATTCCCCCGGGGACTTTGTGCCAGGAAAAGGCCTCGCCGCGAAAAGGCTTCCGGCTTTCTCCTTGCCGGAAATACCTCGGGGGTGAGGCCCGGCAGGGCCGAGGGGGCAGCGCCCCCTCTGACCCGGTCGACGTCAGGCGACTTCGGCAAAGACCTTCTTCAACGCCTTGTCGAGCTTGTCGAACATCTCGTCCATCTGCGCCTCGGTCAGGATGAACGGCGGGCAGAGCACGATCGACTGACCAAGCGGGCGGCAGATCAGCCCCATGTCGGTGCAGGTGTTGGCGATCCGCTCCGACACGCTCAGCTCGCCATCGAAGGGGGTCTTGGTGGCGCGGTCGGCCACCGCCTCGAGTGCCCACATGTAGCCCACGCCGCGCAGCTCGCCGATGTTCGGGTTCTGCGCGATCTGCGCGAGCCCCGCCTCCATCCGGCCCGACAGCCGCTTGACGTTGTCGGCCAGCCCCTCGTTCATGATCACGTCGATCGCCTTCAGCGCGATCGCGCAGCCGACCGGATGACCCGAGGCGGTGAAGCCGTGCGGAAACTCCTCGATCGCCTCCGAGGCCGCCTGCACCCGGTTCGCGAGGTCCGGCCCGAGAATCACCGCGCCCATCGGGAAATAGCCCGCGGTCAGGTTCTTCGACGAGATGATCGCGTCGGGCATGAAGTCATAGGTCTCGCTGCCCCAGGTCGCGCCGGTACGCCCGAAGCCGCAGATCACCTCGTCGGCGATCAGCGGGATGCCGTATTTCTTCAGGATCGGCGCCACTGCCTGGAAATAGCCCTTCGAGGGCGGAATCACCCCGCCCGCGCCCATCACCGGCTCGGCGAAGAAGCCGGCGATGGTGTCGGCGCCTTCGGTGATGATCGTCGCCTCGAGCTCGGCCGCAAGGCGTGCGGTGAACTGCTCCTCGGTCTCGCCCGGGCGGCCGAAACGCCAGTAATGCGGGCAGCCCAGATGCAAAAAGCCCGGCAGCGGCAGGCCGAAGACCGAGTTGTAGGGCTTGCCGGTCATCGAGGCCGAGACCGCGGTGACGCCGTGATAGGAGTTGATCCGGGTCAGGATCTTGCGTTTCTGCGGCTTGCCCTCGGCGCCATGCAGGAACCACAGGATCTTGACCATGGTGTCATTCGCCTCGGAACCGGAGTTGGTGTAGAACACCTTGCCGCTTGCGAAGGGCGAGACCTCGACGAGCTTCTCGCTCAGCATCACGGTCTGGTCGGACATCCGGCCGAAGAAGGCGTGATAGCCCGGAAAGCGCGCATACTGGTCCTGCGCCGCCTTGATCAGCCCGGGGTGGTCGAAGCCCGCGACCATGTTCCACAGCCCCGAATTGGCATCGAGATACTGCCGCCCATGGGTGTCGTAGATGTAGGGGCCCTTGCCGTGCGTCACCACGACCGTGCCGCGCTCGTGCACCGAGGGCAGGTCGGTAAAGCCGTAGAGCGAGAATTCGTCGGCCTTCGACTCCCAGCTGTTGTCACGCATGTTGCTCTCCTTTCGCGATCCGGCCACAGGCTATCCGCGCCGCGGCCGACGTCAATGGGGCGCGCCGCCGCCCCCACGGGGCAGAATGCACGCGGGGCGTGCATCGCGGCTTGCCAAAGCGGGCGGGGCCCGCGCATTCTGCGCGCGACGTGCAGGAGGCGGCGAATGGCAGGGCAGCGGGAGCGGATCAGCCTCTGGGCGGTGGAGGTGCTGGTGGCGCTGGCCGAGGAGGGCGCGATCACCGCCGCCGCGCGCCGGCTTGCGGTCTCGGCCTCGACCGTCAGCCAGCAGATCGCCGCGCTCGAGGCGGCGCTTGGCGCCGAGCTCGTCGACCGCAGCGCACGCCCCTTCGCCCTGACCCCGGCCGGCCGCGCCTTCCTGCCCCATGCCGAGGCGATGCTTGACGAGCTTGCGCGCGGCCGGGCGGGCGTTGGACTTGCCGATCCCTCGGGGCTGCGCAGCTTTCGCCTCGGCATGATCGAGGATTTCGAGGCCGAGGTGACGCCGCTTTTGCTGGCCGGCATGGGGGCCGAGCTCACCTCCTGCCGCTTCCTGCTCGAGACCGGACCGAGCCACCGGCTGGCGGCGCAGCTCGAGGCACGGGCGCTCGACATGACCGTCGCGGCCGAGATCGACGGCAGCCGCGAGGGGCTGACGGTGCTGCCGCTCCTGACCGAACCCTTCGTCGCGGTCTGGCCCGAGGGGCAGGTGGGCGCGACATTGCCTTTCCTGCACTACAGCCCGCGCACGCTGATGGGCCGCCAGATCGCCGCCCATCTCGCGCGCGAGGACGCGGCCCCGACGCATCGCTTCGAGATCGACAGCTACCCCGCCATCCTCGCGATGGTGGCGGCGGGGCAGGGCTGGTCGATCCTGACCCCCTCGGGCGTGCACCACGGCGCACGGGCGGGAGTGACGCTTGCGCCGCTGCCGGTCGCCCCGCTCGCACGCAAGATCGTGCTGAGCGCGCGGGCAGGCACGATGGCGGACCTGCCGGCGCGGGTGGCGGGCCGGCTGCGCGACCTGCTTGCCGCCCGCATCGTCGCCCCGGCACTGGCCGAGGCGCCCTGGCTTGAAGGGGCGCTGCGGGTCGAAGGGCTCTGACCGCGGAGCCCGCCGCTTGCGGGAGCCGGAGCAGGGGGCGCTGCCCCCTCGCGCCCTCGGCGCTCACCCCCGGGATATTTGGAGCAATTGGAAGCTGAGAGGGCAGGGGACCCGGCAGGGCCCCATGCGGGCCCCGTTGCTTCCAATTGCCTGAAATATCCCGGGGGTGAATTTTGCCGAATGGCAAAAGAGGGGGCAGCGCCCCCTCCTTCGGGCGCCCCGTCAGGGGCGCAACCTGTGCTGTCTTGCGCCGCTCAGACGAGGCGGCTCTGTTCCTTGGCGGCCTTCACCAGCCCGGCGAAAAGCGGATGCGGCGAGAAGGGTTTCGACTTCAGTTCCGGGTGGAACTGCACGCCGATGAACCAGGGGTGATCCTTGACCTCGACGATCTCGGGCAGACGGCCATCGGGCGACATGCCCGAGAACACCAGCCCGCAAGCCTCGAGCTTGTCGCGATACTTGATGTCGACCTCGTAGCGGTGGCGGTGGCGTTCTTCGATCTGCGTCGTGCCATAGACCTCGGCGACCTTCGAGCCTTCCTTCAGGATCGCGGTATAGGCGCCAAGCCGCATCGTGCCACCCTTGTCGTCGTCGAGCTTGCGCTCGACCCGGTGGTTGCCCTGCACCCATTCCTTCAGGTGGTAGACGACCGGGGTGAAGCGCTTCTTGCCGGCCTCGTGGTCGAATTCCTCGGAGCCCGCGTTGGTCACGCCGGCAAGGTTGCGCGCCGCCTCGATCACCGCCATCTGCATGCCCAGGCAGATGCCCAGGTAGGGGATGCCCTTCTCTCGCGCATATTGCGCAGCGCGGATCTTGCCCTCGGTGCCGCGCTCGCCGAAGCCGCCGGGCACCAGGATCGCGTTGAACTGTTCGAGATGCGGGCCGGGGTCTTCGCGCTCGAAGATCTCGGCGTCGATCCATTCGGCCTTGACCTTGACCCGGTTCGCCATGCCGCCATGGGTCAGTGCCTCGGCGATCGACTTGTAGGCGTCCTCGAGCTGCACATACTTGCCGACGATCGCCACCTTCACCGTGCCCTCGGCATGGGTCAGCCGGTCCATCACGTCTTCCCAGCGGCTCATGTCGGGCTTCGGCGCGGGCGAGATGCCGAAGGCATCAAGCACCGCCTGATCGAGGCCGACGCGGTGATAGGCGAGCGGCGCCTCGTAGATCGACTTCAGGTCATAGGCCGGGATCACCGAGTCGGGCCGCACGTTGCAGAACAGCGCGATCTTCGCGCGTTCCTTGTCCGGGATCGGGTGTTCCGAGCGGCATACCAGCACGTCGGGCTGCAGCCCGATCGAGCGCAGCTCCTTCACCGAATGCTGCGTCGGCTTCGTCTTCAGCTCGCCGCTCGCCGCCAGATAGGGCAGCAGGGTGAGGTGCATGAAGATGCACTGCCCGCGCGGCCGTTCCTGGGCGAATTGCCGGATCGCCTCGAAGAAGGGCAGGCCCTCGATGTCGCCGACCGTGCCGCCGATCTCGCACAGCATGAAATCGACTTCCTCGTCGCCGACGGCGATGAAGTCCTTGATCTCGTTGGTGACGTGCGGGATCACCTGGATCGTCTTGCCGAGATAGGCGCCCTTGCGCTCCTTCTCGAGCACGTTCGAATAGATCCGGCCGGAGGAGACGGAATCGGTCTTGCGCGCGCTCACCCCGGTGAAGCGTTCGTAATGGCCGAGGTCGAGGTCGGTCTCGGCGCCGTCATCGGTGACGAAGACCTCGCCATGCTCGAAGGGCGACATCGTGCCCGGGTCGACGTTCAGATAGGGATCGAGCTTGCGCAGCCGCACCGAGAAGCCGCGCGCCTGCAGCAGCGCGCCCAGTGCCGCGGAGGCAAGGCCCTTGCCGAGCGATGAAACCACACCGCCGGTAATGAAGACGTAACGTGCCATGGAAGCCCCCGTGATCAGCCAAAACCTGTTTAATATCCCGAAGCGATGCTCCGGGATCACGGGGCTTAATATCTACACGATTCGCGGCCTGCCCGCAACCGGACCGCAAGACATTGGGTAAACTGTGACGCTTTGCCCCAAGACTGGTGTCAGGGGCGAAGGCCGCGGCCCGCTCAGTTGGCGGGCGGCGGCGTCACCGGCGCGTCGGTCGCGGCCGGAGGCAGCTCGATCGGCGGCGCGGCCGGGGTGGCGGGCGCAGTGGTCGCGGGCGCCGGGGTGGTGAGCTGGTCGACGACCGAGGCGTCCGAGGCCGCACGTGCGGCCAGGATGGTCAGCGTGACCGAGGTGATGATGAAGCCCGCCGCGAAGATCCAGGTCAGCCGGGTCAGCGCGTTCGCCGCCTGCCGGCCGGTCATCACGCCGCCGGTGCTCCCCATGCCGAGCCCGCCGCCTTCGGAGCGCTGCAGAAGCACGACGCCGATCAGGAGCAGCGCAAGGATCAGGTGGATGGAGAGGACGACGTTTTCCATGAGGGGTGCGGGGCCTTCTTTCAACCGACGCGCCTATCTAGGCGGATGAGGGCCGCCGCGCAAGCCGTTTCCCGGCGAAACCGCGACCGTCCGTCGCTGCCGTGCCGCAAACTTGACCGGATAGCCCGAAAAACGGTTTCCCCCCGGGACCACGCCCGCTATATGTCACGCGGTTTTCACAACCCTGCAGGAGTGGGATATGGCCAACGTCGTGGTTGTCGGAGCCCAATGGGGCGACGAGGGCAAGGGCAAGATCGTCGACTGGCTGAGCGAGCGCGCCGACGTCATCGCGCGGTTCCAGGGCGGTCACAACGCGGGCCACACGCTGGTCGTGAACGGTGTCGTCTACAAGCTGAACGCGCTGCCCTCGGGCGTGGTGCGCGGCGGCAAGCTCAGCGTGATCGGCAACGGTGTCGTGCTCGATCCGTGGCACCTGCTGAACGAGATCAAGAAGATCGGTGAACAGGGGGTCGAGATCACCCCCGACAACCTGATGGTGGCCGAGAACACGCCGCTCATCATGCCGTTCCACGGCGAGCTCGACCGCGCCCGCGAGGCGCAGGCGGCGGGCTCGAACGCGAAGATCGGCACCACCGGCCGCGGCATCGGCCCGTGCTATGAAGACAAGGTGGGCCGTCGCGTGATCCGCGTCGCCGACCTCGCCGATCCGGCGACGCTCGAGCAGCGCGTCGACCGCGCGCTTGTCCACCACAACGCGCTGCGCGCCGGTCTCGGCCTCGAACCGATCGACCGTGCCGCGCTGCTGAAGGAGCTGAACGCGATCTCGGCGGCGGTGCTGCAATACGCCAAGCCCGTCTGGAAGGTGATGAACGAGATGCGCCGCGCCGGCAAACGCATCCTCTTCGAGGGCGCGCAGGGCTCGCTTCTCGACATCGACTTCGGCACCTATCCCTATGTGACCTCGTCGAACGTGATCGCCGGGCAGGCGGCGACGGGTGTCGGCCTCGGGCCGAATGCGATCGACTTCGTGCTCGGCATCGTCAAGGCCTACACCACCCGCGTCGGCGCCGGCCCGTTCCCGACCGAGCTGCTCGACGCCGACGGCGACCGTCTGGGCGAGCGTGGCCGCGAGTTCGGCACGGTCACCGGGCGCAAGCGTCGCTGCGGCTGGTTCGATGCGGCCCTGGTGCGCCAGACCTGCGCGATCTCGGGCATCAACGGCATCGCGCTGACCAAGCTCGACGTGCTCGACGGCTTCGACACGATCAAGATCTGCACCGGCTATTCGCTTGACGGCGAGCTGCTCGACTATCTTCCGACCGCGGCCGAGGCGCAGGCGCGCTGCACGCCGATCTATGAAGAGGTCGAGGGCTGGAAGGAATCGACCGAGGGGGCGCGGTCGTGGAACGACCTGCCCGGCGCCGCGGTGAAATACGTGCGCCGGATCGAGGAGCTGATCCAGTGCCCGGTCGCGATGCTCTCGACGAGCCCCGAGCGCGACGACACCATCCTCGTCACCGACCCCTTCGCGGACTGAGATGGCGCTCGGCTACAAGACCCGCAAGCGGCTGGCGCTGCTTGCGCTTCTGGTCGGGCTGCCGGCCTATATCATCGTCGCGGTGAGCGTGGTGAACATGGCCGAGGCCCGCTGGGGGATGATGCCCTGGTGGGGATCGCTCGCCGTCTATGTCGGGCTCGGCGTCCTCTGGGCGCTGCCGCTGAAGCCGGTCTTCACCGGCGTGGGCCAGCCCGACCCGGACGCCAAACGCGACTGAAACGCAAAACGGAGGGGCTTGCCCCTCCGTTTTTCTTTCATCGGTGCCTGAGCTCAGGCGCGCTTTTCGAAATATTGCGACTGTTCGGTGATCGCGTATTGGCCGCGCTTCACCTTGGCGATCTTGCCCTGGCGCAGCAGCTGGCCGAAGCTGCGCAGCCGGTCCTCGCGGCTGAAGCTGCCCTCGCCGATCGCGGTCACCTTGCTCATGATCTGCGGCGGCGAGAAATGCGGCCGGCCCTCGACCTGCGCGGTATAGGCGGCGGCGGCCTCGAGCAGATCCGACAGGCCCTGCGTGCCGCGCGCCTGTGCGAAGTCGGCAAAGCTTTCGGCGCCGCCCTGCGGGGCGACGACGTCCTCGGCCAGAAGCTGCGCGGTGCTGACCCGGCGCGGGCGCACCGGCATTGCCGGCTGCACCGCGGGCGCCGTCTGGATCTGGTCGACGCGCTGCTCGGAAACCAGCACGAGCGGCGCCTGACGCGGCTCGACCGGCTCGGGGCGGGCGCTCGCCACGCCGTGCAGCACCGGGCGGCGCGGCCGCACGGCATGGGTCAGGTCGTCGCGATAGGGGCGGGTCTCGTCTGCCGCCTCTTCCTTGCGGCCACCGCGGGCCAGCCGTTCGGCCACCGTCGCCGCGACCGCCGCCTTGAGATGCGCGATCGCGGAAAGACGGCGGCGGTTCTCGTGGCCCGAAAGCTGGGCGTCGGCCTCTTCCATCAGCCGCGTCACGTCATCGTCGCGCGAGGCCGCGGCAGGTTTTTGCGCGATCCGGCGCGGGATGACGGGGGCGGCAGGCTCGACCGCAGCAGCCTCGGCAGCCTCGTCCGGCAGCATCGCGGCGATCTGCGCGGCCATCTCCTCGGGTTCGATCCCGGCAGGCGCCTCGGCCTCGGGTGCGAGGGCAACCTCCGGCAGGGGCGCCTCTTCGGGCGCCGGCGCGGTCTCGCCGAGATGGGCGGCAAGGGCCGCAGCGATCGTGTCCTCGGCCATCTCCTCGGGGGCGAGGGTCTCGGCCGCACGCGCGTCCGCGGTGGGCTCTTCGGCGGGTTCCTCGCGCAGCGCTTCGAACGCCTCGGGGAAATCCCAGTCCTCCGCTGCGGCGGCCAGCGCCGCATCGGTGTCGGCGCCGGTCAGCGCCTCGCCCTCATCCTCGTCGAAATCTTCCTCGAGCGCGGCAAGCTCGGCCATCAGCTCGGCTTCCTGCTCGGGCGTCAGCGCCGGGCCGTCCTCCGCGGCCGGCGCGGTTTCGGCGGCAAGGCGCGCCGCGACCAGGGCCGCGACATCCTCCTCGGCCGGCGTCGCATCGGTGGCGGCTGCCTCGGCCACCGGCGCCGCAAGCGGCGTCTCGACGGGCGCCGCGGCGGCCGGCGCAGGCTCGATCCGGCGCACCTTGATGACCCGGGCGCGCAGCGGCGGGCGCGGCGCCTCGACCTCGGGGGCAGGGGCGGCGGCTTCCTCGGCGGTCACGCTCGCCTCGGTCTCTCCGGCGGCATGACGCGCCGCACGGCGGGCGGCACGGCGTTCGGCCCAGCCCGACTGCGGCGCGGCTTCGGGCGTCTGCGCCTCGGCGACTGCCTCGGGGGCGGTCTGAGCCACCGCCGCGCTCGGCTCGGCCGGGGTCTCCGCCTCGGTCTCAGGCTGGTCCGCTTCGGGCAGTTCGACGCTCGCTTCCGGCAGGAACATGGCGGCGAAATCCGCCTCTTCGACGACGGGCTCCTCGACGATGGCCTCCTCGACGACGGTCTCCGCCGCGACGGGGGCCTCGATGGCGGGTTCCGGCTCTGCGGGTTCCTCGACCGGGGCTTCGGCCGCGGGCGCGATCTCTTCGAGGTCGGCGGCGAGGGGCTCCTCGAACGCGGCGGGGGCCTCGGCAACCGGTTCCTCGGCGACCGTCTCCTCGGCGATTTCGGCCACCGGCTCGGCCTCGGGCATCGACTCGCTCACCGCGACCGGTGCTTCGGCCGGGGCCTCGACAGCCTCTTCGATTGGCGCCGCTGCGGGCGTCGCGGCGGCTGCGGCCTTCGCCGAGGCCACGGCCGCGCGGATGCGCTGCAGCTTGGCCGCGACCGATTCGCTCACCGGGTCGGCGCTTTGCGGGACCACGAAGGGAACAGGCTCCGGCGCGACCGGGGCTTCGGGTTCGGAGAGGACCGGCTCGGGCGCCTCGGCGGCGGGGGCCGCGACCTCTGGTTCCTCTGCTACGGGGGCGGAAACCTCGGGAGAGGGCGCGGCGGTCGGCGCGGGTTCGGGGGCGCGGATCTCGGCGGGGGCAGGCGCGGTCTCCTCGGCCTGCCGCAGGATCACGCCGTTGCGCTGGATCTTCGCCTCGACGCGGCGCTGGATCTCGCGCTCGGCGATGCGGTGCAGCATCTCGGCGTCGGGCTGCGGTGGCTCGGCGCCGAAATAGCGGTCGTCGGCGGCCAGATCCCGGAAATATTCCGCGATCGCCTTCATCGTGTTGAACGGCTCGTCGAACCCCTCCAGCGTGCAGGAGAAGGTGCCGTAGGAGACGGTCAGAATCTTGCTTGCACCAACCATGGAACGCTCGCTTTCTACTAGACCCGGTTCCGTCCACGATCCTGTTGAACTGGTGCTTTCCCGTGAACGGAAAAAGGCAAATGCAGGGAATTTTTCCGGTCGTGGTTGTGCTTTCCTGCCTTAATCGCCATCAATCATGGCATGGAACGGCACATTGTCCAGTATCAAGGCGGGGTGACCCTGCTTGGCGGCGGCGCGGTCGAGGCGGCGGATCTGCACGCCGCGCTGGCACTTGCACCGGCGCTCGTCGCGGCCGATGGCGGTGGTGACCGGGCGCTGGCCTTCGGGCTGATGCCCGAGGCGGTGATCGGCGACATGGACAGTCTGAGCCCGGCCGGTGCGGCGGCGATCGGTCCCGCGCGCCTGCACCGGATCGCCGAGCAGGACAGCACCGATTTCGGCAAATGCCTGACCCATGTCGGGGCGCGCTTCTTCATCGGGCTGGGCTTCACCGGGCTGCGGCTCGACCATACCCTTGCCGCGCTCAGCGATCTGGCGCAGCGGCCCGACCGCGCCGTGGTGCTGATCTCGGAAGACGAGCTGATCTTTCGCGCCCCGCCCGAGATCGCGCTCGACCTGCCGCTGGGGGAGCGGCTGTCGCTGTTCCCCTTCGGTCCGGCCTCGGGCACGGCAGAGGGGCTGCGCTGGCCGATCGAGGGGCTGAATTTCACCCCCGCCGGCCGCGTCGGCACCTCGAACGAGGTCAGCGGCCCGGTGCGGCTTTGCCTGGCGGGAGAGATGCTGGTGCTGCTGCCGAAACGGCATCTGGCCGGCGTGCTTGCCGCGCTCGGGTTGCGGTGATGCGCTCGCGGTGGATGATGTAGAGCCCCGAGCCGGTGATGATCGCGATGCCGACCCAGGTCAGCAGATTCGGGAAATCGCCGAAGAAGACATAGCCGCACAGCGTGGCGGTCAGCATTTCGAAGTAATGCAGGGGTGCCAGTGTCGAGGAGGGCGCGAAGGACAGCGCATAGCTCATCGCCATGTGGCTGACCGTCGAGGCGAGGCCGACGCAGGCGCACCAGAGCCAGAAGATCCCCTCGGGCCGGCCGAAGCTCACCTCGCTCAGCCCCGCGCTGGTGCCAAGCGCCAGCAGCGGCAGGCACAGCAGCGTGGCGAAGACCGCGGTGTGGAACTGCATCGCCACCGGGTCGACATCGCGCGAGAGCGCCCGGGTCAGCAGGATGTAGAGCGCGAAGCTGACCGCGGTGCCGAGCGGAAAGAAGGCCACCGCGCCGAAATGGCTGAAGGACGGCTGGATCACGAAGAGCGCGCCGATGAAACCCACGACCGAGGCCGCAAGGCGCCGCGGCCCGACCTCCTCATGCAGCACGAAGCGGCCGATGAACAGGATCACGAAGGGCTCGACGAAGGCGATGGCCAGCGCATCGGCGATCGGCATCACCTGCACCGCGGCGACGAAGCAATAGGTCGCCGTCATCGAGACGAAGGCGCGCGCCACGCTCAGCGCGAGCACCCGCCCGCCGATCCGCAGCGGCAGCCGCAGCGCGACAACCAGCGGTGCCATCAGCAGCCCCTGCACGACATAGCGGCCAAGCGTGACGGTGCCCACCGGCACCGCCTGCGAGGCCAGTTTCGAGGCCACGTCGATCAGCGGCGCCAGCGCGCAGAAGGTGAGCATCAGGGCGATGCCGGGAAAGATGCGGTCCGGGCGTGTCATCCGGAATCGCTATCGCCCCGCGCGGGCGCCGTCCATCCTGAAAGTGACGACGCCCGCCCGCGGGCTCAGCCGCGGCGGTCGCGCGCGATCTCGGCAAGGAGCCGCTCGCAGGCGGCGGCGGCGTAATCAAGGACGGCGCGATCGGTGAAGCGGCCGTCGGTCATGCGCTGATGCACGCCGCCGATCACCACCTCGGGCGTCGCGACCGGGCGCGAGAGCGTCGAGGCAAAGGCTTCGCGCAGCTGGTATTGCGCCCGCACGCCGCCGGTCGAGGCCATCGAGCAGGTGACGATCAGCACCGGCTTGTCCTTCAGCGGCGAGGCGAAGGCCGGACGCGAGGCCCAGTCGATGGCGTTCTTCAGCACGCCGGGGGTGCCGTGGTTGTATTCGGTCGAGACGACGATCAGCCCCTCGGCCGCCTCGATCGCGCCGCGCAGCGCCGCGACGGGGGCGGGGCGGGGCTCGATGTCGAGATCCTGATTGTAGAGCGGCAGGGCGCCGATCGGGGCGATGGCGGTCTCGGCGCGCGGCGCGATCTCGGCAGCGATTGCCTCAAGCACGGCGGCGCAATAGGAGGCCTTGCGCAGGCTTCCGGGGATGCCCAGCAGGCGGAAGGGGGTGGTCATGGTCGGTCCGGTCCTTGTCTTCGGCCGCCCGAAGCGGCCCTGCGGATGGCTATATATCGAAAGATGTGCTATCCGCTTTCGTGAAGCAGCCAAATGCTGCGGAGGAACGGCCATGCTGCCCGAAGACGCTCCCACGCCGAACCCGGTCCTTGCGCTGTCGCGCGACCATGCCCGAGGCGCCCGTGTCGGGCGCCATGCGCATACCCGCGCGCAGCTGATCTTCCTGCTGACCGGGGCGATGCGGATCGTGCTTGATGACCGGGTGTTCTCGGTGCCGCCGGGGCAGGCGGCCTTCCTGCCGCACGGCGTGCCGCATGCCGCCGATTACACCGAGCGCAGCGCGGTGCGCATGGCCTATCTCGACCCCGCGGCCTTTCCCGATCTGCCGCGCGAGACCGCGGTGCTGCCGCTTGGCGGGCTGCTGCGCGAACTGGTCCTGCGCGCGATCGCGCTCGACCCCATGGCGTGCTGGAGCCCGGCCGAGATGCGCGCGATGCAGGTTCTGGCCGACGAGATCTGCCGTGCGCGCGATCGGGCGCCCGGCCTCGCGCTTGGTCGCGACGCGCGGCTGCGGCGGGTGACCGAGGCGCTCGTCGCCGATCCCTCTGACCGGCGCAGCCTGCCGGACTGGGCGGCGACCGCTTCGGTGGCCGAGCGCACGCTGGCGCGGCTGTTCCTGCGCGAGACCGGGCTCTCCTTCGCGCGCTGGCGCACCCGGCTGCAGATCGCCCGCGCGGTCGAGGCGCTGGCCGCCGGCCGCCCGGTGACGCAGATTGCCTATGATCTCGGCTATGCCAGCCCCTCGGCCTTCACCGCGATGTTCACCCGCGAGACCGGGCATCCGCCGCATCTGAGCCGCGCCACGCTGCCCGGTGCCGAAGATGGCCGCCCGTCTTTCTCCTTGCCCGAAATACCTCGGGGGTGAGGCCCGTCAGGGCCGAGGGGGCAGCGCCCCCTTTTGGCCCGAGGGATCGGTGCCCGGCCGGGGCAGGGGGGCGCTGCCCCCTCTGGCCTGCGGCCATTCACCCCCGGGATATTTGAGGCAATTGGAAGCGGAGAAGGCTGGTTGCTTGCCCGGCGTGCGCCAAGGGCACCCGGCCCTCGCTTGCGCTTCGGGCGTTCGCCAAAGGCACCCGGCCCTGCGCTTGCGCTTCGGGCGTTCGCCAAAGGCACCCGGCCCTGCGCTTGCGCTTCGGGCGTTCGCCAAAGGCACCCGGCCCTGCGCTTGCGCTTCGGGCGTTCGCCGCTTTGAACGCTCCACTGGAGCGTTCAATCCCGGCGCGATGCGCCGGGACCGCGGCTCACCCCATCCGTTCGGAGGCGTAGGAGCCGGGGCTGGCCGGGAAGACCACGGTCTTGCTGCCGTTGATGAAGGCGCGGTGGTGGATATGGGCGTGGATCGCGCGGGCGAGCACCTGCGCCTCGACATCGCGGCCAAGGCTCACGTAATCCTCGGGCGACTGCGCATGCGTCACGCGCACCGTGTCCTGCTCGATGATCGGGCCCTCGTCGAGATCGGCGGTGACGTAATGCGCCGTCGCGCCAATGAGCTTCACACCGCGCTCATAGGCCTGCTTGTAGGGGTTTGCGCCCTTGAAGCTCGGCAGGAACGAGTGATGGATGTTGATGATCCGCCCCGACATCTTCTCGCACAGCGCATCCGACAGGATTTGCATGTAGCGCGCCAGCACCACGAGTTCGGCCCCGGTCTCGTCGACCACGCGCAGCAGCTCGGCCTCGGCCTGGGGCTTGTTCTCCTTCGTGACGCGGATGTGGTAGAAGGGGATATCGTGGTTCACCACCACCTTCTGATAGGTCAGGTGGTTCGAGATCACGCCGACGATCTCGATCGGCAGCGCGCCGATGCGGGTCCGGTAGAGCAGGTCGTTCAGGCAATGGCCGAAGTTCGACACCATCAGCAGCACCTTCATCTTGCACGCCTGATCGTGCAGCGCCCAGTCCATGCCGAAGGCCTCGGCGATCGGGGCGAAGCCCGCCTCGAGTGCCTCACGGCTGGCGCCGGTCTGCGATTCGATGCTGACGCGCATGAAGAAGCGGTGGTTCTGCGCGTCGTCATACTGGTGCGAGTCGGAGATGTTGCAGCCGTTCTCGGCCAGATAGCTGGCGATCGCGGCGACGATGCCGCGGGTCGTCTTGCAGGTCACCGTAAGCACGTAGGAAGTCATTCTCGGGTCCTTCGCTGGGCCCTTGCGGGCGTGTTGGGGGCAATCTCTCCTGCCGCGCGACCGAGGGCCAGCCGGGATACGACGCGAAGGGCGCGAAAAGCGGCGCGGGCGGTGTCGCAAACGAGACGCGGGTTTCCGATAGTGGAGCGCGGCGGCCTGTCGCGGCGGCGCCCCCTTGCGCCCGGGGGCCGTGCTGCCTACCTTCCTCGAGACGCGGTGTATGGACCGCGATGGAGTGTGGATGTCGGAGATTGTGTGAGAGGCTCCCTGTCGGGGGGCCGTGACACGAAGCAGGGCGGCCTGAAGGCACGGCCCTGAAGTCTCACATCCAGTCTCAGGATTCCCATGAAGATCTCGAAACTCGAACAGCGCGTGCTGCACGTGCTGGCTCAGGGCGGGCTGATCCGCCATGAACGCGGCGAGGGCCGCAAGATTTCCGCCGTCACCTGCTACACCCGCGACGGGCTGGTGCTGTCCGATTGCGATCTGACGCTGTTCCGGCGCCTCAGGGCGCGGCGGCTGATCGCCTCGGGCGGCGGTGCGCCCTACCGGATCTCGCGCCGCGGCCTTGCCGCCGTGCGCGGCCAGCTCGACAACCAGTGAGGTCTGCCATGATCATCCGATCCGAAACCGGAACCGCGGCCGAGAGCGCCGCCCTTGCCACGCTCGTCACCCGGGCCTTCGCCACCGCCCCCGTCGCCTCGGGCACCGAGGCCGAGGTGCTGGCGCGGCTGCGCGCAAGCGGCGCGTTGAGCCTGTCGCTGGTCGCCGAGGAGACGGGGCAGCTGATCGGCCAGATCGCCGCCTCGCCCGCGACGATCGGCGGGGCGGGGGGCTGGGTCTGTCTCGGCCCGCTTGCCGTCGCGCCCGAGGCGCAGGGGCGCGGCATCGGCAGCGCCTTGATGCGCGCGACGCTGGACCGGCTTGCGGCGCTCGGTGCGGCGGGTGCGGTGCTGGTGGGCGAGCCCGCCTATTACGGCCGCTTCGGCTTTGTCGCCGATCCGGCGGTGGTGCTGGCGGGGGTGCCGGCGCGCTATGTGCTGGTGAAGCCGCTCGCCGGCCCGGCCCCCGCCGGGGCGCTCGTCTGTGCGCCGGCGCTGATGCCCTGAAATGCCGAAGGGCCGCCCCGACGGGCGGCCCTTCTGGGAACGCGGAGACGCGCTCAGATCTGCTTTTCGGGGATATGAACCACCAGCCCGTCGATCTCGGGGGTGACCTTGATCTGGCAGGTCAGGCGCGATTTCACCGGATCGGGATGCCAGGCGAAATCGAGCATGTCCTCTTCCATCGACTCCTTCGCCGGCAGCCGGTCGACCCAGGCCTCGTCGATGTAGACATGGCAGGTCGAGCAGGCGCAGGCGCCGCCGCAATCGGCGTCGATGCCCGGGATGCCGTTGTCGCGCGCGCCTTCCATGACCGTCATGCCCGGCTTCACATCCACCACATGCTCGGTGCCGTTGAATTCGATATAGGTGATCTTCGCCATCGTCTGTATCCCATCCGCTGGCCGCCCGCGCGGCCGTCCGAACCGATGTAGGACATGCCGCAGGCCTTGACCAGAGCCGCGGTGCCGCATCCCTTTTCGCGCCTGCCGCAATCGGCTAGGGTCGCGCAGGAATTCGGCAAAGAGCCCCGGCGATGACCATTTCTGCGCGACTGATCCTGCTGTGCTGTGCCCTCGGCCTCGGCCCGGCCGTGGCCCGTGCCGCCGACGCGGCCGGGGCCGAACCGGTCGAGCAGAGCCTGGCCGGCGAATGGCGCGACACGCCGCCGCAGCCGGGCGAGGCGGGCTGCTTCGCCCGTCAGACCCGGCCTGCGGTGATCGAGACAGTGACCGAGCAGGAGCTGGTCTCGCCCGAGGTCCGCGACCGAGCGACCGGGCAGGTGACGCGGCCCGCGACCTATCGCAGTGCCACGCATCAGCGCATCGTCGAGGGCCGGGCCGAGATGTGGTTCCCCGCGCCCTGTCCCGAGGCGATGAGCGCGGAGTTCGTCGCCTCGCTGCAGCGCGCGCTGCAGGTGCGCGGGCTTTATGCCGGGCCGGTCAACGGCGTGCTCGACATCCCGACCCATGCCGCGATCCGCGCCTATCAGGCGCCGCGCGGGCTTGTCTCGGCGACGCTCTCGATCCGCGCGGCGCAGGAGATGGGGCTGTTGCCCTGGCTCGAAGACGTGAAGTGAGGCCGTGGCCGAACGGCGGCGCCGGTCAGTCCGCGGCGGCCAGCACCGACGCGCTGTCGATGACCCGCGCGAAATCGGCCTCGAGATGTGCGAGGGTGACATCGAAGATCACCTGCGCGCAGAGGCCTGCCGCCGGCAGGTCGAAGCCGATCACCGCATCGCGGACGACGGTCATGTCAAAGCCCAGATCCGCGCCATGCCGGACCGTGCTGTTGACACAGAACCCGGCCACGGCACCCGTCACCACCAGTTCGGTGATGCCGCGCGCCTGCAGATGCGCCGCCAGATCGGTCGAGGCGAAGGCCGATGAGGTCCGTTTCACGAAAATCGCCTCGCCCTCCAGCGCTTCGGCGCAAGCCATCGGCGGATAGCCCGCGGCCGCCGGATGCAGGGGCGAGTGCGCGGCGTCGTCCCGGTGGCGGACATGCAGCACGGGCCACCCGTTTTGGCGGAAGCCCGCCGCAAGCGCCGCGATCCGCTCGGGCGCCCCGGCGTTCACGCAGTCGCGGCCAGCCGCGATGCGATGCTGCATTTCCATCTGCATGTCGATGATGACGAGGGCTCTCACGCACGGCACTCCCTGAACCTGTGCCGTCGGGATAGCCCGGATGCCGGGCCGACGCAAAGGGCCCGGAGCGGTGATCGCGCTCCGGGCCCCTCGTCGTTCCTGTCCGCGCCGCTCGCGCGGCAGCGGGGTGCGGCTTAGCCGTTCACCGGCAGCGCCACGAAGCGCGGTTCGCCGCCGCGGCGGATCAGCAGCAGCACCGACTTGCGCCCGGCGTCCTTGGCTTCCTTCACCCGGTCCTCGAGGTCGCTCAGCTGCGCCACCGGCTGCTGGCCGGCCTCGGTGATCAGGTCGCCCTCGCGCAGGCCCTGGTCATAGGCGGCCGAGTTCTCGTCGATCGACTTGATGACAAGGCCCTGGGTGCCGGGCTGCAGGCCCATCTCCTGGATCAGCGCGTCGGTGAGCGGCATCACCGTCATGCCGAGAACCTGCGCCTCGCTCGCGGTGCCGGTCTGGTCCTGCGCCGCGGCGGGGACGGCATCGCCCTCGGCGGTCTCGCGCCGGCCGAGCGTGACGAGCAGGGTCTGTTCCTTGCCGCCGCGCACCACGGTGACCCGCACCGCCTGGCCCACCGGCGCATCGGCGACGCGGCGCACGAGGTCACGGCTGTTCTTCACCTCGCCGCCGTCGAAGTTGACGATGACATCGCCCGCCTGCATGCCCGCGGCCTTCGCCGGGCCCTCGGGCACCTCGGAGACAAGCGCGCCCTCGGGTTTCGCCAGGCCCATGGCGTCGGCCATGTCCGGGGTGATCTCCTGGATCTTCACGCCAAGCCAGCCGCGGCGGGTCTCGCCGAACTGCTTGAGCTGGTCGACGACCTTCTTCACCACGTTCGAGGCCATCGAGAAGCCGATGCCGATCGAGCCGCCGTTCGGCGACAGGATCGCGGTGTTCACGCCGACGACCTGGCCGTCCATGTTGAACAGCGGCCCGCCCGAGTTGCCGCGGTTGATCGCCGCGTCGGTCTGCAGGTAGTCGTCATAGGTGCCCGAAAGCTCGCGGTTGCGCGCCGAGACGATGCCGGCCGAGACCGAGAAGCCCTGGCCGAGCGGGTTGCCCATGGCCATCACCCAATCGCCCACCCGGGTCTGGTCGCTGTCGGCGAAGGTGACGAAAGGCAACGGCTTGTCGCTTTCGACCTTGAGCAGCGCGATATCGGTCTTCGGGTCGGTGCCGACCAGCTTCGCGTCCATCGTCTTGCCGCCATAGAACTCGATCTGGATCTCGTCGGCACCCTCGATGACGTGGTTGTTGGTGACGATGTAGCCGTCTTCCGAGATCACGAAGCCCGAGCCGAGCGCGTTCGAGCGCTGCGGATGGGTCGGGCCGTTCGGACCGTTCGGCATCTGCTGGAACGGGAAGTCCTTGAACAGGTCCGAGAACGGCGAGCCGTCGGGGAAGACCGGGCCCTGATCGTTCGGCACGGCGACGGTGGTGGTGGTGGTGATCATCACCACCGCCGGGCTCACCTTCTCGGCCAGATCGGCGAAGCTGTCCGGGGCGGCGCGGGCATAGGCCGGCGCGATCGGCGCGAAAGCCAGCGCCGTCGAGATCATCGCGGCCCCCAGAACCCCCTTCACGAGCCGGGGCGCGCGGATCAGCGCTTTGGGGGTGAACGGGGTAAGGTCGTGTTTCGTCATGCGTCGCTCCCGAAAATCCTCGAGCCGGGCCTGCCGGCGTCTCCCTTGTTAAAACCCCAGGGGACGGGACGTTCAAATGAAAGACCGTCGCGCCGTCTCAATTCGGTGTGAGAGGGGCGAGAGGATCTCGCCCGCTCCGGGCGCCGGGGTCAATGGCTGAAATGTCGCAAGAGCCACAAAAGCGCGACGCCGGCGGCGATCGCGGCAAGGCCGAGCTGCCGCCGGCGCTCGCGTCCCATCGCCGCAAGCAGGGCGAGCGCCTCCTCGATACGGGAAGGGGCCAGCGCAAGCGCCAGCCCCTCGATCACCAGGACGAGCGCAAGGCCCGTCAGAAGCATCGCCATCACTGACCTGCGGTGGGCGCAGGGCTCTCGCCCGTCGGCACCGCCTCGACCGGACCGAGGCTTTTGACGAAGCGGTCATAGTCGAAGTAGAGGCTCGAGGGTTCGGTCACCAGCGAGGACGAGCCCGGCTTCAGGCTTTCCGCATAGAACTGCAGCGAGCGGGTGAAGGCGAAGAAGGACGGGTCCTTGCCATAGGCCTCGGCATAGATCGCGTTGCGCGCCGCATCGGCCTCGCCGCGGATGATCTCGGATTGCTTGCGCGCTTCCGAGGTCAGCTCGATCACGGTGCGGTCGGCCGCCGCCCGCACGCGCTGTGCGGCCTCGCCGCCGCGCGCCCGCTCGTCCGCCGCCTCGCGCTCGCGCTCGGCCCGCATCCGGGCATAGGTCGCGGCCAGGTTCTGGTCGGGCAGGTCGGTGCGGGTCAGCCGCACGTCGATCACGTCGACGCCAAGCGCCGCCGCCTCGCGCCGGGCGATGTCGCGGATCTGGTTCATCAGCGGGGTGCGGTCGTCCGACAGCACCGCGGTGGAGGGAACCGAGCCCATGACCTCGCGGATGGCGTTGTTCAGGATGCCGTCAAGCCGGCTCTTGGCGAAGGTCTCGCCGCCGGTCGACACCGCCTCGCGGAACTTCACCGGGCTGGTGATGCGCCAACGCGCGAAGGCATCGACCACCAGACGACGATCGTCGAGCGGCGTCACCTCGAGCGGCTGGGTCATCAGGCTGAGGATGCGGTCGTCATACTTCACAACCTGCTGGATCAGCGGGATCTTGAAGCCGAGACCGGGCTCGGTGCGGACCTGCTTGACCTCGCCGAACTGCAGCACCAGCGCCTTTTCGCGCTCGTCCACCGTGTAGACCGAGGACAGGCCGACGGCGACGGCGATCACCGCCACCGGGATCAGGAATTGTGCGCGCATCAGTTGGCCCCCCCGTTCGTCGCAGGCGTGGTCTTGCGAAGCTGGTCAAGCGGCAGATACGGCTGGACGCCCGACTGCCCGTCGACCACCACCTTGTCGACATCGCCCAGGATGCGGCCCATGGTTTCGTAGAACATCCGTCGCTTCGTCACCTCGGGCGCCTTGCGGTATTCCTCGTAGACCGAGGTGAAGCGCGCCGCCTCGCCCTGGGAGTCGTTCACCACCTGGGCGCGATAGGCCTCGGCCTGCTCCTGCAGCTGCGCGGCCTGACCGCGGGCACCGGCGGTCACCTTGTTCGCATAGGCGTCGGCTTCCTTCTCGAGCTTGTCGCGCTCCTGTTGCGCGGCCTGCACGTCGCGGAAGCTGTCGATGACCTCCTTCGGCGGGTCGGCGCGGTTGAAGTTCACCCGCACGATGTTGATGCCCACGTCATAGCTGTCGAGCGTCGCCTGCACCGCCGCGCGCAGATCGGCGCCGATCGCGCCGCGGTCGCGGTTCAGGATCGGTGCGAGTTCCGAACGCGCGATGATGTCGCGCATCGCGGATTCCGAGACGGCGCGGATCGTGTCTTCCGGATCGGCGAGGTTGAACAGGTATTTCGTCGGGTCCGAGATGTTCCAGACCACCTGGAACTCGATGTCGACGATGTTCTGGTCGCGGGTCAGCATCAGACCGGAATCCATCGAACCGCCGCGCCCGGTGCCCAGTTCCGTGGTGCGTTCGTCAGTGACCGGGATCACCTCGGCCGTCACCACCGGCCAGGGCGCGAAATTGAGCCCCGGGTTGCCGGTCGCGTAATACTTGCCGAACATCAGCTCGATCGAGCGCTCGTTCTGCTGCACCGTGTAGAACGACCCCCAGGCCCAGAGTGCCGCCGCGGCCAGCGCCACGAGGCCGATCGTGCCGCCGGTCATCGCCGGCCCCTTGGGCAGCCCGCCGCCCGGCCGTCCGCCGCCCGAGCCGCCACGTCCACCCATCAGCACCTTCAGGTGTTCCGAGCCTTTCTTCATGAGATCTTCGATCTCGGGGATCGCGGGCGGCTCGCCTGGCCGCCGCTGTCCGGGCCGTCGATTGTCGTCGCGGTCGTCGCCGTTGCCGCCGCCCGTCCCCCAGGGACCTCCGTTGCTCATTTTCCCTCGCCTTTCATTGTTGTCCCGTCCGAGGTGGGGACTGATTGGTCGATGTCAAGCGTGCCGGACGGGCTTGCGCATCGTCACCAGCTCTTCCGCCATCGTCGGGTGCACCGCGCAGGTCGCGTCGAACTGCTCCTTGGTGGCGCCCATCTTCATCGCGATCGCCGCCAGCTGGATCATCTCGCCCGCCTCCGGTGCGACGATATGACAGCCCAGAACCCGCCGCGTCGCCTTCGACACGACAAGCTTCATCAGCACCTTCTCGTCGCCGCCGGCAAAGGCCGAGCGCATCGGGCGGAAGGCCGAGACATAGACCTCGACCGGCTCGATCTCGCGCGCCGCTTCCTCGCTCAGGCCGCAGGTGCCGAACTCGGGCCGGGTGAAGACGGCCGAGGCGACAAGCTCGTGGTCGGCCTGGCGCGGCGTGGCGCCGAAGACGGTGTCGGCAAAGGCATGACCTTCGCGGATCGCGACCGGGGTCAGGGCGATGCGGTCGGTGACGTCGCCCACGGCATAGATCGAGGGCACGTTGGTCTGCGACCAGGCATCGACCGTCACGGCACCGTTCGGGGCGAGCGTCACGCCTGCCTCGGCCAGACCCAGCCCCGCGGTGTTCGGCACCCGGCCGGTGGCGTAAAGTACGGCGTCGAAGGTCTCGCTGCGGCCGTCGCCGGCGGTGACGACAAGCCCCGCCTCGGTCTTCTTGATGTGCTGCACCACAAGGCCGGTGTGGATCGCGATGCCGCGCGCCGCCATCTTCTCGACGATCAGGTCGCGGCATTCGGCGTCGAAGCCGCGCAGCAGCGGCGAGCGGTTCCACAGCGTCACGCCGGTGCCCAGCCCCTCGAGGATGCAGGCGAATTCGCAGGCGATATAGCCGCCGCCGACGATCAGGATGCGCTTCGGCAGCGCCTCCATCTTGAAGATCTCGTTCGAGGTCATCACGTGCTCGCGGCCGTCGAAGTCGGGCACGAAGGGGGTGCCGCCGGTGGCGATCAGGATGTGCTTGGCGCTGACCACCTGGCCATCTGCAAGGCGCACCTCATGGGCCGAGGCGACAGTGGCGCGCTGATCGAAGACGGTGACGCCGGCGCCTGACTGGCCGCGGCGATAGATCGCCTCGAGCCGGTCGAGCTCGGCATCGAGCCTGGCGCGGAAGCCGGTCCAGTCGAAGGCGCCGAGCTCGGCCTGCCAGCCATAGGCGCGCGCCTCTTCCACCGCCGTCGGCATCGACGAGGCAAAGACCATCAGCTTCTTCGGCACGCAACCGCGGATCACGCAGGTGCCGCCCATCCGGTATTCCTCGGCAAGCGCCACCTTCGCGCCATGCTCGGCCGCTGCGATCCGCGCGGCGCGCACCCCGCCCGAACCACCGCCGATCACGAAGAGGTCGTAGTCGAAGCTCATCTGTCGCCCTTCCGTTTCCTGCCGCATCGCGGCACCGTTGCACAGGACTTAGCGGCGCGGGCCCCGCGGGGCAAGCCGCGGGGTGCGGATTGGCGTCGGGAGCTGTCTGCCGGAACGAAAACGGCCCGGCGTCATGCGCCGGGCCGGGATGGCTCTTCGGGGTCTGTCAGGCGCGGTGCCTCAGTCGAGGTCGGAGAAGATGTTGGCCTCGTCGGCGAAGTCGATGCGCTCATGCGCCACCGTGCCCTCGTTGATGTCGCGGATCTCGACCTTGCCATCGGCGCCGCCGATGATGACGCGGTCGCAGATGTCGATGAACAGGCCGTTCTCGACCACGCCCGGGATCTGGTTCAGCACCAGGCTCAGCTGGCGGGCGTTGGCGATGCGGTTCAGGTGCAGGTCGACGATGTAATTGCCCTCGTCGGTGACGAAGGGCTGCGTGCCGTTCAGCCGCAGCGTGGTCTGCCGGCCCAGCACCTCCATCGAGATCAGCATCTCCTCGATCAGCGCGCGGGTGGTCTGCCAGCCGAAGGGCACCACCTCGACCGGCAGCGGGAAGGCGCCAAGGGCTGCCACTTCCTTCGCCGCATCGGCGATGACGATCATCTGGTCCGAGGCGGTGGCGACGATCTTCTCCTGAAGCAGGGCACCGCCGCCGCCCTTGATCAGGTTGAGCTGGGCGTCGAACTCGTCCGCGCCGTCGATCGTCAGGTCGAGCCATTTCGCCTCGTCGAGGCCGATCACCTCGATCCCTACCTGGCGCGCCAGATCGGCGGTGCGCGACGAGGTCGGCACGCCGGTGATCCTGAGCCCGTCCTCGCGCACCATCTCGCCCAGACAGCGCACCATCCAGGCCGCGGTCGAGCCGGTGCCGAGGCCGACCTTCATCCCGTCCTCGACATAGTCGACGGCACGGCGGGCGGCGGCGAATTTGGCCTTGTCGATCGGGGAGAGTTCGGCGGGCATGGGGCGGGTCTCCTGAAAGCGTCTCGGCCCGCTTATAGACAAGCGCCCCCGCCTGCGCGAGGGCGAATCGTCCCGCCGGCGCGGGCACAGCGCCTTTGCGACGCAAAGTGTCGCTTTCCCGCTGTCTGCCGCGCCCACCCGTGGCAGGATGCGCCGAACAGGGAGACCGGGCGATGTTTCTGAGCGTTTTCGATATCTTCAAGGTCGGGGTCGGGCCGTCCTCCTCGCACACGATGGGGCCGATGGTCGCGGGGGCGCGGTTTCTGGCCCGACTGCGCGCCTCGCCCTTCGAGGCGCGGGGGCTGCGCGCGCGGCTCTATGGCTCGCTTGCCTTCACCGGCAAGGGGCACGCCACCGACCGCGCCACGATCCTCGGCCTTGCCGGGTTCGAGCCCGAAAGCTACGCGGCCGACGCCGCCGAGGCGGCCCTGGCCGCGAACCGCGCGACGCATCTGCTGACCCCGCCGGGCCTTGCGCCGCTGGTCTTCGATCCCGAGCGCGATCTGGTCTTCGACTTCGGCCCGGCGCTTGCCGGCCACGCGAACGGCATGGTGATCGAGGCGCTCGACGCCGAGGGGGATGTGCTGCTGCAGGAGACCTACTATTCGATCGGGGGCGGCTTCGTGCGCACCGCGGCCGAACTTGCCGCCGTCGACGCGAAGACCCTCGCCGAGCCGTCGCCCGTGCCCTTTCCCTTCCGCACCGCCGAGGAGATGCTGGCGATGGCGCGCGCCTCGGGGCTGACGATCGCGCAGATGAAGCGGCGCAACGAGCGGCGCTTTCGCGACGAGGCGGCGATCGAGGCGGGG
Source organism: Paenirhodobacter sp. YD-8 (assembly GCF_056590935.1). Classification (NCBI taxonomy): domain Bacteria; kingdom Pseudomonadati; phylum Pseudomonadota; class Alphaproteobacteria; order Rhodobacterales; genus Paenirhodobacter; species Paenirhodobacter sp. YD-8. Next base: position 2,709,206 of record NZ_CM152649.1, on the reverse strand, counting down.
CTCGGGCGGATCTGGTCGGTGATGGCCGAGTGCCTCGCGCGCGGGCTGGCGAGCGAGGGGATCCTGCCGGGCGGGCTGAAGGTGAAACGGCGCGCGAAGGCGATCCACGAGGCGCTGCTCGCCGAGCGCGGCCTGAACCTTGCCCCGCCGCATACGGTGAACGACTGGATCTCGTGCTACGCGATGGCGGTGAACGAGGAGAACGCCGCGGGCGGTCAGGTGGTCACGGCGCCGACGAACGGCGCGGCGGGCGTGGTGCCGGCGGTGATCCGCTACTGGCTCGACCATGTGCCGGGCGCCACCGCGGCGCGGGTGGGCGAGTTCCTCCTCACCGCCGCGGCCGTGGGGGGGCTGATCAAGACCAATGCCTCGATCTCGGGCGCCGAATGCGGCTGCCAGGCCGAGGTCGGTTCGGCCGCCGCGATGGCCGCGGCGGGGCTCGCCGCGGTTCTGGGCGGGACCCCCGAGCAGATCGAGAACGCCGCCGAGATCGCGCTCGAGCATCATCTGGGCATGACCTGCGATCCGGTGAAGGGGCTGGTGCAGGTGCCCTGCATCGAACGGAACGGCCTTGGCGCGATCAAGGCGATCTCGGCCGCAAGCCTGGCGCTGCGTGGCGACGGCACGCATCTGGTGCCGCTCGATGCCGCGATCGAGACGATGCGCCAGACCGGCCGCGACATGCACGAGCATTACAAGGAGACAAGTCTCGGCGGGCTGGCGGTGAACGTGCCGAACTGCTGAGCGGGGCGTGGGCGGCGGCCGGGGCGGGGCACCGCCCCCTCGGGCTTCGCCCTCACCCCCGGGATATTTGAGGCAATTGGAAGACGAGGAGCTTCCTGCTTCCAATTGCCTTCAAATATCCCGGGGGTGAATTTTGCCGTCAGGCAAAAGAGGGGGCAGCGCCCCCTTGTCTGCTCACAAAAGGATCGGCTCCAGCACCTCGGGTTCGATCACCTCGGCCTTCGGCAACCCGGCCTTCAGCGCCGCGGCATTCTGCTCGAGCAGCGGGAAGGTGCGGTAATGGCAGGGGATGACGGTGCGGAAGTCGAAGTATTTCCGCGCGGCCCAGGCGGCGGCCTTCATGTCCATGGTAAAATGGCCGCCGGCGCAGAGGATGCCGATGTCGGGGCGGTGGTATTCCGCCATCCATTGCATGTCGGCCATGATCGTGGTGTCGCCCGAGACATAGATCACATGGCCTTCGCCCGCGATCATGTAGCCCGACTCGGTGCCGGCATAGACCGGCCCCTGCGGCCCGGACAGCGAGGAGGAATGCGAGGCGGGCACCATCGTCACATGCGCGCCGCCGAGGTCCACCGTGCCGCCCTTGTTGAAGCCGATGCCCTCGATCCCCTCGCTTTCCTGCCACCAGGCGACGGTGTCGTAGATCCCGACGACGGGGATGTTCAGCTCCTTCGCAATCGCCAGCGTGTCGGCCGAATGATCGCCGTGGCCGTGGGTGAGCAGGATATGTGTCGCCCCGGCGATCGCCTCGGCGCGGCGGGCGGCGGGGAACATCGGGTTGCCGGTGATCCAGGGGTCGATCAGGATCACCGCCTTCTCGATCTCCATGCGGAAGCCGGAATGGCCAAGCCAGGTCAGTTTCATCGGGACACCTCCATCGGTTTGACGCGAGTCTAGCGCGCCCGGCGGCGAAGGGAAGCCACGCTTGCAGCCCGGGCGCATGGGCGCTAAACCCGGGCCAAGACAATCGGAGAGTTTCATGTCCATCGACATCGATACCGCCCGCAAGGTGGCGCATCTGGCGCGCATTGCCGTGGCCGAGGAAAACCTGCCCAAGCTCGCGCAGGATCTGAGCGGCATCCTGACCTTCATGGAACAGCTGAACGAGGTCGACGTCGAGGGCATCGAGCCGATGACCTCGGTCACACCGATGCGGCTCAAGCGCCGCGAGGACGTGGTCACCGACGGTGGCTATGCCGAGAAGATCCTGAAAAACGCCCCCGATGCCCGCGAGGGCTTCTTTGCCGTGCCGAAGGTGGTCGAATGAGCCTGAACCAGCTGACGATTTCCGCCGCCCGCGACGCGCTGCGCAAGGGCGAGGTCACCTCGGTCGAGATCACCGAAAGCTGCCTTGCCGCGATCGACGACGCCGATGCTCTGAACGCCTGGTGCGCCAAGACCCCCGAGATCGCGCTGGCGCAGGCGAAGGCCGCGGATGCGCGGATCAAGGCGGGCGATGCGCCCGGCATGTGCGGCATTCCGCTGGGCATCAAGGATCTCTTCTGCACCAAGGGCGTCGCCACCCAGGCCGCCTCGCGCATTCTCGCGGGCTTCAAGCCCGAGTATGAATCGACCGTCACCCAGAACCTGTGGGATGCCGGCGCGGTGATGCTGGGCAAGGTGTCGATGGACGAGTTCGCTATGGGCTCCTCGACCGAGACCGCCTGCTACGGCCCCGCGGTGAACCCCTGGAAGATCGACGACCGGCAGCTGACGCCGGGCGGCTCCTCGGGCGGGTCGGCCGCGGCCGTTGCCGCCGATCTGTGCCTGGCCGCGACCGGCACCGACACCGGCGGCTCGATCCGCCAGCCGGCCGCCTTCACCGGCATCGTCGGGATCAAGCCGACCTATGGCCGCGTGAGCCGCTGGGGCGTCGTCGCCTTCGCCTCGAGCCTCGATCAGGCCGGGCCGATGACCAAGACCGTGCGCGATGCGGCGATCATGCTGCAGGCGATGGCTTCGGTCGACCCGAAGGATTCGACCTCGGCCGAGATCCCGGTGCCCGATTTCGAGGCGGCGCTGACCGGCGACATCCGCGGCAAGAAGATCGGCATTCCGCGCGAATACCGGATCGAGGGCATGCCCGAGGAAATCGGCAAGCTCTGGGACGAGGGCACCGCGATGCTGCGCGATGCGGGCGCCGAGATCGTCGACATCTCGCTGCCGCACACGAAATATGCGCTCCCTGCCTATTACGTGATCGCCCCGGCCGAGGCCTCGTCGAACCTCGCGCGCTATGACGGTGTGCGCTATGGCTATCGCGCCAAGCTCGGTGCCGGCGACGGCATCGTCGAGATGTACGAGAAGACCCGCGCCGAGGGCTTCGGCCCCGAGGTGCAGCGCCGCATCATGATCGGCACCTATGTGCTGTCGGCGGGCTTCTACGACGCCTATTACAACCGCGCCCGCCGGGTCCGCGCGCTGATCAAGCGCGACTTCGAGCAGGTCTTCGCGGCCGGTGTCGACGCGATCCTGACGCCGGCGACCCCGTCTTCGGCCTTTGGCCTCGGCGAGATGGCCGATGCCTCGCCGGTCGAGATGTATCTCAACGACGTCTTCACCGTGACGGTGAACCTTGCCGGCCTGCCGGGGATCTCGGTGCCGGTCGGGCTCGACGCCAAGGGGCTGCCGATGGGGCTACAGCTGATCGGCCGTCCCTGGGGGGAAGGCGACCTGCTCAATCACGCTCTTGTCTTGGAGCGCGCGGCAGGGTTCACTCACAAACCGTCGAAGTGGTGGTAAGAGGAGAGACCGATGCGCAAGGCGCCGCTGCTCGTTCTGGCCGGAATGCTGCTGGCGGGCTGCCAGCCCGATGTGCCGAATTCGGCAGGCGGGGTCGGTTTCGGCACCTATGAGGACTATCTGCACCAGCGCGAGAGCCAGCTGAAGGGCTCGGGCGCGCAGGCGTCGTCTGCCACGCCGGCGGATGGCGGCTATGGCGCCTCGGGCTATGGTGCGACGCCGGTGACCTCGGCCGCCGGCATGGCGGCGCAGGGGGCGACCGGCGCCGATGCGACCGCGACCGGCGGCACCGGCTCGATCGGGGCGGACACGCTGGCCGCCCTGCGCGCCACCGCGCCCGCGGGCGACAGCGGCCCGGCCGAGAGCTCGGCGCCGGCCGCCGCCACCGGCGGCGTCGGCGCCCCGCTCAACGCGATGTCGCAGGCCGCGGTGCCGACGACGGGGGGCGCCGGCCCGAACCTGGCCGCCTATGCGCTCTCGGCGACCAATGCGCCCGGTCAGTCGGTCTGGCCGCGCGGCGGGATCCGGCTGAGCTCGTCGGAAAAGGCCTGTGCGAAATACATCTCGCCCGATCTGGCGCAGATGGCCTTCCTGAAGAAGGGCGGGCCGCAGAAGGATCCGCTCAACCTCGACCCGGATGGCGACGGCTTTGCCTGCGGCTGGGATCCGCGCCCGTTCCAGGCGGCGCGACAGTAGCCCCGTGTTGCACTCGCCCAATTTCGGCGAGCGGCGCGGGGGGGCGCGCCCCGAGCTGATCGTGATCCATTACACCGGCATGCAAAGCTGTGCCGCAGCGCGTGCGCGGCTGTGCGATCCGGCGGCCGAGGTCTCGGCGCATTGGCTGGTGGCCGAGGACGGCCGGGCCGAGGCGCTGGTGCCCGAGGCGGCGCGCGCCTGGCACGCGGGCGTCGGCAGCTGGCAGGGGCGCGACGACGTCAATTCCCGCTCGATCGGGATCGAGCTGGCCAATCCCGGCGACCGGCCCTTCCCCGAGCCGCAGATGGCGGCGCTCGAGACGCTTCTCGGCGCCATCATGGCCCGCTGGGGGATCGGCCCCGAGGCGGTGATCGGCCATTCCGACATGGCCCCCGACCGCAAGATCGACCCCGGCCCGCGCTTCGACTGGCGCCGCCTTGCGCGCGGCGGGCTGGCGATCTGGCCCGCCCCCGGCCCGCAGATTGCGCCCTCGCACGAGGCCTTCACTGCGCTCGCCCGCGCCTTCGGCTATCCCGAGGCGCCGCCCGCGGTGCTGCTTGCGGCCTTCCGGCTGCGCTTCCGGCCGCGCCACGACGGGCCGCTCGACGGCATCGACATGGCGCTTGTGGCCGATCTCGCCGCGCGCTTCGGCGCAGATGGCGACAGCTGGCGCAGCGCCTGAGGCAGGGGGCGCTGCCCCCTTGGCCTTCGGCCTCACCCCCGAGGTCTTTCCGCCAAGAAGAAAGCCCGGGGTCTGTCTCTTCCAATTGCCCGAAATATCCCGGGGGTGAATTGGCCGCAGGCCAAGAGGGGGCAGCGCCCCCTTCGCACCGGCTTGACGCGCACGCGCGGGCAGCCTATGCCGCCCGAGCGCGGATGGCCGGATGACCGCGGCGCCCCATAGCTCCGTTTCGCGGACAGCTGGGGGGCCGAGGAAAGTCCGGACTCCATGAAGCAACGGTGCCGGGTAACGCCCGGCGGGGGCAACCCCAGGGAAAGCGCCACAGAGAAGAGACCGCCGCAGTCCGCTGCGGCAAGGGTGAAACGGTGGGGTAAGAGCCCACCGCGGGACTGGCAACAGGACCGGCACGGCAAGCCCCACCGGGAGCAACGCCGAATAGGGATCGCGCGCCGCGCGCCCCGGCAACGGGGCCCGGCAGGGGAGCTTCGCCCCGAGCGGTCCGGGTTGGCGGCTTGAGGCTGCGCGCGAGCGCAGACCCAGAGGAATGGTCATCCAGGGGGCAACCCCGGACAGAATCCGGCTTACAGGCCATCCGCGCAAATTTCCGCTCTCCCCCTTGATCGGCCCGGCCCGGGGCCCGACCTTCTGGAGGGACCCCGCCCCGAGGCGAGAAAACCATTGGCGTCCGGCCGCTTCCGGCGCAGCATGGGCGCAATCAGGAGAGGAGAGGACGAATGAGCTTCGTGAAAACTCTGGCGACGCTGGCCGTGGGCTTTGCCGCGGCGCGCGGCGTCGACACCTTCCGCAAGATGGGCGGTGTCGCGGGCATGAAGGAGGCGCTGCGCGGCGCCGCCGAGCCCGGCGGTGTGGCCGACAAGATGGGCGAGTTCGCCGAGAAAATCGGCGTGCCCGGCGGCGGCCAGGCGATGCGCGACCTTGTCTCGAAGATGAGCGCGCAGGCGGTCTCGACCACCGAGGCGACCGAGGCCGGGCTCGACAGCCTGCTCGGCGCGATGAGTGCCGCCGCGGCGAGCGGAGCGAAGGACGTGGGCGACATGCTGCAGGCGGTGAGCGCCGCCACCCCGGCGCATGCGCTGATGGAAGAGAACGCCAAGCTGATGATCCGCGCGATGATCCAGGCGGCGAAGGCCGATGGCGAGATCGACGCCGAGGAGCGGGCGAAGATCATGGATCATCTGGGGGATGCCTCGGACGAGGAGCTTGCCTTCGTCAATGCCGCGCTCGATGCGCCGGTCGACGTCGCCGCGCTCGCCTCCGAGGTCGGGGCGCACGCCAAGGCGCAGGTCTATTCCGCCGCGCTGATGGCGATCACCGTCGACACGCCGGCCGAGCGGCAATACCTCGCGAATCTCGCCGCGGCGCTCGGCCTCGAGGCGTCGAAGGTGCTGGAAATCCACAACACGATGGGCAAGCCCGCGCCGTGAGGGCGAATATTTTGCGTCCCCGCCGCTTTGCCTGTTGACTCCCGGGGGCGCCTCGGTAAAAGGCAGGCCTCAAAGGAATTCGCGGGCGCGGTCGGTTCAGGACGGCTCCCGACTGCAGGAGAACGAAAATGGCGAAGCCGACGACGATCAAGATCCGTCTGAACTCGACGGCGGGCACCGGGCACTTCTACGTGACCAAGAAGAATGCCCGCACCATGACCGAAAAGATGACCGTGAACAAATACGATCCGGTCGTCCGCAAGCATGTCGAGTACAAGGAAGGCAAGATCAAGTAAGATCTTCCCGACCTGCCCTATCGGAAAAGCCGCGCCCCGTGCGCGGCTTTTTCCGTTTCAGCCCACCAGTGCCGCGAGCAGGATGAGCGCGGCGAAAACTGCTGCGGCCGCGACCCAGAGCGTGGCCGGCGGCAGGGCTGCTTGCATCGGGGCCACCGGGGCGGGCAGCAGGCGCGGGTCCGGCGGCGGAGGCTCGGCGCGCGGACGTGCGCCCCGAGGCTCTGCGCGGGGCGTGGGGGTGCCGGCCGGGGGCGGGAGGGGCTGCGCCGTCTCATTGCGAAGATCGCTCTGTGGCGCCGCTCCGGGCTGCGGGAAGGCGGGGTGTTCCTCGCTGCGTGCCGCCTGGGAGGCGGCCGTCCGTCCGGGCGCGGGGGGCTCGGCCGCCATCTGCGCGATCAGCATCTGCGCGACGAGCGTCTGTGCCGGCGGTGCGGGCGCGGGCAGGGGTGCGGGCTGCGCCGGCGGCGCGGCGGTGGTCTCGCCCCCGCTCAGGGCGAGGCGCAGCGGCTCATGGCCCGCGGCAGGCGGTTCGTCAGGGGGCGGGGCGGTTGCGGGCAGCGGCAGGGCCGCGGAGAAACCGGCCGGTGGCGGCTGTGGCGGGCCGGAGCCAGCGGGGGTGGGGCTGTTGGATGTGCCCGGCTGTGCCGCCCCTTCGGGCAGCGGCAGGCGGGGCAGGGCGGGCAGGAGCGACGGGGGAATCATCGGCGGGCTCGCGGGGACGGGCCCCTATCCTGCGCCCCGGCCCTTGCCGGGAGGTTAAGAAAATACCCGATCTAAAAAATCAGGTTTACAAAGCAGACAAAACAAGTCAGCTATTGGCCGACCGCGCCGCCCGCCGGCCGAGACGACACGAAAGGACCCTGCGATGAAACCGACCCTGATGGCGCTGGCCACCACGGCCCTTGTTCCCGTTCTTGCCGCTCCGGCGCTGGCTGGCGCGCCGACCGAGGCGGCGGTGATCTCGACCTATGCAGATCTGGCCGAGGCGGGCTATGCCGACAGCCTCGCGACCGCGCAGGGGCTGCAAAAGGCCGTCGACGCGCTGATCGCGGCGCCCTCCGAGGCGACGCTGGCCGCGGCCAAGGCCGCCTGGGTCGCGGCGCGCGTGCCCTATCAGCAGACCGAGGCCTTCCGCTTCGGCAACCCGATCGTCGACGACTGGGAGGGTAAGGTGAACGCCTGGCCGCTCGACGAGGGGCTGATCGACTATGTCGATCCCGACTCGGCGGCGGTGAACGAGGAAAACGACCTCGCCCTTGCCAATGTCATCGCCAATCCGAAGCTGACGATCGGCGGCGCCGAGGTCGACGCGACCGAGATCACCCCGGCGCTGCTCGAGACCCTGCACGAGGCCGAGGGGATCGAGGCGAACGTGGCGACCGGCTATCACGCCATCGAGTTCCTGCTCTGGGGGCAGGACCTGAACGGCACCGGCCCCGGCGCGGGCGCGCGGCCCTATACCGATTACCTGCAGGGCGACGGCTGCACGCATGGCAATTGCGAACGCCGCGGCGCCTATCTGAAGGCCGCGACCGCGCTTCTGGTGAGTGACCTGACCGAGATGGCGGGGAACTGGACTGCGGATGGCGAGGCGCGCAAGGTGCTCGAGGCCGACCCGGCCAAGGGCATCTCGGCGATCCTGACCGGGCTTGGCTCGCTCTCCTATGGCGAGCTCGCGGGCGAGCGGATCAAGCTCGGCCTGATGCTGCACGATCCCGAGGAAGAGCATGACTGCTTCTCGGACATGACCCATCTGAGCCACTATTACGACGGCATCGGCATCCGCAACGTCTATACCGGCCATTACGTGCGGGTCGACGGCGCGGTGGTCTCGGGCCCCTCGGTGAGCGATCTCGTCAAGGCGAAGGACGCGGGCGTCGATGCGCAGCTGCGTGCCGATCTCGACGCGACGGTCGGCAAGCTGACCGAGATGAAGGCCGCGGCCGAGGGCGGCATGGCCTTCGACCAGATGCTTGCCATGGGCAACGACAAGGGCGCGGCGCTCATCACCGGCGTCGTCGAGGCGCTGGTCACCCAGACCCGAGAGATCGAGCGTGCGGTGGCGGTGCTTGGCACCTCGATTTCGGTCGAGGGGTCGGACAGCCTCGACAACCCCGCGGCGGTCTTCCAGTGAGGTTCGGGGGCTCGGCCCCGTCGCGATGATCCGTCTGCCCGTCCTTCTGACCAGCCTTGCCCTCGCCGCGCCTGCCGTGGCGGGGGATCTGGCGTCGGCCTATGGCCCCGACGCGGCGCGCGTCGCCGCGGTGGTGGCGCCGGCCGCCGACTTCACCACGCCCGAGCCCTTCGAGGCCCGCCCGCTGGGCGCCGCCACCGCGATCGGCGGCGCGCCCGGGGCCTTGCTGCCCAATCTCTCGCCCGAGGCGCGGATGCAGGCGACGCTGGGCGAGGCGGTGTTCGAAAAGCTCTGGGTGCCGGCGCCGACGGCGACGCGGGCCTCGGACGGGCTCGGCCCGCTTTACAACGCGCGCGCCTGCGCGGGCTGTCACGAGACGGGCGGGCGCGGCCGCGCGCCGGTGCTGAAGCTCGGCCGGCCCGGTGCGGAGGGGGGCGGGGTGGCGCCCGGCATCGCCGGCTGGCACCCCGTTGCCCCGGATCCGGGCCTTGGCCGGCAGCTGCAGGATTTCGCCGTCACCGGGCTTGCGGCCGAGGGCCAGCTGGCGATCGACTGGCACGCGGTCGAGCTGCCGCTCTCGGGCGGCGAGGTCGCGCATCTGCGCCGCCCGGTGCCGCGCGTCACCCCGGCGCTCGACCCCGCCACGCGCACATCGCTGCGGATGCCGCCGGCGCTTTACGGGCTAGGCCTGATCGAGGCGATCCCCGAGGCCGCGATCCGGGCGGGCGCCGACCCCGACGACGCGGATGGCGACGGGATCTCGGGCCGGGTGGCCGAGGTGCCCTCGGCGTCCGCAGGCGGTGTGCGGCTCGGGCGCTATGGCCACAAGGCGGGCGCCGCAACCCTTGCCGACATGGTGGCGGGCGCGTTCTCGACCGACATGGGGCTGTCGACGCCGCTTGCCCCCGACCCCTGGGGCGATTGCACCGCGGCGCAGACGGCCTGCCGTGCGCTGCCCTCGGGCGAGGATGCGGGGCTGCGCGACGGGCGCGAAGTGGGCGGCGAGGCGCTGACCGCGGTTGCCGATTACGTCGCGGCCCTTGCGCTGCCCGGGCGCAGGGATGTCGCCGCGCCCGAGGTTCTGGCCGGCAAGGCGGTCTTCGCCGCCGCCGGCTGCCCGGCCTGCCACCGGCCGAAATTCGTCACCGCCCGCACCGCCGCCGACCCCGCCCGCAGCTTTCAGCTGATCTGGCCGTTCTCGGATTTCCTGCTCCATGACATGGGGCCCGAGCTTGCCGCGACCCTGCCCGAGGGCGTGGCCACCGGCGCAGAGTGGCGCACCGCGCCGCTTTGGGGGATCGGCACCACCGGGCGCACCAGCTTCCTGCACGATGGCCGCGCCCGCTCGCCCCTCGAGGCGGTGTTGTGGCATGGTGGGGAAGCCGCTGCCGCGCAGGCGCGCGTGGTGGCGATGCCGCCCGCCGACCGCGCCGCCCTGATCCGCTATCTGGAGAGCCTCTGATGCGCCGCACTGCCCTTTCCCTTGTCCTTGCCCCGGCGGCTGTCGCGCTGGCCCTTGCGGCGCCCGCACGCGCCGATGTGCCCGAGACCGTCGCCAAGGTGATCCTGCCGGGCTATGCGGGCTTTGCCCGCGCAACGCAGGACCTCGCCACCACGGCGGCGACCGATTGCACGCCCGAGGCGCTGCGCGCGCCCTGGAACGCCGCCTTCGACGCCTGGCTGGGCGTGCAGCACGTCCACATCGGCCCGGCCGAGGAAGACGGCCGCGCGCTTGCCATCGCGTTCTGGCCCGATCCGAAGAACATCGGCGGCCGGCAGACCGAGGCGATGCTGCAAGGCGCCGACCCGGCGCTGGTCACCCCCGAGGGGGCGGCGCAACTGTCGGTCGCGGCGCGCGGGCTCTTCGGGCTCGAGCGGCTGCTTTATGGCGCCGCTTCCGACACCAATCCCGCCTATGCCTGCGATCTGCGCCGCGCGCTTGCCACCGATCTCGCGGCGATGGCGCAGGCGATCGAGGCGGGCTGGAAGGATGGCTTTGCCGAAACCGTGCTGAGTGCGGGTAGCCCGGGCAACACCACCTATCTGAGCGCGGCCGAGGCGCGGCAGGCGCTCTTCACCCAGCTGATCGCCGGGCTCGAGTTCGACGCCGACACCCGCATCGGCCGGCCGCTGGGCAGCTTTGACCACCCGCGCCCCGAACGCGCCGAGGCCCGCGCCTCGGGCCGCTCGCTGCGCGATGTGGCGCTGTCGCTGAAGGCGCTGCGGGCCTATGCCGGGGCGCTGGCGCAGGGCATCGGCCCGATCCCCGCGACCGAGGCGGCCTTTGACCGCGCCGAGACGCTGGCGGCAAGGCTTGACGATCCGGTCTTCGCGGGCGTCGCCGATCCCGGCACGCGGCTGAAGGTCGAGATCCTGCAACAGGCGATCAAGGCCACGCGCGAGACGGCCGAGACCGAGATCGGCGCGCTTCTGGGCGTGCGCTCGGGCTTCAACTCCGCCGATGGCGACTGAGAAGGGACATCCGATGAAACGCCGCGCTTTCCTTGCCTCGCTGGCCGCCGCGACCGCCGTGCCGCGGCTGAGCTGGGCCGATGCGGGCAGCCCCGCCTATCTGGCCGCCGCGCAGGAGCCCTCGGGCGCGCATGCGCTCTATGGGCTGTCGGCCACCGGCGCGCGGCTCTTCTCGCAGCCGATGCCGGCGCGCGGGCATGCCGCAACCGCCCATCCGACCCGGCCCGAGGCCGTGGCCTTCGCCCGCCGTCCGGGCACCTTCGCGCTGGTGATCGATTGCGTCACCGGCGCCACCACGGCGCGGCTGACCCCGCCCGAGGGCCGGCAGTTCAACGGCCACGGCGCCTATTCGCTCGATGGCGCGGTGCTCTACACCTCCGAAGTGGTGGCCGAGGGCTCGGCCGGCCGGATCGGGATCTGGGACGCGGCGCGCGGATACAGGCGGTTGGGCGAGTTCGCCTCGAACGGTATCGGCCCGCACGAGATTCGCCGCCTGCCGGGCTCGGACGATCTGGTGATCGCGAACGGAGGCATCGAGACCGATCCTTCGGACCGCACGCCGCTGAACCTCGACCGCATGCGCCCGAACCTGAGCTATCTCAGCCCCGAGGGCGCGGTGCTCGAGGTCGTCGAGCTGCCCGAGATGGCGCAGAACTCGATCCGTCACCTCGCGCTGAAATCGGACGGGCTCGTCGCCTTCGCCATGCAATGGCAGGGCGATCTGGCCGAGCCGATGCCGCTTCTGGGCCTGCACCGGCGCGGCGGGGCGGTGGTGCTGGCCGAACCGAAGGACAGCGAGATGTTCGCGATGAAGGGCTATGCCGGCTCGGTCGCCTTTGCGCCGGGCGGTGGCGAGGTGGCGATCACCTCGCCCCGTGGCGGCCGGATCGAGGCCTATTCGGTCGAGGGCGCACCGCTGTGGTCGGTGGCGCGCGCCGATGTCTGCGGCCTTGGCCCCTGCGCCGCGGGCGGCTTTGTCGCGACGGACGGGCAGGGGGCGGTGATGCGGGTGCAGGCGGGCGTGCTCGAGCCGCTCGGCACCGCGCCGCTCGCCTGGGATAACCACCTGGTCGCGCTGTAAACCTCAGTAGCCGCGGGCGCGGTCGACGCGGTGCAGGAACGGCTCGCCCGCCTCGCCGCGGCGGATGTTCTCGGCGATCACCTTCGCGGCCGAGGCCGGGCGGGTTTCGGCCGCGACATGGGGGCTGACCGTCACCCGCGGGTGGCGCCAATAGGGGTGCTCGGCGGGCAGCGGCTCGGTGCGGAAGACATCGAGCGTCGCCTGCGCCACCTGACCCGCATCCAGCGCCGCCAGCAGCGCCTCGTCGTCGATCAGGTTGCCCCGGCCCGGGTTCAGGATCACCGCGCCATGCGGCAGCAGGGCGAGCGTGCGGGCATTCAGCAGGCCCGTCGTCTCGGGCGTGTTCGGCAGGATCGTCACCAGGATCTCGGCACGGGCCAGCGCGGCCTCGAGCCCCTCGGCGCCGCTGAGGCAGGTGGCGCCCTCGATCGCCTTCGGCGAGCGGCTCCAGCCCGTCACCCGGAAGCCGAGGGTGACCAGCATCCGCACCGCCGCCGCGCCAAGCGCGCCAAGGCCCAGCACCACGACCGAGCGCTCGGGCGCGAGCGGCGGCGCCACCTGCTCCCAATGCGGGGTGTGCCGGCCGATGAAACGGTCAAGCCCGAGATGGGCGCGCAGCACCTGTCCCGCCACCCATTCGACCATGCCGCGCTCGAGCCCCTCGTCGACCATCCGGCACAGGGGCTGGGTCAGCGTCGGGTTGCCCACCACCCGCTCGACCCCGGCCCAGAGGCCGAGGACGGCCTTCGCCCGGGTGTAGGGGGAGAAGTCGGTGACCGGGCCGGAGGGGGCATAGACGATGTACTCGACCGCCTCGGGCGCCACATCGCCCGGCCGCACCAGATCGACCGCCAGTCCCGCCTCGGCAAAGGCCTTGGCCAGCGCCGGCATCCAGACATCGGCCGTCGCGATGGCCCCGGCATAAAGCGCAACGACCATCAGCGCGGCCGGTGCACGTTGGCGCTTTGGACAAGGCCAAAGGCGCTGAGCAGGATCATCATCTGTGTTCCCCCGTAGCTGACAAGCGGCAGGGGCACGCCGACGACCGGCATCAGCCCCATCACCATCGCCATGTTGATCGCGAAGAAGAAGAAGAAGGTGCCGGCGACGCCCAGTGTCAGCAGGCTCGAGAACCGGTCCTTGTTGATCAGCGCGGCATAGATGCTGAAGCCGATGATCGCGGCATAGAGCATCAACAGGCCGAAGGCGCCGACGAAGCCGAATTCCTCGGCCAGCGTGGTGAAGATGAAGTCGGTGTGCTTCTCGGGCAGGAAGTTCAGCCGCGACTGCGTGCCCTGCATGAAGCCGCGTCCCGCCCATCCGCCCGAGCCGAGCGCGATCTGCGCCTGGGTGATGTTGTAGCCCGCGCCCAGCGGGTCCTCGGTCGGGTCGAGGAAGGTGTCGATGCGCTTGAACTGATACTCGTGCAAGAGCTGCCAGTCGGTGCCGCGGCTTTCGAGCACGCCGAAGACGAGGGCGACGACAAGGGCGATCACCGTGCCGAAATACCACAGGCTGACGCCGGCCGCGAACATCACGAAGCCGCCGCCCAGCACCAGCATCACCGCGGTGCCGAGGTCGGGCTGTTCGAGCACGAGGAAGGTCGGCAGCAGGATCAGCACCACCGGGATCAGCACCCACAGCGGGCGCGACACCTTCTCGACCGGCAGCCAGTCGTAATAGGCGGCAAGCAGCATCACGAGGGCGATCTTCATCAGCTCTGAGGGCTGGATCCGCACCGGCCCGACCTCGAGCCAGCGCTGCGCCCCCATGCCGATCGCGCCGAACAGGTCGACCGCGACCAGCAGCATCAGCGCGATGAAATAGGCCACGCCCGAAATGTTGCGCCAGAACCAGATCGGGGTGAAGCCGACGGTCAGCATCGCCAGCATGCCGATGGCGAAGCGCTTCATCTGCGGCTCGGCCCAGGTGGTCAGGTCGCCGCCGGCGACGGAATAGAGCATCAGGAAGCCGGCGCAGGACACCGCGGTCAGCAGGAAGATCAGCGGATAGTTCAGGTACAGCACCTTGCGCAGCCCGGTGGGCACGGTCTTCAGGTTGCTTTCGAGATAGCTCATGACGCCTCCTCAGGCCCGGCTCTTGGCGCCGGAGCCGACCGTCTCGGGATCGACGAGGTCGAGCGCGTCGAAGCGGCTTTGGACCTCCTTGCGCTGGCTTGCCGGATAGGCCTCGAGCGGCGGCAGCCCGTCGTTCAGCGCGAACAGGAGGATGTCGCGGGCGATCGGCGCGGCGGTGGTCGAGCCGCCCGAGCCGTGCTCGACGATCAGGCTGACGGCGTATTTCGGGTTGTCGGCCGGGGCGAAGCAGACGAACAGCGCGTGGTCGCGCCGGTTCCAGGGCAGCTGGTTGTTCGAGATCACGCCGCGCGCACGTTCGGCGGCCGAGATGTTGCGCACCTGGCTGGTGCCGGTCTTGCCGGCCATCTTCCATTCCGACAGCACGATCTTCGCCTTGCCGGCGGTGCCATGCGAGCCGTTCACCACCGCGATCATGCCCTTGCGGACATGGTCGAGCCAGGCCTCTTCCAGGCCGAGCGGCTCGGTCTCGGGCACCGGCACCTCGACCCCGTCCATCGAGCGGATCAGCCGCGGCTTCACCGCCTTGCCCGAGGCGAGCCGCGACACCATCACCGCAAGTTGCAGCGGCGAGGCGAGCACATAGCCCTGCCCGATCGAGGAGTTGATCGTGTCGCCGATGCGCCAGTCCTTGCCATAGCGCTCCTGCTTCCAGGCCTTGGTGGGGGCGACCCCCTCGGCCACGGCCGACATCGGCAGGTCGTGCCGCACGCCCACGCCCATGCGCTTGGCCATCGCCGAGATCTTGTCGATGCCGACCTTCTGCGCGACCTCGTAATAGAAGACGTCGCAGCTCTGCTCGAGGCTCTGGATCACGTTCACCCGGCCGTGGCCCGAGTGCTTCCAGCAGTGGAAGCGCCGGCCGCCGACCTCGATGTAGCCCGGGCAGCGCACCGTGTCCTCGGGGCCGATCACGCCCGCCTCGAGCGCCGCGAGCGCGGTAACGATCTTGTAGGTCGAGCCCGGCGGGTAAAGCCCCTGCACCGACTTGTCGGCGAGCGGCCGGTGGTCGTCCTCCATCAGCGCGCGATAGTCGGTCGAGGAGATGCCGCGCACGAAGAGGTTCGGGTCGAAGGAGGGAACCGAGGTGATGGCGAGGATGTCGCCATTCGTCACGTCCATCACCACCGCGGCGGCGCTTTCGCCCTTCAGCCGTTCATGGGCGAAGTTCTGCAACCGGGTGTCGAGGGTGAGCTGCAGGTTCACCCCGGGCTCGCCTTCCTTGCGGCCGAGCTCGCGCATCTCGCGACCGGCCGAGTTTACCTCGACCCGGCGCTGGCCCGAGCGGCCGCGCAGCACGTCCTCCATCTTTGCCTCGACCCCGGTCTTGCCGATCTGGAACTTCGGGATGCGCAGCAGCGGATCGGGGTTCTCGATCTGGCTGAGGTCGTAATCCGAGACCGGGCCGACATAGCCCAGGACATGGGCGAAATCGATGCCATGCGGATAGTTGCGCGACAGCCCGACCTCGGGCGAGACACCGGGGAGCGCCGGGGCGTTCACCGCGACGCGGGAGAATTCCTCCCAGCTCAGCCGGTCGGCGACCGTCACCGGCGCATGCGGCGGCTGGCGGCGGATCTCGGTCATCACATCGGCCGCGTCGCCGTCGCTCACCGGGATCAGCCGGCGCAGATCGGCCAGAACGGTATCGACATCGCCCGCATCCTCGCGGGTGATGGTGACGCGGTAATTCTGTTCGTTGCCGGCCAGCAGCACGCCATTGCGGTCATAGATCAGCCCGCGGGCGGGCGGGATGAGCCGGATCTTGACCGAGTTGCCCTCGGCCAGAAGCCGATAGTCGTCGGCCTGCTCGAGCTGCATCTTGCGCATCCGCATCGCCAGCACGCCGATGATGCCCGCCTGCGCCACGCCCAGCATCAGCCCGCGCCGGGTGATCGACGAGCGGCTTGCGCGGACGTTCTTCTCGGTCTTCTTCATGCCGGCCTCCTTTCCGCGCGGCTCACAGCGGGTGCCCGAAGGCGTCGACCTCTCCGGGCGCGGCGCGGCGCAACCCGAAGGCCAGACGCGACAGCGCGACGACGAAAGGATAGGCGAGAAGCGTCATCAGGTAACGCAGAAGTTCAAGCCCGAGCGGCGGCTGATCGACCATCGCCAGCGCCAGCACCAGCCGGTTGGCGAGCAGCATGGCCAGCATCACGCCGCTGACCAGCAGCATCTCGAGCACGAAGGGCATGCCGCGGGCCGCGGACTGGCGCGCGCGCAGGAACTCGGTGCCGGCGAGCAGGATCAGCGGCCACAGCCCGATCGGGCGCCAGAACATCAGATCCTCGACGAAGGCCACGGCGACGATCAGCAGCGCAGGGACGAAATCGGGTCGGCGCAGCACCCAGGCGAGGGTGAAGGCCAGCATCAGGTCCGGGCCGGGGATGCCATGCGCCATCGGGTTCACCGGCAGCAGGCGCAGGAACAGGATCACCGCCGCCAGCGCCACATAGAGCGCGCGATGCGCAAGCCGGCGCGTGGTGAGCGGGTCAACCATCCTTGCCCCCCTTCGCCTCCTCCTCGAGCACCTGCGGCGGCGGCGGGATCAGGGGGCCGGCGTCCTGCAGCTGCTCGGCCGGGTGCGAGCGCAGCACGCGCAGGAAATCGAGCCGTTCGTAATCGGCCGACAGCCGCACCCGCAGCCGCCGGTCCTGGCCCTGCAGCACCTGGCCGACCAGAAGCCCGGCCGGGAACACCCCGCCATCGCCCGAGGACACGACCCGGTCGCCCGGCCGCACCGCATCGGCATTCTCGAGGAAGTCGATCAGCGGGAAGGCGGTGTTGTCGCCGCTCAGGATCGCCTTCTGCCCCGAGGGCTGGATGGTGACGGGCACGCGGCTCGAGCTGTCGGTGAGCAGCACGACGCGGCTGGTGGTGTGACCGACGCCCGAGATCCGCCCGACCAGGCCGAGCCCGTCCATCGTCGCCCAGCCGTCGACGATGCCGTCGCGCGAGCCGACGTTGAGCAGCACCGATTGCCGGAAGGGCGAGCCGCTGTCGGCGAGCACCACGCCCGAGACCGAGGTCAGCTTGGGGTCAAGGCGCACCTGGTTCTGCGCCAGAAGCTTGGCGTTCTGCTGCTCGAGCTGCACCGCCGCTTCCTTCCAGGCCTTCATCTGCTGCAGCTCGCGCCGCAGCTCCTGGTTCTGTTCGTAGATCCGGACATATGACTGGAAGCCCTCGACCATGCCGAGGAATTTCGTCACCGGCACCATCGCCCAGTCGAAGGTCGGCACGAAGCGGTCGATGAAGGCCGAGCGGAAACGCTCGACCCGCGGGCTGTCGATGCGCCAGGCCAGAAAGCTGACGGCCAGAACCAGCGCCAGAATCGCGATGGCAATCCGACGCAGCGGCCCTGCGTAATCTTCGTCGCGGTCTTTCGCCACGTCTGCCTCCGGTTGCAGCCCCGACGCCCGTCAGGGGCCGGCCTCAGCTGTCGTAGTCGATCACGTGGCGCAGCTGCTTTTCATATTCGAGCGCCTTGCCGGTGCCGAGCGCGACGCAGTTCAGCGACTGGTCGGCGATCGAGATCGACAGACCGGTCTGTTCGCGCAGGCTCAGGTCCAGCTCGCCCAGCAGCGCGCCGCCGCCGGTCAGCATCACGCCACGGTCGACGATGTCGGCGGCCAGATCGGGCGGGGTCGCCTCAAGCGCCTGCATCACCGCGTCGCAGATCTGCTGCACGGGTTCCGACAGCGCCTCGGCGATCTGCGCCTGATTGACTTCGACTTCCTTCGGCACGCCGTTCAGCAGGTCGCGCCCCCGCACCAGCAGGCTCGCGCCGCGGCCGTCGTCGGGCATGCGCGCGGTGCCGATCGTGGTCTTGATCCGCTCCGCCGTGCTTTCGCCGACGAGCAGGTTCATGTTGCGCCGCAGGTAGGAGATCACCGCCTCGTCCATGCGGTCACCGCCGACGCGGACCGAGCGTGCATAGACGATGTCGCCAAGCGACAGCACCGCGACCTCGGTGGTGCCGCCGCCGATGTCGACCACCATCGAGCCGGTGGGATCGGTGATCGGCATGCCGGCGCCGATCGCCGCGGCGATCGGTTCGGCGATGAGGCCGGCGCGACGCGCGCCCGCCGACAGCACCGACTGCCGGATCGCACGCTTCTCGACCGGGGTCGCGCCATGCGGCACACAGACGATGATCTTCGGCTTCGACAGCGTCGAGCGCTTGTGCACCTTGCGGATGAAGTGCTTGATCATTTCCTCGGCGCTGTCGAAATCGGCGATGACGCCGTCGCGCATCGGGCGGATCGCCTCGATCGAGCCGGGGGTGCGGCCCAGCATCAGCTTGGCATCCTCGCCGACGGCGAGGACCTGCTTCTTGCCGTCCTTGACGTGATAGGCGACCACCGAGGGCTCGTTCAGCACGATGCCCTTGCCCTTGACGTAGACCAGCGTGTTCGCCGTGCCGAGGTCAATCGCCATGTCCGAGGAAAAAATCCCGCCCAGTCCCGCCATTTCCGCTTCCCAATGAGTGACAGCCCGCGACTCGCCCCCGAGTACGGTTTCCGCCCATATAGGCAAAGCCTCGAAAATGCGGAAGCGGATTCCCCTCCCGCCCCGGTCACAGCCGCGGCATTCCGCCGGCCGGGGGAGGGTGAATTGCAGAAATCGAACATCGGATCCGGCCATGGGGCTGCATCAGGGGTCGAAATGTTCAATCCGCAACTTCTCACGAAATCGTGTGATTTTGCGGTGGAAAATCGGCTCTGCCGGGCTTGCGCGGGATGGAAAGGGGCGCCGGACGATGCCGGCGCCCCCGATCCCTGTCGCGGCCCGCTCAGAGCTTGTAGCTGACCGTCTTCATGTCGGCGTCGGGCGCGGTCTTCTGGCTGCGCACGCGCAGCCGGTTCAGCGCCCCGACATAGGCCTTGACCGAGGCGAGGATGGTGTCGGTGTCGGCGGCCGAGCCGGTGACGATGCGCCCGTCCTCTTCCATCCGCACGCTCACCGTCGCCTGCGCGTCGGTGCCCTGGGTCACCGCCTGCACCTGATAGACCTTCAGCTTGGCCTTGGTCGGGTAGATCGCCTTCACCGCCTTGAAGCAGGCGTCAACCGGGCCGTCGCCGGCGCAGGTCGCGGTTTTCTCGACGCCGTCGACCAGCATCTTCAGCTCGGCCTCCTGACCGTCCGAACCGCAGACCACGCGCAGCCATTTCACCTGCAGATAGTCGTTCTCGGTGTTGGCGGCGCTGTCCGACATCAGCGCGATCAGGTCCTCGTCATAGATTTCCTTCTTGCGGTCGGCGAGCGCCTTGAACCGCACGAAGACATCGTTGAGCTGGTTCTCGGCCATGTCGAAGCCCAGATCCTTCAGCTTCGAGCGCAGCGCGGCGCGGCCCGAATGCTTGCCCATGGCGATGTTGGTCTCGGTGATGCCGATATCGGCGGGCTTCATGATCTCGAAGGTCTCGACGTTCTTCAGCACGCCGTCCTGGTGGATGCCCGACTCGTGCAGGAAGGCGTTCTTGCCGACGATCGCCTTGTTGAACTGCACCGGGAAGCCCGAGACCTGGCTGACGCGGCGGCTCAGGTTCATGATCTTGGTGGTGTCGATGCCGGTGCTGTAGGGCATCAGATCCCGACGCACCTTCATCGCCATCACCACCTCCTCGAGCGCGGTGTTGCCGGCGCGTTCACCAAGCCCGTTGATCGTGCACTCGATCTGGCGCGCGCCTGCGGCGACGGCCGCCAGCGCATTCGCCGTCGCCATGCCGAGGTCGTTGTGGCAATGGGTGGCGAAGACGATCTCGTCGGCGCCCGGCACCTTCTCGAGCAGCATCGCGATGATCTCGGCCGATTCCTGCGGCAGGGTGTAGCCCACGGTATCAGGAATGTTGATCGTCGTGGCGCCGGCCTTGATCGCGGTCTCGACCACGCGGCACAGATAGTCGCGCTCGGTGCGGATCGCGTCCATCGCCGACCATTGCACGTCCTCGCACAGGTTGCGGGCGTGGTTCACGGTGTCGGCGATGCGCTCGATCATCTGGTCCTGATCGAGGTTTGTGATGCCGCGGTGGCTCGGCGAGGTGCCGATGAAGGTGTGGATGCGGGCGCGCGGCGCGTGCTTCACCGCCTCCCAGCAGCGGTCGATGTCCTTGTAATTCGCCCGGGCGAGGCCGCAGATCACCGAGTTCTTGGCGTTCTTCGCGATGTCGGACACCGCCTCGAAATCGCCTTCCGAGGCGATCGGGAAGCCGGCCTCGATGATGTCGACGCCCATCTCGTCGAGCAGCTGGGCAATCTCCAGCTTTTCGTCATGGGTCATCGTCGCGCCGGGCGACTGTTCGCCGTCACGCAGGGTGGTGTCGAAAATCAGGACACGGGATTTGTCGGTCATGTTCGCAGCCATGGAAATGTCTCCTCGGGGTCTTCCTTAGCGTCAGGGAAACCCGAAGGCCAGCGCTCGCTTGGGCTTCGGGCAGGTTGGGCGCTGGATACCCCTGAGCGGTCGCGCCCGAAGGCACGCTCAGAGGCTGCTAAGAAGAAGGAGACCACGGACGGACAGGCCGGAGGCGAAGGCCCCGGGACGGTTCGTCGAAATGTTCAGCATCCGTGTCATGGCCGCGACTATACCGGCCCGGTCGCGTTTGAAAAGCGGAATCTGCATGCGGTGCGGGGATGCACCGGATGCAGGGCTCCCTTGCACGCGGGGCCGGGTTGAGAACCGCGCCCGCGCATGCCACATCCCGGGGCAGGGGAGAGACCGAAAGGACGAGAGATGAGCGAGATGAATACCCCCGAGGGGATGGAGCTGACGCTGCGGACGCTGGCGATGCCCGCTGACACCAACGCGGCGGGCGACATCTTCGGTGGCTGGGTGATGTCGCAGATGGACCTTGCCGCCGCGATCCGCGCGAACGAGCGCTGCAACGGCCGCACGGTGACGATCGCGGCGAACGAGATCGTGTTCAAGCAGCCGGTGAAGGTGGGCGACACGCTGTGCGTCTATACCGCGGTCGATCAGGTCGGCCGCACCTCGATGGTGATCCGGATCGAGGTCTGGGCCCGGCGCGCCTATACCGCGCTGCGCGAGAAGGTGACCGAGGCGCGTTTCACCATGGTCGCGGTCGATGCCGAGGGCAAGCCGCGCGCGGTGGACCTGCCCGCGGTCTGACGGATTTCCCTGTCCGCCGCCGGGCGGGCAGGGTCAGTTCGCGGCGGGGGCGGACGCGTCCGGGGCGGGCACCGCTGTCGCCGCCGGCGCATCGCCGGCCGGCGGTTCGGTGACCGGCGCTTCCTCGGTCAGAACGTTCTCGTTCCAGGTGCCCGAGGCGACCTCGCCCGACTTGTAGCGCATCACGCCCTTGCCCTGACGCTTGCCCATCACGAAGGTGCCCTCGTAGCTGTCGCCGTTCGCATAGGTCGCCTTGCCCTGACCGTCGATCTCGCCATTGTGCCAGCCGCCCTCGTAGACGAAGCCGTCGGGCATGGTGATCCGGCCCCGGCCCGAGCGCTGTCCGGCCTCGAAGCCGCCCTCGTAGACGGTGCCGTCGGCATAGGTGGCCTTGCCCTGACCCTGGCGCTGGCCATCGGCCCAGTCCCCCTCGTAGACATAGCCGTCGGGGTAGGTCATCTTGCCCTTGCCGTGGTTGCGCGCGGCCAGGAACTGCCCCTCGTAGACGAGCCCGTTCGCATAGCGCGCGATGCCGGTGCCCTCGATCACGCCCGCCGACCAGTCGCCCTCATAGCTCGAGCCGTCCGGGTAGGTGATCTTGCCCTTGCCTTCGGGCAGGTCGTTCCTGAACGCGCCCTCATAGACCGAGCCGTCGGGATAGGTGACCTTGCCCGCGCCCTCGATCCGGCCTTCGGTCCAGTCGCCGTCATAGACATAGCCGTCGGTGCCGCGGAACACGCCCCGGCCCGAGCGCGCGTCGCCCGCGAAGCTGCCCTCGTAGGTGTCGCCGTTCGCGTAGGTCACCTTGCCCTGGCCCTGGCGCTTGCCGTCGACCATCTCGCCTTCGTAGATGTCGCCGTTCGGCTGCACCAGCCGGCCGGTGCCGTTCATCTGGCCGGCGGCCCAGAGCCCCTCGTAGACGAGCCCGTTCGCCATCGTCAGCCGGCCGTGGCCTGCGCGCGCGCCGGCCAGCATGTCGCCCTCGTAGACCGAGCGGTCGGGATAGGTGATCTTGCCCTGTCCCTGCTTCACCCCCTGCACCCAGTCCCCTTCATAGCGATAGCCGTCGGGGCCGGTCAGCACGCCATGGCCCTGATGCAGCGCGTTGACGAAGCTGCCCTCGTAGGTGGTGCCGTTCGCGTAATGGGCGATGCCGTTGCCGGTGATCTCGCCCTGCACCCAGTCCCCCTCGTAGGTGCCGCCGTCGGCGAAGGTGATCTTGCCCTTGCCGTCGGGCTTGCCGCGCGAGAAATGGCCGACATAGACCGAGCCGTTCGGGAATTTCGCCGTGCCCTCGCCGACGATCTCGCCCATCACCCAATCGCCCTCGTATTCATAGCCCGAGGGCAGGCGGTAGATGCCGTGGCCGTGCTGCTTGCCGTCCTTGAACGTGCCTTCGTAGATGCCGCCGTCCTCGTATTGCTTGGTGGCGACCTCCTGGGCCGCGGCGGCGCCTGCCGCCAGCGACACTGCCAGTCCGATTGCGAGAATCCGTGTGCGCGCCATGTTTCCCCCTGACTCGGCTGCCCGAAGGCCGGGCAAATCTAGAGCGCGGGGGCAGATCGCACAAGCATCGCGGCCGCCTGACGCTGCATCGCGGCACCGATCGGCGCGGGTTTTCGCCCCCTGCGGCTTTCCACCGCTGCATCAAGAGGCTACATCGGGGGCAGACGAACGAGGAGCCCCGCATGGCCGACAGATTCCGCCTCACGCTCGCCCAGCTCAACGCCACGGTCGGCGATCTCGCCGGCAATGCGGCGAAGGCGCTTGCCGCCTGGGAGGAGGGCCGCGCCGCGGGCGCCGACATGGTGGCGCTGCCCGAGATGTTCCTGACCGGCTATCAGACCCAGGACCTGGTGCTGAAGCCCGCCTTCGTCGCCGATGCGATGGCGGCGATGGAGGAGCTCGCCACCAGGATCACCGATGGCCCGGCACTTGGCATCGGCGGCCCGTGGTGGGACGAGAGCGGCCATTACAACGCCTGGTGGGTGCTGGAAAACGGCCGCGTCGCCGCGCGCATCCTCAAGCATCACCTGCCCCATGTCGATCTGTTCGACGAGCTGCGCGTCTTCGACAGCGGCCCGATCTCCGGCCCCTATCGGGTCGGCCCGCTGGTGATCGGTTCGCCGATCTGCGAGGATTCGTGGCATACGGACGTCGCCGAGACGCTGGCCGAGACCGGGGCCGAGATCCTGCTGGTGCCGAACGGCTCGCCTTACTATCGCAACAAGCTCGAGCTGCGGATGAACCTGATGGTCTCGCGCGTGGTCGAGACCGGGCTGCCGCTTGTCTACCTGAACATGGTGGGCGGGCAGGACGATCAGCTGTTCGACGGGGCAAGTTTCGTGCTGAACCCGCATGGCGCGCTGGCCGCGCAGCTGCCGGTCTTCGAGGAGGCCGTGGTGCATGTCGACTTCGAGCGCGGCGCCGATGGCTGGCGGGCACTGCCCGGCCCGGTGACCGAGGCGCCGTCGGACTGGGAACAGGATTACGCCGCGATGGTCACCGGCCTGCGCGACTATCTTCGCAAGTCGGGCTTCTCGAAGGTGGTGCTCGGGCTTTCGGGCGGTATCGACTCGGCACTGGTCGCCACGATCGCGGCCGATGCGATCGGGGCCGAAAATGTGCATTGCGTCATGCTGCCCTCGCGCTTCACCTCGCAGGGCTCGCTTGATGATGCGGCCGATCTGGCCCGCCGTCTCGGCTCCCGGCTCGATACCGTGCATATCGAGGGGCCGCGCGACGCGGTGGCGGGGGCGCTCGCCCATCTGATGGAGGGCACGAAACCCGACATCACCGAGGAGAACATCCAGTCGCGCCTGCGCGGCGTGATGCTGATGGCGATCTCGAACAAGTTCGGGGGGATGCTGCTGACCACCGGCAACAAGTCCGAGGTCGCGGTCGGCTATTGCACGATCTATGGCGACATGGCGGGCGGCTACAACCCGATCAAGGATCTCTACAAGACCCGCGTCTTCGAGACCTGCCGCTGGCGCAATGCGAACCACCGGCCGTGGATGCAGGGCCCGGCGGGCGAGGTGATCCCGCCCGCGATCATCGACAAGCCGCCAAGTGCCGAGCTGCGCGACAACCAGAAGGACGAGGACAGCCTGCCGCCCTACGAGGTGCTCGACGCGATCCTCGAGCGGCTGGTCGAGCGCGACCAGTCGGTGGCCGAGATCGTCGCGGCGGGGTTCGAGCGCGCCACGGTGAAACGGGTCGAGCATCTGCTCTACATCTCGGAATGGAAGCGGTTCCAGTCGGCGCCCGGACCGCGGCTGACGACGCGCGCCTTCTGGCTCGACCGCCGCTACCCGATGGTGAACCGCTGGCGCGACACGCGCTGAGGCCACCCCGAAACGCCGCCAGAAATGCAAAAGCCCCGGCGTTTCCGCCGGGGCTTTGTGTTTCCGTGGCGCCGGGATCAGCCGAAGACGGCGGTCAGCGCGCCATCGACGGCATCGGTGATCGCGTCGATGTCATCGGGCGTCGCGATCAGCGCCGGGCTGAAGCACAGCGTGTTGTTGAAGCCGGTGAGCGAGCGGTTCGTCATGCCGAACATCACGCCGCGCTTCGCCCCCTCGGCCACCACGCGCGAGACCTCGGCCTCGGCCATCGGCTCTTTCGTCGCCCGGTCGGCGACCAGCTCGGCCCCCGCGAACAGGCCCGCGCCGCGCACGTCGCCGATCACCTTGTGCTTTTCCATCAGCGCATTGAGGTTCGCCATGATCCGCTCGCCCATCGCGACGGTATTGGCCAGCAGCCCCTCGTCCTCGATGATGCGCATGTTCTCGAGCGCCGCCGCCGGGCCCGCGGTGCAGCCGCCGAAGGTCGAGATGTCGCGGAAATAGCTCAGCTTGTCCGAGGCATCCTTGAACTGCTCGAACACCGCCTCGGTGGTCACGCAGCACGAGATCGCCGCATAGCCCGAGGCCACGCCCTTCGCCATCGTCACGAAGTCGGGCTGGATGCCATAGTTCTGATAGCCGAACCAGGTGCCGGTGCGCCCCATGCCGCAGACGACCTCGTCGATGTGCAGCAGGATGTCGTATTTCTTGCAGATCTCCTGCACCCGCTGCCAATAGCCCTTCGGCGGCACGATCACGCCGCCGCCCGCGGTGACGGGCTCGAGGCACAGAAGGCCGATGGTGTCCGGGCCCTCGCGCAGGATCACTTCCTCGATCGCATCCGCCGCGCGTTCGCCGTAGTTCTCGACATCCCATTGCGCGCGATACTCAAGGCAATGCGGCACCGCGACGAAGCCGTCGGGGAAGGGGCCGTATTGCATCGCGCGCTCTTCCTGACCGCAGGCCGCGAGCGTGCCGATCGTCGCGCCGTGATAGTCGCGTTCGCGATAGAGGATCTTCGACTTCTTGCCGCCATGCAGCCGCGCCGAGATCTGGCGCACCATCTTGAAGACCTTCTCGTTCGCTTCCGAGCCCGAGTTCGCGTAATAGACGCGGCTCAGCCCCGGCATCTTGGTCAGCAGCTTTTCCGAGAACAGCGCGCCCGGGATGGTGCCGCCGCTGCCCGCCCAATAGGGCAGCTCGATCAGCTGGTCGCGGATCGCGTTCGCGATGCTCTCGCGGCCATAGCCGACGTTCACCGTCCAGACCCCGCCCGAGACCGCGTCGATGAACTCGGCGCCGTGCTGGTCCCAGATCCGCAGGCCCTGGCCCTTGACGATGATGCGCGGGTCGGTGGTCTCGAGCGACTTGTGCTGCAGCAGGTGGTGCCAGACGTTGGCGCGGTCGGCCTCGGTGACGTGGGAAAGGTCGTTGGTGAACTTGTTCATGGGACTCGGTCCGTGATTTCGGGGAAAGCTGTCTGCCTGCAAGGAAGCCACTTTCCGGTGCCTGCAACAATCCTTTTTCCGCTACAGCCAAGTCCTTGATTTCGCGTATCCGATCGTTGATGTTTTGCGAATGTCGAACAAGCGGAACGGGGCGGGGCGATGGATGTGGACGTCGGTGGCAGATTGCGCGCCTTGCGCGCCGCGCGCGGGCTGTCGCAGCGCGAGCTGGCGCGCCGGGTGGGCGTGCCGAATTCGACGATCTCGCTGATCGAATCGGGGCGCGCCAACCCCTCGGTCGGGGCGCTCAAGCGCATTCTCGACGGGCTGCCGATCGGGCTTGCGGAATTCTTCGCCTTCACCCCGGAAACGGAACGGCGCTTCTTCTTCGCGGCCGAGGAGCTGGTCGAGATCGGCAAGGGCAAGATCTCCTACCGCCAGATCGGCGAGGCGGGGGCAGGGCGGCTGTTGCAGATGCTGCACGAGACCTACCAGCCCGGCGCCGACACCGGCAAGGTGGCGCTCAGCCATCAGGGCGAGGAGATCGGCATCATCCTGACCGGCCGGCTCGAGGTGACGGTCGACGGCGAACGCAAGATCCTCGGCCCGGGCGATGCCTATGCATTTGCCAGCCCGCTGCCGCACCGCTTCCGCAACCCGGGGCGCGAGCCCTGCACCGTGGTCAGCGCCTGCACCCCGCCGAGCTTCTGAGCCCGCAGCGACCGGCGCCCCGCCCGGCATCTTCCAATTGCCCCAAATATCCCGGGGGTGAGGCCCGAAGGGCCGAGGGGGCAGCGCCCCCTTTCCCCCTCCCGGCCGCGCGCGCTCAGATCTCGGTGAGCGTGGTCGAGCGCAACAGTCGCTTCACCGTGTGCAGCTCGCACAGGTCGGTGGCCTCGGTCATCACCGCCGCCGCCGCCGCCGCCGCGCCCCAGCGCAGCGCCTCGGGCTGCGGCAGGCCACGGGTGCGGGCAAGCGAGAAGGCCGCAACGAAGCTGTCGCCCGCGCCGACCTTCGAGACCACCTCGTCGGGGAAGGCCTGCGCCACCCAGCGTCCCGCGGCGGTGGCCAGCACATTGCCATCCGCGCCGCGCGCCACGATCACCGCATGGGCGATGCCGCGGTTCACCAGGCTTTCGGCGAAATCGGCGCTGTCGGTGCGGGTGGGCAGCGGATGGCCGGCAAGCTCCTCGGCCTCCAGATCGTCCATGCGCAGCACATCGGCGGGCTTCGCGCCCGAGCTCAGCAGCGCATGCAGCGCCTTGCCCGAGGTGTCGAGGAAGAAGCGCGCCTGGGTGCGGGCGATGCGGGTGGCGAGTCTTGCCGGGAAGTCCTCGGGCACGCCCGGCGGCTGGCTGCCCGAGAGCACCACGATGCCGCCCTCGGGCGCGGCCCGGCCGATCCGGTCGAGCACCTTGGTCACGTCGCGCTTCGACCATTCCGGCCCCGGCATGACGAAGCGGTATTGCTCGCCCGTCGAGGCGTCGGTCACCGTCAGGCTCTGCCGCGTCTCGCCGGGCGCGGGGAAGGGCGACAGCCCGATCCCCTGCTCGGCCAGCAGGTGCATCACCTTGTCCCCGGTCGGCCCGCCAAGCGCGACGAAGGCGGTCGAATGGCCGCCAAGCGCCGAGATCGCGCGACTGACGTTGATGCCGCCGCCGCCCGGATCGGTATCGGGGCGCGAGCAGCGCAGCTTGCGCTCGGGCGCGACATGATCTGCGGTGATTGCAATGTCGACCGTCGGGTTGAGCGTGATGGTCAGGATCGCGGGCATGCAATCTCTCCGGGTGTATCGCGCGGGGGCTTCGTGGCGATCATGGCAGGTTCGCTGCCCTGTTCCAAGCGCTATCGCCGCAGTGCGGAAACTCTCACAGGTCGAGCTGGTAGGTCACGGGGATGAACCGGAAACCATCCGCCGTGGCCTCGAGGAACCCGGCGCCGGGGAAGGGCATGTGATAGCCGATGAAGGGGATGCGCTCGGCTGCGATCGCGCCCAGCACGCGCTTGCGCGTGGCGATCGCCTGCGTGCGGTCGCTGTCGAAGCGCACCTCCCAGTCCGGGTGGCCGACCGACCAGACATAATGGTTCGCGGTGTCGGCGGTCAGCATCAGCGCGCGCCCGGCGCTTTCAAGCCGGAAGACCATGTGTCCGGGCGTGTGGCCCGGGGCAAGCGTCGCGGTGATGCCCGGCACCACCGTGTCGCCGTCCTCGAGGAAGGTGAAGCGGTCGGCAAGCGGCCGCACCCGGGTCTCGAACCCCTCGTTGCCGGCGGCCGCCCAATGCGTCCATTCGATCCGGCCGGTGACGCAGCGCGCCTTCGGGAAGGTCGGCACGCCCTCTGTGCTCAGCCCGCCGATGTGGTCGCCGTGCATGTGGGTGAGCACCACAAGGGTGACGTCCTCGGGCGCGTGGCCGGCGGCGGCGAGCGCGGCAAGCACCCCCTCGGGCGCAAGCCCGGTGTCGAAGAGCACGGTCTCGCGGCCGGTCTCGACCAGCACCGGGGTGAAGGAATTGAGCGCGCGCTCAGCGGGCAGGAAGGCGGCGGCGCTTGCCGCGGCAAAGGCCTCGTCCGACACGTTCAGCCCGAAGGTGCCATGCGGGGCCTCGAGCGGTCGCTGCCCCGCCAGCAGCGGCGTCACGGTGAACTCGCCAAGACGCAGCCGCCGCCAGGGCGCGATCGCTGGCGGGGCGGGGGGCGTCTCGGCTGCCGCGGCCGGTTGCGGCAGGGCCGAGGCGAGGGGCAGGGCGGCGGCGCCGGCAAGGGCGGCTCGGCGGGTCGGGTGCATCATTCTCGGTCCTCCGGGCGAGTTTCGCGTCAAGCTAGGACCGTGTCTGCCTGCGGCAAGCCGCGCTCACTCCCACCAGCGGTCGATCGCGGCGATATCGCCATCTGACCAGCCGAAGTGATGCGCGAGCTCGTGCACGAAGACATGGGCCACCAGCGCATCAAGCGCCACGTCGCCGCGCGCCGCCCATTCGTCGAGGATCGCGCGGCGAAACAGCCAGATCACGTCGGGCCCGCCCGGATCCATCACCGATTTCTGCGTCATCGGGATGCCGTCATAAAGCCCGGTCAGCTCGAAGGCATCCTCGATCTCCAGCTCGTCGAGCAGATCGTCCGCGGCGAAATCCTCGATCCGCAGCACCACCGCCGCGGCCGGGCCGCGGAATGCCTCGGGCAGGGCGGCGCGCGCGGCCTCCGCCATCGCCGCGATGTCGTCGAGCGAGGGCGCCTCGCAATCCTTCCAGCGTGCCGTCATCCTGTCCTCCACCGTGCCGGTCCAGCCCCCGATATGGACAAGAACGGCCGGGTGTGAAAGAGCAGGGGCCCACAGGAGGCCCCCCGATGACCATCGTGACCCGTTTCGCCCCGTCGCCGACCGGCTACATCCATGTCGGCAACCTGCGCACCGCGCTGATGAACTATCTGCTCGCCCGCAAGGCCGGCGGCACCTTCATCCTGCGCATCGACGACACCGATCAGGAACGCTCGAAACAGGAATACATCGACGCGCTGAAGGCGGATCTCGAGTGGCTCGGCATCGAGTGGGACCGCGAGGAGGCGCAGTCGCGCCGGCTCGACCGTTACGCCGAGGTGGCCGATCAGCTGCGTGCGGCCGGGCGGCTCTATGAGTGTTTCGAGACCCCGACCGAGCTGGACCTCAAGCGCAAGAAGCAGCTGAACATGGGCCGCCCGCCGGTCTATGACCGCGCCGCGCTGAAGCTGGGCGAGGCCGAGAAGGCCGCGCTGCGCGCCGAGGGGCGCGAGGGTTACTGGCGCTTTGCCCTCGATCAGGAGCGGATCGAATGGGAGGACGGCATCCTCGGCGCGATCTCGATCGACGCGGCCTCGGTCTCGGACCCGGTGCTGGTGAAGACCTCGGGGCAGGTGCTGTATACCTTCGCCTCGCCGGTCGATGACGCCGACATGGGGGTGACCCATATCGTGCGCGGCGCCGACCATGTGACGAATACCGCGACGCAGATCCAGATCATCCGTGCCTTGGGGGCGGAGCCGCCGGCCTTCGCGCATCACTCGCTGCTGACCGGGCCGCAGGGCGAGGAGCTGTCGAAGCGGCTTGGCGCGCTGTCGATCCGCGATTTGCGCGCACAGGGCATCGCGCCCGAGGCATTGCTGTCGATGATGGCGCGGCTCGGCTCGAGCCAGCCGGTCGAGCTGAAGATGTCGCTTGATGAACTGGCCGAGGGGTTCGAGCTGAGCCAGTTCGGCGCGGCGCCGACGAAATTCGACGCGGCCGAGCTCATTCCGCTGACCCGCGCGCGCAATCAGCATCTGCCCTTCGCCGCGGTGGCCGAGCGAATCGCGGGGCTGGGCATTCCCGCCGCCCAGGCCGAGGCCTTCTGGCGCGTCGCCTCGCACAACATCGACCGGCTCGACGATCTCGCGCATTGGGCGGATCTGTGCCTGAACGGCGCCGAGCCGGTGATCGAGCCGGAGGATGCCGAGTTCGTCGCGACGGCGCTCGCGCTTCTGCCCGAGCCGCCCTTCGGCCCCGAGACCTGGGGGGAGTGGACGGCGCAGGTGAAGGCCGCGACCGGGCGCAAGGGGCGGGGCCTCTTCATGCCGCTGCGCAAGGCGCTGACGGGGCAGGCGCACGGGCCCGAGATGGCCGATCTGCTGCCGCTGCTGTACCGGGTGCGGGCGAAGGGTTGAGGCCGCGCGGGGCCGCGGGCGAGGCAGGGGGCGCTGCCCCCTCGGCCCGTCGGGCCTCACCCCCGAGGTATTTTTGCCAAGATGAAAGGGGTGCGGTCGGCGCCCTTTTTTCATGGCATTTTTCCTGACAGGAATGTCGCTTTTTTCTGCAAAGCGTCGCATCCGTTTTCTTGCTTGCCAGATACGGGGGGCTTCGGCTATCGGGAGAGACGTCAGGAACGGGAGAAGCCGGCCACGCGCCGGTGCCGAAGGAGCAACCGCCCCGGTAAACTCTCAGGCAAAAGGACCGACCTGATCAACGACTCTGGAGAGAGGCGCCCGGACACGGGAGCCCGCCGAAGGGATAACGATCTCAGGCGCCCGGCAACGGGTTGGGACAGAGGGGGCATCGAGCGGGCCGAAAGGCCATGGGATTCGGTGCCGGGGCTTTTCCGGCTGAAAGAGAGTGTGACATGGCCAGTGAAACCGGCCTGAAGCGGACGCCGCTTTTCGATCTGCATCTGGAGCTTGGGGCGAAGATGGTGCCCTTTGCCGGCTGGGAGATGCCAGTGCAATATCCGATGGGGGTGCTGAAGGAGCATCTGCACACCCGCGCCGCGGCGGGGCTGTTCGACGTCAGCCACATGGGGCAGGTGATCCTGCCCGCGGGCGCCGTCGCCGCGCTCGAGGCGCTGGTGCCGGTCGATGTCGCGGGGCTCGGCCTGAACCGGCAGCGCTATGCGATGTTCACCGATGCTGCGGGCGGCATTCTCGATGACCTGATGGTGGCGAACCGGGGCGATCACCTGTTCCTCGTGGTGAATGCCGCCTGTGCCGAGGCCGATATCGCGCATCTGCGCGCCCATGTGCCCGGCGTCGAGGTGATCGCCGACCGCGCGCTTCTGGCGCTGCAGGGGCCGGCGGCCGAGACGGCGCTGGCGCGGCTGGTGCCGGGTGTTGCGGCGATGCGCTTCATGGAGGTCGCGACGCTTTCCTGGGAGGGCGCCGAGCTCTGGATCTCGCGCTCGGGCTATACCGGCGAGGACGGGTTCGAGATCTCGCTGCCCGAGGGGCGCGCCGCGGATTTCGCCCGCGCCCTGCTGGCGATGGCGGAGGTCGCGCCGATCGGTCTTGGCGCGCGCGACAGCCTGCGGCTCGAGGCCGGGCTGTGTCTCTACGGCCATGACATCGACACCACCACCTCGCCCGTCGAGGCGGGGCTGGCCTGGGCGATCCAGAAGGCGCGCCGCGTGGGGGGCGCCCGTGCGGGCGGCTTCCCGGGTGCGGACCGGATCCTTGCCGAGCTGGCGCAGGGCCCCGCCCGCCGCCGTGTCGGTCTGCGCCCCGAGGGCCGCGCCCCGATGCGCGAGGGCACCGAGATCTTCGCCGCGGAAAGTGGCGGCGCGGCGCTTGGCCGTGTCACCTCGGGCGGCTTCGGCCCCTCGATCAACGCGCCGATGGCGATGGCCTATCTGCCCGCGACGCTGACCGACGGCACGCTCGTCTATGGCGAGGTGCGCGGCAAGCGTCACCCCGCCCGCATCGCCCCGATGCCCTTCCATCCCCATTCCTACAAACGCTGAGGAGCCCCCGAGATGACCATCAAATTCACCGAAGAACACGAATGGCTGCGCGTCGAGGGCGACCTCGTGGTTGTCGGCATCACCGAACATGCCTCGGAACAGCTGGGCGACGTGGTCTTCGTCGAACTGCCCGAGCCCGAGACCAAGGTCGCCAAGGGTGACGAGATCTGCGTGATCGAATCGGTCAAGGCGGCCTCGGACATCCTCGCCCCGGTCGATGGCGAGATCGTCGCGGTGAACGAGGCGTTGTCCGACAACCCCGCCCTGGTCAACGAGGACCCGCTTGGCGCGTGGTTCTTCAAGATGAAGGTCGAGGACATGGAGCAGCTCGATGCCTTCATGTCGGAAGAGGATTACAAGGATTTCATCGGCTAATCCCATGTTCACGCCCACCTCCTACGATACCTACGATTTCGCCAACCGCCGCCACATCGGGCCGAGCCCGGCCGAGATGGCCGAGATGCTGAAGGCGGTGGGCGTGCCCTCGCTCGAGGCACTGATCGACGAGACGGTGCCCGCCGCGATCCGCCAGACGCGGCCGCTCGGCTGGGCGCCGATGACCGAACACGCGCTGCTCGAGAAGCTGCGCGGCGTGGCGGCAAAGAACCGGGTGATGACCTCGCTGATCGGGCAGGGCTATTACGGCACGGTCACGCCGCCGGCGATCCAGCGCAACATCCTGGAAAACCCGGCCTGGTACACCGCCTATACCCCCTATCAGCCCGAGATCGCGCAGGGCCGGCTCGAGGCGCTGCTGAACTATCAGACGATGGTGGCGGATCTCACCGGCCTGCCGGTGGCGAACGCCTCGCTTCTTGACGAGGCGACGGCGGCGGCCGAGGCGATGACCATGGCCGAGCGCGCGGCGAAATCGAAGGCGCGCGCCTTCTTCGTCGATGTGAACCTGCATCCGCAGACGATCGGCGTGATCGAGACCCGGGCGCTGCCCTTGGGCATCGAGATCATCAAGGGCGAGCCCGAGGCGCTGGTCCCCGAGCAGGTCTTCGGCGCGATCTTCCAGTATCCGGGCACCTATGGCCATGTCCGCGACTTCACCGACCTGATCGAAAAGCTCCACGCCGCCAAGGCTTTGGCGGTGGTCGCGACCGACCTTCTGGCGCTGTGCCTGCTGAAGGAGCCGGGGGCGATGGGGGCCGATATCGCCGTGGGCTCGGCGCAGCGCTTCGGCGTGCCGATGGGCTATGGCGGCCCGCATGCGGCCTTCATGGCGACGCGCGACGAGCTGAAGCGCTCGATGCCCGGCCGCATCGTCGGCGTCTCGATCGACAGCCGCGGCAACAAGGCCTATCGGCTCAGCCTGCAGACCCGCGAACAGCACATCCGCCGCGAGAAGGCGACCTCGAACGTCTGCACCGCGCAGGCGCTGCTTGCGGTGATGGCGAGCTTCTACGCCGTCTTCCACGGGCCCGTCGGGCTGCGCGCGATCGCCGAGCAGGTGCATCTGAACGCGGTGCGGCTGCGCGATGCGCTGGTCGCCGCCGGCGCCGAGGTCGCGCCCGAGGCCTTCTTCGACACGATCACCGTGAAGGTCGGCGTCGGCCAGCAGGGGATCATGGCGGCGGCGCGGCACCGCGGGCTGAACCTGCGCCGGGTCGGACGCGACCGGGTCGGGATCTCGGTCGACGAGCTGACCGACGCCGGCGTCATCGCCCGGCTGCTCGACGCCTTCGGCATCACCGATCCGGCGCCCGAGACCGTGGGCCTTGGCATCCCCGAGACGATGCTGCGCGACAGCGCCTATCTCACCCACCCGGTCTTCCACATGAACCGGGCGGAAAGCGAGATGATGCGCTACATGCGCCGGCTCTCGGACCGCGACCTGGCGCTTGACCGGGCGATGATCCCGCTCGGCTCGTGCACGATGAAGCTCAACGCCGCGGCCGAGATGATGCCGATCTCCTGGCCCGAGTTCTCCTCGCTCCACCCCTTCGCGCCGTCGAACCAGGCCGAGGGCTATGCCGAGGTGATCGCCGATCTCGAGCAGAAACTGTGCGAGATCACCGGCTATGACGCCTTCTCGATGCAGCCGAACTCGGGCGCGCAGGGCGAATATGCCGGGCTGATGACGATTGCCGCATACCATCGCGCGCGGGGCGAGGGGCACCGGCGGGTGTGCCTGATCCCGGTCTCGGCGCATGGCACCAACCCGGCCTCGGCGCATATGGCGGGGATGCAGGTTGTCGTCGTCAAGGCCGCGCCGAACGGCGACATCGACCTCAAGGATTTCGCGGCGAAGGCGGCCGAGGCGGGGGACAATCTCGCGGCCTGCATGATCACCTATCCCTCGACCCATGGTGTCTTCGAGGAAACGGTGAAGCGGGTGTGCGAGATCACCCATGACCACGGCGGCCAGGTCTATATCGACGGCGCGAACATGAACGCGCTTGTGGGCCTGGTGAAGCCCGGAGAGATCGGCGGCGATGTCAGCCACCTCAACCTGCACAAGACCTTCGCCATCCCGCATGGCGGTGGTGGCCCGGGCATGGGCCCGATCGGGGTGAAGGCGCATCTCGCGCCGCATCTGCCGGGCCACCCCGAGCTTGGCGGCGTCGAGGGGCCGGTGAGTGCGGCCCCCTATGGTTCGGCCTCGATCCTGCTGATCTCCTGGGCCTATTGCCTGATGATGGGCGGCGCGGGGCTGACCCAGGCGACGCGGGTCGCGATCCTGAACGCGAATTACATCGCGGCGCGGCTGAAGCCGCTTTACCCGATCCTCTTCATGGGCAACCGGGGACGGGTGGCGCATGAGTGCATCCTCGACACCCGCGGCTTCGCCGAGGTGGGGGTGACAGTCGATGACATCGCGAAGCGGCTGGTCGACAACGGCTTCCACGCGCCGACGATGAGCTGGCCGGTCGCCGGCACGCTGATGGTCGAACCGACGGAATCGGAGACGAAGGCCGAGCTTGACCGCTTCATCACCGCGATGGAGGCGATCCGGGCCGAGATCGACGACGTCGCCGCGGGCCGCATCGGGGCCGAGGACAGCCCGCTGCGCCGCGCGCCGCACACGGTCGAGGACCTGGTGGCCGACTGGGACCGGCCCTACAGCCGCGAACAGGGCTGCTTCCCGCCCGGCGCCTTCCGCGAGGACAAGTACTGGCCGCCCGTCGGCCGGGTCGACAACGTCTATGGCGACCGGCATCTGGTGTGCACCTGCCCGCCGGTCGAGGACTGGATGTAGGACAACAGGCCGGGGGCGCGGCCCCCGGCGTCTGTGCGCCAAGAAAAAGGGGGAGGGGAAACCCTCCCCTTCCCGCTTCCAATTGCCCCAAATATCCCGGGGGTGAATTGGCGCAGCCAAGAGGGGGCAGCGCCCCCTTCGCGCCCTCACTGCCGGCGCGGCGGCAGGTCTTCGGCCCCGAAGCTCACCCCCTGCGGGGTCAGCCATGCCGCGAAACGGGCGATCTTCTCGGCCATCTCGCAGGTGCCGCCCTGCCGCGCCATCTCCGCGGCATAGGCCGCGCGCAGCGCCTCCTGCCGTTCGGCCGGCAGTTCCCTGAACGGTGTCATCGGCTCTCCTTGCATTGGCTGGCCTTGCTTCCAATATATTCGGTAAATCGAATGCAACGGAGGCTCAACATGGCCGAATCGATGCGCGTGACCTGTCTCGAGTGCGGGCAGGCGAACCGGGTTCCCGCCGACCGGCTGGTCGCGGGGCCGAAATGCGGTGTCTGCGGCGCGCCGCTGATCTCGGGCAAGGTGACCGAGATCGAGACCGAGACCCTGATGAAGGCGGAAAAGGACGACCTGCCGCTGCTCGTCGACTTCTGGGCGCCCTGGTGCGGGCCCTGCCGGCAGATGGCGCCGCAGTTCCAGGCGGCGGCGGCAATGCTCGCGCCGCAGGTGCGGCTGGCGAAGATCAACACCGAGTCGAATCCGACGGTGGCGCAGCGCTACCGGATCCAGGGGATTCCGGCCTTCGTGCTGTTCCGCGGTGGCCGCGAGGTGGCGCGTGCGGCGGGCGCCCGGCCGGCCGCCGATCTTGCGGCCTTCGTGCGCGGCAAGCTTGGCGTCACGGCCTGAAAAAAGGGGTGTGGCGGGGGGCGAAAAGCCTCCGGACCCGGAAAATGAAAAATCTTTCAGTTCCGTGTTTTGGGGCGCTTGACATTCCCCCGCCAAAGGGCGAAAAGCCCCCCCACGGCGAGGGGCTGTAGCTCAGTTGGGAGAGCGCATCGTTCGCAATGATGAGGTCAGGGGTTCGATCCCCCTCAGCTCCACCAAGCCGTTCCACCGAAAATCAGAAAGCGATTTCAATGCCATCCGGCGTTGATGGTGTTTTCAGCGGATGACATTCAGGCCCCGTCGCGGCACGCCCGCCCGCCCGGGGCCGTGTCACGTCCGGGCCACTGTTTCAGCGTGTCTTGCGCGCGCCGCGGATGGTGCGGTTGAACTTCGTCGGAGCGGTGCCGAAACGCGCCTTGAAGCTCTTCGAGAAATGCGCGACCGAGCCGAAGCCGCAGGCCAGCGCCACCTCGAGCAGCCCCATGTCGGTGGTCGAGAGCAGCGTGCGGCCGTGGTCGAGGCGGATCCCGCGATAGAACTCGCCCGGGGTCTCGCCCAGGACCGACAGGAACATCCGCTCGATATGGCGCCGCGAATAGCCCGCCACGCGCGACAGGTCGTCAAGCGTCAGCGGGTCCTCGATATGGGCATTCATCAGCGTGACGATGTTCAGCAGGCCCGGATTGCGCGAGCGGATCAGCACCGAAAGCGAGCTGCGCTGTTCCTTCTCGATGCCGACCATCACCTTGCGCAGGCACATCTCGGAGACCATCGCGGAAAACTCGGCCCCGTGGTCCTCGGCAATGAGCGACAGCATCATGTCCGTCGCCGCCGCCCCGCCGCCGCAGGTCATCACCGGCCCCGAGATCTCGAAGCGGTTGGCCGAGGGGCAGAGCGCGGGGAAATCCTCGCGGAAGGTGGGCTGGTTCTCCCAGTGCAGGGTGAAGGCGTGGTCCTCGAGCAGGCCGGCCGCGGCAAGTGCCACGGCGCCGGTGCAGATCCCGCCGACGGCGCCGCCGAAGCGGGCGTGGCGCTGGATCGCGGCAACCACCTTCGGCGCGGCCGCGGCCGAGGGCGGATTGCCGGCGCAGACGAAGGCGCGGGTGGCGCGGTCCATCGGTCCGATCGGGGCATCGACGCAGACCGAGATTCCGGACGAGCTTGCGACCGGTGCGCCGGTTTCCGACATCAGCTGCCAGCGGTAGAGCGGCTGCTGCGAGAGCTGGTTGGCGATGCGCAGGGGCTCGACCGCCGAGCTGAAGGCGAGAAGGGTGAAGCCGGGTACGAGCAGGAAGGCATAGGAGCGCGTCGGGCTGCCGGCGGGCACCGGGAAATAGGCCGCCCCGAGGGGCACGATGGTGTCGTCTGTGGGCATGACCGCTCCCCTTCCGTCTGTCCTCACCGCTCTAGCACCTCGGCGGGCGCGGTGACAGGGGATCGGGCGGGGGAGGTGGCCGGCGCTCCGTGGGCCGCCGGCCTGTTGCGTGTGAAGAGGCTTACTTCGCCGAGAGCAGTTCCGGCACCGAGAGCAGGATGAACTCGTTGTTCGCCGCCGTGCCGACCTCGCGCCCGCCCGAGAACGGCAGGTTGTTGTCATTCGCCACCAGGATGTGGGTCTCGTCCACCCGCGCCACGTCCTCGATGGTGAAGAACGGGAAGGTGAAGGGGCCCGAGGCGGGCTTCATCCCGGCGAGCGCCTTGCCTTCGGGATCGGCGATGTTCAGCAGGTCGATATGGCCGATGCGGCGGATGTAGCCGTCGGCGTCGATCGAGGCGGTGTCGAGCAGAACGATGTTCTTCACCTTTGCCGGGATCGGGTAGCAGGCCGAGGTGTCGGTGGCGCCCGCGGCACAGGCCTTGGCCGCATCGCCCTCGCCGTTGTCGCGCTCGATCACCAGCGCATGGGTGGCGTCGATGAAGTTGAAATCGCCGATCGCCGTCGCGCCTTCGGAGAGGCGGAACTTGAAGCTGTCACCGGTCCAGTCCTTCTTCGCCGGATCGAAGGTCATCACCCGCAGGAAGTCACCCTCGGTGCCGCCACCGGCCACCAGTAGCGGCTTTTCCAGCATCGCCCAAAGCAGGTTGGTGCCGGGCTGCAGCGCCATGCCCTCGTAACCGCCCGAGCGCTGCACCTGATAATCCTTGCCCGCCTCGGCCGGAACCTTGACGCCGGGGGTGTCGGGGCCGGCCAGAACCGCGCCGTCAAGCCGCGTCGGGATCACGTCCAGGATCGCGCCGTCGCGCGCCACATGCAGCAGATAGGGGCCGAATTCCTCGCCGATCCAGAAGGTGCCGTCGAGAGACTGCAGGCTTTCCGGGTCGAAATCGGCGCCAGTCAGATAGCGGCTGTCGGTGCCTTCGTTGGCGATGCGGAACGGCACCTTGTGGTCGGGGTCGTGCAGGAAGATGGTTTCCTTGCGGGTCACCGTGCCGGTGGCGAAATCGGGCGCCATGCGGTGGAAGAACAGCATCGCATCGGGGCTGTTCGCTTTCGAGCCGAAACCGTTGTCGGTCAGCGCGAACCAGCTGCCATCCTCGGCGCGGTTCATCGCGAAGCCCGACATCCCCTGCACCGGCTGGCCGATGAAGGGCAGGGCGATGCCGGTCTCGTGGCCGCCATAGCTCTTGCCGACATTGCCCATCACGCTCATCGGCACCTCGTTGCGGGTGGTGCCGGTGAACTTGCCCGAGACCCACAGATCGCGCGGCGCATCGGCGGGCGGCGCGACGAGCGACAGCGCCGGCAGGAAGGCGTGGCCGGCAAGCGTGGCCGGGAAGACCTCTTCGGCGAGGGCGGGGGTGGCAAGCGCGGCGCAGCTCGCCAGCAGGGCGATTTTGAAGGACATCCGTGTCTCCTGTGATTGGTGAGGCAGGAGCTAGCGGTGCCAAATGACGATCACGCAAAACGTGAGCGATGATTTCTTGAAGGAAATGTGGCGCTTAGCCCGCACTCGCCTGGGCCGCGACGGCGGCGACCAGCTCGCGCAGGAACAGATCCTGAAGCGGCGTCGCCCGCATCCCGGCCCGCGTCGCCAGCATCAGCCGCGAGCTCAGGGGGAAGCCCGGGCCGAGGACGCGCAACTCTCCAGCCGCGACATGGGTCTTCGCGTAATGCGCCGGCAGATAGCCGATGTAGCGCCCCGAAAGCAGGAACATCGCCTGCGCCTCCATGTTCGCGGCGCTGGCCGGCATCACCGCGCCCGGGAAGGGGCCAAGCTCGCGCTGGTTCGCATAGGGCCGGCCGACGAAGGGCCAGCGCGCGATCTCGGCGGTCTCGGTGACCTCGGCCGCGCGCGGGAACAGCGGATGGCCGCGGCCGCAATAGAGCAGGTGGCGCTCCTCGTGCAGCGGGCTCAGCCGCAGCCCCTCGGCGAGCCGTGTCTCGGGCAGGATCGCCAGATCGAGCGCACCGCCGGCCAGCCGCGCCACCAGCGTCTCGGGGTCGGCCATGGCGATGTCGAGCCGCGCCTCGGGCGCCCGCGCGCCGATCCGGCCGATCACCTGCGGCAGCGGCAATCCGCTGTCGGTCACCGTGTTGTCGATCATCCCGATCCGCAGCGTGCCGGTGATCCGGTCGCGCAGCCGGCCGACCTCGCTCTCGAAGGCGTCGAGCGAGAGGAACAGCGCGTCCGAGCGGGCATGGACCAGCGCGCCGCGCTCGGTCAGGGCGAAACCGCCCCGGCCGCGGCGGCACAGCGCGAAGCCAAGCCGCTCCTCGAGCGCCTTGACGTGAAAGCTGATCGCTGATTGCGACAGGCCAAGCGCGATCTGCGCGCCGGCGAAACCCTCGTGCTCGACCACCGCGCGGAACACGGCGAGGGCGCGCAGATCGGTGTTGGCAATCTTCATTCACATCAACCTTTCTGATGTGAAGATCATATGTTCCGTATTTTCGGGCGCAATGCCCCGTGTCATCCCTTGGTGCAAAGCCCTGCGGAAAGGACCCCCGATGGCACATGGTTACGAGAGCGGCCGGCTGAATCTGCCCTTCGTCGGCATCTCCACCTTCGCGAAATCGCCCTACGAGCCGGACTGGAGCCGGATCGACGCCGATGTGGCGGTGATGGGCGCGCCCTTCGACTGCGGCACGCAATGGCGCGCCGGCACCCGGTTCGGCCCGCGCGGCATCCGCGAGGCCTCGACGCTCTTCGCCTTCGGCCATGCCGGGGCCTATGATTTCGACGACGACACCACCTATCTCGACGGGGTGCGCATCGTCGACATCGGGGATGCCGACATCATCCACACCGACACCGCGGCAAGCCACGCGAATATCGAGGCGGGGGTGCGCGCGATCCTGCGCGCCGGTGCGCTGCCGGTGGTGCTGGGCGGCGATCACTCGATCAACATCCCCTGCATCAACGCCTTTTCCGACGAGGCACCGGTGCATGTGGTGCAGATCGACGCCCATCTCGATTTCGTCGACGAGCGGCATGGCGTGCGGGTCGGCCACGGCAACCCGATGCGCCGCGCGGCCGAGAAGCCCTGGGTCGAGGGGATGACCCAGATCGGCATCCGCAATGTCTCGTCGACCGCGAAGGAGGGCTACGAGGCGGCGCAGGCGATGGGCTCGGACATCCTCTCGGTGCGGATGGTGCGCCGGCTCGGCATCGAGGCGGTGCTCGAGCGGATCCCGGCGGGGCGGCGCTATTACCTGACGCTCGACATCGACGGCTTCGACCCCTCGATCGCGCCGGGCACCGGCACGCCAAGCCATGGCGGCTTCCAGTATTACGAGGTGCTCGACATCGTCGCGGGGCTGGCCAAGCGCGGCACGATCGTCGGCATCGACCTGGTCGAGGTGGCGCCGGATTACGACCACACCGGCACCACCGCGATCCTCGCCGCGCAGATCCTGCTCAACACGCTCGGCCGGATCTTCGCGGCGCGCTGAAGAGGCTGGGCGGGCTCAGCCCGCCTTCGCCGCGCAATAGGCGCGCCAGCCGCCGAAGCCGGTGATCTCCTCGGCGCCCGCGAGCGCATGGGCTTCGCACAGGAAGCCTGTCACCTGCCGGCCGTCGTCAAGCGTCACCTTGCCGACGCCAAGCGGCGCCGGG
Organism: Paenirhodobacter sp. YD-8; assembly: GCF_056590935.1. NCBI lineage: Bacteria > Pseudomonadati > Pseudomonadota > Alphaproteobacteria > Rhodobacterales > Paenirhodobacter > Paenirhodobacter sp. YD-8. The sequence goes on along the minus strand of NZ_CM152649.1, from coordinate 2,667,574 downwards.
ATCGCGGCGACGAAGGCGCCGAAGGCCGCGGGCGGCAGCGCCCAGAGTTCGAGCGCGAGGCCCGGGCCGGCAAACGCCGGGTCGAAGACCATCCCCGGTTTCGCCGGCACCGTGCCCGCCAGCGCATAGAGCCGATAGCCGGGCGCGCTGCGCGCCGTGCCAAGGCCGCGCCCGCCGGGGCCGGTCAGCTCGCGGTTCAGCGGCATGCCGCTCAGATGCGCGCCGACGACGGCGAGCGTGCACCAGCCCTCGGGCAGGCGCGGCTCGGCCGGCGCGGGCACCGGCGCCGTGCGGTCGCGCCCCATACCGCAGGCGGCGGCCGCGTGCATCGCGCCCGCGAAGGGCACCAGCGCCTCGTCCGAGAAGGCCGGCCCCACCAGCTGCACCCCCACGGGCAGGCCCGAGGCGCCGAACCCCGCCGGCACCGCGATCGCGGCGTATCCCAGAAGGTTCGCGAAGTTGGTGTAAAGGCCGAACTGGCTGTTGCGCCCGATCGGGTCGGCGCGCATCTCGGCCACCGTCGCGCGGGTGGGCGAGGTCGGCAGCAGCAGCATGTCCACCGCCTCCCAGGTCGGCGCGACCTGCTGGCGCAGCTCGTTCAGGCGATAGAGGCCGCGGAAGGCCTCGACCGCGCTGCGCCCCTTCGCGCCCTCGATGATCTTGCGCACCGTGGGTTCGAAGTCGTCCGCGTTGGTGGCGAGGAACGCCTCGACCGCGGCCAGACGTTCGGCGACCCAGGGCCCGTCGTAAAGCAGCGCCGCCGCCTCGCGGAAGGGGGCATAGTCGAAGGGGACGAGCGTCGCGCCAAGCGCCTCGGCGCGGGCGCAGGCGGCGTCATAGGCGGCCGCGACCTCGGCATTGCCGTAGAACTCGCGCTCGGCCGCGGTCAGCACGCCGATGCGCGGACGGGCAGGGAGGGCGACGGGCTGGGCCTCGCGCGAGAACGGATCGGCGGGGTCAAGGCCCTCGATCAGCCGGCGCACCTCGGCCGCCTCGTCGACGGTGCCGGCGAAGACGGTGATGACATCGACCGAGCGGCAGGCCGGTACGCAGCCGGTGTTCGGCACGAGCCCGGGGCTCGGCTTCAGCCCGACGAGGTTGTTGAACATCGCCGGCACCCGGCCCGAACCCGCGGTGTCGGAGCCGAGCGAGAAGGCACACAGCCCCGAGGCCACCGCCACCGCCGAGCCCGAGGACGAGCCGCCCGAGACATAATCGGCATCGAACACGCAGCGCGGCGCGCCGAAGGGCGAGCGGGTGCCGTTCAGCCCGGTCGCGAACTGGTCGAGGTTGGTCTTGCCGATCACGATCGCGCCCGCCGCACGCAGCCGCGCGACGGTCGTCGCGTCGCGCGCGGGCGAGGTGCCGAAGGCCGGGCAGGCGGCCGTGGTCAGCAGCCCGGCGACGTCGATATTGTCCTTCACCGCGAAGGGGATGCCATAGAGCGGCAGGCCCTCGGGGCCGCGCTCGGCCAGACGTTTCGCCTCGGCGCGAAGGCTCTCGGCCGGCGTCTCGGTGATGAAGACGGCGCGGTCGGCCAGCGCGTCGCGCCGGGCGATCACCTCCTCGATCACCTCAAGGGGCGTGGCGCCGGCGGCATAGGCCGCGCGAAGCGCCGCGATCGTCATCATGTCGGGGAGCTGCATCAGTCGGTCTCCAGAATGGCCAGCACGTCGCCGGCATGAACGGTGCGGCCGGGGGCGGCGCGGGTCTCGCGCAGGCGGCCCGCGGCGGGGCTGTGGACGGTGATCTCCATCTTCATCGACTCGACGATGGCGACGGGATCGCCCGCGGCAAGGCGGGTGCCGGGTTCGACGAGGTATTTCCAGACGTTACCGGGCACCGGGCTTTCGACGCCGGTGCAGCCCTCGGGGACCGCGGCCTGCTCGAAGACGCCGCCCTCTTCGGCGACGAACTGGTCGAGCCCCTCGGCCTTCCAGCGCGCCCGCTCGGCCTCGAAGGCGGCCTGCTGGCGGGTCTTGAAGGCGGCGGTGCCGGCACTGTCCTGCGCGGCCTTCTCGGCCGCCCAGTCGAAGGTGCCCTCCTCGATGCGCAGGTCGTAGCGGCCATGCGGGAAGGCTTCGCGCGCTTCGGTCAGTTCCGCGTGGCTGACCGGGAAGAAGCGGACCTGATCGAAGTGGCGCAACAGCCAGGGCGTGTCGGCAAAGGCCGGGGTGCGCCGCCAGGTGTTCCACATCTGGATCGTGCGGCCGAAAAGCTGATAGCCGCCCGGGCCCTCCATGCCATAGATGCACATGTAGGCGCCGCCGATGCCCACCGCGTTCTCCGGTGTCCAGGTGCGGGCGGGGTTGTATTTCGTCGTCACCAGCCGGTGGCGCGGATCGACCGGCGTCGCCACCGGCGCGCCCAGGTAGACATCGCCCAGCCCCATCACCAGATAACGCGCGTCGAAGATCGTTCGCTGCACCGCAGCCTCGTCCGCAAGCCCGTTGATGCGGCGGATGAACTCGATGTTCGAGGGGCACCAGGGCGCGTTCGGGCGCACCAGCTCCTGATACTTGCGCATCGCAAGTTCCGCCTGCGGGTCGTTCCACGACAGCGGCAGCCAGACCGTGCGGGTCGGCACCTTCACCGTCTCGGCCGCGGGCAGCCGGGCCTCGATCGCCGCCAGCTCGCGCAGCAGGTCGGGGCGCGAGATCTTCGCGGTGTCGTAGTGCAGTTGCAGCGAGCGGATGCCGGGGGTGAGGTCGATCACCGGCAGGCCGGCCGCCTCGACCGCCTGCATCAGAAGCTGCACCCGCAATCTGAGCCCGATGTCGAGGCTCATCGGCCCGTATTCGACGAGCAGGTTCTCGTCCCCCTGCCGGCGATAGGCGACAGGCACCGGGGCGTCGGGCAGCGCACCGACCAGCGGCGAGCCGAGCCGGGCGATTGCCGGGCCCGCGACCGGGTCGGCGGGGCGCGCGGCGGGGCGGAAGCGCACCCGGTCGCCGGGCTTCAGCTGACCCAGCTTCCAGCGGTCGGCGGCGCTGACCACACCCGGGCAGACGAAACCGCCCAGGCTCGGCCCGTCGGGGCCGAGGATGATCGGCATGTCGCCGGTGAAGTCGATCGCGCCGATGGCATAGGCGTTGTCGTGCAGGTTCGAGGGGTGCAACCCCGCCTCGCCGCCATCCGTGCGCGCCCAGTCGGGCGCCGGGCCGATCAGCCGCACGCCGGTGCGGTCAGAGTTGAAATGCACCTCATAGGCGGTGGCGAAGAGGGTCTCGATGTCGCTTTCGCGGAAGAAGTCGGGCGCGCCATGCGGGCCGTAGACCAGTTCCAGCTCCCAGTCTTCGCTCAGTTCGGCGGGTTCCAGTTCTGCCGGCGCGTCCTGCGCCACGCGGCCCACATGCAGCACGTCGCCGGTCTTCAGCGTGCCGGTCGCATGGCCGCCGAAATGGCCAAGCGCGAAGGTCGCGCGCGAGCCGAGCACTTCGGGCACCTTGAACCCGCCCGCAACGGCGAGATAGGCGCGCTGGCCCGGCCCCGCGACCCGACCGATCGCCAGCGTCGCGCCGGCGGGCACCTCTAGCACCGGGCCCTCGACCGCCACGCCGTCAAGGGCCAGGGCCATCCGCGCCCCGGCAATCGCCACCCGGGCGGCGCGCAGGAAGCGTAGCGTCGGGCCGGCCACCGTCATCTCGAGCGTCGTGGTGTCGGGGTGCTGGCCGAGCAGCCGGTTCGCGTTGCGATGCGCGCGCGGGTCCATCGGCCCCGAGGGCGGCACGCCCACGCCCCACAGCCCGAGCCGCCCCGGCAGCTCCTGCACCGAGCTTTGCGCGCCCGGCGCCAGCACCTCGATCCCCTCGGGGGCGAAGGCAAAGCCCGCAAGCGCCGTCGTCGCCACCTTGCCCGAGGCGAAGAGATCCGATCCCGCAATCGCGCGCAGATAGTCGAGGTTGGTCTCGATCCCCGAGACATGGGTGGCGGCCAGCGCCGCGCCGAGCTTCGCGATCGCCTCGGCACGGCTGGCGCCATGGACGATGATCTTCGCCAGCATCGGGTCGTAGAAGGGCGTCACCTCGGTGCCGGTGGCGATCCAGCCATCGACACGGGCGTCCTCGGGGAAATGCACCTCGGTCAGCCGCCCGGCCGAGGGGCGAAAGCCCGCATGCGGCATCTCGGCGTAAAGCCGGGCCTCGATCGCGGCGCCCTGCGGGGCGGGCAGTGTGGCCGGGATCGGGTCCTCGCCCGCCGCCTGACACACCATCCACTCGACCAGGTCGATGCCCAGCACCGCCTCGGTCACCGGGTGTTCGACCTGCAGGCGGGTGTTGACCTCGAGGAAATAGAATTCCTCGCGCGCCGGGTCGTAGATGAATTCGACGGTGCCGGCCGAGGCATAGCCGACCTCGGCGCAGAGTTCCTCGGCGGCGCGGTGCAGCCGGACGCGGATCTCGGGGCGCAGGCCCGGGGCAGGAGTTTCCTCGAGCACCTTCTGGTTGCGCCGCTGCAACGAGCAGTCACGCTCGCCAAGCGCCACCGCCCGGCCGCGGCCATTGCCGAAGATCTGCACCTCGACATGGCGGGCATCGGCGACGAAGCGTTCGAGATAGACGCGGGCGTCGCCGAAGCTGGCCTGTGCGGTGCGCTCGACGCTGGCGAAGGCCGCGCGCAGCGCGGCCTCGTCGGCGCACAGGCTCATGCCGATGCCGCCGCCGCCGGCGGTGGATTTGAGCATCACCGGGTAGCCGATGCGGGCGGCCTCGGTCGCGGCGGCCTCGGCATCGGGCAAAAGCCCGGTGCCCGGAAGCAGTGGCACACCGGCTCGCGCGGCGATCTCCCGCGCGGTGTGCTTCAGCCCGAAGGCCTCGATCTGTTCGGGGCGCGGGCCGATGAAGGCCACCCCCGCCGCCGCCAGCGCCGCGGCAAAGCGGGTGTTCTCGCTCAGAAACCCATAGCCCGGATGCACCGCCTCGGCGCCGGTGTCGCGGCAGGCCTGCACCACGGCCTCGATCTGCAGATAGCTTTCTGCCGCCGGCGCCGGGCCAAGCCGCACCGCCTCGTCGGCAAGGGCGACATGGGGGGCGAAGCGGTCGGCGTCGGAATAGACCGCGACCGAGGCGATCCCCATCGTCTTCAGCGTGCGAATGATGCGCACCGCGATCTCGCCGCGGTTCGCCACAAGAACCTTCTGGAACATCGGCTTACCCCCGGATCACGACCTGAATCGGCGTCGGGTCGAAGCCGTTGCAGGGGTTGTTGATCTGCGGGCAGTTCGAGATGAAGACGAGCAGGTCCATCGCCGCCTCCATCTCGATGTAATCGCCGGGGTGGCTGATGCCGTCGTCGATGGTCATCGCGCCGTTCTGGCTGATCGGCACGTTCATGAAGAAATTCAGGTTCGGCACGATGTCGCGCTTGGTCATCCCGTATTTCGAGAATTCCATGATGAAATTCTCGCGGCAGGCATGCAGATACGAGGTCTCGTGGCCGAAGCGCACGGTGTTGCTCTCGCGCGAGCAGCAGCCGGCATTGGTGTCGTGCCGGCCCGAGGTCGCGGCGATGATCGTCGCCATCACATTGCCCTCGGACGAGATCAGCTGCGTGCCGTTCTCGATATAGGCGCCGTTTTGCACCCGCATCGTGTCCTGACTCGAATAGCGCTCGGCGGTGTCGGCGGCATTGTACAGCAGCGTGTCGATCGCCTGCTGGCCATAGCTGTCGATGATGCGGATGGTCTGGCCCCGTTTCACCAGGCCCGACCAGGGGCGGTTCGCGGGGATGTCGTGGATCTGTTCCATGGAGGGACCTCAGGCGCGTGCGTTGTTCTCGAAGCCGCGGACGGCTTCGGCGGTGGCGGTGCGGCACAGGTCGTCCTGGGCGATCGGACGCGCGGCAAGGCGCGTCGCGCGGACGGAGGGAACCTCCGGACCCGTCGTCGGGTCAAGCGGGTGGCGGGTGTTCGACAGCGCAATCAGCAGGTCCTGCTCGGCGCGCAGCTCGACCCAGTCGTCGCCGTTCAAGAGCGCCGGGTTCCAGAAGAACTGCCCCTCGCCATCGACGCGCACCGGCGCGAAGAAGGTCAGCAGGGCGGGCAGGTCGCGCTTGTCGAGGCCAAGCTTGGCGGTGGCGAGGATCATGTTCTCGCGCGTCGAGCGGAAGGCGGGGGTGAAGGGCGCGCGCGCCGGCATCCCGCCGCTCAGCGCATCATTGGCGCCCGCCGAATCCTCGGTGATCGAGAACAGCACCCGCCCCATGTCGGAAAACACCACGCGGCCCTTCTTCAGGTCGGTCGTCCATTGCAGCTTGCAGGTGTCGGGCAGGTTCTGCCGTTCCGAGCTGTCGGCGGCGGACCAGGCAGCCAGGCTGACCGAGCCGCCCAGCCCGCCCGCCTCGAGCCGCAGGCTCTGGCCGCGGGCGAGCCGGCAGGTGTAATACCAGCCCCCCGGCACGGTCTCGGCCCAGATCACGGCCACAGCTTCGGGCGCGGGGGCGGGGCGGGGGCTTGGTGCCGGAAGCGCCTTCGGCGCGGCGTTCAGCCCCTTGCGCTGGTGCTCCTCATAGCGCGCGCGGTCGGCGGCAATGGCGTCAGCGGAGCGGGGGATATGCGTCAGCATCGGGTTCCTCCTTGGGCCAGGTCGTCCCGGCGATGGGCCCCGGAATGGTCGGGTCGTCCCGACCGGGCAGGAGATCTGCGTCCCAGATTGTGGTCTTGCCGGCACTGCGCGGCGGCCAGATCAGGATGTCCCTGGTGATCGTCGCGCCATAGCGCAGCCGTTCCTCGGGACGGTCGCGGGTGCGCTCGAAGGCGATGATCCGGGTGGCGAGGGTGAAGGCCTCCCTGAGGTCATGCGTCACCATCACCACGGTCATCGGCACCTCGTTCCACAGCCGCTTCATCAGCCGGTGGATGTCGGAGCGGATGCCCGGATCGAGCGCGCCGAAGGGCTCGTCCAGAAGCAGCACCTTCGGCTTCATCATCAGCGCCTGCGCAAGGGCAAGGCGCTGCTGCATGCCGCCCGAAAGCTGGGCGGGATACTTGTCTTCGCTGCCGGCAAGCCCGACCTCGGTCAGCATTGCGCGCGCCTCCTCGGCAATCGCGCGGCGGCGCGCGCCGAAGGTGCGGCCGAGGAGACGGTTTGCCCGCAGCTCGGGCCCGGCCATGACATTGCCGAGCACCGTCATGTGCGGAAAGACCGAATAGCGCTGGAACACCACGCCGCGGTCGGGGCCGGGCTCGTGCGGCAGCGGTGCGCCATCGAGGGTGATGGTGCCGCGCGTCGGCGCCTCCTGTCCCAGGAGCATGCGCAGGAAGGTGGTCTTGCCGCAGCCCGAGGGGCCGACGAGGGCGATGAAGGCGCGCGGCGCAATCGTCAGATCGACATTTTGCAGCACGACCTGATCGCCGTATTCCTTCCACAGGTTCCGGATCTCGATGCCGCTCATCTGCCGCGCTCCAGCTCCGACCAGGGGAAGATCCGCCGGCGCAGGGCGGTCAGGCCCAGGTCCATCGCCACGGCAAGCAGGGTGATCCAGGCCACATAGGGGAAGATCACGTCCATCGAGAGATAGCGGCGCACCAGAAAGATCCGGTAGCCCAGCCCCGAGTCGGCCGAGATCGCCTCGGCCGCGATCAGGAACAGGAAGGCCGGGCCGATCTGCAGCCGCAGGCTGTCGATCAGCCGCGGCAGCACCTGCGGCAGCACCACCCGGATCGCGATGAGCCAGGTCGAGGCCGAGAGCGTCTCGGCCTTGATGATCTGCTCGCGCGGCAGCGCCTGCGCCGAGAGCGCAAGGTCGCGGATCAGGATCGGCGCGACGCCGATCACGATCAGCGTGACCTTCGACACCTCGCCAAGGCCCAGCACGATGAACAGGATCGGCAAGAGCGCGAGCGGCGGCACCATCGAGACGACGGCGACGAAGGGCGCGAGCACCGCGCGCACCACGGGCAGGATGCCGTTCAGTAGGCCCAGCACCAGCGCGAGCGCCGTGGCGATGCCGATGCCGGCGAACAGCCGGCCAAGGCTTGCCGCGCTGTCCGACCACAGCAGATACAGCCCGGTGCGGCGATCGGCGGTGAAGGCGTAGAGCTTCACCGTCTGCACGATCGTCGACAGCGCCGGCAGCAGCTTGTCGCTCGGGTTTTCCGCCAGCCGCACCGCCGAGCCCACCAGATAGGCGAGCGCCAGCACCACGAAGGGCAGGCAGGCGAGGAGGACTGCCGTCCCCCGTCGCGGTCTGACATTGATGAGCCGCATCGCCCGACCCGCTTACAGCTTGCCGTCCCGGGCGAGTTTCATGAACGCGTCGGTATAGCGGAACTTGACGTTCGCTCTGTCGCCCAGCACGGCGCCGCCGGGCATCTCGATGCCGATCGCATCGGCCGAGGTCGCACCGGTGCCGAGCAGCCCCTTGTCGAAGAGGAAGGTGCGCACATGGTCCATCGTGGTCGGCAGCTCGGCCGAGGTGACGAAGGCGACGCCATCGGCGGGCTTGTCGAAGAGGCGCGTCGCGGCAAGCTGTTCCTCGAACCCGGCCTGATCGGTGCCCGAGGCGGCCCCCATGGCGGCGCGCGCGGCGGCGCCCTCGGCGCTGTCCGCCTGCATCAGCGTCACGGTGTCATACCAGATCCCGGCAAGGGCCTTGCCGAAATCGGGGTTCTCCGTCAGCACCTCGGTGTTCGCCACCATCATGTCGATGATCTCGCCCGGGATCTTCGAGCTGTCGAAGACGACATGGGCGTCGGGCAGCTTGGCGATTTCCGACACCATCGGGTTCCAGGTCACCATCGCGGTCACGTCCGGGGTCTGGAAGGCGCCGACCATGTCCGGATCGGCGGTGTTGACCACCTTGACGTCCTTCTCGGTCATGCCCGCGCTTTCGAGCCCGCGCACCAGCAGGTATTCCGAGACCGAGAACTCGACCAGGTTGACGCTCTGGCCCTTGATGTCGGCCAGGCTGTCCTTGCCCTTCAGGATCACCGCGTCATTGCCGTTCGAGAAATCGCCGATCACCACCGCGGTGGTGTCGACGCCGCCTGCGGCCGGGATCGACAGCCCGTCCATGTTGGTCAGCGTCACCGCGTCATAGGCGCCGGCGGTGTACTGGTTCATCGACTCGACATAGTCGTTGAACTGCGTGACCTCGATCGTCAGGCCGTACTTGTCGGCCCATTTCTTCACGATGCCATGGTCGGCGGCATAGCCCCAGGGCATCCAGCCGGCATAGATCGACCAGGCGACCTTGAAATCGGTCTTCGGAGCGGCAAAGGCGGGCGAGACGGCGAAGGCGGCCAGGGTTGCGAGCGAGCCGAGAAGGGTGGCGCGGCGGGTCGTCATGGGTCGTTCCTTTCACGTTCAAACTGCATACATGAAGGGACGAACGGACCATCGTTCCGCCAATCCCTTGGCTGGACGAGGTCTCCCGGGTTTTTATCCCGCCGTGCGCCGAACGGGGATGTCTCCCCCGCCGGTGGCAGCTCTCGGACCAGACGCATCTCTGCCGGAACCCTAGCCGCCAACTCTGGTCCCATGACGCCAAGCGGGGCGGGATGGGTCAAGGATTTCACCCGCCCCGCGCGGCAGTGCGGCGCGGGCGGGGGCGCCTTGCCCGTCTGCGCGACGCAATTTCCGGCCGGCGGGCAAAAATGCGGCAGTTCCGGCATGGGGCGGGGCGCGACTCGGCCCGGGGCTCAATGGAAGTCGCGGCTTGGAAACAGCCGTTTCGCCTGCTCGCGCGGGTGGCGGGCGCGCGGCGGCACGCGGGCGGGGCGGGGGGCATCGTCCGCCTCGGGCCGGGTCAGCCCGACCACCGTGTCGAGCGGATGGCCAAGCGCGGAAAGCCGCGGCGACAGGTCCTCGATCGTCTCGGCGATCAGGTGCACGACGATGCCCTCGCGCTCGAGCCGGCCGGTCACCCGCAGCAGTCGCCCGCCGATCACCGCGCGGCGGAAGCGGGCATAGACCGCGCGCCAGACCACCACATTCGCGGTGCCGGTCTCGTCCTCGAGGGTGAGGAAGATCACCCCCGAGGCGGTGCCGGGCCGCTGTCGGGTGATGACGAGGCCGCAGACCGAGACCCGCTGCGGCGGCGCGGTGGCAAGATCTGCCGCCGGGATCAGACCCGCGATCCCGGGCCGCAACAGCTCCATCGGATGGGCGCGCAAGGTCAGGCGCAGCGCGACGTAATCCTCGACCACCTCCTCGCCCAGATGCATCGGCGGCAGCTCGACCGCGGGTTCGGCCCCGCCCTCGCCATCGAGCGGATCGGCAAAGAGCGGCAGCGGCGCCGGCGCCCGGATCGCCCGCACCGCCCAGAGCGCATCGCGCCGGGTGAGCCCCATGCCGGCGAAGGCGTCGGCCTCGGCCAGACGTTCGAGCGTGGGGGCGCGGGTGCCGGCGCGCAGCCACAGGCTTTCGGGGTCGGGATAGCCATTGCCGCGGGCGGCGACGATCCACTCGGCCTCTTCCGCGCGAAAGCCGCGGATCTGCCGGAAGCCGAGCCGCAGCGCCAGCCGGCCGTCACCGCGCCGCTCGAGGCTGTTGTCCCAGCCCGAGTGGTTGACGCAGACCGGCCGCACCTCGACCCCGTGCTCGCGCAGGTCGCGCACGATCTGGGCGGGGGCGTAAAAGCCCATCGGCTGGCTGTTCAGCAGTGCGCAGGCGAAGATTGCCGGGTGGTGGCATTTCAGCCAGGCCGAGACATAGGTCAGCATCGCGAAGGCGGCGGCGTGGCTTTCGGGGAAACCGTAATCGGCAAAGCCCTCGATCTGCGCGAAACAGGCCTCGGCCACCTCGCGCGGATAGCCGTTCGCCTCCATCCCGCCGACGAAGCGGGCGTGATGGGCGCCGATCGTGCCCATGCGGCGGAACGAGGCGAGCGAGCGGCGCAGCTGGTCGGCCTCCTCGGCGGTATAGCCGGCGCCGACCACCGCGATCTGCATCGCCTGTTCCTGAAACAGCGGCACGCCGAGGGTCTTTGCGGTGACCGCGGCCAGCGCCGGGCCGAAGGGCTCGGGCGCCTCGAGCCCCTGACGGCGGCGGATATAGGGTTTGACCATGCCGCCCTGGATCGGGCCGGGGCGGACGATCGCCACCTCGATCACCAGATCGTAGAAGGTGGCGGGCTTCATCCGCGGCAGGAAGTTCATCTGCGCCCGGCTTTCGACCTGGAACACCCCCACGGCATCGGCGCGCGACAGCATCCGGTAGGTGGCGCCGTCCTCCTGCGGCACGCTGGCAAGGGTGAGTGTGGGCCCGCCGGTCCCGGCGAGCAGCGCGAAGGCCTTGCGCAGGCAGCTGAGCATGCCGAGGCTGAGCACGTCGACCTTGAGGATGCCGAGCGCGTCGATGTCGTCCTTGTCCCATTCGATCACCGTGCGCCCCTCCATCGCCGCGTTCTCGATCGGGCACAGCGCATCAAGCCGGTCGCGGGTGATGACGAAGCCGCCGACATGCTGGCTCAGGTGGCGCGGAAAGCCGATGATCTCGGCGATCAGCGCGACGGTGCGGGCGAGGCGCCGGTCGTCGGGGTTCAGCCCGATCTCGCGCAGCCGGGCGGGGTCGGGCCCGGCGTTCGAGCTGCCCCAGATCTGGCCCGAGAGCGCCGCCGTGACATCGGCCGAGAGCCCCATCACCTTGCCCACCTCGCGGATCGCGGCGCGGGTGCGGAAATGGATGACGGTGGCGCACAGGCCCGCGCGCTCGCGGCCATAGCGGGCATAGATCCACTGGATCACCTCCTCGCGCCGCTCATGCTCGAAATCGACGTCGATGTCGGGCGGTTCGCCGCGGTGGCGCGAGATGAAGCGTTCGAACACCATGCCGATCATCTCGGGGCTGACATCGGTGATGCCGAGCGCCCAGCAGATGATCGAATTCGCCGCCGAGCCGCGGCCCTGACACAGGATCGCGCGCGAGCGGGCGAAGGCGACGATGTCGTGGACGGTGAGGAAATAGGGCGCATAGGCGAGCTCGCCGACCAGAGCGAGTTCCTTGCGGGCAAGGGCGTGGTAGCGCTCGGGGATGCCGTCGGGGCAGCGCCGGGCCAGGCCTTCGCGGGTCAGCCGTTCGAGCCGGGCCTGCGGCGCCTCGCCGTTCTCGACCTCGTCGGGGTATTGATAGCTGAGCTCGCCCAGATCGAAGGCGCAGCGCGCCGCGATCTCGAGCGTGCGGCGCAGTGCGGCGGGGTGGCGGCGGAACAGCCGCGCCATGTCGGGCGCGCCCTTCAGCCGGCGCTCGGCATTGGGCAGGGCGCGGGTGCCGATCGTGTCGATGGTGACGCCCTCGCGCAGGCAGGTGAGCACATCGGCAAGCGGGCGGCGCGCGGCGCGGTGCATCAGCACATCGCCCACGGCCACCATCGGCGCCGAGGCGGCGAGCGCCAGCGCCGCGCAGGCATCGAACCAGGTCTGATCGGAGCCGTCATAGCGCGGCGCGGCGCCGGTGAAGACCTGTCCCGGGAAGCGGCGCTGCACCCGGGTCAGGGGGGCAAGCGCGGCGGCCGTGTCGGCGGGCGGCAGCGCGATCAGCACGAGCCCCGCGCCGCGGGCAAGCAGGTCATCGAGCCCGAGCGCACATTGGCCCTTCGGTGCCCGCCGCCGGCCGAGGGTCAGAAGCTGCGTCAACCCGCTCCAGCCGGCGCGGTCGATCGGCAGGGCGAGCCATTCGACCGGGCAGTCGGTCAGCACGATCCGCGCCCCGGCGATCAGCCGCGGCAGGGTGACGGGGGGCGCCACGGCGCAGGGCGTGGCAGGCGACAGCTCCTGCCGCGAGGAGGGGTCGACCTGCCGTGTCGAACGCACCGCCGCCTGCGCCTCCTCGCGCAGCACCTTCAGCGCGGTCCAGGCCCGCACCACGCCCGCGACCGAGTTGCGGTCGGTGATCGCGAGGGCGGCAAGTCCAAGCTCGGCCGCGCGGACCACCAGTTCCTCGGGGTGGGAGGCGCCGGTGAGGAAGGTGAAGTTCGAGGTGATGCAGAGCTCGGCATAGGCCGGGGGGGCGGTGAGGGGGGCGGCAGAGGGGGCGCTGCCCCCGGCGCCTGCCGGCGCCTCCCCCGAGGTATTTCGGGCAAGGAGAAAGCCCGGGGGCGGGGCGGTGGCGGCGTGGGGGGGCGGGACTGCGGTTTCGGCGGCCGCGGGCGTGTCGGCCGGCCGGGACGGCCCGGGCGGGGCGGTCATGCGAATTCGCCCTGCACCCACCAGCCCGGTTCCTGCGGGGTGTGGAACAGCCACAGCCGGCGGCCCTGCCGCGTCTCGATCCGCCAATAGTCGCGCAGCCCGCTGCGCCAGGCGGGATCGTCGAACCACCATTCCGGGGCGAGCCGTTCCGGCCCCTCGGCGCGGGCGGTGCTGAGCGCCATCCGGCGCCAGCGGAAGGCGCGCGGCGGGGTGCTGCCCGCCGCGGCGACGGGTTCGGGCGGGAACAGGACGAGCGGCCGCGGCCGCGGGGCGTTCCAGCCGCTCGCGGGGCGCGAGAAGACGGCCGGCGCGGTGAGGAAGCCACGCTCGGGCACATGGCTGTCGGCCGGCAGCAGGCGCAGGATGTTCTCGAGCCCGATCCGGGTGCCGATCCGGCTGAGCAGGTCGCCAAGCCGGGTCGGGTCGCCCGGGGCGGTGGTCGTGCCGAGCTGCTCGGCGGGCAGGGGCTCGACCTGTACCGCCTCGAGCCGCAGCTGGTCGATGCCGAAGCCGGCGTCCACCGCCTCGATCCCGCGGGTGAAAAGCGGCAAGATCCGCGCCGGGTCGCGCAGCGCGGCGGCAAGGCGCAGCTCGACCTCCTGCGTGTCGCGGTCGACGCGGCGCAGGGTCAGGCGCAGCACCCGCGCCCCGGCCTGTTGCGCGGCGAGCCGCTCGCACAGCGCCGCGAGCAGCCGCGCGGTGCCGGCCTGCACGTCGGCCACAAGGCCGATCGGGTCGGGCAGGGTCAGGCGCAGCGCGAAGCGGGGCGGTTCGGCGCCCGGGGTCAGGGGCTCGGGCGCGGCGCCGGTCGCGGCATCGAGCCGGTCGAGTAGCGCGGCACCGAAGCGGCGCGCGAGGGGGGCGCGCGGGGTGCGGGCGAGATCGCCGACGTGGCGCAGGCCAAGCCGCTGCAGCGCCGTCACCGTCTCGGGCGCGAGCCGCAGCGCCGCGACCGGCAGCACGGCGATGGCGGCAAGATCTGCGCCGGGCGGCGCCACCCCCTCGCCGTGATGGGCCAGCGCCCAGGCCGCGCCGCGGCTCGAGGCGAGGCCGAGGCAGGCGGTGAACCCCGCCCGCGACAGCCGCGCGCGCAGATCGGCGAGCACCCCCGCCTCGCCGCCGAAGAGATGCGCCGCGCCGGTGATGTCGAGGGCAAGCCCGTCCTCGCCCTCGAGCCCGACCCAGGGGCTGTAGCGCGTGGCCCAGCGGCGCAGCGCCGCCAGCAGCTGTGCCTCGCGGTGCAGATCGGCCGGGCGGGTCTGCAGCGCAGCGCAGAACACCCGCGCCTCGGCCAGCGCCATGCCGCGAAACAGCCCCGCCGCCTCGGCCGCGCGGTTCAGGCAATGTAGCCGCTCGGCATTGCCCTGGCGCAGGGTCAGCGCGAAGGGCCCCTCGAGCGGGCGCGCGCGCAGCGCCCCGTCACTCGCGAGACGGGGAAACCACACGCAGACGATGCGTCGCTGTCTCCCACAGAACATCCCAGGCTCCATTTGTTCCCGATTTGTTCTTTATACTTTCCCAGCGGAACGGAGTCGAGTCCGGCCCCGGTTGCGGCGCAAGGCGGGGCGTGGCGCGCCAGCGCGTCTCGGCGGCGTTGCTGCCCATGCCCTCGGGGATCAGGCACAGCCCGGTGGCGCCGCCCGCGCCCGCGGCGAGCTGCAGCCGCCGCCCCTCGCGCAGATCGAGCGGGCGGGTGACGGCCAGCACGACCAGCGGCACGGTGCCGTCCTTCAGCGCCTCCTCGGCCACGGCAAGGCTGTCGGCCTGCGTGCGGGTCTGGGCGATCAGCAGGCGGGCGGGGTCGAGGAAGGGCAGCAGGCCCTGCGGGGTCAGCGCCTCGCGGCTGTGGGCCTCGCGGATCCACAGCACCGGCCCCGTGCCCGGGGCGGCGCAGATCGCGGCGAAGGCGGGGGCGCCGGGGCCGCAGACCTCGTGGACGCGGCCGGGGCGCAGCGGGTAACCGGGGATCGGGGTGTCACTCATGCGTGCAGGATAGCTGCGCGCGGCGCGACGGGGAAGGGCTCAGCCGCGGCCGCGCAGCTCGTGCCGGAAGACGAGCCCGGCGCCAAGCGCCACCACCGCGGCGAGCGCGAACCAGGTCAGCGCATAGCTCAGATGGGCGTTGCGGAAGGCCACCACGGTCTGCCCGCCGCGCGGCCAGGCGGCGGGATCGCCGAGCTCGGCATCGACGAAATAGGGCGCGGCCGGGCTCAGGCCCAGCGTCGCGGTGATCGAGCCGATGTCGCGGCGATACCACTTGCGCGCCGCCGGATCGTTCTCGCGCGAGAACAGCCAGCCGCGATCTTCCGAGATCCGCAGCAGGCCGGTCACCGTCACCGGTCCCTCGGGCGTGGTGACCCCGCCGGCACGCGCGATGTCCTCGGGCACGACGCCGCGGTTGACCATCACCACCGTGCCGTCGTCGCGCGCGAGCGGGGTCAGTACCCAGTCGGCCGGGCCGTAATCGGAGGGGGTGTAGATCAGCACGGTCTTGTCGGCGAGGAACTGGCCGGACAGGGTGACACGGCGATACTCGGCGCTTTCGGCGCTGATCCCGGGCCAGTCGGCGGCGCCGGGAGCGGGCACCGGATCGGCATGGATGCGGGCATCGACACGGGCGATCAGGTCGAGCTTCCAGTGCAGGCGCTCGATCTGCCACAGGCCAAGCGCCGAGAAGCCGGCGATGCCGAGGGCGGCAAGAAGGGCGGTCAGGATCAGGCGGGCAGGGCGGCGGGGGCGGGACATCGTCTTTCTCCTCGTGCAAACGGGGCCGGAAGACCGGCCCCGTCGGGGTGCATCACGCAGGCGGGGCTCAGCCCTGCTGCGACTGCAGGTTCATCATGTGATCCATGTCGGGCATCGGCATCATGTTCTCGTTCATGTTGTGCATGACCCAGAGCGAGCCCGCGAGCACGATCACGAGGATGATCACCGAGAAGATCGAGGCGGCGAGCGTCCAGCCTCCCTCGGCCGAGCGGTTCACATGCAGGAAGAACACCAGATGCACGAGGATCTGCACCGCGGCGAGCCCCATGATGAGGCCGATCATCGCGATGCGGCTGATCTGCACCTCGCCCATCACCAGCGCGAAGGGAACGATGGTGAGCAGCGCCGCGAGGGCGAAGCCCGTCATCAGCGTGCCCATGCTGCCGTGGCTGCCGTGTTGCGTATGTGCGCTCATCAGATCAGCCTCACCAGATAGACGAAGGAGAAGACCCCGATCCAGACGAGGTCAAGGAAGTGCCAGAACATGCTGAGCGTCGAGAGCCGCTGCATGTTCGCCGGCACCAGACCGCGCTGGCCGACCTGAACGAGCAGGGTGACCAGCCAGATCAGGCCCGCGGTGACGTGCAGGCCGTGGGTGCCGACAAGCGCGAAGAAGGCCGACAGGAAGGCCGAGCGGTCCGGCCCCGCGCCGATATGCACGAGGTGGCGGAACTCGTAGACTTCCATGCCGATGAAGCCCGCGCCGAAGAGCGCGGTGACCACCAGCCAGGCCATGGTGGCGCCACGCGCGCCGGCCTCGGCCTTCAGCATCGCAAGGCCGAAGGTGACCGACGAGATCAGCAGCAGCGCGGTTTCCACCGCGACGAAGCCGGGCTCGAACAGGTCCTTCGGGCCGGGCCCGCCGGCATAGTTGCCGCCGAGCACCGCATAGGTCGCGAACAGGCAGCCGAAGATGATGCAGTCGCTCATCAGGTAGATCCAGAACCCGATCGCGGTCGGGCTGGAATGGCCGGCGCCGTGGTCATGGTCATGGGCCTGCGCGGCGGCGAGGCCGGGGATCGCCCCGGCCCGGGTGGCGTCGAACGGGGTCATGCCGTCGCTCCTTTCGCTTCGGTCGCGGCAACGGTGGTCGCCGGGATGAAGTAGTCGCGGTTGTAGTTGAAGGTATGGCCGATGCCGATGGCGATCATCGCGAGGAAGGCAAGGCCGGCCAGCCACCAGATGTACCACACCATCGCGAAGCCGAAGGCGAGGGCGAAGGCCGCCAGCAGAACGCCGGTCGCGGTGTTTTTCGGCATGTGGATCGGCGCATAGCTTTCCGCCCAGGTGAAGCCTTCCTGCTTCATCCGCCAGAACTCGTCACGGCCGCGCACATGGATTTCCTGCGGGAAATTGTAGGGCGCGGGCGGCGACTGCATCGCCCATTCGAGGGTGCGGCCGTTCCACGGGTCGTTCCCGCAGGCGAGCTTCTTGCGGTTCAGGATCGAGTAGCCGAAGTTCGCGAAGGTGCAGAGGATGCCGCACAGGATCAGCAGCGCGCCGAAGGCCGCGACGATGAAATAGGGCTGCCAGGCGGCGTCGGCATAGGAGTTCATCCGCCGCGTCACGCCCATCAGGCCAAGCGCGTAGAGCGGCATGAAGGCGAACCAGAAGCCGATGAACCAGAACCAGAAGGTCGCCTTGCCGAGCCGGTCGTCAAGCTTGAAGCCGAAGGCCTTGGGCCACCAGTAGCTGACCGCGGCATAGACCGCGAAGACCACGCCGCCGATGATGACGTTGTGGAAGTGTGCGATCAGGAACAGCGTGTTGTGGAGCTGGAAGTCGACCGGCGGAACCGCCAGCAGGACGCCCGTCATGCCGCCGATGGTGAAGGTCACGAGGAAGCCGATCGTCCACAGCATCGGCACTTCGAGCCGGACCTGGCCCTTGTACATGGTGAACAGCCAGTTGAAGATCTTCACCCCCGTCGGTACCGAGATGATCATCGTGGTGATGCCGAAGAAGGTGTTGACGTTCGCGCCCGAGCCCATGGTGAAGAAGTGGTGCAGCCAGACGACGAAGCTCAGCACCATGATGCAGGCGGTCGCATAGACCATCGCCTTGTAGCCGAAGAGCGGCTTGCCCGAGAAGGTCGCGACGATCTCCGAGAAGATGCCGAAGCAGGGGATGATCAGGATATAGACTTCCGGGTGGCCCCAGATCCAGATCAGGTTGATGTACATCATCGCATTGCCACCAAAGTCATTGGTGAAGAAATGCGTGCCGAGATAGCGGTCGAGGGTCAGCAGCGCGAGCGAGGCGGTCAGCACCGGGAAGGCCGCGACGATCAGCACGTTGGTGCACAGCGTCGTCCAGGTGAAGACCGACATGTCCATCAGCTTCATCCCCGGCGCGCGCATCTTCAGGATGGTGGCGATCAGGTTGATGCCGGAGAGCGTCGTGCCGACGCCCGCGATCTGCAGCGACCACAGGTAATAGTCCATGCCCGGCCCGGTCGAATAGGCGGCGCCCGAGAGCGGCGGGAAGGCCAGCCAGCCGACGCGCCCGAACTCGCCCACGAAGAGCGAGATGTTCACGAGGAGCGCGCCCGCCACCGTCATCCAGAACGAGAAGTTGTTCAGGAACGGGAAGGCCACGTCGCGCGCGCCGATCTGCGCCGGCATCACATAGTTCATGATCCCGGTCACGAAGGCCATGGCGACGAAGAAGATCATGATCACGCCATGGGCGGTGAAGACCTGGTCGAAGTGGTGCGGCGGCAGATAGCCCGTCGCGCCGCCCGCAGCCATCGCCTGCTGCGCGCGCATCATCAGCGCATCGGCAAAGCCGCGCACCATCATGATGAAGCCGAGCACCATGTACATGATGCCGATCTTCTTGTGGTCGACCGAGGTGACCCAGTCGCGCCACAGCGGCATCCACAGCCGGAAATAGGTCATCAGCGCCAGGACGGCGAGGCCGCCGAGCGCGACGCCCGCGAAGGTGCCGATCAGGATCGGCTCGTGATAGGGAATCCAGTCGAGGGTCAGCCGCCCGAAGATCGGGGAGATCACCTCGCCGGCGTTTGCAACTTCAGTTGACATGGATCGCAGCCTCCGTGCGGCCGGTGCCGCAGATCAGGTCGGGGTTGGTCAGGAAGGCCTCGTGGAAAGCCTTCGGTTCGGGTGCGGGCAGGTCGAGCGGATTGCCGAAACCGTCGATCGCGCGGGCGCGGTCATAGTCGTAGGCGGGCGCGTTCGCGATGCCGTTCAGCCCGCCGCCGCCCATCTTGTCCTGCATCATCATGTCGCCGACGCAGACCTTGCCGGCCTCGACGCAGAGCCCGACGATGCGGGCGAACAGCCCGTCCTCGACCGAGCCGTAATGGCGCACCGGTTCGGCGATGGTCGGCCGCTCGAGCGCCAGATAGGTGTCGCGGGTCAGCGCCTCGGGGCTGGCCTTGGCGGCCGCGACCCAGGCGTTGAAGTCGTCGTCGCTCATCGCGCGGGTGTCGAAGGTCATCTGCGAGAAGCCCGGGCCCGAGTAATGCGCCGAACGGCCGGCGAAGGTGCCGGGATTGTCGGCGATCAGGTGCAGCTGGGTCTCCATCCCGGCCATGGCATAGACCATGCCGCCAAGCGCGGGGATCGAGAGCGTGTTCATCACCGTCGAGGAGCTGATCCGGAAGTTCACCGGCCGGCCGGCGGGAATGGCCAGCTCGTTCACCGAGGCGACGCCGAGCTCGGGATAGATGAACAGCCATTTCCAGTCGAGCGAGACGGCCTCGACCTCGACCGGGGTGCCGGCGTTCAGCGCGCTCAGGTCGCGATAGGGATCGAGCCGGTGGGTGTAGATCCAGGTCACCGCGCCAAGTGCGAGGATGATCAGGATCGGCACGCCCCAGACCACCACCTCGAGCTTGTTCGAATGGGTGAAGGTGGGATCGTAATCGGTGCTGTCGGGGCGGTCGGCGCGATATCGCAGCGGGAAGTAGACCGCCATGAACAGCACCGGCACGATCACGATCAGCATCAGCAGCGTCGCGATGACCAGAAGGTTGCGCTCTTGTCCTGCGACCCAGCCCTGGGGCGACAGAACGTCGAACTGGCAGCCGGAAAGCGCGAATGCGCCAGCCGTCGCCAGCAGGAGTTTCGGTGATCTGAGCAAGTCTTGCCTCTTGAGCTTGTCCGGGCGCGGCTGCGGGCCGGGGAGGCGGGCAGGCCGGGCGCGTTTGCGCTATCGGGCTAGGGCGCGATGCGACAATATGCGCCGCGACATTCTGTCGCACGGTCTTGAAACCCCAATATTGAGAAAAATCCTCGCGCATTCGTGACCGTGTGTGAGCGGCCGCGTGCGGCGGAAATGGGCCGATGCCCGGGTTTTGTGCGCGTGGGGGCAGAACTCCGGCCGCTCCGAGTCGGATCGCGCAGCTGCGCACGCTTGCGTGAGCAAGGCACCGCCGACGCCCCTGCGCCTTGCCCCGATGCGCCGCCCTGTCATATCAAGCCCCGACTCCCGTCCGTTGCGGGACCAGCAGGGGCAAGAGGACATGAGGACGCAGCAGATCGCCGATCCGACCCTCGCCGAGGGGCAGCCGGGCCCGCGCGCGGGCGATTACATCGTGCTGCTGAAGCCGCGGGTGATGTCGCTTGTCGTGTTCACCGCGCTCGTCGGCATGCTGGTCGCGCCGGGTCACCTTGATCCGCTGCGCGCCGCGATGGCGATTGCCTGCATCGCGGTGGGCGGCGGTGCCTCGGGCGCGCTGAACATGTGGTGGGATGCCGACATCGACGCCAAGATGAAGCGCACCGCCGGCCGGCCGATCCCGGCGGGCCGCGTGGCCGCACGCGAGGCTCTGGCGATCGGGCTGGCGCTGTCGGTGCTGTCGGTCGGGCTTCTGGCGGTGGTGGCGAATGGCATCGCCGCGGCGCTGCTGGCCTTCACCATCTTCTTCTATGTGGTGATCTATTCGATCTGGCTGAAGCGCTCGACGCCGCAGAACATCGTGATCGGCGGTGCTGCCGGGGCCTTCCCTCCGATGATCGGCTGGGCGGTGGCGACGGGCGGCGTCTCGCTCGAAAGCCTCCTGATGTTCGCGCTGGTCTTCATGTGGACGCCGCCGCATTTCTGGGCGCTGGCGCTCTTCGTCAAGTCGGACTACGGCCGCGCCGGCATCCCGATGCTGACCGAGACGCATGGCCGCCGCGTCACGCGCAACCACATCCTCGGCTACACCCTGCTGCTGATCCCGACCTCGCTTTCGCTCGGGCTGACCGCGATCGGCGGGCCGGTCTATCTGACCGTGGCGGCGGGGCTGAACCTGCGCTTCCTCGCCGGCGCCTGGCGGGTCTTCCGCCGGCCCGAGTCTGCTGCCGAGGCCGATGGCCAGGCCGCCGAGAAGCGGCTGTTCCGGCTGTCGCTCTCCTATCTCTTCCTGCATTTCTGCGCGCTTCTGGCCGAGGCGGCACTGCATGGCGCGGGGCTCGCCCGCTGGTAGACGGTTGGCATCGGGGCGCGGGCCGGTCTAAATGCCCCTGAGCCCCGGGGTCGGGGCACAGCGCCGGGGCCGCCGATGACCGAGACACGCCAGCCCAGTTCCGCCCGCATCGCCGAGGAGCTGATCTTCCGCATCATCCGCGGCGAGCTGATCGCCGGCGAGCGGCTGCGTCAGGACCATATCGCCGAGGAATTCGGCACCAGCCACGTGCCGGTGCGCGAGGCCTTCCTGCGGCTGATCGGCAAGGGGCTGGCGGTGAGCGAGCCCAATCGCGGCGTGCGCGTCGCGCCGCTCGACCCCGCCGCGCAGCGCGAGCTGCGGGCGATGCGCGGCGTGCTCGAACCGCTGGCGCTGCGCCATTCGGTGCCGCATCTGAGTCCGGTGCAGATCGCCGAGGCCGAGGCCGCGCGGCGCCTTTGCGACGCGGCGCAGAACATCTTCGACTGGGAAGAGGCGAACCGCGCCTTTCACAGCGCCACCTATGCCGGCTGCGGCATGCCGCGGCTGCAAGAAGAGGTGGCGAACCTGCAACTGCTCGCCGCGCGCTATCAGCTGGTGCATTACAAGGAACGCTGGCGGCCGCGCATCGACCCAGACCATCACGCGATCATGGCGGCGATCCGGCGCCGCGATCCGAAGGCCGCGGGCGCGGTGCTGGAACGTCACCTGTCGCGGATGAGCTGAGACGCGCGCCGCGCGACCAGCCAGCTTGCGGCATAGGTCAGCGGCACGCCCTCGGTCGTGGCAAAGCGGTCCTCGTAGGCGTGCAGGAACCGCAGCAGTGCGCCACGCGAGCGGATCTGCCCGGCGCGTGCATTCACCCCGGTCGCGCGCAGATGCTGCAACACCGCAAGCGCGCTGTCGAACTGCAGCGTGATCGGCCAGTCTCCCTCGCCCGCGACCTGCCAGCCCGCGGGCAGAAGCGCGGCAAGCTCGGCCCCGCTCAGGCAGGACGGTGCGCCCGCGCAGCTGCCAAGCGCGCGCAGTTCGGGGAAATGGTCGGGGCCGAAGCCCGAGAGCGCCAGGAACCCGCCCGGCGCCACCGCCCCCGCCAGCCGCGCGACGACCGCGCCCGGGTCTTCGAGCCACTGGATCATCGAGGAGGAGGCGACGAGGTCGAGCGTTCCGGGCAGCGCGATCTGCGCGATGTCGCCGGGCAGCGCCACGGCGCGGGGCAGGGCGGGGGGCGTCGTGCTGAGGTCGTTGAGCCAGAGCCGCTCGGGCGCGAGGGTGCTCAGATGCCGGCTCAGATGGCCGGTGCCGCAACCCGCCTCGAGCACGCGGGCGAACCGTTTCGGCCCGGCGGCGGCGCGCAGTGCGGCAAACAGGCGGGTGGCGATCTCGCACTGTGCAAGGGCGGCACCGTGATAGCTGTCCGCGCCGCGGGCAAAGCTGTGCGCGACGCGCGGGGTGAGGGGGGTCATGCCAGTGCCTCCGCCCAGGTTTGCCAGCCGGCGAAGGGGTTGTGGCCGGTCTCGGTCCAGCGCAGCCGCGAGGTCTGCCCTTCCCAGGCAAGCGCCAGCGCCTCGGGGGTAAAGATCCGGTCGCGGCGGGCAAGAGTGATCCGGTCGAAGGCGGGCACCGGCGCGGGCAGGCGCGCGGCGACGGCATGCAGTTCGTCGCGCAGCGCGGCGATGTCGGGGGCGGGCACGGGCGCACCGGCGCGGCGGGCAAAGCGGGCAAGGCTTGCCTCCGACAGCCCCTCGGCCGTGGCGCGCAACACCCCGGGCGCGATGCCGCGGCGCGCGTCGCAGGGGAAGGGCGAGCCGCAGACGGCATGGAGTTGCACGGGCGGGCGGGTCAGTTGCGCGAGCACCGCGCCCGCCGCCGCGACGCCGAAGGAATAGGCGACGAGGGTGACGCGGTCATAGCCCGCCGTTACCGCGTCGTGCCAGTCGAGGGCGCGATAATCGCTCAGCACCAGCACGTCGGCCGCGGTTCCAAGGTGCCGGAAGGGCTCGGCCCCGACCGCCCATCCGCCAAGGACCAGCAGCAGATCGGCCCGGCCCACGCGGCTCAGCCACTCGGCTCTCATGTCGCCTCCCGCGCGATGGCGACCATCGCGGTGGTGATGCGCGAGACGTCCTCGGGCCCGGTGACAAAGGGCGGCATGGTGTAGAGAAGCCGCCCGAAGGGGCGCAGCCAGACCCCGGCCTCGCGGCAGAACCCATGCACCTGCGCGCCATCGAGGGCCGCGCGCATCTCGATCACCCCGATCGCGCCGAGGGTGCGGACGTCGGCCACCCCGGGCAGGTCGCGGGCGGGGGCAAGCTCGCGGGCAAGCTGCGCCCCGATCCGGGCAACGGCGCCCTGCCAGTCGGTCTCGGCCAGCAGATCGAGGCTTGCGCAGGCCGCCGCACAGGCGAGCGGGTTCGCCATGAAGGTCGGCCCGTGCATCAGCACCCCGGGCTCGCCGGCCGAGATCTCGGCTGCGATTGCTGTGCTGGCGACGGTGACGGCTAGGCTCAGCATGCCGCCGGTCAGGGCCTTGCCCAGACACAGGATGTCGGGCGTGACCCCGGCGTGCTCCATCGCGAACATCCGCCCGGTGCGGCCAAAGCCGGTGGCGATCTCGTCGAAGATCAGGATCACCCCGTGCCGGTCGCACAGCGCGCGCAGCCCGCGCAGGAAGGCGGGGTGGTAGAACCGCATCCCGCCCGCGCCCTGCACCACGGGTTCGAGGATGAAGCCCGCGATCTCGGCCCCCTTTTCCTCGAAGAGCGCGGCCACCGCGCCAAGCCCGTTTCGGGCCGGGTCCTCGGGCCAGTCGGCGCCGAAGGCCACCGGCGGGGCTGGGGTGAAATGCTGCACCGCCAGCGCCGCGCCGAAATGGCCGTGCATGCCGGTGACCGGGTCGCACAGGCTCATCGCGGACCACGTGTCACCGTGATAGCCGCCGCGCACCGTGGCAAAGCGGGTGCGGCCACGGGCGCCGCGCGCGTGCTGTGCCTGCACCGCCATCTTCAGCGCCACCTCGACCGCGACCGAGCCGCTGTCGCAGCAAAAGATCCGGTCGAGCCCCGGCGGCAGCAGCGCCACCAGCCGCGCCGCCAGCCCGATCGCCGCGTCATGCGTCAGCCCGCCGAACATCACATGCGGCAGGCTGTGCAGTTGCGCCTCGAGCGCCGCGACCAGCCGCGGGTGGCGGTGGCCATGCGCCGCGCACCACCATGACGACATCGCGTCGATCATCCGCGTGCCGTCGTCGAGGGTGAGCCAGATCTCCTCGGCTTCGCGCACCCGGTGCACGGGTTGCGGCGCGGCCATCGAGGTGTAGGGGTGCCACAGGTGGCTGCGGTCGATCGCCAGCGGGTCCATCACCACACCTCGTGCAGCGGCGAGAGATCGAGCCCGGCGAAGGCCGCGGCGAGGGTGGCGGGCGTGAGCGGGTCGAGCCGCGGCAGGCGGCCGAGCGTCGCGACCCGGCCGATCTCGCAGATCACCGACTGGGTGTCGGCGACCTCTTCGCCCAGAAACACCACGCCGGCGACGCGCACGCCGCGCGCCCGCAGCGCCTCGATCGACAAAAGCGTGTGGTTGATCGTGCCAAGGGCGGTGCGCGCGGCGAGGATCACCGGCGCGCCCCAGCCGGCGATGACGTCGAGGAAGAGGCTGCGGCGGGTCAGCGGCACCATCAGCCCGCCCGCGCCCTCGACCACCAGCGGCCCCGCGCCCGCGGGCAGGGCGAGGCGGGCGGGGTCGATCTCCACCCCCTCGCATTCGGCCGACAGATGCGGCGAGGCGGGCAGGTGCAGCCGATAGGCCTCGGGCAGCACGGGGCGGCCGGAAAGCCGCGCAACGGTGTCGCTGTCGGTCGGGCCGTCAAGGCCCGATTGCACGGGTTTCCAATAGCTTGCCTGCAGTGCGGCGGTCAGGCCCGCGCTGAACACGGTCTTGCCGATATCGGTATCGGTGCCGGTGACGACGACAGTTTCGGGGCGGCTCATGATTGGCTCCTGAGCTGGGCGAGGGTTTCGAACAGGGCGGTGATCTCGGCCGGGCCCACTGCTCCGGTAAGCGAGAGGCGCAGCCGCGCCGTGCCGCGCGGCACGGTCGGCGGGCGGATCGCGCGGACGTCGAAGCCGCGCGCCTGAAGGGCCGCGGCGCGGGCGAGGGCGCGGCCGTCCTCGCCCTCGATCACCGGCAGGATCTGGCTGGCGGCGGGGGGCAGGCCGCACAGCCGCGTGGCCTCGGCCCCGGCATGGGCAATGCGCGCCTGCGCCGCCGCCTGAAGCTCGGGGTGTTCGGCAAGGCCGCGCAGCGCCGCGCGCAGGATCGCGGCGGTCAGTGGCGCGGGGGCGGTCGCGAAGATGAAGGGGCGGGCGCGGTTCACCAGCGTCTCGATCAGCACCCGCTCGGCGCAGATCAGCGCGCCCGAAGCGCCAAGCCCCTTGCCGCCGGTGTGCAGCGTGACAAGCGCAACGTCGCTCAGCCCATGCGCAAGCCCCGCGCCATGCGGGCCGAAGACGCCGGTCGCATGCGCCTCGTCGACCACCAGCACCGCGTCATGGGCGCGGGCGAGGGTGGCAAGATCGGCGAGGGGCGCAAGGTCGCCCTCCATCGAATAGACGCTCTCGACCGCGATCCAGACCCGGCCGGAGCCACCCGCGCGCCGCCATGCGGCGATCTGCGCGGCCGCGTCGGTCACGTCGTTATGGGCGAAGGCGCGGGTCTCGGCGCGGCCAAGGCGCATCCCCTCATGCGCGCTCGCGTGCACCAGCGCATCGTGCAGGATCAGGTCGCCCTGCATCGGCAGCGTGGCAAAGATCGCCTGGTTCGCCTGAAAGCCGCCGCCCATGAACAGCGCCGCCTCGGCCCCGAAGAAGGCCGCGGCTTCGGCCTCCAGTGCCTCGTGCTCGGGATCGTTGCCGCGCAACAGACGCGAACCGCCGGCGCCGATCGCCACGCCACGGGCCAGCGCCGCGGTGGCGGCCTCGCGCAGCAGGGGGGAGGCCGCAAGGCCCAGATAGTCGTTCGAGGCGAAATCGAGCCCCCGCGCCGGCGCCAGCCCCCGGCCCCGGCCGCGCGCGGCCAGCGCGTGCAGCGCCGCGGCGTGGCGGGGAAAGGCGCTCATGCCGCGCATCCGCCGCAGCAGCCGGTGCCGCAGCTGCCGTCGGGCGTCGCCTCGATCTCGACCTCGGGGCCGGTCTCGGCGGCCAGGCCGAGCTTGGCGAAGAGCGCCGCGTCACGGTCCTCGCCGGGGTTGCCGGCGGTGAGCAGCCGCTCGCCCACGAAGATCGAATTCGCCCCGGCGAAGAAACACATCGCCTGCAGCTCGTCGCTCATCTCGCTGCGCCCGGCAGAGAGGCGGACATAGGAGCGCGGCATCAGGATGCGGGCGGTGGCGATGGTGCGCACCAACTCGATCGGGTCGAGCCGTGGCGCCGCGGCCAGGGGCGTGCCCTCCATCGGCATCAGCATGTTGACCGGCACCGATTGCGGCGGCTCGGGCAGATTGGCGAGCGTCTCGAGCATCGAGATCCGGTCCGCGGCGGTCTCGCCCAGCCCCAGAATGCCGCCTGAGCACACCGAGATCCCCGCCGCGCGCACCGCCTCGAGCGTGTCGAGCCGGTCGCGGAAACTGCGGGTGGTGATGATTTCGGGGTAGAAGCGTTCCGAGGTGTCGATGTTGTGGTTGTAGTAATCGAGCCCCGCGCCGCGCAGCCGCACCGCCTGGTCGCCCGACAGCATGCCAAGCGTCATGCAGGTCTCGAGCCCGAGCGCCTTGACGCCGCGGATCATCGCCTCGACCGCGGGCATGTCGCGCTCCTTCGGCGAGCGCCAGGCGGCGCCCATGCAATAGCGCGTGGCGCCCGCGGCCTTCGCCCGGCGCGCCTCGGCCAGCACCCGCTCGACCTCCATCAACTTCGAGGCCGACAGCTCCGACCCGTTGCGCGCCGATTGCGAACAATAGGAGCAATCCTCGGGACAGCCACCGGTCTTGATCGAGACGAGCATCGAGCATTGCACCCGGTTCGGGTCGAACTGCGCGCGGTGCACGGTTTGCGCCTCGAACAGAAGGTCCATCAGCGGCTGGTGGTAGATCTCGGCGGCGGGGCGAGTCTTAAGGCTCATGCGCATCCTCCCTGCGGGTCTGTGGCGTCGATTATTGATAGCGATGCTGACTTTCCGGATTCATCCGTAAAATAATCTATGATTTTGCCGGATGTGGCTTGCGGGACGGCGGCGGTAAGGCCGGAAGATCCGCCGGAACTTGCGAAGTTCCTGAATTTTCGTTCAGAAAATATGCGTGAAAAAATTATCTATGATTTTACCTGAGGGCGCGGATGCCCGGCGATCTCCGGCCGCTGTGCCGCCGCGCAGCGGGCCGGCGGCTTGCACCCCGGGTGGCAAGCGGGCAAAGCTCGGGCGAGAGCGAAGGAGCCCGCCCCGTGATCCGCAGACCGGCCGGTGAAACACAGCACGCCCTGATCGCCGCCGCGGTGGTGGTGACGCTGGCCGCCTCGGGCGGCGCCTTCGTCGCCACCCGCGAGACGGCGCTGGCGGCCCTCGATCAGGAACTCGCCGACCGGCTGACGGTGACGCGCTATGCCGTCGTCTCCGAGATCGAGCGCTATCGTTACCTGCCCTCGGTCGTCGGGCAGGATGCGCGCATCCTGCGGCTGCTCGATGGCGGCGACGCGCGGGCGGCGGACGAGGCGAATGCCTATCTGCAGACCGTGCGCGACCTGTCGCATGTCGACGAGCTGTTCCTGCTCGACGCCTCGGGGCGCACGGTCGCAACCTCGAACTGGAACACGCCGGACAGTTTCCTGGGCCAGGTCTATGCCTTCCGCCCCTATTTCCGCGAGGCGCTGACGAGCGGCGAGGGGCGCTATTACGCGGTCGGCGTCACCACCGGCAAGCCGGGCTATTTCCTCTCGGTGCGGATCGGGCCGGCGGCGCATCCGATCGGCGTGGCCGTGGTGAAGATCGAGATGGCCTCGCTCGAGAGCACCTGGGTGCGGGCGAACGAGGCAGTGGGGCTCGCCGATGGCTTGGGCATCGTCTTCCTCGCCGGGCGGCGCGACTGGCGCTATCGCCCGCTGCATGCGCTTTCCGATGCGGCGGTGGCACAGCTTGTGGCCGAGCGCCGCTATGAGGGGCTCGGCGTGGCGACGAGCGCGCCGCTGATCGAGGGCGGGCGGCTTGTCGCGGGGGGCGAGCGGCTGCGGCTGGCGGGGCTGGGCCTCGAGCCCGACGGCTGGCAGGTGCTGGCGGCCGCGCCCGAGGCGCCGGCGACCGCCACCGCCTGGCTGGTCGCGGCGATGACGGCGCTTGGCGGGGCGCTTTTGTCGGGCGCGGGCCTGTTCTGGCGCCAGCGCCGGCAGATCGTGCGGATGCGGCTCGAGCAGGCCGATGTGCTGGAGCGTCGGGTGGCCGAGCGCACCGAGGATCTCGCGCGCGAGGTCGAGGAGCGTCGCCGCGCCGAGGAGGAGCTGCGCCGCACCCATGAAAGTCTTGTGCATGCGGCGAAGCTGGCGGTTCTCGGGCGGATGTCCTCGACCATCGTGCACGAGGTGAGCCAGCCGCTCTCGGCGCTCGACAACACCCTTGCCGCGGCCGAGCTGCATCTGGCGGCCGGCGCGCAGGCGAAGGCGGAGAAGAGCCTTGCCTCGGCGCGCGGGCTGTTGCGGCGGATGCAGGAGATGGTGCGCAGTCTCAAACGCTTTGGCGCCCGCACCCGGCCCGAGCCCGCCGCGCCGGTCAGCGTGGCGGCCGCGCTCGACACCGCGCTCGAGGTGCTGGCGCCGCGGCTGCGCGAACTGGCCGTGCCGGTCACGGCGGATCTGCCCGCCGATCTGCCGCCCGTCGCCGGCAACCCCGGCCAGTTGCAGCAGGTGCTGACCAACCTCGTGCTGAACGCGGCCGAGGCGACGGCGGGGGTAGGGGGCACCGCCCCCGTCACCCTGAGCGCCGAGGTGGGGGCGGGGCGGCTGACCCTGATCCTTGCCGACCGCGGCCCCGGCATCCCCGAGGAGCTGCGCGACAAGGTCTTCGAGCCCTTCTTCACCACCCGCGTCACCGGCGAGGGGCTGGGCCTTGGCCTTGCCATCGTGCGCACGATCCTCGATCACATGGGGGCGGGGTTCAGCTTTCGGGCGCGGCCGGGCGGCGGCACGCTCACCGTGCTCGAGCTGCCGCTCTTCGCGCCCCGGGACGGAGGACAGCCATGACGCGCGGCACCATCGCCTTCATCGACGACGAGCCGCGGCTGTGCGAGGCGGCGGCCGACTGGCTTGAGGCCTCGGGCTTTGCCGTCGCCACCTTCACCGACCCGCACAAGGCGCTGGCCGCGATCGACCCGGCGGCGACCGATTGCGTGGTGACCGACCTGCGTATGCCCGGGATCGAGGGGCGCGATGTGCTGCGCCATCTGCGCGCGGCCGATCCCGACCTGCCGGTGATCCTGCTGTCGGGCCATGGCGATGTGCCGGTCGCGGTCGAGGTGATGCGCGAGGGCGCGCATGACTTCATCGAGAAACCCTATGTCGCCGAGCATCTGGTGGCAGCGATCGACCGCGCCGTCGAGCTGCGCCGGATGCGGCGCGAGGTGCGCGCGGCGCGCTGGTCCGAGATCGCCTCGGTGCGGCTGGAATCGCGGCTCGCGGGCGTCTCGCCGGCGATGGCGGCGTGTCGCGAGGCGGTGCGGGTGCTGGCCGATCTGCCGGTCGACCTGCTGATCCGCGGCGAGCCGGGGGTGGGCAAGGAAGAGATCGCGCGGGCGATGCACGACTTCGGCCGCCGCGCCCGCCGCCCCTTCGTGGTGATCGATTGCGCGCCGCGCCCCGAACAGGCCTTCGAGGCCGAGCTTCTGGGCCACGAGCGCGGCTTCGTCGCCGGCACCACCGCGGTGCGGGTCGGCAAGCTGGAACATGCGAACGGCGGCACCGTCTTCTTCGACGGTATCGAGCGGCTGAGCCCGGCGCTGCAGGCGCGGTTGCTGCGCGTGCTGCAGGACCGCACGATCGAGCGCATCGGCTCGAACGCGCCGCGCCCCGTCGACATCCGGGTGATCGCCGCGACCCATGCCGAGATGGGGGCGGAGATCGCCGCCGGCCGGTTCCGCGCCGACCTCTATCACCGGCTGACGGCGATCGACCTCGCGGTGCCGCCGCTGCGCGAGCGGCGCGAGGACATCGCGCTGCTGTTCACCCGTTTCGTCGAGGACGCGGCCGAGCGCTTCGGCCGGCCGGTGCCGGTGCTGCTTGATGCCGATCTGCGGCTTCTCGAGGGGCAGGACTGGCCGGGCAACGCGGCCGAGCTGAAGGCCGCGGCTGAGCGCCATGTCCTCGGCCTGCGCCTGCCGGTCGCCGCCCCGATCCCCGAGGCCGGCACCCTGCCCGAGCGCGTCGCGCGCTTCGAGGCGGAGGCGATCGCCGAGGCGCTTCGCCTGCATGACGGGCGCTCTTCGGAGGCGGCGGAAATGCTGGGCATCCCGCGCCGGACGCTGAACGAAAAGATCGCGAAATACGGATTGCGGGCGGATTGAGGTGGGCGGAAATCCGCCCGTAGACTCATCTCTGGCGATTTGTTGCCCGTTTTGACGGTGGCGATCACATTTCTCTCCCGGAAAAGTGACGCAAAATCAGCCGATTGCATCATTGTGACGAATTCATTGCCGGGGCGCGAAATTTCTTTGCGCGACGGATGCGCTCGGTCAGGCTTTCGCCCATCGAAGCCACTGCAAGGGGAGGAAATCGCATGATCGGTTTCAAGGCCAAGGTCTTTTCCGCCGCGATGACGGCAGCCGCGCTGATCGCGCCGGCGGCGCAGGCGGAATTCATCAACATCGCCACCGGCGGCACCTCGGGTGTCTATTATCCGCTCGGCGTGGCGCTGTCGGAGATCTACGGCGAGAACATCTCGGGCGCGCGCACCCAGGTGCAGGCGACCAAGGCCTCGGTCGAGAACCTGAACCTGCTCGGCGCGAAGAAGGCGGAGCTCGCCTTCGCGCTTGGCGACTCGGTCAAGGCGGGCTGGGAAGGCAATGCCGAGGCGGGCTTCCCGAAGCCGCTGACCGATCTGCGCGCGCTCGCCGCGATCTATCCGAACTACATCCAGATCGTCGCCGAGAAGGATTCGGGCATCAAGACGATCTACGACCTGAAGGGCAAGACGCTCTCGGTCGGCGCGCCGGCCTCGGGCACCGAGCTCAACGCGCGCGAGATCTTCAAGGCGGCGGGGATGAGCTATGACGACCTCGGCAAGGTCGAATACCTGCCCTATGCGGAATCGGCCGAGCTGATCAAGAACCGCCAGCTGCAGGCAACGCTGCAGTCCTCGGGCCTGGGCGTCGCCTTCATCAAGGACCTCGCCTCGACCCATGACATCACCATCGTCGCGATCCCGAAGGAAGTCGTCGAGAAGATCGGCGCCCCCTATGTGCCGGCGGTGATCCCGGCGGGCACCTATCAGGGCCAGACCGAGGACATCCCGACCGCGGCCGTGGGCAATATCCTTGTCACCCGCGCGGGCGTCAGCGACGAGACCGCCTATCAGATGACCAAGCTGCTGTTCGAGAACCTGACCAAGCTCGAGGCGGCGCATTCGGCGGCGAAGAACATCAAGCTCGAGAACGCGGTTTCGGGCCTCTCGATCCCGCTGCACCCCGGTTCCGAGCGCTATTACCGCGAAGTCGGTCTGATCAAGTAAACCGGGCAGGACCGGACCCCCGGGCGGCGCGGCCGCCCGGACCTTCGGGCGCCCTCGGCGCCCGCTTTTCCCTTGCCCAGCCGGAGACCCCTGATGTCCGCATCCCAATCCATCCATGACACTACACAGCCCGAGCACGAAGAGGCGCTCGAGGGGCTGCCGCCCGGCTTCGGCGAGGGGCTGAGCGGCAAGATCGCGTTCTGGATCGCCTTCGTCTTCTCGCTGTTCCAGCTTTTCGTTGCCGCCTATGGCACCTTGCCGAGCCAGATCCTGCGGGCGCTGCACGTCGGCTTCCTCGTGCTTCTGGGCTGCGTCCTCATCTCGAACCTGGTGATGAAGACGAAGCTCGGCAAGATCTGGTACTGGATCGTCGGCCTCGCGGGCTTCGCGACCGGCATCTACAACTGGATCTTCTACACCGACATCATCCAGCGCACCGGCTATCTGACGACGGCCGACCTCGTCACCGGCACGGTGCTGATCGTCGTCGTCTTCATCGCCTCGCGCCAGCTGATGGGCTGGCCGCTGGCGATCATCGCCTCGCTGTTCCTGGCCTATGCCGCCTTCGGCGAATATGCGCCGGGCGTGTTCCAGACCCGCGGCTATGACTTCGCCCAGCTGGTCGAGAACTTCTCCTTCGGCACCGAAGGGATCTACGGCACGCCGATCTATGTCAGCAGCTCCTACATCTTCATCTTCGTCGTCTTCGCGGCCTTCCTCGAGCGGGCGGGGATGCTGAACCTGTTCAACGACTTCGCGCTTGGCCTCGTGGGCCATCTGCGCGGCGGCCCGGCGCAGGTCGCGGTGCTGTCCTCGGCGCTGATGGGCACGATCTCGGGCTCGGGCGTGGCGAATGTCGTGGCCTCGGGTCAGTTCACCATCCCGCTGATGAAGAAATTCGGCTTCCGCTCGGCCTTTGCCGGCGGCGTCGAGGCCACCGCCTCGATGGGCGGGCAGATCATGCCGCCGGTGATGGGCGCCGTCGCCTTCATCATGGCCGAGACCCTGAACGTGCCCTATGCCGCGATCGTCAAGGCGGCGATCATCCCGGCGATGCTCTATTTCGGCGTGGTGTTCTGGATGGTCTATCTGGAAGCCGGCCGGATGGGCCTCAAGGGCATGTCGAAGGCCGAACTGCCGAACCCCTGGACCGCGGTGAAGGAACAGTGGCCGCTGGTGCTGCCGCTTGCGGCGCTCGTCTACCTGCTCTTCGCGGGCTATACGCCGATCTTCGCGGGCACCATGGGCCTTGGCCTGGTCGTCGTGCTGATCCTCGGCACGCCGCTGGCCGCGCTGATCGGGCCCACCGCCTTCCGCGTGGTGTTCTGGCTGGCGCTCGGCCTCGGCTGCGCCTCCTTCCTCGAGTTCGGGGTGAAGGCGCTCTTCGCGGTGATCGCGGCGCTCGTCATCGTGACGATCCCGTTCAAGGGCGCGCGGCACACCCTCGCCATCGTGCGTGACGCGCTGGCGCAAGGCGCGCGCAACGCGCTGCCCGTCGGCATGGCCTGCGCCATCGTCGGCATTGTCATCGGCACGCTGACGCTGACCGGCATCGCCTCCACCTTCATCGGGGCGATCATCCAGATCGGGCACAACAACCTGTTCCTGTCGCTGGTGCTGACGATGCTCACCTGCCTGGTCCTCGGCATGGGCATCCCGACGATCCCGAACTACATCATCACCTCGTCGCTTGCCGGCCCCGCGCTGCTGGAACTCGGCGTGCCGCTGATCGTCAGCCACATGTTCGTCTTCTACTTCGGCATCATGGCCGACCTGACGCCGCCTGTGGCGCTGGCCTGCTTTGCCGCCGGGCCGATCGCCAAGTCCTCGGGGCTGAAGATCTCGCTGCAGGCGATCCGGATGGCGGCGGCGGGCTTCATCGTGCCGTTCATGGCGGTCTTCACCCCCTCGCTGATGCTGCAGGACGGTGGTGCGATGGCGCAGATGCTCGGCTATCCGGTCGAGGTCGCCTATGTCGTGGCGAAGACGGTGATCGCGATCGCGCTCTGGGGCCTTGCGGTGGTGGGCTATCTGAACATGCCGCTGCGCTGGTACGAGCGGGTGCTCGCGTTCGCCGGTGGCGTGTCGCTGATCGTGGCGCTGCCGATCTCGGACGAGATCGGGTTCGGCATCACGGTGCTGGTGGCGGTGCTGCTCTGGCTGCGCGGGCGCAAGGCTGCCCCCGCTGCGGCATGACGCTGTGCATCCTCGCTGGCGGCAAGGCGCTTGCCCTTGCCGTCGGCACCTTCACCCTGAGCTGGACCCATTCGGTCCAGCACACCACCTGGTGGGAACGCTGGGAGGTCACGGGCGCCGGGCTGCGCCCGGTCGAGGCCCGGGTGACGAGCGCGGGGGCGGGCATGGAAGCGCCGCCCGATGCGATCCTCGAATCCGACGGCTGGCACTATTTCCCGAAATTGCCGCTGCAGCGCGAGGTCTTCCTTGCCGCTTCGGGCGCCACGCTCGGCGGCTGGACGCTCTGCGCCGAGGGCAGCTGCCGCGAGATCGGCACGTCCGAGGGCGCGCCGATCCGGCTCTGGGTCGCGCCCGGCTGCGACGGCTGAGGCTCAGGCCGCGCGGCCGGTGACGGCGGGGGCGGTGATCTGCGCCGCCGCCTCGGCGAAAAGCGTGGCATCCGCCCCGCTCAGCCGCGCGCCAAGCCGGGCCAGCGCCGCGCTGCTGTGCCCGGGATCGGCCGGGAACCGTGCCAGTCGTGCCAGCACCGCCCGCGCCGCCCGCGCCGCGGGCACGCCCGAGGCCTCGATCTCATGCGCGCGCATCGTCGCCTGACCAAGGCCCAGAAGCGCCAGGCCGATCTCCATCGCCTCGCCGCTTGCCCGGGCCGAGCGCCCCGACAGCCGCACCAGCCGCAGCACCCGGTGATAGAGCCGCGCCCGCCACACCTGCCGGTGGCTGAGCGCCTGCGGATCGGCAGCCAGATCGCCAAGGTCGCGCCGCATCATCGCGATCAGCGTCTCCTGCCGGCGCCGCAGGCTCGTCGGATAGACGAAGCGATAGGCGATCATCGCCACCACCGGCCCGGCCAGAACCGCAAGCCCCGCCGCCAGCGAGGCGTTGAGGCTGCCGCTCAGCGGCCAGTGCGGCTGCAGCATCAGCATCAGCACCATGTTGTAGTCGAAGCTTGCCCCCACGGTGCGGCGATGACCGACGAAGAGCGGCCCGATCAGGATGAAGGGCAGCGTCGAGAGGATCATCTGCAGCTCGCTGCCGGCCAGGGGCCACGCGAGCCAGCGACAGGCAAGCGCACCGATCACGCCGAGGATCTGGCCGTAGAAGACGTTGCGCATCTGTGCGGTGGGGTTCTCGAAGCTCGAGAACAGCGACAGCATCACCGACAGGCCAAGCAGCATGTAGGCGCCTGCGCCCCAGCCGGTGAGCTGCCAGATCGCGCCGAAGAGCAACAGCCCGCCAAAGGCGCGCAGCCCCGCCTCGCGCGCGCCGATCCAGTCGCGGTGCAGCACGACGGGCAGGGCGGTCTCGGTCGGCGGGGTTTCGGGGCGCAGCCAGCCGTGCAGGGCGGCGGCGAGGGGCGCGAGGGTCTCGGCCAGGTCGGGTCGGCCGGCGCAGGCGCGGGTCAGCGCCTCGGCCGCGGCCTCGGGGGCATCGGCGCGCAGCAGCTGCGCCGCGCGCATCAGCTCGGCCGCGACGGCGGCGGGCAGGGTCTCGGCGGTGCGCCGCCACAAGAGCAGCGCCATCGCCGCGATCAGCACCGCGCGCACCGCCCGCACGTCGCGCCGCGAGCGGAACGAGCCCGCGCCATGCGGGTCGAGCCCGTCCTCGATCGCCGACATCTCGGCCAGAAGGGCCGGCGCGCGCTCGTCGCTTGCGGGCGTCGCCGCGGCCTCGAGCAGGTCGGCGACCAGCGCGGCGAGGCGCGCGCGCAGCGCGCCGCGAGCGGCCGGCGGCGCGAAGAAGGCGCCGACCACCATCGCGGTGACGACACCCGTCAGCACCGTCGCGAAGCGGTCCGCGCCAAGGTGCAGCACCTGATCGGGGTGCGCGGCATCGAGCAGCGACACCATCGCCGCGGTATAGCCCGCAAGCACCGTGCCATAGGCGACAAAGCCGCGCTGCAGGTTGCCGATCGCGGTGCACAGCCCGACCCAGAGCGCAAGCCCGAGGACCAGGAGCGCCGGGTGGATCTCCATCGCCAGCACCAGCGCGATGCCGGCGAGCGTGCCGCTGATCGTGCCGGCGACGCGGAAGAAGCCCTTTTCCAGCAGCTGCCCGCGCGTCGGTTGCGAGGCGGCCCAGACCGCCATCGCCGACCATTGCGGATGTTCGAGCCCGAGCGCCCAGCCGATGACGAAGGCGATGCAGGCGGCGACCGCGGTGCGCCCGGCAAAGGCGGTGCGGGCGGCGTCGAAGCCATAGCGTTCGAGGGTGGCGGTCATTTCGAGGTCTCCCGGTCGAGCATGGCCTCGGTGCGGGCCTTGATCCGTTCCATCGCATCGAGCATCCGGCCGATCTCGGCCTCCTCGACATCGGCGAGCAGCTCGGTCTCGATCCGGCCGAGCTCGGTCAGGATGCGCTCGACCTCGGCGCGGCCGGCCTCGGTCAGCAGCAGCCGGCGGGCGCGGCGGTCGGCCGGGTCGACCTGACGCTCGACGAAACCGCGCTCGGCGAGCAGGTCGATCAGCCGCACCAGGCTCGAGCCGTCAAGCCCCACGCGCGCGGCCAGCTCGGTCTGGCTGATGCCGTCGCCGTGGCGGGCAAGGTTGACGAGCGGCGCCCAGGTGGCGTCGCTGAGCCCGGCCTCGGCCAGGCGCAGGTCCAGCACGCGCCGCCAGGCACGGCCGAGCGAGACGAAGAGGTATCCGAAGCGGAGGCGGGGGGAATCGGGCTCGATGCGCATCGGCTGCCTGTGCCTCAAAATGATTTGCATTGCAAACTATTTTGGGGGCAAGCGATGTGGTCGGGGCCGGAACGGGCAGGGGCCGGGCATCGCTGCCCGGCCCCCTTCGGGTTTCCGTCCTGGCCGCAGGCCTCAGCGTGCGGCGAGCAGTGCCTTGCGGCGCTCGACCCGGGCGCGGATCGCGGCGATGTCGGTGACCGGCGTCGCGGCAAACAGCTGCTGGGTGTAGGGGTGGCGCGGGTTCGAGAAGATCTCGTCGCGCGTGCCCTGTTCCACCACGTCGCCCTTGTGCATCACCATCACGTCGTCGGCGATGTAGCGCACCACCGACAGGTCATGGCTGATGAAGACATAGGTCAGGCCGAATTCTTCCTGCAGATCGGCGAGCAGGTTCAGCACCTGCGCCTGCACCGACAGGTCGAGCGCCGAGACCGGCTCGTCGAGCACCAGAAGCGCCGGGTTCAGCATCAGCGCGCGGGCGATGGCGATGCGCTGCCGCTGCCCGCCCGAGAACATGTGCGGGTAGCGGTTGAAATGCTCGGGCGCGAGGCCGACCTTGACCAGCATCGCCTCGGCGCGGGCGCGCCGCTCGGCCGCAGGCAGCGTGGTGTTCAGCAGCAAGGGCTCCATCAGCACGTCGCCGATCTTCTGGCGCGGGTTGAGGCTGCCATAGGGGTTCTGGAACACCATCTGCACCTTCGATCGCAGGGCATGGTCAGGCTTGCGCCGCGCGATGTCGACCGCCTCGCCGGCGATCTTCAGCACGCCGCCCGACTGGTGGTCGATCAGCGCGATGATCCGCGCGAGCGTCGACTTGCCGGAGCCCGACTCGCCCACGATGGCCAGGGTCTTGCCCTTTTCCACCGCGAAGGAGGCGCCCTTGACCGCGCGCAGCGTCCGGGCCTTGCCGAACATGCCGCCCGGGATCAGGTAGTCCTGGGTGAGGGCCACGCCCTCGACGACGATCTCGGTCATTGCACGCCCTCCGCACCGAAGAAGTCCGACACCGTGGGCAGCCGGTCGCCCGTGGCGTTCTCGGGCAGCGCCGAGAGCAGCGCCCGGGTATAGGCGCTTTGCGGTGCCTCGAAGAGGGTGAGCACGTCGGCCTCCTCCATCTTCCGGCCCTTGTACTGCACCACGACCCGGTCGGCGGTTTCCGCCACCACGCCCATGTCATGGGTGATGAGGATCAGCGCCATGCCGTAATC
This sequence comes from Paenirhodobacter sp. YD-8, assembly GCF_056590935.1. Classification (NCBI taxonomy): domain Bacteria; kingdom Pseudomonadati; phylum Pseudomonadota; class Alphaproteobacteria; order Rhodobacterales; genus Paenirhodobacter; species Paenirhodobacter sp. YD-8. The sequence goes on along the minus strand of NZ_CM152649.1, from coordinate 2,629,505 downwards.
CTCCTGCAGCTTCATCAGCAGGTCGAGGATCTGCTTCTGGATCGTCACGTCGAGCGCGGTGGTCGGCTCGTCGGCGATCAGCAGGCGCGGGTTGGTGGCGATCGCCATCGCGATCATCACGCGCTGGCACTGGCCGCCCGACATCTGGTGCGGGTAGGCGTGGATCTTCACCTCGGGTTCCGGGATGCCGACGGCACGGAAGAGTTCGAGCGCGCGTTCATGCGCCGCGTGCCGCTTGAGGCCGAGGTTCAGCCGCAGCACCTCCTCGATCTGGAAGCCGACGCTGAAGGAGGGGTTGAGCGACGCGATCGGCTCCTGGAAGATCATCGTGATCTCGCGGCCGATGACCTGGCGGCGCTCGGCCGGGGTCATGTGCAGCAGGTCGTGGCCGTCGAAGGTCATCTCGTCGGCGGTGACGGTGGCGGTGTCGGGCAGAAGCCCCATCATCGCCAGCATCGAGACCGACTTGCCCGAGCCGGATTCGCCGACGATCGCCAGCACCTCGCGGGCATCGACGCGCACGTCGATGCCGTCGACGGCGGTGAAGCTGCCGGTCGAGGTGGCGAAGCGGACGGTGAGGTTGCGGATGGTCAGGAGTGCCATGGAGACCTCAGCTCTTCTTCAGTTTCGGGTCGAGCGCGTCGCGCAGGCCGTCGCCCATCAGGTTGATCGCCAGCACCGAGATCAGGATGGCAAGACCGGGGAAGGTGACGACCCACCAGGCGCGCAGGATGAACTCGCGCGCCTCGGCGAGCATCGTGCCCCATTCCGAGGCGGGCGGCTGTGCCCCCATGCCGAGGAAGCCAAGCGCGGCCGCATCCAGCACCGCCGAGGAGAAGCTCAGCGTTGCCTGCACGATCAGCGGCGCAAGGCAGTTCGGCAGGATGGTCTTGAACATCAGCCGCATGTTGCCGGCGCCGGCAACGCGCGCGGCGGTGACATATTCGCGTTCCTTCTCGCCCATCACCGCGGCGCGGGTCAGGCGGGCGAAATGCGGCTGGTAGACGATCGCGATGGCGATCATCGCATTCAGCAGCCCCGGCCCGAGGATCGCGACCAGCACCAGCGCCAGCAGCAGCGAGGGGAAGGCGAGGATCACGTCCATCACCCGCATGATGACGGTATCGACCCAGCCGCCGTAGAAGCCAGCGACCATGCCGATCACGATGCCGCCGACGAGGGCGATCGAGACCACGACGATGCCGATGAAGAGCGAATATTGCGCGCCATAGATCAGCCGCGAGAGCATGTCGCGGCCGACCGCATCGGTGCCCAGCAGGAAGTCGGCGCGGCCGCCCTCCTGCCAGACCGGCGGCACCAGCAGCGCATCGCGGTATTGCTGGGTCGGGTCATGCGGTGCGATCACCGCGGCAAGGACCGCGGCCAGGACGAGCAGCACGAAGACGATCATCCCCGCGACCGCGCCCTTGTTCTGTTTGAAGTGGAACCAGAAATCCGCAAGCATCCGGCGCCGGATTGCGGCGTCGCTCAGCTTCACGGCCGGGGTGTTGGTGACGGTCTCGGTCATTTGTGGCGGATCCTCGGGTTGATCAGGCCATAGGTCAGGTCGACGAGCAGGTTCACCAGCATCACGATGGCGGCGATCATCAGCAGGCCCGACTGCACCACCGGATAGTCGCGGCGCGAGATCGAATCGATCATCCACTTGCCGATCCCCGGCCAGGAGAAGATCGTCTCGGTCAGGATCGCGCCGGCAAGCAGCACGCCCACCTGCAGCCCGATCGTGGTGATCACCGGGATCATCGCGTTGCGCAGCGCATGCACCATCACGACGCGCGAATAGGGCATGCCCTTCGCCTTCGCGGTGCGCACGTAATCCTCGCCCATCACCTCGAGCATCGCCGAGCGGGTCTGCCGCGCGATCACCGCAAGCGGGATCGTGGCGAGCACCACAGAAGGCAGGATCAGGTGGCTGAGCGCGGAGACGAACGCGCCCTTCTGCCCCGACAGCAGGCTGTCGATCAGCATGAAGCCGGTGACCTGCGGGAAGAAGAACATCAGCGAGATCCGCCCCGACACCGGCGTCCATTGCAAGATGCCCGAGAACAGGATGATGAGCAGCAGACCCCACCAGAAGATCGGCATCGAGAAGCCGACGAGCGCGGCCGTCATCGACACCTGGTCGAACCACGAACCGCGCTTGATCGCGGCCAGGACGCCCACCGGCACGCCGACGAGGGTCGCGATGATGATCGCCACGATGCCGAGCTCGACAGTGGCGGGGAAGAGGGTCAGGAACTCGCCCAGAACCGGCTTCTTCGTCACCAGAGAATTGCCGAGGTCGCCATGCAGAAGCCGCGTCAGGAAGTCGAAATATTGCGCCCAGACGGGTTTGTCGAAGCCGAGCTGGTGGGCAAGTTCGGCGTGGCGTTCGGGCGTCAGCCCGCGCTCGCCGGCCATCAGCAGCACCGGGTCACCGGGCAGCACCCGGACGAAACCGAAAGCGACGATCGTGATCCCGAGGAAGGTCGGGACCAGATAGAGCAGCTTGGTGAGAAGGAAGCGTATCATGCGTTATATCCTCGACGGGCGCGCAAGGGGTTTTGCCCCTGCGCGCCCGCCTGTGATGTCAGCCGAGGATCACTCGGTGATGTCGACGTTTTCGAAGGTGAAGTCGCCCAGCGGGCTCATCGTGAAGCCGGTCACGTTCTTGCGCATCGGCACGAACTGGGTCGAGTGCGCGAGCGTGTCCCACGGCGCCTGCTCCTTGAAGATGACCTGCGCCTGCTCGTAGAGCTTGGTGCGCTCGGCCACGTCCGAGGTCTTCTTGGCCTGGGTCAGCAGGTCCGAGAACTCCTGGTTGCACCAGAAGGCGCGGTTCGCACCGCCGGCCTTGGCGCCGGCGCAGGACAGCAGCACCGACAGGAAGTTGTCCGGGTCGCCGTTGTCGCCGGTCCAGCCGAGGATGACGGCGCCGTCGCGGCCCTCTTCCATCGACTTCTTCAGGTATTCGCCCCATTCGTAGGAGACGATCTCGGCCTTGACGCCGACCTTGGCGAGGTCGGACTGCATCAGCTCGGCGGTGCGGCGCGCGTTCGGCATGTAGGGACGCTGCACCGGCATCGCCCAGATCTTCATCGACAGATCCTTGACGCCGGCATCGGCGAGCATCTTCTTCGCCGCTTCCGGATCGTAGGCGTCGTCCTGCACGGCGTCGTTGTACGACCACATGGTCGGCGGGATCGGGTTCTTCGCGACCTGGCCGGCGCCCTGGAACACGGCGTCGATGATCGCCTGCTTGTTGATCGCCATGTTCAGCGCTTTGCGCACCTCGACCTTGTCGAAGGGGGCAACAGTGGTGTTGTAGGCGAGATAGGCGACGTTCAGGCCCGGCAGCTCGTCAAGCTTGAGGTTCGGGTCGGCCTTGATCGTGGCGAGGTCGGCCGGCGCCGGGAACGGCATCAGCTGGCATTCGTTCGCCTTCAGCTTCTGCAGGCGCACCGAGGCGTCGGGCGTGATCGCGAAGACGAGGTCGTCGATCTTCGGCGCCTCGCCCCAGTAGTCGGGGTTCTTCTGGAAGCGGATCACCGCGTCCTTCTGATAGGTGACGAACTTGAACGGGCCGGTGCCGATCGGCTTGTTGTTGAAGTCTTCCTTGGTGCCGGCCTTGGCCAGCGTGTCGGCGTATTCCTGCGACACGATGCGCATGAAGGGCATCGCGAGGTTGGCGATGAAGGGCGCCTCGGGGTGGTTCAGGGTGACCTTGACGGTCAGGTCATCGACCTTCTCGACCGATTTCACCAGATCGGGCATCTCCATCGAGGTGTAATACTCGTAGGTGATGCCGGGGATGTATTCGTGCCACGGGTTCGTCGCATCGCCCTGACGGACGAAGGAGAAGACCACGTCATCGGCGGTCAGCTCGCGGGTGGGCGTGAAGACGTCGTTCGACTGCCATTTCACGCCCTTGCGCAGGTGGAAGGTGTAGACGGTGCCGTCTTCCGAAACGTCCCAGCTCTCGGCGAGCGCGGGCACGACCTCGGTGGTGCCGGACTTGAACTCGACCAGGCCGTTGTAGACCGGGTGCGCCGAGGCGTCGAAGGTGGTGCCGGCGGTGTAGGGCGCCGGGTCGAAGCCCTCGGGCGAGGCTTCCGAGCAGTAGACGAAGGTCTTCGCCAGCGCCGGGGCCGCCGACATCAGCGCAAGCGCCGAGGCGGCCAGAAGGCTGCGGGAGAGGAGTTTCATGGGTGCTTCCTTTCACTCACTGTTGTTAGTGATTCGACATGCCGTTGTGATCCGGTAGTTTTTTCAAGGCGTTGCGGGTATTCTGCCGATGTTGCAAATTTGACCGCTCGTTCGAAAATCACAATATCGCGTTGCCGGTGCAATGGGCAACCCGACGTCAGTAAAGCCGATTCAGAACGGCGCGTCGAGGGTCATGGCCGGCGGGCAGAACCAGTGCGGGCCATCCTCGCCCATGTGCACGATATCCTCGAGCCGCACGCCGCATTCTCCATAGACGCACAGCATCGGCTCGATCGAGAACACCATGCCGGGGGCGAGGGGCGTCACATTGCCGCGCACGATGAACGGGTCCTCGTGGATGTCGAGGCCAAGCCCGTGGCCGGTGCGGTGCGGCAGGCCGGGCACGGTGTAGTCGGGGCCATAGCCATCCGCGGCAAGCGAGGCGCGGGCGGCGGCATCGACCGCCTCGCAGGGCGTGCCGAGCCGTGCCGCCGCGAAGGCCGCGGCATGGGCGCGCCGCTCGGCGTTCCAGATCGCGCGCTGGCGCTCGGTGGGCGTGCCGAAGACATAGGTGCGGGTGATGTCCGAGCGATAGCCGTCGTTCAGGATGCCGCCGAGGTCGACCAGAACCATGTCGCCCTCCTTCAGCACCTGCGGATAGGGCACGCCATGCGGATAGGCCGTCGCCTCGCCGAACTGCACCGCGACGAAGAGCGGCGCGAGCCCCATCCGGCGGTGCGCCTCGTCGATGAAATCGCACAGCTCGGTGGTGGTGAGCCCGGGGCGCAGCAGGTCGTGCACGGTCTTCTGCAACCTCCAGCTCGCGTCCATCGCGGTCTGGATGATGGCGATCTCGGCCGCCGATTTCACCTGCCGCTGTGCCGCGATCATCGCCTCGGCCGGCACCACCGCCCCCGCCATCGCCGCGCTCAGCCGGCCGGCAAAGCGGAAGGGCGTCGCCGGATCAAGCGCCAGCCCCGCGCCGGGGGCGGCGAGCTGACCCAGACGGGCGCCGATCATCGCGCAGGGGTCTTCGTGTTCCTCCCAGGGTAGGATCTCGCCGCCGATGCGCAGCATCGTCTCGAGCTTCGGCACCTCGAACTGCGGGCTGACATAGATCGGCGCGCCCGTGGACGGGATCAGCGCGCCATGCACGCGTTCCGACAGCCCGATCGACAGACCGGTGTAATAGCGCAGCGAGGACGAGGCATCGAGCCAGGCGGCCTTCACCCCCTCGGCGCGCAGCCGCGCCTGCAGCCCCGACAGCCGCGCCGTCAGCTCCGCGTCGCCGATCGCCGGCGCGCTGACCTTCTCGAACCCTTCGAGAGCCTTGTCGAAATCATCCATCATCCACGTCCTTCTTCCGGCCGCGGCAGGTGTCCTGACCCGCCCGCGGCTTGCGCGCGCGAGGATGGGCCTTGGCCGGGCGATGGTCCAGCCCTGACGCGATCAGGGGGCAAGGCGGGGCGTTGCCGCGGCGATCCATGCGTTTTACACATGATGTGCCGCGGAAAGAACGGTCGAACCCCGGGCCCGGCGGCGCTAGGTAGGGGACGGGGTGCCGCGACGGCATCGCGACGGAGACGGGAGAGCGGAATGGAGATGCGGGCAGAGGCGCCGCTGCGGGGCCTCAAGGTGGTGGAGCTGGCGCGGATCCTGGCGGGGCCGTGGATCGGGCAGGTGCTGTCGGACCTCGGCGCCGAGGTGATCAAGGTCGAGGCGCCCGAGGGCGACGACACCCGCCGCTGGGGCCCGCCCTTCGTCGAACGCCCGCGCCCCGATGGCACGACCGAGACGGTGGCGGCCTATTACCACGCGGCGAACCGCGGCAAGCGCTCGGTCACCTGCGATTTCTCGAACCCGGAAGATCTGAAGAAGGTCAAGGGCTTGATCGCCGAAGCTGATGTTCTTCTCGAAAACTTCAAGGTCGGCGGTCTGGCGAAATTCGGTCTCGATTACGCCAGCTGCGCGGCGCTGAACCCGCGCCTCGTCTATGCCTCGGTCACCGGCTTCGGCCAGACCGGGCCGCGGGCGAAACAGCCGGGCTATGACTTCCTCGTGCAGGGCATGTGCGGGATCATGGACCTGACCGGCGCGAAGGGCGGCGAGCCGCAGAAGGTGGGCGTCGCCTGGATCGACATCTTCACCGGGCTTTATGGCGTGATCGGCGTGCAGGCGGCGCTGGCCGAGCGGGAGCGCTCGGGTCAGGGCCAGCATGTCGATCTGTCGTTGCTCGATGTCGGCGTCGGCGTGCTGGCGAACCAGGCGATGAATTACCTGCTCGGCGGGGTGGTGCCGCATCGGCTGGGCAATGCCCACCCCTCGATCGTGCCGTACTCGGTCTTCCCTTCGGAAGACGGGCATTTCATCATCGCCTGCGGCAATGACCGGCAATTCCGCGCGCTGTGCGGCATTCTGGGGATGAGCGAATGCGACGATCCCGATTTCGCCACCAACCCGGCCCGGGTGATGCACCGCGACGAGATCTGCGCCCGGATCGCCGCGCGCACCGCGCTGCGCCCGAAGGCCGAGCTGATCGCGGCGATGGAGGCGGCGGGCGTGCCCGGCGGGCCGATCAACGACGTCTCCGAGGCGCTGGCCGAGCCGCAGGTGACGGCGCGGGCCATGCAGATCGCGCCCGAGGGTATCGCCGGTCTGCGCACGCCGATCGTCTTCTCGCGCTCGCCGCTGGCGCTCGATCACGCGAGCCCGGCGCTTGGTGACGGAGAATGGCACTTTTCCGTCGGTTGAGGCGTTGCACTTGCGCGCCGGCCCCCGCATATCTCGCGCGACCAAGCGCGTGAGGGGCCGGTGGCCGGGGAACTGAGTTTCGAATTCGATCGGGGGCCGGGCGGGGCTGGCGCGCGCTTTGCCGCGCCGCGCCGGGTGATCCGGGCCGAGGCCCCCGAAGACCTTGCCGCGGCCTTCGAGGCGATCGAGCGGGCGCGGGCGGACGGGCTGTGGCTGGCGGGGGTGTTCAGCTATGAGCTGGGCTATTGCCTGACCGGGCGGCTCGCCCCGCTGCTGCCCGCAGAGCGCCCCCTGCCGCTGCTGCTCGTCGGCGCCTATGACGCGCCCGGGCGCCCGCGTCCGGCGGTCGAGCCCGCGGCCGAGGTGCCGGCCTTCGTCCCGGCGATCACACCCGCGGCCTATGCGGCGGCCTTCGACCGGGTGCAGGACTATATCTCGGCGGGCGACGTCTATCAGATCAACCTGACCTTCCCGCTGCACGCGCCCTGCGCCACCGATCCGCGCGCGCTCTATGCCCGGCTGAAGGCCACCCAGCCGGTGGGGCACGGCTGTCTGGTCGAGGCTGACGATTTCGCGCTGCTGTCGCGCTCGCCCGAGCTCTTCTTCGCCGTCGATGCGCGGGGCCGGGCCGAGGTGCGGCCGATGAAGGGCACGGTGGCGCGCGGGCCGACGCCCGAGGCAGACCGTGCCGCGGCGGAGTGGCTGCGCGGCTCGGAGAAGAACCGGGCCGAGAACCTGATGATCGTCGATCTTCTGCGCAACGACCTGAGCCGGATCGCGCATCCGGGCACGGTGAAGGTGCCGCGGCTGTTCGAGATCGAAAGCTATGCGACGGTGCATCAGATGACCTCGACCGTCACCGCGGATCTTGTTGAAAATCTCGACTTTGCAAGGATTTGCGCGGCACTCTTTCCATGCGGGTCGGTGACCGGTGCGCCGAAGATCCGGGCAATGGAGATCATCCGCGAGCTCGAGACCGGCCCGCGCGGCGCCTATTGCGGGGCGATCGGCTGGATCGCGCCCTCGGGGGCGATGGAATTCAACGTGGCGATCCGCACCGTGATGGTGCGGGATGGGCAGGCGGTGCTGAATGTCGGCGGCGGCGTGGTGCATGACAGCCGCGGCCCCGAGGAATGGGAGGAAGCGCTGTGCAAGGCGGCCTTCGTGAACGCGCCCCTGCCGGGCTGAGGCTGATCGAGACGCTCCGCTGGGAGCCCGCGACCGGCGCGGCGCGGCGCGCGCGCCATCTCGCGCGGCTCGATGCCGGCTGTGCGGCGCTTGGCATTTCGCGGCTGCCGGGCGAGGCCGAGGCGCTGCTCGATGCCGTGACCGGGCCGACGGCCCTGCGGCTGCGGCTGACGGTGGGGCTCGATGGTCGGGCGGAGCTGGTGCAGGCGCCCCTGCCAGCTGCAAAACCGCTCTGGCGCGTGGCGATTGCGCCGGCGCGAGTCGACAGCGCCTCGCCCTGGCTGCGGCTGAAAACGACCGAGCGGGCGCTTTATGACACGGCGCGCGCCGCGCTGCCCGAGGGCGTGGACGAGCTGATCTTCCTCAACGAGCGCGGCGAGCTGGCCGAGGGCACGATCTCCAATCTCTTCGTCGCGCGCGGCGATGGGCTGCTGACCCCGCCCTTGGCCGCGGGCTGTCTGCCTGGCGTGCTGCGCGCCGAGCTGCTGGACGAGGGCCGTGCGCGCGAGGCGACGCTGCATCCCGACGACCTGAGCGAGGGGCTGTTCCTCGGCAATGCGCTGCGCGGACTGATCCCGGCCACGCTTGCGTGAGGCCCTTTCCTCTGCAGGCGCAGTGTGGCACGGTCGCGCCCGCGAACGAGGGCAAGCAGGAGAACAAGATGCGCAAGCTGGAACTGGGCCGCACCGGGGTGATGGTGTCGGAAATCTGCCTCGGCTCGATGACCTGGGGCACGCAGAACACCGAGGCCGAGGGCCACGCCCAGATCGACCGCGCGCTCGACCGCGGCGTCACCTTCATCGACACCGCCGAGATGTATCCGGTCAACCCGGTCAGCGCCGAGACCGTCGGCCGCACCGAGGAAATCATCGGCAGCTGGTTCGCGAAGACCGGCCGGCGTGACGAGGTCGTGCTGGCAAGCAAGGTCTCGGGCATCGGGCTGAAGGCGGTGCGCGACGGCGACCCGATCACCCCCGCCTCGATCCGCACCGCGATCGAGGGCAGCCTGCGCCGCCTGCACACCGATTACATCGACGTCTACCAGTTCCACTGGCCGAACCGCGGCAGCTATCACTTCCGCCAGAACTGGGGCTTCAACGCCGCGAAACAGCCCTCGAAGGCGGTGATCGAGGCCGACATGATCGCCTGTCTCGAGACGCTTCAGGCGCTGGTGGCGGAAGGCAAGATCCGCCATTTCGGCCTGTCGAACGAAAGCGCCTGGGGCACCACCGAATGGCTGCGGCTGGCGGGCGAGGGCCACGGGCCGCGCGTCGCCACGATCCAGAACGAATATTCGCTGATGTGCCGGCTTTATGATCTCGACATGGCCGAGGTCGGCGTGCACGAGGCGGTGACGCTGCTCGCCTATTCGCCGCTCGCGGTGGGGATGCTGAGCGGCAAGTATTCGGGCGGCGCCGTGCCGGAGGGCTCGCGCCGGTCGATCGTGCGCGAGCTGGGCGGGCGCTCGAACGCGCGCGCCTTCGACATTGCCGATCTCTACGTCGACATCGCGCGCAAGGCGGGGCTCGACCCGGTGACGATGGCGATCGCCTGGGTGATGGGCCGGCCCTTCCCGGTGGTGCCGATCATCGGCGCGACCTCGGTCGAGCAGCTCGACAAATCGCTTGATGCGGCGGGGATGGTGCTGCCGGCCGAGGTGCTGGCGGCGATCGAAAGGGTGCATCATGCGCATCCGATGCCGTTCTGAGCTGGCGGCGCTGGCGCTGGTGCTGCTCGCCGCCTGCAAACCCGGGGGCGAGCGCGCCGCGGCGCCGCTGCCGCCGGTGGGCGAGGCGAAGGTCGCGCTGGAACGCGCGGCCTGCGTCAAGCGCGGCGGCGACTGGATCACCCGTGACGATGCGCAGCTCTGCGCGACCCGCACCCGCGACAACGGCAAGGCCTGCCGCACCGCTTCTGACTGCCTGGGGGCGTGCCTTGCACGCTCCCAGACCTGCGCGCCGGTGATCCCGCTCACCGGCTGCAACGAGATCATCACCTCCGTGGGAATGCGTGTGACCGAATGCGTCAACTGATCTGGGCCGCGATGCTGGCCCTTGCCGCCTGTGCGGCGAAACCTGCCCCCGAACCCGTGTCGCTGCGCGATCCGAAGGGCTGGATCTCTTCCGCCGTGATCTTCGATCCGGCGCGGTTCGGCGGCACCTGGCATGTCGCGCAAAGCGGCGTTCCCGGCTGCGCCGGGGCAAGGCAGGACTGGGCCTGGACCGGCACCGGCTATGCGCTGTCGGGCACCGACTGCTCGGGCACCAAGCCGCGCCGGCTCGAGGGGCGGCTTGCGATGACCGGGCCCGGCGCCCGCTTCACCCCGACCGAGGCCTTCGGCAAGGAGCCGGTCTGGGTGCTCTGGGTCGATCAGGATTACCGCATCGCGGTGCTGGGCACGCCGTCGGGTCACTTCGGCCAGGTGCTGGTGCGCGAGATGCCGGGCCGGGGCGATCTGATGACCGCGGCGCATGAGGTGCTTGACTTCAACAGCTACGACACCCGGCGGATCGGGCGCTGATGCTCTGGATCTGGGTGACGCTTGCCGCCGCGGCGGTGCAGACGGCGCGCTTCATGCTGCAAAAGCGGCTGGCGGGCGGCGGGCTGTCGACCGGCGGCGCGACCTTCTCGCGCTTTCTCTTCGGGGCGCCGATCGCGGTCACCGCGGCGGTGCTGACGCTTGCGCTGAGCGGGCCGGTGCCGCTGCCGGGCGGCCGCTTTGCCGCCTTCGTCGCGCTTGGTGGCGCGGCGCAGGTGGCGGGCACCTTCCTGACCGTGGCGCTGTTCCAGCTGCGCAACTTCGCCGTCGGCGTCGCCTTCACCAAGACCGAGACGGTGCAGGTCGCGCTGTTCTCGGCGCTGATCCTGGGCGAGGGGGTGAGCGGGCCCGGCTGGCTTGCCATCGCCATCGGTCTTGGCGGCGTGCTGCTGCTGTCGCGCGCGCCGAAGGGCGGGTTCTCGCCGCGTGCCACGGTCTATGGCATCCTGGCGGGCGGGCTCTTCGGCCTCAGCTCGATCTTCTACCGCGGCGCGACGCTCGAGCTGATGCCGGCGGCGGCCTTTGCCCGCGCCGTCGTCACGCTCGCCTGCGTCACCACGGTGCAGGCGCTTGGCATGGCGCTCTATCTGCGGCTGCGCGAACCCGGAGAGCTGGGCCGCGTGGTCGGCGCCTGGCACCGCACGATCTGGGTGGGGGTGACGGGCGTTGCGGGCTCGGCCGGCTGGTTCACCGCCTTCGCGCTGCAAAACGCCGCCTATGTGCGCGCCTTCGGCCAGGTCGAGATCGTCTTCACCCTGCTCGTCTCGGCGCTGGTCTTCCGCGAGCGGCTGAGCGCGCGCGAGGGCGCGGGGATCGCCCTCGTCATCGGCTCGCTGCTGCTTCTGGTGCTGACGGGCCGCTAGTCGAGGCGCGCAAAGACCGAACGCACCCCGCGGTTGTCGAAGAACGGCACCGCGAGCGGTGCCCGCCCGCCCGCGGTCTCGGTCAGATGCGCCTGCACCTCGGCCAGCACCACCTCGGTGATGAAGGGCAGGTTCAGCTGCCGCGCCTCGGCCATCGGCACCCAGTGCAGGTGGCTCAGCTCGTCGCAGGCGCGCGAGAAATCGTCGGGGTCCGAGGCGATCTGCGCCGCATCGACGAGGAAGAAGCGCGCGTCGAAGCGGCGTGGCCGGCCGGGCGGGGTGATCGCGCGGAAGACGAAGCTGAGCGCCGCGGCCGAGGGCAGGTGCCCGGTCTCGGCAAAGCCCTGCCAGTCGGCGGGCACGTCGCCGCTCCAGCGCCCCGGCGTGCCGAGGACGAGGCCGGTCTCTTCCCAAAGCTCGCGGATCGCGGCGACGGCGAGCGCCGGGCCGATGTCCGCGGGGGCATTCAGCGCCAGCCGGCGGGCCGAGGTCTCGGGCAGCGGCCGGGCCAGCGGGATGGAGGCATCGCCACGGTCGAGCGCGCCGCCCGGAAAGACGTATTTCGACGGCATGAAGGCCGCCCCCGCGCCGCGCATCCCCATCAGCACCGCGGGACCGCCCGGTGCGTCGCGGCGTACGACGAGCACGGTTGCCGCATCGCGCAGCGCGCTCTTGTCGATCGTCTGTTGCGGAGCCGCCTCAGTCATGGCGCAACTCTCCCTCTCCGAACCCGTGCATCCGCCGCGACCACTGGATCGCGACCATCATTCCCTTCATCCGCGGCAGGAGCGCGAGCGACAGTGCCACGCAGCCGGTGGCGAAGATCGCGATCATCACCAGCGGCTGCGGCCGGAAGGCGATGAAGGCCCACAGGATCGCGGGCGCCATCAGGTGCCCGACGATCAGGATCGTCAGATAGGCCGGCCCGTCATCGGCGCGCTGTGCGGTGAAATCCTCGCCGCAGGCGGGGCAGGCGGGGCGCACCGTCAGGTATCCCGACAGCAGCCGCCCCTCTCCGCAGGCCGGGCAGCGGCACATCAGCCCCCGCGCGATCGAACGGCCAAGCGGCCGGTCGTCTTCCTCGACAAAGGTCTCCATCGCGCGTCCTCCCCTCCGCGTTTTCTCCGTTATCGGCTGAAAGCGGCGTGCGGGGAAGCGCGAATGTCGGTGCCCCGTCGCGGCGCGCGTGGTCACGGATGCGCGAGCGGCGACGGAACTGCGGGGCTGTGGCGTTTGTCTGATATCGGCGGCCGGGACAGAGGGCCGCACGCGAACGCAGGAGAGAGCGATGAAACCGATGTTCAAGACGACGATCCTTGCCGGGCTTCTCGCCGGTGTGGCGCTTGGTGCCGCGGTGCCGGTCATGGCCCAGCAGTCGCCCGTGCCGCAGGCCCAGGTGCAGAACGGCACCGGCCCGGTCGGGCAGGGCCCGATGGGCCCGGGCAATGGCCCGATGATGGGCCAAGGCGGCCCAGGCCAGGGTCAGATGATGGGGCTGGGCGGGCAGATGGGCTATGGTCCGATCGGGCAGGGTGGCCCGATGATGGCCGATGACGCTCCGCTGGGCGGTGCTTGGCCGCGCATCGATCTGAAGCAGTTCGACGCGAATGGGGATGGCAAGATCAGCCTCGACGAGATCCAGTCGGGCCGCAAGGCCGAGGCCGCGGCGCTCGATGCGAACGGCGACGGCAAGCTCAGCGCCGACGAGCTGGTCGCGGGCGAGATGCGCCGGATCCAGACTGGTGTCGAGGCCCGGGTGAAGGCGCGGATCGCCGCGCTCGATACCGATGGCGACGGGATGCTCTCGGCCGCGGAACTGGCGATGCCGCCGGCGCCAAGCCGGATGTTCGAACGGCTCGACGCCAACAACGACGGGGTGCTCAGCGATGACGAGCTCGCGGCGGCGGGGCCGCGGATGCAGCCCGGCGCGATGCAGGGCCGGATCGGGCCGCGGGGCGACCGGATGGGCCGCGGCGGCTATGACTGCGACCCGCGCGGCGGCTATGGCGGCATGATGGGCGGGCAGAACGGCCCGCGCGACGGCAGCGGCCCGCGCTGGATGCCGCAGGGCAACTGAGTGGCACGAAACCCCGGCCCCGGGCTTGTCCCGGGGCCGGAGGCCTGACGGAAATTGCACAGGTCATGGTTTCACGCTAGGCGTGGGGAAGCATGAACATGGCACTCGACGCGCTGGATGATGTCTCGGACGAGACCTTGCTGGTCCTCTATGGCAACGGGGACCGGGCGGCTGCGCATGTGCTGACGTTGCGGATGGGGCCGCTTGCCTTCCGGGTCGCGCAGCGGATGCTGGGCGACCGGGCCGAGGCCGAGGATCTGGCACAGGAAGCCCTATTGCGGCTGTGGAAGATCGCCCCCGAGTGGCGGACGGGCGAGGCGAAGGTCACGACCTGGCTCTACCGGGTGGTGACCAACCTCGCCACCGACCGGCTGCGCCGGCGCCGGGGCATCGGCCTTGACGAGGCGCCGGAGGTGCCCGACGGGGCGGCCTCGGCGGTCGAGCAGATGATCGACGGGGATCGCGCCGCGGCGCTCGAGGCGGCGCTCGCGCAGCTGCCGGCGCGGCAGCGCCAGGCGGTGGTGCTGCGCCATCTCGAAGGATTGTCGAATCCCGAGATCGCGACAGCGATGGAAATCGGCGTGGAGGCCGTAGAAAGCTTGACGGCCCGTGGAAAGCGGGCGCTGGCGGCGATCCTGGCCGGCCGGCGAGAGGAACTGGGGTATGGCCATGATTGAGATGCGGAAGGACGACGACACGGCGCTGGATCTCTTCTTCGCCGAGGCGCGGCAGAGCGCGCCAGAGCCTTCGGCGGCGTTCCTGGGCCGGATTCTGACGGATGCCGAGGCGGTGCAGGCGGGCTTTCTCGCCGTGCCGGCGCAGCCCGCGGTGACGCGAGGGGCGCGCTTCGGGGTGCTGGGCACGGTGCTGGCGCTGTTCGGCGGCTGGGGCGGTCTTGGCGGCATGGCGACGGCGGCGGTGGCGGGCGTGTGGATCGGCTTTGCCGGGTCGGACACGCTGGCGCAGGTCGCGGGCTTCTCGGCGACGACCGAGACCGCGACGGCAAGCGCGCTGCTCGCCGATGGCGATATCCTCGCCCTGGCGGCGGAATGAGGGGCGAGGAGGGCGCGATGATGGAAACGAACACCCCCGCAGGCGGGCCGAAGCTGGCAATGAAGGGCTGGGTCAAGGCGGTCTTCGTCCTCTCGGTCACGCTGAACCTGCTGGTGGCCGGGGTTGTCGTCGGCGGCTTCCTGGGCACCGAGCGGCACCCGCCGCGGCCGCCCGCGGGCGACGTGACGCTCGGGCCCCTGGGCGACGCCTTCTCGCGCGAGGACCGCGACGCGATGCGCCGCGCGGCCGAGCGCTCGGGCACCGATTTCGGCTCCATGCGCACCGCCTTCCGCGCCGACATGGACCGGCTGATCGCGGCGCTGAGCGTCGATCCCTGGGACGAGACGGCGGTGCGCAATGAGCTTGCCGGGATGCGGGCGCGCACGTTGCGGCGGATGGAGCTGGGCGAGCAGGTGATGCTCGAACGGCTCGAGACGATGACGGCCGAGGACCGCAAGGCTTATGCCGCGCGGCTGCGCGACCGCACCGACCGGATGGACCGCCGCATCGGCAAGCCCGATGGCCGGCCGATGCCGCCGCCGCCGCCGCCCGAAAACTGAAGGGGTCAGGCCGCGGCGTCGCGGCGGAAGACGCGGACCTGATTGCGCCCGCCGGCCTTCGATCCGAGAAGGGCCCGGTCGGCGCGCGAGATCAGCGCCTCGACCGGGGCGCTGTCGGACAGCGGATCGCAGGGCGCCAGCCCGATCGAGGCGGTGATCCGCACCGCACGGCCCTGGGCCTCGGGCTCGGGGAGTGCGATCGGCGCCTCGGAGATGGCGTGACACAGCCGCTCGGCCGTGGCCTGCGCCGCCTCGGGGGCGGTGTCGGGCAGCGCCACCAGGAACTCCTCGCCCCCGATGCGGGCGAGCAGGTCGACTTGGCGCAGCTGGGCGCGCAGCCGCTGCGCCACCTCGACCAGAACCGCATCCCCCGCCGCATGCCCCCAGGTGTCGTTGACCGCCTTGAAGCGGTCTAGGTCGAGCGCCATCACCGCGAAGGGGCGACCCGTCGTCTGGGCGCGATCGGCCATCCGCGCCAGTTGCGACATCGCGTAGCGGCGGTTGTGCAGCCCGGTGAGCGGGTCGGTCATCGCCAGCCGCAGTCCGTCGGTCAGGTGATCGCGCAGCCGCTCGTGCCGGCGCTTGCGGGCGAGCGCACGGTCGATCCGCAGCGCCGCCTCCTGTGCCGCGAAGGGCGCGCCCATCACCTCGGGCACGAGGTCCGAGGCGCCGAGGTCGAGCGCCATCGCCGCGCTGTCGCGTGCCCCCTCGGGCAGGGCGATGCAGATCACCGCCTCGCGCGAGCGTCGGCGCGAGCGCAGCTCGGACATCAGCCGCAGGCCGTCGCCCGGCCGGCCGAGATCGGCCGAGATCACATAGGCGTCATAGCCCTGCGCGAGGGCCACGTCGCCAAGTGCATCCTCGCGCGCCACGACCTCCACCACCGCCCGGCCCAGATGCCGGGCGAGAAAGCGCTTCCAGCTTTGTGCCTCCTCGCGGGTGCTGCCGATCAGCGCGATCAGCGCGCGGGTCTCGAACAGCGCCGGTCCCTCGGCAAAGCCCAGATCGCGGAAGGTGCGCTCGCGCAGCTTCAGCTCCTGATCCGCCTCGCGCGTGCGCAGCAGGCCGCGCAGCCGCGCCAGCAGGATCTGTTCGTCGAAGGGCTTCACCAGGTGGTCGGCGGCGCCGGCCTGCAGCGCCGCAAGGCGGGTGCGCGGGTCGGGGAAGGCGGTGATCATCAGCACCGGGATCTCGGCCGTGGCCGGGTCCGCCTTCAGCCGCGCCAGCACCTCGAGCCCGGTCATGTCCGGCAGGTGCACGTCGAGCAGGATCAGATCGGGCGCATACTGGCCGACAAGGCGCAGCGCTTCGGCGCCCGAACCGGCCTGCATCGTCTCGTAGCGCGCTGCGGACAGCTTCACCTTGAGAACGATCCGGTTGGTCGCTACATCGTCCACGATCAGGATGCGTCCTGCCATGGCTCCGTGCGCTCCTTCAGCTGTGCTCGACTGTCTGCCTGATTTCGGACAAAAAGGTTAACAAAACCTTTTCAAGGATTGGATCGGTTCATCATGCAGCACGATGCAGCACAGGTCACGGGAATTCGCGCGCTCGGCTGGCTCGCCGCCCAGGACGAACTTTTCGATGCGTTTCTCGCATCTTCCGGGGCGGACGTGTCCCAGGTGCGCGCCGCGGCGGCCGATCCGGCCTTCCTCGGCGCGGTGCTTGACTTCCTGTCGCAGCGCGACGACTGGGTGATCGACTGCGCCGCGGCGCTGGACCTTGCGCCGCAGGACATCGGCCTCGCGCGGGCGGTGCTGGGCGGGCGCGGCGGGATGCACTGGACCTGAGGGAACGATGGGCACGATCACCGGAGTGCTGTTCGACAAGGACGGCACGCTTTTCGATTTCGACGCGACCTGGGGGGCCTGGGCGCAGGGCATGGCGGTCGAGCTGGCCGAGGGCGATCCGGCGCTGGCCGCGCGGCTGGCGACGGCGATCGGCTTCGATCTGCAGGCCGCGCGGTTCGAGCGCGCCTCGCCGGTGATCGCGGGCACCGTGGCCGAGGTCGCGGCGCTGATGCTGCCGCTGCTGCCGCGCCACGATCAGCAAAGCCTTGTCGCCATGCTCGACCTCGGTGCGCAGCGCGCACCGCAGGTGCCGGCGGCCGATCTGCCGGCCTGCCTTGGCGGGCTGAAGGCGCGGGGGCTTCGGCTGGGCGTCGCGACGAACGATGCCGAGGCCTCGGCGCGGGTGCATCTGCAAAAGGCCGGGGTCGGGGCGCTTTTCGACTATGTCGCGGGCTATGACAGCGGTCATGGCGCGAAGCCCGGGGCGGGGCCGCTTCTGGCCTTTTCGGCGGCCTTCGACCTTGCCCCCGCAACTGTCGCGATGGTGGGCGACAGCCTGCACGACATGGCGGCGGCGCGGGCGGCGGGGATGCGCGCGGTGGGCGTGCTGAGCGGGCCCGCGACGCGCGCGGATCTCGCCGGGGCGGCCGATGTCGTGCTCGGCACCATCGCCGAGCTGGCCGACTGGCTCGACGCCGGCGCGCCCTGAGGCCGCCCGGCCGCTCTGGCCTTCGGCGGCGCGCGCGGCTAGTCTCCGCCGGATGCCGCCGGTGCGGCGACAGGGAGGGCTTCATGGTCAGGCGCGTGCAATTCATCCTTCTCGGGACGCTGGCGGGGCTGGCCTTCTGGCTGCTCTCGGACCTGCCGCTCGAGCTGCGCCAGAGCCGCGGTTTCCTGGTCGTCGCCGTGCTTGCCTTCAGCTTCTTCGGCGGTGCGCTGGCGATGCTGAGCGAGCTGGGCCTGCGCCGCGCGCTGCTGTCGGCGGCCGTGATCGCGGCACCGCTCGCCGGGCTTTCGGCGCTGAAATCGCTGGGCTTCACCGATGTCGGGCAGATGCTCGACAGCAGCCACGTGCCGGTGGCGCTGGCGGTCGCGGGCCTCGTGCCGGTGCCTTTCGCGATCGCCATCGGTCTGGGCGGCCGGCGGGGCTGGTCGAACTACCGGGTGCTGTTCCTCGAAAGCTGGAACATCTTCGTGCGCTATGCGGGGGCCTGGCTTTTCGTCGCCGTGGTCTGGCTGGTGCTGTGGCTGCTGGCGGCGCTTCTGGATCTCGTCGGCATCGACGCGCTCTCGGTGCTTCTGGGCCGCGCGCCGGTGGTGTGGATCCTGTCGGGCGCGGTGCTGGGGCTGGCGCTCGCCGTGGTCACCGAGATGTCGGACATGGTCTCGCCCTATCTGCTGCTGCGGCTGCTGCGGCTGCTGTTGCCGCTGGTGCTGCTGGTCGAGATCGTCTTCGTCGCAGTGCTGCCGCTGCGCGGGCTCGCCCATCTCTTCGGGCAGTTCTCGGTCGTGGGCATCCTGATCTCGACCGCGCTCGCCTCGACCGCGCTCGTCACCATCGCCGTCGATCAGGACGACGAGGAGGCGGTGCATGGGCCGCTGCTCGCCTGGGCCGGGCGCGGGCTGGCGCTGCTGCTGCCGGTGCTCGCCGGGCTGGTGGTCTGGGGGCTGGTGCTGCGGGTGCGCGAATACGGCTGGACGCCCGTGCGCGTGACCGGGGCGGCGCTGGCCGCGGTGATCGCGGGCTATGCGCTGTGCTATGCGGGCGCGGTGCTGAGCGGGCGCGGCTGGATGCGCCGGATCCGGCGCGCGAACATCGGCATGGCACTTGCCACGCTGGCACTGGCGCTGCTGTGGCTGACGCCGCTGATCTCGCCCGAGGCGATCGCGGCGCGCGCGCAGCTCGGCCGTTTCGCCGAGGGCAAGATTGCCGTCGAGCAGCTGCCGCTGTGGGAGATGGCACATGACTGGGGCCTGCCCGGGCAGCGCGCGCTCGCAAGCTTGCGTACGCAGGCGGGGGAACCGGGGCAGGAGCTGCTTGCCGACTGGCTGGCGCAGCTCGACCGGGCCGAGAATCGCTGGGATTTCGAACGCTATGCGCGCCCCGATGTCGCCGGCCGCGCGGTCGCGCTGCGCGAGGCGATCACCGTGCTGCCCGCGGGCGAGACGATGCCGACGGCGCTGTTGAACGAGATCGCGCGGCTTGGCGCCGATGACTGGGCCGCGGGCTGTGCCGGGCGCACGCCCGAAGGCCATCCGGGCTGCGTTCTGGTGATCGACGATTTCGTGCCGGCCCAGCCCGGACGCGAGGCGCTGTTGCTGCGCCTCGATGGCGTTCTGGCGCTGCACGAGAGCGGCGCAAGCTGGAGCGTTGCGCGCCCGGTCTGGCTTGGCGGCGGAGTGCCGGCAAGCGGGGCGGCGATGATCGATTCGCTTTACGCTGCGGGCGGTGGTCCGGTCGCCACCGAACTGCGCGCGCTGCCGCTTGGCGGACAACAGCTGACGGTTCTGCCCTGACCTGCACCAGTTGGGATTTTGTTAAGGCCGTTGGGCTATGCTTCCTTCCGAACAGGAGGGATCATGTACGGTCTGATCAACAAAGCCCTGCAGGCGTTCCTGACGGAGAATTACGGGGCCGCGCTCTGGTCGCGGGTTGCGCATGCCCTCGGCCTCGGCCTCGGCCCCGAGGGGTTCGAGGCGATGCTGCGCTATGACGATCGTCTGACCGAGGAGCTGATCGACACCGCGGCCTGCGTGCTCGACAAGCCGCGCGCGGCGCTGCTCGAGGATGTCGGCGCCTTCCTCGCCACCATCGAGCCGCTGCGCCGGCTGCTGCGCTTCGGCGGTTCTGATTACTGGGAGTTCCTGTTCTCGCTCGACGAGCTGCAGGGGCGGGGGCTGATGACGCTGCCCGACCTCGAATTGCCCGAGCTGTCGCTGCGCTCGGAAAGCGGCGGGCGCTTCGTGATCGAGGTGCGCGGCCCGATCGCCGGCTGGGGCGCGGTGATGGCGGGGCTGCTGCGCGCGATGGCCGATGATTACGGTGCGCTGGTGCTGATCGAGGCGGCCGCGCCCTGCGAGGGGCTCGAACGGGTGCAGGTGATGCTGCTCGAGGCGGCCTATGCCAGCGGGCGGCGCTTCGATCTGGCGTTGCCACCGACGCGGGTGCCGGCATGAGCGGCGATCTCTCCCCCTGCATGTCGGTGCTGCAAGGCGGGCTGAGCCCTGCCGCGCTGGGCGAGCTGATGCCGATGTTCCTGTGGCTTGACCGGCACGGGGTGATCTGTGCGGCGGGGCCCACCTTGACGAAGATCCTCGGCCCCGGCCCGGTGGTCGGCACCGCCTTCGAGTCGCATTTCCACCTGCGCCGCGCCCGCGCCCGGCGGCACGAGCAGGACGAGACCCACCCGGGCGGGCGCAAGCTGATCCTGATGCTGCTCTCGCACCCCGAGATCGGCCTGCGCGGCACCGCGGTCGAGGTCGGTCCGGCAGGGGCGGAGGGGATGCTTCTGAACCTCACCTTCGGCATTCACCTGGCCGATGCGGTGCGCGAATTCGGCCTGACCGAGGGCGATTTCGCCACCTCCGATCTGGCGATCGAGCTTTTGTATCTGCGCGAGGCCAAGGCCGCTGTGATGGACGAGCTGCGGGCGCTGAACGGCCGGCTCGAGGAGGCGCGGCGCGCCGCCGAGCGGCAGGCGCTGACCGACCCGCTCACCGGGCTGGCGAACCGGCGTGCCTTTGACGGGGCGCTGCAGAAGGCGGTGCGGGCCCAGACCCAGGGCGGTGCGCCCTTCGCGCTCGTGCTGGTCGACCTTGACCATTTCAAGCAGGTCAACGACCGGATGGGCCATGCCGCGGGCGATCAGGTGCTGAACTGGGCCGCGGGGATCCTGACCGAGGAGGTGCGCCGCGGCGACGTGGTGGCGCGCACCGGCGGTGACGAATTCGTGCTGCTGCTGCGCGGCGCGATCGACCGCGCGGCGCTGCAGACGCTGGGCCGGCGGATGATCGCGCGGCTCGAGGAACCCTGTGTCGTCGACGGCACGCCCTGCCGGATCTCGGCCTCGATTGGCATCGCCTTCTCGCGCGATTACCCGGTGCCCGAGGCGGACCGGATGCTCGCCGATGCCGATGCGGCGCTTTACGATTCGAAGCGCGGCGGGCGGGGGCGCTGTTCGATCCATGCCGCGGGGGCGGCGGCCTGAGCCACAAGGCTGTCACATTCCGCTTCCCATTCCGGGCCGTGATCGGGTAGGGGGGCTGCATGAGACAGGGCTTTCCCATCGCGTCACCGGGCATGCGGATCGGCATCCTGGGCGGATCCTTCGATCCGGCCCACGAAGGCCATGCGCATATCACCCGCGAGGCGCTGCGCCGCTTCGGTCTTGACCGGGTGTGGTGGCTGGTCAGCCCGGGCAACCCGTTGAAGGCGCATGGCCCGGCCCCGATCGCGCGACGCATGGCCGAGGCGCGGCGGGTGATGCCCGATCCGCGTGTCGACATCACCGATCTCGAGGCGCGGCTTGGCACCCGCTTTACCGCACAGACCCTGCGTCGGGTCACGGCGCTGTATCCGCGCGTGCATTTCGTCTGGCTGATGGGGGCGGACAACCTGCTGCAGTTCGACCGCTGGGACAACTGGCGCGCGATCCTTGGCCTGATGCCGGTGGGCGTGCTGGCGCGGCCGGGCGCGCGCTTCGTCGTGCGCCATGCCCGCGCCGCCCGCCTGTATGCGCCGATGCGGTTGCCCGAGGCCGAGGCGCGGCAGCTGCCCTTCGCGGCGCCGCCGGCATGGTGTTTCCTGCAGATGCCGATGTCGGATCTGTCCTCCTCGGCGATCCGGGCGCAGGGCGCCTGGCGCGGGCGGGACTGAGCCTTGCAGCCGCGCGCGTCGGGGGGCAGTATGCCCGCCGAGACTCCCGATCACGGCGGCGGCAGGATGAAGATTTCACGGCGGGAAGCGATGACGGGCCTGGCGGCGCTTGGCCTGCTGGGCGGGCCGGCGCTTGGCCAGGGCACGGCGCTGCGGCCGGGCTCGGCCGAGGATCTGGTCGCGGCGGCGCAGCTCGGCGGCGAGGTCAGCTATGTCGTCGTCGATGCGCGCAGCGGGCGGGTGCTGGAACAGCGCGGGGCCGATCGCGGCATGCCGCCTGCGTCGACCGCGAAGACGATCACCTCGCTTTACGCGCTCGAGACGCTGGGGCCGGACTACCGCTTCCGCACCCGGCTGATCGCGACCGGTCCGATTGCCGGCGGCAAGATCCAGGGCGATCTGGTGCTGGCGGGGGGCGGCGATCCGACGCTCAAGACCGACACGCTGGCCGAGATGGCGGCGCGGCTGGCGAAGGCGGGGGTGAGCGGTGTCACCGGGCGCTTCCTCGTCTGGGGCGGCGCGCTGCCCTATGCCGAGCAGATCGCCGACGACCAGCCGGTGCAGGTCGGCTACAACCCCGGAATTTCCGGGCTGATCCTGAATTACAACCGCGTCTATTTCGAATGGAAGCGCGCCGCGGGCGGCTATGCGCTGACGATGGATGCGCGGGGCGCGCGCAACGTGCCGCGGGTCTACAGCGCCGATGTCGGGCTCTCGACCCGGACGGCGCCGCTCTTCACCTATGCGCGGCAGGGCGGCAAGGAGCACTGGACCGTGGCCTCGGGCAGCCTTGGCAAGGCCGGCAGCCGCTGGTTGCCGGTGCGCGATCCGGTGGCCTATGCGGGCGACGTGTTCCAGACGCTGGCCCGCGCGCAGGGCGTGCCGCTGCCGCCGCCGAAATCCGTCTCGACCTTGCCCGGCGGCACGGTGCTGGTCGAGCAGGTCTCGGACCCGCTGCCGGTGATCCTACGCTCGATGATGAAATATTCGACCAACATCACCGCCGAGGCCGTCGGCATGACGACGAGCGTCGTGCGCGGCGTGCCGGCCGGCCGCGGCGCCTCGGGCGCGGCGATGAGCGAGTGGCTGCACGGCCGGCTGGGCGGCGGACAGGCGCGCTTCGTCGATCATTCGGGGCTGGGCGCCGACACGCGGATCTCGGCGATGGAGATGGTGCGGGCGGTGACGCTGCTTGGCCCGAAGGCGGGGTTGCGCGGGCTGATGAAGCCCTTCGCGCTGCGCGATGCAGGCGGCAAGCTGCAGCAGGGGCAGGCGCTGCGCGTCGATGCGAAGACCGGCACGCTGAACTTCGTCTCGACCCTGACCGGTTACATGACCGGGCCCGACGGCACCGATCTGGCCTTCGCGATCTTCACCGGCGACGTGGCGCGGCGTGCGCGTGCCGGGGCGAACGAGCAGCCGCAGGGCGGGCGGGCCTGGATCAGCCGTTCGAAGGTGCTGCAAAGCGCGCTTCTCGAACGCTGGGGCGCGCTTTACGGCAGCTGATCAGCGGTTGACGTAGAACCACACCACATCCTCGAGCTGCGGCAGCAGCAGCTCGTAATCGCGGGCGAGATCCTCGAGCGTGTCGAGATCCATCGGCTGGCCCTCGAGCGCGGGGTTCAGCATGCCGCGCATGTCCTGCCAGGTTTCCTGCACGGTATCGAGCGCGGTTTCGGCATCGGGGCCGGGCGGTGGCGCGATGCCGAGATCCGGATCGCCGCCGCGCAGCGTGCCGGCGCTGTCCTCGAACATCGTGACGCGGGTGTTGAGCGCGGTGACATGCGGGGCGGGGTCGATCCGGGCGATGCCGGCCGCGGTGATCAGGCAGGCCTCCTTCATCACCGCCTGCGACAGCGAGCGCTGGCGTGCGGCCATGTCGAGGGCGCGGGCCTCGGCGGCGCGGGTCGGGTCCTGTGCGCCGGTGGCGCCAAGCGCCGCGACAAGGTTCAGCGAGGCGGTGAGCAGCGCCGGTTCGGCCGCGGCGAGCGCGCCGATGCGTTCGGCCCCGGCATCACCCGCAAGGATCTCGTCGATCACCGTCGAGACCGGCGCCCAGGCCAGACGGGCCTGGGTGATGGTCGAGCGCACCACCGGGTCGGAAACCGGCGGCAGCTGCATCGCCGGGCTGCCCTGTTCGAGCTGATCGAGGGTCGCGGCGAAGATGTCATGCGCCTCGACCAGGGCGAGTTCCTGGGTGCTGGGATCAAGCCCCAGCGACAGCAGGCAGGCGGCCGAGATCACCCGCTGTGACAGCAGCCGCTGCCGGCCGGCCATGTCGAGCTCGATGCGCAGGGTTTCCTCGGGGCTGCGCGCGCCGGCCGCGGCGAGGGGCAGGGGCGTGGCCAGCGCGATGGCGGCAAGCGCCAGCGCGCCGATGCGGAGGGGAAGGGGGGTCTTGGCCATGTCGCACTCCTCGCAAACCGGTGTGCGATGCGCATAGCAGCAGAGCGCAAGCGAACCGTTAACGGCCGCCCGCGCCCGCGCGAAAGAGGGCGAAAACTTTCGCCGGCCGGCTCAGAGCGTCAGGTGGCGCACCCGCGCGCCCCATTCGATCGCCACCGCATGCAGCCGGTCGATCGACAGCTCGCCGCGGATTTCTTCGAGCATGCGCAGTTCGGGCTGATGCAGCACGCCATCCGCCGCCGCGACGTCGCAGGCCAGCGCATAGGCGGTCTCGAAGAGCTTCTCGGGCAGGCCCGCCCGCACGAGGCCGAAGAGCGCCTCGATTCCCTCTTCCTCTTCGAAGAGCGAATAGACCGTCTGCGCCACCGGGCGGATGCGGTCGATGTCGTAATCGGCGAAGATCGGCATGTGGTTCACCATGCGCTCGATCGCGATGAGTTCGACGGTGCGGATGGTTTCATCCGAGGCCGACACCGCGACCATCACGGCGATCAGCGCGTCCTGCGGGGAAAGCGAGGAGAGGGGGTCGGTCACGGTCTGTCCTTTCATGGGTTTCGCCATGAATTATTGACGATGGCGCGCCCGTTCAATAGGTGAAGCGCGGATGGGCGCATGGTGTGCCCCGAAGAGGATGACGATGACCAACCTGCGCGACGCTGCGATGAACTCCAAAGCCTGGCCTTTCGAGGAAGCGCGCCGGGTGCTCAAACGTTACGAGAAGGCGCCGCCGGAAAAAGGCTATGTGCTGTTCGAGACCGGCTATGGCCCCTCGGGCCTGCCGCATATCGGCACGTTTGGCGAGGTCGCGCGCACCACGATGATCCGCCGCGCCTTCGAGATCATCTCGGACATCCCGACGAAGCTCTTGTGCTTCTCGGATGACATGGACGGCATGCGCAAGGTGCCCGAGAACGTGCCGAACCAGGACCTGCTGAAGGCGAACATCCAGAAGCCGCTGACCGCGGTGCCCGACCCGTTCGGCGAGTTCGACAGCTTCGGCAACCACAACAACGCCATGCTGCGCCGCTTCCTCGACACCTTCGGGTTCGAATACGAATTCGCCTCGGCCACGCAGTATTACAAGGCCGGCAAGTTCGACGACATGCTGCTGCGCTGCGCCGAGAAATACGATGACATCATGGCGATCATGCTGAAGTCGCTGCGCGAGGAACGCGCCTCGACCTATTCGTGCTTCCTGCCGATCCACCCGGAAACCGGTCGCGTGCTCTACGTGCCGATGAAGAACGTCGATGCCAAGGCCGGCACCGTGACCTTCGACGACGAGACCGGGCGGGAATGGACGCTGCCGGTGACCGGCGGTCACGTCAAGCTGCAGTGGAAGCCCGATTTCGGCATGCGCTGGGCTGCGCTCGGCGTCGATTTCGAGATGTACGGCAAGGACCACGCCACCAACACGCCGATCTACGACAGCATCTGCAAGGTGCTGGGCGGCCGCGCGCCCGAGCATTTCACCTATGAGCTGTTCCTTGATGCGAATGGCGAGAAGATCTCGAAGTCGAAGGGCAACGGGCTGACGATCGACGAATGGCTGACCTACGCCTCGACCGAGAGCCTGAGCTATTTCATGTACCAGAAGCCGAAGACCGCGAAACGGCTGTGGTGGGACGTGATTCCGAAGGCGGTGGACGAGTATCACCAGCAGCTGCGCGCCTTCCCCGAGCAGCCGGTCGAGAAGCAGATCGACAACCCGGTGTGGCACATCCACGGCGGCAAGCCGCCGGTGTCGACGCTGGTCGTGCCCTTCGCCATGCTGCTCAACCTGGCTTCGGTCTCGGGCGCGCATGACAAGGAAACGCTGTGGGGCTTCATCCGCCGCTACGCCCCCGAGGCGACGCCGGAAAGCCACCCCGACCTCGACGCGGCGGCGGGCTTTGCGGTGCGCTACTTCCAGGACTTCGTCGCGCCGACGCGGGCCTTCCGCCTGCCCACCGACAAGGAGCGTGCGGCGATGGAGGATCTCATCGGCCGGCTGAAGGCGCTGCCCGCGCAGGAGCTGCACGAGATCTTCCCGGACGAGGACCCGGCCGAGGGGCTGCAGACCATCGTCTTCGCCGTCGGCAAGGAGCATGACTTCGAGCCGCTGCGCGACTGGTTCACCGCGCTTTACGAGGTGCTTCTGGGCCAAAGCCAGGGGCCGCGCTTCGGCGGGTTCATCGCGCTCTACGGCGTGACGGAAACCATCGCGCGGATGGAAACCGCGCTCGCGGGCGGGCTCGCCAACGCCTGATCCGGGGCGGGGGACGGACCGGCCGCGGGCCGGTCAGTCCTCCGCTTCCTCGACCTCGGGCAGGGCTGGATCGCAGGCGTGATCCTCCTGCCGCCAGAGCGCATACCATGCCCCCCAGCGGGCGATGAGTGCCTCGGGCGCCTCGGCAAACAGTCGTTCTCCCAGAAAGAAGCTGAGCGTTTCCAGGCGCTTCTTCTCGTCCTCGATGCGGGTCGAGAGCGCCACCGCGGCCTCGGGCGAGAGGTGGTCGGGCATCGCGCGGGCCAGAACCGCAAGGTCGTGATGCTGGCCGAGCGCCTCGCCCAGCCGGTCGGCGATGTCGGCATGTGCGCTCATCATCTCGGGCCAGATCGGCAGCAGCAGCCGCGCCTGATACCAGTGATGCTTCACCCGCGACCGCCAGGCGTGGAAATGCTCGTCATCGCCGTTGCGCGCGGCGCGCGCCATGCGCTTGCGCGCGTCGTGGAAGGTGGTGGCAAGGCCCGGGGCCAGCGCCTCCCAGCCCTTCTTCTCGAATTCCCAATGCGCGGCGCGGTCATGCACCTCGGCGATGCGCTCGCCAAAGGCGGCAAGGGCCGCCGCCGGGGGCGCGGCGGGCGGCTCGGGCGCGACCGAGGCCAGCATCTGCCGTGCGGCAAGCCCGGCGGCATCCTCGGCCGCGCCGAGGCGCAGCAGCGAGATCCGCATCACCTCGGCGTCGCGCAGCTCGGAAATTCCGGCGGCGGCGTCGCGCAGCACGGCATTTTCGCGGTGAAACCCCGGAAACACCGGCGCGACAAGGCGCAGCAGCCCGCGGGTCTTTTTGATGTGCTTGCGCAGCCCGTGCAGCAGCGAGCCTTCGCCGGGGGCGGCGGAGAGCCGGTCGAGCGCCGCGCGCAGCTCGTCGCGGGCGATATGGCGCACCGTCTTCGTGATGCGCGGGTCTTTCGGGTCGAACTGGAACGGCATGCGGGCCTCCTTGCAGCGACACCGGCCTAGCATGCGGCCATGGCCGTTCCGTGACAAGATGCTGCGTTGCAGCGACGTCACGGAAAGGGGGCAGCGCACGCTGCTCTCGGCCTTCGTCAACCGTTTCGGCCTAGC
Source organism: Paenirhodobacter sp. YD-8 (assembly GCF_056590935.1). Classification (NCBI taxonomy): domain Bacteria; kingdom Pseudomonadati; phylum Pseudomonadota; class Alphaproteobacteria; order Rhodobacterales; genus Paenirhodobacter; species Paenirhodobacter sp. YD-8. The sequence continues at coordinate 2,601,865 of NZ_CM152649.1, read as the reverse complement.
TCTGGTCGCGCCCGGTGGTGGGCCGGTGCAGCCCCGGCGGGCGGGCCGGAACAAGGAGGATCCGCAGATGAACATGGCGATTACCGACGGGCTGGCGCTGATGCCGCCGGCCTTCGCGGAGGGGCTCGACGCGTGGTCGAGCGAGAATGGCACCGCGGGCTCGGCAAGCTACGACGGCGTGGTGAACGCGGCGCTGGTGGCGGCGGATGCGGATTTCGGCACCTGCCTCGAGCTGAGCAAGCTGCTGTCGGTGCAGAAGCTGCGCGCGATGGTGCACACCCCGATCGTGCCGGGCTGCTATCTGCGGATCCGCGCGCGGGTGAAGGCGGTCGCCGGCAACCTGCCCTCGGTGCGGATCGCGGGTTATGCGATGAGCGGGGCCGGCCATGTCGCGGGGCTGATCGAGACCGGTCCCGAGGTGGCGCTGCCGACCTATGGCACGGTCGTCACCGTCGAGGCGATCGTCGGCACCGGATCGCGCGGCGGGGTCGACATGCCCTGGGGGCTGGCGCCCGCCTATGGCCATTTCGGGCTCGACCTGACCGGGCTCAACGGCGGCGTGGTGCGGATCGAGGATCTGGTGATCGAGGATATCACCGAGGCCTTCCTGCGCGACATGATGGACTGGGTCGACGTGCGCGACTATGGCGCCGCGGGCGACGGGGTGACGAATGACAAGGCGGCCTTCGAGGCGGCCGACACCGCCGCGGCGGGGCGTTCGATCCTGGTGCCGGAGGGGACCTATTTCATCGGCGGCTCGGTCACCCTCACCGCGCCGATCCGCTTCGTCGGCACCGTCGTCACACCGACCGAGGCGCGCTTTGCCCTGCGCGGCAGCTTCGACTTCCCGACCTATGCCGCGGCCTTCGGCGACGAGATGACGGGGTTCCGCAAGGCGCTGCAGGCGCTTTTCGGCTATACCGACCACAATGCGCTCGATCTGTGCGGGCGGCGGATCGAGGTGACGGAACCCATCGACGTCAAGGCGCTGTCGCCCGACATCAGCTCGTTCTCGAACCGGCGGGTGCTGCGCAACGGCCAGTTCAACGTCGTCGACGGGCCGGCCTGGGACGATACCACCGTCACCTCGCAGGCGACCTATTCGATCGCGACGCCGCTGACGCTGACCAATGTCGGCAATATCGCCAACATCCCGGTCGGCGCGCGGGTCAGTGGCGCGGGCGTCGGCCGCGAGGTCTATGTGCGCGCGGTGAATGTCGCGGCAGGCTCGCTGACCCTGTCGCAGCCCTTCTTCGGCGGTTCGGGCACGCGCAGCTACACCTTCACCCGCTACAAGTATGTCCTTGATTTCTCGGGGCTTGCGAAACTCGACCGGTTCAACATCGACGACATTGAGTTCCTGTGCAACGGCAAGGCAAGCTGCATCCTGCTGGCCCCCTCGGGCGAGATGTTCCAGATCCGCGACAGCTATGTGGTGAAGCCGAAGGATCGCGCCATCACCTCGATCGGGCATGGCTGTCAGGACCTGCTGGTCGACCGCTGCCAGTTCCTGTCGAACGAGGGGGCGATGGCGGCGACCGAGCGCAGCTCGATCGCGCTCAACGTCAATGCCAATGACAGCAAGATCCGCGAGAGCCGCTTCGTGCGCTTCCGCCACACCATGGTCCTGAACGGCTCGGGCCATCTGATCGTCGGCAACCACTGGTTCCAGGGCGACGACCTCGATGCCGCGCCGCGCCTGCCGGGGCTGATCTTCTGCCAGCCGAACGTGCAGTCGGCGGTGACCGGCAATTACATCGACAATTCGACGATCGAATGGACGAATGAATATTCGGCCAACCCCGATTTCGGCACCGAATATTCCTTCGGTGGGCTCACCGTCAGCGGCAACACCTTCGTCAGCATCGATGCCGCCCCCTGGTTCACCTGGTTCTCGGTCAAGCCCTATGGCCGCGGCCATTTCATCCAGGGGCTGAGCGTCGCGAACAACGTGTTTAAGGCGATCGACGGGGTGGTGACGCGGATCGACGGCGTCGACACCACCTTCGCCGCGCTCGACAACAGCCGGATGCGCAATGTCGTCTTCGAGGCGAACACCTTCAACGGCGTCACCCAGATGACGGTGAACCCGGTCAGCGTGCAGGTCGATCAGGCCAGCGCGCAGGCGGTCTGGACGGTGGCAGCGGCGGGCTATCTGCCGTTCGGGGGCTGGGCGCGCAACGTGAGCGCGATCGTCGCTGAGGGGCCGATCACCAATGCCGCGGGCGGGCGGATCAACGGCGTGCCCTATGTCACGGTCGAGCAGGGGGCGGGCAAGCAGGCGGTCACGCTGACCTGGCAGGAGGCGGTGAGGGGGCGGGTGCACATCCGGCTGCGGATGGACAACCCGAACTGAGGCGCCTCCGGCAGGGTGGGAGGCGGGCGCCCTCGGGCGCCCGTTTTCAGGCGAGGTCTTCGGCGGTCAGCCGGAAGGCGCGGCCGAAGCCGCCGTTCAGCGCACCGCCGATCAGGCGGAACTCGACGAAGAAGAAATCGCCGAGGTCGATGTAGATCTTCGCTTTCGGATGATCGGCCAGCCAGCGCGCCCGTGCCTCCGCCCGGCGCGGATCGTCGGCGGCGAGCGGCAGCGCCTCGGCCTGCAGGCTCAGCCGCGGATGGGTGAGCGGATCGCCCTTCGCCCCGGGCTCGCCCACCAGCACCGAGACCCGCGGATCGGCGCGCAGCGCCCGGGCATGGGCCGACAGCCCCGAGACGAGCGTCCACAGCCCGCCCTCGGGGCCCGATCCGAGCGCGATGCGGGTCACTGCCGGAAAGCCCGTTTCCGGGTCGATCACCCCGAGTGCGCCGAAGCGCGCGCCCGAGATCAGGCCGCGGGCGAGGGCGCGGGCCTCGTCATCGGTCGGGCGGATCGGGTCTGCGGGCGGAGCGGCGGGCATATCGGTCATCTGGCTTTCTCTTGACAATCGGTGGTGGCGGACGTCTGCTCGCGCCACATCAAGCGGTATGAAACGATGACAACCAACGCAAGCCTTACGGCGCGAGCGGGGGGTGACCCCCTGATTCCAATGTCCATCACGGCGCTGCGCGAGGGCTATGGCCCGGCGGCACTGCGCGCCGATGCGGTGGCCGGGCTGACGGTGGCGATTGTCGCGCTGCCGCTCTCCATGGCGATCGCCATCGCCTCGGGCGTTGGGCCCGAGCGCGGCCTGTTCACCGCCATCGTCGGCGGCTTCCTCGTGTCGCTCTTCGGCGGCTCGCGGTTCCAGATCGGCGGGCCGGCCGGCGCCTTCATCGTGCTGGTCAATGCCTGCGTGATGCAAACGGGCGTCGAGGGGCTGATGCTGGCCACGTTCCTGTCGGGGGTCATGCTGGCCGTGCTGGGCCTGCTGCGGCTTGGCTCGACCATCCGCTTCATGCCCTATCCGGTGACGGTGGGCTTCACCTCGGGCATCGGCGTCATCATCTTCGCAAGTCAGATCAAGGACATGATCGGGCTGCGCCTGAGCGGCGCCGAACCCGGCCCGATCGTGCCGAAGGTCGAGGCGCTGTGGGCCGCGCGGTCAACACTCAGCCCCGCGGCGGTCGGCGTGGCGCTGGCGACGGTGGGCGTGATCCTGGCGATCCAGCGCTTCCGTCCGCGCTGGCCGAGCCTGCTTCTGGGCATCGCGCTGGTGACCGCCGCCTCGGCGCTCCTCGGGCTGCCGGTCGAGACCATCGCCTCGAAATTCGGCGGTCTGCCGCGGCTTCTGCCGGCGCCGCATCTGCCGCCGCTCAGCGCCGAGGCGGTGAGCGCGGCACTGCCCTGGGCGGCCTCCTTCACCCTTCTCGGCGCGATCGAGTCGCTGCTGTCGGCGATGGTGGCCGACGGCATGTCGGGCACGCTGCACCGCTCGAACATGGAGCTGGTGGCGCAGGGCATCGCCAACATGGGCGCGGCGATCTTCGGCGGTTTCTGCGTCACCGGCACGATCGCCCGCACCGCGACCAACGTGCGCTCGGGCGGGCGCACGCCGATGGCCGGCATGCTGCATGCGCTCTTCGTGCTGGCCTTCATGCTGATCGCGGCGCCGCTTGCGGGCTATATCCCGCTCGCGGCTCTTGCCGGGCTGCTGGGCATCGTCGCCTGGAACATGATCGAGCGGCACGAGTTCGCCGCGCTGACCCGGGTGTCGAAGGGCGATGCGCTGGTGCTTTGGGTGACCTTCCTCGTCGTCGTCTTCCGCGACCTTGCCGAGGGGATCGTGCTCGGCTTCGCGCTTGGCGGGCTGGTCTTCATCCGCCGCATGTCCGAGATGACCGGCCTGCGCGAGGGCGAGCCAGTGGTGCGCGACGCCGACACCCAGAGTGCCGACCTCGTCACCTATCACCTGCACGGGGCGGTGTTCTTCGGTTCGGTCGCGCGGCTTGGCACGGTGCTCGACCGCATCGCGCAGCGGCCGCGGGCGGTGCTGCTCGATGTTTCCGAAGTGACCTTCGTCGATTCGACCGGCGCGCGGATGATCCTGCAACTCGCGCAGAAGCTTTCCTCGCGCGGCGGGGCGCTGGTGATCGTCGGCGCGCGGCCTGCGGTCGAAACTGTGCTGAAGGCACAGGGGCTGACCGAGCCTGCGCTGCGCTATGCCGCCGATGCCGGGGCGGCGGGGGCGCTTCTTGCCCCCTGAGTCGCGGCAGGCGAATCACCTTCGGAACGGGCGTGGCAGGGGACTGCCGCGCCCGTTTGTTTTCTGCGCTGCGGCATGGCGACGCTGCGTTGCGGCTTTTCAGACGTGACGTCAGATCGCGACTCCGTGAACAGACAAGCGGTTGAAACAAAATGTCTATTTCTGGTCACTTTTCGTCACATTTACAAACTTACCGTATGTGCTGTGAAGTAATTTACAGAAAAATTCAATCATCATGAGGGCTTAACGGAAAGGGGCGTTCTGGTTTACAGTGGTCGCGGGTAGAACGCCTGCGGCCTCGGCTGCGGGCAGAGGGTGCGGCCGCAGGGCCGCTCGATTTCCAGGGAGGATTGGCTATGGCCGCTCAGGAACAGGCTGTCGTTGCGCCGGAGATGCGGGACATTCCGCCGGGCTTTGAGAACGCTCACGCGAACACGCAGAAATACCGCGAGATGTATCGCGAATCGGTCGAGAACCCCGATGCCTTCTGGGGCCGCGAGGGCAAACGCCTCGACTGGATGACTCCCTATACCAAGGTCAAGAACACCGATTTCACCTTCGGCAAGGTCTCGATCAAGTGGTTCGAGGATGGCGTTCTGAACGCCTCGGTGAACTGCATCGACCGCCACCTGAAGGACCGCGCGCTGCAGACCGCGATCATCTTCGAGCCCGATGATCCGAACGAACCTGCCGAGCACATCACCTACAAGGAGCTGTCCGAGAAGGTGAACCGGATGGCGAACGTGCTGCTCAGCCAGGGCATCATGCGCGGCGACCGCGTCGTCATCTACCTGCCGATGATCCCGGAAGCGGCCTATGCGATGCTCGCCTGTGCCCGCATCGGCGCGATCCACTCGATCGTCTTCGCCGGCTTCTCGCCCGACGCGCTCGCGAACCGCATCAACGACTGCGGTGCGAAGCTGGTCATCACCGCCGACAGCGCCCCGCGCGGCGGCCGCAAGACCCCGCTCAAGGCCAATACCGACGCGGCGCTGCTGCACTGCTCGGACAAGGTGCGCTGCCTCGTCGTCAAGCGCACCGGCGACCAGATCTCTTGGGTGCAGGGCCGCGACGTCGACCTTCTCTATCTGATGGACCACGTCTCGCCCGACTGCCCGCCGCGGCCGATGAATGCGGAGGATCCGCTCTTCATCCTCTACACCTCGGGCTCGACCGGCAAGCCGAAGGGCGTCGTGCACACCACCGGCGGCTATCTCGTCTATGCCTCGATGACGCATCAATACACCTTCGACTATCACGACGGCGACGTGTTCTGGTGCACCGCGGACGTGGGCTGGGTCACCGGGCACAGCTACATCGTCTATGGTCCGCTGGCGAATGGCGCGACCACGGTGATGTTCGAGGGCGTGCCGACCTATCCCGACGCCGGCCGGTTCTGGGCGGTGTGCGAGAAGCACAAGGTCAACCAGTTCTACACCGCGCCGACGGCGATCCGCTCGCTGATGGGGCAGGGCACCGAATGGGTCGACAAGTACGACCTCAGCTCGATCAAGGTTCTGGGCTCGGTCGGCGAGCCGATCAACCCCGAGGCCTGGGTCTGGTATGACCAGCACATCGGCAAGGGCCGCTGCCCGATCGTCGACACCTTCTGGCAGACCGAGACCGGCGGCCACATGCTGACCCCGCTGCCGGGCGCCACGCCGACGAAGCCGGGCTCGGCCACCAACCCGTTCTTCGGGGTGAAGCCGGTGGTTCTGGATCCGCAGACCGCGGTGCGCATCGGCGAGACCGAATGCGAGGGCGTGCTGTGCATCTCGGACAGCTGGCCGGGCCAGATGCGCACCCTCTGGGGCGATCACGAACGCTTCCAGGAGGCCTATTTCGCCCAGTATCGCGGCTATTACTTCACCGGCGACGGCTGCCGGCGCGACAAGGACGGCTATTACTGGATCACCGGCCGCGTCGATGACGTGATCAACGTCTCGGGGCACCGCATGGGCACGGCGGAAGTCGAGTCGGCGCTGGTGGCGCATCCGGCGGTGGCCGAGGCCGCGGTCGTGGGCTACCCGCACGAGCTCAAGGGCCAGGGCATCTACGCCTATGTCACCCTGATGAACGATCAGGAGCCCTCGGACGCGCTGCGCAAGGAGCTCGAGAAGTGGGTCCGCACCGAGATCGGCCCGATCGCCAAGCCCGACCTGATCCAGTGGGCGCCCGGCCTGCCGAAGACCCGCTCGGGCAAGATCATGCGCCGCATCCTGCGCAAGATCGCCGAGAACGACTATGGCAGCCTTGGCGACATCTCGACGCTCGCGGACCCCTCGGTGGTGCAGGAGCTGATCGACAACCGCATGAACCGGGGCTGAGGCATGGCAGAGACCGGAAACACTGTCGAGACCACCGCCGCGGTGCTGATCCTGCTGGGCCCGCCCGGCGCAGGCAAGGGCACGCAGGCGCGGATGCTGGAAGAGCGCTTCGGCCTGGTCCAGCTGTCGACCGGCGATCTGCTACGCGCCGCCGTCGCCCAGGGCACGCCCGCGGGGCTCGCCGCCAAGGCGGTGATGGAAGCGGGCGGGCTCGTCTCGGACGAGATCGTGCTGGCCATCCTCAAGGACCGCATGGCCGAGCCCGACGTGGCGAAGGGCGTGATCCTTGACGGCTTTCCCCGCACCGCGGGGCAGGCCGAGGCGCTCGATACGCTTCTGGCCGATGCCGGCCAGAAGGTCACCGCAGCGGTGAGCCTCGAGGTCGACGACGAGGCGATGATCGCCCGCGTCGCCGGCCGCTACACCTGCGCAAGCTGTGGCGAGGGCTATCATGACGCCTTCAAGCAGCCCGCGGTGGCCGGGGTCTGTGACAAATGCGGCGGCACGGAGTTCAAGCGCCGGGCCGACGACACTGCCGAAACCGCGCGTGCCCGGCTGCAGGCCTATCACGCGCAGACGGCGCCGCTGATCGCCCATTACCGGGCGCTTGGCGTCCTCGAGGAGATCGACGCGATGGGTTCCATCGACGAGATCGCCGCGGGGCTCGGGTCGATCGTCGAGCGCGTCGCGTGACGAGAGCTGGCGCCTCCGCCTGGACGGAGGCGCCGGGACCACGGCTTCCGCCGGCACTGGACCGGCGGCGGCGCTGATCTGAAACGGTCTGTCAACGATGCGCGAAAGGGGCTTTCGCGTGCAGGATCGGCTTGTCCCGGCGTCGGGGCGGTCGAGGGGGCCTGCATCCCGCGCGCATCGCGTTCATCAAGGAGGAGGGAAACACAATGCAAGACACGATGCTGCAACGCATCGCAAACAGCCCGACCTACAAGGAGTTGCGCAGCAAGCGCCTCCGCTTCGGCTGGATGCTCACCATCCTGGTGCTGGTCGTCTATTACGGCTTCATCACCCTGATCGCCTTCCGCAAGGACATCCTGGCCACGCCGATCGGCGATGGCGTGATGTCCTGGGGCATTCCCGCCGGTTTCGGCGTGATCGTCTTCACCATCGTCGTGACGGCGATCTACGTCTTCCGCGCGAATGGCGAATACGACGAAATGACCGAGCAGGTGAAGCGCGAGGTGCTGAAATGAACCGACTGACCCAGGCCGGCCGGTCCCTCGGCCTCGCCGCCCTCATGCTGATGCCGGGCGCCGTCTTCGCGGCGGGCACCCTCGAGGGCGAGATCAAGCAGCAGCCCACGAACTGGACCGCGATCGCGATGTTCGCCGTCTTCGTGGTGATGACGCTGTTCATCACCAAATGGGCGGCCGCGAAAACCAAGTCGGCGGCCGACTTCTACACCGCCGGCGGTGGCATCACCGGCTTCCAGAACGGGCTGGCGATCGCCGGTGACTACATGTCGGCGGCCTCCTTCCTCGGGATCTCGGCGGCGGTGATGACCTCGGGCTTCGACGGGCTGATCTATTCGATCGGCTTCCTCGTCGGCTGGCCGATCCTGACCTTCCTGATGGCCGAACGGCTGCGCAACCTCGGCAAGTTCACCTTCGCCGACGTGGCGGCCTTCCGCTTCGCCCAGACCCCGGTGCGCGTCTTCGCCGCGCTCTCGACCCTCGTCGTCGTGGCCTTCTACCTGATCGCGCAGATGGTCGGCGCGGGCCAGCTCATCAAGCTGCTGTTCGGCCTCGATTACCATTACGCCGTCGTCATCGTCGGCGCGCTGATGATGGTCTATGTGCTCTTCGGCGGCATGACCGCCACCACCTGGGTGCAGATCATCAAGGCCTGCCTCCTGCTTGGCGGTGCGAGCTTCATGGCCTTCATGGTGATGTCGCACTTCGGCTTCAGCTTCGAGGGCCTGTTCGCGGAATCGGTGAAGGTCAAGTCCGAGCTGGCCGGCGCGGCCGGCAAGACCCCGGAAGAGGCGGCCAAGGCCGGTCTCTCGATCATGGGGCCGGGCAGCTTCGTGAAGGATCCGATCTCGGCGATCAGCTTCGGCATGGCGCTGATGTTCGGCACCGCCGGTCTGCCGCACATCCTGATGCGCTTCTTCACCGTTCCCTCGGCCAAGGAAGCGCGCAAGTCGGTGATGTGGGCGACCGTCTGGATCGGCTACTTCTACCTGCTGACCTTCATCATCGGCTTCGGCGCGATCGTCTTCGTGCTGACCAACCCCGACTTCCTCGAGCTGAAGGACGGCGTGAGCGGTCTCATCGGCGGCAACAACATGGCGGCCGTCCATCTGGCCCATGCGGTCGGCGGCAACATCTTCCTCGGCTTCATCTCGGCCGTGGCCTTCGCCACGATCCTTGCGGTGGTCGCGGGCCTGACGCTCTCGGGCGCCTCGGCGGTGTCGCATGACCTCTATTCGACGGTGTTCAAGAAGGGCAAGGCCGACAGCGCCTCGGAGCTGAAGGTCTCGCGCATCACCACCATCGCGCTCGGCATCGTCGCGGTCATCCTCGGCATCGCCTTCGAGAAGCAGAACATCGCCTTCATGGTGTCGCTGGCCTTCGCGATCGCGGCCTCGGCCAACTTCCCGGTGCTGTTCCTGTCGCTGCTGTGGAAGGGCATGACGACCCGCGGTGCGGTGATCGGCGGTCTGATCGGCCTCGTCTCCTCGGTGACGCTGACCGTGATCTCGCCCTCGGTGTGGGAAGCCACGCTCGGCCATGCCAAGGGCTCGGCGCCGTTCCCCTACACCTCGCCCGCGCTGTTCTCGATGGTGCTTGCCTTCGTCGGCGTCTGGTTCTTCTCGATCACCGACAAGAGCCGCCGCGCGGAAGAGGACAAGGCCGGCTATCTGGCGCAGCAGGTGCGCTCGGAAACCGGCATCGGTGCCGCCGAAGCTTCGGCACACTGATCCCGCCTGCATCCCGGCCTGCCCCTGACGGGGCAGGCCACCCCGGGGAGGAAAGTCATGGACGCCGAAATCAAGGCCATCACCGCGTTTCTGGAAAGCGTCCATCCCTATGATACCCTGCCGCGTGACGAGCTGGCGTCTGTCGCCGGTTCCTTCCGCCGCATGGTCTTTCGCGCGAATTCGCTGATCTACGTGCATGACGCGCCGATCGGCGGGCTCTACCTGATCAAGCAGGGCGGGGTCGAGATCACCGACGGCAACGGCGCGCTGGTCTCGCTGCTCGGCCCGCGCAACTCGTTCGGCGAGCGTGGCCTGATGCGCGGCGGCATCGCCGTGACCCAGGCCCGCGCGACCGAGGATGCGATCATCCTCGTGCTGCCGGCGCCCACCTTCACCCGGCTGATCCGGACCTATCCGGCCTTCGAACGCTTCTTCAACCGCCGCCGCGGTGATCGGCCCGGGGCGGATCTGGCCACGCAGAAAGTCGCCGACCTGATCGCCCGTCGCCCGCTTGCCTGCGGCCCCGGGGCCACGGTGACCGAGGCCGCGCAGATGATGCGCGACGCGCAGGTCTCCTCGCTCGGTGTCACCGGCGCGGACGGGCAGCTGCTCGGCCTCGTCACCGTGCGCGACCTGTCGAACAAGGTGCTGGCCGGGGGGCGCGACCCGGCGACCCCGGTGAGCGAGGTGATGAGCGCCGATCCGGTCTCGCTGCCGCCCACCGCACTGGGCTCGGACATCCTGCACATCATGCTCGAGCGCCGCATCGGCCATCTGCCGATCACCGAGGAGGGGCGCTTCGTCGGCATGATCACCCAGACCGACCTGACCCGGTTCCAGGCGGTCAGCTCGGCGGTGCTGATCCGCGACGTGGTCTCCTCGGTCACGGTCGATGAGATGGCGGCGGTGACCGCCCGCATCCCGCAGCTGCTGGTGCAGCTCGTCGGCAGCCACCAAAGCCACGAGGTGGTGACCCGCCTCGTCACCGACATCGCCGATGCCGTCACCCGCCGCCTGCTGGCGATGGCCGAGGCCACGCTCGGCCCGCCGCCGGTGCCCTATCTGTGGCTGGCCTGCGGCAGCCAGGGCCGGCAGGAGCAGACCGGCGTCAGCGATCAGGACAATTGCCTGATCCATGACGACAGCGCGACCGAGGAGGACAGCGCCTATTTCGCCGCCCTTGCGAAGATCGTCTCGGACGGGCTGAACGCCTGCGGCTATGTCTATTGCCCGGGCGAGATGATGGCCACCACCCCGCGCTGGTGCGCGCCGCTGCAGCGCTGGCGCGCCTATTTCCGCAGTTGGCTCGACACCCCCGACCCCGAGGCGCAGATGCTCGCCTCGGTGATGTTCGACCTGCGCCCGATCGGCGGCACGGCGCCGGGGCTGTTCCAGGCGCTGCAGGCCGAGACGCTGGAGCTTGCGGCACAGAACCCGATCTTCATCGCGCATCTGGTGTCGAACAGTCTCAAGCACACGCCGCCGCTCGGAATGCTGCGCGGCATCGCCACCATCCGCTCGGGCGAGCACCGCAACCACATCGACCTCAAGCACAATGGCGTGGTGCCGGTGACCGATCTGGCGCGGGTGCATGCGCTGCGCGGGCGGGTCACGGCGGCCAATACCCGCGCCCGGCTGCTCGGGGCGGAGGCGGCCGGGGTGATCTCGGCCGGCGATGCGCGCGACATGATCGAGGCCTATGACCTGATCGCGACGGTGCGGCTGGAAAATCAGGCCCACCTGATCCGCGCCGGACGCAAGCCTGACAATTACCTCGCCCCCTCGGACCTGAGCGACCTCGAACGCTCGCATCTGCGCGACGCCTTCGTGGTGGTGCGCACGATGCAATCGGCGATCGCCCATGCCCGGCCGGCGATCGGTTGAGGAGGACGAACCCATGGCGGACGGAGCGCGCAAGCCGCGTGTGCTGATCATCGAGGACGAGGACAATATCGCGCTCGCGCTCGATTTCCTGATGAGCCGCGAGGGGTTCGAGCCGGCCCGTCTCGCCACCGGGGCGGGGGCGATCGAGCGGATCCGGCGCGAACATCCCGATCTGGTGCTTCTTGACGTGATGCTGCCCGATGTCTCGGGCTACGAGATCTGTCAGGAGGTGCGGGCCGACGCGGATCTCGCCGATGTCCGGATCCTGCTGATGACGGCGCGGGGATCGGCCCTTGAGCGGCGCAAGGGGCTTGCGCTCGGGGCCGATGGATTCATCGCAAAGCCATTTGAAATCAATGAGCTGCGCGTCGAAGTTCAGAGGCTTCTCGGGGCGGGGGACGGGGGATGACGCTGTCCCGGCTCAGTCTGCGGCTGCGGGTCTTCCTGTTCTTTGCGGCGCTCGCGGCCGGGGGACTCGCGGCGCTTGCCATCGGTGGCGGCGTCGCGCTGCGCGGGCTGTCCGATCCTGCCGCGGCCGCGGCGATCATCCGCGGCGGGGCCGTGGCGGCGGCCGTCCTCGTCGCGCTGCTCGTGCTGGTCGGGGCGCTCTTCGACCGCCACCTTGCCCGCCCGATCGAGCGCCTTGCGGGCGGCATCCGCGCCCGCACCGATGCCGAGATCGTCGCCGGGATCGATGCCGGGGCGGGGCGCTATCTCGGCGATCTCGCCCCCGCCGCGGCCGCGGTCACCGCCCGCCTCGCCGAGACCCGCTCGGCGCTGGCCGAGGCGGTGCAGCGCGAGACGACGCGGCTTGCCCAGGAAAAGGACCGGCTCGAGGCGCTTCTGTCCGACGTGCCGGTGGGGGTGCTCCTGTGCACGGCGGATCATCAGCTGGTCTTCTACAACGGCCAGGCGGTCGATCTGCTGGGCGGAGCCCATGCGCCGGGGCTCGACCGGCGCGTCTTCGATTATCTCGACGGCGCGCCGCTCGCCCATGCCCGCGAGCGGCTGCTGGCGACCGAGGACCCGGATGCGGCCTCGGACCTGCTCTGCGCGACGGTCGCCGACGGGCGGGTGCTGGCGGCGCGGATGCGGCTCCTGGCCGAGTCGGCGGATCACAGCCGCGCGGGCTATGTGCTGACGCTGCGCGATGTCTCGGCCGACCTGGCTGCGCATGCCCGGCGCGAGCAGCTGATCGACGAACTCTTCGACCGCGTCCGCCGCCCCGCAGCCGCGGTGCAATCGCTGATCGGCCTGCTGGCCGAGGAGGCCGGCCCGACCGGGGCCGAGCGCGACCGGGTGCGGCTTGCGGCGCTCGAGGCGGCGGGCACGCTCGGTCGGGCGATCCACGCGCTTTCGGCGCGCCACGAGGCGAGCCGTGCAGACTGGTGGCCGCTCGCGCTTGTGCGCGCCTCGGACCTGGGCGAGGCGGTGCGGGTGCGGGTCGCGGCGGCCGGTGGCACGCTGCTGCCGGTCGCGGCGCCGCTTCTGCTGCGCTGCGAGGGGTTCGAGATGGTGGCGCTGCTCGCGGATCTGGCCGCCCGTCTCTCCGACCGCGACGCGCTGCGGCTCGAGATCACCGAGGAGGGCGCGGGGGCGCTTGTCGCGCTCGAATGGGCGGGCGCGCCGGTCTCGGTGAGCGCGCTCGAGGCCTGGCTCGAGGCCCCGCTGCACGGTGTGGCCGAGGTCACCGGGCGGCGGGTGCTGGCGACGCATGCAAGCGAGATCTGGCCCGAGCGCCTTCCGGACGGCCGGGCGCGGCTGTGTCTGCCGCTGCGCGAGGCGCGCCGGGCGCTTGCCCGCCCCGTGCCGGTGCCGCGCAAGGTGGTCTATGATTTCGACCTGCTCACCCGTGCACGCGAGGCCGAGGTGGCGCAGACCCCGCTCGACGCGCTGACCTGCGTCGTCTTCGACACCGAGACGACCGGCCTCCTGCCGGCCGAGGGCGACGAGATCGTGCAGATCGCCGCGGTGCGGATCCTCAACGGCCGCCGTGTCGAGGGCGAGGTCTTCGACACGCTGGTGAACCCGGGCCGCCCGATCCCGGCCGCCTCGACCGCGGTGCATGGCATCACCGATGCAATGGTGGCCGGCGCGCCCCCGGTCGCCGAGGTGCTGCGCCGCTTCCACCGCTTTGCCGAGGGCGCGGTTCTGGTCGCCCACAACGCCCCCTTCGACATGGACTTCCTGCGCCGCAAGGAATTCGTCGCGGGGCGGCTGTTCGACCATCCGGTGCTGGACACGGTGCTGCTTTCGGCGGTGGTGTTCGGCGCGCATGAGCCGCACAGTCTCGATGCGCTGACCCATCGGCTCGGCATCACCATCCCCGAGGAGGCGCGCCACACCGCGCTTGGCGACACGGTGGCGACGGCGGAGGCCTTTCTCAAGCTCTTGCCGGCGCTGAAGGCGCGCGGGCTCGTCACCTTCGGCGAGGTGGTGGCCGAGGTGCGCAAGCACGGCCGGCTGCTACGCGACCTGAACGGCTGAGGGGCGCTGCCCCTCTTTCCCTGCGGGAAATTCACCCCGAGGTATTTGGGCCAAGATGAAAGCAGGGGCCGTGGCGCTTGCGTTTTTTTCGGGTGCAAATCCTCCGGGGGAGGCCGCAAGGCCGGGGCGCAGCGCCCCCCGCGCGCTCACAGGATGTCGAGCACCGCTTCCGGCGGGCGCCCGATCCGCGCGGCGCGGTCGGTGAGGACAAGCGGGCGTTCGATCAGCCGCGGATGGGCGGCGAGCGCGTCGAGGATCTCGGCCTCGGGCGCGGCCTTCGTCAGCCCGGCGGGCACATCGGCCTCTTTCCAGCGCAGAAGATCCGCCGCCGGGCGGCCGAGTTTTGCCAGTGCCGCGGCGAGTTCCGCGCGGGAGGGCGCGTCTTCGAGATAGAGCCGCACCGCGGGCGCAAACCCGCGGGCCTGCAGCAGAGCGAGCGTCTCGCGCGATTTCGAGCAGCGCGGGTTGTGCCAGATCGTCAGAGCCATGCGCCCCTCCCGGTGCCGACCGCCTCGGCGACCGAGGCGAAGCCGTCGCGGGCCAGAAGTGCGTCGAGGCCGCGGGCGATCTCGGGCACGAGCGACAGCCCGGCATAGACCATCGCCGAATAGACCTGCACCGCGCTCGCGCCGGCGCGGATCTTCTCGTAGGCCTGTTCGGCCGAGCCGATGCCGCCGACGCCGACGAGCGGCAGCCGGCCTTGCGTCAGCTGCGACAGGCGGGCGAGCACGCGGGTCGATTTCTCGAAGAGCGGCGCGCCCGACAGCCCGCCCGGCGCATCGGCCTGCGGGCTTGTCAGCCCCTCGCGCGACAGCGTCGTGTTCGTCGCGATGATGCCGTCGATGCCGGAAGTGAGCGCCACCTCGGCGATCTCCTCGAGCTCGGCGGGGGTAAGATCGGGGGCGATCTTCAGGAAGACGGGGATGCGGCGCTCGAGCTCGCCCCGCGCCGCGACGACGCCTTTCAGAAGGGCGGCCAGCGCCTCCTTGCCCTGCAGCTCGCGCAGCTTCTCGGTGTTGGGCGAGCTCACGTTCACCGTGGCGAAGTCGAGATGCGGGCCCGCGGTGCGCAGCACGGTGGCGAAATCGGCGGCGCGGTCGGCGCTGTCCTTGTTCGCGCCGAGGTTGAGGCCCACCGGAATCCCCGCCGGGCGCGCGGCGAGGCGGGCGGCGATCGCCTCCATCCCCTCGTTGTTGAAGCCGAAGCGGTTGATGACGGCGCGGTCCTCGGTCAGCCGCCACAGCCGGGGCTTGGGGTTGCCGGGCTGCGGGCGCGGGGTGGCGGCGCCGACCTCGAGAAAGCCGAAGCCCGCGCGCATCAGCTGCGGCAGGGCGACGGCATTCTTGTCGAAGCCCGCGGCCAGCCCCACCGGGTTCGGCAGTTTCAGCCCGGCGAGATCGGTGGCAAGTCGGGCGCAGTGCACCGGGCCCGGCAGCGGTGCCAGCCCCGCGCGCAGCGCCATCAGCGACAGCCCATGCGCGGTTTCCGGATCGAAGCGGTGCATCAGCGCAAGGCCCGTGCGTTCGACGAAATTCACAGCAGCACCTCGGGGAAGATATGGCCGGAGACGCCGAGCGGCAGGGAGGTGTCCCAGGCGACATCGGCAAGGGTGAGCGGGCGATAGAGATGCGGGAAGAGCGCGCCGCCGCGCGAGGGCTCCCATTTCAGCGCCGTGCCGAGCGGCTCGACCGCGACCGCCACGAGGACGAGGTCGCTTTCCGTGGCGAAATGTTTCGCGGCGGTCTCGACGACCTGGGCGGAGGTCGAGAAATGGATGAACCCGTCGGCAAGGTCGACGGGGGCACCGGCGGTCTCGCCCGCGGCGCGGAAGGCATCCCATTCGGGGCGGCGGAAGATCTTGTAAATCAGCATGTCCTCTCATGCCCTCCGGCCGCGGGCCGGTCAATCCCGCGCAGCGCCGCAGGCCGGACTGTCACGCGGCTGTCAGCTGGCCAAAACAGGCTGATCCGCGTCAACGGCTTTGACTCGCAGGACCGTGTGACGCCACAGTAACGCCCATGTGACATTGTCCCGGAGGTTTTCATGAACGCCCGTCTTCTTGCCACGGTCGCCGCGCTTGCGCTCAGCGCGGGCACCGCGCAGGCCGAGTATACGCTGCACATCCTGCACACCAACGACCTGCACAGCCGCATCGAATCGATCAACAAATACGATTCCACCTGCAGCGCCGAGGAGGAGGGCGAGGGCAAGTGCTTTGGCGGCATCGCACGGGTGGCGGCGAAGGTGGCCGAGATGCGCGCCGAACTGGCCGGTCAGAACGTGCTGCTTCTCGATGCGGGCGACCAGTTCCAGGGCTCGCTCTTCTACACCACCTACAAGGGCAAGGACACGGCCGCGTTCATGAACGCGATCGGCTATCAGGCGATGGCGGTCGGCAACCACGAGTTCGACGACGGCCCGGCGCAGCTGGCGGCCTTCACCGGCAGCATCGGGTTTCCGATGGTGTCAGGAAATCTCGATCTCAGCCGCTCGGACGAGCTGAAGGGCAAGATCCACAAGACGCTGGTGCTCGATGTCGGCGGCGAGAAGGTGGGGATCGTCTCGGCGCTGGCCGTCGACACGCCCGAGACCTCCTCGCCCGGGCCGAACGTGATCTTCCACGACGAGGCCGAGAGCCTGAAGGCGGATGTCGCGGCCCTTGAAGCCGAGGGGGTGACGAAGATCGTGGCGCTGACCCACACCGGCTTCGTCAAGGACAAGGCGCTCGCGGCCGCGGTGCCCGGCATCGACGCGATCGTCGGCGGCCACAGCCACACGCTCTTTGGCCCGGGCGGCGAGGCCTATCCGACGATGGTCGGCAATGTGCCGGTGGTCTCGGCCTATGCCTATTCGAAATATCTGGGCCATCTGGTGCTGACCTTCGACGACGCGGGCAACCTGACCGCCGCCTCGGGCGAGCCGATCCTGCTCGATGCTTCGGTGGTGCCCGATCCGAAGATCGCGGCCGAAGTGGCCGAGATGGCCAAGCCCCTCGAGGAAGTGCGCGCCAAGGTGGTGGCCGAGGCCGCGGCCGAGATCGACGGCAGCCGTGACAGCTGCCGGGTGAAGGAATGCGAGATGGGCGACCTGATCGCCGAGGCGATGCTCGACCGGGTGAAGGATCAGGGCGTGACCATCGCGATCCAGAACGGCGGCGGCGTGCGCGCCTCGATCGACGCCGGGCCGGTGACGATGGGCGAGGTGCTGACCGTGCTGCCGTTCCAGAACACGCTCTCGACCTTCGAGGCGAAGGGATCGACGATCCGCGCGGCGCTCGAGAACGGGCTGAGCCAGGTCGAGGAGGGGGCGGGCCGCTTCCCGCAGGTCGCCGGGCTGAAATACACGTGGAGTGCCGAGAAGCCCGCGGGCAGCCGGGTGCTGTCGGTCGAGGTCGCGCAGGACGGTGGCTGGGTGCCGCTTGATCCCGAGAAGGTCTATGGCGTGGTGACGAACAACTATGTCCGCAACGGCGGCGACGGCTTCAAGATGTTCGCGGCCGAGGGCATGAAGGCCTATGACTTCGGCCCCGATCTGGCCGATGTGACGGCGGAATATCTTGCGAAAGTCGGGCCTTACACGCCGAAGCTCGACGGGCGCATCACGCAGGAATGAGCCCGCGCACGCCGGAAGACGGGGGCCTCGGCCCCCGTTTTTTCTTGCGCGGCGGGGGCGTGCGGGCAAACCTGTGGCCCTGGAGGGATGCGATGACACGAGCGAAGACCTGCCCGACCATATCTTGCCGGAAGGCCTGTGCATGGCTGCGCTGACCCCGCCCGCGCTGCTGCGCGCAATGTTCGATGCGGCCGTGGCCGCGGCCGATCCGATGCGGGTGATCGCCGCCGCGCTGCCGCCGCGCCCGGGCGGGCGGGTGGTGGTGGTCGGTGCCGGCAAGGCCTCGGCGCGGATGGCCGAGGCGGTCGAGGCCGCCTGGGGCCCCTGCGAGGGGCTGGTCATCACCCGCTATGGCTATGGCCGGCCCTGCCGCGGCATCGAGATCGTCGAGGCGGCGCATCCGGTGCCCGACGCGGCGGGCGTCGCGGCGACGCGGCGGATGCTCGATCTGCTGGCCTCTCTGGGAGAGGCGGACTTCGTGCTGGCGCTGATCTCGGGCGGCGGCTCGGCGCTGCTGTGCGCGCCGGTGCCGGGGCTGACGCTCGCCGAGAAGCAGGCGGTGACGGCGGCGCTGCTGGCCTCGGGGGCGCCGATCGACCGGATCAACACCCTGCGCAAGCATCTGAGTGCGGTGAAGGGCGGGCAGCTCGCGGCCGCCGCCTGGCCCGCGCGGATGCTGGCGCTGGTGATTTCCGACGTGCCGGGCGACGACCTTGCCTTCATCGCCTCGGGGCCAACGGTGGGCGATGGCTCGACCGTCGAGGACGCCCGGGCGGTGCTGGCGCGCTATGGTATCGCGGTGCCGGAGGCGGTGCGCGCGGCGCTCTCGAAGGGTTCGGGGGTGATCGCGCCGGGGCATGCGCGGTTGGCGCGCACCGAAACCCGGATCGTTGCGGCGCCGTCGCAGTCGCTGGCCGCCGCGGCGGAGGTCGCGCGGGCGGCGGGCTGCGCGGTGCGGATGCTCGGCGACGCGATCGAGGGCGAGGCGGCGGTGCAGGGCGCTGCGCAGGCGGCGCTGGCGCGCCAGATCGCGGCGGCGCGGCGGCCCGGCGACCCGCCGGTGGTGCTGCTCTCGGGCGGCGAATGCACGGTGACGCTGGCGGGGGCGGATGGCCGCGGCGGGCCGAATGCGGAATTCGCGCTGGCGGCGTTGCTGGCGCTGGACGGCGCGCCGGGGATCTGGGCGATCGCCTGCGACACCGATGGCGTCGATGGCGCGGACGAGGTGGCGGGTGCGCTGATCGGGCCGGCGACGCTGGCCGAGGCGGCGGCGCGGGGGCTCGATGCGCGCGCGGCGCTTGCCCGCCACGATGCGCATGGCTTCTTCGGCGCCGCGGGGGCGCAGGTGGTGACCGGGCCGACGCTGACCAATGTCAACGATTTCCGCGCCGTGCTGATCGCCTGATCAGGGGGCGGTGACCGTCACCGGGGGGGCGAGGATCACCTCTTCGAGGTTCGCCGTGGTGCCGATCCGGTCGATCACCGCGAAAAGCCCGGGCTCGGCCAGCGGCGTCAGCACCCCGTGCCAGGTGCCGCGGCGGAAGTTGATCGCCTGCGCGCCCGAGGTGACGAAGGCGCGCGGCCGGCCCGGGCGGCCGTCCACATCGGGGGCGACGATGACGAGGAACGGGTCCGCCGTCATCGGCACGAAGGCCTGGCTGCCCTCGGGGTGGCGCTCGAGCAGATCGAAGGTATAGGGCAGGGCGCGCGGGATCGCCTTGAAGATCGAGATCCCCGGCCGGCCACCGGTCTCGGTGCCGAAATCGAGTGTCGCGCGGTCGTGGAAGCGGCCGCACATGCCGGCGTTGATGATCCGGTCGGGGGCGCCTTCGGCCTCCAGCACCTCGCCGAAGGGGGCGAAGGCCTCGGCGGTGAGGGGTTCGGTCGTGATCTGCATGTCGGGGCTCCGGTCCGGGAGGCCGGGGGCGTCGCGCCCCCGGACCCCCGCGAGGTATTTGGGCCAAGAAGAAGGAGTGGCGGGGCTTTGGGCCCCGGCCCGGTCAGCGCGAAAACGGGCCGCGCAGCCGCGCGTGGCGGTTCACGTCTTTGTAGAGCAGGTAGCGGAACGGGCCCGGCCCCGCGGCATAGCAGGCCTGCGGGCAATAGGCGCGCAGCCACATGAAATCGCCCGCCTCGACCTCGACCCAGTCCTGGTTGAGCTTGTAGACCGCCTTGCCCTCGAGCACGTAGAGCCCGTGCTCCATCACATGGGTTTCCTCGAAGGGAATGAGCCCGCCGGGCTGGAAGGTGACGACGTTGACGTGCATGTCGTGGCGCAGGTCGGTCGGGTCGACGAAGCGGGTGGTGGCCCAGCGGCCCTGGGTGTCGGGCATCGCGACCGGGGCGATCTCGCGCTCGTTCGTCACGAAGGCCTCGGGCGCGGGCAGGCCGGGCGCGCGCTCGTAGAGCTTGCGGATCCAGTGGAAGCGCAGCGGGTGGTCGGCGCCGTTCTTCACCCGCCACTCGGTGCCGGGCGGGATATAGGCATAGCCGCCCGCCGCGAGTTCGTATTCCTGCCCGTCGAGCGAGAGCCACATCTCGCCCTCGGTGACGAAGAGCACATGCTCGGCGCCGGGGTCGGCATCGGGCGCGTCCGAGCCGCCATCGGCGCCGACCTCCATCACATATTGGCTGAAGGTCTCGGAAAAGCCCGACATCGGCCGGGCGATGAGCCACAGCCGGGTGTCGGTCCAGCCCGGAAGATAGCTGGTGACGATGTCGGAGAAACAGCCTTTCGGGATCACCGCATAGGCCTCGGTGAAGATCGCGCGGCCGGTCATCAGCGCGCTTTGCGGCGGCAGGCCGCCTTTCGGGGCGTAATAGCCGGTCACGGCAGCAACTCCTTCAGGCGCAGGGTGGCGATGCGTTCGACCTGACGGCAGGCCTCGGCGAATTCGGTCTCGGCATCATGGGCGAGGCGGCTTTCGAAGGCGGCGAGGATGCCGTCCTTCGTATGGTCGCGCACGGCGATGATGAAGGGGAAGCCGAATTTCACGGTATAGGCGGTGTTCAGCGCCTCGAAGCGGGCGCGCTCGGCGTCGGTCAGCGCGTCGAGCCCGGCCGAGGCCTGCTCGGCGGTGCTTTCGGCGGTGAGCCGCTTCGCCTGCGCAAGCTTGCCGGCGAGGTCGGGGTGGGCCTGCAGCACGCCGAGACGCTCGGCGGGCGTGGCGGTGCGGAACACCCGGGCGAGCGCATGCGCCAGCCCCACCGCGCTGTCATGCGCCGGGCCGAGTTCGAGGTCATAGGCGCGCTCGGCGATCCAGGGGCTGTGCTCGAAGATGCCGCCCCAGGCTTCGACGAAGCGGGCGCGGTCCATCTGCGAGGGGCGCTCGATGCGGTGATGCGGGTGGACGGCGGCCCAGTGCCGGGCGATGTCGCCGCGGCGGGCGAACCACACGCCCTCGTGCGCCTTGGCGTAATCGAGGAAGCGCTTCAGCCCGGCCATCTTGCCCGGGCGCCCGATCAGCCGGTTGTGCAGCCCGATCGAGAACATCTTGGCGCGGCCCTCGAGCCCTTCGGCATAGAGCGTGTCGAAGCTGTCCTTCAGATACTGGAAGAACATCTCGCCCTCGATCCAGCCGGGCGAGGTGGCGAAACGCATGTCGTTCGCCTCGAGCGTGTAGGGAATCACCAGCTGGTCGCGGTCGCCCACTTCGAGCCAATAGGGCAGGTCGTCGTCATAGGTGTCCGAGATCCAGTCGAAGCCGCCTTCCTCGGCGGTCAGGCGCACGGTGTTGGCCGAGCAGCGTCCGGTGTACCAGCCGCGCGGCCGCTCGCCCACCACCTCGGTGTGGAGCCGGATCGCCTCGGCGATCTGCCGGCGTTCCTCGGCCTCGGGCATGTCCTTGTGCTCGACCCATTTCAGCCCGTGCGAGGCAATCTCCCAGCCGGCGTCCTGCATCGCGGCAAGCTGTTCGGGGTTGCGCGCAAGCGCCGTCGCGACGCCATAGATCGTCACCGGGATCTGCATCGCGGTGAACAGCCGGTGCAGCCGCCAGAACCCGGCACGGGCGCCGTATTCGTAGATCGATTCCATATTCCAGTGGCGCTGCCCGGGCCACATCGCGGCGCCGGCGACGTCCGACAGGAACGCTTCCGACGCGGCATCGCCGTGCAGGATGCAGTTCTCGCCGCCTTCTTCGTAGTTCAGCACGAGCGAGATCGCGACGCGCGCGCCGCCGGGCCATTGCGCATCGGGTGGATTGGGGCCGTAGCCGCGCATGTCGCGGGGATAGCGGATCATCTGAGCCTCCGGGAATTTTTCGGGCGCGATCAAAGGACGATTGCCGGGCGGGCGCAAGGGGGTGCTTGCCGGCGCCGGGGACGCGCGCCATAGTCGGCGCAAAGGAGAGCCGCGATGACCGGATATCTGACCACCCATGTTCTCGACACCGCGCGCGGCTGCCCGGCCGAGGGGATCCGCATCGCGCTGTTCCGCATCGAGGCGGGCGAGCGCGAGCAGATCGCCGAGGCGATGACCAACGCCGACGGGCGCACCGATGCGCCGATCCTGCCGGTGCAGGCCTTCGCGACCGGGGTCTACGAGCTGGTCTTCGAGGTCGGCGACTATCTGCGCGAAACCGGGCAGGCCGGGGCGGCGCCGCTGTTCCTCGACCATGTGCCGATCCGCTTCGGCATTTCCGAGCCCGCGGCGCATTACCATGTGCCGCTGCTGCTCTCGCCCTTCGGCTATTCGACCTATCGCGGCAGCTGATCTGACATCTGCCTGATTTTCCGGCGCCGGCGCCCGTTTGCGGGGCGCGCGTCCGAGGGGGGCGGGCTCAGGCCCGCCGAGGCTTGCGTGGGTGGGGGCGCAGGCCGATGCTGTCGGAAAAAGAACACGGGGACATGATGTTCGACTATACCTTCCTGCTCGAGTGGGCGCAGTTCGCGGTGCGCTGGCTGCATGTCGTCACCGCCATCGCCTGGATCGGGTCGTCCTTCTACTTCATCGCGCTGGACCTTGGCCTGCGGCCCGAGCCGGGCGCGCCGAAGGGGGTGACCGGGGCCGCCTGGCAGGTGCATGGCGGCGGTTTCTACCACATCCAGAAATACATGGTGGCGCCCGAGCGGATGCCCGACGAGCTGACCTGGTTCAAATGGGAAAGCTACATGACCTGGGTGTCGGGCTTTGCCATGCTGATGCTGCTTTATTGGGCGCAATCGCAGTTCTACCTGATCGACCCGCGGGTGATGGATCTGCCGACCTGGGGCGCGATCGCGATCTCGGCGGGCTCGCTGACGATCGGCTGGATCCTCTATGACCTGCTGTGCAAGTCGAAGCTCGGCGAGAACAGCACCACGCTGATGGTGCTGCTCTATGTCATCCTGGTGGCGATGGCCTGGGGCTATACGCAGGTGTTCTCGGGCCGCGCGGCGCTTTTGCACCTTGGCGCCTTCACCGCGACGATCATGACCGCGAACGTGTTCCTGATCATCATGCCGAACCAGCGCATCGTGGTGGCCGATCTGAAGGCCGGCCGCACCCCCGATCCGAAATACGGCAAGATCGCCAAGCAGCGCTCGACGCACAACAACTACCTGACGCTGCCGGTGGTGTTCCTGATGCTGTCGAACCATTACCCGCTGGCCTTCGCGAGCGAGTACAACTGGCTGATCGCCTCGCTGGTGTTCCTGATGGGGGTGACAATCCGGCACTTCTTCAACACCCATCACGCGCACAAGGGCGCGCCGTGGTGGACCTGGGGCGTGACCGTGGTGCTGTTCCTGATCTGCGTCTGGCTCTCGACCTTCACCGGCACCGGCGAGGGCGACGACACGGAAGCGGCGCTGAGCCCGATCGAGGCGCGCTTCGCGCAGGCCGCGGGCTTCGATCAGGTGACCGACATCGTTCTGGGCCGCTGCTCGATGTGCCACGCGACCGAGCCGGGCGGCTTTGACGCCATCACCCGCGCACCGAAGGGCGTGCATCTGGAGACCCCGGCGCAGATCGCGCGGGCCGCGCATCAGATCTATGTGCAGGCGGGGCTGACCCATGCCATGCCGCCGGGCAACCTGAGCTTCATGGAAGCCTCGGAGCGCAAGGTGATCCGCGACTGGTACGAGGCCGCCACCCGCGGCTGAGCCGCGCCTTACGGTCCGTTTTCGCGCCCGCCCCACCCGGGGCGGGCGTTTTGCTGTCGGCCGCAGGAGGCAGCTTTGCCGCGCTTGCGGCATCAACTGTTGCCGGCTGCCCTTGCAGCGTCCAGCCCGCGCCACTAAGACTCGGGTAAAGTTCCGCGTTCATCGTGACGCAAGACCGCAGGGAAGGCTGAGGAATGAAGGATCCGATCGACCTCTACATGAACACGCTGGTGCCGATGGTGGTCGAACAGACCTCGCGTGGCGAGCGTGCCTATGACATCTACTCGCGCCTGCTGAAGGAGCGGATCATCTTCCTCGCGGGCCCGGTGCATGACGCCATGTCGACGCTGATCTGCGCGCAGCTGCTGTTCCTCGAGGCGGAGAACCCGACCAAGGAAATCGCGATGTACATCAACAGCCCGGGCGGCGTGGTGACCTCGGGGCTGTCGATCTACGACACGATGCAGTACATCCGGCCGAAGGTCTCGACGCTCGTCATCGGCCAGGCGGCCTCGATGGGCTCGCTGCTGCTGCAGGCCGGCGAGAAGGGCATGCGCTTCTCGCTGCCGAACTCGCGCGTGATGGTGCACCAGCCCTCGGGCGGCTATCAGGGCCAGGCCACCGACATCATGATCCACGCCCAGGAGACGCAGAAGCTGAAGCGCCGCCTGAACGAGATCTACGTCAAGCACACCGGCAACGATTACGAGACCGTCGAGGCGGCGCTCGAGCGCGACAACTTCATGTCGGCCGAGGATGCGAAGGCCTGGGGCCTGATCGACGACATCCTCGAAAGCCGCGGCAAGGCCGAGGCGGAGAAGTGATCTTGCCCCGCGGCGGGGCAGGATTTTTGACATTGTGATGACCATGGGGCTGCCCTAAACTTCAGGGGCGGCCCACCAGGGACCCGCGTTCCGGGCCAGAGCAGAGGAAGACGATGGCGAACAATTCCGGCTCCGACAGCAAGAACACGCTCTATTGCTCGTTCTGCGGCAAGAGCCAGCACGAGGTGCGCAAGCTGATCGCGGGCCCGACCGTGTTCATCTGCGACGAATGCGTCGAGCTGTGCATGGACATCATCCGCGAGGAGACGAAGAGCTCGGGGCTCAAGTCGACCGACGGGGTGCCCACGCCGCGCGACATCTGCAAGGTGCTCGACGATTACGTGATCGGTCAGATGCATGCCAAGCGCGTGCTCTCGGTCGCGGTGCACAACCATTACAAGCGGCTGA
Source organism: Paenirhodobacter sp. YD-8 (assembly GCF_056590935.1). Classification (NCBI taxonomy): domain Bacteria; kingdom Pseudomonadati; phylum Pseudomonadota; class Alphaproteobacteria; order Rhodobacterales; genus Paenirhodobacter; species Paenirhodobacter sp. YD-8. The sequence continues at coordinate 2,576,679 of NZ_CM152649.1, read as the reverse complement.
ACAACAGCGCGAAGTCCGACATCGAGCTGTCGAAGTCGAACATCCTGCTGATCGGCCCGACCGGCTGCGGCAAGACGCTGCTGGCGCAGACGCTGGCGCGCATCCTCGATGTGCCCTTCACCATGGCCGATGCGACGACGCTGACGGAGGCCGGCTATGTCGGCGAGGATGTCGAGAACATCATCCTGAAGCTGCTGCAGGCCAGCGAATACAACGTCGAGCGGGCGCAGCGCGGCATCGTCTACATCGACGAGGTCGACAAGATCACCCGCAAGTCGGACAACCCCTCGATCACCCGCGACGTCTCGGGCGAGGGCGTGCAGCAGGCGCTCCTGAAGATCATGGAAGGCACCGTCGCCTCCGTGCCGCCGCAGGGCGGGCGCAAGCATCCGCAGCAGGAATTCCTGCAGGTCGACACGACGAACATCCTGTTCATCTGCGGCGGCGCCTTTGCCGGCCTCGACCGGATCATCGCGCAGCGCGGCAAGGGCTCGGCGATGGGCTTCGGCGCCGCGGTCAAGGGCCCCGACGAGCGCTCGGCGGGCGAGCTCTTCAAGGAGCTGGAACCCGAGGATCTGCTGAAGTTCGGCCTGATCCCGGAATTCGTCGGCCGTCTGCCGGTGATCGCCACGCTCGAGGATCTCGATGAAGAGGCGCTGGTCACCATCCTGACCGAGCCGAAGAACGCGCTGGTGAAGCAGTATCAGCGGCTCTTCGACATCGAGGGCGTGAAGCTGAGCTTCACCCCGGATGCGCTGAGCGCCATCGCCAAGCGCGCGATCAAGCGCAAGACCGGCGCGCGCGGGCTGCGCTCGATCATGGAAGACATCCTGCTCGACACGATGTTCGAGCTGCCGGGCATGACCGGCGTGCAGGAGGTCGTGGTGAACGAGGAGGCGGTCGAGACCGCCGAGGCGAAACCGCTGCTGATCTACGCGGAAAACGCGAAGAAAGAGCCGAAGAGCGCCGGCTGAGCGCAGGGGCGGGCAAAGGCCCGCCCTTTTCGCAAGCGGCTCTGGACCTTGCCGCGCAACTGGCTATAAACGGGCAAAAGCCCGCGGAGGATGGCATGAACTTTCTGCTTCGCATTTTTACCTGGTGGAACCGGTCCCAGACCTCGGGGATCCGGCTGTTCACGGCCCGCAAGGGCGTGAAGGTGGGCGAGGACGCGGAAGGCAACGTCTATTACCAGACGGCCGACGGCAAGCGCCGCTGGGTGATCTACAACGGCGAGATCGAGGCGAGCCGGATTCCGCCGGAATGGCACGGCTGGATCCACTTCACCTGGGACGAGCCGCCGACCAAGGTCGCCGTCGCGCACAAGCCGTGGGAGCTGCCGCATCTGGCGAACCGCACCGGCACCGACGCGGCCTATGTTCCGGCGGGCTCGATTCGCCGCGACGCGCCGGTCGAGCGGCGCGATTACGAGGCCTGGCAGCCGGCCGAATGAGGCCGGGCCCGGTCGGGCATCCCTGCGGGAGAGATCATGAGCGAGAATCGCGTTGAAGTGCTGACCGGGGCGGTCGTTCTGGCCGTCGCCGTCGGTTTCCTGTTCTGGGCCGGCAAGGGGCACAGCTTCGGCACCGCCGCGGGCAGCTATCCGCTGCATGCCTCCTTCCGCTCGGTCGAGGGCGTGACGCCGGGCACCGACGTTCGCATGGCAGGCGTCAAGATCGGCACCGTCACCGATATCCGGCTCGACACCAAGACCTTCTTTGCCGACACCACGGTGGCGATCAACAAGGGCGTCGAGCTGCCCGACGATTCGCAGATCATCGTGGCCTCGGAAGGGCTGATGGGCGGTTCGTTCATCGAGATCCTCCCGGGCGGCAGCGTCGACAATTTCGCCCCGGGCGACGAGATCCTCGATACCCAAGGCGCGGTTTCGACGCTTGGCCTGCTGATGAAATTCGTCGGCGGTGGCGCGGACAAGCTGAAGGCTGCGCCCGGCACCGATGCCGGCGCCGATCCCGGGGCCGCGCAATGATCGCGCCCCTGCGCGCCGCGGTGCTGGCCCTTGCGCTTGGCGCGACGGCCGCCGTTGCGCAGGATGCCGCGAATGGCCTCGCGGAGGCGAATGGCGCGGTGCTGCGCGGGCTCGACAAGGTCTCGGCGACCTCGTCGGACATCGTGCTGTCGGTCGGCCAGACCGTCGATTTCGGCCATATCAAGGTGACGCTGAAGGAATGCCGCTATCCGGCGGATGACCCCTCGTCGAACGCCTATGCCTATCTCGTCATCACCGATCCGAATGCCGCGCAGCCGGTCTTCGAGGGCTGGATGATCGCCGACAGCCCGGCGCTTTCGGCGCTCGACCACCAGCGCTATGACGTCTGGGTCATGCGCTGCAAGACCGACTGAGCGTCTGGCACCGGCGCGGCGGTGAAATCCGCAGTGTGGCTCAGTGCCTCGGCCAGCCGGCGGCGATACTCGAGCCGGGGGATCTCGACCCCGCCCAGGCTTGCCAGATGCGGCGTCAGATATTGCGTGTCGAAGAGGGAAAAACCGCTCTGCCGCAGCCGGTCGACCGTATAGGTCAGCGCCACCTTCGAGGCATCAGGCACGCGCGAGAACATGCTCTCGCCGAAGAAGGCACCGCCCAGCGTCACCCCGAACACGCCGCCGACCAGCGCCTCGCCGCGCCAGACCTCGAGCGAATGCGCATGCCCCATCGCGAAGAGCGCATCGTAGAGGGTGAAGAGCGGGGCGTTGATCCAGGTTTCCTCGCGCGCCGCGCAGGCCTCGACCACCGCGTGAAAGGCGGTGTCGATGCGGATCTCGAAGCCGCCGCGGCGGATCGTGCGGGCAAGCGAGCGCGAGACGTGGAAACCGTCGAGCGGCAGGATGCCGCGGGCGCGGGGCTCGAACCAGAACAGCTCCGGATCGTCGCGGCTTTGCGCCATCGGGAAGATGCCCCGGGCATAGCCCGAAAGCAGCATTCCTGCCGTCAGTTCCTGCGCCATCGCATCCCCCCGCGTTGCCCCCGCACAATGGGCCGGAATCAGGGCAGGTTCAAACGGGTTCGCGCAAAGAAAAACGCCCCCTTGCGGGGGCGTCTCAGGGTCTTTGGCGGATCGCTCAGCCGTAGGTCTTCTTCAGCCACTTCTCGAGCCAGTGGATCGAGTAGTCGCCCTTCAGGATGTCGGGCTCCTGCAGCAGCGCGGTGAACAGCGGCACCGTGGTGTCGACGCCATCGACGATCAGCTCGCTCAGCGCGCGGCTGAGACGCGCCAGCGCCTCCTGCCGGTCACGCCCGTGCACGATCAGCTTGCCGATCAGGCTGTCGTAATAGGGCGGGATCTTGTAGCCGTCATAGAGTGCCGAGTCGACGCGCACGCCCAGACCGCCCGGGGCGTGATACTGGGTGATGCGGCCGGGGCAGGGGGCGAAGTTCGGCATCCGCTCGGCGTTGATCCGGACCTCGATCGCGGCGCCGCGGATCTTCAGGTCTTCCTGACGGAATTCCATCTTCTCGCCGGCTGCGACGCGGATCTGTTCGCGCACGAGATCGACGCCGAAGATCGCCTCGGTCACCGGATGTTCCACCTGCAGGCGGGTGTTCATCTCGATGAAGTAGAACTCGCCGTCCTCGAACAGGAACTCGATCGTGCCGGCGCCGGAGTAGCCGAGTTGCGCCATCGCGTCGGCGCAGATCTTGCCGATCTTGGTGCGCTGCTCGGGGGTGATGATGGGGCCGGGGGCCTCTTCCAGCACCTTCTGGTGGCGGCGCTGCAGCGAGCAGTCGCGCTCGCCCAGATGCACGGCGCGGCCCTTGCCGTCGCCGAAGACCTGGATCTCGATGTGACGCGGCTTCTGGAGATATTTCTCCATGTAGACCTCGTCATTGCCGAAGGCGGCCTTGGCCTCGGAGCGCGCGGTGCGGAAGGCGATCTCGAGGTCGGCCTCGGTCTCGGCGACCTTCATGCCACGCCCGCCGCCGCCGGCGGTGGCCTTGATGATCACCGGATAGCCGATCTCGGCCGCGGTGCGCTTGGCCTCGTCGACGTCATGCACGCCACCGGCCGAGCCCGGAACCACCGGGATGCCCAGCTTCTTCGCGGTTTCCTTGGCGGTGATCTTGTCGCCCATGATGCGGATATGTTCCGCCGAGGGGCCGATGAAGGTGATGCCGTGATCCTCGAGCACCTGCACGAAGTTCGCGTTTTCCGAAAGGAAGCCGTAGCCCGGGTGGATCGCCTGGGCGCCGGTGATCTCGCAGGCGGCGACGATTGCCGGGATCGAGAGATAGCTCTCGGAGGACGGCGGCGGCCCGATGCAGACGCTTTCGTCGGCCATGCGCACATGCATGGCGTCGGCGTCGGCGGTCGAGTGCACCGCGACCGAGGCGATCCCCATCTCGCGGCAGGCGCGGATCACCCGCAGGGCGATCTCGCCCCGGTTGGCGATCAGGATCTTGTCGAACATGGGCATGCCCTCACTCGACGATCATCAGCGCCGAGCCGTATTCGACCGGCGTGCCGTCGTCGACGAGGATGCGCTTGACCGTGCCCGAATGCGGCGCCGGGATGTGGTTCATCGTCTTCATCGCCTCGACGATCAGCAGGGTCTGGCCTTCCTTGACCGTGTCGCCGACCTTGACGAAGGCATTGGCGCCCGGTTCCGGCGCCAGATAGGCGGTGCCGACCATCGGCGAGGTCACGGCGCCGGGCAGCGAGGCCGGATCGGCATCGGCCACGGCGGCGGGGGCTGCAACCGCAACCGGCGCGGCGGCGGGGGCCGCGTAGACGGGGGCGGGGGCCGCGGCGATCACCGTCGCCTGCTTCACCACGCGCACTTCGAGGCTGTCATCCTCGCCGTATTCCCGCACAACCGAGATTTCGGTGAGGTCGTTGCTGTTCAGGAGCTCGGCGAGCGCCTGAATGAAAGCCACGTCGTTTTCATGGGATTGTTTGGTCATGCCGTCCTCAAAGGATGCTGTCAGGTTCTGGTCGGCCCGGTCGTTTGGTGCCGGGCGCCCCGGTATCAGGACCGCCTTATACGCCAGCCGGGCCGGGGAGGAAAGCGCGAACGACTGACGCGGCGGCAGGTCGGAGCCGGGCGATTTCGCCCAATTTTTCGGCGATGACGCGCCGGCTGCCTTGCGCGCGGGCAAATGCGCCCGGATGCGGCGGCGCGGCGTATTTTACCACTTGATAAAATTTTTGCCCGTGCAAGCTTGGGGACAATAACAAAGCCAGGGAGGTCCAAGGTGACCAACAGCCAGTTCACGCCCGGGGTCGCGCCCGGGCGGCTTTCGCCCGAGCGCTATGCGGCGAATTTCCAGGATGTCGCGCCGCCGCTTACCGCCCATGCGGCCGCGGTGGCGGCCGATCGGTGCTATTTCTGCCATGACGCGCCCTGCGCCACGGCCTGCCCGACGACGATCGACATTCCGCTCTTCATCCGGCAGATCGCGACCGGCACGCCCGAGGCGGCGGCGAAGACGATCTTCTCGCAGAACATCCTCGGCGGCATGTGTGCGCGCGTCTGCCCGACGGAAAACCTGTGCGAGGGCGCCTGCGTGCGGATGGAGGCCGAGGGCAAGCCGGTCGAGATCGGCCTGCTGCAGCGCTTTGCCACCGATACGCTGCTGGAGAAGCAGGGCCATCCCTTCACCGCCGGCGCCCCCACCGGGCACTCGGTCGCGGTGGTGGGCGGCGGGCCCGCGGGGCTTGCCTGCGCGCACCGTCTTGCGCTCAAGGGCCACAAGGTGACGATCTACGAGGCCAAGCCCAAGCTGGGCGGGCTCGATGAATACGGCATCGCCGCCTACAAGGCGCCCGAGGATTTCGCCGCGCGCGAGGTCGCCTGGCTGTTGCAGGTGGGCGGCATCGAGGTGGTGACGAACTGGGCGCTCGGCCGGGCGGGCGATGGCACGCTCGACGATCTTCTGGGCCGGCACGACGCCGTCTTCCTGGGCATCGGGTTGTCGGGCGTGAACGCGCTGAGCCTGCCGGGGGGCGAGCTTGCGACGCCGGCGACCGAGTTCATCGCGGCGCTGCGGCAGGCCGACGACCTTGCCAGCCTGCCGGTCGGGCGCAAGGTGGTGGTGATCGGCGGCGGCATGACCGCGGTCGATGCGGCGGTGCAGGCAAAGCTTCTGGGCGCCGAGACCTCGACCATCGTCTATCGCCGCGCGCAGGCCGAGATGCCGGCCTCGGTCCACGAGCAGGAACACGCCGCGACGCATGGCGTGCGGATCATCTGCAACGCCGCGCCGGTGGCGATCCATGCCGTCGCGGGCGGGCTCGAGGTCGAGTTCGCGCGCACCGAGACCGGCGGCGCCGGGCTGCGGATGCTCGACGACACCTTCCGGCTGAAGGCGGATCAGGTGCTCTCGGCGATCGGCCAGACGCTTGGCGCGCTGCCCGAGGGGGTGAAGACGGCCGGGCCGAAGATCGGCACTGACGGGGCAGGGCGCACGAGCCTTGCGCGGGTCTGGGCGGGCGGCGACTGCGCGCCCGCGGGCGAGGACCTGACGGTGAATGCCGTCGCGCAGGGGCGCGATGCGGCCGAAGACATCCACTCTTTCCTGATGGGGGCCTGACAGATGGCGGACCTGCGCAGCAACTTCATCGGCATCAAGTCGCCGAACCCGTTCTGGCTCGCCTCGGCGCCGCCGACCGACAAGGAATACAACGTCCGCCGCGCCTATGATGCGGGCTGGGGCGGCGTGGTGTGGAAGACCCTCGGCGCCGAGGGGCCGCCCGTCGTCAACGTCTCGGGGCCGCGCTATGGCGTGATCTATGGCGGCGACCGACGGGTGATGGGGATCAACAACATCGAGCTGATCACCGACCGCCCGCTCGAGGTCAACCTGCGCGAGATCAAGTCGGTCAAGCGCGACTATCCCGACCGTGCGCTCGTCGTGTCGCTGATGGTGCCCTGCGACGAGGAGAGCTGGAAGGCGATCCTCGCCCATGTCGAGGACACCGGCGCTGACGGGGTCGAGCTGAACTTCGGCTGCCCGCACGGCATGGCCGAGCGCGGCATGGGCTCGGCGGTGGGGCAGGTGCCCGAATACATCGAGATGGTGACCCGCTGGGTGAAGCAATATTCGCGCATGCCCTGCATCGTGAAGCTGACGCCCAACGTGACCTCGATCCTGCCGCCGGCGCTCGCCGCCAAGCGCGGCGGGGCGGATGCGGTCAGCCTGATCAACACGGTGAAATCGGTGACCTCGGTCAATCTCGACGATTTCTGCCCCGAGCCGATGATCGACGGCAAGGGCACGCATGGCGGCTATTGCGGCCCGGCGGTGAAGCCGATCGCGCTGAACATGGTGGGCGAGATCGCGCGCTATGCCGAAACCCGCGGTCTGCCGATCTCGGGCATCGGCGGCGTCACCACCTGGCGCGACGCGGCCGAGTTCCTGGCGATGGGGGCGGGCAACGTTCAGGTCTGCACCGCGGCGATGACCTATGGCTTCAAGGTGGTGCAGGAGATGATCTCGGGCCTGTCGGACTACATGGACAGGAAGGGCTTCACCTCGGTCGAGGAGATCGTCGGGCGCGCGGTGCCGAATTTCTCGGAATGGCAGCACTTGAACCTGAACCACGTCACCAAGGCGGTGATCGACCAGGAGGACTGCATCAAGTGCGGGCGCTGCTATGCCGCCTGCGAGGACACCTCGCACCAGGCGATCGCCATGGGCGAGGATCGCACCTTCACCGTGAAGGACGAGGAATGCGTCGCCTGCAACCTCTGCGTCGATGTCTGCCCGGTCGATTGCATCAGCATGAAGACCCTGCCGCTTGGCACCGTGGACCCGCGCACCGGGCGCAAGGTCGCGCCCTATGCGAACTGGACGACCCATCCGAACAACCCGGGGTCGTCGAATTACACCTGCGGCATCACCGCCGCGGAGTGACCGCGATCAGCGCGTCACGTCGAGGCTCGGCCCCGGCGTGGCGGCGCCCCTGACCTCGGCCCCGAGCGGCCAGGCGCCCTGCGGCACGACCGCGGGGCGCTCGTCTGACGGTGCGGCGGCGCCGGTCGCCTGCGCCAGCGCGACGGCGGCCCGCGTCGGATCGGCCTGCACCCCTCCGGCGGCAGCGATGTCCTCGCCCGGGCTTGCCCCGGCGGCGATGTCCTCGGCCTGCAGTCGGCCCGGGCCCGCGCGCAGCGCGGCCGCCTGTGCCTCGAGTGGCGTGACCTCGAAGGCCGGGGGCGGCCCTGTCGGCGCGTCGGGGTCCGGCGCGGCCTCGATCCGTGGCACGATGGCGGGGGCGCCGGCGCGCCCGGTCTCGCTGTCGTCGCCCCCGGGCGTGTCCGCGCCGGCCTGCCGCGACAGCAGCCGCAGCTGCGCCAGAAACTCCCTGCCACTGCCGGTGTCGACATTCGCGCTCATCCCGCCCGCGGTGTCGGCCGTGATGCTGGCCGCCTCGACCGTCGTGGCGGGGGCGGCCTTCGGTGCTGCCGGAACCAGCTGCGGCGACCAGCCGATCTGGGGCAGCATTCCGGAAATCCGGTCCATTCCAAATCTCCTCGCCCAATTCCTCCACGGAATCAGTGTGCTCCGCCGGGGTTATCCAAGCGTAAATCCGGGGCGGTATATTTTACGAATGGGTTAACGGGGCGCTCAGGGGGCGAGCAGCCGCTCGAACAGCGTGTCGAGGAAGCGGCCGGCCTCGTCGAGCGGGTCGCGCCCGGGGCCGAGCACGGCGCGCACCTGCACGTCGAAATCGGCGTAATGCTGGGTCAGCGCCCAGATCGAGAAGATCAGGTGATAGGGATCGACGGGGGCGATGCGGCCGGCCTCGGACCAGGCGCGGATCACCGCGGCCTTCTCGTCGACAAGCTCCTTCAGCTCGCTGCCCAGAAGCGCGCTCATCCGCGGCGCGCCCTGCAGCACCTCATTGGCGAAGAGGCGGCTTTCGCGCGGCATCTCGCGGCTCATCTCGAGCTTGCGGTGCATGTAGGCCATGATCTCGGCCTTGGGCTCGCCCGCCGGGTCCATCGCCCGCAGCGGCGCCAGCCAGACATCGAGCAGCCCGCTCAGCAGCTCGACATGGATCGCCTCCTTCGAGGGGAAGTAATAGAGCAGATTCGGCTTCGACAGCCCCGCCGCCTGGGCGATCTGGTCGAGCGTCGCGCCACGGAAGCCCTGCGCCGAGAACACTTCGAGCGCGGCCTCGAGGATCGTCTCGATGTTGCGGCGCTGAATGCGGGTGCGCGGACGCTGGGGCGTGATCTCGGCCAAGTTCTCTCCTCCGGATCCTCGCGGTATACTTCAGGACGCCGGGGGGTTCAACGCATCGGGTCTGCCGCGGCAAAGCCATGGACCGGAGGCGGGGGCCCCCGGTCCTGATACGGTGCTGAAACCGGCGGGCCGGATCAGAACTCGCGCCCGAGCTTGCGGTCGATCGACCAGGCGCCGCCGCCAAACGCCGCGATCAGCGCCGCTCCGGCCGCCCAGAACAGCGAGGCGAGATAGGCCTTTTCCTGCACCTGCTCGAGGAAGGCCGCGCCGCCGTCCTTGAGCAGCCGCGCCGCGCCGGCATCGGTCAGCAGCCCGGCATTGTCCTTGAGATAGGCGATGCCCTCGGCCGTGAGGAAGGCCTCGCCATAGGGGTGGGTGTAGTGGAACCAGAGCGTGATCAGCAGCATCACCGCATTCGCGAGCGCGATCGGGCGGGTCAGCAGCCCGACGGCGATCAGCATGCCGCCGAAGAACTGCATCGCGGCGAGCAGCGGCGAGAAGAGCCAGCCCGGGTGAAAGCCGAGCGCCTCGACGAAGCCCGACTGGGCGAGGGGCGCCACGATCTTCGGCCAGCCCTCGTAGATCAGCGTGCCGCCGATCACGATGCGGAACACCGCCCAGCCGGCGGGTTCGGCGATGCCGGCGTAGAACGGGGCGAGGAAGGGCAGAACCAGCCGTTCGCGGGAGAGGGGGAAGAGGTCAGCCATTTGTGCCTCCATGACACGTGTCCAGTTTTCTGACAGCCGGACTGTGCCATCGACGCGGCGCGCACACTAGGCACGCGGCGGCGCAGATCCTGTGCTGCGCCGCTCAGAAGTATCTGATTTCACTTGATCCAGATCATGGCTTCGACTGGGTCAGGACGGCGGCAGGGCGCCGATGCCGCGCAGGATGATCTCCTTGACCGAGGCCTTGGCCGCGGTCCAGTCCGCCTCGCTCAGCGGGCCGCCGTTCAGCACCTCGATCTGGTGACCGAAATCGGCGTAATGCTGGGTCGAGGCCCAGAGCATGTAGAGCAGGTGCTCGGGGTTCACCTCGGCCATCTTGCCCTCGGCGATCCAGCGCCGGATCACCGCCGCGCGCCCCGCCGTCCAGTCGCGCAGCGTGGTCTCCAGATAGTCCTGGATCACCGGCGCGCCATGCATCACCTCCGATGCCCAGACCTTCGAGCCGTTCGCATGCCGGCGCGAGATCTCGAGCTTGGCGTCGATATAGGCGCCGATGCCCTCGGCCGGGCCCGCGGCATCGTCCATCACATTCGCCGCGGTCAGCCAGATCCGGAAGATGCGCTCGACCACGGCGCGATAGAGCGCCTCCTTGGTGGCGAAATAGTAATGCAGGTTGGCCTTCGGCAGCCCCGCCATGTCGGCGATCAGCTGCATCGTCGCGCCGCCGAATCCCGCTTCGGCGAAGACGGTCTCGGCCGCCTTCAGGATCATTTCCTCGTTCGCCTTGCGGTTCGCGGTGCGGCGCCCATTTTTTGGGCGTCCGGATGCTGTCGTTTCGTTCACGGCGCCCCCTGCGGCGGAAATCTTGTTGACCGGATGGTCAGGACGTGGCTCCCTCAACCTGACCATACGGTCAGAAAAAGATTCGTCGCAAGAGGGCAAGACGCCCCGCAGTCGACAGGGAGTTCGCAAGATGTCTGCACCCGGAGAAAACCTCCGCATCAATTCCGCACGCCTGTGGGACAGCCTGATGGAGATGGCGAAGATCGGCCCCGGCGTGGCCGGCGGCAACAACCGCCAGACCCTGACCGACGCCGACGCCGAGGGCCGCGCGCTGTTCCAGAGCTGGTGCGAGGCCGCGGGCCTGACGATGGGCGTCGACAAGATGGGCACGATGTTCATGCGCCGCGAGGGCACCGAGCCCGACGCGCTTCCGGTCTATATCGGCTCGCATCTCGACACCCAGCCGACGGGCGGCAAGTATGACGGCGTGCTGGGCGTTCTGGCCGGGCTCGAGACGCTGCGCACGATGAACGATCTGGGGATCAAGACGAAGCATCCGATCGTGCTGACGAACTGGGCGAACGAGGAGGGGGCGCGCTTTGCCCCGGCGATGCTCGCCTCGGGCGTCTTCGCGGGTGTGCATACGCTCGACTATGCCTATGGCCGCAAGGATCTCGAGGGCAAGACCTATGGCGCCGAGCTTGAACGCATCGGCTGGAAGGGCGGCGAAGAGGTCGGCGCGCGCAAGATGCACGCCTATTTCGAATATCACATCGAACAGGGCCCGATCCTCGAGGCCGAGGAAAAGACGATCGGCGTCGTCACCCATTGCCAGGGGCTGTGGTGGCTCGAATTCACCCTGACCGGCAAGGAGGCGCATACCGGCTCGACCCCGATGGCGATGCGGGTGAACGCGGGCCTCGCGATGGCGCGGATCTTCGAGATGGTGCAGGAGGTGACGATGGCCGCCCAGCCGAACGCCGTGGGCGGCGTCGGGCAGGTGACCTTCTCGCCGAATTCGCGCAACGTCCTGCCCGGCACGGTGGTCTTCACCGTCGACATCCGCACCGTCGACCAGGAAAAGCTCGACGCCATGCGCGCCGCGATCGAGACCCGCGCCGCGGCGATCTGCGCCGAGCTGGGCGTCGGCTGTGCGGTCGAGGCGGTGGGCCATTTCGACCCGGTGACCTTCACCCCCGAGCTGGTGGGCCGCGTCCGCGCCGCGGCGGAAAAGCTTGGCTACAGCCACATGGACATCGTCTCGGGGGCCGGCCACGATGCCTGCTGGGCCGCCAAGGTGGCGCCGACCACGATGATCATGTGCCCCTGCGTCGATGGTCTGAGCCACAACGAGGCCGAGGAGATCAGCCCCGACTGGGCTGCCGCCGGTGCGGATGTGCTGCTGCATGCGGTGCTCGAGACGGCGGAAGTCGTCGCCTGAGAAAACGGCCGGGGGCGCCGCCCCCGGACCCCCGAGGTATTTGGGCCAAGATGAAAGCAACGGCTTTCAGGGAGCTATTCATGACCACCACAGTCATCAAGAACGGAACCATCGTCACCGCCGATCTGACCTACAAGGCGGATGTGCTGATCGAGGGCGGCAAGATCATCGGGATCGGGCCGGATCTGGCGGGCGACGAGGTGCTCGAGGCCGAGGGCTGCTATGTCATGCCCGGCGGCATCGACCCGCATACCCATCTGGAATTCCCCTTCATGGGGACCTTCTCGGCCGATGATTTCGACTATGGCACGCGCGCGGCGCTGGCGGGCGGCACGACGATGGTCGTCGATTTCGCGGTGCCGGCGCCGGGGCAGAGCCTGCTCGACGCCTACAAGGCCTGGCACAACAAGTCGGCGCGGGCGCGCTGTGACTATTCCTTCCACATGGCGGTGACCTGGTGGAGCGAGCAGGTCTTCGAGGAGATGAAGGAGGTCGTCGGCCTCGGCATCAACACCTTCAAGCATTTCATGGCCTACAAGGGCTCGCTGATGGTGAATGACGACGAGCTCTTCGCCTCGTTCAAGCGCTGTGCCGAGCTGGGGGCGATCCCGCTCGTCCATGCCGAGAACGGCGATATCGTCGCCGAGATGTCGGCGAAGCTCCTGGCCGAGGGCAACACCGGGCCCGAGGCGCATGCCTATTCGCGCCCCTCCCAGGTCGAGGGCGAAGCGACGAACCGCGCGATCATGATCGCCGACATGGCGGGTGTGCCGCTTTACGTCGTGCACACCTCCTGCGAGGAGGCGCACGAGGCGATCCGCCGCGCCAAGATGAACGGCAAGCGGGTCTGGGGCGAGCCGCTGATCCAGCATCTGACGCTTGACGAGAGCGAATATGCGAACCCCGACTGGGATCACGCCGCGGGCCGGGTGATGAGCCCCCCCTTCCGCAACAAGCGCCATCAGGACAGCCTCTGGGCCGGGCTCGCGTCCGGCACGCTGAGCTGTGTCGCCACCGACCATTGCGCCTTCACCGTCGAGCAGAAGCGCTATGGCGTCGGCGATTTCACCAAGATCCCGAACGGCACCGGGGGCCTCGAGGACCGGATGCCGGTGCTGTGGGAGAAGGGCGTGAACACCGGCCGGATCACGATGAACGAATTCGTCGCCGTGACCTCGACCAATATCGCCAAGATCCTGAACTGCTATCCGAAGAAGGGCGCGGTTCTGGTCGGCTCGGACGCTGATCTCGTGGTCTGGGACCCGAAGGCGTCGAAGGTGATCTCTGCCAAGACCCAGCAATCGGCGATCGAATACAACGTCTTCGAGGGCATCGAGGTGAATGGCCTGCCGCGCTACACGCTGTCGCGGGGGATGCTCGCCTATGCCGACGGCAAGGTGCTGGCGCCCGAGGGCCATGGCGAGTTCGTGGCGCGCGAGCCGAACGGCACGGTCAACCGCGCGCTCTCGACCTGGAAGGAGCTGACCGCGCCGCGCCCGGTCGCGCGTGCCGGCATTCCGGCTTCGGGGGTGTGATGGCGGCGATCCCGATCATCGAGGCGCGGGGCGTCGATCTCGTCTTCCAGACGAACGACGGCCCCGTGCAGGCGCTGCGCGATGTGAACCTCGAGGTCGCGAAGGGGGAGTTCGTCTCCTTCATCGGACCCTCGGGCTGCGGCAAGACCACCTTCCTGCGCTGCATCGCGGCGCTTGAAACGCCGACCGGCGGCACGCTGAAGGTGCGCGGCATGAGCGCCGACGACGCGCGCCGCGAACGCAGCTATGGCTATGTGTTCCAGGCGGCGGGGCTCTATCCGTGGCGCACCATCGCCGGCAACATCCGTCTGCCGCTGGAGATCATGGGCTATCCGAAGCCCGATCAGGAGGCGCGGGTCGAGAAGGTGCTCGAGCTGGTCGACCTCAAGGGCTTTGGCAAGAAGTTCCCCTGGCAGCTCTCGGGCGGCATGCAGCAGCGCGCCTCGATCGCGCGCGCGCTCGCTTTTGACGCCGAGATCCTGTTGATGGACGAACCCTTCGGCGCGCTCGATGAGATCGTGCGCGACCGGCTGAACGAGGAACTGCTCAAGCTGTGGTCGCGCACCGGCAAGACCATCGGCTTCGTCACCCATTCGATCCCCGAGGCGGTCTATCTGTCGACGAAGATCGTGGTGATGAGCCCGCGTCCGGGCCGGATCACCGACGTCATCGACAGCCCGTTGCCGCGCGGCGAGCGGCCGCTCGAGATCCGCGACAGCCGCGAATTCCTCGAGATTGCGCACCGCGTGCGCGAGGGGCTGCGGGCAGGGCATGCCTATGAGGTCTGAACCGCACCGCCCCCGGAGCTGGCCCCGGAGCTGCGCCGTCGCGCTGGCGGCGGTGATGGCGCTTGCCGCGCCCGCCGTGGCCGAGACCCTGGTCGATGCCTATGGGCTGGGCACCCATGCGCCCCGGCCCGAGGTCTGGACGAAGATCGACGATACGCTGTCCGTTCGCGCGCAGATCCGCGACGCGGAGGGCCGGCCGGTCGATCATGCCCGGCGTGGCGCGGTGCTGCGGCTGGGTCTTGATGCGTTTGTGCAGCCCGGTGCCGCCGACCGGCCGCTGGCCCTGAGCTGCGCGATCTCGTTTTACGACGCCGAGGGGCGGGCCGCGCCTGGCAGCGACACGGTGCCCTGTTACGCGGGGCGCCTTGCGGCGGGCACCGGCCGGTTCCGGCCGCTCGATCTTGATTTCCGCTTCCGCAACACGGCGGGCGATCCTGCCGGCACCGCGGCGGTGGTGGTGCGTGTCACCGATACCGGAACGGGCGAGGGCATCACCCTTGCGCCGACCTATCGACTTGAGGACTGAGGCCGGGCGATGAAGACCATTCTGCCGATCCTGACCGGTGTCGCCGCCATCGTCGTGCTGTGGTATGGCGCGGCGGTCTGGCTGAATTCGAAATGGGTCTATGACCAGGCGGCGCGGGCGGGCACCGAGGTGACGACCGCGCAGCTGATCTCGGAGACCATGGCGCAGGAGCGCCCGGTCCTGCCCGCGCCGCATCAGGTGCTGGCCGGGCTGTGGGACGGCGTGGCGGGGCAGAAGATCACCTCGAAACGCTCGCTCGTCTATCATGGCTGGGTCACGCTCTCGGCGACGATGGCGGGTTTCGTGCTGGGCACCGCGGCGGGGCTGATCCTGGCCATCGGCATCGTGCACAGCCGCGCCATGGACATGTCGGTGATGCCCTGGGCGATCGCCAGCCAGACCATTCCGATCCTGGCGATCGCGCCGATGGTGATCGTGGTGCTCGCCTCGCTCGGCATCAAGGGGCTGGTGCCGAAGGCGATCATCGCGGCCTATCTCAGCTTCTTCCCGATCCTTGTCGGCATGGTGAAGGGGCTGCGCGCGCCAGACGGGATGCAGCTTGACCTGCTGCGCACCTACAACACGCCGCGCGCGGCGGTGCTGTGGAAGCTGCGCCTGCCGTCCTCGATGCCCTATCTCTTCGCCTCGCTGAAGGTGGGGGTCGCGGCGGCGCTGGTCGGCACGATCGTGGCCGAGCTGCCCGCGGGCGCGACGGCGGGTCTGGGCGCGCGGCTGCTCTCGGGCAGCTATTACGGCCAGACGATCCAGATCTGGGCCGCGCTCTTTGCCGCGGCGCTGCTGGCGGCGGCGCTCGTCGCCGTGGTCGGCGCGATCGAGGCGGTGACGCTCAAACGCATGGGGATGGCACGATGAGCTGGCAGGGCTGGGCGGCACTCGCCTTCTGGATCGCGACCTCGGCGCTGAACGTGACCATTGCCAACCGCTGGGGGGGGCATCGCTGGGCACGGATCTTCGTGCCGGTGCTGTTCGGCATCACCCTGCTGGTGCTGTGGCAGGGGATGGTGATCGGGCTGGGGGTCAGCCCAGTGATCCTGCCGCCGCCCTCGATGATCGCGGCGCGCTTTGCCGAAAGCACCGGGCTGCTCTGGGGCGATTTCGCCCAGACCATCCTGAAGGGGGCGCTGGCGGGCTATGTCATCGGCTGCGGCGCGGCGGTGCTGGTGGCGATTGTCGTCGACCGCTCGCCCTTCCTGCAGCGCGGGCTGCTGCCGGTGGGCAATTTCGTCGCCGCCCTGCCGATCGTCGGCATTGCGCCGATCCTGGTGATGTGGTTCGGTTTCGACTGGCAGTCGAAGGCGGCAGTCGTGGTGGTGATGGTGTTCTTCCCGGTGCTGGTGAACATGGTCGCGGGGCTTGCCGCCACCGACGCGCTGCAGCGCGACCTGATGCAGACCTATTCCGCCACCTATCGGCAGAGCCTTCTGAAGATGCGCCTGCCGGCGGCGATGCCCTTCCTGTTCAACGGGCTGAAGATCGCCACCACGCTGGCGCTGATCGGCGCGATCGTTGCCGAATTTTTCGGCAGCCCGACGCGGGGCATGGGCTTCCGCATTTCGACCGCGGTGGGGCAACTTGATATGCCGCTCGTCTGGTCGGAGATTGCGGTGGCGGCCCTCGCCGGGTCGGGCTTCTTCGGGATGATGGTGCTGATCGAGAAGGCGGTGACCTTCTGGCACCCCTCGCAGCGCGCGAAATGAGTTTTTCAACACCGGGGAAACACCCGGGGTCAACTGTGGAGACGACGATGAAGAAATTTCTGATCGGTGCGGCGGCGCTGGCCCTGATGGCGGGGGGCGTGTCGGCCGAAGAGGTCAAGCTGCAGCTGAAATGGGTCACCCAGGCCCAGTTCGCGGGCTATTACGTGGCCAAGGACAAGGGCTTTTACAAGGAAGAGGGGCTCGACGTCGACATCATGCCGGGCGGCCCCGACATCTCGCCCACCCAGGTGATGGCCGGCGGCGGCGCCGATGTCACCGTCGACTGGATGCCCTCGGCGCTTGCCGCGCGCGAGAAGGGGCTGGCCCTCGTCAACATCGCCCAGCCCTTCAAGCATTCGGGCATGATGCTGACCTGCCTCAAGGAAACCGGGATCAAGGGGCCCGAGGACTTCAAGGGCAAGACGCTCGGCGTCTGGTTCGGCGGCAATGAATACCCGTTCCTGAGCTGGATGGCGACGCTCGGCATCCCGACCGACGGTTCGGCCGAGGGCGTGAAGGTGCTCAAGCAGGGCTTCAACGTCGATCCGCTGCTGCAAAAGCAGGCCGCCTGCATCTCGACGATGACCTACAACGAATACTGGCAGGTGATCGATGCCGGGCTGACCCCCGGGGATCTCGTCACCTTCAAGTACGAGGACGAGGGCGTCGCCACGCTCGAGGACGGGCTTTACGTCATGGAAGACAAGCTCAAGGACCCGGCCTTCAAGGAGAAGATGGTCAAGTTCGTCCGCGCCTCGATGAAGGGCTGGAAATACGCCGAGGCGAACCCCGACGAGGCGGCCGAGATCGTGCTCGAGAACGACGAGTCGGGGGCGCAGACCGAGAAGCACCAGAAGCGGATGATGGGCGAGATCGCCAAGCTCACCATGGGCTCGAACGGCGCGCTCGATCCGGCGGACTACGAACGCACGGTGAAGATCCTGCTGGCCGGCGGCTCGGACCCGGTCATCTCGAAGGCGCCGGAAGGGGCCTATACGCTCGACATCACCGACGCGGCGCTGAAGTAAGCACGGCCCGCGCGGATCTGGGGCGCCCTTCGGGGCGCCCTTTTTTCATGGGCGATTCCTTAACCCCTCTGTGCTGATCTCGGGGCCGGAGGATCGCCGATGACCCGCACCTATGTGACCGACGAGGATCTGCCGGCGCCGCTGCTCTGGACGGGTGGCGCGCTGCTTGTGGCCGTCGTCGGGGTGCTGTTCTGGGCGGTGTGGAAAAGCCAGTTCGCGGCGCCACCGGGCTATCTTTTCGACACCCCGACCGAGGCGGTCGAGGCGGGCTATTGCCTGGCCGTCGCGCAGGATTACCTGCCTGCGGGCGCTCCGGTCGGCAGCCTGCAGGACGAGGCGGCGCAATTCTGGATCGGCCGGTTGCGAAAGCTCGACGTCCAGGGCATGGGCCGCGCGATCGCCGCCGGGCGGGCGAAGCTCGGCACCGATCTGTGGGCCTCGCGCGGGCGCGAACGGGCGTGGTTCGACTTCGCCCTCGACCGCTGCACCCGCCGCGCAATGAATTATGGCGCGCGCTTCGGCAGTCTCGAGAACTAGCCCGGCTCCCCGGCCAGGGACGGCGGCGCCGCGGTGACGGCGATCTCCTCGCGGGTGCGGGGCAGGGCGTCGGGATGTTCGGCCTGCAGCCAGCCGATCAGCTTCTCGCGCATCTCGCAGCGCAGGTCGAAGGCGCGCGGCGCGGTGCGGGCCGAGACGAGCACGCGCAGCTCCATCACCCGTTCGCGGAAATCGGTGACCTGCAGCGCATAGACCTTGCCGTCCCACAGGGGCGAGGCGGCGGCCAGGTCGCGGCCCTTGGCGCGGATCTCCTCGACCGGGGCGCGGTGGTCGAGATAGAGCAGCACGGTGCCGATCAGCTCGGCGCTCTCGCGGGTCCAGTTCTGGAAGGGCTGTTCGATGAAATAGCTCAGCGGCACGATGAGCCGGCGCCAGTCCCACAACCGGATCACCACGTAAGTCGAGGAAATCTCTTCGACATTGCCCCATTCACCCTCGACGATAAGGGCGTCGTCGATGCGGATCGGCTGGGTGATGGCAAGCTGGATGCCGGCGATCAGGTTCTTCAGCACGGGCTGCAGCGCAAGGCCCACGACGATGCCCGCCGCGCCGCCCGCGGCCAGCAGCGAGACGCCGTATTGCCGCACCGGCTCGAAGGTCATCAGCGCCGCGGCGGTGGCGAAGAGGATCAGCACCACCTTGGCGACCCGCATCAGGATGCGGGTTTGCGTGACATGCTTGCGGGCCAGCAGGTTATCCTCGGCATCCAGCTTGAAGCGGCGCAGGTGCAGCGTCGTCCAGATCGAAAGCGCGGTCCAGGCGATCCAGGCGAGGCACAGGATGAAGGCCACCAGCAGAAGCTGCGCGAGCCCCGCCGCCATGGTCGCCCCGAGTGGCGCGAGCGACAGCGCGAAGCGCAGCGCGGCGATGGCAAGGACCAGCCGCAACGGCGCCGCGCCGCGCCCGACGAGCGAGCGCCAGAACAGATCGCGGCCCGCTACCAGCCGATTCAGCGCCCCGAAGACCAGCCGCCAGACCGCGAGCGCCAGCATCAGCGCCGCGCCCAGCACCAGCGCCGAGACCGCCCAGTCGGGCAGCCACACCCCGGCCCGCGCGATCAGGGTTTCAAGGTCGGCCGTCACTGTCTTGCCCATGTTCCCTCCTTTGTGCTGCAACGCAGCAGGGCGGGGCGGGGTTCCCGTGCGCTTTCGCGCAAGGGCGCGGTGTTTCCCGTGCGGGCCTGAAAACCGCTGCCATCATGCGTAAAATGCTTTTGTAGACAGTCCATTGCCTGTAAATTCCGGGCATGGACACGAAGGGAGGTGGCCGTGGCCCGTTCCGCCCTCACCGGCACGCGGATCCGCGAGCGGCGCACGGCGCTGCATGTGAAGCAGGCCGATCTCGCCCGCGGCGTCGGCATTTCCGCGGCCTATCTGAACCTGATCGAGCACAACCGCCGCCGCGTCGGCGATGACCTGCTCGAGACGCTTGCGCGCGCCCTCGGGGTCGAGCCGGTGGCGCTTTCGGAAGGGGCCGAGGCAGTGCTCTTCGACGGGCTGCGCGAGGCTGCCGTGGGCGCCGAGAAGGCCGGGCCCGAGCTTGAACGCATCGAGGAATTCGTCGGCCGTTTCCCGGGCTGGGCCGCGGTTCTGGCCGACCGTCAGGCGCGCGTCGGCGCGCTCGAGCGCGTGGTCGAGGGCTATGCCGAGCGGATGGCGCAGGACCCGTTCCTGCTCGACAACCTGCACGAGGTGCTCTCGGCGGTGACCTCGCTGCGCTCGACCGCGGCGATTCTGGCCGAGACCGAGGATATCGAGCCCGAATGGCGCAGCCGCTTCCTGCGCACCATGGCCGAGGAAAGCCTGCGGCTGTCGGGCACGGCGGAGTCGCTGGTGGGCTATCTTGATGAAATGGAGACCGCCGAGACCGGCCTTGCCGCACCGCTCGAACAGCTCGAGACCTGGCTTGCCGGGCGCGACTGGCATCTGGCCGAGCTGGAAACCGACGCCCCGCCGGCGCCCGAGGCGCTGATCGAGGGGGTGCCGGAACTCGCCTCGGCCGCGGCGCGCGAGCTGGCGCTTGCCCATGTCGCGCGGGCGGCGGCCGAGGCGCGGGCGCTGCCGCTGGCGGCGTTCTCCGACGCGCTGGTCGAGCTCGGGCCCGAACCGGGGCTTCTGGCCGCGCGCTTTGGCGTGCCGGTCGGGATGGTCTTTCGCCGCCTTGCCACGCTGCCGCCCGGCCTACCCGGGCGGGTGCCGGCGGGGCTTGTCGCCAGCGACGGCTCGGGCACGCTGACCCTGCGCCGGCCGGTGCCGGGCTTTGCCCCGCCGCGCTTCGGCGCCGCCTGTCCGCTCTGGCCGCTCTACGAGGCGCTGGCCCGCCCGTCGCAGCCGGTGCGCGCGGTGATCGACATGGCCGGGCGGCTGCCGGCGCGCTTCCTCGCCTATGCCTGGTGCGCCCAGCACCCGGTCGGCGGCTTCGACGGGCCGGTGCTGCGTGAAGCGATGATGCTGCTTCTGCCCGCCCCGCCCGGCCGCGAGGGCACCGAACGCGCGGTCGGCAGCTCGTGCCGGATCTGTCCGCGCGCGGGCTGTCCGGGGCGACGCGAGCCCTCGATCCTGCCCGAACGTTGAGGCCCCCCCGACCGCTCGCCGTTTGACAGCACGGCCCCGGCCCGCGATAGTCGGCCGAGGGGGAGAGGAGGCACAGGATGGCGCAACGTCAGGTGCTGCTGATCGAGGACGAGCCGCATATCGCCGAGGCGATCCGGTTCATCCTGGGTCGTGCGGGATGGCAGGTCATGCTCGAGACGAACGGCGGCGAGGCGCTGGCGCGCATCGCCGGGCTGCGGCCCGAGGCCGTCATTCTCGATCTGATGCTGCCCGGCCGCTCGGGACTCGAGATCCTGACCGATCTGCGCGCCGATCCGGGGCTTGCCGCGACGCCGGTGCTGATGCTGACCGCGCGCGGTCAGGCGCGCGACCGCGAGGCGGCCGAACAGGCCGGCGCCACCGCCTTCCTGGCGAAACCCTTCGCCAATGCCGATCTCGTCGCCGCGCTCGAGGCGCTCGCCGGGGCCGGCGCCGCGAATGGGGCCGCTGCCGCCGTTGCCGCGCCGGGGCGGCGCTGATGCCGCGCAGCGCCGGCCAGCCGCTGTTCCTGGCCCGCCGTTCCTACCGCCGCCGGCGGATGATGGACGGCGCGCGCGTGTTGCCGCTTCTGGGGGCGGTGCTGCTTCTGCTGCCCGGGCTGTGGCATGCCGAAGCCGGCACCGGGCCGCGCACCGGGGCGGGGGGGATCTATCTTTTCCTCGTCTGGTGCGGGCTGATCCTGGCGGCCTTCGGTCTTGCCCGCGGCCTTGGCCCGGCGCTCGAGGCCGAGGAAGAGGCGGTGGGCGAGCCGCCGCCGGCCCCCGGGACGCCGGGCGGGGACGGCTGAGATGCCCTTCGACAGTCTCGTCGCGGTCAGCCTCGGTTACGTCATCATCCTGTTCACCGTGGCCTTCGTGGCCGAGCGGCGGGCGCGGCTTGGCCGGCTGCGGTTCCTGCGCAGCCCCTGGGTCTACACGCTGTCGCTGTCGATCTATTGCACCGCCTGGACCTTCTATGGCGCGGTTGGCTATGCGGCGCGCTCGGGGCTTGAGTTCGCCACCATCTACCTTGGCCCGACGCTGGTTTTCGTCGGCTGGTGGGCGCTCCTGCGCAAGCTGGTGCGGATCGGCCGGGTGCAACGGGTGACCTCGATCGCCGACCTGATCTCGAGCCGCTACGGCAAGTCGAATCTGCTCGGCGTCATCGTCACGCTGATGTCGGTCGCCGCCGCCACCCCCTATATCGCGCTGCAGCTGCAGTCGGTGACGCTGAGCTTCGGTGTCTTTGCCGCCGACCCGCACGAGGGCTGGCCGATGCCCGATCAGGGCTCGACCGCGTTCTGGATCGCGGCGGGGCTGGCGCTCTTCACCATCCTCTTCGGCACCCGCAACCTCGATGCGAACGAGCGTCACCACGGCGTCGTCATGGCGATCGCGCTCGAGGCGGTGGTCAAGCTGCTGGCGCTGGTCGCGGTCGGGGTCTTCGTCGTCTGGGGCATCGCCGGCGGGCCCGCCGATGTGCTTGCCCGCATCGAGGCCTCGCCGATTGCCGGCTGGGATCTGCACCCGGGCCGCTTTGCCGGGCTGACCTTCGTCTCGGCCGCGGCGGTGCTGACCCTGCCGCGGATGTTTCAGGTGCTGGTGGTCGAGAATGTCGAGGAACGCCATCTGGCCACCGCGAGCTGGGCCTTCCCGGCCTATCTGATGCTGATGAGCCTTTTCGTCGTGCCGATCGCCGTGCTCGGGCTCGAGCGGCTGCCGACGGGCGCGAACCCCGACCTCTTCGTGCTGACCCTGCCGCTGGCCGAGGGGCAGGGGCGGCTGGCGCTCCTTGCCTTCCTCGGCGGGTTCTCCTCGGCCACCTCGATGGTGATCGTGGCGGCGATCGCGCTCGCCACGATGGTCTCGAACCACATCGTCACGCCGCTGTGGCTGGCGCTGCGCGCGGGGCGGGCGCAACAGGGCGACGTGCGCGGCCTCGTGCTGATCAGCCGGCGGCTCTCGATCGGCGCGGTGCTGGCGATGGGGTATTTCTACTACCAGCTGTCAGGCGGCACCGAGGCGCTGGCCGAGATCGGGTTGATCGCCTTTGTCGGCACTGCGCAGGTGCTGCCGGCGCTGATCGGCGGCATCTTCTGGCGTGGCGCGACGCGTCTTGGCGCGATGGTCGGGCTGGTGAGCGGTTTCGCGATCTGGCTTTACGCGCTGTTCCTGCCCTCCTTCGGCGGCGGCGGGCTGATGTCGGCGGGGCTGCTGGCGGAGGGGCCCTTCGGCATCTCCTGGCTGCGGCCGCAGGCGCTCTTCGGGCTCGAGGGGCTCGACCCGCTGCTGCATGCGCTGTTCTGGTCGCTGCTCGTCAACACGCTCGCCTTCCTCGTCTTCTCGATGACCAGCTTCCCGGGACCGATGGAGCGGCTGCAGGGCGTGGCCTTCGTCAATGTCTTCGATCAGGGCCAGGGCGCGCGCAGCTGGTCGCGCGGCCAGGCCGAGGCCGAGGATCTGCTCAGCATGGCGCAGCGCATCCTGGGTGCCGAGGAGGCGCAGCACTTCTTCCAGACCCGGGCGGCGGCACAGGGCAAGGCCGGCTTCCTGCCCGACCCGACGCCCGAGTTCCTGGCGCGGCTCGAGCGTCAGCTGGCGGGCTCGGTCGGCGCGGCGACGGCGCATGCGATGATTGCGCAGCTCATTGGCGGCGCCTCGGTCAGCGTGCAGGACCTGATCGCCGTCGCGGGCGAGGCCGCCGACATCAAGGAATATTCGGCCCGCCTCGAGGCGAAGTCGGAAGAGCTTGCCCGCACCGCGCGCGCGCTGCGCGAGGCGAATGAGAAGCTGACCTCGCTGTCGGTGCAGAAGGACGCCTTCCTCGGCCAGATCAGCCACGAGCTGCGCACGCCGATGACCTCGATCCGCGCCTTTTCCGAGATCCTGATGGAGCCCGACCTGCCCGAGGCGCTGCGCGCGCAATATGCCGAGATCATCCACGAGGAGGCGCGGCGGCTGACCCGGCTGCTCGACGACCTGCTCGACCTGTCGGTTCTGGAACACGGCAAGGCGCAGCTCACGGTCTCGGTCGCGAACCTGCACGACCTGATCGACCGCGCCGTCTCTGCCGCCTCGAACACCCGGCCCGAGCGCGACTTCCGCCTGGAACGCGACACCCCGGCCGAGCACATGCCGATCTTCACCGACACCGACCGGCTGGTGCAGGTGTTCATCAACATCATCTCGAACGCCCGCAAATATTGCGACGCCGAACGGGCGGTGCTGCGCATCGAGGTGAAGCGGCGCGGCCAGAAGGCGCAGATCGACTTCATCGACAACGGCTCGGGCATCCCGAAGGCCAGCCAGGCGCTGATCTTCGAGAAATTCGCCCGCCTCACCGACACCTCGAAGGCGGGGGGCGCGGGGCTGGGGCTCGCGATCTGCCGCGAGATCATGGCCAATCTGGGCGGCAGCATCGACTATCTGCCGGGGCAGGGGGGCGCCGCCTTCCGGGTCACGCTGCCGCTGCGCCGGCGTGAAGGCGAGGCCGCCTGAGACGGCAAAATCCCACGCGCTTCAATGATTTGTAAACCCTGAGCGGGGCATTCTGGCCGCCAGGGGCGCCCCTGTGGCGCGGACAGCGGCGGGACGGATCGGGCAGATGGCGGGGCAGGCTCAGGACAGGCCGGTATTGGCGCGCAAGGCAGAGGCCGGGCGGCCCGATCCCGGCGCGCCGCCGATGACGGCCGAGCGGGCGATCTCGCAGGCACTGTCGCGCGCGGCGGGCGAGCTGTTCGATCTGCCGCTGGCGGTGAGTGCGATCCGCGAGCGGCGGATGACCCTCTCCGACCTGCCCGAGCTTCTCGAGGAGCTGTCGCTGCTTGCCCTGATCGAGGGGCCGCAGGAGACGCTCGGCCTGCTGGCCCTGCCGCCCGCGACGCTCGCGACGCTGATCGAGGTGCAGATGACCGGTCGGGTCGGGCGCGCCGTGGCTCCGCCGCGCCGCCCGACCCGGGTCGATGCGGCGATGGCGGCGGAGTTCGTCGATGCCGTCCTCGAGGGGATCGAGGACGGGCTCGAGGGCATGGAGGAGCAGGTCTGGGCGGGGGGCTATCGCTATGCCTCGCATCTTGATGATCCGCGCCCGCTTGGCCTGCTGCTCGAGGATCTGGGCTATCGTGTCTGGCAGATCGATCTCGTGCTCGGCCCGGCGCCGGGGCGGCCTGCCGGGCTCTTGTGGGCGGTGCCGGCGCAGGGGCATTTCCGGCGCCAGCCGGTGCGGCCGACGGCGGGGGCTCCGGCTGCCCCCGCGCCCGAGAGCGATGCGGCCGAGGCCGCCGACTGGGCGCGGCGGATGGAGGGCACGGTGATGGGCACGCAGGCGGTGCTCGAGGCGGTGCTGCACCGCGTCACCCTGCCGCTCGCCACGCTGATGACCTTCGGCCCCGGCACCTGCATCCCGTTGCCCGAGGATGCGCTCGAGCGGCTGTCGCTCGAGGGCGCGGGGCGGCGGCGGCTGGCCCCGGCGCGGCTTGGCCAGCACCGCGGTTTCCGGGCGTTGCGGATTTCCTCGGACGAGGACGAGGCGGCGCTGCCGCAGGCGGCGAAGCCGCTGAAGATGAAGACCGCCCCGCCGTTCGAGCCCGGCCCCTCGCCCTTTGCCGCCGCGCCGGCCCCGGGCACTGCTGCGGCGGGCACGGGCGCGCTTGGTCTTGCCATGGACTGGGACGGCGACGCCGGGGAGGCGCCGGCCAAACCGGCCGCGCGGCGCAGCTCCTCGGCCTGAGGCGGTTCAGACCACCATGCAGACGGTCTTCGTCTCGAGGTAGTTCTCGAGCCCGTTCGGCCCGTTCTCCACCCCCCAGCCCGAGGTCTTCATCCCGCCCTTCGGCAGCTCGGGCGAGAAGTAGCTGTGGCAATTCACCCAGACCGTGCCCGCCCGCACCGCCGCCGCCATCCGGTGCGCGGCGCTCAGGCTTTCGGTCCAGACCGAGGCGGCAAGGCCGTAGTCGGTGTCATTGGCAAGCGCCAGTGCCTCTTCGGGCTCGTCGAAGGGGGTGATCGCGGTGACCGGGCCGAAGATCTCCTCGCGCATCAGCGCCATGTCGGGGGTGACGCCGGCAACGACCGTCGGCGCGAAGAAGGCCGGCGCCTCGGTGAACCCCGTGCCGCCCGCCAGCACCTCGGCCCCGTCGGCCCGCCCGCCCGCGACATAGGCCGCGACGCGCGCCGCCTGGTCCGGGCTGACCAGCGGGCCAAGGTCGGACGCCGGGTCGAGCCCGTGACCAAGCCGCAGCCGCCCCGCCTCGCGTGCCAGCCCCTCGGCCATCGCCTCATAGACCTTGCGCTGCACATAGACGCGCGAGCCCGCAACGCAGACCTGCCCGGAATTGGCGAAGATGCCGCGCGCGACGCCGGGAATGGCGCGCGACAGGTCGGCATCGGCCATCACGATCGCCGGCGACTTGCCGCCCAGCTCCAGCGTCAGCTTCTTCAGGTTGCCGCGCGCCGAGCCGAGCAGGATCCGCCCGACCTCGGTCGAGCCGGTGAAGGCGACCTTGGCGACGCCGGGGTGACGGGCCAGTGCATCGCCGACCTCGGCGCCAAAGCCGGTCAGCAGGTTGACGACGCCCGCGGGCAGCCCCGCCTCGAGCATCAGCTCGCACAGCCGGATCGCGGTGAGTGAGGTCTCCTCGGCCGGTTTCAGCACCACCGTGCAGCCCGCGCAAAGCGCCGGTGCCAGCTTCATCGCCGCCATCAGCAAGGGCGAGTTCCACGGCGTGATCGCCGCCACCACGCCGATCGGCTCGCGCCGGGTGTAGGCCATCACCTGCTTGCCGGCGGGCGCATAGCCGATCGAGGGGGTGATCGCGGTGCCGAGGATCTTGCTCGCATAGCCCGCGTAATAGCGGAACTGCGCGATCGCGCCCGGGATCTCGCCGAAGCGGGCGGTGGCGAAGGTCTTGCCCTGATCGAGGCTTTCAAGCTCGGCCAGTTCGTCGGCGTGCGCCTCGATCGCATCGGCGATCTTCCACAGCAGCGCGCCGCGCGCCATCGGCAGCATCTGGGCCCAGTCGGGGCGGGAAAGCGCCGCCTGTGCCGCGGCAACTGCGGCCTCGGCCTCGGTCGCGCCGGCACGGGCGAGCGTGGCGAGCAGCGCGCCGGTCGCCGGATCGGTGGTCTCGAAGGTCGCGGCGGTGGCGCGCCATTCACCGTCGATCAGGATCTTCTTTGCGCCAGTGGCCAGGAAGGCGCGTGCGCCTTCGGTCTTCGGGGCATGGGGGGTGAGGCTCAGGGTCATGGCAGGTCTTTCAGGCGGTCGCGGGCGGTTCTCGCGCCGCGCAGGATCGAGTGGTAGCCGGTGCAGCGGCACAGGTTGCCCTCGAGCGCCTCGGCAATGCGGGCGTCATCGGGCAAGGGGCGGGCGGAGAGCAGCCCCGCCAGCGTCATCATCATGCCGGGCGCGCAATAGCCGCATTGGAAGGCGTTTTCCTCCTCCATCGCGGCGGCGAGCGTCTCGCCCACGGGCAGGGCGGCGAGTCCGGCGATGGTGGTGATCGCGCGGCCCGCGACCTGCCAGCCCGAGAGCAGGCAGGCATTCACCGCGGCGCCGTCCAGAAGCACTGTGCAGGCGCCGCAGCGACCGATGGCGCAGCCCGCCTTGACCTCGGTCGCGCCAAGCCGCTCGCGCAGCGCGTCGAGCAGAGTTTCCTCGGCGCCGATCGTCGCCGGGGCGCCGTTCAGTGTGAAGGCGAGGGGCGGGCTCATCGGGCGGCCTCCAGCATCGCAAGCAGGGTTTCTGGCGGAAACGGCGCGGTCGCGGGCCAGGCGCCAAGCGCATCGGCGACGGCATTCGCGATCGCGGGCGTCACCGCGCCGATGCCAAGCTCGCCCACCCCGCGCGGGCCGAAGGGGTCGGTGGGGTCGAGCGGCTCGTGCGCCGTCGCCCGCATCCGCTCGGGCACGTCGCGCACCGTGGGCATCAGATAGCTGTCGAAGTTGCGCGCAAGCGGCCGGCCGGCGGTCATCGGCATGTCCTCGGTCAGGGTGAAGCCAAGGCCCTGCACCAGCCCGCCCTCCATCTGGCCAAGATAGGAGGCCATGTCGATCACCTTGCCCGCGGCGGTGTGGATCTCGAGGTCGAGCACCCGCACCGCGCCGCTCACCCGGCTGATCGCGACACGGGCGAGGGTGACGCCATAGGCGAAGATGAAACGCGCATTGCCGGCGCGGTAGTCGCTTTTCGGGAAGGCGAAGAAGGTCTCGGCGCGCTCTGGCGCCAGTTCGGAAAAGGCGAGGGTGGGGCTGTGGTTGCCGCCCTCGGCCTGGACCCCGCCCGGCACGATGCGCAGCCGGTCCGCGGGCAGGCCAAGCCGCAGGGAGGCCTGCGCGAGGATCTTTGCGGCCAGCGCCGGCGCCGTCTCCTCGACGCCGCGCCACACCACATAGCCGCCGCGCGAGGCGGTGGTCGAACCGCTGTCGGGCGCGGTGCCGGTGTCGCCGAAGATCACCTCGATGTCGGCGCGCGCGCAGTGCAGCTGCTCGGCCACCGCGGCATGGACCGAGGCCACCATGCCCTGGCCGATCTCGTCGAGCCCGGTGAAGACGCGGATCTTGCCGTCTTCGAGCCGCACTTCGAACCGCGCCTCGTCGGTCGGGATCGTGCCAAGCCCGTTGCCCTGATAGTTCAGCGCGATGCCGGTGCCGGTGACCTCGTCGGGGCGCGCGGCGGCGGGCGCCCACAGGTCCGAGGCCGCGGCGATGTCGAGCATCTCGGACAGCTTCTCGGTCGGCGCGACTTTCTGGCCGAGGAAGCCCGGCTCGCCCGCCCGGCGCAGGTTGCGGCGCCGGATCTCGACCGGGTCGAGCCCGCACCGCGCCGCGAGCCGGTCGATCTGGCATTCGATCGCATAGCTCATCTGGTTCGCGCCAAAGCCGCGGAAGGCGCCGCCGGTGCCGTTGTTGGTATAGGCGAGCCGGCCACGGGTGCGGATGTTCGCGACCCGATAGGGGCCGGCCGCGTGCTCCATCGCGGTTTCCAGCACGCCGGGCGAGAGCGAGGCATAGGCGCCGCTGTCGGCCAGTGCCTCGACCTCCTGCGCCACCAGCCGCCCCTCGGCGTCGCAGCCGGTGCGCATGCGGATCACGAAGGGGTTGCGCTTGGTGCCGGCAAGCACGCTTTCGGCGCGGCTCAGATGCAGGCGCACCGGGGCGCGGGCCTTCAGCGCCAGAAGTGCGAGCGCCGGCTGCACGGTCAGCTCGTCCTTGCCGCCGAAGGCGCCACCGGTCGGAGAGGTGACGACGCGGATCCGCTCCTCGGGCAGGGCGAGGATGCGGGCAAGCTGCATCCGGTCGCGCGCGCCATGCTGACCGCCCGCGCAGACGATCAACCCCTCGCCCTCGGGCGCGGCCCAGCCCCCTTCAGTCTCCATGAAACCGTGCATCTGCCGCGGCGTGACATAGGTGTCCTCGACCACATGCGCGGCAGCGGCAAAGCCCGCGGCCAGATCGCCGCGGCTCAGCCCGACCTCGGTCACCAGGTTGCCAGAGGCATGGACCGGGGGCGCCCCGGGGGCAAGCGCCGCCGCCATGTCCTCGACCAGCGGCAACGGCCGATAGTCGACGCGGATGAGCGACAGCGCGCGCTCGGCGGTCTCGGCGTCGATGGCGGCCACTGCGGCCACCGCATCGCCGATATAGCGCACCCGGTCGGCACAGAGCGCCGGCTGGTCCTGGAACAGGATGCCGAAGGCATTCAGCCCCGGCACGTCGCGATGGGTGACGACGGCGCGCACGCCGGGCAGGGCCTCGGCCGCCGCGGTGTCGATCGCCAGGATCTCGGCATGCGGATGGGCGGCGCGCAGGATGCGGCCGACGAGCATCCCCTCGGCCCGCACATCGGTCATGTAGGCGAGCGTGCCGCGCACCTTGGCGGGCATGTCCTCGCGCATGTGCCAGCGCTCACCACCGGCGGCGCGGCTCAGTTCCGTCAGCTCGGGCAGCGGCGCGGGGGCAGGGCGCGGACGCGCGGGGCGGGGACGCGGCGCCAGCCCGACCAGCCCCGCGACCAGCGCGTTCGCCGCGACGCGCCGGCGGTAGCGGGCGCTGCGAAAGGCGCAGTCGGGGGCGGCGATCTCGGCCTCGATCCGGGCGCCGAGCGCCGCGCGGTCGAGCGTGGCGAGCGGCCGGCCGAGCAGCCAGCCCTCGGTCTCGGGCAGGCGCGCGGGGGCGACCGCGCCGCCGCCGACCGCGAGCCGCACCGCGGCGATGCGGTCGTCCTCGAGGCTGAACGCGCCCGCCGCGGCGATGATCGAGGGGCAGAACCCCGCGCGCAGTCCTGTCTTGCGCCAGATCTGCCGGGCAAGCGGCGAGACGGTGACCGACAGCACCAGCCCCTCGGGGCAGGCGAGCCAGTCGACGAGCGGACGGGGGCCGTGAGTGGTCCCGACCTGCGCCTCAAGCGCAAGAAGGGCAGGAAGAAGGCACCCCGCCCGCCAGCCGATGGTGCCGCCGAGCGTCGCCAGACGGCGAATGTTCGGGGCGGCGACATCGGCCGCCGCCGCGCTCAGAAGCGGCACTGACCCCCAACGCAGGGTTTCGAGATCGGTTCCCGCGCCGATCCGGTTTCCTTCAATGCCTTTCGGCAGCAGCGCCCCGATGTCGACCAGATCCGCCGGCACCGGCTTGCCCGCCGCCGCATCCAGCCGAAAGGCGGTGCCGCCCGCGACCGGGCGCGCCCCCGCGGCGATGCGGGCGAGTGCCTCGTCGAGCGTCGCGGCGCGGGTGACGCTCATTCGGCGGCCATCGCGGCGGGTTCGGCGGTCGTGCCGAAGGTCAGCCCCTTCTCCTTCAGCCAGCGGCGATAGGCGATCGAGGAACTGTCGGCGCGGGTCGGGATCTCGGCCCGCGGTTCCAGCGGCAGAAGCAGCGGGCGCTGGTTCTCGACGATGATCCGGTCTTGCAGGAAGATCACCTGCTCGAAGCGCAGAAGCTGCGTCTGCGTCGCCTGCTGGTCGAGCAGATACATCACCGGCTGCGCCCGGCACAGACCGGCCTCGATCGGGTGGATGAAGAGCGCGATGGCGTCCTGCCGCTCGGGCGCCGAGGGGCAGACGCGATAGAGCATGACGACGAAGGGATCGGGCACGCGATAGGTCAGCCGGGCGAATTCGCCCTCGGGCCGGGTGCTGGTCATCTGCGGCTGGAAGAAGGTGCAGTTCGTCGCCCAGACCTCGTCGACCTCGCGGCGGATCTCGGACTTGTAGCCAGGCACTTCGGTGTGCGGCTCGGAGCCGAGGATGTCGGTGTGCACGAAGGGAAAATGCGCCATGTCGAGAAAGTTCTCGACCACCCTCAGCCCCGAGGCCCGCATGGTCACCCAACCGCAGGGGACGAAGCGGCGGTCGGGTTCCCCGGCTTCGGCGATGTCGAAGATCTCGCGCCCCGGGGTGCCGAGCGTGGTCCACAGACAGCCGAATTTCTCGCGCACCGGCAGGGCGCGCGCGTCGGACATCACCTGCCGGCCCGGCCCGATGGTGATCGGGTGGCCCAGCAGCTTCGTCTCCTCGACCCGGTCGAGGTCGGCAAGCGTCGCGACCGCATACCAGGCGTTCAGGGCGACGGGATCTTGCGTGGCGCTCATCGTGGCCTCCTCAGGCATCGGTCCATTGTTTCGAGGCATTCTCGCCCAGCCACGCCTTGCGGCGGGTGAAAAGGCCGGGGGCAAGGCGGTCGATGCGGGCGATGATCTCGCCCATGTCGCCGGTCTTCAGCGCGCCGTCCTCGACGACGATCGCGCCATTGACCATGGTCATCGCCACGTCCGAGCCGCGCACCGCATGCACAAGGTTGTGCTGCAGGTTGAACCATTCGCCATCGGGCAGGAAGGGGGTCATCCGCGGCGTGTCGGCGCGCACCGCGATGATGTCGGCCTTCTTGCCGGGTTCGAGCGCGCCGGTGACCTCGCCGAGCCCCACCGCCTTCGCGCCGAGCGAGGTGCCCATGCGCAGCGCCGTCCAGCTGTCCATCGCCGCGGCGTCGCGGTGCCGCAGCTTGCCCAGAAGTGAGGCGGTCTTCAGCTCCTCGAACATGTCGAAGTTGTTGTTTTCCTTCTCGCCATCGGTGCCAAGCCCGACCGGCACGCCCAGCTCCAGCATCTCGGCCACCGGCGCGATGCCCGAGGCGAGCTTCATGTTCGACACCGGGTTGTGCGCGACCGAGACGTTGTAGCCCGAGATCAGCTCGACCTCGTCGCGGTCGAGCCAGACGGCATGGGCGAACATCGTGTGGCGGGTCTCGAAGAAGCCCAGATCGCGGAACACCTCCATCGGGCGGCGGCCATAGCGGCGGAGGAACTCGGCCACCTCGATCTCGGCCTCCGAGCAATGGGTGTGGAACGGCACGTCGTATTTCTTCGCCATGTCGATGGCGCGCCGCTGCCCGGCCTCGTCGGCATAGAACAGGTGTTCGAGCCCGACCCAGACCGAGACCCGGCCGTCTGCGCCGCCGTTCCAGCGCTGGATCAGCGCCTCGTTCATGTCGAGCCGGTCGAAATAGTCGTAATCGGGGTGCTCGCCCACATAGGGCACGGCGATCAGCCGGTTGCCCATCACCTCGGCGGCCTTGGCCGAGCCCTCCATGAAGCGCCACATGTCGACGACGGTGGTGGTGCCGGACAGCAGGCTTTCGGCATAGCACAGATAGCTTGCCGCCTCGGCCTCCTCGGGGCGCAGCATCCGGTGCATCGGGTTGATGTGCAGCGTCAGCCAGTCCCAGACCGGCAGGTGTTCGGCGGTGCCGCGCAGGAAGCCGGAATGGGCATGGGCGTTGATCAGCCCGGGCATCAGTACGGCGCGGCCCATCGACTTGACCTTGGCGCCGGGGTGGGCGGCAAGGATCTCGTCGGCGGGGCCGACGGCGGCGATGGTGTCGCCGCGCACCACGACCGCGCCCTTGGCGATCACCCGCAGCGCGGCATCCATCGTCACCACGGCATCGGCGGTCAGGATCAGGTCGGTCATGCGTCCTCCAGAATGAACGTCGCCGCGCGTTCACCGATCAGGGTCACGGGGGCGTGGGTGTGGCAGGCGGGGATCACCGGGATCACGGAGGCATCCGCCACCCACAGCCCGCGCGTGCCCCGGACGGCAAGGCGCGGGGTGACCGGGGCCTCGTCCGAGGCCCCCATCCGCGCCGTGCCGCAGCAGTGGAAGAAGGTCGAGCAGCCGCGCCGCACGAAGGTGTCGAGCGCGTCGCCGGTAAGCCGCCCCTCGGGCGCGGCAAAGCCGGCGAAGAGGCCGGCGAAGGCCGGACCCGTGACCAAGTCGAGCAGCGCCTCGACGCCGCGCTTCATCGCCGCCAGATCGCGCGGATCGGTGAGCAGGCCGGGGCGGATGTCGAGCGGGTCATCGACCCCGGTGCCGGTCAGCCGCAGCCGCCCGCGCGACCACGACCGCATCACGCCGAGGCCAATGGCGAAGAGCGGCCCCTGGTCGGGCAGGCGGTAGTGCTCCATCAGCGCGGGCACCCCCGAGCGGCCCTGGATCGGGAAGGCGAGCAGGTCCGCCTCGGGCAGGCTGGCATCGGATTTCCAGATCGTCAGCGTGCCGCCGCCGTTCCCCTGCATCGGGCCGAAGGGCTCGGTCAGGCGGAAATTCAGCGCGCGCAGCAGCGGGTGGTCCTGCAGGTTCTGCCCCACGCCCTCGGCCCGCACCCGGCAGGCAAGGCCGAGGCGGGCGAGCTCCGCCTCGGGACCGATGCCGGCAAGGGTCAGCAGCCGCGGCGTCTCGAAGGCGCCGGCGGCAAGGATCACGCCGCGGCGCGCGGTGAAACGGCCGGCCGTGGTCTCGACCCCGGTCGCGCGGTCGCCGGTGAAGATCAGGTCCAGCGCCCGGGTCTCGGGGAGCAGCGTCACGCCGCGCCCCAGCATCGGCCGCAGATAGCCGTCGGCCGAGGTCCAGCGCCGCCCGTCCTTCAGGTTGAAATTGCCAAGCGCCACGCCGAGGGGCTCGGGCCCGTTCGGATCGGCCAGTTCCGGCAGCCCCATCGCCCGCCCGCCCGCCAGCATCGCGCGGGTCAGCGGGTGCTCGGTGCTCGAGCGTTCGATCGACAGCGGGCCGCCCACGCCGCGCAGGTGGGTGGCGCCGCCCGCCCAGTCCTCGGCGCGGCGGATGAAGGGCAGACAGTCGTCAAAGGACCAGCCGGGCGCCTCGGCGTCCCATCGTGCGTAATCTGCAGGGGTGCCGCGATACCACATCATCGCATTGGTGGCCGAGGAGCCGCCCACGGCCTTGCCGCGCGGAATGGCGATGGTGCGGCCCAGCACCTCGGGGGCGGGGGCATAGTCGTGTTCCCAGTCCCAGATGCTGCGCTGCAACCCGAACCAGCAGGAGGGATCCTCGATCTCGCGCACGCCCTTCGGGTCGCGCCCGGCCTCGAGGACCAGCACCTCGGCGCCCGCCTCGGCCAGACGCCGCGCCACCGGCGCGCCGCCCGAGCCCGAGCCGATGACGATGAAATCGAAGCTGTCCTGCATCGCCCTCGTGCCTTCTGCCCCCTGCCTTCTGTCCAGCGTGCCGTCTCAGTTGTGCTCCGAGGGGCCCATGATGGTGATCCCCTCGGTCGCCTCGACATGGCGCACGAAGATGTACTTGTCCTCGCGCCCGTCGGAATGCTTGCGGCGGATGTCGGGCTGCACCGTGCCCGCGACCTTGGCGACGACGATATAGGGCTCGGCCGCGGCGAGGCCCTTGCGGCAATGGTCCTCGAACTCCTCGAGGGTGCGGGCGGTATAGGCATGCGGCACGCCCGCGCCGCGCGCGATCGCCGCGATGTCGACCCGGCCGAAGGCGGTGTGGGTCGGCGGGCCGCCGATCGACTGGTAGCATTCGTTGTCCCAGACCACGACGAAGAGGTTCTTCGGCTGTTCGTTGCCCAGCGTGGCGAGGATGCCGAGGTTGAACATCATGCCGCCGTCGGTGTCGAGCGAGACGATGCGGCGGTCGGGAAGCCCCGCCGCCAGACCGAAGGCCTGCGGCGTGACGCAGCCCAGCTGCTGCTGGAACAGGCTGGCTGCGCGCATGTGCGGGGCGGCGTTGTACCATTCGTCGACCGAGGCGCCGAGCGACAGGATCACCAGCTCGTCCGACAGCATCGCGGCCAGTTTCGTCATGCAGTCAAAGCGTTTCATCGCACGATGCTCCCCGACAGCGCCACCGCGGTGTGGTAATAGCTGGCATAGGCCAGCTCGTAGGCGTCGACGATCGCCTGCTCGATCCGCGCTTCCTCGCGCTCGACCACATAGGGGATGCGCAGCGCCTGCAGCACCGGCTCCATCGTCACGCCATGCGGCACCGCCCACCAGTTGTTCTCGCCCATGTCGCCGCGATAGCTCATCAGCATCACCACCGGGATGCCGGCGCCGAGCCCCATCCGGGCAAGCGGCTCGACCGAGGCGCGCAGGCCCGAGTTCTCCATCACCAGCGCCGCGCGCTTGCCCGAGAGGAACACGCCGCCGCAGATCGCCGCGCCCTCGCCCTCGTTGGTGACGCGGATGGTGCGGATGTCGGGATCGGCATCAAGCGCCGGATAGAGCTCCTTGAAGAGCGAATCCGGCAGGTAGCAGACGATCGAGACGCCTGCGCGCTTGAGGCCGCGGATCACGGCGTCGACGGCGCTTTGCTGCATGGGAGAGTCTTTCCTGCGTTGTCTTCCCGCTCAGCCAACCAGCTTTCCGGTGTTCCGAAAAGACGATGATTTCCGAACCAGTCGTTGTGCCTGGTGCAACACCTGTCAGGCCAGCCGCTCGAGCGCGAGGCCGAGCGAGGAGCCAAGCGCCTCGGCCGCCTCCGAGGCCTCGCCCTTCGGCCGCGCGATCAGCGACAGGCGTCGCGCGCTGAGGCGCGAATCGGAGAGCGGGATGAACACCAGCTCGCCGCGCGCGATCTCGGCCTGCACGCCGAGCTGGGTCTGCAACACCGTGCCGAGGCCGCGCTTGGCCAGGTCGATCATCAGCCCGATCGAGTTTGTCCTTGCCCGGCGCGAGAATTCGACGAAGCTGCCCGAGAGCACCTGTTCGATCGAGCTGTCGAGGGTGAGCGAATGGTCCGACAGGATCACCCGCTCGCCGGCCAGGTCATAGGAGCGCAACGGCCCCTTCTGCTGCGTCAGCCGGGTGCCGGGGGCGACCATCACCCCAAGCGGCAGCTGCACCGCGGTGATCCGGCGCGCGCCGCGCGGCAGGCGCATGTCGAAGGCGATGGCGATGTCGGCCTCGCCCTGCGTCACCAGATCCACCGCCTCCTGCGAGCCGCAGACATGCACGTCGACCGAGATCTCGGGGTGGCGGATCCAGAAGGCGGCGAGCACGTCGGGCACCAGCGCGCGGGCCGCACTCTCGATTACCGCAAGCGTCACGGTGCCGCGCCGCAGCCCCTGAAGATCGCCGATCTCGGTCACCGCGCGTTTCAGCTCGCGGTCGGACTGGCGCAAATGGTAATGCAGCAGCTCGCCCGCCGAGGTCAGCTTCAGCCGCTGCTTCTGGCGCTCGAACAGCGGCGTGCCGATGTCCTCCTCCAGCTGCTTGATGGTGCGGCTGACCGAGGAGGGGGCGACGTTCATCGCGAGCGCCGCCTGCCGGATCGAGCCGAGCCGCGCCACCAGCATGAAGTGATGCGTGCGTGACGAGATCAGCCCGAGCCGGTGCAGGTCCATCTGTGCCCTCAGTGATAATCCGGAATGCCCGGCATGGTGATGAAGCCCGGGGTCAGCCGCACCCGCCGCGCCCAGAGCCGCAGCGCCGGGAAGGCGTCGTGGTCGAGCCCGTGGTCGCGGCTGAGCGCGAAGGCCGGGAACAGCGCCAGATCGGCGAGCGTCAGCTCGGGCCCGGCGAAGAAGCCAAGGCCGCGGATCGTCTGATGCGTCATGTGGTCTTCCATCACCCGCAGCATCCGTGCGGTGCGCGCCGAGAGCGCGGCAAGGTCGCCGGGTGTTGCCATCAGCGCAATCTCGCGCGCGGCCTTCGCCGGTGCCAGATGCTGCGCCCAGAAGGCCAGCCAGTCGTCGATGCGCGCGGCGATGATGCTGTCCTCGGGCATCAGCCGCCGTTCCGGATCGAGCGCGGCAATCCGGCGCAGGATCGCCTCGGGCTGGGTCAGCACCAGCGTCTCGTCCTGCAGGATCGGCAGCGTGCCGAGCGGGTTCAGCCGCAGGTAGGCATCCGAGCGGTGTTCGGCGCCCGGGAACATGTCGACGTTACGCAGATCGAGCGCGACGCCGCTGCAGGCGGCGACCAGCCGGGCGCGATAGCAATCCTCGTCGAGGTCGTAATTGTGCAGAAGCGGCGCGCTCATGCGGCGATCTCCTTCTCGGCGGTGCGGCGCAGCGTCTCGGCCCAGTCACAGATCGCGAGCAGGGTCTCGGTCGAGGCGCCGGGGCGGGTGGCGATATGCAGCGTGACTGCCCCGGGGCGGATCGGCTGCACGCCGATGGCAAGCGGCCCATGCGCGCTGTCGAGGGTCGCAAGCGCCCCCTCGATCACCGCGTTCTCCTCGTTCAGCAGCATGTTGGCCACCGAGATCAGCCCGGCCTCGATGGTGATCGAGCGCACCGGCACCGCGTCGGGCAGAGCCGGCAGCTCGCCGGTCTCGACGC
This sequence comes from Paenirhodobacter sp. YD-8, assembly GCF_056590935.1. Lineage (NCBI taxonomy): Bacteria > Pseudomonadati > Pseudomonadota > Alphaproteobacteria > Rhodobacterales > Paenirhodobacter > Paenirhodobacter sp. YD-8. The sequence goes on along the minus strand of NZ_CM152649.1, from coordinate 2,539,270 downwards.
CGAGCGGCAGCGCCGCCCAGATCATCGCTCCGGTCTCGGTGCAGCCATAGCGCGCGACGCAGATCGAGCCCGGCACCTCGAGCTCGGGGTGGGCGGGGATCTTGCGGCAGGTGCCGCCCTCGTCGAATTCCCAGCCGTGATAGAGGCAGGCGATGTGATCGCCGCGCACGAAGCCGAAGCTCATCTTCATGCCGCGATGCGGGCAGCGGTCCTCCCAGACATGGGCGCGCCCGTCGGTGTCGCGCCAGACCACGATCTCGGCGCCCTCCGCCACGGTTCCCGCCGAGGTGCCCGGCGTGATGTCACGGGCAAGGGCAAGCGGCACCCATTGCGTCCCAGTCATTCTTCGATCCTCGCTGTTGGTCGTTCAGTTGTTGTCATTGCGGTCCACCGCGCGCACTAGGCAATCCGCCGGGCCGAGGCTCATCGCCATCTCGAAGGCGTCGAGCAGGTCCGGGGCGCCACTGACGCGCAGCCGCGCCGCTGTTGCATCAAGCGCAAGGGTGTCGAGCGCGATCGACAGCCGTGCCGCGCGGTGGGCGGCGAATTCGGCGAAGCTGTCCGGGCGGATCTGCCCGGAGAAGGTGAAGGTCGCGCGCGATGCAGGGCGCCGGGAAGCAGGCATGGCAGGCCTTTCGGGCGGTGGAACGGGTCTGGCCGGAGGGCCGGAGGCGCGGTGGATCCCATCGCTCCGGGGCCGGTCGCGGCTCAGTAAGACCAGCCCCGGCCGGCCCGTCAAGTGTTGCGTTCAGCGCAACGTTGAGGTCTCGGATTTGGCGCTAGTCAGAACGGCCGGAATCGGGGCACGCTGCAGATGCAAACGGTGCGCGGTTCCGCAGCCCCGTCCACGACAGAACCGATGACACGGAGTTCCGCCGGCAAGAGCGGACCCGCCAACCGACACTGGGAGCCTCCTCATGATCTCTATCAAGTCTCTTTCCCGCCGCGGCTTTCTGAACATGGGCGCCGCCGCGGGCGCGGGCCTGCTGCTGCCGCGAACCGGGCTCGTGCGCCCCGCCTTCGCGCAGGCGCCGCTCGCCCCCGTCGACGTCAAGGATGCGATGATCGCCTTCGGCCACACCGGCCCGGTCTCGGACGAGGGCTGGACCTGGGCGCATGACCAGGGGATGAAGGCGGTCGAGGCGGCCTTCCCGGGCATCCGCACCTCCTTCGTCGAGTCGGTCCCCTATTCGGCCGACGCCACGCGCATCTTCCGCCAGTTCGTTGCCGACGGGGCGAACATGGTCTTCGCCACCTCGAACTATGGCGATTTCCTCTATGACGTCGCCAAGCGCGCCCCCGAGGTTGCCTTCTATGAATGCGACGGCCGCACCCACATGGACAACCTCGGCACCTATTACGTGCAGCACTGGTATCCGTCCTATGTCGCGGGCATCGCCGCGGGTGCGATGTCGAAATCGGGCAAGCTCGGCTATGTCGCCTCCTTCCCGGTGCCCTCGGTCTATTCCGGCACCAACGCCTTCCTGATGGGCGCGCGCACGGTGAACCCGGCCGCGACCGTGCAGTGCATCGTCATCAACTCGTGGTTCGATCCGCAGGCCGCGACCCAGGCCGGCACCGCGCTTCTCGACAATGGTTGCGACGTGCTCTTCGGGATCATGGACGAGGCCGGCTATCTGCAGGTCGCCGAGGCGCGGGGCGCGAAGGCGGTGATGTGGAACACCGACCTGCGCCGCTATGGCCCGAAGGCCTACATCACCTCGATCATGGTCGACTTCAAACCCTTCTACGTCGAGCAGGTGCGCCGCCGCCTTGCGGGCGAATGGACGCCGACCTACGGGCTGCTGCCGATGGGCCAGGGCGTCGACCGCGACGTCTGGGGCGAGACGGTGCCGCCCGAGGTCGCCGCCAAGGCCGATGCCGCGCGCACGAAGATGATGGAAGAGGGCTGGAGCCCCTTCGTCGGCGAGATCAAGGACTCGAAGGGCAACATCAAGGTCGCCGCGGGCCAGAAGATGACCGAGGAAGAACTCTATCACTGGGACTGGTCGATCGAGGGCGTCTCGGGCCTCGACGCCTGAGGCGGCGATGGCAGAGCCTTCGATCCAGTCGCGTCTCGGGCTGGCGCCCGGGACGCCTCCGCTTGTCTCGCTGCGCGGGGTTGGCAAAGTCTTCCCGGGCGTGATCGCCAATGCCGATGTCGATCTCGACGTCTTCCCGGGCGAGATCCACGCGCTTCTGGGCGAGAACGGCGCCGGCAAGTCGACGCTGATGAACATCCTGACGGGCATCTATCAGCCCGACTCGGGCGAGATCATCGTCGGCGGCCGCGCGGTCAGCTTTGCCTCGCCGGTCGATGCGATCGCGGCGGGCATCGGCATGGTGCACCAGCACTTCAAGCTAGTGCGCGCCTTCACCGTGGCCGAGAACATCCATCTGGGCTGGAGCGAGACGCCAAGGCGGATCTCGCGCGCGGCGCTCGAGGCGCGCACGGCCGAGCTGTCGTCGCGGCTCGGTCTCGCCGTCAACCCGGCGGCGCGGGTGGCCGAGCTGTCGACCGGCGAGCAGCAGCGCGTCGAGATCCTGCGGGTCCTTGCCCGCAAGGCGCGGGTGCTGATCCTTGACGAGCCGACGGCGGTGCTGACGCCCGCCGAGGCGCGCGAGCTTTTCGCCGCCCTGCGCGCCTTCGTGGCCGAGGGCAATGCGGTGATCTTCATCAGCCACAAGCTCGACGAGGTGCTGGAGATCGCGCATCGCGTCACCATCCTGCGGCAGGGCCGCAAGGTGGCGACCGACTGGACCGAGGCCTGCACCGAGACGAGCCTCGCACAGCAGATGGTCGGCCGCGAGATCGTGCTGAGCGACATGCGCGGCGCCGACATCGGCCGCATCGGCGCGCCGGTGCTGGCGCTTGAGGGCGTCAGCCTGATGTCCGAGGGTGTGACACTGCTGAAGAACGTCTCGCTCGAGCTGCGTGCGGGCGAGATCCTCGGCATCGCCGGGGTCGCGGGCAATGGCCAGCGCGAGCTGACGCAGGTGATGACCGGGCTTGCGGTGCCGACGACCGGCCGGGTGTGGCTGGAGGGCGCCGATGTCACCCGTGCCGGCGCACGCAGGATCGCGGCGCAGGGCGTGGGCCATATCCCCGAGGACCGGCTGCACGCCGGCATGGCGCCGGCGCTCTCGATCACCGACAACGCGGTTCTGCGCGAATACGCGAAACCGCCGCTGTCGCTCGGGCCGCTGTTCCGGCCCTGGCGGGCGACGCGGCTCGCGCGCGAGATCGCCGCCGCCGCCGAGGTCATGGTGCCGAGCTTCGAGATGCCGGCGCGCAACCTCTCGGGCGGCAACCAGCAACGCCTGGTGGCGCGGCGCGAGATGCGCATCGCCTCGAAGGTGCTGGTTGCGGCCTATCCCTCGCGCGGGCTCGATGTCGGCGCGATCAACACGATGATGCGCTATTTCACCGAGCTGCGCGACGCCGGCGTCGCCGTGGTTCTGGTGTCCGAGGAACTGGAGGAGCTGTTGACCCTCGCTGACCGGATCGCCGTGATGTTTCATGGCGAGATCATGGGGGTCGTGCCCGCCGAGGGCGCGGAGATCGAGGCGATCGGCCTGATGATGGGCGGGAGGCACGCGGCATGAGCTATCGTCTGCAACGCCTGCCGGTCGCGAAACCCTCGGTCGCCTTTGCGGCGCGCATCGCCTCGGTGGTGCTGGCGCTGCTGACTGCGGGGCTGGTGCTGAAACTTGTCGGCATGGAGCCTCTGGCGCTGGCTGGCCGGGTGCTGAAATCGACCTTCGGATCGAGCTTCGGGCTCGAGGATCTGGCGCTTTTGTTCACGCCACTCCTTTATTGCGGGCTGGCGGTCGCGGTGGCGCTGCGGATCGGGGCGTGGAACATCGGCGCCGAGGGGCAGTTCAATCTGGGCGCCTTTGCCGCGGCGGGGATCGCGCTTTTCGTGCCGGGGCCGGACTGGGCGCTGCTGCCGGCGATGGCCGTCGCGGGGGCGCTGGCGGGGGCCGCCTGGATCCTGGTGCCGACGCTTGCGCGCGCCTATGCGGGCGTGTCCGAGCTGATCACCACATTGCTTTTGAACTTCGTCGCGCTGCTCTTGGTCTATTGGGTCTCGACCGGGCCCTGGCTGGACCCGTCGGGGCATGCGCTCGCGACCACCGCGCGGCTGCCGGTCTCGGTGCCCGAATTCTGGGGCATCGTGCATTGGGGGCTGCCGGTCGCGGTGATCCTCGCCGTGGGGCTGGCCGCGGTCTTTGCCTTCACCCGCTGGGGCTATGAGGTGCGGATCGGCGGCTCGAACCCGGGGGCGGCGCGCTATGCGGGCATGCCGGTGCGGCGCCATCTGATCGCGGTGATGCTGCTTTCGGGCGCCATCGCCGGGCTGGGCGGGATGATGGAGGTTGCGGGCACCGTCGGCCGGCTGCAGGGCGGGATCTCGAACAATTACGGCTATCTCGGCATCATGGTCGCCGTTCTGGCCCGCGCTGCGCCGCTCGGCACCATCGCCACCGCCTTCCTGATGGCCACCATCCTGAACGGCGGCATCATCTTGCAGACCCAGGGGCTGACCACCCACACCGTGCTCGCGCTGACCGGGCTGATCCTGCTTTACGCGGCGATCGGCGACGAGGCCGCGAAATACCGCATCGTCAAACTCGCGAAGGGAGCGTGAGATGGATATTCTCGCAGGGCTGATCCAGACCGCTTTCCTGGCCGGCGGGGTGCTGGCGCTTGCGGCGCTGGGCGAGGTGCTGGCCGAACGGGTGGGCGTCGTCAACCTCGGTGTCGAGGGGCTGATGGCGCTGGGCGCGATGACCGCGATCACCACCGTCGTCGCCTCGCCCCATCCCTGGCTCGGTTTCGGCGCGGCGCTGCTCGTCGGGCTGGTCGTCGGCATGGTCTATGCCTTCGCCACGGTGGTGATCCGCGCCAATCAGGTGCTGAGCGGGCTCGCGCTGACCTATATCGGCACCGGCATGGCGGCGACGCTGGGCAAGCCCGTCTCGGGCAGCCCGTCGCCCGCCACCTTCCGCCCGCTCGACCTTGGCTTCCTGTCGGACCTGCCCTTCGTCGGGCGCGCCTTCTTCAGCCACAACATCCTCGTCTACATCATCTTCCTGGTGTTGCCGGTGGTGCTGCACTGGCTGATGTTCCACACCCGCCACGGGCTGAACATGCGCGCCGTGGGCGAGAACCCGGCCGCCGCCGATGCCGCGGGCATCCCGGTGATGAAGTTCCGCTTCTGGTACACCGCGCTTGGCGCGGCGCTCGCCGCAGGCGCCGGGGCCTATCTGACGCTCGCCTTCGTGCCGAGCTGGTCCGAGGGCGTGGTCTCGGGCCGCGGCTGGATCGCCGTCGCGCTGGTGATCTTCGCGGGCTTCCGCCCGGTGAACGCGGTGCTCGCGGCGCTGCTGTTCGGTTTCGTCACCGCGCTTGGCTTCGTCGGGCAGGCGCGGAACTGGCCGGTCGCCGCCTCGATCCTGTCGATGCTGCCTTACCTTGGCACGATCGCGCTGATGATCGTGCCGGTGCTGGCCTGGCAGCGGATGCGCCGGCTGATGGCCGCGCCCGAAGGCCTGACCGAACCCTATTTCCGGGACGTGCGATGAAGACCCTGCTGAAGAACATCTCGGTCCTTGCGACCTTCGACGACGCGGGCGGCCCGGCCGGGCGCGAGCTGACCGATGCGGGGCTGCTGATCGACGGCACCCGCATCGCCGCGGTCGGACCGATGGCCGACTTCGCGGACGTCGCGGCCGACCGGGTGATCGACCTGAGCGATCACGTCGTCATGCCGGGAATGGTGAACACCCACCACCATTTCTATCAGAACCTGACCCGGGTGATGGTGCAGGACGATCCGCTCTTCGACTGGCTGAAGACGCTCTATCCGATCTGGGCGCGGATCGACGACCGGGCGATGGAGGTCGCGGCCCGCATGGCGATGGCCGAGCTGATCGCCTCGGGCTGCACCACCTCCTCCGATCACCAGTATATCATGCCCAACGACTGCACCCTCGACACACCGATCCGTGTCGCGCAGGAGATGGGGATGCGCTTTCATGCGGCGCGGGGCGCGATGTCGCGCGGCGAAAGCAAGGGCGGCCTGCCGCCCGACAGCTGCGTCGAGGAGGAAGAGGACATCCTGCGCGACGCCGAGCGGCTGATCCACCGCTATCACGACATGAGCGAGGGGGCGATGACGCGCATCGTTCTGGCGCCCTGTTCGGCCTTCTCGGTGACCCCCGGGCTGATGCGCGAGGCGGCCGAGCTGGCGCGGTCGCACCGGGGGGTGCATCTGCATTCCCACATCGCCGAGGTGCTCGACGAAGAGGTCTATTGCCACGAGATCTATGGCATGCGCTCGGTCGGCTACGCCGAAAGCGTCGGCTGGCTCGGCCCCGATGTCTGGTTCGCGCATGCGATCTTCCTGGACGATGCCGAGATCCGGCTGTTCGCCGAGACCGGCACCGGCGCCACCTTCTGCCCCTCGGCGCACATGCGTTGCGGCCTTGGCATCATGCGGGCGCGCGAGATGCTCGATGCCGGGGTGACGGTGGGGCTCGGCGTCGACGGCTCGGCCTCGAACGACACCTCGAACATGTTCCAGGAGGCGCGCATGGCCCAGTATCTGCAGCGCGTCGCCCCGGCGAGATACCTGTCGGCCAAGCCCGGCGGGCGCGGCGGCTTCGGCGGCACGCCGGCGGCGCTGTCGGCGCGCGAGGCGCTGTGGATGGCGACGCGGGGCGGGGCGAAGCTGCTTGGCCGTGACGACATCGGCCAGCTCGCGCCGGGCAAGGCCGCCGACGTCATCGCGGTGCGCCGCGATCAGCTCGGCCTTGCCGGCACGCAGCGCGATCCGCTTGCTGCGCTCGTCATGTGCGGCCCCTTCGCGGTCGATTATTCCTTCATCAACGGTGTGCCGGTGATCGAGCGGCGGGGCTTCACCCGGCTCGACATCGAGGCCGCCCTTGCCGAGCATGGCCAGACCATGGCGCGGATCTATGCCTGAGGAGATGGTAATGAACGCTCTTGTTCCCGAAGTGACGGATGACAGCAATGACCAGTGGTTCTGCCTTGGCTGCATTCAGGACATGCCGCAGGGCGCCCATGGCACGCGGCTTCTGGGCCATGACCTCGTGGTGACGAAACGCGGCGATGCGCTCTCGGTGCGGCTGGACGAGGCGGAACTGCCCGTGCGCGAGCGCTATGGCTATCTGTGGACGACGACCGGCATGCCCGCGGGCGAGGTGCCCGAGATCGCCGAGGCCGACGAGCGCGACCGCCGCTATGTGCCTTGCGGCGCGATCCCGGTGCGCGCCTCGGCGCCGCGGGTGATCGAGAACTTCCTCGACATGGCGCATTTCCCCTTCGTGCACACCGACATCCTCGGCTCGGAACCGCTGACCGAGGTCGAGAAATACAAGTGCGAGATCCGCCGCGACGTCGACGAGGTCTGGGCGACGGATTGCGTCTTCACCCAGCCGAAGGCGGCGCTGGCCGCGACCGGCGCGATCCGCACCGATTACATCTATCGCGTCACCACGCCCTTCACCGTGCTGCTCTACAAGACCTGCCCGAATTCGGCGACGCGGTGGGACGTGATCTGCCTCTTCGTGCAGCCGGTCGAGCCCGGCGTCTCGATCGCGCATCCGGTGATGTTCCTGCTCGATGACGAGGGCACGACGCAGGACCTGATCGCCTTCCAGCAGGTGATCTTCCTGCAAGACAAGATCATCCTCGAGAACCAGCGCCCGGTGCTTTTGCCGCTCGAGCCGCGGGCCGAGACGCCGACCCGCGCCGATGCCTCCTCGATCGCCTATCGGCGCTGGCTGAAGGAGAAGAACTGCCTCTATGGCACCAGCCTCGGCCCGAAGGCGGCCTGAGCGATGCGCCTGCGCCGGCTGATCGCCGATGCCTTCCATGCCCCCCGCGCGGGCGAGCTGGAGGAACTGAGCGATGCGCTCTTCACCCTGGCCGAGGACGGCACCATCCTGTCGGTCGAGCCGGGCGGCCACGCGCCCGACGCCGAGCGCCTGCCCGCGGGGCAGGTGCTGTTGCCGGGCTTTGTCGATCTGCATGTGCACGCGCCGCAATATGCCCAGCTTGGCACCGCGCTCGACCTGCCGCTCGAGGACTGGCTGAACGCCTATACCTTCCCGCTCGAGGCGCGCTTTGCCGATCTCGATTTCGCCGAGACGGTCTATCGCGCGCTGATCGCCGACATGCTGGCGCTCGGCACCACCTCGGCGCTGCATTTCGCCACGATCCATGTGCCGGCGACGAACCGGCTCGCCGAGATCTGCCTTGAACTCGGCCAGCGCGCGGTGATCGGCAAGGTGGCGATGGATCACCCAGAGACCTGCCCCGAGTTCTACCGCGACGCCTCGGCCGAGGCGGCGGTCGACGGCAGCCGCGCGGTGATCGCCCATATCGCCGCGCTGCCGGGCAATGCCGGGCTGGTCGCCGCCGCGATCACCCCGCGCTTCGTGCCCGCCTGCACCGACGCCTGCCTCGAGGGGCTTGGCCGGCTTGCCGCCGAGACCGGGGTGCGGGTGCAGTCGCATGTCTCGGAAAGCGATTGGGAACATGGCTTCGTGCGCACCCGCATGGGCCGCTCGGATGCCGAGACGCTGGCCCATTTCGGCCTGATGCCGGCGCATTCGGTCTTTGCCCATGCGACGCATCTGTCGCCCTCGGGGACATGGATCTGATGCGCGACCATGGCGCGGGCGTCGCGCATTGCCCGCTCTCGAACGCCTATTTCGCCAATGCCGTGTTCCCGCTGCGCGCGGCGCTCGCGCGCGGGCTGCGGGTCGGGCTTGGCACCGACATCTCGGGCGGGCCTGCGCCCTCGATCTTCGAGGCGGCGCGGATGGCGGTGGCCGCGGCGCGGATGCGCGAGGGGGGCGTCGATGCCGGTCTGCCGCCTGCCGGGCGCGGCGCGGGGCCGTCCCGCATCGACATGCGCACGGCCTTCCATCTGGCCACCCGCGGCGGGGCCGAGGCGCTTGGCCTGCCGGTCGGCGCCTTCGTGCCGGGGCTGAAGTTCGACGCGATGGCGGTCGACACCACGGCGCCCGACGGCACGATCCGGGTCTTTGGCCAGACCGGCGAGCGGCTGCTGGAGAAGATCCTGCACGGGGCCAGCCGGCCGAATATCGCGCGGGTCTGGACCGACGGCGTCGAGCGTCTCCGCCGCTGAGGCCTATTGCAGCTGCGCCAGATCCTCGGGCGTGTCGATATCGGCCAGCAGGTGCGGCATGCAGGGCACCCGCACCACGCCGGGCGCGCCGCGCAGCAGGCTGCCCGCGCCGCGGTCGCCCTCGAGTGCGCGCAGCTCGTCGAACATCGAGGCCGGCAGGCAGACCGGCGGCGCGCCATGGCTGCCCGCCCAGGCCGAGGCCGGACGGTCGGCCGCGGCATGTTCCAGCACCTGACGCATCAGCGAGGGCGGCACCCGCGGCATGTCGGCCAGCACGATCAGCAGCAGCTCGGCGCCGACCGCCTCGGCATGGTCGACCGCGGCGCGCAGGCTGTCCGACTGGGTGCAACCCGGGGTGACCTCGACGATCTCGTAATCGGCCAGCAGCGGGCGCAGTGCGGGAGAGGAGATCACCGCGACCCGTTCGTCAACCGGGACCGCCAGCAGGGCGTGCGCGGCATGGGTGGCAAGTGGACGACCGCGAAAGGGGGCAAGCAGTTTGTCTTCGGGTCCGAAGCGGCGCGAGATCCCCGCCGCAAGCATGGCACCGATGGTGCGCGTCATTCTCATCCCTTCCGCCCCGCAGGATTGACCTGAATCAAGGCCACTTTTTACACGTCCGACCACAATACACCGGAAATAGAGGAGAAAGCCATGAAATCCCTCGATACCCGACGGGCGGAACTCGAAGCCCGCAAGGCGCTCCTTCTGGCGCGCGTCGACCAGATTTCCGACGACCTCGAGGAGAGCGAGGGCGAGAAGGACTGGGCCGAACAGGCGACTTGGCACGAGACCGACGAGGTGTTGCGGGGCCTGGGCGTCTCGGCGCAGGACGAGATGCGGATGATCGAGGCGGCCGAGCGGCGGATGGACGAGGGCGAATACGGCTATTGCACCGTTTGCGGCGAGAAGATCTCGGAGGAACGGCTCGATCTGTTGCCGGCAACCCCCTTCTGCCGCAACCACGCGCCCAAGCGCAAAACCGCCGTCTGATCGGGGCTTGGCGTTCAAGTCTCTGGAAAGGGGCGGTTTTTCCTTGCAGCAGCAGGGGTTGTCCGTAAACTCTGCGAAACGGCGGAGCGGACGGGCGATGACGAAACGGGCAAGGCTGCAGCGGCGCGAGGGCGTGGCGCTCATCACTCTGGCAGGCGCGGCCGAGGCGCCGGTGGGCGCGGGCTTCGATGCGGGGCTGCGCGCGGCGCTGGCCGGCGCGCTTGCGGCCTGCGATCAGGACCCCGATCTGCGCGCCATCGTGCTGCGCGCGGGCGAGGGCGGCTGGCCCGTCGCGGCCGAGATTCCCGGGGATTACGCCGACACCGCCGAGGCGCCGCCGCTTGGCGCGCTGGCCGGCCGCATCGCCGCGGCGCGGGTGCCGGTGGTCGCGGTGCTGACCGGCACGATCGCCGGCGGCGGGCTGGCGCTGGCCCAGGCGGCGGGGCTGCGCATGGCGCTTGCGGGCACGCGTTTTGTCGCGCCGGAGGCGGGGCTTGGTCTGATTCCCGCGGCGGGTGGTCTGGTGCGGCTCGCGCGGCGCGCGGGGGCCGTCGCGACGCTCGACTTCGTTGCGGGCGGCAAGGTGCTTGATGCACAGGCGGCGATGCGGGCCGGGCTGTGCGATGCCGTGGCCTCCGAGGGGGCAATCGAATCCGCCGCCCTGACCGAGGCGTTGCGCGTGGCTGACGCGGGCGCCGCCCCGCTGCCGCCGCGCGAGGGCTCGGTCGAGGACCCGGCGCGCTATCTCGACGGGCTGGCGGCGGCACGGGCGCGGCTGCCCGAGGGGCCGCTTGCAGGGGTCTTTGCCCGCGCCGCCGAGGTGATCGAGGCGGCGGCGCTGCTGCCGCTCTCCGAGGCGCTCGAATTCGAGGCAGTGGCCTATGCCGATCTGGCGCTGGCCGAGTTGTCGGCGGCGCTTGGCCATGTCGGTGCGGCGCGGCGGGCGGCAGCGCAGATCGCCGGTGCGCCGGTCGCGGGCGAGGTCCCCCGTGTCGGCGCCGTGGCGCTGTGGAACCAGCCCGACCGGATCGCGCTCGGCCTTCTGGGCCGTGGATTACGGGTGCAGGTCGGTGCCACGGAACCCGCGCGGATCGAGGCCTCGGTGCGCGCCATCGCCGAGGCGCAGGAGGCGGCGCTGCAGGCCGGCCGCGTCAATGCCGCCAAGCGCGATGCCGACTGGGACCGGCTCGAGCCGGTGGTGGCGCCCGATGGCTTTGCGCCGGCCGATTTGCTGCTGGCCGCGCCACAGGAGGGCGAGCTTGCGCGGTTGCGCGCGGCGCTGCCGGCGGGAACGCTTCTGGCGCGCGAGGGTGGCGGGGAGGGGGCGGAGCTCTCCTTCACCCGCTGGCCGGGGCTGGCCGAGGTCTGGGCCGCGGCGCCCGAGCTGGGCGCGGCACTGCATCGCCTGGCGTCGGTGCTGCGTGCCGAGGGCGGCGCCGTCGTGCATACACGCGCCCTCGGGGCACGGCTCGAGGCGGCGCTGCTTGCCGCGGCCGAGCGCGCGGTGATGGCGGGGGCGGCGCCGGCGGCGGTCGATGCCGCGCTGATCGGCTGGGGCTTTGCCGAGGGGCCCTTCGCGCGGCTCGACCGGATCGGGCTTGCGGCCGGGCAGCGGCTTCTGGCCGCGGCGGGGCGCGCGGGCGGGGCCTATCTCGCCTGGCTCGGGCTCGAGGAGCGCACGGGGCGTGCCGCGGGGCGGGGGGTGTGGCTCTACGCGCCGGGCAAGCCGCCCGCGCCCTGGCCCGACGAGGCGCCGGTGCTCGAGGCGCTGCGGATCGAGGCCGGGATCGTGCCACGCCGGCTGACCGCGGCCGAGATCGTGGCGCGGGTGCTGGCCGAGCTGGCGGGCGAGGGGGCGGCGGCGCTGCAGGCCGGGGGCGCGCATCGTGCGGGCGATGTCGACCTCGTGGCGATTGCCGCGACCGGCTTTCCGCGTCACCGCGGCGGGCCGCTGTTCCAGGCCGACCGGACGGGACTTCTGGCGCTGCGCAAGCGGCTGCGCGCACTGGAGGCCGAGGGCGCGCCCGAGCCGGTCACGCTGCTTGACGTGCTGATCCGCAACGGCCGGCGCTTTGGGGAACTCGATGGCTGAGCCCGCGGCTCAGCGCAGGATCACGCCGACCACGACCATCATCAGACCAAGCGCCGAGACCAGCAGCGCGCCGATGTTCAGCAGCACCGCCTGCTGCAGCTTCACCCGCAGCTCGGCATCGCTCAGCTTCGCGCGGCGGGCGCGGCCGACGGTCAGCACGCTCCAGATGATGCCGGCAAGGCCCGCCAGAACGATGATGGCGCCCGGCCAGATCAGATAGTCCATTGCTTCCTCCCGCATTTTCCCTTCCGGCGTAGCCCGGCGGGCGGCGCTTGGCAAGCAAAGGCCGGCCGGCGGCGGGCTTCGGACGCTTGAAGCGCGGGGGCCGGCGGGCTAGTCAGGACGCACCGACCGGACCGGACGAGCAGGAGCAGACCCATGAACGATGCCGCCTATAACGTGACCGCCGACGAACTGCGCCAGTTCATCGAGCAATACGAGCATCTCGAAGCCGAGAAGAAGGACATCACCGAGCAGCAGAAGGACATCATGTCCGAGGCGAAGGCGCGCGGTTACGACACCAAGGTGATCAAGAAGATCATCGCGATGCGCAAACGCGACCGCGACGATCTGGCCGAGGAGGAAGCGATCCTCGACATCTACAAGGCCGCGCTCGGCATGGCCTGAGCGCCGCGCAACCGTGCCGGCCCCCCGCGCGTGCGGGCAGGGCCGGCCGGTGCCTGGCAGAGCGGTGGCGGGCTCAGGGGGCGATGAAGGTCACGCCTTCCATCGCCGCGATCTCGGCCACGTCGGCCTCGTAGGCGCGGGTGACCTGCGCCACCAGATCCTCGGTCCAGCCCGGCAGCGACAGCTCGACCTCGAGCGTCTCGGGGCGGGCGAACTTGTCGAGGAAGGCGCTGACCACCTTGCGCCGCTGCGCCACCGACTGCGGCGGGTGCTGCGCCATGTAGCCGCGCAGCCGCGTCATCCCCTCGCGCGTCATGATCTCCTCGAGCAGGCTGTCCTCGCCGGCGAGCGGCACTTCGGCCGGAATCCCGCCAAGGCTGCGCAGCACCTCGGGGAAGATCAGCGGCTGGTCCTCGTTGCACCACACGACAAAGCGCAGCCCGCGCGCGGCGGCGACCATCTCGCGCACCACGGGCGCCCAGCGGAGGCTTTCCGGCGTCTGCCCCGCCATGAAGTCGTCATAGCTGCGTTCGGGCGCGCGCGCGACAAGCGCCGCGACCAGTGTCGCGGGGTTGATCAGGCCAAGGTGAAACTCGGCCTGCGCATCGGGAAAGAGGTTCGCGAGCGGCTCGAGCTTGGCCGGGGCCGAGGCGTAGAACCCCGCCTCGGTCACCGCGCGGTCGTAGAGGCCCAGGAAATTCGGGTGGCTGAAGATCAGCCGGCTGCCCTCGGGCGCGGCATCGCCAAGGCAGGTGGCAAGCAGGCTGGCCTGGGTTTCCGGGTCGGCAGGCTGGCCCTTCAGCGCGATCAGCGCGTCCCGCAGCGCGCCGCGATAGGCGCGCGGGGCCGGCACCACGGCCCCCACCTGCGCCAGCGCCTCCTGATTTGCCGCAAGCGTGGTGATCAGCCGGTCCTCGTCGGTGGAATGCGCGCCGAGGTGAAAGACGACCTGCATGAAAAAGTCCTTTGCTGCCCGCGGCCGAGAATAGCTGCGGATTTCTGGACAGGCAAACCGCTTCTGGGATATGGCAGACGGATGGAAACTGATAAGAACACTCGGAATTGCGCGACGGGGCCCGCGACGGCGGGCGCGCTGCGCCAGGCGGGCTCGGGCCTGTGGTCGGCCGGCGCGCTGGCGATTGCGGCGCTGATCGCGGCGCCGCTGGTCGCGGTGATCTGGATCGCCCTCAACCCGACCGAGAACATCTGGCCGCACATGTTGGCCTCGACCCTGCCGCGCTATCTGGCGAATACGGCGGCGCTCGCGGGCGGGGTGGCGGTGCTCTCGGCCGCGGCGGGGACGGGGGCGGCCTGGCTCGTCGTGATGTACCGCTTCCCGGGCAGCCGGCTGCTCGAGTGGCTTCTGCTGCTGCCGCTTGCGGTGCCGGCCTATGTCGGCGCCTATGCGCTGGTCGATTTCCTCGACTATTCCGGGCCGGTGCAGGCCGGGCTGCGTGCCGCCATGGGCTGGACCACGGCGCGCGACTACTGGTTCCCCGAGGTGCGCTCGCGCGGGGCGGCGACGCTGGTCCTGGCGGCGGCGCTTTATCCCTATACCTACCTGCTGACCCGCTCGGCCTTCCGCGAGCAATCGGGGGCGAGCTACGAGGTGGCGCGGGCACTTGGCGCGGGGCCTTGGGCGCTCTTTTGGCGGGTCGGCCTGCCGCTCGCGCGCCCGGCGATTGCCGCCGGCGCGGCGATCGCGATGATGGAGACCGTGGCCGATTTCGGCGTCGTCGATTACTTCGGGGTGCAGACCCTGACCACCGGCATCTTCACCACCTGGCTCGAGGCCGGCAATGCGGGCGGGGCGGCGCAGATTGCCTGCGTGATCCTCGGCGTCGTGCTGCTGCTCGTCGCGCTCGAGGCGGCGGGGCGGCGGCGGGCGCGGCATTACCAGTCGGCGCGCGGCACCCGCCCGGTGATCGCCACGCGGCTGCCGGGGCTTGCGGGCCTCGCGGCCACGGTGGCCTGCGCGATCCCCTTCGCCGCGGGCTTCGTGCTGCCGGTGGCGGTGCTCGGCGCGCAGGCCGCCGCCCATCCCGAGGCCTGGGGCGGGCGCGGCCTGGCCCGTGCCTTCTGGCACACGCTGGTGACGGGCGGTGCGGCGGCGGTGCTGACCGTCGCGGCGGCGCTGTTCCTCGTCTATGGCGTGCGGCTCTCGGGGCGGCGGCTGCCGCGGCTGGCGCTGCCGGTCACGGTGCTGGGCTATGCCGCGCCGGGTGCGGTGCTGGCGGTGGGGATCCTGCTGCCGCTTGCCGCCCTGGACCACCGCATCGCCGATGCCATCGCGGCGCTGACCGGCCATGACCCGGGGCTGATCCTCACCGGTTCGGCCACCGCGATCGTGCTGGCCTATGTCGTGCGCTTCTTCGCGCTGGCCGAGGGCTCGGCCGAGACCGCCTTCGGCCGGATCCCGCCCTCGCTGCCGATGGCGGCGCGCTCGCTCGGCCGCAGTGCGGGGGGCGTGCTGCGCGCGGTCTATCTGCCGCTGATGAAGGGCTCGATCGGTTCGGCGCTGCTGCTTGTCTTCGTCGATTGCGTGAAGGAGTTGCCGGCGACGATGCTGTTGCGCCCGTTCAACTACGAGACGCTGGCGACGCGGGTGCATGAGAAGGCGAGCCTCGAGAACCTCGGCGACGCGGCGCCGCCGGCGCTGCTGGTGAGCGCCGTGGGCCTGGCCGCGGTGGTGGTGCTGGCGCGGGCGAACCTGCGCCGGCGCTGAGTGCTTGCGCGATCGGGCCGCGCCCTGTATCGAGGGCCGCGTGCCGGCGTAGCTCAGTTGGTAGAGCGGCGATCTTGTAAGTCGAGGGTCGGGGGTTCAAATCCCTCCGTCGGCACCATTATGTCAAACTAGTGTGTTGATATTGTTTTCGTTTTGGATTTGTGGGGCGGGTTGGCCCCACGCTCACGGCGCGCTGGAAGGCGCCCCCCCGAAGCCAGGCATCCATCTCATCCGCATTCACACGGCTGCCGCGCTGTCGGTGGATGGGGATCTCGCCCCGCGCCGCGGCCCTGTGGACCGTCGCCCGCGACATCCCGAACCGATGCGCGGCATCGGACACCCGGACCCACAGAGGGCGCGTGATCGTGATCTGCTCATGCTTTCCCATCAGTTTTTCTCCATCTTGTCGCGTGCGTCCAGCGCGATGCGGCGGATCGGGCCGCCGCTGATCGCGGTGATCTCGGACAGCGCTGCGCGGGCCGTAGTTATCTTGTCGCGGCGAGCGACCTTGGGCATCTCGCTCCACTCACGCCCGTCGAGCCGGCGTCCGGCGGCTTTCTTCCCGATGCGTCCCGTATTTGTTCCGTCAGGCCATATGTGGATCAAATCGGGGTTTTCGGCCGACTTCAGGCTAAATCCAAGCAGCGCGCTTCCATCCATCTCCATGACTTCAGGCGGTCCCCACTCACCCCACTCGTTGAAGGTAAGCGGTGCATCAGCCCTAAAACCCCCCAGGTTTCACCCCTGAGCGGCGTTGTTGCAGAACTCTGTCTTCGAAGGATTCACATCGTGAATCCATGCGGTTAGATGGGGTGCATGAGCAAGCCTGCACCCGCCCGCTACCGCACGACGAACTGGCCCGGCTACACGGCTTCGCGTCGCAAGCGCGGGTCGCTACTGATCTGGCTGGACAAGGAGAGTAAGCGGTGCATCCGCCCAGGGATTGACATGGATTTCGCCCCCAATCTGGCGATTCGGTTCGTCTGAAGCCTGTTGACGCCGAATCGCGTCCTCGAACATGGCGGCTTCTGATGCTGCGTCATCGATGGTTCCCGCCGCTGTCGAGGCCGCGCTCAAGGCGCCAATGTGAGCGAGCGGCCGATCGAACTTCGAGGATCAAGGGTACGGAGGCGTTTGCCGGCGGCGACGGCAGGATCATCGCGCCGAGACCGGAAGGCGTTGGCAAGGCATCAGACGCGCCAGAAATGGGCCTACCATAGCGCGACAAAGGACGGCTGTGAGAATGCCCGCCCCCAAACGGATGTATGAGGCGTCGCCTTGCCGTCCTCGACGCAGGCAATGGCCTGTATGAGGTCGTCGCGCCGCGCTTGGCGGGGCCATCGAAGGCAAATGCTTCAGGGAATGAGCGCGTCGCCCGGAAGGTGCGTCCAGACCCGATGTGACCGATCGATTGACGCGCCGGGCGCGGGTCTGATGCTCGAACATGACTTTGGGCCGGAACCCCGATGTGCGGAGCCCGGCTGAACAAGGTCATGCGCGCGGGGCGCGTAAAGGGATCGCCGCGCGGCAGGCGGCGATCCCGGCGGATCAGGCCGCCTTTTTCGGCGGGTTTGCGAGCGCCGGAGCCGCAGCCTTGTAATCCCAAGGTATCAGGCGGCTGTAGTCGGTCAACTCGCGGCCCTTTTCGATCTCGCCCACGACCCAGCGCACGTATTTGAATGGATCGACATCGTTCAGGCGCGCGGTTTCGATCAGGGTGTAGAAGATGGCCCAGTTCTCGGCCGCCGCATGACTCCCGGCGAACAGCGAGTTCTTGCGGGTCACCCCGATGAGGCGCATGCAGCGCTCGACCGGGTTGTTGTCGATCTCGAGCCGGCCATTGAAGACGTAACGGATCAGGTCCTCCCAAGCGTTCAGGAAGTAATTTGCCGCATTCTTGAGTTTCCCCTTCGGCAGACCCGGTTCGGCTTTCAGCAACTCCTCGCGGATCGCCTTCAAAGCCGGCAGCGCCTCGGCGAAGCGCATGGCCTCGCGCTGCGCGGGCGGCAGCTCCTTGGCACGCTTCTCGACAGCATAGATGCCCCCGATACGCTTGAGCACGCGCTTGGCGAGGGTGCTGGGGGCCACCTTCTGCGCATCGGTGAACTGGCGACGGGCATGCGCCATGCACCGCTGGATATCCACACCGTCATTCTGGCCCGGGGCATGGCGGACGCCATTATACCCCGCGTAGCCATCGGTCTGGAGGGTATCGATCAGCGCGCCCTCCAGCATCTCTTTTGCGACCTGCCCGCCCAGCGACGGGGCATAGCGGAAATACACCGCCGGACGCGCATCGGGGTTCCAGCCGCGCTCATCGCGGCAGATCGCCCAGAGATAGCCCTGCTCGCATTTTCCCTCCGCCTGCACGCGCAACGGCGTCTCGTCCATCATGGCCGAGTGGCCGGCGGTCGCGTGCTTCCAGATCTCGTCGCAGACAGGCTCGAGGAAGCCGGCCAGATGCGTCGTGAGGCGGCCGAGGTGCAGGCGCGTGACGTTGCACCCGGCGTCGAGCAGGCGGCGCTCCTGACGATAAACTGTCTTTGCTTCATAGAATTTTTGCAGCGAATACTCGATCACGGTGTCGAGATCGGCCTTGCGGCCGCGCATGATGTAGCGCTCAGCTTTGGCGGACATCGGTTTGTTCTCCTTGCAGATGGTCCGGTTGCAGGCACAGGTGTGATAGTGATGGACTTCCACCACCTGCCGTTCGGGGATCGTGACCAAGCGTTCCCGGGTCTCGACACCGATCGACTTCATTTCGCGGCCGCAGGGGCAGTGGCGTTCCGGCGGAAAATGATCGACATGCCGCCGCTCGAGGTCGTCGGGCAGTTTCGCCACCCCGCGCCCCTTCTTTCTCCGTCTCTTCCAGCTCGAAATCGGGGATATCGGCGACATCTCTGTCGTCAACCTCGATCGCTTCACGACCCTTCTCGGAGCTCTCGCCCCACATTTTGCTTTTCAGCATGCTGAGCTGCTCGGTCGTGCGACGCAGGTCAGACTTCAACGCCGAGATCTTGCGCTTGGCGCCCTGCAGGCGTTCCTGAGAGGCCACATGCTCCATGTGCAGGGCGCGCACACAGACGTTGAGCGCGTTGCGCTCCCAGCGGTATTTGTCGGGCAGCGCAAGAGCGATCTCGAAGATTTCGTTGATGATCTTGCTTGTGGCGCTGAGCTTGCCGGTGAAGGTTTCTGCGCCGTCACCATGAGGAGGATCTTCATCCTCGGGCGGCATGATCTCGCCATTCAGGGGTTCGTCATTCTGGTCTTTGCCGGTCATTTTCGGTGTCCTGTCTTCAAAGGGGCCCCGCCCGGACGGGCGGCGTCGATTTCGCGTGGCCGCGGGTGCGGCGCGTGACAGTCGACCCATGAGACAGCCATGCGGAGACGCGCCGCCGGAGGCGCACGTCATGCGCCCGGAGCAGGTTCCGAGCCGGTTGGGGGCAGGTTTGAGGAGGACCGATGCCGAAGCAGTTCCTTGCGGCTGAGCGCAGGATCTGCTATCCAACAGGCATCACAACTCGTGGGCTTCGGTCCATTGAGAGACGTCCACGTCGGGATGCGCCAACATCCCGGCGTTTTCGTTTTCGGGGCTCAAGTGTAGGTCATTGCGATCTCCAGGATGGGGGCGAGGATCGGGCAGAGTCATAGCGCGAGAGTTCTCAAAACGGAAGAAATCGTTAACAAACAGGAACTTGACGCCTTTTTCGTCTTTTTCTTCGTTTTTCGCTTCGCCGTTCATTTTCGCCGCCTCAGGTCTTGTGTCCGACTGATCCCGCTCTACGACCGGCAGCCCCCGAATGCGGGCTGCGCGGTGTCTGAACCGGGTCGGAGGGGGTGCTGAAACCTTGCGAATTCCGGGTCCCTTTCGGGACGATCCTCACAAAGTTTCGGCGCTCGGGCGGCAAGAGAACCTCTCGATGACCGTTTCAAGCCGCGTGGCGTCCGATTTTACGGGCGTGATTCGGCTCAGAAACGTCGGTCAGGAGAACATCGATGCAGAACGAAACCCCACGTCCGATCCCGAAGGATCAGCGTATGAGCCGGGAGGCGGCGGGGGTGATATGCGTGTTCTGGGTCATCATGGTGATGAGATAAGGCACAAATTCCGGGACGATCAAGTCCGTTTTCGTCGGCCAAACCGGTGTGGGATAGCCGCAACGGCCGGATTTTCTTGTCAATTCCGGCAGATCCGGGGGCTTGACAAGGCGGGCCAGGCTTTTCATTCTATCCAAATCCGAGGCGACGTCGCCGAGCAGCAGGTTTGCTGGATTCGAGGGGCCTCGACCTCTCCGAAACAGCCGTCCTCACAATTTCGTGATTGAGGTTGTGGCCGCTATTTTTCTGGGCGCGCCTTTTCCCTTTCGCGCCTGCGCGGTGAAGCCGCTTGCATGGGCCGGGCCCCTGTCGATGCCGAAAATCCGCGCCCCGAATGGATGTCTGGTCCTTATGCTCTTCATGGCCCGCCATGGCGGTCGGGGTTCAGGCGCGATGCCGATGGTATGGTCCTGCCTGCGATGCGGCATTCATCAGGGATGCAAGGAGAGGCTGACATGACGGAGTGGAATGCGCGGCGCGAGGGCTGGACGCCGCAGGCGGAAGATGCCCGCGACATCGGGGATGTCGATTACGCGCGGGTGATCCATTCGGCCTCCTTCCGGCGGCTGCAGGGCAAGACCCAGATCCTGAACCTCGGCGACAGCGATTTCTACCGCACCCGGCTGACCCATTCGCTGGAGGTGGCGCAAATCGCCGGTGGCCTTGTGCGCCAGCTTGCGCGAAGCTTTCCGGATCATCCCGCCACCGCTGTTCTTCCGGATCGCAGCCAGATCCACGCCATCGCCTGCGCGCATGATCTTGGCCATCCGCCCTTCGGTCATGGCGGCGAGGTGGCGCTGAACTATTGCATGCGCGAGGCGGGCGGGTTCGAGGGCAACGGTCAGACTCTGCGCCTGCTGGCACGGCTGGAGAATTTTTCGGCGCAGGCCGGGGCGAACCTGTCCCGGCGTTCGATGCTTGGAGTGCTGAAATACCCGGCCCCGCTGTCGGCGCTGCTGAACCCCGCGATCCGACCGCAGTTGCAGACCGGGCTTTCGGTGCTGCAGACCATCGACCTGTCGGCCTCGACCCCGCCCAAGGGCTATCTGACCTGTGAGACGGAAGTGGTGGACTGGATCCTCGCCCCCCTGACGGCGTCCGACCGGGCAGAATTCACGCGGATCGAGACCCGCGAGGGCAAGCACGCCCGTACCCTGCACAAATCGCTCGATTGCAGCATCATGGATCTGGCCGACGACATCGCCTACGGCGTTCATGACCTCGAGGACGCCATTGCCCTGCTCCTGGTTGCGCCCGGGCAGTTCCGGGATCAGGTTCCGCCAGAGGCATGCTGCAGCTTCCTCGAGGACCGGCGCAAAAAGGCCCCGACCGAAAGCAATGACCCCTATGACGCGATGATCGCCGGACTGTTCGGCGGCAGCGACAGCCGCAAGCGCTGGATCGGCCGGCTGGTGGGCCATCTGGTCACCACCGTCGCCTTCGACGAAAAACCGGAATTCGGGGAGCCACTGCTGCGCTGGCGTGTGGCCGTGCCGGAGGGGCAAGCCAGATTTCTAAAGGCGCTGAAGGATTTCATCATGGCGGAGGTGATCCGCAGCCCCGGCGTGCAGCACCTGGAATTCAAGGGGCAATCCATGGTGGTGTCGGTGTTCGAAGCGTTGCAATCGGAACCGGAGCGGCTATTGCCGCGCGATGCCCATGCGCGATTGCAGGCCGCAGGCGGTGACTTGCGCATCATCAGCGATTTCGTGGCCGGGATGACGGACACCTATCTGCTGAAGACCTATGAGCGGCTGTTCGCGCCACGGATGGGGTCCGTGTTCGACAGGCTGTGAGGAGAACCGGGGGCAGCTTCGTCCATGGGCCGGGCGCATCGATGGCGTTGGGGGCATTCGCAGACGGCGGAAAACGGCCTAGGCTGTGTGAAAACTCGATCGGACATGGCTGGCTCCGGAATAGTGTTTGCCCGCGGGCGATCCTGAGAAGTTTTGTTCCGATGCCGGCGACCTCTGGCAGCCTGATAAGGAAATCGTCCTTCGCGATTTCAGGAAAGCTGAGTTTCCACACAGCCTCGGCCCATTGCTGCCGTTGGGCGCCATGGATCGGTTGCGCGGAACCGGCCATTCATTGGCGGCGCAGCACTTGGTTCACCCAGTGCGACGAGGCATTACTTTCTCTAATGCCAAGCCCGTGAACATTCTCCTTTGCGGAGTTTTGGGCCTTGCCTCTAGCTGATGGGATCACGATTGCACCGTGTGCCGCCAACAGCGAGGAGGCCCGGGTGCTCCCAGTCAGGAGACCGCGACATGACGCCAAGGATGGTGTTGGAAGGCATTTACACTCCGGTGATCACCCCCTTCACCGCTGATGGCGAGATCGACTTCAATACGCTCGCAGAGCTTGTCGAGCGTCTGATCGAGACCGGGGTGCATGGCCTGATTTCGGGTGGATCCACCGGCGAGAACTACGCCGAAACGATCGAAGAGCGCCTGGCGCTGGCGCGGTTCACCACCAAGCAGGCAAAAGGCCGCGTGCCGGTGATCGTCGGAACCGGCGCGATGCGCACGCCAGATTCCATCGCGCTGGCCCAGGGCGCGCGCGACATGGGCGCCGATGCGATCCTCCTGGGCACTCCGCCCTATTCGGTGCCGACCGAGCGCGAGAATGCGCTGAACGCACTGGCCATCGACCGCGTGGCCAATTTGCCGATCATCCTCTACAACTATCCGGGGCGGATGAGCGTCGAGATGGGGCGCGAGTTCCTGGACCGCGTCGGCCGGTCTCGCAATGTCATCGGGATCAAGGAAAGCTCGGGCGACATCAACCGGCTTCACCTTCTGGCGCGGGACTATCCGCATATCCAGACCAGCTGTGGCATGGACGATCAGGCGCTTGAGTTCTTCGCCTGGGGCGCGCGCAGCTGGATTTGCGCAGGCTCCAACTTCCTGCCCGAAGAGCACATCTACCTTTATGAAACCTGCGTGCTGCGGGGCGATTTTAGCACCGGACGGCGGATCATGTCGGCCATGCTGCCGCTGATGCGGGTGCTCGAACAGGGCGGCAAGTTCATCCAGTGCGTCAAGCACGGGGTCGAGATCACGGGGCTGCGCGCCGGGCCGATGCGGCCGCCGCTCAAGGGGCTGAACAAGGACGAAAAGCGCGAACTCGCACAGGTGATCCGCACGCTGAAGACGGCGGTGGCGGCGATCAAGGAAGGAAACTGACCATGGCCGATCTGCTGATCCGCGCGGAATACGAAGCGGTTGCCGCCGCGCTCGAGCTGCCCACCAATGCCTTCATCGACGGCACCTTCCGTCCGGCGGCCTCGGGCAAGACCTTCACATCGACCAACCCGGCGACCGGCACGGCGCTGTGCGAGATTGCCGCCTGTGGTGCCGAGGATGTGGACCTTGCCGTCGCCAAGGCGCGCGAGGCGTTTGACGACGGCCGCTGGGCCAAGCTTCACCCGGCCGAGCGCAAGGATGTGCTGATCCGCCTCGCCAAGCTGATGACGCGCAATGCCCGCGAACTGGCGGTGATGGAGAGCGTGGACAGCGGCAAGACGATCTTCGATTGCGAGACCGTCGATGTGCCCGAGGCGATCCATGTGATCAAATGGCACGCCGAGCTGATCGACAAGATCTACGATCAGGTCGCCCCCGCCTCGTACAATCACATGGCAATGATCGTGCGCGAGCCGGTCGGCGTTGTGGGGCTCGTGCTGCCGTGGAATTTCCCGCTGCTGATGCTGGCGTGGAAGATCGGCCCGGCGCTGGCCGCGGGCTGTTCGGTGGTGGTCAAGCCTGCTGCGGAAACCACGCTGACCGCGCTGCGCATCGCGGAATTGGCGCATGAGGCAGGCGTGCCGCGCGGGGTGTTCAACGTGGTCACCGGCTCGGGTGCCGAGGTGGGCGAGCCGCTCGGCCGTCACCCCGATGTCGACATGGTGTCCTTCACGGGCTCGACCGTGACGGGGCGTCGTTTCCTGCACTATTCGGCCGACAGCAACCTCAAGGAAGTGGTGCTGGAGCTGGGTGGCAAGAACCCCTGCATCGTGCTCGACGATGCCGAGGATCTGGATGCCGTGGCGGCCCATGTGGTCAATGGCGCCTTCTGGAACATGGGCGAGAACTGCTCGGCCGCCTCTCGGCTGATCGTGCAATCGGGCGTCAAGGCAGCGCTTCTGGAGCGCGTCAAGGCCCATGCCCGCGAATGGGTTGTGGGCGATCCGCTCGATCCGCAGGTTCGGGTGGGCGCGCTGGTGTCGCCTGCGCATTTCAAGAAGGTGTGCAGCTATCTTGAGATCGCGCAGACCGAGACGTTCCACCTCGGCGGCAAGATCATTGGCGAGGGCTTCATCGAGCCGACGATTGCCGAGGTCGCTGCGCGCGATGCCAAGCTGGCGGTCGAGGAGATCTTCGGGCCGATCCTGACGGTGATCGAAGTGAGCAGCTTCGACGAGGCGATCGCGGTCGCGAACGATACCGACTATGGCCTCGCCGCCTCGATCTTCACCGCCAACGGCAAGCGGGCCTTGCGCGGGGCGCGGGCGCTGCGCGCGGGCACGGTGACGGTGAACAGCTTCGGCGAGGGCGACATCACCACACCCTTTGGCGGCTACAAGCAGTCGGGCTTTGGCGGGCGCGACAACTCGATCCACGCGCATGACCAGTACACCCAGCTCAAGACGATCTGGCTGGACCTGACCGATCACACCGACGCTTGCGTCGATTGATCGGAGGGGCGCGATGAGCCGACATGACGCCAAACGCCAGCCGCGCTTCACCGGACCGGCTGGTTGGGCCACGATCCTGCCCGCGGAGGCTCCGCGGGTGGCACTCTCGGGGCAGCAGGGCTGCGATATCGCCATCGTGGGCGCGGGTTATGCCGGGCTCTCGGCGGCGCGCCGGCTGAAGCAGATCGATGTAGCCCTCGACATCGTCCTCCTTGATGCAGCGCAGGTGGGCGAGGGCGGCACCGGGCGTAACTCGGGCTTCATGATCGACCTGCCGCATGAGCTGACCTCCTCGGGTTACGAGGGGGGCGGTGAGACGCGTGACCGGCAGTTGACCCGGCTGAACCGGCAGGCCATCGACTTCGCGGCCGAGGCGGTTGCGGACTATGCCATCCCCGACGGGTTCCTTCAGCGCATCGGCAAGGTGAACGGCGCGGGCTCCGAGGTGGGAATGGCCGCCAACCACGCCTATGCCGAGCATCTCAAGGCGCTTGGCGAGCGGTTCGAGATGCTCGATGCCGCCGCGATGCGCGCGCTGACGGGCAGCGACTATTACCTCGGCGGGCTTTTCACGCCGGGCACCGCACTGATCCAGCCCGCGGGGTATGCGCGGGGTCTGGCGTCAGGGCTTGAGCGCGCGGGCGTGCGCATCTTCGAGCGGTCGGGCGTGACACGGATCGAGAGCGAGGCGGCAGGCTGGCGGGTTACCACCGCGGGCGGCTCCTTGCGTGCGCAGCGGGTCATCCTGGCCAATAACGGCCATCTTGAGAGCTTCGGCTTTGAGCGCGGGCGGCTCATGCACATCATGCTGAATGCCTGCATGACCGCGGAGCTGAGCCCCGATCAGATGCGCGCGCTTGGCGGGGTGGAAAGCTGGGGCATCACCCCCGCCGATCCGATGGGCACGACGGTGCGCCGGATCGGCCCGGCCCAGGGCGGCAACCGCATCATCATCCGTCAGGGCGGCTATTACCGCCCCGAGATGACGACGAGCGAAGCCGATCTTGCCCGCGTCACGCGCATCATGCGCGAGAAGTTCGAGGCGCGCTTTCCGATGCTCAAGGCGGTGCCTTTCGCGCAGGCTTGGTCGGGGCATCTGTGTCTGACGCGCAATGCGGCTTCGGTGATGCGCGAGCTGGAGCCGGGGCTGTATGTGGCCTGCGTGCAGAATGGTCTGGGAACAGTGCGTGGCACGCTTTCGGGCATCGGCGCGGCCGAGCTGGCCTACGGGCTGCAAAGCGACATCACCCACTATTTCGCTGCCGAACCCGCGCCCGCGCGCCTGCCGCCACATCCATTCGACACGATTGGCGCAAATGCCTATCTTCGGTTCAAGGAGTGGCAATCCCGCCGCGAGTGACCCCATGCCGCCGATCATCAGACGCCGCTATCTGCCCTCGCTCGGCTCTTTCGCTACCTTCGAAGTGGCGGCCAAACACCTGAGCTTCACGCTGGCGGCGAAGGAGCTGAACGTCACCCAAGGCGCGGTCAGCCAACAGATCCGTCTGCTGGAGACCGCGCTGGAAACCCCGCTCTTCATTCGCAAGCACAATGCGCTGGAGCTGACCGAAGCGGGCAAGGCGCTGCAAGGGGCGGTAACGGCGGGGCTCGATCAGATCACCGCGGGCGTTGCGGCGATTTCGGGCACGGACGAGCCGCAGGTGGTGACGATTTCGGCCACTGATGGTATGGCCCGGTTCTGGCTTGCGCCGCTCATCCGGTCCTTCCGCGTCGAGCATCCCGAGGTAGGCTTCGTCGTGCTGGCCTCGGATGCCGA
Source organism: Paenirhodobacter sp. YD-8 (assembly GCF_056590935.1). Taxonomy (NCBI): domain Bacteria; kingdom Pseudomonadati; phylum Pseudomonadota; class Alphaproteobacteria; order Rhodobacterales; genus Paenirhodobacter; species Paenirhodobacter sp. YD-8. Next base: position 2,513,077 of record NZ_CM152649.1, on the reverse strand, counting down.
CGATACCTTGCGCAACTATGCGCAGGTGGATGTGGTGATCCAATGCGGCAATGAGCGCTGCGAAGCGGGCGAGGAACTGCATTTTCTGTTTCCCGAACTGGCGCAGCCGGTGTGCAGCCCGGCCTATCTGGCCGCGCAGGGGCCGTTCGAGAGCGCCGAAAGCCTCAACGATGCCAACCTTTTGCACCTGCACGACAGCCATTGGAACGCAGATGCCATTGGCTGGCAACCGCTGGGTTGGGCAGAGTGGTTTCGGGCGCAGGGCGCGGTTTGGGCAAAGGCGCCTTCGAGCCTGACCACCAACAAGGTGGGGCTGCTGATGGAGGCCGCGCTCGAGGGCGAGGGCGTGATGTTGGGCTGGCACCAGATGATTACCCGCCATCTGGCTGCTGGAACGCTGGTGCTCGCCCATCCTGGTACCATTGGCATCGGGCGGGGGAATTTTCTGAGCTACCGCAAGGATGCGCTGCGCCGCCCCGTGGTGGCGCGCTTCGTCACCTATCTGCTGGGCGCATTGGGCGCCGAGGCGCCGCGTTGATCGCGGCTTGCCACAGTTTTTCTAATGCCACACCGGACGAAATTCTGGTTTGCCGCGCAAACGCCGGCTCAGTGACACTCTGAGAATTCCAAACGTCGCAGATACGCGGACAACGCGAGCAGCGTTTCGGAGAGGGAGAAAATTTGACGGTTCTGACACCCGGACACGCCGCCGCAGGCTCTGCGGCGAAGGATGGCGCATGGTCCGGCGTCGGGGTCGCAACAACGGACCAACAGCGGAGATACAAATGCAGAAATTCCTCAACACGATCTGTGCCGCGACCATGGCGCTGGCCTTTGGCGGCGCGGCTCAGGCACAGGACAAGGTCATCCACATGGGCACCATGTCCTGGGAAGACCTGACCCCGATCACCGGCATCACCAAGAAGGTGCTCGAGGACAAGGGCTATACCGTCGAGGTGACCGAGTTCTCGGAATGGGGCATTGCCTTTGCCGCGATGACCCGCGGTGACATCGACATCATGGCCTCGCAGACCGACTACGTGGCGCATGACTACTGGGTCAAGAACATGACCGCGCTGGAGAAGATCTCGCCGGTGTCGCACGGGCTCTATCAGGCGTTTGCCGTGCCGTCCTACGTGGACATCGCCAGCATCGAGGACCTCAATGCCAATGCCGAGAAGTTCGGCGGCAAGATCATCGGCATCGAGCCAGGTTCGGGGCTGATGCGCGACGCGGCGAGCGCGGTGGACGCATACGATCTCGACCTTGAGCTGGTCGAGGGCTCCACCGGCGCGATGACCGCTGCGCTGAAGGCCGCCGAGGATCGTGGCGAATGGATTGCCGTCACCGTGTGGCAGCCCTCGTGGATGATGCAGAAATTCGGCCTGAAGTTCCTCGCCGACCCGAAGGGCATCTTCCCCGGTGCGCAAAGCTATTACTGGATCGGCACCAAGGGCTTCTCGGCGGCGAACCCCGGCGCGCGTGAAGCCATCGCGAGCGTCTACGTCCCGCTCGAAGACATCACCGCGATCAACTCGGCCGTGAATGACGGCAAGACCATGGATGAGGCCGTGGCCGACTGGGTGGGCGCGCATGCCGACCTGATCGGTCGCTGGGAAGACATCAAGAGCGAATGATCTTCGTGCTGGCCCGGCATTGCGCCGGGCCAGCTCCATCCCTTCCAAACACGAGAGCACCCGAATGAACAGCGAAGCCCTCGACGTATTGATCGACTGCCAGAACGTCTGGAAAATTTTCGGCGAGCGGTCGGAGGAGGCCATCAAGGCCATCCGTGAGCGCGGCTTGGCCAAGCGCGACGTGCTGCGCGATTACAACTGCGTGGTCGGCGTGTCCGACGCCAGCTTCCAGATCCGCAAGGGCGAGATCTTCTGCATCATGGGGCTTTCGGGCAGCGGCAAGTCGACGCTGGTGCGTCTGCTCAACCGCCTGATCGAACCGAGCCTGGGCAAGGTGGCGATCAAGGGGCGCGACATCTCGGCCATGGGCCGCAAGGAATTGCGGGAACTGCGGGCGCATGAGATCGGCATGGTGTTCCAGTCGGTCGCGCTGATCCCCGGCCGATCGGTGCTCGACAATGCCGCCTTCGGCCTCGAGGTGCAGGGCGTATCCAAGGCCGAGCGTCACAAGATCGCGCTCGATGCGCTGTCGCGTGTCGGGCTGTCGGACTGGGCGCACCATCTGCCGCGTCAGCTTTCGGGCGGCATGCAGCAGCGCGTCGGTCTGGCGCGCGCCATCGCCTCGGACCCCGAGATCATCCTGATGGACGAGCCTTTCTCGGCGCTCGATCCGCTGATCCGCAAACAGCTGCAGGACGAGTTCCGTCAGCTCACCAAGTCGCTCGGGAAATCCGCGGTCTTCATCACCCACGACCTCGATGAGGCCATGCGCATCGGCGACCGGATCGCCATCATGAAAGATGGCATGATGATCCAGCAGGGCACCGCGGAAGAAATCGTGCTGCATCCGGCCGATGCCTATGTCGCCGAATTCGTCGCGGGCATCTCTCGGCTGCATCTGGTCAAGGCGCATTCGCTGATGCTGCCGCTGACAGAGGTTGCGCCCGATGTGCTGTCGCGACTGCCGCGCACTTCACCCGAGACCGATGTTCAGGGGCTGATCGATCTGGTGCTGTCCACCCCCGATCAGGCCGTGGCCATTGAGGACGGGGGCACCTGTCGTGGCGTGGTGACGGCGCGCGCGCTTTTGCAAGGCATTCGCGGCGAAGACGAGCCCGCAGTTCAGGCCGAGGCGGTGGCCTGAGATGGCGTGGAAACAACAGATCAAGGCGTTTGACCACGCGATAGACGCGGCCATGACGTGGATCGGCACCCATGGCAGCGCGGCCTTCTCGGCTTTGCGCGCTCTGCTCGAAGGAGGCTACGGCGGGCTTCTGTGGCTTCTTCAGCTGCCGCCCTGGTGGGGCTTGGCGCTGGCCTGCGGGGTGCTTGCCTGGCGCCTGGTCGGGTTGGGTTTTGGCGTGATCGCCACGGCCGGGTTGGCGCTTTGCTGGGCGATGGGGCTCTGGGGTGAAACGCTCGAGACGCTGGCGCTCGTGCTGTCGGCGACCACGATTGCGGTGCTTGTCGGTGGGCTCGTCGGGGTTCTTGCGGGATATAACCCGCGCGTGGCGCGCATCGTCGATCCCGTGCTCGACCTGATCCAGACCCTGCCGCCCTATCTCTACCTGCTGCCGGCGATTGCCTTTCTGGGTTATGGCCCCGCCACGGCAATTCTCGCGACCTTCATCGTGGCCGTGCCGCCGACCGTGAAGCTCACGGCGCTTGGCATCGCCCGCACACCGACCGAATTCATGGAGCTCGGCGCCGCGACCGGCGCGAGTGGCTGGCAGACCTTCGCCAAGATCCGCCTGCCCTTTGCGGCGCGCTCGATCATGGCCGGCGTGAACCAGAGCCTGATGATGGCCTTTGGCATGGTGGTGATCGCTGGTATCGTGGGCTCTGGTGGGCTGGGGCAAACGATCTATGCCTCGGTGCGCACGCTCGACATCGCCAAATCGGTCGATGCCGCCATCGCGATTGTCGTGCTGACCATCGTGCTTGACCGGATCAGCCAGACCGCCACCAAGGAGACCCGCTGATGGCCGCGCCCGTCCCCCTGTTTTCGCCCGGTGCCTCGGTCTCGCAGGCAATCGACTGGCTCAACGTGCATGCGCATGGACTGTTCGCGGCCATCGGCGGTGCGGTCGAGGCCGTGATCGGCGGCGCCGAGCGCGCATTGCTGCTGCCCGCGCCGTGGCTGATGCTCTCGGCCGTCGTGGCGTTGGCCGCCGTCGGCTATGGGCTGCGCTACGGTGCGCTGGCCGCGGCGAGCCTTGGGCTCTGCCTTGCCGCGGGGATGTGGAAAGAGGCGATGCAGACGATCGCGCTCGTCAGCGTGTCGGTCATCGTCTCGGTTCTCATCGCCTTCCCGCTGGGGCTGTGGGCTGCGCGCAAGCGCCGGGTCGAGGCCATCCTGCGCCCGGTCCTGGACATCATGCAGACGGTGCCGCCGTGGGTCTACCTGATCCCCGCTGTGATGATCTTCAGCCTGGGCAAGGTGCCCGCGTTGATCGCCACCGTTGTCTACGGCATCCCGCCGATGCTGCGCATCACCACGCTCGCCTTCAAGGAGGTGCCGAACGAGCTGATCGAGCTCGGCCATGCCTCTGGCGCAGGCTTCTGGCAGGTGCTGGGCAAGCTGGAAATTTCTGCCGCGCGCAAGACGCTTATGGTCGGGCTGAACCAGACCATTCTGCTGTCGCTGGCGATGGTCGTGCTGGCGGGCCTTGTGGGCGCGGGCGGTCTGGGGGCCGAGGTTACGCGCGGTCTCACGCGGATGGAGATGGGCCTTGGCCTGCGCGCGGGGCTTTCGATCGTGGCTGTCGCGATCCTGTTGGACCGACTGTCGCGGCGCGCGCTCGGGTAACAGGGCCTGGAAATGCTCGACCGGATGAAAGAAGGCCCGCAAGGGGGCGATCCCGTCGTTCCCCTTGGGGCCGCCTATTTTCTACTTCCGGCGGGGCAGCCCACGCGGACCTATGCCTTTATTCTTGTGCCGGGTTTCACGCTTCTGGCGTTTTCCTCGGCGGTCGATCCGTTGCGCATTGCCAATCAGCTGGCGCAACAGCCGCTCTATCGCTGGCGGCTGATGTCGGAAACTGGCTCACCCGTCGCGAGTTCCTCGGGAATTTCGGTGTGTGTCGATGGGCCGCTGGAGCAGATGGACCGTGCCACGCGTGCCTTTGTCTGCGCGGGCAACCCGCCCAAGGCCGCGGCGGCGCCAAAGGTCGTGGCGGCAATCTCTCGTCACGCCCGCTTTGGCGGCGCGGTAGGGGGCATTTGCACCGGCGCGGTGACGCTCGCCGAGGCCGGGCTGCTCACGGATCGCCCCTTCACCCTGCACTGGGAAAACCAACCAGCCTTCTGCGAGGATTTCCCCACCCTCGCGCCCACCGGCAATCGCTTTGAAGTGTCGGATGAGGTGATGACCTGCGGTGGCGGGGCTGCGGCCACCGATATGGTGTGACCTGCCGCCCGGAAGTTCCCTCGCTGTGATGTAGAGTCTGCCCAACCTGAGAAGGAGCAGACGACATGAGGAAAAGCCGTTTCACCGATGCGCAAATCATCGGGATGATCAAGGAGCAGGAGGCTGGGTTGCCGACCTCCGAGCTTTGCCGGAAGCACGGGTTGAGCCCCGCGACCTTCTACAAGCTGAAGGGCAAGTATGGCGGGATGGACCTGTCGGACGCCAAACGGCTGAAGCAGCTCGAGGACGAGAACGCGAAGCTGAAACGCCTGCTGGCGGATACGATGCTGGACAATGTGGTCCTGAAGGATCTGCTGGGAAAACCCTGACGACACCGATGGCGCGGCGGGACGCGGTGCTGCGGGCGATGAAGGATCATCCGATCTCTCAACGCCGGGCCTGTGTCCTGATCGGTGTCGATCCGAAGACGGTGCGGCATGAACGGCCGCCCGACAACCCGGAAATCCGTGAAGAGATGCACAAGATCGCCGAGAAGCGCCGTCGCTTCGGCTACCGGCGTGTCGGCATTATGCTGGAGCGCAAGGGCATGATCATGAACGAGAAGAAACTCTACCGGATTTACCGCGAAGAGGGGCTGTCAGTGCGACGCAGACGTGGCCGTAAACGGGCGCGCGGCAGTCGAACCCCGATGCCGGTGCCGCTGCGGCCGAACCAGCGCTGGTCTCTGGACTTTCTGTCCGACACGTTCGGGGCCTGCCGCAAGTTCCGCATCCTGGCCGTGAACGACGATTGCTGCCGCGAGAACCTGGCGCTGATCGCCGACACCAGCATCTCGGGGGCTCGGGTGGCGCGGGAACTCGATGCGCTGGTCAGGATTTACGGCAAGCCCGCTTGCATCGTCAGCGACAACGGAACCGAGTTCACCAGCAAGGCCATTCTGAAATGGGCCAACGAGAACGGCGTCGAATGGCACTACATCGACCCGGGTAAGCCGCAGCAGAACGGCTACATCGAAAGCTTCAACGGCAGCCTGCGGGACGAATGCTTGAACGAGGAGATCTTCGACAGCCTGGCCGATGCCCGCCGCAAACTGGCCCTCTGGCGCTACGACTACAACAACGTCAGGCCGCATTCCTCGCTGGGCAACAAGACCCCGTCCGACGCGCGCCGGGCGCTTGAGCAATCTGAGGGCTCCGCGCCCGACGCGCTTGCCCAACCCGAAACCGACCACTATCAAACCCAAGGACTCTCGTTATGAACGAGGGACGACCGGGGGGCAGGTCAGTAGTTTTAAGTGTCTCTCTCTGGCCGCTCATCCTGCCACGTGCGTCATGGGCGGCCGCAACTAAATCCAGATACTCACGGACCGTCGCCGTCTGCATAACGGAGAAGCAGTCGGTACGCTCGTCATATAGATGGCTCATCGAAGCTCCCTCTCATGCTTCACATCTAATACTTATGCTCGCCATGCCGCTCTGTGCAACGATCAAACGCTTGACATCGACGTTTGCAGCCTTCGAGGCGAAAAGTTGGACGCCGGCGAACGAGCCGGTGTTCATTGTCTCCATGGCACAAGATGACTGTCCTCCTTCTCTCATCCTAACGCCCACGTCGCCGCACTTTGCATGAGAGACTGCTTTCCCACCCTTTGCTGTGGCCGCATTGTTGCATCGCCGTCGGTCGGCTTTCCGCCCTTCGTGTCGGCGACTGGCGTGAAGTTGCGCCTTGCACGAATGACGCTTGGGCTGCCCCCCGCCACTCGCGTTGGTCTTGGCCTCGTAAACGTGCCCGGCCCTCGGGGTCCATGCGGGCATAGATGGTGATCGTGATCGATCCGCTGTCATCCTTGGGGAGCTTGTTCGCAGGAAACTCCATATACCGCCATTTGCCAAGCTTGCTTTTGACAGGAAATCCGACTCTGAGCGGCCCATTCTGTCCACTGAGCGCCCGTGCGAAATGCGCACTCTCTTTCTGCAGATCCGCGGCTGATATCTCGCCTCTGGCCAGACGTTCTTCATCTCGCGCCCGTGCCTCGGCTTTTGCCTTGCGCGGTCCTCAAATGAAGATGCCATGCCGTCCTTCACTAGGTTTATCATAATCTCTCCAATGCGTTGAGGCGCCCGTCAGTGCCACTGCGGCCCCGCCTCAAGCGTCTCGGCACGCGCGATCATCCGCATCACAGTCCGGAGCGAGATGGGACCTGCGCTCGCTTGGATCGCTTCCACGATCACCTCGATGCTGTCATCGCTCAAAGCACGCCGCGCGCCCTGACGACGCGCGAAACCGGTCAGGTCCCGCGTTGTCAGGTGCGGCAGCCGGATTGGCGGGCAGCGGCTCAGCAGAGGCTCTGGAATGGGGCGCGTCGCGTTGACGGTCATGACCCATGACACCTGTCCCAAGTCAAATGGCACCTGAAAATACGGGCAAGTCCAACGGCTTGCGGTTGCGGGCTCCAACAGTGGCAACAGTCCGCCGCACAGATCATAGGACCCGCCATTCGTCCCTGTCACACGACCGGCCTTTTCGAGTTCATCGATCACGACGATCGGGTTGCCGACCCTCTCCTGAAGGATCAGCTGTAGCAGCCGTCCGGGTCCTGCGGTGGCCCAGCCGCGCTGACAGCCGAGCAATCCGAAACTGGCGTTCTCGACCGTCGCCTCAACCGATATCGACGGCATACGCAGCGCGGTAGCCAGATGACGTGCCCAAGTCGACTTTGCGATCCCCGGGGGCCCATCGAGCAGAAGCGGCGGCAAGCGAACGCCCGGCCAACCCTCGCGCACCGATTTCCGCAACGCGTGCCAGACAACTTCGGTCGCGGGTGCCAGCCAAGGGTAATCCGCATGAACTTCCGCCGCGATCTCGTCGGCGCGGTGCTCGGACGGGAGGCGGATCAGATTGACGCCGTCACGCAGTGCCGCAAGCCGATCCCGATCTTCTTTGCGCAAGTGAGCGAGCCCCGAGGCGGCCTCGCGGCGCTCGATCAACCGCTTTGCTCGGCGCGTGATCTTGCGGCAATCCGCGTCCTCCAATTTGATGATAATGTCCACCTCGGGGTCCGTGGGACGGGGCAGATCCTCGTCCCGGATTGGGTCCAGCGCGGCCAAGAACATCGCCTGCCGAAGGTTCTTGAGGCGCTCGGACAGGCGCAGTTCGATCGATTTCTGGGTCTCGTCCGACGGATATTTTACCAGCAATATCTTGTGGCGGAGCATGGGATTTCCTTTTCAGGCAGAGCCTTACCGGGGGCCGGGAAAATCCCGACCCGCCGTGAAGGGCATTTTGGAGGGCTCAGGCGATGACCGGCTTGCGCGGGGCGTTGACCGCGATGCCGCGCCAATCGACCCCGGCAAAGAGGGCGTCGAACTGCACCTGGTTCAGCATCATCGGCCCGGACTGGGCCTTCGGCCAGACGAAGCGCTTGCCATCGAGGCGCTTCATCGTCAGCACCAGCCCGGTGCTATCCCAGACGATCATCTTCAGCTTGTCGGCGCGCCGCGAGCGGAACACCCAGATCGCTCCGTCGAACGGGTCAAGCTGGAACTGGCTCGCGACATGCGCCACCAGCCCGTCCATGCCCTTGCGAAAATCGATCGGCTCGGTGGCGAGGTAGATGCGGTAGCTCGGGGTGTGGTAACTCATTGCGAGGCCCTCACCGCACGCTGGATCTCGGCCAGCTGCTCGGTCGGAAAATTACCACCGACCGATATCTCGGCGTCGCCGATCCGGATCTGACAGGCGGCCGCGTCAGCGGCGCCCGTCTGCCTCGTGGCGCGCACCTGTTCCGAGGGGGCCATCACCTCGACGAATTGCGGAGCCTTTCCCTGCGGCCGCCCCCGGCGCGGCAGTTCGGGCAATTCGGCGCGCGCCCATTTCGCGACTAGGGACTCGTTGGCCCCGATCTCTTTGGCGATGGTGACGATCTTGGTGCCGGCCTTGATCTTCTTCACCGCCATCGCCTTGAGCTCATCGGGCCAGATCCGACGCCCGTTGTCGGCGGTGATCACCGGGATTCCCCAGACCACCACATCGCCGCCATCCTTCTCGTCCAACATCTCGACCTCCTTCGAACAGAGAGAGGGCGATCATCGCAAAACCCTTATTTCATTGGAACATGGGGTATATGCACCGCTTACCAAGGAGATGACCTGGCTCGCGCCGCATGACGGCAGCCCGGGTTGCCCCGCGTTGTTCTCGGATACGGCAATCCAATTCTGTCTGACCATCAAGGTCCTGTTCAAGCTGCCGCCACGTCTGACATCCGCGCCGTGGAATTCACTCCCAGCAGCGATGGTGACAGTCCATTCGTCGGGAAAACAGTCCCCCGGACTGTTTTCTTGTCCTCCTCATTGCCGGAACTGCTCAACCAGATCCCCGAGTGCGAAGAGATCGGCACCGTGACCGCCGATGGCGCGTATGACACGCGCCGTTGCCACGCCGCCATCATCGACCGTCAGGCCTCGCCGATCATCCCTATCCGCAAAAGCGGGCGGCCGTGGAAAGAGGACTGCCCGGCGGCAATCACCCGAAACGAAACCCTTCGCGCCACCCGGCACTATGGCAGGGCGCTCTGGACGCGATGGACCGGATACCATGTCCGAAGCCGGATCGAGGCAAAATGCCCTCGCCGGTTCGCTCGAACCGGTGGCACTCATCGGCTCGGCTCGGCTCAAGGCTTTCGGCGAGCGCATCGCCGCAAGAGACCCGGACCGACAAACCGCCGAAATCCGGATCCGCTGCGCCCTCATCAACCGTTTCAATGCGCTCGGTATCGCTGAGATCGTCCGCGTAGCATGACGCCGGCGGGGAAGGGGGGCATCATGCCTCAGGCATGAGTTGCGCAACAACCCCGAGATCGGGCCACAACCTCAGACCCGACGTGCTCGGCCCTCAGCGGACGCCGGAGCCGTATGCTGAGCGCAGAATGCCCCTGCCAAAACCCGACCCCTGCTCCGTGCAGCATGACGGACGGTGCCGACGCGAAGGCGATGAAGCAAGCACTCGTCACGCACCATTCAGTTCGAGCGCCGGTACTTCCGAAAAGCGAAACGGCAGGGATTTCCCCCTGCCGCTCCACCTCCCGGTAAGTCATCCGACGAACACCGATCGGCTCAAAGTGAAGCCATATCGCGCTCAGCCGCCTCACCGGGAATGCCATTCACCACACTGACAGTGAAAGCCTATTCCTGGATCCCATGCGGCAGTGCAAGCCGACGGTCCGGAGATCTCTCGGTGACGAGGCTCTGGAAGAACTCATGCCAGCCGAGGCTGGGATGTTCTTCCCGATGGGGCGCCTTATGTGCCCCGTGGGTCTTGCCCGAAGGCTTTTTTTCGGCAGCCATGGTTGGGCCCTCCGTAACATCCCGAAGAGAAGCTCCGGGAATCTCTGTGTGCTGGATGCGCGCGGCTCAGCTGCGCGACTTTGCCTTGCCGGATGGTGCAGCGGGGGGCATGCCACCCGTGTCGCGTGCGATACGTGCGGCGCGCAGGCTTGCGGTCAGATCCGCGCGCGATTCCGCTTCGGTCTCGCGGATCAGCTTGACCGCGGCATCGGTGCGCTCCTGCGCCGAGGTCGGCGCCTGAGCAATCTCGCGGAAGAAACCGCTGGTCTTATCCTTGCGGGGCATGACGCCTCCTTGATCGTGTGATCCGGCCGGTGGAGCCGGATCCAGGATCGTTCCGATCAGGCGACCTGCAGATCGCGAGCGGATTCACGGCCGTCGCGGCCGGTCTCGACTTCGTAGGTGACGGCTTGGCCATCATTGAGCTGCGCAATGCCTGCGCGCTCGAGCGCCGAGATGTGGACAAAGATGTCCCGTCCGCCGTTCTTCGGTTCGATGAAGCCGAAACCCTTGGTGCTGTTGAACCATTTCACGGTGCCATTGGCCATCGTGAGATCTCCTTAAATAAATACCGCCCGCAAAACGCGGCAGCCCGGCTCAGTCAATTCTAAAAGGCAGACTGAAGCCGACAAAGGAGACAGGTGCAGTTGGGAACAACGTAGCCTGCTCTTCCTACACGACTCGGCGGCATTTCACAAAGGAAAAGACGCCTCCCCGGATTTTCCGCACCGAATGAGGTTCAGGATCGGCCCGCCGCGGCCTGCATCAGGCGATCTGATCCGTCCAGACCTCGAACCCGGTCAGAACATTCGTTCCGAAGGAATGGATCAGCGGCACATCGGCGGCATCGCGCCCGCGGGCGACCAGCACGCGACCGATGCGGGGGGTGTTGTTGCGCGGATCGAACACCCACCAGCGGCCATCCAGCCAGACCTCCATCCAGGCCGCGAAATCGCCGGGCGGATAGGGCGGCGGCATGCCGATGTCGCCCAGATACCCGGTGCAGTACCGTGCAGGGATGTTCATGCAGCGACAGAAGGTGATCGCCAGATGCGCGTAATCGCGGCACACGCCCTGCGCCTCGGCATAGGCCTGCGCCGCGCTGCGGGTCGCCCGCGCGGCGAGGTAGTCGAACCGGATGTGCCCATGCACGAAGTCGCAGATCGCCTGCACTCGGGCACGCCCGGGCGGGGTATGCTCGAACAGGCGCCAGGCGGTGTCGGAGAGCACATCCGTCTCGCAATAGCGGCTGCCCAGCAGGAAGGCGAGCGTCTCGTCGGGCAGGGTCTCGACCGGGCTCTGACCGCCGTCCGGCGGGCGCGCGTCCGGCAGGCCGCTGTCGCCGATCACCCCCTCGGTGCCGATGCTGAAGTCACCCGCGGGCGCGACGAGCCGCGTGCACCAGTTGCCGAACGCGTCGCGATAGGCGCTCAGCGGCACCGGCGGCCAGGTGCGCACATGGTCGGGGAATTCCAGATCGCCCACGCGCGAGAAATGCACGTTCAGCAACGCGATCATCGGCGTCGGCTGCGGCAGGCTCAGATTGAACCGGCAGCCGAGCTTGATCCGGATATTATTGAACGTCATCGCGAACCTCGCGGATGGGGAAGGCGAAGGGCGCGCGGGCCGGCTCGGCCGTCGAGACCCTCATAGCTTCTTGCGATCGAAGCGGGACCATGCCTTGCGCAGCTCGGCTCCCTCGGGTGCGTAAGAGGGATCGAAGATCGATCCACGCACCCGCGGATGCGGGGTGTCCGGCTTCTGCGAGGTCTCGGTCGCGGGACGCGCAGCCTCTGCGGGCTCGCGGTCTTCGGTCTCCGGCGATTTCATCTTGTGGCATCCTTTTCTGGCAACACGTCCACTCAGGGTCTGATGACGCGTCGCACGGGCGGATGGCGCCGTCGCGATCAGGCCTTCGGCCTGCAGGTCCGGGAGACCGGATGGCCGGGGCAACTGCCCGGTTCCCCGATCGGCGCCACGGCGCCCGCGGAGGTCGGCGTCCGCCCCCGGGATGAACACTGCAGTTCCTCATGATATGGGGAGATCCCGTTCGATTGCGAGCCCTCGTTCCGAAGAACCGGCGCAATACCGGCGTGCGATCCCCCAAAAGGCCCCGATGCAGGCTCCAGAGGGCTGGACCTTCAAGATAATCTCCTTTGGCAGGAAAGGGTTGCCCGAACCTGTCTGCGGGGGTGCTTTATTTTCTCGCAATTCATGGGTCGAGCCCCTATCTAGGGTTTGCATCTCTTCTTCTCGGACCCTGTTCCTTCCGGCTCAGCGACGATCTTGAGCTTTGCCCGGCCCCCCGCATCCTGTGGGCGGCACTTCGGAAAGGAACGCACGATGACCGATCCGGCCAGCGTGAAACAGGTCGACCAGACCACCACACAACACGTCCGAACCGCAGCGGCGGTCGACAGACGGGATGGGCTCGTCCCTGCCGCGGCAGGCAGGCAAGCCGAACGTGCCACCGGGCACAGGTCAGCTTGCAACGCCCGACGTCGCGCCTGACCACATGGGCAGGCTTCCTGGCATGCGCAGCGCGCGGCCAGAGCCGATGCCGCACAAATCAACCTGGCGCGATCGGCCCCGCGACCGACACGCCTGCCGTGAGAGGAACACCGGCTTTGCCGAGTGCCCTCACGTTTTCCAAGAAAGACCAATACCTTGATCGAAATCTACTGGGGTGAACCCATGTCTCTCGTGATCTCGCCGGAAGGCGACGTGCAGAAGTTCAGCACGATCGAACAGGCGCAATACTGGCTGCGCAAGAAGTGGCCCGTCGCTGACGCGGCGCGCCAGCATGCGCTTGGCCGTCTCGAGGCTGCGATGGACTGTCTGGGCTCGGTCAGCGAGGCGCGCCACGCCTTCCTGCATGCCGCCCGCAGCGCCGGCTTCGTGCCGCAGCACCGCCAGACCCTGCCCCTCGCCGCCTGATGGCGGCCGGGGCTCACCCGACTGCAGGCTGATGCCAAGGAGCACAAGGCCAAGGATGCTGATCGTCCGATCGAGACTTTTCGACGTGTTTTTCGGGCTCTGGACGTTGCTGCAGAGCCCCTTCATCCCGGCCCTTGCGCTGCTGCAACGCCCCGGCCTCACCCGCGCCGCGATCCGCTTCTGGACCAGCGGCGTGCTGGGCCTGTCGCACCGCATCCTCGGGCTGCGCCTGCGCGAAGAGGGCATCGAGAACAAGCATCTCGATGCCCCCTGCATCTATGTCTGCAACCACCAGTCCACCTGGGAAACCCTCGCGTTCAACCAGCTGGTCCCCGACGTCTGCATCATCGCCAAGCAGGAGCTGCGCAGGATCCCGGTCTTCGGCTGGTTCCTGAGCCATGCGCCGATGATCCTGATCGACCGCAGCGGCGGCGGCCGGGCAATGGCGGCGATGATCTCCGAGGCGCGGCAGGAGGTGGCGCGCGGTCGCTCGATCCTGATCTTCCCCGAAGGCACCCGCATCGGCGTGCATGAGCAACGCAAGTTCCAGCCCGGGCTGATCGCGCTCTATCGCAAGCTCGATCTGCCGGTGGTTCCGGTGGTGCACAATGCCGGCTGCTTCTGGGGCAAAGGCGCAAAGCGGGGCGGCACGATCGTCGTTTCCTATTTCCCGCCGATCCCGCCGGGCCTGCCCCCCGCCGACGTGATGGCACAGGTCGAACAGCTTCTGAACACCGAGAAGGGCCGCCTCGTCCCGGCAGAGATCTAGGGGCCCGCACCACCCACCATCCTGTCCTCCTCGCCGAGAAAGCCCGATTCCCCATCCCTGAAAATGCGTCTCGACTTCCCTCGGGGCTGTCCGGCCTTCTCGGAAAGGGAATGGGCGAAACGCCATACAGATCATTCCGCCCGCGATCGACACGGCGCTTTGGCTGCGATCAGAGCTGAGGTTCCGGTGGCTGGCGGCGGGGCGACAGATGCGTTGTCTTGTGGTCAAGCGGCCCGGATCGTCTAGATCAGCTCCGGCCCGCCGTGTCGTCGCCTGCGACATGATCGGCCCATCGTCGCATGAGGGCGGCGCGCTGGTCCAGGTAATCGGATCTCGCGCAAGGCCGTTCCACGCGTCCGCCGATCTTGTGCCCGAGTGCCGTCGCCGCGACCTCATGGGAAGCGGAGGCGGTCTCCTATACCCAGGTCCGGAAGCTGGTGCGGAGCCCGTGTGGCCTGCCGGCCTCGTGCATGTCGTCGGGCACATTGAGCAGCGCATTCTGCGACAGGGCTCCGCCAAGCGCGCCCGGAAGCAGCAAGCCGTCGACGCGGTCATTCGACAGGTGCCGAGCGGTCCGAACGATCTCAAGCGCCGCTTTCGAGAGCGGGACGCGACAGGCTTCGGCCGCCCGGAGGGGGCACTTGATCCGCTCGGGCGGCCTCGATCGTCGCCGTGTTCTTCTCTTGTGCCCGCACGGAGATCGGATCGCGGCCGGCGGCTCGAACCGCGGCCCGGCGGCCCCGCTCCTTGCGCGCTTGCGCCGGGAAACGGCCGAAAGGGCGCCCGGGCCCCTGCCACGGCGCCGACCCGCGAAGGTGAAGCGGTAGATCCACTTCCCGCCATCCACTGTGCGGTGGAGATATAGACCACCTCCGTCACCATGGAGGCCAGGGGGCCGCGTTCTTGATCTTGATCGCCGTCAGCCTGTCTTTTGCCGCCACTGCAAGCGCCACACTAGCCCTACATCCTGCGTGCGCTTCTTACGTGTCTTCAGCGACGGGGTGAGACGTTTTCTTCTGTAATTTGATGGCTTTATCTCATGTTTTGGGGCGTCAGGAAACGGCGCGCGACATCCTCGGGATGCCCTCCGTCGGCACCAGCCCCTGACCAAGATCCCACGCGTCCCTCGGGCCGTCCGGCCGCCGGCGGGAACTGGCCGGGGCGCGGCGCGGTCACGCAGGCGTGCCTGTCCTCCGCGCCGGATCCGTGGCATGCCCGTGCCGAACTGACCACTGTCGCCGGGACCTCTCGATGCGTGCACACCTGCTTTCCCTTGCCACCGCCTGCGCCTTTGCCGCACCCGCGCTGCCGGCGCTGGCGCAATTCGCCACGCTGCCGCCCGCCGATGCGCCGATGAGCTTCTCCGCCGCGCAATGCAGCGCGCTTCACGAGATCGAGACCGGCGTGGCGACCCGTTCGGCCGACGAGATCGAGCGGATCGGGGCGGTTCTCGAGGCAAACCAGAATGCAGACCCGGCCGCGGTCGCGCAGCTTTCGGGGCTGTCGCTGCCGACGGTCACGACGATGGGCGCGCTCGACCCGCAGCAGGGCATGGCCTTCTCGCTCGTCTTCGGCTCGATGCTGCGCCACTATCACCCGGAACTGCTGCTCAAGCAGCTGCGCATGCGTGGGCCGCTGGGGCAGGTGCCCGATGTCTCGGGCAGCCCGCTCGGCATGGCGGTTCTCGACGGGCTTCTCGACACGGCGCAGCAGAACTATCTGACGCAGTGCTCGTGAGCCGGGCGGGCGCCCCGGTCGGTGCCGGGGCGCTGGTGTCTCAGCCGTTGCGGCGCTGATCGACCTGCGTCGCCATCACGCACATCAGCTCGAACATCACCGTGGCGCCGGCGAGCGCCGTCATGCCACCGACGTCGAAGGGCGGCGCCACCTCGACCACATCGGCGCCGGCGATGTTGACCGGGCCAAGGAGGCGCAGCATCTGTTGCGCCTCGCGGGTGGTGAAGCCGCCGATCTCGGGCGTGCCGGTGCCCGGCGCCATCGAGGGGTCGATCGAGTCGATGTCGAAGGTGATGTAGGTCGGATCCTGCCCGACGATCTCCAGCGCCTCGGCGATCACCGCCGCGGGGCCGCGGGCCACGAATTCTTCCATGTAGATGATGCGGATGCCCTGCGCCTTGGCCCAGTCATGCTCGCCCGGCTCGTAGACCGAGCCGCGGATGCCGATCTGCACCACGCGCTTCGGGTCGAGCACGCCCTCCTCGATCGCGCGGCGGAAGGGGGTGCCGTGGGTGAAGCGGTTGCCGCCGAAATAGGTGTCGTTGGTGTCGGAATGCGCATCGAAATGGATCATCCCGAGCGGCTTGCCGCCCCCCCGCGGCCCGTTCGCGACGGCGCGCAGCGAGGGCAGGGTGGTCAGGTGGTCGCCGCCCACGGCAAGCGGCAGTGCGCCGGTGGCGACGATCGCGGCCATGCCGTTCTGGATCCGCGCGATCCCGTCCATCACGTCGATCGGGTTCACCGAGAGGTCGCCCACATCGGCGATATTGGCGATCTCGAAGGGGGCGACGCCCGAGGCGTGGTGCGCGCTGCGCATCAGGCTCGACATGTTGCGCACCTCGCGCGGCCCGTGCCGGGCACCGGCGCGGTTCGTCGTGCCGCCATCCCACGGAATCCCGATCAGCGCGATATCGAGCCCCGCGGCCGAGGCCACGGCGGGCAGGCGCATGAAGGTCGAAAGCCCGGCGAAGCGCGGCACTTCGGCGGCGTCGATGGGCTGGTGGAACTTGGTCATTTTCAGCGTCCTCAGTTGAATTCGCGGGCAACGGCGGCGGCGATGCCGGCCGTGCAATCGGCCAGCAGCCATTCGCCCTTCTCGGCCGAGGATCCCTCGGTCAGCGACAGCACACCCGAGGGCGGCACCTCGGCGCAGGGCTTGGGGTAGCGGTCATAGGGCAGGAAGGCGGCGGGGCCGTCATGGGCTGCCTTCGTCAGATCGACAAGCTCGGGCCGCAGCGCCATCATCATCGAGGTCTCGATCACCGAGGCATGTTCGAGCTCGATCCCCGGATAGCCGTCGGGGAAGATGCGATCGAGCGTCTCGGGCTGCACCATGTCCCAGTGGTCGACGCGCAGGATGACAAGGCCGTCGGTGCGGTCGCGCCCGATCGCGTCGAGCGCCAGCTCGATCCCCTCGATCGTCGGGCCGATATTCTCGTAATGCCCGTTCACGGTGACGATCTTGCGCACCTTCTGGCGGAAGAGATCGCAGATCACGTCACGCACGATCAGTGCGAAGGTCTGCGCGGTCAGGTTCACCGTGCCGGGAAAGCCCGGGCCGCCGCCGGTTTTGGGTTGCGAGCGGTTGCCATAGGCGAGCGTCGGCAGCACCAGCCCGCCGACCTCGGCCGCCGCCCGCGCGGCCACTGCGGTGGGCAGCACCACATCGACGTTCAGCGCCATGTGCCGGCCGTGCTGTTCCGTCGCGCCGAGCGGCAGGAACACCGGCGCGCCGGCGGCGATGCGGGCCTCGACCTCGGGCCAGGGCAGTTCGGCATAGAAAACGGTGTCGGTCATCGTCTGGTCCATCACATCATCGCCGCGCCGCCATTGGCGCCGAGGCATTGTCCGATAAAGAGCGTGGCGCCGGGGCCGGCGAGGAAGACCACGGCGGCCGCCACTTCCTCGGGGCGGCCGATGCGGCCGATCGGGTAGGCGGTTTCCTCGGCCTGCGCGCGGGCGTCGAGTTTCTCGAAACCCAGAAGCGGGGTGTCGGTCGGCCCGGGCGCCACGGCGTTCACCAGGATCCGCGGCGCGAGTTCGCGCGCCCAGGACCGGGTCGCGCCCAGCATCGCCGCCTTGGTCGCGGCATAGACCGAGGCATTGGCGCGGCCGAGATAGGCGAGTTCCGAGACGGTGTTGATGATCCGCCCGCCATCGGGCAGATGCTGCAGCACCTCGCGCGCGACCAGCATCGCGCCGCGCACGTTGACCGCGAACATCCGGTCGATATGGGCGGCGCTCAGCGCGCCAAGCGGGGCTTCCTCGAGGATGCCGGCGTTATTGACGAGGATGTCGATGCCCCCCATCCGCGCCGCCGCCCCCGCGACCGTCGCGACGATCTGCGCCTCGTCGGCAAGGTCGCAGGCCAGGATCTGGAACGGCGCCTCGGTGCTGAGCAGGTCGAGACCGATCACCTCGGCGCCGGCCTCCTGCAGCGCGCAGGCGGCGGCAAAGCCGATGCCGCTCGCCGCGCCGGTGACAAGGGCGCGCTTGCCGGAAAGCGGTTTCACCATGGGACTTCTCCTCGGTCGACGCCCAGCGACTGGCCGGTGATGTTCGCGGCAAGGTCGGAGGCAAGAAACAGATAGGTGGGCGCCATGTCGGGCGGCTCCATCAGGCCGGGCAGGGCCTGCCCGGCGACGATGTCGGTGAGCAGATCGTCCTCGGCCCGGCCCGCCTCGGCCGCGATCCGGCCAAGCGAGCGCATCGAGGCCTCGGTCCGCACCCAGCCGGGGCAGACCGCGTTCACCCGGATGCCGCGGGGGCCGAGCTCGCGCGCCCAGGTCTTGGTCAGCCCGATGATCGCGTGTTTCGAGGCGACATAGGCGCCGAAACCCGGTTCGGCCACGCGGCCCCAGATCGAGGCGGTGTTGACGATCGCGCCGCCCGCGCCCATCCGGCCAAGCGCCGTGGCGGTGACGAGCGCCGTGCCGGTCACGTTGATGTCGATCACCCGACGGAAGGCGTCGGTCGTCGCGTCCGACGCATCCCCGATTGGCGTCATCAGCTCGAGGCCTGCGTTGTTGATCAGCACGTCGATGCGCTCGAGGGGCGCGAGGGCGCGGAGCACCTCGGATTTCACCGAGATGTCGGCCTCGGCCGCGGTGGCGCCAAGGTCGGCGGCGCGCGCGTGCACCGCGGCGTCATTCGCGATCAGGTGCAGCGTCGCGCCGGCGCGGGCGAAGCCCTGGGCGATGCCCAGCCCGATGCCGCGGCTCGATCCGGTGATGACGACCGTGCGGCCGGTGAAGTCGAGGCCGGTCATTTGTGGCCCTCCTCGCGCATCATCCGCATGATCTTGCGCTCCATCTCGGCATAGCCGGGCAGGGCGATCACATCTTCCTTGTTGCGCAGCCGGCCGGGCTTGAAGGTGGGGAGGATCTCCTCCTTCAGCCGGCCCGGGTGGCTTGACAGGAACACGATCTTGTCGGCAAGGAAGATCGCCTCCTCGATGTCATGGGTGACGATGATCATCGTCGTGCCAGAGGCCTCGGCCACCTCGATCATCAGCTCCTGCATCTGCCAGCGGGTCTCGGCGTCAAGGGCGCCGAAGGGCTCGTCCATCAGCAGCACGTCGGGGGCATTGGCCAGCGTGCGGGCAATCGCCACGCGCTGCCGCATGCCGCCCGAAAGCCGCGAGGGATAGGCGTCTATGAATTTCGACAGCCCGACGAGGCCGATGAAGCGCTCGGCCCGCGCGCGCCGTTCGGCCGCGGGCACGCCGTTGATCTTCATGCCGAATTCGACATTCTTGCCGACCGACATCCAGTCGAACGAGCTATAGGCCTGAAACACCATGCCACGCTCGCGCCCGGGCCCGTCGATCGGGGTGCCATTGAGCAGCACGGCACCCGAGCTCTGGGTCTCGAGCCCGGCGATCATCCGCAGGATGGTGGACTTGCCACTGCCCGAGGGGCCGAGGAGCACGCAGATCGAGCCCTTCTCGACCGCGAAGCTGACATCGTCGACCGCGGTCAGTGCCTGCCCGCCGGGCAGATCGAAGGTCTTGGAAACGTTTTGGATTTGCAGCAGGGCGGACATCAGCGCTTGTCCTCCAGATAGGGGAAGAGGCGGCGGTGCAGAAGGGCGAAGGCCATGTCGCAGGCCATGCCGAGCGCGCCGATCACGATGATGCCGGCAAGGATCTCGTCGGTCTTGAGAAACCGGCGGGCGCGCATCATCATCGCGCCGATGCCGGTGGTGGAGGCGACGATCTCGGCGATCACCAGATAGGTCCAGACCACGGCCAGCATCTGCCGCATCGCGACGAGGATATTGGGCAGCACGGCGGGCAGCATCACCTGGAACACCGTCACCCGGCGATTGGCGCCAAGCGTCAGCGCGGTCTCGATTAGCTCCTTGCGGATCTCGCGGGTGTGGTCGGCGATCAGGGTGACGAGGAAGAAGATCACACCGAGGAAGAGAAGCGCGAGCTTCGGCGTCTCGCCGGTGCCGAACCACATCAAGAGGATCGGGATGAAGGAGGGCGCGGGCAGATAGCGCCAGGCCGAGACGAAGGGGGCGAAGACGGCGTTGATCGCCGGGAAGGCCCCCATGGCGACGCCGAGCGGCACCGCGACGAGGCTGGCGAGCGCAAAGGCGATCAGCACCCGCCCGATGGAGATCAGCACATCGGCGCCGAAGCCCTGCTCGGCGAAGAGCCGCACGATGGTGGCAAAGACCTTGCCGGGCGGCGGCACCAGGATCGGGTTCACCCAGCCAAGCCCCGAGGCGAGGATCCAGACCCCGAAGAAGGCGATCCAGACCCCGAGGGCCGAGATCAGCGCCTGTCGCCCCGAGACCGGGACGCGGACTTGCAGCAGCCGGGCTTTGCGCCCCTTGGAAGCGGTCGACATCGGGTCCTCCGTTGCTCCCCGCGGCGGGTGCCGCGGGGCAATGCCGGGATCAGTTCGCGGTGAAGGACTGGCGATAGCCCCGCGCCACAAGATCGCCCATCAGCGAGCAGTCGATGCCCTTCGCCGGATCGATCTTGGTCTTCATCAGGCCAAGCTTGATCCACCACTCGTTGGTCAGCGCGACCGAACCCGGCATCGAGCCGTTCGGCAGGCCGAAGGGCGGCTCGCCATCCAGCACGCCACAGGTGCGCGCACTTTCGTCGAAGTCGAAGACATAGATGCCGCCGTCGAGGCTCTTGCCATTGGTGCCGATCACCGCATTGACGTCCTCGACCGGCCATTGCAGGGTCTCGGCCATCAGCGCGTTCACCTCCTCGACATGGTCATGCCAGTAACCGCGGGCGTCCCATTCGGCCTTGAGGACGGCGAGGGCCGCGTCGCGCTTCTTCGCGATGAAGTCCTTGTTCATGTAGAGCGAGTCCATGAAGATGCCGGTCTTCAGCATCTCGGGGGCGGTGGTGTTCACCACCGATTTCGCGCCGGGCGCGGCCTCGAGCACCTTCGAGATCCAGGGCTCGTACATGTAGGCCGCGGCCAGATCGCCCGAGAGCATCGGCCCCACCGCCTCGTCGGCATTGAGGTTCACCCAGGTCACGTCGCCGGGCGCGATGCCCTGCCGGTCGAGCCAGAGCCCCATCAGCAGCTGGCCGATATAGGCCTGCGGCGCGGCAACCTTCTTGCCCTTCAGCGCGGCGGGGTCCATGCCGGCGGCGAGGATCACGTGATCGACCCCGTAGGAGGGGTTGAGATAGGCGACGTTGACCTCGTTCAGCCCGGCCTCGACCGAGACCGGCACGTAATCGGCGGTGCAGCCGTAGACGTCGATCTGCCCCGCGGCGAGCGCGGCATGGCCGCCGAGCGGGTCCTCGAAATTGGTGATGTTGAGGTCGTAACCGGGCAGCAGGTTCTTCTGCTTGGCCACGTCGAGCATGGCATAGCCGGGCCAGGACACGCACATGCCGATGTTGATGGTGTCCTTGGCCGAGGCGGTTCCGGCACTCAAGGCGGCGATGGCAGCAAAGGCGATGGTCAGCGTCTTCATCGTGGGGCTCCCTGACGGTCGTCGTTTTTCTTGGTGATGTCGTGAGTGGTGGTCGTGTGAGTGATGGTGGTCTTGCAAAAATTCATACGTGGCTAAATTCTTTAGTCAATAAAAAATTTGATACGATAAATTGTTTGTTGCAATTCCCGCCACGAGACGAAATGATGCCGCCATGACGGAACAACAGCCCACCAGCCTGCGCGAGCGGCAGAAGGAAGACCGCAAGGCGCGCATCATTGCCGCCGCCAAGAGCCTGTTTCTCGAGGCCGGTCTTGAAAAGATCACCATGGAGGCGATCGCCGAGATCGCCGGCGTCTCCAGTGTCACCGTGCACAATTACTATGGCACGAAATCGGGGGTGCTGCTGGCACTTGTGGCGGAAAGCGACCGCGAGCTGCTGGCGACGCTGGAGCGCGGGTTGCGCGCGCGGGGCGAGACCCTGACCGACCGCGTCCTCGGCTTCTTCGAGATCGTCTGTCGCCACACCCAGACCCATCTCGACAAGGCGATCTGGCGGCAGGTGATCGCGGCCTCGGTCTCGGGCACCGAACCGCGCTTCGGCAAGCTTTATCACGAGCTCGACAACCGTCTGGCCTCGGTGCTGATCCGCGAGATCGAGCGCATGGTCGGGGCGGGGATTCTGCCGGAAACGGTCGATCCGGCGCATCTGGGCTGGGCGCTGTTCAACCTGCAGAACGCCCGCTTCATCGAGTTCATCGCCGCCGACGGCAGCAGTTGCGAGGCCGGGCTCCAGCACCTGCGCAACGATCTGAACGCGCTGATGCCGGGCGGGTTTCCGGGGCGCTGAGGCTCAGCCTTCGGCAAAGACCTCGCCCGGGCGGAAGGCGCGGAACCGCTCGGGCGCGATGCCGGCCGCGGCAAGCGCCGCGGCCAGCAGCTCGGCCGGTTCCTCGCGCGGCTCGTCGGTCAGCTGGAACGTGCCCCAGTGAAAGCCAAGCGCCGCGCGCGCGCCGATGTCGCGAAAGACCTGCACCGCCTCGTCGGGCGCGATGTGCTGCGCGGCCATGAACCAGCGCGGCGCATAGGCGCCGATCGGGATCAGCGCGATGTCGGGGGCGCCGTGGCGGGCGCGGATGGTGCGGAAGATCGCGCCGTCGCCATAGCCCGTGTCGCCCGCGAACCACAGCCGCGCCGCGGGGCTGTCGATCCAGAACCCGCACCACAGCGCCCGCCGCCGGTCGCCGAGCCGGCGCGCCGACCAGTGGTTCGCCGGCGTCAGCGTCGCGGCGATGCCGGGGGCGAGGGGCACCTCCTCGTGCCAGTCGGCGGTGACGATCCGCGCCCCCGTCACCGCGCGCCGCACCGTCGCATCGGTGCCGAGCGGCATCACCATCAGCGGCCGGTGCCGCGCCTGCAGCCGGCGCAGCGTGGCGATGTCGAGGTGGTCATAGTGGTTGTGGCTGAGCAGCACCGCGTCGATCGGCGGCAGCCGGTCGAAGTCGATCCCCGGCGCGGTGACACGGCGCGGGCCGATCAGCCGCGAGGGGCTCGCGCGTTCGGACCAGACCGGATCGGTGAGCAAGTTCACCCCGGCCACCTGAATCAGCATCGTCGCATGGCCGACCATGGTGACCCGGGCGGGGCCCGATCGGGCCGGCGGTACGGCGGGTGTCACCGCCACCCGTTTCGGCCAGGGCGCGCGGTTGCCCTCGCGGTGCCAGCGCAGGAGCTCGCGCAGGCTGCGGTCGGGCGAGGGCTGGCCCGGCGCGAAGAAGCGCGTGCCGTCGAAATGGTCGCTGACGGGGCCGGCATAGGGGCGGGGGCGGAGCATGGGGCATCCTTCGGGCGGGGTCCCCCTCTGCAGATGGGGCGCCGAGGCGGTCCTGTCCAGTCCCGCCCCCGGCCTTCGGCATTCACCAGCGCAGCACGCGGGCTCCGGCGATTGCGCCGACCGCGCCAGAGATCACGATCGCCAGCCCGTACCAGGCGACATAGAACATCGGCGAATCCTCGTTGCAATGGAGCGTATAGCCCACCGTCGCCAGCGCCCCGACCGCCAGCCCCCAAAGCCCGCCGGTCAGTGCGGGGCGGGTGCTTGCGCCGCGCCGCAGGGCGGCAAGGCCCAGCACCAGCGGCGCCGCCGAGATCGTGGTGATCGACAGCAGGCAGGCCCGGACGGTGTGGCCCATCAGCTCGGCCCGCCAGGCCGCAGGCGGGGTGTCGAGCAGGCGTTCCGCAAACAGCGCCAGCGCAAGGCCAAGTGGCAGCAGCAGCGGCCAGAGCGGCGCGCGGCGGCCCGGATGGGTGGTCGCGAAGGTCAGCGCCAGCGCCAGCAGCGCCAGAAGCAGCGGCACCACGGTCTTCGCGGCGGTGACGGGGGTCATCAGCGCCGCGCCCAGATCGGGGCGGATGCCCAGCAGCGTCAGCACGGCAGCGAGCCCGAGCGCCAGCCCCGTGCCGACGCGCAGCGCCATCCGGCCCGGGCGCAGCGGCTCGGGGGCAGGGGCCGCGGCAAGGGCGGCGATGAATGCCTCGGTTTCCTGGGGCTGGGTCACGTCTTCATCCTTTCCGCAATCTGCGCGAGGCGGCGCAGCGCGCGGTGCAGCGCAACCCGCGCCGCTCCCGCGCTGAGGCCAAGCGCACCGCCCGCCTCCTCGGCACTGTCGCCCTCAAGCGCGACGGCACGCACCAGCGCGGCCGAGCGCGTGTCGATCTGGGCGAGCATCTGCTCGGCATCCCGGCCGGCCAGCGGCGGCATCAGCCTTCCGTCGGCCAGCACCTCGGCAAAGCTTTCAATCGGCAGGTGGATCGCCGCGCCGCGCCGCCGGCAGGCGTCGATCAGCTTGTAGCGCGCGATCGCCATCACCCAGGGCCGCACCGGCGTGCCCGGGATCCAGCTGTGCCGCTTCAGATGCAGCGCCAGCAGCACCTCCTGCAGCACGTCCTCGTGCTGATCGCGCGGCAGCCCGCCACCGCGGGCGCGCAGCACCGCGCGGATCGGGGGGCTCACCTCGCGCAGGAAGCGGGCGAAGGCCGGCCCGTCGCCGGCATTGGCGCGGGTCAGGAGCGTGGCCCAGTCGTCGTGATCGGTCACCCTGGCCTCCGTGTCGCGCGCCGCCTGCCGCACCACTCTAGCGCCCCGGCTCCCGGTCGGGCAATCCTCGGCCATTGCCAGACTGCCTGCCATCTCAGCCCGCCCCGTCCTCGAGCCCGAGCGCGCGGTCAAGCGACCAGCGCCCGGGGCCGAGCACCACGAGCGCGAAGAGCGCCGAGGCCCAGAGCCCGTGGGTGATCCAGGCCTCGGGATAGACGAAGATCTCGATCACCGCAGTCATCCCGATCAGCCCGAACGCGGCAAGGCGGGTGCAAAGGCCGAGTATCATCAGCGCGGGCAGCAGGTGCTCGGCGGTGGTGGCGCTCACCGCGGCGACCTCGGGCGGGATCAGCGGCAGGGCATAGTCATGCGCGAAGAGATACCAGGTGCTGTCGCGGATGGCGAAGCCATCGACCTTGGTCCGGCCCGATTGCAGGAAGACGAGGGCCGGAAAGAGCCGCAGTCCGAGCCGGACGGCATCAAGGGGCAGCCGCGCGGCCAGGCGGTTGAAACGCAGGATCGGGGTCATCTGGGTCCTCCTTCCCGGTGGCTTTCAGGGGCAGTCAGGGCGCCCGCGCGCATCAGCGCGACGAGGCAGGGGGTGGGGTCGTGCCCGGGCGCAAGCTGCGCCGCGCGGGCGGCGGCGCGGGCGAGCGTTTCGCCCCGGCCAAGCGCGGCGATCAGCGCGGCATTGGCGGGCGAGATCGCGCGCACCGGCACCTCGAAGGCGCGGTCGCGCAGGATCAGCGCGGTCTCGGGGCCGGTGCCGAGGGCGCGCGCCTCGCCCCCCGGCTGATGGCGGGCCCAGATCGACACTGCGGGGTGATGCAGGGCGAGCAGGTGAACCGAGGGCGCAAGGCCCAGGACCAGCCGCTCTGGGTCGGCCGTGGCCAGTGTCTCGGGGGCAATCGGCGGCGCGTCGGCGGCGTGGAAGGCCAAGCCCCGGGCAAGCTCGATCCGCGCCACATCGCCGAGATAGGGATAGGCTGCGAGCGGCGCGAAGGCCTCGAGAAAGGCCGGAAACTCCGCCCCCCATTCGTGCAGAACCGGCGTGCGCGGCGGATGCGCCCGGGTGAAGCGGCGGGCGAGGGCGGCGAAGAAGGCGTCGCCCACCAGCCGGGCGATGACCGGAAAGCGCGCGGCGAGCGCCCGGCCCAGACTGACCGCGACATTGTTGCGATAGACGTCGAAGCGGCGCGCCGTCTCTCCGCTCGAGCACAGGCCACCGGGCAGCGGCCCGCTGTCGAGCGCCGCGGCGAATTCGGCAAGGCTTTCACGATGCGCGGGCATGGCGGCCTCCCTCGCGTGCAAGGATCGCCGCCGCGCGTCCCGCCTCGGCCGCCAGCACGTCCCAGCCGGGCAGGTCGTTGTCCCATTCGACGAGCGTCGGCAGCGGCCCCGCGCGGCGGATCGTTTCGGCGTAAAGCGCCCAGACCGGATCGGCCACGGGGCTGCCATGCGCGTCGATCAGCAGCGGGCCCGAGGGCAGCGGTTCGCTGTCATGGCCGCCGAGATGGATCTCGCCCACGGCGCGCAATGGGAAGGCATCAAGATAGGCGCGCGGATCGCTGCGATGGTTGGTGCAGGAGACGAAGAGGTTGTTGACGTCAAGCAGAAACCCGCAGCCGGTACGGGCGGCGACGGCGTTCAGGAACTCGGTCTCGGGGATCGTCGACTGCGCGAAAAGGACATAGGTCGAGGGGTTTTCGAGCAGCATCCGCCGGCCAAGCGCCGTCTGCACCGCATCGACATGGTCGCAGACGGTGGCGAGGGTTTCCTCGGTATAGGGCAGCGGCAACAGGTCGTTCAGATAGGCGCTGCCATGGCTCGACCAGGCGAGATGCTCGGAAAAGCTCTCGGGCTCGTAGCGGTCGCACAGCGCGCGCAGCCGGCGCAGATGTGCCGCATCAAGACCGCGCGCCGCACCGATCGACAGCCCGACGCCATGCACGGAAAGCGCATAGTCGGCGCGCAATGCGGCAAGCTGGGCATGCGGCAGCCCGCCCGCGCCGAGGTAGTTCTCGGCGTGGATCTCGAAGAAGTCGACGCGGCGGCGATCGGCGCCGATGGCGGCGAAATGCTCGGGCTTGAAGCCGAGGCCGACGGATGCGGGCAGGGCGGGCATGGGAACCTCCGGGCAGACGGGCGGGGGCGCGGAGGGGCCGCACCCCCGGCAGGGATCACGAGGCCATGTCGCGCATCAACGCGGTGAGCGAGCCGTGGCGTGCCATGCCGTCGGCGCCGGCGGGCAGCTCCATCGTGGTGCAGGTGCCGGCCGGCACGAGCTTCCAGGAATTGCCCTGATAGTCGACTTTCGAGGTGCCGGCGCAGGTGGTGCCGGGGCCGGCGGCGCAGTCGTTCTTGCCGGCAAGCGCGACGCCATAGCATTTCTCCATGCTCTCGGCCTGCGCCGGCGCGGCCGCCATCGCGGCAAGCGTGCACAGGAGCGAGGCGCCAAGGGCGAGGCGGGTGGTGGTCGGTGCGGTCATCTGCTGTCTCCATCGCTGAAAGAAGGGGCGGTGTTGCGGTCCTTCATGGATCCCTTCGCGGCGGCGGTGCCGAACGTTACAGCGCTCACGCAGGCGTGATCGGCGCTGCGGCCGTGCCCGCCGGCCGCGGCGGAAAAATCATTCCGTTCCGGAATGAGGTCGGGTCCAATCCGAATTGGCGTTTCGCGGTGCCGCGCGGCAGTCTTGGCGCATCGGGCGACGGCGCCCGACCTCGGGCCTGGTCCCGGTTTCCCCGCTCCGGATGTGCTGCCGGTCAGGTCGCGGACAGCTGTCCGCGGGCCCGGGGAAGCTGGTGCGCCGGCCTTGCCCGCGCCCGGCGGTTCCGGGCCTGAACGGATTGTCGAGGACGAGACCGAAGATGCGTGAACAGTATGATGTCGTGATCGTGGGCGGGGCCGTGATGGGCGCCTGCACCGCCTACTGGCTGGCGTCGAACCCGGACTTCGACGGCACGGTGCTGGTGGTCGAGCGCGACCCGAGCTATGCGACCGCCTCGACCGCGCTTTCGGCCTCGGGCATCCGGGTGCAGTTCTCGAACCGCGCGAATGTCGAGATCGGCCTCTTCGGTCATGATTTCATCCGCGATTTCCCCGACCTGATGGAGGTCGAGGGTGACCGGCCCAGCCTTGGCTATCACCCGGGCGGATACCTCTTCATCGCCAATACCGACGATCAGGTCCGCATCCTGCGCGAGAACCACGCGGTGCAGCGCGCCGCCGGCGCCGAGGTCGAGCTGTGGGATGCCGACAAGCTGAAATGGGCCTTCCCGCATCTGAACACCGAAGACGTGCTGCTGGCCTCCTACGGGCTGAGCGGCGAGGGCTGGTTCGACAACACCGGGATCATGGCGGGAGCCCGGCGCAAGGCGCGCGCGCTCGGCGTCGATTTCGTCGCCGACGAGGTCGTGGCGATCGCGCGCGAGGGCAACCGGGTGACCGGCGTCACGCTGAAATCGGGGGCGAGCGTCGGCGCCGGCACGATCGTCAACGCCGCCGGGCCGCGCGGCGGGCGTGTGGCGCGCATGGCCGGGCTCGATCTGCCGGTCGAGCCGCGCAAGCGCACGCTCTTCGTCTTCGACGCGGCGGGCACGCCCGAGGGCAGCGCACGGGTGAACGATGGCCGGCTGCCGCTGATGGTCGATCCGACCGGCGTCTGGTGCCGGCCCGAGGGGCGTTTCTTCATCGCCGGCGGCGTGCCCGAGAACGACCTGCCGCCCGATTACGACGATTTCGACCCTGACCACCCGGAATGGGAAGAGCAGATCTGGCCGGCGCTGGCCGAACGCTCGCCGAATTTCGAGGCGCTGAAGCTCGTGCGCTTCTGGGCCGGGCATTACGATTACAACACCTTCGACCAGAACGGCATCGTCGGCCGCCATCCCGAGGTGACGAATTTCATCTTCCAGAACGGCTTTTCCGGGCACGGGTTGCAGCAGGGCCCGGCGGTCGGCCGCGCGGTGATGGAACTCATCACCTATGGCGGCTATCGCAGCATCGACCTGAGCGACATGCGGTTCGAGCGCATCGCCGAGGGCCGGCCCTTCCTCGAGCAGGCGATCGTCTGAGCGGGCGTGGCGGGGTGGGGCGCGGCGGTCAGCCGGTCAGCCCCGCCCGAAGCGCCGCGATCACCTCGCGCAGCCCCGCGGTCAGCCGCTTGTCGCGGCGCAGCACCAGCCCGAGGCGGCGGCACAGTCGCGGCTCGAGCGGCACCGAGCCGAGCCCGCCTGCCTTTCCGGGCCGCACCGAGGAGGCGGGCAGTACCGACCAGCCGAGCCCCGCGCCGACGATCTCCTTGATCGCCTCGACGCTGCCAAGCTCCATCACCGGCTTCGGCTGCAGCCCGGCCGCGGCGAACCAGCCGTCGATCAGCAGCCGGGTGTGGCCCGCATCCTCGTAAAGCACCAGCGGCCGGGCGGCGAGGGCCGCCGCGGTGATCGGCCCCACGGGCGCCTCGGTGGCGGGACAGACCGCGACCAGATCCTCCTCGAAGATCGGCGTGACCTCGAGCGAGCGGCCCGGCGCGGGCAGGGTCACAAGGCCGAGATCGAGCGCGTTCTCCTCGACCAGACGGCGGATCTCGGGGCTGTTGCCGGTGCGCACGGTGCAGTCGAGCCCGGGCATCTCCCGCTTCAGCGCGCCGAGGATCGGCGGCAGCAGGTAGATGCAGGCGGTGGCGCCGGTGCCGATCCGCACCCGCCCGGCGCGGCCGGCGCGGAAGGGCTGCACCGCCTCCTGCATCGCCTCGACCTCGTCGCGGATCCGGCCCGCACCGGCCAGCACCGCCCGCCCGGCCTCGGTCGGGCGCATGTGCCGGCCGCTGCGCTCGATCAGCCGCACGCCGAAGAAGGTCTCGAGCGCGCGGATCTGCTGGCTCACCGCGGGCTGCGAGAGCGCTTCCTTCTCGGCCGCGGCCGAGAAACTGCCAAGCTCGGCCACATCCGCAAGCAGGTCGAGATGGCGCAGGGTCAGGGTATTCTTCAAGGTTTTCCTTATCGATTGCATAAGAAGCATAGCATTTCCTTTTGCCAATCGGAATGCCATCTTGCCCGCGACATCCTTGCGGAGCAGAGCATGAGCGACGCCTTTCCCCTGACCTTGCGGCCCTGCCGGGCCGATGACCTTCCCGCCATCCAGGCGATCTATGCCGAAGCGGTGCGCTTCGGCACCGCAAGCTTCGAGCTCGATCCTCCGGATCTGACCGAGATGCAGGCGCGCTGGCAGAAGGTGGTCACCGCCGGTTTCCCCTATCTGGTCGCGCTGCGGCAGGGCGAGGTTGTCGGCTATGCTTATGCCGGCGCCTACCGGCCGCGCCCGGCCTATCGCGGCACGGTCGAGAATTCGGTCTATGTCGCGCCGGCGGCGCAGGGGCTCGGCGTCGGCCGCGCGCTGATCCGGGCGCTGATCGCCGAGTGCACCGCGGCGGGGTTTCGCCAGATGGTCGCGGTGATCGGCGATAGCGCCAATGCCGCCTCGATCGGGCTGCACCGCGCGATGGGGTTCGAGCCGGTCGGCACGCTGCGCTCGGTCGGCTGGAAGCACGGGCGCTGGCTTGATTCCGTGCTGATGCAGCGCCCGCTCGGACCGGGCGATGACACGCCCTTCGAGGGCTAGCGATGCTGCCCCGCCGCACCGTCGCCGCGGTCGGGCTGAGCCAGCTGGTGAACTGGGGCCTGTCCTATTACGCGCTCGGCGTCTTCGGGCCGGCGATCGCGGCCGAGCCGGGCTTCGGCCCGGCGCTTGCCTATGGCGGCTTCTCGCTGGCGCTTGCGGTGATGGGGCTCAGCTCGGCCGCGCTTGGCCGCGCGCTCGACCGCCACGGCGGGCGGGCGGTGATGAGCGCGGGCTCGCTGCTGCTGGCGTTTGGCTGTGCGATGCTGGCCGTGGCGCCGGGGGCGGGGCTGTATCTGGCCGGCTGGGTCGTTCTCGGGATCGGTATGCGGATGTGCCTTTACGAGGCGGCCTTCGCGGCGCTCGTTCAGGCGGGCGGCCGGGCCGCGCGGCCGGCGCTGTCGCAGATCACCTTGCTGGGTGGGCTCGCCTCCAGCCTGTTCTGGCCGCTCGGCGCCTTCCTCGAGGGCGCGCTTGGCTGGCGCGGGGCGCTGCTTGTCCATGCCGCGATCGCGCTTTCCATGCTGCCGCTTTACCGGCTGCTGCCGGCGGCCGGGCAGGGCGGGGGCGGCACTGCCGCGCCGCGCCGCGCGACGATCCCGCCCGAGACGCGCGCCGCCGCCATCCTTTTCGCCGCCATCGTCGCCGCCACCGCCTTCCTCAGCTCGGGCCTGTCGGCGCATCTGATCGCGCTGCTGACCGGGCGGGGCATCGGCCCGGAAGGCGCCGTCGCCCTTGCCGCCCTGCCCGGGATCGCGCAATCGGCGGCGCGGCTGCTCGAGATCGTGCTCGGCCGCCGGCTCGATCCACGGGCGCTGGCGCTGGTCGCGGCCGGGATCCTGACGCTTGGCATGGCGGCGGGGCCGGCGATCGCCGGGGCGGGGCCCGTGGCCGTGCTCTTCGTGCTCGCCTATGGCGCCGGCAACGGGCTCCTGACCATCGCGCGCGGCAGCCTGCCGCTGGTGCTGTTCCCGGTCGCCGATTACGCGGTGATCGCCGGGCGGCTGATCGGCCCGTCCTTCTATGCCGCGGCCGCCGCGCCGCTGATCTACGCGACGCTGATCGCGCGGGCCGGCCCTGGTGCCGCGCTGGGACTGAGCCTTGCGCTCGCGCTTGTCGCCGCGGCCGCGGCCGCCATGCTGTTCCTGCGCCGGCCCGCGCCGCTCTGACCCCGGCGCGGAAAATCTCAGAACCCCCTGTTGACAGCCCGCCCGTTCGGTCGCATGGTCACGCCCGTAACCAGGGGTGCTCCAGATCCGGGGCTGAGATGCGCGAGGACCGCGCGGACCCTTCAAAGCTGATCCGGGTAATGCCGGCGGAGCGAGGGCATCATGTTCATCGGCGCGCAAGTGTCGCTTTATCCGATGACGTCGGAATTCATCCGGGTCATCCTGTCGGGCCTCGAGGCCCTCACCCCCTATCGCGACAGCCTGCGGATCGAGACCGACGACATCTCGACCCTGATGGTTGGCGCGCCCGGGCCGCTTTTCGATGCGGTGCGCGACCTCTTCGCCCGCACCGCGCAGGACCCCGCGCATGTGACGATGCATGTCACCTTCTCCCGCGGCTGCCCGGGCGAGCCCGACGAGCCCGCCTGCCGCTGCGAGACATTGACCCGCGCGCAGGGCACGCCCTTGGCGCAGCGTCAGGCCGAGGCCCTGGCCGCGGTGCAGGCGGCGCCGGTGCTGGGCGTCGAGATCGACGTGCAATTCTCGCTCTACGTGCTCGGACAGGACCGGCACATGGACGAGATCTATGGCTGCATCGACTTCCTCAAGGCCTCGGGCACCTTCCTGCGCTCGAAGAATTTCTGCACCCGCCTGCGCGGCGACGCGGGGGCCGTGTTCGAGACGGTGCGCCAGGCCTTCCTGCGCTTCGGTCCGGCCGAGGGGCATGTGACGATCGACCTGACGGCCTCGGCCAACAGCCCCAGCCCGCGCTGAGCCCGGACCGGAGGTTCTGCCGATGCTGTCGCGTGCGCTGCCGCCGCTGATCGTTGCTGCCTGCCTGCTGGCGGGCTGGGAGGCCTATTGCCGGCTCGCCGGGGTCTCGTCCCTGATCCTGCCCGCGCCCTCGGCGGTGCTGCGCGCGCTGGTTCTGAACCGCGCCGAGATCGCCGCCCATGCCGGCGCCACGCTGCAGGTCGCGGCGATCGGCTTTTCCGCCTCGGTCGCGGTGGCGCTTGCGGTCTCTGTGGCGCTCCACTTCCTGCCGCGGGCCGAGCGCGCGCTGATGCCGCTGTTCGTCGCCAGCCAGACCGTGCCGCTCGTTGCGCTCGCGCCGCTGATGATCCTGTGGTTCGGCTTCGGGCTGCTGCCGAAGGTGCTCTTGGTGATCCTCGTCACCTTCTTCCCGATGCTGCTGACGCTGCTTGCGGGCTATCGCCAGACCCCGCCCGCGTTGCGCGAGCTCTTGGCCTCGATGGGGGCGGGGCGGGGGCAGGTGTTCTGGCGTGCCTGCCTGCCCGCGGCGCGGCCGTCGTTCCTGTCCGGGCTGCGGGTCTCGGCGACCTATGCGATCGTGGCGACGATCTTTGCCGAATATGCCGGGGCGCGGCGCGGGCTTGGCATCTACATCCTGCAGGCGAAGAACACCTTCCGCCCCGATCTCGTGCTGGCGGCGGTGCTGGTCTCGGCGGGGCTGACGCTGGCGCTGCTCGCCCTGATCGGCGGGTTGGCCCGGCTGACGGCCCGCGGGCCCGAGGCGCGCCATGACTGAGGCGGGGCTCGATCTGAGCGGGCTGACGATCCGGGCGGGCGCGCGGGTGCTGGTCGAGGACCTGTCGATGACCTTGCCGACCACCGGCATCACCGCGCTGATCGGCCCTTCGGGCTGCGGCAAGTCGACGGTGCTGCGCTGGCTGGCGGGCATCCTGCCCGAGACCCTTGCCGCCGAGGGGCAGGCACGGATCGGCGGCCGGCCGCTGCGCCTGCCCGATCCGGCGATCGGCTTTCAGCCGCAGGCGGATGCGCTGTTTCCCTGGCTCACCATCGCCCAGAACGCCGCGCTCGGGCTGCGGGTGGCGGGGCTGTCGGCGCGGGCGGCGCGCGCCCGGGTGGCGCCGCTGTTCCCGGCCTTCGGCCTTGCCGGCACCGAGGCGATGTATCCCGCCGAGTTGTCGGGCGGCATGCGCCAGCGCGCCGCCTTCCTGCGCACGATGGTGCAGGACGGGCAGTTCCTGCTGCTCGACGAGCCGTTCTCGGCGCTCGATGCGGTGACGCGGCTGCGGCTGCAGGGCTGGCTTCTGGCGCGGCTGGCCGAGCGGCCGCGCAGCGTGCTGCTGGTCACTCATGACCTGCACGAGGCGACCTCGCTTGCCGACCGCATCCTGGTCATGGCGGCCCGTCCCGGCCGGATCCGGGCCGAGATCGCCGTGCCGATCCCGCCATCCGCGCGCAGCGAGCACAGCCTTGCCCCGCTGCGCGAAACCCTGAAAACCCTGTTGCTGGAGGACCCCCCGACATGATCCGATCCCTTGCGCTGGCGCTTGGCCTGCTGCTGCCGTTTGCGACCACGGCCACGGCCGAGACCGCCACCCCCGTCACCGTCGCGCTCGACTGGACGCTGAACACCAACCACGTCGGCCTTGTCGTCGCGCAGCAGAAGGGCTTTTACGCCGAGGCGGGGCTGGCGGTCGAGCTGCTGCCCTATTCCGACACCAGCCCGGCGGCGCTGCTGGCGGCGGGGGCGGCCGATTTCGGCTATCTGACCTCGCTCGGCTTCCTGTCGGCGCGGGCAAGCGGGGCGGATCTGGTTGCGCTCTGGGCGACGATGCAGCACGAGACCGGGCGGCTCGTCTACAATTCCGACAACGCGGCGATCACCCGCCCGGCCGATCTGTCGGGCAAGATCTATGCGGGCTTTGGCGGGCCGGCCGAGGCGGCGCTGATCGGCACGATGATCCGCGCCGACGGCGGCACGCCCGAGTGGACGACCGTGACCCTCGGCACCGGCGCCTACGAGGCGCTGGCGGCCGGCAAGGTCGATTTCACCCTCGAGGTCGCGACCTGGGAAGGGGTGAACAGCACGCTCGAGGGGCGGCACCAGTCGTCCTTCCGCTATGCCGATTTCGGCGTTCCCGACCAGCAGAGCGGCTATATCGCCGCGCGTGCCGAAACCGTGGCGAAGAGCCCCGAGATGGTCGCGGCCTTCATGCGTGCGACGCAGAAGGGTTATGAATGGGCGGCCGACCACCCGGCCGAGGCGGCCGATCTGTTGCTGGCGGCGGGGGATTTCCCGAACCCGGCGCTGGTGCGCGGCTCGATGGCGGCGATCGACGCGGGCGGCTATCTGCGTGACGGCAGCACCCCTGTCGGCACGATCGACCCCGCGCGCTTTGCCGCGATGGCGAAGTTCCTGTTCGACAGCGGCGTGCTGAAGGACAGCACCGGCGCGGCGCTGGCCTGGCCGGGCGATGTCTCGGGCTGGCATGACCAGCGCTGGATGGCGGAGTAAGGCTCAGCCTGCCCGGGCGGCGGCGCGCAGATCGGCGAGCAGCGCCGCCGCCGCGATCGGCCGGCGCCCCTCGCGGATCAGGGCGCACAGCCGCGCGTTCACCGGCGCCGGCCGCCCAAGCCTGCGGGCGAGCGCCACCACCTCGCCGTTGATCCAGTCGATCTCGGGCGGGCGGCCGGCCTCAAGGTCGTCGGCCATCGAGGACCGCGCGCTCGGGTCGATACGCAACATCGCGCCGGCCAGACGCCGGAAGACGGGGTCGGGCAGGGCCAGCACCCGCGGCACGAGGGTGGGCGGCAGCGGCGTCAGCCGGGCCGGGCGCACCCGCCCTTCGCGGCGCAGCAGCGCGAGCGCCTCGGTCTGCGCCAGCGCCAGCGCCCGGCGATAGTCGCGCTGCGCAAGCTCTGCCCGCAGCGGCAGGCCGGAGAGCGCATTGACGGCGTTGTTGAGGTTCAAAAGCAGCTTGCCCCAGAGCACCGCCTCCATGTCCCGGCGCAGGTCGAGCGGCAGCCCGGCGCGGGCGAAGACCGGCGCGAAGGCCGCGGCGCGGGCGTCGACGGCGATCCGCCCCGCGGTGGCGCGGTGGTGACGCCCGCCCGGCCCGGTGACGACGTTGAAGGGCACCATGCCCGCCAGCACGGTGATTCCGGGCAGCGCCGCCGAAAGCCGGGCGGCATTGCCGAGGCCGTTTTGCAGGCTCACCACCACCGCATGCGGCGCGAGCACCGGGGCAAGCGCGCGCCCGGCCGCCTCGGTCGCGGCGGATTTCACCGTCACCAGCACGAGGTCGCAGCCCGCGAGCGCCCGCGGATCGTCGGTCGCAAGGCAGGCCCGGGTGCGGCCGTCGCGCCCGTCGAGGTCGCTCACCCGCAGCCCGTCGCGGCGCAGCGCCGCCATCTTCGGCGCGCGGCCGACCAGCACCACCTCGGCCCCCGCAAGGGCGAGGCAGCCGCCGACATGGCCGCCCACGGCCCCCGCGCCGAAGACGCCGATCCTCATGCCGCCCGCCCCGCGGCCCGGCCCGAGAACAGGCAGCCGCCGAGGAAGGTGCCCTCGAGCGCGTTGTAGCCGTGATAGCCGCCGCCGCCGAAGCCCGCCGCCTCGCCACAGGCGAAAAGGCCCGGGATCGGCCGGCCGTCGGCGCCAAGCGCCTGCCCGGTCAGGTCGGTCTCGATGCCGCCCAGCGTCTTGCGCGTCAGCACATGCAGCCGCACCGCGATCAGCGGTCCGGCCATCGGGTCGAGGATCCGGTGCGGCCGCGCGGTGCGCATCAGCCGGTCGCCGAGATAGGCGCGCGCGCCGCGCAGCGCGGTGATCTGCACGTCCTTGGCGAAGGGATTTGCAAGCTCGCGGTCGCGCGCCTCGATCTGCGCGCGCAGGTGATCGGCCTTGATCGGCCGCGCGCCGATCCGGTTCATCCCCGCCACCAGTTCCTCAAGCCCGCGGGCGACGACGAAATCCTCGCCATGGCGCTTGAACGCCTCGAGTGGCGGCGCCGCGGCCCGGCCGAGCCGGCTGCGCAGCAGAAGCGGGATGTCCTTGCCGGTGAGGTCGGGGTTCTGCTCGGACCCCGAGAGCGCGAATTCCTTCTTCGCGATCGCCTGGGTGGTGACGAACCACGAATGCGGCTGGCCGCTGCGGCACAGATGGGCGAGCGTGCCGAGGCTGTCGAAGCCCGGCAGACAGGGCGCGGGCAGGCGGTTGCCGTCGGCGTCGAACCACATCGAGGAGGGGCCGGGCAGGATCCGGATGCCGTGGTTCGGCCAGATCGGGTCCCAGTTCCGGATGCCCTCGGTGTAATGCCACATCCGGTCGTTGTTGATGACCCGGGCGCCGGCGCGTTCGGCATGGCCGATCATCAGCCCGTCGACATGGGCGGGCACGCCGCAGACCATGCTTTCGGGCGGCGGGCCGAGCCGCTCGACCGGCCAGTTCTGTCGCACCAGCGCGGCATTGCCGCCGATGCCGCCGCTCGCCACGATCACCGCCCCGGCGGCGATCTCGAACCGGCCCGCGACGGCGCGCGTGCTTTCCATGCCGCGCCCGGCGGCGTCCTCGGCCAGGATCTCGCCCTCGACCCCGGTGATGCCCTCGGGCCCGCCGCAGAGCGCGGTGACGCGGTGACGAAAATGCAGCCTGAGCCGGCCCTCGGCCTCGGCGGCGCGGACGCGGGCGACGAAGGGGGCGAGCACCCCGGGCCCGGTGCCCCAGGTGACATGGAAGCGCGGCACCGAATTGCCGTGCCTGTCCGCCAGCCCGCCACCGCGCTCGGCCCAGCCCACGACCGGGAACCAGCGCATCCCGAGACCGTGCAGCCAGGCCCGCATCTCGCCCGAGGCGAAGGCGAGATAGGCCTCGGCCCAGCGGCGCGGCCAGGCATCCTCGGCGCGGTCGAAACCCGCCGAGCCGAGCCAGTCGGAGAGCGCCAGATCGGCGCTGTCGCGGATCCGCATCCGGCGCTGCTCGGGCGTGTCGACCATGAACAGCCCGCCGAGCGACCAGAACGCCTGCCCGCCAAGGCTTGCCCGCGGCTCCTGGTCAAGGATCGTCACGCGCCGGCCGCGGTCGAGCAGCTCGCAGGCGGCCACCAGCCCCGCAAGCCCGGCGCCGACGACGACCACGTCGGTTGTCTCTCCCATTGTCTTCTCCCCGGACAAGGCCTCCGATCCCGATGCTGGGGCAGGCCCTTGCAGGCGTCCATAACGACGCAGCGTCAGCGGCGGGGCTTGCGCGCGAGGGGGAGGCGGATAT
The DNA here is from genome assembly GCF_056590935.1 of Paenirhodobacter sp. YD-8. Taxonomy (NCBI): domain Bacteria; kingdom Pseudomonadati; phylum Pseudomonadota; class Alphaproteobacteria; order Rhodobacterales; genus Paenirhodobacter; species Paenirhodobacter sp. YD-8. The sequence continues at coordinate 2,475,446 of NZ_CM152649.1, read as the reverse complement.
GCTCGCGGCCATGGCACATCGCGCGCAGATAGGGGGCACGGACCCCGCCGAACCGGCCCCGCATCGCGGGGTTCCGGGCGCGCCCGGCCTTGACGAGATGGCGCGCGCGGCGGGCGACGAGGTCTGGATGGACGTGCTGTCGGCCGTCGACCGCACTTATGCCGATCTGGTCGACTATCAGGAACGGCTGGAACATCAGAACCACGCGCTCGAAGATATGCGCTCGTTCCTCGGCTCGATCCTGGCGAGCGTGTCGGATGCGCTGATCGTGGTCTCGCGCGCGGGCGAGGTGGTCGAGACCTCGGCCTCGGTCGGCACGCTGACCGGGCATCCGGCGGCCGACTGGCACGGAAAGCCGCTCGCCGAGATGGTCGAGCCGCAGACGATGGCGGCGCTCGATGCGGCGCTGGCCGAGGCCGCGAACAGCCGCCGCCCGGTGACGCTTGAAGGCGCGCTGCGCGGCCCCACGGGCCCGGCGCCGCTTGAACTCTCCGTCAGCCCGCGGCTTGACGAGCGGCAGCGGGTGGTGGGCTATGTGCTGACCGGGCGGCCGCTCGGCGAGCTGCGCCAGGCCTATTCGGCGCTTGCCCACAGCCACGAGGATCTGAAGGCGGCGCAGGCGCAGCTTGTGCGCAACGAAAAACTCGCCTCGCTCGGCAGGCTTCTGGCCGGTGTCGCGCACGAGCTGAACAACCCGATCTCCTTCGTCTATGCCAATGCCCATGCGCTTGAACGCTATGCCGGCAAGTTCGAGACATATTTCGAGCAGGTGGCGCAGGGGGCGAGCCGCGAGCGGCTGATGGCGCTGCGCGAGGAGCTGAAGCTTGACCGCGAAGTGCGCAACCTGCGCGACGCGGTGCGCGGTGCGCGCGACGGCGCCGAACGGGTGCGCGACATCGTCGAGGACCTGCGCCGGCTCTCGGCCGAGGGCTCGGGCGAGATGGTTGAGTTCGATCTGGTCGAGACCGCGCGGATCGCCGCCACCTGGGTTCGGCGCGGCTCGAAGACCATGGCCGAGGTGCGCTTCACCGGCCTGCCCGCGCTGAAGGTGAGGGGCCGGCCCGGGCATATCCAGCAGGTGGCGATGAACCTCGTGCAGAACGCGATCGACGCGCTCGACGGTCGGGCCGACGGCGCGATCGAGATCTCGGCCGGCATCGCAGGGGACCGCGGCGTGCTTTCGGTTGCCGACAGCGGCCCGGGTGTGCCCGAGGATCTGGCGCAGGCAGTGTTCGATCCGTTCTTCACCACGAAGCCCGTCGGCCGCGGCACCGGGCTTGGCCTGTCGATCAGCAACAAGATCGTCGAGGAGCACGGCGGCCGGTTGCGGCTGTGCCCGAGCGGCAGCGCGCTTGGCGGCGCCTGCTTCAGCTTCGATCTGCCGCTTGCGACGGGGGAGAGCGCATGAACATCCTGTGGCTGCAGGCGTCCGGGTGTGGCGGCTGCACGATGTCGCTTCTGTGCGCCGAGGACCCGAACCTCTTCGACACGCTCTCGGGGGCGGGGCTGCGCTTCCTGTGGCACCCGGGGCTCAGCCTCGAGACCGGGGCCGAGGCGCGCGCGATCCTGGCCGCCGCCGAGGCGGGCGAGGTGGCGCTCGATATCCTCGCCGTCGAGGGCGCGATCGCGCGCGGGCCGCGTGGCACCGGGCGGTTCCAGATGCTGTCGGGCACCGGGCGCTCGATGCTCGACTGGCTGCGCAGCCTGGCGCCGATGGCGGAGAACGTCGTCGCCGTCGGCACCTGCGCGACCTATGGCGGGGTGACCACGGCGGGCGGCAATCCGTCGGACGCGGTCGGCGTGCAATATGACGGCGCCCATCCGGGCGGCGCGCTGCCCGCCGGGTTCCGTGCCCGCTCGGGCCTGCCCGTCATCAACGTCGCGGGCTGTCCGACCCATCCGGGCTGGGTGACCGAGACGCTGCTGATGCTGGCGGCGGGGACGCTCGGGCCCGACGACCTCGACGCCTTCGGCCGGCCGCTCTTCTACGCCCAGCACCTCGTGCATCACGGCTGCCCGAAGAACGAGTTCTATGAATACAAGGCCTCGGCGATCGAGCCGGGAGAGATGGGCTGCATGATGGAGAACCTCGGCTGCATCGGCACCCAGGCGGTGGGCGATTGCAACATCCGGCCCTGGAATGGCGAGGGCAGCTGCACGCGCGGCAATTACCCCTGCATCAACTGCACCGCCCCCGAGTTCGAGGAACCCCGCCACGCCTTCGGCGAGACGCCGAAGATCGCGGGCATTCCGGTGGGCTTGCCGACCGACATGCCGAAGGCCTGGTTCATGGCGCTCGCCTCGCTGTCGAAAGCCGCGACGCCCGCGCGGATCGCCACCAACGCCACCGCCGACCGGATCGAGACCCCGCCCACCCTGCGCAAGCCGAAGGGCCGGCGATGAGCGGGCCGACGCGGCTGGTGGTCGGGCCGTTCAACCGGGTCGAGGGTGATCTCGAGGTGCATCTCGACATCGCCGAGGGCGCGGTGGCCTCGGCCGAGGTGAACGCGCCGCTTTACCGCGGTTTCGAGCGGATGCTCGACGGCAAGGACCCGCGCGACGCGCTGACCATCGCGCCGCGGATCTGCGGCATCTGCTCGATCAGCCAGTCGGCGGCGGCGGCACGGGCGCTTGGCGTGGCGATGGGGCTGGCGCCGACGCCGCAGGGCGCGGCGATGGCGGCGCTGATCCACGCGGTCGAGAACGTCTCGGACCACCTGCTGCATTTCAACCTGTTCTTCATGCCCGATTTCACCCGCCCGGCCTATGCCGGCCGCGGCTGGTATCCGCGCGCGGTGGCGCGCTTCACCGCGATCGAGGGCGGCGCGCAGCGCGCGGCGATCGAGGCGCGGGCAAGCCTGATGCACATCCTCGGGCTGATGGCGGGGAAATGGCCGCATACGCTGGCGATCCAGCCCGGCGGCGTCACCCGCGCCCCGGGCCCGCGCGAGAAGCTGCGCATCGAGATCACTCTGCGCGCCTTCCGTCGGTATCTGGAAGAGGTGGTCTTCGGCGGCCCGCTCGAGGATTTCGTGGCGCTGGAAACGGTTGCAGCGCTGAGCGTCTGGGGCCGGGGCGACGTCGGGCTGTTCCTCGAGATCGCCGCCGATACCGGGCTTGCGGGGCTTGGTCGGGGTCGCGGCCGTTACCTGAGCTTCGGCGCCTATCCGATTGAAGGCAGGCGGATCTATGCCCCCGGCCTGTGGCAGGACGGGGCCGTGCAGCCGGTGGTTGACGCGGCGATTGTCGAGGACCTGAGCCACGCCTGGATGCTCGGCGAGACCGCGCATCCCTTCGCCGCCGAGACCCGGCCCGACGAGGCGATGCGCGCGGGCGCGTACAGCTGGTGCAAGGCGCCGCGGCTGGCCGGTGCGCCGGCCGAGGTCGGTGCACTTGCCCGGCAGGTGGTCGATGGCCACCCGCTTGCGCGTGCGCTGGCGGCCGGGGGCGGCGGGGTGCTGGCGCGGGTGGCCGGGCGGCTGCTGGAGCTTGCCCGCACGCAGCTGGTGATGGAGGAGCTCGCCCGCGGCATCGACCCCGGCGCGCGCTTCATCACGCAAGGGAAGATCCCCGAGGTCGGGCAGGGGGCGGGGCTGGTCGAGGCCGCGCGCGGCGCGCTTGGCCATTGGCTGCGGATCGAGGGCGGGCGGATCGCGTCTTACCAGATCATCGCGCCGACGACCTGGAACTTTTCGCCCCGCGACGCGGCGGGGGTGCTCGGACCGCTCGAGGCGGCACTGGTCGGCGCGCCGGTGGCGGCGGGTGAGGACCCGCCGGTCGCCGTGCAGCATGTGGTGCGCTCCTTCGATCCGTGCATGGTGTGCACGGTGCAGTGAGGGGCGTGTGGGGGGAGAGCGCCGGGGGCGCTGCCCCCGGGCCCCCGAGGTCTTTGAGGCAAGATGAAAGAGCAGGGCGTTCAGATCCGGGTGCGGGGGCAGGTGCAGGGGGTGGGGTTTCGGCCCTTCATCTGGCAGCTCGCGCATGCGCGGGGCTTGCGCGGCCATGTGCTGAACGACCCCGAGGGAGTGCTGGTACGGGTGGCAGGCGAGATCGGCGATCTGGTCGCGGCGATCCGGACCGAGGCGCCGCCGCTCGCGCGGGTCGATGCGGTCGAGGTCACGGCCTTTGTCTTCGACGCGCTGCCCGAGGGGTTCGAGATTGTCGCCTCGCAGGGCGCAGGGGCGGAGACCCGGGTGACGCCCGATGCCGCGACCTGTCCGGCCTGTCTGGAGGAGATCCGCGGCGAGGGGCGGCGGCGCGGCTATGCCTTCACCAATTGCACCCATTGCGGGCCGCGCTTCACCATCCTGAAGGGGCTGCCCTATGACCGGGCGAAGACGACGATGGCGCCCTTCGTCATGTGCCCGGACTGTGGCGCCGAGTATCGCGACCCCGCCGATCGCCGCTTTCACGCGCAGCCGATCGCCTGCCCGGTCTGCGGCCCGCGGCTGTGGTATGAGGAGGGCGGCGCCGAGGGTGCGGGCGATGCCATCGCCCTGGCTGCGGCGCGGCTCAGGGCCGGGGGCATCGTCGCGGTGAAGGGCCTGGGCGGCTTTCACCTTGCCTGTGATGCGGCGAACGCCGGGGCGGTGACCAGCTTGCGCGCGCGCAAGCACCGGCCGGCAAAACCCTTCGCGCTGATGGCGCGGGAGGCGGATCTGGCGGCGATCGTCGAGGTGTCGGAGGCGGCGCGGGCGGCGCTGCACGAGGCCGCGGCCCCGGTCGTTCTGATGCCCTCGCGCGGCACGCTGCCCGAGGCGGTGGCGCCCGGGATCGACAGCCTGGGCGTGATGCTGCCCTATACGCCGCTGCATCATCTGCTGATGGATGCCTTCGGCGGCGTTCTGGTGATGACCTCGGGCAATCTCTCGGGCGAGCCGCAGGTGATCGGCAATGGGGAGGCGCGCGAGAAGCTTGCCGGGTTCGCCGACGGCTTCCTGATGCATGACCGCGAGATCGCGCGGCGGCTCGATGACTCGGTGGTGCGGGCCGAGCCGCCGATGGTGCTGCGCCGCGCGCGGGGGCAGGTGCCGGGCACCTTGCCGCTGCCGCCCGGGTTCGAGGATGCGCCGCCGGTTGTCGCCTATGGCGGGCAGATGAAGGCGGCGATCTGTCTGGTGAAAAACGGGCAGGCGCTGCTCGGCCACCATCTGGGCGAGCTGGACGAGGCGCTGACCTGGGAGGCGTTCCAGCAGGCCGATGCCGATTATGCCGCGCTCTTCGATCATCACCCGCAGGTGGTGGCGACCGATCTGCACCCCGATTTCCGCGCGACGCGGCACGGGCAGGCACGGGCCGCGGCCGAGGGCCTGCGGCTCGTCGCGGTGCAGCATCACCACGCCCATCTCGCCGCTTGTCTCGGCGAGAACCTCTGGCCGCGCGATGGCGGCAAGGTGGCGGGGATCGTGCTCGACGGTCTGGGCCTTGGCCCGGATGGCACGGTCTGGGGCGGCGAGATCCTGCTCGGTGATTACGCGGGCTATGAGCGGCGGGTCTGGCTGATGCCTGCGCCGCTGATCGGTGGCGACCGCGCGCAGATCGAGCCCTGGCGCAACGCGCTGGTGCGTCTCGATGCAGCGGGGCTGTCGGATTGGGCCGATGCGCTCTTCCCGGATGCCCCGCGCGATCTCGCCCGGCAGGCGGCGGCGAAGGGGATCAATGCGCCGATGTCCTCTTCGGCCGGGCGGCTTTTCGATGCGGTCGCCGCCTGTCTCGGGATCTGCCCGATGCGGCAGAGCTATGAGGGCGAGGCGGCGATGCGGCTTGAAGCCCTGGCACGACGGGCCGTGCGGGCGGGAGCGCCGAAGCGTAGCTTCGGCGCTCCCGCCCCGCGGGGCGGCGCGCTCGCGCCCGCAGCCCTGCTGCGGGAGCTGAGGGCGGCGCAACTGGGCGGCACCGATCCGGGCGCCCTTGCGCTTGCCTTCCACCGCTGGGTCGCCGAGGCCTTCGCCGCCCCGGCCCGCGCGCTGGTCGAGGCCGGAGAGGCGCAGGCGGTGGCACTGTCGGGCGGGGTGTTCCAGAACGCGTTGCTGCACGATCTGACCTGCGCCGCGCTGGCCGGGCTGCCCGTGCTCACTCACCAGCGGGTGCCGGCGAATGACGGCGGGCTGGCGCTCGGTCAGGCCCTTGTCGCTGCAGCGCAGTCGGAAAGCACCTGACCACTCGGGCCGCGAAAGCGGTCACCCGCTTGCCGCCCGGCTCGCTTAGAATTTCTCCAACCAATTGATTTCACGTTGAAAACGCGCGCACCGCCTGAGGGTGAAATCCCTTTGGCAGCCCCCGTCACCGCCCTGCATACCAAGGAATACACCGCGCGGGCCCCCGGTCTGGCGCGCCGAACGGGCCAGGGAGGGACCAGTGTCGACAATCGAAACCTTCTATGACGTGATGCGTCGGCAGGGGATCACCCGCCGCAGCTTCATGAAATATTGCTCGCTCACCGCCGCGGCCCTCGGCCTTGGCCCGGCTTACGTCCCGAAGATCGCCGAGGCGATGGAGACGAAGCCGCGCACGCCGGTAATCTGGGTGCATGGGCTCGAATGCACCTGCTGCTCGGAAAGCTTCATCCGCTCGGCCCATCCGCTGGCGAAGGATGTCGTGCTGTCGATGATCTCGCTCGATTACGACGACACGCTGATGGCGGCGGCAGGCACGGCGGCCGAGGCGGCACTTCAGGACACGATCGAGAAATACAAGGGCAACTACATCCTTGCGGTCGAGGGCAACCCGCCGCTGAACGAGGACGGCATGTTCTGCATCGTCGGCGGCAAGCCCTTCGTCGAGCAGCTGAAACACGCCGCCGAACACGCCAAGGCGATCATCAGCTGGGGCGCCTGCGCGTCTTACGGCTGCGTGCAGGCGGCGGCGCCGAACCCGACGCGCGCGACGCCCGTTCACAAGGTCATCACCGACAAGCCGATCATCAAGGTGCCCGGCTGCCCGCCGATCGCCGAGGTGATGACCGGCGTCATCACCTACATGCTGACCTTCGACCGGCTGCCGGAACTCGACCGTCAGGGCCGCCCGGCGATGTTCTACAGCCAGCGCATCCACGACAAGTGCTATCGCCGCCCGCATTTCGACGCCGGCCAATTCGTCGAGCACTGGGACGACGAATATGCGCGCAAGGGCTATTGCCTCTACAAGATGGGCTGCAAGGGGCCGACCACCTACAACGCTTGCTCGACCGTGCGCTGGAACGACGGCGTGTCCTTCCCGATCCAGTCTGGCCATGGCTGCATCGGCTGTTCGGAAGACGGGTTCTGGGATCAGGGCTCGTTCTATGACCGGCTGACCAACATCAAGCAATTCGGCATCGAGGCCAACGCCGACAAGGTCGGCGGCACCGCGGCCGCCGTCGTCGGCGGTGCCGTGGCGGTGCATGCCGCCGTCTCCGCGCTCAAGCGCGCGCAGAAGAAGAACGAGGAGGCGTAAGCCATGACCACCCAGACCCCCAACGGCTTCACCCTCGACACCACAGGCAAGCGCATCGTCGTCGACCCGGTCACCCGCATCGAAGGCCATATGCGCTGCGAGGTGAACGTCGACGAGAACGGCATCATCCGCAACGCGGTCTCGACCGGCACGATGTGGCGCGGGCTCGAGGTCATCCTCAAGGGCCGCGACCCGCGCGACGCCTGGGCCTTCACCGAGCGGATCTGCGGCGTCTGCACCGGCACCCACGCGCTGACCTCGGTGCGCGCGGTCGAGGATGCGCTTGGCATCCAGATCCCGGACAACGCGAACTCGATCCGCAACATGATGCAGCTCGCGCTGCAGATCCATGACCACATCGTCCATTTCTATCACCTGCATGCGCTCGATTGGGTGAACCCGGTGAATGCGCTCCGCGCCGATCCGAAGGCCACCTCCGAGCTGCAGCAGGCGGTGAGCCCGAGCCACCCGCTCTCCTCCCCCGGCTACTTCCGCGACGTGCAGAACCGTCTGAAGAAGTTCGTCGAAAGCGGGCAGCTCGGGCTCTTCAAGAACGGCTACTGGGACAACCCCGCCTATCTGCTGCCGCCCGAGGCGGATCTGATGGCGACGACCCATTACCTCGAGGCGCTCGACCTGCAAAAGGAGATCGTCAAGGTCCACACCATCTTCGGCGGCAAGAACCCGCATCCGAACTGGCTGGTGGGCGGCGTGCCGTGCCCGATCAACATCGACGGCGTCGGCTCGGTCGGCGCGATCAACATGGAGCGGCTGAACCTCGTCTCCTCGATCATCGACAAGTCGGCCGAGTTCAACCGCAACGTCTACATCCCCGACGTGATCGCGATCGGCGGCTTCTATCGCAACTGGCTCTATGGCGGGGGCCTCTCCTCGCAGGCCTGCCTTGCCTATGGCGACATCCCGGAAAACCCCAACGATTTCAGCCCCGAACAGCTTCACCTGCCGCGCGGCGCGATCATCAACGGCAACCTGAGCGAGGTCCACGACGTCGATCCGCGCGACCCCGAGCAGGTGCAGGAATTCGTCGATCACTCCTGGTACACCTATGGCGAGCCGGGCAAGGGCCTGCACCCCTGGGATGGCGAGACCACCCCGCATTACGAGCTTGGCCCGAACGCCAAGGGCACCCGCACCAATATCGAGGAGCTCGACGAGTCGGCGAAATACTCCTGGATCAAGGCGCCGCGCTGGAAGGGCCACGCGATGGAGGTGGGGCCGCTCGCCCGCTATGTCGTGGGCTATGCCAAGGGCCACGAGGACATCAAGAGCCAGGTCGACGGGCTTCTGCGCACCATGGACCTGCCGTTCAATGCCCTCTTCTCGACGCTGGGCCGCACCGCGGCGCGCGCGCTTGAAAGCGAATATTGCTCGCGCCTGCAGCGGCACTTCTTCGACAAGATGATCGCCAACATCAGGAACGGCGACCAGTCGACGGCGAATGTCGAGAAATGGGACCCCTCGACCTGGCCGAAGGAGGCCAAGGGCGTCGGCATGACCGAGGCGCCGCGCGGCGCGCTTGGCCACTGGATCAAGATCAAGGACGGCCGCATCGAGAATTACCAATGCGTCGTGCCGACCACCTGGAACGGCTCGCCGCGCGACAGTCAGGGCAACATCGGCGCCTTCGAGGCCTCGCTGATGGACACCAAGATGGAGCGCCCCGAGGAGCCGGTCGAGATCCTGCGCACGCTGCACAGCTTCGACCCGTGCCTCGCCTGCTCGACCCATGTGATGTCGCCCGACGGTCAGGAACTGACCCGGGTCAAGGTGCGCTGAGGGAGGAAGCGATGCAGATCAAGGCAAGAGCCAGGGGAGGGCCCGGCCATGAGTGACAAGATCTTTCATCCCGCCCGCGAGGCGCACGAGATCTTCGAGGCCTCGCGCCTGACCGGGGATGCGACGCTCGAGGATCTGGAATCGATCCGCCACAGCACCTCGGTCTATGTCTATCAGGCGCCGGTGCGGATCTGGCACTGGGTCAATGCGCTGGCGATCACCGTGCTGTGCGTCACCGGCTATCTGATCGGCCGGCCGCTGCCGACGATGCAGATCGCCGAGGCCTACGACCAGTTCGTGATGGGCTATGTCCGCTTTGCCCATTTCGCCGCGGCGATGATCCTGACGGTCGGCTTCTTTGGCCGCATCTACTGGGCCTTTGTCGGAAATTCCCACGCCCGGCAAATGTTTTACGTGCCGATCTTCAACCCGCGGTTCTGGCGCGAACTGCTGTGGGAGCTGCGCTGGTACATGTTCCTCGAGAAGCACCCGAAGAAATATGTGGGCCACAACCCGCTCGCGCATGTGGCGATGTTCTGCTTCATGACGCTCGGGCTGACCTTCATGATCGGCACCGGCTGGGCGCTTTATGCCGAGGGCGCGGGACAGGGCAGCCTGCCCGACACCGCGATGGGCTGGCTTCTGGGCCTCGTGCAGAACAGCCAGCGGCTGCACACGCTGCACCACCTCGGCATGTGGGCGATCGTGATCTTCATGATCATCCACATCTATGCCGCGATCCGCGAGGATATCATGTCGCGCCAGTCGATGGTGTCGACGATGATTTCCGGCCACCGCATGTTCAAGGACGACCGGATCGACTGAACCGGGATGGGTAACGAGTGATCCGGTCGGCCGGACGGACAGGCGCGGGAAATCCCCGCGCCTGTTCGCATTCAGGGCTGCCATGCGGAAAATGAATTGCCGGATTTCAGCGTCGGGTGGTAAGCTCCTTTCCGGGATTTCCCTCTCGCCGGGCGGGGTTTCGACCAGATTTTGATTTCATTTCAATGCTGTGGCCCGGAATGCCCGGGTCTTGATTTTTTCGGCGGCGGAAAGCGGCGGAAAGATTACTTTCGGAATCAACTTGGGGCGAAAAGCCTCTTGCCAGCAGACGGTCAAGGGGAGGGACCTATGCCAGCTGAACGACCTGAACGGGTGCTTGTCCTCGGCATCGGCAACGTGCTCTGGGCGGATGAAGGCTTCGGCGTGCGCTGCGTCGAGGAGATGGCCGAGCGCTGCGCGCTGCCTGACCGGGTGCGGCTGCTCGACGGCGGCACGCAAGGGCTTTACCTGCTGCCCTTCCTCGAGGAGGCCGACGCGCTTCTCGTCTTCGATGCCATCGATTTCGGGCTTCCCCCCGGCACGCTGCGGGTGCTGCGTGACGGGGACGTGCCGGCCTTCATGGGCGCGAAGAAGATGTCCCTTCATCAGACCGGGTTCCAGGACGTGCTGGCGACGGCGCAATTCACCGGCGGCTGCCCGGCGCGGCTGACGCTGATCGGCTGCCAGCCGGTCGAGCTCGAGGATTACGGCGGCGGCCTGCGGCCGGCGGTGGCGGCGCAGATCGGCCCGGCGATCGCCGAGGCGGTGGCCGAGCTCAGCCGCTGGGGCGTGCCCGTGGGCGACGGCCGCACCGAGACCGGCGATCTCGCCGATGCCTCGATCCGGCGCGGCGCCTACGAGACCGGCCGCCCCTCGGCCGAGGCGGCTTGCCGCACCGGCGACGATCGATTCTTCCCCGCGACAGCCAAGGAGACTGCGTGATGTGTGTGGGCATTCCGGTGCAGCTGACCGCGGTCGAGGGCATCCGCGGCGAGGCCCTCGAGGAGGGGCGGGCGGTCATCGTCGACCTCTCGCTCACCCCCGAGGCAGTGGTGGGGGACTGGGTCCTCTCCTTCCTCGGCGCCGCGCGTGCGGTGCTGCCTGCCGAGGAGGCGGGGCGGATTCTCGCCGCGCTCGGCGGGCTGCGGGCGCTGATGGCGGGCGAGGGGCTGGGCGATGCCTTCGCCGATCTCGAGGCGCGCGCGCCGCAATTGCCGCCCCATCTGCAGGCCGCGCTCGACGCCGGCAAGACCAGCGCCTGAGGAGGGCCCGATGCACGATCTCGTTCTTCCCGATGCCGCCCCCTCGGGCGTGATGCACCCGCTCGTGGCGCGGCTGATCGCCGAGCTGGGCTGGCCGCTGCTGGGCAACCGCTCGGATCTGGCCGAGTTCACCACCCGGCCCGGCGCGCATTGCCTGCTGGTGCCGGGCGACGCGAAACGCAACCTCGAGACGCCCGATGCCGCCGTGGTGCTGCCCGAGCTGCGCATGGCCTTCCAGCACGCCTTCGACTGCGCCGTGGTCGGCGACGCGATCGAGGCGCAGCTGCGCGAGGAGACCCGGGCCCTGCGCACGCCGGCGTTTCTCTTCTACCGCGACGGCGTGTTCCTCGGCGCGATCGAGAAGATCCGCGACTGGGACGATTACATCGCCCGCACCACCCATATCCTGACCGCGAAAGGCTGAGCCGATGGTTTCCAACTTCCACCTGCCGCCCGTCGGGTTCGGTCCGGGCTCGCAGCCCGAAGAGGGCGAGGAGCTGCATTACATGCAGTTGCCCGACGGCATGCGCACCTATTCGACGCATCTGCCCGAGGTCGAGGATGCCACTGACCTCGGCCCGGCGCTCGCCCTTCTGGCCGAGATCGCCGATGCCGCCGAGGTCTGCGCCGCGGGCGGCATGGCAAGTTTCGACCTTGCCCCCCTCGACGCGCCGAACCGGGCGCTGATCGCCGAGACCATGGGCCAGGGCGAGGTCGCGATGAAGATCCGCGGCATCCCGGCGCTTGCGGTGCAGGAAAGCGTCTTCGCGGGGGTCTGGAGCGTGATCGGCGCCGGCATCGACCACATCGAGGTGGGGGCAGTGCCCGCCGCCGCGATCTCGCGCGCCTTCGAGCCCTTCCGCGCCGCGCGTGGCGCCCGCCATCCGCGGCCCGCGGGCGTGGTGAACGCCCCCGCGCTGATGGCCGAGCTCGAGGACCAGTCGGCGCGGTTCGCGGGCGGGCTACCGCATGTGATCAACCTGACGCTGCTGCCGCACACCGAGGAAGACCTTCTCTGGCTTGACGCCGCGCTTGGCGAGGGCGCGGTCACCATCCTGTCGCGCGGCTATGGCAATTGCCGGATCACCGCGACCGGGCTCTCGCATGTCTGGCGCGTGCAGTTCTTCAACTCGATGGACACGCTCATTCTCGACACTTTCGAGGTGACGGCGATGCCCGAGGTGGCGATGGCCGCGCGCGAGGATCTCGAGGACAGCGCCGAGCGCATCCGCGAGGTGCTGGAGGCGATCCGATGAGTGGCTTCGAGGGCTCGTATCTTGGCGCGAACGACCGCATTTCCGAGCGCGCGGTGATGGAGTGCAAGATCTGCTGGACCCCCTATGACCCGGCCGAGGGCGACGACAGCCGGCAGATCCTGCCCGGCACGCCCTTTGCCGCGCTGCCCGAGGACTGGCATTGCCCGACCTGTGACGCGCCGAAGGCACAGTTCATGGTGCGCGAGGACCCGGGCGCGCCGGCGCTGCTCGAGGCGCAGCGGGTGTCGGCGCAGGCCGAGCGTCTGGCGGCCGATTTCCGCGAGATCTGGAACGCCAAGATGCGTGACGTGCCCCTGGTGAACAAGGCGCTCTCGGTCGAGGCGGTGGGGTTTGTCGCGCACGAGGGCCGCGCACTTGGGGTGCTGGTCAGCCCGTGGTTCATGAACCTGATCCTGCTGCCCGCCGAGGGCGAGGACTGGTCGGCGCTGATCCCCGGCGCGAAAGAGGCGATCGACTTCCCCTCGGGGCGTTACGAGTTCATCCACAACGTGCGGGAGATGGGCGGCGGCTACAAGGCGTGCTCGCTGTTCTCGCCGATGGGCGATTTCCAGACCCAGATGCAGGCGCGCGACGTCGCCCGGGCGATCATGGTCGAGCTGTTCAAGACCGAGAACCGGGCCGAGACCGACCGCGCCGCCGAGATCCGCGCGGGGCGCGAGGCCGAGCTGGCGGCAGCCGAGGCGCCCGAGGCCGAGGACGCCGACGAGGCGGTGGTGCCGACCCGGCGGCGGCTGATCTCGGCGGGGCTGGCCGACGACCCGGCGCCCGAGGGCGCCGCATGAGCACGGCGCTCGCCATCCTCCTGCGCCCGGCGGGCGCGGCGCTTGCGGTGCAGATCGTGCCGCCCGCGCCGCTGCCCGTTGCGGCGCTGATGCGCGGGCGCCCGGCCGAGGAGGTGGCTCAGCTGATGCCGCGGCTCTTCAACCTGTGCGGCGCGGCGCAGGGGCTGGCGGCGCGGCTGGCGCTTGGCTTGCCGGCCGATGCCGCCGACACCCGGCGCGAGATCCTGCGCGACCATCTGGCGAAGCTGTGCCTGAGCGGGCCGCGGCTTCTGGGCCTTGACCCGCGGCCCTTGCCCGCGGGCTGGGCCGAGGGCGGCGCGGGGCTGAGCGTGGCGCTCTGGGGCGGCGACAAGCCCGCGGATCTGGCGGGCTGGCTCGCCTCGGAACGCGGCATGGCGCCGCTTCTGGCCGAGATCGCTGCGCGTTTCGCGCCGGGCGAGGCGACCGCCGATCTGCCGCCGCTGACCGAGCCGATGGCGCTTACCGCGCAGGAGAACTCGCCCGCCGGGCGGGTCGCCGAAGACCCTCTGATGCGCGCGGCCGAGGCCGATTTCGGACGCGGGCCGCTGTGGCGCGCGCTTGGCCGGCTTGTCGATCTCGATGCCTTCTGCGCCGCGCCGCGCCCGGCGCGGGTGACCGAGGACGGCACCGCACTGGTCGCCGCGGCGCGCGGCACCTATGCCTTGCGGGCCGAGACCGAGGCGGGGCGGGTGACGGCGCTGTCCCGGGTCACGCCGACCGATCATCTGCTGGCCCCGGGCGGGGCGCTCGAACGCGCGCTCGCCACGCTGCCCGCGGCGAAGGCGGGGCTTGCGGCGCTGGTCGTCGATCTTCTCGACCCCTGCGTGGCGGTCGATCTGCAGGAGCTGAGCGATGCATGAGATGTCGATTGCCGAGGGCATCCGCGACGTGATCGAGGACTCGGCGCGCGCGAACGGGTTTTCGCGCGTCACCCGGGTGCGGCTGGAGATCGGCCGCTTTGCCGGCGTCGAGACCGAGGCGCTCGATTTCGCCTTCGACGTGGTGATGCGCGGTTCGGTCGCCGAGGGGGCGACGCTCGAGGTGATTGAACTTCCCGGCAAGGCGCTGTGCTATGACTGCGGGGCGGCGGTGGAGATCCGCCACCGTCTCGATCCCTGCCCGGACTGCGGCGGCGGCAAGCTGCTGGTGCAGGGCGGCGAGGAAATGCGGATCAAGGATTTGGAGGTGCTCTGATGTGCACGGTTTGCGGTTGCGGCGGACACAGCGTGGAGGACGCGTTCCGCGCCCATCTGGAAAAGACCGGGCAGGCGGGGGCACCGCTTGCGGCCAAGCCCGCGGCCCATCCCGCGCCGCTGCAAAGCGTGGCGATCCCGGCCCTTGGCGGGGCGCTGCATGACCACGGCCATGCGCATGCGGGCGGTGATATCCACCTTGGCCACGGCCCCGCCGGCACCGAGGTTCCCGGCATGAGCCAGGAGCGGCTGATCGCGATCGAGACCGACATCCTGTCGAAGAACGATGCCTTCGCCGCGCGCAACCGCGCCGCGATCACCGCCCGCCATGCCTTCGCGACGAACCTCGTCTCCTCGCCCGGCTCGGGCAAGACCACGCTTCTGTGCCGCACCATCGAGATGTTGGGCGAGGTGCCGCTCGCGGTGATCGAGGGCGACCAGCAGACCACGAATGACGCCGACCGCATCCGCGCCACCGGCGCCCCGGCGATCCAGGTGAACACCGGCAAGGGCTGTCACCTCGATGGCCGGATGGTCGAGGCGGCGCTTGCGCGTCTTGGCCTGCCCGAGGGCGCGTTTCTCTTCATCGAAAATGTCGGCAACCTGGTCTGCCCGGCGGCCTTTGACCTCGGCGAGGACGCCAAGGTCGCCATCCTCAGCGTCACCGAGGGCGAGGACAAGCCGCTGAAATACCCCGACATGTTCGCCGCGGCGGGGCTGGCGATCCTGAACAAGGTCGATCTTGCGCCCTATTGCGACGTCGATCTCGACCTCTACGAGGCGAATGTGAAGCGGGTGAACCCGGCGATCGAGGTGCTGCGCGTCTCGGCCCGCACCGGCGAGGGGATGCAGGCCTGGCTTGACTGGCTGCGCGCGGGCCTTGCGCGAAAGGGCGCGTGATGGCGGCCTCCACCCCGGCGATCCTGCTTGTCGATGACGAGCCGCACTCGGCCCTCGCCATGAAGATGGCGCTCGAGGACGAGTTCGAGATTCTCACCGCGCCCTCGGCCGAAGAGGCGATCGCGGTGCTCGAGGATCAGTGGGTGCAGGTGATCTTCTGCGACCAGCGCATGCCCGGCCGCTCGGGCGTCGAGTTCCTCACCGAGGTGCGCGAGCGCTGGCCCGAGACGGTGCGCATCGTCATCACCGGCTATACCGACAGCAACTCGATGGTGGCGGCGATCAACGAGGCCGGGGTGCATCAGTTCATCGCCAAGCCCTGGCATCCCGAACAGCTTCTGGCGGCGGCGCGCAACGCGGCGAAGATGTTCGCGCTCGCCCGCGAGAACGAGCGGCTGTCGCTCGAGATGCGCTTTTTGAACACCACGACCGAGACCCGGGTCGAGAAGCGCCGCCGCGCGCTGCGCGAGGGCATGGGGTTCGAGACCATCCTGCGCAGCCCGAATTCCGCGATGAACACGGCGGTGAAGCTCGCGCGGCAATATGCGACCTTCGATGTGCCGGTGCTGCTGACCGGCGAGCCGGGCACCGGCAAGGGGCAGATGGCGCGGGCGATGCACTATGGCTCGCTGCGCTCGGACAAGCCGTTCTATGAACTCTCGATCGCCGGCATGCCCGAGGAGCTCGCGATGATCGAGCTGTTCGGGGCGAAGCGCGGCGTGTTGCCGGGTGGCATGGCGCGGATCGGGCTGGCGCAGAAGGCCGACCGCGGCACGCTCTATCTTGCGGGGCTCGAGGCGGCGAGCCCGGCGCTGCAGCTCGCGCTGCTGCGGATGCTGGCCGAGGGCACGATCACCCCGGTGGGCGGGCAGGAAAGCGTCAGCACCAACCTGCGGCTGATCGCGGGGGCGGCCTGCGATCTGCGCAGCGCGGTCGCCGAGGGCCGTTTCCGCGCCGATCTTTACTATGCCATCGCGCTCGGCGAGATCGCGCTTTTGCCGCTGCGCGCGCGGCGCGGCGATGTCGCGATGCTCGCGCAGGCGATCCTGTCGGAGGCCGCCGGGGCGCATGGCAAGCCGATCCTCGGCTTCGAGGCGGCGGCGCTGGAGTTCCTGGAGAACTACGACTGGCCCGGCAATCTGCGCGAGCTGACGAACGAGATCACCCGGATGCTGATCTTCGCGCAGGAAAATGTGCTGGGCGCCGAGCTGATCTCGCGTCATATCCTGCAGGCGGCGCCCTCGGACGAGGGGGCGGACCGGGCCGCGGAAGAGGTGATGACCGCCGAGGGCTCGCTGAAGGACCGCATCGAGCTGATCGAGATGCGGATCCTGCGCGAGACCCTGACGCGGCAGCGCTGGAACAAGAGCCGGGCGGCGGCCGAGCTTGGGCTGTCGCGGGTCGGGTTGCGGGCGAAACTGGACCGTTACGGGATCACCGATCCCTCGGCGGCAAGCGAGGAGGAGGAGATCTGAGATGTGCCTTGGGATTCCGGGACAGATCGTGGCGATCACCGATGCGGGGCGGCTGATGGCGATGGCCGACGTGTCGGGGGTGCGGCGCGAGGTGAACGTGGCCTGCGTGGCCGAGGGGCCGCTCGAGGATCTGCTCGGCCGCTGGGCGCTCATTCACGTGGGCTTCGCGATGAGCCTGATCGACGAGGAGGAGGCGGCAAAGACCCTGGCCGCGCTCCACGATCTGGGCGAGGCGCAGGAGGCGCTTGCGCAGATGGCCGAGGGTGACGCGGCGCTGGAGGGACGGGCATGAAATTCGCCTCCGAATTCCGCGACCCGAAGGCCGCGAAGGCGCTGCTGGCCGAGATTGCACAACTGGCCGACAGGATCGGCGCGACCCGCGACAAGCCCGTCGCGATCATGGAGATCTGCGGCGGCCACACCCATTCGATCTTCCGCTACGGGCTCGACAAGCTGGTGCATGAGGGGGTCGAGTTCGTGCATGGCCCGGGCTGCCCGGTCTGTGTTCTGCCGCGCGCGCGTGTCGACGAGTGCATCGAGATCGCCGAGAAGCCCGGGGTGATCTTCACCACCTTCGGCGATGCGATGCGGGTGCCGGGCTCGAAACGCTCGCTGCTGCAGGCGAAGGCGGCGGGGGCCGATATCCGCATGGTCTATTCGCCGCTCGATGCGCTCGAACTTGCCCGCCGCAACCCGGAGCGCGAGGTCGTCTTCTTCGGCCTTGGTTTCGAGACGACGACGCCCTCGACCGCGCTGGCGATCCAGCAGGCGGCACGCGAGGGGCTGGCGAATTTCTCGGTCTTCTGCAACCACATCACCGTGCCCGAGCCGATCAGGGCGCTGCTCGATGACCCCGACATGCGGCTTGATGGGTTCATCGGGCCCGGGCATGTCAGCATGGTGATCGGCATCCACCCCTATGATTTCATCGCGCGCGACTATCACAAGCCGATCGTGGTCGCCGGGTTCGAGCCCACCGACCTGCTGCAATCGGTGATGATGGTGCTGCGCCAGATCGCCGAGGGGCGGGCCGAGGTCGAGAACCAATATGCCCGCGTCGTGCCCGAACATGGCAATGCCGTCAGCCTGGCCGCGATCGCCGATGTCTATGAGAAGCGGCCCTCCTTCGAGTGGCGGGGGCTGGGCGAGATCGACGCTTCGGGGCTGCGCATCCGGCCGGCCTACAGGGCCTTCGACGCCGAGGAGAAATTCGGTGTGGGCTATGCCGGCGTGCGCACCGAGCTTGCCGATCCCGAGGGCTGCGCCTGCGGGGCGGTGATGACCGGGCGGATGAAGCCGGTGCAGTGTCCGCAATTCGGCCGCGGCTGCACCCCCGAGATGCCCTTGGGCGCGCTGATGGTGTCGAGCGAGGGCGCCTGTGCGGCCTATTGGCAATATGGCGGGGCGCGGGCGGCGGCGGAATGAGTTCGGGGGCGTGACGCCCCCGACCCGCCGGGGGCGCTGCCCCCGGACCCCCGAGGTATTTGGAGCAAGATGAAATGGCATTGCGGGATGAACGGGTGACGCTGGCCCATGGTGGTGGCGGCACGGCGATGCGCGATCTGATCGAGGAGGTCTTCACCGCCGTCTTCGAACCGCCGGGGATGGAGGATGCCGCGCAGCTGAGCGCCGCGGCGCTGGCCGAGCCCGGCGCGCGGCTCGCCTTCACCACCGACGGGTTCGTGGTGACGCCGCTCGAGTTTCCGGGCGGCGACATCGGCAAGCTCGCCGTCTGCGGCACGGTGAACGACCTGGCCGTCTGCGGCGCGCGGCCGCTGTGGCTCTCGGCCGCCTTCGTGATCGAGGAGGGGACCGAGATTGCGCTGTTGCGCCGGATCGTCGCCACCATGGCGCGCGAGGCCGAGGCCGCCGGCGTGCGGATCGTCACCGGCGACACCAAGGTCGTCGGGCGCGGCGCCTGTGACCGGGTCTTCGTCACCACCGCCGGGGTCGGTGTGGTGCCGCCCGGGCGCGAGATGGGCGCGGGCCGGGTGCGGCCGGGCGATGTCGCGCTGGTGAACGGGGTGCTCGGCGATCATGGCGCGACGATCCTTGCCGCGCGCGGCGATCTGGCGCTCTCGACGGCACTTGAAAGCGATTGCGCGGCGCTTGGCCATCTGATGGAGGCGGTGCTGGCGGCGGCGCCCGGGGCGCGGGCGGCGCGCGACCTGACCCGGGGCGGGCTTGCCTCGGCGCTGAACGAGATCGCGGCGGCGGCGGGTTGCGGCATCGAGATCTCGGAAGAGGCATTGCCGCTGCGCGCCGAGGTCTCTGGCATGTGCGAGATCCTCGGGCTCGATCCGCTCTACCTGGCGAACGAGGGGCGGCTGGTCGTCTTCGTGCCCGAGGCCGAGGCCGGGGCGGCGCTGGCCGCGATGCGGGCGCGGCCCGAGGGGCAGGGCGCCTGCATCATCGGCGCGGCGGTTGCGGCGCACCCCGGACAGGTGCGGATGCGCACGGCCTTCGGCGGGGCGCGGATCGTCGACATGCTGGTGGGCGAGCAGCTGCCGCGCATCTGCTGACCGCACGGCGCGAAAACTGGCAGTCCTGCCCGGCGCTTGCCGTCCGGGCGGGCAGCGGCGGGGCCGGGGCCGCGATGACCGCTTCGGGGCTTTACCTTCGTGCCGGGGCTTGCTCTGATGGGGCGGCCGCCACGCCACAGGAGGACCCGAGCGATCGACAGGCCCGCCGGACATGCGTCCCTGCAGACCCATCTGCGCGATCTGCTGCGGCAGATCTATCCCGCCCGCGACACGGATGATCTGGCCCGCGCGGTGATCGCCGCCTTCTGGCCCGAGGGGCACACGCGCCGGCAAAGGCCGCGGCGGCCCTCGAACAACCTGTGGTCGGAACGCGACGCGATCGTCATCACCTATGGCAACTCGATCGAGGACGGCGCGCACAAGCCGCTCGACCTGCTGCACGACTTCCTGTTGCGCGAGATGACCGGGGTGGTCGACGGCGTCCATGTCCTGCCCTTCTTCCCCTATACCTCGGACGACGGTTTCGCGGTGACCGATTACCGCAAGGTCGATCCGGCGCTTGGGGACTGGGCCGATATCCGCCGCATCGGCGCGGCCTTCAGCCTGATGTCGGACATGGTGCTGAACCATGTCTCGTCGCAGGGCGCCTGGTTCACCGCCTACCGTCAGGGCCAGCCGCCCTATGACCGCTTCTTCATAGAGGCCTCGCCCGAGGACGATCTGAGCGCGGTCGTGCGGCCGCGCACCTCGCCGCTTCTGCGCGCGGTGACGACGGCGATGGGGCCGCGCCATGTCTGGTGCACCTTCAGTCACGATCAGGTCGATCTCGATTTCCGCAACCCTGAGGTGTTGCTCGAGATCCTGCGGATCCTGCGGCTGCATATCGACGAAGGCGTGCGGATCATCCGGCTCGATGCGGTGGCTTTCCTGTGGAAGGCGCCGGGCACCCCCTCGATCCACCTGCCGCAGACCCATGCGATCGTGAAGCTGATGCGGCTGCTTGCCGATTACGCGACCGAGAAGGTGATCCTGCTGACCGAGACGAATGTGCCCAAGGCCGAGAACCTGAGCTATTTCGGCCGGCGTGACGAGGCGCATATGGTCTATCAGTTCCCGCTGCCGCCGCTCGTGCTGCACGCGATGCTGTCGGGCAATGTGCGGCATCTGCGGCGCTGGCTGCGGGCGATGCCGCCGGCGCCACTGGGCTGCGCCTATTTCAACTTCACCGCCAGTCATGACGGCATCGGCATGCGCCCGGTCGAGGGCATCCTGCCGCCCAAGGAGATCGCGGCGATGATCGACTGCGTGCGCACCAATGGCGGGCTGGTCTCGATGCGGGCGCTGCCGGGGGGCGGCGAGGCGCCCTACGAGATCAACTGCAGCTATTTCGACGCGATGGGGCGCACCTTCGCCGGCGAGGAGGGCGACAAGGTCGCGCGCTTCCTGTGTTCGCAGACCATCGTCATGTCGCTCGAAGGGATCCCGGCCTTCTACATCCACTCGTTCACCGCCACGGAAAACGACCATGAGGCGGTGGCAAGGCGCGGCATGAACCGGGCGATCAACCGCCACCGCTGGAACTATCCGGCGCTGCGGGCGCGGCTCGATGACCCGTCAAGCGCCGCGGCGCAGGTGATGGCCGAGATGAAGCGGCGGTTGCGTATCCGCGCGCGCCAGCCCGGGTTCCACCCGAACGCGACGCAGCTGACGCTGGCCCCCGACGACCGGCTTTTGTGCGTCTGGCGGCAGTCGCTCGACCGCAGCCAGTCGATCTTCGCGCTGCACAATGTCTCGGCCGAGACGGTGGTGATCGACGCCTTCGCGCTGAACCTGATCGCCGACGAGGACTGGCGCGACCTGCTGTCGGGCGCGGCGATCGACCCCGACGGCACGATCGCCTTCGCCCCCTACCAGTGCCGCTGGATCGCGAACACCGGCTACGCCCCGGCCTGATCGGCGGCGACGGCGGCGCGGAAATCGGCCATCAGATCGGGGTCGGCGGCGTGGACGAGGTTCCAGTTCGGGATGAACGGCTGTTCCTGCGGCGTGTCGAGGAACACCTGCCCGGCGTTCGAGATGTTCTCGGCGAACAGCGCGATTGACTTTTCCTCGGCGTGACGGTCGAAGGCCAGCCCGTTCATCATCGCGTCATGCGAATAGACCTCGAGCATGTCGAGCGCGCGGCGGTAATAGGTGGCCTTCAGCGTGCGGAAGATGTTCGAGGAGAACACCGTGCCATCGGCGGCAAGCTTGCGGAAGATCGCCTTGCAGATGTCCATCGACATCCGGTTGAGCCCGGTCTGCGCATCTTCGGGTGACAGGTCCTGATGCTTGTGGTCATAGCTGTCGGCGATCTCCACCTGACACACGGCGCGCGGGCCCATGTTGCGCCAGGCCTCTGACAGCACCCCGATCTCGAGCCCCCAGTCCGAGGGCAGCCGCAGGTCCGGCAGCGTCGCGGTGCGCATCGCGAATTCGCCCGAGAGCGGATAGCGGAAGGCGCGCAGATAGTCGATGTAGTCGCGGTCTCCCACCACCTTCTTCAGCGAGATCAGCAGCGGGCTGACGAGGTTGCGCGTCACCCGCCCGCCCAGACGGCCGTTGCCGGTGCGCGGATAGAACCCTTTCGACAGGTGATAGGGCAGCTGCGGGTGCGCCACCGGATAGACCAGGCGCGACAGCATCCCGCGCTCGTAGGTGGTGATGTCGCAATCATGGATCGCCATCACCGCGCTGTCGGCACAGGCGATCAGATAGCCGATGCAGCCCCAGACATTGCGGCCCTTGCCCGGCTCGATCGGGCCGATGCCCAGCTCTGCCAGCCGCGCCATCACCGCGCGCACCCGCGGCCCGTCGTTCCAGATCACCACATGGTTTTGCGGCAGCCGCGCGAAGAAGCGCTTCGCCTCGGCGAATTGCGCGGCATCGGCGCGGTCGAGGCCGATGATGACGCGGTGCAGGTATTTCACCTTCGACAGTTCATCGAGGATGTTTTCCAGCGCCGGCCCCTCCAGCTCGGAAAAGAGCGAGGGCAGGATCAGGCTGATCTTGCGGGTCTGGGCGAAGGTCTCGAGCCGGTATTCGAGTTCCTCGAGCGGTCGGGTGCGCAGGTCGTGGAACTGCGCGATATTGCCGTTCTGGTGAAAGTCAGCCATGGGCCTCTCCTTATGTGTCGATCCCGTTCTGGCGCAGGATCCGGGTCAGCCCCTCGACCCAGCCGTCGGGCCCGGAGCGGGTGGTGCGCAGGATGCGGCCGCTGTCCTCGCCCGCGAGGCGGGGCAGGGGCGTGCCGGCGTCGTTGCGCACGATGACGCCGCGGTCAGCGGCTGCGATCATCTCGGCGTCGTTCGGCGCGTCGCCGAGCGCGATGGTCAGGTCCGGCCGGAAGCGGGCGATCAGTTCGGTCATCCGCCCGGCCTTGGTGCCGCCCTGCGACAGCGTCAGGAACCGTCCGCCGCGGCGCGCCGAGATGCCTGCGGGCGCAAGGGCGGCCAGAAAGGCCTCTGCCTCCGCCTCGGTTCCCGACCACAGCCCCGGTTCGGAATGGGCGCGTTGCTTCGCCTGCGCCGCCTCGTCGGGCGGCAGCCCGGTCACGTCCGCCACCTCCGCCGCGCTCATGTCGCCAAAGCCGCGAAAGCGCGTGCGCAGGCGGGCGGGCAGGGCGTCAAGCGCCGCGCGGATCGCGTGATAGCCCGTGTCGTCGGGGGCGCCTTCCAGCAGTGCCGCGCCGTTCTCGACGATCGCGGGCCAGCCGCCGAGCCTCATCCGCGCCTGCCAGCCGGCAATCTCCGCCCCGGTCTTCGAGGAGGCGAGCACCACCGGAACCTCGCGCGCCGCAAGCCAGGCAAGCAGCGGCCGCGCCGGGGCGAAATCATAGCTTGCGTGATCGAGCAGGGTGCCGTCGAGGTCGCTGAAGATCAGGAGTTTCACTCGGGTCCTTTCGTCTGGGGAAAGCCTAGCGGCCCGGGCCCCGCCTGCCAACCCGCTGTGGACTGCGCGCGACAGATAACGCCGCGCCGCGGCATCGGGCTTGACGTCGGCCGGCCACGGCGCGAGCTTCGGGGCGGCACAGCAGGGGGCACAGATGGCATTCGTGATTTCCGAGGCGGAGCGCGTCGTCTACCCGGGCCCGCCGCCGGCACAGGCCGACGTCGTGGTGATCGGGGGCGGCATCGCCGGGGTGATGGCAGCCTATTATCTCGCGCAGGCAGGGCAACGCGTCGTGCTGTGCGAAAAGGGCCGCATCGCGGGCGAGCAGTCGAGCCGCAACTGGGGCTGGATCCGAGCCCAGGGCCGCGACCCGGCCGAGTTGCCGCTGATGCTCGAGGCGCTCGATCTGTGGCAGGGATTCGCGGCGCAGCTCGGCCCCGAGCTTGGCTTTCGCCGCGCGGGTGTCGCCTATCTCTCGCATGACCCGAAATCGGCTGCAGGCTACGAGGCCTGGGTGCGGCTGGCGGCCGAGCACGGGCTTGAAAGCCGGCTGATGTCGCGCGCCGAGCTCGCGGCGCTCTCTGCAACCGCGGGCTGGGCCGCGGGGCTGATCACGCCGTCCGACGCGCGCGCCGAGCCCTGGGTGGCGGTGCCGCTGCTTGCCCGCCTCGCCGTCGCCGCGGGGGTCGAGATCGTCGAGAATTGCGCGGTGCGCGCGCTCGACCGTGCCGGCGGGCGGGTGATCGGCGTGGTGACGGAACTGGGCCCGATCACCGCGCCGCAGGTGCTTCTGGCCGGCGGCGCCTGGTCGTCGCTTTTTGCCGCGCGCGAGGGGGTGCGGCTGCCGCAGCTTGCGGTGCGCTCGACCGTCGCGCAGACCGAACCGCTGCCCGAGGTGGCGCAGGTCTCGGCCACCGACGAGATCTTCGCCTGGCGGCGCCGGGTTGACGGCGGCTACACCCTTGCCTCGGGCACCTGGCACGATTTCTACATCGGCCCCGATGCGTTCCGGAACCTCGCCCGCTATCTCCCGCAGCTTCGCCGCGACGGTGCGAAGACCCGGCTGCGCCCCTGGGCGCCCGGGCGCGGCTGGCCCGATGGCTGGACCACGCCGCGGCACTGGAGCGAGGAGGAGGAAAGCCCGTTCGAGCGGCTGCGCGTCCTCGACCCGGCGCCGAACCTTGCGCGGCTGAAGGAGGTGCAGGCGGGCTTTGCCCGGGCCTTCCCGGCGCTTGGCGTGCCGCGGCTGATCCGGTCCTGGGCCGGCATGATCGACGTGATGCCCGACACCGTGCCGGTGCTCGACGAAAGCCCGGTGCCCGGGCTCTTCATCGCCACGGGCCTGTCGGGGCATGGCTTCGGCATCGGCCCGGCGATCGGGCGGGTGATGGCGGCGCGGATGCTGGGCCGCGACACCGGC
The DNA here is from genome assembly GCF_056590935.1 of Paenirhodobacter sp. YD-8. NCBI lineage: Bacteria > Pseudomonadati > Pseudomonadota > Alphaproteobacteria > Rhodobacterales > Paenirhodobacter > Paenirhodobacter sp. YD-8. The sequence goes on along the minus strand of NZ_CM152649.1, from coordinate 2,450,647 downwards.
CACGACCTGCGCCGTTTCCGTTTTGCCCGCTTTTCGGACGGCACGAAGATGGATCTCGGCCCGACCTTCTGACGGCGCGTCAGGGGCTTGCCGGCGCGCCGCTTCTGCCGCAGGCTGGCGCGTCTGGAGGTGCCCGATGCCCGTGAAGAACCGTTTCGCCGAACTGCTGCCCGAGATCATCGCCTGGCGGCGCGATTTCCACGCCCACCCCGAGCTGATGTTCGACCTGCCGCGCACCGCGGGCCGGGTGGCGGGTCTGCTGCGCGGCTTCGGGGTCGACGAGGTGGTCGAGGGGATCGGCCGCTCGGGTGTCGTCGCGGTGATCCGCGGCCGCACCGACAGCCGGGGCCGGGCGATCGGGCTGCGCGCCGACATGGACGCGCTGCCGATCGAGGAGGAGACGGGCCTGCCCCATGCCTCGACCACGCCCGGCAAGATGCACGCCTGCGGCCATGACGGCCATATGGCGATGCTGCTTGGCGCCGCGAAATATCTGGCCGAGACCCGCGCCTTCGACGGCACCGCGGTGCTGGTCTTCCAGCCCGCCGAGGAGGGCGGCGGTGGCGGCGACGAGATGGTGCGCGACGGGCTGATGGAGCGCTTCGGCATCGACGAGATCTATGGCATGCACAACTGGCCGGGGGTGCCGCTCGGCACATTCGCGATCCGCGAGGGCGCGGTGATGGCGGCCTGCGACCAGTTCCGCCTCACCGTGACCGGCCGCGGCGGCCATGCCGCGAAACCGCATCAGGCGGTCGATCCGGTGCTGGTGGCCAGCCAGATCGTCGTCGCGCTGCAGACGGTGGCTTCGCGGCTGACCGACCCGCTGTCGCCCGTGGTGCTGTCGATCTGCACGCTGCGGGCGGGGACGGGGGCCTATAACGTGATCCCGCAGACGGCCGAGCTGCGCGGCACGCTGCGCACCCTCGATCCCGATCTGCGCGTGACGGCCGAGGCGCAGCTGCGCCGCATCGCCACGCTGACCGCCGAGGCGGCGGGGGCGACGGCTGCGCTCGACTGGATGCCGGGCTATCCCGCCACGGTGAACGCGCCCGAGCCCACCCGCGCCGCCATCGCCGTCGCGCAATCGGTCGCGGGCACGGTCGACACCGACTTCCCGCCGCAGATGGCGGCCGAGGATTTCAGCTACATGCTGAACGCGCGGCCGGGCGCCTATATCTTCGTCGGCAATGGCGACAGCGCGATCCTCCACCACCCCGGTTACGAGTTCAACGACGAGGCGATCTGCTTCGGCGCAAGCTGGTATGCGGGGATGATCGAGACCCGCTTGCCGCTGGAGTGACGGCGCCGCGCCTTGCCCAAAAGAAAGCCCCCGGCCGATCTGCCGCGACGGCGGGCGAAAGCGACCTTTCCCCTTCCAATCGCGGCAAATCTCCAGGGGGTGAGCGCCAAAGGCGCGAGGGGGCAGCGCCCCCTCGACCGGCTCAGGCCTGCGCGGCGGTGACGATCACCTCGACGCGATAGCCAGGCGCGGCCAGCTTCGCCTCGCCGGTCGCACGCGCGGGCGTCGCGCCCTGCGGCACCCAGCCATCCCAGACCGCGTTCATCTCGGCGAAATCGGCCATGTCCGCGAGCCAGATCTGCGCGCTCAGGATCCGGGTCTTGTCAGAACCGGCCAGCGCCAGCAGCCGGTCGACCTCGGCCAGCGCGTCTTTCGTCTGCTCGGTGACGCTGGCGCCCGGGGTGCCGACCTGGCCTGCCAGCCAGACAAGCCCGTTGTAGACGACGGCGCCGCTCATCCGCGCGCCGCATTCGATGCGTTCGATCCCGGCCATCGGGCCCTCCTGTGGTTGTGCCCCAGCGTGATAGCGGTGGGCAGGGCCAAGGGGAAGGGTGCAAAGCGCGGCCCGCCGTGCCAGACTGCTCGCAAACGGAGGGCGCGATGCGATTGGGATGGATCGTTGGACTGCTGCTGATGACCGGTGCGGCGCTGGCACAGGCGCCGGGCAACATGGGCGGCCTGCCGGCGCGCGCCGAGGCGCCGTTCCGGCTCGAACGGGTGGTGCCGCTCACGCTGCCTTGGGCGATTGCGCCACTCCCCGGCGGCGATCTGCTCGTCACCGGCAAGGCGGGGCAGCTGTGGCAGGTCTCGCGCGGGCAGGCGGAGGAAATCCGCGGCCTGCCGGCGGTGCGTTACGAGGGCCAGATCGGCCTTCTCGACATCGCCGCCGCGCCCGATTTCGTCACCACCCGGCGGGTCTTCCTCAGCTATGTCGCGGAAGACAACGCGCTGACGCTCGCCCGCGCGCGGCTCGCGGGCAATCGGCTGACCGAGCTCACCCCGCTCTGGCGCCAGAGCCCGGGCGGCGAGGGGCAACCTGGCGGCATCATCGCCTTCGGGCCGGACGGGATGGTCTATCTGTCGGTGGGCGACCGGATGCAGCCCGACACCGCACAGCAGCCCGATAATCCGCGCGGCAAGATCCTGCGCCTGACGCCCGAGGGGCAGCCTGCGCCGGGCAATCCCTTCACCGGCAGCCCGACCCGCGCCGTGACCTGGAGCGAGGGGCATCGCAACCCCTACGGCCTCGCCTTCGCCCCCGATGGCACACTGTGGGAACACGAGATGGGCCCGCGCGGCGGCGATGAGCTGAACCGGATCGAGCCCGGGCGGAACTATGGCTGGCCGCTCGTCTCGAACGGCGATCACTATTCCGGCTGGCCGATCCCCGACCACGACATCCGCCCCGATCTGGCCGCGCCGGTGCTGTGGTGGACACCGGTGATCGCGCCCGCCGGGCTTGCGGTCTATGCCGGGCGCGACTTTCCCGACTGGACGGGGTCGCTGCTGATCGGCGCGCTGCGCGGCGAGGGGCTGGTCCGCGTCGCGCCCGATGGCACGTCCCAGCTCGACCGCTGGGATCTCGGCATGCGGGTGCGCGATGTGGCGGTCGACGGCGCGGGCCATGTCTGGATCATCAGCGATGCCGAGGAGGGCGCGCTTTACCGTCTCGTGCCACTTTCCGAGTGAAGGGCTGTGACTGGAGGGGGGCTGGAGCGGGTAGCGGGAATCGAACCCGCGCGTTCAGCTTGGGAAGCTGACAGGCTACCATTACATCATACCCGCATGGTGCAGGCGCAGACCTAAGCCAAGTGCCGGGCGCCGTCAAGCGGCCTTGCGCGGGATTTTCGCGGCCCGGCCCGGGGCGGAAGGCAGGGGGCGCTGCCCCCTCTTTTCCTTCGGAAAATTCACCCCCGGGATATTTGGGGCAATTGGAAGACGAGAGCGGTCCTGTACTTCCAATTGCTGCAAATATCCCGGGGGTGAGGCCGCAGGCCGAGGGGGGCAGCGCCCCCCTTGCGACGGTTCGTGCTAAGCCGGTGGGCCGCGCTCAGCGTCCGGGCTGGCGGCGCGCCATGAAGGCCAGCCGCTCGAACAGATGCACGTCCTGCTCGTTTTTCAGCAGCGCGCCATGCAGCTTCGGCAGCAGCGTCGCGCCCTCCTTCCTCAGATCCTCGGGCGCCAGATCCTCGGCCAGCAGCAGTTTCAGCCAGTCGAGCACCTCGGAGGTCGAGGGTTTCTTCTTCAGCCCGGGCGTCTCGCGGATCTCGTAGAACTGCGTCAGCGCGGCGGTCAGCAGCGCCTCCTTGATGCCCGGGAAATGCACCCGCACGATCGCCTTCAGCACCTCGGCCTCGGGGAACTTGATGTAATGGAAGAAGCAGCGGCGCAGGAAGGCGTCGGGCAGCTCCTTCTCGTTGTTCGAGGTGATGATCACCACCGGGCGATGGCGCGCCCGCACCGTCTCGCCGGTCTCGTAGACGTGGAACTCCATCTTGTCGAGTTCCTGCAGCAGGTCGTTCGGGAACTCGATGTCGGCCTTGTCGATCTCGTCGATCAGCAGCACGACCTTGCCCTCGGCCTCGAAGGCCTGCCACAGCTTGCCCTTGCGGATGTAGTTGCGCACATCCGCCACCCGCGCCTCGCCCAGCTGGCTGTCGCGCAGCCGGCTGACGGCGTCGTATTCGTAAAGCCCCTGCTGGGCGCGCGTCGTCGACTTGATGTTCCACTCGAGCATCGGCAGACCCAGGCTTTGCGCCACCTGTTTCGCCAGCTCGGTCTTGCCGGTGCCGGGCTCGCCCTTCACCAGCAGCGGCCGTTCGAGCGCCACGGCGGCATTGACCGCGACGATCAGGTCTTCGGGGGCGACGTAGCTGTCGGTCGACTGGAAACGCACGGGCGAACTCCGCTGGCTGTGGCACGGGAGCGGAGCCTAGCGGTGCGCGGGGCGCGCCGCAACCGGTGGGGCGGAAGAGGCGGGGTGAAAACGGGGGCGTGACATCCCAACGGCGTTGCGGTATGAGCGCGCCATGAATTTTGGGCAGGGAATCTGCCGGACTTGCGGGACGGCAGAAGAGTGAGGGCAGAAATGAAGGCCGAAATCTTTCTACCGGATGACTATCGCCCCGCCGAGGACGAACCGTTCATGAATGAACGGCAGCTCGAATACTTCCGCCGCAAGCTGCAGGCATGGAAGCACGAGCTCCTCGAACAATCCGCGGAAACGCTTGAAGGCCTGGCGGAATCGGCGCGCAACGTGCCCGACCTCGCCGACCGCGCGAGCGAAGAGACCGATCGCGCGCTCGAGCTGCGCACCCGTGACCGGCAGCGCAAGCTGGTGGCGAAGATCGACGCGGCGCTGCGGCGGATCGACAATGGCGAATACGGCTATTGCGAGATGACGGGCGAGCCGATCAGCCTGAAACGGCTCGATGCGCGCCCGATCGCGACGATGACGCTCGAGGCGCAGGAGCGCCACGAGCGGCGCGAGCGCGTGCATCGCGACGATTGATCGCGGCGGGTCCCGGCGGCGGGGTGCCCCGGATTTGATGTCGCGCAAGGACAGCTCGCACCGGCACCCCGATGGTGCCGGTGCAGTCGTTTCTGGAGGAACCATGCTGATCGGACGCAGGATCACCGTGCTGGGGGCCGGTGTGGCGGGGCTTACCGTGGCGCGCGCCCTGGCGCTGCGCGGCGCTGAGGTCACCGTTCTCGAACAGGCCGAGGCGATCCGCGAGGTGGGGGCGGGGCTGCAGATCTCGCCGAACGGGGCGCGGGTGCTGCGTGCGCTCGGCCTTGGCGAGGCCTTCGAGGCCGCGGGCCCGCGCGCCGAGGCGGTCGAGCTGATCGACGGCGAGACGGCCTCGCGCGTGGCGCGGCTTGACCTCGCACGGCTGCGGCCGGGCGCCGAATACCGCTTCCTGCACCGCGCGCGGCTGATCGAGCTGCTGGCCGAGGGCGCGCGCGCGGCGGGCGTGCAGATCCGCCTGCTGCAGAAGATCGAGACCGTCGATCTCGCTGCCGGTCGTGCGCCGCGGCTGACCACCGCGCAGGGCACCGAGATCGAGACCGACCTGCTGATCGGTGCCGACGGGTTGCATTCGAAGGTTCGCGCGGCGCTGAATGGCGCGGTCGCCCCCTTCTTCACCCATCAGGTCGCCTGGCGCGCGCTCATCCCCTGCGACGATGCCGCGCCGAAGGTGGCGCAGGTCTTCATGGGCGCGGGCAAGCACCTGGTCAGCTATCCGCTCGGCCGCGGGTTGCGCAACATCGTCGCGGTCGAGGAGCGCCGCCGCTGGGTCGAGGAAAGCTGGAGCCTCACCGACGATCCGCTGACGCTGCGCGCGGCCTTCGAGGAGTTCTGTCCGCAGGTCCAGGACTGGCTGGCGCAGGTCGAGGCGCCGGGCCTGTGGGGCCTCTTCCGCCACCCGGTCGCCGGGCGCTGGTGGGGCGAGGGCGCGGTGCTGCTCGGTGATGCCGCGCATCCGACGCTGCCCTTCCTTGCGCAGGGCGCGGTGATGGCGATGGAGGATGCCTGGGTTCTGGCCGAGACGCTGGCGCAGCACACCGAGGACAGTGCCGCGCTCGCCGCCTATCAGGCCGCGCGGGCCCCGCGCTGTGCGCGCATCGTCGAGGCGGCAAACCGCAACGCACGCAATTACCACCTCTCGGGGCTGACCCGCACGGTGGGGCATCTGGGCATCCGCACCCTCTCGACGCTGGTGCCGGGCAGGCTGCTTGGCCGCTTCGACTGGGTCTATGGCCACGACGTCACCGGCGGTGCGGGCGTCTGAACGAAGGACCGGCCCTTGCGGGCCGGTTTCCAGCTTCCAATTGCCCCAAATATCCCGGGGGTGAATTTTGCCGTCAGGCAAAAGAGGGGGCGGCGCCCCCTCCCTGTTTCCGCCTCAGCGCAGCACCATCACCGAGCAGGGCGCGTGGCGCACGACCCGTGCCGCGGTCGAGCCGATCAGGTAATCGCCAAAGCCCGGACGGTGCGAGGCGATGATGATGCAGTCGGCCTGGATCTCCTCGGCAAGGTCGAGGATCTCGTTCGCCGCATTGCCCTGGCGGATCACGCCGGCGCCGGCCTCGAAATCATCGGCCAGCGCGTCGAGCTGCTCCTGCAGGGTCTTGCGCAGCTCGGCGCCGTAGCCCTCGGGCATGTAGGAGATGGCATAGCCCGGCACATCGGCCATGACATGCACGAGGGTGATCCGCGCGCCGTCCGAGGCGAGCGTGCGCGCCACGTTCAGCGCGGTGTCGGGGTTGTGGTCCTCGTCGAAGGCGAGGGGGACGATGATGTTGGAATACATCGAGAATTCTCCTTTGGTCCGGCGCGAGACTGGACTCTCCCTTGCCCGCGCGCCTTGATCTGGGTCATCTTGCCACGCGGCGGCTCAGCCGCCGGTGTGACTCATGTGACGACTCATCTGACCCGAAACATGGGCGCGTGAATAGTCGAAATCGTGCCCCTTCGGCTTGCGCGCGATGGCAGCGCGGATCGCCGCCTCGAGCGGCGCGTCGTCGTCCGGGTGGGCGCGCAGCGGCGCGCGCAGATCGGCGCTGTCCTCCTGGCCCAGACACATGAACAGCTCGCCGGTGCAGGTCACCCGCACCCGGTTGCAGCTTTCGCAGAAATTGTGGCTGAGCGGCGTGATGAAGCCGATGCGCTGGCCGGTCTCGCCCAACCGCACATAGCGCGCCGGCCCGCCCGAGCGCTCGCCGGTCTCGGTGACGGTGAAACGCTCGGCCAGCCGCGCGCGCAGGTCGGTCAGCGGCCAGTATTGCTCGAGCCGCTGTTCCTCGCCCATCTCGCCCATCGGCATCACCTCGATGAAGGTCAGGTCGTGCCCCTCGGCGCCGCACCAGTCGACCAGGGCGAAAAGCTCGTCCTCGTTGAAGCCCTTCAGCGCCACGGTGTTGATCTTCACCCGCATCCCCGCCCGGGTCGCGGCGCGGATCCCCTCGAGCACCGGAGCGAGCCGGCCCCAGCGGGTGATCTCGGCGAATTTCGTCGCATCGAGCGTGTCGAGCGAGACATTCACCCGCCGCATGCCAAGGGCCGCCAGGTCATCGGCAAAGCGCGCCAGCTGCGAGCCGTTCGTGGTCAGCGTCAGCTCGTCGAGCGCGCCGGTCTCCAGATGCCGCGCCACCGCGGTGAAGAAGCCCATGATGCCCCGCCGCACCAGCGGCTCGCCCCCCGTCACCCGCAGCTTGCGCACGCCAAGCCCGATGAAGCCCGTGCACAGCCGGTCGAGCTCCTCGAGTGTCAGCAGCTCCTTCTTCGGCAGGAATTGCATGTGCTCGGCCATGCAATAGGTGCAGCGAAAGTCGCAGCGATCGGTGACCGACACCCGCAGATAGGTGATCGGTCGTGCGAAAGGGTCGATGAGGGGCAGGGGCGCGGTTTCCATGCGCGCCCAGATAGGGCGCGATGCCCGGCCCGGCAAGCGCGCGCGCACATCCGCGTGCGCGATGTCGCGCCCCTGTTGCAGTGTCTCCCGCCACCCCCTAGTCTGCGCCGGATTTCTGTGCGGAGGCAGGCATGAAGCGGACGGGTGTGGCGATCACGGTTCTGGCGATCGCGCTGGCGGGATGTGGCGGCGGCAAGGCGGCGCAAAAGCCGGTCGACGCCGCCGAGACCCCGACCGGCGCGCTGCCCGATCCGGGCTCGGTCGACGTGATGCCGCTGTCGCAGGCCTCGCCCGCGCCGCAGGCCGGACCGATGCCGGGCTCGGTGCCGCAATCGGGTGTGCCCGAATCGGCGACCACCACCTCGGCCGCGCATATCGCGGCGAATGGCGTCGTCGCGATCCCGGGCGAGATGCGGCTTGGCACCACGGTGGCGAGCCTCGGCGATCCGACCGCCACCGGCTTCTGGATCCGCACGCCGCTGGTCGTGGCGCCGGGCAAGGGCCGGCTCGAGGACCCGAGGACCGGCGCCTCGGTGCAGGTCGACCTGCTGCCGCTGGTGGGCGACCGCAACGCCGGCTCGCAGATCTCGCTTGCCGCACTGCGGCTCCTGGGCTTTGCCCCCTCCGATCTCGCGCAGATCGTGGTCTGGCGCAGCTGAGCGGGCAGGAGGCCGTGGCGCGCCACCGATCCAGTGCCGACCTGCTGCGCGAGGCGGACATCCCGCCGCTGTGGCTGGCGCTTTTCGCGCTGGCAAGCTGGGGGATCGGCCGGCTCGTGCCGCTGCCCTTGCCCTTCGGACGGGCGCTTGGCGGCGGCCTGATCGGCGCGGCGGTTGTGCTGATGGGGCTCGCGGCGGCGCAGATGGCGGTTCACCGCACGACGGTGATTCCGCGGCGCCGGCCCGCGGCGCTGGTCACCGGCGGTGTCTTCGCCCTGTCGCGCAACCCGATCTATCTGGCCGATGCGATCCTGCTTGCCGGGCTCGACCTGTGGTGGGGCGCAAGCCTTGCACTGGTGCTGGTGCCGGTCTTCATGGGCTTCATCACCCGCCGCTACATCCGTGCCGAAGAGGCCTGGATCGGCGCGGCCTTCGGGGCCGACTATGCGGCCTATCGCGCCCGCACCCGGCGCTGGCTGTGACTGCGCCGCAACGTCGCAGCGACAATTCTCCGGGCCCCGATGCTGCAGCCGCAGCGTGAGGGGCTTGCGTTCGGGCAAAGCAAGGTGTTGATCGCGAACGAAGAAACCTGCACGGGACTGCGTGCAAGTGTATTCACTTATGTTGCCTGCGACTTTTTTCCAAGGATTCCATGGCACCTGCGACTTGTGAAACTTTATTGCGCGGTGCTAAGGAGATTTTGCCACGTTTGTGTCCCCCGGCTGAAATTGGTCCGGGGGCAATCATGGGAGAGAAACACGTGAAGATCGGCGCTCCGAGAGAGACGTTCGAGGGGGAATCGCGCGTCGCGATGACCCCTGATTCCGCGCTGCAGCTGCAAAAACTGGGGCATACCTGTTTCATCGAGGCTGGGGCGGGCGACGCCGCCGGCTTCTCGGACGAGGCCTATCGCAAGGCCGGGGTCACCGTGATCCCGACCGTGGCGGAGCTCTTCGCCGAGGTCGATTTCATCGTCAAGGTGCGCCCGCTGGTCACCGACGAGGAACACGGCTGGCTGCGCAAGGGGCAGACCGTCATCTCGTTCTTCTACCCCGGCCAGCACCCCGATCGCCTTGAACTGGCGAAGGAAACCGGCGCGAACTTCATCGCGATGGACATGGTGCCGCGGATCTCGCGCGCGCAGAAGATGGACGCGCTCAGCTCGATGGCGAACATCGCGGGCTATCGCGCCGTGATGGAGGCCGCGAACAATTTCGGCCGCTTCTTCACCGGGCAGGTGACGGCGGCGGGCAAGGTGCCGCCGGCCAAGGTGCTGATCGTCGGCGCTGGCGTCGCGGGTCTGGCCGCGATCGGCACGACGACCGCGCTTGGCGCGATCACCTATGCCTTCGACGTCCGTCCCGAAGTGGCCGAGCAGATCGAATCGATGGGCGCCGAATTCGTCTACCTCGACTTCGAGGAGAAGACGCAGGACGGCGCTGCGGCCGGCGGCTATGCCGCGCCCTCGAGCCCCGAGTTCCGCGAAGCGCAGCTGAAGAAGTTCCGCGAGCTTGCGCCCGACATGGACATCGTCATCACCACGGCGCTGATCCCGGGCCGCGACGCGCCGAAGCTGTGGCTCGCCGACATGGTCGCCGCGATGAAGCGCGGCTCGGTCGTCGTCGACCTTGCGGCCGAACGCGGCGGCAACTGTGACCTGACCGTGCCGGGCGAGAAGATCGTCTCGGAGAACGGCGTCACGATCATCGGCTACAACGACTTCCCCTCGCGGATGGCGACGCAGGCCTCGCAGCTTTACGCGACCAACATCCGCCACATGATCACCGATCTCACGCCCGGCAAGGATGGCGTCATCGTCCACAACATGGAAGACGACGTGATCCGCGGCGCCACTGTGGCCTTCGAGGGCGCGGTGACCTTCCCGCCGCCGCCGCCGAAGATCAAGGCGATCGCCGCGCACAAGCCGAAGGAGAAGGCCAAGGAGCCAACCCCCGAGGAGCGCAAGGCGGCCGAGAAGGAGGCCTTCCGCAAGGCGACGCGGCAGCAGGTGATGCTGCTGGCCATCGGCACGGCGCTGCTGCTGCTCGTGGGCTCGGTCGCGCCGGCCTCGTTCATGTCGCATTTCGTCGTCTTCGCGCTGAGCTGCTTCGTCGGCTTCCAGGTGATCTGGAACGTGTCGCATTCGCTGCACACGCCGCTGATGGCGGTGACGAACGCGATCTCGGGCATCGTCATCCTCGGTGCGCTGCTGCAGGTCGGTTCGGGCAGCTGGCTGGTCGTCGTCCTTGCCGCGCTTTCGGTGCTGATCGCCACGGTCAACATCGTCGGCGGCTTCCTCGTCACCCGGCGGATGCTCGCCATGTTCCAGAAATCGTGATCGGGGGGAGGGACTGAGATGTTTTCCATCGGTATCGTTCAGGCTGCCTATATCGCTGCAGCCGTTCTGTTCATCCTCTCGCTCGGTGGCCTCTCGGGGCAGGAGAGCGCGAAACGCGCCGTGTGGTACGGCATCACCGGCATGGCGCTCGCCGTCATCGCCACGGTCTTCGGCCCGGGCATGGGCCATGGCTGGGTGATCGCGCTGATGCTCGCGGGTGGCGCGGTGCTCGGCTGGTATGTGGCGAAGACGGTCGAGATGACCGAGATGCCGCAGCTCGTCGCGGCGCTGCACAGCTTCGTGGGTCTCGCTGCCGTCTTCATCGGCTATAACGCCTATCTCGAGATGGCGCGGGTCGGCGCCATGGATGCGGCCGCGCGCGAGGCGCTCACCGGCTTTGCCGCGCTTGTCGCGCACAAGTCGGCGGTCGAGCTGAACATCCTGCGCGTCGAGCTGTTCCTCGGCGTCTTCATCGGCGCCGTCACCTTCACCGGCTCGGTCGTCGCCTTCGGCAAGCTTGCCGGCAAGGTCGACGGCAAGGCGAAGAAGCTGCCGGGCGGCCACATGCTGAACGCGGGCGCCGCGCTGCTGTCGCTCGCCATGCTCATCGCCTTCATGAACGGCGCGGGGGCCTGGGCGCTGATCGTGATGACGCTGCTGGCCTTCTTCATCGGCTATCACCTGATCATGGGCATCGGCGGCGCCGACATGCCGGTCGTGGTGTCGATGCTGAACAGCTATTCGGGCTGGGCCGCGGCGGCGATCGGCTTCTCGCTCGGCAACGATCTGCTGATCGTGACCGGCGCGCTGGTCGGGTCCTCGGGCGCGATCCTGTCCTACATCATGTGCAAGGCGATGAACCGCTCGTTCATCTCGGTGATCCTCGGCGGCTTCGGCGGCGCGACGGGCCCGGCGATGGAAGTGACCGGCGAGCAGGTGGCGATCGACGCGCAGGGCGTGGCCGATGCGCTGAGCGACGCCGACAGCGTGGTCATCGTGCCGGGCTATGGCATGGCCGTGGCGCAGGCGCAGGTGGCGGTGTCGGAGCTGACCTCGATCCTGCGCAGCAAGGGCAAGAACGTCCGCTTCGCGATCCACCCGGTCGCGGGTCGACTGCCGGGGCACATGAACGTGCTTCTGGCCGAGGCGAAGGTGCCCTACGACATCGTCATGGAGATGGACGAGATCAACGACGACTTCCCGGAAACCGACGTGGCGATCGTGATCGGCTCGAACGACATCGTGAACCCGGCGGCGCAGGAAGACCCGAACTCGCCGATCGCCGGCATGCCGGTGCTGGAAGTGTGGAAGGCGAAGCAGGTCTTCGTGTCGAAGCGCGGCCAGGGCACGGGCTATTCCGGCATCGAGAACCCGCTGTTCTACAAGGAGAACACGCGGATGTTCTACGGCGACGCGAAGAAGTCGATCGAAGAGCTGCTGCATCTGCTGCGCTGAACGGCACCCGCACCGTGATGAAAGGCCCCGCTTCGGCGGGGCCTTTTGCTATTGGCCCCTTGCGCGGGCTTCAAGCCGGTCGCCGATCACCTGTTGCACTGCGCCGAGCGTAGTGTCGAGCTGGGCGCGCATCGCGACCATCGCGGCATCGAGCGCGGCACGGTCGAAGGGCTGCGCCGTGCTTGCCGCGACGACCGCGGCGCGATCCTCGGCCAGCCGGTGCAGGGCCGGGCGCAGGGTCTCGGCATTCTCGCGCAGCGCCGCACGCAGGTCGCGCCGCACCGCGCGCGGGAAAAGCGCCTGCTCCGCCGCGGGGCCGAGCAGCTCGCTCTGCAGCGCGCGAAAGCGCAGCACCGCGCCCGCCGCCAGCGCATTGCCCAGAAGCGAGACCGCCAGAACCGCAATCAGCACGATCCGCCCCTTGTCGCGTTTGAGTGTCATCAGAACCCTCCCGTCACGGCCAGAACATCGCCGAAGAGGCCGAGCGTGACCCAGCCCTCGCCGCCCATCACCGGCAGCAGCAGATAGCCAAGCGCCATCGCCGCCGCCATCATCCCGCCGAAGAGACCAAGCGCCGGGCCGGGCAGGGCCAGCACCTCGGCAAGCCCCGCGGCGCCCGCGGGCGCGGGCGTCGCGAGCCGGGTCAGCACCCGGCGCGAGAGCGCCGCCGCATCCGCGGCCTCTTCGGCCATCAGCGCCGACAGGTCGCGATCGAGGTCGTCGTCATCCATCTGCGTCATCCTTTCTCCTCCTCCCCGGATCCGGGGCCGAGCTGCGCGCGCAACCCCGCGCGGCCCCGCACCAGAAGCTGTTCCGCCGCCCCCGGGCTGACCCCGAGCGCGGCCGCGATCTCGGCCGTGGCGAGCCCGCCGGTCGCGCGCAGCAAAAGCGCCGCGCGTTGCCGTTCGGGCAGGCGGGCGAGCGCCGCGCGGGTCTGCGCGAGCCGTTGCCGGCCGTCGAGCACCGCCTCGGCATCGGGCGCCTCGTCCGCCGTCTCGGGCGCCGCCTCGAGGCCGAGGAAGCGCCGCCAGCCAAGCCGCCGGCGCCGGTCGATGCACAGGTTCAGCGCGATGCGCCAGATCCAGCTGCTGACCGCGCCCCGTGCCGGGTCATAGCGACCCGCCTGCGCCCAGACCCGCAGAAAGACCTCCTGCGCGATATCCTCGGCCTCGGTGCGCGAGCCGAGCTGGGCCGCGATGAAGCGCTGCACCCCGGGTCCGTAAAGGGCGATCAGGCGCGCAAGCGCCGCCCGCTCGCCGCGCGCGAGCGCCGCCATCAGTGCCTGTGCTTCCTCGCCTCGTTCCATTGCCGCCTGCGCGCCCCCTGCGCCCCGCCCGCCGCAGCCTAGCCGCGGGGCGGGGCGGGCGCATCCCCTCAGCGCGTCACGATGATGCGGCGCGCACGATAGGTGGTGCTGCCCTGCGGCCCGGTGCCGGTGACCGTGGTGCTCGAGCTGCCGGCGGTGGTGGTGCGCACCCGCTCGCGCGTCGCGATCTGCCCGTTCGGGCCGGTCGCGGTGCCGCTGACGGTGCAGCGCGCCGTGCCCGAGGACCGGCTGCAGTCGCGGTCGCGCTGGATCGTGCCGCCATTCGCGCCGGTCACGGTGACGCTGTGCGCCTGCGCGGTGGCGGGCAGCACGAGGGCAAGGGCGAGAAGGGGGGTGGCAAGACGTTTCATGATCTGTCCTTTCGACGGAGGTGGGGGGCGGTATCAGCGCGGCAGCTGGCCGAGGAAGCGCGCGACGCGCTCGAATTCGGCCGGGCTCAGCACGCCGTCGCCATTGCGGTCGGCCATGTCGAAGCCGCGGGTCTGGGCGGTGTATTCGGCGAGCGTCAGCTTGCCGTCGCGGTTCGTATCCTGCGCCCAGAGCCGGTCCTCGCCGCGGCGGCTGCTGCCTTGCGGCAGCTTCGCCCGGGCGGCGTCGATCTCGGCGCGGGTGATCGTGCCCGAATTGTCGGTGTCGATGCGCGCGAACATCGCCTTGCGCAGCTCGAGGAACTCGGCGCGGCTGATCGCGCCGTTGCCGTCGCGGTCGAGCGCGGCAAAGCCCGGGCTGGTGGCGCCTGCGGCGCAGGCCAGCGCCGGGCCAAGCGCCGTGGCAAGCGCGATCAGGGGCAGGGCAGGTTTCATCTCGGGTCTCCCTTTCGGTGTCGTGCAAGAGGATACGTGCCGCGCCGCCAACCCCTACGCTCGCCGCGCGTTTTTTTCGTGCCGCGGCGTCGTCGGTCATGGGCTGCATACCGTTGCATGCCGATAAACATCTGGTATCGCGGCATTTTTTCTTTGCGTGTGGGGAGATTCGCGGTAAGGGGGAAAGCCTCGGCCCTGACCGCACCGGAGGCAGCATGACCCCGATCGACGACCATCCGCTGCGCTATGCGCTGGTGAACGAGCTGCATGCGCGCCCCTTTCCGCGCATCGCGGCGCCGGCCCATGTGGTCTATGCCGCGGTGAAGGAACCGCGCGATGCCGCGAACCGCGACCGCACGCGCGATCACGCGCATCTGTGCGCGTTGCTCGAGCGCAACGGCGCGCCGCTGCCGCCCGCCGATGTCACCCACCACACCGGCGAGATCGGCCGCTATACCCTGAAATGGGAAAGCCACACCGAGTTCGTGACCTATCTCGCCCATGCGCCGGGTGTCGCCGCGCGGCCCTTCGACCCGAACGACACCGAGGTCTTCCCGGCCGACTGGCTGGCGCAGGCGCCGGGCAAGCGCATCGCCGCGGTGATGATCCGCATCGAGTTCCTGCCCGAGGACCCGGATGCGATCATGCCCGCGCTCGACGACTGGTTCGTGCACGAAAGCATGGTCTGTGCCTGGGTGCTCGACGGGGCCGCGGCGGTGGCGACCGACTTCCGCATCGACGCGAACGGGCAGATGCGCTTTGCCGTCTTCGTGCGGCCGGGCACCGGGCCCGGGCGGATCGGCCGCGTCGTGCAGCGGATCTGCGAGCTCGAGACCTATCGCGCGATGTCGATGCTGGGCCTTGGCCGGGCGCGCAGCCTGACGCAGCGGCTCAACGCGCTCGACCCCGAGCTCGAGGCGCTGGTCGAGGGGATGAGCGACGACAGCCACCCCGCCGAGGAGCAGCTCGACCGGCTGCTGGCGATCTCGGCCGAGCTCGAGGGGCTCGCCGTCGCCCATTCCTTCCGCTTCGGTGCGACGGGGGCCTATGAGGCGATCGTCAAGGAACGGGTGATGGTGCTGCGCGAGAGCCGCTTCGAGGGGCGGCAGAAATTCTCGGAATTCATGCTGCGCCGCTATGATCCGGCGATGCGCACGGTGAAATCGGCCGAGGCGCGGCTGAACGCGATGATCGAGCGGGCCGAGCGCGCGGGCGAATTGCTGCGCACCCGGGTCGAGGTCGAGCGCCAGGGGCAGAACCAGAAGCTTCTGGAAAGCATGGACCGGCGCGCCGACGTGCAGCTGCAGTTGCAACACACGGTCGAGGGGCTGTCGGTGGTGGCGATCAGCTATTACGCGGTCAGCCTTGCGGGCTATCTGAGCTATCCGCTGGCCAAGCATTACGGCGTGTCGAAGGAGATGGCCGTGGCCGGTCTGACGCCGCTTGTCATCATCGGCGTCTGGCTGATGGTGCGCCGCATCCGCAAGGGCTTTGGCGGGCACTAGGCCCTTGCGGGGACACGGTTTGCTGCCGATACTTCCCGCATTGCGGGAGGCGTCATGCCATATGTTCTTTCAGAGATTGATCAGCAGAACCTGAACTGGTTCGCCAACGACAACACGCGGCAGTCGCTGGTCGCGATCGAGCTGGCGCGCGGCCGGATGCGCGGGCTGGCGCCGTTCCGGCTGGAGATCGGCTATCCGATCCTCGCCATCGCCGGGGCGAACGGATCGGGCAAGTCGACGCTGCTCGCGATGGCGGCCTGTGCCTTTCACAATGCTGCCGACGGTTTTCGCCCGCCAAGTCGAAAGGTGAACTACTATACCTTCAGCGATTTCTTCGTGCAGTCCGCCGGTGAGATCGGGCCGGAGGGCGTGGAGATAACCTACGATTTTCTGTCTGGATATCGCCGCATCCTTAGTCGACCTCGTCGATTTGTGCCGGCCATTTACAAGCAGACCCGACGCAAGCGAGAGGGCGGCAAGTGGAACAACTATGATCGCCGGGTCGATCGCAACGTCATCTATTTCGGCGTGCAGCGGGTCGTGCCCTATTACGAGCGCAGCACGCACAAGTCCTATCGCGCCAGCTTCCGGCCGCCGGGCGTCGCCGCCGCGGACAGCGCCCGCATTGCCGAACTCGCGGGGCGGATCCTCGGCAAGCATTACGACGCCTTCGAAAGCCTCGAACATCGCCGCTACACCCTGCCGCGGGTGCAGTCGGGGGCGCTGCGCTATTCGGGCTTCAACATGGGGGCCGGGGAAAGCGCGGTGTTCGAGATCCTCATCACGCTTTTCGCCGCCGGGCCGGGCTGCCTGCTCGTCATCGACGAGATCGAGCTGGGCCTGCACGAGCGCGCCCAGCAACGGCTGATCGAGGTGCTGAAAACGCTGTGTCTTGAACGCAAGTGTCAGGTGATCTGCACCACCCATGCCTACGAGATCCTCGCAGCGCTGCCGCCCGAGGGGAGGGTGTTCATCGAGACCGTGGGGGAGGACACGCGGGTCTTTCCCGGGATCTCGGCCGATTATGCCTGCGGCCGGATGGGGCGCAGCGATCCGCGTAAGCTCGACATCCTCGTCGAGGACGAGGTGGCCGAGGCGATCGTTCAGGCAAGCCTCAGCCTCGCGCAGCGGGAGCGGGTGAGGATCCTGCCGATCGGCTCGCACAGCAGCCTGCAACGGGTGATGGCGGCGCGCTTTCTCGAGGGGCGCGGGCAATGCCTGTGCCTGCCAGATGGCGATCGGCGCAACACCGCGGACAGCTTCTGCTCGGGCGTGGCGAGGCAATGCGACGGCGTCCATTCGGTTGCGGCGGAACAGGCGAAGATTCGGGACTGGGCGCGGGATCATCTCGATTTCCTGCCCGGCGAGCACTGGCCCGAGAAATGGCTGTTCGAGCAGGCGATCGCTCAATGTGAACTGGCGGAGGTGTTGGGGGAGGTCACGCCCGCCGGCCGCTGGGGTGTGGCGAGCGAGGCCGAGCTGAGAGAGCTGCTTCTGACCAGCCTTGATGCGGGCAAGCACAAGGAATTCAGGGCGCTGTCTGCGGCGCTGCAATTGCCGGCCGAACAGCTGCGGGCCGACATGATCGCGGCCTTGCGGGCCTCGTTCCCGGCCCCCTTCGTGCAGATCGCGGCGCGGGTCGAGGCGCTGCTGATCTGAGCTCAGTCGGCGATCAGCGGCTGTGCGGTGGCGCCTGCCGCGGTCAGGGCGTCGGTGGGGGCAAGGATCACCATCATGCCGCGCTTACCGCCGTTGATGACCACCGTCGGGAAGTCCATCACCGCCGCCTCGATCGCCACCGGCACCCGCTTGCGCTGACCGAAGGGGCTGATGCCGCCGGTGTGAAAGCCGGTCAGGCGCTCGGCCTTCGCCGCGTCCATCATCTGCGCCGCCTTGCCGCCGAAGGCCGTGGCCACGCGCTTCATCGACAGCGTCCGGTCCGAGGGGATCACCGCGCAGGCGGGCTTGCCGTCGACCTCGACCATCAGCGTCTTGAGCACCCGCGCCGGGTCCGCGCCGATCGCCTCGGCCGCCTGAAGTGCGATGCGCTCGTGGCCGTGGTCGTGCGGATAGTCGTATTCGCGGATGTCGAAATCGACGCCCGCGCGCTTCAGTGCCTGTGTCGAGGGGGTTTGCGTGCTCATTGTCCGTGGTCCATCTCGCGGTCGATCCAGGCAAGGATCAGGCGCAGGATCCGGTCCTGTTCGGCCGAGGTCAAGGCCGTGCCGGCCGGAATGCCGTGCCATTTCGCCAGACAGCCGCGGCAGCAGGTGGCGGTGGCGTGCTGGGCGACGAAGACCGGGTGGCCGCGCATCGGGGTCTGCCTGCCGTCGTTTGGCGGGGTGGTGGGGGCCAGCCGCGTCGCGATGAAATCGGCGCCATGCGAGGCGATCACCGCGCGGCCCTTCGTCTCGGCATAGGCACGCTCGCGCGGGCCGAGGTGAAAGCGCGCGCGGAATTTCGAGTGCGCGAGGCGGGCCAGCATCTCGGCTTCGGCGTTCATGCCCCGGCGCGCAGCGCGTCGATGTAGATCCGCACCGCCTCCTGCACATGGCGGAAGCGGTCGCCGCCCAGATGCTTGCCGCCGAACCAGCGGGTGACGACGACGATCTCGTCTGTCACCCCTTCGCGCTCCAGCATCCGCAAGATCACCATGCCGGCGCCCGCTTCGCCGTCGTCGTTCTTCACCGGCCCCTCGGCGCCGATCAGGCCCCAGCTGTTATGCGTGGCCTTGGCGAATTTCTTGTTGCGCTTCAGCGCGGTGAGGAAGGCGCGCGCCTCCGCCTCGGTGCGGCAGGGGCCACCCGAGACGGCATAGCGCGAGCCGCGGTCGGTGAGGATGTTCTCGAGGATGCGCATGGCCCCCGCTTAGGCCGCTTCGGCGGCGGGGGCAATGCCGCGCGGCCGGATCGCCAGGGCGCGCAGCGCGTTCAGGATCACCGCGACGTCGATCGCCTCCTGCGCGATCGCGCCCTCGATCGGCGAGATCAGCCCGAAGGCCGCGGCGATCATGCCAAGCACGCTCAGCCCAAGCCCCACCGCGACGCTTTGCCAGGCGATGGCGATCGAGCGCTGTGCGACCTCGATGCCGGGCAGCAGCCGGTCGAGCCGGTCGACGAGCAGCACCACCTGCGCCGCCTCGGCCGAGGCGGCGGCGCCGCGCGCGCCCATGGCCACGCCGACATCGGCGGCGGCGAGGGCCGGGGCGTCGTTCACCCCGTCGCCCACCATCATCACCGGCCCGCGGGCGCGCTCGCGCAGCACGATCTCGACCTTCTGCACGGGCACAAGTGCCGCCTCGACCAGATCAAGACCCAGCGGCGCCGCGACCCGCTCGGCGATCTCGGGCCGGTCGCCGGTCGCCAGGATGATGCGGCGGATGCCGAGGCGGCGCGCCGCGGCGAGGAAGCCGGGCGTGTCCTCGCGCAGCCGGTCGGCGAGGGTCAGATGGGCGACGATCCGGCCATCGACGCCGAGCGTCACCCGCAGCGCGCCGGGTTCGGCCGGCGGCAGGTCGGGGGCGGGCTGGCCAAGCGCCGCGGCGACGAAGCCCGGCCCGCCGATCGCGACCGCATGCCCCTCGATCCGGCCGGTCAGGCCCTCGCCGGGCGCCTCGCACACCGCCTCGGGCACCGGCAGGGCCAGGCCGCGGCCCTGCGCCTCGGCCACCAGCGCCTGCGCGACCGGATGGCCCGAGGCCTGTTCAAGCGCCGCGGCAAGGCGCAGCGCTTCGGTCTCGTCGATGCTCTCGGTCAGGATCGCGGTCAGCTTCGGCATGCCGTCGGTGAGGGTGCCGGTCTTGTCGAGGATCAGCACCCGTACCCGCGACAGCGCCTCGAGCGCCTGTGCGCCCTTGATCAGCACGCCAAAGCGCGCGGCGCGGCTGAGCCCCGCGACCAGCGCCACCGGAACGGCGAGGATCAGCGGGCAGGGGGTGGCGATCACCAGCACCGCGACGGCGCGGATCGGATCGCCGGTCAGCCCCCAGGCGGCCCCCGCAATCAGCAGGGTGACGGCGAGAAAGCCGAGCGAGGCGCGATCGGCCATCCGCGCCATCGGCGCGCGGGCGCGGGCCGCCGCCTCGACCAGCCGCACGATGCCGGCATAGGTGCTTTCGGCGGCGCGATGCGTGGCGATCATGTCGAAGGCCTCGCCCGCATTCGCCGCCCCGCTCATCACCGAGGCGCCGGGGCCGATCCGCACCGGCAGCGACTCGCCGGTCAGCGCCGAGGTGTCGAGCAGCGCCGTCGCCGAGGCCAGCGTGCCGTCGACCGGCGTCACCTCGCCGCGGCGCACGAGGATGCGGTCGCCGGGGACGAGCGCGTCAAGTGCGACCTCCTCGAGCCCGTCGCCGCGGTGGCGATGCGCGACGCGCGGCACGCGGGCGAGCAGCGCCGACATGTCGGCCCGCGCCCGCCCCTCGGCATAGGCCTCGAGGAAGGTGCCGCCCGCATACATCACCGCCACCACCTGCGCGGCAAGGGTCTCGCCGAAGGCGAGCGCCGCGCTCATCGACAGCGCCGCGACGATGTCGAGCCCGACCTCGCCGCGCGCCAGCGCCCGCACGATCTCGATCAGCAGGGCGGCAAGGACGGGCAGGGTGCCGAGCGTCCAGACGATCTGCGCGGCGGGGGACAGCCCCGCGAAACGCAACCCGAGCCCCAGAGCGAGCCCGACGATCGCAAGGGAGAGAAGCGCGGTGCCGGTTCTGCTCATGGCTGCCTCCGAGGTTGCCGGGGGCCACACTATCCCGCGCCGCGGCGCCGTCAACGGGGCGCACCGTCGCTCCCCGGGTGCGGGTGGCACCAGGGAAGGCGGGTGTGTCACATCGCGCGCGCCCGTCTGCGTTCCTCCTGCCTGCCGAAAAGGATCGACCGATGCGGCGCCTGACCCCGCTTGCCCTTCTTGCCACCGCTGCGCCGGCCCATGCGCGCGATCTGACGGCGAGGGGGCTTGCGGACAGGGCCGCCTCTCTCCCGCCGCCGTGCGACACGAAGACCGAGGATGCACAGGGCGCCGTGCACAACCGTTGCCAGACCTGCCACACCCTACCACGGGCGCCGAATTTCACCCCGGATCCGGGTCTGCAGCCGGACCATGCGATGCCGCCGCCGGCGCTCGCCCCCCTGGGCGAACCGCTTCGTCGATCGCCGCGCCGCGGTGGCCGCGACCGACGCCGAGGAGATCCGGGACTGGGGGCGGACGGCCCGGGCCGGCGGCCAGGCTCGATCGGTACCACCGACATTCGACCTTCGCCTTGCCGCGCAAGCTCTCGGGCCCCGGCGCCTTCTGCGACGGCTGGTATCACCGGAGACGGACGGGGCTTTCCGGCGTGCAGAGCTTCGCGACGGGGCGCGACGCGACGATCCCTCCGCAGCAGGCGACGGTCTGGCGCCGGGGCGAGCAGGATGCGCCGACCGGCTTCGTGGAACCGGCCGATCCGTGGTTCGACCGGCGCAAGCGCCGAGCCCGTCACGCGGCGCTTGCACGACGCGCCCGGTGCCTGTATCAGGTCCGGGCACAGATTGCGCACCGGCGCGGGCGTTGTGTAATGGTAAGACCTTAGCCTTCCAAGCTAATGACGCGGGTTCGATTCCCGCCGCCCGCTCCAGAAAAATTTCCCCTCTGGTTGTCGCCGCCCCTTTGACGGGCGGCGTTTTGCTGCCTAGCTTGACGGTCTGGCAGGAGGGATGCGGCATGGCCGGTGGCTGGGCGCGCGACGGCGCGGTGAACGAACAGATCGACGCCTCGATCGAGGACGAGCTCAAGCGCCTGCAGGCGCGGCGCGCTCCGATGGGCGAGAGCGCGGAAGTCTGTGTCGAATGCGACGAACCGATCCCCGAGGCGCGGCGCGTCGCGATCCCCGGCGTCAAGCTCTGCATCGACTGCCAGAAGGCGCGCGACGCCCGGCCGCAGCTGCGCGGCGGCATCAACCGGCGCGGCTCGAAGGACAGCCAGCTGAAATGAAAAGGGGGCCGGCAGGCCGGCCCCAGTCGCGACGAAGGAAGGGATCTCTGACGGGGACTACTTCGTCAGGATCAGCTTGCCAGCCTTGGTGATGCGCAGCATATAGACCTGACCGTCCAGCAGGATGCTGGCGAGCGAGCCGCCCTCGGTCAGCACGCGCGCATCATGCAGCGGCAGCGCGGGGAGGTAATCCTGCGCGGTAAAGCTTTGCGACATCGTCATTCCTCAGCCCCTCTCGATGCGGTCGAGCATCATCTCGATCCCCTGGGCGGGGGCGACGCCGGTGCAGATCGCCTCGACGAGGTCGCGCAGGCTGAAGGGCGGGTCAGAGCGGCGGGCGCCCCGCGCGTCGGGGCCGGGATGGAGGGAGCGTTTCATGTCCGGGTATCCTGTTCGCTTCGGTTCCTGGTGGGGATAACCTGAGTGAAAAGATCGGATTTGTAAAGACTGATTCTTTTACTCGGATTATCTCCGCCGCGCCGGACGCTCCCCCGGAAGAAAGCGGGGCCGCCCCGGCGGCTGATACCGGGACGGCCCCTGGTCGGCCCCCAAACTGGACGAAGGGGGCCGGTCTCGGGAGGGGTTGCCTCAGGGCTTCGGATCGTGCTCCCCGGCGATCTTCCGATCGTTGAGCATTTCGAGCCACATGGCGTTTGCGACGGCGATGAGGGCAGCGAGGGGGAGGCCGAGGATCCAGGCGAAGTACCACATGGGATGCGTCCTTTCTCAGTAGGCGTTCTTGTTTTCAGTGACTTCGGCGACGGTGACCTTGCCCCAGAGGACCTTGTAGACCCAGGCGGTGTAGGCAAGGATGATCGGCACGAAGATCACCGAGACGACCAGCATCACGAACAGCGTCTGATGCGAGGAGGAGGCGTCCCAGACGGTGAGCGAGGCGTCGGGCTGGATCGAGGAGGGCAGGATGAAGGGGAACATCGTCAGCCCGACCGAGGCGATCACGCCAAGGATCGCCAGTCCCGAGAAGATCAGCGCCGCACCGCTTGCCTTGCGCATCGCGACGATCGCCAGCGCCATGCCGGCGATGCCCAGACCCGGGGCGATCGCGATCCAGGGCCGCAGCGCATAGGCCGCAAGCCAGGAGCCCTGATGCGCGACGGTGCTCAGCAGCGGGTTCGAGGGCCCGTTCGCCGCGACCTCGGAGGTGAGCGCATAGCCCGGGATGCCGTAAGCCAGCCAGACGCCGGCGAGCGCATAGGCGAGGATCGCCACGATGCCCGCGACCGAGCCGATCGCGATCGCGCGGCGCTGCACCGCGCCCTCGGTCTTCAGCGTCAGCCAGCCCGCGCCATGCAGCAGCAGCATGGTCAGCGAGACCACACCCGCGAGCAGCGCGAAGGGGTTCAGCAACCCGAGGAACTTCGCATAGAAGGCGCCCGGGTAGAGCGGCATCAGATCCTCGGTGATCTGGAACGGCACGCCCTGCAGCACATTGCCGACGGCGACGCCGAAGATCAGCGCCGGCACCGCGCCGCCGACGAAGAGCGCCCAGTCCCAGCCGTTGCGCCAGGCATGGCCCTCGCGCTTCGAGCGGTACTTGAAGCCCACCGGGCGCAGGATCAGCGCCGCCAGAACGGCGAACATCGCGAGGTAAAAGCCCGAGAAGCTGACCGCATAGAGCGGCGGCCAGGCGGCGAAGATCGCGCCGCCGCCGAGGATGAACCATACCTGGTTGCCTTCCCAGACCGGGCCGACGGTGTTGATCACGACGCGGCGCTCGTCATCGGTCTTGGCGACGAAGGGCAGCAGCGCCCCCACGCCCATGTCGAAGCCGTCGGTGGCGGCAAAGCCGATGAGCAGCACGCCGAGGAGCCCCCACCAGATCACCCGCAGCACATCGAGACTGATCAGATCATGCAAAATCATGGTGTCTTACTCCGCAGGCATGGTGACGGCATCGTCCGAGGTCTTCAGCCGCGCTTCGTGGCGGCGCATCCAGTCCTCGGTCTCGGCGACGTCCTGATAGGGGCCCTTGCGGATGTATTTCACCATCAGCCCCATCTCGATGATGAAGAGCACGGTGTAGAAGAGCACGAAGCCCGCAAGGGTGATCGCGAGATCAGCGACCGAGAGATGGCTGACCGAGAGCGCGGTCGGCAGCACGCCGTCGACCGTCCAGGGCTGGCGGCCGAATTCGGCGGTGAACCAGCCGAGCTCGGCGGCGATCCAGGGCGCGGGGATGACGATGACGGCCAGCCGCAGCGCCCAGCGGGGATAGCGCATCCCCTTGAAGTTCGAGACCACGAAGAAATAGCCCAGAACCGCGATGAAGGAGAAGCCGAGCGCCACCATGATCCGGAACGACCAGAAGATCGGCCAGACCGTGGGCACGGTGTCATTCGCGGCCTGCACGATCTGCGCCTCGGTCGCCTGACGCGGGTCGTCGACATAGCGCTTGAGCAGGAACGCAAAGCCCAGATCCTTCGAGTGTTCCTCGAAGGCGGCGGTCTCCTCGGGCGTGACATTGCCCTTCGCCGCGCGGATCTGCATCAGCGCGTCATAGGCGAGGATGCCCGAGCGCACGCGGGTCTCGGCCTGGCTCACCAGCTGGTCGATGCCGGGGATTTCCTCGGTCAGCGAGCGGGTGCCGAGAAGCCCCATCGCGAAGGGGATCTTGACCGCGTAATGGGTCTCGCGCGCCGCCTGGTCGGGGATGCCGAAGAGGGTGAAGGAGGCGGGGGCGGGTTCGGTTTCCCACATCGCCTCGATCGCGGCGAGCTTCATCTTCTGGTTCAGCGAGGCGTTGTAACCCGACTCGTCACCGAGGATGACCACCGAGAAGGACGAGGCGAGACCGAAGGCCGCCGCCACCGCGATCGAGCGGCGGGCAAGCTCCAGATGGCGCCCCTTCAGCATGTACCAGGCCGAGACGCCAAGCACGAAGATCGAGGCGGTGACATAGCCCGCCGAGACGGTATGGACGAATTTCGCCTGCGCGACCTCGTTGAACAGCACCTCGAAGAAGGAGGTCATCTCCATGCGCATGGTCATCGGGTTGAACTCGGCGCCCACCGGGTTCTGCATCCAGCCATTGGCGATCAGGATCCACAGCGCCGAGAAGTTCGAGCCGATCGCGACGAGCCAGGTGACGGTGAGATGGCCGACGCGGGAAAGCTTGTCCCAGCCGAAGAACATCAGCCCGACGAAGGTCGCCTCCATGAAGAAGGCCATCAGCCCCTCGATGGCGAGCGGCGCGCCGAAGATGTCGCCGACATAATGGCTGTAATAGCTCCAGTTCATGCCGAACTGGAATTCCATGGTGATGCCCGTCGCCACGCCGAGCACGAAGTTGATGCCGAACAGCGTCGCCCAGAACTTCGTCATCTGCCGCCAGATCGGCCGCCCGGTCATCACATAGACCGTCTCCATGATCGCAACCAGGATCGACAATCCCAGCGTCAGCGGCACGAAGAGGAAGTGATACAGAGCCGTCATCGCAAACTGAAGTCGCGACAGCTCCACAATACCAAAATCCATCCGTCGTCTCCCATTCCTTGCCTGTCGCGGGGGGAAGCCTCCGCGAAAGATGCATGCGGGCGAAACATTTCCCGCGGATGCATCATATGCGGGCATTCCTTTCCCTCTCCTTGACCGGGATCAAAGAGACGTAAGGTCGCAGCCCTGCGGATTTCCGCGACTCCGCGGCAGGTGGGACAGTATGCCTCAGGCGTGACCGGGAAATGCCAGCGAGACGGAGCGAGTCGCCGCCCCCGCATCGGCGTTGCGGTGGCTGACAACCAGGAACCCCGACTCGGGCGCGAAGGCGCGCAGGCCCGACAGCATCGCGGCGGCGGTGGCCGGGTCGAGGCCCTCGGTCGGCTCGTCGAGAAGCAGCACATCGGCGCGGCGCAGCGCGGCGCGGGCGAGGACCAGGCGGCGCGCCTGTCCGCCCGACAGCCCCGCGCCGCCGGGGCCGAGGCGGGTCGCCAGCCCCTCGCGCGCGCGCAGCACATCGGCGAGCGCCACGGCCTCGAGTGCGGCCCAAGCCTCGGCCTCGGGCAGGACGGTGCCGGCGGGGAAGGCAAGGGCTAGGTTCTCGGCGACGCTGCCGGCGATGAGCGCCGAGCGTTGCGGCACCAGCGTCAGATGCGCGCGCAGGTCGGCCTCGGGCCAGGCGGCGAGGGGGGCGCCCAGCAGCCGGATTTCGCCCGCGGTCGGCGCGATCAGCCCGGCAAGGGTGGCGAGCAGCGTCGACTTGCCGGCGCCCGAGGGGCCGGTGAGCAGCACCATCTCGCCGCGCGACAGGCTCAGATCGAGCGGGCCGAAGGTGTCGCGCGCGGCACCCGCGCGGTGATGGCGCAGGGCGGTGACCTGCAGAAGCGGCGCCGCCGGATCGGGGCGCGGCGCGGGGGCCGCGGGCGTGGGGCGGGGCGGCGTGTCGCTGAGCGCGGTGACGCGGGCGCCCGCGGCCTGCATCCGGCCGAGCTCGGCGAGCCCCCGGCGCAAGAGCGACAGCGTTTCGCCAAGCGCGAGCGCGGTGAAGACGCCGATCGCGGCGCGCGCCGGGCTGATCGTGCCGGCGGCGGCGAGCGGCCCGCCCAGGGCGAGCGCCACGGTGGCGGCAAGCCCCGTGGTCAGCGCGATCGCCGCACCGCCCTGACGCTCGGTCGTCTCGAGCCCGTCGCGGGCGCGGGCCTCGGCGTGGATCGTGGCGGCAAGCCCCGCCTCCTGCCGGGCAAGGGCACCGGCCACGGCCAGATCGGCGCGGCTTTGGGCAAGGTCGAGCGCCTGCGCGCGCAGCGATTGCAGCGCGGCCTCGGTGGCCTCGGACCGGGCGCTGGCATGGCGCAGGGTGAAGACAAGCGTCACGCCGCCGCCCAGCCCAAAGGACAGAAGCACCCCCCAGGCGACGGCCGGCGCGACGAGGACCCACAGCGCGACGAAGGCGCCCGCCTGCACCGCGACCGCCGAGACCGCCGGCAGCACAAGGCGCAAGAGCAGCCCGTCGAGCGCGTCGACATCCGAGGTCAGCCGGTTCAGCGCCTCGGCGCCGCGCAGGCGGGTCTGGGCCTCGAAGGGCAGGCGGGTGATGCCGGCGTAAAGGCCGAGCCGCAGCGCAGCGAGCGCGCGCAGCGTCGCGTCATGGGTCAGCATCCGCTCGCCATAGCGTGCGCCCGAGCGGCCAAGGGCAAGGAACCGCACCCCGGCCGAGGGGCGGAAGAAATCAAAGCCGATGCCGATGCCGGCGATGCCCGCGGCGGCGGCGGCGGTGACGAACCAGCCAGAGAGGCCCAGAAGCGCCGCGCCCATGGCAAGCACGGTGATGCCAAGCGCCAGGCCGCGCAGGAAGGCCACGGGCTCGGCCTTCAGCAGGCGGCGGGCGATGTGCAGTAGCGGTCTCATGCGCTCCCCTCCGCCGTCATCGGCAAGACCCGGTCCATCGCCGCCAGGACCGCGGGGTCGTGGCTCGCCACGATCAGCGCCGCGCCGGTTGCGCGCAGGGCCAGAAGCCCCGCCAGCACCGCCTGCGCCGTTTCATGGTCAAGGTCGGCCGTCGGCTCGTCGGCAAGGATCAGGCTGGCCTTCGCGGCATGGGCACGCGCGATCATCAGCCGCCGCGCCTCGCCGCCCGAGACGCCACCGCCGAGATCGCCAAGCCGCGCCGAAAGCCCGCCGGGCAGGGCCGCGACGATGCCCTGTGCCTGTGCCGCGGTCAGCGCCGCGTCGAGGTCGCCCGCGCGGCCCAGCATCAGCGCCTCGCCGAGCGGCGCGTCGATGAAGCGCGGCGCCTGCGGCAGCCAGCCGATGCCGGCGCGGATCGCGTCGGCGGTGCTGTCCGAAAGCACGGTCTCGCCCCAGCGGATCTCGCCCGCCTCGGGGCGGATCAACCCGGCAAGTGCGGCAAGGAGCGTCGTCTTGCCCACCCCCGAGGGGCCGGCGATGGCCAGCGCCTCGCCGGGCTGCACCGCGCCATCGGGCGGGCCGAGCAGCGCCGCCCCCGGGCCGGGCGACAGCACCAGCCCGCGCCAGGAGAAGGGGGCGGGCGGCAGCGCCGAGGCCGGCGCGCCGTTCCCGAGGATCGTGCCCGAGGCGGCGATCGCGGCCTCGGCCGCCTCGATCTCGTCGGCGACGGCAAGGGCCGAGGCGCGGTCGTGCCAGGCGGCGGCCAGATCGCGCAGCGGCTGGAAGAACTCGGGCGCGATCATCAGCAGGAAGATCCCGGCCTCGGGCGACAGCCCACCCCAGCTGCCGAAATTCAGCTCGCCCAGCAGCGCGAAGCCGACATAGACCGCGACCATCGCCACGCCGAGCGCCGAGAAGAGTTCGAGCACCGTCGAGGACAGGAACGCCACCGCCAGCACCCGCATCGTGCGGGTGCGCAGATCGTCCGAGGCGGCGGCAAGGTCGGCGCCGGCCCGCGCCTCGGCGCCCAGAAGCCGCAGATCGGCCACCGCGGCGATGCGGTCGACGAGCAGGGTGTTGAGCGTGCCGATTTCGGCCATCTGCCGCTCGGAGGCGTCGCGCGCGGCCATGCCCACGAGCGCCATGAAGACCGGGATCAGCGGGCCGGCGACCAGCAGCACCAGCGCCGCGGCCCAGCTGAAGGGCAGGGTGAGGGCCAGAAGGACCAGCGGCACGATCCGCACCCGTGCCATCGCCGGGCTGTAGCGCGCGGCCCAGGGGGCAAGCATCGCGACCTTCTCGGCGGCAAGGCTGGCAAGCTCGGCCGGGGCGGGGCTGCGGGCGCGGGCGTCCTGCCGCGCGGCGGCGCCGATCAGCCGGTGCCGAGTGCTTTCGACGAGCGCCGTCGCCGCGCGCTGTGCCAGCGCCCCGGCGCGGGCATCCAGCAGCGCGCGCAGCGCGGCGAGCGCGAGGAACCCCGCCGCCGCCGCCAGTGGCGACAGCCGTTCGGTGCCGCTGACCAGCCCGCCAAGCGCCAGCGCGACCACTGCCGCCTGCGCCACCCAGAGGAGTTCCGCGAGCGCCGAAAGCGCGCCCGCACGACGCAGTGCGGGCGTGGCCGGGGCGGCAAGGCGGGTCAGCGCGGCATCGGCGCGGCCGGGGTTCGCGGCGGGCGGTTCGTCAGTCTGGGGCATGTCTTCGGTCGCGTTTCCTTCGGGCAGAGCTAGGGGCGCGGAGGCGGGTTCGGCAAGGCGCGGGGCGAAGATTGCCCGTTCCTGCGAGGGGTGGTGCTCATCCTTTTTCTCAAGATTGCGCCATAATGCATTGAATAATAATGAAATATATTCGCCTCACATATCTCGCGTGCGAAAACGTCGCACCCGGACATTCAGACGCCCGTGGGGGCGAGATCGGCCAGCGCCTCGGCGCTCTGGCGGGCGGCGGCGCGGACCGCGGCCTCGGCCGCCTCGACGCTCAGCGCATGAAAGCGCAGCATGGCGCCCGTGGGGATCTGCGCCAGCCGGCCGAGGTCGGGGGTGATGACCGTGGCGATCTTCGGAAAGCCCCCGGTCGTCTGCCGGTCCGCCATCAGCACGATCGGCCGGCCCGAGGGCGGCACCTGCACCGAGCCCATCAGCGTGCCGTCCGAGGTGATGTCGTGGCCCCGCGCCGCGGGCAACGCCGGGCCCTCGAGCAGCATCGCCATGCGGTCGCGCTGTGCGCTGACGGCATAGGGCGCGCCGAGGAAACGGGCCAGGATCTCGGGCGCGAAGGCGTCGTCCTGCGGCCCGAGAACCACGCGGATCGGGCCGTGACGGGGGCGCAGCGGGCGGGTCAGGCGGCGCGGCAGGGCGCCGGGCTCCGGCCCGAGGGGCAGCGTGTCGCTGGGGCGCAGCGCGCGGCCGTCGAGCCCGCCGATCGCGCTGCGCAGATGGGTGGCGCGGGCGCCCATCACCGGGGGCGTCTCGATCCCGCCCGAAACGGCGAGATAGCCCCAGACCGCGCCGCGCAGGGCGCCGACGGTCAGCTCCTCGCCCGCCCGCAGCCGGGCAGAGCTCCAGGGGGCGAGGGGGCGGCCGCCCGCCTCGGCCCGCATCTCGCCGCCGGTGAGGGCCACCAGCACGTCGCGGCTCGCCCGGAACCGGCCGCCGGTCAGCGCGAATTCGAGTGCCGCCGCCCCGGGCGCGTTGCCGACAAGGGCGTTGGCGGCGGCGAAGGCCGCGCCGTCCATCGGCCCCGAGGCCGAGACGCCAAAGCGCAGGAAGCCGGTGCGGCCGCGGTCCTGCACGGTCATCATCGGCCCGGCGGCGCGGATCTCGAGCGTGCCGGTCATGCGGGTGTCTCCGGGTCGAAGAGAATCTCGCCGCGGCGGGCGCGGGCGGCGAGGGTGTCGAACTCGGCCTCCCCGATCCGGCGCAGGCGCAGCCGGTCGCCCGGGGCCAGCAGGCAGGGGCGGGCGCGGCTGGCATCGAAGAGCCGCAGCGGCGTCTGCCCGATGTAGGACCAGGCACTGGGCGCGGCGACGGAGTTGACGCTCGCCTGCCCGCCGCCGATGCCGAGCGCGCCTTCGGGCACGCGCTGGCGGACCTCGGCCCGGCGCGGGGTGGCGAGCGCCGCGGGCAGGCCCGAGAGATAGGCAAAGCCCGGGGCGAAGCCGATCATCGCGACGCGGTAGGCGGCGCCGAGGTGGAGCGCGATCAGCGCGTCCTCGGCCATCCCTTTCTCGGTGGCGAGGCGGGCGAGGTCGAGGCAGGCGGGGCCGCCATAGAAGACCGGGATGCTGCGCAGCGCGCCCTCGACCGCGCCCGGGCGCAGCGCGGCGATGCGTGGGATCAGGGCCGCGCGCAGCGTCGCAAAGCCCGTCACGCACGGGTCATAGGTCAGCGTCAGAGAACGATAGGTGGGCAGCGCCTCGCGCAGACCGGGCAGAGGGGCGGCCTCGAGATCGGTGGCCAGCGCGAGCGCCAGGGCATTCGCCGCCGCGTCGATGCCCGGCGCGAATTCGACCGTCAACGCCGCATCGCCACAGGGCAGGAAGCGCGGCGCCGGCGGGCTCAGAACCACTGCCCGGGCTCCATCAGCCCGAGGTCCATCAGCTGCTGGCTGTGCCAGGTGAAGGGCACCGAATTGTACCAGCGGAAATCGGCGATGTCATAGGTCGAGCCGGGGTTGAACTTCAGCGCCTTCGCCACCCGGAACGAGGCGATCGCCGCGGTCAGGTTGTGGTGCCAGGGGCAGGAATAGGTGTTGTATTCCTCGTCGTTGAAGGTGTTGTCGCGGCGCAGCTCCAGCCCCGGCCGGGTGCGGAAAAGCGCGATCCGGTCGATCTTGCGCCGCTTCACCGGGATGTGCTCCTCGAAGCGCCAGCGCAGCCCGCCGAAGAAATCGAGCTGACGCTCGCGGGCGTGGCCGGTGGCGGGATCGGGGCGGGCAAGGGCGTAATAGCCCGCCCGGTCGAGCATCGCGTCGCGCAGGTTCACCGCATTCGGGTTCTGCGCAAGGTCGGGGGCGTAGAGGTCGACCACATAGGTCAGCATCGAGCGGCGCCGTTCCTCGGTGTGGAAGGCCAGCAGCTCCTGCACGCTGCGCGTCTCGCAGAACGGGTGGAACAGGTATTCCGCATTGTAGCAGTAATACATCCAGGTATCGGCGGGCGCGGCGGCGATCACCGGGTTCACAGTGTCGGTCAGCGCACCGGGGCGGTGCATGTCGCGCGGGATGCGGTGGATCTTGGCTGCCAGATCCTCGGGCAGCACCAGCCGTTCGGGCGCGAAGACCAGAACCGAGCGGAACCCGGCCTTCAGGTGGTGGCGGATCGTGCTTTCGGCCTCGACCAGATCCTCGACGAGGATCAGGGCCACCGGCCCCTTGGCAAGGGCGGCCGTCCCCTCGGCCAGGAATGCGTCAAGCGAAGCGTAATTCATGCCAGTCCCCGGATTTTGCGCGAGGATCGGGCAAGGGCCGGGGGAATGCAAGACGGGGAATGGCGGGGAAAGCGGCGCGCAGCGGTTGCGGGGCGGGGGGATTCTGCGCTATCGGGCGGGTCTGAAACGCGGGGGATCGCCATGTCGGACGCGCCGAAGAAGCTGCACATCAAGACCTACGGCTGCCAGATGAACGTCTATGACAGCGAGCGCATGGCAGAGGCCATGGGCACGCAGGGCTATGTGCTGACCGACGATCCGGCCGAGGCGGACATGGTGCTGCTGAACACCTGCCACATCCGCGAGAAGGCGGCCGAGAAGGTCTATTCCGACCTCGGCCGGCTGCGCCCGCTCAAGGAGGCGAAGCCCGGGCTGAAGATCGGCGTCGCGGGCTGCGTCGCGCAGGCCGAGGGCGAGGAGATCATGCGCCGGATGCCGCTCGTCGATCTGGTCGTCGGCTCGCAGAACTATCACCGCCTGCCCGAGATGGTCGCCGCCACCGCCCGTGGCGAACGCCCCGTCGACACCGAGTTCCCGGTCGAGGACAAGTTCGACAAGCTGCCCGAACGCCCGGCCACCGGCCGCCCCACAGCCTTCCTGACGGTGCAGGAAGGCTGTGACAAGTTCTGCGCCTTCTGCGTCGTGCCCTATACCCGCGGCGCCGAGGTCTCGCGCCCGGTCGCCCGCATCCTGGCCGAGGCCGGGAAGCTGGTGGCGAAGGGGGTGAAGGAAATCACGCTGCTTGGCCAGAACGTCAACGGCTATCATGGCGAGGGTGCGGACGGGGTCTGGGGCCTTGGCCGGCTGGTGCGCGAACTCGCCCGGATCGAGGGGCTCGAGCGGATCCGCTACACCACCTCGCATCCGAACGACATGGCCGATGACCTGATCGAGGCGCATGGCGCCGAGCCGAAGCTGATGCCCTATCTGCATCTGCCGGTGCAGTCGGGCGCGGACCGGATCCTCAAGCTGATGAACCGCCATCACACCGCGGCGGAATACCTGCGGCTGATCGAGCGCATTCGCGCTGCGCGGCCCGACATCCTGCTCAGCTCGGATTTCATCGCGGGCTTCCCCGGCGAGACCGAGCAGGACCACCGCGACACGCTTGCCCTGATCGAGGAGGTGGGGTTCGGCGCCGCCTTCTCGTTCAAGTATTCGCCGCGCCCGGGCACGCCCGCGGCCGAGCGCGCGGGCGTCGACCCCGAGGTTGCCGACCGGCGCCTGCACGAGCTGCAGGCCCTCATCACCCGGCTGCAGCACGAAAGCCAGGCCGCGATGGTCGGGCGCGAGGTGGGGGTTCTGTTCGAGAAACCGGGCCGGCTGCCGGGGCAATGGGTGGGCAAGTCCGACTACCTGCAGGCGGTGCATGTGACCTCGGAAACGCCGCTGCAGGGGGCTCTCGCGAAAGTGAGAATCACCGCGAGCGGCCCGAACTCGCTGGCGGGCGTTCTGCTCTGATCCGCCCGGCGGGTGGCGGACATCGTTTCCATGATTGCCTGCAGCCCGTCTCAACGGCGGATTTGTTGCGGGAAACCCTACAATATATGGGTTTAATTGCTTTCAAAGCCGCAGGGTTTTGCTATTGTAAGCGCCATATTTGGTTAATGGCCCGCAGGACGGGCCCCATTTGCGATGAGGAGGCGGAAGCGGCGATGATGACTCTCTCCAAGGCCGTGAAACCGGCGATTGCGTCTTTCGGGGCTGCGGCGCTGGCACTGGCCATGATCTCCGGTTCCGCTTCGGCCCAGCAGACCAACGCCGGCCGCGCGGAACGCTATGTCCCGACGATCTGGATCGACCCCGACGGCTGCGAGCACTGGGCGATGGATGACGGGCTCGAAGGCTACATGGACGCGCGCAAGACCCGCGACGGCCGCCCGGTGTGCCACCGCGACGTTTGCGGGGTGCTGCAGACCGATACGCTTTTCGCCACGGACAGCGCGAAGATCACCGCCTCCGGCCGCAACTATCTGGAAAACTTCTTCCGCACCGCGCAGGCGCGCAGCTTCATCATCACCGGCCACACCGACAGCCGCGCCTCGGATGAATACAACATGCAGCTGTCGAAGAACCGCGCCGAGGCCGTGGCGGGCGTTGCCCAGTCGATCGGCGCGCCGGTGCTTGCGGTGAACTGGTATGGCGAGCGCTGGCCGCGGGCCACCAATGCCACCGCCGCCGGCATGGCGCAGAACCGCCGCGTCGAAGTGATCTGCGTGAAGTGAGGAGACGGGACATGAAAGCGATCAAAATCCTCCTGCTCCTCGGTGCCGCGGCCGGGCTTGCCGCCTGCGACGTCGCCGAACCCTCTGACAAGGGCTGGGACCGCAACATCGGCGGCGCCAAGCACCTCAGCCAGCTCAAGGCCGGCGTCTGGATCGACCCGGAAGGCTGCGACCACTGGATCATCGATGACGGCGCCGAGGGCTACATGACCGCCCGCGTCGACGATTACGGCAAGCCGATCTGCTCGGGCGCCGGCCCTGCCTCGACCGCGGTCGGCCCGTTCAAGTCGGGCGGTGAGATCAGCGACCCGGTCCGGCCGTCGAACTATCAGTAAGCATTCGCCTAAAAAACGGGCAAATGAGCCGTGGGGTCCCTCCCACGGCTCATTTCTTTGCAGTTTTGTGAAATTTTCGCGGGCACATGCTGAAAAACAAACCAGCGCTTGCGTGACTCGGGGGGGAGAGGCACCATATCTTTACCAAGCCAGCCAAGGGAGACGTTATTGGGCTTCAGCGCGATCTCACCCCCGCCTCGTTCTCAGGACAGCTTCGAAGCACTCCTGGAGTTTCCGGACAACCGCCTGCTGATCGGGCTGTGCGGCGAGTTCGACCGCAACCTGGCGCAGATCGAGCACAAGCTCTCGGTGCACATCCTGCGGCGCGGCAACCAGCTTGCCATCGTCGGCACCCCAGAGGCGCAGATGCAGGCGACCGGCATCCTGCACCATCTCTATCAGCGCCTCGAACAGGGCAAGGCGGTTGACGCCGGCGAGGTCGATGCGGCGATCCGGATGGCCGATCTCGGCAATGCGGGGATGACGGTGGACGAACAGCTCGAGATGTTCGCGGCGGGCAAATACGAGATCCGCACGCGCAAGAAGCAGGTCGAGCCGCGGACCGAGGCGCAGAAGGCCTATGTGAAGGCGCTGTTCGAGAACGAGCTTGCCTTCGGCATCGGTCCGGCCGGCACCGGCAAGACCTATCTGGCCGTCGCCGTCGGCGTCACCATGCTGATCGGCGGCCATGTCGACAAGATCATCCTCTCCCGTCCCGCCGTCGAGGCGGGCGAGCGTCTCGGCTTCCTGCCGGGCGACATGAAGGAGAAGGTCGATCCCTACATGCAGCCGCTCTATGACGCGCTGAACGACTTCCTGCCGGCGAAGCAGATGCAGAAGCTGATGGAGGAGAAGCGGATCGAGATCGCGCCCTTGGCCTTCATGCGCGGCCGGACGCTGTCGAATGCCTTCGTCGTGCTCGACGAGGCGCAGAACGCGACGACGATGCAGATGAAGATGTTCCTCACCCGTCTCGGGCAGGGAAGCCGCATGGTCATCACCGGCGACCGCAGCCAGATCGACCTGCCGCGCGGCGTGCCCTCGGGCCTGCAGGACGCCGAGCGCATCCTTGATGGCGTGCGCGGGATCTCGTTCAACTACTTCACCGCCTCGGATGTGGTGCGCCACCCCCTTGTGGCGCGGATCATTGACGCCTATGACCGCGACGATGGAGCCGCTGGTTGACATTCTGATCGAAGAGCCACGCTGGGAGGAGATTGACCTCCCGGCGCTGGCAGAGCGTGCCGCGCGCGCCGTTCTGGCCGATCAGCAGATCTCGCCCGACGACTGGGAGATCAGCCTGCTTGGCTGCGACGACGCGCGCATCGCCGTGCTGAACGCCGAGTTCCGCGCGAAACCCACCCCCACCAATGTGCTCAGCTGGCCCGCCGAGGATCTTGCGGCGGAGGCCGAGGGCGAGCGCCCCGAGCCGCCCGAGCCCTTCCTGCCCGGCGAGCGTGACAGCCTTGGCGACATCGCCATCGCCTTCGAGACCTGCGCGCGTGAGGCGGCCGAGGGCGGCAAGACGATGGCCGATCACGTCACGCACCTGATCGTGCATGGCGTTTTGCATCTTCTCGGTTACGATCACGTGCGCGAGGGCGATGCCACCTTGATGGAATCCACGGAAGTGCGCATTCTTGAAAAGATGGGGATCGATGACCCATATTTGGCATGATGCGGCAATTTTCGCCGCGTGATCTGGAAAGGTACGATGGAACACGCCGCTGACGGAGCTCTCTCCGCCAACGCCCCTGCGTCGGATGCCGACGCGGGCGACAGTTCCGAGCCGCACTCGCGCGGCTTACTGGGACGACTCTTCGGGGCGCTTGGCGCCTCCACCCCCGACAACGACAGCGAGGCCCCGGCCACGCCCGAGCCCGAAACCGCGGCGGCCGCCGGCCTGCCGGGCATCGGCAACCTGCGCCGGATGCGGGTGGGCGATGTCGCGATCCCCAAGGTCGAGATCGTCGCGGTGCCGGTGGGCATCACCCGCGACGAGCTGGTGGCGGTGTTCCGCGAGCAGGGCTATTCCCGCCTGCCGGTGTTCAAGGACACGCTCGACACGCCGCTTGGCCTTGTCCACCTGAAGGACCTCGCGCTCGAATACGGCTTTGGTGCCGCCTCGAGCCGGTTCTCGGTGAAGAAGCTGCTGCGCCCGCTCCTCTTCGTGCCGCCCTCGATGCCGATCGGGGTGCTGTTGCAGAAGATGCAGGTGCAGCGCATCCACATGGCGCTGGTGATCGACGAATATGGCGGCGTCGACGGGCTGGTCACGCTCGAGGATCTGATCGAGCAGGTGATCGGCGAAATCGAGGACGAGCATGACGAGGCCGAGGGCGGGTTCTGGAAGCTCGAGAAACCCGGCCAGTGGGTGGTGCTGGCGCGCGCCCCGGTGAAGGATTTCGAGGCCGAGATCGGCATGACCCTCGCCGACCCCGAAGAGGAGCAGGAGATCGACTCGATGGGCGGTCTCGTCTTCATGCAGATCGGCCGGGTGCCGGCGCGCGGCGAGGTGATCAAGGGCGAGAACGGCGTCGAATACGAGATCGTCGATGCCGATCCGCGCCGGATCAAGCGGTTGCGCGTGCGCCTGCCGGGCGTGGCGCCGGCGGAGTGACCCGGACGCGATGAGCCTGCGCTGGCCTGCCTTCCTGCGTGCCCCGTGCCGCCCGTCCTGGCGGGCGCTGGCCCTGGCCGCGCTTCTGGGCGTGGGCGTCGCGGCGGGGCAGGCGCCTTTGGGCGCGTGGTTCGTGGCACTGCCGGCGGCAAGCGGGCTGCTGGCACTCGCCGCCAGTTCGCGCGCGGGTTGGATCGGCTTTGCCGGCGGCTTCGGCTATGCCGCCGCGGCGATGTTCTGGATCGTCGAGCCGTTCATGGTCGAGCCCGAGGTCTATGGCTGGATGGCGCCCTTTGCGCTCGTCTTCATGGCGGCGGGAATGGGTGTCTTCTGGGCGCTTGGCGCGGGGCTTGGCGCGCGGCTCGGCCGTGGCGGGACCGGCCCGCGGGTCGCGGGCATCGCGGTGGGGCTTGTCGCCTCGGATGCGCTGCGCTCCTACGTCTTCACCGGATTTCCCTGGGTGCTCTTCGGGCATCTGTGGATCGGCACGCCGGTCGCGCAGGCGGCGGCTTTCGTCGGCCCGATCGGGCTGAGCCTGTTGACGCTGGCGCTGACCGCTGCGCCCTGGCTGGCGCGGAGCCCGCGCGGGCGGGCCTTGGGGGCGGGCGTCGCGGCCGTGGCGCTTGCGGGCCTTTGGGCCGGCGGCACCGCGCGTCTGGCGGCGCCCGAGGTGCCGCGCGATCCGCCCGTCAATCTGCGCCTCGTGCAGCCGAATGCGCCGCAGGCGCTGAAATGGCTGCCCGAATACCGGCTGCAGTTCTTCTATCGCCATCTCGACCTGACCGCCGAGGAGCCTGCGCCCGGCAAGCCGCGCCCCGATCTGGTGATCTGGCCCGAGACCGCGGTGCCCTTCTTGCTGAACGACCCGGGCGCCGGGCTGAAGATGGTGGCCGAGGCCGCGGGTGGCATTCCCGTCGCGCTTGGCATCCAGCGCGAGGAGGGGCGGCGCTATTACAACAGCCTTGCGGTGATCGGCGCCGACGGCAGCGTCGGGCAGGTCTATGACAAGGTGCACCTCGTGCCCTTCGGCGAATACATGCCGCTTGGCGATCTGGCGGCCGAATTCGGCATCGCCGCCTTCGCGGCGCAGGAAGGCAACGGCTATTCCTCGGGCCCGGGCGAGCGGCTTCTCGACCTTGGCAGGCTCGGCCGGGCCGAGCCGCTGATCTGCTACGAGGCGGTCTTTCCACAAGACATCCGCCGGGTGCCGGCGCGCCCCGACTGGCTGATGCAGGTGACGAACGACGCCTGGTTCGGCGAGCTGTCGGGGCCGTGGCAGCACCTGGCGCAGGCGCGGCTGCGGGCGATCGAGTTCGGCCTGCCGCTGGCGCGGGCCGCCAACACCGGGGTCAGCGCGATGATCGACGCGAAGGGCCGGGTGACGGACGAGCTTGGCATGGGCGTCGAGGGGGTGATCGACGCGGCCCTGCCGCCGGCGCTGCCCGAAACGCTGTACGCCCGCACGGGCGACGGGCCGGTGGTGGCGCTGCTCGCGCTTCTGGCCGGGCTGATTTTCCTTGCGTCACCGAAATGGCGCGTTGACCCCGCCGCCCGCCGGGTCTAGGCAGGCGCATCGAACCGCTCCAACGGCTTCCTGACGGAGCGGGGATTTACCAATGGAGCACTTTCCCATGGCACGACAGAATTACGTGTTCACCTCCGAATCCGTTTCGGAAGGACACCCCGACAAGGTCTGCGACCGCATCTCGGATGCGGTGCTCGATGCGCTGATTGCCGAGGAACCCAACGCCCGCGTCGCCTGCGAGACGTTTGCCACCACCAACCAGGTCGTCGTCGGCGGCGAGGTCGGGCTGTCGGACAAGTCGAAGCTCGCCGAGTTCATGAGCCGCATCGACGGCATCGTGCGCGACTGCGTCAAGGACATCGGCTACGAGCAGGACAAGTTCCACTGGGCGACGCTGAACTTCGCCAATTACCTGCATCCGCAATCGGCCCATATCAGCCAGGGCGTCGACAAGGACGGGGCGGGCGACCAGGGCATCATGTTCGGTTACGCGACCGACGAGACCGCCGAGCTGATGCCGGCGCCGATCCTCTACAGCCATGCGATCCTGCGTCGCCTCGCCGAGGTGCGCAAATCGGGCATCGAGCCGACGCTCGGCCCCGATGCGAAGTCGCAGCTGTCGGTGCGTTACGAGGGCGGCCGCCCGGTCGGCGTGACCTCGATCGTGCTCTCGACCCAGCACAAGTATGAAAGCCAGAGCTCGGCCGACATCCGCGCGATCGTCGAGCCCTATATCCGCGAGGTCCTGCCCGAGGGCTGGATCACCGACAAGACCGAATGGTGGGTGAACCCGACGGGCACCTTCGTGATCGGCGGGCCGGATGGCGATGCGGGGCTGACGGGCCGCAAGATCATCGTCGACACCTATGGCGGCGCGGCGCCGCATGGCGGCGGGGCCTTCTCGGGCAAGGACCCGACCAAGGTCGACCGCTCGGCCGCCTATGCGGCGCGCTACCTCGCCAAGAACGTCGTTGCGGCGGGGCTGGCGAAGAAGTGCCTGATCCAGGTGAGCTATGCGATCGGTGTGGCCAAGCCGCTGTCGATCTATGCCGATACCTATGGCACGGGCGAGGTGCCCGACGAGGAGATCGAGCGCATCGTCGCCCAGTGCATGGACCTGACGCCGCGCGGCATCCGCACCCATCTCGACCTGAACAAGCCGATCTATGCCCGCACCGCGGCCTATGGCCATTTCGGCCGCGCGCCCGAGGCGGATGGCGGCTTCAGCTGGGAAAAGACCGACCTGACCGAGGCGCTGAAGAAGGCGCTCTGATCGGGGCAGAGGGAATGAAGAGGCCGGGCAGGGCGCCCGGCCTTTTTCGTTTTCCGCGGCGCCTGCGGGCGGGGGCTCAGGCCTCGACGACGAATTGCGCCGCGATCACCTGCCAGCCGTCCGCCGCCAGGCCAAGCGTCGCGCACAGGATCGCGCCGATGCGGCCGGCGTCGGTGCCGTCGGCATTGACGATGCCGCTCAGCACGAAGCGCTGCATCAGCACCACCGCCTCGCTGCCGGCCGGGCGGATCTTCGTCTTGCCGGTGACGAGGCGTGCGCGGGCGAAGGCGCCGGCCAGCTCGCCCGCGAACAGCTCGGCGATCTCGGCGCGGCCCTCGGCGAAACCGCCGGTCAGGCTGAGGAAATCGGCATCGGCGGCGAAGAGATCGGCCAGCGCGCGGGCGTCATGCGCCCCCCAGGCAAGGGCGAAGGCGCGCGGCAGCTCGTCGGGACGGGCCAGGCTCATGCGGCATCCTCCGGCCCGGGCACGATCTTGCCGGGGTTGAGCAGCCCCTGCGGATCGAGCGCCGCCTTGAGCTGCCCCATCACCTGCCAGGCCGCGGCATGCTCGGCCGCCATCAGTCCGCGCTTGCCGGCACCGATGCCATGTTCGCCGGTGATCGTGCCGCCCATCTCGAGCGCCATGTGGGCGAGGTCATGCGCGACCTCCTTCGCCTTCGCGAGCTCGCCCGCGTCGTCGCGCCTGAGCAGCAGGATGGCGTGGAAGTTGCCGTCGCCGACATGGCCGAGGATCGGCCCGACGAGGCCCGCCTTCGCGATCATCTCGCGGCCGCGCTCGACCGCCTCGGGCAGGCGCGAGATCGGCACGCAGACATCGGTGATGAGCCCCATGCTGCCCGGCCGCGAGGCAAGGCAGGCAAGATAGGCCTCGTGGCGCATCTTCCACAGCCGGTTGCGGTCCTCGGTGGTGGTCGCCCACTGGAAATCGGCGCCGCCCATCTCGGCCACCACCTCGCCGAAGCGGCGGCTGTCCTCGGCCACGGTGGCGTCCGAGCCGTGGAACTCGATCATCAGATGCGGTTTCTCGGGCAGGTGGGTGCCGTTGATCGCGTTGAAGATCCGCGCCACCTCCTCGTCGACGAATTCGATGCGCGCCATCGGGATGCCCATCTGGATCGTCGTCTGCACCGTCTCGACCGCGGCCTCGAGCGTGTCGAAGGCGCACACGGCGGACGAGATCGCCTCGGGCTGGCCATGCAGGCGCAGCGTGAGTTCGGTGATCAGCCCGAGCGTGCCCTCGGCCCCGAGGAAGAGCGCGGTGAGGTCATAGCCCGAGGCCGATTTCGCCGCGCCGGACCCCGTGCGGATCACCCGCCCGTCGGCCAGAACCACCTCGAGCGCGGCGACATTGTCGCGCATCGTGCCATAGCGCACCGTGGTCGTGCCCGAGGCGCGGGTCGAGGCCATGCCGCCGAGCGTCGCATTCGCGCCCGGATCGACCGGGAAGAAGAGGCCCGTCGCACGCAGCTCGGTGTTCAGCTCCTCGCGGGTCAGGCCGGGCTGGATCCGCACCAGCCGGTCCTCGGCGGACAGATCGACGATGCGGTTCATCCGGGTGAAGTCGACGCAGATGCCGCCCTTCAGCGCCAGCGCATGGCCCTCGAGCGAGGTGCCCGCGCCCCAGCCGGTGACCGGCACGCCCTCGGCCGCGCAGATCTTCATCAGCGCCGCGACCTCTTCGGTCGTCTCGGGATAGACCACCGCATCGGGCGGGGTCAGCGGGAACCAGGCCTCGGAATGGCCATGCGCCTCGCGCTCGGGCCGGGTTTGCGTGAACCGCGTGCCAAACAGCG
This sequence comes from Paenirhodobacter sp. YD-8, assembly GCF_056590935.1. Classification (NCBI taxonomy): domain Bacteria; kingdom Pseudomonadati; phylum Pseudomonadota; class Alphaproteobacteria; order Rhodobacterales; genus Paenirhodobacter; species Paenirhodobacter sp. YD-8. The sequence goes on along the minus strand of NZ_CM152649.1, from coordinate 2,409,297 downwards.
CCTCAAGCGCCGTGATCGCCGCTGCGAGTGCCATCTTCACCTCCGCGAAATCCAAATCCGGCCCCGTCTTATGACGTTGCGACGCCCGAAGAAAGAGGCGGGGAAAAATCATGCGCGGCAGACCGCTCTTTGTCCCCGATCAAGGTTTGCGTCATCTTCGCGCGCTAGAAGCGGGCCGGAAATGCCGCGGCGCAGCGTTGCGGTTGCAGAAACTCCGGTCTCCGCACACAGTCGGGACTGGCGAACAGATCGAAAGGAACGCGCGATGATTCTGGAAAGCCGGATGTGGGACGAGCTGCAACCGGGCACGAGCGCCGAGCTGCGCCGCCTGTGCACCGCCGATGATTTCTACGTCTTTGCCGCCGCTTCGGGAAATTACAACCCGCTGCACCTGGCGGCCGAGGACGGCGACGGCGACGGCAAGCGCGAGGCGGTGGCGCCCGGCATGTTCGTGGCCTCGCTGATCTCGGCGGTGCTGGGCAATTTCCTGCCCGGCCCCGGCACGCTTTACAAGACCCAGACCCTGACCTTCCATTCCCGGGTGACGGAGGGCGAGGAACTGATCTCGCGCGTCACCGTCACCGCGAAGGACCCCGACGGCAGCATCACGCTGCGCACCGAGGTGCGCCGGGTGGGCGATGACGCGCTGGTGGTCGAGGGCGAGGCGACGGTGCAGGCGCCGCCCGCCAAGCTGCGCTTCGAGGAGATCGAGGTGCCCGGCCTGATCGTGCAGCGCCACCGCCATTTCCAGGCGCTGCTCGAGGTGGCCGAGGGGCTGCCAGAGCTTGACACGGCCGTCGTCTGCCCGGTCGAGGAACATGCCCTTGATGGCGCGCTGATCTCGGCCGAGCGCAAGCTGATCCGGCCGATCCTGATCGGCAACGGCGCCAAGATGGCGCGCGCGGCGGCAAGCCTTGGCAAGTCGCTCGATGCCTACGAGGTTATCGACGTTCCGACCGATGCGGCGGCGGCGCGGCTCGCTGTCGATCTGGTGAACCAGGGCCGGGCGAATGCGATCATGAAGGGGCATCTGCACACCGACGACCTGTTGCACCCGATGCTCGACAAGGCGACGGGGCTGCGCATCGGGCGCCGCTTCACCCATGTCTTCGTGATGGACGTCCCCGGCGTGGCCCATCCGCTGCTGGTCACCGATGCGGCGATCAACATCGCGCCCGATCTCGCGACCAAGGTCGACATCGTGCAGAACGCCATCGACCTTGCGATCTCGCTGGGCATCGAGGTGCCGAAGGTCGGCGTGCTGTCGGCGGTCGAGACGGTGAACCCGGCGATCCCCTCCTCGATCGATGCGGCGCTGCTGTCGAAGATGGCCGAGCGCGGCCAGATCAAGGGCGGCGTCGTGGACGGGCCGCTCGCCATGGACAATGCCGTCGACATTGGCGCGGCGCGCACCAAGGGGTTGCGCGGCGCGGTCGCGGGCCATGCCGAGGTGCTGGTGGTGCCGGGCATCGACTCGGGCAACATGCTGGCCAAGCAGCTCGCCTATATCAGCCATGCCGAAGGGGCGGGGCTGGTGCTGGGCGCCAAGGTGCCGGTGATCCTGAACTCGCGGTCTGACAGTGCGATGGCGCGGCTGGCCTCGGCGGCGGTCGCGGCCATTCACCACAACCGGGTGAAGGGGGCGGCGAAATGACCACGCGCGCGATCCTGACCGTCAACTCGGGCTCCTCCTCGCTCAAGCTCGGGCTCTTCACCGAGGAGCTCGAGACCCTCGCCATGTGCCACGTCGACCGCATCGGCCGGCGCGAGGCGGCGATGAAGATCCGCGACGCGGCGGGGCGCAACCTGCCGATGCCGGAGCATGCGCCGACCGCCTTCCGCACCAACGGGGCCGCGCTGCGCACCGCGCTCGAGGTGTTCCAGGCCGACTTCCCGGGGCTCGAGGTGATCGCCGTCGGCCACCGTGTGGTGCATGGCGGCGTGAACCACGCCGAGCCGCTGCGCCTGACCGAGGCGACGATGAAGGAGCTTGCCCGCCTCGCGCCCTTCGCGCCGCTGCATCAGCCGCACAACCTTGCCGGTGTGCGTGCGGCCGTCGACACCTTCCCGGGCGTGCCGAACATCGCCTGTTTCGACACCGCCTTCCACCGCGAGCATCCCTTCGTCAACGACACCTACGCACTGCCGCGGCGCTATTACGAGAAGGGCGTGCGGCGCTATGGCTTCCACGGGCTGAGCTATGACTACATCACCGGCGAGCTGGCCCGCACCGAGCCTGCGCTGCACAAGGGCCGGGTGGTGGTGGCGCATCTGGGCTCCGGCGCCTCGATGTGCGGCATGAAGGGCGGCCATCCGATCGACACCACGATGGGGTTCTCGGCGCTCGACGGGCTGCCGATGGGCACCCGCACCGGGCAGATCGACCCGGGCGTGCTGCTCTATCTGATGGACACCGACGGGCTCGACAGCCACGGGCTGTCCGAGCTGCTTTACAAGGAATCCGGCCTGCAGGGGCTGTCGGGGGTGTCGAACGACATGCGCACGCTCGAAAGCTCGGACGATCCGCATGCGCAGGAGGCGATCGACTATTTCTGCTTCCGCATCCGGCGTGAACTCGGCGGCATCGCGGCGGCGCTTGGCGGCATCGACGGGCTCGTCTTCTGTGGCGGCATCGGCGAGAATTCGGCCAATGTCCGCGCCCAGGTCTGCGAGGGGATGGAGTGGCTGGGCATCACCCTCGATGCCGAGAAGAACGTCACCCATGCGCGCGAGATCTCGACCGGCAAGACCCGGGTTCTGGTGATCCCGACGAACGAGGAAATCGTCATCGCCCGCGCCGCGGCGCATGTGCTGGAAACGCTCTGAGCGCACGGGCCCGGAAACCGGAAAGGGCGGGTCTCCCCGCCCTTTTTCACATCTTGCTGCCGCGGGTCACAGCGGCGCGCAGGCCGCCTCGAGCCAGGCACGAGTGGGGGCGCTCACCAGCGGTGCGACGCGGGCCAGCACCTCGGCGTGATAGCCGTCGAGCCAGGCGCGTTCCTCGGTGCTCAGCATCTCGGCGACGATCAGCCGGCGATCGATCGGCACCCAAGTGAGGGTGCGGAAGCACAGATGGTCGCGCCCGTCGCCAAGCTTCGGCGCCTCCTCGATCAGCAGCAGGTTCTCGATCCGGATGCCGAAGGCGCCCTCGCGGTAATAGCCGGGCTCGTCCGACAGGATCATGCCGGGCGCAAGCGCCACGTCCGAGATCCGCGAGATCCGCGCCGGGCCCTCGTGCACGCAGAGCGCCGCGCCGACGCCATGGCCGGTGCCGTGGTCGTAATCGAGCCCCGCCTCCCACAGCGGTGCCCGCGCCAGCGCATCGAGATCGCGCCCGGCAAGGCCCCGCGGCCAGCGCGCGCGCGCCACCGCGATCATCCCGCGCAGCACGCGGGTGAAGGGGGCGCGGGCGTCGTCACGCACAGGGCCCACGGCCAGGGTGCGGGTGATGTCGGTGGTGCCATCGGGATATTGCGCACCGGAATCGACCAGCAGCAGCTCGCCCGGGGTGACGGCGCGGTTCGTGCCCTCGGTCACCCGGTAATGCACGATCGCGCCGTTGGGACCCGCGCCGCAGATCGTGTCGAAGCTGATGTCGCGCAGCACGCCGGTTGCGCGCCGGCAGTCCTCGAGCCGCGTCACCACGTCGATCTCGGTCAGCCCGCCCGTCGGCGCCTCGGCATCGACCCAGGCGAGAAATTCGGCCAGCGCCGCGGCATCGCGCAGATGCGCGGCCTCCATTCCGGCGACCTCGGCCGGGTTCTTGCGCGCCTTCGCGGCAATGCAGGGGTCTTCGCCCGCGGTCGCCGGAATGCCCGCGGCCTCGAGCAGCCGCCAGACCGCCAGCGGCGCCGTGGCCGGGTCGACCTGCACCGGGCCCGCAAGGTCGGTCAGCGCCTCGCCGAAGGCGTCGAAGGGGGCCAGCCGCACCTCGGGGCCGAGATGGGCCAGAAGCGCCGCGTCGAACTTGGCGGGGTCGGCGAACAGCGCCAGGCCGCCTGTGCTGTCGAGCAGCGCGAAGGCCTGCACCACCGGGTTGCGGGGGATGTCGGCGCCGCGGATGTTCAACAGCCAGGCGATCGAGTCGGGCAGCGTCAGCACCGCGGTGCGTGCGCCGCCGGTGGCGATCGCGGTGCCAAGGCGGCGGCGCTTGGTGGCGCTGTCCTCGCCCGCGAATTCGGCCGGGTGGATGCGTGCGGGGGCGCGCGGCGGGGCAGGGCGGTCGGTCCAGATCGCGTTGACGAGGTTGCGGCTCTCGACCAGCGTGATGCCCGATCCGGCCAGCGCCTTCGCCAGCTCCTCGATCTCGCGGCGGGTGTGCAACCAGGGATCGAAGCCGACGGCGCCGCCCTGCGGCATCTGCTCGCGCAGCCAGGGGCCGGGTTTCACCTCGGGCCAGGGCACCGGGGTGAAGGCGCCAAGATCGACCTCGGCGCGGACCTGCACGCGGTAGCGGCCGTCGATGAACACCCCGGCGCGATCGGCCAGCGCGATGCAGAACCCCGCCGAGCCGGTAAAGCCCGTCAGCCAGCCGAGCCGCGCGTCGCTTTCGGCGACATATTCGCCCTGAAACGCATCGGCGCGCGGCACGATGAAGCCGTCAAGTCCCGCGCGCCCGATCTCGCGGCGCAGCGCGGCCAGACGCACGGGCCCGTTCGCGGGCGAGGATTTCGCGGAAAATTCCTGAAACATCAGCGTGCTGCCCGTGCCATGCCGAAGACGCGGGCGCGCGCCCGCGGGTCGCTGTCGAACAGGCTTGCGAGCTGTTCGGTCATCGCGCCGGCCAGCTGCTCGACATCGGTGATCGTCACCGCGCGCTGGTAATAGCGGGTCACGTCATGGCCGATGCCGATCGCGATCAGCTCGACCGCGCGGCGCTTCTCGACCATCGCGATCACGTCGCGCAGATGCTTCTCGAGGAAGACCGCGGGGTTGACCGAGAGCGTCGAATCGTCGACCGGCGCGCCGTCCGAGATCACCATCAGGATCTTGCGCGCCTCGGGGCGGGCGAGCATCCGCTTGTGCGCCCATTCGAGCGCCTCGCCGTCGATGTTCTCCTTCAGCAGGCCTTCCTTCATCATCAGCCCGAGGTTCGAGCGCACCCGCCGCCAGGGCGCATCGGCCGATTTGTAGATGATGTGGCGCAGGTCGTTCAGGCGGCCGGGCTGCTGCGGGCGGCCCTCGGCCAGCCACTGCTCGCGGCTCTGCCCGCCCTTCCAGGCGCGGGTGGTGAAGCCGAGGATCTCGACCTTGACCGAGCAGCGTTCGAGCGTGCGCGCCAGCACATCGGCGCAGATCGCCGCGATCGAGATCGGCCGGCCGCGCATCGAGCCCGAATTGTCGAGCAGCAGCGTCACCACCGTGTCGCGGAATTCGGTGTCCTTCTCGACCTTGAAGCTGAGCGGCATCGTCGGGTTCGCCACCACGCGGGCCAGACGGCCGGCGTCGAGGATGCCTTCCTCGCGGTCGAATTCCCAGCTGCGGTTCTGCTGCGCCTGCAGTCGCCGCTGCAGCTTGTTCGCCAGCCGCGACACGGCGCCCTTCAGCGGCTCGAGCTGCTGGTCGAGATAGGCGCGCAGCCGCTCGAGCTCGACCGGCTCGGCCAGATCCTCGGCGCGGATCTCCTCGTCGAAGGCGGTGGTGAAGACGCGATAGTTCGGATCGGCCTGCGAAGCCGCGGGCGGCGCCGGCGGCTCGGGCGGGGCATCGGCGGGCATGTCGATTTCCTCGCCCAGCTCGTCTTCCGAGACCGAGTCGCTGCTCACCGCGCTTTGCTGCTGGTCCTGCGTCTGCTCCTGCGAGCTTTCGGCGCTGGCCTCGCTGTCGTCCTGCTCGCTCTGCTCCTGATCCTGGCTTTCGCCGTTCTCGTTCTCCTCGGCCTCCTCCTCGGGTTCGGCCTCGTCGTTCATCTCCTCATCGGGATCTTCGCCAAGCTGATCGCCATAGCCGAGATCGGCGATCACCTGACGGGCAAGCTTCGCGAAGGCCGCCTGATCGGCCAGCAGGTCGCTGGTCTGGGAAAGCGCGTCGCCCGCCGCCTCCTCCATGAACGGCCGCCAAAGGTCGAGCACATGCTCGGCCGCCGCCGGCAGCTTGCGCCCGGTCGCCATCTCGCGCACGAGGTATCCCGCCGCCACCGCCAGCGGCGCCTCGGCGCGCGAGCGGATCTGCGCATAGCCCTTGCGCTCGGCCTCATGCGCGATCTTCGCGTCGATATTGGTCAGCGTGCCCGGCATCTCGCGCGCGCCAAGCGCCTCGCAGCGCGCCCCCTCCATCGCCTCGTAAAGCGCCCGCGCCATGTCGCCCGTGGGCAGGTAGCGCGCGCCGAGCGCGTCGTCGTGGTGACGCCGGCGCAGCGCCAGCGCATCGCCGGTGCCGCGCGCCAGCATGATCTCGTCGCGCGTCATCCGCCGGCTGACCTGCGGCAGGCGCATCTGGTCGCCCGAGACCCCCGAAGGGTCGACGGAATAGCTCACCGTCAGCTCGGGCGCGTCGGCGAGCGTCTTGGTCGCCTCGGCGAGGGCTTTCTTGAAGGGATCGGCGGGGTTGTCGATGGGCTTGCTCATGGCTCAGGTAAAGCACCCCGCCGCCCCCTCGGCAAGGGATTTGCGGGGCCGCGGCACACCGCTGCGGGCACGTTTTCCGCACTGCACCGGATCGGTGCGGATCTGAACAGAACTATGTCTTTGAGCCTTTGCTCTCTGCGATCATAGTGACCTTGCAAACGGGGCCGGAAAGCGCCCCGTCGGACCACCGGAGACAGACATGAGCACCCCGAAGATTGCCATCATCATCGGCTCGACGCGCGCCACGCGCTTTGCCGACAAGCCCGCCAACTGGTTCCTCGACTTCGCGACGAAGGAACGCCCCGACCTGAGCTTCGAGCTGGTCGACCTGCGCGATTTCAACCTGCCGCTGTTCAACGAGGCGGCCTCGAACGCCTGGATGCCCTCGGCCTCGCCCGAGGCGCAGGCCTGGCAGAAGAAGATCGCCGAATTCGACGGCTACATCTTCGTCACCGCCGAATACAACCACTCGCTGACCGGCTCGCTGAAGAACGCGCTCGATCAGGCCTATGTCGAATGGGGCAAGAAGCCGATGGGCGCCGTGGGCTATGGCGGCGTGGGCGCGGCCCGCGCGATCGAGCATCTGCGCGCGATCGCGGTCGAGCTGCAGATGGTGCCGGTGCGCAACGCCGTGCATATCGGTGGCGGCGACTTCTTCGCGGTCTCGCCCCTGGGCCAGAACGGCGAGATGGCCTCGATCGAGGGCCATATCGCCGGCTCGGCGAAGGCACTGCTCGAGGATATCGCCTGGTGGGCGAAGGCCACCAAGGCCGCCCGCGGCTGAGCCCGGGCCGTCCGGCCCCCACTCCCGAAACACCACTCGCGAAACGAAACGGCGCGCCCAGGGGCGCGCCGTTTGCATTATCGCAGCATTTTCAGCAGGGGCGCACAGGTCGCCTTGTCGCGCGCGTAGATCGCCGCCTTTGGTTCCGGGGTGCGCGCGTCGATCGGGCTGAAGGCATCTAAATAGATCTGGCCGAATCCGTCGTCTTCGCCGCGAGGGACGGCCAGCGGAAAGCTCGCCTCCCCATCGACCCTGGTGGCCCATTCGAAGGCCGCACCCGCAGCGGCATTGCGCCCGGTCACCGGATTGCTTTCGGCGATCACTTTCAGCGCTTGCACCACGGTCACGAAATCGCGGCAGCGGCTTTGCAGGTAGACAGGATCGGCTGCCTGCGGATCGGCATCCAGCGGGATCAGCGCGGTGCTGATCTTTTCCGCCGCATTGGCACGAGCCATGTGCGGTGCGCAAAGGAGCACCGCACAGATGATAGCCGCGCGGCGCCTCACCGCGTTGCGATCACCGCGGCCGATTCCGGCAGTTCCTCGTCGAAGAGACGCTGGAAGAACTCGGCCACGGTCGAGCGCTCGAGCTCGTCGCACTTGTTGAGGAAGGTCAGCCGGAACGCATAGCCGACGTTGCGGAAGATCTCGGCGTTCTGCGCCCAGGCGATCACCGTGCGCGGGCTCATCACCGTCGAGAGGTCGCCGTTCATGAAGGCGGTGCGGGTCAGGTTCGCCACATGCACCATCTGCGAGATGATCTTGCGGCCCTTCTCGGTGTTGTAATGCGGTGCCTTCGACAGCACGATCGCGGTTTCCGCGTCATGGCTGAGATAGTTCAGCGTGGCGACCAGCGACCAGCGGTCCATCTGGCCCTGGTTGATCTGCTGGGTGCCGTGGTAAAGCCCGGTGGTGTCACCAAGGCCCACCGTGTTCGCCGTGGCGAAAAGACGGAAATACGGGTTCGGCGTGATCACCTCGTTCTGGTCGAGCAGCGTCAGCTTGCCGTCGGTTTCCAGCACGCGCTGGATCACGAACATCACGTCGGCGCGGCCGGCGTCGTATTCGTCGAAGACGATCGCGGTCGGGTTGCGCAGCGCCCAGGGCAGGATGCCCTCGTGGAACACCGTGACCTGCTTGCCGTCGACGAGCTTGATCGCGTCCTTGCCGATCAGGTCGATGCGGCTGACGTGGCTGTCGAGGTTGACGCGCACGCAAGGCCAGTTCAGCCGCGCCGCGACCTGCTCGATATGGGTCGACTTGCCGGTGCCGTGATAGCCTTGGATCATCACGCGGCGGTTGTAGGCAAAGCCCGCCAGGATCGCCATCGTGGTGTCGGGATCGAACTTGTAGGTCGGGTCGAGGTCGGGCACGCGCTCGGTGCGCTCGGCAAAGCCCTTCACCTTGATGTCGCTGTCGAGGCCGAAGACCTCGCGCACGTCGATTTCTTCGGTGGGTTTGGCATTGGTGTCGAGCATGGCGGGCGTCCTTATCCTGCGGTCGGATGGATTTGTGAACCATCGCACGAGGCCGCGCAAGGGGCGGATTGTCCCGGATACAGGCGGGCATGCGCCCTTGCATCGCGACGGCCCGCTTCATACCTTGCCGCAAACGGTGGATGGGGATTTCCATGAGCGGGCTTCTGGCGCTTCTCGACGACGTGGCGGGGATCGCCAAGATCGCGGCGGCGAGTGTGGACGACGTGGCGGGGCAGGCGGCGAAGGCCGGCGCCAAGGCTGCGGGTGCGGTGATCGACGACGCGGCGGTGACGCCGAAATATGTGCACGGTTTCGCCGCGGCGCGCGAGCTGCCGATCGTGGGCAAGATCGCGCTCGGCTCGGTGCGCAACAAGCTCGTCTTCCTGCTGCCGCTGGCACTGCTTCTGTCGGCCTTCGCGCCCTGGGCGATCACGCCGCTGCTGATGCTCGGCGGCAGCTATCTGTGCTTCGAGGGGGCGGAGAAGGTGCTTCACCTCTTTCACCCCGCGGCAGCCCATGGCGCGCCGGAGGAGACCGGCGACCCGGCCCATCTCGAGGCGGCGAAGGTCTCGGGGGCGGTGAAGACCGATTTCATCCTCTCGGCCGAGATCATGACCATCGCGCTCGCTGCGCTGCCGGCGGGGCAGCCGGTCTGGATGGAGGCGCTGGCGCTTGCCGTCGTCGCGCTAGGCATCACCGCGGCGGTTTATGGCGGCGTGGCGCTGATCGTGAAGATGGACGACATCGGGCTCTGGCTTGCCCGCAACGCCCGGCTCGCGCCGACCCGCGCCTTCGGCCGCGGCCTTGTCCAGGTGATGCCGGGGTTTCTCTCGGGGCTGATGGCGGTGGGGACGGCGGCGATGCTCTGGGTTGGCGGTTCGATCGTGTTGCATGGCGCGGCGGAAATCGTCTGGGCGGCGCCCTACGAGGCGATCCATCGCCTCGCCGTCGTGGTTGCCGCCGGCGTCGGAGAGAGCCTTGCCGGCACTGTCGAATGGCTCGTCACCGCGGCCTGTGACGGGATCTTCGGGCTGGCCTTCGGCCTGGCGCTGGTGCCGCTGGTGACCAAGGTCATCAACCCGGTGATCGCGCGCCTGCGCGGCAAGGGTGGCGCGCACTGAGACCGGGGCAGGGGGCGCTGCCCCCTCGGCCCTTCGGGCCTCACCCCCGGGATATTTGCGGCAATTGGAAGCGAAAGCCGGCGCCCATCTTCCAATTGCTCCAAATATCCCGGGGGTGAATTTTGCCGCCAGGCAAAAGAGGGGGCAGCGCCCCCTGCGCCCTCAGTCCTTGTTGCGCGGCCGGAAGATCTTCGCGCGGCCGACGCGTTCGACCGTCTCGCGCCCGGCCTCGGTGCCGAAATGCGGCTTGTGCTTCAGATCCGGCAGGCGGGCGCGGATCTCGGCGGTCAGCTGCTCTGGCAGCAGGCCGAGCGTCGCCTCGCTCACCATCAGGCTCTCGACCGGGATGCCCTCGGCATAGATGATCTCGTGCCGGTCGAAGACGAGCGCGTAATAGTCGACATAGCCGCCTTCGCGCCGCCAGACATGTTCGCCGTCGACGAGGTGCTTGGCCTGCACGAGGATTTCCGAGGTGTCGCCGATCCGCCGTTCGCCGCGCCGGTAGAGGAAGATCCGGTGATGCGGCGAGACGATCAGGTCGCCCTCGTTGCCGAGCGTGCCGGCCGAGATCACCACGGGCGCAAGCGAGCCGAGCGCGCGCAGCGTGGCGCGGGCGACAAGGCGTACCGGTTGCGGCCCGGAATCGCGCGTCAGCACCCGGTCGCCCGCCTGCAACGTCTCGATCGGGCGCTGTGCGCCGCCGGCCATGGTGATCATCGTGCCGGTGGTGAAGGCGACGCAGACGAGGTCGCTCAGCCGCGCCGAGCCCGGGTCGTCCTGCGCTTCGAGCAGCGTGTAATCGGTGCGCGCCGCGATCGGCGAGAGCGGCAGGGCAAAGAGATCGCCGCTTGCCTCGTCGCGCAGCAACAGGATGTCGACGGTGTCGCCCTCGGGCGTCATCATCACATGACGGGCGATGACGGTGATCGTGTTGCCCGGGGTGCCGACCTCGGAGCCCGGGGCGATGCGCTGACAGCCCTCGCCGTTTTCCGCCTCGAGCAGCAACCTGAGCGGCGTGGCGCCGCGCTCGAGCTGATAGACATCGCCCGCGATGCTGTGCGCGGGCACGTCGATCGCATCGCCCTGGTTCGCCCCCGAGGTCACCCAGATCAGGTCCGCGTCGAAGACGTGGACGGTCTGGGGCGGCAGGGCCTGGGCTGAGGTCATGGTGTGCTCCCTGTTCCGGGGCGAAATGCGCTCCGGCAAGGCCTGAGAAGACCTGTGGTCGGTAAAGCAACTGCGGGGGCTTGCGTCAAGGGCGCGTGGCGCATTGCCTTTCCCCCCGTCTCCGGTGTTTCCTGCGCCGACCACGAACGGAAGACGGAGGGGAAAATGGATCTGGGGATCAGGGGCAAGCGCGCGATCGTCTGCGCGGGCTCGAAGGGGCTCGGGCGCGGCTGCGCCGAGGCGCTCGCGGCGGCCGGGGTGGAGATCGTGCTGAACGCGCGCGGCGCCGAGGCGCTGACGGCGACGGCGAATGCGCTCGAGGCACGCCATGGCGTCACCGTGGTGCCGGTCGCGGCCGATATCACCACGCCCGAGGGGCGCGCCGCGGTGCTCGCGGCCGCGGGCGAGGTCGACATCCTGGTGAACAATGCCGGCGGCCCGCCGCCCGGGCTCTGGAGCGACTGGTCGCGCGAGGATTTCCTGCGCGCGATCGACGCCAACATGCTCAGCCCGATCGCGATGATGCAGGCCTGCCTGCCCGGGATGATCGAGCGCGGCTGGGGCCGGGTCGTCAACATCACCTCGGCGGCGGTGCGCGCGCCGATCGCGCAGCTCGGGCTGTCGAACTCGGCCCGCGCCGGGCTGACGGGATTCGTCGCCGGCACCTCGCGACAGGTCGCCCATGCCGGCGTGACGATCAACAACCTGCTGCCCGGCATCCACGCCACCGACCGGATGATCGCGCTCGACAGCCGCACCGCGGCCGAGCAGGGGATCACCCTCGAGGCGGCGGCGGCGCGGCGCGCGGCGGCGATCCCGGCGGGCCGCTTCGGCACCCCGGCCGAGTTCGGCGCGACCTGCGCCTTCCTGTGCTCGGTCCATGCGGGCTTCATCGTCGGGCAGAACATCCTGGTCGACGGCGGCGCGGCGAACCTGACGCTGTGAGCTTGCACGGGCGGGGCGGGGATGCTAGGGCCAATCCCGAGTTTTTCACTCGGGAGCCGCAATGACCCAGACCCACGTTCCGCCCCGGCTGCAGGTCGAGGGCCTGATGCGCAGCTTCGGCGGGCGTCAGGTGCTCGACGACGTCAGCTTCTCGATTCCAGCGGGGCAGGTGACCTGCCTGCTCGGCCCCTCGGGCTGCGGCAAGTCGACGACGCTGCGCATCGTCGCGGGCGTCGACATGCAGGACCGCGGGCGCATCCTCGTCGACGGGGCGCTGGTGTGCGACACCGTCTTCCGCGTGCCGCCCGAACGGCGCGCGATCGGGCTGATGTTCCAGGACTTCGCGCTGTTTCCGCATCTGAGCGTGGCCGAGAACGTGGCCTTCGGTCTTTCGGGAAGCAAGGCCGAGAAGCGCGCGCGGGTCAGCGAACTCCTCGAGCGGGTGCATCTGGAGCGCCACATCGACAGCATGCCGCATGCGCTCTCGGGCGGCGAGCAGCAGCGTGTGGCGCTGGCCCGTGCCCTTGCGCCGCGGCCGCGGATCCTGCTGATGGACGAGCCCTTCTCGGGGCTCGACGAGCGGTTGCGCGACGACATCCGCGACGAGACGCTGGCCCTTCTGAAGGAGGAGGGCACGGCGGTGCTGCTGGTCACCCACGAGCCGCACGAGGCGATGCGGATGGCCGACGAGATCTTGCTGATGCGGGACGGCCGGATCGTGCAGCGCGGCGCGCCCTACAACCTCTACAACGCGCCTGTCGACCGCAAGGCGGCGGCCTTCTTCTCGGATATCAACGTGCTCACCGGGCGGGTTCAGGGGGCGCTGACGCCGACGCCGTTCGGCGATTTCCTGACCCCGGGGCTGGCCGATGGCACCGCCGTCGACATCGTGATCCGGCCGCAGCACCTGAAGATCGATTTCGACCGCGCCGGCCGCGGTCCGAACCCGACCGTGCAGGACGGCACGCCTGCCCGCGCCGTGGTCGAGCGCGCCCGCTTCATGGGGCGCGAGAGCCTCGTCGAGTTCCGCATGGAGTTCGACGGCTCGGTGCTGCGCGCGACGGTGCCGAACGTGTTCCTGCCGAAGCCCGGCACGCCGATGTGGCTGATGATCCGCCGCGACCGCTGCTTCGTCTTTCCGTCTGCCTGAGGCCACGAGCGGGCAAGGGGGGCGCTGCCCCCCGTCCTGCGGACTCCCCCCGGGATATTTGCGGCAATTGGAAGCGGGAAAGGCCCGTGCTTTCTCCTTGCCCGAAATACCTCGGGGGTGAATTTTGCCGGCAGGCAAAAGCGGGGGCAGCGCCCCCGGCTTGCGTCATTGCAGATAGGGCACCGGGTCGACGGAATCGTAGCCCTTGCGGACCTCGAAATGGACGAAGGCCGGTTCGCCCGCGCGGATCTTCGCGATCGCCTGGCCGCGCTTCACCGTGTCTCCCTTCTTCACCGCGATGCCGTCGATATTGGCATAGACCGTGAGCAGGCCGTTCGCGTGGCGCAGCACCAGGATCGGCACCTGCTCGGTGTCCTTGGTGATCGCCGCGACGGTGCCGGCATCGGCGGCCTTGATCGCGGTGCCCGCGGCGGCGGCGATGTCGATACCGTCGTTCTTGCCCTTCACATAGGGCCGGATGATCGAGCCGCCGACCGGCATCACCAGCTGCGAGCCCGAGGAGGCCGCGGTGCGGGTGGCACCGAGGTCCGGCACGCCCGAGGTGTCGACCGGGGTCGAGGCCTTGACCGGGCTTTCGGCCGGCAGCGGTTTCGAGGCCGAGGGCGGCTCGGGCGTGGGCGAGGCGGCGCCGGGCGGCGTCACGGTCGAGGCGCTCGCCGGCGCGGCCCCGGCGGTCGCGACCGGGATCAGCAGATATTGCCCCTCGCGCACGCTCAGATCGGCCGGCAGGCCGTTCCATTCCGCGAGCGCCTTGGCCGAGACGTTGTAATAGCGCGCGATGGTATAGGCGGTCTCGCCGCGGGCGACCTTGTGGCGCACCGGCTCGGCCGAGGCGGGCTGCATCCCCGTCGCGGGCTTTGCGGCAACCGGGGCGGCGGCGGTCTTCGTCGGGGCGGGCGCCGCGGTTGTGGCGCTCGGTGCGGCGGGGGCGGGGCTGCTCGCCGCGGCGCGGTCGATCGCCGAGGAGGCGAGCGAGGTGATGTCGATGCGCTCGGTGCCGGCCCCGGTCGCGGTGGGGGCGGTCGCGGCGGGCAGGGCCGAGGCGGTGGCCACGGGTTCGGCCACGCGCCGCGGCAGCGCCAGCACCTCGCCCTTGTTCAGCGGCGTGTTCGAGGAGATGGCGTTGTAGCGCGCAAGCTCTTCGGCATTGACGCCCGCCCGGGTCGCGACGGTGGCGACGGTGTCACCGCGCCGGGCGACAGCGACCTGGAAGTTCGGATAGGAGATCACGCCGCGGCTGTCGGGCTCGGGGCGGGCGGCGGTCGCGCTGCGCGCGGCCGAGCTGGTGTCGAAGCCCAGCTTGCCGAAGCCGCGCAGGTCGGCGTCCATGTTGCTGCAGGCGGCAAGTGCGGCAAGCGCACAGCCTGCCAGCAGCAGGCGCGGTGCTGTGCGGCGCGGCAGGGAAAGGGGCTGGCGCAGGGAAGCGGTCATCGGCTCGGTCCTCGTCATCTTGGTGGCCCCTGTCGCCGGGGCCTTGAACTCAGTCGCTTGCCATGCCCTCGACAAGCGGCACGAAACGCACGGGGCGCAATTCCTCGTAATCGAAACCCGTCTCGAGACGCCGCACGCGGATCAGGCTTTGGACCGTGTCCGACTGGCCGACGGGAAGCACCATGATACCGCCGATCTTCAGCTGGGACAACAGGGGGCCGGGCGGGTCCTCGGCGGCGGCGGTCACAAGGATGCGGTCGAAGGGCGCCTGATCGGGCAGGCCGCGGGTGCCGTCGCCGGCGATCGCGACGATGTTCGGCAGGGCGAGTGCGGTGAAGATCTCGGAGGCCTCGCGCACCAGGCGCCGATAGCGGTCGACGGTGTAGACGCGGCGCGCGAGCAGGCTCAGCACCGCCGCCTGATAGCCCGAGCCGGTGCCGATCTCGAGCACGGTGTCGCGCGGCCCGACGCCAAGCGCCTGGGTCATCAGCCCGACGACCGAGGGCTGCGAGATCGTCT
This sequence comes from Paenirhodobacter sp. YD-8, assembly GCF_056590935.1. NCBI lineage: Bacteria > Pseudomonadati > Pseudomonadota > Alphaproteobacteria > Rhodobacterales > Paenirhodobacter > Paenirhodobacter sp. YD-8. The sequence continues at coordinate 2,394,116 of NZ_CM152649.1, read as the reverse complement.
GGCCACAGGCAATCGGCAGCGGCATGTCCTCATAGGCGCGCTCGGCGAAGAGGCCGCGCACGAAAGGGCCGCGGTCGACCTTCTCCATCGCGGCCAGCACCCGCGCATCCGTCACGCCCTTGGAGCGCAGCGCGAAGAGGAAGCGCATCTTGCGCTCGGCGATCGGTTCGATGCCGTCCTCCTCGGGCGTGTCGGTCATGCGAGGCGCGCCTCCAGCTCGGCCAGAACGTCATGGGCGGTGAGGTCGCAGCGCATCGGCGTGACCGAGATCCAGCCCTCGAGGTTGAGCGCCGCATCGGTGCCGGGGGCGGTCGCGGTGTGCTGCGGGCCGCCCTTGACCCAGAGGAACCGCCGCCCGGTCGGCGAATGATGCGGCTCGACCGAGAAGAAGCTGTCGGTGCGATAGCCCTGCGGCGCCACCTTCCAGCCCTTCACCGCGGCGGCGGGCACCGGCGGGAAGTTGATGCTGTAGAAGACGCGATAGGGGCCATCGTCCCAGATCCCCTTCTGCCACAGCTGGCGCAGCAGCGCGGGGCCGTGCACGCGGGCGGCCTCGAACGGGTCCATGCCGGGGGCCATGCAGTCCGGCCCGAGGAACTGGCTCAGCGCGATCGCGGGCACGCCCTGCAGCGCCGCCTCCATCGCCCCGCCGAGCGTGCCGGAATAGAGCGCATTCTCGGCCGAGTTGTTGCCGCGGTTGACGCCCGAGAGGACCAGATCGGGCTTGCCGCCCTCGAAGACGTCGTAAAGCCCCGCCAGCACGCAATCGGCCGGGCTGCCCTCGGCGGCATAGCGGCGCGGGCCGTGCTTGGCGATCATCATCGGCCGGGTGTAGCTGATGCAATGGCCGACGCCCGATTGCTCGAAGGCGGGGGCGACGGTCCAGACCTCGCCCTCGGGTCCGGCCAGCTCGGTCGCAAGGTCGAGCAGAACCTCGAGCCCCGGCGCGTGGATGCCGTCGTCATTGGTGATCAGAATGCGCATGAAGTCCCCGTCCGGCTCGTGTTGCCCCTGCTTAGCCCGCAAGGCCCGGCGCGACAAGCGACGGGGTGCATGCGTCGGGATTTCCGGGAGATGTGTGGTCGCAGGGCAGCGCTGCGGTGCGGGCGGCGAGGGGGGCTCTGCCCCCCGCTGCGCTCCCCCCGAGGTATTTGTGCCAAGATGAAAGCAAAAGGGGCCGCTTGCGCAGCCCCGGCAGCCGATCCCGGCTCCTGCTTTCTTCCTGGCCGAAATACCTCGGGGGTGAGCGGCGAAGCCGCGAGGGGGCGGCGCCCCCTTCGCCCGCCGGTCTTAGAGCTCGGCGAGGAGGCGTTTCGCCTCGTCGCGGATATCGGCGAGGGGCGCGCGGTCTTCGGAGGGGAAGAAGCGCGCGCGCGTCGCCGTCGGCATCGGCCGCGGTTCCGCGATCACCACGCGCGGGCCGATCTTGACGTTTTCCGCCTGCCAGCTGCGGGCGAGCGCGATCTGTGCGGCCTTGGTCGCGCCATAGGCGCCGAAGAACTTCTGTCCGCCGCGCGGATCGTCGAAGAAGAGTGCGGTGCCCGCGCCCGCGCGCAGCAGCGGTTCGATCAGCGGGATCAGCGTTGCCGTCGCGGTGACGTTCGTGGCGACGGATTTCGAGAAATCCTTGGCGTCGATATGGCCCGCAGGCGCAAGCGGCGCGGCGTGGATCGCGGTGTGCGCCCAAAGCCCGATCCGGCCCCAGCGGCCGGCGATCGCGTTCGCCAGATGCTCCATCTGCGCCGGGTCGGTGACGTCGAGCGGCGCAAGCGAGGCCGACCCGCCGGCCGCCTGGATCCGGTCGTCGAGTTCCTCGAGCCCGCCCACGGTGCGGGCGACGGCCATCACGTGCCAGCCCCGGGCGGCAAGGGTTTCGGCAAGCGCCGCGCCAAGCCCGCGCGAGGCGCCGGTGACGAGGGCGATGTTCTTTTCGGTGGTCTCGGTGCTCATGACGGCTCCTTGCCAGAGGGGAAGGCGGCGCGCAAGCGTTTCGCGCGGGCGCGCCTGCGGCATCCTGTTGCGGTCTCAGCTGTCTGATTGCAGTCGGGCGAGGGCGGCGCGGCACATGCCGTAGCGCAGCCACTGGCAGGGCGCGCAGATCTCGCTCAGCGCCTCGGCCGGCAGCGCGCGCATCCGGTCGAGCGCCTCGCCCCAGCTCAGCCGGTCGCCCGTCGTCAGGCCGAGCGCACGGGCATGCGCGGCATCAAGCCGGTCGATCGTCGCCGCGGTGTCGCAGCCTTCGCCGCGCCGCGCCGGGCAGGGGGCGCAGATGTCATCTGCTGCCGCCGTCACCTCGATCTCGACCGCCGGGCCCGCCTCGGTGCGCAGCCGGCCCATGACGATCGCCGTCATGTTGGCGGTGAAGGCGTCGGAATAGCCCTTCCCCTCGAAACCGAGGGAGCACAGGAAATGATGCGGGCGGTAGCGCAGCGGGCGGTCGGACATCGCGGGCTCGGAGGTTCGGGCAGATATGCGAAGGGCCGGGGAAATCCCCGGCCCTCGAGTGGCTTGCGTGCCCCTCAGCGCGCGTCGACGTCGATGTAGTCGCGGAAGGTCGCGCCGGTGTAGAGCTGCCGCGGACGGCCGATCTTGCCGGTGGGGTCGCCGATCATTTCCTTCCACTGCGAGATCCAGCCGACGGTGCGCGACAGCGCGAAGATCGGCGTGAACATCGAGGTCGGGAAGCCCATCGCCTCGAGGATGATGCCCGAGTAGAAGTCGACGTTCGGGTAGAGCTTCTTCTCGATGAAATACTCGTCCTGAAGCGCGATCTTCTCGAGCTCCTTGGCGACCTGGAGCGTCGGGTTGTTGTGGATGCCGAGCAGATCGAGCACCTCGTCCGCCGATTCCTTCATCACCTTCGCGCGCGGGTCGAAGTTCTTGTAGACGCGGTGACCGAAGCCCATCAGCTTGAAGGGATCGTTCTTGTCCTTTGCGCGCGCGATGAATTCCGGGATGCGGTCCACGGTGCCGATCTCGCGCAGCATCTCGAGGCAGGCCTGGTTGGCGCCGCCGTGGGCCGGGCCCCAGAGGCAGGCGATGCCGGCCGCGATGCAGGCAAACGGGTTCGCGCCCGAGGAGCCGGCCAGACGCACGGTCGAGGTCGAGGCGTTCTGCTCGTGGTCCGCATGCAGGGTGAAGATGCGGTCCATCGCCTTCGCCAGCGCCGGTTCCACGTGATAGGGCTCGGCCGGGACCGAGAAGCACATGTGCAGGAAGTTCTCGGCGTAGCTCAGCTCGTTGCGCGGATAGACGAAGGGCTGGCCGATCGAGTACTTGTAGGCCCAGGCGGCGATCGTCGGCAGCTTGGCGATGAGGCGCATCGAGGCCACTTCGCGCTGCCACGGATCGTTGATGTCGAGGCTGTCGTGGTAGAAGGACGAGAGCGCGCCGACGACGCCGACCATCGTCGCCATCGGGTGGGCGTCACGACGGAAGCCGCGGAAGAAATACTGGATCTGCTCGTGCAGCATGGTGTGCCGGGTGATCCGGTACTCGAAGTCCTCCATCTGCTGGCGGGTCGGCAGTTCGCCGTTCAGCAGCAGATAGCAGACTTCGAGGTAATGCGACTTCTCGGCCAGCTGGTCGATCGGATAGCCGCGATAGAGCAGCTCGCCCTTGTCGCCGTCGATATAGGTGATCGCCGACTCGCAGGCGGCGGTCGAGGTGAAACCGGGGTCGTAGGTGAAGACATCGGCCTGGCCATAGAGCTTGCGGATGTCGAGAACATCCGGACCCACGGAGGGCGAGAGAACCGGCAGCTCGTAGGTCTTGCCATCGAGCGTCAGTGTGGCAGTTCGTTTCGTGTCAGCCATGAGCTTCCCTTTCCTGTCGTCCGGCCGGGCGCGCCGGTCTGTTGGGTCCGGTTTCACCGGAGAGGCGGCCCGCCCTCAGGCCACCTGATCGTTCACCCTGGCCAAGGTTTCCTCCCGGCCGAGGACATACATCATATCGAACACGCCGGGGGTCACCGACCGCCCCGCAAGTGCGGCACGCAGGGGAGAGGCCAGCTTGCCGAGCCCGAGGTCTTTCTCCTCCGCAACCTGCTTCACGATGGCCTCCAGATCGTCGCGCGTCCAGCTAGCATTTTGCAGGCGCGGCGTCAATTCTTTCAGTATACCACGGGATACCGGATCAAGCTGTTTTGCCGCCTTCTCGTCCACGTCGATCGGCCGCTGAATCAGGGCGAAGTGCGCCTTTTCAATGAGTTGAGGGAAGGTCTTCGCGCTCGACTTGATATAGGGCATCGCCGCGCGCAGCCCCTTTGTCTGCATTTCGGTCAGTGCGGGCAGCTCTGCAGCCTCCAGATAGCCTGCGACCTGCGGCATCAGCGCGTCATCATCGGCCACAGCCATGTGCCGGCCGCAGATATTCTCGAGCTTCTTGAAGTCGAGACGCGCCGGCGAACGGCCGATTCCTTCCAGCTCGAACCAGCTCTTCGCCTGCTCGTCGGTGAAGAATTCATCATCGCCGTGGCTCCAGCCGAGTCGCGCCAGATAGTTGCGCATCCCCGCCGCCGGATAGCCCATGGCCTGATACTGCTCGAGCCCGACCGCGCCGTGGCGCTTCGACAGCTTCTTGCCGTCCGGGCCGTGGATCAGCGGGATATGGGCATAGACCGGCACGTCCCAGCCCATGGCGAGATAGATCTGCATCTGCCGCGCCGCGTTCACCAGATGGTCGTCACCGCGGATCACATGGGTCACGCCCATGTCGTGGTCGTCGACCACCACGGCGAGCATGTAGGTCGGCGTGCCGTCCGAGCGCAGGCAGACCATGTCGTCAAGCTGATCGTTGCGCACGGTCACGTCGCCTTGCACCTTGTCGTGCACCACCGTCGCGCCCTCGCGCGGCGCCTTCAGCCGGATCACATAGGGCGCATCCGGATACGTCGAGGGATCGGCGTCGCGCCAGGGCGAGCGGAACAGCTGCGAGGTGCCCTCGGCCTTCGCCTTTTCCCGGAACGCCTCGATCTCTTCCTGGGTCGAGAAGCACTTGTAGGCCGCGCCGCGCGCGAGCATCTCGCGCGCCACCTCGGCGTGGCGGGGCACGCGCTCGAACTGGCTGACCACCTCGCCGTCATAGTCGAGGCCGAGCCACTCGAGCCCCTTCAGGATCGCCGCCGTCGCCTCGGGGGTCGAGCGGGCGCGGTCGGTGTCCTCGATGCGCAGCAGGAAGGTGCCGCCATGGCCGCGCGCGAACAGCCAGTTGAACAGCGCCGTGCGGGCCCCGCCGATATGCAGGTAGCCGGTCGGCGAGGGGGCGAAGCGGGTGACGATCTTTTGCGACATCGAGGCCTTTCTCGCCCGGTCCGGCGGGCGCCGGGAGGGGCGTTGTTAACGATCTGTAAACCATGCAGCCACTAGGCTGATCTTCGGCGTCTGTCTAAGCGCGGAGGGGCAGAGAAACAAGGTGTCCGAGCCGGGGAGCGCGATCACGACCGGGCGCGCACCGGCGCGCCTGTCCGCGGCGGGGCTGGTGCGGGCGCTTGGCGCGGGGCTCGAGGATCCGGCGGGGGCGCTGGTGCGGGCGCGGCTCGACCTGCCGCTCTGGGCGCCGGTGGCGCTTGGCGCGGGCATCGGGGCGTGGTTCGCCGCGCCCATTGATCCGCCCGCAGGGGTGATCTGGGGGCTTGGCGGGCTTGCCGTCGTTGCGTTGCTGATCTGGGCGCGCGGGGCGGAGCCCTTGCGCTTTCCGGCGGCCCTTCTGGCGCTGCTGGCGGCCGGGGTGCTTCTGGCCGAGGCCCGTGCCGGGGCCGTCGCCGCCCCCGTGCTGCCCTTTCGCTATGACGGTCCGGTCGAGGGGCGGGTGCTGGCGGTCGACCGCTCGTCGCGCGACCGGATCCGGCTGACCCTTGATGCGGTGCAGCTGACCGACATCGACCCCGACCGCAACCCCGCGACGCTGCGCGTGACCCTGCGCCCCGAGACCGCGGCGCCGCCCGAACCGGGCGAACGGGTGATGCTGACCGCGAACCTGCAGCCCCCCGCGCCGCCTGCCGAGCCCGGCGCCTGGGATTTTCGCCGCACGGCGTGGTTCGAGGGGCTGGGCGCGGTCGGTTTCGCCCGCGGCCCGGTGCTGCGCGTGGCGCCCCCCGATCCGCACGACCGGGCGCTGGCCGGCCACCGGCTGCGGATGCGGCTCTCGGCGGCGATGCAGGCGCGGATGCCGGGGCAGGCGGGGGCCGTCGCGGCGGCGCTGATGACCGGCGACCGGTCGGGGATTTCCGAGGCGACGAATGCGGTGATGCGGGCGGCGAACCTCTATCACATCATCTCGATCTCGGGGCTGCACATGGGAATGCTGGCGGGCTTCGTCTTTGCCGCGATCCGCTACGGCCTCGCCGCCGTCGGCCCCTTCGCGCTGATCTGGCCGGTGAAGAAGATCGCGGCGCTGGTGGCGCTGGTGGCCTCGACCGTCTACCTGTGGCTCGCCGGGGCCGAGGTGGCGACGACCCGCGCCTGGCTGATGACCGCGGTGATGCTGCTGGCGGTGATGCTCGACCGGCGCGCGATCTCGCTGCGCACGGTGGCGCTCGCGGCGCTGGTGCTGCTGGTGCTCGAACCCGAGAGCCTGACCGAGCCCGGCTTCCAGATGTCCTTCGCGGCGACCGTGGCGCTGGTGCTGGCCTTCGGCCCCTGGGCGCGGATCGCGCCGCGGCTGCCGTGGCTGGTGCGCCCGGTGGCGATGCTGGTGCTGACCTCGCTGGTTGCGGGCACGGCGACGGCGCCGATCGCGGCGGCGCATTTCGGCCGGGTGGCGGAATACGGGCTGCTGGCGAACCTGCTCGCGGTGCCGGTGATAGGCACGCTGGTGATGCCGGCGGGGGTGATCGCCGCGTTGCTGGCGCCCCTCGGCCTGGCCGCGCCGGCGCTGTGGGTGATGGGGCAGGGCACGCGCTGGATGATCTTCGTGGCCGAGCGGGTCGCGGCGCTCGATGGCGCGGTGATCGCCGTTCCGGCGCCGCCCGCTGCGGTGCTGCCGTTGCTGGCGCTTGGCGCGCTGGTGGCGGTTCTGGCGCGCGGGCTGCCGCGCGTTGCGGGGCTTTCCGCGATGGCGGTGGCGGCGGGGCTGTGGGGCACGGCGGTGCGGCCCGCGCTGCTGATCGCGCCCGAGGGGGCGCTCGTCGGGCTGAGCACGGCGACTGGCCGGGCGCTGTCGAAGCCCGGCGCGGCTTTCGTTGCTGAAAGCTGGCTCAAGGCCGATGGCGACGATGCCGCGCCCGAGACCGCCGCCGCCCGTCCGGGGTTCTCCGGCCCGCGCGGTGCGCGGGCGGCCCTGTGGAACGGCCGCGCCGTGGTGCATCTGAGCGGCACCGGCGCGCTCGCGGCGCTGAGCGCCGCCTGCCACGACGACGCCCTCGTCGTTCTGGCGGCTCCCGCACCCGATCCGGCCCCCGCGGGCTGCGAGATCTGGGATCGCGACCGGCTGCGCGCGGGCGGTGTGGCCTTTGCCGCGGATGGCCGGCAGATCGGCCCGGGGCAGGGCGCGCGGCGCTGGACCGGGCGCCCGCGCCGTCAATAGCTGCGGATCAGCCCGACAAGGCGGCCCTGCACCTTCACCTGATCCTCGCGCAGCATCCGGGTCTCGTACTCGGGGTTCGCCGCCTCGAGCGCGATCATCGCGCCGCGGCGCAGATAGCGTTTCAGCGTCGCCTCGTGCCCGTCGACCAGTGCCACCACGATGTCGCCGTTGTCGGCCGTGCCCTGTTCGCGGATCACCACGATGTCGCCGTCGTTGATGCCGATGCCGATCATCGAATCGCCCCGCACTTCGAGCGCGTAATGCTCGCCCCGGCCCGACAGCATCGAGCCCGGCACCGCGATGTGATGCGAGATCTCGGCAATCGCCTCGATCGGCACGCCGGCGGCGATCCGCCCCATCACCGGCAGCTCGAGCGCATGCACCGCCTCGACCGGCTGCGCGGCGCGCGGCGGGGCCACCTTCTCGCCCTCGATCACCCGCGGCGTGAAGCCGGGCTTTGCGGTCTCCATCGCCTCGGGCAGCTTCACGATCTCGATCGCGCGGGCCCGGTGGGCAAGGCGGCGGATGAAGCCGCGTTCCTCGAGCGCGGTGATCAGCCGGTGGATCCCCGACTTCGAGCGCAGCTCGAGCGCGTCCTTCATTTCGTCAAAGGAGGGGGGCACGCCGTCGCGCGCCACCCGCTTCTGGATGAAATCCAGCAATTCCATTTGCTTGCGCGTCAGCATCGGCGGTGCATCCCGGTTTTGTTCGCGGTGAGTTCACATTAAGTTCTAACGCCGTTCCGCGCTGCGGTCAAGATTTGCCCGGCGCCGCCGTCCACGGGGCTTGACCGGCCCGCGCCGCCGCCCTAGAGGCCGGCCATGAGCGACGAGAGCGAACATCCCGAGGCAGCGGACGGCGACACGAGCCGGCCCGAATGGCGCAATTTCTACGGCCGCATCCGCGGCAAGACGATGCGTGCCTCGCAAAAGACCTATCTGAGCGAGGATCTCGACAGCCTGCGCCCGCGCGGCGTCACCCGGGCCGAGAACCCGGCGCGCGAGGTGATCGACCCGGCCACCATCTTCGGCAATGACGCGCCGATCTGGCTCGAGGTCGGTTTCGGCGGCGGCGAGCATCTGGTGCACATGGCGGCAAGCTATCCGCAGGTGAACATCATCGGCGCCGAGCCCTTCATCAACGGCGTCGCGATGTTGCTCGGCAAGATCCGCGCCGCCGACGTGACGAACCTGGCCGTGCATCCGGGCGACGCGCGCGACCTGATGGACGTGCTGCCCGAGGGCTGCATCGCCAAGGCCTTCCTGAACTATCCCGACCCCTGGCCGAAACGGCGCCACCACCGCCGCCGCTTCGTCACCGCCGAGCATCTGGTGCCGCTTGCCCGGGTGATGGCGCCCGGTGCCGAGTTCCGCGTCGCGACCGACATTCCGAGCTACATGGCCCAGGCCCTGCGCGAGGTGCCGAAGGCGGGCTTCGAGCTTGTCGCCCATTCCGGCACGCCGTGGAGCGACTGGATCTCGACCCGCTACGAGCAGAAGGCGCTGCGCGAGGGCCGCACCCCCGATTACGCCACCTTCCGCCGGCTCTGAACGCGCCGCGGGGCCCGGCGGGGCGGCATTTTGCGCCGCGCGCCGGCCGGGGGCTTTCGCGGGCGCGCGCGCTGCGCTAACAGGGGCCGATCTTTCAGGGAGGTTTCCATGTCCGGCCACGGCGATCCGATCCGCATGACCGCGCGCAAGAGCGCCGCGCTTTCCGGCGTGGCCGAGGTGCCCGGCGACAAGTCGATCTCGCACCGCGCGCTGATCCTTGGTGCGCTGTCGGTCGGCACCACGAAAATCACCGGCCTGCTCGAGGGGCAGGATGTGCTCGACACTGCGAAGGCGATGGCGGCCTTCGGCGCCGGCGTGACGCGCGAGGGCGCGGGCGCCTGGACGGTCGAGGGCGTGGGGGTGGGCGGTTTCGCCGAGCCCGCCGACGTGATCGACTGCGGCAATTCGGGCACCGGCGTGCGGCTGATCATGGGCGCGATGGCGACCTCGCCGATCACCACGACCTTCACCGGTGACGCCTCGCTGCGCAAGCGGCCGATGGGGCGGGTGACCGATCCGCTCGCGCTCTTCGGCGCGCGCGCCTATGGCCGCGCCGGCGGCCGGCTGCCGATGACCGTGGTCGGCGCGGCCGAGCCGGTGCCGGTGACCTATGCGACGCCGATGGCCTCGGCTCAGGTGAAATCGGCGGTGCTGCTCGCCGGCCTCAACGCCCCCGGCCAGACCGTGGTGATCGAGAAGACCGCGACCCGCGATCATACCGAGCGGATGCTGCGCGGCTTCGGTGCCGAGGTCAGCGTCGAGGCGACGCCCGAGGGCAATCGCATCACCCTGACCGGCCAGCCCGAGCTGCGCGGCCAGACCGTTGCGGTGCCGCGCGACCCGTCGTCGGCCGCCTTCCCGGTCTGTGCGGCGCTGATCGTGCCGGGCTCGGACATCCTTGTCCCCGGCGTCAGCCAGAACCCGACGCGCAATGGCCTGTTCCTGACCCTGCGCGAGATGGGCGCCGACATCACCTTCGAGAACGAGCGCGAGGAGGGCGGCGAGCCCGTCGCCGACCTGCGCGTGCGCTTCTCCGAACTCACCGGCATCGAGGTGCCGGTCGAACGCGCCGCAAGCCAGATCGACGAATACCCGGTGCTGGCGGCGGTGGCGGCCTGCGCGCGCGGCACCACGGTGATGCGTGGCGTGCACGAGCTGCGGGTCAAGGAAAGCGACCGGATCGACGCGATGGCGCGCGGGCTCGAGGCCTGCGGCGTCACCGTCGAGGAAGATGACGACACGCTGATCGTGCATGGCCTCGGCCCCGATGGCGTGCCGGGCGGCGCGACCGTCGCCACCCATATCGACCACCGCATCGCGATGAGCTTCCTCGTGCTCGGGCTTGCCGCGCGCGCGCCGATCTCCGTCGACGACGGCTCGCCGATCGCCACCTCCTTCCCGGTGTTCGAGCCGCTGATGTGCGGGCTCGGCGCCGAGATCGTCCGCGAAGGCTGAAAGCAAGGACGCCTCCAGCGGGAGTCTTTGGGCAAGGAAAAGCCGGGGGTCTTTGCACCTTGGCCTTTTCTTGGGTCAAATGCTCGGATGCGACAGCGAGGCCGGAACTGAGGGGAACGCCATGAGATTCACCGTAGCGATCGACGGGCCGGCGGCGGCGGGCAAGGGCACGATCTCGCGCGCCGTGGCGGCCCGCTTCGGCTTTGCCCATCTCGACACCGGGGCGCTCTATCGCGCCGTGGGCGTCAAGGGCGGCGATCCGGTCGAAGCGGCGCGCGGACTGACGCCCGAGGATCTGGCACGCGATGACCTGCGCACGCTGGAAGCCGGGCAGGCCGCCTCGCGCGTCGCGGTGATCCCCGAGGTGCGGCAGGCGCTTCTCGACTTCCAGCGCGCCTTTGCCCGGCGCGAGGGGGGCGCGGTGCTCGACGGGCGCGACATCGGCACGGTGATCTGCCCCGAGGCCGAGGTGAAGCTCTTCGTCACCGCCTCGCCAGAGGTGCGCGCGCATCGGCGCTGGCTCGAGGTTGGCGGCGACGCGGCGCGGGTGCTGGCCGAGGTGAGGGAGCGCGACGCGCGCGACATGAACCGCGCCGATGCACCCTTGCGGCCCGCGGCGGATGCCATGGTGCTCGACACCTCCGAGATGACGATCGAGGAGGCGGTGGCCGCCGCGGTCGCGCAGATCGAAAGGCTGCGCGGCTGACTTCACAAGCGCGCGGGGCAGGCGCATGATGCGACCATGATGCGCCGCTTGTCCCTTGTGATCGTGCTTTTCCTTCTGGCCCTGCCCGCGGCGGCGATCGAGCGCCCGGCGGGGCTGATGTGGAACCATTCCGGCCTGCCGCTGACCCTGCCGCTGCAGGTGAAGAGCGATCCGGGGGCCGATCTTTACCTGCAGCTTTCCGACCCCGCGACCGGGCAGGCGGTGCTGGCGGCCTATGTCCGCGGCGGCACCTTCTTCCGCGTGCTGGTGCCGCCCGGTCGCTGGGCGCTGACATTCGCGCGTGGGCGTGACGCGCAGGGGCAGGACTGGCAGGGCGAGGACGGGCTTTTCGGCGCCGCGACCGAGGTCATCGCGCTGCCCGAGCCGCTGGTCTTCCAGACCGAGGGCGCGGCGCGCAAGAGTGGCCATCTGATCGATCTGCGCGGCGAAAGCCCGGTTCTGCGCGACATCGGCCTGTGCCAGCGCCGCGCGCTTGATCCCGACAGCCTCTCGCGCTCCTGGGCGCGACAGCACCCGCATGGCCTTCGCGATCCGCGCGAGCCCGGCCCCTTCACCGCGCCGCGCTATGATCTGCGCAGCCATTTCTGCGACGATGCGGGCTGAGCCCGGTCCTTGCCTTGGCGCCGCGATCGGCTATCACTGGTGCGTGAAAGCAGAGGGACATCATGGGCTTCACGCGCCTGCTCTATCGAAGCATTCCGGCCCGGGCCGATTTCGACCCCTCTGACCTCGACATCCTGCGCGTCGCGCTGCGCCACAACGCGGCGGCGGGGATCACCGGCTATCTGTGGCGCGCGAACGGCCAGTTCTTCCAGGCGCTGCACGGGCCCGCGGGCGAGATCGCCGCGCTGATGGCGCGGATCGCCGCAGACCCGCGCCACCGGGATCTGGACCTGCTGTTCGAGGCGCCCGACGAGGCGGTCTCGCCCTTCCCGGACTGGTCGATGGGCTATGACCATTTCCTCGCCCTCGAACTCGGCGCCGATCTCGACCCGGACGGGGCCCGCCCGCCGCTGTCGGCCGGGGAGAGCCGGGCGGTCTTTGCGCGCATGGTCGAGGCCGCCGAGGAGATGCGCCTTTACGGTTCGGCCTTCCCGCATGCCCGCGCGCCCGGCGAGGACCAGGCGGCCTGGCTCGCCCGCCTCGACGCGAGCGCCTGAACGGCGCCGAAACTCCTTGCCCCACAGGCGAATTGCGCCTATATGGCCCCGACCGAAGGGGGCAGACGCCTGTCTGCACCCGCCTCGGCGTATCCACAAAAGACCGGCGGAGCCAACCGTCAGGCCAGTGAAACACACGCAAAGGAAACTGAAACGCATGTGCGCTAAAGCTACCATGGAAGAATTCGAGGCCCTTCTCAACGAAAGCCTCGAGATCGACACCCCCCAGGAGGGTTCGGTCGTCAAGGGCAAGGTCATCGCCATCGAGGCGGGCCAGGCCATCATCGACGTCGGCTACAAGATGGAAGGCCGCGTCGACCTGAAAGAATTCGCCAACCCGGGCGAGGCCCCCTCGATCGCCGTCGGCGACGAAGTGGAAGTGTACCTCGACCGCGTTGAGAACGCCCGTGGCGAGGCCGTGATCTCGCGCGAGAAAGCCCGCCGTGAAGAGGCCTGGGACCGTCTCGAGAAGGCCTATGCCAGCGAAGAGCGCGTCGAAGGCGCCATCTTCGGCCGCGTCAAGGGTGGCTTCACCGTCGATCTCGGCGGCGCCGTTGCCTTCCTGCCCGGCTCGCAGGTCGATGTCCGCCCGGTGCGCGACGCCGGCCCGCTCATGGGTCTCAAGCAGCCGTTCCAGATCCTCAAGATGGACCGTCGTCGTGGCAACATCGTTGTCTCGCGTCGTGCGATCCTCGAAGAGTCGCGTGCCGAACAGCGCGCCGAGGTCATCTCGAACCTCACCGAAGGCCAGGTGGTCGACGGCGTGGTCAAGAACATCACCGAATACGGTGCGTTCGTTGACCTCGGCGGTGTCGACGGTCTGCTCCATGTCACCGACATGGCGTGGCGCCGCGTGAACCATCCGTCGGAGATCCTGTCGATCGGCGAGACCGTCAAGGTCCAGGTCGTCAAGATCAACAAGGAAACCCACCGCATCTCGCTCGGCATGAAGCAGCTGCAGAACGATCCGTGGGATTCGGTCGAAGCCAAGTTCCCGATCGGTTCGGTGCACAAGGGCCGCGTCACCAACATCACCGACTACGGCGCGTTCGTCGAGCTGGAAGCCGGTGTCGAGGGTCTCGTTCACGTTTCGGAAATGTCCTGGACCAAGAAGAACGTGCACCCCGGCAAGATCGTCTCGACCTCGCAGGAGGTTGACGTCATGGTGCTGGAGATCGACACCGCGAAGCGTCGCGTGTCGCTCGGCCTCAAGCAGTGCATGCGCAACCCGTGGGAAGTCTTCGCCGAGACCCATCCGGTCGGCTCGATGATCGAAGGCGAAGTCAAGAACATCACCGAATTCGGTCTGTTCATCGGCCTCGACAACGACATCGACGGCATGGTGCACCTCAGCGACCTGTCGTGGGACAAGCGCGGCGAGGAAGCGATCCAGGACTACCGCAAGGGCGACGTGGTCAAGGCCGCGGTCACCGAGGTGGACATCGAGAAAGAGCGTATCTCGCTCTCGATCAAGGCGCTCGACGCCGACACCTTCTCGGATGCGGTTGACGGCGTGAAGCGCGGCTCGGTGATCACCGTTGCCGTGACCGCGATCGAAGACGGCGGCATCGAGGTCGAATACAACGGCATGAAGTCCTTCATCCGCCGTTCGGACCTCGCCCGTGACCGTGCCGATCAGCGCCCCGAGCGGTTCCAGGTTGGCGACCATGTCGACGTGCGCGTCGTCAACGTCGACAGCAAGACCCGCAAGCTCGGCGTGTCGATCAAGGCGCGCGAGATCGCCGAAGAGAAGGAAGCCGTGGAACAGTACGGCTCGTCCGACTCGGGCGCCTCGCTCGGCGACATCCTGGGCGCTGCGCTCAAGAGCCGCGAGTAATCCGCGATACGGGCAGGGGCTTCGGCCCCACCCCGGAAACCCCGCCCGAAAGGGCGGGGTTTTTCTTTTGCCTGCCGGGGCGTGCACAGTGGCTGCGCTTCGGCAAACACTCACCGCGGTTGCGAAGCCGGGGGTGCAGTGACTAGCTATGTGCCGAACGGGACCGGGCAGGGGCCAAGCCCCCGCCTGTGCTGCCCGAGGAGCAATGCGATGAAGAATATCGGTTTCCTGTCCTTCGGACATTGGTCGGCGCAGCGTGGCTCGGCGACCCGGACCGCCGGCGACGCGCTGTTGCAGGCGATCGACCTCGCCGTCGCGGCCGAGGAGCTCGGCCTTGATGGCGCCTATTACCGTGTCCACCACTTCGCCCGTCAGCACGCGAGCCCCTTCCCGCTGCTCTCGGCCGTCGCCGCCCGCACCTCGAAGATCGAGATCGGCACCGGTGTGATCGACACGCGCTACGAGAACCCGCTCTACATGGCCGAGGAGGCGGGCGCCGCCGACCTGATCAGCGGCGGCCGGCTGCAGCTTGGCATCAGCCGCGGCAGCCCCGAGCAGGTGATCGAGGGCTGGCGCTATTTCGGCTATGCGCCCGAGGAGGGCGAGACGGACGCCGACATGGGGCGCCGGCACGCGCAGGCCTTCCTGCAGATGATCGAGGGCCATGGCTTTGCCGAGCCGAACCCGCGGCCGATGTTCCCGAACCCGCCGGGCAAGCTGCGGCTCGAGCCCTATTCGGAGGGGCTGCGCGACCGGATCTGGTGGGGCGCGGGCTCGAACAAGACGGCCGAATGGGCGGCGATGCTGGGGATGAACCTGCAAAGCTCGACCTTGAAGGACGACGAGACCGGCGAGGCCTTCCACGTGCAGCAGGCCAAGCAGATCCGTGCCTATCGCGAGGCCTGGAAGGCCGCGGGCCACAAGCGCAAGCCGCGCGTCTCGGTCAGCCGCTCGATCTTCGCGCTGACGAATGACGAGGACCGGATGTATTTCGGCCGTGGCGGCAGCGAGGATGACCAGGTCGGCTTCATCGAGCGGCAGCGCTCGATCTTCGGCCGCTCCTATGCCGACGAGCCCGACAAGCTGGTCGAGCAGCTGAAGCGCGACGAGGCGATTGCCGAAGCCGACACGCTGCTGCTGACGGTGCCGAACTCGCTCGGCGTCGATTACAACGCCCATGTGATCGAGAGCATCCTGACGCATGTCGCCCCGGCGCTTGGCTGGCGCTGAGCGCGCAGCCTGCCGCATCCCATGACCCGAACGGGGCGCCCATCGGGCGCCCCGTGCCGTTTCCGCGCTGCATCGGGCGATTCGCCCGGATCGACCGCGCCGCCGCCCGTCGTGCCGGATTTCTGCGCCTGCATCCGCCGTCACGGCGGGCAGGGCCGGCGACACCGCGCCGCATCCCGCCGAATCCCACGCCTTTCCAAGCCTTTGCTGTTTGTGCTGGAAAAAATTCTCCGTATAGTCCGGGAAGAATCCAGTGCCGGGGCTGCCACCCGGACACCCTTGGGGGGAACGCACGCATGATCCGGTCCGAGCTGATCGCGAAGATCTCAGAGGAAAATCCGCATCTCTTCCAGCGCGACGTCGAGAAGATCGTCAACACGATCTTCGAGGAGATCATCGAGGCCATGGCGCGCGGTGACCGGGTCGAGCTGCGCGGTTTCGGCGCCTTCTCGGTGAAGAAGCGCGACGCCCGCACCGGCCGCAACCCGCGCACCGGCGATGCCGTCGATGTCGAGGAAAAGCACGTTCCCTTCTTCAAGACCGGCAAGCTGTTGCGGGACCGGCTGAACGGAGAGGCGGACTGAAATGATGAAATACCTGCGCTTCCTGCTGCTCGGCGTGCTCGCCGTGCTGCTGGTGGCCATCGCGCTGGCCAATCGCGCCCCGGTGACGCTGCGGCTGCTGGCGCCCGAGACCGGCGATTTCCTCGGCTTCTCCTGGGCGGTGCAGCTGCCGCTGTTCCTGGTGATCTTCGCCAGCCTGCTGGTCGGGCTGCTGCTGGGCTTCGTCTGGGAATGGATGCGCGAGCATCGCATCCGTTCGGGCGCGGCGAAGACGGCCCGCCATGCCGCCTGGCTCGAGGGCGAGGTGGAGCGGCTGAAGACCACCCACGAAGAGCCGAAGGACGAGGTCCTGGCGCTTCTGGACAAGACCGCGCGCTGAGATGGTGACGATCGCAGTCAATCGGGGCCGTCCGGGCGGCACGCGGGTGAAGATCTGCGGGCTCAGCCGGCCCGCGTATGTCGCCGAGGCGGTGGCGGCGGGCGCGGCCTATGTGGGCTTCGTCTTCTTCCCGAAATCGCCGCGCAACGTCTCGGCCGAGGTGGCGCGCGACCTCGCGCTCGAGGTGCCCTTCGGGGTGGCGAAGGTCGGGCTGTTCGTCGATCCGAGCGATGCCTTCCTTGACGAGGTTCTGGCGCTGGTGCCGCTCGATCTGGTGCAGCTGCATGGCCATGAAAGCCCCGAGCGGGTGGCCGAGGTGCGCGCGCGCGCCGGGCTGCCGGTGATGAAGGCCGTGGGCGTGTCGACCGCCGAGGACCTGCCGCATCTTGACGCCTACGAGGCGGTGGCGGACCAGATCCTCGTCGATGCCAAGGCGCCCGCGGGCGCGGCGCTGCCGGGCGGCAACGGGCTGCCCTTCGACTGGCAGCTGATCGCCGGGCGCAGCTGGACGCGGCCCTGGATGCTGGCCGGCGGCCTGACCCCCGAGAACGTCGCCGAGGCGGTGCGCCTGACCGGCGCGACGCAGGTCGATGTCAGCTCGGGCGTCGAGAGCCTGCCGGGCGAGAAGGACGCGGCGCTGATCCGGGCCTTCGTCGCGGCCGCGCAGGGATGATCCGCTGGCGCGAGGCGATCGAGGCCGACCTTGCGCCGGTGCTGGCACTGCTTTCCGACGATCGTCGCGATGCCGATCCGAAGCCGATGGCGCCCGAACGGGCCCTGGCGCTCTGGCGCGAGATGGCCGCGCAGGGCGTCACCCGGCTGATCGTCGGCACGGATGACGCGAGGCAGGTGATTGCCACCTATCAGCTCTCGATCCTCACCGGGCTTTCGCTTGCCGCGCCCCGGCGCGCGCAGATCGAGGCGGTGCGGGTCGCGGCGGGGCTGCGCGGGCAGGGGATCGGCGCCGCGCTGATGGCCGATGCCGAGGCGCGCGCCCGGGCTGCGGGGGCCGTGGTGATGCAGTTGACCACCCATGCCTCGCGCAGCCGGGCCCATGCCTTCTACGAGCGGCTTGGCTTTACCCGCAGCCACTTTGGCTATAAACGCAAGCTCGACTGAACGCGCGAGGTGAGACGATGGCCGAGGACCTTCCCAACAGCTTCATGACCGGCCCCGACGAGAACGGGCGCTTCGGCATCCATGGCGGGCGCTTCGTGTCCGAGACGCTGATGCCGCTGATCCTGGAGCTCGAGGCGCAATATGAACACGCCAAGACCGACCCGGAGTTCTGGGCCGAGATGGAGTATCTGTGGAAATACTACGTCGGCCGGCCCTCGCCGCTCTATTTCGCCGAGCGCCTGACCGAGGAGCTGGGCGGCGCCAAGATCTATCTCAAGCGCGAGGAGCTGAACCACACCGGCGCGCACAAGATCAACAACGTGCTCGGCCAGATCCTGCTCGCCCGCCGCATGGGCAAGACCCGGATCATCGCCGAGACCGGTGCCGGCCAGCATGGCGTGGCGACGGCGACGGTCTGCGCCAAGTTCGGGCTGAAATGCGTCGTCTACATGGGCGCGACCGATGTCGAGCGGCAGGCGCCGAACGTGTTCCGCATGCGGCTTCTGGGCGCCGAGGTGCATCCGGTGACCTCGGGCCGCGGCACGCTGAAGGACGCGATGAACGACGCGCTGCGCGATTGGGTGACGAACGTCCGCGACACCTTCTATTGCATCGGCACGGTGGCGGGCCCGCATCCCTATCCGGCGATGGTGCGCGATTTCCAGTCGATCATCGGCAAGGAAACCCGCTGGCAGCTCGAGGAGCTCGAAGGCGAGGGCCGGCTGCCCGACACGGTGATCGCGGCGATCGGCGGTGGCTCGAACGCGATGGGGCTGTTCTATCCCTTCCTCGACGATCCCTCGGTCAAGATCATCGGCGTCGAGGCCGGCGGCCATGGCGTCGACGAGCGGATGGAGCATTGCGCCTCGCTCACCGGCGGGCGTCCGGGCGTGCTGCATGGCAACCGCACCTATCTGCTGCAGGACGAGGACGGCCAGATCCTCGAAGGGCATTCGATCTCGGCCGGGCTCGACTATCCGGGGATCGGGCCGGAGCACGCGTGGCTGCATGACATCGGCCGCGCGGACTATGTCTCGGTGACCGACATGGAGGCGCTCGACGCCTTCCAGATGCTGTGCCGGACCGAGGGCATCATCCCGGCGCTGGAGCCGAGCCATGCGCTTGCCCATGTGAAGAAGATCGCGCCGACGCTGCCGAAGGACCACATCATCGTGGTCAATCTCTCGGGGCGGGGCGACAAGGACATCTTCACCGTCGCGCGCCACCTTGGCGTCGAGATGCAGGGCTGACAGGACCCGGGCGGGGAAACCCCGCCCGTCTCCGCTCCTGCGGGCCTGTCCGGGCCTTCAGTCGCGGTTCTTCTTCTTTTTCTTCTTCGGCAGATCGCCCGCCTGCATCAGCTGGGCAAGCTCGGCCGCGTCGTGCCGGGCAAGGCGGGCGAACCAGTCATCCGCCGCCTGCACCATCTGCGCGAGCGGCGCGAGCCGCGGATCGTCCGAGCCCTGCGCAAACGTTGCCAGACGCTCGGCCAGAGGGGCGAGGTCACGGCGCTGACGCTCGATCAGCAGCGAGCGCAGCAGCGCCCAGGGGTCGGGATCGGCGACGAAGTAATCCTTGCGCGAGCCGAAGCTGCGCGCCGCCTGGATCAGGCCGCGCTCGCGCAGCTCCTTCAGCGCCACCGAGACGTTCGAGCGCGACAGACCGAGGATCGTCACCAGATCCTCGGCCGAGGGGGCCTGTGCGGCGCGCCAGATCGCGGCGAAACAGGCGCCGGCGGGGCGGCTGAGACCGAAGCGGGGGGCCGCTTCGGCAAAGAGGCGGGCAAGGTCCGGGGGCGGGGTGGCGGGCATTCACGGTCTCCTTCGCCCCCGGTTCTAGCAGGGCTTTGCGGGCTTGTCGCCCTCTGCCCTGCACCCTGATGCCGCATCGCGGCTTAGCCGGCGAGACAGCCCGAGATCGTGCCGGCGAGCCCCTGCATCAGCCGCTCGTAGAGGTCCGCGCCATAGCTCAGCGTGCTGCCCGAGGGATCGAGCGCCCCGCCAAGCCTGACGCCCGTGCCCTCGATCAGCCGCTCGGCCGGGCGGGTGTCGTGCTGGGCCTCGGGGAAGGCGCAGACGACGCCATCCGCGACCAGATCGGCGCGCAGTTCGCTCAGATGCGCCGCGCCGGCATCCGTCGCATCGCCAAGCGCGATCGCGCCGGCGACCTTCAGCCCGTAATGATCGGCGAAATAGCCATAGGCAGCGTGGAAGACGACGAAGGGACGATCCTTCACCGGGGCGAGCTCTGCCGTCAGCGTGGCGTCGAGTGCTTCGATCTTCGCCTTTGCGGCCGCGGCGTTGGCGGCATAGGTCGCGGCATGCTCGGGGTCGAGGCGGCTGAACTCATCCGCGATCAGGCCCAGCCACAGTTCGGCATTCGCCGGGTCGAGCCAGGCGTGGGGGTCGACGCCCTCGTGGACATGGCCATCCTCGTCGGCCTGTGCATCGGCGCCCTCGGCGGCATGGTCATGCGCGTCGGTCGCATGTTCGTCCGCGCCATGGTCATGGGCCGCGGCGAAATTCTGGAGATGCGTCCCTTCGGCATGCAGCAGCGACAGCGCATGCGCGTCGGGGGCGACCGAGGTGATGGCGCGGTCGAGCCAGGGGGTCATCTCGGCCCCGACCCAGAGCACCAGATCCGCCCGTTCAAGCGCGCGCGCCTGCGAGGGTTTCAGCTGATAGCTGTGCGCATTCGCGCCCTGTTCGAGCAGCACGTCGACCGGGCCGAGATCGCCCATCACCTGCAGCGCAAGCGACTGCACCGCGGGCAGGTCGGTCACCACCTTCGGCACCTCGGCCAGGGCGAGGCCGGGCAGGGCGGTGCCCCCCAGCAGGGCGGCAAGCATCAGGGGAGAGCGCATCGGGCACCTCTTCATCTCTTGTGATCGGGGCCTCGGTTATTTATGTTATATCGTAACGCGTCAAGAGAAATGTGATAAGATAACATGAGCTCCGAACCGGATTCCGACGCCGCCGCGGCCTTCGCGACGCATGATCACAGTCAGTGCATGGGCGAGACGCTGGCCCGCGCCGAGGCCGAGGCGGCGCGGCGTGGGGCGCGGCTGACCCCGGTGCGGCGCCGCACGCTCGAGATCTTGCTCGAATCGCACCGTGCCATGGGCGCCTATGAGATGCTCGACCGGCTTGCCGCCGAGGGCTTCGGCAATCAGCCGCCCGTGGCCTATCGCGCGCTCGAGTTCCTGGTCGAGAACGGGTTGGCGCATCGGGTGCGGCGGCTCAACGCCTTTGCTGCCTGCATGCACCCGGGCGAGGCGCATGCGCCGGTGTTCCTGATCTGCCGCGAGTGCGACAGCGTCGCCGAGGCGCCCGGCGCGCCGGTGCGCGCGGCGCTCGACGAGGCCGCCGCCGCGCTTGGCTTCACCATCGAGCGCGCGAATATCGAGGCGCTCGGCCTGTGCCCCGTCTGCGCCGCGAAGGAGACGCCATGATCCCGCTCATCACCGCCTCGGGGCTCAGCGTCCGCCACGGCGACGCCGAAGTGCTGTCGCAGGTCGATTTCACCATCGCGCCCGGCGAGATCGTCACCGTGGTCGGGCCGAACGGCTCGGGCAAGTCGACGCTGATCCGGGCGCTGATCGGGCTCGAACCGATGGCAAGCGGCACGGTCAGCCGGCGCGAGGATCTGGTGATCGGCTATGTGCCGCAGAAGCTGCATATCGATCCGAGCCTGCCGATGACGGTGCGCCGCTTCCTGTCGCTGCCGCGGCGGGTCGACGATGTCTCGGCCGAGGCGGCGCTGATGCGCACCGGCGTGCCGGGGCTTGGCGGGCGGCAGATCGCGCGGCTGTCGGGCGGGCAGTTCCAGCGCGTGCTGCTGGCGCGGGCGCTGCTGGCGCGCCCCGACATCCTGATCCTCGACGAGCCGACGCAGGGCCTCGACCAGCCCGGCACCGCGGCCTTCTACAAGCTGATCGAGGAGGTGCGCGGCGAGACCGGCTGCGCGGTGCTGATGGTCAGCCACGATCTGCATGTGGTGATGTCGGCCTCGGACCGCGTCATCTGCCTGAACGGTCATGTCTGCTGCGCCGGCACCCCGCGCGTGGTCTCCGAGGCGCCGGAATATCGCGCGCTCTTCGGGCTCGGCACCGGCGGCGCCTTTGCGCTTTACCGCCACGAGCACGATCACGACCACGAGGCGGACGAGGGCCACGGCCACGATCCGAGCGCGCCGCATTGCGCCCATCCCCACAGCCACGAGCACGATCATGCTTGACGATTTCCTGATGCGTGCCGGTCTTGCCGGCATCGGCCTGACGCTCGCCACCGGGCCGCTCGGTTCCTTCGTGGTGTGGCGGCGCATGGCCTATTTCGGCGATGCGACGGCGCATGCCGCGATTCTGGGCGTCGCGCTCAGCTTCGGCTTCGGCCTGTCGATCTATGTCGGCACGCTCGCGGTGGCGCTCGCCATGGCGGTGACGGTGGCGATCCTGTCGGGGCGCGGCCATGCGATGGACACGCTGCTGGGCGTTCTGGCCCATGCGGCGCTCGCCTTCGGGCTTGTCGCCGCCTCCTTCATCTCGGGGCTGCGCGTCGATCTGAGCGCCTATCTCTTCGGCGATATCCTGGCCGTGAGCCGGGCCGATGTCGGCATCATCTGGGCGGGGTCGGCGCTGGTCGCGCTGCTGCTTGCCTGGCGCTGGCAGGGGCTGCTGACCGCCACGGTGAACGAGGAGCTGGCGCAGGCCTCGGGGCTGAACCCGCGGGCCGAGCAGCTGGTGCTGACGCTGGCACTGGCGCTCACCGTCGCGGTGGCGATCAAGATCGTCGGCGCCCTGCTGATTTCGGCGCTGCTGATCCTGCCCGCCGCTGCGGCGCGGCAGATTGCGCGCGGCCCCGAGGTGATGGCGCTTGGCGCGACCGTGGTGGGCAGCCTCTCGGTGCTTGCGGGGCTTGCCGCCTCGCTGAGCTGGGACACCCCGGCCGGCCCGTCGATTGTCGCGGCGGCGGCGGTTCTCTTCGTGATCTCGCTGCTGGTGCGTCGGCGCGGCTGAGTCGCGCCGCGCCCGCAAACACGCCGGCAAACTCCCGGAATCACGCGGGTTTCCCCGGGAAACCCGCGTGATCACGCGACCGTGTATGGCGCGGGGCGGAGGGGCGGGTGAAACTCATGCCAAAGTGCAACAGTCCGGACCGCGCGCGCATCGCGGCGCGAGATTCTATCTTTGCAACGCGCATCGGCTGTGCAACTCTCGCCCCGATGCTGCCAGAGAAGGCGGCTCCCAAAGGTAATGACGGAGATTACTATGAAAAAACTCGCCACCATCGCTCTCGCCCTCGGCCTGTCGGCTTCGACCGCTTTCGCCGGCGGCTACACCGCTCCGGTCGTCGAAGCCGAGCCGGTCGTCGTGAAGCAGTCGTCGTCGTCGAACGCCGGCATCCTGATCCCGGCGCTGCTGCTCGTCGGCATCGCGGTCGCCGCGTCGTCGAACTAATTTCGACGATCCTTCGGGATCTCGAAAGGGGCCGGGAAGCATCGCTTCCCGGCCCTGTCCATTTTGCCCGCCCGACGAGCGGAGCGCGCGATGCGGCAAGGGCAGGGCCCGACAGGCAAAAGGCGCGCCATGGGCGCGCCTTTGTCGTTTCGGGGGATGGTGCGTGGCGCTCAGGGGCGCACGGTCTGGATCGTGACATAGCCGAGCTGCGGCGAGATCCATTGCCGCGAGGCGACGATCTGACCCGCGGACGAAACGATGAAGGTGTCGTCCATCTTCATGCCCAGCCCCTCGCAATGCTCGACCACCTGCCGGCCCGACCAGGTCTTCCCGGCGAAGGGATAGCTCGTGTCGGCGCCGACGCTGACGGTGCAGTCGAGCGGGATCGGCCGCTCGAGCCCGAGCCCGTCGAGGTAGCGGATCACCTTCTTGCCGGTGCCGGGCGTGCGGGCGCGGATCAGCCGGCCGGTCTGCTCGACCTCGGCCGACATCATGTCGAAGCCGAGCCCGCGCGTGCCCGCCAGCATCCCGCCGCGCAGAATCACCGACTGCATCGAAGGCGTGGCGAAGGTGCGCATCGTGCCGTTCTCGCCGATCATCCCGAGGATGGTGACGTTCTTCGGCGTCTCCTGCGACAGCAGGATCAGCGGCCCCTTGTTCAGCTCGAGCGCCGAACGTGCCATCGCCTCGGCATCGGGGGCGGCGGCCACGGTCTTGTCGCGCTTGAAGACGGAGAAGATCTGCTTGAGCGACTCGCCCGCCATGCGGCTGTTCTCGGTCTGGTTGGTGTCCGAGCCACAGGCGGCGAGCCCGCTCAGACCGATCACCGCGGCCAGGGCGAGTGCCCGGTTCCGAAGGCCCGTCATCGCCAGAATCTCCCCCAGCTGTCGTAAAGGTCGCCGGTATGCGCCATGCGCACCGTCTCGTAGAGGCGGCCGTCGATGTCGAGCCGCGCACCGCCGTCACGCATCAGCGGGCGGATCGTGGTCTTCAGCTTGTTGACCGAGGGCCGGCCGGTGGTCCAGGCGACGGGGATCGTCAGGCGGATGCCCTTGTCGAACGAGCCTTCGCCGAAATCCTTCGAGGACATGTCGGTGAAGGTGGCGAAGGCGCCCACGCTCCAGCCGTTCTCGAACTCGCGGTCGATGGCGATCGTCGCGCCCCAGTCCTTGGCCAGATAGCGGCCGACGTCGAGCTCGGCGGTATAGCCCTTGCCGATGTCGTAATAGGCCGAGACATGGCCGGTGACGGTGGAATAGTCCTGCAGGCCGAAATGCTGGTCGAAGTCGCGCTGCTTGGCCCAGTTCGTCTCGACGCCAAGGGCGAGGCGGCTGTCGACCGGCGCCCAGAGCACTTCGCCCGAGACGCCCGCATACATCCGCTCGAGATAGCCGACGCTGACGCGGGTATAGAGGTTCTCGCCCAGATGGCCGTATTTCGCCAGCGTCAGGCGCTGGATCGCGAGGTCACCGTTCTTCTGATACTCGACGAGGTCGGAGCGCACATGCTGCACCACCGAGTTCGAGTCGCGCGTGGTGTCGTCGAGGTTGCCCATCACCTTCTGCCGCACGCTGCCCGAGAGCACGAGGCCCGGCGCCATCTCGTAGCGGCCCGAGAGCTCGGCGCCGACGTCGAGGCGGAACGGGTTGTCGGGGTCGAAGATCGAGGCCTCGGCATAGGGCGTCAGCGCCCATTGGAAGCGCGGGTAGAGCGCGTCGCTGCGCACGAGGCCGGGGGCGTTTTGCGGCGCCGCGGTGATCGAGACCTGCGGCAGCATGTCATAGGAATTGGTGTTCTCCATCCGCTCGAGATCCGAGCGGCGGAAGGTGACCGAGGACAGCGCCATGCCCTTCTGCACCGGCGTCACCACGATCGTCTCGACCGAGGGCGGCAGCGCGCGCGTCGCCATGCGCGCGACATGGCCGATCGCCTGCGGTTCGGCACCGTAGGTCTCGTTGCGCACCCGCAGCTCGGCCCGGGTCGCGCTGAGCGACATCGACTCGAGGATCTGGCCGTCCTTGGCAAGGCTTGCCGCCAGCGCCTTCTGGATGCCCGGATGCACCTCGGGATCGGCCGCCCAGGCGCCCGACCAGCCCTCGGGATCGGCGGCGGGGGCAGGGCGCGGCCGCACCGGCAGCGGCGCCTTCTCGATCCCGGAGGGGAAGGGCGGTTCGTGCGGGTTGATGTTGCGCACGAACTGGAAGCCGACCTTTTCGCCGTACATGTAGTAAAGCTGCACGCCGAAGAACTCGCTCACCTGATAGTCGGCGGCGAAGTTGATCGAGCTGTTGCGGTTGAACCCGTCGAGCAGCGTTTCCTTGACATAGGCGTCGGAGGAATATTCGGCCTTCAGCGTCAGCCGGTCGGTCGCGGCATAGGAAACGCCGAAGAAGGGGGCGAAATCGCCCTTGAACCAGGAGCCCGAGTTGAACTTGCCGCCGGTGCTGGTGACGTCGTAGTCGGGCCGGGTGCCGGTCGAGCCGATCGAGCCGAAGGAGCCGAGCCGGCCCCAGCCGAGGCCGCCGCTCACCCGCAGTTTCGGGCCGATGCTCTTCGTCGCGACGATGTATTCCGAGGAATAGACGCCGGTGCCGATGAAGTCCTGCAACCCGATCGCCATTGCCGGGGTCCAGCCCCATTTGCCCTCGTCGAGGAACTGGAAGCGGATGTCGAAGGAGCGGTCGTAAAGCGCCTCGTAACGGCCGGTGCCGTCGTCCTTCGGCATCAGCCCGGGCACCTTCGAATAGCGGAAGGCGCCGGTCAGGCGCGGCGCGATCTGGAAGGTCAGCGTGTTGCGCATGGTGCCGTCGTTCAGCCCCGTCAGCGACAGGCCGAGCTCGCCGTCGGGGCGCATCTCGGCCGAGGGCATGTCGATCAGGCCGGGCATGCCGAAGGTGTTGCGGCTCTGCCCGACAAGCGGCTCTGCGTGGCCCGCCGGGGCGGCGATGCCGGCCGCAACGGAGAAGGCGCCAAGCGCCCCCGCAACCTTTGCCCTGCGTCTGCGTTTGCGCTGAATGCTCGAGACCGTCACGCTTCCCTCCGCCGTCTTTGCGCCAGTTATACCGGCTTTTCTCACCGGAGCGAGAGGAAAGCCGTGGCCTGTGGCAAAACCCTGCCGTCTCTGGCGCCACTGCATCACCTTGCGGCAGTTTCGCAATCGCCGGGCGGGGTTGCGGCAATCCGCCCCAATGAAGCATCGAAAATACATGATATCATGAGCGCCGTTCCCGAGGGAGAATCGGATGCCCGCCCGACCCTCGGCTTGCCAGCGCTGCCGGCCAGGGCGGACAGATGCCGGCGCGGCGGTCTTGCGTCCCTTGCCGCCGCGCCAGTGTCTTTTCCCTTCCCGTCCCTGCGGGATCGGCCCGCGCCGGGGCGGGCCGCCCCGGGCTCAGCCGTAACGGTAGGGCTGGCCGGCCTTTACCATGGTCTCGTTGTATTTCTTGATGATCTCGACGACCTTCGCCTTGAGCGGGCTCTCGGCGGCGATCTCGTCCCAGAACTTGTGCGCGGCCGCTTCCATCTTGGCGTAATCCTCGGCCGGGATCGAGGTCAGTTTCATGTCCGCCCCCTCGACGCGCAGCTTCGCCTCGCCGGCCCAGTACCACCATTGCCGATGGTAATGCGACTGGTCGAAACAGGTCTGCATCAGCTGCTTGAGGTGATCGGGCACCTCGTTCCAGCGGTCCATGTTGGCGAAGAAATGGCCGATCCAGGCGCCCGAGATGTTGTTGGTCAGGAAATAGGGCGCCACCTTCGACCAGCCCGAGGTGTAATCCTCGGTGATGCCCGACCAGGCGAGGCCGTCCAGCTCGCCGGTCTGCAGCGCGACCTCGACGTCTTCCCAGGGCAGGGTGACCGGCACCACGCCGAACTGCGCCAGGAACCGGCCCGCGGTCGGGAAGGTGAAGACGCGCTTGCCGTTCAGGTCGGCGAGGCTGTTGATCGGCTCCTTCATGTTGAAGTTGCACGGGTCCCACGAGCCCGCCGAGATGTGCTTGATGCCCACCTTGGCATATTCCTCTTCCCAGATCTGCTTCAGCCCCCAGGAGTTGAAGAGCGCCGGCACGTCGAGCGAATAGCGCAGCGCGAAGGGGAAATAGCCGCCGAAGACGGTGACCTCGGTGGGCGAGGCCATCGAATCGTCATCCGACTGCACCGCGTCGATCGTGCCGTTCTGCATCGCGCGGAACAGCTCGGCGGTCGGCACGAGCTGGTCCGAGGTGTAAAGCTCGATCTCCATCTGGCCATTGGCGATGGTGTTGAAGGCCTCGATCGCGGGCTTCACCACCTCTTCGGCCAGCGCCGGACCGGCATAGGTCTGCAGCCGCCACTTGATCGCCTTCTCCTGCGCCACCGCAGGCGCGGCGAGCCCCGCCGCCGCGGCCCCCACGGCGCCGGTGGCGAGGAATTTCCGTCTGGTCGTCGTCATCTGTCTCTCCTTGTTGGTCGAATGCCCCGTTCGGGGTCGTTTGGAATTGGGGGTCAGCGGCCCAGCACCTCGCGCGGCAGCCACAGTGCGAGCTCGGGGAAGACCATCACCAGAACCAGCGTGGCCACCATCACGAGGACGAAGGGAAAGACCGAGCGATAGATCACCGGCAGGGTGAACTCGGGCGGCGCCATCGCCTTCATCAGGAACAGGTTGTAGCCGAAGGGCGGCGTCAGATAGGCGATCTGGCAGGTGATGGTGTACAGCACGCCATACCAGACCAGATCGAAGCCCAGGCTCTTCGCCAGGCTGACGAAGACCGGCGCCACGATCACCAGCATCGCGGTGTCGTCGAGGAACATCCCCATCACCAGGAAGCTCGCCTGCATCAGCACCAGCACCTGCCAGGGCGCAAGGCCCAGACTGTTCAGGAAGAAGTTGTTGATCGCCCGGCCCGCGCCGAGCCCGTCGAAGACCGCGCCGAAAGAGAGCGCCGCGGTGATGATCATCATGAACATCACGGTGATCATCAGTGTCTGCCGGGTCGAGGTCTCGAACACCGCCCGGGTGAAGCGGCCCTTGACCAGCGCCGCCGCGACCGAGGCGAGCGCGCCGATCACCGAGGCCTCGGTCAGGCTCGCCCAACCGTTCAGGAACGGCACCATCATCGCGACGAAGATGAAGACCGGCAACAGCCCCGCGCGCAACAGCCGGAACCGCTCGGGCCAGGAGACCTGCGCGCGCTCGTCGGCCGGCATCGGCGGGGCGAGGGCGGGGTTCAGCTTGCAGCGGATCACGATGTAAAGGACGAAGAGTGCCGCCATCAGCATGCCCGGCACCACGCCCGCAAGCCACAGGTTCGACACCGGCTGCCGCGCGATCAGCGAGAACAGCACCAGCACCACCGAGGGCGGGATCAGGATGCCGAGGCTCGAGCCCGCCTGGATCACCCCCGAGATCATCAGCCGGTCATAGCCGCGCCGCACGAGTTCCGGCAGCGCGATGGTGGCGCCGATCGCCATGCCCGCGACTGAGAGCCCGTTCATCACCGAGATCATCACCATGAGCAGGATCGTCCCGATCGCAAGCCCGCCGGGCAGGGGGCCGAACCAGACATGGAACATCCGGTAGAGGTCTTCGGCGAGCCGGCTCTCGCTCATCACGTACCCCATGAAGACGAACATCGGCAGCGTCAGCAGCGGCGTCCATTTCATCAGCTTCATCACCGCGGAAAAGCCCATGTCGGTGCCGCCCGGCCCCCAAAGGGCCAGCGCCGCGACCACGGCGACGACGCCGATCGCGCCGAACACCCGCTGCCCGGTGATCATCATCAGGAGCATCGTCGAGAACATCAGGAGCGCGATGGTGTTGTGATCCATCAGATCTTCTCCCCGCGCAGGGTGGCCACGTCGCGGATCAGGATCGACACCGCCTGCAGCAGCATCAGCGCAAAGGAGAGGCTGATGATCACCTTGATCGGCCAGAGCACCGGGCGCCAGGCGGTCGGGTTGCGCTCGCCGACCTCGAAGGAATAGACGGTTGAGTCGAAGGCCCCCCAGAGCATCACGCCCAGATAGAACATCAGGCAGAACACGGTGAACACGTCGAGGCCCGCCTGGCCGCGCGTGGTGAAGCGCGAATAGAGCAGGTCCATGCGCACATTGGCATCGGTCTGCAGCGCCCAGGGCGCGCCCAGCATGTAATAGGCCACCAGGGTGAACTGCGCCATCTCGAGCGTCCAGATCGCCGGGATATGCAGGATCTTGGTGAAGGACGACCACAGCAGGATCGCCATCATCGCGTAGAGCAGATACATCGCGACGCGCCCGAGCCAGCGGTTCAGCGTGTCGACCAGATGCACATAGGATTTCAAGGCAGCGGGCATCAGTGCCTCTGCCGCCGGGCGGACAAGCCGGTCATTCATCATCCCCTGTCGGTGGTCTGTTCTTCTTGTGTTGTGGGCAGGCTCGGCCTGCGCTCACGCGGCTGTCAACGCCCGATGGATTTTGACCGTCCGTTACAATCCGCGCCGGCCGCGCTTTGCGCGAACTCCGGCCGCCCTGCCTGTTTTGGTGGCAGGCGGGAAAGCCTGCGACAGATAAACCCCTTGCAATATGGGAAACCGGCCTTATGTTGTTCATCGCTACGTTAATCTGACCGCACCTGTCTCCTT
Organism: Paenirhodobacter sp. YD-8; assembly: GCF_056590935.1. Classification (NCBI taxonomy): domain Bacteria; kingdom Pseudomonadati; phylum Pseudomonadota; class Alphaproteobacteria; order Rhodobacterales; genus Paenirhodobacter; species Paenirhodobacter sp. YD-8. The sequence continues at coordinate 2,364,512 of NZ_CM152649.1, read as the reverse complement.
TATCGGCTTCAGTCTGCTTCTCGATCTGACCAAGCCGGGCTGCCGCAATTTCGTGGGCAGCAAACATAAAAGGAGATCTCACGATGGCCAAGGGCACCGTGAAATGGTTCAACGCCACCAAGGGCTTCGGCTTCATCCAGCCGGAAAGCGGCGACAAGGACATCTTCGTGCACATCTCGGCCGTTGAACGCGCCGGCATCCCGCACCTGGCCGACGGCCAGAAGGTGACCTTCGAGATCGAGACCGGCCGTGACGGCCGTCAGTCGGCGCGCGATCTGGCTCTGGCCTGATCCCCGGCTTCGGGCCCCGAACAGGGGCCCGGCGATCCGCTGAAATCCGGTTCCCCGACGACAGCCGGGGACCCCACTCGCGACGGCCCGGCCTCCCGATGGCCCGCGCCCCGCGTCCATCTCTCCCGCACATCGCAGATCCGACCCGCCGCGACAGGCCTTCTTGTCCGCGGGTTCGCGCTTGTCCGCGTGTTCCCGGCTCCTGGCTTCCAATTGCCCCAAATATCCCCGGGGTGAGGCCCGAAGGGCCGAGGGGGCAGCGCCCCCTCTCTTCAGGCGCCGATCACCATCAGATCCGCGGCATTCAGGCCAAGCACCACCGTCTCGCCGACCCGCGGCGGCACCGAATGGGCTGCGTTGAACGTGTCGAAGGCCAGGCTCTGGCCGCCGAGATCGGCACGCAGACGGATCACCGAGCCGAGGAAATCGACCTCGGTGATCTTGCCCGACAGACCCAGCTCGCACGCCCCCTGACCCAGGCGCACCGCCTCGGGGCGCAGCCCCAGCGTGACGCGATCCCCGGTCATCGGGCGGTGCAGCACCACCTCGGTGCCGGCCAGCGCCACGCGCCCGGTCGCACCATCCTTCACCTCGGCTTCGATCGTGTTCAGCGTGCCGACGAAGCCCGCCACGAAGCGGGTGGCGGGGGTGTTGTAGATCTCGAAGGGCGTTCCGACCTGATCGGCCACGCCCTGATGCATGACGACGATCCGGTCCGACATCGACAGAGCCTCTTCCTGATCGTGCGTCACGAAGATCGTGGTGATGCCGAGCCGGCGCTGGATCGCGCGGATCTCGTTGCGCAGCGACACCCGGATCTTCGCATCGAGCGCCGAGAGCGGTTCGTCAAGCAAGAGCACCCGCGGCCGCGGGGCCAGCGCGCGGGCAAGCGCCACGCGCTGCTGCTGCCCGCCCGAGAGCTGGAACGGATAGCGCCCGCCGAGATCGGGCAGGCCGATCAGGTCGAGCATCTCCTCGACCCGGCCGGCGATCTCCTTCGCGGGCGTGCCCTTCACCTTCAGGCCAAAGCCGACGTTCTGGGCCACGGTCAGGTTCGGGAACAGCGCATAGGCCTGGAACACCATGCCGATGTTGCGCGCGTTCGGACGCAGCCGAACCATGTCGGCGCCGTCGATCGCGATCGCGCCCGAGCTCGGCGTCTCGAAGCCCGCGACCATGCGCAGCACCGTGGTCTTGCCGCAGCCCGAGGGACCCAGCAGCGAGATGAACTCGCCCTGCTCGACGGAGAGGTTGAAATCCTTCACCACGCGCGTCGGCCCGAAGCTCTTTTCGAGGTGAGAGAGGGAGAGGAAGGTCATCGCGCAGCCTTGTCGTGTTTCGAGAATCGGGTGACGAGCTGGATCAGCCCCATGCAGGCCCAGGTGATGACGAAGGCGATGGTCGCCAGCGCGAAGGGCTCGTAGGCGCGGTTGGCGCCCATCAGCTGCAGATAGGGGCCGAAGGCCGGCCGGTTGAGCAGGGCCGCCATGGTGAACTCGCCCATCACGATGGCGAAGGTCACGAAGGCGCCCGAGAGGACGGAGACGAGCACGTTGGGCAGGATCACCCGGGCCAGGATCGTGACCCAGCCCGCGCCGAGCGACTGCGCCGCCTCGGTCAGGGTGGCGACGTCGATGGTGCGCAGCCCGGTATCGACGGCGCGATACATGTAGGGCAGCGACAGGGTGACATAGCCGAAGACCAGCAGCAGGTTGGTGCCGAAGATCGTGCCGGTCAGCGGCAGCGCGCTCGAGGTGTTGTAAAGCCGGATATAGCCGAAGACGATGACGATCGCCGGGATGACGAGCGGCAGCAGGGTGACGAACTCGACATAGGGCCGCAGCCCCGGCATCTTCAGCCGCACCCAGAAGGCGGTGGGCACCACGATCGCCATGCCGACGACGATGGTCAGCAGCGCCATCACCACCGAGAAGGTGAAGGTCTCGCGGAAGCGCGGATCGGCCAGCACGACGCGATAGGCCTCGAGGCTGTAGATCCCGCGCTTCATCGACAGCGAGAACTCGACCATGCCGAGGAGCGGCAGGATGAAATAGGCCATCCCGAGGAGCAGGATCGCCCAGGCGGCAGCGCGTTTCATTTCAGCCACCTCTCGGAGCGCATGCGCAGGACGATATAGAGCACGTTCGCCACGCCGGTAATCAGGATCATGCCGAAGGCCATGGCATAGCCCAGATGCGGGTTGCCGAGCACGTCGCCGCGGATCTGTGCAAACAGCATGATCGGCACGATGTTCAGGCTCGAGCCGGTCAGCGCGATCGCCGTCGCCACCGCGCCGAAGGCATTGGCGAACAAAAGCGCAAAGGTGCCGAGGATCGAGGGGAAGAGGATCGGCAGCGCCACCATCCGCCAGTATTGCCCGCCCGAGGCGCCGAGGCATTGCGCCGCCTCGCGCCATTCGCGCTTGAGCCCGTCGAGCGCGGGGGTGATGATGAGGATCATCAGCGGGATCTGGAAGAACAGATAGGTGATCGTCAGCCCCCAGAAGCTGAGGATGTTGAAGCCATAGACCCGCAGGTTGATGCCCAGATGCGTCTTCAGCGCCACCGTTACCAGGCCCAGCGGCCCGAGCGTGGCGAGGAAGGCGAAGGCGAGCGGCACGCCGGCGAAGTTCGAGGCGACGCCCGAGAAGGTCAGCAGCGGCGAGCGGATCGCCCGCGGCAGACCGCCGAGCACCATCGCCGCCGCCATCAGGAAGCCCACCAGACAGCCAAGCGCCGCCGAGGCGACCGAGATCTTGATCGAGATCCAGTAGCTCGACAGGATCGAATCGGTGAACAGCCCTGCGACGTTCTCGAAGGTGAAGCTGCCATCGGCACGCTGGAAGGCGCCCAGAACGATCTTCATCGTCGGCGCGATCAGGAACAGCGCGACGAAAAGCGCGAAGGGCAGCAGGCCGAGCCAGGTCAATGGCAGGCGCCGGCGCACGGGGGGAGGGGTGTCGCTCACGGGGCGGTCCGGTCTGAATGGAGAAGGCCGCCCCCGGGATCGGGGGCGGCACGAGGGGCGAGGGGCCCCGGTTTACTGGACGTTCGCGCCGACGACCTTGTCCCAGCCGGCGACGACCGCTTCCTTGTTCGCGGCCTGCTCGTCGAGCGAGGGGAAATAGGCCTTGGCATAGCTTTCGGCCGGCGGCAGGGCGTCGATCAGCTCCTGCGGAACCTTGCCGTTGGCGGCCATCGCGTTGAAGCGCGCCGGGTGGCAATAGCCCTTCAGCCAGAGGTTCTGGCCCTCGTCCGAGTAGATGTATTCCATCCACAGCTTCGCCGCGTTCGGATGCGGCGCATGGGCCGAGATCGCCTGCACGTAGACACCGGCAAGCACGCCCGAGGCCGGCACCACGACCTCGACCGGCGGGTTGCCGGCGAGCGTGTCACGCGCGGCCAGCGCGTTGTAGTCCCAGGTCACCACGATCGGCGTCGCGCCCTGCGCGAGGGTGCCGGCCTTGCCGATCACCGGAACGAAGTTCTTCGCGTCGTTCAGCTTCTTGAAGAAGCCGAGGCCCTTCTCGCCGGCGTCCTTGCCGGCCTTGCCACCCTCGGACAGGCCCGAGGCGAGCACCGCGAGAATCGCCTGGTTCGAGGCGCGCGGGTCACCCGCCAGCGCCACCTGGCCGGCATATTCGGGCTTCGCGAGATCGGCCCAGTCGGTCGGGACGGTGTCGACGAGGTCCTTGTTCACCATGAACGACATCACGCCGTAATAGTCGCCGTACCAGTAGCCGTCGGCGTCCTTGATGTTGTCCGGGATCTCGGCCCAGGTCGAGACCTTGTAGGGCTGGAGCAGCCCTTCTTCCTTGGCCTGCGGGCCGAAGGAAAGACCGACGTCGATCACGTCGGGGGCCTGCGGGCCGGTGTTGCCCTTGTTGGCGCGGATCGCCTCGAGCTCGTCGGCCGAGCCCGCGTCGGGGTTCAGCTCGTTCACCTTGATGTCGGGATACTTGGCCTTGAAGCCGTCGATCACCGCGCCATAGCCGCACCAGTCGTGCGGCAGCGCGATCGTGGTCAGCATGCCCTCGGCCTTCGCCGCCGCCTCGAGTGCGGACATGTCTTCGGCGTGGACGAGCGCAGTGGTGGCCAGCAGCGCGGCGGCGCCGGCGAGCCAGTGCATCGGTTTCATCGTCATTCGGTCTCTCCCCGTGTGTCGGAAGCCTGGGCCCGGGATGGGCTGCAGGATGCACCTAGGCGCCTTCTGTGACAGTCACGCGACACGGGCGCCTTCGGGCCGTCAAGTTTTGACCAGCGGGGCAAGACTTGCCCGATTCCGGGCGCGTTGCAACAAATCTGTTGCGCGACTGTCATCTTCCGGTGCCGCCTGCCGTCACGTCGTCATCCGGCACGGCAGCATGCGTGATTTTTTGTCGCAGCCATGGCAGGATGGCCGAGGGAGGACCGACACATGACCGAAATCACGACGGATTTTGACGGGCAGACGGTGATCTGCACGTTCGAGATGACCCCCGCCACCGCGGCCGAGCTGATGGCCGCGCTCGAGGATGCCTATGAGAACTGCATCCGCCTCCAGCCCGGATTCCTTGGCGCGGGGCTGCACATGAACGACGCGCAGACCCGGATCGCGAATTACTCGAAATGGGAAAAGCGCGGCGATTATCAGGCGATGCTGCGCACCCCCGAGATGATCACGCGCAACCGCCACATCGCCACGCTGTGCCGCAGTTTCGAGCCGGTGATGTACGAGGTCGGCGCCGTTTTCTGACTTCGCGCCGGCCGAAAACGCCGTATTCTCCCCGCAACGGGCGCCGCCTGCCTTGCGCGGCGCCCGGGATTGTGCTGCGGTGCGGCAAAGACAGTGGGGGGACGGACATGGCAGGCACGGTGATCACGGTCGCACAGCAGAAGGGCGGTGCGGGCAAGACCACGCTCGCGGTCAACCTCGCAGTGGCGCTGACGAAGCGCGGTGCACGCGTCGCTCTGCTCGACACCGACCCGCAAGGCTCGCTCGGCCGCTGGTTCATGACCCGGCGCGAGACGCTGGGCGAGGCGGGGCTCGAGTTTTCCACCTCCTCTGCCTGGGGGGTGAGCTATGAGGTCGAAAAGCTGAAGAAGCTGGTCGACGTGGTGATCATCGACACGCCGCCGAAGGTCGACAGCGACCTGCGCCCGGCGCTGCGCGAGGCGGACATGGTGCTGGTGCCGATCTCGGCCAGCCTTGTCGATCTGTGGGCCACCGAAGGCGTGCTCGACCTGGCCCGGCGCGAGGGCAAGCAGCCGAAACTGGTGCTGAACCGGGTGAAACGCGGCACGCGTCTGGATGGCGAGGTGCGGGCGGCGGCCGAGAAGCTCGAGGGCGAGCTGCTGGAGCCGGTGCTGGCGCATCGCGTCGTCTATGCCGAGACGCTGGGGCAGGGGCTTGGCGTGGTCGAGGCGGCGCGCCGCGGCCCCGCCCATGACGAGGTCGAGGCACTGCTCAACGAGGTGCTGGGCGGCGAATGAGCCTCAGCGCTTCTTCGGCCGCTTGACCCCGCCGCGCTGGCCCGGCCGCCCGGCGGTCGAGCGGCCGCGCACGTTCACTGCCGCCTCGACGGCCTCGTCGACCGCCTCCTGGCGCGCCAGCGGATCGTCGGCGATGGTCAGTTCCACCGCCTCGAGCCGCTTCACCTCGTCGCGCAGCCGCGCCGCCTCCTCGAATTCGAGGTTCTCGGCCGCCTTGCGCATCCGCGACCGCAGATCGGCCAGATGCGCCTCGAGATTCGCGCCGACCTTCGGGGCGTCGATCTTCGCCGTGACCCGCGCCATGTCGGTGTCGCCCTGATAGAGCCCCGCCAGCACGTCCTCGACATTCTTGCGCACCGTCTGCGGCGTGATCCCGTGTTCGAGGTTATAGGCCATCTGTTTCGCCCGGCGCCGGTTGGTCTCGCCGATCGCGCGTTCCATCGAGCCGGTGATCTTGTCGGCATACATGATGACCCGGCCGTCGGCGTTGCGCGCGGCGCGGCCGATGGTCTGGATCAGCGAGGTTTCCGAGCGCAGGAAGCCTTCCTTGTCGGCGTCGAGAATTGCGACCAGCCCGCATTCCGGGATGTCGAGCCCCTCGCGCAGCAGGTTGATGCCGATCAGAACGTCGAAAGCGCCAAGCCGCAGGTCGCGCAGGATCTCGATGCGCTCGATCGTGTCGATGTCGGAATGCATGTAACGCACCCGGATGCCCTGTTCGTGCAGGTATTCGGTCAGGTCCTCTGCCATGCGCTTGGTCAGCGTGGTGCACAGCACCCGCAGCCCCTTCGCCGCGACGATGCGGATCTCGTCGAGCAGGTCGTCGACTTGGGTCTCGACCGGGCGGATCTCGATCTCGGGGTCGAGAAGACCCGTGGGGCGGATCACCTGCTCGGCGAAGACGCCGCCGGCCTGTTCCATCTCCCATTTCGCCGGGGTGGCCGAGACGAAGACCGATTGCGGCCGCATCGCGTCCCATTCCTCGAACTTCAGCGGGCGGTTGTCCATGCAGGACGGCAGGCGGAAGCCGTGCTCGGCCAGGGTGAACTTGCGCCGGTAGTCGCCCCGGTACATGCCGCCGATCTGCGGCACGGTGACGTGGGATTCGTCGGCGAAGACCAGCGCGTTGTCGGGGATGAATTCGAACAGCGTCGGCGGCGGCTCGCCCGGGCCGCGGCCGGTCAGATAGCGCGAATAGTTCTCGATGCCGGCGCACATCCCGGTCGCCTCGAGCATCTCGAGATCGAAATTCGTGCGCTGTTCGAGCCGCTGCGCCTCGAGCAGCTTCCCCTCGTCGTGGAACTGCTTGAGCCGCTGCGCAAGCTCGACCCGGATCTGCTTCGTCGCCTGCTGCAGCGTCGGGCGGGGCGTCACGTAGTGGCTGTTGGCATAGATCCGGATCTGCTTGAAACTATCCGTCTTCTGCCCGGTCAGAGGGTCGAATTCCGTAATGCTCTCAAGCTCTTCCCCGAAGAAGCTGAAGCGCCAGGCGCGGTCTTCGAGGTGCGCCGGCCACAGGTCGATGGTGTCGCCCTTGACCCGGAAGGCGCCGCGCTGGAAGGCGGCGTCGAGGCGCTTGTATTGCTGCGCGATCAGCTCTGCCAGGAACTTGCGCTGGTCATAGAGCTGCCCTACCGCCATGTCCTGGGTCATCGCCGAATAGGTCTCGACCGAGCCGATGCCGTAGATGCAGCTGACCGAGGCGACGATGATCACGTCGTCGCGTTCGAGCAGCGCCCGGGTCGCCGCGTGGCGCATCCGGTCGATCTGCTCGTTGATCATCGATTCCTTCTCGATATAGGTGTCGGTGCGCGCGACATAGGCCTCGGGCTGGTAGTAATCGTAGTAGGACACGAAATACTCGACCGAGTTCTCGGGGAAGAAGCCCTTGAATTCGCCATATAATTGCGCGGCAAGCGTCTTGTTCGGGGCAAGGATGATCGCCGGGCGCTGCGTCTGCTCGATCACCTTCGCCATGGTGAAGGTCTTGCCGGTGCCGGTGGCGCCCAGCAGAACCTGATCGCGGTCCCCCGCCTCGACGCCCGCCGAAAGCTCGGCGATGGCGGTGGGCTGGTCGCCCGCCGGGGAGAATTCGCTGTGCATGACGAAGCGCCGCCCGCCCTCGAGCTTCGGACGGGTGAGCACGTCGAAGCGTTCGCTGGGCTGATTGGTGTTGTTGTGCGGCATGGGCAGGCTCCTCGCGCGGGCGCGGCAATCCCACCATACTTGATCTCTTTTCGTTCTCTTTCAAGGCCTTGCCGGTGCGGGTTAAGCAAGGGTGAATGGGTTTCGACAATTTTAGAAATGAAATCAGAATATTGGCGCAAAAATTCCGTTGCTTTTCCGGCGCGTTGTTCGCAGATTGTTCGTGCAGGCGCGTCTGCCTGCCGGCCGGGCAGTCCCTTTGACGCTTCGTTCCCGCGACCTGGCCGGCAGTGCGCCTGCGCGTTTCGCCCTCCGTTTCGTCCCATGCGCAGGCGGTGGCGGTGAAGGCTTGCGCTTTCGCGTGGATCGACTAGAAAAAGGCGAGTTCCGAGAAGGGGAAGACCATGCGCGCGCGTATCTATCAGCCGGCCCGCAATGCGATGCAATCCGGTCAGGCCAAGACCAGGGTTTGGTATCTCGATTTCGAGCCCGCCGATGCGCGGGAGATTGACCCGCTGATGGGCTGGACGAGTTCCGATGACACGCAGTCGCAGGTGCGCCTGAAGTTCGAGACGCGCGAGGCCGCCGAGGCCTATGCCAAGGAAAACGGCATCGACTATGCCGTGACCGAGCCGCACAAGCGCACCGCCAACATCCGCGCCCGCGGCTATGGCGAGAACTTCGCCTCGGATCGCCGCGCGAACTGGACCCACTGAGGGTGTAAATCGGGGCAAGGTTGTCGCGAAATCGGAGCAAGGATTTCGCGGGGCCCCGGATTTAGATATTGGTGAACGCGGCGCGCAACATGTTGATGCTCGCCGCATCGCCGCCGAAATCCTCCCGAAGCCGACTTCCTCAGGGCGACCCAACCGGTCGCCCGTTGTCTTTCCAGACCTGCCAGAGGGCTCACCATGATCATTACCCACCTCGTGACCCACAATGGCGGTTTTCACGCGGACGAACTTCTGTCCTCGGTCATCCTGACCCGCCTGTTCCCGCAGGCCGAGGTGGTGCGCACCCGTGACGCCGCGTGGATCGCCCCCGGCGAGGGCAAGATCATCTATGATGTGGGGCGCGCGTATGACGCTGAGGCGGGCATCTTTGACCACCACCAGCGCCCCAATCCCGTGCGTGAGGACGAACAGCCCTACAGCTCCTTCGGTCTGATCTGGAAGCATTACGGCGTTGACTACCTGCGCGCCCTGGAGATCCCAGAGGCCGATCTGGAAGACATCCACGCCAGCTTTGAGCAGAGCTTTGTCCTGCCCATCGACCTGATGGACAACGGCGCGATGAACCCTTCGGTCGCAGGTCCGCTGACGCCTTTGACCCTCTCCGTCCTGTTGGAAAGCCTGAAACCCGTCTTCGACAACCGCAGCTCTGACGCGGACGATAAAGCCTTCGCGGCGGCGCTGCCGATCGCGCGGGCGTTTGTCGAGGCGTCGATCACCAAGAAAGCCGCCAAGCGTCGTGCCGAAGCCATTGTCACCAAGGCGATCCACGATGCGGGCACCGCGCGGATTCTGGAATTGCCGGTGGGCATGCCCTTCCGCTCGGCCATTGAGGCGACGGGCGCGGACCACCTGCTGTTCGTGGTGACCCCCCGTGACACTGACTGGTCCATCGGTGGTATTCGCATCAGCGGCGACAGCTTTGAACAACGTGCCGATCTGCCCGCCGCATGGGCTGGCCTGACCGATGCGGCATTGGAAGAAGCCAGCGGCGTGAAGGGGGCAAAGTTCTGTCACAACGGACGATTCATCGCGGTTGCCAGCAGCCGTGAGGCAGCCCTGAAGATGGCCGCGCTGGCCGTCGAAGAGGCCGAGCGCACAGGCGCCGCAGCCTGATTTCGCCGAAGGCACGATGGATTTCCTGCTGAACGGAGACGAAACGGGGCGAACCACGATCCTGCTGGCCCATGGCTCTGGCGCTGCGATGGACACCCCCTGGATGAATGCGGTTGCCGAAAGGCTGGAGGCCCAGGGCTTCCGCGCCGCCCGCTTCGAGTTCAGCTACATGTCCGCCCGTCGCACTGGCGGCTCGAAGCGACCCCCCGCAAAGGCCGACACCTACGCGCCAGAATTCCTTGCCGCCATTGACGCGCTTGGCTGCGATGGTCCGCTGATCATTGGCGGGAAAAGCATGGGCGGCCGCGTGGCCAGCCTGATCGCTCAGGACCTTTATGACGCGGGGCGGATCAAAGGCCTGCTGTGCCTCGGCTTCCCGTTCCATCCGCCGAAGACGCCCGGCAATCGACGTGGTGAGAACCTTGCCGGGATCACCTGTCCAACCCTCATCTGCCAAGGCACCCGCGATCCTTTCGGCACGCGGGAAGAGGTGCAGGACTACGATCTGTCCAATGCTGTGACGCTGCACTGGCTGGAAGATGGCGATCACGACCTGAAGCCCCGGAAACGGGTGACTGGCAAGACGCTTGAGGACCAACTCCTTGAGCTTGCTGAGCAAACCAGGGTTTGGACAAAAACCTGCCTCTGATTGGCTTCGTCAATCTTCGGCAGGAGAAATCAAGGCGTCAATTTTCGCGCCATAGCGGCCGGTCGAGCTTGGCACCGGGCTGGCGTCGCGCCCGGCCCGAAGACGTCGTTCAATCGCCCGGACCACATAAGTGGCACACCAGCACGCGTCGCAAACCACTGCCGGTCAGAAGATCCAGGTGTCAGCGCGGGGATTGGGGCCCGCCGAACAGGGCCCTCCGGGGCATTTGGCCAAGACGGCGGAGCTGTCACTCCGCCGCCCGCCGGCTCACCAGGCCTGAACGGTCGGCCCGACGGTCAGCTCGCTGACATTGGTGTCCGCGGGCTGCTCGATCGCGAAGGCCACGACGGCGGCGATCCGGTCGGGGGTGATGCCGACCTGTTCGTACAGCGCGGCCATGCCGGCCGCCGTGCCGGGCTCGCTGATCGTGTGCAGAAGCTCGGTGTTGATCGCGGCCGGGAAGATCGTCGCGGTGCGGATATTGGTGCCCTCCATCGCCGATTCCATGCGCAGGATCTCCATGAAGTCGCGCACGAAGAACTTGGTGCCGCCATAGACCGCCGCCGCCGGATAGGCCTTGAGCCCGGCAACCGAGGAGGTCGCGATCACATGGCCCGATTTCTGCGCGATGAACTCGGGCAGCACGGCGGCGACACCGTTCAGCACGCCCTTGATGTTGATGTCGACCATCGTGTGCCAGTCGTCGGTCTTCAGCGCCGAGAGCGGCGAACTCGGCATGATCCCGGCATTGAGGAAGATCACGTCGACACGGCCGTAAGTGTCCGTCGCCAGCTTCACGAGCGCGTCGTTGTCGGCCTGCCGGGTGACGTCGAGCACCTGCCAGATCGCCTCGCCGCCCGCGGCGGTGATCTCCTCGGCCAGCGCCTTCAGACGCTCTGCGCGCCGCGCGCCGAGAACAACCTTCGCGCCCTTCGCGGCGAGCAGTTTCGCGCTGGCCTCGCCGATGCCCGACGAGGCGCCGGTGATGATGATGACTTTGTCTTTCATCTTTGGATTTCCCTTCCGTATCTTGAGGGGGGGTCAGCCGCGGTAGTCTGCATCGCTGACCGGTTCGAGCCAGGTGACGAGCTCGCCCGCGCCCGCTTCCTGAATGGCGAAGTGGGTCATCGCCACGTCGGGGGCGGCACCATGCCAGTGCTTTTCGCCCGCCGGGAACCAGACCACATCGCCGGGACGGATCTCCTCGACCGGGCCGCCGTCACGTTGCACGCGGCCAAGCCCGGCGGTGACGATCAGGGTCTGCCCCGCCGGGTGGGTGTGCCAGGTGGTGCGCGCGCCGGGTTCGAAGGTCACGGCGGCGCCGGCCGCCTGACCGGGCGGCTCTGCCTGAAACAGCGGGTCGATCCGCACCGTGCCGGTGAACCAGTCGGCCGGCCCTTTCATCGAGGGCGTGCTGCCTGCGCGGGTGATTTTCATCGGAACCTCCAGCCTGTGTGGGTTGCCGTTGTTATATGGCCGCCCGCGACTTATTGATTAGAGGCGAGGTATCGCTTGCACCTATCGACTGATGCCATGAATGGGGGCGCAATGGCGCAGACCGATTTCAACGATCTGATGTGGTTTCTGGCCGTCACCGAGGAGGGCAGCTTCACCCGGGCCGCGGCGAAGCTCGGCGTGGTGCAATCGACGCTGAGCCACCGGATCAAGAAGCTCGAGACACGGATGGGGATGCGGCTGCTGGCGCGCACCACCCGCTCGGTTGCCACGACCGAGGCCGGAGAGCGGCTGCGGCGGACCCTCGCGCCGCGGGTGAGCGAGATCGAGGAGGAAATCGCCGCGCTGATGGAGCTGCGCGACCGGCCCGCGGGCTCGGTGCGGATCACGCTGTCGCATCATGCGCTGACGAGCCTGATCTGGCCCAAGCTGCGCCCGGTGCTGCGTGACTATCCCGACATCCGGCTGGAGCTGAGTGTCGACGGCGGCTTTCGCAATATCGTCGAGGACGGGTTCGACGCGGGGATCCGGCTGGGCGAAAGTGTCGAGCATGACATGATCGCGCAGCGCGTCGGGCCCGACTGGCGGCTGGTCGCGGTGGCCGCGCCCGGTTATCTCGCGGCCCGGGGGCGGCCAAGGCATCCGCAGGATCTGCTGGCGCATGACTGCATCAACCGGCGTCTGGTGACGGCGGGCGGCCTTTACGTCTGGGAGTTCGAGAAGGACGGCAAGGAGCTGCGGGTGCGCGTCGAGGGGCGGCTGACGCTGAACGACGAGGCGACGATGGTCGCGGCTGCGCTCGACGGGGTGGGCATCGCCTATGTGCCCGAGGATATGGTCGCGGCGCATCTCGCCAGCGGCGCGCTCGAGCTGCTGCTGGAGGACTGGTCGCCACGCTTCGCCGGCTATCACATCTATTACCCGAGCCGGCATCAGAACCTGCCCGCCTTCAAGGTCGTGGTGAACGCGCTGAGACAGTGAGCGCAGCAAAGCCGAGGTTTGCGTGCCCGGCCCTTAGGGTCAGGATCCATTGATGTTGCGCTTGCGATGTGATTCCGCCTCCGAAAGGAGACTGACTGATGAGCAAAGTTTTCTGGCTAACTGACGCGCAGATGACGCGGCTCCGGCCCTTCTTTCCGAGGAGCCATGGCAAGCCGCGCGTCGATGATCGCCGTGCCCTTGGTGGCATAATATTCATCAACCGCAATGGGTTACGCTGGTGTGATGCCCCCCGGGAATACGCCCCTCCCAAGACCCTATACCACCGCTGCAAGCGGTGGAGCGACCTGGTTCAGGGAAGCACTGAAAGACAAAGGGATAAAGACCAGTCTCCCGGGAAGGAAGTCGCGTGCCAGGCCCGTGAAACACGACAAGCGCCGCGACGAAGGCCGCAACCGGATCGAGATCATGTTCGGACGACTGAAGGACTGGCGACGGGGTGCCACCCGCTACGATCGATGCCCAAAGCTCTTCTTCTCCGCCATCGTCCTCGCCGCAACCGTCATCTTCTGGCTCTGCCCCGAGAACGAGACCTGACCCTAGAGGGATCTCTGCCGTTCGGGATAGTAGGTCCAGGCAACGAACCGGCTGGTCTTCTGTCCCTGCGCCATTTCGACGACCTTGAACTCGGCAACCCTCGCCTTTTTCAGCAGCCGGAAAAGTGGCTTGAGGCTGTCCTTCTTGGACACCAGGCAGGTGAACCACAGGCATTGGTCGGCAAAAGCCATGCTCTGCTCGATCATGCGGGCGATGAAGCCGATTTCACCCCCGGGGCACCAGAGCTCGGCATTCTGGCCGCCGAAATTCAGTTCGGCCGAGTGTCCCTTGCCAAGATTGCGCCACTTGCGCCGCGTGCCCTCTTCGGCTTCGGCAGGCGATGCGTGAAACGGCGGATTGCACAGCGTGACATGGAAAATGTCATCGGGGCCGACAACGCCTTCGAAGATATCCTCCGGGTTCTTCTGATGTCGGAGCCGGATGTTCAGCCCGTTGCGTTTGCAGATCTCGCGGCCCGACCTGATCGAGAGCGGGTCGATATCGACGCCGGTGAAATCCCAGCCGTATTCATGCCGACCTGTCAGCGGATACACGAGGCTGGCGCCGGTCCCGATGTCGAGCGCCTTGATCTCGGGGCCGAGAGGGATCTTCTGGCCGTTACTCTCGGCCAGAAGATCCGCCAGGTAGTGGATGTAATCGACACGGCCCGGGATCGGGGGGCACAGGAAAGAGGCCGGAATATCCCAGAACTCGATGCCGTAATGTGCCCTCAGGAGGGCCCGGTTGAGCATGCGGACCGCGTTTGCGTCCTGAAAATCGATCGTCATCCGACCGCTCGAGTTTCTTGTCGTGACGGCCTCCAGTTCGGGGGATGTCACGAACAGGCGCTCGAAGTCATACCCCTCCCGGTGCTGGTTGCGGGGGTGCAGCATGGATTTGACTGCCATCGGAAACCTTCTAGCCTATGGGTGCAGGCCGCTCGCCCGACAGGGCTTCAAGCTTAGAGCGTCGTGGCCGCCTGCGGAATAGCTGAACGGCACCGAGGTGCCGGGTGACCTTCCCGCCACGGCCCGTCGCGAAGAGGCTGCACCGCAGCGAAGGACGGCGCCGCCCGTTCCGGTCATTCCGGCCTGTCGACAGAAAGCGCGCGGCAGCGACGCGAAAGGCGGAGCGTCGTCCAGAGGCCATGCGGCATGCCCTTCGCGCCAATCGTCGCCATCTGGCGGTTCTTGCGGCGCGCGGCGCTTGCCTGCGGGGCCTCATGGGCGGCGAGGGGGGCCGCCCGGGATGGCCGGCTCGCCCTTCTGCAGCATCGATCCGGCGGCGGAATGGGGCTCGGGCGGCGCTGTGCGTCCGAAGGCGGGGCCTTTGCGCGGGCGCGATTCCTGGCCCCGGCGTTCCGATCGGGCATCAAGCATCTCGGCGACAAGAAATCCGTTGACAGACGGCAGGGCGCTCCGCTCTATGAAAGATAACAACTGTTATGTCGCGTCGCCGATGGTCGGCGCGCAAGACTGGCGGTCGCGCTTTCCGGAGGCTTGTCCGGCTGGCGGCGGCACAGCACGGGGAGACGGGGAATGAGGGACGGGACAGCATCGGCCGGGGGCGAGGCGATCGTCTTCAGCTTCAACGGGCGGCGCCTGACGGGGCGGGCGGGCGACACGCTGGCGGCTGCGCTGTGGCGCAACGGCATCCGCCGGGTGGCGACGACGCGCAAGCGGCACCTGCCGCTCGGGCTGCTCGGGGCCTCGGTCTCGGGCAACCTTGCGCGGGTCGATGGCATCCCGAACGTGCGGCTCGATCAGGTGCCGCTGCGCGCGGGGGCGCAGGTGCGGGCGCAGAACTGCTGGCCGGCGCCGGGGGTCGATGTGACGCGGGCGCTGTCGCTGGTGCCTGCACCGTGGCTCTATGGCGGGTTCGAGCATGGCGCGCTGATGCCGCGCTCGCCGCGCGCGTTTCGTCTGGCGGAAAAGGTGATGAGCCATCTGGCCGGCATGGCCGATCCGCCGGCGCCGCGCCCGGGGCAGGCGGTGCCGGGCAGGCGGATCGAGGTTGACCTGCTTGTCGTCGGCGGCGGCGTCGAGGGGCGGCGCGTGGCGAATGCCGCCGCGGCCGAGGGGGCGCGCGTTGCGCTGGTGACCCGATCGGCCGCAGGCGGGACGGCGTGCGATCCGGCCCGGGCCGCGGTGCGGCTTGCGCCCCAGGTGCAGGTCTTCCCCGAGACCGAGGTCTTCGGCCTCTACCGCGGCGGCGAGATCGTGGCGGCGGCGCCGTTCGACACGACGCGCGGCGGGCTCGTCTTCGTGCCGGGCCGGGTGGTGCTGGCGACCGGGCGGCGGGCGATGCCGCTGCTGGTGCCCGGCAACCACCTGCCCGGGGTGATCGACGCGCGTGCCGCGCTGCGGCTGGCGCTCGATCATGGCGTCGCGCCGGGGCGTAGGATCGCGGTCTTCGCCGAGGATGCCTGCGCAGCGGCAGAGCTTGCGCGTCGCCTTGCGCCCTCGGGGGCGAGCTGCGTCCACGCCGGCCCGCGCGCCGGGCTGCGCCGCATCCTCGGCCGGAGCCGGGTGACGGGCGTCGAGGTGGGCGCGCGGCTGCGCTGCGATGGCGTGATCTTCGCGGGGGATGCGCGGCCCGATCCCGGGCTGCCGTTCCAGGCCTCGGCCGCCGGCTGCGTGCAGCTGCGCCCGGGCGCGATCCCGCCGCGGGTGGCGCTTGCGGGCAGCTGTGCGCAGCCGGTCGCGCCGCTCGCCCTGCCGGCGGTGCTCGAGGATGCGGCCTATGTCTGCGCCTGCATGGATGTCACGGTGGGCGAGCTGCGCCATCACATCGACCGCGGCATCACCGATCTCGAGGTGCTCAAGCGCCTCACTTCCTGCGGAATGGGGCCGTGTCAGGGCTTTCCCTGCTGGGAGACGATGGCTGCGGTGGTGGCGCAGCTCGCGCCGCAGGCCGTGCAGCGCGTGCCAAGGCCAAGCCACCGCGCCCCGCGCCGGGCGCTGACCGTGGCACAGGCGGCGGGGATGGAGGGGCTTGTCGCCCCCGATGTCCGCCCGGCAAGTGGTCCCGAGGGAGGGTATGAATGATGCAGGCACAGGACAGGGCGCTGCCGTCGCAGGCCTCGGTGGTGATCGTGGGCGGCGGCATCCAGGGGCTCGCCTGCGCCTTCAACCTGGCGCGCAACGGCCGCAAGGGGGTGCTGGTGCTCGACGCGGGCTATTGGCAGGGGGGCGCCTCGGGGCGCAACGGCACGCTGATCCGCGGCGGCTTCGGCTCGCAGGCCTGGATCGAGCTTTTCGAGTTCTCGACCCGCTGCTGGCAGGATCTGTCGCGCACGCTTGGCCACAACACCATGTTCTCGCGCCGCGGCTACACGATGGTGGCCGAGACCGAACGCACCGCGGGGGTGCTGAACGACACCATCCGGCTGCACCACCACTACGGGGTGAAGGCCGAGCTGATCTCGGGGGCGGGCGTGAGGCGGGTGCTGCCGGCGATCCGGCACGACAAGGTGCTGAACGCGATCCATCTGGCCGATGGTGGTGTCGCGCCGCATCACGCCGGGATGAAGGCCTTCCATGCCGCCTGTCTCGAGGCCGGGGTCGATGTCCGCTATCGCACCCGGGTGACCGGGATCGAGACGCAGAATGGCCGTGCCGCGGCGGTGCTGGTGGGCGATCACCGGATTGAGGCCGAGACCATCGTCGTTGCGGCGGGGGGCTTCAACCTGACCGTCGCCGAGATGGCCGGCGTCACCGTGCCCGGCCATTCGATGCGGATCGAGGCGATGGCACTCGAGCCGATCCGGCCGCTGATCGGCCCCGGTATCGCGCTGATCGACAGCCTGTGCTACATGCACCAGACCGCGCGCGGCGAGGTGGTGGGCGGCACCGAGGTGCCCGAGCGGCCGCGGATGAGCCTGACGGCCGATTTCCCGGTTCTGGCCCGCACGGCGGCCGTCTATGCCCGGCTGTTCCCGCAGCTCGCGGAGCTGCGCATCCTGCGGCACTGGGCGGGGCTCATCCATGCGACGCCCGACTGGGCGCCGATGATCGGGCCGCATCCCGAGCTGCGCGACCTGTGGTTCTCGGCCGGCTGGTCCTATGGCTGGACCGGCGGGCCCGGCACCGGGGTGCTGCTTGCCCGCTCGATCACCGAGGGCAAGGTGGAGCGCCGGTTGCAACCCTTCGCACTCGACCGTTTTG
Source organism: Paenirhodobacter sp. YD-8 (assembly GCF_056590935.1). Taxonomy (NCBI): domain Bacteria; kingdom Pseudomonadati; phylum Pseudomonadota; class Alphaproteobacteria; order Rhodobacterales; genus Paenirhodobacter; species Paenirhodobacter sp. YD-8. The sequence goes on along the minus strand of NZ_CM152649.1, from coordinate 2,346,953 downwards.
CACGCGGCGCGCCGCTCATCGACAAGACGATCGTTATGTAACCTTGCGCCTGCGGGGCGGCGGCGGCACGATGTGGCCGGACCCGCGGCCGCGGGCCGCCACACCCGCCGGAACGAAGCGACGAGACCAATGTCAGAGCCCAGACAGAACCCGATCGAGCGGATCACCGATGCGGTCTGCGACGTGCTTGCCGAGCAGGGCGTGACCGCGCTCAGCATGCGCAATGTCGCGGCGCGCGCCGATGCCACGATCGGGCTCATCACCCACCACTTCCCGAATCGCGCGGCGATGGTGAAGGCCGCGGTGCGGGCCAGCTGGCTCAGGGATCAGGCGGTCGTCGTCTGGCCCGAGACCGCCGACCGCGCCGCGGTGCTGCGGGCGGTCAAGTTCTTCCTGCCGCTCGACGCGGTCCGGCGTCGGCAGCTGTCGGTCTGGATCGGCTACTGGGCGCTGACCCAGCACGATGCCGGGCTGCACGAGATCCATGACGAAGTCTATGCGGCACTGCGCGGCCATCATCTGCACTGGATCCGCGCGCTCGGCTTTCCTCCCGAGGAGGCCGAACGCCTCGCCGACCGGCTGTGTGTCTCGCTCGACGGGTTGCTGCTTTATGCGCTGCTCTATCCGGGGCACTGGACGCCCGAGCGCCAGCTCGAGGCGGCGCGCGGCATGATCGACGATGTCTTCGCCCGGGCCCCGCGGCAGGGGCAGGGGGGCTGAAAGGCGCGCCCGGGTGGCGTTCCCCGTGTGAAACTCCGCCTCGGTAACGCGCCCCGGCCTGCCGTTTTCATTATTCTGTCTGTTCTGCCGCGTGGAATGCTGAAGAAACGGCGTCATGCGGCGAATTTCGGAACGATAATTCATTTTACTAAAAAATTGTTTGACTAATTTCGTTTTCCTGACGACTCTGCGAGTCACCAACAAGGGAGACAAGAATGCAGAAGACTCTGTGGAGCACGCTGCTGGTCGGGGCCTGCGTGCTGACCGCCGGGGCCGCGCTGGCCGAGACCACCCTCACCGTGTCGAGCTATGGCGGCGGCTATCAGGAGGCGCAGGACAAGGCCTATTTCGCGCCTTTCGCCGCCGCCCATCCCGAGATCACCATTCGCCAGGACAGCCCCTCGAGCAACGCCAAGCTGAAGGCGATGGTCGAGAGCGGCGCGGTCGACTGGGACATCATGGTCACCGACGACAGCTTCGGGCTCGACAGCGATGCCGAGTGGCTCGAGCCGATCGACTACACGATCGTGAACCGCGACAAGTTCATCCCGGGCACCGCCGGCACCTACCGCATCGCCTCGGACATCGAGGCGACGGTGCTCGCCTATAACGCGGCCGAGTTCTCCACTGCGCCGCAGGGCTACAAGGACTTCTTCGACCTCGAGAAATTCCCCGGCATGCGCGCGGTGTGGAAATACGCCCCGAGCGGCATCTTCGAGACCGCGCTGCTGGCCGACGGCGTGCCCGCCGACAAGCTCTATCCGCTGGATGTCGAGCGCGCGCTGAAGAAGCTCGACACGATCAAGGACCACATCGTGTGGTGGGATACCGGTGCGCAATCCGAGCAGCTTCTCGACAGCGGCGAGGCGAGCATGGGCCTCGTCTGGGTCGGCCGCGCGGTCAGCGGTGCCGAGCAGGGCATCAAGATCGACTGGACGCAGTGGACCTCGCAGACCGGCTTCTGGGTGGTGCCGAAGGGCACGAAGAACCGCGAGGCGGCGATGAAGGCGCTCGAGTTCTTCACCGAGCCCGCGCAGCAGATCGCCTTCACCCAGTACATGCCCTATGGCCCGTCGAACAAGACCGCGGTCGCCGGGGTGAGCGAGACCTTCAAGGGCAACCTGCCGACCGATCACCTCGACAACCGGGTGCTGATGGATGCCGACTGGTGGGCGAAGAACGGCGCCGATGTCGACATGCGCTTCCAGGAATGGCTGCTCGAGTGAGCCCTGCGCCGCACGCCTGACATCCAGACCCTCCGGCCCGCGCGATGGCGGGCCGGACGCAAAGTCCCCGAAGGCCTGACATGACCCTTTCTTCCCCCGCCATCCGCCGCGGCCCGACACTGGTCGAGCGGCTGCCCCGCGGCAGCGCGCTTCTGGTGCCGGCGCTGCTGTTCCTGCTGCTGTTCTACGTCTACCCGCTTGCCCAGCTGATCGGCGCCTCGCTGCCCGGCGGCAGCGGCAAGAACTATGCGCTGATCTTCTCCCGCCCGGTCTTCCTGCGGGTGATCGCCGAGACCTTCCGCGTCTCGCTGGTGGTGATGGCGGTGACGGTGCTGGTGGCCTTTCCCTATGCCTATGCGATGGCCAATGCCGGCCGCCGCGCGTTGCTGTTCCTGACCATCGCGCTCCTGATCCCGTTCTGGGTCAGCCTGCTGTTGCGGTCCTTCTCGTGGATCGTGCTGTTGCAGAACACCGGGCTCGTGAACCAGGTGCTGCTGGGCCTTGGCCTGATCGAGAAGCCCCTCAAGCTCATTCGCACCGAGGTCGGGGTGATCCTCGGCATGGTGCATGTGCTGCTGCCCTATGCGGTGCTGCCGCTCTATTCGGTGATGAAGAAGATCGACATGCGGCTGATGGAGGCCTCGTCGATCTGCGGGGCAAGCTGGTTCCACGGCTTCCGCCGGGTCTATCTGCCGATGGCGCTGCCCGGTTTGCTGGCGGCGGCGATCCTGACCTTCACGCTCGCGCTCGGCTTCTACATCACGCCCGCGCTGCTCGGCAGTCCGCGCGACATGATGATTGCGCAGATGATCGCGGGGCAGTTCTCGGAGCAGCTGAACTTCGGCCTCGGCGCGGCGCTCGCCGTGGTGCTGATGGGGCTGACGGCGCTTGCCTTCGCGCTCTTCGGCCTCGGCCGGGTGCTGCTTGCGCGGAGGGCCGCGGCATGATGACGGACCGTCTGCGCAAGACCCTGTTCTGGGCCTTCGTCTGCGCCACTGCGCTCTTCCTGCTGGTGCCGACGCTGATCATCGTGCCGATGTCCTTTTCCGCGGGCAGCCGGCTGGTCTTCCCGCCCGAGGGGGTCTCGCTGCGCTGGTATGGCAAGGTGCTGAGCGATCCCGATTGGCGCGCGGCGCTGGGCAACAGCCTGCTGGTGGGCTCCGCGACCGCGGTGCTGGCCTCGGCGCTCGGCACGGCGGCGGCGATGATGCTGAACGCGGCGAGCTTCCGCGGCAAGGCGCTGGTGCTGGGCTTCCTGCTCAGCCCGATGGTGACGCCGGTGATCGTCTTCGGCGTCGGCAGCTATCTCGTCTTCGCGCGCTGGGGGCTGGCGGGCACCCATGCCGGGCTGATCGCCGCCCATACCGTGCTCGCGATCCCCTTCGTGCTGGTCTCGGTGCTGGCGAGCCTGCGCATGGTGAACCCGAACCTCGCGCTCGCCAGCGCCGGGCTCGGCGCCTCGCGCCTCTTCACCTTCCGCCGGGTGACGCTGCCGCTCATTCTGCCGGGGGTGATCTCGGGCGCGGTCTTCGCCTTCATCACCTCCTGGGACGAGGTGGTAGTGGCGATGTTCGTCGCCAATACCGGCACCCGCACCGTTCCGATCATGATCTGGAACCAGGTGCGCACCAGTCTCGATCCCGCCACCGCCGCCGTCGGCGCGATCCTGATCGCGGTCTCGGCGATCGGCGTGGTGCTGTCCTATACCCTGAAGGAGTCCGACCGATGAGCTTTGAGCACAAGGCGCTGCAGCTCGACCGCGTGAGCAAGCACTATGGCGAGGTGAGGGCGCTCGAGGACGTCTCCTTCGAGCTGAGGAAGGGCGAGTTCCTGACCATGCTCGGGCCGTCCGGTTCGGGCAAGACGACGACGCTGCGGGTGATCGCGGGCTTCGTCGAGCCGAGCAGCGGCGCGCTTCTGATCGACGGGCGCGACATGACCGGCGTGCCCCCGCAGCGGCGCAACATCGGCATGATGTTCCAGGACTATGCGCTCTTCCCGCACATGACCGTGCTCGAGAACGTCGCCTATCCGCTCGAGACCCGCGGCGTGAAGCGCTCCGAGCGGGAATCGCGGGCGCGCGAGATGCTGGGCATCGTCGGGCTGGGCGATTTCGCCAAGCGCTTTCCGAAGCAGATGTCGGGCGGCCAGCAGCAGCGCGTGGCGCTCGCCCGCGCGCTCGTCTTCCACCCCGATATCGTGCTCCTCGACGAGCCGATGGCGGCGCTCGACAAGAAGTTGCGCGGCCAGATGCAGATCGAGATCATGCACATCGCGCGCAAGGTCGGTGCGACGGTGGTCTCGGTGACCCACGATCAGGAAGAGGCGCTGGTGATGTCGGACCGCATCGCCATCTTCCGTGCCGGCCGCCTTGCCCAGATCGGCACGCCGCAGGAGCTGTATACCCGGCCGAACTCGGAATTCGTCGCCGATTTCATCGGCGAGGCGAACCTGTTGCGCGGCACCGCGCGGCGCGAGGCGGGCCTGTGCCGGCTCGAGGGGGCGGGCTGGCGGGCCAGCCTGCCCGGCGACGATCCGCGCGCGCCGGCAAAAACTGCCGCGGTGACGGTGGTGCTGCGCCCCGAGGTGATCGCGCTTGCGGCCGAGGGCGAGCGGCCGGCCAATGCGCTCACCGGCACGATCGAGGACCGGATCTATCTCGGCGTCGAATTCCGGCTGATCGTGCGCCTGGCCGACGGCTCGGCGGTGCAGGTGCGCAGCCGCGACCTCGCGCGGATCTCGGCGCTGGCGCAGGGCGATGCCGTCACCCTGTGCTGGCGTGACGAGGATTTCGTCGTCATTCCCGGCTGAGGCCCGGCCGGGCCGCGTCGGGTTTGACCGCGCGGCCCGGCTCCCGCACTCTGGACGCATTCTCCCCATCCGTTTCCGAAGGACCTCCATGACTTCCGACACTGACCCCGTCGAGCCGCAAGGCGACATCTCCGCGCCTCCGCCCCGCCGCGTCGCCGAGCCGAGCGAGGCCGACAGCATCGGCATGCGCCTGCGCGAGGAGCGGCTGAAGCAGGGCATGACGCTGGGCCGCCTGTCCGAGGAGGCGGGGCTGTCGATCGGCGCGCTGTCGCAGGTCGAGCGCGGCCTCGTCTCGCCCACGGTGCGCACGATCTATGCGATAGCGGGCGTGCTGGGCATCTCGCCCGCCTCGGTGATCGACCCGGTCGGCGCGCAGGCGGCGGCGCCCGAGGACAGCCCCTTCATCGTGCGCCGCGTGGCCCAGCCCAAGGTGCTCGACACCAATGGCGTGACCAAGCTGCTCGCCACCCCGATCGGCCATTCGCGCTACAAGGGCTATGTCGTCACCATCGCCCCGGGCGGCAGCTCGGGCGAGAACAGCTATGCCCATGAGGGCGAGGAGGTGGGCGTGGTCACCGCCGGCAGCTTCTCGCTGCAGATCGAGGGGCGCATCCATCTGCTCGGCCCGGGCGACAGCTTCACCTTCCCGAGCACGCTGCGCCATCGCTTCTTCAACGACGGCGACGTGCCCGCCGAGGTGATCTGGGTGAACAGCACCAGCTGAGCAGACCCGGGCGCAAGACAAATGGCCAACAGGCAGACAGGAGAGAGACGGTGAAAAGCAGTCAGGAGAGTTTTGCGGACTCTCTGTGGTGGAACGAGAGCGAGGAACCGCCGTGCGGTTTCGCGCCGCACACGGGGCAAAGCGAGGTCGACGTGGCGATCGTGGGCGGCGGCATCACCGGCGTCTCGGCGGCGCTGCATCTGGCCGAGGCGGGGCTGCGCGTCGCGCTCTTCGAGGCGCGGCACATCGGGTTCGGCGCCTCGGGGCGCAATGGCGGGCAGGTGATCCCGGGGCTGAAATACGACCCCGAGGATCTGGTGGCGAAATACGGCCCCGACCGCGGTGGCCGGCTGGCCGAGATGGCGGGCGGTGCGGCCGATCTGACCTTCGATCTGATCGCGCGCCACGGCATCCGCTGCAACCCGGTGCGCGGCGGCTGGATCCAGGCGGCGCATTCGCCCCATGCGCTCGAGGCGGTGACGACGCGTGCCCGGCAATGGCAGGCCCGCGGCGTTCCGGTCGAGATCCTGTCGCGCGACGAGGTGGCGGCGCGGACCGGCACGGCCAACCAGTTCGGCGGCTGGCGCGACCCGCGGGCGGGGGCGATCCAGCCGCTCGACTACACCCGGGGGCTGGCGCGGGCGGCCGCGCGGGCGGGCGCGATGCTTTATGAGCAAAGCCCGGTGCGCGAGCTTGTCCGCACCGCCTCGGGCTGGAGCCTGCGCGCGGGGCAGGGGCGCTGCACCGCAAAGCGGGTGATCCTCGGCACCAATGCCTATACCGACCGGCTGAAGCCCGGCCTCGCGCAATCGGTGCTGCCGGTGCAGAGCATGCAGCTTGCGACCGACCCGCTGCCGGCGGATCTGGCGGCGCGGATCATGCCCGGCGGGCTGATGATGTCGGAAACCCGCAAGCTGGCCTTCTACATGCGCCAGACCCCGCGCGGCGGTTTCATGATCGGCGGGCGCGGGGCCGTGGGCGATGGCGAGGACGGGCGGCTGATGGCGGCGCTCGAACGCGGCATGCTCAAGCTCTTCCCCGATCTCGCCGGCGTGCCGGTGCGCTATCGCTGGTCGGGGCATGTGTGCCTGTCGCTCGACGGGCTGCCGCATTTCCACGAGCCAGAGCCCGGGCTGATCTGCCTGCTCGCCTATAACGGGCGCGGCGTGGCGCTCGCCTCGGCCTTCGGGCGGATGCTCGCCGAGGAGATCGCCGGGCGGGGCGAGGCGGTCTATCCGCGCACCCGGCTTGCCCGCATCGGCTGGCACGCGCTGCGCCGCCCGGTGATGGGGCTTGGCGTGCGCTGGTACTGGCTGAAGGACAGCCTCGGCTTCGCCTCGAAATGACCTTCCCGGCCGGGCGGGGGCGCAGATGCCGCGCCCGCCCGGCCACTCATCCAAAACCGGCGGCCCTTGCCGCCCGAACCCGGCCGGGAGCCCCGGCCAAGAACGGAGCTGACATGACCGATTCCCGCAAATTCTTCATCGACGGGGCTTGGGTGGACCCGGTGTCCCCGGCCGAGATCGAGGTGATCGACCCGGCGACCGAGACCGCCTATGCGGTGATCTCGGCCGGCACCGCGGCCGATGTCGAGCGCGCCGTCGCGGCCGCGCGCGCGGCCTTCCCGGCCTGGTCTGCCACGCCGCCGGCCGAGCGCATCGCGCTGCTGAAACGTGTGCTCGAGGTCTACAAGACCCGCTACGAGGACATGGCGCAGGCGATCAGCCACGAGATGGGCGCGCCGATCACCTGGGCGCGCGAGGCGCAGGCCTATGCCGGGCAGGGCCATCTCGAGGCGACGATCGCCGCCGCCGAGACCTTCGCCTGGGAGGAAAGCCGCGACACCACGCAGATCCTGCGCGAGGGCATCGGCGTCTGCGCGCTGATTACCCCCTGGAACTGGCCGATGAACCAGATCGTGTGCAAGGTCGCGCCGGCGATCGTGGCGGGCTGCACCGTGGTGCTGAAACCCTCCGAGATCGCGCCGATGAGCGGGCTTCTCTTCGCCGAGATCATGGCGGCCGCGGGCACCCCGAAGGGCGTCTTCAACCTGGTGAACGGCACCGGCCCCGATGTCGGTCAGGTGATGGCCGCCCATCCCGAGGTCGACATGGTCAGCTTCACCGGTTCGACCCGCGCCGGCATCATCGTCGCGCGCACCGCTGCCGAGACGGTGAAGCGCGTGGCGCAGGAGCTGGGCGGCAAGTCGCCCAATCTCGTGCTGCCCGATGCCGATCTTGAAAAGGCGGTGCGCGAGGGCACGATCGGGGTGATGAACAACACCGGGCAGAGCTGCGACGCGCCGACCCGGATGCTGGTGCCGCGCGCCCGCCATGCCGAGGCGCTGGCCATCGCGAAGGCCGCGGCCGAAAGCGTGGTGATCGGCGATCCGCGCGACGAGGCGACGACGATGGGGCCGCTGGTCTCGGCGCTGCAGTTCGACAAGGTGCAGCGGCTGATCGAGGCGGGCATCGCCGAGGGCGCGACGCTCGTCACCGGCGGTCCGGGCAAGCCCGCGGGCCGCAACACCGGCTATTTCGTGCGCCCGACGGTCTTTGGCGATGTCACGAACGACATGACCATTGCCCGCGAGGAGATCTTCGGCCCGGTGCTGTCGATCCTGCCCTATGACACGGTCGAGGAGGCGATCGCGATCGCCAATGACACGGTCTATGGCCTGGCCGCCTATCTCCAGTCGGGCAGCCTCGAGACGGCGCGCACGGTGGCGCGGCAACTGCGCGCGGGCTCGGTCTATGTGAACGGCCCGGCCTGGGACCTGTTCGCGCCCTTCGGCGGCTACAAGCAGTCGGGCAACGGCCGCGAATATGCCGACTGGGGCATCCACGACTTCACCGAGGTGAAGGGCGTGTGCGGCTGGAGCTGATCCGGCCGCCGCTTCCCCGGCCCGTCGGGCCGGGGATCACCGCGAGAAGCGGATTACTGGCGAAACGGCGCGGCCGGATCGTTCCGCCCCTTCCGGCGCCGCTTCTGCGGGCGGAGCGCAGCAGAAAGGCCGGCGTCGGGGACGCCGGCCTTGTGTTCGAGTGGGCGCGGGAGATCAGTTCTTGCGCGTGGCGGTCAGCGCGATCTGCACGCCGACATTGAACCCCACCGTCGCCTCGTCGGGATAGCTTGCCCCCATGCCGAAGGCGCGCCGGTCGAGCGTGGTCTCGCCGGTCATCGTCGCGGTGTCGCCGGCGATTGCCAGGGTGAAGGGCAGCACCACCGGCACCTCGGTGCCGCGCAGGGTGAGCGTGCCGGTCGCGGTATGGGCCGTGCCCTCGGTGCGGGTGATCGCGGCGGTGAAGGTGGCGGTCGGATGGGCGGCAGTGTCGAAGAAATCGGCGCCCTTCGCCTGATCGCTGACCGAGCCGAGCACCAGCGCGGTGGTGTCGATCGTCACGGTGACGGTGCCGGTGCCGGTCGCCTCGTCATAGGCGATGTCGGCGGTCCAGGTCGGCAGGCTGCCGCTGACCTCGGCGCCCATCTGCTTCACGGTGAAGCCCAGCGTGCCCTGCGTCACCTGCCAGTTGCCGGCAGTGCTGGCGGCCGGCGTCGCGGCGGGGGCAGGCGCGGTCGTGGCGACTTCGGCGGGGGCGGCGCCGTCCTCAGCCGGCGGCGGCACCAGCAGCGCAACCGAGATCACCGCGGCCCAGACCACGATGGCGAGCAGCGGTGCAAGCGCCGAATGATCGGCCACACCCGGGCCCGCCGCGGTGCCGCGCGTCATCCGCGCGAGCGTCGCATCGCGGTCGATCACCACATGCTTCAGCGCGCCGAGGATATGCAGCGCAACCGCGGCATAGAGCACCAGCGCCGAGAGCTTGTGCACGCCCTCGGCGGCATGGGCGACGGCATCCGACTGCGGCACGAAGGGCAGGGTCTGGCCGAAGGGCCACAGGATCGGCGCAAAGCCCGCCTGCGCGGCATGGCTGATCCAGCCCGAGGCCGGCATCACCAGCATCGCGCCGTAAAGCGCCCAGTGCACCAGTTCGGCGCCGAAGGTCTCGAGCCGGCGCTCGGGGTGCAGCGGCGTGGGGCGGGGCTGCACCAGCGCCCACAGGATGCGGGCGAGCGCGGTGAAGAAGGCCGCGACGCCGATCGTCTTGTGCGCGGAATAGAGCGTCTTCAGCGTGTCGATCGTCTCGGCGCTGCGCGGCAGGCTTTCGCCATAGAGGCCGAGCGCGACGGCGCTGAGGATCAGCAGCGCGACGAGCCAGTGGAAGGCGCGGGCAGGCGTGCCGTAGGACGTGGGGGTATTGGAAAGCATCGAAGGCCTCGGGCCGTTGTTCGGGAGGGGCGCAGGATAGCCGCTTGCGCGGCCACCGGCCACGCGGGTGGGTGCACAGCGGGTGTGCGCAGGAGTTGCCCCGGCGGCAGGGCCGGGCTAGAGGTGGACAAATTCGGATACGGAGGATGGCATGAGCCGAGCATTTGTTTTCCCGGGGCAGGGCGCGCAGGCGATCGGCATGGGGCGGGCGCTGGCCGAGGCATGGCCGGCGGCGGCCGCGGTCTTCGAGGAGGTCGACGCGGCGCTTGGCGAGAAGCTGAGCGCGCTGATCTGGGAGGGCGACATCGAGACGCTGACGCTGACCGCGAATGCGCAGCCGGCGCTGATGGCGACCTCGATGGCGGCGCTGCGCGCGCTCGAGGCCGAGGGCTTCGCGGTGACCGATGCGGCCTTTGTCGCGGGTCACAGCCTCGGCGAATATTCGGCGCTCTGCGCGGCGGGCAGCCTGAGCATCACCGACACGGCGAAGCTGCTGCGGGTGCGCGGCGAGGCGATGCAATCGGCGGTGCCGGTGGGTGTCGGCGCGATGGCGGCGCTCCTCGGCCTTGACTTCGAGACCGCGACGGCGGTCGCCGCCGAGGCGGCGCAGGGCGAGGTCTGTCAGGCCGCGAACGACAACGACCCGGCGCAGGTCGTGGTTTCGGGTGCGAAGGCCGCGGTCGAGCGCGCGGTCGAGATCGCCAAGGCGAAGGGCGCGAAGCGGGCGCTGATGCTGCCGGTCTCCGCCCCCTTCCATTGCGCGCTGATGCAGCCCGCGGCCGAGCGCATGGCCGAGGCGCTTGCGGGCGTCGCGATCCAGGCGCCCGTGGTGCCGGTCGTCGCGAACGTGGTCGCCCATGCCGTCACCGACCCCGAGGAGATCCGCAGGCTTCTGGTGGCGCAGGTCACCGGTTCGGTGCGCTGGCGCGAGAGCGTGCAGTGGATGGTCGGTCAGGGCGTGACCGAGTTCTGGGAGATCGGCGCGGGCAAGGCGCTGTCGGGGATGATCAAGCGCATCGCCAAGGAGACGACCCAGGCGGCCGTGGGCACGCCCGAGGACATCGCCAAGCTGAAGGGCTGAGCCCGGCGACAGCAACATGAAGAAGGGGCGGGAGACCGCCCCTTCTTCATGTCCGCCGACAGGATGCGCGGACGCGTTCCCGGCGCCGTGGCGCTTCGCGGGCGTGGGGCGGGGTCTCTTCCCTGGGATGGGCCCATTCGCGCAGCACTGCGGCGCACAGGATGGTCAGCACGAGGAGGGTGAGCAGCGCGAGGCCGCCGCCGAAGCTGAGAATGCTGTCGTAAATCGAGCTGCCCGCCGGTTCGGTGCGGGCGGTCGGAGTAATGAAATTCATGGATCTGCCACTTTGTGAAATCAGTGCCGTCGTGTTCAATGTCGCGACAGTTGCAACCAAAGGCGGCATCATTATGGCCGCGATTGCGGCCGTGCTGCGGCGGATGCGACGGCTGGCGGGGCGGGCGGAACGCTGCTAAGGAGACGCGACGGCAATCCGAGGGGAAAGCGATGTTTGATCTGACGGGGAAATCGGCGCTGGTGACGGGCGCTTCGGGCGGCATTGGCGGGGCGATCGCGAAGGCGCTGCATGGCGCGGGGGCGAAGGTCGCGCTGTCGGGGACGCGGGTCGAACCGCTCGAGGCGCTGGCCGCCGAGCTGGGCGAGGGCGCCTATGTCTGCCCGGCGAACCTCTCTGACGCGGACTCGGTCGAGGCGCTGCCGAAGGCGGCGGTGGCGGCCATGGGCTCGCTCGATATCCTGGTGAACAACGCCGGCATCACCCGCGACAACCTGTTCATGCGGATGTCGGACGAGGAATGGCAGTCGGTGCTCGACGTCAACCTGACCTCGGCCTTCCGGCTGATGCGCGGCAGCCTGCGCGGCATGATGAAGGCCCGCTGGGGCCGGATCGTCTCGGTCTCGTCGATCGTCGGCGCGACCGGCAACCCCGGGCAGGGCAACTATGCCGCCGCCAAGGCCGGCCTTGTCGGCATGTCGAAGAGCCTCGCCTATGAGGTCGCGAGCCGCGGCATCACGGTGAACTGCGTCGCCCCGGGCTTCATCGCGACGGCGATGACCGACAAGCTGAACGACGAGCAGAAGGGCAAGATTCTGGGCCAGATCCCGGCCGGCCGCATGGGCTCTGCCGAGGAAATCGCCGCGGCGGTGCTTTATCTGGCAAGTCCGGAAGCGGGCTATGTCACCGGCGCCACGCTGCACGTCAACGGCGGCATGGCGATGATCTGACGCGCCGCCCGCGCTTGCGAAACGGCTTGCCTTGAGGCATGACTGTGCTATAGGCGCGGGGGAACAGGTCAGGGCCTTTGCCCTGGGCTTTCAGCCCCCGGCCGGGGGCGCCAAGCCGCTCTTGCGAGCACGGAATACGGGACGGGCCAAGGCCCTCAAACTGAGGAAAAGACATGAGCGACATCGCTGATCGCGTGAAGAAGATCGTCGTGGAACACCTGGGCGTCGAAGAGGACAAGGTCACCGAGACCGCCTCGTTCATCGACGATCTGGGCGCTGACAGCCTCGACACCGTCGAGCTGGTGATGGCCTTCGAGGAAGAGTTCGGCATCGAGATCCCGGACGACGCCGCGGAAACGATCCAGACCTTTGGCGACGCGGTGAAATTCATCTCGGAAGCCGTCTGATCCTTCCGGTCAGACTTTCCTGAGCGGCGCCCCTTGCGGGCGCCGTTTTTCGTTTCCGGAGGGGGAATGCGGGTCTTCGTCGCGATCATGCTGCCCGAAGAGGTGGCGGCGCGCCTTGGCGCGCTGCAAGACGAGCTCGGCTGCGGCCGGCCCGTCGCCGAGGAGAACCTGCACCTGACGCTCGCCTTCGCGGGCGAGATCGACGGCCGCGAGGCGGCCGAGCTGGATGCGGCGCTCGAGACGATCCGGCTGCCGGGGTTCTTGCTCGCCCCGGCCGGGATCAGCGTTTTCGGCCCGGCCGAGCGGCCCGAGGCGGTGGTCGTGGGGCTGCGCCCCGAGCCCGGGCTTGACGCGCTGGTGCGCGCGGTTGCGGGCGCGGCGCGGGCGGCGGGGCTGGTGCTGCCGCGGCGGCGGTTCCGCGCGCATGTGACGCTTTCGCGCTTCGGGCGCGATTTCGGTGCGCTTGACGCCGGCCGGCTGGGCCGCTTCCTGCAGGCGCGGGGCGATCTGGTGCTCAATCCTTTCGAGGTGACGGGCTTTTCGATGATCCGTTCGCACCTGCGCGCCGAGGGGCCGATCTACGAGGAACTGGCGGCCTATCCGCTCGATTTCCCGGGGGCTTTGCCGCAGCGCGGCGGTGCTTGACGTTGCGCCGTTCCGCCGGCCCGTGTATCAGGGCCCGAACGAGCAATACTCTGAGAGGTCGAGCATGCGTCGCGTTGTCGTCACGGGTCTGGGTATGGTCACGCCGCTGGCCTGCGGGGTCGAAGAGACCTGGTCGCGGCTGATTGCCGGACAATCTGGGGCCGGGCCGATCACCCGTTTCGACGCGAGCGGTGTGACGACGAAATACGCCTGCGAGATTCCGCGCGGCGACGGCACCAACGGCACGTTCAATCCCGACGACTGGATGGCGCCGAAGGATCAGCGCAAGGTCGACGAGTTCATCCTTTACGCGATGGCCGCGGCCGATCAGGCGGTGAAGGATGCCGGCTGGCAGCCCGAGGACGAGGAAAGCCGCGAACGCACCGGCGTGATGATCGGCTCGGGCATCGGCGGGCTGTCGACGATTGCCGAGACCGCGGTGCTGATCAAGGAGAAGGGCGCGAAGCGGGTGAGCCCGTTCTTCATTCCCGCCTCGCTGATCAACCTCGCCTCGGGGCAGGTCTCGATCCGCTATGGTTTCAAGGGGCCGAACCATTCGGTGGTGACGGCCTGCGCGACCGGCGCCCATGCGATCGGCGATGCGGCGCGGCTGATCATGCTCGGCGATGCCGACGTGATGGTTGCGGGTGGCGCGGAAAGCCCGATCTCGGAGATCGGCATCGCCGGCTTCAACGCCTGCAAGGCGCTGTCGACCGCGGCCGAGGACCCGGTGAAGGCCTCGCGCCCCTGGGATACGGACCGCGACGGCTTCGTCATGGGCGAGGGCGCGGGCGTCGTCGTGCTGGAGGAATACGAGCACGCCAAGGCGCGCGGCGCGAAGATCTATGCCGAGGTGCTGGGCTATGGCCTGTCGGGCGATGCCTATCACATCACCGCGCCGGCCTCGGACGGCGACGGCGGCTTCCGTGCGATGAAGGCCGCGGTGGCGCGGGCTGGGATCTCGCCCGGGGATATCGACTACATCAACGCGCATGGCACCTCGACCATGGCCGACACGATCGAGCTGGGCGCGGTCGAGCGCTTCCTCGGCAATGCCGCGGCGACGGCGACGATGAGCTCGACCAAATCGGCGATCGGCCACCTTCTGGGCGCGGCCGGCGCGGTCGAGGCGATCTTCTGCATCCTGGCGATCCGCGACCAGGTGGCGCCGCCGACGCTGAACCTTGATAACCCGGCCGCCGAGGCGACGATCGACCTGGCGCCGAAGGTGGCGGTGAAGCGCAAGATCGACGTGGCGCTGTCGAACAGCTTCGGCTTTGGCGGCACCAACGCGAGCCTCATCGTCGGCAAGGTTCGCGCCTGATGTGGCGGCATGTCGTCTCGAACTTCCTGACGGTGCTGATCGTGCTGCTGGTGGCGCTTGGCGGCCTCGTCGCCTGGGCGCAGAAGCAGTACGAGGCGCCGGGGCCGCTGGCCCAGGCGGTCTGCCTGAAGGTCGAGCCGGGCGCGAGCTTTGCGCGGGTGTCGGAAGACCTGAGGGCGAAGGGCGCGATCTCGTCGGCCTATATCTTCCGTGCCGGGGCGGATTACGCGAAGAAGAGCGGCGATCTGAAGTTCGGCTCCTACCTGATCGAACCGGGCGCGACGATGCGGAGCATCGTCGAGCAGGTGACCTCGGGCGGGCCGTCGACCTGTGGCACCGAGCTGAACTATCGCGTCGGGGTGACCGGGCAGCAGATGATCCTGCGCGAGCTTGACCCGGCGACGGGCGATTATGTCGAGCAGGCGAAGTTCGACCCGAAGACCGAGACCGCGCCCGAAGGCTTTGCCGAGGCCGCGGGCAAGGCCGATGTGCGGCTGCGGGTGACCGTGGCCGAGGGCGCGACCAGCTGGCAGATCGTCGAGGCGCTGAAATCGGCCGATTTCCTGCAGGGCGAGATCAAGGCGGTGCCGGCCGAGGGCAGCCTTGCGCCCGAAAGCTATGACCTGAAGCGCGGCTCGGACCGTGGGGCGCTGATCGCCGAGATGGAAAAGCGCCAGGCCGCCATTCTGGCCGCGGCCTGGGAGGGGCGTGCCTCGGGCCTGCCCTATTCGACCCCCGAGGAGGCGCTGGTGATGGCCTCGCTCGTCGAGAAGGAGACGGGCATCGCCGAAGAGCGCACGCGCGTGGCGAGCGTCTTCGTCAACCGCATCGAGCAGGGGATGAAGCTGCAGACCGACCCGGCGGTGATCTATGGTGTGACCAAGGGCCAGGGCGTTCTGGGCCGGGGGCTGCGGCAAAGCGAGCTGCGCCGCGAGACGCCCTACAACACCTATGTCGTGGCGGGCCTGCCGCCGACGCCGATCTGCAACCCCGGTCGCGCGGCGATCGAGGCGGCGCTGCATCCCGATTCGACGCCCTATCTGTTCTTCGTGGCCGATGGCAGCGGCGGGCATGTGTTTGCCGAGACGCTCGAGGAGCACAACCGCAATGTCGCGAAGTGGCGTGCGCTGGAAAAGGCGGCGCCGGCGGACAGCACAAATAACTGATCTTTCAGCGAAACCCTCGGTGCTTCCGGGGGTTTCCTTTTGCCTGCCGGGCACAACCCTGGATTTAGCGATTGACTTTGCGAACGCTCTAAGGTAGAGATTTGTCATGCTAGGAGAAGTGGGCAAGCGCCGCGGGAAACCGTCGGCGCTTTTTCATTTCGCTCGTGCGGATCAGGCATGAGAGGCGGGTTCACGACAGATGGAAATGACCTTCTCGGGAGGGGCTCCGCCGGCAGTGGATCTGCTGACGGAGACCGAGCTTCTGTATCGGGAAATTGCCGGGGAACTGGCGCTGGCGATGCGAGGGGTTCGCCAGGGGGATCTGAAGGAGGCGAAGGTCGCCGCGCAGGCGGTGAAGGACCTTCGGGCCGCCTTCCAGATGGTGATGGATGAAAGGACACGCGTTGAAAAACTCCGCAAGCAGGTTGCCGGGGTCGTCGGAACCGGCGAGCTCAACTTCGACGCCGCCCGCGCTGAGATCGGGCGCCGCCTGGCTCGCCTCCGCGACGCCGGAACAGGTGGATGAGTTCCTGTCGGGGCTGGGCGACGGCGCGTTGCTGGCGCTGCCCTGGATCTTCGAGTTCTGGGCGCTGCCGCATCAGCTGCCGCCGGCGGGGGCCTGGAAGAGCTGGGTGATCATGGGCGGGCGCGGCGCGGGCAAGACGCGGGCGGGGGCCGAATGGGTGCGCGCGCAGGTCGAGGGGGCGGGACCCGCGGACCCCGGTCGGGCCGCGCGGGTGGCGCTGGTGGGTGAGACCTTCGATCAGGTGCGCGACGTGATGATCTTCGGCGAGAGCGGCATCCTGGCCTGTTCGCCGCCCGACCGGCGGCCCGAGTGGGAGGCGGGGCGGCGTCGGCTGGTCTGGCCGAACGGCGCGACCGCGCAGGCGTTTTCGGCGTATGAGCCCGAGGCGCTGCGCGGGCCGCAGTTCGATGCCGCCTGGGCCGACGAGCTGGCAAAATGGAAGAAGGCCGAGGAGACCTGGGACATGCTGCAATTCGCGCTGCGGCTTGGCGATCATCCGCAGCAGGTCATCACCACCACGCCGCGCAACGTGGGCGTGCTGAAGGCGATCCTGCACAACCCCTCGACCGTCGTCACCCATGCCCCGACCGAGGCGAACCGGGCCTATCTGGCCGCCTCCTTCCTCGAGGAGGTGCGAGGGCGCTATGCCGGCACGCGGCTTGGCCGGCAGGAACTCGACGGCGTGCTGCTTGACGATGTCGAGGGCGCGCTGTGGAGCACCGCCGCGCTCGAGGCGGCGCGGGTCGAGGCGGCGCCGGCGCTCGACCGCATCGTCGTCGCCGTCGATCCTGCGGTGACGGCGGGGGCGGGCGCGGACGAATGCGGGATCATCGTCGCGGGCGTCGTCAGCACGGGACCGGCGCAGGACTGGCGCGCCTATGTGCTCGAGGATTGCACGGCGCGCGGGCGGCCGACCGACTGGGCGCGGGCGGCGATCGCGGCGATGGAGAAATGGGGCGCCGAGCGGTTGGTGGCCGAGGTGAACCAGGGCGGCGATCTGGTCGAGAGCGTGCTTCGGCAGATCGACCCGCTGGTGCCGTTCAAGGCGCTGCGCGCGGCACGCGGCAAGGCGGCGCGGGCCGAGCCGGTCGCGGCGCTCTACGAGCAGGGCCGGGTCAAGCACCTGCGCGCCGGCCGGCTGGGCGCGCTCGAGGATCAGCTGTGCCGGATGACGGTGCAGGGCTATCAGGGCCGCGGTTCGCCCGACCGGGCGGATGCGCTGGTCTGGGCGCTGACCGAGCTCATCATCGAGCCCTCGCTGCAGTGGCGACGCCCGCAGGTGCGGGGGCT
This sequence comes from Paenirhodobacter sp. YD-8, assembly GCF_056590935.1. Taxonomy (NCBI): domain Bacteria; kingdom Pseudomonadati; phylum Pseudomonadota; class Alphaproteobacteria; order Rhodobacterales; genus Paenirhodobacter; species Paenirhodobacter sp. YD-8. The sequence continues at coordinate 2,329,581 of NZ_CM152649.1, read as the reverse complement.
CTGACCCCTCTTTCTCCTTGCGGAAAATACCTCACGGGGGTGCGGGGGTGTGAAACCCCCGCCGCCGCCATCGACAGAAGCCGCACAGAAACCGTTCAGGGGCCGGGGGCATTCCCGGCCCCTTTTCCGACCGTGCCCGGGGCCCGGGCCCATACGAAGACGAGGAGAACCGGATGGGGATCAACTTCTTTCGCCGACAGGGGCCGGAGGTGGCGCCCGAGCGCAAGGCCTCGGTCACCGGGCGGATCGCGGCAATGGCGACGGGGGCCGGCCGGCCGGTCTGGGGGCCGCGCGACACGAGCTCGCTCACCCGGCTTGGCTTTCTGGGCAACCCGGTCGGGTTTCGCTCGGTGCGGCTGATCGCCGAGGCGGCGGCGGCGGTGCCGCTGATCTGCCAGGACGCCGAGCGGCGCTATGACGTGCATCCGGTGCTCGACCTGCTGCGGCGCCCGAATGCGGGCCAGGGGCGGGCGGAGCTCTTCGAGGCGCTGTTCGGCCAGCTGCTGCTGAGCGGCAACGGCTATCTCGAGGCGGTGGTGCCGGACCCGGGCCTGCCGCGCGAATTGCATGTGCTGCGCGCCGACCGGATGTCGGTGGTGCCCGGGGCGGATGGCTGGCCGGTGGCCTATGACTATGCCGTGGGCGGGCGCCGGCACCGCTTCGACATGACCGGCCATCCCGATCCGATCTGCCACATCCGCAGCTTTCATCCGCAGGACGACCATTACGGGCTGAGCCCGCTGCAGGCGGCGGCAGTGGCGATCGAGGTGCACAACGCCGCCTCCGGCTGGTCGAAGGCGCTTCTGGACAATGCCGCGCGGCCCTCGGGGGCGATCGTCTATCGCGGCGCGGACGGTCAGGGGATGCTGGCGCCCGAGCAATATGACCGGCTGGTCTTCGAGATGGAGACGCATCACCAGGGCGCGCGCAACGCCGGCCGGCCGATGCTGCTCGAGGGCGGGCTCGACTGGAAGCCGATGGGGTTTTCGCCCTCGGACATGGAATTCCACGAGACGAAGGCCGCGGCGGCGCGCGAGATCGCGGTGGCCTTCGGGGTGCCGCCGATGCTGCTGGGTATCCCCGGCGACGCGACCTATGCGAATTACGCCGAGGCGAACCGGGCCTTTTACCGGCTGACGGTGCTGCCGCTGGCGACGCGGGTCGCGGCGGCGGTGGCGTGGTGGCTGTCGGGGTTTCTGGGCAGCACGATCGAGCTGCGCCCCGATCTCGACCAGGTGCCGGCGCTCGCGGCCGAGCGCGATGCCCAGTGGAAACGGATCGGCGAGGCGAGCTTCCTCACCGATGCCGAGAAGCGCGCCGCGCTTGGCCTGCCGCCGCTGGCGGAGGGCTGAGATGGCGACGGGCGGGTCGCGTTTCCTGAAAGAGCCCTTCGAGGTCCACGAGCAGCGCTTCGAAGCGACCGAGCGGATCATGGAGCTGCAGTTCGCCCAGGTCGAACGACGGCTCGAGAAGATCGAGGCGATGATCCTCGGGCTCGAGAAACGGCTGTGGATGACCGTCTATGGCGTCGTCGCGGTGATCCTGACGCAGGCGGTGCAGGGCCTTTTGCAATACGCACCGAGATGAGGATGTCGACATGAATTCAACGGATTGCGGTCTTGAGCTGAAGTTCTGCGCGAGCGGGCAGGCGGTGACGGTGCGGGATGGCACCGCGATCGAGGGCTATGCGAGCCTCTTCGGTCTGCCCGATCAGGGCGGCGACGTCGTGGCGCCCGGTGCCTATGCCCGCTCGCTTGCCGCGCTGAAGGCGCGGGGCGGCACGGTGAAGATGCTCTGGCAGCACGATCCGGGCCAGCCGATCGGCGTGTGGGAGGAGATCTTCGAGGATGCGCGCGGGCTTTACGTCAAGGGGCGGCTGCTGCCCGACGTCGCGAAGGCGCGCGAGGCGGCGGCGCTGATCGGCGCGGGGGCGATCGACGGGCTGTCGATCGGCTATCGCACGGTGCGCGCGGCGAAGGACGCGAAGGGCCAGCGGCTGCTGGCCGATCTGGAGCTGTGGGAGGTGTCGCTTGTCACCTTCCCGATGCTTCGCGAGGCGCGGGTGGCGGCGAAGGGCGACAGCCCCGAGGCCGCGATCTGGCGCGACCTGGCCGAGGCGCTGGATGGCGCTGCGGCCGAGCTGGCCCGGCGCTGAGCCGGCGCCATCGCAAGAGAGGTGCAAGGATGACGACCGAGTTCAAGGCCCGGTCCGGGGCGGAGCCGTCCGCGGGGCCGGGTCCGGCGGACGGGGTGAAAACCGCGCTGGCCGGTTTCCTGAAAGAGATCAAGGCCTTTCAGGCGGAAGTGGAGACGAGGATGCAACAACAGGAAGAGCGTTTGACCATGCTGCAGAGCAAGACCTTCGCCGGGCGTCCCGCCCTTGCCGCCGCGGCCTTCGAGGAGGCGCCGCACCAGAAGGCCTTTGCGGCCTATCTGCGCTCGGGAGATGATGACGGGCTGCGCGCGCTGAGCCTCGAGGGCAAGGCGCTGAACACCGCGGTGGCCGCCGAGGGCGGGTATCTCGTCGATCCGCAGACCTCGGAGACGATCCGCGGCGTGCTGCGTGCGACGGCCTCGATTCGCCAGGTGGCGACGGTGGTCAATGTCGAGGCGACCTCCTACGACGTGCTGGTCGACCGCAGCGAGCTGGGCTCGGGCTGGGCGAGCGAGACCGCGACGCTGAGCGAAACCGCGACGCCGCAGATCGACCGGATCTCGATCCCGCTGCACGAGCTTGCCGCGATGCCGAAGGCGAGCCAGCGGCTGCTGGACGATGCCGCCTTCGACATCGAGACCTGGCTGGCCAACCGCATCGCCGACCGCTTCGCCCGTGCCGAAGCGGCGGCCTTCGTCTCGGGCAATGGCATCGACAAGCCGACCGGCTTCCTGACCCATTCCAAGGTGGCGAACGACGCCTGGGCTTGGGGCGCGCTTGGCTATGTCGCGACCGGGGCGAGTGGCGATTTCGCCGCGCTGAACGCCGCCGATGCGATCGTCGATCTGGTCTATGCGCTCGAGGCCGAATACCGGGCGAATGCGAGCTTCGTGATGAATTCGAAGACCGCCGGCGCGGTGCGCAAGATGAAGGACGCCGACGGGCGTTTTCTGTGGACCGACGGGCTGGCGGCGGGGGAACCCGCGCGGCTGATGGGCTATCCGGTGCTGGTGGCCGAGGACATGCCCGACATCGCCGCGGGCGCCTATGCGCTGGCGTTCGGTGATTTCGCCAGCGGCTACACCATTGCCGAACGGCCCGACCTGCGGGTGCTGCGCGATCCGTTCTCGGCCAAGCCGCATGTTCTTTTCTATGCCTCGAAGCGGGTCGGTGGCGATGTGAGCGACTTCGCCGCGATCAAGCTGCTGAAATTCGCCGTCTCGTGAGGGCGGTGAGGATGGCGGAGGCGGTGCCCTCCGCCTGAGCCGGGGCGACCCGGCCGGGCGCGGGCCGACCGTCGTCGCCTAGCTGCTCCCTCCGTCCGAGCGGCGGCGGGAGGACTGCGCCCGAACGCCCTCCGCGCCGCGCGTGCGGAGGGCGCCCAGCGACTTTCGGAGAGATGCGATGATGCTGAAGGAACTGACGGCGGTGGCGCAGGCGGCGCTGCCGGTGGCGCAATTTCGCGACCACCTGCGGCTTGGCACCGGCTTTGCCGACACGGGTGCCGAGGATGCGGCGCTGGTGGCCTATCTGCGGGCGGCGATCGCAGCGATCGAGGGGCGCACGGCGAAGGTGCTGCTGGCGCATGAGTTCCGGCTGGTGCTGCCGGGTTGGCGCGATGCCGAGAGCGTGCCCTTGCCGGTGGCGCCGGTGAGCGCGGTGGCCGGGGTGCGGCTGATCGACCGGGAGGGGGCCGAGACGGCGCTGTCTGCCACGCGTTGGCGGTTGGTCGAGGATCTGGCGCGGCCGCGGCTCAAGGCTGTGGGCGGGGCGCTGCCCGAGGTGCCGGTGGCGGGCACGGCCGAGATCGACTTCACCGCCGGCTTCGGTACCTGGGCCGAGCTTCCGGTCGATCTGGCGCAGGCGGTGTTCCTGCTGGCGGCGCAGTATTTCGAGCTGCGCCACGACGGGGCGGGCGCGGCAAGCGCGATGCCCTTCGGGGTGATGGCGCTGATCGAGCGCTGGCGCACGGTGCGGGTGCTGGGAGGCCGGGGATGAGCGGGCCGCGACTGACCCGGCCGCTGGTGCTGGAGGTGCCCTCGCGCGTCGAGGATGGCGCGGGCGGCTTCACCGCGGGTTGGAGCGCGCGCGGCACGCTTTGGGCCGAGATGCGCGCGGGCACCGGGCAGGCGCGGGCGGGCGAGGCGATGCCGCTTGGGGCAACGCCCTGGACGATCGTGGTGCGTGCCGCGCCCATGGGGTCGCCGCGCCGACCCGAGGCCGGCCAGCGCTTTCGCGATGGCGCGCGGATCTTCGCGATCGTGACGGTCGCCGAGACGGACCCGGGGGCGCGCTATCTGACCTGTTTTGCCCGCGAGGAGGTGGTGCGATGAGCTATGGCGTGGCGGCCGCGCTGCAAGGCGCGGTCTATCAGGCGCTGTGCGATGACGCGGCGCTGGCGGCGCTTGTCGGCAGCGCGATCCATGACGCGGCGCCGAGTGGCACGCCCACGGGAACCTGGGTGAGCCTTGGCCCCGAGGAGGCGCGCGATGCCTCGGACAAGACGGGCGGCGGTGCGGTGCATGATTTCACCGTGTCGGTCATCAGCGATGCGGCGGGCTTTGCCGCGGCGAAGGCGGCGGCGGCGGCGGTCTCGGATGCGCTGGTCGACGCGCCGCTTGTGCTCGCGCGCGGGCGTCTGGTCGGGCTGTGGTTCGTGCGGGCGCGGGCGTCGCGGGCGGCGCAGGGCAGCCTGCGGCGCATCGACCTGACCTTTCGCGCCCGGGTGGAGACCTGAGCGGGCCGCGAGACCCGCGGCAATTTCAGCAATCGGAGAGTGAAAATGGCGGCACAGAACGGCAAGGACCTTCTGATCAAGCTCGACCTGACCGGGGCGGGCGCGTTCGAGACCATCGCGGGGCTGCGCGCGACGCGGATCAGCTTCAACGCCGAGACGGTCGACGTGACCTCGCTGGAAAGTCAGGGCGGCTGGCGCGAGCTTTTGGGCGGCGCGGGCGTGCGCTCGGCCGCGATCAGCGGTTCGGGCGTGTTTCGCGATGCGGCGACGGACGAGCGCGCGCGGCAGATCTTCTTCGACGGCGAGGCGCCGGATTTCCAGGTCATCATCCCGGATTTCGGCATCGTCCAGGGGCCCTTCATGATCGCCTCGATCGACTATGCGGGCAGTCACAATGGCGAGGCGACCTATGAGCTGAGCCTCGCCTCGGCCGGGGCGCTGAGCTTTACGGCGCTGTGATGGCGAACCCCTGGGCGGGAGAGGTCGAGGTCGTGCTCGACGGCGAGCGACGGGGGGCGAAGCTGACGCTTGGGGCGCTGGCCGAGCTTGAGGCGGAGCTTGGCGGCGGCACGATGCTCGACCTTGTGCGGCGCTTCGAGAGCGGGGCGTTTTCCACCCGCGACGTGCTGGCGCTTGTGGTCGCGGGGCTGCGCGGCGGCGGTTGGGACGGACGGGCCGAGGACCTGCGCACGGTCGAGATCGGCGGCGGGCCGGTGGCGGCGGCGCGGATCGCGGCCGAGCTGCTCGCCCGCGCCTTCACCGTGCCGGGGGCGTCGTGAGCGAGGGTGGGCTCGACTGGCCCGGGCTGATGCGGGCGGGGCTGCGCGGGCTTGGCCTGCGCCCGCATGAATTCTGGGCGCTGACCCCGGCCGAGCTTGCGCTGATGCTGGGCGAGGGGGCGGCGCGGGCGCCGCTGACGCGGGCGGGGTTGGCGGCGCTTTCTGCGCGCTGGTCGGATGCGCCGGCAGGACCGAAACATCAGGAGGATGCAGATGGACGGGTTTGATGAGCTGAGCGCGCAGGCGGCCGAGCTTGAGCGCAATCTGGGCGGAGCCGAGGCGGTGGCGGCGAGCTTTGGTGGCGAGCTTTTGCGGATGCGCGAAAGCATGGTCTACACCGGGCGCGAGGTCTCGACCCTGTCGAGCAGCATCGGGCGCGGGCTGCGGCGTGCCTTCGACGGGCTGATCTTCGACGGCATGAAGCTGTCGGAGGCGCTGAGCGAGGCGGCGCAGACGATCTCGGCCAGCGCCTATTCGATCGCGCTGCGGCCGGTGCAGAACGCGCTTGGCTCGGCGATTGCCGAGGGGGTGAACGGGCTGCTGAGCGGGCTTTTGCCCTTCGCGAATGGCGCGGCCTTCAGCCAGGGCCGGGTGATGCCCTTTGCCAAGGGCGGCGTGGTGAGCAGCCCGGTCTCCTTCCCCATGCGCGGTGGGGCCGGGCTGATGGGCGAGGCCGGGCCCGAGGCGATCTTGCCGCTCGCGCGCGGCGCGGACGGGCGGCTTGGCGTGCAGGCGGGTGGCGGCGGGCGCACGGTCAACGTGGTGATGAACGTGACCACGCCCGATGTCGCGGGCTTTGCCCGCAGCCAGAGCCAGATCGCGGCGCAGATCAACCGCGCCTTGGCGCGCGGCAGCCGCAACAGCTGAGGAGGGGAGGATGGCCTTTCACGAGATCCGTTTCCCCGCGAACCTGAGCTTCGGCTCAGTTGGCGGGCCCGAGCGGCGCACCGAGATCGTCACGATGGCGAACGGCTTCGAGGAGCGCAACACCCCCTGGGCGCATTCGCGCCGGCGCTATGACGCGGGGGTGGGGCTGCGCAGTCTCGATGACGTCGAGCGGCTGATTGCCTTTTTCGAGGCGCGGGCCGGGCAGCTGCATGGCTTTCGCTGGAGGGACTGGGCCGATTACAAGAGTTGTCCGGCCTCGCGCGCGCCGCGGTTCGAGGATCAGCTGATCGGCACCGGCGACGGGGTGACCACGGCCTTCGGGCTGAAGAAGACCTACAGCTCGGGCGGTGTCGATTACGTGCGCCCGATCACCAAGCCGGTGGCGGGGACGGTCGTCGTCGGGGTGCAGGGCGACAGCCTGGCCGAGGCGGTGCATTTCGGGATCGACACCGCCACCGGCATCATCACCTTCTTCGACCCGCCGGTCGAGGGGGTGCGGGTGACCGCGGGGTTCGAGTTCGATGTGCCGGTGCGCTTCGACACCGACACGATCCAGGTGTCGGTGCAGTCGTTCCGGGCGGGCGACCTGCCGCAGGTGCCGGTGGTGGAGGTGCGGATCTGATGGCCTATCCCGAGGAGTTGATGGCGCATCTGGCCGGCGGCGCGACGACGATGGCGCGGGCCTGGGCGATCGTGCGCCGGGACGGGCGGGTGCTGGGCTTCACCGATCACGACCGGCCGCTGATCTTCGAGGGGATCCGCTTCGAGCCCGGCAGCGGCATGACGGCGAAGGCCTTGGTGCAGGGCACCGGGCTTTCGGTCGACAACAGCGAGGGGGCGGGCGCGCTGAGCTCGGAGGCGATCACGGAGGGCGATCTGCTGGCCGGGCGCTATGACGGGGCCGAGGTGCGGGCCTGGATCGTCGACTGGGCGGATGTGGCGATCCGGGCCGAGACCTTTCGCGGCACGATCGGCGAGGTGACGCGCGGAGCGGGGGCCTTCAGTGCCGAGCTGCGCGGGCTGACCGAGGCGCTGTCGGCCGAGCGCGGGCGGATCTATCATCCGCGCTGTTCGGCGGTGCTGGGGGATGCGTCCTGCCGCTTCGATCTGGAGAGGAACGGCTACGGGCTCGAGATCGCCGCCGAGGAGGTCGAGGACGGGCGGGTGTTCCGCTTTGCCGCGGTCGCGGGCTTCGAGGACCGCTGGTTCGAGAAGGGGCGCTTTCGCGTGCTGAGCGGGGCGGCGGCGGGGCTTCTTGGCGTGATCAAGAACGACCGGGTTCAGGGCAGCGGTGCGCGGGTGGTCGAGCTGTGGCAGGGGCTGGGCGCCGAGGTCGCGGTGGGGGACCTTGTGCGGCTTGATGCGGGCTGCGACCGTCGTGCCGACACCTGTCGGCTGAAATTCGATAATTTCAGGAATTTCAGGGGTTTCCCGCATCTTCCCGGGGAGGACTGGCTGGTCTCCTATCCGGTCGAGGGCGGCAGCAACGACGGCGGGAGCCTGTTCCAGTGACGGAGGGCGATCAGGCGGTGGCGATCGCGCGGCGCTGGATCGGCACGCCCTATCTGCATCAGGCCTCGGTCGAGGGGGCGGGCAGCGACTGCCTTGGCCTTCTGCGCGGGATCTGGCGCGAGATCCATGGGCAGGAGCCGGAACCCGTGCCGACCTACACGCCCGACTGGTCGGAGCCTGCGCGCGAAGAACGGCTCTGGGCGGCGGCGCGGCGGCATCTGGTCGTGGCCTCTGAGGAGGCGGGCAGCCTGCCCGAGTGGCCCGGTGAGGTGATCCTGTTCCGGCTGCGCGCGGGCGGCGTGGCCAAGCACCTGGGCATTGCGGCTGAGGTCGGGGCGGGGGCGAGCTTCGTGCACGCCTACAGTGGCCATGGGGTGATCGAGAGCCCGCTCTCGCGCCCCTGGGCGCGGCGGATCGTGGCGCGGTTTCAATTCTGTGAGGGAGGCATCTGATGGCGACGCTGTTGCTTTCCGCCGCGGGCGGGTTGGTCGGGGCGGGGTTCGGGGGGACGGTTCTCGGCCTTTCGGGCGCGGTGATCGGGCGGGCGATCGGAGCGACGCTCGGGCAGGTGATCGACCAGCGGTTGCTGGGGGCGGGCTCGCAGCGGGTGGAGACCGGGCGGGTCGACCGGCTGCGGCTGTCAAGTGCGAGCGAGGGCGAACCGGTCGGGCGTGTCTGGGGGCGGATGCGCGTTGCGGGTCAGGTGATCTGGGCAACCCGTTTCTTCGAGACGAAGAAGACCAAGAAGCGTGGCAAGGGGGCGCCGAAGGTCACCACCACCAGTTTCAGCTATTCGGTGAGCCTTGCGATCGCGCTGTGCGAGGGCGAGATCCTGCGGGTGGGGCGGGTCTGGGCGGACGGGATCGAGATCGAGCCGGGCAGCCTGACCATGCGCGTCTATACGGGCTCCGAGGACCAGCTGCCCGATCCGAAGATCGAGGCCGTGGAGGGGGCGGGGGCGGCGCCGGCCTATCGCGGTATCGCCTATGTCGTTTTCGAGGATCTGGAGCTGTCGGCCTATGGCAATCGGGTGCCGCAGTTCTCCTTCGAGGTGGTGCGGCCGGCGCAGGGGGCGCTGATCGACGCGGTGCCTGACCTCGTGCGGGGCTTGCGCGCGGTGGCGATGATCCCGGGCACTGGCGAATACGCGCTGGCGACAACGCCGGTCTATCAGAAATCGGGCACCGGTGCCGGGGCGGTGACCGAGGTGGTGAACCAGAACGCGCCGGGCGGGGGCACCGATTTCACGCAGTCGCTGACCGCGCTCGAGGAGGAATTGCCGGGCTGCGAGGCGGTGTCTCTGGTCGTGTCCTGGTTCGGCAGCGACCTGCGCTGCGGCGAATGCGCGGTGCGCCCGAAGATCGCCGATGCCACGGTCGAGGGGGGGGGCATGCGCTGGCGGGTCTCGGGGACGTCGCGCGCCGATGTCGAGGAGGTGCCGCGCGCCGATGGCGCGTCGATCTATGGCGGCACGCCGGCCGATGCCGCGGTGATCGAGGCGATTGCGGCGCTGCGGGCGGCGGGCAAGGCCGTGACCTTCTATCCCTTCATCCTGATGGACCAGACCGGGGACAACACGCTGCCCGATCCCTTGTCCGGGGCCGAGAGCCAGCCGGTCATGCCCTGGCGCGGGCGGATCACCCTGTCGGTCGCGCCGGGGCGCACGGGCAGTCCGGACCGCAGCCTTGCCGCCGAGGCCGAGGTGGCGGCCTTCTTCGGGGCGGCGCAGCCCGGTGATTTCACCCCGGGCGAGGCCACGGTCGACTATGCGGGGCCGGCGGAATGGTCAATGCGCCGCTTCATCCTGCATTATGCGCATCTGTGCGCGCTGGCCGGTGGGGTCGAGGCCTTTTGCATCGGCACCGAGATGGTGGCGCTGAACCAGATCCGCGGCGCGGGTGACAGTTTCCCGGCGGTGGCGGCCTTCCGCACCCTTGCCGCCGAGGTGCGCGCCATTCTGGGCCCCGGTTGCAAGATCAGCTATGCCGCCGACTGGTCGGAATATGCGGGCTATGCGCCGGGCAATGGCGATCGCTATTTCCACCTTGATCCGCTCTGGGCCGACGAGAATGTCGATTTCATCGGCATCGACAACTACATGCCGTTGTCGGACTGGCGCGACGGCGAGGAGCATCTTGATGCGCATTGGGGCGCGATCCATGCGCTTGACTACCTGAAGGCCAATGTCGCGGGCGGCGAGGGCTATGACTGGTATTATGCGGCCGAGGAACACCGCACGGCGCAGATCCGCACGCCGATCACCGATGGCGCCGCGGGCGAGCCCTGGATCTGGCGGGTGAAGGACATCCGCGGCTGGTGGGAGAATGCCCATCACGAGCGGGTGGGGGGCGTACGCAGCGCCACGGCGACGGCCTGGGTTCCGGGCTCGAAACCGGTATGGTTCACCGAGATGGGCTGTGCCGCGATCGACAAGGGCACGAACCAGCCCAACAAGTTCCTCGATCCGAAAAGTTCGGAATCGAGCCTGCCCTTCTTCTCGGACGGGCGGCGCGACGAGCTGATCCAGATGCAATACCTGCGCGCCATGGTCAGCTATTGGCGCGAGGCGGCGAACAACCCGGTTTCCGATCTGTATGGCGCGCCGATGGTCAACATGCGCCGCGCCCATGTCTGGGCCTGGGACAGCCGGCCTTATCCGGCCTTTCCGGGGCGCGCCGATCTTTGGGCCGATGCCGACAACTATGCGCGCGGGCACTGGATTTCCGGCCGCGCGGTGTCGCAGCCGCTGGCAAATGTGGTGGCCGAGATTTGCGAGGGCGCCGGGGTGACGGCGATCGATGTCGGCGGGCTTTACGGGCTGGTGCGCGGTTTCGCGCCGGGGGGCGGCGAGAGCGGGCGGGCGATGCTGCAGTCGCTGATGCTGGCCTATGGCTTCGAGGCGCTCGAGCGCGAGGGGCGGCTTGTGTTCCGGATGCGCGACGGGCGGGTGGCGGCCGAGCTTGACCGCGATGCGTTGGCCCTCGGCGAGGAGAGCGACGCGGTGATCGAGACGAGACGTGCGCCCGAGGCCGAGATGGCGGGGCGGGTGCGGCTGACCTACGTCGAGGCGGATGGAGATTTCGAGGTTGCGGTGGCCGAGGCGCTGTTCCCCGACGAAGCGGATGGCGCGGTGTCGGGATCGGAGCTGTCGCTGGCGCTGACCCGGGCACAGGCGCAGGGGCTTGCCGAGCGTTGGCTGGCCGAAGCGCGGGTGGCACGCGACGGGGCGCGGTTTTCGCTTCCGCCCTCGCTCGGGCACCTTGGCGCGGGGGATGTGGTGGCGCTCGAGACGGCCGAGGGAGCGCGGCGCTACCGCCTTGATCGGCTGGAGCAGGCGGGGGCGATCGCGGTCGAGGCGGTGCGGGTCGAGCCGGCGATCTACCGGCCTTCGGACGAGGTCGAGGAGCGGGTGGTGCCCCGCCCCTTCGCCGCGCCGGTGCCGGTGACGCCGGTCTTTCTCGACCTGCCGCTGATGACGGGAACGGAAGATCCTGTCGCCCCGCATCTGGCCGTGACCGCGACGCCCTGGCCGGGCACCGTTGTCGTCTATTCCTCGACCGAGGACGAGGGCTATGCGCTCAACACCACGCTTGCCGCGCGGGCGGTGATCGGCGAGACGCTGAGCACGCTGCCGGCGGCGCGGCCGGGGCTGTGGGACCGGGGGCCGGCCTTGCGGGTGCGGATGGCCGGTGGCGATCTCGAAACGGTCAGCAGGACGCGGCTGCTTTCGGGGGCGAACCTGCTGGCGATCGGCGATGGCAGTGCCGAGGGCTGGGAGCTTTTGCAATTCGCCACGGCGGTGCCGGTGCTGCCGAATGTCTGGGACCTGTCGCTGCTGTTGCGCGGGCAGCTTGGCACCGATGCGCTGATCCCCGAGGTCTGGCCCGCCGGCAGCACGGTGGTGCTGCTGGACGAGGCGCCCGAGCAGATTGCGCTGGCGGCCTCGGTCCGGGGGCTGGCGCGGCACTACCGGATCGGATCGGCGCGGCGCGGCTATGACGACCCGTCCTATGTGCACGAGGTGCTGGCCTTTCGCGGCGCGGGGCTGCGCCCGCTCAGCCCCTGCCATCTGCGCGCGGGGCGCGGAGGGGCGGGCTGGGATCTGAGCTGGGTACGCCGCACCCGGATCGACGGCGACAGCTGGGACGGCTACGAGGTGCCGCTGGGCGAGGCCTCGGAACTGTATCTGGTGCGGGTGATCGAGGGCACGACCGTGCGCCGGGAGGCCACGGTGAGCACGCCGGCCTGGAGCTACAGCCTGGCGGAGGCGGCTGCGGACGGGATCACGGGGCCCTTTGCCATCGAGGTGATGCAGATCTCGGATGTGTTCGGCCCGGGGCTTTCGGCACGGATCGCGCTTGCGCCCTGACGCTGCGGGCTTTTCTCCGGGCCGGCCTTCCCCTATGTGTGGTCGGGCCTATGTGATAGGCTTGCCCGAAAGCGAAGGAGCTTGGTCATGGCGGAAATGCGCGCGAAGGTGACGGCGGTCGATCCGGTCTGGACCCGGATCTGCGACGAGGCGCGCGATGCCGTGCGCGACGAACCGCTTCTGGGGGCGCTGATCCACGCGGGGCTTCTGCATCACCCGACGATGGAGCGGGCGCTTGCCTATCGCTTTTCGCTGAAGCTTGCCTCGGGCGAGATGAGCGAGCAGATCCTGCGCGAGATCGCCGATGAGGCCTATGGCGCGGACCCGGGGCTGGGCGGTGCGGCGCGCGCCGATCTGGTGGCGGTCTATGACCGCGACCCGGCCTGCCACCGCTTCCTGCAGCCGATCCTGTTCTTCAAGGGCTATCAGGCGCTGCAGGCCTATCGGATCTCGCATTGGCTGTGGCGGCAGGGCCGGCGCGACATGGCCTATTTCGTGCAGATGCGCACCTCCGAGATGTTCGGTGTCGACATCCACCCCGCTGCGCGGATCGGCAAGGGCGTGATGATCGACCACGCCCATTCCATCGTGATCGGTGAGACTGCGGTGGTGGGCGACAATGTCTCGATGCTCCATTCGGTGACGCTCGGCGGCACCGGCAAGGAGGAGGAGGACCGCCACCCGAAGATCGGCAACGGCGTGCTGATCGGCGCGGGGGCGAAGGTGCTGGGCAATATCCGCATCGGCGACAACAGCCGCATCGCTGCGGGCTCGGTGGTGCTGAACGACGTGCCCCGCTGCAAGACCGTCGCCGGCGTCCCGGCGAAGATCGTCGGCGAGGCCGGTTGCGACCAGCCCGCGGTGCGGATGGATCAGCAGCTGAAGAACTGCAACTGCGAGGGCTGAAGGCCCGGGAGCGAGGCCGGGCGACGCCCGGCCCCTCGGATCTCAGGCAGACAGTTGGTCATAGGCCTCGAGCGCCTTGACCCCGTACATCAGCGACGGCCCGCCGCCCATCAGCACGCTGACGTTCACCGTTTCCTCGATCTCGGCCCGGTTCGCGCCCGCCGCGATGCAGGCCTGCACATGCAGCCCGATGCAATAGCTGCATTGCCGCGCGATGCCGATGGCCAGCGCGATCAGCTCCTTTTCCTTGGTCGAGAGCGCCCCCGGCGCAAGCGAGGCGCCATGCAGCGCGCCGAAGCCCTGATACGAGGCTTCCTGGCACTTCGCGTAATCCCCCATCTCGGCCTTGATCGTCGCAAGTTCCGCCTTCCAGTCCATGACTTGTCCTTTCCGAAGGAGTGCATCCATGGACGACCCTAGCGGGGCGGATCGCGCCGCGCCTTGAGCCAGAACAAAAAAGCCCCCCGGAAACGGGAGGCTTTTTGTCGTTTCCGGACGCGGACCTCAGGCCAGCATCGCGATCGGGTTCTCGAGGTTCTCGACGATCGCCGCCAGAAGCTGCGCGCCAAGCGCCCCGTCGATCACCCGGTGATCGACCGAGAGCGTCATCGACATCATCGTCGCCACCTCGATCTCGCCCGCGTCATTCACCACCGGCTTGCGCACGCCTGCACCGACGGCGAGGATCGCGCCATGCGGCGGGTTGATCACCGCGTCGAAATTCTCGATCCCGAACATGCCGAGGTTCGAGATCGCGAAGCTGCCGCCCTGGTATTCCTGCGGCGCGAGCTTGCGATCGCGGGCGCGTTTGGCCAGATCCTTCATCTGCTCCGACAGTTTCGACAGCGACTTCGCCTCGGCGTCGAACAGCACCGGGGTGAACAGCCCGCCCTCGATCGCCACGGCCACCGCGACATCCGAGGCCTTCATCTTCAGGACCCGGTCGCCCGCCCAGACGGCATTCGCATCCGGTACCGCCTGCAGCGCGAGCGCGCAGGCCTTGATGATGAAGTCGTTGACCGACAGCTTCACGCCCCGACCCTCGAGCTTCTTGTTCAGCTCCGAGCGGAAGGCGAGCAGGTCGTCGATCCGCGCGGCGCGGCGCAGGTAGAAATGCGGGATCGTCTGCTTCGCCTCGGTCAGGCGCGCGGCGATGGTGCGGCGCATCCCGTCGAGCGTGACCTCCTCATAGGCGCGGCCCTCGTAGAGCTTCGCCACCGCGCTGGCCGAGACGGCCGGCGCCGCCGGGGCGGGCGCTGCCGCGACAGTGGTCGGGGCAGGGGGCGCGGCCTTGGACGCGGCGGTTGCGGCCTCGACATCGGCCTTGACGATCCGCCCGTGCGGGCCCGAGCCCGAAAGCGCCGCGAGGTCGAGCCCCTTGTCGGCGGCGATGCGGCGGGCGAGCGGCGAGGCGAAGATCCGTTTGCCACCTGCCATCGGAGCCGCCGGAGCGGGAGCCGCCACCGGCGCAGGGGCTGCGGCCGGAGCCGCTGCCACCGGCGCGGCGGCCGGAGCAGCCTTCGCCGCGGGCAGCGCATCGGCGCTTTCGCCCTCTTCCAGCAGCAGGGCGATCGGGGTGTTCACCTTCACGCCGGCTGTGCCATCGGCCACAAGGATCTTGCCGAGGATACCTTCATCCACGGCCTCGAACTCCATCGTCGCCTTGTCGGTCTCGATCTCGGCGAGGATGTCGCCCGACTTGACCGTGTCGCCTTCCTTCTTCAGCCATTTGGCCAGAGTGCCTTCCTCCATCGTCGGAGAAAGCGCGGGCATCAGGATTTCGGTTGCCATCTTTTTCTCCTCAGCGGTAGCAGACAGACTTCGCCGCCGCGACGACATCGTCCGAGGTCGCAAGCGCCAGTTTCTCGAGGTTGGCCGCATAGGGCATCGGCACGTCCTTGCCGGTCACGTTGATCACCGGCGCGTCGAGATAGTCGAAGGCACGCTCCATGATCACCGCCGACAGGTGGTTGCCGATTGCGCCCACGGGCCAGCCCTCTTCCACGGTGACGCAGCGGTTGGTCTTCATCACCGAGGCCAGCACCGTGTCGTAATCGATCGGGCGCAGCGTGCGCAGGTCGATCACCTCGGCCGAGATCCCCTCGGCAGCGAGCTTCTCGGCCGCCTCGAGCGTGTGGCTCATGCCGATGCCAAAGCTGACGAGGGTGACATCCGTGCCCTCGCGCCAGATCCGCGCCTTGCCGAAGGGGATGGTGAAGTCCTCGAGGTCCGGCACCTCGAAGCTGCGGCCATACATGATCTCGTTTTCAAGGAAGACGACCGGGTTCGGATCGCGGATCGCGGTCTTCAGCAGGCCCTTCGCATCGGCCGCCGAATAGGGCATCACCACCTTGAGGCCCGGGATCATCGCATACCAGGCGGCATAGTCCTGGCTGTGCTGGGCGCCGACACGCGCCGCCGCGCCGTTCGGGCCGCGGAACACGATCGGACAGCCCATCTGGCCGCCGGACATGTAGAGCGTCTTCGCCGCCGAGTTGATGATGTGGTCGACCGCCTGCATCGCGAAGTTGAAGGTCATGAACTCGACGATCGGGCGCAACCCGCCCATGGCCGCGCCCACGGCGATGCCGGTGAAGCCGTATTCGGTGATCGGCGTGTCGATCACCCGCTTCTCCCCGAACTCGTCCAGCAGCCCCTGGCTGATCTTGTAGGCGCCCTGGTATTCGGCGACTTCCTCGCCCATCAGATAGACGTTTTCGTCGGCGCGCATCTCTTCGGCCATCGCCTCGCGCAGCGCCTCGCGCACCGTCATCGTCTTCATCGGCGTGCCTTCGGGCCAGTCGGCCGAGGCCTTCGAGACCGGCGCCGCAGGCGCCTCGGCGGGCGCGGCGGCGGTGGCCGCGACCGGGGCAGGGGCGGCGGCTGCCGGGGCGGCGGCGCTCTGCACCGCGTCGGCCGCGCTTTCGCCGTCCTCGGCCAGCACCGCGATCGGGGTGTTCACCTTCACGCCGGCGGTGCCTTCGGGCACCAGGATCTTCGCGATCGTGCCCTCGTCGACCGCCTCGAATTCCATCGTCGCCTTGTCGGTCTCGATCTCGGCGAGGATCTGGCCGGAGGTGACGGTGTCACCCTCCTTGACCAGCCATTTCGCAAGCGTGCCCTCTTCCATCGTCGGGGAGAGCGCGGGCATCAGGATTTCGGTTGCCATTGTCAGTCTCCCTCAGGCGTAGATATCGGTCCAGAGCTCGCTCAGCGCGGGCTCGGGGCTTTCCTTGGAGAATTCGGCGGCCTCGTTCACCGTCGCCTTGATCTCCTTGTCGATCGCCTTCAGGTCGTCTTCGGTGGCGTGACCGCCCGAGATCAGCAGCTCGCGCACGTGTTCGATCGCGTCGCGCTCCTCGCGGATCTTCTGTACCTCTTCGCGGGTGCGGTATTTCGCCGGGTCCGACATCGAGTGGCCGCGATAGCGATAGGTCATCATCTCGAGGATGTAGGGGCCGTTGCCGGCGCGGCAGTGCGCCACCGCCTTCTCGCCCGCCGCCTTCACCGCCAGCACGTCCATGCCATCGACCTGCTCGCCCGGAATGCCGAAGGCCACGCCGCGGCCGTAGAGCGTCGTCGACTTGGTCGAGCGCTTGACCGACGTGCCCATGGCATACTGGTTGTTCTCGATCACGAAGACCACCGGCAGGCTCCACAGCTCGGCCATGTTGTAGGTCTCGTAGACCTGGCCCTGGTTCGCCGCGCCATCGCCGAAATAGGCGAAGGTGACGTTGTCATTGCCCTTGTACTTGTCCGAGAAGGCCAGCCCCGCGCCGATCGGCACCTGCGCGCCGACGATGCCATGGCCGCCGTAGAAGTGCTTCTCCTTCGAGAACATGTGCATCGAGCCGCCCTTGCCGCGGCTGTAGCCGCCCTCGCGCCCGGTCAGCTCGGCCATCACGCCCTTCGGGTCCATGCCGCAGGCCAGCATGTGGCCGTGGTCGCGGTACGAGGTGACGCGCTTGTCGCCCTCTTTCGCCGCGGCCTCGAGCCCGACGACCACCGCCTCCTGGCCGATGTAGAGGTGGCAGAACCCGCCGATCAGCCCCATGCCGTAGAGCTGGCCTGCCTTCTCCTCGAACCGGCGGATCAGCAGCATCTCGTGATAATATTTCAGAAGATCGTCCTTCGAGACATTGGCGCCGTCAACCGCGGCCGTCTCGGGGGTCTTGCGAGTTGCCATCCGGCTTCCTCCCCTGCGCAGAAAATAGTTCAACGTTAAACCATTTCATACAGCAAGGCGGATGGGGATGCAATCGCACATGCGTCAACCCTGCCCGCAAGCGGGTGCAGGGCGGCCGTCGGGAAGGGGGGCTCAGCGGATGACGATTTCGTCGCGGCGCACGGTGCCCAGCACCTCGCGGGCGCGCTCGTCGAGAAGATCGAGGTCGAGATATTCGTCCGACAGTCGGTGCGTCAGGTTCGCCATCCGCTCGGCCTCGTTGCGCAGGGCGTCGCGCTCGGTGGTCAGCTGGTCGATCTCGGCATCGACCTGCACCCGGCGGAAGATGCCGTACGACCCCTGCACCGCGGCAAAGGTGAAATAGAGGCCGAGCACGACGGCAATCGAGAAGAAGATGAAGGGCCCGACGGCGGGGCGTTTGTGAAACATGCTGCTGCCTCTGTCCCCCGGGGTGCCCCGGCGCATCCGCCTCTTGTCGGGCGATCTGTTCATCCTGCCACAGCCGCGGCGGATTGTGAATCCCCGAAAGGCAGGGAAGGCCCTGTTTTTCCTGCACTCACTCGGGTTTCAGGCTGATGAAGACCCGGGTGTCGAAGCGCGCGGTGAAGGCGTGGCAGGCGCCGCCCGGGGTCAGTCTGTCGCCTTGCGCATCGCACAGGGTGGCGCGGATGCGCCCGGTGACCTGACCGCGGCTCGGCTCGGCGGCATCGCGGCTCAGCTGCTCGATTGTCAGTTCGGCCGGTCCGCGGCTGCGCAGCTTCGGCCCGTCGAGCGTGGGGCCCAGCAGCCAGTCGACCGTCACCTGCCCGGTGCGGGTGCCACTTGCCGGAACGTCGGGGAAGATCGCGTTGACGAAGATCTCGTCCGAGTCGGGTTTCGGCGTGCCGCCGGGCGATCCGCCCAGCAGGAAATGCACCGCGCCGCCCGGTGTGACCGAATGATCCGCGTCGGGCTCCCAGCTCAGCTGCACCGAGGCGTCGATGGCTCCGATCGAGAAATCGTAGGTGGTGTAGGGATGGGCGGCGCCGTCCAGCGTCACCTCCATCGTGCCCATCTTCCAGGGCCAGCCCTCCGGCGGATCGGGGGTCAGCACCACCGCATCGGGAAGGAAGCCGTCCGGCGCCGCGGGCGGCTGGGGCGCACAGCCGGCGATCAGCGCGGCCAGGACAAGCGGCAGGCAGTGTCGTGTCATCCGAGGGCTCCGAACGAAACGGGCCCCCGAAGGGAGCCCGGCCGGTGCCACGATAGCACGGATTTTCGCGTCGCAAGCCGCGATCAGGCGATCGAGGCCTTGTAGATGCTGTCGATCGCCGCGCCGAGCGCCGCGTCGAATTCCGCGTCCGACTGCTGCGCGCTCAGCCCCTCGGTCAGCGCACGGCTGAACGAGGCGATCATGCCGTCGTTCTGCGCCAGGATCCGGTTCGCCTCGTCGCGCGGATAGCCGCCCGACAGCGCCACGACCTTCAGCACCTTCGGGTGATCGACCAGCGGCTTGTAGAAGTTCGGGATCGTCGGCAGGCTCAGCTTCAGCATCACCGTCTTGCCGTCCTCGAGCCCCTCGAGCTGTTCAAGGATCGCCTCGAGCAGGATCGCCTCGGCATCGGCCTTGTCGGCGATCGAGATCGTCACTTCCGGCTCGATGATCGGCATCAGACCATGCGCGATGACGGTCTTGCCCAGTTCGAACTGCTGCGCCACGACCTCACGGATGCCCTCGACATTGGCGGCCGAGATCACCGAACGTTCCTTGGTGCCGAAGATGCCGGCGGCGGCGGCGCGGTCGAGCAGCGCCTCGAGCCCCGGGATCGGCTTCAGCATCTGGCAGCCCTTGGCCTCGGCCTCGAGCCCCTTGTCGATCTTCAGGAAGGGCACGACGCCGCGCTTTTCCCACAGGAAGGTGGCGGTCGGGATGCCGTCGATCTCGCGGTCCATGGTCTGTTCGAACAGGATCGCGCCGATCACCTTCTCGCCGGTGAAGGCGGGCGACTTGATGATCCGCGAGCGCATCGCGTGGATCATGTCGTACATCTCGGTCTCGTTCGAATAGGCGTCCTCGTTCACGCCATAGAGCTTCAGCGCCTTCGGCGTCGAGCCGCCCGACTGGTCGAGCGCGGCGATGAAACCCTGCCCCTTCTTCATCTGTTCGAGCATTTTCGCGTTCGCCATCATGGTCTCCATGCAAGCTGGTTGCGCCGGTTCCCCGGCCTTGGTCCCCGGATAACCCCTTGTCCCCCTTCGCGCAATTCTGAGAACGCTAACAGGGGCCCAGACAGGGGAAGGGCGGCCCGAAGGCCGCCCCTTGTCATTTCATCAGTGCCGCAACACCGGGCAGTTCCTTGCCTTCCATCCATTCGAGGAAGGCCCCGCCCGCGGTCGAGATATAGCTGAAATCGGCGGCGACGCCGGCCTTGTTCAGCGCCGCGACGGTATCGCCGCCGCCCGCGACCGAGACCAGCGCGCCGGCCTTCGTCAGTTCGGCCGCCTTCTTGGCCGCCGCATTCGTCGCGGTGTCGAAGGGCGCGATCTCGAAGGCGCCGAGCGGGCCGTTCCAGATCAGCGTCTTCGAGGCCTCAAAGACCTTGCAGATCTCCTCGACCGCCTTCGGGCCGGCATCGAGGATCATCGCATCGGCGGGGCAGGCATCGGCCGCCACCACCTCGTTCTCGGCGCCCGCCTTGAACTCGCGCGCCACGACGACGTCGGCCGGCAGCACCACGCGGCAGCCGGCATCGGCGGCCTTGGCGAGAATCGCCTTCGCGGTCTCGGCCATGTCATGCTCGGCCAGCGACTTGCCCACGTCGATGCCCTGCGCGACGAGGAAGGTGTTCGCCATGCCGCCGCCGATCACCAGATATTCGACCTTGCTCACCAGATTGCCGAGCAGGTCGAGCTTGGTCGAGACCTTGGCGCCGCCGACGACCGCCGTCACCGGCCGCACCGGATTGCCAAGCGCCGCCTCGAGCGCCTTCAGCTCGGCCTCCATCAGCCGCCCCGCGGCCGAGGGCAGGATATGCGCCACGCCCTCGGTCGAGCTGTGCGCGCGGTGCGCGGCCGAGAAGGCGTCGTTAACATAAACCTCGCCAAGCGCCGCCATCGCCGCGCTGAGTTCGGGGTCGTTCTTTTCCTCGCCGGCATGGAAGCGGGTGTTCTCGAGCAGCACCACTTCGCTCGGCTGCATCGCCGCCACGGCCTTCTTCGCCGGACCACCGATGCAGTCCTCGGCGAAGATCACATGCACGCCAAGCGCCTTCTCGAGCGTCGGCACGAGCGGTTTCAGGCTCATCTCCGGCACGACCTGACCCTTCGGGCGGCCGAAATGGGCCAGAAGCACCGGCTTGCCCCCCTTGGCGAGGATGTCCTTCACCGTGGGCACGATCTTCTCGATCCGGGTTGCGTCGGTCACCACGCCGTTCTCGACCGGCACGTTGATGTCGACGCGCACCAGCACGACCTTGCCCGCAAGGTCGATCTCGTCGAGGGTTTTCCAGGCCATTTCACTCTCCTCATTGCGCGACCGGCGAAGGACCATCCGCCGATGCTGCTCACGCAAACTTGCCCCGCCGTGACGGGGCCGTCAACGGCCTCTGGCGCTTTGCTCTTTTCTTGGGCGGGGCTCCTGCGTAAGGTCGCGCCAAACATTCGAGGAGGACCAGCGATGGCCGAGATCAAAGACCCCGAAAACACCATCATCATGACGCTCAAGGATGGCGATGTCGTGATCGAGCTGATGCCCGAGATCGCGCCCAAGCACGCCGAGCGGATGAAGCAGCTTGCCCGCGACGGCGCCTATGACAACGTGGCCTTCCACCGCGTCATCGAGGGCTTCATGGCGCAGACCGGCGATGTCGAGAACGCCAACATGGAAAAGGACTACAACCCCCGCCGCGCCGGCACGGGTGGCTCGCAGTACCCCGACCTGCCCGCCGAATTCTCGCGCATCCCGCATGACCGCGGCACGCTCGGCGCGGCGCGCTCGATGAACCCGAACTCGGCCAACTCGCAGTTCTTCATCAACTTCTCCGACAACCACTTCCTGAACGGCCAGTACACCGTCTATGGCCGGGTGATCTCGGGGATGGAATTCGTCGACAAGATCATGCGTGGCGAGCCGCCGGCGAACCCCGACCGGATGATCAAGGTGAAGGTCGCCGCCGATGCTGACGCGTAAGCTCTTCCTGGCCGGGGCGTTCTGCCTCGGCGCCACCGTGGCGCTCGCTCAGGACGGCACCACCGTGCCCGACGGACCGGGCCCGAATCTGGTGCTCGAGATCGGCGGCTCGGTCAGCGGCAAGGTGGTGATCGACCTGCTGCCCGACGTTGCACCCAAGCATGTCGAGCGGATCGTCAAGCTGGCGAATGAGCACGCCTATGACGACGTGGTCTTCCACCGGGTGATCGACGGCTTCATGGCGCAGACCGGCGACGTGCAGTTCGGCAAGCGCGGCGCGGACACCTCGATGGCGGGGATGGGCGGCTCGAAATACCCCGATCTTCCGGCGGAATTCTCGAACCGCTCCTTCAGCCGCGGCATGGTCGGCATGGCGCGCTCAGCGAACCCGGATTCGGCCAACTCGCAGTTCTTCGTGATGTTCGCCCCGGCGCCGCATCTGGATGGCCAGTACACGATCGTCGGTCATGTCGTCTCCGGCATGGAGGTGATCGACCGGCTGAAAAAGGGCAATCCCGCGCAGAACGGCCTCGTCGAGGACCCGGACTACATCGTCTCGGCGACGATCGAGTGAGGCCGGGCGGGGGCGCTGCCCCCGCACCCCCGAGGTATTTGTGGCAAGATGAAAGAGAAAGGGCGCTCCGATCGGGGCGCCCTTGGTTTTTCCGGGTCGAGAGAGGCCGGGGGTCCGGGGGCGGCGCCCCCGGGCTGTCCTCAGCCCAGCGTGACGAGGGCGTGGCGCTTCTTGCCCGCGCTCAGCTTCACCGGCTCGGCGAGGTCGGCGGCATGGAACATCCGCCCCGCATCGACGCAGGTCTCGTCGTTGACCTTCAGCCCGCCTTCGGAAATCAGCCGCTTGCCGTCCTTGCCGGTCTTCGCGAGCCCGGTGCGCAGCACGAGCTGGGCAAGGCTGATGCCGTCGGCAACCTCGGTGGCGCTCAGCGCCAGCGTCGGCAGGTCCTCGCCCACGCCGCCCTTCTCGAAGACCTCGCGCGCGGTGGCCTCGGCCGCGGCGGCCGCCTCGGCGCCATGGAGCAGCGTCGTCACCTCGTTCGCGAGGATGATCTTCGCGCCGTTGATCTCGGCCCCGCCAAGCGCGCCGAGCCGCTCGCATTCCTCGACCGGCAGGTCGGTATAGAGCTTGAGGAAGCGCCCGACATCGGCATCGGTGGTGTTGCGCCAGAACTGCCAGAATTCGTAAGGCGAGAGCATCTGGTCATTCAGCCAGATCGCGCCGCCCTGCGACTTGCCCATCTTGCGCCCGTCCGAGGTGGTCAGCAGCGGCGTGGTCAGGCCGAAGATCTCGCGGTCGAGCACCCGGCGCGTCAGGTCGATGCCGTTGACAATGTTGCCCCACTGGTCCGAGCCCCCCATCTGCAGCAGACAGCCATAGCGGCGGTTCAGCTCGAGGAAGTCATAGGCCTGCAGGATCATGTAGTTGAATTCGAGGAAGCTGAGCGACTGCTCGCGGTCGAGTCGCGACTTCACCGATTCGAACGACAGCATCCGGTTCACCGAGAAGTGCCGGCCGATGTCGCGCAGGAAATCGAGGTAGTTCAGGCTGTCGAGCCACTCGGCATTGTTGCGCATCATCGCGCCGTTCGCCTCGTCGCGGTAGTCGAGGAAGCGCGCGAAGACGCGCTGCATGCCGGCGATGTTCTCGTCGATCTTCTCGGGCGTCAGCAGCGGCCGTTCTTCCGAGCGGAAGGAGGGGTCGCCCACCTTGGTGGTGCCGCCGCCCATCAGCGTGATCGGCTTGTTGCCGGTCTTCTGGAACCAGCGCAGCAGCATGATGTTGAGCAGATGGCCCACGTGCAGCGACGCCGCGGTGGCGTCATAGCCGATATAGGCGGTGACCATCCCCTTCGTCAGTGCCGCGTCGAGTTCCTGGATGTCGGTGCAATCCGCCAGGAAGCCGCGCTCGATGATGATGCGGAGGAAGTCCGATCGGGGATGGTAGGTCATCGTGCTTGTCCCTATTCTACACGTCCTGCCGTATATCCGGCAGGCAGCCAAAGGGGAAGCCATGTTGAAGCCGGGGCCGGTCTGGGCGGCGGGAACGATGTCGGGAACCTCGCTCGACGGGGTCGATGCGGCGATGGTGCTGACCGACGGCACACGCATTCTCGATTTCGGCCGCACCGATTATCGCCCCTATTCCGAGGCCGAGCAGGAGGTGCTGCGCGCGGCCCTTGGCCTGTGGCCGGGCGCGCCGGAGGTCGAGGCCGCGGCCGAGGTCGTCGAGACCGCCCATGCCGAGCTCTTGGCGGGCATGGTCGACGCCCGGGTGATCGGCTTTCACGGCCAGACCCTTGCGCATGACCCGCAGGGGCTTGGCGGGGTGCGGCGCACGCATCAGGCGGGCTCGGGGCGGGTGCTGGCCGAGGTGCTGGGCCGGCCGGTGGTGTGGGATTTCCGCTCGACCGACGTCGAGCTGGGCGGGCAGGGCGCGCCGCTTGCGCCCTTCTTCCATTTCGCCGCGGCGCAATGGGCGGGGCTGTCGGCGCCGGTGGCCTTCCTGAACCTCGGCGGGGTCGGCAATGTAACCTGGCTCGACCCGCGCGCGGCGGGGCCCGAGGTGGCGGGCGCGATCCTCGCCTTCGACACCGGCCCGGCGAATGCGCCGATCAACGATCTGGTCCATGCCCGTCTGGGCGGACTGCGCGACGAAGGGGGCGCGCTCGCGCTTGCGGGGACCGCCGACCCGGACCTGGTCGAGCGCTTCCTGGCCCATCCGTTCTTCCTGCGCATTCCGCCGAAATCACTGGATCGCAACGAATTTCCGGATCTTCTGAAATCGGTGGAGGGGCTTTCCGACGCTGATGCCGCGGCGACCCTCACCGCCGCTGCTGCGGCCTCGGTTGTTCGCGGGTTCGAGCATTTCCCCGAACCGCCGGCGGCGCTTTACGTCTCGGGGGGCGGGCGGATGAACACGGCGCTGATGGTCGAGTTGGCGCGGCGGCTGAATTGCCCCGTCGCCCCTGTCGAGGATCTCGGCCTCGATGGCGACATGCTCGAGGCGCAGGCCTTTGCCTATCTCGCGGTGCGGGTGGCGCGCGGTCTGCCGACCTCGGGGCCAAGCACCACGGGCGTCGCGGCGCTGGTGGGCGGCGGCCAGTTCAGCGCGCCGAGCTGAGCGCGGGCTTGACGGAGCCGGCCCGGGGCGCTACGCGGGCTGAGCCGAAAAATGTCAGGCCGGTTGGTTATCCCGGCCCCTGCAGCCCGAGGGCTGTGGGTGTTTGTCGAAGTCTCGATCCCGCGGCACCTTTTTCTCGGGCCTTGCCCACAGTCGAGACATCACATGCAAAAAACCGATCCCAAGCGCGAGAAGCGCACCATCCTGCTTGCGCAGCTGTTCATCTCCGGGATGATGGCCTTTCTGATGACCTTCATCTTCAGCGTGCTGGCGCAGGGTCTGCCGGAAGGCTGGCCGGGGCTGTGGCTGCACCATTTCGCCATGGCCTGGCCCGTGGCCTTCGTCCTGTCGCTCGGCGTCGGGCCGCTGGCCTTCCGTCTGGCCTTCGCGCTGATGCGGCGATTTTCCGATCCGGTCTGATCTGGCGCGTCGTGCGACGGTGTTTTCGGGCACCGCGTTCGGCGCGCCGACTTGTGCGTCAGCGGCCGAATCCCCGTCTCGGAGCGCTGTCGTCGCGCGATTGCTCGGCAACCTCGAGCAGGAAACCGGCGAAGCTCGGCTGGAACGGGCGGCTGATCGCGGACAGGTGCGCGCGAAGCTCGAATTCGGCGTAGTAGCGGCCGGTGCCTTCGGCCGGGCGCACCTCGAGCCGGTCGCCCCGGGTGCACCGCCACGCCGCGCCGTCGGCCTGCAGCAGCGAAAAGGCCCGGAACTGCGGGCGCGCGTAATTGCCCTCGGGCGTCGTCGAGATACGGATCCAGCGACCGCCGGTCTGGCCATTGGCAAGGGTCAGACGCAGCCCCGTCTGCAGTCCGGGCGGGCAGAGCGCGAAGAAGCCGAGGATATGGCCGTGTTGCGACAGGGTGAAGCTGGCGCTCGGAACCTCGGCCAGGGTCAGGTCGAGGATCGTGTTGTGGAACGGCACGCCGTCTTGCGGCGTGACCAGCCGCGGCACGGTCGCCCCGGTGTAGCGCGGTGTGACCTCGGCGGGGACGCAGGCGCGTCCGATGGCGTCGATGACCCCTTCGGCGATGAAGCGCATCAGCCGGGGCTCGATGACGTAATGCGCGGCATCCTTGAACAGCTTCGCCGGAAAGCGCGACGCCCGGTTCGCCGCGCACCAGCGGGGCGAGACATCGAAGCTGGGCACGCCGTAATGCGCGAAGAGCTGCAGCAGCGCATCGTAATACGCCGGCCGCGCGGGAAGCGCCTCGATCTGCCGGGGGGTGAAGACGGCCGCGGCGAAGTTTATCCCGCGCCGGGAGCACAGTCGCAGCAGATGTTCGAGGACGCGAAGCAGATCCTCGGTCCGGTGGCCGCGCTGGTTATGGTTGATCTCGTTCAGCGCATATTCCCAGACGATGGTGTCGCCGGGCTGCAGATCGCTGCGCGTCATCACCCGGAACAGCCCCGTCATCGAATGCGTGGCGCCGATCGAGATGTTGGCGATCTGCTCGGATGGCAAAAGACGGGTGAGTGAGGTCACCCACCCGTCCTTCATCAGGGAGTTCGAGCCACCGACAATGAAAATCGTCACCGGCCCGCGCCCCTTACTTCAGGATCGAACGGCCGGCGAACTCCGCGGTCTCGCCCAGCATTTCCTCGATGCGGATCAGCTGGTTGTATTTCGCGAGCCGGTCCGAACGCGCCAGCGAGCCGGTCTTGATCTGGCCGCAGTTGGTGGCGACGGCGAGGTCGGCGATGGTCGCGTCCTCGGTCTCGCCCGAGCGGTGCGACATCACGTTAGTGTAGCCCGCGCGATGCGCCATGTCGACGGCGGCGAGGGTCTCGGTGAGCGAACCGATCTGGTTTACCTTGACCAGCATCGAGTTCGCGACGCCGGCCTTGATGCCGCGGGCGAGACGCTCGGGGTTGGTCACGAAGAGGTCGTCGCCGACCAGCTGGATCTTGCCGCCGAGCGTGTCGGTCAGCAGCTTCCAGCCTTCCCAGTCGTCCTCGGCGCAGCCGTCCTCGATCGAGATGATCGGGTAGTTCGCGCACAGATCGGCCAGATAGGCGACGTTCTCCTCGGCGGTGAGGACCTTGCCCTCGCCCTTCATGTTGTACTTGCCGTCGGCGTAATACTCGGTCGAGGCGCAGTCCATCGCCAGATAGATGTCTTCGCCCGGCTTGTAGCCCGCCTTCTCGATCGACTTCAGGATGATGTCGAGCGCCGCGGTGGTCGAGCTGAGGTTCGGCGCAAAGCCGCCCTCGTCACCGAGCCCGGTCGACAGGCCAGCGGCGGTGAGTTCCTTCTTCAGCGTATGGAACACTTCCGAGCCCATGCGCACCGCGTCGCGGATGTTGCCCGCGCTCACCGGCATGATCATGAATTCCTGGATGTCGATCGGGTTGTCGGCATGCTCGCCGCCGTTGATGATGTTCATCATCGGCACCGGCAGGATGCGCGCCGAGGTGCCGCCGACATAGCGATAGAGCGGCTGCATGGTGAAATCGGCCGCGGCCTTGGCGCAGGCGAGCGAGACGCCGAGGATGGCGTTCGCGCCGAGCCGGCCCTTGTTCGGCGTGCCGTCGAGCTCGATCATCATGTTGTCGATGGCGACCTGTTCGGTCACGTCCTCGCCGACGAGGTTCTCGGCGATCTCGCCGTTCACCGCCATCACGGCTTCCAGAACGCCCTTGCCCATGTAGCGCGCCTTGTCGCCGTCGCGGCGTTCGACCGCCTCATGCGCGCCGGTCGAGGCGCCCGAGGGAACCGCGGCGCGGCCCATCGTGCCGTCTTCGAGGATCACGTCGACCTCGACGGTCGGGTTGCCGCGGCTGTCGAGAATCTCGCGCGCGTGGATGTCGATGATCGTGCTCATGTCGGTGCCCTCACTGGGTGGCTGAAGTCGGCTTCTCTATAGCCCGCGCCGGCGCGTCCGAAAAGCGCCGAGTGGGTGAATTCGGCGTCACCGCGGCATGTTAGCGACGAAAGCGGCGTTTGCACGCCGGCGCGCTGCCTCGCGCCAGATCGTGTAAAGCCCCGAGGCCACGATCACCGCGCCGCCGATCAGGGTGGCCGGGCCCGGCGGTTCGCGGAACACCGCCCAGCCGATCGCCACGGCAAAGATCAGCCGGGTGTAGCGGAAGGGGGTGATGAAGGACATCTCGCCGATCCGCACCGAGGCGATCAGCATGTAATAGGCCGCGGCGCCGAACAGGGCCGCGCCGCACAGCATCGCCCATTGCAATGCCTGCATCGGGACCAGGTGATCGCCCAGAAACCACAGCATGATCGGCCCTGCGGGCACGATCGCGGCAAAGCCCCAGGTGGCGAGCTGCAGCGAGGTGACGCCGCGCCCGATGCGCCGGGTGATGAGATCGCGCGCCGAGATCCAGATCACCGACATCACCGAGAGCAGCGACAGCACGGAAAAGCCCGTGGTGCCGGGCTGGATCACGATCATCACGCCGGCGAAGCCCGCCCCGATCGCCAGCCAGCGCCGCCAGCCGACCGTCTCCTTCAGGAACAGCGCCGCGCCGAGCGTGACCACGAGCGGTGCCGCCTGCTGGATCGCCGAGGCCTGGGCGAGGGGGGTGAAGGCGATGGCGCTGACATAGAACATCGTCGCGACGAACTCGGCAAAGCTGCGCCAGATCACCGGACCGGTGAACAGGCGGCGGGTGAACGGGTTCTCGCGCCGCGCGAGCGCCGCCGCGGCGAAAATCGCCGCGCCAAGCGCGCCCAGCAGCATGATCATCTGGCCGACCGGCAGCTCCGCTGTCAGCCGTTTCATGAACATGTCCTCGAGCGCGAAGCCGAGCATTGCGCCCACCATCAGCAGGCTGCCGCGAAGATTTTCCATTGAAGGTCCTGCCCTTGGCGGAGCCGTCCGCCTGTTGCCCCTGTGCCGCAAGCGCCGCCGGCCGTCCAGCGCGCGATTGTGTGGCGCACAATCGCGCCGCCCCTGTCAGACCTGCAGCCCCTCGACATCGGCCCAGATCGGCAGGTGATCCGAGGCGCGCCGCGCCAGCGGGCTGTCGAACACCCCCATCCGCAGCACCCGCAGCCCCGGCGTCGTCACCAGCCGGTCGAGCCGGCCGAGCGGAGCGCGCGAGGGGTAGGTGGCGCCCGGCGCATGGATGTCGAGCCCGGTCAGCGCCTCGAAGCCGCGCTTCGACGACCATTCGTTGAAATCGCCGATGGCGAGCGCGGGGCCGGGCCCGCCGCGGCCAAGCTCGCGCGCGATGCGGGCCCATTGCGCGCGCCGGTCGGTGCGGCGCAGGCCCAGATGCGCGGCGACCAGCACGAAGGGATCGGCGCCGCTGCGCGCGAGTGTCAGGCGCAGCGCGCCGCGCGGTTCGAGCCCCGGCAGCGCGATCCCCTCGGCCTCGAGGATCCGCGTGCCGCGCCGTACCAGCACCGTCTGACCATGCCAGCCAAGGCTTTCCGGCCCGGTGCGCGGCAGATCGGCAGGGCGGAAATCGGTCTCGGCCTCGATCAGCTTCGCGGGCAGCGCCGCGGGCCGCTCGCCCAGCCGAAGGTCCACCTCCTGCAGCGCGATGACATCGGCCGAGAGCGCGTTGATCACGCTCAGCACCCGCTCCGGGTCGCGCTGCCCGTCGGTGCCGACGCATTTGTGCGTGTTGTAGGAGGCGATGCGCAGGCTCATGCGAAATCTTTGTCTGGCAATGGGTTGATCGGTGACGTTCAGGTGCCGCAGAAGGTCCGGTGCACGATCTCGTGGGGCCGCGGCGCGGCCTCGAGATCGGCAAGCGCCGGATCGGCGGCGAAAGGATCGGCGAGTGCCGCCGACAGCCGCGTGAAGGGCGCAAGATCGCCCTCGACCGCCGCCGCGATCGCCTCCTCGACGCGGTGATTGCGCGGAATGCGCACCGGGTTCGCCGCCGCCATCACCGCCTGCGGATCCGCCTCGCGCGCCAGCCGCGCCTGCCAGTCGGGCGCCCAGGTGTCGAAGGCCAGGGGCTCGGCGAATTCGGCGCGCGCGGTGCCGATGACGAGGCCGCGGAAGCTGCGGGTGAAATCGGCGCGCTCGCTCGCCATCCGGCCGAGCAGCGACTCGATCAGCGGCTGATCCTCGGGCGTTGCGGCGGCCAGACCGATCTTGCGGCCGAAGCGCGCCAGCCACTCGGTCTGATAGAGCGGCACGAACTCGTTCACTGCCTCGGTCGCGACCTCGATCGCCGCCTCGCGGTCGCCCATCAGCGGCAGCAGGCAGGTGGCGAGTTGCGCGAGGTTCCACACCGCGATCTGCGGCTGGTTGGCATAGGCATAGCGGCCATACTGGTCGATCGAGGAGAACACCGTCGAGGGGTGATAGGCGTCCATGAAGGCGCAGGGGCCATAGTCGATGGTCTCGCCCGAAACCGCCATATTGTCGGTGTTCATCACGCCATGGATGAAGCCAAGCGCCATCCAGGCGGCGATCAGCCGCGCCTGCGCCGCGACGACCGCGCGCAGCAACTCAAGCGGCCCCCGGGCCTCGGGATAATGCCGCGCGATCACCTGATCGGCGAGCAGCGAAAGCGCCTCGGTGTCGCCGCGCGCGGCGAAATACTGGAAGGTGCCGACGCGGATATGGCTCGCGGCCACGCGGGTCAGCACCGCGCCCGGCCGCCCCATCGCATCGCGCACCACGACCTCGCCCGTCGCCACCGCGGCGAGCGCCCGCGTCGTCGGCACGCCGAAGGCCGCCATCGCCTCGCTCACCAGATATTCGCGCAGCACCGGGCCGAGCCAGGCCCGCCCGTCGCCGCGCCGCGAGAAGGGCGTCTGCCCGGCGCCCTTCAGCTGCAGATCAAAGCGCGCCCCGTCCGGCGCCACGATCTCGCCCAGAAGCACCGCGCGGCCATCGCCAAGGGTCGGCACCCAGCCCCCGAACTGATGCCCGGCATAGGCCTGGGCGAGCGGCGCGGCCCCCGCGGGCACGGCATTGCCCGAAAGCATCGCGACGCCCTCGGGCGTGGCCAGCGCATCGGGGTCAAGCCCAAGCCGCAAGGCGAGATCGCGGTTCAGCGCCAGCAACGCCGGGGCTCGCACCGGTGCGGGATCGAGCCGCGCGAAGAACCGCTCGGGCAGGCGGGCATAGGAATTGTCGAAGGGCAGGGTCATCGTCATCCCTCTGATCTGCGCCGCCGCCCGCCCGGGTCAAGCCCCGCGCGCGCGGAGTTGAAGGCGACGGCCGCCTTTCGCTGGCAAAAGACGCCCGCCGGAGGCGCCGCGCTCACAGCCGCGCCAGCCTCTCGGTGAGCAGCGCATAGAAGCCCTCGGCATTCGCCCGGCCGACGAAATAGGCGTTCGGTTCGCGATCGGTCACCCGCCACCAGTCGGCAACCGTCATCCCCATCGTCAGCTCGGACACGGTCTCGATCTCGACATTGATGTGGCGCCCCTCGAAAAGGTCCGGTTGCAGCAGATAGGCGATGACGCAGGGGTCATGCAGCGGCGCGCCCTCCGAGCCGTATTTCTCCATGTCGAAACGCTCGAAGAAATCGGTCCAGCTTGCCACGGCATGGCCCACCGGCGTGCCAAGGCCGCGAAACGCCTCGATCCGGGCGCGGTTGGTCAGCACCTGATGCGTGGCGTCAAGCGGCAGGACCACCAGAGGAACGCCGGAATGAAACACGATTTCCGCGGCTTGCGGGTCGACGTGAACGTTGAACTCGGCGGCGGGGGTGGTGTTGCCCACCTCGAAATAGGCGCCGCCCATCAGCACGATCTCGGCGATCCGCGGGGCGATGTCGGGCGCCTTTTGCAGCGCCGTCGCGATGTTCGTCAGCGGCCCGAGCGGGCATAGCGTGACCGTGCCCGCGGGTTCGCGCCGCAGCGTCTCGATCAGGAAATCGACGG
This sequence comes from Paenirhodobacter sp. YD-8, assembly GCF_056590935.1. Lineage (NCBI taxonomy): Bacteria > Pseudomonadati > Pseudomonadota > Alphaproteobacteria > Rhodobacterales > Paenirhodobacter > Paenirhodobacter sp. YD-8. The sequence continues at coordinate 2,297,931 of NZ_CM152649.1, read as the reverse complement.
CGTGGCCCGGCTGCAGCGCCATCGCGGGCTCGGGCAGCGCGATGCCGTCGAGCCCGGTCTTGCCATGCACATATTCGGCGGTGACGAGCGGACGCACCAGCGGCCGGTCGCAGCCCGCAAAGACCTTGATGTCGGCGCGGCCCGCCAGCTCGCACACCACCCGCGCGTTCTTCGAGGTCAGCGGCAAGGGCACATTGCCCGCGACGCAGGTGATGCCCAGCACCTCGAGCTCGGGGCTCGCCAGCGCCAGCAGGATGGCGACGGCGTCGTCCTGGCCGGGGTCGGTGTCGATGATGATCTTGCGGGTCATGGCGGTCTCCTTCGGCGGGCAGAGTGTCGCAGGGCGCGGCCGAAGTCCATCGTCCGCCGCCCCGCCCGGGCCCAATCTTCGCCACATTCAATGGTTAACGATGAGTCACACGGCGCCGGTTTCCGGCCCGGACCCAGAAAAAAAGAGCAGGCAGGCAGATGCGGACGACCGACCATCACGTGTTTCTCTCGATGCCCGGCACCGGGGCTCTTGGTGCCACTGTCGCGCGCAGCCTGGCCGAGGGGCAGGACGCGCTCACCGCGGCCGGGCTTGGCCGGGCGGTGCTCGGGCCGGTGGCCTCGGGGCGGGTGCATGTCGACGAGACGATCTGCGGTCGCGCCGCGGCGGGGATGGGGGGATTCTTCCCGCTCGCCGAGGCCCGCGCCTTCGCCTTCGCGCGCAAGATCCGCGGCCCGGTCGGGCGGCTGGTGCTGCCGATGCTGCCGCTCGATGCGCTCTATCCGCGGCTGTGGCGGGCACAGGCCGCGCGCCGCGAGATGCCGGCCTTCGACACGCTTGCGCCGCATCTGCTGGCCGAGCCGCGCGGCTGGTTCGATCTGGCCTCCGAGCTGATCGCCACGCTTGCGCCGCGCGAAACCATCCTGCTGGTCGACCCGACACCCGCCGAGGCGCTGGCCGCACTGGTGCCCGAGGCGGAGCTTGCCGCCCCGGCTTCCGTCGAGCCCGAGCTGCCCGATACCGCGCTCGCCATGCTGCAGCGGCTCCATCGCAGCGGCATCACGCTGCCCGCGCGGCAGCTCTCGCGCCTTGTCGCCTTCCATCTGCGCCAGCCGCAGCCCGCGCCGATCGCCGCCTTCTCGGAACTTGACGCCGCGCGCCTGCGCCGGCAGTTCGCGGCCGATCTCGATCAGCTCACCGGTCTGCCCTGCGTGCGCGTCGGCGCCGCGCCGCAGCCGGTGGTTCTTGCGGCCGAGTGAGCCCGGAACAGAAAAAGGCCCCGCCGAAGCGGGGCCTTTTGTTTCAGTCTTTTAGCCGTCGAAGTTGACGCTTTCGATGAGCTTCAGTGCCGTCGGTCGCAGCTTCGCCACCTCGACAAGGCCAAGCGCGTCCGGGGTGAACTCGCCCCAGCTCTCGACCAGCGCCGAGCGCGGCACGCCGGGCTTCACCGGGAATTCGTTGTTGGTCTCGGCATAGATCCGCTGCGCCTCGTCCGAGGCCAGGAATTCCATCAGCTTCAGCGCCGCGTCCTTGTTCGGGGCGGATTTGGTCATCGCCACGCCCGAGATGTTCATGTGCGTGCCGCCGCCCTCGAATTTCGGGAAGACGATGCGCACCGCGGCGGCATAGTCCTTCTCGACCGGGTCGGCGACCATCTGGCCCATGTAATAGGTATTGCCGAGCGAGATGTCGCATTCGCCAGCCCAGATCGACTTCACCTGGCTGCGGTCATTGCCCTCGGGCTTCTTCGCGAGATTGGCCTTCACGCCCTCGAGCCAGGTCCGCGTTGCCTCCTCGCCGTGATGGGCGAGATAGGCCGCGGTCAGCGCGACGTTGTAATCGGCGGTGAAGGGGCGGGTGCAGATCCGGCCCTTCCACTTCGGATCGGCGAGATCCTCGTAGCTCGTCACCTCGCCGTCCTTCACCCGATCGCGGCTGGCATAGACGATGCGGGCGCGGGTGGTCAGGCCGAACCACTGATGGCCCGGGTCGCGGAACTCGGCTGGGATCGCGGCGTCGAGCGCGGGATCCTCGACCGGCTGGGTGACGCCGGCATCGACCACCTGCATCAGTCGCGCGATGTCGACGGTCATCACCAGATCGGCGGGCGAGCGCGCGCCCTCGGCCACCAGCCGCTCGACCATGCCCTTGTCGACGAAGGCGACGTTGACGTCGATGCCGGTCTCCTTGGTGAAGGCGTCGAAGAGCGGCTGCACCAGCTCGGGCTGGCGGTGCGAATAGACATTGACCTCCTCGGCCAGCGCCGGGGTGGCAGCGAGCGCCGTGGTCAGGGCCAGAAGGATGCGCGCGGTCATGGGTGACTCCTTTGGTCAGGTTTTGACGTTCTATGCCCGAGCGTGGCACAGGGGTCAATACCTGAGTGAAGAAATCGGGAATGCCGCGCGGGGCGGTGCGGGCCGAGGGGGCGCTGCCCCCGCGGCTGCGCCGCCCTCCGAGGTCTTTGGGGCAAGATGAATGGCCGGAGCTCAGCCGGCCGCGACGGCGGTCTCGAGCGCCTCGAGGGCCTCCATCCACAGTTCCTCGGCGCGGGTCATCGCGTCGCGCGCCTCGGCATGCTTGCGCAGCCACTTGTCACGCTCGGCTGCGCGGGAGGCGTCGTAAAGCTCTGGGTCTGACAGCTTTTCGTCCAGCTTTTCAAGCATTTCCGCAAGCTTGTTCACGCGTTCCTCGCATTTGCGCGCCTCCGCGCGCAGGGCAAGGATGGCGTCGCGCGAGGGACGCGCGGGCTTGTCCTTCGGCTTCGGTGCGGGCTTGTCCGCCGGATCGCCCGCCAGCAGCTCGGCGCGGTATTGCTCGAGATCGCCGCCATAGGGGGCGACGGCGCCGCCCTTCACCAGCCACAGCCGGTCCGCGGCCAGACTGAGCAGGTGCATGTCATGGCTGACCAGAACCACCGCGCCCGAATAGGCGGTCAGCGCCTCGACCAGCGCCTCGCGGCTTTCGATGTCGAGGTGGTTCGTCGGTTCGTCGAGGATCAGCAGATGCGGCGCGTCGATCGTGGCCAGAAGCAGCGACAGGCGCGCCTTCTGCCCGCCCGAGAGCTTGCGCACGATGGTCTCGGCCTGATCGGCAAAAAGGCCGAAGCCCGCCAGGCGCGCGCGCAGCTTCGTCTGCGCCTCCTCGGGGCGCAGACGCTGCAGATGCGTGAGCGGCGTCGCGTCGAGGTCGAGTTCGTCGACCTGGTGCTGGGCGAAATAGCCGATGCGCAGCTTCGAGGAGCGGGTGATCGACCCCTCGGAGGCCTCAAGCTTGCCGGCGAGCAGCTTGGACAGGGTGGATTTCCCCTCGCCATTGCGGCCCAGCAGCGCGATCCGGTCGTCCTGGTCGATGCGCAGCGACAGACGGCGCAGCACCGGCTTGCCGCCATAGCCGACGGCCGCGCCCTCCATCGCGATGATCGGCGGGTTCAGCGCCTCGGGCGCGGGGAAGGAGAAGGCGACCTTCGCCGCCTCTTCGGGCGCGGTGATCGGCTCCATCTTTTCCAGCATCTTGACCCGGGCCTGGGCCTGGGCGGCCTTGGTGGCCTTCGCCTTGAAGCGGTCGACGAAGCTTTGCAGATGGGCGCGGCGGGCGTCCTGCTTCTTCGCCTCGGCCACCAGGGCGGCGCGGGCGGCGGCACGCTGGCGGGCGAACTGGTCGTAGGGGCCCTGCCACAGCGTCAGCTTGCGGTTCTCGAGATGCAGGATCGAGCCGACGGCGCGGTTCAGAAGTTCCCGGTCGTGGCTGATGATGATCACCGTATGCGGATATTTCACCAGATAGCTTTCGAGCCAGAGCGCGCCCTCGAGGTCGAGGTAGTTGGTCGGCTCGTCGAGCAGCAGCAGATCGGGCTGGGCGAAGAGCACGCCGGCAAGCGCCACGCGCATCCGCCAGCCGCCGGAAAAATCCGAGCAGGGGCGGCGCTGTGCCTCGGCGTCGAAACCGAGCCCCTTCAGGATCGCCGAGGCGCGGCCCTCGGCCGACCAGGCGTCGATATCGGCAAGCCGGGTCTGGATCTCGGCGATGCGGTGCGGATCGGTGGCGTGGGCGGCCTCGTCCATCAGCGCGGCGCGCTCGGTATCGGCGGCGAGCACGGTGTCGATGAGCGAGGTCGAGGAGGAGGGCACCTCCTGCGCCACACCGCCGATGCGGGCCTGCGACGGCAGGCTGATCTCGCCGCTTTCCAGCGCGAGTTCGCCCCGGATCAGGCGGAAGAGCGTGGTCTTGCCCGCGCCGTTCGCGCCGACGAGGCCGACCTTGTGGCCGTCGGGAATGGTGGCAGAGGCGCCCTCGAACAGTGGGCGGCCCTCGACGGCATAGGTGATGGTGTCGATCTTCAGCATGGCCGAGCCATGCCCGAGCGGCGCGCGCGCGTCAACGGGGCGTGCGGGGGCGGCTTGCGTGAAATGGCGTGGCTGTCATGCAGATATCGCGTTTTGCCGCGATACCTGCCCGAAAGACGGGGTTTTCATCGCCGATTCCCCATGCTAGCAGGCGCCAGACCAAAACCTGACCGGGCGGACAGTCCCGGTCCCCTCCCAGAAAGGCTTCCCTCATGGCCATCGAACGCACCCTCAGCATCATCAAGCCCGATGCGACCCGCCGCAACCTGACCGGCAAGATCAACGCCAAGTTCGAGGAAGCGGGCCTGCGCATCGTCGCGCAGAAGCGCATCCGTCTGTCGCTCGAGCAGGCCGGCAAGTTCTACGAAGTGCACAAGGACCGTCCGTTCTACGGCGAACTGTGCGAGTTCATGGCGTCGGAGCCGGTCGTCGTGCAGGTGCTCGAGGGCGAAGGCGCGATCGCGAAGAACCGCGAAGTGATGGGCGCCACCAACCCGGCGAACGCCGCCGACGGCACCATCCGCAAGGAATTCGCGCTGTCGATGGGCGAGAACTCGGTGCACGGCTCGGACGCGCCGGAAACCGCCGCGGTCGAGATCGCCTACTTCTTCTCGGGCCTCGAACTGGTCGGCTGAGCCGGATCCGGTTCGCGGCGCCTCAGCGGCGCAGCCCCACACCAATCTCGTCAAGGGCCGCTTCCAGCCGGAGGCGGCCCTTGTCCTGTCCGGCGCCACCCGCTGAGGGGGCGCGGGCCGCGGCCTTGATCGCGTCGAAGCGGAGCCGCAGCGCGTCCTTCTCGGCGCCGCGGCAATCGTTCCAGGGGCGGCCCTGCAGCGCCATCACCAGCGCGTAATAGCCGATGAAATGGGGCGGGTTGCCGGCCATCAGCCAGGCCGAATAGGCGGCGTCGGCGCCGATCTCGATCAGCGTCTCGGCATCGGGGATGCCGGCGCGCGCGAAGCCTTCCGCGGTGGCGGGGCCGATGCCGGAGATGTCGGTGAGGGGGCGGGGCATGGCGGGTTCCTGCGCAAGATGGCGCAGTCTCGCCGAAGGGGCGCCGGGGCACAAGCCGCCGGGACGGGCGCCGCGGGTCTGGCGGGCGCAGGCAGCAGCCCGCGCGCGCCCGTGTCAGGCGGTCAGATCGCCGCCCAGTCGGTGATCTTCACCGGTGCGCCCTGCTGGACGACCGGGGTCGACTGGGCCTGCTGCTGCGGGGCGGGTTGCGCGGACGGGGCCGGTTGGGCTGCGCCCGACTGTTGCGTGCTCTGCATCTCTTGCCTCATGCAACGCCGACATGCCTCGACATGAGGCAGTTTGAAAACGGCGAGACGTTGGCGGGAGGTAGGCTGGCGCGCGCATCCGGTCAAGCGAAGTCGCGCGTTCCGGGCCGGGCTCGCGAGGATGTTACAGCCCGGCCACGGCCTCGTCGGGGCTCTGCCCCTGCGGCCGGCCGCACAGCGAGATCGTGCGCTCGGCAGGCAGGTTCAGCAGCCGGTCGAGCGCGGCATTGTCGGCGACGAGATCGGCGAGCGTGCAGCTGTCGAGCGAGGCATAGAAGGCCTCGAGCGCCTTGCCGAGGGCCACGCGGAACAGGCAGGCCTCGCTCAGCGGGCAGGTGTTCGCCTCGGCATCGAAGCATTCGGCGAAGGGCAGGGTGGCCTCGAAGGCGCGCAGCACCTCGCCGACGCCGATCTCGGCCATCGGCCGCGCCAGCCGCAGCCCGCCCGAGCGGCCGCGCTGCGTCTCGATGAAGCCGCGCTGCGCGAGGGTGTTGACGACCTGCGCGAGGTGGTTTTCCGAGGCGTTGCAGGCGGCGGCGATCTCGTGCTTGCGCACGATCCGGCCGGGATTGACCGCACAGCACATCAGCGTGCGCATGGCCAGGTTGGTTCGCGTCGTCAGTCTCATGGCAGGGCCCTCTGTTCAGCATCCCATAGGCGAAACCGGGCCGGCGCGATTTGACCCAGATCAGATATCCGCGATGCATGATTTTTTCAGGGGCGAGGCGCGGGGGCGTGCGTGCCGTGACGCCAAGGGCGGTAGGCGCCCTGTGACGCTGTGGCATCGCATCCGCAGAAATCTGCAATCGCTGCCCTCCGCCACCGCCTCTGAGGCGGCAGCGATGCGGAGTTTGCCGACATCGCTTGTCGTCAGCAGGCCCCGACCCCGCCAGGCGTTCGCGGGACCTTTCGAAGCCAGGCCGCCCGTTGCACGCTGCATGGTGGCGTGTTGAAGCAGCCGGGCCTAGGGGGTTGGCACCGCGCCCGGCGCGGCACCGCCCTGAACCGACAGCAACATGATCCCCTCGGGCGTCAGGCCGAAGCCCGCCGATCTACCGTGGAAATAGAGCGCGTCGCCGGGCTTTGCCCGCTTGGCGATCTCGACCGGCATGTGGCAGAGGTCGAAGCGGCGCCCGGTCGCGGGGTCGAGCTCGATCTCCACCTTCGCGCCGCAGAACCTGATGCCCGATCGCGGCTTCGCGGAAATCACTCGATAAGACTGGGTTTCGGGTCTCGCGTCGAGCACGGCATTGGCCAGGATCGGCAGGCCGCGCTCGGGAAGGGCGACGCAGATAAGCCCGTTGATCCCGACGAATGTTAGCAGCAAAGGCCCCTTCGCCCGGAGATGATCGATCAGCGTCCGGCCATCTGTGATCGGCCGTGTCGCGATATGGAGGCCGAACGGCAGAGACGCCAGAAATGCGCTCAAAGGCAGATATTTGCGGTTTGCCTCGATGATGTCGGGATCGGGAATGACACGGCCGAATAGGAACGCATAGGTGGCGAAAAGGCCGAGCAGAATGGTTGCGATAGACGCAATCAGCAGCGCGACGCGCAGGACCGGAGGCAGCTGAGCGGGCTCGTTGACAATCCGCGGCCTGGGCGCCACGACACGAGGCGGCTCTTTGACGCCCTTGGGGTAGGCGAGGCCGGGATAGATGAAGACGACGCAGAAGAGGACGGCGAAGATCAGCGTCATCGGGAAAAGCGCATCGCGCGGCAGGAAGCCGAACAGCAGCGCTCCCGTCCCCTTCTGCACGACGGCATAGGCGAGCAGAAGGGCGAGTAGCACGAGACTTGCGCCGAAACGGATCGGACCGCGCAGGGCGGGCCTTGCGCCGAGCTCGATGAACTGGCGCAACATCCCCGACATCACGAACATCAGACAGGTCAGAAAGGCCGCAAGCGCCATCGCGCCGACGATCAGAGCCTCGGATGGATCGCCGTTACGGACGTGGAGAATGGCAGCCTGAACACCCGCCCAGGCGATTCCGAACAGCGCAAGCCCGGTGACCGCCGAGACCGACGCGATGAGAAGGGTAATATATTTTGCGTTAAGCATGGAAAAACTCACAAATGCCTGTGATGCGTAACCTCTAGGAGGATCGGGGCGAGAGTGTGACCCAAAGCGGTTAATCGTTAGCCCCACGCGCGGCTTCCATATCCGGTCGCGGAGCGCGGAAAGCAAGTGGTCCGAGCCAGAAGTCCTCTGCATCCGCGCGCTCGTTTCTTCGCCGTCCGCCTGGCCAGGGAGCCCCGTTTCCGGCCTGTGAAGGTCCGGTGACCGCCCTCCGCGACCGCGCCAAGCTTTGTGCTGCGATCCGCGTGGAGGGCGGTTTTGGGCAGATCAGTCCCCGCGCTGCGGCGCGCTCGACCGGCCACTTTGGCGGCTTGTGTCGAACGGGGCGACCGGCGGCAACGGGCCGGGTTCAACGGTGCCCGACGCATGGACCGAGCGTCGACTCTTGGCGCTTCCCGCCGACTGATCCTCGTCCCAACCCGATGCCTGCCCCTGCGCCCATGCTTGACCTTTTGTCACCGTCGGTTCAGCTAGGGCGCGAGACAGGAGAACCAGATGGCACTCGAGGACGCGAAGACCCAGGTCGACATGGCTTTCACCCGTGCGGAGGCGCGCGGGCTGGCCTTCGAGAACACCTTCGGCGGTGCCACGAGCTTCCTGCGCCGGCGCTATACCAAGGATCTGACCGGGGTCGATCTGGCGGTGACCGGCGTGCCCTTCGACCAGGCGGTGACGAACCGGCCCGGCACCCGCTTCGGGCCGCGCGCGATCCGCGAGGCCTCGGCGCTGCAGGCGCCCGATGCGCCCTTCGGCTGGGGCTATGATCCGCTTTCCGAGATGACCGTCGTCGATTACGGCGATCTGGCCTTCGACTATGCCCACACGCCGTCCTTCCCGGGCCGGGTCGAGGCGCATGTTGCGGGCATCCTCGCCGCCGGGGCGGGCAGCATCACGCTTGGTGGCGATCACTTCATCACCTTGCCGATCCTGCGCGCCTATGCCGCGAAATTCGGCCCCGTGGCGCTGATCCAGTTCGACGCCCATTCCGACACCTGGGCCGATGACGACATGAGCCGGATCGACCACGGCACCTTCCTCTACAAGGCGCTGAAGACCGGGGTGGTGGCGCCCGGGACCACGGTCTCGGTCGGCATCCGCACCGACAACCCCGACACCTGCGGCGTCACCATCCTCGACGCGCCCTTCGTGCATCAGGCGGGGGTGGCCGAGACCGTGGCGCGGATCAAGGCGGTGGTGGGCGATCGGCCGTGCTACATCACCTTCGACATCGACTGCCTCGATCCGGCCTTTGCGCCCGGCACCGGCACCCCGGTCTGGGGCGGACTGGCCTCGTGGCAGGCGGCGGCGATCCTGCGCGGGCTCGCCGGCATCAATCTGGTCGGCGGCGACGTGGTCGAGGTCTCGCCGCCCTATGACACCACCGGCGCCACCGCGATCGCCGGCGCCCATGTGGCGATGGAGCTGATCGCGCTTTACGGCTGGACCCGCCGGGGGCGCGCATGATCCTGCGCCTCGTCGCCGCGCTTCTCCTGCTCGCCGTGCTCGGGCTCGGGGCCTGGGTCCGGCTCGCGCCGCTGCCGGCCGATCTCTATCACCGGATGGATTCGGCGCATGGGGTGGGCGATTGGCCGGCGCCGGGCGGTTTCGAGGCGGTGCGGCAGGTGACCGAGCCGAAGGCGACGCTGGCGGCGCTGGTGACCGCGGTCGAGGCGACGCCGCGCACCGCGCTGATCGAGGGCAGCGTCGAGGAGGGGCTGGTCACCGTCGTCACCCGCTCGGCGCTCTGGGGCCTGCCCGACATCTCCAATCTCTGGATCGAGGGGGACCGCGTGCATGTGCGCGGTCATCTGGTTTTCGGGCCCTTCGATTTCGGCGGCAACCGCAGCCGGATCGAGGGCTGGCTCGCCCGCGCCGGGGTGCACTGAGCGGGCCGGGCGGCTGTTGCGGCAAGGGCACGCCGCGCCGCGCTTTCGGCGGCCTCGCCTTGCAGGGCGGGGGCCACGCCCCTATCTCCAGCGCAGCGAGACTGCGAGGCAAGCCATCATGCGCGACCTGTATCATTACTTCCGGTGGGCCTTTGTGCTGACGGGGGTGGGGCTCGCGCTCGCCTTCTGGCTGGGCTGGGGCTATTCGCACAGCGCGGCAGGCGCGCTTTCGTTCCTGCTGATCGCCGCCGTGCTGGCGGTGCTCGAGGTCTCGCTCTCCTTCGACAATGCGATCGTCAACGCGAACCGGCTGAAGGACATGAGCCCAGCCTGGCAGCGCCGCTTCCTGACCTGGGGCATCGTCATCGCCGTCTTCGGCATGCGCATCCTGTTCCCGCTGCTGATCGTGGTGATCGCCGCCGGCATCGGCCCGCTCGAGGCGCTCGACCTCGCCGCCACGCGCCCTGCCGAATACGCCCGCATCGTCGGCTCGGCCCATGTCTCGATCGCGGCCTTCGGCGGCGCCTTCCTGATGATGGTGGCGCTGACCTATTTCATCGACGAGGGCAAGGAGATCGACTGGATCGCCGCGCTCGAGCGCCGGCTGCGTGCCTGCGCCTCGATCCGCGGGCTCGAGATCGGCTTCGTGCTGGCGGTGGTGCTGCTCTTCGTGTGGCTGCTGCCGCCGCGCACCGAGGGCAACTTCCTCTTTGCCGCGGTGGCGGGGCTCTTGACCTTCCTGGCCGTCGAGGTGCTGGGCCAGGTGCTCGACCGCGCCTCGCTCGCCGCCGAGACGGCGCGCGCCGGCCTTGGCGCCTTCCTCTATCTCGAGGTGCTCGATGCCTCGTTCAGCTTCGACGGGGTGATCGGCGCCTTCGCGCTGACCCAGAACCTGTTCCTGATCGCCATCGGCCTTGGCATCGGTGCGCTCTACGTGCGCTCGATGACGATCATGCTGGTCGAGAAGAACACCCTGGCCGAGTTCCGCTATCTCGAACACGGTGCCTTCTGGTCGATCCTGATCCTCAGCCTCATCATGTTCCTGCAGACGATGATGCATGTGCCCGAGGTCATCACCGGCCTTCTGGGCGCGGCGCTGATCGGGCTGGCCTTCTTCTCCTCGCTGCGCTTCCGCCGCCACCACGAAGCGGCCTGAGCGCGCCTGCCGTCCTGGCAAGCCGGGGTTGCCGCAACGGCAGATTCCGCCACCCGCTGGCCATCGCGCGGCTCGACACCGACACGGGGGCAGGCCACAGTCCGGGCCGAGGACGAATCCGCCGGGCCGCCCGCCCGCCGGAAACCGAGGAGAACCCATGGGCAAGCTCTATAAGCGCTACCTACCGCTGGCGCTGTGCGTCATCCTGTGTGTCGCAAGCCTTTTCGGACTGGCGCATTCCGCCTGGTTCTGGCTTGGGGTGCTGGTGTTCGGGGCGCTCGCGGTGATGGGCGTGCGCGACATCATCCAGACGAAACACTCGATCCTGCGCAACTACCCGGTGATCGGGCATCTGCGCTTCCTCTTCGAGGAGATCCGTCCCGAGATCCGGCAATACCTGATCGAGAGCGATTCCGACGAGGAACCCTTCTCGCGCGAGGAACGCTCGATCGTCTATCAGCGCGCGAAGAACGTCGAGGATGCGCGCCCCTTCGGCACCAAGATCCAGGTCTATGGCTCGGGCTATCAGTGGCTGACCCATTCGATCCGGCCGCGCCACATCGCCGACACCGATTTCCGCGTGACGATCGGCGGGCCCGACTGCACGCAGCCCTATTCCGCCTCGATCTACAACATCTCGGCGATGAGCTTCGGCGCGCTCTCCTCGAACGCGATCGAGGCGCTGAACCGCGGCGCGAAGGCGGGCGGCTTTGCCCATGACACCGGCGAGGGCGGGATCTCGCGCTATCACCGCGCGGGCGGCGGCGATCTGATCTATGAACTCGGCTCGGGCTATTTCGGCTGCCGCAACCACGACGGCTCCTTCAACCCCGAGAAATTCGCGCGTCAGGCCGCCGACCCGCAGGTGAAGATGATCGAGATCAAGCTGAGCCAGGGCGCCAAGCCCGGCCATGGCGGCATGCTGCCGGCGGCGAAGATCACCCCCGAGATCGCCGAGGCACGCGATGTGCCGATGGGCGTCGACTGCATCTCGCCCGCCTCGCATTCGGCCTTCTCGACGCCGCTCGAGATGATGGCCTTCATCCGCCAGCTGCGCGAGCTGTCGAAGGGCAAGCCCGTGGGCTTCAAGCTCTGCGTCGGGCACCGGCGCGAATTCATGTGCATCGTCAAGGCGATGCTCGAGACCGGCATCACCCCCGACTTCATCGTCGTCGACGGCAAGGAGGGCGGCACCGGGGCGGCGCCGCTCGAATTCTCGAACCACATGGGGATGCCGCTGGTCGAGGGGCTGACCTTCGTGCACAACACCCTGCGCGGCGCGGGCCTGCGCGAGCGGGTGAAGATCGGCGCTTCGGGCAAGCTGATCTCGGCCTTCGACATCGCCAAGGCGCTGGCGCTTGGCGCCGACTGGGCGAATTCGGCGCGCGGTTTCATGTTCGCGATCGGCTGCATCCAGGCGCAGTCGTGCCACACCAACCGCTGCCCGGTGGGCGTGGCGACGCAGGACAAGTCGCGCTCGCGGGCGCTCGTCGTGCCCGACAAGGCCGAGCGGGTGGCGAATTTCCACCGCAACACGCTGAAGGCGCTGGCCGAGATGACCGGCGCGGCCGGGCTCGACCATCCGGGCGGCTTCCTGCCGCATCACCTGATGATGCGCGAGAAGGACCGCAACATGGTGGTGGGCGACGAGGTCTATCCCTACATGCCCGAGGGCTTCCTGCTGCGCGAGGATGATGACCGCTTCGGCTATCTGAAACGCTGGCGCCGCGCCCGGCCCGAGGCCTTCGAGCCCTTCGACAGCGGCGTGTGATCCACCGCCGTGATCGCCGGACAGGAAAAGGGCGCGCCATCGGCGCGCCCTTTCGGTTTCCGTGGCCCTGGACCGGGGTCAGCCCGCGAGCGCCGCAAGCACCTCGGCGGGGGTGATCGGCAGATGCCGCATCCGCACGCCGACCGCCTCGAAGATCGCATTGGCGATCGCCGGGGCGACGACGGTGGTGCCGGGCTCGCCCAGCCCCGTCGGCACCTCGGTGCTTTCGACGAACTCGACCACCACCTCGGGCGTGTCGATCATCCGCAACGGCGTGTAGCTGTCGAGGTTGCGGTCGCGCGGCAGGCCCGCGGCGATCTCGGTCCCCTCGAAGAGCGCCATCGACAGGCCCCACAGCGCCGCACCCTCGCATTGCGCCTTGGCGCCGTCGGGGTCGACCACGGTGCCGCAATCGACGACCAGCCAGATCTTCTGCACCTCGACCCGGCCCGAGGCGCGGTCGACATGCACCTGCGCCGCGCCGCCGACCCAGGTCGGCATCGAGCGCGACTGGCCATAGGTGGTGGCGATGCCGATCGCGGTGTCGTCGGGCAGCCCGCCCTTGCCATAGCCCGACAGCTCCGCCACCCGGCGCAGCACATTCGCCTGCCGCGTCGCGCCGCCGGTCGCGTTCGGCGCCTCGCCGGCGTTGCGGCCGGTGGCGCGGAAATGATCGAGCCGGAACGCCAGCGGGTCGGCGCCGATGTGGCGCGCGGCCTCGTCCATGAAGCTTTCGACCGCGAAGTTGATCCAGCCCGGCGAGACCGAGCGCAGCCAGCCCGGCCGGAAGGTGCTTTCGGCAAGGTCGTTCGAGATCGCGCGGGCGCGTTGTGCACCGACGTCATACCAGTGGTCGATGCCATCGGCCGCGAAGGGATCGTAGGGCTCGCCATTGGTGCCCTTCGGCATGAAGCCCGGGATCATCACCTTCGTCGGCCAGCCCGCGGTCACGGCGCTGTCCATCGCGATCACCGCCTTGTCGGCGTCGAAGGCCATCTTCAGGTGCTGCACCGAGGGCGCGCGCAGGCTGTCGAAGGCGGCGTCCGCCTCGCGCGACATCACCATCTTCACCGGCTTGCCGTCGAGCATCTTCGAGGCGAGCGCCACCGGCACGGCATAGTCGCCGTTCAGCCGCCGGCCGAAGCCGCCGCCCAGCATGTAGCTGCGCATCACCACCTCGCCGTCGCCGACGCCAAGCGCGGTCTGCAGCCAGGGCAGGGCGAGCGATTGCCACTGGTTGCCCGAGTGGATCTCCCACACGCCCTCGGCGTTGCGGAAGGCGAGCGCGTTCAGCGGTTCAAGCTGGAAGTGCAGCACCGAGGCGGTGGTGTATTCCGCCTCGAACACGTCCGCCGCCTTGGCGAAGACCGGATCGACATCACTGTTGCCGGTGTCGAGGATCGCGCCGGTGCTCTCGTCCGCGATCAGCTTGCGGCCGTAATCCTGGATCTGCGCCTCGTCGACGGTGGCCGCCGGGCCCGGGGTCCAGGTGACCTTGATCGCCTTCGCGGCCTTGACCGCGGCCCAATGGCTGCTTGCGATGACCATCGCCCAGCCCTGCACGGTCTCGGACGGGTCCTCGAGCGTCAGCGTCTGCTGATAGCCCTTCACCGATTTCGCCGCGCTGTCGTCGATCGCGGTGATCACCGAGCCATAGCGGGTCGGCGGCATCAGCGGCACGGCATGGACCATGCCCTCGACCTGCGCGTCGATGCCATAGATCGTGGCGCCGGTGGTCTTGTTGGCGATGTCGAGCGCGGTGACGTCCTTGCCGACCAGCGTCAGCTCGGAGGCGGGCTTGAGCGGCAGCGCCTTCAGCTCGTCCTCGGTGAAGGCGCGGGTGATGCCCGCGGCCACCAGCTCGCCGAAGCCCGCCGAATGGCCGGGCGCGGTGACGGTGCCGTTCGTCACGGTGACGGTCGCGACATCGACGCCCCAGAGCGCCGCGGCCTTCTCGGCCAGCGCGATGCGCCCCGCGGCGCCCGCCTGGCGATAGACCGGCCAGCTTTGCCACACCGACCAGCTGCCGCCGGTGACCATCAGGCCCCATTTCGGATCGGTGTCGACATGGGTGATGCGCACGTCATCCCAGTTCGCGCCGAGCTCGTCGGCAAGGATCCGGGCGATGGCGGTGCCCACATGCTGGCCCATCTCGGCGCGGATGATGTTGACGTTGACGATGCCCTTGCTGTCGATCCAGTACCAGATCGCGGGCTCGTAGCTTGCGCCTGCGGCCTCTGGCGGCAGGCCGCCCGGGGCGGCCGGGTCCATCGCCGCGGCGCCCTGTTTCGGGAAGCCGAAGACGGCGCCCGCGGCGCACAGCGACACGAGGAAGCCGCGCCGGCTCAGGTCGGGCAGGGCGCGCTTGTTGGGCGGGAAACGCAGGGTGTCAGCCATTGGTCTTCTCCCCCCGCATCGCGGCCGCGGCCTCGCGCACCGCCTCGCGGATCCGGTTGTAGGTCATGCAGCGGCACAGGTTGCCGGTCATCACCGCGTCGATATCGGCATCCGTCGGGTTCGGGATGTCCTTGAGGAAGGCCGCGGCCTGCATGATCTGGCCCGACTGGCAGTAGCCGCACTGCGGCACCTTCAGCTCGCGCCAGGCCTGCTGCAGCGGGTGCTCGCCCGCCGGGTCGAGCCCCTCGATCGTGGTGATCTCGGCCCCGGCCACGTCCGAGACCGGGGTGATGCACGAGCGCGTCGCGCGCCCGCCCACATGCACGGTGCAGGCACCGCACATGCCGATGCCGCAGCCGAATTTCGTGCCGGTCAGCCCGACCTCGTCGCGGATCACCCACAGCAGCGGGGTATCGGGGTCGACGTCGACGCTGACGGCGCGTCCGTTGATGCTGAATTCGATCATCTCATCTGTCCTCGTCAATGCGTCCCCTGGTGCGCCCGGATCTGCGCCACGCGCGTCTCGAGGTCGGTCCAGGGGGCGAGGTCGGCACGCTTGTCGCGCAGATAGGCGGCGATCGCGGCGATCTGCTGGTCGGAAAGCGCGTCGCGGAAGGCCGGCATCACCACCCCGGGCGTGCCCTCGGCCGAGGACACCCCGTCGAGGATCACGTGGATCAGGTTCGACGGATCGTCGAGCCGGGTGGAGGAGTTGATGCCCAGCTCGGGCCGTTCGGCGACGATGCTTTCGGCGTTGTAGTGGCAGGCGGCGCAGGCGGTGGCGTAAAGCCGTTCGCCCTCATCGGCGCGCCAGGCGGGATCGGGGCGGCCGGCGGCCAGGCTTGCCTGCACCGCGGGGCTGGCGGCCGGGTCCGCCTCGGGCGCGCCGACGACATCGCCCAGATAGACGCCGATCGCCGTCAGGTCGCTTTCGGGCAGCTCGCGCAGCCCGGCATGTACCACCGGCGCCATCGGGCCCGCGGCGATGCCATGATAGACCCCCGCGCCGGTCGAGAGGTAACGGGTGAAGTCCGCGGCCGTCCACGGCACCGCCGAGGGGTTCGCGGCGGTCAGCGCCGGGGCGCTCCAGGCGTCGATCGTCGAGCCGGCAAAGCGCGCGCTCTTCTCCTCGGCGCCGACCTTGTTGCGCGGCGTGTGGCAGGCGCCGCAATGGGTGACGCCCTCGACCAGATAGGCGCCGCGGTTCCACTCGGCCGATTTCGTCGGATCGTCGGTGTAGCGGCCAAAATCGACGAAGAGCAGCTTCCAGCCCGCCTGCAGGATCCGCTGGTTCAGCGGGAAGGGGATGGTCGGCGCCTGCGTCGCTTCCTTGACCGGGGCGACCTCGGTCATCAGATAGGCATAGACCGCATCGACATCGGCGTCGGTCATCTTGGTGAAGTGGTCGAAGGGGAAGGCCGGGAACAGGTGGCGGCCCTCGCGGTCGACGCCCTCGTGCATGGCACGGCGGAACGCGGCCTTCGACCAATTGCCAATCCCCGTTTCCGGGTCGGGCGTGATATTCGAGGCATAGATGGTGCCGAAATCGGTGGTCACCGGGAAGTTGCCGGCATAGGGCGCGCCGCCGGCCGCGGTGTGGCAGGTGGCGCAATAGCCCGCGGCGGCGAGGATGCGTCCCTGTTCCACCTGGGCGGGGTCGAACGCCGGGCGGGCCGAGGGCGGCTCGACGGCATAGGGCGAGTGATACGCGTAGATCCCGAAACCGGCGAGGGCGAGAACGCCGGCACCTGCCAGAATGGAGAGCGTGGATTTAAGCATCAGGGCATCAATCCTTGGTCTTTGTGCGGAAAATCCGGGCAAGAGGCCCGGATGACCTGCGACCAAATAGCGCAACGGCCCCCCGCGTCAATCGAGGCGGACCGGAAAAGCCCTGCACCCGCCTGGCTTTGCGGGAGCGACTGTCTCATTCCCGAGACAGGCTGGACGGGCCCTCGCGCCGCGTCCTATGGTCGCAGACGGGGCCCGGGCCCATCTGTGCCGGATCGGGGTGCCCAGACGGGGAAATGACGATGCAGCAACAGGACCTGCGGCGGGGTGCCGCCGCGATGCCGGGAGCCGAGACGGGGAAGGGCCCGGCGCGGGCGACGATCCGGGCGAGCGACCTGCCGCTTGCGGCGCTTGCGGATCCGTCGGCCCTTGCCCTGATCCTGCGCACCGAGGGGCCGTCCTATCGCCCGGTCGGCGCGACGATGGCACTTGGCCGTGCGGGCGCGGTGGCGGGCACGCTGTCCTCGGGCTGCATCGACGCCGACATTGCCGAACATGCGAAAGCCGTGGCGGGCGAGGGCGTCGCGCGGCGGCTTCGCTATGGTGCGGGCTCGCCCTTCATCGACCTGACGCTGCCCTGCGGCGGCGGGCTCGACATCCTCGTGCTGCCGGCGCCCTCGGCCGATGTGCTGGCCGATCTGCGGGCGCGGCTGGCGGCGCGCGCGCCGTTTTCGCTGGCCGTGTCCGGGGCCGGGCTGAGCCTCGGCGCCGATCCGCAGGCCGAACTTGTGCTGCGTGTGCTGCCCGATCCGCGCTTTGCCGTCTTCGGCAAGGGGCCCGAGGCCGTGGCCTTCGCGCGCATGGTCGCCGGGGCGGGCTATGAAACGGTGCTCGCCTCGCCCGATACCGAGACGCTCGCCCCGCTCGACGGCCGCGGCGCCACGGTCGTGCACCTGCCGCAGCCCTCGGCTGTCGCGCAGGTGCCGCTTGATGCCTTCACCGCCGGGGTGCTGTTCTTCCACGATCACGACTGGGAGCCCGCGATCCTGCGCCACCTGCTGGCAAGCCGCGCCTTCTATGTCGGGGCGCAGGGCAGCCGGCGCACGGCGGAAAACCGGCTCGCACGGTTGCGCGCGGCGGGGGTGGCCGAGGCCGATCTTGCCCGGCTGCGCGGCCCGATCGGGGTGATCCCCTCGACCCGCGACGCGCGCACCCTTGCCGCCTCGGTGCTGGCCGAGGTCCTGGCCGAGGCGGTCGTCGCCGGCTGAGGTCTAATGCCCCGGGAAGGCCTCGGTGCGGGCGGTGGCGAGAGTCTCGATCCGCTCGGCGGTCGCTGGGTCATCGAGCAGCTCGGCCAGCGGCGCGTCAAGGCGGCGACGCCAGTTCGGGTGGTCGTCGATCGTGCCCGGAAGGTTCGGCTGCTCGCGCAGCGCCAGCAGATCCTCGAGCGGCGCCAGCGCAAGGCGCGAAGCGGTGTGGCCAAGGTGGCGCAGGGCGGCACGCACCACCGGCGCCGGGTCGTCGACCGCCGGGCAGGGCGCGCCCGCGCCGATCGTGCCCCACAGCCGGCCGCGGTCCCAGGCGCGATGCGCGTCGGCATCGGCGCGGCTTTCCCCGGGGCCGAAGCGGTGCAGCTTCTCCGCCCAGTCGAGGTCGCGTCCGGTCCACCAGCCCGCCACCGTCGCCGTGTCATGCGTGCCGGTCATCGCCAGGCTCATCGGCGCGTAATCCTGCGGCCCGATGAAGCCCTGATCGCCCGCCCGCTCGAACCACAGCACGCGCATGCCGAGCATCTTCTTCGCCTCGATCGCCTCGGTGAAGCCGAAGGGCTTGGTGCCCAGATCCTCGGCCACGATCAGCGCCTGTGCGCGGTGGCTTTCAAGGGCGGCGAGCCGCAGCATGTCCTCGAACGGATAGCTCAGATAGGCGCCCTCGGCCGAGCTTTGCCCGTCGGGCACGACCCAGAGCCGGGCCAACCCGAAGGCATGGTCGATGCGCAGCCCGCCCGCGCGCGCAAGCGTCGCGCGCAGCATCGCGATGAAGGGGGCATAGCCGCTGTCGCGCAGGCCCCGCGGCGAGAAGCTGCTCAGCAGCCAGTTCTGCCCTTGGGGGCCGAGCGGGTCGGGCGGCGCGCCGATCGTCAGCCCGTCGAGCATCTGGCCGCGCAGCGACCAGCTGTCGCTGCCCGCGCCATGCACGCCGACGGCCAGGTCGGCCACCAGCCCGATCGCCATGCCGCCCTGGCGCGCAGCAGCCTGGGCCGCGGCCAGCCCCTCGCGGGCCAGCCATTGGGTGAAGAGGTGGAACTCGACCTCCTCGGCCTCTTCGCGCGCGAACTCGGCCACCGCCGCGCCGTCGGGGTCGTGGAAGGCCGCGGGCCAGGCGCGCCAGCCATCCGCGCCCGTCGGGCGGAACCGGCTGTCGAGCGCGTCGAAGATTGCGTGGCGGCGCAGGCCCGGCCCTTCGGCGGCGCTGTCCGCGGCAATGCGGGCGCGGGTCTCGGCATCGAGCGTGGCGAAGATCGCCCGCAGCGCGGCGTGACGTGCGGGCAGGGCGCCGGCCCAGTCGATCAGGTCGCCGCCCGGAGCGGCCGGCAGCGGCGGCAGACCCAGCAGCGCCGGGTCCGCCATCGCGGTGTTCAGGAACAGCCGGCTCGAGGGCGAATAGGGGCTGTAGCCCGCGCCGTGCCCGGGAAAGAGCGCATGCACCGGGTTGATCATCATCGCATCGGCGCCGCGCGCGGCAAAGAGGCGCGCCGCCTCCGCCAGCTCGCCAAAGCCGCCGAAGGGGGTGGGGGTGGCGCCGCGCAAGGCCGGGATCTGCACCGCCGGGCCCCAGAAATGCCGATCGCCGATGGCGTCGATGCCGTGGCAGGTGGGCGGCGCGACGGCGAGCGTCAGCTCGGTCCTGCCAAGAACCAGCCGGTAATAGCCGGGCTCGGTCACCGCGGCGAGGCGGCCATTCGCAAGCGCGATCGGCCGGCTCGTGCCATCCTCGCAGACCAGCAGCGCGGCGATGTCACCTTGCGGCAGCGTGGCGGGAAGCGCGGTCTCGATCCCGGTCTCGGTGACGATCATTGCGGGGGCCGTCGCCGCTTCGCCGGCGAGCCGGTCGCGGCTGCGCGCGATCTCGGCCGCCGAGCCCACCGGATAGCCAAGCGCCGCGAGGATCCGCGCCAGCCGTGCCTCGGGGATCACCTGATCCGATCCGAAGATGTCGTGCCACACCCGGGCGACACCGGCCGCCGCGGCAATCTCTTCGATCGGGGTCATCTGTCCTCCGCTGCGCGGCCAAATTGCCGCGCCTTTGCCCGAGCATAGCCGGCCCCCGGGCAGGCGGCAACGGGGCGCTGCGTTGCAGCGTGCCCGTTCTCGTCGTCTCAGCTCGCCTGCGCCGCGGCGATGGCGGCTAGCGCCGCCTCGACCGAGGGCAGCTCGCGCGCCAGCAGCAGGCAGACGCGGGCGAGGTAGAGCTCGGGCGCCTCGGGCGCGGCGCGGTCGATCCCCTCGGCCAGCGCCTCGTAGACCTGTTCGATTTCGTGCTGGGTCATCTCACACCTCCCGGAAGCACAGGTTGTCGAGTGCAGCGCGCACCGTCTCGGCGGTGGCCGCCTGCCAGCGTGCACCGACATGCAGGTCGGGGCGGACGAGATAGGCGGCATTCTGCCCGGCGCCAAGCCGGTCGGCCGCGGCGGAGGGCCAGGGCAGGCAGGCAACGGCGGGCGCGTCCGGCAGCGCCTCGACCGCGGAGGCAAGGGCCGGATCGAAGCAGACCAGCGTGAAGCTGCCGCGCGCCAGCCGGTCCGACAGGAACCCGGTGCCCACCCGCGCCTCGATCATCGCCGCCCCGGGCGCGGGGCCCGCGGCAAAGCCCGGATCGTCGGGCAGCACCGCGGGGCTTTCGGCATAGGTGAAGGGCGTCATCTGCCGCGGATTGGCAAGTTCGCCCGCGAAGGGGTGGGTGAGGGCGAGGCCAAGCGCCGCGTCGCGCAGGATCTGCCAGCCGCGGGTGGGCGGCGTCATGAAGCGCGCGCTTTTCGAGGCATTCGCAAAGACATCGAGCGTCGCGCCGCGCCGCTCGGGGGTATAGCTGTCAATCAGCGCCGCCCCGGCCTTGCCGGTCAGCACATGGCCGAGCTTCCAGCTGATGTTCTGGGCGTCGGCGATGCCGTTGTTCAGCCCGCGCACGCCGAAGATCGGCACGATATGGGCACTGTCGCCGATGAAGATCACCGGGCCCTTGCGGTAGTCGTCAAGCGCCAGCGTGTTGGCCGAGTAGATCGACCACCATTCAAGCTCCCAGGGGCCCGTGTGGCCGATCTCGGCCAGCACCGCGGCGACGCTGTCGCGCACGACCTCCTCGCGCACCGCCTCGGCCGGGTCCTCGTCATCGGCGAGCTGATAGTCTATGCGCCAGATGTTGTCGGGTTGGCGGTGGATCAGCACCGTCGCGCCGGGCCGGCAGGCCGGGTCGAACAGCGCGCGGCGGATCGTCGGATAGTCGTGATCCATCTGCACGTCGGCGATGACATAGCGGCCCTCGAAATTCTGCCCCTGCAGACGCAGGCCAAGCTGGCTGCGCACCGCGCTGCGCGCGCCGTCGGCGGCCAGAACCCAGTCAGCGTGGAAGCTGTAGCTTCCCTCGGGGTCGGCGACGGTCAGCCGCGCGCCGGCCTCGTCGATCTCGATCCCCTCGAGCCGGCTTTGCCAGCGCGTCTCGATCAGCGGGTTGGCGTCGATCGCCTGCCACAGATAGGCCTCGATGAACTGCTGTTCGAGGTTGTACATCGGGCGGAACTTTTCCTCGGGCCCGTCGGGCATGTGGAACTCGAGGATCTGCCGGCCGCGGTAGAAGCTGCGCCCCGTGGTCCAGCCGAGCGACTTCTCGAGGAAGGGCGCGACCACGCCGAGACTGTCGAGGATGGCAAAGCTTTGCCGCGCGATGCAGATCGCCCGGCTGCCGTCGTTGAAGCTGTCCTTCGCCTCGATCAGCACCGAGGCGATGCCCTGCTGGGCAAGCGTCAGCGCCGCGACCATGCCGACGGGGCCGGCGCCGACGATGGCGACGGCCACGTCGCGCGCAAGTCCCGCGCGCGCCGCGCCCTCGGGCGCCGCGAATTGCGGATAGGTGAAATAAAGCGATGCGGTGTCCGCGCGGCCTGCGGGTCTCATGCCGTCCTCCCTGAAACAGTCTCCCGCCCCTGTTTACCGCGCCGGGGCGGGCGGGTATGTCCTTCAAAGCAGGGGACAGGAGGGGACGGATGAGCGGTGTCTACGGTCTGATCGGGGCCTGTCTTGCGTCCCTTGGCGAGGCGGGCTGTGCGGCGCCGCTCCTCGATCTCGCGCAGCGCACCGGGGCGCGGCAGGTGATGGTTTTCGATGTCAGCGCCGATCGGGCGCGCTGCCTCTTGTCGTGCAACTATTCGGCCGGTCATGTCGGCGAGGCGATGGCGGCGCAGTACCTGGACGGCGCCTTCCGCCGCGATCCGCTGCTGCCGGAACTTCTCTCGCTCGCCCCCGGATCGCTGCAGCTGCGCGGGCTCGGGGCGGAGAGTGCGGGCGTCGATCCCGACTATTGGGAGGCGCTGTTCGCCCGGCCGGGGCTCGCGGGCAAGCTGAGCGTGCTGGCCGCGGGCGCGACCCGGCGGCTCTTCGTGAACTTCTATCATGGCGAGGGCGAGGCCGCGCGGCTCGATGCGGAGCTTGCCGAGCTGGTCGGCCGGCTCGTGCTGCTCGATGCCGAGGCGCGCACGCCTTCGGCCCTGCCGCCGGCGCTGACCGCGCTGAGCGAGCGCGAGCGCGAGGTCTGTCTGGGCGTGCTGGCCGGCAAGAAGGCCGAGACCATCGCGGCCGAGCTGGCGCTGTCGCCCGCCACCGTCGCCACCTATCGCAAGCGTGCCTATGACAAGCTGGGCATCACCTCGCGCGGCGCGCTTTTCGCGATCTGCCGGCAGGACTGACGGGGCTTCCGGCGAGGGGGCTTCGGTTCCGGGCTCGGGCGCGCTAGGGTGGCGCCGCAACGACCCAGACGAGGAACTCCCATGCCCGCACCGCACAACCCCTTCAAGGCCCGGCTGAAGACCGGCGAGACGCAGATCGGCCTGTGGGTCTCGCTGGCCGATGCCTCGGTGGCCGAGCTTGCCGCGCACTGCGGTTTCGACTGGATGGTGATCGACGGCGAGCACGGGCCGAACGGGCTGCGCGACGTGATGGACCAGCTGCGCGCGGTGGCCGAGCGCACCCATCCGGTGGTGCGGGTCCGCGACGACGACCGCGCGCGGATCAAGCAGATGCTCGACATCGGGGCGCAGACGATTCTGGTGCCGATGGTCGAAAGCGCCGAGCAGGCGCGCGAGGCGGTGCGCTCGATGCTCTATCCGCCCGCGGGCGTGCGCGGCGTCGGTGCGATGCTCGGCCGCGCCACCGGCTATGGCGCGATCGGCGATTACCTTGCCACCGCGAATGACGAGGTCTGCCTGCTGGTGCAGGTCGAGAATCGCAAGGGCCTTGCCGCGCTTGACGAGATCCTGACGGTCGAGGGGGTGGACGGGGTCTTCATCGGCCCGGCCGATCTGACGGCCGACATGGGCCATGGCACGAACAGCGCGGCGCCCGAGGTGCAGGATGCGATCCGCGACGCGATCGCGCGCGTCCGCGCCGCGGGACGGGCGGCGGGAATCCTCTCGACCGACCCGGCGGTGGCGCGGCGCTATGCCGAACAGGGTGTCGCCTTCCTCGCCGTCGGCACCGATGTCGGCGTGCTCGGCACCGGGCTGCGGACCCTGCGCGCGGGCTTCTGACCTTCGGTCGGGCCTGCCGCAGCGGCGGGCCCGGCCGGCGATGCGCCCCGTCTCCCGTTCCCGGCCACTCATTCCCCGGGCGCATCAACTCCGCCGGATTCGTCATTATGCAGGGCCGGCAGAAAAGGCGTATTCCGCTTCAGGCATCCATCTGACGCGGCACATACAGAATGACGTCTCCCCTCCTTCCGCTCTCGCTCCCCGGCATCGCCGGCGCCGCACGCCCCCTCCGGGTGCGGAGGAACGGGTGATGGGCGTGCCGCGGATCTTGCCCCGGACCGGGGTGCTGCCGCTGAACCGGATCGCCGGCGGGCTCGCTGTGGCGATGATCGCCGCGCTGGTCGCGGGGCAGGTGGGCGGGCGGTTCCTGCCCGGCCTCGGCCTTCTCGACTGGGTGGCGGCCGCGGCCGCGGTGATGCTCGCGCTGATCCGGTTGCCGCAGGTGCAGCGCATCGCGCGCCGCTTCGCGCTTGGCGCGCTGGTGGTGGCGGCGCTGGTCGCGCTCCTCGCGCCCGAGGCGCTGCCGGCGATGCAGCGCGCGCTGTTTCAGGGCACCGCCTTCTCGGCCTTCCTGACAACGCTCGGCCTGATCCGGGCGCCGGTGCGCGCCTCGAAGGTGATCGGCGCCGCGGCGGCGCGGCTTTTCGCCTATCCGGCGCGGCTGCGCGCCCTTGCGATGACCTTCGGGGCACAGTTCCTGTCGGTGCTGTTCAACATCGGCACGATCGGCATGATGTCGGACATCGCCGCCGACCATGCCGCCCGTGCGAAGGCCGAGGGCAAGCCCGGCATCGACCCGGCGCCGGTGACGCTCGCCGCGCTGCGCGGCACGCTGATGATGACGGTGTGGAACCCGATCGGCGTCGGCTTTGCCATCGTCACCTCGGCGATCCCGGGGCTTGATCCGGTGCTCTTCCTCGCGCTCAGCTTCGGCGCGGCGATGCTGGTCTCGGCGGGCGGTCTGCTGCTCGATCGTGGCGCGGGCACCCCTGATCCCGAGCGCGAGGCAGTGCCGGGCGGGGACCGGGCGCTTGCCGCGATCCTTGCCGCGGTGGCGGGGCTGATTGCCGTCACCCTCGGGCTGCACCGGGCGCTGGATGTCAGCTTCCTTGTTGCCGCCTGTCTGGTGCTGCCGCTCCTTGCCGTCCTCTGGCCGCGGCTCGAGCCCGCGGCGCGCGGGGCAGGGGCGCAGCGCCCGCTCGATGCCCTCTCCGAGGCCTCGGCCACGATGGCGAACGAGGCGACGATCTTCCTCGCCGCCGCGGTGATCGGCGCGGGCGTCTCGGTTGCGCTGAACGCGCTTGGCGTTGGCGCCCTGATCGAGAGCGGCGCGCTGCCGGCGCTGGCCGTCATCCTCGGCTGCCTCGTGCTGATCCCGCTCGCCGGTGCCGCGATGATCCCGCATTCGATCGTGATGGTGCTGGCGGCGCAGCTCTTCGGCTCGGGCCCCGTGGGCGCCGCCCATCCGCTTGCCCTGGCCCTTGCGCTGTGCTTCGCCTGGGCGCTCGCGATCTCCGCCTCGCCGATCTCGGCGATGTCGATCATCACCGGCCGGGTTCTCGGCCTGATGCCGGCGCGTGTCACCTTCGGGGTGAACCGCGCCTTCACCCTCTACGGGCTCGGCGCCGCCGCGGCGCTCGTCTGCCTGACCTATTTCCTCGAATAAAAGACCACAGGAAGGACCTCTCATGTCGCTTGCACCCGAAACCCGGAGCCTGCTCGAAGCCCTTGGCGTTGACGCCGCGCGCACCACGGCCGGCACGATGCCGAGCTTCTCGCCGGTGACCGGCGAAGAGATCGCCGCGCTGACCCCGGACACGCCCGCGACCGCCGCCGCCGCCGTCGCCCGCGCGAAGGAGGCCTTCAAGGCCTGGCGTCTGGTGCCGGCGCCGAAGCGCGGCGAGCTTGTCCGTCTTCTGGGCGAGGAGCTGCGCGCCGACAAGGTGGCGCTTGGCAAGCTCGTCTCGATCGAGGCCGGCAAGAGCCCGTCCGAGGGCCAGGGCGAAGTGCAGGAGATGATCGACATCTGCGACTTCGCCGTGGGCCTCAGCCGTCAGCTTTACGGCCTGACCATCGCCACCGAACGCCCCGGCCACCGGATGATGGAAACCTGGCATCCGCTTGGCGTCGTGGGCGTGATCACCGCCTTCAACTTCCCGGTCGCGGTCTGGGCCTGGAACAGCGCGCTGGCCTTCGTGTGCGGCGATGCGGTGATCTGGAAACCGTCGGAAAAGACCCCGCTTACCGCGCTTGCCTGCGAGGCGATCCTTGCCCGTGCGCTCGCCCGTTTCGGTGCGGCGCCCGAGAACCTGAGCCAGGTGCTGATCGGCGCGGGCGATGTCGGCAACGTGCTGGTCGAAAGCCCGGACGTGGCGCTGATCTCGGCCACCGGCTCGACCCGGATGGGCCGCATCGTCGGGCCGAAGGTGGCGGCGCGCTTCGGTCGCTCGATCCTGGAACTCGGCGGCAACAACGCCGGCATCGTCTGCCCCTCGGCCGATCTCGACATGACGCTGCGCGCGGTGGCCTTCGGCGCCATGGGCACGGCGGGCCAGCGCTGCACCACGATGCGCCGCCTCTTCGTGCATGAAAGTGTCTATGACGCGCTGGTGCCGCGGCTCATCAAGGCCTATGCGAGCGTCACCATCGGCAACCCGCTCGAGACCCAGGCCCTTGTCGGCCCGCTGATCGACAAGCAGGCCTTCGACGCGATGCAGGCCGCGCTTGCGGCGGCGCGCGCGGCCGGCGGCACGGTGCATGGCGGCGCACGCGAGGCGATCGGCTCGGACGCGGCCTATTACGTGCACCCGGCGCTGGTCGAGATGCCCGAACAGGTCGGCCCGGTGCTCGAGGAAACCTTCGCGCCGATCCTCTATGTGATGAAATACAGCGATTTCGACGCGGTACTCGAGGCGCATAACGCCGTGGGCGCGGGGCTCAGCTCGTCGATCTTCACGCTCGATCTGCGCGAGATGGAGACCTTCCTGTCGGCGCGCGGTTCGGATTGCGGCATCGCCAACGTCAACATCGGCACCTCGGGCGCCGAGATCGGCGGCGCCTTCGGCGGCGAGAAGGAAACCGGCGGCGGCCGCGAAAGCGGGTCGGATGCGTGGAAGGGCTACATGCGCCGGGCCACGAACACGATCAACTTCTCGCGCGAGCTGCCGCTCGCCCAGGGCGTCACCTTCGACATCGACTGAGGCCGGAAATGACCGTTCACATGCCTGAAACGGCCGGGTTCGTCCCGGCCGATCGGATCGCCACGCTTGGCGTGTCCGAGATCCTGCAGATCGGGGCGCGGGCCGCGGCGATGAAGCGCGCGGGCCGGCCGACGATCATCCTTGGTGCGGGCGAGCCCGATTTCGACACGCCCGAACACGTCAAGGCCGGTGCCGCGCAGGCGATGGCCGAGGGGCGGACGAAATACACCGCGCTTGACGGCACGCCCGAGCTGAAGGCGGCGATCGCCGAGAAGTTCCGCCGCGAGAACGGTGTCGACTATCCGGTCAGCGCGATCACCGTCGCCGCCGGCGCGAAGCAGATCCTGTTCAACGCGCTGATGGCAAGCCTGAACCCGGGCGACGAGGTGATCATCCCGACGCCGTGCTGGACCTCGTATTTCGACATCGTGCGGATCGCGGGTGGCGTGCCGGTGGCGGTGCCCTGCGATGGTGCGCAGGGGTTCCGGCTGACGCCCGGGGATCTGGCCGCGGCGATCACCCCGCGCAGCCGCTGGGTGATCCTGAACTCGCCCTCGAACCCGACCGGCGCGGCCTATGCCGAGGCCGATTATCGCCCGCTCCTCGATGTGCTGCTTGCCCATCCGCAGCTGTGGCTGCTGGTCGACGACATGTACGAGCACATCACCTATGACGGCTTCCGCTTCGTCACGCCCGCGGCGCTCGAACCGCGGCTGAAGGACCGGATCCTGACGGTGAACGGGGTCTCCAAGGCCTATGCGATGACCGGCTGGCGGATCGGCTATGCCGGCGGGCCCGAGGCGCTGATCCGGGCGATGGCGGTGGTGCAGAGCCAGTCGACCTCCTGCCCGAGCTCGATCAGCCAGGCGGCGGCAGTGGCGGCGCTCACCGGGCCGCAGGAGCTTCTGGCCGAGCGCGCCGAGAGCTTCCGGCGCCGTCGCGATCTGGTCGTGGCCGGGCTGAACGCGATCGAGGGGATCGAGTGCCGGGTGCCCGAGGGGGCGTTCTACACCTTCGCCTCCTGCGCCGGGCTGATCGGGGCGGTGACGCCCTCGGGCCGGGTCATCGACAGCGACCGCGCCTTCTGCGCCTGGCTGCTCGACGAGGCCGACGTGGCGATGGTGCCGGGGGCGGCCTTCGGCCTCTCGCCCTATTTCCGGATCTCCTACGCCACCTCCGAGGCCGAGCTGCGCGAGGCGCTTGACCGCATCGCGCGGGCCTGCGCCACGCTGACCCGGCCGCGCTGAGCGGCGGGCCGCCCCCCGCGCCGGGGGCGGCCGCATCCTTACAGGAACATGCCGCCCGAGACCTCGATGCGCTGGCCGGTGACCCAGCGGGCCGCGTCCGAGCACAGGAAGGTGACGACCGGGCCGATGTCCTCGGGCCGGCCGGCGCGGCCAAGCGCGGTCTGGCTGGCGATGAAGGCATTGACGCGGGCATCGTCGCGCACCGCGCCGCCGCCGAAATCGGTCTCGATCGCGCCCGGGGCGACGACATTCACCCGGATGCCGCGCGCACCGAGCTCCTTCGCCTGATAGCGGGTCAGAACCTCGATCCCGCCCTTCGCTGCGGCATAGGCGGCATAGCCCGGCAGCGCGAAGCGCGCGAGCCCGGTCGAGACATGCACCACCGCGCTGCCGTCGCCGAGCAGGCCGAGCAGCGCCTGCGTCAACAGGAAGGCGGGCTTGAGATGGGTGGCAAGCATCTGGTCGAGCTGCGCCTCCGAGGTCTCGGCGAAGGGCGCGTTGATGCCGACGCCCGCGTTGTTCACCAGCGCATCGAGCCGATCGGCGCCGAACTCGGCCGGCAGCAGCGCCGCAAGGGAGGCCGCGAAGCCGCCGTAGGACGCGCTGTCGGTCACATCGAGCTGCAGCGCCGCGGCGTGCCGGCCGAGCGCGCGGATCTCGGCCGCCACCGCCTCGGCCCGCGCCGCGCTGCCCAGATAGGTCAGCACCACATCGGTGCCCGCCCGGGCCAGCGCAAGCGCCATGTCACGGCCAAGCCCGCGGCTTGCACCGGTCACCAGAGCAATCGCCATTTTCCTTCTCCTTTGCCGGAAATCATCTGCGGCAGAGATAATCCGACGGGGATGACGGATAAACCGGCCGCCATTGACATCATCTGTCGAAAGGCGCGAACAATCGGCATGGACAGAATTCAGCAGATGCAGGTCTTCATCCGGGTGGTGGAGAGCGGAAACTTCACCCGCGCGGCGGCGGCGCTCGGGCTGCCGCGCTCGACCGTCTCGACCACGGTGCAGGCGCTCGAGGACCGGCTCGGCGCGCAGCTTCTGGCGCGCACGACGCGCGTCGTGCGTCCGACGCCGGAGGGGCTGCAGTTCCTCGAGACCGCGCGCGATCTGGTCGACGCGATGGCGCAGGCCGAGGGGCTGTTTCGCGACCGGCCCGAGGCGCTTGCGGGGCGGATCCGGGTCGACATGCCGAGCCGGATGGCCCGGCATGTGGTGATCCCGCATCTGGCCGAGTTCCGCGCCCGCCATCCGGGGCTTGCCATCGACCTCAGTGCCACCGACCGGATGACCGACTTGATCGCCGAGGGGGTGGATGCAGTGGTGCGGATGGCCGAGCTCGAGGACAGCGAGCTGATCTGCCGCCGGCTCGGCACGGTGGCGATCCTGACCTGTGCCGGGGCGGGGTATCTCGCCGAGCACGGCCGGCCGGAAACGCCCGAGGATCTCGGAGGGCATCTGCTGGTGAATTACGCGCTGCGGATGCCTGCGGCCGAGGCGCTGTGGGAGGGGCGGCGCGCGGGCGTGGCGATCTCGGTGCCGATGCAGAGCCATCTGTGCGTCGACAATGCCGAAAGCTATGTCGCGGCGGCGCTTGCGGGGCATGGGCTGGTGCAACTGCCGGCCCATGGCGTGCGCGAGGAGCTGCGCACCGGGCAGCTCGTCGAGGTGCTGGCCGCGTTCCGTCCGGCGCCGGTGCCGCTCTCGATCCTCTACGCCCGCCGCCGCCACCTGGCGCCGCGGCTGCGTGTCTTCATGGACTGGCTCGAGGCGCTGATGCGGCGCGAGGGCGTCGTGGGCGAGGGCGGAAATGGCCCCGCGGCACGGCGGGAGAGTTGACGGGAAAATATTTCGAAAGTAAGAATCGATTCCATGATGCAAAGTCGTTCCCGTCGGCGCGGGAGGAACGCTCTCGGGAGGTCGGGCAGGGACCCCGGCCCGGGGCCTGCGACGCGGGACGGCTGACATCGCCAAGGGGAGGAGATTGTTATGAAATACCTGGTGGCGGGGGCTGCACTGTCGGCCGCGCTTTTCACCTTCACGGGCGCCTCGGCCGAGAGCCTCGCCGAGATGAAGCCGATGACGCTGCGCGTTGCCTCGCTCTACGGGCCGGACAGCTGGTTCACCGCGCCGATGGAGGCCTTCACCAAGCGCGTCGAGGCACGCAGCGGCGGCAAGGTCACCTTCGAATACTACTATGCCGGCAGCCTCGTGCCTGCCTCGGAACTGACCTCTGCGCTCGGTGCCGGGCTGTTCGACTTCGGCTTCGTCCTGCCCGCCTACGAGCCGGCGAAATTCTCGGTCGACCAGTGGCAGGGCAGCCTGGCGATCCCGACCGAGCAGAACCCGGTGCTCGAGGTGGCGACCACGGCGCTTGCGGGCTATGAGTGGAACGCCGGCATGACGGCGCACAGCCAGCAGCTGCTCGATGCCGGGATCTTCGCGGTGATGCCCTCGTTCTCGATCACCGGGCCCTATGGCGTGCTGTGCCGCGACGACAATGCGACGCTCGCCGAGCTTGCCGGCAAGCGCAGCCGGGTTGCCGGCGACACCTGGACGAAGGAGGCGCAGAACCTCGGCCTGACCCCGGTCGCGCTGCCGATCACCGAGGTCTATCAGTCGTTCCAGTCGGGCGTGATCGACTGCTGGATGGGCGGGCTGGCCGATGCCGGCGCGAACGGCTTCTTCGACCATGCCAAGTATTTCAACCTCGGCGTCGGGCTGACCGCCTATGCGCAGGCGGTCTATGGCTTCAACCTCGACACCTGGAAGGCCTTCCCGCAGGAGCTGAAGGACATCATCTGGGACGAGACGGCGCAATATTCGTCCGACCTGCTGCAGGCCGCGCTCGAGCAGCAGCTGCGCACCGCGACCTCGAGCATCGCGAGCGGCGTGATCTACACCACCCCCGATGCCGAGATGCGCAAGAAGGTCGATGACTTCCACGATGCGGTGCGCGCGAATGCCGTGGCCGCCAGCCCGAAGGAAGTGGCCGATCCCGCCGCCGAGGTCGCCCGGCTGACCGCGCTGCGCGCGAAGTGGCGCACCATCCTGAGCGATGAATTCGGCTTTGGCGGCGCGTACACCTCCTGGGGAGATTTCGTCGCCAAGGGCGGCACGCTGCCCGACTTCGCGCTGCTGGCGCAGCGGATCCGCAGCGAGATCGTCGCGCCCTACGCCGCCGCGACCCGCTGACCGGCAGGTCCCGCCCGGCGCCGGCACGGACGCGGCGCCGGGCGATCCGGCCCGCCTCCGGCGCCGCGCCAGGGGCGGGCCCCATCCCCATCGCAATGCCGTGCCTGCCCGTGGCGGCACCGGCATCCCAACTCGAGAGAGTGTCCATGATCACGCCCCCGAACCGGCGCAAGACCTCGATATGGAGCCTGGGCAAGTCCGTCCTCGTCGGACTGGGCACCTTCTGCCTCTATGCCCTTGTCGCGCTGACCTTCACCGATGTGCTGTCGCGCAACCTGTTCAACACCCCGATCCCCGGCGCGCTCGAGGTGACGGAATACTGGCTGATGGTGCCGATGGTCTTCATCGGCATCTGGTGGGCCGGCCTTGGCCACGAGCATGTGCGCGTCACCATGCTGACCGAGGTGCTGGGCCGCAACGCGCTGAAGCTGGCCGAGGCGATCGTCGCGCTGGTGGCGATCGCGATCTTGCTGCGGATGGCGCTGCTTGGCTTCCATGTCGCCTACGAGAGCATGATCGACGGCGAATATACCGGCGCCTACAAGATCGTGATCTGGCCGGTGCGCTTCGTCACCGCAATCGGCTTCCTCAGCTATGCGCTCGTCCTGCTGCGCCACCTCGTCGTGGTGCTGAAGGGCCGCGACACCGATTCCGACGACCATCTCGAAAGCCCGGAGGCACTGTGATGAGCAAGGCAACGACACCGACCGCCGATCTGGCCGGCCGCGACGCTGCGGCGCCGCTTCACCCCTGGAAGGGGGTGAGCTGGGTGATCCTGCTGACGGTCCTTGCGGCCGCCTTCGGGGGGCTCTTCTTCGTCGACATGGCGCGCGAGCTGCGGGCGCTGGTGGCGCTTGGCATGATGTTCGCGCTGATGGGCCTTGGCATGAGCGTCGGGCTGGCGATGGGGATCTCGGGCGCGCTTGGCCTCTATGCGGTGATGGGGACGCGGGCGCTGGATGCGACGCTGTCGCAGACGCCCTTCACCTCGGCCTCGAGCGCGACCTTCATCGTGCTGCCGATGTTCGTGCTGATGGGGCTGATGCTCTGGTATTCGGGCATCACCACCAAGCTTTACGCGGCGGCGCGGATCCTGTTCTTCTGGTTGCCGGGCAACCTTGCGGCGACGACGAACATCGCCGGGGCAGGCCTTGGCGCGATCAGCGGCTCGACCGTGGGCAGCACCTATGCGCTCGGCCGGATCGCGATCGCCGAGATGCTGCGCTTCGGCTATGACAAGCGCCTTGCGGTCGGCGCGGTGCTCAGCGCCGGCACCATCGGCCAGTTGATCCCGCCGAGCATCATGATGGTGATCTTCGCGGGCTTTGCCGAGGTGCCGGTCGGGCCGCAGCTGCTGGCGGGGACGATCCCGGGCATCCTGCTGACCCTCGCCTATGTGCTGACCGTGGTGGCGATCGCCCTGTTCCGCCCCGACTGGGTCGGCGAGGCGGCGCGCGGCGCGAAGGCCGCGAAGGCCGAGGCCGGCCCGGCGCTGAGCCCGCGCGCGAAGCTGCGCATCGTCGCCGAGGCCTGGCCGGTGCCGGTGCTGATCGCGGTGATCTTCGGCGGGCTTGGCGGCGGCTTCCTGACGGTGACCGAATGCGCCTCGGTCGGCGCGCTCGGGGCGATGGGATACTGCTTTGCGGTGCAGGACCGGCGCAGCTTCCTGCGCTCGCTCTCTGGGGCGGCGCGGGGCACGCTCTCGGCCGTGGGCTCGGTCCTGATGCTGATCATCGGCGCGGCGATCCTCAGCCGGCTGCTGGCCGTCACCGGTGCCGCGCAATGGCTGTCGTCGCACATGCTGAGCCTGACCAGCAACACCTTCGTGTTCTTCGCGCTGCTGATCGTGCTCTACCTCGTGCTCGGCATGTTCATGGACGCGATCGCGATGATGCTGCTGACCGTGCCGCTGATCATGCCGATCGTCGTCGCGGCCGGTTACAACCCGATGTGGTTCGGGGTGTTCCTGGTGCTGATGGCCGAGATCAGCATCCTGACGCCGCCGGTGGGGCTTCTGGTGTTCATCGGTCACCGCATGGCGCAGGATCCCGAGATCAACATCGGCCACCGGATCTCGCTCAAGGACGTGTTCTCGGGGGTGCTGCTCTTCGTGCCGCTGGCGCTGGCGGTGGTGATCCTGATCACCGTCTTCCCGCAGCTGGTGACCTGGCTGCCGGCGCAGATGATCCAGTGAGCGCGATGGCCTATGCTGACCGAACGCCGCGGGGCGTGACCCGCGGCGTGCCCCGACCCCGCACCGGAGCGGGGCAAGACCGGAAACAGGAAGCAGAGACGCAGGACCATGTCGAAACGAGGTGACGCAAAATCGCTGGCGCTGGACGTCTATCAGCGGATCCGCCAGGACATCTTCGACGGCCGCTTTGCCCCCGGGGCGCGGCTGCAGCCAAGCCTCCTGGGCAAGGCCTACGAGGCCAGCACGACGGTGATCCGCGAGGCGCTGATCCTGCTCAGCGGCGACCGGCTGGTGCAATCGTCGATCGGGCAGGGGTTCTTCGTGCCGATGCTCGACCGCCAGGAGCTGCGCGACCTGACGCTGATCCGCTGCCACAACGAGAAGCTGGCGCTGGCCCTCGCGATCGAGCGCGGCGGTGTCGAGTGGGAAACCGAGGTGCTGGCGGCGCATCACCGCCTGACCCGCACCCCGCGCCGCAGCGCGGGCGACGAGCTGCACGGCAACCCCGAATGGTTCAGCGCGCACCGCGCCTTCCATTCGCGGCTGGTCGAGGCCTGCGGCATCCCGGCGCTGATCGACATCTGCGAGAAGCTGGCCTCCGCGACCGAGATCTATCGCGTCTGGTCGAGCCCGGTCACCACCAGCAGCGCGCGCAACGTCGAGCACGAGCATGCCGAGATCCTCGCGGCGGTGTTGCGGCGCGACACCGACCGGGCGACGACGCTGCTGCTCGAGCATTACCACGCGACCGAGGAAAAGCTGTTGGCAAACTGGCCCAGGGACGTGTCCCCCGCGCCCTGACGATCGCGGGGCGCGCGCCCCGCTCCCCATCCCGGAATGATGCGCATCGCGGTGATGCGCACACGAGCATCTTGCCCGGCGGGCAACCCATGCCGGCGCCTGCCGGCCATCACGAGGAGTGACGAATGCGTCTTGTTTCTTTCACCGACCAGAGCGGTCAGGCAAGCTATGGCACGGTCGAGGGCAGCGAGGTTCTCGATGCCGGATCGGTGCTGCGGTCGCGCTGGCCCGACCTGCGCGCGGTCGTGGCCGCCGGTGCGGTGGCCGAGCTCGCGGGCCTCGGTCCGCGCCGCCCGCTCGCCGATGTCCGCCTTCTGCCGCCGATCCCCGAACCCGGGAAGATCCTCTGCATCGGGCTGAACTATCTGTCGCACATCGCCGAGACCGGGCGCGAGCGGCCCTCCCACCCGTCGATCTTCACCCGCTACCCCGCCTCGCTGGTGGGCCATGGCACGCCGCTCGTGCGGCCGAAGGCCAGCCAGGCCTTCGACTACGAGGGCGAGCTTGCGGTGATCATCGGCAAGGGCGGCCGGCATATCCCGGCCGCCGAGGCCTTCGACCACGTCCTCGGCTATACCTGCGTGAACGAGGGCTCGATCCGCGACTTCCAGATCCACACGCCGCAGTTCTGGCCGGGCAAGAGCTTCGAGGCCTCGGGCGCGATCGGCCCCTGGATCGTCACCGCCGATGCGATCGACGACATCACCCGGGCCGAGCTGACGACCCGCGTCGACGGCGCGGTGGTGCAGCGCGCGCGGCTCGATGATCTGGCGATCGGCATCCCCGAGATGATCGCCTACATCTCGACGGTCATCACCCTGAGCCCGGGCGACGTGATCGCCACCGGCACGCCGGGCGGGGTCGGCAAGTTCCGCAAGCCGCAGCTCTATCTCGTGCCCGGCATGCAGGTCGAGGTCGAGATCACCGGCATCGGCACCCTGAAGAACGGCGTCGTCGACGAATGACGCCCTGCGCCGCCTGGCGGGCAGGCGGCGCGAAACCCCAACCGGCGGCGCCCGGGGGCGCGCCCACGAAGGAGACGGTTCGATGAACATGAGGTTTGCGGGCAAGACCGCGGTGGTGACCGGCGGCGTCGGCGCGCTTGGCACGGCGATCGGTCTGCGCATCGCGCAGGAGGGCGGGCGGGTGTTCCTGGCCGATCAGAAGCCCGACGGGGTCGAGGCGGTGATGGCAGCCTTCGAGGGGCTTCCCGCGCCGCAGATCGTGCCGCTCGATGTCACCTCCGAGGAGGACTGGCAGCGCGCGCTCGAGGGGGTGGTGCGTGAGGCCGGGCGGCTTGACGTGCTGGTCAATGCCGCCGGTGTCGTCGGCAGCGCGAGCTTCCTGATCGATGCACTGCCGATGGCGGAATGGCGCCGGATCATGTCGGTGAATGCCGACGGCACCTTCCTCGGCACCCGCGAGGCGATCCGGGTGATGAAGGAGACGGGCGGCGGCGCGGTGGTGAACATCGGCTCGACCACGGCCTTCCTCGGCAGCGTCGACGCCATTCCCTACAACGTCAGCAAGGCGACGGTGCGTGCACTGACCCGCAGTGCGGCGATGAGCGCGGGCAAGAGCGGCTATCGGGTGCGGGTGAATGCGGTGCACCCGACCTGGGTCTGGACGCCGCTGGTCGAGGCGATGCTGCTGAAGCGCTATGGCTCGAAGGAAAAGGCGCTCGAGGTCATCCTGGCGCAGCACTGCACCGACCGCCTGCCGATGCCCGCCGACATCGCGAATGCGGTGGCCTTCCTCGCCTCGGACGAGGCCAGCCTGATCACCGGCGCCGATCTGGTGGTCGACGGCGGCCGCACCCTCGGCTGAGGCGATGCCGCCCCGCCAGCGGAGGCGCGCTGGCGGGGCGGCACCAGGCCGGCGCGACGGCCCCAGGATTCCGATCCGGGGGCGAACATCTCGGGGGATTTCAATGTGGTGCGGGTGAAGGGACTCGAACCCCCACGCCAAAAGCGCCAGAACCTAAATCTGGTGCGTCTACCAGTTTCGCCACACCCGCACGTGCCGCCTTCTAGCAACGCCCCCGTGGCCTGAACAGGGGGCGTGCGAAAAAATCCTCGCCCGATGAGGGAATTCGTTCTAATCTCGAAACAAAGCCGAAAACGGCGCGCCTTCAAGGCACAACGAGCAGGACAGACCCGATGGACAGGCCCCCTTCGGGACGGGAGACGCAGGGTGCGGATGCACCCGGCACCCGTTCCGCATCCGTTGTCGACCCGTATCTTCACGCCGGCGCCGCCCTGGCCGGCATCGCGCTCGGCACCCGGGTGGCGACGCTCGACGGGCTCTTGCCGGTCGAGTTCCTGGTCCCGGGCGATCGGGTCATCACCCGCTCCGGCATGTGCCGGCTGCGCGCCGCGACGGCGATGCCGGCGCGGGACGGGCTGGTGCAGATCTCTCCCGGCGCGCTCGGCCATGACCGGCCCGAACGCGCGCTGTTGCTGGGCGAGGGCACGCAGGTGCTGATCCGCGACTGGCGGGCCGAGGCGCTCTTCGGCCGCAAGGAGGCGCTGATCGAGGTCTCGCGGCTGATCGACGGGCAGTTCATCGCCCGTGTGGGCGCCGAGAAGGTGCGCCTCTTCACCCTGCATTTCGACGCGGCCGAGGTGATCTATGCCGACGGCGTCGAGATCGGCTGCGCGCCGCTCGCCGCCGTGGTCTAGAGCAGGATCGCGCGGAACACCTTCGGCAGCTCGTCGGGCAGGTCCTCGGCGATCAGGCCGGGGCCGAAGCTGCGTGCCGCCTCGACATGCAGCCAGGTGCCGGTGCAGGCCGCCTCGTAGGCAGAGAACCCGCGCGCGAGCAGGCCGGTGAGGATGCCGGCCAGCACATCGCCCGAGCCCGCGGTGGCGAGCCAGGGCGCGGCGCGCGCGCCGGTGGCCAGATGCAGCGCCGCCTCGCCGCCGGGCGCGGCGATCGCGGTCTCGGCGCCTTTCAGCAGCATCGTGCAGCCGGCCCGGTCGGCGGCCGCACGCGTCGCCTCGACCCGGGTCAGCACGCCGTCGGCAAGCGCCGTCGCAAGGTCGGGGAAGAGCCGGCCGAATTCGCCCAGATGCGGGGTCAGCACCACGTTCTCATGCAGCTGCGCGAAGAGCTGGCCGGGGTCGGCGGCAAAGGCACTGAGCGCATCGGCGTCGAGCACGGTCGCCCGCTTCGCCCAGAGTGCGGCGGGCACCATCTCCTGCGCGCGCGGCAGGCCGAGGCCCGGGCCGAGCAGGAGCGCGTTCAGCCGCCGGTCCTGCAGCTTGCCGCGCAGGCTGTAGCCATCGGGAAGGGCGGCCAGCATCACCGCGGTGAGCTGGGCGGCGTTCTCCGGAATCGCGGCCTGCGGCGGCAGCAGCGTGACAAGCCCCGCGCCGACCCGCAGCGCGGCGCGCGCGGCCAGCCGCGCCGCCCCACCGTGGCCGACGCCGCCCGCCAGCACCAGCGCATGGCCATGGCCGTATTTATGCGCCTCGACGGTCTTGCGCAGCGCGGCGCGCATCTCTTCGGTCAGGGTGATGTGGCGGATCATGCCAAGGCTCCGGCGGTGGGATCGGCGCAGGCTAGGGCGGCGAGGGTGAGGAAAGGGTGAATCACAGCCCGATATCCGCGGTCACGACGGCAAGCCCCGCTGCGCGCAGGGCCGGGTGCACGGGCTTCTCGCGGTGGAAGGTGACGACCAGATCGCAGGCGGGGACGACCGGCGGAGGGCTGTCGGCGGCGAGGCCGGAGGGGATGTCGATCGCGACACGCCGCCAGCCTTCGGGATGCGCGGCGACGATCTGCCCGGCGATGGCCAGCATCTGCGCCGCGGCGGCGGGCAGGGGCGGGCGAAAGCCGATGCCATAGAGCGCGTCGATGACCACCCCGGCGCGGCAGCCCGTCCAGTCCTCCGCCGCCAGCGCCTCTGCCGGCAGGGCGCGGGCGCCGGGCGGGGCGCTCCAGGCCTCGGCAGTCGCGCGCGCATCGGGCGGCAGCCGCTCGGGCCTGCCCAGAAGATAGGTCGCGACCCGCCAGCCGCGGGCGGCAAGCAGCCGCGCCACCACGAATCCGTCACCGCCATTGTTGCCCGGTCCGCACAGCGCCACCGCGCAGGGTGGCTCGGCCGGGGTCGCAAGCGCCGGCCAGGTCTCGAGGATCGCCGCCACCACGCCCGCGCCCGCCCGCTCCATCAGCACAAGGCCGCTGACCGTTCCGGCGGCCATCGCCGCCTGTTCGATGGCGCGCATTTGGGCAGATGTCAGAATTTCTGCCATAATCCCCTCGAAGTCTTTTCTTTTCGCCGCTATAATGCGCCATCTGCACAAAAAATGTGCGACGCATTGCGAATTGCCGGACTGCTCGACCCGGCCCCAGCCTAGCCGATTGCGAGCCCGGCTGGAAAGTGGTCAGTGAGGTTCGGCTAGACCTGAAGGGGGGAGTCGGCGGTATGAAAAAGGTTGAGGCGATCATCAAGCCCTTCAAGCTCGATGAGGTGAAGGAAGCGCTTCAGGAAGCCGGGATCCAGGGGCTTTCGGTGATCGAGGTGAAGGGGTTCGGCCGGCAGAAGGGCCATACCGAGCTCTATCGCGGCGCCGAATATGTCGTGGATTTCCTGCCCAAGGTGAAGATCGAGATGGTGCTGCCCGACGAGATGGTCGAGGCCGCCGTCGAGGCGATCATTTCCGCCGCCCGCACCGAGAAGATCGGTGACGGCAAGATCTTCATCTCTCCCGTGGAACAGGCGATCCGCATCCGCACCGGTGAAACCGGCGACGACGCGGTCTGAAGAATTCAGGGCCGGTGGCCCGGATACCCAATGCTCAAAGGAAAGGGTTATTTGCAATGAGCGCAGTCAAGAAAGCTCTCGAACTGATGAAGGCGGAGGAAGTCGAATACGTCGACGTCCGCTTCACCGACCCGCGCGGCAAGCTGCAGCACGTGACGGTGGTGGCCGATCTCGTCGATGAGGACTTCTTCGAGGAAGGCTTCATGTTCGACGGCTCGTCGATCGCCGGCTGGAAGTCGATCGATCAGTCCGACATGAAACTGATCCCGGACGCCTCGTCGGTCTACATCGACCCCTTCTATGCGGAAAAGACCCTCTGCGTGCATTGCGACGTGGTCGAGCCGGACACCGGCGAAGCCTATGACCGCTGCCCGCGTCAGGTCGCCCACAAGGCCGAGGCCTATCTCAAGTCCTCGGGCGTCGGCGATGCCGCCTTCTTCGGCCCGGAAGCCGAATTCTTCATCTTCGACGACGTGCGCTACTCGGTCACGCCCGCGAAGGTCGGCTACGAGATCGACGCCGAGGCCGCTGCCTGGAACACCGATGCGCTCATCGAGACCGGCAACCTCGCGCACCGCGCCGGCCACAAGGGCGGCTACTTCCCGGTGAACCCGGTCGACGAAGCCCAGGACCTGCGTGGCGAGATGCTCTCGACCATGAAGCGCATGGGCATGAAGGTCGACAAGCACCACCACGAAGTCGCGACCTGCCAGCAC
This sequence comes from Paenirhodobacter sp. YD-8, assembly GCF_056590935.1. Classification (NCBI taxonomy): domain Bacteria; kingdom Pseudomonadati; phylum Pseudomonadota; class Alphaproteobacteria; order Rhodobacterales; genus Paenirhodobacter; species Paenirhodobacter sp. YD-8. The sequence continues at coordinate 2,258,379 of NZ_CM152649.1, read as the reverse complement.
GAGCTGGGCATGATCTTCGGTGGTCTGGTCGAGCAGGCCGACAACATCCAGAAGTACAAGTACGTGATCCACAACGTGGCCCACGCCTACGGCAAGACCGTGACCTTCATGCCGAAGCCCATGAAGGGCGACAACGGCTCGGGCATGCACGTGAACATGTCGATCTGGAAGGACGGCAAGCCGCTCTTCGCCGGCGACAAGTATGCCGACCTGTCGCAGGAAGCGCTGTACTTCATCGGCGGCATCCTGAAGCACGCGAAGACGCTCAACGCCTTCACCAACCCGTCGACGAACTCGTACAAGCGTCTGATCCCGGGCTTCGAAGCCCCGGTGCTGCGCGCCTACTCGGCCCGCAACCGCTCGGGCTGCGTCCGTATTCCGTGGACCGAATCGCCGAAGGCCAAGCGCGTCGAAGCCCGGTTCCCCGATCCGGCGGCCAACCCCTATCTCGCCTTCGCGGCGCTGATGATGGCCGGCCTCGACGGCATCAAGAACAAGATCGATCCGGGTCCGGCGTCGGACAAGGACCTCTACGACCTGCCGCCGGAAGAACTGGCCGCGATCCCGACCGTCTGCGGTTCGCTGCGTGAAGCTCTGGAAGCGCTGGAAGCCGATCACGACTTCCTGCTCGCCGGCGACGTGTTCACCAAGGGCCTGATCGAGGGCTACACCGCGCTCAAGTGGGAAGAAGTCTACGCCTACGAGCACACCCCGCACCCGATCGAGTACCAGATGTACTACTCCTGCTGATCCCGTCCGGGACAGCGAGAGAAAGGGCGCCCCTCGGGGCGCCCTTTTGCATTGCGCTTCCCCCGCATCTCGGGTCTCATCCCGGTCATTTCAGGCATGAGGCAAATGATGTTTTTCCATTTCATTCGGGGTTTCGCCGTGGCGCTGATGCTGCTCGGGGCGCTGCCGCAAGCTGCGCAGGCGGGGGGACGGCGGGGGCAGGCGACCGTCGGCGATTATCTCGTCGGCTGGGGCACGATGCCCCGCCCGGCGGGCGAGCGCGCGGATGTGCTGCTGTTCACCTTCGTCTGGAAAGACCCGGTGCGCTCGAGCGGCGTCAGCGAGGCCGACTGGGCCTTCGAGGCGCAGCGGCAGGGCACGGATGTCTATACGCTCAAGCAGATCATGGGGCGCGAGGTCTATCGTCCGGCGCGCGGCGGCGTGGCGATCTGCACCGCGAGCGCGGTCGCGAAGGGGCTGTGCGGGCGCAAGCTCGGGCTGAGCGAGGCGAAGCGCGCCGAGATCGCGGCCTCGGTGCTGCGTGTCGACGGCCGCTGCACCGCCGCACCCTTCGATCCGGCCTTCAACCGGCGGATGTCGAATGCGGTCGGAGCAGTCGATCAGATCGTGGTGCTGCGCGCCAACTGTCGGTGAAAGGGCGGGAAATCGCCTATTCCGCCCCGGTTATGAGCGGCTGCGCACAGATTCTGTTTGGATCTGTGGAATTGAGCCGGCCCTGCCGTGGCGGCATCTTGGCGCCATCCCATGCAACACGGAGTCCTCCCGCATGAAATCGCTTCTTCTCGCCGCCGGCCTTGCCCTCGGCCTTGCCACCGTCGCCGTCGCCGAGCCGGTCGAATATGATCTCGACCCGAGCCACAGCCAGATCGTCTTCCACTACAGCCACCTCGGCTTCTCGACCACCACCGGCATGTTCTCGGGCTTCAACGGCAAGATCATGTTCGACGCCGAGAAACCGGCCGACAGCTCGGTTGCCGTCAGCTTCCCGGCGAAGTCGCTGTTCACCGGCTGGGACGAGCGCACCGCGCACTTCCTGACCGAGGACTTCTTCGGCGCCGACAAGAACCCCGACATCACCTTCAAGTCGACCTCGATCGAGGTGACCGGCGAGAAGACCGGCAAGATCACCGGCGATCTGACGATGAACGGCATCACCAAGCCGGTCGTGCTGGACGCCACGATGACCCAGATGGGCGAGCATCCGATGATGAAGAAGCCGTGGGTCGGCTTCGAAGCCACCACCACGGTCAAGCGCACCGATTTCGACATGGGCATGTATGCGCCCTACGTCGGCGATGACGTGACCATCGCGATCTCGATCGAGGCCGCGAAGGCCGAGTAATCGGTTCGCACCTGAGATCCGAAACGGCCGCGGGCAGACCCCGCGGCCGTTTTCATTTTTCGCAGCCGTGGCCGCCGCTGCTGCGGGCTTGGCAGCGCCTTGGGCGGGGCGTATCCTCGCGCCATGATTGCACCGATTGTCTTGCTGATCCTGTCCCTTGCGGCAATTGCGGCCGCGCTGACCATCCCCGGGTTCTCCGATCTGCTGCTTCCTGGCGGCGTCTTTGCGATCGTCAGCCTGGTGTTGCTGGTCCTCCTCCGTCTGCGGCGCCGTCCTCGCCCGGCGGCGCGGCGTTCGAACTGGATTCTCGTCGACGGGTCGAACGTCATGCACTGGCGGGAGGGCACGCCGCAGGTCGAGACCCTGCGCGAGGTGATCGGGCAGCTCGACGCGCTCGGCTTCGTGCCCGGTGTCGTGTTCGATGCCAATGTCGGCTACAAGCTGGTCGGCCGCTATCTGCGCGACGATGCGCTCGGCTCGCTGCTGGCGCTGCCGGTCGATCAGGTGATGGTGGTGCCGAAGGGGATGCAGGCCGACGAGATGCTTCTGGCCGTGGCGCGCGATTATGGCGCCCGGATCGTCTCGAACGACCGTTTCCGCGACCGGGCCGAGGCCTATCCCGAGGTGACGCGGCCCGGGGCACTGGTGCGCGGCGGCTATCGGGCCGGCGCGCTGTGGCTCGATCTTGCGGTGACCGGGGGCGAGCCGCACTGAGGCCGGGACGGGCCGGGGCGGCGTGCCGCCCGCGGCCCCGGGGCTCACTCGGGCACGAAGGACATGTCGATCACCGACATCGGGTCGAGCGCCGCCGGCGCGAAGCCCTGCGATTGCGCCACCCAGTCCCAGGTCTTGGCGACCTGCGCCGGGTCGAAGCGGCCGAGCCCCGCGGCCCGCGTCACCTCGTTCTCGATCAGCGGGATCGCGGCGCGGAATTCCTGTGCGGCGATGGCGGCATCGACCTCGGGCACAAGCGCATGGATCGCCGCGGCCGCCCCGTCGGGATCGGCGATCGCCGCGGGCGTCGCCTTCGCCAGCGCCCGCAGGAAGGCCCGGGCGACCTCGGACCGCTGCGCAAGGAAGGTGTCGCCCGCCGCCAGCGCGGCGCTGTAGCTTTCAAGCCCGTGCTCCGACATCGGGATCTCCACCATCTCGCGCCCGGCCGCGGCCATCACTGCGCGGTCGAGCGGGGCGACGGTGACCCAGTTCACGATCGCGTCGACCTGGCCGCTGGCCAGCATCGGGGCAAGCGCGCTCGCATCGACCTTGACGGTGTCGATGCGGTCGGGGTCGAGCCCGTTGCGCCGTGCAAACAGCGGCCAGGTGACGGTGGTGCTCGAATAGGCGGGCAGGGCGATCTTCTTGCCGGCAAGGTCGGCGAGGGTGGTGATCCCCGAACCCGCCCCGACATGGATCGAGCCGGGGTTCTTGGTGAAGAGCGCGTAAATCACCTTCGCCGGCACCTTCTGCTCGGCCGCTGCCGCCAGCGCGGCGTCAAGCCCGACATTGCCGATGTCGGCCGCACCGGCGGCGACCTTGGACAGGGTGTCGGTCGCGCCATTGCCGCTGCGGATCGTGACGTCGAGCCCCTCGGCGGCGAAATAGCCCTTCGCGAGGGCGTAATATTCGATCGCATTGGTGCCGCCGGGCACCCAGCCGAGCTGATAGATCACCGGTTCCGCGGCACCGGCCGCAGTGCCGAGGGCAAGGGTGAGGGTCGCGGCAAGGGCCGCAAGTCGCAGTCTGATATCCATGATGAGGGCTCTTTCCTGTTGCGCCGGATCGATCACTGCACGGCCGGACCGCCCCTGAATAGCGCCGATTATCGCCCGCAGAGGTCTCGAAACGAGAGCGCCTAGCACGCCGGAAACCGGGCCGCAAACGGCACGGACCGCGCCCCCGGAGAGGGGCGCGGCGCGGCGTGTGTCGATATGCGGGGGCCTCAGTCCCCGGGGGCCGTCGGGCCGAGGATCGTCTCGGCGCCCAGCCCGAGCCCCGCCAGCATCCGCCGGTATTCGATCGACATCCGGTCGGCCGGGATGTGGATCTCGTCGCGCAGGTCGAGCGGCAGCTCGAGCGGCGATTGCGCCTCGACAAGCGGCGCATCCTCGGCGTTGATCCGGTTCTGGAAGGCGATCATCTCGGCAGGCTGCAACCGGCCGGTGCGGTCGACGAGGATCTGGAAGATGCGGGTCGTCATCGCGCTGACCGGCGAGGCGATGTCGAAGACGTGGAACTCCGATTCCGCGTCGGTGATCGTCAGCCAGGAGGCGAAGGGCAGGGTCAGCGCATAGGCGTAGTGCCGCGTGCGGCGGCCCTGCGGCGCGGCGCCGGGGGTCTTGTAGCGGGTCTGCTCGGTATATTCCGCCTCGTAGGACAGCGTGCCCGTCCCGATCTCGACCCGATAGGGCGCGATGGTGCGGTCCTCGTCGCCGCCGAAGGTATCGGGATGCACGAAGGGGATGTGGCACAGGTCGTTGAAATTCTCGACATGGCGCGCGGCAGAGGCCTGCCAGACCGCCGACGGGACGCGGGCGATCGTGCCGATGCCCGCCTCGATCAGCGGCCAGTCCGGCAGCGGCGCGCGCGGGCTTTCGGCAAGGCAGACCCAGACCAGACCATAGCGTTCGGCGCTGGCCCGGATGTCGAGGCGCAGCCGCTTCGGGATCGGCACCTCGGCGCCGAGCGCGGGCACCTTGCGGCAGGCGCCGCTGCCGTCATAGCGAAACCCGTGCAGCGGGCAGGTGATCTGCCCGGCGCAGACCTTGCCGCGCGAAAGCCTGCCGCCGCGGTGCAGGCACAGATCCTTCGCGGCATGGACGATGCCCGTCTCGTCGCGCCACAGCACCAGCCTTTCGTCAAGCAACCGCACCGGCACCGGCGCCGCGGCCACCTCCCCGGACCAGGCGACGGGGTGCCAGAAGCCCGACAGGATGTGCCAGTCGCCCTCGGCAAGGCTGCACGCGCGCGGCAGCGCGGTTTCGGTGCGGGTGGTCTTTGCGGGAAGAAACATGAGGCGCTCCTAGAGGTCGAGAACGAGGGTCGTGCCCGGCTGCCCGCGCGAGACGCAGACGAGCATCCGGTCGCCCGCGGCCTGTTCCGCGGCCGAGAGGTAATAGTCGTGATGGGCGATCGCGCCGCCGAGCACGCGGGTCAGGCAGGTGCCGCAGACGCCGCCTTCGCAGCTGGTCTCGGGCAGGACGCCCTCGGCGCGCAGCCGCTCGAGCAGGGGCTCGTGCGGCGCGACGGTGAAGCGGTGGCCGCTGCGGGCGAGCGCGACGGTGAACGCGCCGGCGTCGGCGGGCGGGGTCTCGGGTGCGGCGGGGGCGGTGAAGCGCTCGACATGCAGCGCGACGTCGGGCCGGGCGGCAAAGGCGGCAAGCGCCGCGTCGATCATCCCGGCGGGGCCGCAGCACCAGACCTCGGTTCCGGCGGGGGCGGAGCTGGCAAGCGCCGCAAGGTCCGGGCGCGGGCCGCAGGCGGTGTCGTAATGCCACACCGGCGCACCCGGCGCCGCGCGCAGCGCCTCGGGGAACAGGACCCCGCCGGCGCCGCGCGCGGCGTGATGGAGCGTGACCGGCCGGCCCGCGGCGATCAGCGCGCGGCGGATCGTGAGCATCGGGGTGATCCCGATGCCGCCCGCGATCAGCAGCGCCGGGCCGTTCGCGCGCGCCGGTCCGAAGCCGTCGCGCGGCGCCGAGACCCGGACCTCGTCGCCCACCCGCCAGCCGTCGTGGATCCGGCGCGATCCGCCGCGGCCAGGTGTGGCCAGCGCCACCGCGATCTCATAGCGCCGCGGGTCGTCGCCGGTGAGCGAATAGGGCCGCAGGCCCACGCCCGGGATCTCGATCTCGACATGGGCGCCGGGGGCCGCCGTGGGCAGCGGCGCGCCGTCGGGGGCGGCAAGCGTGATGGCGAGGACGCCTTCGGCAAGCGGTGCGATCCGGGTGATGCGGAGCAGGAAACGATCTGCAGTCATCGCTCAGACCGCCGTCGCGATGCCGAGTTCCTCGATCCACTTCTGATACTCGATCAGCGGCAGATCGCCCGGGCCGAGGGGCAGCTCGATCTGGGTCCAGAACGGCGGCACGATCCAGGGGCGCTGGCTCTCGATCAGCGGCCGGTCCTGCTCGCGGACATGGGCGGCCATCTGCAGATAGACCGGGTCGCGCTCGGCGGCGAGATCGTAGTCGCGGGCGAAGATCCAGAAGTTGATTGTAAGGTTGTAATCGACCGGCGAGGTGGCCAGCCAGACGACATAGCGCCCGGCGGCGGACTCCTTCACCAGCCGGATCACGTTCGGCATGCCGACATGGTCGGTATAGGTCAGCCGCACCGTCGCGCCGGCATCGCTTTCGGGGCGCGACATGTCGGTGGTCATGATCCCGGCGGGCTGGTCGGCCTCGTATTGCACGATCAGCTCGGCGCCCTCGCGCCAGACCCGGTGCAGCGGCGGCTCGGGATGGGCGCGGTCGCCGAGGATGCCCTCGTGCACCCAGGGGAAATGGGTGTCGTCGAGCGTGCCCATGATCATCCGCGTCGCGCTGGTCCGCATCGGGTGCTCCTCGAGCAGGCGCACCTTGCGGAACCGCGGGTCGGCCTCCTCGGGGAAGTCCGGGATCGGGAAGCGTGGTTCCTCGGCGAGGCAGACCCAGATCAGGCCATGGCGCTCGGCGACGGCGAAGCGGCGCAGCCCGGCGGTCTTCGGGATGCAGCGGCCGGCGGGCAGCTGCGGGATGCGCGCGCAGGCGCCGTCGCCCGCGAAAGCCCAGCCGTGATAGTTGCATTGCAACAGCTCGCGGCCGTCGACCCGGACCACCGAGCCAAGTGACAGCTGCGCCTGGAAATGGCGGCAGGTGTCGGGGAAGGCGGTGGCGACACCGTCGAGCCGCACCAGCACCAGCCGCCGGCCCAGCAAGGTGACGGCGCGGGGCCGGTCGGCGAGGGAGGCGGCCTCGAGAACGGGATGCCAGAAGGGTTCCATCCCGGCGCGGAAGCCGGCGATCGCCTCGGCCGAGGGGCCGTCTTCGGAGCGGAAATCGGAGGGAAGGGCGTTGGTCACGGGTCTTTCCTTGTCTGTCAGGAGGAGCGCCGCGCGTCGGAGGCGGCGAGGCTGTGGGGGAAGAACAGGCGCTGCACCAGCCCGACCAGCCCGAACAGCGCCAGCGTCAGCGCGCTGAGCAGGGCGAGGCCGGCAAAGGCCAGCGGGATGCGGAAGAAGGCGGTCGAGGTGCGGATGAAGTAGCCCACGCCCTCGTCGGCGGCGACGAACTCGGCCACCACCGCGCCGATCACCGCGAGGGTGATCGCGACGCGCAGCGCCGAGAAGAGATGCGGCAGCGCATAGGGCAGGCGGATCTGCCGATACTCGCGCCCGGTCGTCGCACCAAGCGAGCGCGACAGCTCGATCAGCTCGTCGGGGCATTGCAGGAGCCCGGTCGAGGTGCCGACGACGATCGGGAAGAAGGCGATCATCGCGGTGATGACGACGCGCGGCAGATCTCCGGCGCCGAGCGTGACGACGAGGATCGGCGCGATGGCGACGATCGGGGTCGACTGGATCACCAGCAGGATCGGATAGATGCTGCGCCGGAACAGGGCAAAGCGCGAGATCGCCACGGCAAGCGGCAGGCTGATCGCCACCGCCGCGGCAAAGCCGAGCAGGACGATGCGCAGCGTCGCCCAGACATGGCCGAGCCATTGCGGCGCGGGCACCGCCAGGGCGGCGGCGGCGACGGCGCTTGGCGCGGGCAGCAGGAAAGGCGGGATCAGCCCGGCGCGCGCCGTGACCTCCCACAGCGCCAGAAGGCCGGCGACGGCGAGGGCGGGCGGCAGCCAGAGCGGAGCGCTTGCGCGCAAGAGACGGAAGAGGGGCATCAGGCGCGCTCCGTCAGCAGCGCGCGCAGATGCTCGCACAGGTCATGAAAGCGCGGCAGGCGCAGGGTCTGCGGGCCGCGCGGCGCCGGCAGGTCGACCTCGATCGTCTCGCGGATCGTGCCGGGGCGGGCGGACATCACGCAGATGCGGTCGGCCAGCAGCACCGCTTCGGGGATCGAATGGGTGATGAACAGCACCGCGCTGCGATGGCGTTCGCGCAGGCGCAGCAGCTCGAAGCTCATCTCGTCGCGGGTGAGCGCGTCGAGCGCCGAGAACGGCTCGTCCATCAGCAGCAACGACGGCGCGCCGAGCAGGGCGCGGCCGATGCCGACGCGCTGTTGCATGCCGCCCGACAGCTCGGCCGGGAAGCTGCGGGCGAAGTCCTGCAGCCCGATCGTCTCGAGCATCCGCGCCGCGCGGTCGCGGTCCGCTCCGGTGACCGGGCGGCCGCGATGGCGCAGCGGGAACAGCAGGTTGTCGGTCACCGTGAGCCAGGGCAGCAATGCGGGGCGCTGGAACACCATCGCGGTGTCGTCGCGCGGCCGCTCGATCGGGTGGCCGAAGATCCGCCCCGTGCCGGCGCGGATCGGCAAAAGTCCCGCGACCATCCGCAGCACCGTCGACTTGCCGCAGCCCGAGGGGCCGACGATCACGGTGAAGCTGTGCGCGGCGACCTCGAGCGAGATGTCGCTGAGCGCGGTGACGCTCTGCCCGCCGGTGCCGCGGAAAACCTGGCTGACATGCTCGAGCGCCACCGCGGGCGGGGCAAGGGGGCGCGCCGCCCCCGGGGGATAGGCGGGAGCACATGCCATTGGCGCAATGGCATGATCGTCGGATGTGATCGGCATCTGGGGTGTCGCGTTCCGTGTGGTTCGTCCTGTTCGCCCGAGGACAGAAACACGAAATCAGTGCGCCCATATAGCGCCGTTTTCAGATGCCTGCGGTCTCGTTTCGAGAACGCTCGGGGGCCGAGACCGTCGCCAGCCACTCCGGCAGGAAGGCCTTGAGCTGTTGCGAGAAGTTCGCGACCGCCACCGGCATCGAGGCATCCGCGACCCCCGCAATGAGCCGCTGCGGCGTGATCCCGGGATCGCGCAGCGGCAGGAAGGCCAGCCGCCCGGCGCGGATGTCGTCGGCGATCCCGACCGGGGTCATCACCGACAGCCCGCCGCCGCGCAGCACGAAGGCGCGCAGGAAGGCCATGCTGTTCGACCGCACCCGCGGCGCCAGACGCAGCGCGCTGGTGGCCATCACGTGGTCGATCTGCTCGAAGATGGTGATCGTCTCGTCCGGCAGCAGGACCTGTTCGCCCACGAGGTCGGACAGCGTCGCGCGGCTCTTGCGCTGTGCGAGCGGGTGGTCCGGCGGCGCGATGATGCCCAGCGGGAAATCGGCGCCGGCGACCTGGAACAGGGCATGTTTCGGCGGCGGGTTGAAGATCAGGCACATGTCCGCCTCGCCGCTGCCCACGGCCTTGATGCAGTCGAGCAACGGCATGCCGCGCACCGTCAGCTCGATCCGCGGGAAGCGCGTGCCGAAATCGAGGATCGCATCGGGCAGCACGTCGTTGAGCGCGGTCTCGATGCAGGCGATGGTGAGGTGTCCGCGCGCGCCGGTGCGCAGCTGCTCGATCTCGGACAGGGTCTTGCTGTAGTCGCGCAGCGTGGTGCGGATGTGCAGGCTCAGCAGCTCGCCCGCCGCCGTCGGCCGCACTCCGCGCGGCAGCCGCTCGAACAGCGGGGTGCCGAGCGTCTCCTCGAGCTCGTTGAGATGGCGGTTGATCGCGGAGGGCGCGACATTGAGCACCTCGGCCGCCCGGCGGATCGAGCCGTGCCGGACGATGGCGTCGTAATAGACGAGAAATCTGCTGTGCATCGGGTCCGCCGCTGTCTTTCGCCCATTCGCCTGCGCGGCGGGGGCGAAGTCAACGCCCTGTGGCGGCGCCGGTGGCGGCCGGGGCATCGTCCGCGGCCGCCGGCGCCTGCCACCTGCCCGGTGCGCGGGCGGGCGGCGCGAAAATGCGGCGTCAGGTCAAGGAGGGCCGGCGCGGCTCATCTGTCGGCGAGTCGATAGCCGACCCCCGGCTCGGTGAAGATCCAGCGCGGGTCGGCGGCATCATCGCCGAGCTTGGCGCGCAGCTGGCGGATATAGACGCGCAGATACTGGCTGTCGCCGGCATGGGCCGGTCCCCAGATCGCCTTCAGGATCATGTCCTGTGTGACCAGCCGTCCGCCGTGACCGGCCAGAAGCCACAGCAGATCGAATTCCTTGCGCGTCAGCTTCAGGTCCTCGCCCGACAGGCTGGCGCGATGCTCGATCGCATCGATGGCGAGCGGCCCGAGCGTCAGCGCGGCGGGCACCGCGTCCCGCGCCCGGTCGCGCAGCAATCCGCGCAGGCGTGCCAGCAGCTCGCCGGTCGAGAACGGCTTGGTGACATAGTCCTGGGCGCCGGCATCCAGCGCGGCGATCTTGCCGGCCTCGTCGCTGCGCACGGAGAGGATCAGGACCGGCACCTGCGACCATTCGCGAACCGTCTTCAGCACCGAGATCCCGTCCGCATCGGGCAGGCCGAGATCGAGAATGATCGCCGCCGGCGCCTCGCGCGCGGCGAGCGCGATGCCGTCCCGCGCCGTCGCCGCCTCGGAGACGACATGGCCTTCGGTTTCCAGCGCGACGCGCAGAAAGCGCCTGATCGGCGCCTCGTCCTCGACGATCAGGATGCGGGCAGCGGCGGTCATGCGGATACCTCCGGGTTCCAGAGCGGCAGTTCCATCACGATCCGCGTGCCGCGCCCGTCGGGATGCACGGCCTCGGCGCGGATCGCGCCGCCATGGGCTTCCACGATCCCCTTGCAGATGGCAAGGCCGAGGCCGGTTCCCGCCTGTCCGCCGTCGCCCTGCTCGGCGCGCCAGAACATGTCGAAGACATGGGCGGCCGCGCCCGGTGGCAGGCCCGGCCCCTCGTCCTCGACCGACAGCACCGCCCGCCCGCGCGACTGGCTTGCCGCGATCCGGATCGCGCGGCCCGGCCCGGCATATTTGCAGGCGTTGTCGAAGATGTTGACCAGCACCTGTTCGATCAGCACCGGATCGACCTGCGCCGGCGCCATGTCGACGGGGATCGCCACCGCGACCGGATGACCCCGCAGCGGGCCGCGCAGCCGGTTGCGGGCCGATCCCACCAGCTCCCGCAGGTCGGTGGCATGGGTCTTCAACGTCAGCGCACCATGGCCGAGGCGGGTCATGTCGAGCAGGTTCTGGATATAGCGGTCGAGCCGGTCGCCCTCGTCGCGGATGGTCTCGGCAAGGGTGCCGCGCGCCTCGGCGGTCAGGCCGGGTTGCGTCAGCCCCTCGGCCGCACCGAGGATCGACACCAGCGGCGTGCGCAGGTCGTGACTGACCGAGGACAGCAGCGCGGTGCGCAGCCGTTCGGTCTCGCTTGCAACGCGGATCTGCGCCAGATCATCGGCAAGCCGCACCCGCTCCAGCGCCAGCGCCACCTGATCGGCCAGCGCCTCGACCAGCCGCCGGTCGCCGGGCGGCGGCTCGTGCCCGTCCTCGTAGGCCAGGCCCAGAACGCCGATCCGCCGCTCGGCGGCCAGCAGCGGCAGGAACAGCCAGCGCGAGGCGGGCAGGGTCGCCGAGCCCTTGCCCGCGGGTTCGCCATGCGCATGCGCATAGGTCGCCGCGGAGAGTTCACGCGGCTCCATCCGGTCCTCGGGCGGAAAGGCCCCGACAATCGCAAGCTGCCCGCTCTCGTCCGGCAACAGCAAGATCGAGTGGCATTCGAGCACCGCGGCGACATGGCTGACCGCCGCCCAGACCACGTCATCGACCGAGGCCGCCGCCGCGGCCCGGCGCGAGAAGTCGTAAAGCTTGCGCGTCCGGTCCGAGATCGCCCGCTGCGCAACGGCCCGGTCGCGCAGCCGTGCGGCGAGATTGCCGGTCAGGATCGAGACCGCAAGGAACAGCACCAGCGTCACGAACTGGCCCCGGTTCCAGATGTGCAGCGTCATCCGCGGGTCGGTGAAGAACAGATTGTAGGCGAGGAAGCTGAGCACCGCAGCCGCAACCGACGGCCGGCGCCCGAGCGTCGCCGCAACCGCCACCACCGTCGTCATGTAGAGCAGCGACAGGCTCAGCACCGGGATCAGCCGCTCGGCGCCAAGGGCGAGCAGCGTCGTCGCGCCGACCGCCAGCGCGACAAGGCCGAGCGGGCGCAGCTGGGCGCGCAGATCGGCCCGGGCCGGCCGACGGCGCTGACGCTGGCGCGCCGGGCTTTCCTCGTCGGTGACGAGGGTCAGCTCGAACTGCGTCGCGCCACGCAACAGGCCGGCGACCACCGCCTCATGCGGCGAGGGCGACAGCCAGCGCGCAAGCCGCGCCCTGGGGGCGGGCCGCGGCACGACGATGCGGCGGACATTGTGCCTTTGCGCGAAGTCCAGCACGTCCTGGGCGGCATCGCGTTCGGTCTGCAGCACCGTCACCTCGGCCCCCAGCCGTTCGGCCAGACGCAGCGAGGACGTGCCCGGATCGCCCGCAAGATCGCGCTGCGTCTCGGCGCGCAGGCTGGTCAGCGCCACCGCCAGCCACTCGACCCGCGCCCGGTCGGCCGAGCGCCGGGCGATCCGCACCGCGTCGCGGCCGACGGCACCTTCGGGCAGGACGACGAGGATCCGCTCCTGCGTCGGCCAGGGGCCCTCGATCGCGTTTGCCGCCATGTGTTCCTTGAGCTGCGCATCGACCCGGTCGGCGGCGGTGCGCATGGCAAGCTCGCGCAGCGCCGTCAGGTTGCCCTTGGCGAAGAAGTTCGCCACCGCCCGCGCCGCCTGATCCTGCACATAGACCTTGCCCGCGCGCAGCCGCGCGATCAGCTCGTCCGGCGGCAGGTCGATCAGCTCGATCTCGTCGGCGAGTTCAAGCACCTGATCGGGCACCGTCTCGCGCACCCGGATCCCGGTGATCCGCGCGACGGTGTCGTTCAGCGTCTCGACATGCTGGACATTCATCGTCGTGTAGACGTCGATCCCGGCGGCGAGCACATCCTCGACATCCTGCCAGCGCTTCTCGTGCCGGCCCCCCGACAGGTTCGAATGCGCCAGCTCGTCGATCAGCGCGAGGCCGGGAAGGCGGGCGATCAGGGCGTCGACATCCATCTCCTGCAGAATATGGCCCTGATGATAGACCGTCCGGCGCGGCAGGACCTCGAAACCGCGCAGCATCGCCTCGGTCTCGGCGCGGCCATGGGTTTCCACCACGGCGGCCAGCACGCTGACGCCTTCGGCCGCGCGATCACGCGCGGCCTGCAGCATGGCGAAGGTCTTGCCCACACCGGGCGCGGCGCCGAGAAAGACCTTCAGCCGGCCCCGGCCTTCGCGGCGGGCCTCGGGCAGAAGGGCCTCGGGTTCGGGGCGGGAGGGTTCGGACATCTGACCTCTCAGTTCGCCGCAGCAGGCGCCACCGGCGTCGCGGCGTCAAGGGCAAGGTTGGTCAGCAGGACGTTGACGCGCGGCTCGCCATAGAGGCCGAGCCAGCGGCTCTCGGTATGGGCGGCGATGATCCGGCTCACCTCGGCGAGGGGAAGGCCGCGGGCCGCGGCGATGCGGGCCGCCTGGCCATGGGCGTTGGCGGGCGAGATCTGCGGATCGAGGCCGGACCCCGACGCGGTGACCGCGTCCGCGGGGGCCGTGCCGCCATTCGCGGCCTCCCAGGCGCTGCGCCGGGCCGCCACCTCGCGGCGCAGCGCCGCCGAGCTCGGGCCGAGGTTCGAGGCGCCCGAGGGCATGGCGCTGAACGCCGCGGCCGAGGGGCGCGGATGCAGATAGCGCGCGCCCGCGAAGTCCTGCGCGATCAGCCGCGAGCCGATCACGGTGCCGTCCTGCACGATCAGGCTGCCGTTGGCGGCGGCTGGCACCAGCGCCTGTGCGATCGCGGTGATCGCCAGCGGATAGGCGAGGCCGGTGAGAAGGGTCATGCCCGCAAGCAGGACGAGGGCGGGGCGGAACAGGGTCAGCATGGAAGCCTCCTTATGCCAGGCCGAGGGCGGTGACGGCCATGTCGATGGCCTTGATGCCGATGAAGGGCACGATCAGCCCGCCCAGCCCGTAGATCGACAGGTTGCGCCGCAACAGCGCCGCGGCGCTCGAGGGCTGGTATTTCACCCCGCGCAGCGCCAGCGGGATCAGCGCGACGATGATCAGCGCGTTGAAGATCACCGCCGACAGAAGGGCGCTTTGCGGCGAGGCGAGCCCCATGACGTTCAGAACGCCGAGCCCCGGAAAGGCGGCGACGAAGATCGCCGGCAGGATGGCGAAGTATTTCGCCACGTCATTGGCGATCGAGAAGGTGGTCAGTGCCCCGCGCGAGATCAGCAGCTGCTTGCCCACCATCACCACCTCGATCAGCTTGGTCGGATCGCTGTCGAGGTCGATCAGGTTTGCCGCCTCCTTCGCGGCGGGTGTGCCCGAGTTCATCGCCACCCCCACATCCGCCTGCGCCAGCGCGGGCGCGTCGTTCGAGCCGTCGCCGCACATCGCGACCAGCCGCCCGCCCGCCTGTTCGCGGCGGATGTAGTCGAGCTTCATCTCGGGCGTCGCTTCGGCGAGGAAGTCGTCCACCCCGGCCTCGGCGGCGATCGCGGCGGCGGTCAGGGGATTGTCGCCGGTGATCATCACCGTGCGGATGCCCATGGCGCGCAGCTCGGCAAAGCGCTCGCGCACGCCGGGCTTGATCACGTCCTTCAGATGGATCGCGCCGAGGATCACGTCGTCCTGCGCCACCAGAAGCGGCGTGCCGCCGGAGCGGGCGATCTCGTCGATCCTCGCGCGCAATGCCGGATCGGCAGGCTTGCCCACGAACCGCTCCACCGCATCCACCGCGCCCTTGCGCAGCCGCCGGTCCGGCAGATCGACGCCGGAAAGCCGGGTCTGGGCCGAGAAGGCGACCGGCTCGCCCGTGTCCGCGGTCTCGCCGGTCAGGGCAGGGAGCAGCCGGCGTGCCAGATCGACGATCGACTTGCCTTCCGGCGTGGCGTCGCTGAGCGAGGCAAGCCAGGCGGCACGGACCAGTTGCGTCTCGCTCACGCCCCGGGCCGGATGGAAGGCGTCGGCCATCCGGTTGCCGAAGGTGATGGTGCCGGTCTTGTCGAGCAGCAGCGTGTCCACATCCCCCGCGGCCTCGACCGCGCGCCCGGATTTGGCGATGACATTGGCGCGCACCAGCCGGTCCATGCCGGCGATGCCGATGGCCGACAGAAGCCCGCCGATGGTGGTGGGGATCAGCGTCACGAACAGCGCCGCAAGCGTCACGACCGGGATCGCGATGCCCGAATAGCGGGCGAAGGGGGCGAGCGTGACCACGACGAAGAGGAAGATCAGCGTCAGCCCGGCAAGCAGGATGTTCAGCGCGATCTCGTTCGGGGTCTTCTGCCGCTCCGCCCCCTCGACCAGCGCGATCATCCGGTCGAGGAAGCTCTTGCCCGGCTCGGCGGTGATCCTCAGGATCAGGCTGTCGGAAACAATCCGGGTGCCGCCGGTGACCGAGCAGCGGTCGCCGCCGGATTCGCGGATGACGGGCGCGCTTTCGCCGGTGATCGCGCTTTCGTCGACCGAGGCGACGCCGCGGATCACCTCGGCGTCGGTCGGGATCAGGTCTCCGGCCTCGACACGCACAAGCTGCCCGGCCCGCAGCGCCGAGGACGGCACCGATTTCGGCGCGGGGTCGTCCTCGCGGGCGAGCAGCCGGACCATGGTTTCGGCCTTGGTCGCGCGCAGGCTGTCGGCGCGGGCCTTGCCGCGGCCTTCGGCGAGCGCCTCGGCGAAATTGGCGAAAAGGACGCAGACCCAGAGCCAGAAGGCCAGCTGAAGGGTCACGCCCCAGCCCGGCGCGCCGATGGCAAGATCGCGCAGGGCCAGAACGCTGGTCAGCCCGGCGGTGACGGCGGTGACGAAGATCACCGCGTTGCCGATCAGGGCGCGGGGGTGAAGCTTGGCGAAGGCGGCCCGCAGTGCCGCCGCATAAAGGCCCGGCTGGGCGGTCGAGGAGGTGGACATGGGGTGTCCCTGAACTGAAGGGGGGAGGCGCGGCCCGGCAAGGCCGCGCGGGATCAGAAGCTGTGTCCCGCCGCCAGGGCGGTCTGTTCCGCGATCGGGCCAAGCGCCAGCACCGGGAAGAAGGTCAGGGCGCCCAGGATCGCCACGGTCACGATCAGCAGCGTCACGAACAGCGGCCCGTGCGTC
This sequence comes from Paenirhodobacter sp. YD-8, assembly GCF_056590935.1. Classification (NCBI taxonomy): domain Bacteria; kingdom Pseudomonadati; phylum Pseudomonadota; class Alphaproteobacteria; order Rhodobacterales; genus Paenirhodobacter; species Paenirhodobacter sp. YD-8. The sequence continues at coordinate 2,242,177 of NZ_CM152649.1, read as the reverse complement.
GGGAAGGTGCCCGAGGTGACGACGGCGCGCTTCTTCGCGGCGAGTGACCCGGCAATCGCCAGCATCGGCACGATGATGGCATAGCGGCCGAGGAGCATCAGCAGGCCAAGGGCCGTCGTCTGCCAGGGCGTCGCCGCGCCGAACCCGCCGAAGGCCGAGCCGTTGTTGCCGACGGCCGAGGAATAGGCATAGAGGATCTCGCTCAGCCCATGCGGCCCCGCCTCCTGCACCGAGGCCAGCGCCGCCGGCACCGTGGCCGAGATCGCCCCGCCCGCCAGAATGCCGAGCGGCATCGACAGGAAGGCCAGCATCGCGAGCGTCACCTCGCGCGCCTCGATCTTGCGGCCAAGGTATTCCGGCGTGCGCCCGACCATCAGCCCGGCCAGGAAGACCGCCAGCACGACATAGAGCAGCATCCCGTAAAGCCCCGCGCCGACGCCGCCGAAGACCACCTCGCCGATCATCATGTTGACCATCTCGACAAGGCCCGAGAGCGGCATGAAACTGTCTTGCATGGCATTGACCGAGCCATTCGAGGCCGCCGTGGTCGCCGCGGCCCAGAGGGCGGAGAGACCGGCGCCGAAGCGCTGTTCCTTGCCCTCCATGTTGGTGCCGAGACCAAGGGCCGCGTTGCCGCCGGTCTCGCCCCACCAGATCACCACGAGACCAAGGACGAACATCGCACCCATGGCGGCGAAGATCGCCCAGCCCTGCCGGCGGTCTTGCGCCATCCGGCCGAAGACGAAGCAGAAGGCGACGGGAATGAGCAGGATCGACAGGCACTGGGCCATGTTCGACAGCACCGTCGGGTTCTCGAACGGATGGGCCGAGTTCACGCCGAAGAAGCCGCCGCCATTGGTGCCAAGCTGCTTGATGGCGATCTGTGCGGCGGCGGGGCCGCGCGCGATCAGCTGATCGGCGCCTTCGACCGTGGTCGCGTGCACCGCGCCCAGCAGCGTCTGCGGCACGCCCTGCACGGCCAGCACCAGCGCCACCACCACCGACAGCGGCAGCAGCACATAGAGAACCGAGCGCGTCATGTCGGCCCAGAAATTGCCCAGCCCCGCGCCCCTCTCGCCGGTGAAGCCGCGGATCACCGCGATGCCGACCGCCATGCCGGTCGCCGCCGAAACGAAGTTCTGCACCGTCAGGCCGGCCATCTGCGCGAGATAGCTCAGCTGTGCCTCGCCGGAATAGGCCTGCCAGTTGGTGTTGGTGACGAAGCTGATCGCGGTGTTGAAGGCCAGATCGGCCGGCATGCCGGCAATGCGATCGGGGTTCATCGGCAAGGCGCCCTGCAGGCGCAAGATCGCATAGAGCGCGACGAACCCCGTCAGGTTGAAGACCAGAACGGCAAGCGCATAGGCCTTCCAGCCCTGCGAGACATCGGCGCGGATGCCGGCAAGGCGGTAGACCCCCCGCTCGGGCGGGCCGAAAACGGGCGAAAGCGGCGTGCGCTCGGCCGCATAGACGCGCGTCATCAGGCCGGCCAGCGCCCATCCGCCCGCCGTCAGCACTGCGCAAAAGAGGAAATATCCCAGAAGATCGTGCATCGTCGCGCCTCAGAACCGGTCGGGGCGCAACAGCGCGAGGATCAGGAAGCCGAAAACCCCCGCCGCGACGGCGAGGCCCAGGAGGATATCGAACATGCCGTCCTCACATCCTGTCGATGAGGCGCAGGGCGCCGGCGAAAAGGCAAAAGCCCGCCAGCCCGAGCGCGAGATAGATGAGGTCTGCCATGGCAGTCTCCCGCTGTTGTCATGGCAGCGGGATCGCCCGGGCAGGCGTGAAGGGGATATATGAAAGGCGGCGCGGAGGCATAAAGATCGCGTAAAGGGGCGGCTTTTGCCGGCGCGGGAAAGCTGCCCCGCGCTTCGCCGCGCCGGAGCATTCCTTGCGGGGATGTCGGGCCCGTCCGTGTCACCGGAACCGAGCGAGGGTCGCGACGGCCGCAGCGTGCATCTTGACGCCGATTGCGCCGGGCAAGGTCGGATCGGGGCAAGGGACGGGGAGGGGATGACGCGCTGCGCAGAACGCGCACGATCCCGCAAGGTTCTGAAAACAGTTCAAAACTTCTTGGAAAAGTGGCGGAGAGACAGGGATTCGAACCCTGGGTGGGCGCAAACCCACAACGGTTTTCGAGACCGCCCCGTTCGACCGCTCCGGCACCTCTCCGCGTCGGTGGTCGTCTTGTGGAGGCGGATTTAGCCTGCCGCGCGGGGGCATGCAACCGCTTTTTTCATCTTTTTCGCGCGGATGCGCCACAGGCCCGAAAACGCCTGTCTGCGCGATGCGGCGGGGCCTTGGCAGCGGGGCCGGGGGGGCTATGCTGCGCCACGATCTCCCGCGCGAAAGGCCCGCGACGATGCTTCGATTCTCCTCCCCCGCCGCTCCCCTGCGCCGTCTGGCGCTCGGCCTCGCGCTTGCATTTGCAGCACCCGGGGCCCATGCCGACCCCGCGCGAATCTCGCACCTGCTGCACACCGACGCGCTCTTCACCATCCTGCAGAAGGAAGGCGTCGCCTATGGCCGCGATCTGGCCGAGGAAATGACCGGCGAGCCCTCGGATCCCGGCTGGGTCGCCGAGGTCGAGGCGATTCACGCCCCGGCGCGGCTGCAGCCGGCCTATCAGGACACCTTCGCCGCCGCGCTGAAGGGCGCCGATCAGGCGGCGATCGAGACCTGGCTCACCTCGGACACCGGCAAGCGGGTGGTCGAGCACGAGATCTCGGCGCGCGAGGCGCTGCTCGATCCCGATGCCGAGGATGCCGCGATCGCGGCGGCCGAGACCGCGCAGGCGCAGGGCGACCACCGCTTCGCCGCCGTCGAGCGCATCATCGAGGCCGCCGGGCTGATCGAGCCGAACGTGGTCGGCGGGATGAACGCCAACCTCGCCTTCTACCGCGCCATGGCCGAGGGCGGCGCCTTCCCCTACGAGGTGACCGAAAGCGACATGCTCGCCGATGTCGCCGCGCAGGAAGAGGAGATCCGCGCCGACGTCACCAGCTGGATCCAGGGCTATCTGTTCCTCGCCTATGGCTCGCTGCCGGCCGATGATCTGGACCGGATCGCGCGGTTCTCGGCCTCGGCGCCGGGGCAGGCGCTGCTGCGCGCGCAGTTCGAGGGATTCGATCTCGTCTACGAGGAAAGCTCGGCCGCGCTCGGGGCGGCGCTTGCGCGGCGGATGACGGCGGCCGAGCTCTAGGCACGGCGCGCACACGCCTTTTCAACTCGATGTGACAGTCAGGTGAACGCCTCCGCGCGCGAAATCCGCCGCGGGGGCGTTTCCATGCAATGGGTCAAGGCCTTGCGGCGGGGCGGCCGAAATTCCCCCGGATCACGCGTCGGCGGCAGTTGGCCGATGGAACCGTGGCGGGGGATTGATTGTTTCCCAAGGACTTATAGCTCGGTGCTGCGGACAGCAGACCGCAAACAGATCCACGGGGGACAGCCCCGAAAGGAGGACGAAAATGAAACGCATCCTGATGGCTTCGAGCGCCTTTGCCGTGGTCGCCGGTTCCGCCTTCGCGGGCGGCTATACCGCGCCCGTGACCGAGGCCCCGGTCGTCGCGCCGGCGCCCGTCGTGACCAGCAATGTCGACTGGACCGGGTTCTATGCCGGTGGTCAGCTCGGCTATGGCAAGACCAACAGCACCCTCGACGTCGACGGCGCCTATGCGGGCGTGCACGCCGGCTACATGAAGGACTTCGGCAAATACGTCCTGGGCGGCGAGCTCGCCTATTCGGGCGCCGGCATGAAGACCGGCAAGGGCGCGACCGAGCAGAAGGTCAAGGACTTCGCCGATCTCAAGCTGATCGCCGGCGTTCCCACCGGCAAATGGCTGCCCTATGCGGGCCTCGGCGCCTCGATGGTCAACGTCAAGTCCGCCGGCACCGACTATTCCGACACCGTGCCGATGGCGCTCGTGGGCGTGAAATACCAGCTCAACGACAAATGGGCGCTCGGCGGTGAAGTCGACTACCGCAAGGGCAACAACTTCGACGGCAGCAAGCAGGACCTGAACCTGACCACCGTCGGCATGACCGCGTCCTATCGTTTCTGAGGACGACGTCTCCGGCATGATCCGGACGGCCGGGCAGGGCAGGCGCCTTGCCCGGCCGCAAATTTTCCGGAATGGGGCTGCCTTGGCAGGGGCGGCGCCGCAGATTTTCCGGTTCTGAATTTTTTCCGTTGCAGGCGGGTGTATTTCGCAAAACATTCGGTGAAATCACTGAATGGCCGCATCGGAGCCTGCCATGGATGACATTGATCGCAAGATCGCGGCGCTTCTCTCGGACGATGCACGCGCCTCGCTGGCGCAGATCGGCGCGGTTGTGGGGCTCTCCACCTCGGCGGTGAACGACCGGCTGCGCCGGCTGATCGAGCGTGGCGTGATCCGCCGGATGAGCGCCGACGTCGCGCCCGAGGCGGTCGGCCTGCCGGTCACCGGCTTCGTCTGGGTGGCGCTGGCGCCGACGGCGGACGAGGGCGCCTTCCGCGCCGCGATGGCGCAGCTGCCGCGGGTCACCGCCTGCCATCACGTCACCGGGCCCTGGTCCTATCTGGTGCAGATCCGCGCGGCGAGCCTCGACGCGGTCGAGGACTTTCTCAGTGAACTGAAATCGGGCGGCTGGATCGCGCGCTCGGAAACCATGCTGGCGCTCTCGACCGTGGTCGAGCCGCCGTTCCGCTATCGGGGGTAATCATGCTGTTCCTGAAATCGCTGCTCGTGGGCCTTGCCATCGCCGCACCGCTCGGCCCGATCGGGGCGCTGTGCATCCAGCGCACGCTCGCGCGCGGCTTCTGGGCGGGGGCGGCAGGCGGGCTCGGCACCGCCGCGGCCGATGCCACCTATGCCGCCGCCGCCGCCGCGGGCTTTGCCGCCTTCTCGGCCTTTCTCGCGCGGATCTCGCTGCCGCTCGGGCTCATCGGCGGCGCCTTCCTGCTCTGGCTGGCGTGGAAGGGCTGGCCGCGCGGCACCGTCACCGCGGCGCCCGCCCGCGCGGCCGAGGGGCGCGGCCTGCTGGCGACCGCGGCCACCACCTGGGCGCTGACGATGACCAACCCGGCCACCATCCTCAGCTTCGCCGCGATCTTCGCGGGCCTGGGCCTCGCCGATGCCGCGGGGCCGCTTTCCGCGGTCCTCGTCGTCACCGGCATCTTCGCGGGCTCGATGCTGTGGTGGATCTTCCTCTCGGGCACGGTCGCGGCGCTGCACCATCGCCTGCCCGCCGCCTTCGCCACCTGGACCGCGCGGGTCTCCAGCCTGATGATGGCAGGCTTCGGCCTCTGGGCCCTCGCCAGTGCGCTGACCTGACCCCGGCGCTTTCTCCTTGCCGAAAATACCTCGGGGGTGAGCGGCGAAGCCGCGAGGGGGCGGCGCCCCCTCAGGCCCTCTCAGCCCGCCAGCGCCTCGGCAAAGGCGCGCAACCGCAGCAGTGCCGCCTCGAGCGCGCCATCCTCGAGCGTCAGCGCAATCCGCAGATGCCCCGCCGCCGGCGCGCCGAAACTCTCGCCCGGCATCACCGCGATCTTCTCCTCGTCGAGGAGCCGCGCGGCGAATTCCTCGCCCGAGAGCCCGGTGCGGCGGATGTCGAGCATCGCATACATCGCGCCGGCCGGATGGGTCAGCCCGACGACGGGGCTGCCGGCCATCACGTCGCGCACGATGTCGCGCCGTCGGCCGAAGGGCGCGGCCACCGCGGCCTCGAACCCCGCGCCCCGGCGCAGCGCGAAGAGCGCGGCATCCTGGATGAAGCCCGGCACGCCATAGGTGGTGTTGACCGCAAGCTCGTGGGCGGCGTCGATCACCTCCTCGGGCGCCACCATCCAGCCGATCCGCGAGCCGGTCATCGCATGGCTTTTCGACAGCGAGCCCAGCACCACCGTGCGCTCGGCCATGCCCGGCAGGCTGCGCGGGCTGATTGCCGGGCCCTCCCAGACCTGGGTCTCGTAGACCTCGTCCGAGATCAGCCACAGGTCCGCCTCGGTGCAGGCCCCGGCGATGCCGGCGATGGTGTCGGGGGTATAGATCACCCCCGTCGGGTTATTGGGCGAGTTGATCAGCAGCGTGCGCGCGCCGGCGCTGGCCGCGAGGATGTCGGCCTTGGCGGGCTGGAACCCGGCCTCGGCCCGCGCCTCGACCGCGCGCGCCTCGGCGCCGCTCGCGCGGATCGTGCCGGTATAGGTCGGGTAGAAGGGCGAGATATAGAGCCCGACATCGCCCGGATCGAGCAGCACCTGATGCGCGGTGTAAAGCGCGGCCTGACCGCCCGGGGTGACCAGCACATTCTCGGCCCGGGTCTCGACTCCGGTGCGGGCGGTGACGCGGGCGGCGATCTCGGTGCGCAGGGCAGGGATGCCGGGAATGTCGGTATAGCCGGTGTGGCCGTTCGCCGCCGATTGCGCCATCGCGGCGAGGATCGCGGGATCGGTCTTCACATCGGGCTCGCCGATCGTCAGCATCACCACCTTCTCGCCCGCCGCGATCATCGCCCGCGCGCGATAGAGGATGCCCCAGCCATTGCCGCCGGTGCCGCGCATATGCGCGACGCGTGCCGCCAGTTCCATTGTCGTGTCTTCCTTCACTTGTCCGGGGGCAGGATGCCCAGCCCCCGCAGATAGATGCCGATCCCGCTTTCGAGCAGGTCCTCGGGCGCCCAGGGTCCGGCCGTGCCGGGGGCGGCGCGGGCGAAAAGCTCGACCACGCCATGGCTCATCGCGCGCACATGGGCGGCGACCATGCTGGCGGGCGGGCGGCGGGCGGCGGGCAGGGCCGACAGCAGCGCCTCGGTCGCGCGCAGCATCACCGCCTCGGCCCGCTCGGCCCCCGCCGCCAGCTCGGGCGAGCGGTTCGGCGCGATGCCGCTTTCGAACATCGCGACGTAATGGCCCGGGAAGCGGCGGGCGAAGGCCAGATAGGCCCGTCCGGTCGCGCCGAAGGCCGCCAGCGGCGCCGGCGCGCCGCCGTTCCAGGCGTGCTCCATCACATCGGCGAAGATCGCATAGCCCTGCCGCGCGCATTCGGCGATCAGGTCCTCGCGCCCGGCGAAATGGCGATAGACCGCGGCCGGCGTCACGCCGGCGCGCTTGGCCGCCTCGGACAGCGTGAAGCCGCCCGGCCCCTGCGCCCGGATCAGCTCGAGCGCGGCCTCGACCAGCGCCTGGCGCAGGTTGCCGTGATGGTAGCCCTGCTTAGCCATTCAGGATGTCGAGACCACCGCAGATCCTGTCGTCGATCTCGCCGATCGCCTTGCGGTCCTTGCGGGCGAACTCGACCGCGCCGAGCACGGTCTGCACCGCGGCGATACGGGCGCGCATCTTGTCGTCCGAGCGGATCACCGTCCAGGGCGCCGAGACGGTGTGCGAGCGTTCAAGCGTCTCCTTGATCGCCGCGGTGTAGTCGTCCCACTTCTTCAGCCCCTCGACGTCGACCCAGCTCAGCTTCCACTGCTTGAGCGGGTCCTTCTCGCGGTCGAGGAAGCGCTTGAGCTGCTCGGCGCGGTCGACCGAGAGCCAGATCTTGACGAGGATCACCCCCTCGTCGACCAGCATCTTCTCGAAATCGGGAAGCTGGGCGAAGAAGCGTTCGCGCTGCGGGTCGGTGCAGAAGCCGAAGACCTTCTCGACCACGCCGCGGTTGTACCACGAGCGGTCGAAGATCGCGATCTCGCCCGCCGCCGGCAGCCAATCGACATAGCGCTGGAAATACCATTGCGTCGCCTCGCGCTCGGTGGCCTTCGGCAGCGCGACGACATAGGCCGAGCGCGGGTTCAGGTTCTCGCGCAGCCGGTCGATGGTGCCGCCCTTGCCGGCCGCGTCGCGCCCTTCGAACAGCACCACGAGACGCCGCCCGGTGGCTTTCAGGTCCCACAGCATCTTCACCAGCTCGACCTGAAGCGCCGCCATCTGCGCCTCGTAGTCCTTCTTCTTCATCTCTTCCCGGTAGGGGTAGGATTTCGACAGGATCTGGTCCTTGTCGGCGGTCTCGATCGCCTTGCGCACCGCCTCGGGCGCCTCGGTCTTCAGGTATTTCGTGATGTCGCCGACGAAGGGAATGCCCTCGTCCTTCGCCTCGGCGGCGACCGCCGCGGGCAGCGCGACCTTGTCGTCGGATTTCCTGTCCTTGCCCATGGCGCCCTCCCGCGGTGATGTGAATGCGCTTCACTATAGGCCGCGGGCGGGCGGCCGCAAGCCGGGCGCGGGCGCCCGGCCGGGGGCTCAGTCGCCGATCTTCGCCAGATCGTAGGGCGTGTCCTGATAGATCTGGTTGATCCAGTTGCCATAGAGCAGATGCGCATGGCTGCGCCAGCGGTTCAGCGGCACCTGCGTGGGGTCGTCGTCGGGATAGTAGTTCTTCGGCACGTTGATCGCCTTGCCCGCCGCGACGTCGCGGTCATACTCCTCCTTCAGCGTGCCGCTGTCGTATTCGAAGTGATTGAAGATATAGAGCGCGCGATGCGCCGCATCCTCGACCAGACAGGGGCCGGTCTCGTCCGAGGCGATCAGCGTGGTCAGCCCGGCCGCGTCGATCTCGTCCTGATGCATCTCGGTCCAGCGGCTGACGGGCACCAGCACGTCATCCGAGAAACCACGCAGATAGGGCGAGGTCGGCGCGAGGTTGCGGTGGCGGAAGCAGCCGAAGGCCTTGTGGGCAAGGGCGTGCTTCTGGACGCCATGGAAATGATAGGCCATCGCCATGCCGCCCCAGCACACGCCGAAGGTCGAGAAGACATGGCTCTGCGTCCAGTCGAAGATCCGGCTGATCTCGTCCCAGTAGGTCACTTCCTCGAAGGGGATCTTCTCGATCGGGGCGCCGGTGATGATGAGGCCGTCGAACTTCTCGCCGGTCGCCTCGACCTCCTCGAAGGGGCGGTAGAAGGTCTCCATGTGCTCGGCCGCGGTGTTCTTCGTCTGATGCGAGGTGATCCGGATCAGCTGGAAGTCGATCTGCAGCGGCGTCGCGCCGATCAGCCGGGCGAACTGGTTCTCGGTCTGGATCTTCTTCGGCATCAGGTTCAGCAGGCCGATGCGCAGCGGTCGGATATCTTGCGAGGCGGCCCGCCCGGGCGACATCACCATCACGCCTTCCCGCGACAGGATCTCGTATGCGGGGAGGGTTTCGGGAAGGGTGACAGGCATGATGTTTCCGATACTTGCGGTGTGATCTTGAGGTAATGCTCGAAGCGATTCCGGCTCAGGCGGGAAGGGTTTGCGCGATCAGGGATATAAAATCCTTCTCGTCACGGACAAGGGCGACCTGCTCGGCGGTGACGGTCACGCCCCAGTTCCGCGCCATCGCCGCATAGCGCGGCTGGCGGTGGTCGAGCGCCTGCCGATAGGTCCAGCGCACGAAATCGTCGGGGTCGACCTCGTCCTCGCGCCGGCCGCGCTCGACGCGGTATTGCACCCATTTTCGGTCGAGGAAATCGGGCGAGTAATACATCGGCTTCGGGGCGCGGTCGAAACGGCGCACGAGCTCGTCGGTATGCGCCGCCGAGCCCTCGATCCAGACCATCAGCAGGTTCTTCGACAGCGCCGTCAGGATCGGGTCGGCCGGGTCGTCGGGGTCCACCACCTCGCAGATCGAGCCGCCCGAGTCGCAGACGAAATTCGGGATCCGGTAGATCTCCTCGGCGCGGCGGATGAAATAGGGCGTGTCGAGCAGCGCCGCCTGTTCGGCCAGCCGGTGCTGGGTCTGGCGGCGTTCGTATTCCTCGAGCGCGAGCCCGCCGCGGGCGGCCGAGCCGGGCTTGCCGAGATAGGTGGACAGCGGCGCGAGGTTGTCGAAGGTGATGTTCGACTCGATGCACACCGAATCCGACAGCAGCAGCTCGGCGAGGAAGGGGTTCTTCATCGCCTCGCGCTTGAAGTTGTCGGCGATGTATTCGCCCATGTAGCGCGTGCCGATCCGGTAATCGACCGAGTAGTGGAACCAGCCCGAGCCCGAGCCGCGCAGCATCGAGGCGAGATAGGTCTTGCCCAGCCCCGACATGCCGAACAGAAGCACCCGCTTGCGCGCGCTCGCCAGCCACTCCGCCCGATTGCGATAGATCATCCGAACCCCCGTGTTTGGCCCCGTTTAGCGCGCGCGGGCGGCGCCGTCACGGGGTTTCGGGCAAATGCGAAGGCCCCGCCGGGGCGGGGCCTTGCGGTTTCGGGCGGGGCAGCAAGGCCCCGCCGATCCTTGCGGATCAGAAGCTGATGCCGACGCGCACGCCCGCGGCGACGGCATGGTTGTCGGTGAACTTCGCGCGCGCGGTGCCGGCGGTCTGCGCATCGGCATCGCCCAGCCACAGGTAGCGCAGCGCGCCGGTGACCTTGACGTTCTCGTGGGTGTAGACCGCGGCAAGGCCGATGCCGGTGTACCCGCGCGTCGGCGCGAGCGGCGAGACGAGCTTGTCATCGCCACCGCCGGGTTCGTACATCACGAAGGCCGAGCCCGACCAGGCGTCGTTGAACTTGTGCCCGACGCCGAGCGTGTAGCTCGTCGAGTTGTTCAGATCGACGAGGCCGCCGCCGGTGGTGGCGGTGAACCAGGCCGGGTCGATGGTGAACTGGCTCCAGTGCACCCAGCGGATCGAGCCGAAGGCCAGCCAGTCGGGGGCGACGCCGGTCTGGAAGTCGAGCGTCACGGCCTCGGGCGTATCGACCTCGGTCGAGCCGGTGGCGATGGTGGCGGAGCCCATCTTCTCGGTGGTGTCGAACTTGTGCGTCACCTTCGACTGGTAGGTCAGCGCGACGCGCAGCGCGATCTCCGGCTTCTCGTAGGCGGCGCCGAGCGAATAGCCCGTGGCCCAGTCATTCGAGAAGTGGGCGTTGTAGCCCGAGATCGCACCATAGGCGAGGCCGCTCAGCCCGACCACGGCCGAGGCGTTCGACAGGCGCAGCCCGCCGTGCATCGACCAGTTGTCGTCGAACTTGTAGCGCATCAGCGCGGTATAGCCCTCGGACTGCACGTTCACGTTGGTGCCGGCGAATTCCGCCGCGCCACCAAGCGGATACTCGATGTTGGCGCCATAGAAATGGTCGTACATGACGGCCATCGACAGCTTGTCGTTGAACTCGTGCTTGTAGGCGAAGCCGGGCAGGTAGTGGTTTTGCGCCACGCCACCGGTGTTCGCGCCGGTATAGACGCCGACGCCGCTCACCGACGGACGGATCCGGCCATAGGACAGCTCGATGTAATCCTTGCCCTTCTCGAACAGGACGCCGACCGACTGGGTGGACCGTTCGATCCCGCCTGCGGACACGGCTCCCGCGCTGAGGGCAAGCAGGCTTGCCCCCATAAGAATGTGTTTCATTTGAACCTCTTCCCTAGAGTGTGAGACCTCTCTCCACGCCCGACCGTAGCATGACGTAAACGTGAATCAATTCGGCCTGCGGCCTGACGTCGCGTCGCGTGGAGATGCTGCGCTGCAGCCTGTGACCGCGGCGCCACGGCTGGCGCGGGGATGCGGAATGCGCCCCCGTCGCAGAGCCGGAACCCGCCGGCGGGCGATGCGGGACCGCGCGGGCGGCCGCGGGCGGTGCCGGGCGAGGGGGGTGATCTCATCGGGTGTCTCCTGACTCGGGCTCCGTGGGTGGTGAGGCCATTAAGCATGAAACTGGTAAGTCGGAACTTAACGGGACGCGGAAAACCGATCTCCGTTCCGATCGTCGACATCTGGGCAACAGGGGGGTGCGCCAGCCGGCAACCGCTCCCCCTGCGGCGATCGGCCCGGCTTTCCCTTGGCGGCGAAATATTGCAGTCTTCCGCGCGCCCGCCGGCCGAGGCCGTGCGGGCAGGGACAGACAGCGCGCGAGGACAGCATGGCCTTCCACCCCCCGAAACCCACGCCCAAGGGGCTGTGGCGGCGCACGCCGCCGGCGATCTTTCCGGCAACGCTCGGCCTTCTGGGGCTGGCGCTCGGCTGGCGCCGCGGCGTCGGGCAATTCGCGCTGCCGCCGGGGCTTGCGGACCTCTTCCTCGGGGCGGTGGTGCTCTTCGCGCTGTTTGCCCTGCTGACCTATGTGGTGAAGCTGATGCGCCGTCCGGCCGTGGGGCTCGAGGATCTGCGGATCCTGCCCGGCCGTGCCGGGCTCGCGGCGGCGGTGCTGTGCATCTATCTGCTGGCGCTGGCCTTCGGGCCGATCTCGCCGGCGCAGGCACGGCCGATCCTGCTCCTGGGCATCGTCGCCCATCTTGCGCTCACCGTCGCGGTGCTGTGGACCTTTGCCCATGGCCCGGCCGAGCAGCGCCGGGTGAACCCGGTGTGGCATCTGACCTTCTCGGGCTGGATCGTCGCCGCGCTTGCCGCGCAGGGGCTGGGGCTGGCGACGCTGGCGCTTGCGCTGTTCTGGCTGGCGCTGCTGGCGGCGCTGGTGATCTGGAGCCTCTCGATCGGGCAATTCGCGCAGGAAAGCGTGCCGGCACCGCTGCGCCCGCTGCTGGCGATCCATCTCGCGCCGGCCTCGCTGCTGGGGACGGTGGCGACGGGGTTCAATGCGGGGGGGCTGTCGCTGGCCTTCGCCGCGCTCAGCGTGATCCTTCTGGCGCTGTTCGTGGTGCGGGCGCGCTGGCTGCTTGCGGCGGGGTTCAGCCCGCTCTGGGGGGCGCTGACCTTCCCGCTGGCCTCGACCGCGAGTTTCTGGCTTGTGCTCGGCGGTGCCTGGACGCTGCCCGGCGCGGTGCTGCTGGTCGCGGCCACGGTGATCATCGTGCCGATCGCGCTGCAGATCACCAAGCTCTGGGCGAAGGGGACGCTGGCGATCAAAACCAACGCCGCCATCGCCTGAGGGGGCTTGCATCCGGCGCCGATGCGTGAAACAGGGGCGTGCCAAACGTAGCCTGCCAAGGAGATTCCGATGCAGATTCGCGAGGCGCTCACCTTCGACGATGTTCTTCTCGTTCCCGCCGCTTCCTCGGTCCTGCCGTCGGAGGCCGATGTTTCGACCTTCGTGACGAAGACGATCCGGCTGAACATTCCGCTCCTGTCCTCGGCCATGGACACCGTGACCGAGGCGCCGATGGCGATCGCCATGGCGCAGGCCGGCGGTATCGGCGTCATTCACCGCAACCTCACCGTCGCGCAGCAGGCCGACGAGGTCAGCCGGGTGAAGCGCTTCGAAAGCGGCATCGTCTACAACCCGATCACGCTCACCCCGGACCAGACGCTCGCCGACGCGAAGGCGCTGGTTGCGCGCTACAACGTCTCGGGCTTCCCGGTGGTCGATGCCTCGGGCAAGGTCGTCGGCATCGTCACCAACCGCGACATGCGTTTCGCCACCGATGACCGCACCCCGGTCTCGGCGATGATGACGCGCGACAATCTCGCGATCCTGCACGAACCGGCCGACCGCGACGAGGCGATGAACCTGATGAAGGCGCGCCGGATCGAGAAGCTCCTGGTCACCGACGGGAACGGCAAGCTGACCGGCCTGCTGACGCTGAAGGACAGCGAGAAGTCGGTGCTGCACCCGCTCGCCTCGAAGGACGCCAAGGGCCGGCTGCGCGCCGCCGCCGCCTCGACCGTGGGCGATGCGGGCTACGAGCGCAGCTGCGCGCTGGTCGATGCGGGCTGCGACCTGATCGTGATCGACACCGCGCATGGCCATTCGGCGGGCGTCGCGATTGCCGTCGAGCGGATCAAGAAATATCGCGAGGACGTGCAGGTGGTGGCCGGCAACGTGGCGACCGCGGCGGCGACGAAAGCGCTGATCGAGGCGGGCGCGGATGCGGTCAAGGTCGGCATCGGCCCGGGCTCGATCTGCACCACGCGCATCGTCGCGGGGGTCGGTGTGCCGCAGCTCACCGCGATCATGGATGCCTGCTCGGGCGCGGGCGACGTGCCGGTCATCGCCGATGGCGGGATCAAGTTCTCGGGCGATTTCTCGAAGGCGATCGCGGCGGGCGCAAGCTGCGCGATGGTCGGCTCGGCGATCGCCGGCACCGACGAGGCGCCGGGCGAGGTGATCCTGTATCAGGGCCGCTCCTACAAGTCCTATCGCGGCATGGGCTCGCTCGGCGCGATGGCGCGCGGCTCGGCCGACCGCTACTTCCAGAAGGATGCGGCGTCGGACAAGCTGGTGCCCGAGGGGATCGAGGGACAGGTGCCCTACAAGGGGCCGGTGGCGACCGTGCTGCACCAGATGGTCGGCGGCCTGCGCGCCTCGATGGGCTACACCGGCAACGCGACGGTCGCGCAGATGCGCGGCGGCTGCGAGTTCGTGCGCATCACCGGCGCCGGGCTGAAGGAAAGCCACGTGCACGACGTGCAGATCACCCGCGAAAGCCCGAACTACCGGATCGGGTGAGCCTTCCAACCGGCGAGCGCCCGACGCGCAAGCGCCGGGCACGCCGCCACGGCAAGTCCCTGATCTCATGCGCAAGGCCGCACCGCCGGCCTTGCGACTTCGCTCGGTGAGGGGGCGCTGCCCCCTCGCGGCCGGGGCCGCTCACCCCCGAGGTATTTCGGTCAGGAAGAAAGCCCCCTGGTTTTTTCCTGGCGAAAATACTCCGGGGGGTGAGGCCGCAGGCCGAGGGGGCAGCGCCCCCGTCTTCCCCTCCCGAAAGGACCCCCGATGACCCCTGCCGCCCGCCTTGCCGCCGCGATCGCGATCCTCGACCAGCTGCGTGACGGCACGCCGGCCGAGCGGGCGCTGACGAACTGGGGCCGGGCGAGCCGGTTTGCGGGCTCGGGCGACCGGGCGGCGGTGCGCGACCATGTCTTCGATGTGCTGCGCTGTCGCGGCAGCTTCGCCGCGCTTGGCGGTGGCGAGAGCGGGCGGGCGCTGGTGCTGGGGCTCGCCCGCGCGCAGGGGCTGGATCTCGCGTCGCTGTTCACCGGCGCGGGCCATGCGCCGGCGCCGCTGACCGAGGAGGAGGCGGCGCGGCTGGCGCAGCCCGTGCCCGACGCGGGCGCGCTGGCCGATCTCGACTGGCCCGACTGGCTGCGCCCGCAGCTTCGGGCGGATCTGGGCGCCGATTATGGCGCGGTGAGCGCACAGATGCGCGCCCGCGCGCCGGTCTTCCTGCGGGTGAACCTGGCGCGCGGTGACCGCGCCGCGGTGCAGGCGGCGCTGGCGGCCGAGGGCATCGCGACGCGGCCGCATCCGCTGGCCGAGACCGCGCTCGAGGTGATCGAGGGCGCGCGGCGGATCCAGGCGTCGGCGGCCTATCGCGAGGGTCTGGTCGAGTTGCAGGACGCGGCCTCGCAGGCGGCGATCGCGCGGGTGCCGGTCGCCGCGGGGATGCGAGTGCTCGACTATTGCGCGGGCGGCGGCGGCAAGGCGCTGGCGCTGGCTGCACGCGCCCCCGCGGCGCGGATCGAGGCGCATGACGTCGACCCGGGCCGGATGCGCGACATCCCGGTGCGGGCGGCGCGGGCGGGGGCGCGGATCTCGACCGTGGCGCCGGGCCGGCTGGGGCGGGACTATGACCTTGTCCTGGTCGACGCGCCCTGTTCGGGCTCGGGCACCTGGCGGCGCACGCCCGAGGCGAAATGGCGGCTGACGCCCGAGCGGCTCGAGGCGCTGTGCACGCTGCAGGTGCAGATCCTGCGCGAGGCGGCGGCGCGGGTCGCGCCGGGCGGGCGGCTTCTCTACATGACCTGCTCGCTGCTCTCGGTCGAGAACACGGCACAGGCGGCGGCCTTTGCGCGCGAGACCGGCTGGCACATGGACGACGAGCGCCGGTTCACCCCGCTCGATGGCGGCGACGGTTTTTTCGCGGCACTGTTTCACCGCGGTGATTGACTCGCCTGAGGGTTGAGTCTTCCATCGCGTTAAGGGGGCCTTAAGCCTTTTGACCCCGAATGCTGGAAAGACGAATCTGCAAAGGACGAGGCGCGTGTCGCATACCGATCAGCCCCTGCTGCCCTTCGGTCGCGCGGCGGCAAAGCTCGCGCCCGGAGCCATCTACCTTCTGGGCGGTGCGCTTGTCGCGGCCGTCGCCGCGATGCTCGTGCCCGAGCGGATGATGACCTTGCTGCTCGCCTCGGTCGCCGGAACGCTGGCCGTTCTCGCGGCGACGGTTCGGCTTGCGGGCTTTTCGCTCGCCCGCCGGCGGGCCCGGCTGCGCGAGGCGATCTCGCATTTCGTCGAGCAGGACGCCTCGCCCTCCTTCACCACCGACCCGGATGGCGAGATCACCTTCCAGAACGCCGCCGCACTTGAACGCTTCGGTTCGCGCGGCGGGCAGACGCTTGCGCATGCGATGAGCGAGGTCTTCGCCCATCCGGCGGCGACGCTCGCGCGGATGCAGCAGAAGGCCGCGGCACTTGGCGCGACGCGCGAGGATCTGGTGACCCGGCGCGGCCATGTGCGGCTTTCGGTGCATCAGATCGGCGAGGAGGGATTCCTGTGGCGGCTCGAGGATATGACCGAGCGGCCGACGGGCGGGCGCGGCGCCGAGACGATCAGCCTGCCGATGCTCACCGCCTCGCGCTCGGGCACGATCCTGTTCATGAACGAGGCGCTGCGCCGGATCGTCGGCGAGCGGGTGCGCACGCTGGACCGCATCTTCACCGACCTGCCGCTGCACCCGGGCGAGGAGCACGAGATCGCCACCCCGGACGGGCCGCTGCGCTGCGTGATCGCCGAGATCGAGGGGCCGGGCGGGCGCAGCGAGATCTATCTGCTGCCGCTGCCGGCCGGGCGCGTGGCGCCGCATGATCCGGCCTCCTTCGAGTCGCTGCCGGTGGCGCTGATGCGGCTTGGTGCCGACGGGCGGGTGCTGGCGGTGAACCGCGCGGCGCGTGCGCTGCTCGGTCAGATCGCGCCCGAGGCGCGGCTGTCGGACCTGTTCGAGGGGCTCGGCCGGCCGGTCACCGACTGGGTCGCCGATGCCGTTGCCGGCCGCGCCGACCGTCGCCCCGAGGTGCTGCGCGCCCGCCGCGGCGACCGCGAGGTCTATCTGCAGGTCACGCTCAGCCGCATGGTCGAGGAAGGCACGGTCGGCCTTGTCGCGGTCCTGTCGGATGCGACGCAGCTGAAGACCCTCGAGGCGCAATTCGTGCAAAGCCAGAAGATGCAGGCGATCGGTCAGCTTGCAGGCGGCGTGGCGCATGATTTCAACAATCTGCTGACGGCGATTTCCGGCCATTGCGATCTGCTGATGCTGCGCCACGACAAGGGCGACCCGGATTATGCCGACCTCGATCAGATCAGCCAGAACGCGAACCGCGCGGCCTCGCTGGTGGGGCAGCTGCTGGCCTTCTCGCGCAAGCAGACGATGAACCCGCGCATCATCGACCTGCGCGACACGCTCTCCGATCTGACCCATCTGCTGAACCGGCTGGTCGGCGAGAAGGTGGTGCTGAACCTGACCCATGACCCCGATCTGAAGCCGATCCGTGCCGATAAGCGGCAGCTCGAGCAGGTGATCATGAACCTCGTGGTGAACGCGCGCGATGCGATGCCGGGGGGCGGCGAGATCCGGATCGAGACCGAGAACGTCACCCTGACCGAGGACCTCAAGCGCGACCGCGCCACCGTCGCCAAGGGGGACTGGGTCGTGGTGCGGGTGATCGACGAGGGGGTGGGCATCGCCGCCGACAAGCTGCAGAAGATCTTCGAGCCGTTCTACACCACGAAGCGCACGGGCGAGGGCACGGGGCTGGGCCTGTCGACGGCCTATGGCATCGTCAAGCAGACCGGCGGTTACATCTTCTGCGATTCGGTGGTGGCGAGCGGCAGCTGCTTCACCCTGTATCTGCCGGCGCACGAGCGGCTGGCGCTGGTCGAGCCCGAGGAGGCGCGCGCGACACCGGTGCTGCCGCCCGAGCCGGTGAGCGCGACGATCCTGCTGGTCGAGGACGAGGCGCCGGTGCGCGCCTTCGCCTCGCGGGCGCTGAAGCTGCGCGGCTATACCGTCTTCGAGGCGGAGAATGCCGAGGAGGCGTTGCGCATCCTCGAGGACCCGAGCCTGATCTTCGATGTCTTCGTCACCGATGTCATCATGCCGGGGATGGACGGGCCGAGCTGGGTCGCCGAGGCGCTGAAGGCGCGCCCCGACACGGCGGTGGTCTTCGTCTCGGGCTATGCCGAGGACGTGTTCCGCGACGGCCGCCCGCCGGTGACGAATTCGGTCTTCCTGCCGAAGCCCTTCTCGCTGAGCGAGCTGACCGCGACGGTGCAGAACCAGATCCGGCACTGAGCGGGCGCGACGGCCTCAGCCGAGGCTGTCATAGAGCGCGACGTCGGCCGCCATCGTCGCGCGCAGCGCCGCCTCGCTTTCGCCCGTCAGCTTGACGTCGGCGGCGGGCGGCACGTTGACCCGGGGCAGGGTGATCGCGCAATCGAGCCGGTCCTCGAGGAAATGCACGAAGCGGTCGATCGTCTCGTAGCGGAAGATCCGGTCGACCAGCGGCGCGCCCGCGGCATCGGCCAGCACGTCGGACTGCAGCCCGATCTCGCTGCGCAGCGGGTCGGCCGGGTCCATGTAGCTGCGCGCGAAGGTCTCGAAGCTGTGGCGCCGGATCGCCGCGTCCTCGCCGTCGAAGGCGTCGCGCTGACGGAAGCGATACCAGGACATCAGCCAGCCCACCGGCTCGCGCATCAGCGCGACGGTGGTGAAACGCTCGCCGCTCGTCGCCTCGAGATAGGGCGCCAGATGCGCAAGATAATCCTGCGCCGACATGTGCTTGAGTGGATCGGGCCGCTTCATCGCCACCGAGGCAAGCGGCTCGAGCGCGGCCTCGACCGCACTGGAGCCGGCCTTCGGCGTTGCCAGAAAGACCAGTCGTTGATCCCAGAAGATGAGCATCCTGCCCCTCGTTGTCTTGCCTCGTTCGTGCCCCGGGAGAGGGCGTCAAACAATCATTGCCGTCCGCGCGACAGAACAAAACTGTTGCAATGTTCTTGTATTGTGCTCATATGACATGGAACGAAATAAGAACGAATGGCGGACGGCCCCGAGATTGCCGCGGTCGGCGCACTGTGGGATAAGGATGCGATCCATGTCAACGGCAGGCCTTTTCGAGATGAATGACAAAAGCAAGGCGGACAAGCAGAAGGCGCTCGAATCGGCGCTGGCACAGATCGAGCGGCAATTCGGCAAGGGCTCGATCATGAAACTCGGGGCCGAGAACCCGGCGATGGAGATCGAGGCGACCTCGACCGGATCGCTCGGTCTCGACATCGCGCTTGGCATCGGCGGCCTGCCGAAGGGACGCATCATCGAGATCTACGGGCCGGAAAGCTCGGGCAAGACCACGCTGACGCTGCATTGCATCGCCGAGGAGCAGAAGAAGGGCGGCGTCTGCGCCTTCGTCGACGCCGAACATGCGCTCGACCCGCTCTATGCGAAGAAGCTGGGCGTGAACCTCGACGAGCTGCTGATCTCCCAGCCCGACACCGGCGAGCAGGCGCTCGAGATCGTCGACACGCTGGTGCGCTCGGGCGCGGTGAGCATGGTCGTGGTCGACTCGGTCGCGGCGCTGACGCCGAAGGCCGAGATCGAGGGCGACATGGGCGACGCCACGGTGGGCGCCCAGGCCCGCCTGATGAGCCAGGCGATGCGCAAGCTGACCGCCTCGATCGGGCGCTCGAACTGCATGGTGATCTTCATCAACCAGATCCGCATGAAGATCGGCGTGATGTTCGGCAGCCCCGAGACCACCTCGGGCGGCAACGCGCTGAAATTCTATGCCTCGGTCCGTCTCGACATCCGCCGCATCGGTTCGATCAAGGACCGCGACGAGGTGGTGGGCAACTCGACCCGCGTGAAGGTGGTGAAGAACAAGGTCGCGCCGCCCTTCCGTCAGGTCGAGTTCGACATCATGTATGGCGAAGGCATCTCGAAGGTCGGCGAGCTGATCGATCTGGGCGTCAAGGCGAGCGTCGTCGAGAAGTCGGGCTCGTGGTACAGCTATGGCGACGAGCGCATCGGCCAGGGCCGCGAGAATGCCAAGCAGTTCCTGCGTGACCACCCCGATCTCGCCTACGAGATCGAGGACAAGATCCGCGCGAGCCACGGCCTCGACTTCAGCGCCGGCGGCGAGGACGAACCGCTCACCGAGGATTGAGGCGCCGATCGACGCCCCTTGTGCAAGGCCGGGCCCATGCCCGGCCTTTTGCTTTCTGGACAGGGGCGGGCGCGAAGGCTAAACGGAAGCAAATTGCCCCGGAAGGCCAGAGATATGCCCAGCCTGAACGATATCCGATCGACGTTCCTCAACTTCTTCGAGCGCAACGGCCACCGCGTCGTCGAAAGCTCGCCGCTCGTGCCGCGCAACGACCCGACGCTGATGTTCACCAACTCCGGCATGGTGCAGTTCAAGAACTGCTTCACCGGCGTCGAGAAGCGCGACTACGTCCGCGCCACCACCGCGCAGAAATGCGTGCGCGCCGGCGGCAAGCACAACGACCTCGACAACGTCGGCTATACCGCGCGTCACCACACCTTCTTCGAGATGCTGGGGAACTTCTCCTTCGGCGACTATTTCAAGACCGGCGCGATCCCCTATGCCTGGGAGCTGCTGACCAAGGACTTCGGCATCCCGAAGGACAAGCTTCTGGTCACCGTCTATCACACCGATGACGAGGCGGCCGAGATCTGGAAGAAGGTCGCGGGCCTGCCCGACGAGCGTATCATCCGCATCGCCACGAAGGACAACTTCTGGCAGATGGGGCCGACCGGCCCCTGCGGCCCCTGCACCGAGATCTTCTTCGACCACGGCGACCACATCTGGGGTGGCCCGCCCGGCTCGAAGGACGAGGATGGCGACCGCTTCATCGAGATCTGGAACCTCGTGTTCATGCAGAACGAGCAGTTCGAGGACGGCTCGATGCGCACCCTCGACATGCAGTCGATCGACACCGGCATGGGGCTCGAACGCATCGGCGCGCTGCTGCAGGGCAAGCACGACAACTATGACACCGACCTGATGCGCTCGCTGATCGAGGCCTCGGCGAACGTGACGAGCCAGGACCCCGACGGCCCGGGCAAGGTGCATCACCGCGTGATCGCCGACCACCTGCGCTCGACCTCCTTCCTGATCGCCGACGGCGTGATGCCCTCGAACGACGGCCGCGGCTATGTGCTGCGCCGCATCCTGCGCCGCGCCGCGCGCCATGCCCACATGCTGGGCGCGAAGGATCCGGTGATGCACCGTCTGGTGCCGGCGCTGGTGCGGCAGATGGGCGAGGCCTATCCCGAACTCGTGCGCGCGCAGGCGCTGATCGAGGAGACGCTGAAGCTCGAGGAGACGAAGTTCCGCGTGACGCTCGACCGCGGGCTCAAGCTGCTCGACGACGAGGTCTCGGCGCTGCCCGAGGGCGGCGTGCTGCCGGGCGATGCAGCCTTCAAGCTCTACGACACCTATGGCTTCCCGCTGGATCTCACGCAGGACGCGCTGCGCGAGAAGGGCATGACCGTCGACACCAGCGGCTTCGACACCGCGATGGCCGAGCAGAAGGCGAAGGCGCGTGCCGCCTGGGCCGGCTCGGGCGAGACCAAGGACGCCAAGATCTGGTTCGAGATCGCCGAAGAGAAGGGCGTGACCGAATTCCTCGGCTATGACACCGAGAAGGCCGAGGGCCAGATCCTTGCGCTGGTGCAGGACGGGGCCGAGGTGAAATCGGCCAAGGGCACGGTGCAGATCGTCGTCAACCAGACGCCGTTCTATGCGGAATCGGGCGGTCAGGTCGGCGATGCGGGCATCATCCGCACCGAGACCGGCGAGGCGCATGTGACCGACACCCGCAAGGTCGCGGGGGTGTTCCTGCACATCGCCGAGGTGACGATGGGCGAGATCTCGGTCGGGCAGGGCGCGCGGCTCGAGGTCGACCACAAGCGCCGCGGCGCGATCCGGGCGAACCACTCGGCCACCCACCTGCTGAACGAGGCGCTGCGCCGCACGCTGGGCGAGCACGTCGCGCAGAAGGGCTCGCTCAACGCCGAGGACCGGCTGCGCTTCGACTTCAGCCACTCGAAGGCGATGAGCGCCGAGGAGATCGCCACGGTCGAGGCCGAGGTGAACGCCTTCATCCGCCAGAACGCCCCGGTCGAGACCCGGATCATGACCCCCGACGACGCCCGCGGCCTTGGCGCGCAGGCGCTGTTTGGCGAGAAATACGGCGACGAGGTCCGCGTCGTGTCGATGGGCGAGCTGCTTGGCTCGGGCAAGGGCCCGGCCGGCAAGACCTATTCGCTCGAGCTGTGCGGCGGCACCCATGTGGCGCGCACCGGCGAGATCGGCGCCTTCGTCGTGCTGGGCGACAGCGCGTCCTCGGCCGGCGTGCGCCGGGTCGAGGCGCTGACCGGGCAGGTGGCGCTTGACTATCTCAAGGGGCAGGCGGCGCTGGCGGCCGAGGCTGCGGCGGTGCTGAAGACCTCGACCGCGGATCTGGTCGAGCGCGTCCATGCGCTGGCCGAGGAACGCAAGCACCTGGCGAACGAGGTGGCGCAGCTGCGCCGCGAGCTCGCCATGGGCGGCGGGGCGGCGGGTGGCCCCGAGGCCGAGGACATCGGCGGGGTCAAGTTCCTCGCCCAGATCGTCACCGGCGTCTCGGGCAAGGACCTGCCGGCGCTGGTCGATGCGCTGAAGGACAAGGTCGGTTCGGGCGCGGTTCTGGTCGTCGCCGATACCGGCGGCAAGGCGGCGGTCGCGGCGGGCGTCACCGCCGACAAGACCGGCACCGTCTCGGCCGTCGATCTGGTCAAGGCGGCGGCGGCGGCGCTTGGCGGCAAGGGCGGCGGTGGCCGTCCCGACATGGCGCAGGCGGGCGGGGCCGATCCGTCGAAGGCCGCCGAGGCGGTCTCGGCCGCGCGTGCGGTTCTGGCGGGGGCGGTCTGATGCCCGGCGCCTACTGGATCGCGCATGTGACCGTCACCAACCCCGAGGCCTATGGCAAGTATGCCGAGGCCGCGGGGCCGGCGATCGCCAAGGCGGGCGGCAAGTTCCTGGCCCGCGGCGCACGCTATGTGCAGCTCGAGGGCAAGGAGCGGGCGCGCAATGTCGTCGCCTGGTTCCCGAGCCTCGAGGCGGCCGAGGCCTGCTATCGCGGGCCCGAGTATCAGGCGGCGCTCGCCCATGCCAAGGGCGCGGCCGAGCGCGATCTGGTGATCGTCGAAGCGATCGAGTGACTTTGCGCGCCGTCATCGCCGTGTTACATTGCCGCAACGCAGCATGAGTGAGGGCGGCGCGTTTCGTGCCGTGTGAGAGCCAGAATGTGCCGTTGGGCCGCCTATATCGGACAGCCGACCTTCCTTGAGGATATCGTCAGCCGACCGGGGCATTCGCTGATCCATCAAAGCCATTGTGCGACGCGTTGTCACACGGCGATCAACGCCGACGGGTTCGGCGTCGCCTGGTATGGTGAAAAGCCGGAACCGGGGCTGTACCGCGACGTGATGCCGGCCTGGTCGGACCCGAACCTGCGCTCGCTCACCGCCACGGTGAAATCGGGGCTGTTCCTTGCCCATGTCCGCGCCTCGACCGGCACCGCGACCTCGCGCAACAATTGCCATCCCTTCGTCGTCGGTCATTGGAGCTTCATGCACAACGGCCAGATCGGCGGCTTCGACGCCTTCCGCCGCGACGCCGAGATGATGATCCCCGACAGTCTTTACCCGCAGCGCAAGGGCGCGACCGACAGCGAAGCGCTGTTCCTGGTGGCGCTCGGCGAGGGGCTCGAGGCCGATCCGAAATGCGCACTCGAACGGGCGGCCGCGCGGTTCGAGGCGCATGCGCGCGAACGCGGCCATGCGCCCTATCTGCGGCTGACGGCGGCGCTGTCCGATGGCGTGCGGCTCTATGCGGTGCGCTATGCCAGCGACGAGGCTGCGCCGACGCTCTATCACCGCTGGTCGGAAACCCGCCGCGGCCGGGCCGTGGTCTCCGAGCCGCTCGAGGATGACGAGGGCGACTGGCAGGAGATCCCGCCCGGCTCGTTTTGCACTTTCGAGGGCAAGTCGGTGCGGATCGAACCTTTCGCCCCGGCGCTGTGGCAGGCTGCGGCCTGAGCCTCAGCCGGCCTCATCCAGTTTCTGAAGATCCTCCAGCAAGGCCTTGCGCTGGCGTCGCAATTTCCAGTTGTCGATGCGTGCGAGCGCGGCGTCTGCCGCCCGCAGCCCAAGGCCCGGATGGCCGTGCGTGCGGGCGCTTTCGAGCAGCAGGTCGAGATAGCGCACCGAGTTGCGCCGCGCCCGCAACATCTGCGCGAAGCTCTGCTCGGTCAGTTCGCGGCGCAGCGCGGCAAGGGCGAGCGGCTTCAGAATTTCCATCCGCATCAGCACCGGCGGCAGCGCATGGCCGCAATGGCGCAGCTTCAGCTTCATCAGCTGCGGCGCCGTGATCCGGGCGACATGCGCCTTGTCGGGTGCGATGAACGGGTCATAGAAGATGTATCCGCCCGCCAGCGCCTGCGCCCCGCGTGCGGCATCGGCCTCGGGCGCGCTCCAGTCGCCGAGCCCCCGGCCATAGCGATAGCGCTTGTCGAAGGGGGCGGCGCGGCGGTTCAGCGTGGATTGCGGCGCGAAGGCGACGGCATGGGCGCGCGGGAAATAGGGGGCGAGCGCCAGCGCACCATAGCCCCCCATCGATGCGCCATAGGTCGAGACCTGATCGAACGCGTCGTAAAAGCCGCTGTCGCGCAGCTCGGCCAGCACGGCGAGGATCTCGGGCTCGCGGAACCAGTCGCCGCGCTTGTTCATCACGCCGAGGATCGACCAGCCCTGCTTCGCCACCAGCCCATAGGCCCAGGGCAGCCGTTCGCCCTTCTCGTGATAGGACGACAGGTTGCCCAGCGTGACGACGAGGTGTCTGCCCGCCTCCCCGCGGCCCGGCAGATAGCACAGGCTGTGGTGGGTGTAATCGCGCAGGAACCCCTGG
The DNA here is from genome assembly GCF_056590935.1 of Paenirhodobacter sp. YD-8. Taxonomy (NCBI): domain Bacteria; kingdom Pseudomonadati; phylum Pseudomonadota; class Alphaproteobacteria; order Rhodobacterales; genus Paenirhodobacter; species Paenirhodobacter sp. YD-8. The sequence continues at coordinate 2,217,361 of NZ_CM152649.1, read as the reverse complement.
TGTTCCTCGACCAGCTCGAGACAGCGGGCATAGCTTTGCCCCTCGGCGGGCAGGGGCGTGTCGGCGGGACGGATCGTCATCGAAAGATCGCACGGCTTCTGGTCATCGGCCGCAGCGTGACCGAGGCCGGGGGCAATGTCCAGACGAAGGGGCTTCACAGGCCGGCGGCGGCGCGCTAGTAAAGGCGCATGAAGAACCGTGCCACCCTCATCTGCATCATTATTTGCCGCTGACATCCGTCACGCGGGCCGTTCTTCGCATTTCCACAGATCGATGAACCTGCTAAGCCCGCGCCGGGAAAGCCTGCGAGGACTTATGACCGAGATCCGCCTGCACAACACGAAGACCCGCACCAAGGAGGTTTTCGTCCCGCTCGATCCGCAGAACGTGCGCATGTATCTGTGCGGCCCGACCGTCTATGACCGCGCGCATCTGGGCAATGCCCGGCCGGTCGTTGTCTTCGACGTGCTGTTCCGGCTGCTGCGGCTGGTCTATGGCGCGGGGCATGTGAAATACGTGCGCAACTTCACCGACGTCGACGACAAGATCAACGCGACGGCGCGCGCGCGGAAAGAGGCGGGGGCCGAGGGCACGCTCGAGGAGCTGATCCGCGCCCGCACCGAGGAAACCATCGCCTGGTATCACGCCGACATGGACGCGCTTGGCGCGCTGCGCCCGACGCTCGAGCCGCGGGCGACCGATTTCATCGGCGCGATGATCGCGATGATCGCCGGGCTGATCGAGAGCGGGCACGCCTATGCCAAGGACGGGCATGTGCTGTTCCGGGTGCGCAGCTACACCAATTATGGCGCGCTGTCGGGCCGCTCGGTCGACGACATGATCGCGGGCGCCCGGGTCGAGGTGGCGCCGTTCAAGGAAGACCCGATGGACTTCGTGCTGTGGAAGCCCTCGGACGCCGATCTGCCGGGCTGGGACAGCCCCTGGGGCCGTGGCCGGCCGGGCTGGCATATCGAATGCTCGGCGATGAGCTATGAGCTGCTTGGCGCGAGCTTCGACATCCATGCGGGCGGCATCGACCTGCAATTCCCGCACCACGAGAACGAGATCGCGCAAAGCTGCTGCGCCCATCCCGAGGGGCAGTTCGCCCGCTACTGGCTGCACAACGAGATGCTGCAGGTCGAGGGCAAGAAGATGTCGAAGTCGCTCGGCAACTTCTTCACCGTGCGCGACCTGCTCGACAAGGGCATCCCGGGCGAGGTGATCCGCTTCGTCTTCCTGCAGACGCATTACACCAAGCCGATGGACTGGACGCAGCGCAAGGCGGATGACGCGAAACGGGCGCTACTCCGCTGGCGTTCGCTGACTGAAGGTGTCATTGCCACGTATCCGGGGCCCGAGGTTTTAGCGGCGTTGTCGGACGACTTAAATACTGCCGGTGCTTTGAATTTCCTGCAGCATCAGGGGCAAGCCTTAGGGCAGTTGGCAAAAGAGCGAGCGCACCTCGCAGCGGATCACCCCGAAAAGCTTAAGCTGAATGAACAACTCGCAGAGTTCGTTGCCTCGGCGCAGCTGATGGGGCTGCTCGAGCCCGCCATGGGGGCCTGGGCCGCGGCGCCGCAGGCGGATCTCTCCGCCCATGCGGCGCGGCTGTCCGATCTGCGCGCGGCGGCGATGGAGACCAAGGACTTCGCGCCGGTCGACGCGATGAAGGCGGCGCTGCTCGCCGCCGGCGTCGAGGTGCGGATGTCGAAGGCGGGGGTCGAGCTGCTGCCGGGGGCGGGGTTCGACGCGGCGAAGCTGCCGCCGCTCTGAGCGGGCACGGCAACCAGCGGAATTGACGGGGCGGGAGGAGCCAGCCATGGGTCGCGAGCGACTGTATCTTTACGACACCACCTTGCGCGACGGTCAGCAGACCGCCGGCGTGCAGTTCGCGGTCTCCGAGAAGATCGCCATCGCGCGGGCGCTCGACGCGATCGGCATCGACTATATCGAGGGCGGCTGGCCCGGCGCGAACCCGACCGACAGCGAGTTCTTCGCCGAGCGGCCCGAGACGCGCGCGACCTTCACCGCCTTCGGCATGACCAAGCGCTCGGGCCGGTCGGCGGCGAATGACGAGGTGCTGGCGGCGGTGATGAACGCCGCGACGCCCGCCGTCTGTCTGGTCGGCAAGACGCATGACTATCACGTCACCACCGCGCTTGGGCTTGCGCTCGACGAGAACATCTCGAACATCCGCGCCTCGGTCGAGCATTTGGTGGCCTCGGGGCGCGAGGCGCTGTTCGACGCCGAGCATTTCTTCGACGGCTACAAGGCGAACCCGGCCTATGCGCTCGAATGCCTGCGCGCGGCGCTGGAGGCCGGGGCGCGCTGGATCGTGCTGTGCGACACCAATGGCGGCACGCTGCCGCAGGAGATCGGCGCGATCGTCAGCGCGGTGATCGCCGCCGGAATCCCCGGCGACCGGCTGGGCATCCATTGCCACGACGACACCGGGCAGGCGGTGGCGGGCTCGCTCGCCGCGGTGCTCGCAGGCGTGCGGCAGGTGCAGGGCACGCTCAACGGTCTGGGCGAGCGCTGCGGCAACGCGAACCTCACCTCGCTCATTCCGACGCTGCTGCTGAAGGAGCCGTTCCGCTCGCAGCTCGAGACCGGGATCACCGATGCGGCGCTGGCCGGGCTGACGAAGCTCTCGCGCAAGCTCGACGATATCCTGAACCGGGTGCCGCTGCGCTCGGCCCCCTATGTCGGCGCCTCGGCCTTCACCCACAAGGCGGGGCTCCATGCCTCGGCGATTCTCAAGGACCCGACCACCTACGAGCATATCGACCCGGCGCTGGTCGGCAATGCGCGGCTCATCCCGATGTCGAACCAGGCCGGGCAGTCGAACCTGCGCGCGCGTCTGGCCTCGATGGGGATCGAGGTCGATCCGAAGGACGCCCGCCTTGGCGCGATCCTCGACGAGATCAAGGAGCGCGAGGACCGCGGTTATGCCTATGACGGCGCGCAGGCCTCGTTCGAGCTTCTGGCGCGGCGCGAGCTCGGCCTGCTGCCCGAGTTCTTCTCGGTCGAGCGCTATCGCGTCACGGTCGAGCGCCGGCGCGATGCGCGTGGCCGGATGGGGCACCTGTCCGAGGCGGTGGTCGTCGTCAACATCGGTGGCGAGCGGCGGCTGAGCGTGTCCGAGGGGATCGTCGCCGACGGCTCCGACGGCGGCCCGGTCAACGCGCTCTCGAAGGCGCTGGCGAAGGACCTCGGCCCCTATCAGTGCCACATCGAGGACATGAAGCTGGTCGACTTCAAGGTCCGCATCACCCATGGCGGCACCGAGGCCGTGACCCGCGTCATCATCGACAGCGAGGACAGCAAGGGGCTGCGCTGGTCGACGGTGGGGGTCAGCCCGAACATCGTTGACGCCTCCTTCGAGGCGCTGCTCGACGCGATCACCTGGAAGCTTGCGCGCGACGGGGCGCAGCCGGCATGAGCGATCTCGGGCAAAGCGTGGCCGCCGCCGCGGCGCGGGTCGAGGCGGGCGATCCCGACCGGTTCGCCGCGACGATGGCGGTGCCGGCGGAGGAACGCGCGCGGCTCTGGCCGCTTTACGCGGCGAACCTCGAGATCGCCCGCGCGCCCTGGGCCTCGAGCGAGCCGATGGTGGCCGAGATGCGGCTGCAATGGTGGGTCGATGCGCTCGAGGCGCTGGCGGAGCAGGGCCACGAACCGCGCCACGAGATCGGCGCGGCGCTGGTGCCGCTGCGCGCGGCGGCCCCGCACCTGGTGGCGCTGGCTGAGGCGCGGCGCCGCGATTGCTGGAGCGAGCCCTTTGCCGATGCGGCGGAGCTTTCGACCTATCTGGGCGAGACCTCGGGCAACCTGTTTCGCGCGGCGGGCGCGGTCTTCGGCGCCGATGCCGCGGCGCAGGCGGCGCTGGCGCGTTTCGGCGCGGCGGCGGGGCTGGCGGCCTGGTTCCGTGCCGTGCCCGAGCTGCTTGCCCGCGGCCGTGCGCCGCTGCCCGAGGTGGCGCCCGAGGCGATCTCGGGCCTCGCCCGGGCGGCACTGGCCGAGCTGGATGCCGCGCGCCGCGCGCTGCGCCGCGCCCCGGCCCCGGTGCGCCGTGCGATGCTGCCCGGCTGGCAGGCGCCCGCGGTGTTGCGGCTGGCGGCACGCGCGCCCGAGCGGGTGGCGCAGGACGGCCTCGGCCTGTCGGAATTTTCCCGTCGCCTCGGGCTGTTGCGCGCCGCGCTGACAATTTGATGCCGGCGCGTCGCGCTTAAAGGAATCTTCAGCAGTTCCGCTCATCCTCGCCCTCGCGGAGGTCCGCGAAATGGTGACAGGCGCGCGCAAGGCCGCGCGCCTCCGGAGGCGAAGGCATGAAGGTTCTGAAACGCATCAAACTTGGGGTCCGGTTGCCGCTGATGCTGGTGGCAATCTCGGTGGTGGCGCTCGCCATCATGGGACTGTCCTCCTATGGGGTGGCGCGCAAGATCCTCACCAGCGAGGGAACCGACCGGCTGCAGCAGAGCCTCGAGATGCGCGGCACGGCACTGGAACACTGGGCCGCGGGTCTGACCTCCGATCTCGGCGCGACGGCGAGCAACGCCGGCACCACGCGCGCGCTGCGCGAGTTCGGCGCCGCCTGGGAGCGGCTCGGCACGGCGCCGCAGGACTATCTGCGCAAGGCCTTCATCGAGGCGAACCCGAACCCGCCGGCCGAGCGGTTCAAGCTCGACTATCCCGGCGATGTCAATGATTACACCATTTTGCACCGCCGCTATCACCCCGGGTTCGTCGCCCTGGCCGAGCAGAAGAACCTGCTCGACATCTACCTCGTGGGCGTCACCGGCAACGTGATCTATTCGATGAACAAGCAGGAGGATTTCGCCACCAACCTGCGCGAGGGCGCGGCAAAGGACAGCCCGCTTGCCCAGGTGGTGGCGGCGGCACAGGCGGCATCCGGCGATGCGCCGGTGGTGTCAGATTTCATCCGCGATCCCGGCGCGCCCGAGGTGGTCTTCCTCGCCCGCCCGCTGCGCAGCACCGAAGGGATGCTGCTGGGCGTTCTGGTGTTCAAGGCCTCTGCCGCCCCGCTCTCCGCGATCATGGCCGACCCGCGTGCCCTGGGCGAAACCGGGCAGGGCTATGTCGTCGACACGGACATGGCTCTCGAAAGCACGCTGCGCCATGCCCCGGCCGGCGGAGTGCCCGGTGAGGTGCAGACCCCGGCGGTGCAGCGCGCCCTTGCCGGCGAGAGCGGGCATGTGATCGAGGCGGGGATCACCGGCGCCGAGGTGATGGCGGTCTTCGCGCCGGTCTCGCTGTTCGGCCGGACCTATGCCGCGGTGGTCGAGCAGGGCACGCAGGAGCTGTTCGAGCCCGCACGGGCGCTCGCGCGGCAGCTGACGCTGAACGGCGCGATGCTGCTTGTGCTGCTCGGCGGGCTTTCGGCCTGGATGGCGCGCTCGGTCTCGAAACCGCTTGCCCGGCTCACCGGCACGGTCGGCAAGATCTCGGAAGGGGTCTATGACGCCGAGGTCCACGATGGCGAGCGCGGCGACGAGATCGGCGACATCGCCCGGGCGCTCGCCGGGCTGCGCGATGATCTGGCCGAGGCCGAGGTCACGCGGCGCGAGGCGGCGGCGCAGGGCACGGCCTTCCGCAACTCCTCGGCGGCGATGATGATGGTCGATGCGGAGTTCAACATCCGCTATGTCAACGACGCCGTGGTGCGGATGATCGGCACCCGGATCGAGGATTTCCGCAAGGTTACCCCGGAGATCGACGCCGAGGATCTGGTGGGCAAGTCGATGGACATGTTCCACCGCAACCCCGCCCATGCCCGCGCCATCCTGAGCGACTCGGCGAACCTGCCCTACCACGCCGACATTGTCGTCGGCGAGGGGCGTTTCGGCCTCGACATCATCGAGATCACGCAGCCCGAGAAGGGGCGCATCGGCTATGTCGTCGAGTGGCGCGATGTGACCGAGCTGCGGATGAACCGGGCGCTGCTCTCGGCGATCGACGACTATCAGCTGATCTTCGAATTCGCGCCCACGGGCACACTGGCACGGGTGAACGCCAATCTGGTGACCGCGCTTGGCGTCGAGGCGGAGGCGCTGATCGGTCTGTCGCACGAGGCACTGATCGATGGTGTCGAAGGGCTCGAGGGGTTCTGGCCGCGGCTCGCGAATCTCGAACCGATCGCCGGGCGCTTCCGGCTGACCGCGCCGGGCGGGCGCTGCCTGCTGGCCGAGGGCAGCATCACCCCGGTGCCCGATCGCAACGACCGTCTGCTGAAGATCGTGCTGATCGCGAATGACGTCACCGAGGCGCAGGAGGCGCTGCGGCTGGAGCAGGCGCGCAACGAGGCGATGCAGGCCGGCCAGAAGGCGGTGGTCGAGGCGCTGCGCATCGGGCTCGAGCGGCTGGCGACCGGCGATCTGTGCAGCCTTCTCGAGCAGGCCTTCCCCGAGGAATACGAACAGCTGCGCGCGGATTTCAACCGCGCCGTGACGACGCTGTCGCAGGCGGTGCAGGTGGTGATCGACAATGCCGCCGAGATCGACGGTGAGGCGCGCGAGATCTCCAACGCCGCCGAGGACCTGAGCAGCCGCACCGAACGCCAGGCTGCCACGCTCGAGGAGACGGCGGCGGCGCTCGATCAGCTGACCTCCTCGGTCAGTTCGGCCGCGGCCGGGGTGGGGGAGGCGAATCTCGTCGTCGCCCAGGCTCGCGAGAGCGCGGAAAGCTCGGGGCAGATCGTGCAGCAGGCGGTCTCGGCCATGGGCGAGATCGAGGAATCGTCGCGCAAGATCTCGCGCATCATCGGGGTGATCGACGATATCGCGTTCCAGACCAACCTGCTGGCGCTGAATGCGGGGGTCGAGGCGGCGCGGGCCGGCGAGGCGGGGCGCGGCTTTGCCGTTGTCGCCTCCGAGGTGCGGGCGCTGGCGCAGCGCTCCTCCGAGGCCGCGCGCGAGATCGACACGCTGATCACCGCCTCGTCGAACCACGTCCGGCGCGGTGTCGATCTGGTGGGCGAGACCGGCAGCGCCTTGCAGCGGATCCTGGTTGCGGTGAATGACATTGCCGCGCGGGTGTCCGAGATCGCCGCCTCGGCGCAGGAACAGTCGGCAGGGCTTGCGGAGATCAACACCGCGATGAACCAGCTTGACCAGGTGACGCAGCACAATGCCGCGATGTTCGAGCAGACGACGGCGGCGAGCCACGCGCTGACCCGCGGGGCACAGGCGCTGTCCGCGACCACGGCACAGTTCCGCACCGCCGGTGTGGCGGCGAAACCCGCGCCGGCCCCGGTGGCCGCGCGGCCGATCGACCTCGCCCGTCACAAGGCCTCGGTTGCGCGGGCGGCGGGGGCGACAGCGCAGGCGGCCGTTGCGTTCGAGGAGGATTGGGAAGATTTCTGAGCTGTGCCAGACGATCGGTGCGCCCGGCGGGGCGCAGCCGCCGAAACGGGTGCTGATCGTGGACGATTCCCCCACGATCCGCGGCCTGATCCGGGCCGTGCTGGCGCCCGATCCGCGTCTCGAGGTCGTGGGCGAGGCCACCAATCCCTATGAGGCGCGCGAGTTGATCAAGGCGCTGCATCCCGACGTTCTGACACTCGATGTCGAGATGCCGCGGATGAACGGCCTCGCCTTTCTCGAGAAACTGATGCGGCTGCGGCCGATGCCGGTGGTGATGATCTCGAGCCAGACGCAGAATGGATCGCGTGCCGCGCTCGAGGCGCTGGCGCTTGGCGCGGTCGAGTGCATCGGCAAGCCGGTGAGCGGGCGCTTCACCGCAGCCTTCAGTTCGCTGGCCGATCTGCTGGTCGCGGCGGCGGGGGCGCGGCTCCGGCTGCCCGGGCCGCGGTTGCGGGTGGCGCCGGCGACGGGGTTCGACTGGAACGGGCGCATTGTCCTGATCGGCTCCTCGACGGGGGGCGTCGATGCGCTCGAGACGTTGCTTGCGGGCTTTCCGGAGAACTGCCCGCCGACGCTGATCACCCAGCACATGCCGGAAGGCTTCCTCGTCAGCTTCGCGAAACGGCTGGCGGGGCGGATCGCGCCGCGCATGGTGCTGGCGCGCGAGGGCGAGCCCTTGGTGCAGGGCATGGTGGCGATGGCGCCGGGCGGCGAGACGCATCTCGAACTTGCGCCGGGATTGGCGCCACGCTGCCGGCTGCGGCGCGGCGAGAAGGTCGGCGGTTATCGGCCCTCGGTCGACGTCCTGTTCCGCTCGGCCGAACCGGTGGCCGAGCGGACCGTCGCGGTGCTGCTCACCGGCATGGGGCGCGACGGAGCCGCGGGGATGCTGGCGCTGCGCCAGGGCGGCGCGCGCTGCCTGGCGCAGGACGAGGAAACCTCGGTCGTCTTCGGCATGCCGCGCGCGGCGCTCGAGATCGGGGCGGCGGAACGGCCGGTCGCCCTGCCGGAGATGTCGGCGGCGATCCTCGATCTGTGCCGCGCCGCCGCGCGCCCGGTCTAGGGAGGGGTTCGTGGACGCACCGGCACGCCCGATCCACATCGCTCAGGGGGAATTCGTCGTCGGCGCGGACGAGCGGCCGATCTCGACCATCCTCGGCTCCTGCATCGCGACCTGCCTGTTCGACGAGGATGCGCGGATCGGCGGGATGAACCACTTCCTGCTGCCCGAGGGGCGCGGCGACGCGATCCAGGCCGCAAGCTTCGGCGTCAACGCGATGGAACTGCTCATCAACGCGCTGATCAAGCGCGGCGCGCACCGGCCGAACCTGCGCGCGAAGGTCTTCGGCGGGGCGCGGATGATCGCGGGGCTGTCGGATATCGGTCAGAAGAATGTCGACTTCGTGCTCGATTTCCTCGACCGGGAGGGGATCGCCTGCATCAGCCGCAGCCTGGGCGGCACCCAGGCCCGGCGGATCGAGTTCTGGCCGACGACCGGGCGGGTGCGGCAGCGGCTTCTGGGCGAGGCGGCGGTGATCCAGCGTCCGCCGCCGGCGCGGGCCGGCAACGGGGTCGAGCTGTTCACCGACTGACCCCGGGTGGCCCGACCGACCCCGGTGGCCGCGACCTCAGCCGATCAGCTCGGCGGCGGGGCCCGGGAAATGGCACAAGGTGTGATGGCGCGCGTCGGAGGTGCGTTCCTCGGGCGGGGGGCTGGCGCACAACCCGGTTGCGCGCGGGCAGCGGGTGCGGAAGACGCAGCCCGAGGGCGGGTTCATCGGACTGGGCAGTTCGCCGTCCAGCGCGATCACCCGTTTCGTCCGTTCGACCTGCGGATCGGGGATCGGCACGGCGGAGAGCAGCGCCTGCGTGTAGGGGTGGCGCGGGTCGGAGAAGAGCGTCGAGGACGGTGCCTTTTCCATCATGCGCCCGAGGTAGAGCACCATCACCTCGTCCGACAGATGCTTCACCACGCTCAGGTCATGCGCGATGAACAGGATCGTCAGGCCGAGGTCGCGGCGCAGCTCCTCGAGCAGGCCGATCACCTGCGCCTGGATCGAGACATCGAGCGCCGAGACCGGCTCGTCGCAGATCAGCAGCTTCGGCTCGACCACCAGCGCGCGGGCGATGCCGATGCGCTGGCACTGCCCGCCGGAGAATTCATGCGGGTAGCGGTTGATCTGGTTCGGCAGCAGGCCGACCCGCTCCATCACCGCGCGCACCTTCTCGCGCCGCTCGGCCGTGCCCATCCGCGGCCGGTGGGTGCGCAGCGGCTCGGCGATGATCTCGCCCACCGTCATCCGCGGGTCGAGCGAGGCGAGCGGGTCCTGGAAGATCATCTGGATCTCGGCGCGGTAGCGCAGCATCTGCCGCGGCGAGAGGGTGAGCAGGTCGGTGCCGTCCTCCCAGATCACCGAGCCGGTCGCCGGCAGCATCCGGATCAGCGCGCGCGCGAGGGTCGACTTGCCGCAGCCCGACTCGCCGACGATGCCGAGGGTCTGGCCGCGCTCGAGGCGGAAGGAGATGCCGTTCACCGCGTGCAGCAGCAGGGGCGGCGTCCAGGGCAGATCGGAAGGGTGGCGGATCTCGAAGCTGACCCGGACGTCGCGGGCCTCGAGCAGGGGGCGGGTCATCGGGTCACCTCGAGGATCGGGCGGTGGCAGGCGCGGGCGCGGCCCGGGGCGAAGGGGGCGAGCGGCGGCATCGCCGCGCGGCACAGATCGTCGGCCAGCGTGCAGCGCGGCGCGAAGGGGCAGCCCACGGGTGCGCCGGTCATGTTCGGCGGGTTGCCGGGGATCGCATGCAGCGCCGCGCCGGTCGCGTCGAGCCGCGGGATCGCGTCCAGAAGGCCCCGGCTGTAGGGATGCGTCGGTTCGGCAAAGAGCGGATCGACCGGCGCCTCCTCCATGATCCGCCCGCCATAGAGCACGATCGCGCGTTCGCAAAACCCGGCGACGACACCGAGGTCATGCGTGATGAGGATCGTCGCCATGCCGAAATCGCGCTGCAGATCGGCCAGAAGCGCCATGATCTGCGCCTGCACGGTGACGTCGAGCGCGGTGGTCGGCTCGTCGGCGATCAGCAGGTCGGGATGGCACAGCAGCGACATCGCGATCATCACCCGCTGCCGCATGCCGCCCGAGAACTCGTGCGGGAAAAGCCGCACCCGGTTGCGCGCATCGGGGATGCGCACCGCGTCGAGCATCTGCACCGCCTCGGCCACTGCGGTGCGATGGTCGAGGCCGCGGTGCAGCTCCAGCACCTCGGCCATCTGGTCGGCGATCCGCATATAGGGGTTGAGCGAGGTCATCGGGTCCTGGAACACCATCGCGATGCGGTCGGCGCGCAGCTTGTTCAGCGCGCGTTCGGGCAGGTTCAGGATCTCCTCGCCCTCGAAGCGGACCGAGCCGGTGGCGCGGCCGTTCTTCGCCAGAAGCCCCATGATCGCGAAGCTGAGCTGGCTCTTGCCGGACCCGGATTCGCCGACGATGCCCAGCGTCTCGCCGCGCTCCATCGAGAAGGAGACTTCGTTGACCGCATGCACCATGCCCTCGGGCGTGTCGAAGCGGACGGAGAGGGCGTTCACATCGAGCAGCGCCATGTCAGCGGTCCTTCGGGTCGAGCGCGTCGCGCAGCCCGTCGCCGACGAAGAAGAAGCCGAAGAGGGTGGTGACGAAGAAGAGAAGCGGGAAGGCGAGCTGCCAAAGCGTGCCATAGGCGATGGTGCCCGAGCCCTCGGAGATCAGCGCACCAAGCGAGGTCATCGGTTCCTGCACGCCCAGGCCGAGGAAGGAGATGAAGCTTTCGGTCAGGATCATGTTCGGCACCAGAAGCGTGGCGAAGACGGTGACGACGCCGATCAGGTTCGGCAGGATGTGGCGGCGGATGATGGTGCGTGCCGGCACGCCGATGGCGCGCGCCGCCTCGATATAGTCGCGGTTCTTCAGCGACAGGGTCTGGCCGCGCACGATCCGGCTCATCTCGAGCCAGGAGATCAGCCCGACACCGGCGAAGAGCATGGTGATCGAGCGGCCATACATCACCAGCAGCAGGATCAGCACGAACATGTAGGGGATGGCCAGCAGGATATCGACGGTGCGCATCATGATGTTGTCGATGCGGCCGCCGAAATAGCCCGCGGTCGCGCCCCAGAGCGTGCCGACGACGACCGCGATCGCCGAGCCGATGATGCCGACGGCGAGGCTGATCTGCGTGCCCTGGACGGTGCGCGCGAAGAGGTCGCGGCCGAGGTCGTCGGTGCCGAAGTAATGCCCGGTCTCGAACGAGGGGCCACCCAGCTCGGCCGCCTGGCCCATCACGGAAAAGTCGATCTCGTCATTGCTCCAGCGCGCGAGGCTGTTGCCGAAGAGCGCGAAGAGCACGACGAAGACAAGGAGCAGAAGACCGAAGAGCGCCGCCTTGTTGCGCAGGAAGCGGCGCCGCGCATCGGCCCAGAGCGAGCGGCCGGCGATGTCCTCGCGCGCGGTGGTGGCGGCGAGGGACTGCATTTTCTGGCTGTCGATGACCATGGGCTCAATACCGGATCTTCGGGTCGATCCATCCGTAGATGATGTCGACGACGAGGTTGAAGAGGATGGTGAGGGCGCCGACGAGGATGGTGATCCCCATCATCACCGCATAGTCGCGGTTCAGCGCGCTGTCGACGAAGGCCTTGCCGATGCCGCCGGTCGAGAAATAGATGTCGACGATCACCGAGCCGGTGATCATCGCCACGAAGGCAGGCCCGAGATAGGAGATCACCGGCAGCAGCGCGGGTTTCAGCGCGTGGCGCAGCACGATGCGCAGGCCCGACAGGCCCTTCGCCCGCGCCGTGCGGATGTGGTTCGAGGTCAGCACCTCGAGCATCGACGAGCGCATGATCCGGGCGATCGAGGCCATGTAGGAGGTCGAGAGCGCGATCACCGGCATCACCCAGAAATGCGGGTCGTTGAAGCGCCAGCCGCCGCCCGGCAGCCAGTGCAGGGCGAGGGTGAAGACCAGCACCAGAATCGGCGCCATCACGAAATTCGGCAGCACCTGCGCGCCGATCGACAGGCCCACGGCGAAATAGTCGATCACCGTGTTGTGGCGCACCGCGGCGATGGCGCCGAGCGTGACGCCCACCAGAACCGCGACGATGAAGGACAGGAAGCCATAGGTCAGCGTCACCGGGAACCCCTGCGCGATGATGTCGTTCACCGAACGGTCCTTGTAGACGAAGGAGGGGCCGAAATCGAAGGCGCTGACGATGCCCCAGACATAGGAGACGATCTGCCGCCACAGCGGCTGGTCGAGCCCGTATTTGGCGTTCAGGTTCGCCAGCACCTCGGGTGGCAGGCCGCGCTCCTGGGTGAAGGGGCCGCCCGGCGCCGCGTGCATCAGCAGGAAGGACAGGACGATGAGCAGCAGGAGCGTCGGGATCGCGATGGCCAGACGCTTGAGGATGTAGACGATCATGCGGAAGTCCGGTGGCTGGGTGCGGGGACGGGCCCCGCACCCGGGCTGCGGTTTAGGGGGCGACGCGGAAGAGGTCCTTGCCGTACCAGGTTTGCATCACGTTCTCCGTCGGCAGGCCCTTGATGTCGGCCTTCACCATGTCGACCTTGGCATAGTGATAGATCGGCAGGAGCGGCATCTGATCCGCGAGGATCTGCTCGGCCTCGGTGTAGAGCGGCTGCGGATCGGCCGCGGTCTTCGACTCCTTCATGATCCGGTCATAGTCGGCGTTCAGGAACTTGCCGTTGTTGTGGCCCGAGTAGGAGGTGAAGAAGTCGAGATAGGTCGAGGCCTCGTTGTAGTCGCCGCACCAGGCATAGCGCGCGAGGTCGAAGTCCTGGTTCTGCATCTTGTCGGTGTGCACCTTCCACTCCATGTTGTTGAGCGTCAGCGCCACGCCGAGCGGCTTCCAGAACTGCTGCACCGCGATCGCGATCTTCTTGTGGTCGTCCGAGGTGTTGTAGTTCAGCGTCAGCTTCAGCGGGTGGTCGGGGCCATAGCCCGCCTCTGCGAGCAGTTCCTTCGCCTTCTCGGTGCGCTCCTTCTGGGTCCAGTGCGCATAGTCGATATCGGGCATCTTGAAGCCCGCGGTCGCCCAGTGGGTCCAGTTGTAGGCGGGCTTCTGGCCGCCCTGCAGCACGTTGTCGACGATCACGTCACGGTTGATCGCATAGGACAGCGCCTTGCGCACGCGCACGTCCTTCAGCGCCTCGGGGCCCTTGTCGGAGAGGTTCACCAGATAGGTGTAGCTGCACGAATAGGGCGTCGATTTCGCCTGATCGGGGTATTCCTTGGCAAGGCGCGGGTATTGCCCGGCGGGGATCTCGACCCGGTCGAGCTCGCCCGCAAGATAGCGCGTCAGCGCGGCGTTCTTGTCGTTGATCGTCAGCGCGGTGAGATGGGTCATCACCGTGTGCTTGGCATCCCAGTAGGTCGGGGCCTTGTCCATCTCGATGCGCTCGCCCAGCAGGTGCTGGCTCAGCACATAGGCGCCGTTGCCGACGAGATTGCCGGGCTTGGTCCAGTCCTGGCCGTATTTCGCGATCACGTCCTCGCGCACCGGGAAGGTCGAGCCATGCACCAGCATCTGCGGGAAATAGGGCAGCGGCGTCTCGATCGTCACCTCGAGCGTGTGGTCATCGACCGCCTTCACTCCCAGCTCCTCGACCGGCTTCTCGCCCGCGGTGATCGCCGCGGCGTTCTTCACCTGCATCAGCTCCATGTACCAGGCGTATTCCGAGGCGGTCTTCGGATCGGCGAGCCGGCGCCAGGCATAGACGAAATCCTGCGCCGTCACCGGCTTGCCGTCGGACCATTTCGCCTCGGGGCGCAGGTGGAAGGTATAGACCGTCTTGTCGTCCGAAAGGTCGAACCCCGTCGCCACACCCGGCACCAGCTCGCCCTTCGGTCCCTCGTTGTAGAGCCCCTCGAAGAGGTTGCGCAGGATGTCCGAGCCCTCGACATCGGTGTTGATCTGCGGGTCCATCGACTTGATCGCGTCGAGCAGCCAGAAGGTATAGCTCTGGTTGGCGGCAAGTTTCGTCCCCTCGGGGACGGTCGCCGCGATCCCTGCGGGGGCGGCGGCGAGAAGGGCGAGGGCGGAAATGGCGACAGAAAGCTTCATGAATCCTCCGGGATGGGCGCGGGGCGGCAATGACGGTGCTCCGCGCGGGATCGGGTGGGGAATGCTAGCCGCCGTCGTGCTTTGCGGGCAAGGGGGCGCGCGGGGAATGACGCTGCGGCCCTGCGGAACTTCGCCGGGCGCGGCGATCGCCCGGGCAAGAAGCCGCATGGCCGGTCTTTTCTTCGCCCGCAGAAGCGGCGAGAATGGTCACGCAAGAGGCGACAGATCGCCACGGGGAGGCAGGACATGATCACCATCACGCTCGAACACCCGGTGCAGGAGGAGCTCGCGCTGCTGCATGCGCGTCACACCGAGGCGATGCACGCCGACACCCCGCCCGAGTCGATCCACATGCTGCCCGCCGACGCGCTCGCGGCACCCGGCATCCTGTTTTACGTGATGCGCGAGGAGGGGCGGCCCATCGGCATGGGCGCGCTGAAGCGCATCGACGCGGGGCATGCCGAGATCAAGTCGATGCATGTGCTCTATGAGCTGCGCGGGCGGGGGCTGGCGCGGATGCTGCTCGGCCATCTGGTGACCGAGGCGCGGGCGGCGGGGTTTTCCCGGCTCAGCCTCGAGACCGGCGCGCAGGACAGCTTTGCCGCGGCGCGCGGGCTCTACCTTGCCGCGGGCTTCGAGACCTGCCCGCCCTTCGAGGGCTACCGGCTTGATCCGATGAGCGTTTACATGACGATTGCGCTTTGAGCCCGAGCGGGCTTGCACGCGCGCGCCGCTTCGCGCAAAACGGGGGGCGTGCGGCCCCATAGCTCAACTGGATAGAGCAAGCGCCTTCTAAGCGCTAGGTTCCGGGTTCAAGTCCTGGTGGGGTCGCCAATCTTCCGGCAACGTGCTGAAATTGTGGCGTTATCGGTTGCGTTTACGGGGATTTCCGGGGGCGTTTACTGCGTTTATGTTTCGTTCTTCCGTCATTGGCCCCAAAGCCCATTCCCCTGGGGGCAGGTTACCACCTCTGTCTATGTAGGGCTTCCGCTCAAGTTCTACCTTGGACGCTGGCGTTGGCCCAAAGCTGCTGTCGCTAGAGGAGGGGCATAGCCGACGTCCGCTTCGCGCCCGAACCGTTGCCTTGCTGCCAAGTTCAGGGCGGTACCGGAAGCTACCGCTCGTTCGCGCCGGCCTCGGCGGACTAAGCCAACCGAAGCTCAGCTTGGCCGAGGGTAACAATAGATACCCGCATTGCGAGGGACATCGACCACCGGGCGGTCATCAAGTCCGAAGTTGTTCGCGAATAGTGAATAGTACCTCGTGGCCTGAACATGCAAACGTTCGCCTCGTGAGAACGCGCCTCGCACGCCCGCCTTGCTTCCGCGTCTTTTGCAGATAGCGGTTCCCGCCCGAGAGGGCGTCTGATATGTCTTGCTACCAGCAAACCAAGATGCCGAATTCAGAGGAATAGATGAGTTCATCGGTCCGTCCTACGATCAAGGATCTCGGAGCCTACTATACTCCTGAAACAATGGCAGACATTCTCGCCGACTGGGTGGTTCAGTCTGGACGCGAGACGTTGTTGGAACCAAGTGTCGGCGATGGCGCACTTTTGCGTGCGGCGAAGTCCTGCGCGGATCGCAAGTTTGGTTGTACCGCCAATCTCAGGTTGATCGGTTGCGATCTGGACAATTTGGCTGTTGCGCGGGTACGCCGGTGGCTCGCACCGGAGCACTTGCTGGTGTGCAGCGACTTCCTCGAAATAGACCCCGAATATGTCGCTCGAGTCGACGGCGTGATCTGCAATCCGCCCTTCACTCGTAATCATATGCTGCCAAGCGCCAGGCGTGAGGAGTTGCGCCAGCGCTTCGGAATCAAAGGAGCCGCCGGCCTCTGGGTGCCCTTCGTCCTGCATGCACTGCGGTTCTTGGCGCCTGGCGGTCGTCTTGCGGTCGTTGTACCGGGCGCAGCCATCTTCTCGTGTTACGGGCGAGACGCGCTCGAGCGTGTGTGCCAGCAATTCGCACATGTTGAGATTCGCCAGACCGTCGACCGACCGTCATGGTCGAGCAATGCCGAAGAGCGCGGCGCTATCGTCCTTGCGCGGGGCTATAATTTGGGTTCATGTTCTCTACCCGAGGCGACGCGATGGTCAGCGGCGGGTGAACGCATGGCAGACATCCACCCAGCTAATCCAGCCTGCTTTCAAGATGCTCTCTCTGCCGCTGTTCCGCTTGGCGAGATAGCGACGCTGTCGATCGGCGCGGTAACGGGTTTCAACAAGGCCTTCTTGCTATCTGATGAGGAGTGCTCCGCAGCTGGTATTGACCTTGGTGATTTGACCCCGATCGCGGCACGCGCTCGCCATGTCTCCGGTTTGAGAATCTCGAATGCTGAGCTGAAGGCATTTGCGGCGAGGGGGGAGAAGACCTGGCTACTCACTCCGCAGGATGTCTCGAAAGCGCGTCCGGGGGTACGGGGACGGCTGGCGGCGATTCCTATCGGCAAGCGCCGCGATGTCGTCTGGCTCAACAAGAGATCGCCGTGGTGGAAGGTCGACATCGGGCCAGGCTGCGATGCGATCTTCACCTATATGAACGATCGAGGGCCGAGGCTCGTTCTCGCAGCAGACCGCGTGTATTGCACCAACACGCTGCATCAGGTTCACTTCATGCCGAACATGAGCGCGAGAGATCGTATGGTAGCGTCGCTCAGCATAATCTCGAGTTTTGGTCAGCTTGCGGCAGAACGCATCGGCCGGGCATATGGCGGCGGCGTCCTCAAGTTCGAGCTGACCGACGCCCGCCGATTTCCTATCTTGGTGGCAAAGCTAAATCGGACGAAGGCAGCCTTCGAGAGCGCTGATCGTGCCATTCGAAATGGTGACTTCGAACATGCGAGAGCGGTCGCCGATGAGCTACTTCTGCCGGCTGTATTTGGCCAAGATTGGGAGCTCGCCGCAGCCGAGATGATGAAAGAAGCGCTGAACCTTCGCTCGGCGCGGCGAGGAGGCGTTCGGGTATGACTGAGGAACTGCACTTCACGACAGACGCAGGACTTATCGATCGGCTTGGGCGTGAGCTGGTCGGGCGTCAAGAGACCGCGCTCATCGAGCTCGTCAAAAACAGCTTCGACGCCGATGCTCGCAGCGTAACTGTCACGCTTGAATGTGACGCGTTGACTATTGAAGATGACGGAACCGGCATGACCCGTGAGGAGCTCGTCGCTGGCTTTCTTCGTCTTGCCAGCACCTTTAAGGTGCAGGAGCCGAGATCTCGTGTCTTTAAACGCCAGCGCGCCGGTCGAAAAGGCATCGGGCGCTTCTCCACGCAGCGTCTTGGAAGCGTGCTTCGTCTAAAGACCTGGGTGAACGCCAACGACCCTGGGATCGAACTGGTTGTTGACTGGCAAAAGTTCGAGGGTGGCCGCAACCTCGACGAGGTTCCGGTCTATCTTGGAAGCGAGCCGCCAGCGGCTCCCGGCACCAAAATTCGTATCGAGAGGCTTCGCGACGAATGGTCTGATGCCCAAATCCGGCGTTGCTGGCGTGGGTTGCTCGCGCTTCAGCAGCCGTTTCCGGTCGCGCCTGTTGAGCGGCGGCCGGACGCTGATCCGGGCTTCGAGGTTCGCTTCCTTCGCGAGGGCGATCTTTTCAATGACCCCAAACTGGTGGCGGATTTCCAGAGCGAGATCCTCGACCATCGGCATGCGACCATTGAGTTTCGGGTTGATGAGATGGGGATCGCGGAGTGGCGAGTGACGCAGAATAAGTTTGGACCTGATCGGGGTTGGCACCGCATCCATCATGAGCATCGCGATGATGTGAATCCCCCCGCCTACAGGTTCCTTCGGGATGTTGCGATGAAGGCGCACTACTTCATTCTCGCGTCCGATCTCCTGCCAAGCCTCGTGTTCACACGAGCGCGCGACATTTTGCGTGAAGAGGGCGGGATCAGGCTTTATCGCAATGGCTTTCGGGTCGTGCCCTATGGTGAGTCGGGAAATGACTGGCTACACCTCGATCAGCTTTATGCGCAGCGCGGCTCTGTGCTGGCACCAGTCGCCAACCGCAACTTCTTCGGCGTGATCGAAGTGCACGATCCCGAAGGATTGCAGTTTGAAGAGCATACCTCGCGCGAAGGCCTGATCGAGACCGACGCGTTCAGCGAACTTACGGGCCTGGCAACAGCCGTTTTGGCAACAGCAGTCAATCGGATAGCCGAGGACCGTGGCCGCAAACGAAGCGCAGGAGGGTCTACCGAGCGTAAGACGTCGGATGCGTTGGATCGTCTGCGTAAAGCGGCACAACGCGTACAAGAAGCGGAAGAAGTTCTTCGCCGCGGACGCGATAGCGGAGACGAATCCTCTGCCGAAGATGGCGATTTGAACGAGAACCAAGCCGAACAAATGAAGGATAAAGGGCCGGCTCAGGGGGAACGCGCCGCTGAGATCCTGCAGGAGTCTATTTCCCTGCTGGAGCAACAACATGCTGAGCTTGCAGACGAGGCCGCGCTGCTGCGTCTTCTCGCGACGCTCGGGCTCACAACATCCGAGTTCAGCCATGAAACTGGCATGACGTTCGAAGCTGTCCGAATGGATTTCCGCGCCGTCTTCGAAACGGCGCTACAGGCGAGAGACGGTGACGAAGCGTTCGCTGAGCAAGCCGAGCGAGCTAATGCAATGCTTAGTCGCCTCGACGCGCTAACCGCTTATCTCAATGAATTGGCGTCGGCTCGATCCGTGCGTCAGCTTTCGGCGATCAGCGTCAGCAAAGCAATCGGTGAGTTCGCGATTGGCGTCCGCAAGTTGGCGGAGAAAGCCGGGATTATGATGGAGATCGATACTCCTGAATATGATCCGCTCTACACGAGGCCGATGCATTCAGCCGAAGTAGCATCGATCTTACTGAACTTTTTTTCTAACTCGCTCAAGGCGCTGCGGCGAACCGAGGGACAGCGCAGAATCGAAGTGAAAGCGGGGCGCGAGAACGACGACCAGATTGTTATCCGGTTCAGCGACTCGGGTGACGGCATTCCAGAGGAAAATAGAGAAAAAGTATTCGACTTATTCTTCACTTCGCGCGTGGCTGCACCGGCCACAGCTGGTACTGCCGAGCAGTATTCTGGGACAGGCCTCGGACTTTGGATCGTGCATCAAATTATCTCCAAGGCGGGCGGCGATATCGAGGTTGTAGATCCGCCGGCCGGTTTTGCCACTTGCCTAGAGGTGCGTCTACCCGCGGAAGAGGAGGAGTGACGATGGCTTCTTGGCTGCTGATCGACGACAGTCCACAGGAGGCAAAGGCATTCGCGCAGGATCTTGCGCAAGGGGGGGGGCTGCCGATCGAGCACATGAGCGCGCGTGAGGCGGCAGGAGAGCTTGACACAGGCAAGCTGAATCCAGCCGGTGTGCTGATGGATGTCGATCTTTCTAATGAGCTCGGTCCGCAACAGACTGGCCCTGGAATGTCTCAAAGCATTCGGGTCGCACAGCAGAAGAAATTGCTTCCGCCTTTCCCTATTGTGCGTTTTTCTCTTCGCAACAAGGTGCTCGAAAATATCGGTAGCGATTCAAGCAGCGACGACATCTTTGACATGAAGATTGAAAAGGAGAGTCTGAGCGAACCTGCTGTTCGCGATTCTGTTCGACGCAAGCTGCTAGGGGTCCGGAAGATTTACGATGTGCTGGAAGGGGGCGAGCCGGATCTTTTGTCGGTCATAGATCTCAGCGAGGATTTATGGAGCCAGTGGGGCAGTTCTGGCTTCCAATCCGATTTTGCGGTCGCTGATCGCGTCCATCTGCGTGCCTATCCATTGATCAGGTTACTAATCCACCCCGGTTTGCTTATTGATGAGAATATCCTGGGTTTTCGGCTGGGAGTCGACATAAAGGCATCAAAGGGGTGGCCTGACGTGGTCGAAGCGCTATCGGATTATACTTTTCGAGGCGTCGCGAACGAGTATTTTCCGCGCTGGTGGGCACGTGGGATTGAGCAATGGTGGCAGGATAAGATCGGTGGATCCTCGCCGCTAGCTGGCACGGAAATCGAACAACGAGTTGAGCAGATGAGCAAAAGCTTTGGCGACCTTGAGCCGTTGACAATGCCGAGGGGGAGCATGGGTAAGCGTCCATGGCGATACTGTCTACTGAGCATGGAGCAGCGTTTCGAGTTTATCCCTGTCGATCCTGCTAGAGGGGTCAAAATTAAACCGCGAAGCCCAATGCCATCGTGGCTCGATCCTCTATACGCTTCCTTGGCCACCGCCCTGCAGAACCGGAACGATCCGCGGCTCGACAAGGAGGACCTCAAGCGGCTTCAGCCATATACACGGATGGCCTAATGACGGTGGCGTTGCCTGATGAGTTAGAGCGACTGGCTGGAGCATTGCGACGTGAGCCGGCGACTGAGATTACCTCGGACTCAATCTACACTAACCTTGGTCGCTTCAAAAGTGACTGGGCCAGCAGTCACCGACTTCGTGGCAATGGGCTCGCATTGCCGCCCCCTCGTAACCATGGGCTTCATCCCGTTGGATGTACCCTGCATTCGGCATTCCTCGATTTTCAATATGAGTGGCGCGACGGCCAGATAGTGCCTTGGCGCGCGGAATACCAAGTCCGCGTGGAGGGTTTTCTGGACGCTGGGGACGCGCTGTTTGAGCTGCAGGATCACTGGCGGCTCGACACCGATATGTACGCGCCGTCGCGCCGAGTAGGAGATGACGCTGGACAAAATCCATCGAGGGAACCGCATCCGCTTTTCCACTTCCAGCGCGGCGGCCACGCCCAGGACGCGTTCGCTTCAAGCGATTTCCTGCCGGGAATGCTGTGCGCGATCCATGGAGAATGGAAGGGGCTCTTGCAGAGCCCGGGCCCGCGGGTACCCGTGCTGCCTCTGGATCCCATTTTGGCGATCGACTTCTGCCTCAGTCAGAACGACGGGATGGTTTGGCGACGCCTACAGAACGTTCCTGAGTATCTGACGGTCATCGAAGAAGCGCAGCGGCGCCTATGGGATCCATTCTTCGCCGAGCTCCAAGATCCGGCATTTCGGCGAACCTGGTTTGGCCCGTCTCTTTTAGTTTGATCTCAGGCTATTGCATATCATTCGTCAAGGACGCAGAAACTGTGCGCTCCTCAACGTGAGAAGCCATTTCCGCTGTTGTTACAAATTCCCTACAGTCAGTGCTATGGGTACTGATTGGCATCGCCGTCCGCCCCGCGGATCAGCGCCTTGCGGCTCGCGGCGCGGGTGTACCGTTCGGCCTCCGAGAGACTCGCGTGCCCGCCCCAGGCCATGATCGCATGCGCGGAACCGCCCGCTTCGGCGATCGCGGTGAGGCGGTATTTGCGCAGCCCGTGCGCGGAGCGGCCCTGAATGCCGGCGGCCCTCGCTGCATCGCTGATCAGGTTCGACAGCCCCTTCACCGTCCGCGCCTTGCCATAGGTCGTCTGGATCATGGTCGCGCCGGACGTGGCCTCGATCGCGGCGCGGACGGTGGCGCGTTCGTCCTCCCATGACACCGCCCAGGACGGCAGCGGGCAGGTCCATGGCACATAGGCCATGCCGCCGGTCTTCACCTGGCGAAAGGAAAGGACGCCGTCGCGGCCGATGTTGCTGTCGGTCAGGATGGCCGCATCGCTCACCCGGGCGCCGGTCCAGGCCAGCAGCTCGAAGGCCGCCCGCTGCACCGTGCCAAGCGCCCAGTGGGCACGAAAGCGCGCGACCTCGTCGGGCGTCCAGGTGGCATGACCCACCGTCTTGGTGGGGATCTTCGACACCAGGATGCTCACGTCGCTCTCGATATCGCCGTCCTTCTTCGCCTGCGCGAGGATCAGGCGCCATGCCTTCAGCCGCTGGTTCGCCGGGTTCGGGTCGAGCTTGGCTAGATCCGCCTCGATGTGCTTTTGCCGGATGCCGCGGGCGGGCGCCGTGCCGTAAAGCTCGGTGATCGCGTCGCAGTGCCGCAGCATCGCCCGGCGGTAGGAAAGCCCTAGCTCGGACCACCGTTTCGAGGCGCGCAGGCGCCGGATGACGGCGGCGAGCGTGCCGGCCGCCACGGGCGGGGCGAAATCGCGCTTTGTGGCCTCGGCCTTCGCCCAGGCCGCGATGAATTCGGGGTGATCCTCGGGCAGCTCGGGCAGGCGCGTCCCGGTCGGCCGATGATAGCAGAGCACGCGGTCACCGCGCCGGATGCGCTGAACCCGCGGCAGCATCAGCCCCGTACCCCGAACAGGCTGTCGCATTCGCTGACCTCCGAGATTTCGCCCTCGTAGGGCAGGGCCGAGGCGTATTGGTCGAGGTCGATCCGATCATAAAGGCGCCGCCCGTCAAGCGCGCGGCGCGGGATGGGCAGCTCGCGCAGCTTGGTCACGCTAACGCACAGATAGGCCGCCGCTTCCGCCACGCCGAGCAGCCGCGGCTGGTAGGTGATCGGTGCATGCTTTCCCATCAGTCGGTCTCCATCTTCTCGAGCGCATCCTGCGCGATGCGGCGGATCGGGCCACCGCTGATTGCTGCGATTTCGGCGAGGGCCGCGCGGGCGGTGGCGAGCGCCTGGTGCAGCCGCGCCCCTGCCGGGGCCTCTTTCCCCTCGTGGTTCATGCGGCCCTCGTGACCTCTTCGAGGGCGTGATCGCCCCATTGTTCGGCCGCTGCCCGCATCATCCCCGGGAAAGACCGGCTGCGCAGGCGGGCGCGGTCGGGCCCGGGAGGCATCCGGTGCACGCGGTTCCAGGACTTCCATTCCTCACTGCCGCGAACGGGCTCCTCGAGCCTGTTGGTCGGCCGGAGAGGCGGCAGCCCGCGCAGATACCAGCCGGTTCCCTTGTATTCCGGGTGACCGAACCAATGCGGCTGCACGACCTGCGGCGCCGGCAGGTCGGCGGGCATGCGTGCCTTGGCGAGGTCGTGCATCTCCGGGTTCTCGATCGCCACGCGCGCGATCGGGGCGCGCCAGCAGGCGGTGAGCAGGTCGACGCCATCCTCGAACTCGGCGATCATGCTGGCCCAGCTGCGCCCCTTCGGCAGGGTCTTGGGCGGTGTCATCGCCCCGGGCCCGGACAGCCAGCGGCGCCCGGCGCGGCACAGGCGCGTGCACGGGGGATGCGCGACCAGCAACAGGTCCCAGCCGTCGCCCAGAACGTCGCGGATGTCGCCGGTGATGTGCCGGTTGCTGCCGTCCTCGGCGGGCAGGATATCGCAGGACCAGACGTCATGGCCGCGGGCAGCAAATGCCCGCCGGCCGATGCCGCTGGTCTCGCAGCCGATCAGGACGCGCAGGGCGGTCATTCGTCGTCCTCCTCGTCCAGCTCGATGCTCACCGCGAGCGCGGCGAGAAGGGCGACGACCGCCGCGATCAGAATCAGCAGGGGCAGGACGGTGCTCATTGGTGCCGCTCCGCAAGCAGCTCGCGCAGCACTGCGACCAGCACCGGGGTGCGCCGGCGCAGGCGGCGGGCGGGGGTGATGACGCCGGGGGCGGGGGCCGTCTCGGCGCGCGGATCGTCATGCGGCAGGCGCAGCCCGTCCGGCAGCGGCGCTAGGCTGACGCGGGCGGGGTGGTGGTGGGGCTGTTCCATCACACCCTCATCGGCATAAGAACGAACATGGCGTCTGGATCGTCACCGTGGATGATGAACGGATCTCTGGGGTCGGCGCCCTTGACCGTGAAGATCGGCGTAACCCGGCCCTGTTCGGCGAGATAGCGAAGGTTGAAGCCGAAAACCGGCGGAGCCATGCCATCCTTGCACTTGATGCCGATCGGCATCTCGATCCCGCCGTCCCGGTTGCCGATGCAGATCATTCCCTTGCTGGCGTCGAGGCGAGCGATATGGGCGTCATAGTCGGCACCAGCCGCCGCACGCTGCAGCCGGGTCAGCTCTGCCCCGGAGATGGTGCAGCAGATTGCATCAGATGCGGCGGGGATCACGCGGCTGTACTCTGGATAACGGCCGTCGATCAGCTTGGCGCTGATCTCGATGTCCGCCCCATGAATATGCACGTGGCGCTCCCACATCGTGACCGTCAGAGGGGCGTTGCCTCCGGGCCGCGTGATCTGCTTCAGCAGATCCACCAGATGTTTCGGGATGGTGGCGCTAAGCCTCTGGCCGGGTATCGCCTCGATCGGCGTGTCGGTATCCACGACTGCCAGACGGTGCCCGTCCGTCGCCACCGCGCGCAGGGTGCTGCCATCGGGGCGTGCATGCAGGTAGATGCCGTTCAGGTAATACCGCGTCTCCTCAGAGCTGATGCAGTGCCGGCACAGGTGGATCATCCGGCGCAGCTTGTCAGGTGTTTGCGTCCAGGTGGCGGTCTTGACGGTCGAGGCGGAGAACTGCGGGAAATCCCCGACCGGGATCAGGGCACGCTGACGCACCACTATGTCTCCGCCGTCCATCACGATCATGCTCGGCGTGTCCTCGCCCGCCGGTGCGTGCACCGAGATCTTGACCACGGACCGCGCGGCCGCCGCGAAGGATGCGAGCGTAGCAGCACGGATCATGACCGCGGCCTCGCCCTCGAACGCCACATCGGCGTCGATATTGACGGTCAGCTCGATGTCGAGGTCCGTCGCGCACAGGCGGACGCGCCCGTGGCCGATCGTGACGCGCACATAGCCAAGCACGGGGATAGAGTTCCAGCGCGGCACCACCTGTGCCATCAGTCGTGCGGCGCGGCGAAACTCCGCCAGCGGGATATGGGCGCTGGCGATCTGGTGCGTATCGGCGGAGATCTTGGATTGAGCGTTCATCACCGCCCCCCAAGTGCTTGCATGTAGATCTCGAGGATCGCCTCTTCCTCGGCCAGATCGTCGCGGTCGCGTTTGCGCATCGCGATGATGATCTTCATCACCTTGGTGTTGTAACCCCGCGCCTTGGCCTCGGCCATCACGTCCTTCTGCTGCTCGGAGATGTCCTGCTTCTCGGCGTTCAGGCGCTCATACTGTTCGATGAACTGGCGCAGCTCGTCGGCGGTGACGTTGTAGAGATGATCCCCGACCGCCACGTCGGCGGGCGTATTCTTGACCGGGATCCGCCCGCCCGTGTCGACCGGCGGCATGGCGGTAAGGTCAGCCATGCTGGCCTGCGTCTCGCTGCCGCCCGG
This sequence comes from Paenirhodobacter sp. YD-8, assembly GCF_056590935.1. Classification (NCBI taxonomy): domain Bacteria; kingdom Pseudomonadati; phylum Pseudomonadota; class Alphaproteobacteria; order Rhodobacterales; genus Paenirhodobacter; species Paenirhodobacter sp. YD-8. The sequence goes on along the minus strand of NZ_CM152649.1, from coordinate 2,191,811 downwards.
GGGCGGCGCGGGCGTGGATTTCTGGGGATCGGGGGCGGGGGGCATGAACATCTGATCCTCCGTGAGGGGTTGGCGGGCGGGTGCCAGCCGAATGCAATCCCGCCCGCACCGGGCGACATGCCCGGATCACTGCCCCGGCGGCAGCTGTGGTCATCGTGAGTGGTGGCGCCGCCGGGGTCGCGGCTGCGCGGGCGGCGGCGGGGAGGTCCCGGCGCCCGCGCCGTGCAATCAGCCGGTCAGCGCAAGGCGTGCCCGGGCCTCGGCCAGCGGCGCGGCATCGACCGCCGCCGCGATCCAGCGCGCGCAGAGCGTGGCAAGGTCGGGACCCGTGGTCTTGATGCCGTGCAGCTCGATCCACGCAGGCCGCATGGACAGGTTGAGCTGGCCGGCGCTGGTCGCGGTGATCTCGCCGACGATCGCGTCGACGCGGTCCTCGGGCTCAAGCGGCGTGAGCCGGTCGAGCAGGCGGGCGAGGGGGGAGACGGGCAGCACCATCAGACCAGCGCCCCGGCGGAAAGCTGCGGCAGCGCCAGCGCGGTGTCGAGCGCGGCGCGGGCGATGACCAGGCTGCCGGCGCAGATCAGCGCCGCGAGCAGCAGGTCGGAGATGTGCAGGTTGGGCTTGCCCATGTGGTCCTCCATCGGTGATCCCGCGATCGGCCCGGGGTGGGTGTCAGCGGCGGGTGATGGGGAGAAATGTATGGGGATAATAGACCCCTTGTCAACATTACAGGGGTATAAAAGCCCCATTTATTGGAGTCGGGCTCTCTGGCGCGGCTATCAGTATTACCGCGGTGACGACCCGTAGGTAATCTCTCCGGGATGGCGAAGGACGCCATCTCGGGGGGGGGCAGATGGTCGAGGTGCGAAGGAAGCCCAAAGACCCGAGATGGGCGGGGAGCTGAGCGACCGTTCTCTCTGGTTGAGCATAGACGTTAGACTGATCGCCTAGGGCCGGCGGCGTGCACGGCTCGGAGTGTGTGGCGCTGGACGCCGTCGCGCCAGGCTTGTGAATTGACCGCGGACCGGCTCCGGTAGATGCTCCAAGCAAACACTGCTTAGGATTTCCTATGACCAATTATCGTTTCCGCTGCATGGGCCCGTTTTTCTTCGAAACCATGCGGAGCAGGCGTCACCGCGTTAACCGCTTCATGGTTTTTGATCCCGATGCCGCCACCAAACAAGTATTCGAGCAGGCAGAGGCGGTCCAAGGCAGGATCCGCACGGGCGGCATCGCGATCGACGACATCAGCAGGGCATGCGGCCTGTATGTCATTGGCCTGAAATCACGAGACACACTCATTCCCTATTATGTCGGTAAAGCTGCGCGGCAGACAATCAAGGCGCGACTATTTCAGAAGCAAGACAAACCGGCAAAAATCAATGCCATACTGAACGAAATCTACGGGGCCAAACCCTTCGTTTTTTTGTTCCCCCTCGTTACGGCCACGGGCCGCCTAGTGAAGCCTGCGGTAACTGCGAGGCGAGGCACCTCAACCACGGAAAAAGTCATCGACGACGCTGAGTATATGATGATCGGGCACGCTATGAGCGCGAACCCATGGTTGCACAACATTTCGACGGTAATTGCACGAGAAAAGTTCTCGATCGATGGAAGCCCGGGGATGTCTCGAACCGAGACGGACTTTGCGAAGCGTTACCGCACGATGATGGGGTGGAGCGAGCCGACTCTGCTCGAACAGGAGATGGAGCGAGCGGCGGATGTCGTCGAAGAGAAAGAGGATTACTTCGAGGAAGCCGCCAAGGAAGCGCTCGCGCACCCGGATGAGCTTGATGTTGACGTTTCCGCAGAAGAGGCCGGGAAGCTATCAAGGGGCGAAGCCAAAGACCCTGCTGATTAGCAGTGCCGGAGCTTCGTGCGGCAAGCCTTAAATTTCATGGGCTTGCTCATCCGACTTCATCACTCCCCCTCGGCCAGAGTTTTGCTTCATTACCCTTCGAAGGACCGCTTCGAAGGATAGAGCCGCGTAGCATCGCGCTCGCCTGACCGTCAGCTCAGGGCTGGGTGCAATTCTTCAGATTCTCCTCTGAAAAGAAAAGCCCGCCATTTCGGCGGGCTTGTGTTGCGGGCAGGGAGGGTGGTTAGCCACGCCCAAAGTCGGTGAGCAGGGTGTAGCCACGGCCAGCCATACAGCGATCGACAACTCGCCGCGGGCCATAGGTGACGAGGTCGTGGTCGTAATCCCCCGACCCGGCACCAGCGGCAGCACCGACCGCGGCGCCCGTCAGGATATAGTCATTGCGGTACCCGGTATTGGTGCCGGCGGCGGCGCCTACCAGCGCGCCGACAATGAGGCCTGCGGCAAGGTTCTTGCCCATCTCTTTTTGCTGGCGCTCTTTGTAGTCCGCCTCGACCTGCAATGCGACGGCGCGGCAGGCCTGAAGATCTTTCTCGTAGCGCGCCTGATTGGTCTTGCCTGGATCGACGGCGGGTCGATACTCGGAAAGCGGCTGCACGGGCTCGCAGGCTGTAAGGAAGAGGAATGAGCCGGCACAGAGCAGCGCCGCGGGTTTTCTGAACATGATCTTTCCAAATGATTATCGTCTTCAGGAAAGATCATCACAGGATCGTGAGCGGATTCGCAAGCTGAAAATGCGAATTATTCTATACGTTTGACGAACTCGGGCGGCAGGCTGAACTTTACGGGGGCCGCCCATTGCAGCCGAATGCCGTGCTGCGGATCGTGGTGCGGGTTCAGGGAAATAAGGGAAAAGGTTCCTTCCTCGAGCCCCGGCTTGATGTGCTTCACCCAAGCCCTGCCGCCGACATCTTCGCAAACACAAACCCGGCCGATGGCCTCGGTCGGTACGCCGAGAGCATCCCGGCTGTAGAACAGGATCGTTCCGGGCGGATAGGCGGGGGACATGCTGTCACCCTCGACCTCGACTGCGACGATGCCGTGCGGATTGAGCTGCGGCGGGCAGGCAACGTGAAACAAGCCGTTTCCTTTGCCGAAGGCATCAACCAATTCGACTTCTGCTCCGGCACCGACACGGCCGGCGACGGCGATCATCGCGGTCGATGAATGCAGCTGCCCTGCATAGAAGTCATCCAGGGAAACGCCGAAGGCGGCGGCCACCTTCCTCGCGTCATCGACATTCGTCGTCTGGGATTTCCCCTGCTTCAGGTTCTTCAACTGCTCGTAGGAAACCCCCGCAGCAATCGCGATGCTGCGAAGCGACTTACCGGTTTCCGCGAGGGCGTGGTCCAGTGCCAGTTTGAAGGTGGTTTCCATGAGGGGAAATATACCCACATATCCGGCTTCGCGAATGGCGTAATAAGACCCTTGGCAATAGGGGTTTTTATACCCTATACCATATGCCATGGAACAGCTCATCCTCGACCTCTCTGCTTACGCTGACGCCACCGGGCGCTCGCCTCAGGCGGTGCTGCGCTCTGCGATCAACGCGAAATGGGGCACCTGGGACGCATGGCGCGCGGGCCGGTCGAGCCCGACGCTGTCGAGCGTCGACCGCGTGCGCCACTACATGGCCGCCCATCCGCCGCTCCGCGAGGAGGCTGCGTGATGATGCCAGTTGCCTTCCGCGGTTCGAGCCTTGCGCGCGCTTTCCCATGCCAGAGCTTTCTCACAGCTGAGGGCCCGCGTCACGGAATCCCGGTTTCTCGGGCTGTTCTCGTTCTAGAGCGCAGCGAAGAGGATAAGCGCGAGGACCACGGCCAGAAGCCCGATCATGATTGCCTTGAAAGGGCTGGTCTGTTCCGGCAGGGGCGGCGGTCGTGGCGTTTGCAGGATCGCGGGAGGCGGGTCGTATCGGTGCTCTTCCGGTGCGATCGGGGTCAAGCGTCGTGCCGCGGTGACGGGGGCAGCCTTGGTCGCGACCGTCTTCTTGCCGTCCAGAAGCTTGGTGCGCGCGGAGATGCCCGTCCCGGGGATGGACGTGTTGAGGTAGACCCCTTTCTTGCCGACGTTCACGGATGCGCCGCGCGGGCCGACGGTCGTGCTGATCCCACTTTTGCTAAGGTTGATGTGCACGCCCGGCATCAGCTTGATGCGTTTCCGGAACCGGATTGCCATTTCGAGGCCCCCCAAAAACCAAATCATTTTTCCAATGCGGAAATTCTGCCGCAAGCCGGCGTCTTGCGCAATTGGTGGCGGCCTTCTGCGGAGGTGGCCCATGTCTGACCGGGTGATGATCAACCAGTTCATGCACGCGCTGGTGTCGCGCGCGGGCGGGGTCGAGAACGCGGCGCGCTTCGTCGACGCGCGCCTCGGCATCCCGCTGGACAGCTCGGGGTTCTCGACGCGCAAGGGCACGTTCTCGAAGCGGCTGGCGGGGCATCTGGATTGGCCGCTGGTCGAGATCATGGCGCTCGAGGATGCGGTCGGCGACCCGGTCGTGCGACGCTGGCTGGCGCGCAGCCTGCCCGAAACCACCGAGGCGATCGACCTGATGCTGTGCGTGTCGGAGACGGCGCGCGAGGTGGGCGAGGCGGTCGGTGCGGTTGCCGATCTCGCCTCGGGGCGGGGCGACCGGGCGCGGGCGCGCAAGGAAGTGCACGAGGCCCGCGGCGCGATCGACCGCCTCGCCGCTGCCGTTGACGGAGAGGAAGCATGAGCGCGTTCGGTCTCTCGGCTGATGCCCGCCCGGGCGAGCGGAGGCCCGCGATGAGCCCCGCCTCGGATTTCCCGCCGGCCTGCGACCCTGTCCACGGGCGCCACACGGCAGGCCGGCCAACTGGCGCGGCGGGCCGATCCCGCCGCGCCCCTTTGGGGCTTTGCGCGCAGGAGCGGCGGCGATGACGGCGAAGGTGATCCATGTGCTTTCCGGCGGTGAGCGAGCCCTGATCAGCTGTGATGCGTGCTGCGCGCAAATCTCGTTTGACATGCGCAAGCCGCTCGGAACGATCTCGAAGCGCACCGCAGCTAGCTCGGGCCACGCCATGAGACGAGCGGCCCTGTCCAAGGGGTGGAGCAATCCATCTGGCAAGCACTTCTGCCCCAGATGCACCAAACGCCGGCGTGGCGCCGATGAACCCAACCCCAAACCGATCAAGGAGAAGACGATGGTCCAGAAGACCGAGGCAAAGCAGGTGCTGCGGCAGCCGTCGCAGGAACAGCGCGGCGACATCATCGAGATGCTGGTGCTGACCTATGACCGCAAGGCGAAGCGCTACAAGGGGGCGGACACCGACAAGACGGTTGCCGAGGCCGTGGGCACCTGGTGCCTGCCCGGCTGGGTGACCGAGATCCGGGAGCGGGACTTCGGCCCCGCGGGCGGCAACGAGGAGATCGAGGCGATCCGGGCCGAGATCGCCGCGGTGCAGGCGGACTGCGCCGAACGGGCGGCGGGGCTGCGCAAGCGGCTTGATGCGGTTTGCGCGGCGATCGGGCCGCGGGCGGCGCGGATCTAGGGCAGGGCGCGGGCACTCTGCGCAGGAGGTGACGACATGATCGATCCGGCAAGGCCGCGGCTCGTGCAGATGGACGAGCTCGAGGAATATCCGATCGGCCGCGACGAGCGGCTCGACGCGCATTCCTTCGTGAAGTGGTGGCATCACCGCTGGTTGTCCTCGCGCACCTTCCGCCTGGCGTCCTGGGAGACGCAGGGAATGGCGCGGGCGCTGTTCGACATGTCGCAGACGGAAAGCCCGATCGGCACCTTGCCCGATGACGACGACGAGTTGGCGGTGATGCTGCGGGTCGAGCGGCGGCGGATTGGCGAGCTGCGGCGGTCCGAGTTCGGGCCGTTCCGGGGCTGGCGGCGGTGCCGCTGCGGCGACGAGGTGCGGCTGATGCACCCGGTCGTTCTCGAGCAGGTGCGCGATGCCCTCGATCGGCGCGAGGCGCGCGAGATGTCGCGCGAGGCGGCGGCGGTGCGTAAGCGGCGCGAGCGGCTGCGCGACGGGTTGGGCAAGCTCGGGCTGTCGGACGCCATTCTGGGCAGCGACCTGCTGATCGAGCGCATGGACGAGTGGATGCTTGCCAATGTGCGCGGCCGGCGGGACGGGCAGTCCTATGGCGCGGCGCTGCTGCATGCGCGGCGCGAGAGATGGCTCTAGGCGGGGATGTGACTGTCCCGTGAGTGTCACGCGTGACGGTTTGTGACTGTCACGGACAGTCCGGGACAGTCACGCCTGTCGTGTGACAGTTCTGCCTAGAGAAGAAGAGACAAGAAAAGACAAGAAAAGACAGACGCGGCCGTGACGGCCGGGCAACGGCACCTGTGGATAACTTCGGCAATGCGATGAGAAGGAAACGGGCATGGACAGTGCAGAACAGGCAGCCGGCGAGCGGCGGGTGCGGGAATTGCTGATCGAGCCGCTTGAGCGGCGGGGGCTGGCGCGGCCGAGCAGCCTGACGCGGGCGCAATACGAGGAGATGTGCCGCGACCTCTGCGCGCGGCTCGCCTACATGACGGGGCTGAACCTCGAGGCGCTGGCCGAGCAGGTGGCGGCGAACCCGGCGGGCAAGGACCGCGACCGGCTGCCGATCGCGAACCAGATCCTCAACTGGGCCGGGCAGATCCAGCCGCCGCGGGAAGACGGCTCGCCGCTGATCCGGGCGGTGTTCGCGGCCGATCTCGGGCGGCGGGCGCTGGCCGAGGGCTGGGCGCCCGAGCTGCTGCGGCACCTGCGCGAGACGCGGCTGTGGCCGGGCGGCTTCGCGGTCGAGCAGGTGCGCGAGCGGGGGCGCGAGGCTGACCGGCGCATGCGGATGGTGCGCGAGGCGCTGGCCGTGGGGCGGTTCGTGTCTGAAGTCGACCGCCAGTTCCTGGAGCGGCGTGGCGCGGCAGTGGTGCGCTGCGAGGCCATCGCCGAGATGGTGCAGGCCGGGGGGGCGGCATGAGCACACGCGATGGTTCTGGACTGCAGATCGGCGAGAGTAGTGCGATGGCATATTGGATGCAGCAGGTGAGCATTTCAGTGCATGACTGGGCGCGGCTGAGTGCGGCTGAGCGGCTGGCGGCGCCCGAGCTTCTGGCGGTGCGCCCGGCCGATGTGGCGCCGGGGCGCTGGCTCACGATGGGCGAGGCGGGGCGGCGCGCGGCGCTGCTGCGGGCGGCGACGGCGCCCGAGGTCTGCGGCCCCGAGATCCCGGTGGCGCCGGCGCGCGGGGCGTGCCGGGTGTTCACCGTGCGCCAGATCCGGCCGGGCACGCGCAACACGATCGAGGATGCGGGCTATCAGGGCCCGGGCGAGGCGCAGCCGCGCCGGGCGGTGCGCGCGGCCGATGTCTTCGACCGGATGGAGGCGCGGGCGCAGGCGGCACAGAAGCCCGCGCCCTTCACGCCCGGGCAGATCGCCATCGCGCGGCTCTATCGCACGCTCGTCGAGCGGCACGAGGCCGGGGCGATCAAGCTCTCGAGCCTCGAGGGCCGGACGGGCGGCTCGGGCCGGGGCGTCGACGTGACCGACCTGCGGCTGGAGGAAGCGCGCAAGATCGCGCTCTTGCGCCGGCGGATCGGCGACGGGGCGGCGATGGTGGTGCGCCGGGTGCGGCCGAGTGCGCGCGGGGCCGGCGCCTCGATCATCCTCGACCGGCGTCTCGTGGATGCGGTCTGCCTCGAGGACATGGACCTGAGCGGTGTTCTGTCGGCGCATGGCTGGAGCGCTGACGGTACGCACCGCAAGCGCCTGATCGAGGCGCTCGTCGCTGTCCTTGACCGGATGCAGGGCTATGGCGGTGGCCTGCACAAAGGGGATTGACGCTTATCCCCGTCGGCGGCATATCTCTTCCTATGATCTACACGAGCGCCCGGCGGGAACCACCCGACCGGGCGTTCCTGTTTCGCGAGGTGGAGATGGCCGAGATTGCTCTGGACGTCTCGGGCTTCGTCGCTGCGCTGAAGGTGATGGCCGAGCGGGATCTCCGCATCGCCGCGACCTGGGCGCTGAACGACACGGCAGACGAAGTCAAAGACCACATCCGCGACCGGATGACGATCGTCTTCGACCGGCCGACGACGTTCACCGAGAACGCCTTCTACGTGAAGAAGGCGCGGGTCGACGATCTGACGGCAGCCGTGATGGAACGCCCGACGCGGGCCTCGCGCGACTATCTGAAGGTCGAGGAAGCCGGCGGGACGCGCCGGCCGACCGGGTTCGAGGGTCAGATGCAGCGGGCGCTGGCCTATGACGGGCTGATCTCGGCGGTGATCCCGGCCGACGAGGCACGGCTCGATGCCTATGGCAACTGGTCGGTGGGCGAGCGCAATCAGGTGATGTCGGCGCTGAAGATCCAGCGCGACTATGCCGCGAACGCCACCGCGCGCTCGACCCTGCGTGGGCGCAAGCGCAAGCGGTCGACCTACTTCGTGCCGCAGTCGGGGCTTTATCCGGGGATCTACCGCAAGGACGCCTCGGGCAATATCGGCATCGTCGCGATCCTCACGGACAAGGTGCCGAGATACGCGCCGCGGCTCGACTTCCACGAGGAGGCGATGGCGGTCTTCGAGGCGCGGCTGCAAGGCCATCTGTCGAGGACGCTGAGCCAGATGTTCTACAAGAGGCTTCGCTAGGCCGAAGGGCCCTGCCGCCGCCGCCCGGGTCCTTCCCGGGCACCCTCGTCGCACGGGTAATTCGCGCCCTGTTTCATTTTGCCGAGCAATTCCAGTCGCCTGTTGGTGTTGGGGTTGTTGTTGTTATTGCTGAGGATCACCGATGAACACCATCACGCTCGACGACGGGAGCGTGCTCGATCTTGCGCGCTATCCGTTGCCGGATGGGGTGGAGGATGACGGCACGCCGCTCAACCGGGTGCAGCTCGCGCGCGCCTTCGGCGTGTCCGAGAACACGATCACCAAATGGGTGAGCCTCGGCATGCCGGTGCTCTCGGGCGGGCAGAACGGCGTCTCCTACGAGTTCTCGCTGCGCCAGTGCTATGCCTGGCGGCAGCACCGCGAGGACAGGCTGCAGGCGACGAAGGCGCGGGGCGATCAGCTGGCGGCGCAGGCGGCGCTTGCCTTCCGCAACCTCGACGACGACCAGGCGGAGGAAGAGGCGGCGCTGACGGCCGACGATCTGCGCAAGTGGTCCGAGGCCGAGTATCACCGCAACCGCGTCGCCGAACAGCGCGGCGATCTGGTGCGGGCCGACCGGATGCGCGCGGCGCTCGACGACATCTTCGTCACCTTCGGTTCGGCGATGGAGACGCTGCCCGACTTCGCCGAGATGGAGTTCTCTATCTCGCCCGACCAGGTCGAGAAGCTGAAGAACCGCTGCGACCAGACCCGCGACGAGGTGCGCCAGAAGATCGAGGCGCTGTTCTCGCGCCCCGGCGCGGTGATCGCGCTCGGCACGCGGCAAGGGGAGCTTCCGGTCTGATGGTCGAGATGGTCGATCGCGGCATCGGGGTGCTCTCGCGGATCCCGCCCTTGCCGCCTTTCGTGACGCCCGAGGAGATGATCGCCGACGCGCTGCCGCTGCTCGATCCGCCGAGCCGGATCAGCGTGACCGAGGCGGCCGAGCGGGCGCTGCGGGTGCCGGTTGCGGGCAAGTGGGAGGATTACAGCCGCGCGGTCACGCCCTACATGGTCGAGCCGCAGGACATGACGCAGTCGCGCCGGTTCAAGGCGGTGATCTTCACCGGGCCGGCGCAGAGCGGCAAGAGCCAGATGCTGCTGTCGGTGGCCGCCCATGCGGTGACCTGCGCGCCGGGGCCGGTGCAGCTGATCCACATGACGAAGACCGATGCCGACGCCTGGGTCGAGGAGAAGCTCGACCCGGCGGTCGAGAACAGCCCGCGGCTCCTCGAGCGGCTCGGCCGGGCGCGCGACGACAGCACCTTCAGCCGCAAGCGCTTCCGCGGAGTGCGCCTCGGGATCGGCTATCCGGTCGCGAACCAGCTGTCCTCGCGCTCGCAGCGTATGGTTCTGCTGACCGATTACGACCACATGCCGCAGCGCCTCGGGCCGAAGGACGCGCCCGAGAACACGCCCTTCGGCATGGCGATGATGCGCATCCGCACCTTCATGAGCCGCGGTTGCGTCGTCGCCGAGAGCACGCCGGCCTTCCCGGTCGATGACACGAAGCCCGCGCCGGTCGCGGCGCTCGAGCCGCACCGGATGCCCGAGGTGACGGGCGGCATCGTCAAGCTCTACAACGAGGGCACGCGCGGGCGCTGGTACTGGGAATGCCCGGACTGCGCGGAACTCTTCGAGCCGACCTTCGAGCGGCTCGACTATCCCGAGGAGCTCGACCCCGGCGAGGCGGGGACGCGGGCGCAGATGGTCTGCCCGCACTGCGGCTGCACGATCAGCCACCGCCAGAAGGTGGAGCTGAACCGCCGCGCGATGCAGGGGCGCGGCGGCTGGCTGCACGAGGCGCGGACCGTCGATGCGGATGGCCGGCGCCGCCTCGTGCGCATCGATGACCCCGAGCTGCGCCACACGGCCTATGCGAGCTATGCGCTGAACGGCGTCGCGGCAGCCTTCGTGAACTGGTCCGAGCTCGTGCAGCGCTACGAGAGCGCGCGGCGCGCCTTCGCGATCTCGGGCGACGATATCGACCTGGCCGGCGTGTTCTATACCGACCTCGGCATGCCCTATCGGCGGCCGAGGACGGAAGACGAGACCGCGCTGACGGTGGAAGCCCTGCGCGCCCGGGCGCGGCCGCTCGACAAGGGCATCGCGCCGGGATGGGCGCGGTTCGTGGTGACCTGCGTCGACGTGCAAGGCAACCGCTTCGAGGTCTCGGTCGTGGCCTTCGGCGAGGATGGCGAGCGGATCATCATCGACCGCTTCGCGATCCACCAGCCGCCGGACGCGGCGCCGCGGGCGACGGGCGATGACGGCAAGTATCGCGCGGTCGATCCAGGGCGCTATGCCGAGGACGCCGAGGTTCTGGCCGAGCTGCCAGACCGGGTCTATCCGGTCGAGGGGCAGGACTGGGGGCTGAAGCCGGTGGGCGTCGTGATCGACTTCAACGGCCCCGCCGGATGGTCGGACAATGCCGAGAAGTTCTGGCGCAAGCGGGCGCGGGCCGGGCAGGGCGGGCGCTTCTATCTGTCGATCGGGCGGGGCGGCTTCCGGCAGGTCGACCGGGTCTGGCACGAGGCGCCCGAGCGGGCCTCGGGCGGGCGCAAGGCGCGCGGCATCCGGCTTTTGAACATGGCGGTCGACCGGCTCAAGGACTCGGTGCTGGCGGCGCTCGAACGCGACGGCACCCGGATCAACGCCCAGCATGTCGCCGCCTGGATGGAGACCGAACACCTCGCCGAACTTCTGGCCGAGCAACGCGGCGAGAAGGGCTGGGAGAAGAAGCCCGGCGTGCAGCGCAACGAGACGCTCGACCATTCGGTGCAGGCGCTCGCGCTCGCCGAGCATCTGGGCCTTGCCCGGGTGAACTGGGAGGCGCCGCCCGGCTGGTGCGTGGCGGGGCTCATGAACACGAATGCGGTGCCGCTCGCGCGGCCGAACGACGCCGGCAGCGCGCGGGCCACGCCCGAGACGGCGGCCCTGCCGCAATCCATCAACTTCCTGCGGAGACGGTAGGACCCATGGCTTTCACACAGGAGGACGCCGACCGGCTGCGGGCGGCGATCGCGAAGGGCGTGTCGCACGCCCGGGTCAATGGCGAGGAACTGACCTTCCGCTCGCTCGCCGACATGAAGGAGACGCTGCGGCTGATCGAGGCCGACCTTTCCGGCACCGGCGCGGCGCCCCGGTTCTCGGTGGGCTATGCCCGCACGACGCGGGGGCTGTGATGAACATCCTCGACCGGACGATCGGCTTCTTCGCGCCGCAACTGGCCCTGCAGCGCGTCGCGGCACGGGTGCAGACGGCGAACCTGATGAACTACGACGCCGCCTCGCGCGGGCGGCGCACCTATGACTGGAAGGCGCCGGCGACGGCGGCGGATGCGGCGGCCTTTGGCTCGCGCGCCCGGCTGCGCCAGCTCAGCCGCGACATGATCCGCAACCGCGCCTATGCGACGCGGGCGCGCGACGTGGTGGTGGCGAATGTGGTGGGCGAGGGGATCGTGCCCTCGATCCGCACCGCGGGCGAGACCGCCAAGGCGACGGTCGAGGACCTGCTGCAGCGCCACCTGCTGAGCACCGAGATCGACGCGCTTGGCGAGTATGACCTCCTCGAGATGCAGCAGATCTGCATGTCGACGGTCTTCGCCGATGGCGAGGTGCTCTTGCGCCGGCGCTGGCGGCGCGGGGCCTATGGCCGGCATCTGCCCTTGCCCTACCAGGTCGAGCTGCTGGAGGTCGATTGCCTCGACACCACGGTCTCGTCCTGGGGCGAGAACCCGGTGATCGAGGGGGTGGAATACGGCCCGACCGGCGCGATCGAGGCCTATCACCTCTACAACGAGCACCCCGGGGCGGTGCTGACGCGCCGGCCGCTGCAGTCGAGCCGGGTGCACTGGTCCGACGTGATCCACATCCGCCGCTTCGAGCGCGCTGGCCAGCTGCGCGGGGTGCCGTGGCTCGCGCCGGTGATGATGACGCTTGGCGAGATCGCGGATTACCAGGAGGCGCAGATCCTCAAGCAGAAGATCTCGTCGCTGATGGCGGTGATGCTGAAGTGGACGGGCGGGGCGCTGCGGCCGGCCGACAGCGGCGCGGGGCTCGATCAGCTCGCGCCCGGGGCGATTGTCAGCCTGCCCGACGGCGCCGACGCGGTGCCGGTCAACCCGCCCTCGATCGAGGGCTATGACGAGTTCATGACCTGGGGGCTGCGCACGATCGCGGTGGGGCTCGGCATCACCTTCGAGTCGCTCACCGGCAACCTGCGGCAGGTGAACTTCTCGAGCGCGCGCATGGGGCGCAACGAACTCGACCGGCTGGTGCGGATGTGGCAGCGCGGGCTGATGATCATGCAGTTCGGCGCCGGGATGGAACGGTGGTTCCGCGAGGGGCTCGCCCTTGCCGGGCACCAAGGCCTCGACTTCACCATCGACTGGACGCCGCCGCGGCGGATCATGGTCGACCCGACGAAGGAGATCCCGGCGATGGTCGAGGAGATCGACGCGGGGCTCGCAAGCCGCCAGGGCGCGCAGCGCGAGCTCGGCCGCGACCCAGAGCGCATCCGCGCCGAGCGCAAGCAGGATGCCGAGGCGGACAGGACCGCCGGCCTTTCCGCGCCGGCGGCACGCGACAGCAATCTCAAACCGGCGGCAGAGGCCCCGAAGAAGGAGGACGACACCGATGCGGACGGGCAATGACCTGATCGTGGGCGGAGAGCTGATCCTGAGCGGCGACGTGCTGCTCGACGACTGGGTCGGCTGGATGTGGGACGAGGACGTGTTCTTCGCCCCCGGCATGGTGCGCCAGGCGCTCGCCACCCTGGGCGAAGGCCGGGTGACGGTGCGCCTCAATTCGCCCGGCGGCCATGTCGATGCCGGCGAGCAGATCCGCGCGATGCTGGCGGGCCACCCGGGCGGCTGCCGGATCGTGGTCGAGGGGATCGCCGCCTCGGCCGCGTCGCTGATCTTCATGGCGGGGGCGGAACGGCTGATGTCGGCGGGCTCTCACCTGATGATCCACGACCCCTCGGGCGCGATCTGGGGCAACGAGGCCGAGGCGCGCCGCGCGGCCGACCAGCTCGGCCTGACCGCCAACACCTATGCCGCGGTCTATGCGGCGGCCTCGGGCAAATCCGCGGCCGAGTGTCGCGAGATCATGAAGGCCGAGACCTGGTTCGGTCCCGAGGCCGCAATCGCGAACGGCTTTGCCGACGGGATCGCCGCAGAAGGAACCAGCGCGGCCGTCGCCCCGGCCGGCCCTGCGCAGGCCGTGCCGGCCACGCTGGCGACGGTCCAGACCGCCTACATGAGCGCGCGCCACAAGCTGCAGGCGCGGCTTGCGGCGGCCCCCAAACCTGAGCGGGCCCCGCGGCCCGGTCGCTCCCCCGCCGTCGCCGACGGCACCCAGCACAAGGACCCCGAGATGAGCACCCAGACCCAGACCACCGCCGCGCCGGCGGCCCCCGCCACGCCGCCGCAGACCCCGCCGGCGCCCGCCACCATGGCCGCGCCGGGCGGGGCGGCCGAGGGCATCGCGCAGGAGCGCGCCCGGGTGAAGGCCATCCGCGAGATGGCGGCGCCGCATGTCGCCGCCGGCCGGTTCATGCAGGCCGATCTCGACGCGCTGATCGACGGCGGCGTGACGGTGGCTGATGCCGGCTCGCGCATCCTTGCGACGATGGCGGCGAACGAGCCCGCCGGCCGCAGTGCCACCCCCGCCGCGCGGATCGGCCGCGACGAGACCGAGACCCGGATGGAGGGGATGATCGGCGCGCTGATGGGGCAGGCGGAGGGGCCGGCCACGATGTTCCGCGGCATGCGTCTGCGGCACATGGCGATGGAGCTGGCCGGGCCCGCACGCGGTTACAACGACATCGAGGCGATCAAGCGCGGCATGGCCTCGACCACGATGATGGGCGGCGCCTATGGCGTCAGCGACTTCGCCTATATCACCACCGAGGTGATGAACCGCAATCTGCTGGCGGCCTATCAGCGCCGCGCGGCCTCGTGGCAGCTGGTGACCGGCGCGGCGCAGACTGCGACTGATTTCCGCGAGCTGCACGCGGTGCGCTTCGGTGGTGATTTCGCGCTGAAGCGGGTGCGCGAGAACGGCGAATACGAGGAGGCGGTCCTGTCGGACGAGGCCGAGGGGCTGAAGGTCGAGCGGCGCGGCCGCATGATCCGGCTGACTTTCGAGGCGGTGGTGAACGACGACATGGGCGCCTTCAGCCGGATCCCCGGCGAGTTCGCGATGGCGGCGCGGACCATGGAGAATTCGATGGTCTGGTCGCTCTTCCGCGCGAACGCGAAGCTGAAGTCCGATGGCAAGGCGCTGTTCCATGCCGATCACGGCAACCTCGCGGCCACCGCGGCGGAGATCTCAATCGCCAGCGTCTCGGCCGGGCGCAAGGCGATGTGGGAACAGCGCCCCTTCGGCTCGACCGACAAGGATGACTTCATGCAGGTCGAGCCGGACCGGCTGATCGTGCCGCCCGCGCTCGAGCTTGTGGCGCTGCAGTTCACCGCGGCGACGACGCCGGCGGCAGACGGGCAGGTGAACCCGTTCAAGTCGACGCTGACGCCGGGCGTGGTGCCGAACCTCGGCGCGGCTGCGGGCGGCTCGGACACCGCCTGGTATCTGGTCTCGGGCGATCTGCCGCCGATCGCCCATGCCTATCTCGACGGCTATGCCGCGCCGACGGTGCAGACGATCGAGGGGATGAACCCCGATGCCGTGGTGATGAACGCGCGCCACATCTTCGGTGCCGCCGCGGTCGAGCATCGCGGCGCCTGGAAGAATGCCGGCGCCTGAGCGGCACCAGCACTGACCTGACGAAAGGGCGGCTTCGGCCGCCCTTCGTCGTTCCTGCCCCCTGATCAGAGAGGATCCGAGATGAAGAACTGGAACAGCCCGGGTGAGCACATCACCCTTCCCGCGCCCGCTGACGTGTCGTCCGGCGCGTTTGTCACGGTCGGCGCGATCCGCGGTGTCGCCCAAGGGGCTGCCGCCGCGGGCGAGGAGGTCGTGCTCGTGCGGCGCGGCGTCTTCGACCTGCCGAAGGTGGCGGCCGAGGCCTGGACCACCGGCGCCCCGATTTACTGGGACGCGACGGCGGAGGCGATGACCACCACCGACACCGGCAACACGCTGGTCGGCGCGGCGACTGCGCTCGCGGCGGGCGGGTCGGCCACCGGCCGCGTGCTGCTCGATGGCGTGATCCGCTGATGTCGTCGATCTTCGACGGGGTGGCGCATACGCTCAATGCGCTCTTCGGCGACCGGGTGCGCTACACCGCGGCGGGTCGTCCGGCGCGTCTGGTGCAGTCGATGTTCCGCGAGGCGCCGGTCGACGCCGTCGATGACGACGGGCGGGAGGTGATCATCTTCGCCCCGACCTGGCAACTGCGCGGCGGCCTTGTCCCGGAACTCGCCCGCGGCGACCGGATCGAGCCGGGCAACGGTCGGGTCTATGCCGTCACCAACATCCGGCCGAGTGCCTCCCCCGACGCCGAAGCCTTCGTGATCTGCGAACTTGAACGGATCTTCCCGTGAGCGCGCGGGGGAGCTTCCGGGCGATCGCGCGGGCGGCGCTTGCGGCCGATCCGCGGATGTCGGGGTTCACGCTGCTCTCGGCCTGGGCGGGGGGCATCAATGCCGAGCTCTTGCCGGTGATCGGCGTGGTGACGCCGCAGGAGCGGGTGGCGCCGCTGACGCTCAAGCAGGCACAGCGCACGCTGCGGTTGCAGGTGGTGGCCAAGCGCCTCGGCGCGGCCGAGCTCGAGGACGAGATCGACCTCGACGCCGACGCGATCGAGGCCTGCGTGACCGCAGCGATGCACGCCCAGGGCATCCGCTGCCTGCCCGAGGACATCACCACCACGCTCAACGGCGAGGGCGAGCAGCGGATCGGCACCGTCGTCGTGAGTTTCGGGGTCGAGTACCGCGGCCCGATCGGCGGCTGAGGGCCGGCGCGATCCGCGCCCGCCGCAGCAAACCGCCCCGGCCGCAATTCCGCGGCCGGGGCGTTCCGGGGCCCCGCCGGCGTGCGGGGCCTCGTCATTTGAGGAGGCGCACATGCCGAAAGTCACCAACCTGGGGAAGGCCGATCTGACCCTTCCGACCGGGCACCTGCTGCCTGCCGGCAAGCCGGTCGAGATCCCGCAGCCGGTGCTGAGCACTGTCGACAACCGCAACGTCCTGCGCGGCCGGCTGGCCGCGAAGACGATCGAGATCACCGGGACCGCGGCCACGGCCGCCGCCCCGGCGAAGACCGCAACGCCCGAGACCTCGGGCACTGAGAAGAAAGGCTGACCATGACCAACATGACCTATATCGGCGCGACCATCGAGGTGGCCGCGGGCAAGCCCGCCACGATCGACGCCACGGGCTTCGGCGCGATGAGCTTTGCCGAGGTCGGCGAGATCCTCGAATGGGGTGAGATCGGCGACACCTCCGAAGACTCGACCGAGACCACGCTAAAGGGCCGGGTGCTGCACACCAACGGCGCGGTCGACGGCGGCACGACCGACTTCACCTTCCTGCTGAGCGGCGCCGCCGACACCGGCCAGGCGCTGCTGATCGCGAAGACCAACACCAACGACGACGTGTCCTTCAAGATCACCGATCCCGACGGCGAGATCTCCTATTTCCACGGCAAGGTCGCGAATGTGCGCGACCGCGCGCGCTCGGCCTCGACGCAGAAGGGCATGAGCGGGCAGGCCCGGATCAACTGCGCCGTCGTGCGCGTCGCCGCCTGACACAGGGCGCGGCCGCGGTTCCCCCGCGGCCGGCCATTTCTGCGACCCACCCCCAAGACAAGAGACAGAGGAAGAAGACGATGGATTTTGCCCAGTTCGACAGCCGCTCGGCGGCCGAGAAGCCCGGCCGCGTGCACCTGCTGCACCCGGTCACCGGCGCCGAGCTTTACGCCGATGCCGAGCAGACGAAGCCCTGCATCGTGCTGGTGCGCGGCACCGAGAGCCGCACGGCGCAGAAGGCGCTGCGGGCGGCCCAGCAGGAGCGGATGAAGGCGAAGCCGAAGAAGGACGTGCAGATGCTCGAGGATCTGCACGCGCAGATGGTCGACAGCGCGGTGCCGCTGATCGCGGGCTTCGAGAATGTCTCGCGCGGCGAGGCGGCGCTGACGGTGGCCGAGGACGACATCCGCTGGTTCCTGAACCTGCAGATGGTGAACGGGCAGGAGGGCGAGCGCTCCTTCGTCGAACAGGTGCTGACCTTCGCCTCGCGCCGCGACAGCTACCTGGGAAACGCCGCGGCCGCCTGATCCTCTACGCGCGCCAGCTCGGGCACCTGCACTCGGTGCCCAAAAGCTGGACGGTGTCGCGGCTGACCTTCGCGCAAAGGCGCGGCCGCGACCTGCGCCTGCCGGTGCTCGACGCCGGGCAGTATCTCGTCGAGGCGATGCAGATCCTCGGGCCGCTCCGGCCCGGGCTCGCCGAGGCGCGCGCCACCGACTGGCCCGAGATCGCAGCCTTCGCCCGGGCGACGGAGCGGCTGTCCGAGCCCTGGGAGATCGAGACGCTCGCGGCGATGTGCGCGGGCTATTGCGCGGCCCTGAAGGCCGGAGAGGACCCGCTGGCGATCGCGCCGGTGGATCTCGATGACAGCACGGCGGGCTGAGCGGCCCGCCGTTTCCCCTTGCACGATCGGAGCCCCGACATGTCGATGAGCAGCCCCGCAGCGATGCAGGTGAGCGCCACGCTCGACCTCTCGCAATACGAAAGCCGGTCGCGCACGCTGGTGGCGACGACGCAGCGAATGGCGGCGAACGTCAACCAGTCGATGGCCGGGATCTCGCGCTCGGTCGCGGGCTCTGGCACCGCCTTCGACCGGCTGCGCGCCTCGCTCGATCCGGCCTTCGCCGCCTCGCAGCGCTATCGCCAGATCCAGCAGGATCTGGCCGCGATGGTGGAGCGGGGCGACGCGACGCAGCGCGCGGCGAACATCGCGCTCGAGCAGGCGGCGAGCCGTTACATGGGCGTGGCCACCGCGGCCGAGCGGGCCGAACAGGTGCAGCGCGAGCAGGCCGCGGCGGTGGCGCTCTCGACCGGTCAATACGAGGCGCTGCGGGCCTCGCTCGATCCGGTCTATGCGAGCTCGAAGCGCTATGAGGCGGCACAGCAGTCGATGGCGGCCGCGGTCAAGACCGGCGCGATCACGCAGGGCCAGGCCCAGCGGGTCCTCGAGCAGGCGGCAAGCCGCTACATGGGCGTGGCCACCGCGGCCGAGCGGGCTGAGCAGGCGCAGCGCGAGCAGGCGACAGCCATTGCCCAATCGACCGGGCAATACGAGGCGCTGCGGGCCTCGCTCGATCCGGTCTATGCGAGTTCGAAGCGCTATGAGGCGGCGACGGAGGCGATGACGGCCGCGGTGCAGAACGGCGCGATCACGCAGGCGCAGGCCCAGCAGGTCCTCGAGCAGGCGGCAAGCCGCTACATGGGCGTGGCCACCGCGGCCGAGCGGGCTGAGCAGGCGCTGCGCGAGCAGGCGGCAGCCATTGCCCAATCGACTGGGCAATACGAGGCGCTGCGGGCCTCGCTCGACCCGGTCTATGCAAGCTCGAAGCGCTATGAGGCAGCACAGCAGTCGATGGCGGCCGCGGTCAAGACCGGCGCGATCACGCAGGCGCAGGCGAACCAGGTGCTGGACATGGCCGCGCAGAAGATGCTCGGCATCGCACCGGCGACGAAAGCCGCGGCCAGTGCCACCGCGGCTGCCGGCACCGCGAGCAAGGGGCTCTTCGCGAGCGTCGGCGGCGGGCAGAACGCTCTCAAGCAGATGGCGTTCCAGCTGAACCAAGTCGGCCAACAGGGCGCCGTCACAGGTAACTATATGCAGGCGCTCAGCATTCAGGCCGCCGACATGCTGACCGTGTTCGGCCTGTGGGGCATTCTGGCCGGCGGCGCCATTGCCGTGCTCGGTCCGCTGGCGATGAACCTGATCGGCGCCGACAACGGCGGGAAACAGCTCAAGAAGACCATGGACGACCTGCGCGATGCGACCGATGCCTATCGCTCCGCTGCCGCAGATGCGTCCATGTCGTCCGCCGATCTGATCGAGAAATTCGGTCGCTACTCCGGCGCAGCCCGGGAGACCTATGCCGTGCTGCGCGATCTCGCGCAGCTCGATGCCCTCGACAAGCTGCAGGCGTCTATCACCGCGATTTCAGAGATGGATGTCGCATCTGACATCAAAGAGTTTGCGGAACAGTATGAGTTTTATGGGAAATATGCTGGTGACGCGCTGGAGAAGTTGAGCAGGCGTTTCCAGCTGACCGGTGAGGGTGCCATCGCGCTGACGCAGCGCATCCAGGCAATCGGCGCCGCAGATGGTCCGGAGGAGGCCGCAAAGGCCACTGCCGAGCTGAACGAGTGGCTGAAGCGGGTCTACGGCACAACGGAGAACATCCCGACGCAACTGCGCGAGCTGGCGAGGCAGGCCGCAAATGGGAACCTGTCGGCTCAAACCATCCTCGCCACGATGAACGGCGTCACCGCGGCGACCTACGACGCCGCCAGTGCCGCGGCGACGCTCGCGGCGCGGCTCGGTGCGGCGGCCACCTCCGACGCGGCTGCGGCCCGTGATCGGCTCCAGGTGATCCAGGCCCAGATCTCGGCGATCAATGCCGGGCAGGACGAGGTTGTTGCCGGCAGGCAGCGGCAGCTCGACCTCGAGCGCGAGGCGTATCGCACTGCCCAGCTGGCGGCGGGGGTGGATGCCGGCATCGTCGCGGCCTCCGAGCGGGCGCTCTTCTCCGACCGGCAAAGCGTGATCTACGCCGAGCAGGATCTGCAGCTGAAGATCAAGGCGCGGAACGAGGCGGAGAAGACCGCGAGCGCGAGTGCGAAGGCATCGGACAGGCTTGCACGCAAATACGAGCGCGAGCTCGAGGCGCTGCGGGCGTCGCTCGATCCGCTCGAGGCCTACCGGCAGAAGCTCGCGAAGCTGGTGCCGTTGCAGGCGGCGCTGTCGCAGGACGAGTTCGCGCGGGCGATCCGCGCGCTGAACGTCGAGCTGGCCGACAGCCTGCCGCTTGTGGGCGATCTGTCGGACGCGATCTCGACCGGGCTGGTCGACGGCTTCGAGGGCGGGCTGAGCTCGATGACCGATGCGCTCAATTCCTGGCTCAAGCAGGCGATCGCGCTGGCGATGAAGAACCAGATCGTCATCGGCCTTGGACTGAACGGCTCGGTCTCGGCCGGTGGCACCGCCGCGGCGGCCGCGACCGGCAGCGCGCTGTCCGGGATCGGCACGGCCTTCTCGGCGCTCTCGCTCGGCATGAGCAACTTCGCGGGCTCGATCATGTCCTCCGCCTGGGGCTCGATCTCGGGCGCCTTCTCGGCGGGGCTTGCCGGGCTCTCGACCTCGGTCACCACCGCCTTCGCGAACCTCACCGGCAATGTCGGCGCGCTCCTGAGCGGGGCCGGCGGCTCGATCGCCTCTTCGCTCGGCGCGCTCGGCTCGGCGATCGGCGCCATCGCCGGACCGGTCGCGATCATCGCCGGGCTGGTCAGCTTCTTCGGGACGAAGACGAAGCTCCTCGACGCCGGCATCCGGGCGGTGATCACCGACACCGATGTGCTGGTCTCCGCCTACAAGCGGGTGAAGAAGACGCGCTTCTGGGGGCTCAGCTCCTCGACCAGCACCAGCACGAAGCCCGCGAGCGCCGAGGTGGCCGATCCGATCACCCAGGCGATCAACGCCACGCAGGCCTCGATCCTGTCGATGGCCTCGGTTCTGGGCATCGCGACCGAGACCTTCGACGCCTTCGCCTATGAGCTGAAGGTCTCGACCAAGGGGCTCAGCGACGAGGAGATCGGCAAGGCGCTTGCCGCGGCGATGTCCGACGCGGCCGATGCCTATGCGCTGATGATCGGCGGTCTCGACGAGCTGATCGCGACGGGCGAGACCGCGACCGAGGCGCTCACCCGGCTCAGCACCGCGCTGACCACGGTCAACGGCGCCTTCGACACCCTCGGCTATGCGCAGCGCTATTCCGGCCTTGCCGGCGCGGCGGTGTCCTCGGCGCTCGAGGATCTGCTTGGCGGAGCCGACGGCTTCACCTCGGCGGTCTCGACCTATTGGGGCACGTTCTACTCGGCGGCCGAACAACAGGCGATCCTGACCCGGCAGGCGACGACGGCGCTGGCCGCCTATAACGCCGCGCTGCCGCGCTCGCGCGAGGAATATCGCGCCCTGATCGATGCGCAGGACCTGACCACCGAGGCGGGCCGCGCGCTCTGGGCCGAGCTCGTGGGCATGGCGGGGGTGATGGACCAGATCCTGCCGGCGGTGTCGGGGCTCACGGCCGAGCTCGAGACCCTGCTCGGCGCGGTGTCGACGAGCCTCGATGCGACGATCAACGCGGTCACCGAAAGCCAGAAGGCGGCGGCGAAGGCCGCGGGCCAATGGTACAAGGCGGCGGACAGCATCGCCGAGTTCATCCGCACGATGCGCTCGACCTCGGGCGCGCTGGTCTCGCCGACCCAGGCGACGGCCTTCAGTCAGGCGCAATACCAGACGCGGCTGGCCTCGGCGCTGGCGGGCGACCTCGATGCGGTCAACGGGCTGACCGGCGTCGCGCAGACCTATCTCGACGCCGTGGGGGCGACCGCGGGCTCGGCGACCGAGCTGGCGCTCGCGCAGGCGCGGGTGCTGTCGGATCTCGGCACGGTGCAGGGCGCCTCGCAGATCGAGGGGGCGCGGTGGGACGTGATCCAGGGGCTTTACCAGGATCAGGTCGACCTGATGCAGGAGGTGGCCGACACGCTCGCCGCCGGCAATGCGCTGAGCGAGGCGCAGATCGCCACGCTGAACAGCCAGCTCGGATCGCTCGACGACGCCATCGCGGCCGCGGCCGCGATCAATTATGCGAGCCTGCAAAAGCAGATCGACCTGAGCATCACCGCGGTCGAGGATGCGCAGATCCCGGAGTATCTCAAGGCGCTGCTGCGCAATGCCGACACCGGCATCACCAGCACTATCGACTTCATCACCCGCTCGGATCTGACGCCGGATCTCAAATGGCTGGCGCTGACCGGGGCGAGCGAGATGGTGAAGACGGTGACCTATGCCGCCGAGAACCGGATCGGCGCCGATCTGACGCGGCTGGCGGTCGACACCGTCTCGACGCTGTGCAAGACGGTCCATCTGCTCGCCGGGGCCGGGCTCGATGCCGAGACGATGCAGGTGGCGCTTGCCGGCAACAGCGAGCTTGCCCGGGTGGTGACGGCGACGCTCGCGACCGACATCGACGCCCAGGCGAAGCGTCTCGCGCTCGGCACGGTCGGCGCCTATGGCGTCTCGGTCATGGCGTCGCTCTCGCCCGGGGTCAGCGCCGATGTGCGCCGGATCGTGATCGACGAGCAGGGCAGCTATGCCGCGCTGATCGAGGCCACGCTGGGCGCCGATCTCTCGGCCGATGCGCGGCGCATCCTGCTCTCCCAGCAGGGCCGCTATGTCGCCAATATCACCGGCGTGCTGGTCTCGGACATGGATGCCGCGACGCGGGCGCTGCTGCTCAGCGCCGCCACCTCGGCCGCCCGGGCGATCACCCTCGCGACGGTCTATGCGGGCAGCCTGACCGCGGCCGAGATCGCGCTGCTCAAGACGCAGGCGACGACCGCCTCGGCGACGATCCGGGCGGCGATCGACCTGGCCGGGGTCTCGGCCACCGGGCTGCTCTACCTCACGCAGATCGGCATGGGCAGCACCGCGGTGCAGAAGACGCTTTCCGGCACGATCGCGCTCTCGGCGCTGAGCGCGGAGGCGCGCCTGCTGCTGAGCGCGGTGAGCGAGACGGTGCAGAAGTCCGTTGCCTTCCGCGCGACCGGCGGCGCCACCGAGGATCAGCTGCGCCTGCTGGGCGCGGTCTCGGCCACGGTGCTGCGGGCGGTGAACATCACGGCAACCGGAAGCCTCACCGCGGCACAGGCCGCGATGCTTGGGGCCTCGTCGGGGACGGTGCAGCGGCTGCTGGCGCTTGCCGCCACCGGCACCCTCTCGACCGATCAGCGCTCGATGCTGGCGGCCGTGAGCGCCACCGTCACCCGGCAGCTGGCGCTCGCCGCGGGCGGGGCGCTCACCAGCGATCAGCGCCTGATGCTGCTGTCCGGCACGCAATATGTGGCGCGGGTGATCGCGATGCAGGCGAGGGGCGTGCTGACCGACGATCAGCGCCGCATCCTGACGGCGACGACCGGGACGGTCGAGCGCACGGTCACGGGGCTGGTCAACCTCTCGGGCCTGACGGCACAGCAGCGCACGTTCCTCGGCGCAATCTCGGGCAGCACGAGCGGCACGCTGACGCTTGGCGGCAGCTTCCGCTTCGACCCGACCGCGGCCTTCTCGACCTGGTATGAGGCCACGACCGAGGCCTCGATCGCGGCGCCGATGACGGCGCTGCGCGGTGCGCTTGGCGATCTCGCCGCCGCCGTGCGCGCCGAGACCGCCCGCGCCGCGCATGAGACCGCGGTGACCGGCCTCAACACCTATGCCGCGGGGATGACGGCAAATGCGGCCGGCGCGTATTTCGTCACTGACGCCGACCTTGCCGCGATGGCGGGGATCATCGGTCTCGACACGACCGGGCAGACCGCGCTGCAGCTGCGCCGCGCCATCGCCGGCTATGACGCCGCCGACCTCCTGTCCTCGACGATCTACGACCCGACCGGCAGCCTCGAGGCGGCCTATCTCGCCTCGGTCGCGCCACAGGACAGCCCGCCCGCGCCGGCCTCCTACGCGCTCAGCGATTACCGGCTTCAGCGGGTCAGCCCCTTCGCCTTCCTGGTCACCGGCCCGCTTGGTGGACGGAGGCTCTTCAGCGCAGCCACGGAGGATCTCGTCAAAGACCAGATCGCATCGCAGGGCTTCCCCGCCTTCGCCCGCGGCGGCACCCATGACGGCGGGCTCCGGCTGGTCGGCGAGAACGGTCCCGAGCTCGAGGCGACCGGCCCGAGCCGGATCTACACCGCGGGCCAGACCCAGCGGATGCTGGGCGGCGCGAATGACGCGCTGATCGCCGAGATGAAGGCGCTGCGGGACGCCTTGCGCGCCGAGATCCGGCAGCTCCGCGAGCAGTCACGGCAGCTCGACCTCGCGCGCAACACGGATCTTCGGAAGATCCGCGCGATCGAAGAGCGACGGGAGGCAGAGGCATGAGCGGCCAGGCGATGATGATCATCCCCTTCGAGGTCTCGGAGGGGAGCCTGCTTGCGTGCAACGTGCCGGAGAACGATCATCCCGTCTGGACCGCGGGCGCCACGTTCAACCTGGGCGACCGGGTGATTTCGACCGTCACCCACCGGGTCTATCAGAGCGTCGCCAACGCCAACACGGCGCGCGATCCGACCGAGGCCGGCAATGTCCCGACCTATTGGGTCGAGGTCGGCAGCACCAATCGCTGGCGCGCCTTCGACAAGACGCTCGGGCAGGACACCGCGAAGGCGGACAGCATCGCCTATACCATCGGACTGCCGTCGCGGATGGATGCGATCGCCTTTGTCGACATCGTGGCCGTCGCTCTGCGTCTGGCGATCACGGATGCCGGCGGCAGCACGGTCTATGACAGGACGGTTCAGCTCCTCGATGTCAGCGGCATCTCCAGCTGGCTGGATTTCTTCACCTATGAAGAGACCTATGACCCGGAGGTGGTGCTGACCGACCTCGGCGCCATGCCGGGGGGCCGCGCCGAGATCACCATCTCGAACCCCGGCGGCGTCGCCTCCGTCGCCGAGATCGTCGCGGGCAGATCCGAATACATCGGCACCATTCTGGACGGCACCCGATCCGGCTTCACCGGCTACACCCGGCGCGAGGCCGACGAGTTCGGGAACATCAGCTTCACCAAGCGCCCGACGGCGCGCCGGGCCGAGTGGGAGATCTCCTTCGAGACCCGCGCCAACCGGCGCATCCAGCGCGCGCTCGAGGATGCGCAGTTCGCGCCCGCCTACTTCTACCCGGGCGATGACATGACGGATTTCTTCGTCGCGATCTACGGCATCGCCGATGACTTCTTCCCGTCGCTGTCCGGCGGCGGGAGCACCCAAGCAACACTGACCCTGACCGGAGTGGCCTGATGGCAAGACCGACCTATACCGCCCCGCCCAACGATCCGCCTGTGCTCGGATCGGCGAATTTCGCCTCCGACGCGCAGGGCTATCTCGGGTGGTTCCCGACCCTCGGCGCCTATTGCGAGGCCATGGCGAGCTGGCTGCAGACCGAATATGTGGCCGCCCTCGCGAACGGCACCGCCGCCGCGCCCTCGATGGCCTTTGCCGTGGATGCCGACACCGGCCTGTTCCGCGCCGGTGCCAACATTCTCGGCCTGGCGACCGGCGGGGTCGAACGGGCGCGGATCACCGCCGCCGGCCTGCAGCTCACCGGGCTCCTGAGCGGCACCGCCGTGGTGCAATCCGCCTCCGACACGACGGCGGGGCGTCTGCTCACCCCGGGCTGGATGGGGCTCGGGGCGATGTCCAGCCCGGCGCTCGACAACATCGACCGCTTCGACATCCCGCAGGGGTTCTGGTGGGTCTCGAACGCCACCACGCTCGGCACGCTGCCGACCGGGGCGACCGTCGGCGACGGCGTGCTCGTGCTGCGGCCGACCCCGAACCAGACGACGCAGATTTATGCGACGCCCAACAACGGGCAGATCTGGATCCGCAAGAGCTACGCCGTCACCTCCTGGGGCCCGTGGCGCCGCCTCTATGACAGCGGCAATGTCCTTGGCACGGTCGGGCAGGCGGCGGGTGTGCCCACCGGCGCCGTGATCGAGCGCGGCAGCAACGCGAACGGCGAGTATGTCCGCTTCGCCGATGGCACGCAGATCTGCTGCATCGCCTCGCTTTCCATCAGCGCCGTGACGGCGGTGGCCGGCGCGATCTACACGTCGTCGGAGTTCACCTGGAACTTCCCGGCGGCATTCATGGCACCGCCCAATGTCTCGGCCTCGGTGCGCGCAAGCGGTGCCGTATGGGCCAAGGCCCGGCCGCTTTCTGCCGGCAGCGGCGGCATCACCGTGCTGTCCGCGGCCTCCATCGGCTCGGCCCTGATTGCCGAAGCGACGGCCATTGGCAGATGGTTCTGACCGAAAGGATTTCTCATGTTTCTGATTACCCTGAGCCCGATGCGGCGCGACGATGCACTGGCGGTTTCCGTCGCAGGCGATGTGCTGGTGCTGAACGGCGAGGCGATCGACCTTGCCACCTACACCGCCGACCCCGAGGCGCCGCACGACTGGATCGTCGGGCAGCCCGAGCAGGTGAACGGCGCGTGGCATGTCACGATCGTGCTGCCGCATGGCGCCGAGGCCCCCGAGGCGACCCGCTTCCCGGCGCCGATCACGGTGACCGCGGACGGCCCCGTGACCCTGCCGCCGCACGATGCCCCCGCCGACTGACGGGCGATCAAGACAACCCATGAAGATGCACCCGCCGCCGGCGGGTTTTTTGTTGCCGGAAAGGGGCAGGACAGTGACGACTGACAAACTCGACCAGATTGCGACGCGGGCAGGCTGGGGGACGATCCCGGGGGCGATCAGCTTCCCGGTGTGGTGGCCTTCGCTCGAGAGCGCCTCGACCCTCGCCTCGCAGCTGGTGCCGATCGTGGGCTTGCTGATCGCGGTGGTGAACCTCGCGTTGCTGATCCGCAAATGGCGGCGGGGCCGGGGCTTCTGCGCCGACGAGAGCGGCGCCGCGGGCCGGCGCACCATGGCGGGGCTCGGCGCGGTGCTGGCGCTTGCTGCGGCGGTCATCTCTCCCTTCGAGGGGCGCGAGTTGCGCGCGTACCGCGATATCGTCGGCGTCTGGACGATCTGCGACGGGGACACGCAGAACGTGCGGCCCGGGCAGGTGGCGACGCCGCCCGAATGCGACAGCCGTCTGGCGGTGCGCATCGCGCAGTTCGAGCGCGAGATCCGGCCGTGTCTGCCGGCCGATCTGTCGCGCGAGACCCGCGCGGCCTTCGTCTCGGCCGCCTACAACATCGGCTCCGGCGCTTTCTGTGGCTCGAGCATGGCGCGCCGGGCCCGGGCGGGCGATCTGCGCGGCGCCTGCGACGCGCTGCGGCTCTGGAACAAGGCGGGCGGGCAGGTGGTGCGCGGTCTCGTGCGCCGGCGGGAGGCGGAGCGCGACCTGTGCCTGAGCGGGCTGTGAGCCGGGCAGGGGGCGCGCTGGCGCTCTGCCTCGCACTTGGTGCCTGCGGCGCGCTGCCCGGGCTGCTGGGCGGCCCGAAGGTCGCCGCGAACGGGCAGGCCGCGCGCACCGCGGCGCAGACGCTGGGCACCAGCACGCAGCGCGATCAGGCGATCCGCACCGCCACCGCCGGCCGCGACGTCGTGCAATCCGCCGACGCCAACACACTGCGTGCGGACAGCGTCGAGAGCGTGGTGGTCGAGGGCTCCGGCCCGCCCTGGCTGATCCTCGCCTTCGCCGTCGCGCTCCTCCTCGACAGCCCGCTGCGCTGGCCCGAGCAGATCTGGCGCGCGGTCAGGGGGCGGCGGGAGAGGCGGCAGGTCGCGTGAGTGACCGAACGGAGCAACACGGTGCTCCCGGCCCAAAGCCGCCAGCCGGGGTGGCGCTTATGAACCGCTCCGGGTTTTCCGGAGGCTGATTGACGTCAGTTACGCGGCCATTGTCTCAGTTTCCAGAGCCGCATGGAAGTTGGCCTCGGCTTCTGCGGGCGGGATGTTCCCGATGGGCTCGAGCAGGCGGCGGTTGTTGAACCAGTCGACCCATTCCAGCGTCGCGTATTCCACCGCTTCGAAGCTGCGCCATGGTCCGCGGCGGTGGATGACCTCGGCCTTGAACAGCCCGTTGATCGTCTCGGCCAGCGCGTTGTCATAGCTGTCACCGACGCTGCCCACCGAGGGCTCGATGCCTGCCTCGGCCAGCCTTTCGCTGTAGCGGATGGACAGGTATTGCGACCCGCGGTCGCTATGGTGGACCAACCCCATACCCTTGCCGGGACGGCGCTCGTGAACCGCCTGCTCCAGGGCATCGAGAACGAAACCGGCATGCGCCGAGGGGCTGACGCGCCAGCCGACGATCTTGCGGGCATAGGCATCGATGACGAAGGCAACATAAACGAACCCCTTCCATGTGGCGACATAGGTAAAGTCCGACACCCAGAGCCTGTTCGGCGCGGGCACGCGAAACTGGCGGTTCACCTTGTCCAGCGGACAGGGCGCCTTCCTGTCGGGGATCGTCGTCCTGTGCGGCTTGCCCCTGATAATGCCTTGAATACCCATGCTCTTCATCAGCCGCGCGACCGTGCAGCGGGCCACATCGAAACCCTCACGGCGAAGCTGCCGCCAGACCTTCCGGACGCCGTAGACCCGCCAGTTCTCATCGAACACACGCCGGATCTCGGGGCGTAGCGCCTCATCCCCGCGCGCACGGTACGACCGCCGGGCGGGATCAGCCCGCCTGGCCAGGTGATCGTAATAGGTGGAGGGGGCAATCGGCAGAACGCTGCAGATCGGCTCGACCCCGTGCGCACTCCGATGCGCATCAATAAAGCCCACCATCACTTCGACCGGCGGTCGAGCTCCGCCATCGCAAAATATGCGCTGGCCTTGCGGAGGATCTCGTTCGCTTGACGCAGCTCGCGGTTCTCGCGCTCCAGCGCCTTCATCTTCTCGGCCAGCTCGGTCGGGATGCCGGCGCGCTTGCCGCTGTCGACCTCGGCCTTCTTGACCCAGTCATTCAGCGTATGCGCCGAGCAGCCGATCTTCGCGGCGATCGACACGATGGCCTGCCAGCGCGACCCGTGCTGGCCTTCGGTGTCCAACACCAGCCGCACAGCGCGTTCGCGCACCTCAGGGGAAAACTTGTTCGTGGTCTTGCTCATGATGCTCCATCCTACTCAGGAGTTGGAGCCTCCGGCAAACCCGGGGCGGGTCACTTACGCCACAGGACGGCTTCCCCGAAGCAGTCGGTCATGGCTTGGCGCGGCAAAATCTTGAGCGAATGTCGCTGATGCGGACGAAGTGATCATTGCGTCGAAGAAAAATCAGATATGATATCTACAGTGCATTGCCATGGTTGGTTACGGATTTTAGGTGGACATGAGTAAAACGCCGACCTACCTCATCGAAGCGGTCGCCATCTGGCTTATAGTTTACATTGGCGCTGGTTATTTACCTGAAGACGCTCCCAACTGGTATTGGGCCATCCTTGGTGGTCTAGGTGCGCTCGTTGCCGTAGCGCTTGGTAGTCTGTGCAAACGGCTTGGTCTGTCGCGATAGAAGCGTCCGTCAGAAATGGGCTCGAAGCGGCGATGCGGCGTCGCGGCGTCCGACGGGATCGAGTCGCCGCGTCGACCTGTTCGGCCCATTGCTGCCGTTCGAGCCGCTGACACTGACGCAATGCGGCTTCCTGAAACTGGACGTTCAGCAGCACCGCGGCAAAATAAGCTCAGCCCGGGTGCGCAAAGAAATCGTCAGCGAGACGCATCACCTGAGATGGGCCAACTGGAAGCGTTGGGATCACGTCCGCAGCCGAGTAGTGGCGAGAATGAACTGCCTTATGGCCTTTGGTAAGCGCGTGAAATCACGTGACCCGGATTGACAGTCGGCGGAGATCTAGATCCGCATCTTCATCATGAACAGACACAGACACGAAGCACTCGGCACCGCCGAAATCACAGCCGTTGGCTGAACTCAGAGCGGGTGGGGTCGCCACGGCTGGCAGTCGATAAGAGCAACAATGCCGTCAGGTAGCCTCCCCCCTATTTCACATCCTTCAGTTTGCGCGAGTATTTCGACAGCAGGTCGGGCACCGACAAACCGTGCGCGTTCAGAACCGTCTGAATGTGGTTGGCGCTCAAATCGGCCAGGTTCTGGCTCTCGAAGGACTTGAAGAACTCACGGGTGGCTTTGACGAGACGCCTAAGGTCGGCCTCGCGCACGCCTTCGACCGTGTGGGTGAATGCGGCGGCGCTTTCGATCTTGCCTGCCGGATGCACGATCAGACGTTTGACATTCATGCCCACATAGTGCTTGGCGAACCATGCACTCGAGCGGTTCATCTGCTCTGCTTCGCGCTTGTTGACCTCGGCGCGCAAGATGTCGACTTCGCTCTTGCACTCGAACAGGACGTATTGATTGTCGTCCAGAGCCCAAAGATTGTCCGGCCCTTCTTTCCATTCCGCATCGGGTCGCTCGCCTACGAAGCCAAGGGCTATGCTCAGTTCGTTCAACGCAGATTCGAAGTTATCGGCCTTCGTTCCAAACACCAGCCTGCCGAGGATGTCGGTGACATTGACGTTGAGCTGGGCATAGTCGCCCTGGTCGGCGATCCACTTCTTGACGCGTTCGGCGCGACCCTGGCTGACGATTGTAAGCTTGGTGACCGTCACGCCGGTTGGCGGCTTGAGGAGCAATCGGTTGCGCTTGTGGGCGGCTACTTGCAGCTTGTCGGCTTCAACGCGGTTCGAGACATAGCTGTAGCGGGCTTGGGCCTGCAGGTACCAACCCTTCTCGTCCTTATCGAACGCGCCGCTGTCAGCGAGCGATTGGATTGTGTTCGCTGCACCAGCGTAGTCGCCGTCGATGTAGGCCCGTTCCGCCTCGAGTTCGGTTTTGTAGACCTGCAATGCGGTCTGATCGGATTTAGCCAAGACGACTTTGTCCATCTTCTCCGCGTAAAATGCCTTCCAGCCGTCGTCTCGCCTTAGGCATTGGTGCGCGAGGTCGGTCAACGCCTTCCACGGTTCCATCCCTTCGTCGATGTCCTGCTTGGCCATCTCGGTGATTTCCAGGCCTATCTCGATCTGCGCAGCCATTTGGGGCGACAAGAAGCGACGCGACGCCTTGTCCCGAAGTAACCTGACAAGGTCCGATCCTATCACGATGATGACCGAATAGTCCTTTTCTCCGCGAACACTTCTTCCCATCCCTTGCTCGACCGTGCGTACGGCACGCATGAGGGTGGTGGCACTGCCCGGGCGACATTGTTCTTCGTAGAGGTCCGTGAGGCTTTCGGCGAAAGGCTTGGAGTCGAAGATCAAGATACGGCAGGTCTTGTCCGGAAGATCGATCCCATCATAGCGGTTCACCAAAACCACGGTATCGTCGACCTCGCCTTTGGAAAGCGCGTCGATCAAATGGCCGATGTTGTCGGTGTTAGCCACCGTCGCTCCTCCGGCCTCCCACGGCTTGGCTCTCTCGAAGCTCGGAACAAGGGCAACTCGACCGAACTTTCGCTTTTTACTGCTTTGGGAAAAGTTCTGCACTATCTTGCTGTGATCCAGGTCCTCATGGACAAGTGACGGAAGCAAGATCATTTTTTCGCCAGACCACTTCTCATCGTCGTAAGTGAGCGGATTGGTGATAGTCTCGGGCGAAAGCTGGAGCCCTTTTACGAGAAACGCGTCGTCTGTGACAGTTGCGGACATGAAGATGCGATGCTTTGCCTTCCAGTACGATCCAAAAGCGTCTAGCGGCGCGACGTACGGTTCGATCTCGATGGCCGCCCCTGAGACGACACACTGACAGTGATGCAGATAGTCTTTGAGAACGGGCCAGGCGAACTTGATCGATTTGCGGTCGGCATTTTTCGATAGGATGCCGGCGACATCTGCTTCACGCGGAATCCACGCCCAATACGGAACCGACAAAAAAGCGTCACGCTTGTCGTTTTCGATGTCGGCGAATGTGCCGACGCCCTGCTGTTCCAGATCCGCAGCGAACAACGCCTTGAGCGAACTGTAAGCCTGCTCTTCCCTTGGAATATGGATTCTACATTGGTTCCGGATGTTGTCCGAACAGGCGTGCGCGTCATCCATCAACATCGTGTCGATTGAGACCGACTGCTTGCTCAAGCCAAATTTCGTCAACCCGTTGAACGCTTTTTGCACGGACGTGACCAAGATGGACCCAGAGTTCAAAAACTCCTCCGGAAGATCTCCGTCGGAGGCGCAAGTGCGTATACCAAATTGCCGTGCCTGCTCGCGTGTCTGGTCTACGAGGTAATTGTTCGGACAGAGATAGACCACCGGCCCATGGCCTGCGTTCAACCGGGATTGCAGCATCAGGAGGCCGATCAAGGTTTTGCCCTGACCCGTGTGCAACTTGACGATGACGTCGCGGCTCGTTTCCTGCCTCTTGAACCAGCCTTTGAGCACCGCTTCCTGGGCGGGACGCAACGGGCCCTTATCGGCTTCGCGATCAAGCGTGTCGTAAAGCTTTATTGGATCGGTCGGCTTCTCGACTACTTTGCCACCAAGCTTCTTCTTGAAGTCGACCATGTGAAATCACCTAGTTGAAAAGGATAAAAACACAGCGTCGAAGCTATCCCGTGTGATCCGGCTATTCAATGCCGCCCGACGCTAGGGTCTTTGGTTATTTGGAAATTCCTCTCTTGTCCACCTCGCTCTCACCCCTGCCGCACCCTCGTCTGAGTGCATACAGCTCGACACAGGATGTTAGGCAGTGTGGTCCTTGCGCGCTTTATCAATGTCAGCTCTGCGAGTTTGCTGCGCGCGCAATGCATTACTGCCATCAGGCCGCTTACCGCCCTTGGCCGCCGGTGGGCCTCAGTCGCCGATCGCCTCAATCAGCTCGGGCCCGTCATCGCGCATCGAGAACGGTCTGACAGAGTGGTGTTCGAGTCTGGCTCCTTCGCCAAGGCCTTCGCCATCGGAACCGCCAAGCCAGGCTTCGCGCTCGTCGGCGTTCAAGATCACCGGCATCCGTTCGTGCAGACCCGCCACTGCATCGGTTGCAGCGCGGGTCATGATCGTGCAGGTCAACAGGTCGTGCCAGCGACTTGCCAGCCCTGCAAGAAACAGGTTCTCCTCATTCCCGGCCGAACGGAAGAAGTGTGGCTGGCGGCGACCCTTCGGTCCCGTCCATTCGTAAAACCCGCCCACCGGGATCAGGCAGCGACCGTGGCGCCAGACCTGCCGGAAGGTCGGCTTCGTAGGCGCATCCTCGATCCGTGCGTTGAAGGTAGCCGCCTTCCAGTCCTTCGGGGCGTCACCGGAAAACCAGGATGGGATCAAGCCCCAGCGTGCCGTGAATGCCATCGGCGGGTGCTTTGCAAGGATCACAACTTCGTCCGTCGGCTTGACGTTGTAGCGCCGGGGGAACGGGGCGATCTTGATCTGCGACATCTCGACCTCAGTGTTCCGAAGGTTCGGATCGATGAAACGCCCGCACATTTCAATACTACCTTCCTCTGCGATCAGTCGGGGCGGAAAGTATATCACGCCACCAGAAGCGGGCGAATGCCGCCGAGGTCGTCCGGCCCGCGGGTCAGCAGGTCATAGGTCTTCTGCAGGTTCATCCGGTACTCGGGCGTGGTCCCGAGCGCGCGGGAAAGGCACCTCGCGGTGTCGATGGTCATCGAGGTCTTTTCCTCGCATAGATGCTCGATCCGGGGCGGAGGACATGGATGCGCTTCGCGAGCTTGCCCGCGCTGATCCCCATCTCGTCCAGGACTTCGTGCTTCAGGATTTCACCGGGATGGACCCGCCCTTGCAGCGTGGTCTTGGTGTGCTCCTCTCGGTGGTCATCTTGCCAAGGATGAACGCAGGCGCGCCGGCGTCGAGCGACCTGAGACCGCGACGAAAACTGCATCAGAAGCGTTTACACAGGAGACCTGTAAGTCATTGATTTCGCGTCTATGCCGTTTCGCCCGCTTTACGCCGCAGCCGGTTGAAAACGCGCGGTTGTCTTGCTTCTGGTGGGGTCGCCAATCTTCCGCATGTGGCAATTGTCGTTCGGCATCCAAAGACCGTTTTTCGACAAAAGATGGGTTTTGAGATCATGGTGCTGTTCTGGCACCGGGCTGGCCGGCTGTGGCCTCTCCCGGCCGCTTCCCCCTGTCTTCGGATGTGGAGCGTCAGCCCGCGCCGCCATTTGCCGCCCTTCGCAAATCAGGCTCTGCCTCCCGACGCAGATAGACGGGGCCGAAGTCTGCCCCGCCCGGCGAGAACGGCATGACGCCGACGGCGCGCAGCCGGGTGGGGCAGATCTGGCGGTGGAGCCCGAATTCCCTCTGCATCGTCGTCGGATCAGGAAACGGCGGTGAAATTCGGTCCTGTCGTCCTGCGGGACATCAAGGACGGCCCGCCGCGTCACCGGGTGCCGGCTCCAGAATGCGGGCGCATGCCCGGCCTGGTGCAGCGCCGGATACCAGTCGCCGCGTTTCTTG
The DNA here is from genome assembly GCF_056590935.1 of Paenirhodobacter sp. YD-8. Lineage (NCBI taxonomy): Bacteria > Pseudomonadati > Pseudomonadota > Alphaproteobacteria > Rhodobacterales > Paenirhodobacter > Paenirhodobacter sp. YD-8. The sequence continues at coordinate 2,157,174 of NZ_CM152649.1, read as the reverse complement.
CCGACGCTGTTGGCAAAGACCGAGGCGGGTTGCCCCGCCGGATGGCATCCAGCATCGCGCCCACGGGCAGGCCGGTGCGCTGTTTCGCGAACTGGAGCCCCTCCCGGTCCGATCCCCCGCCAGGACGGATCGCGCCAGGGCGTCCAGCTCCGCAACCAGCGTCAGCCCGTCGGCGATCCGCCAGGGCGCCTTGACCTTGGGATGCCCGGTCAGGGGGCGAAGCTGCGCCTCGGTCGCGCCGATGGCGGCCTGCATCTCGCTCGGGCCGGCCCGCGACAGGATCTCGGCCAGAAGCCGCCCATATCGGGCCGCATCGCAGGTCCGCAGCGCGGGAGGGTGGCGATCCTCGGTCGGCAATGTACCGGCATTGGTCATGATCTGCTCGATCAGCCGCGGGGTGACCCCGGCCTCCTTCGCCGCGGTGGTGGGGCTATGCAACCGGCGCGCGGGCAGCGCTTCGCTCAGGACGGTTTCCCCGGCCGCGATCGGCCAGGTCTCGACGATGCCGTCCCGCAACAGCGTGCGGAACGGATCGAAGTCGGCATCGGTCAGATCGTCGTCGAGGGCGTCCTAGCGCTTTCCGAAAGCCTGCCGCGGCGCGACCTGTGTGCCGGTGCCGTTCCGGGCGAGGTCCCGCAGGGCCTGGCGGAAGGCCCCCTCTCCTTGCGAGAGCACGGCAAAGCCGGCGGCGCACGCGTCTGCCCCCTCGGCATTCCCGGAGCTGTCATACGCCCGCTGCCGCAGCAGGGCCGCACCGAAGAGCTCGCAGATCGTGGTCGCCGCATACACTCCATGGCCGGCAAGTCCTGTCGGATCGGCGCCGGTCTCCAGCCGTCTGTCGAGCCAGAGATCATAGACCGTCGGGGCAGATTTCGGGCGATCGAACGCCCCGGCCATGATCCGCGGCGCGAGATCGCGCAGCCAGGCCGCACTGTCGAACCTTTCGGCGGGCCTGGCGGCATCCCAGAGTGGCACCAGAGGGTGGTGATGGCGGCAGCAGAGATTGACCGAACGCAACAGCCTGTCGCCGCGCATCGCCATCGCCCGCTCGGGTTGGTCGGGGTCCGCCTGGGCATTCTCCCGCGGGCAGAGAGGGCAGCCCCGCATGACCGGATTGCGCAGGGCGCGCGAGACAAAGGCCGCGCCCCGGTAGCGCCGCCTGAGATCGCGCGCCGCAACCCCGGTCCAGGACAGCAGGTCATCGCGCATCGCGGGCTCCAAGCCCGCCGCCTCAGCCAGCCGATCGAGCGCGGCGGCGTCGAAGTCCAGGAACCGGCGGATCTGATGGCCGAGGTCGATCGAGAAGTCGCTCATCGTTGCGGCATTCATCGCGGCAAAACTCGAAAGGAAAGAGAGGACGGTTTCACGCGGGGCCGGGATCGGGCGGAGAGGCAGAGGGAAAGGCATCGGATTCCGTATCGGTCTTGTCCTGGAACCATGCGAGAACAGGCGAGGCTGGTTCAGAGCCGATCGGTAAAAGGGGGTTAGGCAGGCTATCAGGCGATGACCGCACATGACGCTTCCGCGGCCCAGAGCCGATGGTCGAGCACGTTCCGCCGCCGGAGCGCGGCTTGCCAAAAGCGGACGGCTGTCTCTTGGCGCAGCAATGTCTGGGGCGACTGTCGGCGGTGCGGACTTTCCTGTCGTTCGCGACGTCGGAGCCCGGAACCTGCCCAAGCACGGGAACGGCAGATGCCCTGGTGCAGGCCGGTCTGCCAGCTGGGGCCTTCATGCTGACGCGTCATCGCCTCTTAGGGCGGCCTTTCTCATTCTGTCAGGCCAATGCGTTGCGGTCATCAGCCTGAGCCTGATTGCGGCCTTCAAAACCATGCTCATTACGACGGCTATCGCGATCTTCTTCATCGAACCGTTGCTGTTGACGCGTCTTGCAGGGGTTCTGCTCGGAGAAAAACCCGGACCGCATCGCTATGCTGCGATCGGAATCGGAATGTCTGGTGTTCCTTTGATCCTGCTGCCAAATTTTGCGACCTCCGGTCCAGCAGTCTTCCCGCCAGTTGCGGCCGCAGTCCCCTATGCCCTGAACATGATCATCGCACGTCGGGCGACGTGGATTGCCTGCGCACTAACGTTCCAACTCGGGGCCGCTGCCGACGTGTGCATCACGCGCTGCGACCGCTAAAGGGGGAGTACTGCATGCGAATATTTTCATCACCCTGACGAGAACCGGACCTAAAGCCTCTGAAATTGCAGGTCTGGGCATTCAGGGCTTGTCCGGCGTTTTGTTTACGGCAATGATCGGCACAGGGCAGGCGATGGCGTCGCCAGCGCGGGTATCGCGCGCCCTGTCACCCATCCTGAACGCCGGGGTCTTGCTTTTCCGTTATCGCGGGAGGGGAGGGCTCTCCTTCCAGCGACACGCTTCGAGAAGGAATGTTCCGATGGACCGTCCCGAATTCTACCGTTTCCACCAAGGCAACCGCGTCTTGCCATTTGAGGCCGCCGAATATGATCAGCGTCTGGCAGGTCTGCGGACCCGCATGACGGAGGCGGGGGTAGAAGCCTGCGTTTTCACCTCCATGCACAACATCGCCTACTATTCGGGTTTCCTCTACTGCTCGTTCGGCCGACCTTACGGCCTTGTCGTGACCCAGACTGACAGCGTCACGATCAGTGCAGGCATCGACGCGGCGCAGCCATGGCGACGCTGTCACGGCGACAACATCACCTACACCGACTGGCAGAGGAACAACTACTGGCGCGCTATCCTCAGCGTCACCGGCACCGGTCAGGTGATCGGCTATGAGGGCGACCACATCTCCCTGGCGCAAAAGGCGTTGCTGGACGAATTCCTGAAGCCTTCCGCGACCAGGGACATTGCCCCTGCCACGATGCATCAGCGGATGCACAAATCCGAAGCCGAACTGGTGATGATCCGACATGGAGCCAACGTGGCGGACGTCGGAGGGTACGCGATCCGGGAGGCGATCCGGGAAGGCGCACGCGAGATCGACGTGGCGATGGCCGGGCGCGACGCAATGGAACTGGAAATTGCCAAGCGCTTTCCGCGGGCTGAGTACCGCGACACTTGGGTCTGGTTCCAATCCGGCATCAACACGGATGGCGCGCATAATCCGGTCACCGCACGACAGTTGCAGCGAGGAGATATCCTTTCTCTGAATGCCTTCCCGATGATTTCGGGCTACTACACCGCACTTGAGCGCACCTTGTTCGTGGGCGAGGTCGATGAAGCGTCCCGGCTGGTTTGGGAGGCAAATGTGGATGCCCACGAATACGGGATGAGCCTCTTAAAGCCGGGGGTCAGCTGTGCGGAGGTCACGGATAAGATCAATGCCTTCTTTGCCGAGCGTGATCTGCTGCAATACCGCACCTTCGGATATGGTCACTCCTTCGGCGTGCTGTCGCATTACTACGGTCGGGAGGCAGGTCTTGAACTGCGTGAAGATATCGACACAGTGCTGGAGCCCGGAATGGTGATCAGCATGGAGCCGATGCTGACGATACCGGAGGGCCAACCTGGCGCGGGCGGCTATCGTGAGCACGACATCCTGATCATTACCGATGATGGCAACGAGAACATCACCGGCTATCCCTACGGGCCGGAGTTCAACGTGGTCGGCTGAACGTAAGTCGCACAGCCCGACACAGTCAGGCTGTGCGACAAAACGTAGGCCAGGGCGGCAGGCCAGCGCCTTGCATAGCTTCGAAAATCGTCTCGCGATGACGGCGCATAGCTGCGAAAGCCTCACTCTCAGAGCCGCGTGAAATATTGGCGACAATTTCTGCATGTTGCCCAGAGAGCAGACTTGCACAGGCCGAGCTGGGCTGCTGCCGGTTTGGTGGACCTAGGTTAAGTTTGCATAGCTCGGGGCTCGAATGCCATAGGGCTTAGATCGCCGGGTTCGGAATGGCGCCGCCACGGATTGTAGACGCGCTCGATATAATTGAACACGTCGGCGCGGGCGGCATCGCGGGTGCGGTAAACCTTGCGTGCCGTCCGTTCGGTCTTCAGCGATGAGAAGAAGCTTTCCATCGCGGACCTCGCCATGGGCCTCGGACCAGTGGCGTTCCCATGGCTCGATCCCAGACATTTCCGGCCCGGCTCGGAGAAACGATGTCGAAAGACGGGTCTTCGATGTCGGCAGAACGGTATTCTGGATATCAGGCGGAAACCCAATACACGGATTATACGCAATATAATTCTGCGTCAGAGCGGCCTTTGGATGTCGAGCAACAAATGGGGGCTGGCTGCATCTCCCGGGCATCCCGGGGGGCGGATCGGTGACAGCCCGGCGCTTTTGGCCTTTCGCCACAGATCCAGGCCCGCCAGACCATGGACACGGTCCCGGCGGACGGAGCGCCGGACTCAAGTCGCGACCATCGCAAGGCCTGTCGTCATGAGGCCCGGTTGCCCCCCTCAGCCCGGCAGGCGGGGGCTGCACAGGGCCTCGATCTGCTCGAGCACGATCCCGGTCCGCTGATAGAGAAGCAGCTCGCCCGCCTGTTCGACCGGCACCAGCCGGGCATGCGGATTGCGGCTGTGCAGCCGGGCGAATTGCACCGCGTCGAAGACCCCGTCCTCGGTCGGGGCCAGCCAGACGAGGGGCACTTCAAGCGCCTCGATCGCGCGATCGACATCGGCTCGCGCCAGATGCAGGTCGCGCACGAAGGTGCCCGGCCCCTGTGCCAGCATATGGGCGCAGGCGTTGCGGATGAAGGGCGTCAGGTTCGGCTCGGCATAGGTGGCGATGTCGCGCGGGCGGGTGCGATAGGCGCGCTCGAGATACCAGTCGACGCCGTGCTGGCGGATCATCCGGAAGGCCTGTTTCGCCATCATTTCGACCAGCCAGGGCAGGATCCCCGCAAGCCGCATCATCGCCTGCTGCGCCGGCTGCAAGCGCTTGATCCCGCTGCGGTCGAGCGCCCCGGTATAGCCCACCGCAAGCAGCCCGTGGAACCGCCCCGGATTGGCCCTCGCCTCGGCCAGAAGCGGCACGAGCCCGTTCGACAGCCCGATGCCGAGACAGGGGCCCTCGATCACCGCGTCAAGGAAGGCGCGCAGCGCCGCGAGATTGTCGTCTAGCGGGCTCAGCGCCGGGTCGAGGCTCGAATTGCCGTAGCCGGGGCGGGAGAGCGCATAGACCTTGATGCCGGCCTGGCGCAGCCGCTCCTCGCTTTCCGGGGGCAGCAGGTAGCACATCGGAAAGCCGCGCAGCAGCACCGCCGGCCGGCCCTCGGGATCGCCCATCCAGGTCCAGGCGATCACCCGCCCGTCCGGCAGCGTCATCTGCTGCTCGCGCCCGAGCGGATCGCGCCAGGCGGCGCTCTGACTGCGCTGGTCGTTCAGCGCGCGGCTTGCCGTCATCGCCAGAAGCCGCATCAGATCGACCTGCGAGGGGGTTTCGGCCTTGGCCATCACCGCCTTGAGCTGGGTGCGCGCGGTCAGCAGCGAGACGCCGCGCGCCGCGGCCACCGCAGCCACATCGCGCAGGGCGAAATAGAGGCGCGCGACCTCGAGTTCCGCCGACGACAGGCCAAAGGCCTGCGACAGCATCTCGGCCGCGCGCGGGCTCCATTCGATCTCGAGCGAGCGGATCACCAGAAAGGCCTTGTCCTGCGGCGCGGGCAGGAAATAGGCCTCGCACAGGATCGGCACGGGCGGGCCCTCCTGCGCCTGCGGCAGAAGCCGCAAGATCGCCTGGGCGTGATTGGCGCGCGCATTCGCCGCCCGCAGCAGCGCGCGGAAATCGGCGGCCGAGCGCGGGTCGATGCAATCGGGGTCGAGGAACGCGCCCTGTCGCGCCGCCATCAGCCGCACGCCCTCGGTGTTGATCGTGGCGATCCGGCCCTCGGGCGAGAGCACCAGCGCCGGTCCCGGCACGTCCTGCACCGCACGCACCAGCGGATCGTCGACCACCGGCAGATCGAGCGCCTCGAGCGTGCGCTGCGCCAGCGCCAGCTGCGCGAGCAGCGGCAGTGCGATCTGCGCCGCCGCGTGGGTGTCATCGCCGATCCGGTCGAGTTTGGCCTGCCAGCTCGCGATCATCGCCTCGAAGGCGTCCTGGTCGAGGATCGCGCGGAAGGTGTTCGAGATGATGTCGAGGTCGGTGCTCGCATCGATCGGGGCGCTGTCGGCGGGGGGCTCGGCGGGGGTATCGGCGGGATTCGGCATGACACACTCGTCGCTGGCTCGGATCGCAAGATCATACACCAAATGGCGTATGCGCGCGCCCCGTGAAGTCCCTAGCACGGGACCAGTGTCGCGTTGCTTGGGAGATCTGCGGTGAGGGCTTGGATCATCAGGGGGGGTTTGGTGGGGGCGCTCGGCCTCGGATCCGTGGTTTCCGCGGCGCTGGCCGAGGAGCCGGCGCGCACGATCATCGTGATGGATGGCTCGGGTTCGATGTGGGGGCAGATCGACGGGCGGCCGAAGCTCGAGATCGCGCGCGAGGCGGTGGCGCGGGTGGTGGCCGAACTGCCGGCCGGGCAGGCGCTCGGGCTGATCGCCTATGGCCACCGGAGCAAGGGCGACTGCAGCGATATCGAAACGCTGGTGGCGCCGCGCGTGGGCAGCGGGTCCGAGGTCTCGGCCGCGGTCGGGTCGATGCGGTTCCTTGGCAAGACGCCGCTGTCGGACGCGGTCCTGCGCGCCGCCGAAACGCTGCGCTATACCGAGACCGCGGCCAATGTCGTGCTGGTGACCGACGGGCTTGAAACCTGCGGTGGCGATCCCTGTGCGCTTGGCGCCGCGCTCGAGGCGGCCGGCGCCAATTTCACCGCGCATGTGGTGGGATTCGGCCTGAGCGCCGCCGAGGGGGCCGAGGTCGCCTGCCTCGCCGAGGCCACCGGCGGGCGCTATCTCGAGGCGCATGACGCCGCAAGCCTCGGTGCGGCGCTGGCCGAGACCGTGGTGGCCCCGGCGCCGGCGCCCGCGCCGGCCGCGCCCGCGGTGCCGGGCGTGATGCTGTTCGCCGAACCCGGGTTCACGGGCGAGAGCTATTTCCTCGACCGTGACACCGCCGATTTCACCCGCGTCCTGCGCCCCGACGGGCAAAGCCTGAACGACTGGGCCCGGAGCGCGCGGGTGGTGGGCGAATGGGAGCTGTGCCAGGACATCTATTTCCTCGGCGGCTGCCAGCGGATCGCCGGCGAGGTGCCCGACCTGGGCGGGATCGGCCTGTCGTCGAGTGCGTTGCGCGCGGTCGGAACGACCGCGGCGCCACTCTGGGGCGCGCAGGACGCAATCGACATGCCGGGCGGGGATTATGCCTCCTTCGGCTTCGATGCGCCGGGGGCGGTGTGGTCCGATTGCGCCGCGGTCTGCGCGGCCGATGATCCTTGCGCCGCCTGGACCTTCGTGCGGCCGCAGGATGGCGGGCTCGGCGCCTGCTATCTCAAGGACAGCGCGCCCGGGCCGGTGCCGGGCGCGTGCTGCGTCTCGGGGCTCAAATCGGCGATGACGGCCGCGGCCGAACCCGCCGTCACGCTGCAGCTCGAGCCCGCCACCGGTGGTCACGCCATCGCCATCTCCTGGTCCGCCGTGCCCGCCCCGGGTCAGGACGTGCCGCCCGAGGCCTGGGCGCTGCCGGAGGCGGTCACCGGCCCGGTCGCGGCCGAGTTCCTGCCCGGCGTCTATGATGTCCGCGGCGAGGGGGGCGACACCGTCTTTGCCGCGCGCATCACCGTGACCGGGGCGGCCGGGCAGCGCTTCGTGATTCCGGTCGATGCTGCCGCAAGCCCGGCCGGCCCCGACGCGACGCTTCCCGAGCGGCTGCGCGGCAAGGCCATCGACCTTGGCGGACGCAGCGCCGCCGAGGTCCTCGACGCGCTGTTCAAGCAGGAGTGAGACCCGTGAACCGACCCCGTTCTTCCGGCCTGCCGCTCCTGACGCTGGCCTTGACCCTGCTGTTCGCCCCGGCCGCCCGTGCCGCCGACAAGGTGACGATTGCCAGCTGTGACGCGGGGGGCTGCCGCTGCCGGCTTGCCGCGGTCGATGCCGCCGAGGCGGCGCTGACCGCCGGCATCGCGCCGCCGCCGGGCCTCGGCGCGACGCTGGTCGAGGCCAATGGCACCCTTGCCTGGAGCCTGCTGAGCCCCGACGAGATCGACACCGTGATGGGCGGCGACGGCAAATGCGAGCTTGAGATGTTCGACGAGATGGTGCCCGAGGACGGGATCTGGCGCGAGGGGCCGGTGACGGTCGAAAGCGTGCAATGCGGTCTCGGCACGGCGATGTTCACCTCCCGCCTCGCCAGTCAGCCCCGGCATACGATGCGGATCACCTGGGGCGGGGTGTTCGACGGCGCGCGCTATCAGGCCGCGGCGATGGCGGCCGCGCCGGACCCGGAGTATTCGCCCCATGCCTTCCGCCAGATCTCGCCGCGCCAGAGCATCGGCACCGCCGAGGTCGCGGACGAGGGCGGTGCGCTGCAGTCCGTCGGCCAGCTGGACCTGCTCGATCCGCGGCGGTTCCGGATGACCTGGAGGGTCACCGCCCGCACCGAGGGCGGGCCGTGCAACTGGACCATCTCCTTCCCCGTCGAATGGGTGCAGCCATGATCCGTTATCCGCTCCTGCTGCTTGCGCTGCTCTTGCCCGGTGCGCTTCGGGCCGAGCAGGGCGTCACGCTGGTGCGCTGTGCGCCCGGTGGCTGCAGCTGTGCGCCAAGCGGGCTGACGCCCGAACAGGTGGCGGCGAAGATCGGCGTTGCCGCGCCCGAAGACGGCCCCGAGGCGGTGCTGCTTGAGCTTGACGGCGCGCTGAGCTGGAGCCCGGCGACGCCGCAGCGCCTCGACCTCGAGATGGGGGGAGACGGCATCTGCCAGCCCGACCGCGAGCTGTTGCTGCGCGGCGCGGCGTCCGCGGTGCCCGGAAACGCCGCGCCCGCCGCCGCGGGGCCGCAGCCGGACGCGGCGGCGCCGGCCCGCACCGCGATCGACCCGGCGATCGGCGCCTGCCCGATGACGCCGCTCGATGGCACCTGGCAACCCGCCCTGGTCGAGGACAGCCAGGAGGACTGCCCGCAGGAGATGCGCGCGCTGCTCGGCCCGATGATGGCGCCCTCGCTGGCGCCGCGCGCCATCGCCTGGGGCGGTGCCTTCGACCCGGAACGCCTGTCGATCGGCGCCTCGGGGATCCGCTGGACGCAGATCGGCCCGTGCAATTACATCGGCCGGGTGCGGGTGCCGGGCGCGGCGGCGCTGAAGGCCAAGATCGACTATCAGGCCAATCTGGTCTCGCCACGCCAGGCGGCAGCCACGCTGCGCGTCGATATCGGCATGGACGCGGGCGACGCCACGACGCAGACGATCCTGGCGCAGGCGGGCCTTGCGGCCTGTGCGGCGCGGCTGCGCTTCGAGGTGCGGCGGATTTCGGACTGACGCGCGGGGCGGGAGGGGCCCGCCCCGCGCCGCCGCGGTCAGTGCAGCCCGAACTCGGCCATCAGCTGCTGGCGGAAGCGCACGAAGCGCGGTGTGCTGCGGTCGCGCGGCCGCGGCAGGTCGATGTCGATCAGCCGCGGCGGGGTGCCCTTGTCCTTCGACAGCACGAGGACGCGGTCGGCCAGGAAGATCGCCTCCTCGAGATCATGGGTCACCAGCACCATGGTCACCCCTTCCTCGGCCCAGATCCGGCACAGCTCCTGCTGCATCGTCATCTTGGTCATCGCGTCAAGCGCACCGAGAGGCTCGTCGAGCAGCAGGATCTCGGGCTGCACCGTCAGCGCCCGGGCAATGCCGACGCGCTGCGCCATGCCGCCCGAGAGCTGGTGCGGCCAGGCGGTCTCGAACTCGGACAGGCCGACAAGGCGCAGGTAGTGGCGAGCCTGGCTCTCGGCCTCGGGGCGGGGCGTGCCCTGCACCTCGAGCCCGAAGGCGACATTGCCGAGAACGGTCAGCCAGGGCAGCAGCCGCGGCTCCTGAAAGATCACCGCGCGCTCCTTGCCCAGACCGTGGACCGGGGCGCCGTCGATCAGCACCGCGCCGCGGTCGGGCTCCTCGAGCCCGGCGAGGATGCGCAGCAGCGTGGTCTTGCCCGACCCGCTCGCCCCGACGATGGCAAGGCTTTCGCCGGCGGCGATGTCGAGATCGAGGTTCTTCAGCACCCGCAGCGGGCCGCCGTGCAGCTGGAAGGACTTGGAAAGGTCACGGATCGTGACCTCGCCGCGGATCGTCTGGGGATAGATCGACATGCGCCGGCTCCCCTCAGTTCGACACCGGGCTGTCGCCCGACACCAGCAGCACGTCCGATGCGGCGAGCTGGCCCTTGGCGAGCTTGCCCTCGCGGACGAGGACATCGATCCAGAACTGCACGTCGCGATCCACCGCGAGCCCGCCCGGACGCACGCCGAAGCCGGCGAAGTACTGCGCCACCTCGGGGTTCTCGCCACGCGCCGCGAGGATCCGGGCGATGGCCTTGCGGGTCTCCTCGGGGTGTTCGCGGGCGTAATCCAGCGCGCGCGCCGATTGCCGCACGAAGACCTGCGCCGCCTCGGGATGCGCCGTCACCCAGTCCCGGCGCAGCACGACGAAGCCGCCGGCGATCTCGCCCAGAACGTCGGTGTCATCGAAGACGGTGCGCAGACCGCCATGGGCCCGGGCCGCGCCCTCGAAGGTGGTCTGCCAGTAGCCGAAGGCCGAGACGTCGACCTGGCCCGAGCGCAGGACCTGCTCGAGCTGCGGGCCGGGCACGACGACGAGGTTCACCGCGTTTTCGGGCAGGCCCGCGGCATGCAGTGCCTCGCGCACGGTATAGTCGAGATGGGCGCCGAGCGTGTTCACCGCGATCGTCTTGCCGACCAGATCGCTGATCTCGTGGATCGGGCTGTCCGCGAGCACCTCGAATTTCGACTGCACCGCGTCATTGATGCCGTTGCTCGGATAGGCGGCGACGAAGTCATTGCCGCTGGCGATCGCGTTGATCACCGCCGAGGTCGCGGCCGAGCCGATGTCGACACTGCCCGAGGCGAGGGCGAAGAGCGACTCGGGGCCGCCGCTGACGAAGCCGGTGGTCTCGACCGCGACGCCGGTGCCGTCGAAATAGCCGAGTTCCCGGGCGAGTTCATGCGCCGCGACGCTGCCGTGATTGGCAAGGTAGCGCAGCGTGACCTCTTCGGCGCGGCCAGCGCCGGCGAGGGCGATCAGCGCAAAGGCGGCGCCGATCAGGGGTTTGAAAGCGTGGGTCATGTGATGTCCGGTCCTGGTATGGGGGAAGGGGTCAGAGTTCGGGGGCGGTCCAACGGCACAGCCGGCGCTGCAGCACGACCAGCAGGCCGTTCGCGGCAAGGCCGAGCGCGGCCAGAAGGAAGATCGCGGCGAACATCAGCGGGATCTGGAAGTTGTACTGGGCGTTCATCACCTGAAAGCCGATGCCCTTGTTGGCGCCGATCATCTCGGCAGCGATCAGCAGAAGCAGCGCGGTGGTCGCCGACAGCCGCAGGCCGACGAAGATCGGCGGCACCGAGGCGGGCAGGATCACCCTGCGGAAGATCGTCGTGCGCGTGGCACCGAAGCTGCGCGCCATCTCGATCAGCCGCGCGTCGACCTGCTTCACCCCGCCGGTGGTGGCGAGCAGGATCGGGAACAGCGTCGCCCAGAAGATCACGAAGACCTTCGAGGTCTCGCCCAGCCCGAGCAGGAGGATGAAGACCGGGTAGAGCGCGAGCGCCGAGGTCTGCCGGAACAGCTGCAGGATCGGATCGAGCGCGCGCTCGACCGCGCGGATCTGCCCCATGAAGAGCCCGAGCGGGATGCCGAGGGCCACCGCCGCGCCGAAGGCGATCCCGGCGCGCTGCAGCGAGATCGCGATGTCGTCGAGAAGCGCGCCCGAGCCGATCCCGGTCCAGAGCGCGCGCGCGACCCGGTCGAGCGGCGGGAACACCGCCGGGTTCAGCCAGCCCGCGGTGCTGGCGATCTGCCATCCCGCGAAGAAGGCGAGCAGGAGCCCGTAATCGGCCGCGGCCCGGCCGAGGCGGGGCCGCAGCCCCTGCCAGAGCCCCGTGCGCGCCCCCCATCCCGGGCGGCGCGGGCCGGAGTCGGTTTCGGTGAGGTCATAGGTCATCGCCGTCCTCCGCTCATTCGGCCGCCTGCGCGGCGCCGAGGCTGACCGCGTGGCGATGCGTGGGGAAGGGCAGGCCGAGGTTCTCGCGCAGCGTCGTGCCCTCGTAGGCGGTGCGGAACAGGCCGCGGCGCTGCAACTCGGGGATCACCAGCTCGACGAAATCGTCGAGGGCGGTCGGGAACCACGGTGGCAGGATGTTGAAGCCGTCGGCCGCCTCGCTCTCGAACCATTCCTGCAGCGTGTCGGCGATCTGTTCGGCGGTGCCGATGACGGTGTAATGCCCGCGCGCCGAGGCCACCCATTGATAGAGCTGGCGGATGGTGAAGCCGTTCTCGTCGGCAATCTGCCGGATCAGCGCCTGGCGCGACTTCATCCCCTCGGTCGGCGGGGCGGGCGGCAGCGGGCCGTCAAGGTCATAGCCGCGCAGGTCGAGCGTGCCGCCGGTCAGACCGTTCAGCAGCGTGATGCCGTCCTCCTCGAGGATGTAGGAGGTCAGGCGCTCGTATTTCTCGCGCGCCTCCGCCTCGGTGCGGCCGACGAAGGGCGAGACGCCGGGCATGATCAGGACGTGATCGGGGTTGCGCCCGTTCGCCGCCGCGCGGGCCTTGATGTCGCGGTAGAACTCCTGCGCGGTCTCGAGGTGCTGATGCGCGGTGAAGATCACCTCGGCGGTCGCCGCGGCCAGCGCGCGGCCGTCGTCGGACTGGCCGGCCTGCACGATGACCGGATGGCCCTGCGGCGAGCGCGGCACGTTGAGCGGCCCCTTCACCTTGAAATGCTCGCCCACGTGATCGGCAGGGTGCACCTTGGCCGGGTCGAAGAACACGCCGCTCTCCTTGTCGCGCAGGAAGGCGTCATCCTCGAAGCTTTCCCACAGCTTCTTCACCACCTCGACATGCTCCTGTGCGCGGCGGTAGCGCGTCGCGTGCGGAAGCTGCTGATCGAGGTTGAAGTTCTGCGCCGCGGCCTCGGTCGCGGTGGTCACCACGTTCCAGCCCGCACGCCCGCCCGAGATCAGGTCGAGCGAGGCGAACTTGCGCGCGGTGGTGTAGGGCTCTTCATAGGTGGTCGAGGCGGTGGCGATGAAACCGAGGTGACGGGTCAGCGGCGCAAGCGCCGAGAACAGCGTCACCGGCTCGAACCCCGCAACCTTGGCATTGCCGCCCTCGGTGCCGCCGGCAAAGGAAACGGCGAGCCCGTCGGCGAGGAAATAGGCGTCGAAGAGCCCGCGCTCGGCGGTCTGGGCCAGCGCCTTGTGGACCTCGAAGCTGGTGGCGCCATCGGCCGGATGGTCGGGGTGGCGCCAGGCGGCAACGTGCTGGCCGCCGCCGGGAAGGAAGGCGCCAAGCCTGATCTGGCGGGGTTTGTTTTGCTGGGTCATGGGTCTGTTTCCTGTTCTGTCTGGATGGGGTCAGGCGATCGCGGTGCTCTTGCGGCCGTCGACGCCGATGGGAATGTCACCGTCGACGGTGACCCGGCGCATGACGCGCGGCGCCGTGCCGTAGTCGTCGAGGGCGAGATGCTGGGTTGCACGGTTGTCCCAGATCGCCACGTCGCCGGCCTGCCAGCGCCAGCGCACGGTGTTCTCGGGCGCGGTGATGAAGCCCTGGAAGAGGTCATGGAACTGCCGGGTATCGGCGCGCGACAGGCCCGAGATCCGCTGCACGAAGCTGCCCAGAAGAAGGGTCTTCTCGCCGGTCTCCGGATGCACGCGCACCACCGGGTGCTCGGTCTGGACGGTCGTCGCGACAAAGCGCGCGGCGGAATGCGCCGCTTCGGCGCCGGTCGCCTCCGGCCGCTGCGCGGCATGGTCGCAGACATTGCTGTGCACCGCCCGCAGGGCCTCGGCGAGGCGCTTCAGCGCCGGCGGCAGGGCGTTGTAGGCGGCGGCGGTGTTTGCCCAGATCGTGTCGCCGCCGGTGGCCGGGATCACCACGCCGCGCAGCACCGAATATTTCGGATAGGCGGGCACGAAGCTCACGTCGGTGTGCCACTGATCGGCGCGCCCGCCCTGCACGAAGTCGACCTCGCGCAGGGCCGAGGCCGCGTCGGTGCCGCACGGGGTCGGATGCGGGTGGAGGTCGCCCAGCCGTTGCGCAAAGGCGTGCTGGGCGGCCTCGTCGAGATGCTCCTGATTGCGGAAGAACACGACCTTGTGGCGCGCGATCAGCGTCTTGAGCTCGGCGATCACGGCGGCGGGCAGGTCCCCCGACAGACGGAGACCGCGGATCTCGGTGCCGATAACCGGCGTGAGCGGCAGGATCTCGAGGACCGGGGTTCCGGGCGGGATGGTCTTGTGCTGGGTCATGGGCGGGGTCTCCTTTCTGCTGGGGGCGACGGGCATGGCTCCGCCGCGGCCGGACCGGGCGGTTCGGCGGGTGCGGGGGCGGGAACGGGAAGGCGCGGGGGAGGGCTGCCGGATCAGGCGGCGTGGGCGGAAAGCGCGGCGGCGCGGCGGGCGGCGGTGTCGATCGCGGCGGCAAGCTGGGCCGCCGCGGCGTCAAGCCGCGCGATCAGCGCCGGGGCGGTCGGCACCCCGTCGGTGAATTCTGCCGCCGCGGCATAGACCCCGGTGGCGACGACCGCCGCCTCGAAGAAGCCGAAGAGCGGGCGCAGCTGATGCTCGATGACCAGCGCGTGGCGCTGGCCGCCGCCGGTCGCGGTCAGCAGCACCGGCTTGCCGCGCAACGCTTCCGGCTCGATCAGGTCGAAGAGGTGCTTGAAGAGGCCGGTATAGCTGCCCTTGAAGACCGGGCTGCCGACCACGAGCGCGTCGGCGCCGATCAGACGGTCGACCGCGCTGCGGGCCTCGGGGGCGAGGTCGTCGAGGTGGCGCGCGGTGCCGAGGCTGGGCCCGAGATCCGTCAGGTCGATGACGGCGCTTGCCCGCCCGGCGTGAACGGCGCTGTGCCGCGCCGCCAGATCCACCAGCGCCCTGGTGCGGGAGGGGGTGCTGAGACTCCCCGCAAAGCCAATGATCTCGCTCATTTCGACTCCTACACGATTAAATCCATCGTGATTTAAATGTATACTGTCCGAGCCTGTCGCTCCATTCCAAAGATTGGCGGTGAAAGAGGTGAAACCACGCGTCGCGGGCGGCGTCGGGAGAAGCTCACTCCCCCGCGGCCAGCGCGGTTTCTGACGGCGTGCAGCAGGCCCGCGCGAGGGCACTGGTCTGTTCACGGATGTCGGGGATCGCAGTGATCTCCCACAGTGCGCCGCGCGCGGCCGGACCGATGGCGAAGACCCGTTCCGACACCGTGCCCTGCGTGTCGATCACCCGCGCCGCGGTCGTCGTGTCGAGCCCGAGGCCGAGCGGATCGAGCCGCGCCGCGCCGCGCGCCAGAAGGTCGCGGATCACCGGGGCCGCGTGCCGGGCCGGGTCGCGCCGGATGCCGCGGCAGTCGATCACGTGGTCGGCGATCAGCCGATCCGGGCTGTCGCCCCGCCGCGGCGCGATCGCCAGGACGATCCGCCGGTCCGGTTGCTCGGTCGCCGCGACGAAGCTGCCGCGCAGGATCCGCAGTTGGCCGCTGGCAGTGGCGCGGAAGATGCGTTCGGCCGAGGCGGGCGGCATGCGGTGGCGGTGCACCTCCCACCAGGAGGCGGCATGGCGCAGGAAGCGCGCGCGCTCGGCCTGCGGCCAGCTCTGCCAGATCTGCGCGACCCGGGGCCGGATGGCATCGACCGCATCGCGCCAGCTTCCGCCCTGCGCCTCGGCCAGGCGCACGAGGCCGCGCAACCAGTGCAGCGTCTGGCTGACCGGGGCGCCGAGGGGGATCTGCGGAGGGAAACAGGGGGAGGAGGGCGTCGTGGCATGCGCTTGCGGCAGCAGGCCGCGTCGCGACAGGCAATAGATCGGGCCGCGGTGTCCGCCGCGCAGGAGCGTGGCGACATGGTCGACCATGCTCAGCCCGGTGCCGATGATCGCCACGGTCGCCATCGGATCATCGGGCGGGGTGAAATCCCACGCTCCGCGCAGCGGACGGGGCGGGGCCGCGGGCACCGCATGCCCCGTCGCCAGAATGGCGCAATCCGCCCGCAGGACGTGGCCATCTTCAAGCGTGGCGCTGACGCCCTCGGCGGTCTCGCTCAGTCGCAGGCATTCGGCCTGCACCGAGGTCAGCCGCCGCGCGTCGGGTCCGCGGCGCCAGGGGGCAAGCAGGCTTTCGAGGTAGCGGCCATAGGTGCCGCGATCGACGAAATCCGCACCCGAGACCCGCCGCCCCTCGGTCTGCAGCCAGCGCTCGAAATCGGCGGGCGCGTCGGGAAAGGCGCTCATCTGCGCCACCCGCGTGTTCAGCAGATGGTCGGGATCGTCGGTGTCATAGGCGATGCCGCGGCCGGGCCGCCCGGCGCGCTCGAGGAGCGTGACCTCGATCTGCACATCGGCCCGGCGCAGCAGCTGCGCCGCCATCAGAACGCCGCTCGCCCCGCCGCCGATCACCAGGATCTGCGGCCGCCCGAACATGCCGGAGCCCGCCCCGCCGTCCATCACGCGGCCCCGGCGAAACAGGCAAGCGCGAGCAGCGCGGCTGCGACCGCCATCGCCAGCGCGGCGTGCATCGGCGCCGAGAGGCGGGCCTCCTGCGGCTCGCCTTGGGTGAAGAGGAGAAGTCCCGGATCATGGGCACAACAGAAATACATGCGAAAACTCCTTCTGGCTGGATCACCACTTCATGCCGAGGGCAAAAAGCCCGAGGTAGCACAGGACGAAGACGACGGTCCGCGGCGAGGGGCGCGGCGTGAAACGCGAGGCTGGCGAGATCATCGGCGGGCCTCCTGCGCGGCGAGGACCGGGGCGCGCTGCGCCGGCGGCAGACGGCCGAGCGGCGGCCAGAGCATGTCGCGCAGGGCCTTGCCCTCGGCCCAGGGGCCATGACCGGACTCGACGTTGATATGCCCGGCATCACCCATGTCGACGAACTCGGCGCCCCAGCTGCGGGCGAGGGCGCGGGCCTGGGTCTGCTCCATCCACGGATCGTTGCGGCTGGCCGCGACCAGCACCTTGGTGCCGAGAGGATGCTGCGCGACGGTGCCGAAATGCGCGATGCGCGCGCATCTCGACGGATCGGCGGGGGCAACGAGCAGCGCACCGGCAACCTTCACCTGCGGCCAGCTGGACAGCAGGTTGGCGATGGCGATGGCGCCGAGCGAATGGCCGACCAGAACCGCGCCGGGGTGGATCAGCGTCGCCGCCGCGATCTCGGTGAACCAGGCCTCGGGCATCGGCGCGGACCACGAGTGCTGCTCGACGATCATCGCCGTCGGATCGGTGGCCGCCCACCAGTGCTGCCAATGCGGGGCAGGGGAGCCGTCAAGGCCCGGAACGAGAAGCGTTCTGATCATTTCGGATCTCCTTTCCCATAAAGACTACCAAGTTAATCGTGTATTGCGATTCCAAACTTCTGCCGGTTTCGAGAAGGATCTTCTCCCGCCGGAAGCGGCGACGAAGGCTCAGGGGGTCACGGTGTCGATCGGCAGCGCCGTCGTCGACTGCACGGTCTCCATCGCGAATTTCGAGGTCACGTTCCGGCACGGCAGGGCGCGGGTGAACTCCAGATAGAAGCGGTCGTAATCGGCCATGCTCGGCACGATCACCTTGAGCTGGTAGTCGATGTCGCCGGCCATCCGGTAGACCTCGACGATCGCGTCGAATTTCGGGATCGTGTCGCGAAACCGGCTGCGCCATTCGGGGCTGTGGTCCGAGGCCTCGATCTCGACGAAGACGGTGAGGCCGAGGCCGATCTTCTCGGGATCGACGAGGGCCACGCGGCCGGTGATGATCCCGGCCGCCTCGAGCTTCTGCACGCGCTTCCAGCAGGGCGTCTGGGACAGGCCGACGCGTTCGCCAAGCTGCGCGACGGGCAATGTGGTGTCGCGCATCAACTGGTCGAGGATCTTCCGGTCGATCCGGTCGAGGGGGAAATCACGCATCGTGCCCCCCCTTCCGTCCGCGCCGGGAAAGCGGGGACCGGCCTTGGCGGGGCGCGGTCCGCGGGTGGGGGCCATCGTCGAGGGGACGCTGTCTGGACATCTTCGATACTCCGCCGGTTTCAAGGGGACGCCGAGGTCTTGCGGCGCCGGAAGGGAAGGCTGCGTCAGGCCGGAACGAGCCCGGAAGACCGGGCCGGTCCGGCCCCCTCCGCCTGCCCATGAAATTACGACAATCTTTGTCGTGTTTGCAATGGAATAATCACGTCAAAAATGGTCGTGATTATGGGGAAATATTCCCCCGGGGTGAGCTTGCCCGCGACGGGGCGGCCGCAGCGGCCGGCGGGCGTGCGCTGCCACAACTCCCCCGAAACCGAAACGACTTAAGACCGCTTCCGGATCACCCGATCCGAGCCACAGAGGAGTTTCCCATGTCGACCCCCTTCAAGAACCGCGCCATGCCGCTTTCCGGACCGGCGCTCGACCTCGTGCCGGTCACGCCGAGCGACACCACCGATCTCGCGGTGACGGGTATTGCCTTCTATGCCAGCGCCGGCGGCAATGTCGCCCTTGTCACCGCCTCGGGGAAGACCCGCACCGTCCCTGTCACCGCCTACATGATCGTGCCGCTCGGCGTGTCCCGGATCCTGGCGACCGGCACCACGGCCTCGGGCCTCCATGTCTTCGCGCTTGAATGAAGATGCAGCCAGCGCATCTCGCCGACCGGGGTTTCCTGCCCCTTCGGGCGGCAGATGATGCGCTGGTTCCTCGGGGCCGTGGTAAGGTGCGGCGATGACGGGACGCCGCACCTCATCCCATGCCCCGCGATCGGACGAGATAAATCGTCATCCGCCCCGTCTTTCGACGCGCAGAGCCAAAGCCGGACGTCTTCTGTTGCAAGGGATTATTTCCTCTCCCGAGCAGGTGGCGGAAAATCGCGGCAAAATGAATGCACTTTTATTATGAATATTTTTCATTCGTATGTCGATTGCGCGAAAGCATATGTTTTCAGCGTGATTTGCGTGCAAATTATGCGAATTGATTGATGCTCGATCCGATCCGGGAGCGATGCGATTGACGCTCCTGCACCCGTAGCCTAGCATGAGCCTCATAGACAAAGTTATCGTGTTCGATGTTGAGTATTGTGCTGCGGGGCGATGAATCCCGGCAGTGTCCGAGGCGAAATTTCTGTACTGAAATTGGAGAATGAAATCGAAGATCAGCCAACGTGGCCAGGCCCACGCGGCGATTTGCTCAGACTACCGTCTCCTCAGAGGGGTTCCGCGGTTTTCTGAAGCCGTGATTGGTTCATGCGCATTTCCGCGGGATTTTGTCGCTCACGCTCCGAAGCGCCAAATCATTCAGGCAATTTGAGGTTCTATATTTCGATGACTATCCGCCTTGTGGAAATGAGATGAACGCCACCACGACCTCCCGTATTCCGGGGAATCCGGTGGACGAGCTGACCGTCGTGTTCGGAGGCTCCGGGTTCATCGGAACGCACCTGCTGCAGCGGCTGCGCGCCGACGGATTTCATCGCATCATCAGCTATGACATCCGGGAGCCGGAGCGCCCGGTTTCCGGCGTCGAGTATCGGCGCGCGGATGTGCGGCACCTGTCCGGAGTTGATCTTGGCCAGTCCGTGTCCCGGATCTTCAATCTCGCCGCGGTTCATACCACCCCGGGGCATCAGCCCTGGGAGTATTATGACACCAATGTGCGCGGCGCCCTGGAAATCGCGTCCTTTGCACGACGTCACCGGAGCCGCAGGATCGTCTTCACCAGCTCGATTTCGGTTTACGGACCGGGAGAGGAGCCGCGCAACGAGGACAGCGCGCTGTCGCCGGTATCCGACTACGGGCGTTCGAAGGCGATGGCCGAGATCATCCATCGCGACTGGCTGCGCGACGAGGCGGACCGTCACCTCGTGATCGTGCGTCCCGCCGTGGTTTTCGGGCTGGGCGAGGGCGGCAACTTCACCCGTCTGGCGCGGATGCTGAAGAAGGGGGTTTTCCTCTATCCGGGGCGTCGGGACACAATCAAGTCCTGCATCTACGTCGGGGATCTGCTGTCGTGGATGCTGCATGCCGCGGCAGTGGAGGAGCCTCTGGTGCTGTTGAACGGGGCGTTTTCCAATCGCTACACGATCGAGGAGATCGTGGACACCTTCCGCGAGGTCGCCTTTCCGCAGGCGCGCACCTTCATGGTGCCGGCGGCGGCCCTCAAATCGGCCGCGGCGCTGCTGCGGCCGATGTCGGCGGCGGGCCTTGGCATCCATCCGGACCGGATCGAAAAGCTGATGGTCTCGACCAACATCCTGCCGGGCTGGGCGGAACGCGCGGGGATGCCGACGGCGGACCGGCTCGAGGGCGGGCTGCGCGACTGGCTGGCGCAAGGCGGGGGGGAATTCCTGTGATGACGTCACCTGTTTCCGGCCGGTCCAGGCCATGGACTTCCTCATGACGCGAATCCTGTATCTCTCCCCCTATTTCTGGCCTGAGGAAATCGGCTCGGCCCCCTATTGCAGCGAACTGGCATTTCATCTTGCCGCGCAGGGCCATGAGGTGCGCACGGTCGCCTTCCGCCCGCACTATCCCGATATCGCGCCCTTTGCGGCCTGGGCGGAGGGGCAGCGCGATCACGAGACCCACGAGGGCGTCGCGATCGAACGGGTCGCCGTCTCGGCGCGCGGATCGGGCGGCTTCAGGGAACGCATTCGCAACGATCTGCGGTTTTTGCGCTACATGATCAGCGCCGGGCTGCGGCAGAAGTTTCGCGGCACAGAGACGATCGTCGCCTATGTGCCAAGTGTGCTGACGCTCTATGGGGCGAAGATCGTCCGGCTGTTCACCGGCGCGAAGATCATCGCCGTGGTGCACGATATCGAAAGCGGGCTGGCCAGCTCGCTGGGCATCACCCGGGGCGGGATGATGCCACGCCTCCTGCGCCTGATCGAACGGATCGGTCTCAATTTCTCGCAGACCGTCATTGTCCTGACCGACGGCATGGCCAGGGAGTTGCGCGACATCGGCTGCCGGCGCCCGATCGAGGTGCTGTCGATCTGGGGGAGCGTCGGGCCGGAAACCCCGATCGATCCGGGCGCGCCGAAGGTGATCACCTATTCCGGGAATTTCGGCAAGAAACAGAATATCGACCAGTTGCTTCCGCTGATGGAGCGGCTTTCCCGCTCCGCGGTCAAGGTCGACATCGTGTTGCGCGGCAACGGGTCCGAACGGGACAGGATCGCGCAGGAGGTGGCGGCGCGCGGGATCGGGAACGTCGCCTTCCTGCCACTCGTGCCCGCGGCGGACCTGACGGCGACGCTGCAGGCGGCAAATATCCATCTCGTGCCGCAGGCGATGAATGTCGCCAATTATGCGCTGCCGTCGAAGCTGTTTTCGATCATGGCGGCGGGGCGGCCCTTCGTGTGCATCGCCCAGGCGGACAGCCCGCTGGACGATCTTGCGGCGAAATCCGGGGCGGGGCTTTGCGTGTCTCCGGGCGATGACGAGCGGTTATATGAAGACGTCACCTCCCTGCTGGAAGATCCGGCCCGGCAATGGGCGATGGGGCAGGCGGGCCGGGCGTTCATTCGCCAGCACATGAACCGGGCACAGATTTTCTCCGAATATGAAAAATTGATCATGGACAGCCGGGCAAACTAACCGGACAGGAGTGCACATCATGAAGAAGGCATTGATCACGGGGGTCACCGGGCAGGATGGCTCGTACCTGGCCGAGTTTCTGCTTGCCAAGGGATATGAGGTGCATGGCATCAAGCGCCGCGCCTCGCTGTTCAATACCCAGCGGGTCGACCATATCTATGAGGATGCCCATTCGGGCCATGCCCGCTTCAAGCTGCATTACGGCGATCTGTCCGACAGTTCGAACCTCACCCGGCTGCTGCGCGACATCGAGCCCGACGAGGTCTACAACCTCGGGGCGCAGAGCCACGTGGCGGTGAGCTTCGAGGCGCCCGAATACACCGCCGATGTCGATGCCATCGGCACGCTGCGCCTGCTCGAGGCGATCCGCTTTCTCGGGCTGGAGCAGAAGACCCGCTTCTACCAGGCCTCGACCTCGGAGCTGTTCGGTCTGGTGCAGGAAATCCCGCAGCGCGAGACCACGCCCTTCTATCCGCGCAGCCCCTATGCGGTGGCGAAGATGTACGCCTACTGGATCACGGTGAACTACCGCGAGGCCTATGGCATCTACGCCTGCAACGGCATCCTGTTCAACCACGAGAGCCCGCGCCGTGGCGAGACCTTCGTCACCCGCAAGATCACCCGCGGGCTTGCCAATATCGCGATGGGGCTCGAACCCTGTCTTTACATGGGCAACATCGACTCGCTGCGCGACTGGGGCCACGCGAAGGATTACGTCCGCATGCAGTGGATGATGCTGCAGCAGGAGGCGCCGGAAGATTTCGTCATCGCGACCGGGGTGCAATATTCGGTGCGCGAATTCATCACCTGGACGGCGCGGGAGCTGGGCCTGACGCTGGAGTTCAGCGGCACCGGCGTCGACGAGATCGCCACGGTGGCTGCGATCGAGCGCGACATGGCCCCGGCGCTGAAGCCGGGCGATGTGGTGATGCGGATCGACCCGCGGTATTTCCGCCCCGCCGAGGTCGAGACGCTGCTGGGCGATCCGTCGAAGGCGAAACAGAAACTGGGCTGGGGACCCGAGATCACGGCACAGGAAATGTGCGCCGAGATGGTGAGCGAGGATCTCAAGGCCGCACGCCGCAACGCATTGCTGCGCGCGCACGGGCTGGAATTGCCGGTGAGTGTGGAGGGGTGACGGTGACCGTTCGGCGCGCAATGGGGCAGCCCCACGGACGCGGGATCCGCGGCATGGCACATGTCATCGACGAGCGGATCGGCCTGCGCCGAAGCCTCGCTTTGTCGCGCGGGCCACGGAGGCGAGCCGCGTGAGGGCCGTGTGTCGGCGCCATCTCTATGGATTGCAGCTGCTTGCGCTGGCCCTGGTCGGGCATCTGCCCTCGCAGCGCCTGCGGCGGCTTCTCTATCGGCGCGTGTTCGGCATGAAGCTCGCGCCGGGCGCGGTGATCTATGGCGGCGCACATCTGCGCAGGCCGAAGGGGATCGAGATCGGCAGCGGGACGTCGGTCGGGCATCGCTGCGAGCTCGACGGGCGTGCCGGGCTGCGGATCGGCCGGAACGTCAATATCTCCTCCGAGGCGATGATCTGGACGGCAGAGCATGACTTCCGCGACCCACAGTTCACCGCCGTGTTCGAGCCGGTCGAGATCGGTGACTGGGTCTGGATCGGACCGCGGGTCATCGTCCTGCCGGGGGTTCGCGTGGCGGAAGGCTGCGTCGTGGCGGGCGGTGCGGTGGTGACCCGGTCGACGGCGCCCTGGGGGGTCTATGCGGGCATGCCGGCGCGCCGGATCGCCGAAAGGCCGAAGCAGCAGCAGAGGTATTGCCCGGGCAAGGACTACGTTCCTTTCATTTGAGATGCGGCCCCGGGGACGACAGGCAGGGAGATGACAGGCCATGGGATATGAACTGAGCGGCAAGCGGGTCTGGGTGGCCGGACACCGCGGCATGGTCGGCGGCGCGGTGGTGCGCCGCCTAGCCAGCGAGGGGTGCGAGGTCATCACCGCCGGGCGTGACGTGCTCGACCTGATCGATCAGGCGGCGGTTCACGCCTGGATGGCCCGGACCCGCCCCGATGCGATCGTCATGGCCGCCGCCAAGGTTGGCGGCATTCTTGCCAACAACACCCGTCCGGTCGATTTCCTCTACGACAACCTGATGATCGAGGCGAACATCATCCATGCCGCGCATGCCGCGGATGTGGAGCGCTTCCTGTTCCTCGGCTCCTCCTGCATCTATCCGAAGATGGCCCCGCAGCCGATCCTCGAGGACAGCCTGCTCACCGGGCCGCTCGAGCCCACCAACGAATGGTATGCGATCGCCAAGATCGCCGGCATCAAGCTCACGCAGGCCTATCGCAGGCAATACGGGCGCGACTGGATCTCGGCGATGCCGACCAACCTTTACGGGCCGGGCGACAATTACGACCTGAATTCCAGCCATGTGCTGCCGGCGCTTCTGCGCAAGTTCCACGAGGCCAAGCAGAGCGGCGCGCCCGAGGTCGTCGTCTGGGGCTCGGGCACGCCGTTGCGGGAGTTCCTCCATGCGGACGATCTGGCCGATGCGCTCGTGTTCCTGCTCAAGGGCTATTCGGGCTACGAGCATGTGAATGTCGGCTCGGGGGTCGAGGTCTCGATCCGGGAGCTGGCCGAGACCATTGCCCGTGTCGTCGGCTACAAGGCGGCGCTGGTCTTCGACAGCACGAAGCCCGACGGCACGCCGCGCAAGCTGATGGACAGCTCGCGGCTGCATGCGATGGGATGGAACCGCGTGCGCAGCCTGGAGGACGGGATCGCCTCGACCTACGAGACCTTCCTGCGCGACCATGCCTGACGCGGCATGCACCCGAAGAGCCGCGTCTCGCAACGTCGGTGCGGGGCGCGAGGTCGCGATTGAAGAATAGAAAAGGGCAATCCAAAATGTTGATTATCTGCAATGGCATGCCGCGATCTGGATCCACCTTCGTGTATAATCTCGTGCGCCTTTATCTTGAGCAGAGCGTGGGCGTGAAGAGCCTGGGGTTTTGGAAAGCCGAAGGCTTTGAGACGGGGCGCGCCGAGGTTGAGGCGGCAGCTCTGCGCGAGGAAACCTTTCTTCTGAAGACGCACGACCCATTCGATCCGAATGTCCTGTCCTGCCCCGAAAGGGTCATGGAGATATACACGATCCGGGACCTGCGTCAGATCGCTGAATCAATGATCCGGGTTTGGGGATTTTCCGAGGATCAGGTGATGAGTGCGATCTCCGATCATATCAAGACAGCGGAATTTTCTGAGCACGGATCGCAAACCGTTGTTCTGCGCTACGAGGATGTCGAGGATCGAATTCCAGTCATTTTCAAGAGAGTCTCGGAATTTCTTGAAGTCTCCTATCGACCCGACATCGCACAGCTGGCGGTCATGGAAGCGGGCAGGCTCGGGGACAAGAACCGGGAGGCCTTCATGTCCGGCATCAAGATCAGGATTTCAATCGCCGTGCAAAGTCTCAGCAGGAGTTTCCACGCCGGGAGACTTTTGCGGCGTTTTCTTCCGGAACGGGTTGTCCAAGATCTGAAGCATCGACTGATGTTCGTCGACAAGAAGACGATGCTTCATCCGGGTCATGTGCGGCCTCAAGGTGATCCCATGGACGCGCCTTTGGTCAGATCGAATATCGAGCTCCTCTATGGCGACTGGCTGCTTGCTCACGGCTACATGTCGGCAAAATAGGTGCAGGATGTCACACTCTCCTCCTGGCATTGCAAACACCCCTGCCGGGAGCGTCGCCCATCGTCCGTTTGCGGCCGGCATTCTGCGCAAAAGCGGCATCCTGGCGAAAGCGCCGTGGATTTCTCGCGCCGGATTACGGCCTTCCGTCGCATTGTGCTGATTGGCTTCAGAATGGCATGTTTCGGTGAGGTCGCCCCCTGATGACGGATCATTTCTCGGCAACGCAGCGCAACATCCGACGCTCGCGTGTCGTGATCATGGCGGCGTTCTTGCTGAATGCCGGGATGAACTTTCTGCTCCTCGGGGTGTTTTCCCGGCTGGGGGGGCTGCAGCTGGTGGGGCAATGGGCGAGCGTCAACGCGACCCTGATGACGGTCCTGATCTTCGACATGGGGGTGACCAATGCGCTGACCTACCGGATCGGGAAGGAGACCGTCGCCGCGGCGCTGCCGCTGCTGCGCCGCCTGCTGGCTCTCGCGGCGCTCGCCATCGGTCTGGTCGCGCTCGCCAGTGTGGCAAGCTATCCGCTGGCCGGGGCAGAGGGAGCGGCGATCGGGGTCACGGTGCTGGCCGGTCTGCTGCAGCTTTGCGCGAACTGGACGATCTCGATCCGGCTCGGGCAGCATGAACAATACTGGTTCAACGTCAAATCCATCCTGCGCGTGATCGTGCAAAGCGTGCTTGCCCTCGCGTTCTATTTTCTGCTGCCGCTCGCGCCGATCCTGTCCTTCGCTTTCGCCCAGGCCTGCGCCGCGTTGGCCGATTTCCTTTTCGCCCGCGCGCTGACCGCAAAGGACCGGGTGCGGGTGGCGCCGGCTCCGATCGCGGATCTGCGCGATCTGGTGCGCGGTTTCGGCCCTCTGGCGATGGTGCAAAACGCGCTGCAGCCGCTGTTTCAGATGAGCATTGTCGGCCTGGCAGGCGCAACGGCGCTCGGCAATTTCACCCTGGCCTCGCGCCTGCCCATGGTCGTCAGTCAGGCGGTGGGCGAGGCGCTGCGCGCGCTGTTGCCGGGTCTTGCCGGACTTGCCGCA
This sequence comes from Paenirhodobacter sp. YD-8, assembly GCF_056590935.1. NCBI lineage: Bacteria > Pseudomonadati > Pseudomonadota > Alphaproteobacteria > Rhodobacterales > Paenirhodobacter > Paenirhodobacter sp. YD-8. Next base: position 2,130,837 of record NZ_CM152649.1, on the reverse strand, counting down.
CGCGGCGATGGCACCGCAACGACGCAATTGCTGCGAGACGCGCTGGTCGGTCAGCTCGTCCTGATCGGACCGGGGATGATCGCGCTCGCGGTTCACGCGGGGCTGATCTACCGGTTCTGGCTGGGCACTTCCTCGCCCGAGCTCATTGCTGCATTGCTCTGGCTCGCGCTTGGCACCTTCTTCACCAGCGTCTCGGCGCCGTTCTTCTGGGCCGTGCAGGCCTATGGCAGCGCCGGCAGGCTGTCGCTCCTCGTGGCAGTGCGGATGCCGCTCACCCTCGTCGCGGGGGCGCTCGTCTATCAGGCTCGCGGCCTCGATCTTGGCTATGCCGTGGTGTTCGCGCTCTCGCTGACGATCGGTGCCGCGCAGGTGCTCTGGCTGGCCGAAGCGCGGCATGGGCTGCTGCGCCCGGTGCTCGCGGCGCTGCGATGGGGGCGCATCACGCTGTTTCTTCTTGGCGTGCTGGCGCTCAATCTGGCGATGTCTGCTGGCGTCGCAAGGCTGCATGTGGCGGCGGCCCTCACCGCGGTCGGCGTGCTGAACCTTCTGGCGATCGGCGGCGGCATATTGGGGATGCGCAAAGGGCGGATCTTCCCCGGTGTGAAGGGGGGCTGACGGCAATGACCTTTCGCGACAGCGCGCGGATGCCGGCGCCGATGTTCACGGACATTCTGGAAACGAGGAAGGTTCGCTCTTGAGATGCAGTGGAAACGGGAGGTGAGACGTGACCCGCCTGACCTATTTTGAACCCCTCACCGCCGGGCATTGCGCCTTCTGGGCCGGGATCGTCCTGCAGGCGGCGGCCCGGGATCCGCGGGTGGAGCACCTGCGGCTCGTCGCGGGGGCCGAGCTTGCCGCGCGGCTGGCGCCGGTGACCGCGGCGCATGGCATCCGTGTCGAGATCCTGCCGCAGGACGAGCTGGCGCAGCTTTCCGGCGGCGGGTTGCTTCGGCGGGGAAGGGCGCAATGGAGCAAGGCGCGCGCCTTGCTCGCGGCCGAGGGGGGACAGCTGTTCCTGCCCTTCTTCGACCACGCGCTTTACGGCGCCATTCTCGACCGGCGCCCGGTGAACGGGCAGGTGTCCGGGATCATCTTCCGGCCGCCGAATGGCTGGAACCTTCCGGCCACGGCGCGCAGCCGACTTGACGCCGTCCGCCGCTGGACAAGCTATGCGGCGGCCCGGCGTCCGGCGCTGCGCGCGCTTTTCACCCTCGACGAATGGGCCAGCGCACAGCCGATCGCACGGCGTCTCGGCCTGCTCCGCTTCTCCCCCGATCCGGCGCCCGATCTGTCGCTTCTGGCCGCGGCCGGGCCGCCCGGGCGGGGAAGCCGCCGGGTCGCGCTGCTGTTCGGGGCGCTCACCCGGCGCAAGGGGATCTTTCGCCTGCTGGAGGCCGTCGCGCATCTTGCCCCCGAGACGCGCGCCGCCCTGGAAATCCGCTTTGTCGGCCGGCTTGACGCGGAGGATCGCGCGGCGTTCCTGACCGCGCTGAGCGAGACCCGCGCCGCCTTTCCGGAGAGCCTGCTGACCCTCGTCGACCGCTATGTGCCGGATCAGGAACTGGCGTGCGAAATCGCCGGCTGCGACGTGGTCCTCGCGCCCTATCAGAACCATGTCGGCTCGTCGGGTGTGGCCTATTGGTCGGCCGCGGCGGGCAAGCCGCTGATCACCCAGAACACCGGCTTCATCGGCTGGCAGGCCGAGGCGCACGGGCTCGGCATCGCGATCGACGCGACCGATGCGCGCGCGCTTGCCCGGGCCCTGTCGGCCCCCGTCGCTGCCCCGGCCACGGCGCAGGCCTTTCTTGCCGAGCACAGGCCCGAGACCTTCGCCCGGGCCATTCTCAATGGAGTGACATGAACGCATGCGAGTCCTGTTCGTCACGCGCACCTACCCCTATCCCCCGAACGCCGGGGATCTGAAATTCAACGCCGGGCTCATCGAGGCCTTGTCGGAGACAGACGGGACGGCGCTGCATGTCTTCTGCGGGGGCGGTGTGCCGGAGGTTCCGAAGGCCTTGCTGCGCGTGACCTGGTCCGGACCGCGCGCCCGTCCGGGGCGCCTTGCGGATCTGCGCAGTCTTCTTGGCGGCCTGCCGCGCGCCGCGGAGCGCGCCATGCCGCGTGTCGCGCGCCAGCAGTTGCGGCGGCTGATCAAGAGCGAGGCGTTCGATGCCATCGTGCTCAGCGAAAGCTGCGTCGCGCCGGCGGCACCCTTGCTCACGGGGAAGGCGGGGGCCGTGATCTATGTGTCGCATAACGTCGATATCGACATCCGTCCCGCCATTGCGCGCAAGGTCGAGAACCCGCTATTGCGACTGCTCCAGTTACGCGATGCCCGGAAATACCGGCGGATGGAGATGGACCTTCTGGGACGGGTCGATGGCGTCACGGCCATCACCCGCGAAGATGCGGAGCGTTACGCCAGCCTTGCGCCGAATGTTCCCTGTCTTCTGGTCCAACCCGGCTATAGTGGAACGCCATCCGAGCCGGTCCCATTCGCGCAGACCGCACCGCTTGCCGTGGTTGTGGGCTCGTTCGAATGGAATGCAAAGCTGCACAATCTGCGGTCGATCCTCGCGGCCTACGAACGGCATCTTTCTGGCGCCGAATCCGCGCCGCCGCGGCTTCGCATCGCCGGACGGATCGGGGCGAAAGCGCTTGAAATGTTGCGTCTTTCTCATCGTTCCGTCGAATTCACCGGGGAATTCGACACCTTGTCGGAGGTGACGGCCGACGCGCGGGTGGCGCTGGTTCTCGAGGATCTCGGGGGCGGTTTCAAGTTGAAGATCCTCGACTATGTCTTTTCGCGTCTCCCCATCGTCGCATTGGCCCCGGCGATGGCCGGGATCGATTTCGAGCCGGGGCAGGACTATCTGGCGGTCGGCTCGGCGGACGAGGCATTTGACGTCGTGGCGCAGGTGATCGATGACGAGACCCGTCTTCGACGGATGTCGGACAGGGCTTTGATGAAGGCTGCAGATCAGTTCGATTGGCGTGATCGCGCCCGGAGCCTGATCGCTTTTGCGGAGCGTTTGAAAACCGGGTCAGGCGACGGCGTCTGAACCACCGGACCTATTTCGGGGGCGCCGCCGCGTCGAGGGCCGCGTCGAACAGCGGCGCAAATCTGGGCAGGGCCGCGCGCGCGACGTGGTTGTCATCGGCGAAGATCGAGCCCGCCGCGTCGATGAAGGTGCAGCTCCGGCCGGCGCATTGCACCGTGTCGGGCCGGATCACGCCGAATCCCGAGGCTTCGAGGCGCTGCACGGCCAGCGCGAAGCGATCCTCCCAGACGGCGCGGTCCTGCTGCCACGGCGCGGTTTGCGGCAGGCCATAGGCGGCTTCGCGACTGGCGATCGAGGCGATGTCGGCACCGGGAACGGCAAGCGGGCCGACCAGCAGGACCTTGGCGCCGTTGCCCGCGAGCTCCCGGGCGAGGCTCACCGTGGCATCGGCCTGGGCGGGCTCGTCCGGCGCGGCCACCGGCGTGCCCTCGGCGTCGTAAAGCGTTTCCGTGGGCCAGCTCTGCGCCACGATGAACAGCCTGACGGCGGGCAGGCGTCTGACCGCATCGAGGTTTTTGCGTGCCATCTGCAGGCAGCCGGGGCCGATGTTGAGCGTGGTGGTGGGCAGGCAGCCATTGAGCGGCACCAGGACGGCGGAAACGCCATGCGCCTCGGCCCAGTCCCGGACCAGCGGCGCATACATCTGGGCGTGGGAATTGCCGAGCAGCACGATTTCGGCGCCGTCGATCCCGCGGGCGTCGAGCGTCAGGTCGCAGGCGCGGGAGGCTCCGAAGGAAAACAGTCGCGTCACCTCGCAGCGGTAATGGGTTCCGACGGCGGCATTGATGCGCGCGGCCTCCGCGCTCAGGCGTCCGGACAATCCGCCGCTTTGCAGAAGGCCGAGCCCGACCACCGTCACCGCAAGGGCGCCGGAGAGGACGGACCAGCCCACGATCGGAAACGGGGTCGTGCGACGCCGGAACGGGGTTTCGACGTAGCGCCAGCTGAGCCAGCCGGCGACGACCGAGGCGAGACCGATGGCCGCGAGTTCCAGCGGCGACGGCGGGCGCACCAGCCGGTAGCTGGCCAGGACGATCAGCGGCCAGTGCCAGAGGTAGAGGGAATAGGAAATCTTGCCGAAGAAGGCGAAGGGGCCAGAGGCCAGAAGTCGGCCCGTAAGGTCGGTCGCGGACATCCCTTTCCACAGCACGAGACCGGTTCCGAGCACCGCAAGAGTGCCGGCGGGAAGGCCTCCGAGACGCGGCATGGGGACCACCAGCGCGACGAGGATCATTGCCAGCCCGGCCCAGGCCCAGAGCGGCGATCCGGGGCGGTGACGGGTCATCGCGAAGGCCGAGCCCAGACCGAGTTCCCAGGCACGGGTGGGCAGCAGATAGAAGGCCGGACTCGCCCCGCCGGCTCCGTTGAGGAACCAGTTCGAACAGAACGAGAGCAGGACGAGAAGCCAGATCATCCGCGTGGCCTGTCGCGGCATGAACCGCAGCAGCAGCAGAAGAAGAAGCGGGACGACGATGTAGAACTGCTCCTCGACCCCGAGCGACCAGAGGTTGAGCAGCGGCTTGTCCTCGGCGGCACGGGCGAAATAATCGGTGTCGCGCCAGAAGTAGATGTTCGGCACGAAGACAAGGCTGGCGAGCAGACTCCTGGCATAGCCGATGAGATCCGTCGGCAGCAGGATCACGCTCGAGGCGGCGCTGACGATCAGCAGGAACACCATCAGGGCAGGCAGGATCCGACGGATCCGGCGCTTGTAGAAGGTGAGGATCGAGAACGCGCCGTCGTGCATCTCGGCCCAGATGATCCCGGTGAGCAGGTAACCGGAAATGACGAAGAACACGTCGACGCCGAGATAGCCGTTCGGCACGAGCGGCCGGGAGAGATGGAACAGGGTGACGGAGAGCACGGCGATCGCGCGCAGACCGTCGATGTCCGAGCGGTATTGGGAGCGTGCAGTCATGTGGCTGACCCGAGACGCGGCAAGGGCTGAGGCATGGCGCCGGTCAGGGGCCTGGACCGGTGTGTCGGGGCGCGGGCGCAGGTTTCGAAGGGGCGCGCGGTGGCCAGCAGGAACAGGGGGGCGAGGTGAAGGGGCGTATTGATGGCGCCCTGAAAGAAGCCGTAGCCGATCCAGAACGCCCAGAAGGCCAGCCTGTCTCCGCCGAATGTCCGGGGCAGGGAGGCGGTCGCCGCAAGCCAGCCAAGGCCGCCCAGCCAGCCGAAGCTGAGCAGGATCCCGATCTGGGAAAACCCGTACTGGGAGCCGACCTTGGCGAGGTTCTGGCTGACGAAGCCCACATAGGGGCCCGCGGCGGTTGCGGCGCGGGTGACCTGCTCGAGACTGTCATCCGCCCCGAGGCCATAACCGAAGAGCGGCCGGTGCAGGGTCGCCTCGCGCAGCATGTATATCGGCCGAACGATGCGCAGATAGGCGCTTGGGTCCAGCGCGCCGCCGAAGAGCCCAAGCCGCGTGCGGGCCGCTTCGAACAGGAAATAGACGGTTCCCGCCGACATCAGCGCCAGCAGCAAGAGCATCGGTGGCGAGCCGAACACCCGGCGGATCCCGCGATCGCGCAAGATCAGCAGCGCAGGCACCACAATCGCAAGCAGGATGACGGGGCTGGCGACGACGGCAAAACCGACGGCGCCTGCAAGCATGTGCTTGACGCGTCGGTTCGTATTCGCGGCCGAGACGATCAGAAACACCGCCAGCATCTTGCCGAGGTGCGAGGGTTCCGAGGTGAACAGCATCGGCCGGATGAAGCCGGCACTGCTCAGGTCCCGCGCTTCGCCTTCGTATAGGAGGCCCGTCGGGTAGATGGATGCCCTCACCGCGTCGCTGAGGGGCCGCAGGGGGCCGAGAACCTCGAGCGCCGCGCCGATGATGAGAAGCAGGGACAGGCGCCAGAACCAGATCGAGACCTTCTGCGGCCCGAAGCGACGGGCGGCCGCCGCAAGCCCTGTCGCCGAGACGAGGCTGAGCACCAGAAGCCCGAGCGACATGATCTGACCGCTGTCGAAAATGCCGCCCAGAAGAGTGCCCAAAACGGACACGAGCCCGACAAAAGACATCAGTGCCGCGGGAACAAAGAGAAGGGGCCGCGCGACCAGTGCCGGCAAGGCGAGCAAAATCCCCGCCAGAATGAAAACCGAATAAGGAAAACCGAGAGAGAACTGCAGATAAAACCCGATGATGGTCAGGAAAAAGATCACATGCTTGAATAAAGAACCCAATGCCTTGCTGAAATTCACGGAAAGTCCCTTTCACTGGTTCGTCCCGGATCTGTCGCTCAGAAGGCTAGCATGCTGCAACTGCAAGACGAAAGGACAGAATGCGCCGACCCCCGCGCACGCAGGAAAAAACCGGTATTAACGAGTTCTTGCCAGTCTTCGTCCGGCAGATCGGGCCCCTTGGTTTGGAGACGTGGGGCAGGGCGGTCGCGACCGCTTTCTTGCGCCGGAAAAACCTCTCGGCGCGATATCCCATCATCAGAAGGAAAACCGGCATGCTCGGCAACAGTTTCTCCCTCACCGCCCTCGCCGTAAACCAGCGCCGGGCGGCGTCACCCGCCGCGGCCGGGGCTGCCGCCTGGTATGACCCCTCCGACCGTTCGACCCTGTTTCAGGATGCGGCGATGACGATTCCGGTCACGGCAGACGGAAACCCGGTCGGTGCCATTCTCGACAGGAGCGGGAATGGCCATCGCTTCCTTCAGGCGACGGCGGCGAAAAAGCCGGTCTACCGCACCGACGGGATCTTGCACTGGATCGAGAGCGACGGTGTCGACGACATCATGATCGGCACGCACCGTTTCGGTCTTGCGACAAATCCGGCGCTGACGGTCACCGCTGGGCTGCGCTTCGAGACGATGAACGCGGGGATCGTGATGGCGATCGGGGATGAGGCAACCTACGGAATGCTGAACCCCGGGATTGGGGTGAATGGCATGAGCTGGCGCCATGGCAACGGCGCCAGCGCCTTCGGCGACATCGCCTCGGGCGCCGATGCGGTGCTGTCCTGGCACCGCGCCCAGAATGCCGCCTATCAGGAAGAGAAATTCGCGCGCAACGGCGTCGAGATGCCGCTGATCGCGATCGCCGGCGGAACGCTCGTTCCGACCAACACGGGCGCCAAGACGGCACTGTTCGGTCAGGATGCGGCGGCCGCCGGGGTGAAATGCCGACTCTATGCGCTGGTGGTGCTCGCCTCGGACGACGCGACGAAACGGGCCATCGCCGAGGCCTGGGTCGCCGCCAGATCCGGCGTGGCGCCGTGACGCGGCGCGACCGCCCATCCGCAATCCGGAGAAAGGAACCGAGATGACCGCATTCATCGTGACCAGGGCCGCGCTCGCGGCCGCGACAGCGCTCGCTGGCGAGCAGTTCACCGTGCCGCTTTCGCCCGATGGCCTGGAGCCCATCACGCATTGGGGCTGCAACTGGGTGAATTGTCCGCACGCCGTGGCCGATGCGCTCGCGGCCCTCGCGGGCTGCGTCGTGGCCACGGAATGGGCGGCTGCGCGCGACAGCGCCGGCCTGCAGGCGCTCCGGCCAGCGCCGGACTGACCCGGAGATCCCCGGGCTGATCCGCGTGTCGGAGGATCTGCGGAACCGTCCCCGGGCTGATCCGCTTGGCCTCGAGATCCGCGGGCTCGACCGCATTCTCCTTCTCGACACCGATATCTCTGTCGCCGGCCCGGCTCGACACCAGGCTGGACGATCTGAAGAAGGTGCCGTCCTTTTCCGGCAAGCCGCGACTGATCCACGAACGGAATTTCCCGCTGCTGCCAGAGGCGCAGCTGGAACGCCTGCTCGGCGGGATGTCGCGTCCGGTCCCCGGTGGTGATCCAGGCAGCCCCCCGGCACCTGCGCCCCAGGGCCGCCTTCCGCCACCGGCGGTCTTTGCGGCGCCGCGTCGTCGACGCCCTGCGCCACAGCGGCGGCCGGATGATTGCCGTGCAGGGGGGGTGGGCCAGTCAGTTTCTTCGACGCGGGCACTTTTGAACGGGCCAGCGATTTGCCAAAGTGGCGCAAAACGTCTGAGGTCCCCGATGATCCCTGTCCCCAATCCCCGGATCACATTGCTGACCGGCCAGGTCGCGCCCCTGCCGGGCAGCGAGGCGCCGAGCGGGATCTGCAAGACGCCGGTGGACCGTCCGCTGACGCTTGGCCCAGAGGGGTTCGAGAGCGACGAACAGGCCGACCGGCGGGTGCATGGCGGGGTCGAGAAGGCGGTGCACCACTATCCGCTCGAGCATTACGCCCGGTGGCGGGCCGAGCTCGGTGATCTGCCGCCGCTCGGCGCGCCCGGCGGCTTCGGCGAGAATCTCTCGACCTCGGGGCTGACCGAAGAGGCCGTGGCCGTGGGCGACATCTTCCGTCTGGGCACGGCGTTGATCCAGGTGTCGCAGGGGCGCCAGCCCTGCTGGAAGCTGAACCGCCGCTTCGATGTGCCCGACATGGCGCGCCGGGTGCAACAGACCGGGCGCACCGGCTGGTATTACCGGGTGCTGCAGCCCGGCACCGTCTCGCCGGGCGACCGGCTGAAGCTGATCGAGCGGGTGGCCCCCGACTGGACATTGCGCCGGCTCTGGCATGCGCTCTATGTGGACCGGATGAACCTCGGCGAACTCGAGGGCATCGCCGCGCTCGGGGTTCTGGCCGAGGGCTGGCGCAAATACGCGGTCCGGCGGCTGGAGAGCCGCCGGGTCGAGGACTGGAGCGCAAGACTGGACGGCACCGCATGACCCCACCCCCCTTCGTGATCTCGATCCAGAGCCAGGTGGTCTTCGGCCATGTCGGCAATTCCGCCGCGCTGTTCCCGATGCAGGCGGCGGGGCTCGAGGTGGCGGCGATCCCCACCGTGGTGTTCTCGAACACCCCCGATTACCCGACCCTGCGCGGCCGTGCGCTGCCGCCCGAGTTCTTCTCGGACCTGCTGCAGGGGGCGCGCGAACGCGGGCTGCCGGAACGGGCGGATTACATCGTCACGGGCTATATCGGCTCGCTCGACGTGGCCGAGATGGTGGCGGATTTCGTCGCCGAGGCGAAGGCCGCGAACCCGCGCCTGCGCTATCTGTGCGACCCGGTGATGGGCGACGAGGGGCCGGGTCTCTATGTCCCCGAGGCCATCGCCGACGTGATGCGCGACCGGCTCTTGCCGATGGCCGATCTCGCCACGCCGAACCCGTTCGAGCTCGCCTGGCTGATCGGGCGGGAGATCCATGCGCTGACCGATCTTCAGGCAGCGCGCGAGGCGCTGCGCATCGCCCCCGCGGCGCATCTGATCGCCACCGGTTGCGTGCTTGACGATACCCCCGACGGCCAGCTCGAAACCGTTCGGCTCGGCCCCGACGACATCAGCCGCCATCCGATCCGGCGCCTGCCCATCGCGCTTTCGGGCACCGGCGATCTTTTCGCCGGGCTGGTGGTCGCGGGGATCGGGCGGGGCCTGGCGCTTCCCGATGCCATCGAAACCGCGCAAACCCTCACCACCCGCGCGCTCAGTCATGCGCAGGCGCTCGGCGCGGGAGAGGTGGTTCTGAGCGATCCGGAGTTCCGCCGCGTGCTGCTGACGCTGGGCCCCAGCTGAGCCCGCAGGACATGGACAGCGGCTTTCTCACCGATTCTTCCGCAGACACGGTGAACGCCGGACGGGACGATCGGCGCGCGCCGAATGTCTTGGCCGTGGCAACGCCAGCGTGTTTAGGGTTGCCCCGATCGATCTTGCCCGCACGGGTCCGTGGTCACAGCTCCGCGACGCAGGACGGAGTGACTGATGTGGTGGCCATGGCGCCTGAGCCGGCCCCGCCGGAAGCCCGAAGGACGCTTTGATGGCGTCGCCATTTTCGGCGCTCCATCTGTGCCGTGCGCGGTCGAAACGGGCGAAAGGCGGGTGTCGGGCCGAAACACGAGATGCACAAGCCGCCGCGCAACGAGTTGATGACACTGGAAAACATGACGAAACATCAAGCCGATAGACTGTCCGTTGCGCCGATGATGGACTGGACGGTTTGTTTTCAATTTGCACTGTGCATTCAATTAGCAAGGCAATCTGAATCTGTACCAAGTACCAAATTTATCATTTGGTGCGGGTCGTGACCGAGGCATGCCGTTTGCGCGGCATGGCCTTCAGGACTCGCGCTCATGCCGAGGCCCTTGCCTTGCGTTGCCGCGCCGCTGTGCTGGAAGGCCCGTCTGCTCGATTCCTTCTGGCGCGAAACCTCGGCCCATCTCCTCTGCCTGCCGCAGGCGGCATGAACCTCACCCATTCCACGTCATCTCGCCTGGACCTGCGCCGGGCTTTCTTGTTTCAGGAGGCTGACATGGCCGACTCTTTCACCCACTTCTCCTGCCTGCGGTGCGCTCCACCTCTACTCCGCGCTGTCGGATCATAGTGCCGGGGAAGACCCGCCCGAGAATGGCCTTCAGCTTTCCATCCAGCCGGAGCACAATGGTCGGAACTCTGGATGCATGATGATGGCAGTGGTGATCCCGAGCATATCATAAATTTCGTGCTTCGTTGCGCCAAGGAGTTCCGCCTGACCGGCCTATGGGGGATGCAGAACGCCAATAGCTGCTCACGCCCGAGGATCGACGGGTTCGGCGGCGGGGCGCAGGTCCTCGATCTCGCTACCGACGAGACGGTGGACTGGATCAATACCGATGGCTGGCTTTCCACCGTTCTGGAGGGAGGCAATCCCTATGAGTGAGGTCATCGAGATCACCGTCTATCGCCTCGAGGAGCTTTCTGATGCAGCCAGGGACAAGGCCCGCGCCTGGTATCGCGAGGGTGGCTTCGACGATGACTGGGACAATACCGTCTATGAGGATTTCCAGCGCGTCGCCGAAATCCTCGGGCTGAACCTCAAGACCCGAACCGTCCGGTTGATGGGCGGCGGCACACGGCAGGAACCCTGCATCTGGTTCCGGGGGTTCTGAAGTCAGGGCGATGGTGCCTGCTTCGAAACCTTCTATGCCTACCGCAAGGGCGCGCCGCGCGGGATCAGGGAATACGCGCCGCAGGATACCGAACTGCATCGCATCGCTGATGTTCTTCTGGCGACCCAGCGCCGCAATTTCTATCAGCTTCGCGCCGAGGCCAGCCATCGTGGCCACTATCATCACGAATATTGCATGGCGATCTCAGTCGGGCGTGACAGCCCGAGCTGCCAGACATGACCGCCGATGCGGAGGACACCATGATCGAGGCTCTGCGCGATCTCGCTCGCTGGCTCTACCGCCAGCTCGAGCGCGAATACGACTATCTGTCTTCGGATGACGTCGTCGATGAGACCATCTGACCTGCCACGGGATTTTTCCTCCACCGTCGATTAGAGTCCGGCCCAACCTGAGGACGGACAATGACGCGAACGAGGTTCACGGACGAACAGATCATCGGCATCCTGGCTGAGCACGAGGCAGGCGCAAAGTGCGCGGATCTGTGCCGCAAGCACGGCATGTCGGAAGGCACCTTCTACAACTGGAAGGCCAAGTTCGGTGGCATGACGGTGTCGGAGGCGAAGCGGCTAAAGATGCTTGAGGATGAGAACGCCAAGCTGAAGAAGCTGCTGGCCGAGCAGATGCTGGACTTGGCGGCGATGAAGGAACTGGTTTCAAAAAAGTGGTGACGCCCGCTGTGAAGCGCGAGGCGGTCGCGCACCTGAAGGCTCTTCTCGGGCTCTCGGAACGGCGGGCGTGCCGGATTGCCGGGGCGGATCGCAAGATGGTCCGCTACCAGGCGCAGCGCGCGCCGGACACGGTGCTGCGCGGGCGGTTGCGGGAGCTGGCCAACGAGCGTCGGCGGTTCGGCTATCGGCGCCTCTTCGTGCTGCTACGGCGCGAGGGCGAGCCTTCCGGGATCAACCGGATCTATCGGCTCTACCGCGAGGATGGAGGAGGATCAGAAAACAGTCCGGGGGACTGTTTTCCCGACAACACTGACGGTGCGCAAGCGAAAGGCCCGGCGCAAGGCTATCGGGGCGCGAGCCCCGATCCTGGTCGAGGCGCGGCCCAATGCGCGCTGGTCGCTGGATTTCGTCCATGACCAGTTCGCGGGCGGCCAGCGCTTTCGGGTGCTCAACGTGGTCGACGACGTCACCCGGGAATGCCTCGCGGCGATCCCGGACACCTCGATCTCGGGGCGCCGTGTGGCGCGGGAATTGACCGCTCTGATCGAGCGTCGCGGCAAACCCGGCATGATTGTCAGCGATAATGGGACGGAGCTGACCAGTAACGCCATCCTGCGGTGGTGTTCCGAGCACCGGATCGAGTGGCACTACATCGCGCCGGGCAAACCCATGCAGAACGGTTTCGTCGAAAGCTTCAACGGGCGGATGCGCGACGAGCTGCTCAACGAGACAATGTTTCGCAACCTGGCACATGCGCGCGTCGTGATCGCGGCTTGGGCCGCAGACTACAACACCGAGCGTCCCCATTCGGCATTGGATTACCAAGCCCCGGCTGACTACGCGCGGGCCCTGACCACCGCAATCGCCCGCCCCGCTGCGCGAGATGAAAGCTCCGCGCGTCGGGCGATTGCTCAACCCGCGTCGATCGGCGTAAATACCAACCGGGCTCCGGTCGCGGCTGGATGAAAGACCCGTGGCAGGTCAGCTTCCACCAGCAACCCCCGCGGCTCCCAGCCGTGTTGCCGCGCCGGGCGCGGCTGCCCGCTCCACCTGGGGCCTTGGGGGCGGGCGGGCTGCCGCCAAGGCGGCAGTTGCGGGTGTCTCCCGACGGCCTTGGCCGGGTCTCGTCGGAGGGAAGGTCCCTACGAGGAAGCAACGGAGAAAACCCATGCAGAACATCGTCATCCGCGCTGGCAACATCGGTCAGGCCCCCGAGAGCCGCACCACCCAGGGCGGCACCGGCATCACCCACTTCAGCCTAGTCACCTCGCGCCCGCGCTATGCCGAAGGCCGCGTCATCCGTGATGAAAACGGCTACCGGATCACCTGCTCCAACGGCCTCGGCAAGACGGTCCAGGAGCATTGCGAGAAGGGCATGAAGGTTCTGGTCCGCGGCCGCATCCACGACACGAAGTGGACCGATGCTGCGGGCGTTGACCGCGACGGCTGCGAGATCATCGCCGAGACGGTCGATTTCCTGAGCCGCGCCAAGCAGACCGAGAACGACGAGGGCAAGTGCATCGATGACGATGACGTCCCGTTCTGAGCCGGATACGAAGCCCCGGCGGCGAGAGGCGCCGGGCGCCATCGGAGCGCGTTTCGGAAAAGGCGGGCGACTATCGTCCTGCAGGGCCGTTTTGCGACGAGGAAACGACCTTTCGGTCCATTTCGGCCCTTCAACAGGCCGGAATGTCGAATCTCCGCTTCTCTCGAAGCGGCCTCTCTAGCGTGGTGCAGCATCAGCGCTCAGCGCAACTTCGGAGCATTATATCGATGTTTCATGCTGTCACCGCTCCTCTCCAACTTTCGCGGACCTCGACGGGCGGTCGCACTACATGTGACCTCGGGGCGCTCGCGCCCGGCACCTCTGGCGGGGCGCCGCGGAGGATAGGCCGCGCCCGGTCGTCTCACGACGAGCCGGGCGTGTGGTGCGATCGTCGCCCCGATCCGGTCTCCACAATGCCTCCATGAAACATCGGCGGGATGTCCATCGTGCGGTGCCATTTGTCGGCGGTATGAAACCGATGGGATGCAATATGGCACGCCGCAATATCCTGATCCTCGCATTCCTTGGCCTGATGGCAGGAACGCTTGCCCTGGCCAAGTTGGCCACTCACCCCGATGCGGCTCCGGCGGATGCAATCGGGGAGGAGATGGCCGTTCTGCTGAGCGTCGCGACGGTTCAGCCCGAGCGGATCATCCTCGAGACCGAGCGCTCGGGCCGAGTTGCCGCCTTTCGGCGGGTCGAGATCCGTCCGCAGGTCGGTGGCCTGATCCTGGAGCGGCATGTGGATGAAGGAACCCGAATCCCGGTCGGCGAGGTTTTGTTCCGTATCGATCCGGCTCCGCTGAAGGCTGATCTTGTCATGGCAGAAGCGGCGCTTGCGCGCGCCGAAGCCGTCGAGGCCCATGCGCAGCGCACCGCCGCACGCGCGGAAGGATTGCTTGCCATGAATGCGATCAGCCGGGAAAAGAGCGACACGGCGAACAACGATCTCCTGCTTGCCCGTGCGGGTGTCGCGGAGGCGCGCGCCGTGGTGGAGCGCAAGCGGCTGGATCTCGATTTCGCCACCCTGCGCGCCCCGATCAATGGCTACGTCGCGGCCGGGCTGGCCGATGTTGGCGCGCTTGCCTCACCGGGCAGCGAGAATCCGCTGGCAGTGCTGCAGGATCTTGAGAAGATCTTTGTGGACCTGCGCCTGCCAGCCGAGGATCTGGATGCCATCCTGTTCGCCGCCGAAGACGGGGTGGGGCCGGTGCGGATCTTGCCTGACCGCAACGGGGCAAAGCCGCTGACGGGCAAGCTCAAATCCTCGGACGTGATTGTCGATCCGGGGACGGGATATGTCAGCGTCCGCATCGAGGCCGCAAACCCCGACCTTGCCCTGCTGCCCGGAATGTTCGTGCGCGCAAGACTGCCGTACGGCGTGCTTCCCGATGCGCTGCTGGTGCCCGAGGAAGCGGTGTTGCGGACCGCGAGCGGTGGGGCACAGCTTGTCATCGTCTCGCCAGAGGGCATGGCGATGCGCCGCGACGTGCAGCTGGGCGCACGCGTCGGCAACCGTGTCGTCATCGCCTCGGGCCTGATGCCCGGCGAGACTGTGGCGATCCGTGGGCAGGACCGGGTGCCCGCGGGGAGCGTGACAGCGGTCACCCCCCGTGCCGCAGATGTCCCCTCGTCAAATCCCCACCTCTGAGAGACAGGTGCAATGCCGCAATTCTTCATCCTGCGCCCGGTCTTTGCCTGGGTGATCGCCATTTTCATTGCGCTTGCCGGGATCGTCGCAATCCCACAGCTGCCGGTCGCTCGGTTCCCCGATCTCGCGCCGCCCAGCGTGAGCATTTTCACCAGCTATGCCGGGGCCGACGCACAAACCGTCAGCGACAGCGTGATCCGCCCGATCGAGAAGGAACTCTCCAGCGTCAAGAACGTGCTGTATTACGAGTCGAGCGTGGATTCGACAGGCGGCGCGACTATCACCGTCACCTTCAAACCCGGAACAAACGCCGAGATGGCCCAGGTGGAGGTGCAAAACCGCCTGAAGACCGTCGAGGCGCTGCTGCCCGACTCCGTGCGCCGTGCTGGCATCGGGGTCGAGGCGGCGGAGACGGGCTTTCTGATGGTCATCACGCTCAAGTCGCGCGCAGGTGCGACCGATGAGTTGAGCCTTGGCGAGTATCTGACCCGCAACCTGGCTGAGGAGCTCAAGCGGGTTCCCGGGGTCGGGCGCGTGCAGCAATTCGGCTCGGAACGGGCGATGCGGATCTCGGTCGATCCGGCGAAGCTGTCTGCCTATGGTCTGACGATGAGCGACGTGACCGAGGCCGTCGCGCGCGAAAACGCGGCGGCTGCACCCGGCCGGGTGGGCGACGAGCCGACGGTTCCGGGCACCCGCATCTCGACGCCGCTGACCATCCGCGGGCAGCTGACCTCGCCCGAAGCCTTTGCCGCGATCCCCCTGCGCGCCAATACCGACGGCGCGCGCCTTGTGCTGGGCGATGTCGCGCGGCTGGAGCTTGGCGCGCAGACCATGGCCTTCAGCGTCAGCAGCAACGGCAAGGGGGCGGCGGCCGCCGCGATCCAGATGTCGCCCGGCGCCAATGCCGTTCGCACCTCCGCCGCGATCGAGGCCCGGCTGGCGGAACTGCGCCTTGCCATGCCGGAGGATATCGAGGTCTCGATCTCCTACAACACTGCGCCCTTCGTGAAGGTGTCGATCAACAAGGTGATCCAGACGCTGATCGAGGCGATGGTTCTGGTCTTTCTGGTGATCCTGCTGTTCTTGCAAAAGCTGCGCTACACGCTGATCCCGATCATCGTTGCGCCGATCGCGCTCTTGGGCACCTTCGCGGTGATGTGGCTCGCGGGCTATTCGATCAATGTGCTGACGATGTTCGGTATGGTGCTGGCGATCGGCATCATCGTCGATGACGCCATCGTCGTGGTCGAGAATGTCGAACGTATCATGGCGCGGCAGGGCCTTTCGCCCCGGGCTGCGACGCAGCAGGCGATGCGCGAGATCTCGGGCGCCATCGTCGGCATCACGCTGGTTCTGGCCGCCGTCTTCATTCCGATGGGGCTGGCCGGCGGATCGGTCGGCGCGATCTATCGCCAGTTCACGCTGTCGATGGCGGTGTCGATCCTGTTCTCTGCCTTCCTCGCCCTGACGCTGACGCCGGCGCTTTGCGCGACGCTGCTGAAACCGACCGGCGGGCATGGCGAGGCTCGCGGCTTCTTCCGCTGGTTCAACCGCCGCTTTGACGCGCTGACCCGACGCTATACCGGCTGGGTCGGCCTGACCCTGCGGCACGGCGGGCGGATGCTGGTGCTCTATGTCGCGCTGATCGGTGGCATGGCATTTGGCTACATGCGCATTCCGACCTCTTTCGTTCCCGAAGAGGATCAGGGCAGTTTCATGGCCATGTTCGAACTGCCCGCCGGCGCCACCGCAGAGCGCACCCGCGCCGTGATCGCCGCCTACGAGGCCCATACCGCGACCCGCCCCGACATCACCGAGAACACCGTGATCCTCGGCTTCGGCTTCTCGGGCTCGGGCCCGAATGCGGCGCAGGCCTTCACCAGCATGAAGGACTGGGGCGCGCGCAAGACCAGCGTGGATGAGGAAATCGCCGCCGCCGAAGCCGCAATGGCCGATATCCCCGAAGGCATCGCGACGATCATGAACCCCCCGGCGATCGAAGCGTTGGGCACCACCTCGGGTTTTTCGCTGCGGCTGGAGGATCGCGCCAATGCTGGCCCCGCCGCCCTGAAAGCGGCAGAAGACCAGCTGCTCGCCCTGGCGGCGGCGAGCCCGCTGCTGTCCGGTGTGATGAGCGAGGGCCTGCCCGACGGCATGAGCATCGCGCTCAACATCGACCGGGAAAAGGCCCAGGCTCTCGGGCTTCGGTTCGACATGATCAGCGAGACGATAGGGACCGCCATCGGATCGACCTATGTGAACGACTTCCCCAATCAGGGGCGTATGCAACAGGTGATCGTGCAGGCGGACGCCGCCGCGCGGATGCATGTCGAAGACGTGCTGCGGCTGGAACTGCGCAATCTGGACGGCGGCATGGTGCCCCTGTCCGAGGTGGTGACCCCGGTCTGGGAAAGCACGCCGCTGCAACTGGACCGCTACAACGGCTATCCGGCGGCGCGCATTTCGGGCGAGGCGGCAAGCGGTGTGTCGAGCGGGGCGGCCATGGCCGAGATGGAGCGGCTCGCAAAACAGCTGCCGCAGGGCTTTGCCGTGGAATGGACCGGGCAATCGCTGCAGGAACAGCAGTCGGCCAATCAGGCGCCGATGCTGCTCGCGGCCTCGATGCTGGTCGTGTTCCTCGTGCTGGCGGCGCTTTACGAAAGCTGGTCGGTGCCCTTCGCGGTGATGCTGGTGGTGCCCTTGGGGGTTCTGGGGGCGGTAAGCGCGGTGCTGCTGCGCGGTGCGGACAATGACGTGTTCTTCAAGGTCGGCCTTGTCACCATCATTGGGCTATCGGCCAAGAACGCGATCCTGATGGTGGAATATGCCCGCCATTTGCGCGAGCGGGGTTTGGGGCTGCATCGCGCGATCATGCAGGCTGCGCGCCTGCGCCTGCGCCCGATCCTGATGACTTCGCTTGCCTTTGCCCTGGGTGTCGTGCCGCTGATGTTGGCGCAGGGCGCCGCCTGCGAAATTCAGAATGCGATCGGCACCGGCGTCTTCGGGGGGATGGTCTCGGCCACGGTGCTGGCCGTTTTCTTCGTGCCGGTGCTTTATGTCACTGTCAGCCGCCTGAATCGTGGGGCGGTGCCCGACAGACTCCGAAAGGCCGCGCCATGAGTGATGCCCTGATCCTGATCATCGAAGACGAGCCCGAGATCGCCGAGATCCTCGAAACCTATTTCGCGCGCGAGGGGTTCCGCGTGATCTGTGCCCGCGACGGCACGACGGGGCTGGCGCATCATCTGCGCCTGCGCCCGGATCTGGTGGTGCTGGACATCAAGCTGCCCGGGCAGGACGGCTATGAAGTGCTGGCCGCGATCCGCCGCCGCGGCGAGACGCCGGTGATCATGGTCACCGCGCTGGCAGAGGATCTGGACAAGCTGCAGGCCCTGCGGATCGGCGCCGATGACTATGTCGTCAAGCCCTTCAACCCGCTGGAGGTGGTGGCCCGCGCCCGCGCCGTGCTGCGCCGCACGAGGGGGCATGGCCCCGATCACCTGTTGCGCGTGGGCCCCCTGACGGTCGATCCTGAGGCCTATCGCGCCGTGCTCGCCGGCGAAGCCGGGCCGGTCGTGCTGGATCTGACACCCACGGAATACCGCATCCTCGCCCATATGGCGCGCTTTCCGGGGCGGGCCTTCAGCCGGGGCGATCTGGTGGACGCCTGTCTGCCCGAGGGCTCTGCGCTGGATCGCACCGTTGACAGCCACATGAGCAATCTGCGCCGCAAGCTGGCTGCTGCGGGCTCAGACCACATGCTCGAAGGTGTGCGCGGGATCGGCTACCGACTGTATGCGCCCGATGCCCGCTAACCTGAACGCACGTATTTCCCGCACGATGATCGCGCTGACGCTGATTGCGGCGCTGATCGTCTATCTGGGGCTGATGGCCTATTTCCTCTTCATCTACGAATGGCTCTATCCCGAGCCCGAGGGATATGCCGGCTGGCGCACGGCCGACACCGTCATGGTGCTGACGGTGCTCGCCTTCGGCCTGTTGACGGCCTCGGGGATCGGTTGGCGGCTGGCGCGGCGCATCGTCGAGCCGCTGAAATCGGTTGCCGGGGCCGCACGGCGGATCGCGACCGGCGATTTTTCCGCCCGCGCCGCCCTGCCGGCGGGCAGCTTCCGCGAAGCCGCAGATCTGCTTGCGGATTTCAACGGGATGGCCGAGCGTCTGGAACGCGCCGAGGCCGAGCTTGCCTATTCCAACTCGGCCATCGCGCATGAGTTGCGCACTCCGCTGACCATCCTGCGCGGCCGCTTGCAGGGGTTGTCGGACGGCGTCTTCGATCCGACGCCACAGCTTTATGCGCGGCTGATCGCGCATGTCGATCAGCTCTCGGCCATTGTCGAGGAGCTGCGCACGCTCGCGCTCAGCAACGCAGGCCAGCTGGAGCTGAGCTATGGCAGCTTCGATCTGGCCGAGGAGGTCGGCGCCGCGCTGAACGGGCTCGAGGCGGAGCTGACCGCGGCGGGCATCACGCTGACCCGCGCGCTCGCTCCGGCCCGGATCGTGGCCGACCGGGCGCGGCTGCGTCAGGCCTGTGTCGCGGTGCTGGAAAACTGCCGTTGCTATGCGCCGCAAAGCCAGGTCCATGTCGAGACCCGGGCCGAAGGCGACGAAGTGATCTTTCGCTGTTGCGATACCGGACCGGGCCTCTGCGCGGAAGATCAGGCACGTGCCTTCGACCGGTTCTGGCGGGCCGAGGCCTCGCGCGGGCGCAGCCTTGGCGGCTCGGGTCTCGGCCTGTCCATCGTGCGCGCCATCGCCCGCGCCCATGGCGGCGAGGCGCGGATCCTGCCCCAGGCCTCCCCGGGGCTGACCGTGGAAATCCGGCTGCCCAAACGCGCCTCACCCGCTGGAGAAACCGATGACTGACGATTTCGAGGAGTATGACGCCCTGGCCGCGCGGCATGTGTCGATGCGGCGCGTCTTGCGGCTGTTCGCCCCTTACCGGGCGCGGATCGCGGCGGTGGGGGGCCTGATGATCCTTGCGTCGGCCATCGGGCTTGCCGGGCCGTTCCTGCTGCGCGCGATCATCGACATCGCCTTGCCGCAGCAGGATCTTTCGCTGCTGATCTGGCTGGCGGGGGGGATGATCGCGGCGGCGCTGGCCTCGGCCGGGATCGGCGCGCTGCAGATCGTGCTGAGCGCCCGCATCGGTCAGGCAATCCTGCATGACCTGCGGGTCCGGCTTTACGCGCATCTGCAGACGCTGTCGCTGCGGTTCTTCACTGGTACCCGCAGCGGCGAGGTGCAGTCGCGGATCGCGGGCGACATTGCCGGGCTGCAATCGCTGATGACCGATACTGCGAACGAGCTCGGCCGCTCGCTCAGCGCGGTCGCGATGACAGCGGTGGCGATCATTCTTCTGGACTGGAGGCTGGCCCTGTTCGTTCTGCTGATCGTGCCGATGACCGTGCTGATCAGCGCCCGGGTTGCCAGGCGCCGCGAGGCGCTGACCTTTCAGCAGCAGGCGCGTGCCGCCGACATGTCCGCCGCGGTGCAGGAAACGCTGTCGGCCCCTGGCATCATCCTGGCCCGCACCATGGGGCGTGGCCCCTGGCTGACGCAGCGCTTTGCGCGCATCTCTCGCGATCTGGCGCAGCTGGAGGTCCGGTCGCATACGGCGGGCGAATGGCAGTGGTCGCTGATCGGCTTCGCGCTGGCCACGCTGCCCGCGCTGACGCTGCTTGCGGGCGGTTTGCTGATGCACAGCGGGACCGCGGCCAGCATCGGCACGCTGGTGGCGATGATCGCGCTTCAGGAACAGCTGCTGTGGCCGTTCGAGCAGCTCCTTGAGATCGGCCGCGACACCCGCAAGACCCGCGCCCTCTTTGCCCGCATCTTCGACTATCTCGACAAGCCGGTCGAGATCACCGAGCGCACGGACCCGGTCACGATCCCGCGCTCCGAGATGCGCGGTGCGGTGCAGCTCGATCATGTCAGCTTTGCCTATGCCGACGGGCGCGGCCCGGCGGTGAATGATGTCAGCCTGACCATCCCCGCCGGCAGCCATGTCGCGATTGTCGGCCCGACAGGCTCGGGCAAGACGACGCTCGGCTACCTTTTGGCGCGGCTTTACGATGTCGAGGCGGGCGCGATCCGGTTTGACGGGGCGGACCTGCGCGATCTGAGCCTTGCGACGCTGTCGCAGATGCTGGGGGTGGTGTCGCAGGAACCTTATCTGCTCCATGCATCGGTCGCCGAGAACCTGCGCTTTGCCCGGCCTGAGGCGACCGGAGCCGAGATGATCGCGGCCGCGAAGGTGGCGCAGATCCACGATCATATCGTTGCCCTGCCCAAGGGATATGACACTCTGGTCGGCGAGGGCGGTTTCCGGTTTTCGGGCGGTGAGAAACAGCGGCTGGCGCTGGCCCGCACCATCCTGCGTGATCCGCCGATCCTGCTTCTCGACGAGGCGACAAGCGCACTCGACACCCGGACCGAGCGCGCGATGTCGCAGGCGCTGGAGGGGCTGTCGAAGGGGCGCACCACCATCACCATCGCGCACCGGCTCTCGACCATCCGCGATGCCGATCTGATCGTGGTCATGCAGCACGGGCGGGTGGTCGAGACCGGCACCCATGCGGCGCTGGCCGCACGGGGCGGTGTCTATGCCGGGCTTCTCGCCGGCACGTGACCGCAGGCGAGAAGCGTTCAGGGCTGGCCGGCGGCCTTTGAGCGCGCCCGCGACAGCAGGAAAAACACCAGGACCGTCAGCAGGCTCATCAAGAGGGCCGCGGTGGTCAGCAGCACCGAATGGGTCGCGGAAAACGCGGCCTTGCCGGCGGAGATCACCGCCGCCCCCGGGCCGGGGCCAAGGTGCTGGGCGGCGATATAGACATCCCCGATCGAGCGCGACGCCTGATCGGCCAGCGCCTCGGGAACGCCCTCGGGCAGCACCAGATGGCGTTCGAAAACCACCGACATGAAGACGCCGAACAGGGTGATCCCCAGACCGCTGCCCAGTTCATACCCCGTTGCCTCAAGCGAACCCGCCGCCCCCGCCTCGCTGGCGTCGGCGGCGCCCATGATCGCGATGGACGAGGCCGTGAGTCCGATACTCAGGGCAAGACCGAGCACCGCCAGCAGCGCCGGCACGATCAGCCCGGGGGCACGGAAATCCGTGACGGTAAGGCCCGCAAGCGCCCCTGCCGAGACCGCCAGCGACAGGCAGGCCACCGGCCGCAGCCCGAAGCGCCCCGACAACCAGCCGGCCACAGGCCCGCCGAGCGCCGCGGCCGCCATGATCGGGATCATGAACAGCCCGGCCTGAAGCGGCGTCTTGTCCAGCACATATTGCAGCTCCTGCGCCAGGGTCAGTTCGACCCCTGCCAGCGAGCCGCTGGCCACGACCGCCATGATGATCCCTGCCACGATCGCCGGGCGCGAGAACAGCGACAGATCCAGCATCGGTTCAGGGCTGCGCAGCTGCAGGCGGACAAAAATCGACAGGAGCACCGCGCCGAGAGCCAGGACCAGCAGGACGACCGACAACGGCTGCTTCGCGCCAAACCCCGCCTTGATCGCATAGACGGTGGCGATCATGCCAAGGATCAGCAGCAGCGCCTGGCCGATGGCCCAATGGCCGGGGGTGATCTCCTCGCGCCGGGGCAGCAGCAGCCAGCAGGCGGGCAGCACGATCAGCATCACCGGAACATTGACCAGGAAGACCGACCCCCACCAGAAATGCCCCAGAAGTGCGCCGCCGATCAGCGGCCCCACCGCCGCACCTGCCGCGCCCACCGTGCCCCACAGCCCCAGTGCAAGGCCGCGCTCGGCCGGGTCCTCGAAGGTGCGGCGGATGATGCCAAGAACGCAGGGCATGATCATCGCCCCGCCAAGCGCCAGCAGCATCCGCGCCGCGATCAGCATCGGCGCAGAGGGCGCAAAGGCCGCCAGCGCCGAGGCCAGCCCAAAAACTGTCAGCCCGGTCAGCAGGATGCGTCGGTTGCCGACCCGGTCGGCCAAGGTGCCCATCGGCACCAGCAGCCCCGCCATCAGCAGCGGATAGATGTCGATGATCCACAGCACCTGGGTATTCGACGCCGCAATGGCCTGGGTCAGCGTCGGCACCGCCACATGCAGGATCGTCATGTCCAGCACCACCGGCAGGAAGGCCAGCATCACGGCCAGCAGCACCAGCCAGCGTTTCGGATCGAGGGGGCGAGTGGGCATCGGGCACCTGTATAGACCTGTTGCGTCCCCCCAAATAAATACATACGTATGGAATTCAATAGAGAACTCATGGACGAAAAGACCAATGGGCCGGAAGCCGACGATCACCCGCGACAGATTGCTGGATGTTGCCGAGGAGATCGTGCGCACCGGCGGTGGGGCGGCGCTGACCATCGGGGCGCTGGCGCAAGCGGCGGGGATCTCGAAGGGCGGGGTGCAATATTCCTTTGCCAGCAAGGATGATCTGGTGCGCGCTCTGGTCGAGCGCTGGACCAGCCAGTTCGATGCCGTGATGGGGACCGAGGAAGACGTCGATCCCGTGGCATTTGTCCGGCGTTACATCGCGGCGACCCGGGCCTCGCAGCAGGCGATGAATGCCAAGATGGCGGGACTTCTGGTCAGCTATCTGGAAGACCCGGTCAACCGACGCGAGACGCGCAACTGGTATCGTGGCATCTTTCACCGGCTCGGCGGCTGCTCGGCCGCGGCCCGGACCGCGCGCGTCGCCTTTCTGGCAGTGGAGGGTCTCTTCCTCATGCGACTGAACGGTATCGACGAAAAGGGGGACTGGACGGCATTCCTCGATGATGTCGAGGCGATCTTGGATCATCTGACCAGCTGAGCGCTCCCGACTGCTGTCGAGGCATTCTCGACGGAGGTGCATAGCGGTCATCGTGTTCGGTGCAGCGCGGGGGGCGTCCGTAACGTCCAACATGGTCGGCCGCCTTTTGCAACTTGCTGCGGTGGCCATGTCGCGCCGCCATCCGGCAGAAGTTCTTCGCGCCACGACGACCGGCTGCCAGAAGTGCAGAGCATTGGTCGAAGAACCGCTCTCACCGAGTCCTGCGGATGCCCGGCCGTGCGTCGCACGGACGGCAAAAAGCCCTCCGCGTCATAGGGCTGGGCTCGGCACTAAAGCTCTGTTTGAATGTCTGCTTTCTCAGTCGGTCAGGGATATTCCTGCATATGCGGCGAACCTCCAGAATCCGCCCCAACCGGCCTCTCAGCCTCACATCAGCTTTTTTTTGGGGGGGGAAGGCCCCGGTAGCCCTCCCCGTCTTGACGGGGGATAAAGTAAACTTCACGCATCCATTTTCAGTTCTGGGTGGGGGTAATGCCGCATTGTGTTCGAGGTGAACTCATTCGATGAGCTTACGCGGCCCAACCGGGGTCACAGTCCCATCTCATCTTGATCGCTGACGATCAGACCGGGTTCGCCGCGCCAGGCGATCACAGCTGAGAGTGCCCGCGCGACACCGCGGGCAGAGATTGAGGTGTCGACGACGGCGGGGCATTCCTAACTGACGTCGTCGATCACGTCGAAGACGCAGGACCGGCGGCCATGGGCGAACTGGTCGTGGACGAAATCCACCGACCGGCGCGCGTTCGGCACGGCGACGGTCAGTGGCGGCGGCCGGGACCCAGTTGCCTTCTTGCTCCCCCGCTGCTTGCGAACCGAGAGCTTCGCAGGGGAAAAGATCCACTGGTTCATTCTCTGATCCTCCTCAGTCTTCGCGGAAAAGTCGCGGGGTCTTCTTGCGGTTGGTCACCAGCCCCTTCTGTCTCAGCAGAACGTGGCGCAGCCGATGGCCAAACCGGCGCTGTTCACCTGCCAGCAGGCGCATGCGCTCGCGCAGCCCGACGTCTTCGGGTCTCCACCTATGCCGCCACGATAGCAGCGGGTTGGTGGAAAGGCCGTTCATCCACTTAGTTCTCCCTCTGCCTTTCTCCCCCTTCTGGGCGACAATGACGCCGGCGATCACCATCACGGCCGCCACAAGGATAACCAGCTGTCCACGAAACCGGCAGCAGCTCACTGGTGGCGAAGGGCGGGCTTTATGCCGCGCCCCTGAGCGACAGCTGAGCCGCCGCCTGAAATCTTGATGTTCTGGTAGGGACTGGAGCGGGTGCTTTCCTCGCATCAGAAGAGGAACACGATCTCGCTCCCCGTTCCATGAAAGTCCGTAGAGCTTTTGCATGCGGATGATTTCTGGATCAGTCCTGCACGGATTCTGGACAGTTTTGAGCCATAGCATAGGCTTGCCATTATCTGGAGCCCTCAGTGCGAAGATCTGTTCCCGGAAAAGTTGTGCCGACAACCAGCCATTTCACTCCAATACACAACAGGAGCGGCTCATACGGTCCCCCCGCCAGAGACCAACCGATCAGCGTTTTCAGCGCGACCTCTGCTCACGGCAGCCTTCAATCATAGGAAAATCGAGCATGGAACCCCAGAAAACCGGCACGCGGAAAACCAAGCGCGTCGCCAGAAAACTGATCGCCATTACTCTGACGCTCTTTCTGACAGGCTGTGTCACCACCGAATATTCCGCGCCCATGGCAGAGCTTCCCGCAGGCTTTTCTGGCGAGACCATGAGCCGAAGCGCTGCCGGCCCGTTCTGGCAAGCCTTCCGCGACGATACGCTGGATAGGCTGGTAGCTCAGGGGCTGGCGCGCAACCTCGACATAAAGGAAGCCGTCGCCGTCATCGATGAGGCCGAGGCTGCGTATCAGGGCAGCCGCAGCGCCATGTTTCCCACCTTTTCGGCCAATGCGAGCGAGCAGCGAGGTGACGCCGAGGGCACGAAAGTGATCACCGAGCAAACCTCGGCCGGTCTTTCGACCTCTTGGCTCCTGGATATTCTCGGTGGCAACGGTGCGGCGCGCACCGCCGCCCTTGCCGAACTGGAGGCCGCGAAGCTTTCCGAAGAGGCTGCACGCCTTTCCGTCGCGGCGGCGATCACCAACAGCTATATCGAACTGCGCTATTATCAGGAAAGCATCGCCTTGACTCGCAAGAGCATCGCCAGCCGCGGCGAGACGCTGAAGATGACACGGGATATGGTGCGACTTGGCCAGTCGGGCAAGCTGGAAGAGCTGCAGGCGCAAAAGGCCGTCACGCAGTCCGATGCGGCGCTACCGGCGCTTCAGATCGGCGTCGACCGAGCGGTCAATCGCCTCGCCACCCTCACCGGCACCCGCCGGGCCGATATTCTGGACACCGTCCAGCGCGGCGCATCGCAGCCCGTGGCACGCGGCAAGCCCTCGGTCGGTGTGCCGGCCGAGGTCATCCGGGCGCGTCCGGACGTGAAAGTGGCTGAGCGGCGCCTTGCCGCTGCTGTTGCCCGTGTCGGCGTGGCCGAGGCTGCCTTTTGGCCCTCGGTCTCGATCAGTGGCAGCATCCTGCCCACCCACACCCGAGGCAGCGGAAATGTGACGCCCTGGCAGATCGGCCCGCAGATCAACCTGCCGATCTTTAGTGGTGGCGCGAACAAGGCCAATCTTTCGGCGGCGGAATCGCGCGCTGTTCAGGCCGAGATCAAATGGCGTGCGACCGTGCTCGCTGCAATCGAGGATGTCGAAAACGGTCTCACGGCCTGGAGCCGGGGCGCGAACAACGTAGTAATCCAAAGGCGCCTAGTCGCCACATCGCAAGAGACCGCCAATCTGTCACGCGAAACTTGGCGTGGCGGGGAAGGGGAGTTCTTCATCGTCCTCGATGCGGAACGCGATCTTTTGACGGCTCAAAGCAGCCTTGCCGAGGCGCTGCGCGATTACGCGCTTGCCTATACATCGGTCTCGGTCGCCGCCGCCGCACCTTTCCGCTGAGAGAAGCTACTTCACCGCAAAGGGTGACGCCCCTTGGCGTGGTGTAGGTGTCGGTGGCAATCGGGTTTCTCGGTAGGGTCGGGCTGCGACCACTAATCTGAACCGAGGAACAGAGCCGATGACCAAACGGATGATGGACCTGGGCGCGCTGGTGAAGAAGAGCGGAGATGCCGATCTTCTGCGTGAGATGATCGGCTTTGCCGCCGAACGTCTGATGGAGCTGGAGTTCGGGCGCCGACGCCGGCGAGAACAGCCCCGAGCGACTGGCGCAGCGCAACGGCTATCGCGATCGCGATCGCGACCGGCAGACGCGGGCCGGCAGTGTCGACCGGCGATCGGCGCTTCCGAGGCCGAGCCGTTCTGGACCGAGGTGTCTCACGCGATCTTGTCCGCTGCGGCCTCTCGGGTGTGAAGCTGGTGATCAGCGATGCGCATGCGGGCATCACAGCGGCCACGGCCCGGGTTTTGTCGACCACCTGGCAGCGCGGCCAGGGACATTTCGAGCGCAATGCGCTCGCCCATGCCGGAAGGAGCAGCCGCAGGGTGGTCTCGGCCTTTATCGCCACGGCCAAGACCCAGTGGCCGCTGGTGGCGGATCAGATGCAGCCCAAGCTGCCGAAACTCGCCACGCTCATGGACAGGGCCGAAGAGGACGTGCTGGCCGACATGACCTTCCCCGCCCAGCACCGCGCGAAGTTGCACAGCACGAATCCGGTCGAGCGCCTGAACGGCGAGATCAAGCGGCGGACCGATGTCGTCGGGCTCTTCCCCACGAGGCCTCGATCCGGCGCCTCGTCGGCGCCATCCTGATGGAACAGGCCGAGGAATGGACGGTCCTGCGCCCCAGATACATGACGCTGGAAACGCTCGCACCCGTCTGCGATGATCTCACTGTCGGCCTGCCTGCAGCGCAGAGCGACTGACCGCCCGCTTGAAAGCGCGAGGCCCGCAGCGAGCTACACCACCTCCCGGGACATCATCTTTGGTGGACGGCAGGTCTCCGTAAATTTCTCTATAGTAGGTCGAGAAGCGGCCCAGATGCCCGAAACCGCTTGCCATGGCCAGTTGCGTCGTCGTGGTAGTTCCTTCCCACAACAACCTGTGTCCGATATCGAGCTTTCGTGCGATGAGCCACTCGCGCGGCGTCATGGACAGAAGTTCAGCAAAAGCGTTGCGCAAGGTGGCCTGACTTATGGCCAGACCTTCGCATAGCGATTGGATGGTGATGTCCTCAGGCTTGTTTTCAATGAAGAAGCCCTCGGCACGCAGCAGTATATCGGCGGCGGTCGTTCGGCCGTCCAAGAGGCGGCATTCGTTTTGTTTGAATTGATCGACCAAGTACTGCACCTTATCCATGAGGATTTGGACAATCTCCTGCTGAAGGATCGTTGGGGCGATCCGCATGGTCGTGGGCGCCGATTGCAGGATTTGCTCGAAGTAGCGTGAAATATCCAGAATCTGCTTGCTGGACGGGCGTACGACGATGGCTGTCCTCCGGAACAGCCCTGTTGGGAGATCAACGGCAGCCTCGTCGACCTCGATCATCAGACCTCTTACGGGAAGCGCGGCGTTGCTGTGGCAGAGGATCTCACTCCCTCCGCGCTGCAACATCAGGCAATCAGCGACGGCCTTGCCATTGAAGCCACGTTTCTGGTCCGAGGCGAGAACGGCGATGACGATCTTGCCGGGAGGCGGCGCGCTCCACTGAAGCATGCCGACGCTGCTACGCTCTTCGATAATTGTTACCGGCCCAAGACTCGCCCTCGTCACGCTTCCCTCGAAACTGCCGCCCCGCGTTCGCATGTAGCGCTGCTCCCAGCCCGGAAGCCCGGCTTCCTGGTCAGTGGCATCGAAGAAGGACCTCACGGAATAGGTCAGGCACGGAGCATTCATCGCGGTAATCCCATCTGGCAGAGCCGCGTCACCGTCGTTCTGGCGGCGCAGCGCAGCAAGATCGGGCGCGGCACAACTGGTCCGGAACATGAGCGGTTTTGCAAACCGCTCAAAACCCAGGCGAAATTTACGGGAAAATCTGGCTTTCGCCGCGCTGCAGTGAGGATGCAGGTTCGAGCGACATTGATCTGCATGGAGATCTCGATGACACGAAAACTTGCCTTGGGGCTTTTGCTGTTTGCCAGCCTGGCCACCCGGGCCGCGTTTGCCCAGGACGAGGCCCCCCATCCCCCCTTCGAATTCGAAACCCCGACCGCACTCGCGGCCATTGCACCTGGCCCGAATGTCTTTGTGAACAGTCAAGGGTGGAACGCAGCCAGCGCAATCAAGGTCTATGGGGCCGATGATCTGGCTTTCAAGGGCACCATGGCCGCGGGCTTTCAGGCCCATTCGGCGATCTCGCGAGATGGGCGGACCGCCTATTACGCCTCGAACTTTCAGGCGCGGATGGTGCGCGGTCCGCGCTCCGATGTGCTGACCGTGTTCGATATCCCGACGCTCAGCGTGCGCAAGGAAATTGTCTTGCCGACGCAGATCGCGCAATTTACCACCAATCAGTCCCTGACGCGGCTCAGCGCGGATGAACGCTTTCTGTTCATCCAGAATTCGACCCCGGCAACATCGGTGACGGTGGTGGATCTGGCCGCCTCCAGTTTCGCGGTCGAGATCCCGACGCCGGGCTGCTTTGGCATCTATCCGACGCTTGAGGGAAGCGGCTTCTCGACCATTTGCGCCGATGGAGCGTTCATGAGTGTGAAGCTGGACGAGACCGGCAAGACTTTCACCACAAGCCGCGGTAAGCCCGTCTTCGACCCGAACAAAGACCCCATCTATCTGACCTATGATCGTTATAAGGGGGACCTCTATTTCATCACCTACGGCGGAGCGATCGTGCGTCTGTCGGATGCCGGCGACACGGTGAAGCTGGTCGAGACCATCCCTGCGATCGGCGCCGATCTCAAGTGGGCCCCCGGCGGCTACAATCCCTTCACGATCAATGAGGCGCATGGCGTCCTCTTCATGGCGATGAAGGAGATCAAAGAGCCGGGCGCGCATTATCACGCGTCCGCCGAGATCTGGGCCTATGACCTCAAGGCGCGGAAGCGTCTGTTCCGGTCACAGGTCAATGCGGTGTCCTCGGTTTTCGTCTCCGACGCCGAGACGCCTTCACTGTATTCGCTGAGCCTCAAAGAGGATGAGATCGTTCGCTACGAGGTCGTCCCCGAAGCGCAATTCGCGCTGCGCCGCACGGCTGCCGCCACGGGCACGGGCTTCGCGACGGTGATCGACATGGCGCCCGGGGCCGAGTGAGACGCATGGAACAGTCTTTCTCGCTGCTTGGCATGGCTGGGGCGACGAGCACCGCGCTGATCTTCGCCCGCGCCGCCTTTCACAAACTGACCGAGTTCACCGAGTTCACCGGCTTTGTCGCCGATTACCGCATCCTGCCGGCGGCGCTGGTGCGCCCTGCCGCCGCGGCGCTGGTTCTGGCCGAGGTGGCGGTGGTGATCGGAACGGTGATGCCGGGCCTCACGGTCGCTGCGCTTGCTCTGGGGGCGGGGTTGTTCCTGCTTTACGCGCTGGCGATGGGCATCAATGTCCTGCGGGGCCGCACCACGGTGGAATGCGGCTGCGGCGGCGCGGCGCAACCGCTCGGCGCGCCGCTGGTGCTGCGCAACCTCGTTCTGGCGACGATCGCGGGGCTTTCGGCGGTGGCAGCGCCGGCGACCGCGCCCTCAATGGGCGCCACGCTTGCCGCGCTTGCGGTGGGCGCGATGCTGACCCTCGCCTTCCTCATCGTCGATCGCATCCTGTCCAACGCTGCGCTTGCACAGCGCACGATCTGATGCCGCAACCATCTGAAGAGAGAATGAAATGACTGCACTCGTATTTCTGAATGTGGCCATGTTCGTCATGATCCTTGGCCTCGCGTTCGGTCTGCTCGCCATGGGGCGACAAATCGGGATCCTGTTCGAGCGGGTCGCGCCGATGGGCGCCTTGGTGAACGACGCCGGCCCGCAGGTCGGCATGGCATCGCCGCGATTCACCCTTGAGAGCCGAACTGGCGGCTTGCTCACGATCGGCCCGCGTGCCGACAAGAGCACGCTTGTCTTCTTTCTGTCGCCGACCTGCCCGGTCTGCAAGAAGCTGCTGCCTATTCTGAACCATATCCGCAAGGCCGAAGGGGCCTGGCTCGAGGTGGTGCTTGCCTCGGACGGGGGCGATCTGGCCCTGCATGACCGGTTCATCACATCGGCCAAGCTGGAGGATTATCCCTATGTGGTCTCGACCGAACTGGGGCTGAGCTACCGTGTTGCGCGGCTGCCTTATGCCGTGCTTCTGGATCAGCACGGCGTCATCCGGGCCAAGGGGTTGATCAACAGCCGTGAACAGTTCGACAGCCTGTTCAATGCTTTCGATCTCAAGGCCCCGTCAATCCAGACCTATCTGTCCACCCAAGATGCGCAGCCCGCGCACTAGATCGTCATCAAGCAAAGGAGACACCCTGTGAAAAACCTGATCTCCCAGTTCTTCGACTGGCTCGACGCGCGGGTCGAGAACACGTCGCGCGGAATCGCCCATCGGGCCGGGCGCCGGTCATTCCTCAGCCGGGCCGGGTGGGCACTGGTCGGCGGCACCGTCCTGCCGATGCTGCCCTATGAGACGATCGGCGGCGCCGCCATGGCGCGCGGTTTCGGCGAGCCTGACGAATTGCCCGAGGATTGTGAATACTGGCGCTACTGTTCGCTGCATGGCGGGCTGTGCAGCCATTGCGGCGGGACGGTCACGCAGTGCCCGCCCGGTTCTACCCCTTCAAAAGTCGCCTGGGTCGGCACCTGCCGCAACCCCAATGACAACAAGGACTATCTCGTCAGCTATAACGATTGCTGCGGCTCCGGCGGCTGCGAGACCGAGGGTTGCTCGCGGCAAGAAGGGGACCGACCGGGCTATCGCATGGGCCTTGCGTCGGAATCGAGCTGGTGCCTGGCGAATACCGACAACAGCATTCTTTGCACACTGGCCATCGTTGTGGGGCTTGCGGAATGATCATCGGCGCCAGGGTGACACTCGCCTTCTGCCTGACTGCGCTTGCGGCGTCGGCCGCCGCGCAGGACCAGAGCGCGGGGGCGGAACTCTTCGACAAAATCTGCGCGGCCTGCCATCAGAAGGCAGGCGCCGGCGCCCCCGGGCTGGCCCCTCCTCTGGCAGATCGCGCGCTTTTCGCGAGCCTTGGCGAGGAGGCGCCCACCTATCTGGGCGGAGTGCTGCTTTCGGGGCTGACCGGGCGCATTTCCGCCAACGGCATGGAATATGTCGGTCTTGTCATGCCATCGCATGCCGGGCTGACCGATGCGGAGGTGCTCGCCATCACGGGTTACGTTCTGGGCGACCTGAACGGGGTCAGCCCAAGACTGGCCCCCGCGAAACTGGCGGCCCTGCGCGAGGCGCCGCCCGACCATGCTGCGTTATTCAAGATGAGAGAGAGGGCGGCGCCATGAAACTCAAGTCGTTCTTTCTGTGCAGTTTCCTCGCCTTGCTGCCCGGTTTCGCCCTTGCCGACATCGACAAGATCATGCCGGGACCTCAGCGCAGCGTTGCCACCAATTACGTCCTGAAGTGCATCGGTTGCCATATGGCCAATGGCCGGGGGCTTCCACAGGCGGGGATCCCGGATTTTGTGGATTCGATCGGATACTTCGCCAGTTCGCCTGTGAGAAGGGCCTATTTGGCCAATGTTCCGAATGTGCGCGGTGACGGTCTGTCGGACGCCGATACAGCGGCGCTGCTGAACTTCATCATTGATGTCTGGGCCGGCAAATCCAAGCCAACGGACTTTATCCCTTTCGATGCGGAGGAGCTCGGACAATTACGGCAGAATACGACAGGTAATGTCGTCGATATCCGTCGCGATGTGGTGGATCATCTTGCCGCAGAGGGGTACACGCCGTCGGCCTACCCGTGGCCCTGACGATGACAGCGCACTGCGCGGATGTGTCGCAGACTATTCGGCAAGATAAGGCCGAGTAAGCAGCGGGCATAACTATGCTGTAAGCGCCGCGAAGACGGGCCGCACCATTCACGCCGTGATCAAATCCGGTGAGCCCTATCGCCCCCTATTTGAGGGGGCGAGCCCGGGCTGAAAGTGAACCGCTCCGGGTTTTCCGGAGGCTGATTGACGTCAGTTACGCGGCCATTGTCTCAGTTTCCAGAGCCGCATGGAAGTTGGCCTCGGCTTCTGCGGGCGGGATGTTCCCGATGGGCTCGAGCAGGCGGCGGTTGTTGAACCAGTCGACCCATTCCAGCGTCGCGTATTCCACCGCTCCGAAGCTGCGCCATGGTCCGCGGCGGTGGATGACCTCGGCCTTGAACAGCCCGTTGATCGTCTCGGCCAGCGCGTTGTCATAGCTGTCACCGACGCTGCCCACCGAGGGCTCGATGCCTGCCTCGGCCAGCCTTTCGCTGTAGCGGATGGACAGGTATTGCGACCCGCGGTCGCTATGGTGGACCAACCCCATACCCTTGCCGGGACGGCGCTCGTGAACCGCCTGCTCCAGGGCATCGAGAACGAAACCGGCATGCGCCGAGGGGCTGACGCGCCAGCCGACGATCTTGCGGGCATAGGCATCGATGACGAAGGCAACATAAACGAACCCCTTCCAT
Source organism: Paenirhodobacter sp. YD-8 (assembly GCF_056590935.1). Lineage (NCBI taxonomy): Bacteria > Pseudomonadati > Pseudomonadota > Alphaproteobacteria > Rhodobacterales > Paenirhodobacter > Paenirhodobacter sp. YD-8. The sequence goes on along the minus strand of NZ_CM152649.1, from coordinate 2,097,573 downwards.
GTGGCGACATAGGTAAAGTCCGACACCCAGAGCCTGTTCGGCGCGGGCACGCGAAACTGGCGGTTCACCTTGTCCAGCGGACAGGGCGCCTTCCTGTCGGGGATCGTCGTCCTGTGCGGCTTGCCCCTGATAATGCCTTGAATACCCATGCTCTTCATCAGCCGCGCGACCGTGCAGCGGGCCACATCGAAACCCTCACGGCGAAGCTGCCGCCAGACCTTCCGGACGCCGTAGACCCGCCAGTTCTCATCGAACACACGCCGGATCTCGGGGCGTAGCGCCTCATCCCCGCGCGCACGGTACGACCGCCGGGCGGGATCAGCCCGCCTGGCCAGGTGATCGTAATAGGTGGAGGGGGCAATCGGCAGAACGCTGCAGATCGGCTCGACCCCGCGCGCACTCCGATGCGCATCAATAAAGCCCACCATCACTTCGACCGGCGGTCGAGCTCCGCCATCGCAAAATATGCGCTGGCCTTGCGGAGGATCTCGTTCGCTTGACGCAGCTCGCGGTTCTCGCGCTCCAGCGCCTTCATCTTCTCGGCCAGCTCGGTCGGGATGCCGGCGCGCTTGCCGCTGTCGACCTCGGCCTTCTTGACCCAGTCATTCAGCGTATGCGCCGAGCAGCCGATCTTCGCGGCGATCGACACGATGGCCTGCCAGCGCGACCCGTGCTGGCCTTCGGTGTCCAACACCAGCCGCACAGCGCGTTCGCGCACCTCAGGGGAAAACTTGTTCGTGGTCTTGCTCATGATGCTCCATCCTACTCAGGAGTTGGAGCCTCCGGCAAACCCGGGGCGGTTCAGGCGCCCGGCTGCCGCTGATGAACCGCCTGCTCCAGGGCGTCGAGCACGAAGCCTGCATGCGCCGTTCGGCTCACCCGCCAGCCGACGATGCGGCAAGCGAAGGCGTCGATCACGAAGGGTGAGGGCGATGAGATCGGACGGCATCGCACGGCGCGGCGGATGCGAGAGAACCAGGTGATCGCGCGGCAGAAGCGGTGCTTCAGGCGCACGACGGAATTTGAGCGTGAAGAAATCTGTCCAGTGGACAGATTTTAGGGAGGATGAACATGCCTGGCCCGTCGCGCCCAATCTCGTGGCGCAGGACTTCACGGCGGATGGCCCGGACAGGAAGTGGGGGGCGGATATCTCCTGCATCTGGACGGCGGAGGGCTGGCTCTATCTTGCCCCTCGCCATTGTCCTCGGACCAATGGCGGACAATGGCTCGATGCTGGACCTCTTCTCGCGGCGCGTGGTCGGTTGGGCCACGAGTGATCGTCTGAAGCGTGACCTCGCGGTCGAAGCCCTGCGCCGTGCTCGGGTGGCTCGCACCCCTGGGCCGGGGCTGGTTCACCATTCCGATCGCGGGTCGCAATACTGCTCGGTGGACTATCAGGCGCTGCTGCGCAAACGTGGCATCCTGATCTCGATGAGCGGGCGCGGGAACTGCTACGACAACGCGATGGTGGAAACGTTCTTCAAGACCATCAAGTCGGAGCTGATCTGGCCGGTCGCATGGCAGACGCGCGCTCAAGCTCAAAATGCCGTCGCCAGATACATCGACGGGTTCTATACCCCCCTCAGGCGGCATTCATCGCTCGGCTTCCAGAGCCCGATCGCCTTCGAGCGAAAGGCCCGGGAAGTGAGCTAAACGCTCTCCACAAATCTCGGGAAAATCCACTTCGACGTGATGGTGGAGCAGGGCAGATCAGCGATCGGGTAGGCGGCAATGGTCCTGAGGACCTGCGCTTTCGTGCGACCGATGTCCTTCACCGTTTCTTCAGTGTAGCGCTCGATCGCCTTGGACAGCGGAGGGTCAGATACGTTCAGCTCCTCCAAGGCACCAGGTTTTGCGAGCTCTTTCTCGCGCGTCTTCATCCAGGCGGTTGCGGCAGGGCGTCTGTCAAAGGTCTTCGTCTCATGATAGGAGGTTCCGTCTCGCAGCACTCGCACGCGCGCAGGGTAGCTACTGCTGCCATCCTTTCGCTTGCGTATACTGATCGAGCCCATGAAGACCTCCTGACTTGGTTCATGGGAATCCTATTTGGTACATAGTGCCAAGCCCAGCGTCGAATTCGGCGTATTTGGTACAGAACAGGCCGGAACGAGACGAAGGTGAGGCGAAGATAAGTGACTGATAAAATTAAAAAACATGATTTATCGATGGTCTCCCGCCTGTCCGTTGCGCCCATGATGGACTGGACGGATCGCCACTGCCGCGTCTTTCACCGCCAGATCTCGCACCACGCGCTTCTTTACACCGAGATGGTCACCGCGCCCGCCATCGTGCATGGCAAACGCGCGCAGCTGCTGGACTTCTCGCCCGAGGAACATCCGGTCGCGCTGCAGCTCGGCGGCTCGGATCCCGCAGAGCTGGCCGCGGCCACCCGCATCGCCGCCGATTGGGGCTATGACGAGATCAACCTCAATTGCGGCTGCCCCTCCGACCGGGTGCAGTCGGGCGCCTTCGGGGCGGTGCTGATGAAGACCCCCGATCTGGTGGCGCGCTGCGTGAGCGCGATGATCGCCGCGAGCCCGGTCGAGGTCACGGTGAAATGCCGCATCGGCGTCGACGATCAGGTGCCCGAAGAGGTGCTGCCCGACTTCCTGCGCCAGGTGTCGCAGGCCGGCGTGCGCCGCTTCACCATCCATGCCCGCAAGGCCTGGCTGCAGGGGCTGAGCCCCAAGGACAACCGCGAGATCCCGCCGCTCGACTATCCGCTCGTCCATGCGATGAAGGCGGAATTCCCGGATCTGCACCTCTCGATCAACGGCGGCATCGCCACGCTGGCCGAGGCCGAGGCTCAGCTCGCCGCCGGAATGGACGGGGTGATGATCGGCCGCGCCGCCTATCACCAGCCGATGGAGGTCCTGGGCGGTGCCGATGCCGCGATCTGGGGCGAGGGGGCGCCCGTCGATCCCTTCGCCGCGGCCGAGGCGATGAAACCCTATATCGCGCAGCACCTTGCCACGGGTGGACGGCTGCATCAGATCACCCGCCACATGCTCGGCCTGTTCCACGGCCGGCCGGGGGCGCGCGGCTGGCGCCGGGTGCTGTCCGAAGGCGCGACACGCGAGGGCGCGGGGCTTGCGCTTTACGAGGCGGCTCTGGCAGAAGTGGCGCGACCCGCATAGGCCCGGGCGCGCAGGAGGACCGCATGACCCATCTCGACACGCTTTTGCCGCTGCTGCTGATCCTGATGGCGGTCGGCGCCCTTGCCGGCATCCTTGCCGGGCTTCTCGGCGTCGGCGGCGGCATCGTGCTGGTGCCCGCTTTCTACTACCTCTTCGCCGGGCTCGGCTACGGGTCGGACAACCTGATGCAGGTCTGCGTCGCGACCTCGCTTGCCACGATCATCGTCACCTCGATCCGCTCGGTGCTGGCGCACAACCGCCGCGGCGCGGTCGACTGGGTGATCCTGAAGCAATGGGCGCCGCCGATCGCCATCGGCGCGGTCGCCGGCGTCCTGGTCGTCGCGCAGCTGCGCACGCAGACGCTGCAGCTGATCTTCGGCGTGCTGGTCTTCTGCATCGCCTGCTACATGGCCTTCGGCAAGGCAAGCTGGCGGCTCTCGGATCACCTGCCGGGCGGGATCTTCCGCGCCTGGTTCGGGCCGCTGATGGGCTTCGCCTCGGTGCTCCTTGGCATCGGCGGGGGGTCGATCGGCACGCCGATGCTGACCCTGCACGGGGTGCCCATTCACCGTGCGGTGGCGACGGCGGCAGGCTTTGGCGTGACCATCGCCGCACCCTCGGCGGTCGCCTTCCTGCTGACCCGCGTGCCCGACGCGCCGCCCTATACGATCGGCGCGATCAACGTGCCGGCCTTCTTCGTGGTGATCGCGATGACGATGATCACCGCCCCCTGGGGCGCGGCGCTCGCCCACCGGCTCGACCCGAAGAAGCTCAAGCGCGTCTTCGCGGGCTTCCTGATGCTCGTCGCGCTGAACATGCTGCGCAAGGCGCTGTTCTGAGCCCGCTGGCTTTTTCCTGGTGAAAATACTCCGGGGTGTGGGGCAGAGCCCCACGCCTCACTTCACGCCGCGCGCCTTCGCCGCATTCCAAAGCGCATCCATCTCGGCCAGATCACTCTCCGCCGGGGCCTTGCCGCGCGCTCTCAGTTCGTCCTCGATATAGTTGAACCGACGGGTGAATTTCCCGTTCGCGGCGCGCAGACAGGCCTCGGGGTCAAGCCCCAGATGCCGGCCGAGGTTCACCATCACGAAGAGCAGATCGCCATATTCCTCGGCGATCTCCTCGGGGCCGAGGCTGTCGCGCGCCTCGTTCAGCTCGCGCGCCTCCTCGGCGATCTTGTCGATCACCTCGGCGGTCGAGGGCCAGTCGAATCCCACCCGCGCCGCCCGGTTCTGCAGCTTCAGCGCCCGGCTCAGCGCCGGCAGGCCAAGCGCCACACCGTCCAGAACGCCCCGCTCGGCCCGGCCCGCGCGCTCGGCGGCCTTGATCTTCTCCCAGTCGACGGTCTGCTCGGCCGCCGACTTGTCACGGCTCTCGTCGCCGAAGACATGCGGATGGCGCGAGATCATCTTGGCGTTGATCGCGCGCAAGACGCCCGCGAGGTCGAACAGGTCCTTCTCGGCCGCCATCCGGGCGTGAAACACCACCTGCAACGCAAGGTCGCCCAGCTCGCTTTCCAGCTCGTCCCAGGCGCCGCGCTCGATCGCGTCGGCGACCTCATGCGCCTCCTCGATGGTATAGGGCACGATCGAGGCGAAATCCTGCTCTAGATCCCAGGGGCAGCCGGTCTCCGGGTCGCGCAGGCAGTCCATGATCGCCGCCAGCCGGCGCATCTGCGCCCCCGCATCGCCCGTCTCGTCGAACAGCATCGGATCATCCGGTTTCGCCATTGCCCTTGCCTCCTGAAAGGATCATCTAGGTCAGTATCCCTTCCCGGAGATCAGAGTCCACCATGCCCGTCATCAACCGCATCGCCGCCCTTGCCCCGGAGATGGCCGAGTGGCGGCACTGGCTGCACCGCCACCCCGAGCTCGAATTCGACCTGCCCAAGACCTCGGCCTTCGTCGCGGCGAAGCTGCGCAGCTTCGGCGTCGACGAGATCCACGAGGGCGTGGCGCGCTCGGGCATCGTCGCGGTGATCCGCGGCCGCATGCCAGGCCCCGCGATCGGGCTGCGCGCCGACATGGACGCGCTGCCGATCGAGGAGATCACCGGCAAGGACTATGCCTCCGAACACCCCGGCCGGATGCACGCCTGCGGCCATGACGGGCACACAACGATGCTGCTGGGCGCGGCGCGCTACCTCAGCGAGACGCGCAATTTCGCCGGCTCCGTCGTGCTGCTCTTCCAGCCCGCCGAGGAAGAGGGCGGCGGCGGCGAGGTGATGGTGCGCGAGGGCGTGATGGAGCGCTTCGGCATCACCCAGATCTATGGCATCCACAACGCACCGAACCTGCCGCTCGGCCATTTCCAGACCACGCCCGGGCCGCTGATGGCGGCGGTCGATACCGCCTGGGTCACCGTCACCGGCCGCGGCGGCCATGGCGCGACGCCGCAGGTCTGCGCCGATCCGGTCGTCGCCATCGCCGGCATGGTCGGCGCGCTGCAGACGATCGTCAGCCGCAATGTCGCGGCGCTCGAACAGGCAGTGGTCTCGGTGACCGAGATCCACGTCGGCACGGCGAACAACATCATCCCCGAAAGCGGCTGGTTCGCGGCGACGATCCGCTCCTTCTCGCCCGCCGTGCGCGACCTGCTCGAGGACCGCTTCCGCGCCATCGTCGCGGGTCAGGCCGAGGCCTATGGCGTGCGCGCCGAGATCACCTATGAACGCGGCTATCCGCCGACGGTGAACGATGCCGAGAAGGCGCGCTTCGCCGCCGATGTCGCGGCCGAGGTCTCGGGCGCGGCCGCCGTCGAGGCCGAGGCCGAGCGCGACATGGGGGCGGAGGATTTCGCCTATATGCTCGCTGCGCGACCGGGCGCCTATCTCTTCCTTGGCACCGGGCCCGGGGCCGGGCTGCACCACCCCGCCTATGACTTCAACGACGCGGCGGCGCCGATCGGCGCGAGCTTCTTCGCGCGGCTCGTCGAACGCGCGCTGCCGGTCGGCTGAGACCGGGGCAGGGAGGGGCGCCGCCCCTCCTTGCGCGGCGGCGCAAATTCACCCCGAGGTGTTTTCGGCAAGGAGAAATCCGCAAGACCCCGCGGCCGCTGCTTTCATCTTGGCAAAAATACCTCGGGGGTGAGGCGCGGCACGCGCCGAGGGGGCGGCGCCCCCTCTCTCTGTGCCTGGACACCGCGCTCTGACGTGACCGTGAGCAGGCGGCGGGACGGGCCGTCGCGCCTTGCCATTGCGGGGGGCGGCGGCTAGGGTGCGCGCCGAAAACCGGGTGCGCGGAAGGCGTGCCCAAGGCCCGAACGAAAGGACCAGACCATGTTCATCTCCCCCGCCTTCGCCCAGGCCGCCGGTGGCGCCGCCCCGTCGGGCATTGCCGCTTTCGGCCAGTTCCTGCCGCTCGTCCTGATCTTCGTGATCATGTATTTCCTGCTGATCCGTCCGCAGCAGAAGAAGGTGAAGGAACACCGCTCGATGGTCGAGGCGCTGCGTCGCGGTGACCAGGTCGTCACCCAGGGCGGCATCATCGGCAAGGTGACCCATGTGCGCGAGGATGGCGAGCTCGAGGTCGAGATCGCGCCGGGCGTCAAGGTGCGCGTCGTGAAGGCGACCGTCACCCAGGTGCTCACCAAGACCGAACCGGCCGCCAGCGCCGAATAAGGACCATCGCCGTCATGCTGCAGATCCCGCTCTGGAAGCGTGTCGTCATCATCGGCCTGTGCGTGATCGGGCTGGGCATGGCGGCGCCGAACCTTTTCTACAGTCGCGTCGAGGGGCACAACGACGCCGTTCGCACGCTCGAGCGCAGCGGTGCGCTGAGCGACGCGCAGGCCGAGGCGAAAGCCGCCTGGCCCGACTGGCTGCCCTCGGGGCTCGTCAATCTCGGGCTCGATCTGCGCGGCGGCGCGCACCTCCTTGCCGAGGTCCATCTCTCCGAAGTCTACAAGGCGCGGATGGATGCGCTCTGGCCCGAGGCGCGCAAGGCGCTTTCGGCCGAGCGCGCGACCATCGGCTCGATCCGCCGCGTCGCCTCGCCGGACGGCGAGCTGCGCATCCAGATCGGCAATGCCGACCAGATCGCGGCCGCGGTCGCCGCGGTGAAGGCTCTCGCCACCCCGGTCGTCACCCTGACCGGCGTCGGGCAGAGCGACATCGAGGTGACCGGGCAGGGCGACACGCTCACCATCCGGCTGAGCGAGGCCGAGCAGGCCGCGACCGATGACCGCACGATGCAGCAGTCGCTCGAGATCGTGCGCCGCCGCGTCGACGCCGCCGGCACCCGTGAACCCACGATCATGCGCCAGGGCTCGGACCGGATCCTGATCGAGGTGCCCGGCATCGGCTCGGCCGCCGAGCTGAAATCGCTGATCGGCACTACCGCGAAGCTGACCTTCCACCAGGTCGTCGGGCGCAGCTCGAACCCCGACCAGCCCGCGGGCTCGGGCAACGTGATCCTGCCCGACGCCAACACCCAGGGGATCTATTACATCCTCGACCAGGTGCCGGTGGTCTCGGGCGACGAGCTGACCGATGCCCGCCCCGAAACCGACCAGAACGGCTATCCCGCCGTCGGCTTCCGCTTCAACCCGACCGGCGCGCGCGCCTTCGGCGACTTCACCCAGAACCATATCGGCGAGCCCTTCGCCATCGTTCTGGACGGCAAGGTGATCTCGGCGCCGGTGATCCAGAGCCATATCGCCGGCGGCTCGGGGATCATCACCGGCCGCTTCACCTCGCAGGAGGCGACCGACCTTGCGCTGCTGCTGCGCGCGGGCGCGCTGCCGGCCGGCATGACCTTCCTCGAGGAACGCACGATCGGGCCCGAGCTCGGCGCCGACTCGATCGCCGCGGGCCGCGTGGCCGCGGCCGTCGGTTTCGTCGCCGTGGTGGCGCTGATCATCGCCTCCTATGGGCTCTTCGGTGTCTTCGCCTCGGTCGCGCTGGTGGTGAACATCGGCCTCATCTTCGGCATCATGTCGATGATCGGCTCGACGCTGACGCTGCCCGGCATCGCCGGCATCGTGCTGACCATGGGCACCGCGGTCGACGCCAACGTGCTGATCTTCGAGCGCATCCGCGAGGAGCTGCGCACCGCCAAGGGGCCGGCCCGGGCGATCGAGCTCGGCTTCGAGAAGGCGATGTCGGCGATCGTCGACGCGAACGTGACCACCTTCATCACCGGGGTGATCCTGTTCGTGCTGGGCGCCGGCCCGGTGCGCGGCTTTGCCGTGACGCTGATCATCGGCATCCTGACCTCGGTCTTCACCGCCATCTATGTCACCCGTCTGATGGTGAGCGCCTGGTACAGCCGGCGCCGCCCGAAGACGATCGTGCTCTAAGGAGGGAACGCCATGGCATTCCGGCTCAAACTCGTTCCCGAACACACGACGTTCGACTTCTTCAAGCACGCCTGGCTGACCTTCGGCGCCTCGGCGGTGGCGGTGGTGATCTCGATCATCCTGCCGATCGTGATGGGGCTGAACTTCGGCATCGACTTCCGCGGCGGCACCACGATCCGCACGGAATCGACGCAGACCCTCGATGTCGGCGCCTATCGCAAGGCGATGGCACCGCTCGGGCTTGGCGACGTGGCGATCACCGAGGTCTTCGACCCGAACTTCCGCGCCGACCAGCATGTGGCGATGATCCGCATCCAGGCGCAGGGCGACACCGAGGCGATCACCCCCGAGACGATCGGCACCATCGAGGCGGCGCTGAAGACGGTCGACCCGGCGGTGACCTTCGTGTCGACCGAATCCGTCGGCCCCAAGGTCTCGGGCGAGCTGATCTGGACCGCGGTCTGGTCGGTCCTTGCCGCCACCGCGGCGATCGTCGTCTATGTCTGGGTCCGTTTCGAGTGGCAATATTCGATCGGCGCGCTCGCCGCGCTTGTCCATGACGTGGCACTGACCGTCGGGCTCTTCGCGCTGTTCCAGATGAAGTTCGACCTGACGATCATCGCGGCGCTGCTGACCATCCTCGGCTATTCGATCAACGACACCGTGGTCGTCTTCGACCGGCTGCGCGAGAACCTGGTCAAGTACAAGACGATGCCGCTGAAGGACGTGATGAACATCTCGGTCAACGAGACGCTGTCGCGCACGGTGATGACTTCGGGCACCACGCTGATCGCGCTGATCTCGCTTCTCGTGCTGGGCGGCGATGTGATCCGCAACTTCGTCTTCGCAATGACCTGGGGCGTGGTGGTCGGGACCTATTCCTCGGTCTATGTGGCGAAGAACATCGTGTTGTTCATCGGCCTCGACCGGAACAAGAAACCGGGCGATCCGTCGGACAAGTTCTTCACCGAGGGGGCGGCGAATGCCGATCACTGAGGCCGAATTCGGCGCCTCTCTGCCGGTCGATTCCTATGGCCCGGGCTTCTTCCGGGTCGCGGGGGTGGTGCATCGCGGCGGGTTGCTGGTGCGGGCCGAGGCGGCGGGCCCCTGGGGCGGCTATGACGACCTCGCACCGCTCGAGGCGCTCGCGGGGCAGGTCGACGTGCTGTTCGTCGGCACCGGAGCGCAGATCGCCTATCTGCCGAAACCCTTCGTTGCCGTGCTCGAGGCGGCCGGGGTGATGTGCGAGGGCATGTCCACGCCGTCCGCCGCGCGCACCTACAACGTGCTGCTGAGCGAGGGGCGGCGCGTTGCCGCCGCGCTGCTGCCGATGCCGGGGGAGACGCCGTGACGCTTTCCCGGCCCGGCCGGATCGGTTAAGGCTCTGCCATGACCATGCTGAGCGTCGACAATCTGAGCGTGACACGCGGCGGGCTGCCGGTGCTCGAGGGGGTGAGCTTCACCCTCGACGCCGGCCGTGCGCTGGTGTTGCGCGGCCCGAACGGGATCGGCAAGACGACGCTCCTGCGCACGCTTGCCGGGCTGCAGCCGGCACTTGCCGGCACCGTCTCGATGCCGGCCGAGACGATGGCCTATGCGGGCCATGCCGACGGGCTGAAGGCGATGCTGAGCGTGCGCGAGAACCTGCGCTTCTGGGCCGATGTCTACGCGACGCCCGACATCGCCCCGGCGATCGAGCAGATGAACCTGCGCGCGCTGGCCGACCGGGCGGCGCACAGCCTGTCGGCCGGACAGAAGCGCCGGCTTGGGCTCGCCCGCCTGCTGGTCACCGGCCGCCCGATCTGGGTGCTCGACGAACCCACCGTCTCGCTCGATGCGGCCTCTGTCGCGCTCTTCGGGGCGGCGGTGCGGGCGCATCTCGCCACCGGCGGCGCGGCGCTGATGGCCACCCATATCGACCTCGGCATCCCCGAGGCCGAGGTGCTCGACCTCGCCCCCTTCAAGGCGCGCCCGCCCGAACTGGGCGGTTTCCGCGGCAGCTTCGACGAGGCTTTCGGATGAGCCGCTGCGGCACCTGTGACATCTGCCGGACGCCTCCGGCCGGAGTATTTGGGCCCGGGAAAAGGCCCCCCGTTTTTTCTTGGCCCGAATACTCCCCGCGGCGCGTCCGAGCTCTGTGCCGAAACGGAGGCCGGGCATGATCGCGCTGCTTCTTCGCGACCTGCGCCTCGCGGTGCGGGCGGGCGGCGGCTTCGGCCTCGGCCTTGCCTTCTTCCTGATCGTGGTGACGCTTGTCCCCTTCGGCGTCGGGCCCGAGGGCGGGGTGCTCGCCCGCATCGCCTCGGGCGTGCTGTGGCTTGGTGCGCTGCTTGCCTGCCTGCTCTCGCTCGACCGGATCTTCGCGCTCGATTACGAGGACGGCACGCTCGATCTGCTGGTGACCGCGCCGATCCCGCTCGAGGGCGCGGTGTCGATGAAGGCCGCGGCGCATTGGATCACCACCGGGCTGCCCCTGGTGCTGGCGGCGCCGGTCTTCGGCGTGCTGCTGCATCTGCCCGCGCCGGCCTATCTGTGGCTGGTGCTGTCGCTGCTTCTGGGCACGCCGGCGCTCTCGGTGCTGGGCACCTTTGGCGCGGCGCTGACGGTGGGGCTGAAGCGCGGCGGGCTGCTGCTGTCGCTGCTGGTGCTGCCGCTCTACGTGCCGACGCTGATCTTCGGGGCGGAACTCGTGCGGCGCGGCGCCGAGGGGGCGGAGGTGCGGGTGCCGCTTCTGATGCTCGCGGGGATCACCGCGGCGACCATCGCCCTTGTGCCCTTCGCCTCGGCCGCGGCGATCCGGGTGAACCTGCGGCAGGCTTGACGCGCGGCAAGGCGTCGCATCGAATGTCGGACCATACGCGATAGTGAGTTGAGCGCGAAAGAACAGGAAGGTAGCCAGACCCCATGTCGATCTGGGAATACGCGAACCCCGTCAAGTTCATGAAGACCTCGTCGCTCGTCCTGCCCTGGGTGACGGGCCTGGCGGCGGCCTGCCTGCTGGGTGGGCTGATCTGGGGCTTCTTCCTGACCCCGGACGCCGACAATTTCGGCTCGACGGTGAAGGTGATCTACGTCCACGTCCCGGCCGCGATGATGGCGATCAACATCTGGGTGATGATGCTCGTCACCTCGCTGATCTGGCTCATCCGTCGCCACCACGTCTCGGCGCTGGCGGCCAAGGCCGCGGCACCGATCGGCATGGTGATGACGCTGATCGCGCTCATCACCGGGGCGATCTGGGGCCAGCCGATGTGGGGCACCTGGTGGGAGTGGGACCCGCGGCTGACCTCGTTCCTGATCCTGTTCCTGTTCTACCTGGGCTACATAGCGCTGTGGGAGGCGATCGACAACCCGGACACCGCGGCCGACCTCACCGGCGTGCTGTGCCTTGTCGGCTCGGTCTTCGCGCTGCTCAGCCGCTATGCGGTGCTGTTCTGGAACCAGGGTCTGCATCAGGGCGCGACGCTGAGCATGGATTCGGCGCAGCACATCTCGGATGTCTACTGGTTCCCGCTGCTGCTGTGCATCGCGGGCTTCATCCTGTTCTTCGTCGCGCTGGTGCTTTTGCGCACCCGCACCGAGATCCGCCTGCGCCGGCTCAAGGCGCTCGAGCAGAGGGAGCGCATGGCATGATGCCGGAACTCGGGAAATACGCGATCACGGTGCTCGGCTCCTATGTCACCACCGTGGGGCTTCTGGCGGGGCTTGTCGCGCTCTCGCTGTGGAAGGGCGCGAAAGTGAAACAGGCGCTGGCGCGCCAGGAAGAACGGATGCGAAAGAATGGTTAAGCCGCTTGTCCTGCTGCCCCCGGTCGCCTTCGCGGCACTGGCGGGGCTGTTCCTGTGGGGGATGAACCGCACCGATCCGACGGCACTGCCCTCGGCGCTGATCGGCAAGGCCGCCCCGCCGGTCGAGACCGTGGCGCTTGGCGAGGCGCAGATGTTCACTGATGCCGATCTGCGCGACGGCAAGATCAAGCTGGTCAACTTCTGGGCCTCGTGGTGCGCGCCGTGCCGGGTCGAGCATCCGACGCTGAAGGCGATGGCCGAGGACGGGGTCGAGATCTATGGCGTGAACTGGAAGGACAAGCCCGCACAGGCGCTGTCATTCCTGGCCGAGCTTGGCGATCCCTTCGCGAAGATCGGGGCCGATCCGAAGAACACCATGGGGCTCGACTGGGGCGTCGCGGGCGTGCCCGAGACCTTCGTGATCGATGGCGAGGGCACGGTGCTGCTGCGCTATGCCGGGCCGATCACGAAAAAGGTGCTCGACGAGCAGATCTCGCCGTTGCTCGCGGGCGAGAACGAGTGATCAGGGACGGGGGGCGCGGTCCAGCCGCGCCCAGTCCGGCCAGAAGCCGAGCTTGTCGACGATGACGATTGCCACAGCGATCGCGAGCACCGTGCCCGCGATCTTGACCTGAGTCATCGAGGGCGGCCGACGCGCCCATTTCGCCATGCGGATGAACCACAGCGGGTTCACTTTGCCGCCTCGCCGGTGAAGCGCACGGTGCCGATGAAGGGCAGGTTGCGGTGCGTCTGCGCGAAGTCGAGCCCGTAGCCCACGACGAATTCATCGGGGATCTCGAAGCCGGTCCAGGTCGCATGCACGTCGACCTCGCGGCGCGAGGGCTTGTCGAGCATCGCACAGCATTCGATCCGCCGCGGGTGGCGGTCGCGCAGGATGTCCATCACCTTCGAAATCGTGTGGCCGGTGTCGACGATATCCTCGACCACCAGCACGTCGCGCCCGCCGATGCTGCCGCGCAGATCCTTCAGGATGCGGACCTCGCGGGTCGAGGTGGTGTCGTTACCGTAAGAGGACGCCTCGAGGAAATCGACCTCGCAGGGCAGGTCGATCTCGCGGATCAGGTCGGCGATGAAGACGAAGGACCCGCGCAGCAGCCCCACCACCACGAGCCGGTCGGTGCCCCGGAAGCTTTCCGAGATTTCGGCGCCAAGCGCCTCGACCCGCGCGGCGATGCGCTTGGCGGAAATCATCTGGTCGATCTCGTAGGTGCGACCATCGGCGGTGCGCTGCGTCATCCTGTTCTCCTGAACCGGCCCGGGGGGCCTTGCATTTCCCTGCCGGTTTATCGCAACAAGGGGGCGAAGGGAACGGCGCACGGACAGGAGCAGATGCCGACACATTCCGAAAAGCGCGTCATGCCCTATTCGGCGCGGCAGATGTATGACCTCGTTGCCGATGTGGCGAAATACCCGCAGTTCCTGCCCTGGAACTCGGCGGCGCGGATCCGCGCGCGCCGCCCGGGCGAGGAGCCCGGCTCCGAGGTGCTCGAGGCCGATCTGGTGATCTCGTTCAAGGTGTTCCGCGAACGCTTCGGCTCGCGCGTGACGCTGTTTCCGGCGCGGCTGCGGGTCGATACCGAATATCTCGACGGGCCGTTCAAGTATCTGAAGAGCTGGTGGCAGTTCACCGACCGCGACGAGGGCGGCTGCAATGTCGACTTCTTCGTCGATTTCGAGTTCAAGAACGCGATCCTGCAAGGCGTGATCGGCGTCGTCTTCGATCAGGCGATGCGCAAGATCGTCAAGGCGTTCGAGGATCGCGCCGTGGCGCTCTACGGCCCGCTCGCCTAGGCCAGCGCCCGCGCCAGCAGTGCGAGCGCATGATCGCGGGCGGCAAGGCGCACCCGGTCACGGCCAAGGGCGCCGAACTCGACGGTTTCGGTGACGGTTGCGCGCCCCGTGCCGGCCAGGCCGAAGCAGACCCGCCCCTCGGGCTTGAACTCGGACCCGCCGGGGCCAGCGATGCCGGTGATCGAGACCGCGAGATCGGTGGCGGAATGGCCAAGCGCGCCCTCGGCCATCTCGCGCGCGACCTCCTCGGAGACCGCGCCATGGGCGGCAAGCGTCTCGGCCCGCACCGCGATCATCTGTTCCTTGGCGAGGTTCGAATAGGTGACGAAGCCGCGCTCGAACACGTCGGAGCTGCCAGGAATGTCGGTCAGCGCCGCGGCGACCATGCCGCCGGTGCAGCTTTCGGCGGTGGCGATGCGCAGCCCCTTCGCGCGGGCCGCGGCAAGGATCTCGGCGGGCGTCATCGCATCATCACCCCGTGATAGAGCCCGGCCAGGATCACCGTGACGATGCCCGCGAAGACGCCCGCGATCAGGTCGTCCAGCATCACGCCCGCCGGGTCGTTGCGGCGGTCAGCGGTGCCGACGGGGCCGGGTTTCCAGATGTCGAACAGGCGGAACAGCAGGAAGGCCGCGACCGGGCCGGGCCAGACCATCGGCACGTCACGCAGCCAGAACCCCATGGCGGGAAAGAGAAGCGCCAGCCATTGCCCCGCGACCTCGTCGATCACCACCTCGGACGGGTCCTCGCCCGGCTTCAGCGCGGCATTGACCGCCCAGAAGCCGAGGAGTGTGACCGCCACGGTGGCAATCACCAGCGGGATGAAGCCGAGCCAATGCTCGATCGCCCAGCCAAGGGCCACGGCGACAAGCGAGCCCCAGGTGCCCGGGGCCGGGCGCAGCAGGCCCACGAAACCGAAAGTGGTGATCGCACGCAGCGTCATGGTCAGTCTCCGATCAGGGTGGCGGTGGCGAGGGCGGCGATACCTTCCTCGCGACCGGTGAAGCCGAGCCGTTCCGAGGTGGTCGCCTTGACCGAGACCCGGTTCGGCGAGATCCCGAGGATGCGGGCAAGCTCGGCCATCATCGCCGCCGCATGCGGGCCGACCTTCGGCCGCTCGCACACGATCGTCACATCGACGTTCGAGATCCGATAGCCCTTCTCGGTGGCGAGCTTCGCGGCATGGGCGAGGAAGATCTCGCTCGCCGCGCCCTTCCACTGCGGATCGGAGGGCGGGAAGTGGCGGCCGATGTCGCCTTCGGCCAGCGCGCCATAGATCGCATCGGTCAGCGCGTGCATGCCGACATCGGCATCCGAATGGCCCAGAAGCGCCTTCGTGTGCGGCACCTTCACCCCGCACAGGATGACGCCGTCACCCTCGCAAAAGGCGTGCACGTCATAGCCGTTGCCCGTTCTCACATCCATGCCTCTGTCCTTTCGTGCGGCGAGGATCGCGCGCGCGCGGGCGAAATCCTCGGCAAAGGTGATCTTCAGATTGTCTTCCGAGCCGGGGGTGATGTCCACCGTCAGACCCGCAGCGCGGGCGACCTCGACGTCATCGGCGGCGCCGCCCGGATGGGCGCGATGCGCGGCAAGGATCTGCGCGAAGCGGAAGCCCTGCGGCGTCTGCGCGCGATAGAGGCCCTCGCGGCTCTCGGTGCCGCTGACCCGGCCCTCGGTGCCGCGCCAGAGCGCATCGGTGACGGCAAGCGCCGGCGCGGCAGCCGGCGCAGTGTCGAGCGCCGTGAGCACCCCCGCGATCACCGCACGCGGCACCAGCGGGCGCGCGCCGTCGTGGATCAGCACCTTCTCGACGCCGCTGCCCGTGAGACTCTCGAGCGCCGCCCGCACCGAGGCGTCGCGCGTCGCGCCACCTGCGACCAGCGTCACCGAGCCGCCGAACAGCGCGATGCCGCGCACCATGTCGTCGGGGTGCAGCACCACGGTGATGCGGCCGACGCCGCGAAAGGCCGCAACGGTGCGCGCCAGCACCGGCACGCCCGCCAGGTCGCGCCACTGTTTCGGCTCGCCCCCGCCGGCGCGGCTGCCACGTCCCGCCGCCACGATGATCACCGCAACCGTCATCCGATCTCCTCCGGTTCCGGCGAAAGGCTTAGGCCAAGCCCGCGCCCTGTGCAATCGGCCGCAAAACCGGGCGAATCCGGCTGTGAGCGGTAACCTTTGGCCGGACCGCCTCGAGTTTCGCACAAAATTAATGCAAGTGCTGATTTTTCTCGCCGAAACTGGCGCGTTTCAATTGTGATTCCCGAGCTCAGCCGCTACCTCAGGTGCAGCAACAATCTGGAATGCCAAGTGACCCTCACGCTCGACACTTTCCGGCTGGAGCCCCCGGTGCTGCTTGCACCCATGGCCGGTATCACCGATCTGCCGTTCCGGCGGATCGTGGCGCGTTTCGGCGCGGGGCTTGTGGTCTCCGAAATGGTGGCCTCGGGCGAGATGCTGACCGCCAAGCCCTCGGTGCGGGCGAAGGCGCGCAGCGAGCTTGGCCTCGACATGGCCTCCTCGGTGCAGCTTGCCGGGCGCGAGGCTGGCGCGATGGCCGAGGCGGCGAAGGTCGTCGCCGACATGGGCGCGAAGATCATCGACATCAACATGGGCTGCCCGGCGAAGAAGGTGACGGGCGGCTATTCCGGCGCGGCGCTGATGCGCGACCCCGATCACGCGCTCGGCCTGATCGAGGCGGTGACCGGCGCGGTCGACGTGCCGGTGACGCTGAAGATGCGGCTTGGCTGGGATACCGATTGCCTGAACGCGCCCGAGATCGCCCGGCGCGCCGAGGCGGCCGGCGTGCGGATGATCGTCATCCATGGCCGCACCCGGATGCAGTTCTACAAGGGCGCGGCCGACTGGGCGGCGATCCGGCCGGTGGTGCAGGCGGTCTCGGTGCCGGTGATCGCGAATGGCGACATCGTCGACGCGGCCTCGGCGCGGCGCGCGCTGGCGGAAAGCGGCGCGGCCGGGGTGATGGTCGGGCGTGGCGCGCAGGGAAGGCCCTGGGCGCTGGCCGAGATCGGCGCGGCGCTCTTCGGCACGCCCGAACCGCGGATCCCCACGGGCGATGCGCTCGCCGCGCTGGTGGCCGAGCATTACGAGGCGATCCTCTCCTTCTATGGCATCGAGGTCGGGCTGCGGCTCGCCCGCAAGCACCTCGGCTGGTACGCCGAGGCCGCGGGCGCGCCCTTGCGCGCCGAGATGATGGTCTCGCAAACCCCGGCGGCGACGCTTGCCCTGATCCGCGCGGCTTTCGGCGAAAGGATGGCGGCATGACCCTTCCCGCACCCGGCATCATCTGGAGCTCGCTGCCGATCCCGGCGCTTCTGATCGGCGCGGACGACCGGATGATCGAGGTCAACCCGGCGGCCGAGCTGTTCCTCAACATCTCGGCGCGGATGCTGAAGGGGCAGTCGGTGCTCGAGCGGCTGGCGATCTCGGCGCCGCTCGAGGAAATCTTTGCCCGCGTCCGCAAGAACCGCTCGGCGCTCTTCGTCAACGACGTCGAGGTGACGACGGGCGAGAAGGCGCCGGTGCAGTGCAACCTGCAGGCGGCCCCGCTGGGCGAGGATGCGGCGACGATCCTGTTCCTGATCTCGCCGCGCGAACTTGCCGACCGGCTCGGCCGGGCGAGTCTGGTGAAATCGGCGGCGCGTTCGGCGATCGGCATGGCCGAGATGCTGGCGCACGAGATCAAGAACCCGCTCGCCGGCATCGCCGGGGCGGCGCAGCTGCTCAGCATGAACCTCACCGGCGACGATCTGGAACTGACCGACCTGATCGTCGACGAGACCCGGCGCATCGTGAAGCTGCTCGAACAGGTCGAGCAGTTCGGCAATGTCCGCCCGCCCGAGAAGAAGCCCGTCAACATCCATGACGTGCTTGACCGGGCGCGAAAATCGGCGCTGGTCGGCTTTGGCGCGCACATGACCATCGTCGAGGATTACGACCCCTCGCTGCCGCCGACGCTCGGCGATGCCGACCAGTTGACCCAGGTTTTCCTGAATCTTCTGAAAAATGCGGCAGAGGCCTCGAAGGGCCAGCCCGGCACGATCCGGCTGCACACCTTCTACGAACATTCGCTGCGTCTGCGGCGCGCGGACGGGCAGGGGCAGGCCTTGCCCCTGCAGATCGAGATCGTCGACGACGGCCCGGGCATCCCGCCCGACATCGCCTCGTCGATCTTTGAACCCTTCGTCTCCGGCCGCGAGAACGGCACCGGACTGGGCCTTGCGCTGGTGTCGAAGATCATCTCGGAACACGACGGCTGGATCTCCGTCGATTCCGTTCCCGGAAAGACCGTGTTCCGGATTTCCCTGCCTGTCGCCCCCAAGGAGAGCTGACCGATGGACGGCACCGTACTTGTCGCTGATGATGACCGCACGATCCGCACCGTGCTCACCCAGGCCCTGACCCGGGCCGGGTGCAAGGTCCACGCGACCGCCTCGCTGATGACCCTGATGCGGTGGGTCGAGGAGGGCAAGGGCGACCTCGTGATCTCCGACGTCGTCATGCCCGACGGCAACGGGCTCGAGGCGCTGCCGCGCATCGCGCAGGAACGCCCCGGCCTGCCGGTGATCGTGATCTCGGCGCAGAACACGATCATGACGGCGATTCAGGCGGCCGAGGCCGACGCCTTCGACTATCTGCCGAAACCCTTCGACCTGCCCGATCTGATGAAGCGCGCGGCGCGTGCGCTGGAGCAGAAGCGCAAGGCGCAGGTGGTGCCGAAGATGGTCGAGCCGCGCACCGAGGGCGGCACCGACCTGCCGCTGGTCGGCCGCACCGCGGCGATGCAGGCGCTCTATCGCCTTGTCGCGCGGGTGATGAACGCCGATCTGCCGGTGCTGATCCTCGGCGAATCGGGCACCGGCAAGTCGCTGATCGCGCGGGCGATCCATGACTTCTCCGACCGCCGCACGCTGCCCTTCGTGGTGGCGCAGGCGGCCGACCTGCAGGGCGCCGACGGCCCCTCGGCGCTGCTGGCGAAGGCCAAGGGCGGCTCGCTCGTCTTCGACGAGGTCGGCGATTACGACGACGAGACCCAGGGCCGCATCGTGCGCATGCTCGACGCGCTACCCGATCCCGCGCCGCGGATCATGGCGACGACGCAGGTCGATCTGTCGGCGCTGATGGAGGCGGGCAAGTTCCGCCAGGACCTGTTCTACCGCCTCGGCGGTGTCACCCTGGCGGTGCCCGCCTTGCGTGAACGGGTCGAGGACATCCCGCTGCTCGCCGATCACTTCCTGACCCGCGCCGAGCGCGACGGGCTCGGCACCCGCCGCTTCTCGGCCGAGGCGATGGCGCTGGTGCGCGCCTATGCCTGGCCGGGCAACGTGCGTCAGCTGGAAAATACCGTGCGCCGGCTGGTGGTGACCTCGTCCGAGGAGGAAATCACCCGCACCGAGGTGGAATTCGTGCTCGGCAATCAGCCGGCGATCGAGCCGTTGCGCTCGGGCGGCGAGGGCGAGAAGCTCTCGGCCTCGATCGCGCGCCACCTGCGGCGCTATTTCGACCTGCATGGCGGCAACCTGCCCGCGCCCGGCCTCTATGACCGGATCCTGCGCGAGATGGAGGCGCCGCTGATCGAGATCGCCCTCGACGCCACCGGCGGCAATCAGGCGAGATGTGCCGACCTGCTTGGCATCAACCGCAATACCTTGCGCAAGAAGATCACCGATCTGGATATTCAGGTGACACGGCGCCGGAAGCTGATGTAAACCCGCAACAGGGGGTTGTGGCAATTTCGCCTCGGCGGATTCGCCCGACCCCGGAGAGCGGGAGAGGCATTTTGCACGGCACGGTCGATCGCAGGGGCTGGGACAGGCTTGTTCGTCTGCGCCGCCAGCGCCGGGTGCAGAACGGCTTCGCGCTCGGGCTCACCGTGCTCGGGCCGGTTCTGGCGGTCGGCACCTTCGTCGTGCTCGGCCCGATGGGGCAGGGCGCCGATTCGAACGCGCTGCGCCTGACACTTCTCGCCGACTTCATCTATTTCCTGCTGCTCGCCGGGCTGATCGTGATGCGCCTGACGCAGATGATCGCCGCCCGCCGGGCCCGCGCCTCGGGCTCGCGCCTCACGCTGCGGCTGACCGGCGTCTTTGCCGGCATCGCGCTGGTGCCGACGATCCTCGTGGCGCTGTTTGCGGGCCTGACCGTGAACATCGGCCTCGAGGGCTGGTTCTCCGACCGGGTGCGCTCGGTTGTCGGCACCTCGCTTGCCGCCGCCGAGGCCTATCAGGACGAGCACAAGCGCGACATCGTCTCCGATGCCGAGGCGCTCGCGGGCTTTCTGAACCTGCGCCGGCAGGCCGCCACCTTCATGTCGGACGGCGACCTGCGCGAGCTGCTGGTCGCGGGCCAGGCCGGCATCCAGCGCGGGCTGAAGGAAGCCTATGTCATCGACGGCACCGGCGAGATCATCGCCCGCGGCGAGCGCAGCTATCTGTTCGACTTCGAGAAACCTGCGCCCGAGAAGATCGTCGAAGCGCAGAAGGGCGGCACCGTCCTGATCGAGGACTGGCCGAATTCCGAGCTGCGCGCGCTCGTCCGCCTCGATGCCTTCGTCGACCGCTATCTCTACGTCTCGCGCACCGTCGACGGGCAGATCCTGTCGCTGCTCGACAGCACGCGCGAGACCGTGCATCTCTATCAGCAGCTCGAGACCACCCGCGGCCGGCTGCTGTTCGAGTTCGGTCTCGTCTACATCGGCTTTGCGCTGATCCTGATCCTGGCCGCGGTCTGGGTCGGGCTGTGGTTCGCCGAGCGCCTGTCGCGCCCGATCGGGCGGCTTGCCTCGGCCGCCGAGCGGGTCGGCGCCGGCGATCTCGATGCGCGGGTGATCGAGGAGGAGGGCGATGACGAGATCGCCACCCTCGGCACCGTCTTCAACCGCATGACGCGCGAGCTGAAGGGCCAGCGCGAGGCGCTGATCGCCTCGCATCTGAAGACCGAGGAGCGCCGCCGGCTGTTCGATTCGGTGCTGAGCTCGGTCACCTCGGGGGTGATCGGTCTCGATGCCGACGGCCGGCTCGACTTCCTCAACCGCTCGGCCATGCGCCTGCTCGAATTGGCCCCGGGTCAGGAACATGACCGCGACCTGGCCGAGGCAGTTCCGGAATTTGCTGGTCTTTTCCAGCGCTTGCAGGACGGTTTTCACGCAGTTGTGCAAGAGGAGATCCGGATCTCGCGCGGCGGACGGCTGGAAAGCCTGCTGGTGCGCATGGCGGTGCGCAGCGGCGAGGACGGCCAGCGCGAGGGTTATGTGGTGGCCTTCGACGACGTGACCGAGCTGGTCTCGGCGCAGCGCATGGCCGCCTGGGGCGACGTCGCGCGCCGCATCGCGCACGAGATCAAGAACCCGCTCACCCCGATCCAGCTCTCGGCCGAGCGGATCAAGCGCAAGTATTCGCGCCTCGTCTCGGGCGAGGATCTGGAGACGCTCGAACAGCTGACCGGGGTGATCGTGCGGCAGACGAACGACCTGCGCCGCATCGTCGACGAATTCTCGCGCTTTGCCCGGATGCCCGAGCCCGACCGGCGCGACCACGATCTTGCCCGGCTGATGCGCGATGCGGTGGTGCTGCAGGAGGGCGCGCTGCACGGGGCGAAGCTCGTCTCCGACCTGCCCGCCGCTCCGGTGGTGGTGGAGCTCGACGCGACGATGATCTCGCAGGCGGTGACCAACCTCATCAAGAACGCCGGCGAGGCGATCGAGAGCCTGGCCGAGAAGGGCGCGCCCGAGGGCTGGATGCCCGAGGTGCGGGTCGCGATGGAGGCCGCGCCCGACGCCGTCACCATCCGCATCATGGACAATGGCATCGGCCTGCCGCCCGACCGCTCGCGGCTGTTCGAGCCTTATGTGACGACGCGGGCGAAGGGCACCGGGCTCGGCCTGCCGATCGTCAAGAAGATCATCGAGGAACATGGCGGCACGCTGGTGCTGACCGATGCGCCGGCCTTCGCCGAAGGCGCGCATCGTGGCGCGCTCGCCGAAATCAGACTGCCGCGGGCCCGGGCGGGCCAGCGCGCCATCAAGGACAGTGGGACCCATGAGTGACATTCTGATCGTCGACGACGAGAAGGACATCCGCGAGCTGATCGCCGACATCCTGAAGGACGAGGGCTATGCCACCCGTCTGGCGGCGAATTCCGACGAGTGCATGGAGCAGATCAACGCCGAGGCGCCGGCGCTGATGATCCTCGACATCTGGCTGAAGGACAGCCGGATGGACGGCATCGATATCCTGAAGACGGTGAAGCGCGACAACCCCGATATCCCGATCATCATCATCTCGGGCCACGGCAACATCGAGATCGCCGTCGCCGCGATTAAGCAGGGCGCCTATGACTTCATCGAGAAGCCGTTCAACATCGATCAGCTGATGGTGGTGATCGGCCGGGCGATGGAAACGTCCCGGCTGCGGCGCGAGAACTCCTCGCTGCGCCGGCGCGACCTGCATTCGGGCGAGATGCTCGGCGCCTCGGCGGCCTTCCGCAAGCTCAAGGACCAGCTCGACAAGGTGACGAAGTCGAATGGCCGGGTGATGCTGACCGGCGAGCCGGGCTCGGGCAAGGAGACCGCCGCGCGCTTCGTGCATCAACACTCGAACCGCGCTGCGGCGCCCTTCGTCACGGTCAACTCGGCCTCGATCGCGGCCGAGCGGATGGAAGAGGTGCTCTTCGGCCGCGAGACCGCGGAGCGCGGCATCGAGAAGGGGCTGCTCGAACAGGCGCATGGCGGGGTGATCTATTTCGACGAGGTGGCCGAGATGCCGCCGGGCACGCAATCGAAGATCCTGCGGGTGCTGACCGAACAGCAGTTCACCCGGGTGGGCGGCGCCGACAAGGTGCGGGTCGACCTGCGGGTGATCTCCTCGACGACGCGCGACCTGCCCGCCGAGATTGCCGCCGGCCGCTTCCGCCAGGAGCTGTTCGACCGGCTCAACGTGGTGCCGATCGCGGTGCCGCCGCTGAGCGAACGGCGCGAGGACATCCCGCTGCTCGCCCGCCATTTCATCGAGGCCTTCAACCGCACCCAGGGCCTGCCCGCGCGCGAGGTCTCGGACGAGGCGGGGGCGGCGCTGCAGACGATGGACTGGCCGGGCAACATCCGCCAGCTGCGCAACATCGTCGAGCGGGTGCTGATCCTCGGCGAGGGCACCGGCCCGATCGAGGCGCGCGAGCTGCCGGGCGAGGGCGGCCCGGCCGAGGAGGGGCGGATCGTGCTTGGCGGTGCACTTGCCACGCTGCCGCTGCGCGAGGCACGCGAACTCTTCGAGCGCGAATACCTGCTGACGCAGATCAACCGCTTCGGCGGCAATATCTCGCGCACCGCGGCCTTCGTCGGCATGGAACGCTCGGCGCTGCATCGCAAGCTGAAGTCTCTGGGCGTCGTCACCTCGGCCAAGGCCGGCGGCCGCGTTGCCCATCTCGAGGAGGACGACGAGGACGAGGACGACCTCTGAGCCGCGCGCGGGCCGTGGGCGCGGATCGCCTCCGGCGGGAGTATTCGGGCCAGGAAAAGCCCGGGGGACAGGGCCTTAGCCCGCGGGCTTTTTCTTGTGCAAATACTCCCTGCGGCGCGGCCGCAGCCGGGGCCGGGCGCGGTGCCCAGGGCGCCGTGATTGACCGTCGGGGGCTGTGCGCATACAACAGCCAGACGGCCAGTCGGAGGACGGAATGAAGGTCATCATCTGCGGTGCGGGACAGGTCGGCTGGCAGATCGCGCGCCATCTGGCGGGCGAGCGCAACGACGTCACCATCGTCGACAGCAACGCCGAGCTGGTGCGCCGCGCCTCGGACACGCTGGATGTGCAGGGCGTCGCGGGCTTTGCCTCGCATCCGGACGTTCTGGAAAAGGCCGGCGCGCGCGATTGCGACCTGATCATTGCCGCCACCCATTCGGACGAGGTCAACATGGTGACCTGCCAGGTGGCGCAATCTGTCTTCGGCGTCACCCGCAAGATCGCCCGGATCCGCGCGCAGACCTATCTGGCGCCGCAATATGCCGATCTCTACCGCCGCGACCATCTGCCGATCGACGTCGTCATCAGCCCGGAACGCGAAGTGGCCGAGGCGGCGCTGCAGCGGCTGAACGCGCCCGCGACCTTCGACACCGAAAGCTTCCTCAACGGCGGGGTGCAGCTTCTGGGCATCGTCCTCGAGGAGGACTGCCCGGTTCTGAACACGCCGCTGCGCCAGCTCACCGACCTGTTCTCGACCTTGCGCGCGCTGGTCGTCGGCGTGCGGCGCGAGGGCCGGCTGTTCGCGCCCGAGCCGGGCGATCAGCTCTTCGTCGAGGATCAGATCTATGTCTTCGCCTTCACCGAGGACGTGAACCGCACGCTGGAAATCTTTGGCAAGGCGACGAAAAAGCAGGAACGCATCGTCATCATCGGCGGCGGCAACGTGGGCCTTGGCGTCGCCCGCGCGCTCGAGGCGCGCTCGGACCGGGTGCGGGCGAAGATCATCGAGAAGAACCGCGCCAATGCCGAACGCGCCGCCGACATGCTCGAGCGGACGATCGTGCTGAACGGCGACGGCATGAGCGCGGAGATCCTAGAGGAGGCGAACATCGACCGCGCCGACGCGGTCTTGGTGGTCACCGACGACGACAAGACCAACATCCTGGCCGCGGTGCGGGCGAAGCAGGCGGGCTGCAAGATGGCGATCTCGCTCGTCAACGACCCGACGATGGTGCCCCTGATGGCGCCGCTCGACATCGACGCCTACATCAACCCGCGCGCCACCACCGTCAGCTCGATCCTGCGCCACATCCGCCACGGCCGGGTGCGGGCGATCTATTCGATCGGCGATGCCGAGGCCGAGGTGATCGAGGCGCAGGTGCTGGGCACCTCGCCGATCGCCGGGCGGTTGCTGCGCGACATCGACTTCCCCGAGGGCGTGCTGATGGGGGCGCTGATGAAGGGCGACCGCATCCTCAAGCCGGGCGGTGACACCAAGGTCGACGAGGGCGATGTCATCGTGCTCTTCGCGCTTGCGGCGGACGTTCCGGTGGTGGAGCGCTTGCTGCAGGTCTCGATCGACTTCTTCTGAGGCGGCGCGATGCTGCAGAAGCTGCGCCATGTCCCGCTCTTCGTCTTCCTGATCGCGATCGCGGCGGCGGCGATGCTGATCCCCGCGACCCATGCCTTCGTGCTGCGCAATTATGCGGTCTCGCGCGCCTTCTTCTATTCCGGCATCCTGTTCCTGATGCTGAGCGGGCTGCTGGCGCTCGCCACCGCCTCGAACCCGAAGCAGCATCAGGGGCGCACGCATCTGCTGACCATGCTCGCGGCCTTCACCCTGCTGCCGGTGGTGCTGGCGGTGCCGTTCAACGAATCGGTGCGCGACACCGGGCTTTACAACTCGTGGTGGGAGATGGTCTCGTCGCTGACCACGACCGGCGCGACGCTCTATGTGCCCGACCGCCTGGCGCCCAGCCTGCATCTGTGGCGCGCGCTGGTGGGCTGGATGGGCGGCTTCTTCATGCTGGTGATGGCGATTGCGGTGCTCGCCCCGCTGCGGCTTGGCGGGTTCGAGATCTTCGTCGCCGGCAACAGCACCGGGGGCGAGGCGCCGTCCTTCCTGCGCGACGGCGCGGCCGAGCCGGGCGAGCGCGTGGTGCATTATGCGCGCGTGCTCGCGCCGGCCTATGCCGGGCTCACCGCGCTGCTGTGGCTGCTGCTGATGATGGCGGGCGATGATTCCCTCGTGGCGCTGTGCCATGCGATGTCGACGCTGGCCACTTCGGGGATCTCGCCCTTGACCGGCGTCGCCGGGGCGCCCGCGGGGTTGGTGGGCGAGATGCTGATCTTCCTCTTCCTGATCCCGGCGCTGTCGCGCCGGCTCTGGCCGGGCGGCGGCGAGCTGCGGGCGTCGGAGAAGCTGCGCGATGACCCCGAGCTGTGGCTGGCCGCGGTGCTGGTGGGGATGGTCGCGGCCTTCCTGCTGTTGCGCCATTGGATCGCCGCGCTCGATGTCGAGACCCCGACAGCCTTCGGCCCGGTGCTGCAGTCGCTCTGGGGCAGCCTCTTCACCGCGCTCTCCTTCCTGACCACCACGGGCTTCGAAAGCGCGAGCTGGGACGATGCGCGGCACTGGTCGGGGCTGGGCACGCCCGGTCTGATCCTTGCCGGGCTGGCGATCACCGGCGGCGGCATCGCCACCACGGCGGGGGGCGTGCGGCTGCTGCGCGTCTATGCGCTGCTGCGCCATGGCGAGCGCGAGCTGAACAAGCTCGTCCACCCGACCTCGATCGCCGGCGGCGGCCCGACCGCGCGCAAGCTGCGCCGCGAGGGCGCCTATATCGCCTGGATCTTCTTCATGCTCTTCGCGATGTCGATCGCGGTGGTGATGATGGCGGTGTCGCTGACCGGGCTGGCCTTCGAGCCGGCGACCATCATGTCGATCGCGGCGCTGTCGAACACCGGCCCGCTTGCGGCCTTTGCCGCCGACACGCCGCTGAGCTGGGCGGAACTCGGCGATGCGACGAAATTCGTGCTGGCCGCGGCGATGGTGCTTGGCCGGCTCGAAACCCTCGCGATCATTGCGCTCTTCAACCCCGAGTTCTGGCGCGGCTGACCCGGCTGCGAGCGCTATCTTTTCCGCGCACGGGGTAACGGGCTGTTTTTGGGGGTGGAATCTCCCCCACTCTTGCGCATACTGATTCCCACGGACGCAGCAACGCGGCCGGCGCGCGACAAAAACACGAAGGCATAATAAAAAATGGCTGCCGACAAACAGAACCTGCAGGACGCATTCCTCAACCACGTCCGCAAGACGAAGGTTCCGGTCACGATCTTCCTCATCAACGGGGTCAAACTGCAGGGCGTGATCACCTGGTTCGACAACTTCTGCGTGCTGCTGCGCCGTGACGGCCAGAGCCAGCTTGTCTACAAGCACGCGATCTCGACGATCATGCCGGGTCAGCCGATTTCTCTGTACGAGGGCGAAGACTGAGCGATCCCGTCCTGTCGCAGGCCCGGCCCACGCGGGCCTGGGTCCTGCATCCCGATCTGAAGACGGCCGATGCCCGCCGTCTGCCGGAGCACCGCCTCGCCGAGGCGGTTTCGCTTGCGGCGGCCCTGCCGAACCTCGAGGTTGTCGGCGCCGAGGTCGTGCGCCTTCCGAAACCCAATCCCGGCCATCTGTTCGGCACCGGCAAGCTTGCCGAGCTGAAGGAGCGCCTGCACGAGGCCGAGGTCGATCTCGTCCTCGTCGACGGTCCGGTGACGCCGGTGCAGCAGCGCAACCTCGAGAAGGACTGGGGAGTGAAGCTCCTCGACCGGACCGGGCTGATCCTCGAGATCTTCGCCGACCGTGCCCGCACCCGCGAGGGCGTGCTGCAGGTCGAGCTTGCCGCGCTCAGCTATCAGCGCACGCGGCTGGTGCGCGCCTGGACCCACCTCGAGCGGCAGCGCGGCGGCTTCGGCTTTGTCGGCGGCCCCGGCGAGACGCAGATCGAGGCCGACCGGCGCGCGATCGACGAGCAGGTCATCAAGATCCGCCGTCAGCTTGCCAAGGTGGTGAAGACGCGCGAGCTGCACCGGGCGGCGCGGCGCAAGGTGCCGTTCCCGATCGTCGCGCTGGTTGGCTATACCAACGCCGGGAAATCCACGCTCTTCAACCGGATGACCGGGGCGGACGTGCTGGCCAAGGACATGCTCTTCGCCACGCTCGACCCGACGATGCGCGGCATCACGCTGCCCTCCGGGCGCAAGGTGATCCTGTCGGACACGGTGGGCTTCATCTCGGATCTGCCGCATGAACTCGTCGCCGCCTTCCGCGCGACGCTCGAGGAGGTGCTCGAGGCCGATCTGATCCTGCACGTGCGCGACATCGCCCACCCCGAGACCGAGGAGCAGGCGGCCGATGTCGGCGAGATCCTCGAAAGCCTCGGTGTGGCCGAGGACGTGCCGCTGATCGAGGTCTGGAACAAGATCGACGCACTGACAGAGGAGACCCGCGCGGCGCTTCTGGTGCAGGATGCGCGGCGCGGCGATGTGCAGGCGGTCTCGGCGCTGACCGGCGAGGGGTTCGAGCCGCTGCTCGCGGCGATCGAGACCCGGCTCGGCGAGGAGCGTCACGACGAGGCGCTGCACCTGGGCTTCGATCAGGGCCGCGCCCGCGCCTGGCTGCACGAGCAGAACGTCGTGCGCGGCGAGCGCGAGACGAAGGACGGCTGGGACCTTGACGTGAACTGGTCGACGAGCCAGCGGCACCGCTTCCGCGCGCTCTGAGCGTGGGCGCCACCCCCGGCCGGGGCCTCCGGCGGGCGTCTTCGGACAAGGAAAAGCCGCGGCACGGGATCCCTGTGCCGCGGCTTTTTTCTGTCCCGGTGGCTTACTTGTCGTCGGGCGCGGCGGGTTCGAGCCGGGTGATGCCGGCGGCCGCGGCGCGGGCGAGGTCCGGGTCGAGCGACATCGGGATATATTCGCCGCGCCGCCACAGCTCCGACAGGTCGTCGTAATGGCGGCTGAGCGGGTGCCCCGACTGGCCGGTGGCGATGATGAAGACCGAGCTGTCGGGATCGGCGAAGTCATAGACGCCGCGATAGCCCGCGCCGTTCACATTGGCGAAGGGGTTCGCGCCCGTGCCCGAGGTCAGGCCGCGGTTCAGGGTGAAATCACCGCCCGAGGTCGATTGCCGGATGTTCATCAGCCAGTTCAGGATCGGCGTCTTGCCGAGCACGGCGTGATCGTGCAGCGCCTCATGCGCGTCGCCCCAGCGCCAGCTTTCGATATTGGGCCCGTATTTCGCCTTCAGCTCCAGGAGCGCCTCGTCGAGCGAGATCCGTGCGATGTCGGTGCAGGTCTCGACCGGGGCCGATTGCATCACGTCGCACCAGCGGCTGGCGCCCTCGGTGTTGCGGAAGACGCGCTCGATGAACAGCGGCTCGAGATGGGTGAATTCCGTGGCGAGCGGGCCGAGCTCGTCGCGGATCAGCCGGTTCTGCAGATGGCGCATCCAGGCGGCATAGATCAGCGGCTCGGGCAGGTGCTCGTTCATGTCGCCATCCCAGGCGGCGAGCAGTTCGAGCGCACGCTGGCGCAGCCGTTCGGGCGTGCCCTCGGGCGCGGCCTCGCCGGTGAACCACAGGTCCTTGCCGACCAGCGGCAACAGGTTGCGCGCGGCGGGCGAGACGGTGTCGAGCTGAGCCGAGATGAAGCTTTCGCGCGAATGCACCTCGCGCTCGCCCATCAGCCGCGTCAGGCGCAGCACGCGCTGGCTGTCGCCCCAGTCGAAGCTGACGTTGTAGGGGAAGGGGCGGTCGATCATCTTGTTGTTGGTGTTGATGACGATGCCGCCCTCGGGGTTCAGGAAGCGCGGGTTGTCGGCATAGGGCAGACGGCCCTGCCAGCGGTTCACCGTCTCCCAGCCCGGCGAGGGCATGCGGCCCTGCGTGGTGTGGCCCGGATCGCGGGCCGGGATCGCGCCGATCGTCACCATGCCGACGCCCTTTTCATCGGCGAGGATCAGGTTCTCGGCCGGCGCGATGTAGCGCTCGCCCGCCGTCACCGCCGCATCGACCGAGCCCGCCTGCATCAGCGCGAGCCCCGCGCTCATCGAGGTGTCGGCGGGGTCGAGTGCAGTCCAGTTCAACGAGACGACATCGCCCGGCGGCGTGATCGCGGCGAGGTTGAAATGGCCCGCCGGCAGCACCGGCCCGTTGTCGGTCCAGCGCAGGGTGATGGTGACGGGCTGGGCGTCCTTGACCTCGATGATCGCGCGGCGGGTGTCGAAGGCCTTCCAGCCGTCCGGCGTGCGGTAGCGCTCGGGATCGGCGGGGTTCAGTTCTTCGATATGCAGGTCCTGATCGTCGACATGGGCCGAGGTGATGCCCCAGCCCAGCCGCGGGTTGCGCCCGCTCAGCACCAGCGGAATGCCCGGGATGGTGGCGCCGATGACGCCGCCGCTGCTCAGCTCGAGGCGCGCGAGATACCACCACGACGGCGCGGTGAAGGCCATGTGCGGGTCGTTCGCCAGCAACGTGCCGCCCGCGGCCGAGCGGCGCGGCGCAGCGGCGACGGCATTCGAGGCGCCGGCGAAGTCGCGCGGCGGGAAGGGCGACATCGCGCCCTCGGCATCGGCGAGCTTCACGCCGGGGGTCAGCCCGGGGAAGAGGCTGGCATAATCAGGCAGGGCCGCGGTGCCGGCGCCCGGCACGTCGGGCAGGATGTCCTTGACCCAGTCCTGGCCCAGCATCGAGACGCGCGCGCGCAGCACCTCGGTCTGCACCTGGCTTGCGGTCTCGGCGGCCAGAAGCTTGAGGATGGCGATGGAATCGGCGGGCGTCCAATAGGCGATATCGGCCTTGAACAGGAAGAACTCGGGCGCGCCGCGGCCAAGCGCCCCCTCGTTCACCTGCTCGATCCAGGCGTTGACGCCGCGCGCATAGGCCTCGAGCGCGGCCTTCGTCTCTTCGTCCTGCGCCGCCACCGATTTCACCGCCGCGCCGTAAAGGTCGAGACGGCGCATCAGCTCGTCGGTCTTCAGCGTCTCGGCGCCGAAGACCTCGCTCAGCCGGCCCTGCACGGTGCGGCGCAGCACGGTCATCTGCCACAGCCGGTCCTGCGCATGGGCAAGGCCGAGGGCGAAGAACACGTCGGCATCGGTCTTGCCGAAGATATGCGGCACGTCCTCGGTCGAGCGCACGATCTCGACCGGGGCCGAGATGCCGGTGACGCTGTAGGTCGCGTTGTAATCGGGCAGCGAGCGCGAGGCGAAATACCACGCCCCGAGCCCCGCCAGAACCAGCACCACGAGCGCCAGCGTGACAAGGCGGACCATCCAGCGAAACAGGGTGAACATCGGCAGGCTCGGCGGCTGAGGGAGGGGGCGTCGGTTGACGGGGCGGGACGAGAGGTTACTAAGTCAGGCAGGACCAATGATCAACGCGCGTTTCGCGCAAGAAAGCGGGAGCAGACCCATGGCGAAGGTGGCATTTCTGGGGCTCGGGGTGATGGGGTTCCCGATGGCGGGGCATCTGGCCGCGAAAGGACACGAGGTGACGGTCTACAACCGCACCCCGGCCAAGGCCGAGGCCTGGGTCGCGCGCCATGGCGGGCGAGCCGCCCCGACGCCGGCCGCCGCCGCCGAGGGCGCCGATTTCGTCATGGCCTGCGTCGGCAATGACGACGATCTGCGCGCCGTCTGTCTGGGCGACGAGGGGGCCTTTGCGGGCATGGGGCAGGATGCGATCTTCGTCGATCACACCACGGTCTCGGCCAAGGTCACCCGCGAGCTGGCCGCGGTCGCCGCGCCGATGGGGCTCGGCTTCGTCGATGCGCCGGTCTCGGGCGGGCAGGCGGGCGCCGAGAACGGCGTGCTGACGGTGATGTGCGGCGGGTCGGAGGCCGATTATGCCGCGGCCGAGCCGGTGATCGCGGCCTATGCCAAGGCCTGCCGACGGATGGGCGAGACGGGGGCCGGGCAGCTGACCAAGATGTGCAACCAGATCGCCATCGCGGGCCTCGTGCAGGGCCTCTCCGAGGCGCTGCATTTCGCCGAGAAGGCGGGGCTGCCGATCTCGGATGTGGTCGAGGCGATCAGCCAGGGCGCGGCGGGCAGCTGGCAGATGTCGAACCGCTACCAGACGATGGAGGCGGGGAAATTCGACTTCGGTTTCGCCGTCGACTGGATGCGCAAGGATCTGGGGATCTGCCTCGCGACCGCCGACGAGACCGGGGCAAGCCTGCCGGTCACCGCGCTCGTCGATCAGTTCTACAAGGAGGTGCAGGCCATGGGCGGCGGCCGCTGGGACACCTCGAGCCTGATCGCGCGGCTGCGCAAGCTGGGCTGAGACACAGCAGGCCCCGCCGGGATGCCGGCGGGGCCTCTGGCCGTCGGGCCTGCGCGGAAGGGGTTCGGGGCAGGGCGCGCGACGGTCTTTCGTGACGGCGAGGATCCCCAGGGAACGGGCCACGATCCGCGGGAGGTCGTGCCGTTCGGCCCCCCGAAAAGCCTGAACTCAGAGCCCCAGAAGCACGGTCGTGCCCTCGAGACGGACGGGGAAGGTGGCGGCGGCACCGCTGTCGGCGCCCTGCGCGGCGCCGGTCTCGAGCGAGATCACCCAGTTGTGCAGCGGGCAGGTGACGCAGCCGTCATGCACGATGCCCTGGCTCAGCGGCCCGTTGCGGTGCGGGCAGCGGTCCTCGAGCGCGAAGAGACGGTCGTCGGCGGTGCGGAAGACGGCGATTGTCATGCGCCCGTTGCGCACGCAGCGCGCGCCCTGGCGCGGGATGTCGTCAAGCGTGCCGATCGCGGTCCAGGTGAGGGGGGTGGCTTGCGCGTTCATTCCGCGGCCTCCAGCTTGAGCGCCGCCATCGGCGCGAATTCATGGGAATACTTGCCCTCGACGCGTTCGGCCCAGGGGTCGATCTGCGCGAAGCGCTGGCTGTAGACGAAGCGGTCGTGCAGGGCGCGCCGCGCGGCGAGATCATCGAAGACCACCGCCTTGACATGATCATAGCCAAGCCGCTTCGCCCATTTGTAGACGCGTTCGAGATAGAAGCCGGTCTCGCGGTAATACTGGGTGAGGGCGGCGATCACCTCGATCACCTCCTCCTCGGTCTTCACGAGGCCGAGTTCCGTCGTGCCCTGGATGTGCAGGCCCGCGGCGCCGCCGTAGACCACCTGATAGCCGCTGTCGACGCAGATCACCCCGATGTCCTTGCAGGTCGCCTCGGCGCAGTTGCGCGGGCAGCCGGTGACGGCAAGCTTCAGCTTGGCCGGCGTCCACGAGCCCCAGAGGAACTTTTCAAGCTTCACGCCGAGCCCGGTCGAATCCTGCGTGCCGAAGCGGCACCAGTCGGTGCCGACGCAGGTCTTCACCGTGCGCAGCCCCTTGGCATAGGCCGCGCCCGAGACCATGCCGGCGTCGTTCAGATCCTTCCAGACGCCGAGCAGGTCCTCCTTCTTCACGCCGAGCAGGTCGATGCGCTGGCCGCCGGTGAACTTCACCTCGGGGACGTCGTATTTCTCGGCGACATCGGCGATGGCGCGCAGCTCGGCGACCGAGGTCACGCCGCCCCAGATCCGCGGCACCACCGAATAGGTGCCGTCCTTTTGGATGTTGGCGTGCACCCGCTCGTTGATGAAACGCGACTGCATGTCGTCCTCGTATTCGCCCGGCCAGTCGGCCATGAGGTAATAGTTCAGCGCCGGGCGGCATTTCGCGCAGCCTTCGGGCGTGCGCCACTCAAGCGCCTGCATCACCGCCGGGATCGACTTCAGACCCTTCGCGCGGATCGCGCGGCGGATCGTGTCGTGGCCGTGATCGGTGCAGGCGCAGATGCCCTCGGCCTGTTGCGCATAGGAATCGCCGAGCACCGCCCTGATGACGTTCTCGACCGAGTTCGCACAGGTGCCGCACGAGGCCGAGGCCTTGGTGGTGGCGCGCACCTCGGCCAGCGAGCTCAGCCCCTTTTCGGTGATCGCACGGACGATGGTGCCCTTGCAGATGCCGTTGCAGCCGCAGATCTCGGCATCGTCTGGCAGCGCCGCCGCCGCCGCGACCGGGTCGAAGCTACCGCCGCCCTGATGCCGCTCGCCGAAGATCAGCGTGTCGCGGATGTCGCTGACGTCGCGGCCCGATTTCAGCATCTCGTTGTACCAGCCGCCATCGGCCACGTCGCCATAAAGAACCGCGCCGATCACCCGGCTGTCCTTCAGGATCACCCGCTTGTAGCTGCCGCGGCGGGCGTCGCGCAGGACGATGTCCTCGCGCCCCTCGCCCTCGCCGAACTCGCCCACCGAATAGAGGCTGACGCCGGTCACCTTCAGCTTGGTCGGCGTCTCCTGATGGCGGAAGCCCTCGACCTCGGCGCCGGCCAGCGCATGGGCGGCGATCCGCGCCATGTCGTAGAGCGGCGCGACGAGGCCATAGACCATGCCGCCGACCTCGGCGCATTCGCCGAGCGCGAAGATGTCGGGGTCGTCGCTGCGCATCTGCGCGTCGGTGACGATGCCGCGGTTGACGGCAAGCCCCGCGTCGCGGGCGATCTGGGTGTTCGGCCGGATGCCGACCGCCATCACCACCAGATCGGCGCCGATCACCGTGCCGTCGGCAAGTTCGACGCCCTCGACCCGGTCGGTGCCGAGGATCGCCTTGGTGTTGGCGGCACAGCGCACCGCGATGCCGCGGCCCTCGAGCTCGCGCTGCAGCAGATAGCCCGCCGCGGGGTCGAGCTGACGCTCCATCAGCGAGGGCATCAGGTGCAGCACGGTGACCTCCATGCCGCGCACCCTCAGCCCCGCCGCCGCCTCGAGGCCCAGAAGCCCGCCGCCGATCACCACCGCGCGCCCGCCCGTTTCGGCCGCGGCGATCATCGCCGCGGTGTCGTCGAGGTCGCGATAGGCGACGACGCCCGGCAGATCGTGCCCCGGCACCGGGATGATGACGGGCGCCGAGCCGGTGGCGATGACGAGCTTGTCATAGGCCGCGACCGTGCCCTTGTCCGAGATCACCGCGCGACGCGCCCGATCGATCGAGACGACGCGTTCGCCCTTGTGGAGCGTGATGCCGTGCTCGGCATAGAAGCCGTCGCCGTGGATGATGATGTCGGCATAGCTCTTCTCGCCCGAAAGCACGGGGCTGAGCATGATGCGGTCGTAATTCACCCGCGGCTCGGCGTTGAAGATGGTGACCTCGTAGGCCGTGGTCAGCTCGAACAGATGTTCGAGCATCCGCCCCGGCGCCATGCCGTTGCCGATGATGACGAGCTTTTTCCTGATATCGCGCATGGCGGTCTCCTGGCGGAGGGCCGGCAGGGCCGGACCCGGGGCTGAGATCGGGAAGCGCGAGACGGCAACGGCGCTCCCACGACCGGAAAGGTTCCGAATCGAAGTCGCAGCCCCGTTGCTGCAGCCCTTGCGGGCGAAGATCGAGAAAGCCGCGCCATTGCGGCAGGGGCGGGCACCCGAGGCACCCGTCGATGGCTCAGCTATGACAGAGATGTGTCCCGGAACAAGTGCGATGCCGGGTTCGGCGACTGTGGCCCGACCCGCGACACGAAAATGTTTTCCGCTGCGGCGTTGAACCGTCAACCTGCTGATAAAATATGCAGGCATGAAATGGTGAGGAACGGTTGCGACGCGCGAATCACTTTGCCTGCGGGACAGGCAGGCAAAGGGTGCCGCGGCGTCCGCAAGTGCGGAGATTGTCACAGATCAATTCTGCACCTGCGAAATCGTGCTAGAGTTCGCGTATTGGCAAATCTGAAGGAGGACAGTCATGCCACCGAAGACGACCACCTCGACGACCACCTTCACGTCCATGCTGAAGGCGCCGTCGGCCGACACTTGGACGATGTTCATGAAACCGCAGGCCCGCATGGCCGAGTCGATGCTGAAGCACAACATCGAGATGCTGGAGTTTCTCAAGGCCCGCTTCGAGCGCGACCGCGAGATGCTCGACGAACTGGCCGATGCCGGTTCCCCCGCCGAAGCCATGGCGATGTGGCAGGGCTTCTGGCAGAAGATGCTGACCGATTATTCGGTCGAGACGAACAAGCTGGCCGCGTCGGCCACCGAAATTGCCGAGCAGGCGATCCGCACCGCGACGGAGGAGGGCGCGGCGATGGTGTCGGCTGCCGGAGGCAAGACCAAGGACTGAGACGGACGCAACGGGCGGGCGCTGCCCGCCCCGAGACATAAGGAAACGCGATGACCACTACCCTCCGCAAGACGCGCGGCCAGCGCGTCAAATCCGACGCCCAGGTGTCGGACGAGATCCTGACCGCGGAAGAAACGCCGGCGGCGAAGCCCGCCCAGCGGTCGCGGACCAAGGCGGCGAAGCCCGCCGCCCCGGTCGAGGCGCCGATGGCGCAGCTGCCGGTTCCCGTGGTGACGAGCAGCGGGATCGCGGGCGATACGCCCGAGAAGCGCGCGGCCGAGGAATCCTTCCGCCAGCTCGATCACTATGTGCATGCGCTGATGGGCAAGGCCGAGGGCGGGCTGTCGCCGCTTGCGCTGTCGCTCGCCTGGGCCGACTGGGCCTCGCATCTGGCGATCAGCCCCGGCAAGCAGGCCGAGCTTGCCTGGAAATCGGCGCGCAAGGCGCAGCGTCTGGCCGCCGAGGTGATGTGCCAGATGGGCGGCGTGGCGAATGAGGGCACCCCCTGTGTCGAGCCGCTGAAGCAGGATCGCCGCTTTGCCGGCCCGGAATGGTCGAAGCTGCCCTTCTCCTACTGGTCGCAGAGCTTCCTGCTTGCGCAGCAATGGTGGGCGAAGGCCACGACCGACGTTCCCGGCGTCGAGAAGAAGCACGAGAAGCTGGTCGAATTCTATGGCCGGCAGATGCTCGACATGTTCGCCCCGTCGAACTTCCTCGCCACCAACCCGCAGCTGATCGCGCGCACGATTGAGGAGGGCGGGCGTAACCTGGTGCGCGGCGCGCAGTATTTCGCCGAGGATCTGGTGAAGAAGGCGACCGGTCAGGAAGAGATGGCCGATGTCTTCGTGCCGGGGCGCGAAGTCGCGGCGACGCCGGGCAAGGTGGTGTTCCGCAACCGGCTGATCGAGCTTTTGCAATACTCGCCGACGACCGAGGTCACGCATCCGGTGCCGCTGCTGATCGTGCCGGCCTGGATCATGAAATATTACATCCTCGACCTGACGAAGCAGGAATCGCTGATCAACTGGCTGGTGGGCCAGGGCTTCACCGTGTTCTGCGTCAGCTGGAAGAACCCCGACGAGGAAGACCGCGATCTCGGCTTCGACGATTACCGCAAGCTGGGCGTGATGGCGGCGATCGACGCGGTGACGGCGATCACCGGCTCGGACAAGGTGCATGGCCTCGGCTATTGCCTTGGCGGCACGCTGCTGTCGGTCACCGCGGCGACGATGGCGCGCGACGGCGACGAGCGGCTGGCGACGCTGACGATGCTGGCGGCGCAGGTCGACTTCACCGAGGCGGGCGAGCTGAGCCTGTTCACCAGCGAGGACCAGCTCGCGCTTCTCGAGGACATGATGTGGGAGGAGGGCTATCTCGACAAAGAAGCGATGGCCGGCACCTTCTCGATGCTGAAGTCGCAAGACCTCGTGTGGTCGCACATGGTGCGCGAATACATGATGGGCGAGCGCGAGACGGCCTCGTCGCTGGGCGCCTGGTCGAAGGACGCCACCCGGATGCCCTACAAGATGCATTCGGAATACCTGCGCAAGCTGTTCCTGAACAACGATCTGGCCGATGGCCGGATGGAATCGGGCGGCGGGCACATCTTCTTGCAGGACATCAAGGCGCCGGTCTTCGCCGTGGCGACCGAACATGACCACATCGCGCCCTGGAACTCGGTGTTCAAGCTGACCTACCTGATGCACGGCGGCGTGACCTTCGCGCTGGTCTCGGGCGGGCACAACACCGGCATCGTCGCCCCTCCGGGCAGCCCGCGGGCGAAATACCGGATGATGACGCACGAGCCGGGCCGGGCACATCCCGGGCCGAAGGAATGGGCGGCGAGCGTGCCGAAGGTTCCGGGCTCGTGGTGGCAGCCCTGGGCCGACTGGCTGCGCGAGACGCAGGGGATCGAGGATGGCGCGCCGCCGCCGATGGGCAACGAGGAGGCGGGCTATGCCCCGCTCGCCGACGCCCCCGGCACCTACGTCCTGGTGCGCTGACCCCCGCTGAACTGGAAAACCCCTCGCCAAGGCGAGGGGTTTTTCTTTGCGCGATCCTGAATGTCGGGGGCAGGCCGGTCAGGCGGTGCGGCCCTTCCAGATCCAGCCGCCGCCCAGGATGCGGGTGCCGCCGGTCTCGTAGAAGACGCAGGCCTGGCCGGGGCTGACGCCCTCCTCGGGGTCGAGCAGCTCGACCTCGGCCTCGGTTGCGCTCAGCGGCCGCACGATCGCCTCGCGCGGCGGCCGGGTCGAGCGGACCTTGACCGAGACGTGCCATTCCGGCCGCGCGGTCAGCGGCTCGTCACCGAGCCAGTTGATCTCGCGCACCGGGATGATGCGGGTGGCAAGCGCCTCCTTCGGGCCGACGATCACCCGCCGCGTCCCGGGATCGAGCTTGACGACGTAAAGCGGCTCGCCGCCACCGATGCCAAGCCCGCGGCGCTGGCCGATGGTGTAGTGGATCACGCCGCGATGCGTGCCCAGCACCTTGCCCGACAGATCGACGATCTCGCCCGGATCGGCGGCCCCCGGGCGCAGCTTCTCGATCACGCTCGCGTAGCTGCCGTTCGGCACGAAGCAGATGTCCTGGCTGTCGGGCTTGTCGGCGACCGGCAGGCCGTATTTCGCGGCAAGCGCCCGGGTCTCGGCCTTCGAGGCGAGATGGCCGAGCGGGAAGCGCAGGAAGGCCAGCTGCTCGGGCGTGGTCGAAAACAGGAAATAGCTCTGGTCGCGGTTCGGATCGGCGGCGCAATGGAGTTCCGGCCCGTTCGGGCCCATCCGGCGCTGGATGTAATGGCCGGTCGCCATGCAATCGGCCTCGAGATCCTTCGCGGTCTCGAGCAGATCCTTGAACTTCACCCGTTCGTTGCAGCGGATGCAGGGCACCGGGGTGGCGCCGGCCAGATAGGCATCGGCGAATTCCTCGATCACCGCCTCGCGGAAGGTGTTCTCGTAATCGAGCACGTAATGCGGAAAGCCCATCGTCTCGGCGACGCGGCGGGCATCGTGGATGTCCTGGCCGGCGCAGCACGCGCCCTTTTTCGCCAGCGCCGCGCCATGGTCGTAAAGCTGCAGCGTCACGCCCACGACGTCATAGCCTTCCTCGGCCAGCATCGCGGCCACCACCGAGCTGTCGACGCCACCCGACATCGCCACCACGACTCGCGTCTCGGCGGGGGGCTTCGGCAGGCCGAGCGAGTTCAGCGGCATATCGTCAGGCAAATCCTTGCTCATTTCGAGGGTCCTTTAACCAGACCCGCAGGAATATAGGAAAAACCGCTGCGGTCACAACCCTTGGCTTCACCCGTCGTTAAGACCGTGGGCTCATGGTAGGGGCCGCAAGACTTCGGGGACGGAAGGTCGGAGGGGAGAGCCATGTATCTGAAGAAAGTCGATGGCCCACGTTCGGTCACCTTGCCAGACGGCACCATCCTGACGCGCGCGGACCTGCCGCCGAAGGACACGCGCCGCTGGGTGGCTTCGCGCAAGGCTGTGCTGGTGCAGGCGGTTACCTATGGGTTGATTCCCCGCGCGGAGGTTCTGCAACGCTATGAACTCTCCGACGAGGAATTCGATCTTTGGACGGAAGCAGTGCAAAAACACGGGGTTGCGGGGCTGAAAGTGACGGCGATCCAGAAATACAGACAACTTTAGGTTGCGTAACGTCAAAAAGATGCAACAGTAAGGAGGTGTTAACCACTTGATGCGAGTCTCGACAGCGATCGAGAGGCGAATGCGGAGGATTGATGATGCGGATCTTGCTGGTAGAGGATGACCCCACGACCTCGCGCAGCATCGAGCTCATGCTGACTCATGCGAACCTGAATGTCTATTGCACGGATCTGGGCGAGGAGGGCATCGATCTCGCCAAGCTTTATGACTATGACCTGATCCTGCTCGATCTGAACCTGCCCGACATCAACGGGCTCGAGGTGCTGCGCCAGCTGCGCCTCGCCCGGGTCGACACGCCGATCCTGATCCTGACGGGCGCCGACGACACCGAGAACAAGATCAAGGGCTTCGGCTTCGGCGCCGATGATTACATGACGAAACCCTTCCACCGCGAGGAGCTGATCGCGCGCATTCACGCGATCATCCGCCGCTCGAAGGGCCATTCGCAATCGGTGATCCGCACCGGCAAGATCGCGGTCAACCTCGATGCGAAGACGGTCGAGGCGGGCGGGCGCCCGGTGCATCTGACCGGCAAGGAATATCAGATGCTCGAACTCCTCAGCCTGCGCAAGGGCACCACCCTGACCAAGGAGATGTTCCTCAACCATCTCTATGGCGGCATGGACGAGCCTGAACTCAAGATCATCGACGTCTTCATCTGCAAGCTGCGCAAGAAACTGTCGGAAGTGACCGACGGAGAAAACTATATCGAGACAGTCTGGGGCCGCGGCTATGTGTTGCGCGACCCCGATCACGGCGCGATCGGCAGTCGCGTCGCCATGGGGGCCTGAGGCTCTGGACGCTTCCCTCGGCTGACCCTATGGATTGGGGCAGCCGAAAGGGACGAAGATGACGGACGAAAAGCCCGCGATCGAAGAACTGACCCATGCGCAGGCCGCCGCCGAGCTGCCTGCGCTCGTTGCCGGCATCGAGGCCGCGAACACCGCCTATCACACGCTGGACGCGCCCGAGATCTCGGATGCCGACTATGACGCGCTGAAGAATCGCCTGCGGGCGATCGAGGCGCGCTTCCCCGATCTCGCCCGCCCCGACAGCCCGACGCAGAAGGTCGGCGGCGCGGTGGCCGAGGGCTTTGGCAAGATCACCCATGCGGTGCCGATGCTCAGCCTCGAGAACGGCTTCACCGATGACGACATCCGCGACTTCGACGGCCGGGTGCGCAATTATCTGGGGCTTGGTCCCGAGGCACCGCTGACCTATACCGCCGAGCCGAAGATCGACGGGCTGTCGCTTGCGCTGCTCTATGAAAAGGGCGTGCTGATCCAGGCCGCGACCCGCGGCGACGGCGAGGTCGGCGAGAACGTCACCGAGAATGCCCGCACCATCAAGGACATCCCGCAACGGCTTGAAAACGCGCCAGATGTTCTGGAAGTGCGCGGCGAGGTCTACATGAGCCACGCCGATTTCGAGGCGCTGAACGCGCGGCAGGAGGCGGCGGGAGAAAAGCCCTTCGCCAACCCGCGCAACGCCGCCGCGGGATCGCTGCGCCAGCTTGATGCGCGCATCACCGCGGCGCGCTCGCTGCATTTCTTCGCCTATGCCTGGGGCGCGCATTCCGAACCCGTGGCCGAGACGCAGAGCGCGGCGATGGAACGCTTCCGCGCGCTCGGTTTCACCGTCAACCCGCTCACCGTGCTGTGCGACGGGCCCGAGGCGATGCTCGCCCATTACCACGCCATCGAGGCACAGCGCGCCACGCTCGGCTATGACATCGACGGCGTCGTCTACAAGGTGAACGACCTCGCGTTGCAGCGTCGGCTTGGCTATCGCTCGACCACGCCCCGCTGGGCGATCGCGCACAAGTTCCCGGCCCAGACCGCCTGGACCCGGCTCGAGAAGATCGAGATCCAGGTCGGCCGCACCGGCGCGCTCAGCCCGGTGGCGCGGCTGACGCCGGTCACCGTCGGCGGTGTCGTCGTCTCGAACGCGACGCTGCACAACGAGGATTACATCGCCGGCCGCAACTCCTTCGGCGAGGAAATCCGCGGCGGCAAGGACATCCGCGAGGGGGACTGGGTGCAGGTCTATCGCGCCGGCGACGTGATCCCGAAGGTGGCCGATGTCGACCTGAGCCGTCGGCCCGAAGGCGCCGCGCCCTATGTCTTCCCGGCGATCTGCCCGGAATGCGGTTCGCCCGCGATCCGCGAGGAGGGCGACGCGGTGCGCCGCTGCACCGGCGGGCTGATCTGCCCGGCGCAGGCGGTCGAGAAACTGCGCCACTTCGTCTCGCGCGGCGCCTTCGACATCGAGGGGCTGGGGGCGAAGCAGATCGAGTTCTTCTACGACCTGTGCCGGATCTCGGAACCCGCCGATATCTTCACCCTGGCGGCCCGCGATGGCACGTCCGAGGCACTGGTCGCCCGGCCGCGCGACCGGCTGGCGCATCAGCTCGCCTTGCCTGACCGGGCCGGGGATCTGCTGGCGCGGCTGGCCGAGATGCTGCGGGCTTCGGGCGTGCCGGTCAATGAGGCCGACCCCGACCATGTCATCTCCGCCATCGAGCATCTGGCCGCGAAGCCGCTCGCCCGGGTCAAGGGCTGGGGCGAGAAATCGGCGCAGAACCTGTTTGCGGCGATCGAGCTGCGGCGCGAGATCGGGCTCGACCGGCTGATCTTCGCGCTTGGCATCCGCCATTGCGGCGAGGCGGCGGCGAAGGACGTGGCGCAGCATTACGGCCGCTGGGAGGCGATGGCCGAGGCGCTCGACCGGGCCCGCCCGGCGGCCCTTGCACAGCGCGCGGCCGATGCGGCCGAGGAGGCCGAACGGGCAACGGCGCAGGCCGAGGGCCGCCGGGCGCGCATCACCGAGGTGCGCAACGCGGCGATTGCGGCCCGTGATGTGCCGGATGACGCCACCACCGCCTGGGCCGACCTTGTCGCCACCGACGGCATCGGCCCGGTGCTGGCGCTGTCGCTCTCGGACGCTTTCGCGAACCCCGAGGAGCGCTCGGCCATCGACCGGCTGGTGGCGCAGCTGACCATCCTGCCGCCGCCCGCCAAGGCCGCAAGCGGCGCGATCGCCGGCAAGACCCTCGTCTTCACCGGCACGCTCGAGAAGATGACGCGGGCCGAGGCGAAGGCGCGGGCCGAGGCGCTTGGCGCCAAGGTGGCGGGCTCGGTCTCGGCCAAGACCGATCTGGTCATTGCGGGCCCGGGCGCCGGCTCGAAGGCCGCGAAGGCCGCCGAGCTTGGCATCGAGGTGATCGACGAGGACGCCTGGCTCGCGCTGGCGCAGGGCACATGAGCGGCCGCCCCGCGGTTCTCTTTCCGCTGTTTGCCGGGCTCGAGACGCTGCCCGGCATCGGCGCCAAGACCGCGGCGGCGCTCGCGCAGCTCGATATTGCACGGCCGCGCGACGTGCTCTTCGCGCTGCCGCATTCGGTCATCGACCGCACGCCCTTGCGCACGATCCGCGAGGCGGTGCCGCCCGCCATCGTCACCGTCGAGGTCACCATCGACGCCCATGTGCCGGCGCGGCGCAAGGGCGGACCGTCGCGGGTGCTGGTGCATGATGCCGAGGCGGAATTCGCGCTGGTCTTCTTCCACGCCCGCGGCGATTTCCTCGAACGGCAGCTGCCCATCGGCGCGCGCCGCCTCGTCTCGGGCAAGCTCGAGCTTTTCGACGGCAGCGCGCAGATGGTCCACCCCGATCACCTGTTGC
Organism: Paenirhodobacter sp. YD-8; assembly: GCF_056590935.1. Lineage (NCBI taxonomy): Bacteria > Pseudomonadati > Pseudomonadota > Alphaproteobacteria > Rhodobacterales > Paenirhodobacter > Paenirhodobacter sp. YD-8. Next base: position 2,054,555 of record NZ_CM152649.1, on the reverse strand, counting down.
CGCCGGAAGAGGCCGGCAAGCTGCCGCGCTTCGAGCCGGTCTATCCGCTTGGCGCCGGGGTGACACAGCGGGTGATGGCGAAGGCGGCCGAGGGGGCGCTGGCCCGTCTGCCCGATCTCTCCGAATGGATCGACCCGGCGCTTCGCGCGCGCGAGGGCTGGCCGGGCTGGGCCGAGGCGCTGCGCACCGCCCATGCGCCGACCTCGCTTGCCGACACCGCGCCCACCACGCCCGCGCGCACGCGTCTCGCCTATGACGAGTTCTTCGCCCATCAGATGACGCTGGCGCTCGCCCGACGGATGCAGCGGCGCGGCAAGGGGCGGGCAAGCCTGGGCGACGGCCGGTTGCGGGCGCGGGTGCTTGCCGCGCTGCCCTACCGGCCGACCGGCGCGCAGACCCGCGCGGTCGAGGAGATCACCGCCGACATGGCCTCCGAGCGGCGGATGAACCGGCTGCTGCAAGGCGATGTCGGCTCCGGCAAGACGCTTGTTGCGCTGCTCGCGCTGCTCGCCGTGGTCGAGGCGGGCGGGCAGGGGGTGATGATGGCCCCGACCGAGATCCTCGCCCGTCAGCACCACGAGGGACTGGTCGAGCTGGCTAGGGCCGCGGGGGTGCGCCTTGCGCTGCTCACCGGGCGCGACAAGGGGGCGGAGCGGGCGGCGAAGCTGGCCGATCTCGCCGAGGGGCGCATCCACATCCTGATCGGCACTCATGCCGTCTTCCAGAAGGACGTGGTCTTTCACGACCTGCGGCTTGTGATCGTCGACGAGCAGCACCGTTTCGGCGTCGCGCAGCGGATGGAGCTGGGCGCCAAGGGGCAGGCGGCCGACGTGCTGGTGATGACCGCAACGCCGATCCCGCGCTCGCTCGCGCTTGCCCAATACGGCGACATGGACGTGAGCCTGCTCGACGAGAAGCCGCCCGGGCGCAAGCCGGTGCAGACCGCGCTGATCTCGACCGCGCGGATCGACGAGGTGGTCGCGCATCTGCGCCGCGCCGTGGCCGAGGGGCGGCAGGCCTATTGGGTCTGCCCGCTGGTCGAGGAGAGCGAGCACGTCGATCTGACCGCCGCCGAGGACCGCTTCCTCTCGCTGCGCGCGGCGCTTGGCGAGGGGGTGGTGGGGCTCGTCCACGGCCAGATGCCGCCTGCGGACAAGGACGCGGCGATGGCCGATTTCGTCGCCGGCCGCACCCGGGTTCTGGTGGCGACCACGGTGATCGAGGTCGGCGTGAACGTGCCCGCGGCCTCGATCATGGTGATCGAGCGGGCCGAGACCTTCGGCCTTGCGCAGCTGCACCAGCTGCGCGGCCGGGTCGGCCGGGGGGCGGCCGCCTCGACCTGCCTGTTGCTCTACCAGGCGCCGCTGTCCGAAAGCGGCGAGCGGCGCCTGGCAATCCTGCGCGAGAGCGAAGACGGTTTCCGCATCGCCGAGGAAGACCTTGCGATGCGCGGCGCGGGCGATGTCATCGGCACCGCGCAATCGGGCCTGCCACGCTTTCGCATCGCCGATTTCGAGCGTCAGGCGGGGCTGATGGCGCTCGCCCAAAGCGATGCGCGCACGCTTCTGGCCCGCGACCCCGCTCTTGCCAGCGAGCGCGGGCAGGCGGTGCGGGTCTTCCTGTGGCTGATGGAACAGGACCGCGCGATCCGGCTGATCGACGTCGGTTGAGAAATGTTCTCAAAAAGTTCTTTACTTGCGGAACGGGATATGAGAACAAAATAGCAACTGGAACGAAAGGAGTACGGAATGCGCAAGGATCTGAATGCCACCCTCGGCCGTCTGCCGAACACTCTGCTGCACGACGCCCTGGGCGCCCTTTCGCTCTGCGTGACTTTTGTCGCGGTTCTCTATCTGCCCGGGCTGTTCTGAGCCCGGCCCTGTTCACTGCCTCGCGCTTTCGCTGCCGCCTCTGTCCCCGATGTGCGGCCGCCTGTCCAAAGAGGGGTTCCGCCCCCCGAAAGCGCTCCTGCGCCGTCATCTTCGGATGGCGGCGTTTTTTTATCTCGACTGGGAAAGGGGATCAGGCGGCCTTCGCCGCCGCGTCAAGCGCCTCGAGCGTCGCCTCGGGGGCGAGCAGGATCGAGGCGTGGCGGTTCGGATAGTCGCGCGCGGCCTGCAGCACTTCGTATTCGCCGAAGGGCGCGGCCGGCACCGGCCCGCCCGTCAGCATCGCCGCCAGCGCATCGCGCAATGCCGCCACCTCGTCACGCGTGCGCCCGATCACCGCCGCGCCGAAGATCGCGGCCGAGGCCTGACCAAGCGCGCAGGCATGCACCTGCTGGCTGTAGCCGGTGATCCGCCCGTCCTTCAGCGTCAGCGAAACGGCCACGGTCGAGCCGCAGAGCGGCGCGCGCTTGCGGGCGCTGGCATCCGGGGTGGCGAGCGGCTCGGTAAAGGGGATGTCGGCCGCCAGCGCCAGAATGCGCTGCGAATAGAGCTTGAACAGATCGGCGTCGCTCATGGCTTTTCCCCCGGGGTTGCGCAGGTTAGATAGGACGCCACAACGCGCAAGGAAAGCCCGATGAGTTTCGACACCGCCACGCTGAAATACGACGCCAACGGCCTGATCCCGGCAATCGCGCAGGACGCGGCGACCGGGGATGTGCTGATGATGGCCTGGATGAACGCCGAAAGCCTCGGGCGCACGCTCGAGACCGGGCAGGTGACCTATTGGTCGCGCTCGCGCCAGGGGTTCTGGGCGAAGGGCGAAAGCTCGGGCCATGTGCAGCGGCTGGTCGAGCTGCGCATCGACTGCGACCGCGATTGCCTGCTGCTGCTGGTCGACCAGACCGGCCCGGCCTGTCACACCAACCGCCGCTCGTGCTTCTACACCGCGCTGCGCCAGGGCGACGAGGTCGAGATCCTGAAGCCGATGGCGTAAGGCTACAGCCCGACCAGGCGGCGGATATCGGCCGGGGTCGCCCCCTCGGCCCGGTATTTCGCCAGGGCCCGGGCATCGTCACGCTTCGCCAGACGCTTGCCATTCTCGTCGCGGACCAGCTTGTGATGACAATAGGTTGGCACCGGAAGCTCAAGCAGTTTCTGAAGCGTGACATGGATCGCCGTCGCCTCGAACAGGTCTTCGCCGCGGGTCACGAGGGTGACGCCCTGCGCCGCGTCGTCGAGCACCACCGACAGGTGATACGAGGTGCCCATGTCGCGCCGCGCCAGCACCACGTCGCCCACCTCGCGGATCATCCGCTCGGGCGTGATCGCATGGATGCCGCGGTATTTCTCGCCGATTTCGGTGAAGGAACAGGCGGTTGCGGCGCGATCCATATAGAGCCGCAGCGCCGCGTCGGGCAGCGGTTCGCCGGGCTTCGGCGCGCCCGTCAGCCGGCAGGTGCCCGGATAGACGATCCCGTCGGGGCCGAGCGGCACGCCTTCCTGCGGCGCCGAGGCCGCGGCCTCGATGTCGCGCCGGCTGCAGGAACAGGCGAAGAGGAATCCGGAATTCCACAGCTTTTCAAGGCAGTCGCGATAGACCTTCAGGCGCTCTGACTGGCGCATCACCGGCCCGTCCCAGCTCAGCCCGAGCCAGCGCAGATCGTCCAGGATCTGCGCCTCCCATTCGGGCTTGGAACGCTGCCGGTCGATGTCCTCGATCCGCAGCAGGAACTTCCCGCCGGCGGCGCGCGCCATGTCATGGGCAAGGATCGCGCTATAGGCATGGCCCAGATGCAGCGGCCCGGTCGGCGAGGGCGCGAACCGGGTGATCATCTCAGCCCTGCGCCGCAAGCCAATGCGTGAACAGCTCTTTCGCCCGGTCGGTATAGCCCTTGTAGCGGTCCTTGCGGCCCTTGCGGCCGCCGCGGGCTTCCTCGAGCGGCGGGAAGAGGCCGAAGTTCACGTTCATCGGCTGGAAGCTTTTCGCCTCGGCGCCGCCGGTGATGTGGTTCACCAGACTGCCCATGGCGGTTTCGGGCGCGGGCGGCGGCAGGCAGCCGCCCTTGATCTCGGCCGCGGCCATGCGGCCGGCCAGAAGCCCCATCGCCGCGCTTTCGACATAGCCCTCGACGCCGGTGATCTGCCCGGCAAAACGCAGGTTCGGCCGCAGCTTCAGCCGCATCTGGTCGTCAAGCAACGTCGGCGAGTTGATGAAAGTGTTGCGATGAATCCCGCCAAGGCGCGCGAAACTGGCGTTCTGCAGCCCCGGAATCATCTTGAATACAGAGGTTTGCGCGCCGTACTTCATCTTCGTCTGGAAGCCGACGATGTTGTAGAGCGTGCCGAGCGCATTGTCGCGGCGCAGCTGCACCACGGCATAGGCCTTTTCCTCGGGCTTGTGCGCGTTGGTCAGGCCGACGGGCTTCATCGGCCCGTGGCGCAGCGTCTCGCGGCCGCGCTCGGCCATCACCTCGATCGGCAGGCAGCCGTCGAAGTACCCCGCCGTCTCGCCTTCGTGGAACTCGGTCTTCTCGGCGGCGAGCAGCGCGTCGATGAAGGCCTCGTATTCCGCCTTGGTCATCGGGCAGTTGATATAGGCGGTGCGCTCTTCCTCGGTCTCGCCCTTGTCATAGCGGCTTTGCCGCCAAGCGATGTCCATGTCGATGGTCTCGGCATAGACGATCGGCGCGATCGCGTCGAAGAAAGCCAGGCTCTCGGCCCCGGTGGTGGTGCGGATGCTTTCGGCGAGCGCGCCCGAGGTCAGCGGCCCGGTGGCGACGATCCAGTGGCCCGAGGCGGGCAGCTCGGTGACTTCATCCTCGGCGAAGGAGATCAGCGGGTGCGACCGCAGCGCCGCCGTCACCGCCTGCGAAAACGCCTCGCGGTCGACGGCCAGGGCGCCGCCGGCGGGCAGGGAATGGCGGTCGGCGGTGGTCATGATCAGCCCGCCCGCGGCGCGCATTTCCCAATGCAGCAGGCCCACGGCGTTGCGCTCGTCATCATCCGAGCGGAACGAGTTCGAACAGACCATTTCGGCGAAATCGCCGCTCTGATGCGCGAAGGTGGCGACCTTGGGCCGCATCTCGTGCAGCACGACGGGGACGCCCGCCTGCGCGGCCTGCCAGGCGGCTTCCGATCCGGCCATGCCGCCGCCGATGATGTGAAGTGTCTCGCTCATGGGGTCCGTTTACGGTGGCTTGCGGAAAAAGGAAAGCGCCCTCGCGGGGAGGGCGCCGCAGACGCCCCCGGAGGGGCGTCAAGGTGCAGGGGCTCAGAGCCCGGGCAGGAAGTCCTGCAGGCCACGGCCACCGAAGGTCACGCCGTTGTTGTTGCCGAAGGTGGCTTTCACGCCGACGCCGATGAAGCTTTCGGCCGGCATGCCGTCGCCGTCGTAGAAGCCGAGTTCACCCGTGGCCATGAAGCCGGGGGTGATCTGGTAATCGGCGGTGCCGCTGATGCGGTAGTTGTTATCGCCCTGGCCGTGGACGATGTCGAACCGGCCGCCGAGGCCGAGCTGCTGGGTCACTTCATAGCCGCCGCGCAGGGTGATGCCGTTGGCGTTCTTGCCGAGGCTGTCGAAGTGGGTGAACGCCGCCTCATAGGAGATCTGGTTGACCTTGTTGGCGAATTCGAGGCCGTAGTAGATCACGTCCTGCTTGTCGAGCCAGTCGTGGCCGACGAAGGCACCGGCGGCCATCGCATCGGTCGGGCGATAGCTGCCGTGCAGGGTGAAGGTGGTGCCATCCCAGTTGGTCAGCCCGTAGTAGCGCTGCGACAGGTCGGCCTGCGCGGTGAACTGCGGCGCGAAGGCGTATTCGAGCGCGCCACCGAGCGTGGCCTTGTTCAGGTCATTGGCGTCGGCATCGGCGAAGGTCGAATAGTGGAACCCGACTTCGGCACCGGTCACCTCGGCCATGCCGGTCTGCGGCAGCAGCCCGGCTGCGCAAAGCGCGAGAAGAAGTTTTTTCTGCATCATGCACCTCATCAATAGCCCCCTTCAGGGGGTCATGCTTCACTGTCGTCATCGCCCTGATCGGCGATGCGGGCGACCGAGACGACTTCCTCGTCGGCCCCCGTGTTGAACACCCGCACACCGCCCGCGGAACGGGACCGGAACGAGATCCCCGCCACCGGGCAGCGGATCGACTGCCCGGTCGAGGTGGCCAGCATCACCTGGTCATTCGCTTCGACCGGGAAGGAGGCGACAAGGTCGCCGGTCCGGTCGCTCATCTTGAAGGCGCCCACGCCCTGGCCGCCACGGCCGCGCACGGGATAATCGTGGCTCGACGAGATCTTGCCGGCGCCCTTGACGGTGATCGTCAGGATCAGGTTCTGCGCCGCGCGCATCTCGGCATAGCGCTCGTCGGACAGCATGCCTTCGCCCGCCTCGACGGTTTCTTCCTCGGCCTCGACCTCGACCGCCTCTTCCTCGCCGGCCTCTGCGCCCATCTCGGCACGGAAGCGCTTGAGGAAGGCGGCCCGTTCCCAGGGCTCGGCCTCGAAGTGGTGGATCACCGACATCGAGACGACCTTGTCGCCCTCGGCCAGACGCACGCCGCGCACGCCGGTGGAGGAGCGGCCCTTGAAGACGCGCACCTCGGTCACCGGGAAGCGGATCGCGCGACCCGAGGCAGTGACGAGCATGATGTCGTCATCTTCCGAGCACATGCGGGTGTCGACGAGGGTCACGCCCTCGGGCAGTTCCATCGCGCGCTTGCCGTTGCGCATCACCTTGGCGAAGTCGCTCAGCGCGTTGCGGCGCACATCGCCATCCGAGGTCGCGAAGAAGACCTGATAGTCGTCCCATTCCTCCTCGGGCGCGTCGACCGGCATCAGCGCGGCGATCGAGACGCCCTGCGGGATCGGCAGGATGTTGACGATCGCCTTGCCCTTCGAGGTGCGGCCCGCCAGCGGCAGGCGCCAGCACTTCAGGCTGTAGACCATGCCGTCGGTGGTGAAGAACAGCAATTGCGTATGGGTGTTGGCGACGAAGAGGGTGGTGACGACGTCGTCTTCCTTCGTCGCCATCGAGGCGAGCCCCTTGCCACCGCGGCGCTGCGCGCGGAACTCGACCAGCGGCGTGCGCTTGATGTAGCCGCCCGAGGTGATCGTCACGACCATGTCCTCGCGCTCGATCAGGTCCTCGTCATCGAGGTCGCCCGCCCAGTCGATGATCTCGGTGCGGCGCGGCACGGCGAACTGCTCCTTCACCTCGCGCAGCTCGGCCGAGATGATGCTCATGATCCGCTCGCGCGAGCCGAGGATCTCGAGATAGTCGCGGATCTTTGCCGCGAGATCGGCGAGCTCGTCGGTGACTTCCTTGACGCCGAGCTGGGTCAGGCGCTGCAGGCGCAGGTCGAGAATGGCGCGGGCCTGGACCTCGGAGAGGTTGTAGGTGCCGTCCTCGTTCATCTCATGGAGCGGATCGTCGATCAGCCGGATGTATCCGGCGATCTCATGCGCCGGCCAGCGCCGGGTCATCAGCTTCTCGCGGGCCTCGGCGGCATCGGCCGAGGCGCGGATCGTCGCGACGACCTCGTCAACGTTCGAGACGGCAACGGCCAGGCCGCACAGGATGTGGCTGCGCTCGCGCGCCTTGCGCAGCTCCCAGGCCGTGCGCCGCGCCACCACTTCCTCGCGGAAGGTGATGAAATGGGTGAGGAAATCGCGCAGCGTCAGCTGTTCGGGCTTGCCGCCGTTCAGCGCCAGCATGTTGCAGCCGAAGGAGGTCTGCAGCGGCGTGAAGCGGTAGAGCTGGTTCAGCACCACATCGGGCGTCGCGTCGCGCTTCAGCTCGATCACCACGCGCACACCGACCCGGTCGGATTCGTCGGCGATGTTCGAGATCCCCTCGAGCCGCTTGTCGCGGACGAGCTCGGCGATCTTCTCGATCATCGCGGCCTTGTTCACCTGATAGGGAATGTCGTCGACGATGATCGCGTGGCGGTCCTTGCGGATCTCCTCGATCCGGGTCTTGGCGCGGATGATGACCGAGCCGCGGCCCTCGAGATAGGCCTTGCGGATGCCGCCGCGGCCCATGATCTGCGCCCCCGTCGGGAAGTCGGGGCCGGGCACGATCTGCATCAGCGCCTCGGTCGACATGTCGGGGGTCTCGATCAGCGCGAGCGTCGCATCGATCACTTCGCCCAGGTTGTGCGGCGGGATGTTCGTCGCCATGCCGACCGCGATGCCGCCCGCGCCGTTGACCAGCATGTTCGGGAAGCGTGCCGGAAGGACGGTCGGTTCCTTGTCCTTGCCGTCGTAGTTGTCCTGGAAGTCGACGGTGTCCTTCTCGATATCGGCAAGCATGAAGGCCGAGGGCTTGTCCATGCGCACTTCGGTGTAACGCATCGCCGCGGCGCTGTCGCCGTCCATCGAGCCGAAGTTGCCCTGACCGTCGAGCAGCGGCAGCGACATCGAGAAGTCCTGCGCCATGCGCACCAGCGCGTCATAGATCGCCGCGTCGCCATGGGGGTGATACTTACCCATGACGTCGCCGACCGGACGGGCCGATTTGCGATAGGGCTTGTCCGAGGTGTTGCCGGTCTCGTGCATCGCATAGAGGATGCGCCGGTGCACCGGCTTCAGACCGTCGCGCAGATCGGGGATCGCGCGGGACACGATCACGCTCATCGCGTAATCGAGATAGGCGGTCTTCATCTCCTCGGCGATCGAGACGGTAGGGCCGTCGTAAAGAGGCCGCTTCGGGCCGTCGTCGAGAGTTTCCGGCGTTTCGGGAGTATCGGTCACGCGCGTCTTCTTCTTCTAGATCTTGTTGGCGGTCTTATAGCCGATCCAACGGTTTGGGTGCAATCTCGAAGCGTCGGGACAAGCCGCGGGCGGCGGATTCGAGTATTTTTGCCATGAAAAAGCCCAAGGACACGCCCGGATGGAAACCGGCGCGGCTCAGGCGGTGGCGCGGGCCTTGAGGAAGGCCCAGACCCAGATCCCGGCGAAGACGAGCGAGCCGACCGCGTTCAGGTTCGCCATGGTGATGCCGAAGATCTCCCAGCTGATCTCGTCGCAGCGCACCAGCGGCGCCGCCTGGATCTGCGCCAGAAGGTCCTGCGCCGACATGCCGCCCACCGGGTTCGAGGTGCATGCGTCGGGGCCGGCGAAGATGTGCCGTTCGACCCCCGAATGGTAGAAGCCGATCACCGAGGTGGTGAGCGCGGCAAGCGCGCCCAGAAGCGACAGCCCCATCGGCAGGCGGAACAGCAGCATCGCCGCGCCGAGAAGGGCCGCGAAGAGATGCGGCCAGCGCTGCTCGATGCAGAGCTCGCAAGGGGCGTAGCCGATCGCCTGAAAGATCAGCGCGCCGCCCAGCACCGCGGCAGAGCCGAAGGCGGCGAGGCCGACGAGGCGGCGGGGGGTGAGAAGATCCAGCATCACAGATACCTCAGGGCGTAGAAACCGCCTATCAGCAGCACGACGAAGGCGGTGAAGAGCGGGCCGAGCCAGCGCTCGATGAAATCGCGGATCGGGGAGCCGAAGCGCCACAGCAGCCCGGCGACGACGAAGAAGCGCAGCGCCCGGGCGACGACCGAGACCGCGAGGAACAGCGGCAGGGAGAGCTGCGTCGCGCCCGAGAAGATGGTGATCACCTTGTAGGGGAAGGGGGTGACGCCGGCGACCAGCACCGCCCAACCGCCATAGGTGTTAAAGCGCAGGGCGAGCTCGTCGAACTTGTCGGCCTTGCCGTAGAACTCGAGGATCGGCTTGCCGATCGCATCCATGAAGCCATAGCCGATCGCATAGCCGAGACAGCCGCCGAGCACCGAGGCAAGCGTCGCGACGAAGGCGATCTTCCACGCCTTCTCGCGCGCGGCGAGCACCATCGGGATCATCAGCACGTCGGGCGGGATCGGAAACACCGAGCTTTCGACGAAGGCCACGGCTGCCAGCGCCCACATCGCGCGCGGATGCCCGGCAAGGCCCATCGTCCAGTCATAAAGCCGTCGGATCATCTGAGCCTCGTTTGCCGTTTCCCGATCTCTCGCCGCTCTGCGGCGCAAGGTCAAGCTTTCGCGCGTGGATTTGCGTTGTGCCGGGGGAACCCGACCCGCTAATCTCGCCCTTGTGACCAGTGGAGGGCGTGCAATGAAGTGGCAGGGACGGCGCGGCAGCCGCTACATCGAGGATCGGCGCGGCGCCTCGGGCAGCCCGGTGGGGCTGCGCGGGGTGGGCGGGCTCGGTGTGCTCGCGGTCGTCCTCGTCGGCTGGTATTTCGGCGTCGACCTGACGCCCTTGCTCGATCAGGGCGGGCAGGGGCCGTCGGTGCAGACCTCGGGCACGCTCAGCGAGGAAGACCAGCAGATGGGGGATTTCGTCTCGGTGACGCTTGCCGATACCGAGGAGGTCTGGGCGAAGATCTTCACCGACGAGCTGGGCCGCACCTATCACCCGGCGACGCTGGTGCTCTACAGCGAGGTGACGCAATCGCCCTGCGGCACGGCCTCGGGGGCGACCGGGCCGTTCTATTGCCCGAGCGACAAGAAGGTCTACCTCGACACCGCTTTCTTCACCACGCTGTCGCGCGACCTTGGCGCCTCGGGCGATTTCGCCGCGGCCTATGTGGTGGCGCACGAGATCGGCCACCATGTGCAGGACGAGCTGGGCGTGCTGTCAAAGGTGAATGCGCTGCGCGCGAAGGCGGGCGAGGCCGAGAGCAATGCGCTTTCGGTGCGCACCGAGCTGCAGGCCGATTGTCTGGCCGGCATCTGGGCCTTCCACGCCGAGGAGCAGTTCGGCTCGATCGAGCGCGGCGACATCGCCGAGGCGATGAACGCCGCCGAGCGGATCGGCGACGACACGCTTCAGCGCAACGCCGGCCGCCGGCCGATGCCCGACAGCTTCACCCACGGCACCTCCGAACAGCGCCAGCGCTGGTTCGAGACCGGCTATGAAAGCGGCAACATCTCGCATTGCGACACCTTCTCGGTGGCCGAGCCCTGAACCGGGCGGACGGGCGCGGCAAGCCCCTTGCCAGCCGCCCGGCCGCCCGCTACACGGGCAGGAACTGGCCCGAGTGGCGGAATGGTAGACGCAGGGGATTCAAAATCCTCCGCCGCAAGGCGTGCGAGTTCGAGTCTCGCCTCGGGCACCAGTTGAAATCCCACAGTTAAATCGTTCCATTCCGTGCCGTCGCGCCTGTCGGCCGCGGGCCGTTCCCGCATGCACGTCCGACGATCCTGCGTCGGTCTTGTTCCGTTCCATCATCGTCATCGCCGATGTCGACAACCGCTTTCGATTCGCCCGGGACCGCGACGGTGACCCGCCCCCGTTCCGGCCGCGGGGCGCCCGCAGGACGCGGCAGCCGTCTTGCGATCCGCATGGCGCAGGCGGGGGCCGGCTGTGCTAAGACCGCCTGCGGGGATCGACCGTCCGAGTCGCCCCCGGCCGAAGGTCATCCCGGATCGCGGCCTGCCGCCTCGCCGTGGAAAAGGAAATGAAATGAGCCTCTTCGAACGCTGGCTGACCCTCTGGGTGGCGCTGTGCATCCTCTCCGGCTTGGTGCTGGGCAATCTGCTGCCCGGGGTCTTCGGCGCGCTCGCCGGTCTCGAATATGCCTCGGTCAACCTGGTCGTCGCGGTGCTGATCTGGGCGATGGTCTATCCGATGATGATCGCGATCGACTTCGGATCGCTCAGGGACGTCGGGCGCAAGCCGAAGGGACTGATCATCACGCTGGTGGTGAACTGGCTGATCAAGCCCTTCACCATGGCCGCTCTGGGCGTGCTGTTCTTCCATCATCTCTACGTCGGGCTGATCGATCCGGCGAAGGCGTCGGACTACATCGCGGGGCTGATCCTGCTGGGCGCGGCGCCCTGCACGGCAATGGTCTTCGTCTGGTCGCAGCTGACCCGGGGCGATCCGAACTACACCCTCGTGCAGGTGTCGGTGAACGATCTGGTGATGGTGGTCGCCTTCGCGCCGATCGTCGCCTTCCTGCTGGGGGTGACCGAGGTCAACGTGCCCTGGGCGACGCTGATCCTGTCGGTCATTCTCTACATCGTCATCCCGCTGATCGCCGGGGCGGCGACACGGCAGACGCTTCTGGCCCGGGGCGGCGAGGCGGCCGTCCGGGAGTTCACCGCGCGGATCAAGCCGGCCTCGGCCGTGGGGCTGCTGCTGACCGTGGTGTTGCTGTTCGGCTTCCAGGGGCAGGTGATCCTTGCGCAGCCGCTGCTGATCGCGCTGATCGCCGTGCCGATCCTGCTCCAGTCCTACGGCATCTTCGCCCTCGGCTATGCCTGGGCCTGGGCGTGGCGCCTGCCGCACAAGGTGGCCGCCCCCTGCGCGCTGATCGGCACCTCCAACTTCTTCGAGCTTGCGGTGGCGGTGGCGATCGGCCTCTTCGGCCTCAATTCCGGCGCGGCGCTTGCCACCGTGGTGGGCGTTCTGGTCGAGGTGCCGGTGATGCTGTCGCTCGTCGCCTTTGCCAACCGCACCCGTGACCGGTTCGCGTCATAGCGGCGCCGACCGGGCGCAATCCCGGTCGGCGCCATGGTCAGGCCGCTAGCGCAGGTAGGTCGCGGCGAGCCAGAGCAGGCCCGCCATGCCACCCACAGTGGCGATCCAGCTGAGCAGCACCGTGCGGCCCTGCGACGGATAGATCCGCGGTGTCGGGGCGCCGCAGGCGCAGCTCATCTGGCCATCGGGAATGGGCTGCCCGCAGGCAGGGCAGAGCGTCTGGGTCATCGCGGCAGCCTCGCACGGCGGGGCGGGGTATGGCCGGAGCGGCCGATGTGAAAAGTCATGAGGATTTCCGTGACTGCATGAACCTTGCGCCCGGGACCGAAGTCGCAGACGCGCAGGCCACCCGGATCGGTGTGACCGGGCCGGGCGGCGGATTTCGCGGGATCGGTTCAGGCCGTCAGCGGCGGCGCCTGCGAGGCGGGGCGCACCGGCGGCAGCGCCGGCAGCACGCCGAACGTGTCGCCGCTCCACGCCGCAAGGCGCCACGAGGAGACAGCCGGCACCGCCGCCGCCGCGGGCGGCAGCCCCGTGGGCGCGGCGGGGGGTTCGGGCAGCGGCGCCTTGCCCGGGCGGGTGAAGCGCAGCTCGCCGGGCAGGGCCACATATTGCGCGGCCTTCGCGGCGAAGAACGGGCTTTCGGAAGGCGCAAGCCGCGCCGCCCCCGGCCCGAGGCACAGCACGAACAGCAAGATGACGCCGAGCCCCGCGCGAAGGACTCGCGCGGCAAGGTCGGATCGCAAGGAGGCGGCCTGTGCTGTCATCCGCTCAGGATAAGGGCAGGCGGGGCGGGGCGCAATCACCGCCGCCCTCCGCGGGCCCGGCGCCCCCGGTCACCGCGCCGGCGGACGATCGAGAGCGGCACGCGCCCGCGCGGCCTCTGCGCGCATCACGCAGCCGTCGGCATGGTCGTTGATCAGCCCCATCGCCTGCATGAAGGCATAGACCGTCGTCGGCCCGACGAACTTCCAGCCGCGCTTGCGCAGGGCCTTCGACAGTGCCTCGGAGGCGGGGGAGGTCGAGCGCGTCTGCGGCGGGGCATCCTCCTGCGGCTCGAACCGCCAGATGAACGCGGCAAGCGAGCCCTCGGCCGCGACCAGCTCGCAGGCGCAGCGGGCATTGTGGATCACCGCCTCGATCTTGCCGCGATGGCGCACGATGCCCGCATCCGCGAGCAGCCGCGCCACATCCGTCTCGTCAAAGCGCGCGACGGCGCGGAAGTCGAACCCGGCAAAGGCCGCGCGGAAATTCTCGCGCTTGTTCAGGATCGTGCGCCAGCTCAGGCCGGACTGGAAGCTTTCGAGGCAGAGCTTCTCGAACAGGCGGATGTCATCGGTGACCGGCATGCCCCAGTCGCGGTCGTGATAGGCGATGAATTCGGGGGCCGCGGCGCACCAGCCACAGCGCGGCCGGCCATCCGGCCCGGGCACGGTCCCGCTCATCTTGCGGCCGCCGGACAGGCCAAGGCCGGCACCGCGCGGACCGGTGGCGATGTCGCAGTCAGGCGCAGGGGGGCAGGGGCGGGCATGGCGGGACTCCGGTTGGCTTTCGGGCAGATTAGGGCAGCTTTGCCAGTCCGGCAACGGCGGCCGCCCCCGCCGCGCGGCGCCGGCCTTGGCCTGTCCGGTCTTTTCCGCTATGCGCTCCTGCAGCGAACATGGAGCCGGGTGCGATCCCCGGCTGGCTCTTCCGGCCGCCGATCCGCCGGACAACCCGAACGAACCAGACCGCGCAGACCGGCACGAACCTTGCCCGGTCGGGAAAGACCTCATGTTTTCACTCGAACACTACCGGACCGAATGGTTCGGCAATATCCGCAATGACCTGCTTTCGGGCCTCGTCGTCGCGCTTGCCCTGATCCCCGAGGCGATCGCCTTCTCGATCATCGCCGGGGTGGACCCGAAGGTCGGGCTGTACGCGAGCTTCTCGATCGCGGTGCTGATCGCCTTCGTCGGCGGCCGACCCGGGATGATCTCGGCCGCAACGGCCGCAACGGCGGTGCTGATGGCGTCTCTGGTGCGCGAGCACGGGCTGCAATACCTCCTTGCCGCGACGGTGCTGACCGGGGTGATCCAGATCGGGCTGGGCCTGCTCAAGCTCGGCTTCGTGATGCGCCATGTCTCGCGCTCGGTGATGACGGGCTTCGTCAATGCCCTCGCCATCCTGATCTTCATGGCGCAGCTGCCCGAGCTTGACCCCGCACGGGTGCCGCCCCTGACCTATGTGCTGGTCGCGGCCGCGCTTGCGATCATCTACCTCTTTCCGCGACTGACGAAGGCCGTGCCCTCGCCGCTCGTCGCGATCGTCGTGCTCACCGTGGCCAGCATCGCCTTCGGCTGGCAGGTGCGGACCGTGGGCGACATGGGCGCGCTGCCCGACACCCTGCCGCTCGTCGCCCTGCCGCAGGTGCCGCTGACCCTCGAGACGCTGCAGATCATCCTGCCCTATGCGCTGGCGATCGCGGTGGTCGGGCTGCTCGAAAGCCTGATGACGCAGACCCTCGTCGACGACCTGACCGACACCACCACCAGCCGCGATCAGGAGTGCATCGGACAGGGCGTCGCCAATGCCGTGACCGGCTTCATCGGCGGCATGGCGGGCTGCGCGATGATCGGGCAGAGCATGATCAACGTCAGATCGGGCGGGCGCGGGCGGCTGTCGACCTTCACCGCGGGGCTGGTGCTGCTGATCCTCGTCGTCTTCCTTGGCGACTGGGTCGCCCGCATCCCGATGCCGGCACTGGTGGCGATCATGGTGATGGTGTCGGTGGGCACCTTCTCCTGGTCCTCGATCCGCGACCTGCGCAGCCACCCGCGTTCCTCCTCGGCGGTGATGCTCGCCACCGTGGCGATCGTCGTGTGGACCCACAACCTCGCCATCGGCGTGCTGGTGGGCGTGCTGCTCTCGGGCATCTTCTTCGCGGCAAAGATCGCGCGGTTCTTCAAGGTCACCTCCGCCCTCGCCGCCGACGGCCGGGTCCGGACCTATGTGGTCGAAGGACAGCTTTTCTACGGCTCGGTCGAGGCCTTCCTCGCCGCCCTCGATTTCCGCGAGACGGCGCCGACGGTGATCCTCGATGTCAGCCGCGCCCATGTCTGGGACATCTCCGCGGTGCAGGCGCTCGAGCTCGCCGTGACGAAGTTCCGCCGCGCCGGCGCCGAGGTCGAGGTCACCGGCATGAACGCGGCCTCGGAAACCCTGCTCGACCGGCTCGGCCGCCGCGACCGTTCCGCCGCCGCGCGCTGAAGAGGCCCCGGGCCACAAGGCCCGATGTCTTTCTCCTTGCCCTCAAATACCTCGGGGGTGAATTGGCCGCAGGCCTGGAGGGGGCGGCGCCCCCTCCTTTTTTCTTGGTGCCCGAAAGAAAAAGGGCCGGAGGTTTCCCTCCGACCCTTCCCGTTCGCGCCCTTTCCCGGGGGCGCGACAGCGGTGACGGCTCAGGCCGCCTGTTCCTTGTTGGCCTCGCGCAGCCAGCCCAGAACGGTTTCCGGCGAGGAGACGCCGTAGGGGTCCTCGGGGCAGTTGTCCATCAGGCCGGGTTCCTCGAACCAGGCCTCGACCACGCCGTTGTTCACCACGGCCGCATAGCGCCACGAGCGCAGACCGAAGCCCAGGTTGTCCTTGCGCACCAGCATGCCGACGCGGCGGGTGAACTCGCCCGAGCCGTCCGGGATCACGGTGACGTTCTCGAGCCCCTGGGCCTTGGCCCACTGGTTCATCACGAAGCTGTCGTTGACCGAGAGGCAATAGATCGCGTCGATCCCCTCGGCGGCGAAATCGCCGAAGCCCTTCTCGTAGCCCGGCAGCTGGTAGGTCGAGCAGGTGGGGGTGAAGGCGCCCGGCAGCGCGAACAGCACGACGCGCTTGCCCGCGAAGTAATCGGCGGTGGTCTTGTCCTCCCAGCGGAACGGGTTCGGGCCGCCGACGCTCTCGTCGCGGACACGGGTGTGGAAGGTGACTTCGGGAAGCTTGGCACCAGCCTGCATGGGACTCTCCTGTCTGGAAATTTCTGGAATCGTTCTAAGCCAAGGCCAGTCCCGTCACAATGGCTGACCTTGCACTTGCAGCGAAAAATGCGGCGCCGCGGCGGGGGCGCCGGAAAAACGGGCGCAAGGGGGGGAGGGGACTGACGCGCGCGGAAATTGCATTGCGGCCGCTTTCGCCTTATGTGGAGGGCAACCCCGATCGGAAAGGATATCCCCGCGATGCGCGACCTGAAACTTCCCGGCCAGCGTCACCCCGAGAAGGCGCATCGCCCCGATCATGCGCAACCGAAGAAGCCGGACTGGATCCGGGTCAAGGCGCCGACCTCGCAGGGCTACAAGGACACGCGCGAGATCCTGAAGTCGAACAAGCTGGTCACCGTCTGCGAAGAGGCGGGCTGTCCGAATGTCGGCGAATGCTGGAGCCAGGGCCACGCCACGATGATGATCATGGGCGAGGTCTGCACCCGCGGCTGTTCCTTCTGCAACGTCGCGACCGGCCGGCCCGATGCGCTTGATGTGTTCGAACCCGGCCGCGTCGCCCATGCGGTGCAGACGCTGGGCCTGAAGCATGTCGTCATCACCTCGGTCGACCGCGACGATCTCGAGGATGGCGGCGCCGAGCATTTCGCCCAGACGATCCGCGCCGTGCGTCACCGCGCACCCGACACCACGATCGAGATCCTGACCCCCGACTTCCTGAAATGCCGCCCCGAGGCGCTGGAAAAGGTGGTCGAGGCGCGTCCCGACGTGTTCAACCACAATCTCGAGACGGTGCCCGGCCTCTATCCCGAGGTGCGCCCCGGCGCGCGCTACTTCCACTCGCTGCGCCTGCTGCAGCGGGTGAAGGAGCTCGACCCCGCGATGTTCACCAAATCGGGGATCATGGTCGGGCTGGGCGAGAGCGCGATGGAGGTCAAGCAGGTGATGGACGACATGCGCGCCGCCGACATCGACTTCCTGACCATCGGCCAATATCTGCAGCCGACGCCGAAGCACCACGCCGTCGACCGTTTCGTGACGCCCGACGAGTTCAAGGAATACGAGCGCGCCGCCTATGGCAAGGGCTTCCTGATGGTCTCGGCAACGCCGCTGACCCGTTCGAGCTATCACGCCGGCGACGACTTCGCCCGGCTGCGCGCCGCCCGTCTCGAGAAGCTCGGCCGCGCCTGAGCCAGCCGCCGGCGGTCGCCCCGGACAGCGCCGGGGCAGGGCGACGGGTACGGCAGGATGACCAAAACGTGATTCGGCGTGAGCCGGAGGGGCAGGGCGACAAATCCTGCCCCTTTTCATGTTTGGAGATGATTTGTGCACAATCGATCTGCGCGGATTGTTGCCGCATGGCGGCGAGATTGATCCCGCCTGCGAAACAGAGGGTGTTGTTCACTGTTTCTTAACCGTGAACGAGATTGGCCTCCGTGCCGGACGACCGCCCCCGGGCCGGCCTCCATAGCATTGGCTAATGACTAGTAAAACCGCGAGCCCCGGGGATCAGAGCCAGCGCCCCACGAGGTGAAAACGGAAACAATCTCGCCCCGCGGACGGCGCTGTCGGCCCTCACTGACCGAACCGCGGCAGAACCGGGCCCGAAATCTGGCAGGAATGTGGCAAGTTTTTCCTTTTCCCGGGGGCAGGGCCGAGGCTATCACAGCCCTGCCCGATTGGGGGGCAACGGACCGTGGGGGCGGTCAAATCGCGGTGCGGCATCTGCCGATGCGCACTGGTTCGTGAGTGGTGCTGCCAAAGTTCGGGGCAGGGAATAACCCCGAAACGCCTTTGAAACAAAGTCGAGGCCGTCACCCGCATTTTGCGGGGCGGTCCATTGCAGCCCGAACCAGCGCGTTGACGCGCTGCCGCGCCGTGAAGTCGTCCGGGGGATCCTGTGATCTTCCGGTGTGTGTCACAGGCGCCGCCGTTGCGCGCCAAGGAAAGCCGGGCCGCAGGGTCCGTCGGGCGAAGGAGAGGCTGCCATGACCTGGATTATCTGCAATCACGATCCGGTTGCGCGCGACGATGTCGCAAGCACCGCCTACAACACCGCGGTGACGATCAACGTGCTCGCGAACGACTACGATCCCGATTGCGACCGGATCAGCGTCTATGGCACGCCGACGGCAAGCCACGGCACGGTTGCGGTGAACTCGGACGGCTCGATCACCTTCTCCCCGACCGCGGGCTTCTCTGGCGACGCGACGATCACCTATCAGATCTCGGACGGCCACGGCGGTTATGACACCGCCACCGCCACCGTCACCGTCTGCGAGCCGCCCTCGGACGGCATCGTCTCGGGCACCACGGGCGACGATCTGATCGACATCGCCTATACCGGCGACCCTGACGGCGACATGATCGACCACAATGACGCGATCCTTCCCGGCGAGACCGGCAATGACGACATCGTGCAGGCGGGCACCGGCAACGACACGGTTCTGGCCGGCGCGGGCAATGACGAGGTCTATGGCGAAGACGGCAACGACAGCCTCGATGGCGGGGCGGGCGACGACTATCTCTCGGGCGGCAAGGGCGATGACACGCTCCATGGCGGGGCCGGCAACGACACATTCGAGGGCAACCAGGGCCTCGACCTGATCGACTATTCCGACTCGACCGGCGGCGTCTCGGTCGACCTCGCGACCGGCGCGCTCTCGGGCGGTGACGCGGCGGGTGACTCGATCGCCGGCGGCATCGACGGGGTGATCGGCTCGGCCTATGGCGACAGCCTCGCGGGCTTCGACCAGCAGGGCACGACGACGGCCGACACCTTCACCAACGTCTTCTACGGCAACGGCGGCGACGACACGATCGCCGGCGCGGGTGGCGATGACAGCCTGTACGGCGGCTCGGGCAATGACTCGATCGAGGGCGGCGCGGGCAATGATTACATCGAGGGCGACGGCGGCGACACCACGGGGTCGGGCGCGGGCGAGGCGCTGACCCTCGACTGGTCGGATTTCGGCAGCTCGGGCTGTGGCATCTCGAACGGCGCCACCGCCGACATGGGCGGCGTGACCGTCACCTTCGGTTTCGAGGCGCAGGATCAGGGCGCCACGGCGACCGTCACCAATGACACGCAATATGTCGAAAGCGGCGACGGGCTGTCCGCCTCGGGCGGGCTGCGGCTTTACGGCTGCGGCGGCGAGGGCGGGATCGACAACACCTCGACCACCACGCTGAGCTTCGCCTCGAACGACGCCGCCTATGGCGACGCGATCTCGAACGTCTCGTTCCGGATCAACGATCTCGATCAGGGCACCAGCGCGGACTACCACCGCGATATCGTCACGGTCTATGCCTATGACGCGAACGGCAACCTGCTGCCGGTGACCTATACCCCCGAGGGCGGCCAGACCGTCTCGGGCAATACCGTGACCGGTCAGAACGTCGACAACGGCTCGCTGACCTCCGCCTCGCAGGCGGGCTCGGTGCTGGTGCAGATCGAGGGCAACGTCGCACGCATCGTCATCGATTACGACAATGGCGGCCCGACCGATCAGGCGATCACCATCACCGACATCACCGCCACCACCACCGCGGCGACCGATGAGGAGGAGGGCGCCGACACGCTTCTGGGCGGCGACGGCGATGACACCGTTCTGGGCCAGGGCGGCAACGACCTGATCGCGGGCGGGGCCGGGGCGGACCACCTCTCGGGTGGCGACGACCGCGACACCTTCCTCGTCGGCTCGGCCGCGGAGGGCGTGGGCGACCACATCGACGGCGGCGAGGGCGGCGACGATTATGACGTGCTCGATCTGACCGGCGCGGGCCCGGTCAGCATCGCCTATGACAACACCAACCCCGAGAACGGCACCGTCAGCTTCCTCGACACCGATGGCAACGTCGTCGGTACGCTCGACTTCGTCAACATCGAGAACGTGATCGTCGATCACGGCGACGGCTATGTCGAGGGCACCTCGGGAGACGACCTGATCGACACCGCCTATACCGGCGACCCCGAAGGCGACATGATCGACCACAATGACGCGATCCTGCCCGGCGACGCGGCGAATGACGACCGCGTGCTTGCGGGGGCGGGCAATGACACCGTCTATGCGGGCGTGGGCGATGACACCGTCTGGGGCGACCTCGGCAATGACTCGATCTTCGGCGAGGCGGGCGATGACAGCCTGATCGGCGGCGAGGGGAAGGACACGATCTCGGGCGGCGCGGGCAACGACACGATCGAGGGCGGCAACGACGCCGACGTGATCTCGGGCGGGGCCGGCAACGACTACGTCGACGGCGGCGAGGGCGATGACGTCATCACCACCGGTCCCGACGGGCTGGCGAACTATGCCCCCGACCGCGGCTATCCGGGCCTGTTCCCGGGCGACACCGATCCCTACAACGACCGCGACACCGTCTATGGCGGCGGCGGCAACGACACGATCAGCACCGGCGACGATGCCGACTATATCGACGGCGGCACCGGCAATGACTCGATCGACGCGGGCTGCGACGACGACACCGTCTTTGGCGGCGACGGCAACGACGTCATCGTGGGCGCCGAGGGCTCGGACCTGATCTTCGGCGGCACCGGCAACGACACGATCTATGGCGGGCTGGCACCGGGCTATCCCGACTCGCTGAACGTGCCCGATGCCACCGACCTGCGCCCCGACAACGGCATGGACACGATCCACGGCGGTGACGGCAATGACGTGATCTACGGCGCCGACGACAATGACATGCTCTACGGCGACGGCGGCGACGATTACATCGACGGCGGCATCGACAACGACACGATCGAGGGCGGCGAAGGCAACGACACGCTGATCGGCGGGCAGGGCGACGACTATATCGACGGCGGCGCGGCCTCGGACACCATCGACGGTGGCGAGGGCAACGACACGCTGATCGGCGGCGAGGGCGATGACAGCATCACCGGCGGCGCCGGAGACGACAGCATCGAGGGCGGCACCGGCCAGGACACGATCCACGCCGGCACCGGCAACGACATCGCCAATGGCGGCGACGGCGACGACCGGATCTTCGGCGAGGACGGCGACGACCTGCTCACCGGCGGCCAGGGCCAGGACAGCCTCGACGGCGGCGCAGGCAATGACACGCTGACCGGCGGGCAGGGCGTCGACACGCTGATCGGGGGTCTCGGCAGCGACACCTTCATCGTCGGCTCGATCGACGACGGCAACCACGACTTCGTCGACGGCAACGAGGACCCGGACAACTCCGACTGGGATGTGCTCGACCTCAGCGCCATCGGCCGCGATCACCTGAACATCCTCTACACGACGCCCGACCACGAGAACGGCACCGTGCAGTTCCTGGATGATTACGGCAATGTCACCGGCTCGATGGAATTCCACAACATCGAGCAGATCGTGCCCTGCTTCACCCCCGGCACGCTGGTCGCGACGCCGAAGGGCGAGCGGCTGGTCGAGGAGCTGCAGCCCGGCGACAAGGTCATCACCCGCGACAACGGCATCCAGGAGATCCGCTGGGCCGGGCGGCGCGACCTGAACCGGGCCGAGCTGGCGGTGGCGAGCCACCTGAAGCCGGTGCTGATCCGTGCGGGCGCGCTTGGCAACGGCCTGCCCGAGCGGGACATGATGGTCTCGCCCAACCACCGGATGCTGGTCTCGAGCGAGCGCACCGCGCTCTACTTCGAGGAGCACGAGGTCCTGGTCGCCGCCAAGCACCTGGTCGACAACATCGGCATCAAGCCGGTCGAGACGCTGGGGACGAGCTACATCCACTTCATGTTCGACCGCCACGAGGTGGTGCTGGCGAACGGCGCCTGGACCGAAAGCTTCCAGCCCGGCGACCAGACGCTCGGTGGCATGGGCAATGCGCAGCGCGCCGAGATCTACGAGATCTTCCCCGAACTGCAGGACAGCGAGGGCCGCAAGGCCTATGGCGCGGCGCGCAAGACGCTGAAGCGGCACGAGGCAAAGCTGCTGATGCACCGCTGAGCGGCGCCGGAAACGGCAGGGCGGCGCCCGGGGCGACCCGGGCGCCGCTGTCTTGCGACGATATGGCCTGTGGCGATTCGCCACGGTCGCCACAGGAAGGCGCGAGAACTGTTGGCGTTTTGGAAACGACGGCGGGAGGGCCTGTGGATTGTTCCCTCTGGAGCCGCGAAATGCCGCGAAATTAACCAATCGCACGCATAATCGCATTTCAGAGCGCCAGGCGGCTTCTCTGCGACCGCAAAATGCCTTAATGTTTCCTTAATTCGAGCATCGCGGGCCAGAGCAGTGAGCACCGTGAGCCGCCCTTCAGCGATCAATTTCGAGGATGCTCATGGCCTGGATTCCGGGAAGTAATGGTGACGACTCGCTCGTCGGAACCAACAGCGCAGATTACATCTCCGGTGGAAACGGCGACGACACCATCGTCGGCAAGGCCGGCAATGACACCATTTACGGCGGCAATGGCGACGACCTGATCTATGCCGGTGACGGCTATGACAAGGTCTATGGCGGCGATGGCAACGACACCATCTATGGCGGCGGCGACAATGATGTGCTGGACGGCGGCGACGATGCCGACGTGTTCATCGTCAACCTCTCGTCCACCCCGGATTCCTGCGGCGGCACGCTCAACACCACGGTGAACGGCGACAGCTGCGGCAACGATTATGACACGCTCGACTTCTCGGCGCTGCTGCAGCAGGGCTTCGAGATCAAGAACTTCGTCAAGAACCCGGAAAACAACGGCCAGCCCGGTTTCAACGGCCAGATCCAGCTTTTCAATCCGACCACCGGCGACTGGGCGAACATCAACTACTGCGACATCGAGAAATTCGTGCCCTGCTTCACGCCCGGCGCGATGATCGCCACCCCCACCGGCGAGAAGCCGGTCGAGAGCCTGCGGGCGGGCGACAAGGTGCTGACCCGCGACAACGGCATCCAGGAGATCCGCTGGACCGGCCGGCGCGACCTCTCGGCGGCCGAGCTGGCCGTCTCGCCGAACCTGCGCCCGGTGCTGATCCGCGCCGGCGCGCTTGGCCGCGGCCTGCCCGAGCGGGACATGATGGTCTCGCCCAACCACCGCATGCTGGTGGCGAACGAGCGCACCTCGCTCTACTTCGAGGAACACGAGGTCCTGGTCGCGGCCAAGCACCTCGTCGACAACATCGGCGTGAAGGCGATCGAGACGCTGGGCACCAGCTACATCCACTTCATGTTCGACCGCCACGAGGTGGTGCTGGCCGACGGCACCTGGACCGAGAGCTTCCAGCCCGGCGACCAGACCCTTGACAGCATGGGCCGCGAGCAGCGCGCCGAGATCTTCACGCTGTTCCCGGAACTGCGGGAAAAGACCGGCCGCCAGGGCTATATCGCAGCGCGCAAGACGCTGAAGCGCCACGAGGCGGCGATGCTGCGCCGCGCCTGAGGCGTTTCGCAGATCGAAACGGACAGTTGAACGGTCAGACCGCCCGGCACGCCATGGTTGACATGGCGCCGGGCGTTTTTCTTGGTTAACGTCAATTCAAGGGGGTCTAGCCCGCCGGCCCCGGCGGTGGGATGAAGAGGACAGCAGAGATGCAACCTGATCCGGAGTCTTTCGACCTAGCGCGGTGTCTCTCCGCCTTCTCCGGTCATGTGTCGGCCGGCAGCGCGCTGCCGGCCGAGGTGAGGCTCTCCTTCTCCGGCTTCGAGAGCCGGGAAGGGGAGATCACCGCGGTTTCAGACGAGGGGCAGGTGATCTTCGCCGGCCCCTTCTCCACCTTCCTCGGCGCCATCCCCTGCTTCACCGCCGACAGCCTCGTGGCCACCGCCGAGGGGCCGTGCCCGGTGGCCGAGCTGGTTCCCGGCATGCGACTGGTGACGCGCGACAACGGGCTGCAGAGCCTGCGCTGGATCGGCCGGCGCAGCTTCGGCTGGCGCGCGCTCGGCCTCAACCCGTTGCTGCGCCCGGTGCGGATCGCGGCCGGCGCGCTTGGCGGCGAACAGCCCGAACGCGCGATCACCGTCTCGCCCAATCACCGCTTTCTCACCCGTCTGCCGGGCGAGGGCGAAAGCGGCGAGCGACTGACGATGGCGCGCGATCTGGTGGGGCTCGCCGGGGTGACGGTGCCGCCCTGCACAGAGGTCACCTATTTCCAGCTTCTGCTCGATCGCCATCAGCTGGTGCATGTCGATGGCTGCTGGTCGGAAAGCTTCCGCCCGACGGCGCTGTCGCTGGCCGCACTCGGCCACGGGGCGGTCGCGACGCTCGCGGCGGAGCTCTCCGCCGAGGAGCGCGCCAGTGCCGCATGCCCGGTCCGGCCGTTGGCCGAGGTGGCGACGCCCGGCCTCTGACCCGGCCATCTTTCGGTCACAAAGCCAGCCCGGAATTGCCCCACCCATGACGTGCTGGCGCCATGACGTCCCCCGATCATGCCCTCGGGAAACCGCGTTCTGCGCGGTCTTGAGATCGTGGGGCGAGTATGGGCACGTACAACGGCGACAACAACAACAACACCCTCAACGGGTCGATCTCGGCCGATACGATCAACGGCAATGGTGGCAACGACACCATCTACGGCAACAACGGCAACGACCTGATCCACGGCGGCACCGGCAATGACGTCATCGATGGCGGGGCGGGCAACGACACGATCTATGGCGATGCGGACAACGACTCGATTCTGGGCGGCACCGGCAACGACCTGATCTATGGCGGCGACGGCAACGACACGATCGAGGGCGGCGCGGGCGACGACACCATCTATGCCGGCGCAGGCAATGACGTCTGGCTGCCGGGCGACACGCAATCGGGCTCCGACGCGGTCTATCTCGAGGATGGCGACGATTACGCCACCATCGGCTGGTTCACCTCGGGCACGCCCGACACGATCGACGGCGGCACCGGCAACGACACGCTTTCGCTCAGCGCGCCGAACAGCGACACGGTCAATTTCGGCATCACGCTGAATGACGACGGCAGCGCCACCACGATCAGTTTCGGCACCGTCGTCAAGAATTTCGAGAACGTCATCGGCAACAGCGGCGCCAACGCCATCACCGGCAACTCGGCGGCGAACCTGCTCGACGGCGGGGCGGGCAACGACACGCTCTCGGGCATGGCCGGCAATGACACGCTGATCGGCGGCGCAGGCGAGGATTCGATCGACGGCGGCACCGGCGACGATTCGATGACCGGCGACGGCGGCAACGACACCATGTCGGGCGGCGACGGCAATGACACGATGTGGGGCGGCGACGGCGCGGATTCGATGTCGGGCGGCGCGGGCGACGATCTGATGTCGGGCGATGCCGGCAACGACACCATGTCGGGCGGCGACGGCAACGACACCCTCAGCGGCGGCACGGGCGCCGACCTGATCTCGGGCGATGACGGCAACGACAGCCTCGATGGCGGCGCCGACAACGACACGCTGCAGGGCGGAACCGGCGACGACACGCTGCACGGTGGCGCAGGGGCCGACGTGCTTTCCGGCGGCTCCGGCATGGACTATGCCGATTACTCGGATTCCGGCGCCGGGGTGAACGTCAACCTTGCCACCGGCACCGGCCAGGGCGGCGACGCGGCGGGCGATCAGCTCTCGGGCATCGACGGCATCTACGGCTCGGCCTACAACGACACGCTGATCGGCTATGACGGGTCAAGCACGACCCCCGGCGATACCTACACCAACGTCTTCTACGGCGGCGCGGGCAACGATTACATCGATGGCGCAGGGGGCGATGACTCGCTTTACGGCGGCACCGGCAACGACACGATCTATGGCGGCACCGGCAACGATTACATCGACGGCGGCGACGGCAATGACGTGCTCTATGGCGGCGACGGCGAAGACACGATCTATGGCGGCGCGGGCAATGACTACATCGTCGGCGGCGATGGCGGCGACCTCTATGACGGCGGCACCGGCAGCGACACGATCGTGGTCGATTACGGTGACACCGCGATCATCAACGGCGAGGAGGACGCGGACGGCACCGACCAGGACACGCTGATCCTGAACGGCCGTGCCCGGGTGATCTATGACCCGAACGACCCCACCGGCGAAAGCGGCACCATCCGCTGGGCGAACGGCACCACCACCACCTTCTCGAACATCGAGCATGTGCAGGTCGTGCCCTGCTTCACCCCCGGCACGATGATCGAGACGAACGAGGGCCCGGTCGCGGTCGAGGAGCTGACCGAGGGGATGCGCGTGCTGACCCGCGACAACGGCTATCAGACGATCCGCTGGATCGGCCGGCGCGATCTCGGCCCGGTCGAGCTGCTGCTGCGCCCGCAGCTGCAGCCGGTGCGCATCCGCCGCGACGCGCTCGGCCCCTCGATGCCCGAGGCGGACATGATCGTTTCGCCGCAGCACCGGATGCTGCTGACCGGCCCGCGCGCCGAGCTGCTGTTCGGCGAGGGCGAGGTGCTGGCCGCGGCGCTGCACATGGTGGGCATGCCGGGGATCGAGCGGCTCGAGGTCGAGAAGGTCAGCTATCTGCACCTGCTGTTCGACTGCCACGAGATCATCCTGGCGAACGGCGCCTGGACCGAAAGCTTCCAGCCCGGCGACCTGTCGCTGGGCAGCATGGATGCGCCGCAGCGCGACGAGCTGTTCACCCTTTTCCCCGAGCTGCGCACACAGGTCGAAACCGGGGACTGGGCGGCGGCGCGGCTGTCGCTCAAGCGCCACGAGGTGCGGGTGCTGATGGCAGCCTGAGCAGGGCCTGCCCAAAACCCGGGCGGTCGCGCCCGGGAAACAGGCGCCTGCCCGGCGCCCCACCTTCCTTCCCCCGAACGGACCGGGCTTCGCTTGCGCGAATCCCGCCCGCCTTTACCGTCTGGTCAAACACCAGACATGGGGGACAGGAATGAAACCGACGACCGCGACGCTCACCCTTTCGCGCCGCCACCTGCTTGCCGCCTCGGGCGCGGTGCTGGCCACGGCCGTTCTGCCCGGCCGGCTGCGCGCCGCCGCGCCGGTGAAGGTCGCCGGCGTCTACACCGTCCCGGTCGAGCAGCAATGGGTCAGCCGCATCCACAAGGCCGCGATGGCGGCGAAGGACGCGGGGCTGATCGACTACAGCTGGTCCGAGAACACCGCGAACACCGACTATCCGCGGGTGATGCGCGAATATGCCGAGGGCGGCGCAAAGCTGATCGTCGGCGAGATCTTCGGCGTCGAGCAGGAGGCGCGCGAGGTCTGTGCCGATTATCCCGACACTGCCTTCCTGCTCGGCTCCTCCTTCCCGCCGAGCGACGAGGTGCCGAACCTCGGCGTCTTCGACAATTACATCCAGGACGCCTCCTATCTGAGCGGCATCATCGCCGGGGCAATGACCAAGACCGGCAAGATCGGCATGGTCGGCGGCTTCCCGATCCCCGAGGTGAACCGGCTGATGAACGCCTTCATGGCCGGCGTGAAGGAAACCCGCCCCGATGCGACCTTCATGGTCAGCTTCATCGGCTCGTGGTTCGACCCGCCGAAGGCGAAGGAGACTGCCTTCGCGATGATCGAGGGCGGCGCCGACCTGCTCTATGCGGAACGCTTCGGCGTGTCGGATGCGGCGAAGGAAAAGGGCGTTCTGGCGATCGGCAATGTCATCGACACACAGGCCGATTACCCGGACACCGTCGTCGCCTCGGCGCTGTGGAACTTCCAGCCCACCTTCGACGCCGCGCTGAAGGCGGTGACCGCGGGCAGCTTTGCCGCCGCCGATTACGGCGTCTATTCGACGATGCTCCACGGCGGCTGCAGCCTTGCGCCGCTCGGCACCTTCGAGGGCAAGGTGCCCGCCGCGGCGATGACGCTGGTGGCCGAGAAGGAGGCCGCGATCAAGGCCGGCAGCTTCACCGTGACCGTCGACGACAGCGAGCCCAAGGCATCGTGACCCGGACAGGCACGGCGCGGGAGATCGTCCTGCGCCTTGACGGCATCACCAAGCGCTTCGGAGCGCTCACCGCGAATGACGCGGTGAGCCTGAGCCTCGCGCGCGGCGAGGTGGTGGCACTGCTCGGCGAGAACGGCGCGGGCAAGACCACGCTGATGAACATCCTCTTCGGCCATTACACGGCGGATGCCGGCACGGTCGAGGTGATGGGGCAGGTGCTGCCCCCCGGCACCCCGCGCGCGGCGATCGCGGCGGGGGTGGGCATGGTGCATCAGCATTTCACCTTGGCCGACAATCTTTCCGTGCTCGACAACATCCTTCTGGGCACCCGGCCGCTGTGGTCGCTGCGGCTGAACCGGGCGGCGGCGCGGGCCCGGGTGCGGGCACTCGCGCAGGATTTCGGGCTGAAGGTCGACCCCGAGGCGCGCACCGGCGCGCTTTCGGTGGGCGAGCGTCAGCGCGTCGAGATCCTGAAGGCGCTCTACCGCGAGGCGCAGGTGCTGATCCTTGACGAACCGACGGCGGTGCTGACCCCGCAGGAGAGCGAGGCGCTCTTTGCCACGCTGCGGCGGGCGACGGCGCGGGGGCTGTCGGTGATCTTCATCTCGCACAAGCTGCACGAGGTGATGGCGGCGGCCGACCGGGTCGTGGTGCTGCGCCACTGCAAGGTGGTGGGCGAGGTCGCGACCGCCGACACCAGCCCCGCGGCGCTCGCCGCGATGATGGTGGGGGCCGAGGTCGCACTGCCGCGGGTGGCGGCGGGCGTGCCGGGGCCGGTGCTGCTGCGGCTTGACGATGTCACGACGCCCGACGAGGGCGCGCGGCCGGGGCTGAAACAGGTCAGCCTCGATCTGCGCGCGGGGCAGATCACCGGGCTTGCCGGCGTGTCGGGCAATGGGCAGGCGGCGCTGGCCGATCTGCTGTCGGGGCTGATCGTTCCGGCCTCGGGGCGGCTCATCCTGTCGGACGAGGCGACGGCCGACTGGAGCCCGCGCGCGGCGCTGGCCGCGGGCATCGGCCGCATCCCCGAGGACCGGCACCGGACCGGCACCATCGCCGATTTCACCCTGACCGAGAACGCGATCCTCGAGACCTATCCTCAGCTCACCCGCGCCGGGCTTCTCGACCACCGCACGGCGCGGCGCTTCACCGAGGAGCTGATCGCCGATTACGACGTACGCTGCCCGGGGCCGGAGGCGCGGATCCGGCTGCTGTCGGGCGGCAACATGCAGAAACTGATCCTTGGCCGGGTGCTCGAGGCGCGGCCGAGGATCATCCTCGCGAACCAGCCGGTGCGCGGGCTTGATATCGGCGCGGTGGCCTATGTCCATTCCCGCCTGATCGCCGCGCGCGATGCCGGGGCGGCGGTCCTGCTCATTTCCGAGGATCTGGATGAAATCATGGGTTTGTCGGACGTGGTTCAGGTGATTTCCGAAGGTCGGCTGTCGCCCGGTTTCGCCCGCGGCACGATGGGCGCGGCCGAGCTTGGACAGTGGATGGCGGGCGCGGGGTTCGATCATGCGGCTTGAGCCCGTCGCCAATCCGGGCCTGCTGCGCCGCCTCGGCCTGCCCGCCGCGGCGCTGGTCGCGACGGTCGTCACCGGCTCGCTGCTGGCGCTCTCGGCCGGGGCCGATCCGCTCGCCACGCTCGGGCTGATCGTGACGGGCGCCGTCGGCTCGAAATTCGCGGCCCTCGAAACCCTGAACCGGGCGACGCCCCTGATCTTCACCGGCCTTGCCGTGGCCGTCGCCTTCCGCGCGAAGCTGTGGAACATCGGCGCCGAGGCGCAGCTTTATGCGGGCGCGCTGGTCACCGCGGTGCTTGGCGCGCATCCGATCGTGACCGGCTTTCCGGGCATGGCGCTGATCGGGCTTGCCGCGGCGCTTGCCGGGGCGCTGGTGCTGCTCGGCCCGGTGCTGCTCAAGACCCGGCTCGGTGTCGACGAGGTCGTCACCACACTCCTTCTGAACTTCGTGCTGCTGCTCGTCGTGTCGATGCTGCTCGAGGGCGTGCTGAAGGACCCGATGGGGATGGGTTGGCCGAAATCGGCGCCGGTCGCGAAATCCGTGCGCCTGCCGCGGCTGATCGAGGGGCTGCGGCTGCACTGGGGCTTTGGCCTGGCGCTGATCGCGGCGGGGCTGGTGTGGCTGATGCAGGCGCGGATGCGGCTTGGCTACGAGATCCGGGCGGTGGGGCTGAACCGGGCCGCCGCGCGCTTTGCCGGCGTGCCGGTGGGCGCCGTGCTGGTCAAGACGGCGCTGATCTCGGGCGGGCTTGCGGCACTTGCGGGCTTTTCCGAGGTTGCCGGGCTCAAGGGCACGCTGACCCTCGATCTCAGCCCGGGCTTTGGCTACACCGGCGTCATCGTCGCGATGCTGGCCGCCCTGCATCCGGGTGGCGTGGTGGTCGCGGCGCTCTTCGTCGCCGGGGTCTTCGTCGGCTCGGATGCGATGAGCCGCGCCGCCGGCGTGCCGAGCTATATCGCCGATCTGCTGCTGGCCTCGGCGCTGCTTTACATGGTGCTGGCGATGCAGCTGGTGCGCTATCGGGTGGTGTGGCGATGACTGACCTTCTCGACATCTTCCTTTCGGCAAGCTTCTGGGTGGCGCTGGTGCGCATCGCCTCGCCGCTGATCTTCGCGACGATGGGCGAGCTCATCTGCGAGCGCGCCGGGGTGCTGAACCTCGGCATCGAGGGGATCATGGTCTTCGGCGCCTTCGCCGGCTGGCTGACCGTCTATCTGGGCGGCGGGCTGTGGCTGGGCGTGGGCGTCGCGATGCTCGCCGGCATGGCCTTCGGCCTGCTCCATGGCGTGCTGACCGTGCCCTTCGGCCTCAGCCAGCATGTCGTCGGTCTCGGCATCACGCTGCTGGCGACGGCGGCGGCCTATTTCGCCTATCGCCTCGTGCTGCCCGAGGTCACGAGCCCGCCCAAGATCACTCCCTTCGCACCCTGGCCCATCCCGGGGCTGGCCGCGATCCCGCTGATCGGCGAGGGGTTCTTTGCGCAGACGCCGCTGACCTATGCGGGCTTTGTCGTGGCGGGGCTGACGGCACTCGTCCTTTTCCGCACGCCGCTCGGCCTTGCCCTGCGCGCGGCGGGCGAGAACCCGGCCGCGGTCGAGGCGCAGGGCCTTTCCGTCACCGCGCTGCGCATCGGCGCGGTTGCGGTCGGATCGGGACTGATGGCCGTGGGCGGCGCCTTCCTGACGCTTTCGGCCTTTTCCTCCTTCTTCTTCGAGATGGTGAACGGCCGCGGCTGGATCTGCATCGCGCTGGTCGTCTTCGGCGGCTGGAAGCCGGGCAAGGCGGTGCTGGGCGCGCTGCTGTTCGCCGCCTTCGATGCCGGCCAGATCCGGTTGCAACAGACCGCACTTGGCGCCACGCTGCCCTATCAGGTGTTCCTGATGGCGCCCTATCTTCTGTCGATCCTCGCGCTCGTCGTCATGTCGCGCCGCGCGAGCGTGCCGGCGGCGCTGATGGTGCCGTTCAATAAGGGGGAAAGATGAGCTTCGACATCCTGGTGAAGGGGGGCGTGCTGCCCGACGGGCGACAGGCGGATATCGGCATCAAGGGCCGCACCATCGCCGCCGTCGGCCGGATCGAGGCCGAGGCGGGCAGGGTGGTCGACGCCACCGGCTGCCTGGTGGCGCCGCCCTTCGTCGACCCGCATTTCCACCTCGATGCCACGCTCAGCTATGGCACGCCGCGGATCAACGCCTCGGGCACGTTGCTCGAGAGGATCTCGCTCTGGGGCGAGCTGCGCGCCGAGGCGACGGTCGACGAGATGGTCGAGCGCGCGCTTTCCTATTGTGACTGGGCGGCCTCGATGGGGCTTTTGGCGATCCGCTCGCATGTCGACACCACAGATCCCGCGCTGCGTACGGTTCAGGCGCTTCTGGACGTTCGGGAAAAGGTGAAGGACTGGCTCGACCTGCAGCTGGTTGCCTTCCCGCAGGACGGACTCTACCGCGCCCCGGGCGGGCGCGAGACCCTGATCCGCGCCCTCAACATGGGCGTCGACGTGGTCGGCGGCATCCCGCATTTCGAGCGCACGATGGCCGAGGGCGCGGCCTCGGTTCGCGACCTGTGCGAGATCGCGGCCGGGCGCGGGCTGCCGATCGACCTGCATTGCGACGAGACCGACGACCCGATGAGCCGCCACATCGAGACCCTGGCCTATGAGGTCACCCGCACCGGGCTGCAGGGCAGGGCCGTCGGCAGTCACCTGACCTCGATGCATTCGATGGACAATTACTATGTGTCCAAGCTTTTGCCGCTGATCGCCGAGGCGCGCATCGCGGCGATCCCCAATCCGCTGATCAACATCATGCTGCAGGGCCGCCACGACAGCTTCCCGAAGCGGCGCGGCCTGACCCGGGTGAAGGAAATGCTGGCGCAGGGGATCGAGGTCGGCTGGGGTCAGGATTGCGTGCTCGACCCGTGGTATTCGCTCGGCACCGCCGACATGCTCGACGTCGCCTTCATGGGGCTGCATGTGGCACAGATGTCGGCACCGGCCGAGATGGCGCGCTGCTTCGAGATGGTGACCGAGGGCAACGCCCGAATCATCGGGCTCGAGGGCTATGGCATCGCGCCCGGCTGCACCGCCTCGCTCGTCGTGCTCGATGCCGGCCACCCGGTCGAGGCGCTGCGCCTGCGCGCCGAGCGGCTGTGCGTGATCGCCAAGGGCCGCGTGGTGTCCGAACGCGCGCGCAACGACGCGCGGCTGAGCCTGCCCGGGCGCCCCGCGAGTGTCGCGCGCCGCCATGCGGCGGGGGCGCCTGTGGCGACGACGTGACGCAGGCCGCGCACGGTCCGCCCTCACGCCCCCGTGTCTTGACCCGAGTCGCGATGCGGGTGCATCACCTATGCACCGAAACAAAAAAATAATCGGGCAGCGGACAGATGCAGACAGGCTTTCACGCCCCGGACGGGGGCTTCGATTTCATTGGCATGCGCAAGCGCGAGGACGCGCTTGAAATCGTCTATGACGACGGCGTTTCGCGCCGGATGGTGTGGCGTGTGCGCGGCAAGACCTCGGAATCGCAGCTCGAGGAAGCGCTTGCCCGCGCCTCGCGCCAGCTGAAGGTGCTGCCCGCGCTCTATGCCGAACTCCGCCGCCGCTCGATCGCGATCGAGGCCGTGCTGCACTGACCCCGGCTTTCGTCGCCAAGACCCCGGCCGCGCCTCGCGCGGCCTTTCGGCGTTTGTGACATTCGGCGTGCCGGAACGCAGAAAAAAAGCCGGGTGCAAGCACCCGGCTCAGGAAGAGGGCCGACAGGGGACTGCGGCACCCGAACTCAGGCTCTCCAGAACGGGCGCTGCGCTTCGGCGCGCGCCGCTTCCCGGGAGATGCCGATGTCGCGCAGCAGATGCGCATCGAGATGCGCAAGGGCCAGACGGGTGCGGCGGGTCTCGATCCGGCGGACGACAAGACGCAGCAGGGCCACGGCCTTGAGCGAACGGAGAGACGAGCGGCGCAGCGTGAGCGACGACATGGGGAACCCTTTTCTGTATTGATACAATCCTGTGATCTCTGCTATAGGGACCATACAATAAGGGTTACAATTCGTGCCAGGGAAACATTGTGCCAGATACAAGTTGGAAACCCGACCTCTCGCAGAACGCCGGTCCGAAATATCTCTCGCTGGTCCGCGCCTTGCGCGAAGGGGTGCGGCGGGGCGACCTGCCGCCGGGATCGCGCCTGCCGACGGTGCGTGACCTGGCCTGGCGGCTGAGCGTCACGCCCGGCACGGTGGCGCGCGCCTATCAGATCGCCACGCAGGAAGGGCTGCTCGAGGCCGCGGTGGGGCGCGGCACGTTTGTATCGACACAATCTCGCCGCCTCGGCCCGACCGAACCGCTCTATCGCCAGCCGCTCACCGATTGCGACGATGACGACGGCGTCGTCGACCTGCGCTCGCCGCAGCTGCCCGATGTCGGCCAGACCGAGGCGCTGAAACAGGCGATGACCGAGGCCGCCGAGAACCTCGGCCGGCAATATCTCGAATATCCCGGGTTGCGGCGCGACCTGTTCTGCCGCGAGGCGGTGATCGAGTGGTTTTCGGGCTATACCTTCGAGCCGATGATCACCCCCGACGACCTGGTGCTGACCCATGGCGGACAGAACGGCATCAACATCGTGCTGCAATGCTGCCTGCGCGGCGACCGGCCGGTGGTGCTGTGCGAGGAGCTGGCCTATCCGGGCTTTCGCCACGCCGCGCGGCTGAACCGGGCCGAGGTGGTGCCGGTCGCGCTTGATGACGAGGGGATGGTGCCGGCGGCGCTCGATGCCGCCTGCCGGCGCTATGGCGGGCAGGTGGTCTGCGTCACGCCCGACGCGCAGAACCCCACGACCGCCCGCATGGGCGCCGAGCGCCGCGCCGCCATCGCCGAGGTCGCCCGCCGCCACGACCTGCAGATCATCGAGGACGATTGCTACACCGCGCCGGTCTCGGGCCTCGACAGCCTGCGCGCGATCGCGCCCGAGCGCACCTGGCACGTCACCTCGCTGTCGAAGACGATCTCGGCCGGCATGCGCTTCGGCATCGTCGTCGCTCCCGAGGGCATGGGCGAGGCCGGGCGGCTGACCGCACAGCACAGCTATTTCGGCCTGCCGCGGCCGGTCACCGACATCATCACCCGGCTGTTCCGCTCGGGCGATGCGATGCGGCTGCGCCGCGCCGCGCAGGAGGTGATGACGCGCCGGCTGGAGATTCTGGTCGACCGCTTCAGGGGGCAGGAGATCGGCTGGCAGCCGGGGCTGAGCTTCATCTGGCTGCGGCTGCCGCTGGGCTGGCGGGCCTCGACCTTCGCCCGCGTCGCCGAGGCCGAGGGGGTGCTGCTGCGCTCGGCCGATGAATACATCCTGCAGGACGGCGCGGCGCCGAACGCGGTGCGCATCGCGCTTGCGGGCGGCGTGCCCGAGGAACGCTTCCAGCGCGCCATCGGTCGCCTGGCGCGGCTTCTGGAGAATCCGCCGGGCGATCTGCCGATCTGATCCGGCGGCGGTAACCATGCCACGCCCGCGCATGCCATCGCGGCGCGGGCGCGGAAAACGCGCTGAAAATTCAGGCATCTGCCAAAGAGCTCTGCAACGGCAGCGGAAAACCCGGAAAGCTCCCCCTTTCCTCCGCCGGAACCTTGTGCTTTCGTGAGCCCGACGGCGCCGCTCGGACGGCGTCCCTGGGAGACGGTGGAAAATGGCGGCATCCCCCCTGAAGCGATGGGCCCGGTCCGAGGCCGTGAACGGCTATCTGATGATCAGCCCGACGCTGATCTATGCAATCCTGCTGCTGGCGGCGCCGCTCGTCACGCTCGTCGCCTATTCCTTCTTCACCGACGGCTATCTGGTGGTGATCCCGGAATTCACCACGGCGAACTATTCCCAGGCCTGGAGCGACCCGATCTTCCGCGCGATCCTGACGCGTTCGGTGATCGTCTCGGCGCTGGTGACGCTGGTCACCGTGGTGCTCGCCTTCCCGATCGCCTATTTCATCTCGTTCCACGTGCCGGCCACGAAGAAGTCGCGCTGGCTGTTCCTGATTACCATCCCGTTCTGGACCTCGTATCTGATCCGGGTGTTCCAGTGGAAGGTGATCCTGAACTACAACGGCGTCATCAACTCGATCCTGACCGGGCTCGGCATCACCGATCATCCGTTGCAGATGCTGAACTCGATCGGCGCGATCTCGATCACGCTCGCCCATGCCTATGCGCCCTTCGCGATCCTGCCGATCTTCGTCAGCCTCGAGAAGATCGACCGCTCGCTGCTCGAGGCGGGGCTCGATCTGGGCGAGAACCGGCTGATGACCTTCTGGCGCGTCACGCTGCCGCTCGCCATGCCCGGCGTGATCGGCGCGGTGATGATCGTCTTCATCCCGACCATCGGCGACTACGTCACGCCCGAACTCATCGGCGGCGGGAAACTCCCGATGGTGGCGAACGTGATCTATCAGCAGCTCCTGAAGATCGACAACAAGCCGCTCGGCTCGGCGATGGCGATCTCGGCGATGCTGGTGGTGGCGGCGGTGGCACTGCTGTTCCTGTTCCTGAACCGGCGCTTCCTGCGGGGGTCGAAATGAAGTTCTCCTCGCTCAAGGGCTATGCCTTCCTCTACCTCGTCTTCCTCTACGCGCCGATCGTGCTCCTGCCGGTCTTCGCCTTCAACTCGGGGACGATCATCGCCTTTCCGCTGAAGGGCTTCACGCTGGACTGGTTCCGCGACCTCTTCGCCAACCAGACGCTGGGCCTCGCGCTGAAGAACTCGCTGATCATCGCGGTCTCGACCTCGATCCTGTCGACGACGCTCGGCGTCTTCGCCGCGCGGGCGAGCACCCGCTTTAAGTTCCCGGGCAAACCGGGGGTGATGGGGCTGATCATGCTGCCCCTCGTGCTGCCCGAGATCATCATCGCCTCCTCGCTTCTGGTCGTGCTGCTGGCCGTCGGCATGCCGCTGTCGCTCTTCACCGTCATCCTCGGCCACACGCTGATGGCGACGCCCTATGCGATCGCGGTCTTGAACGCGGCCTTCTCCTCGCTCGATCGCTCGCTCGAGGAGGCGGCCTATGATCTCGGCGAGACGAAATGGTCGACCTTCCGGCTGATCATCCTGCCGCTTGTCACGCCCGGCATCATCTCCTCGGCGCTGATGTCCTTCACCATCTCGCTCGACGAATTCATCGTGGCCTTCTCGCTGGCGGGCAAGGAGACCACGCTGCCGATCTACATCTTCTCGCAGCTGCGCTTCCCGAAGCAGATCCCGATGATCATGGCGCTCGGCACCTGCCTTGTCGTCGCCTCGATCGTGCTTCTTGCCACTGCCGAATATTTCCGCCGCCGCGGCCTCGCGAAGACCGGCGCCAAAGATACCGGAGGTTTCCTGTGACCCAGCTCAACGCCGCCCGCGCGCCGCTCGACAGCCGCGCGAAGATGATCGAGTTCCACGAGGTCCACAAATACTACGGCGATTACCACGCGCTGCGCGGGATCTCGGCGACGATCCGCGAGGGCGAGTTCTTCTCGCTCCTCGGCCCCTCGGGCTGCGGCAAGACCACGCTCCTGCGCACCATCGCGGGGTTCGAGGACATCTCCTCGGGCGCTGTGCTGATCGACGGCAAGGACATGTCCGATGTCGCGCCGAACAAGCGCCCGACCAACATGGTGTTCCAGTCCTACGCGATCTTCCCGCATCTGACGGTGGGCGAGAACGTCGGCTTCGGCCTGCGCCGCGATCCGCGCTCGAAGGCGGAGAAGGCGAAGGCGGTGGAAGAGGCGCTCGAGATGGTGGGCCTCAAGGGCTATGGCGCGCGCGCCGCGCATGCGCTCTCGGGCGGCCAGAGGCAGCGCGTGGCGTTGGCCCGCGCGCTGATCCTGAAGCCCAAGGTGCTGCTCCTCGACGAGCCGCTCTCGGCGCTCGACAAGAAGATCCGCGAGCAGATGCAGGTCGAACTGATCAAGCTGCAGCGCGAGGTGGGCATCACCTTCGTCCTCGTCACCCATGACCAGGAAGAGGCGCTGGTGATGTCGGACCGGATCGCGGTGATGTTCGAGGGCGAGATCGCCCAGCTCGCCGACCCGGAAACCCTCTACCGCCGGCCGAACTCGCGCCGTGTCGCAGACTTCATCGGGGTGATGAACTTCCTGCCGGCGCAGATCCTCGGCGAGGCGGCGGGCCACGTCCAGCTTGACGTCGGCGGTCTCGGCCGCTTCGAGGTGACCGAGGAACAGGCCTCGGCCCGCGCCTCGGGCGCCGAGCCGGTTGTGGGCTTCCGCCCCGAGACGCTGACCATCCTCTACGAGGGCCAGCAGGCGCATGACCGCGAGGCGCCGGCGACGATCGACGAGGTCGTCTATTACGGCGACATGACCTATTACGACGTCAAGCTCGACGGTGTCGCGGCGCCGGTGCGGATCTCGATGCGCAATGTCTTCGGCCGCCCGGTGCTCGATGTCGGCACCCGCACCCGCGTCGCCTGGTCGCCGGGCGCGCTCGTGCTCTTCCGCTGAGACACAGAACAGGGGGGCGCTGCCCCCCTCTTTGGCTGTGCCAAATTCACCCCCCGGGATATTTTTGGCAATTGGAAGCCGAGCGCGGTCTTCCCTTCCAATTGCCGGAAATATCCCGGGGGGTGAATTTCATTCGGGACGAATGAAAGAGGGGGGCAGCGCCCCCCTTTTTCT
The DNA here is from genome assembly GCF_056590935.1 of Paenirhodobacter sp. YD-8. NCBI lineage: Bacteria > Pseudomonadati > Pseudomonadota > Alphaproteobacteria > Rhodobacterales > Paenirhodobacter > Paenirhodobacter sp. YD-8. The sequence continues at coordinate 2,016,212 of NZ_CM152649.1, read as the reverse complement.
TATTCCCCGGCGCGCGCCTGGCGCTTGCGCTCGTTCGGGTCGAGGAAGCGCTTGCGCAGACGCACGATCTTCGGCGTCACTTCCACCAGCTCGTCGTCGTTGATGTAGGCGATCGCCTCTTCGAGCGACATCCGCACCGGCGGGGTCAGGCGCACGGCCTCGTCCGAGCCGGAGGCGCGCATGTTGGTCAGCTTCTTCGCACGCATCGGGTTCACCTCGAGATCGTTCTCGCGCGAATGCTCGCCGATGATCATCCCGACATAGACCTGTTCCTGCGCGCCGATGAAGAGCTTGCCGCGATCTTCGAGACCCCACAGGCCGAAGGCCACCGAGACGCCCGATTCCATCGAGATCAGCACACCCTGACGACGGCCGGTGATCGTGCCCTTGTAGGGCGCCCAGCTGTGGAAGATGCGGTTCAGCACGCCGTTGCCGCGGGTGTCGGTCATGAATTCGCCCTGATAGCCGATCAGGCCGCGCGAGGGCACATGGGCGACGATGCGGGTCTTGCCGTGACCGGCCGGGCGCATCTCGACCAGGTCGCCCTTGCGGTTGCCGGTCAGCTTCTCGATCACCACGCCCGAGTATTCGTCGTCGACGTCGACGATCACTTCCTCGATCGGCTCCAGGCGCTCGCCGTTCTCTTCGCGGAAGATCACGCGCGGACGCGAGATCGACAGCTCGAAGCCCTCGCGGCGCATGTTCTCGATCAGCACGCCCATCTGGAGTTCGCCGCGGCCCGAGACCACGAAGGCTTCGCCGCCGGGGGTGTCCTCGACCTTGATCGCGACGTTGACCTCGGCTTCCTTCATCAGACGGTCACGGATGACGCGCGACTGCACCTTGGTGCCGTCCTTGCCGGCAAGCGGGCTGTCGTTGATGCCGAAGGTGACCGAGATCGTCGGCGGGTCGATCGGCTGCGAGGGCAGGGCGGTGTCGACATCGAGCGCGCAGAGCGTGTCGGCGACGGTCGCCTTCGCCATGCCGGCGACGGTGACGATGTCACCCGCCACGGCCTCGTCGATCGGCTGCTGGCTCAGGCCGCGGAAGGCGAGGATCTTGGTGCAGCGGAACTGCTCGAGCCGGTCGCCCTCGCGCGAGAGCGCCTTGAGCGCATCGCCCACCTTGAGCTTGCCGGCCTCGACGCGGCCGGTCAGCAGGCGGCCGAGGAAGGGGTCGGCCGACAGCGTGGTGGCGAGCATCTGGAAGGACTCGTCCTGCCGCGCGATCTGCTTCGGCGGCTCGACGTGTTTCACGATCAGGTCGAACAGCGCCGACAGGTCCTTGCGCGGGCCGTCGAGCTCGTTGTCCGCCCAGCCACCGATGCCCGAGGCATAGACGTGGGGGAAGTCGAGCTGCTCGTCGGTGGCGCCGAGGTTGGCGAAGAGGTCGAAGACCTCGTTCAGCGCGCGGTCGGGCTCGGCCGCCGGCTTGTCGACCTTGTTCAGCACCACGATCGGCTTCAGGCCGAGCGCGAGCGCCTTCGAGGTGACGAATTTCGTCTGCGGCATCGGGCCTTCGGCCGCGTCGACCAGCAGGCAGACGCCGTCCACCATGCTCAGGATGCGTTCGACCTCGCCGCCGAAGTCGGCGTGGCCGGGGGTGTCGACGATGTTGATGCGCGTGCCCTTCCATTCGACCGAGGTACACTTGGCCAGGATGGTGATGCCGCGTTCGCGTTCGATGTCGTTGCTGTCCATCGCCCGTTCGGCAACCGCCTGGTTCTCGCGGAAGGCCCCCGATTGCTGCAGGAGCTTGTCGACGAGAGTCGTCTTGCCGTGGTCGACGTGTGCAATGATCGCAATGTTGCGAATGTCCATGAGTTCAGCCTTGTCAGAATTTGGCCCGGCCTTAAGGCAAAAGCCGCGGCGATGCCAGCACCTAGTGCGTAGCGGCCGATGAAAACAGGTTGATGACGACGATTCCGGCGAGGATCAGCCCGATGCCGAGAATTGCGGCAAGGTCGAGCTTCTGCCCGAAGAGCAGCCAGCCCGAGCCCGCGATCAGCACCATGCCGATGCCCGACCACAGCGCATAGGTGACACCAAGCGGCAGATCGCGCAGCACCAGCGAGAAGAACCAGAAGGCGCCGGCAAAGCCCGCGATGACGCCCAGCGTCGGCCAGAGCCGGGTGAACTGGTTCGAGGCCTGAAGACAGCTCGACCCGAAGGTCTCGAAGGCGACGGCGATCAGCAGGAAGAGATAGGTTTTCAAGCGCGGGCCCCGGCAGGTGTCAGGTGACGATATACCAGTCGCGCCGATGGTTGAAGGCGATCACCACATTCAGCACCACCGCGCCCAGAAGCGACCAGGCGACCTGGTGCCAGGGCATGATGGTCAGCGCGGCGGCGAACAGGATCAGGTCATGGATGGTCTGGGTCCAGCCCGCCTTGAAGCCGAATTTGTCCTGCAAGATCACCGCGACGATCGACACCCCGCCGAGCGAGCCCGAGTGCCGGAAGAGGCCCAGAAGCCCGACCCCGGTCGAGACCCCGAAGAGCACCGCCGCCGCCGCCGGATTGATCGCCGTGATCTGCACCAGCGGCTTCAGCGCCTCGGCCATCAGCGACACGAAGGTGACGGTCATCAGGCTCTTGATGCAGAACACCATGCCCCGCGCGTAATAGGCGAAGCCGTAGAACGGGATGTTGATGACGAAGAAGATCGCGCCAAAGCTCCAGTGCGTGACATAGCTCAGGATCAGCGCAAGCCCCGCGGTGCCCCCCGTCACCAGCCCCGCCGCGCGCAGCAGGTGCAGCCCGAGCGCGGCCTGCGCCGAGGCGATCACGAGGCCCTGCAGGTCCTCGAAGAGGGTGTAGTGTTTCTCGGGGCGAAGGTCAGCATCCATGACCTAATCATCGCGCCGCACGGAAGCGCCGTCCATTCATCCTTGCGCATGGCTGCCATGCATTGGACGCATGATCAGTGTGCGATATAGCGGTCGCGGCGGTGGTTGATCAGGATGATGATGTTCAGCACCATCGCGCCAAGCAGCGACCACAGCACCTTGTCGAAGGGCAGAACGAAGGCCGCGAAGAGGAACACGCCGCAATCGAAGATCACCTGCGTCTTGCCCGCCTTGAAGCCGGTCTTGTCCTGCAGGTAGAGCGCCACGATGCCGACGCCGCCAAGGCTTGCGCCATGGCGGAACAGCATCAGCAGACCCGCGCCCGAGATCACCCCCGCCAGCACCGCCGCCGCCGCGATGTTCAGCCGGCTGAAGTCCAGAAGATGTGGCGCAAGCGTGGTGAAGCCCGACATCAGCGCGATCGCGGCAAAGGTCTTGAGCGTGAACTTCGCGCCCATGCGGCGGAAGGCGAGCCAGTAGAAGGGCAGGTTCAGGCAGAAGAACAGCGTGCCGAAGCCGATCCCGGTGACATAGCTCAGCACCAGCGACAGCCCCGCGATCTGCCCGGTGAACAGCCCCGCCGCATGCAGGAAACTGACCGACAGCGCGGTCAGCATCGTGCCGGAGACAAGTCCCTGCGCATCTTCGAGGGCGGTGTGACGGTCGGGGGCGGGCGAGGTGAGCAGCATCATGGCTGCGGTTCTCTCACGCGCGGCGCACTGCGGCAAGAGGGCGCAACTGTGGCCGATGCGCAACGCCCGTGTCCGCCAGGCCGCAACGCGGCGACTTTTGCCTTGGCGCGACTCGCGGTCGCAGGGCAGGGTGCCGCCATCCGGCAATTTCAGACGAGGAGGGCGGGTCATGACCAATTATGCATTCGCACTCCCCGCCGGTTGGCAGAACGCCACTCATGGCACCTCGGCACAGGCCTATTATTACCGACAGGCCTGACCTTCCTGCCCCGGGCGCTGCGGCGCCTTTTCTGAAACCCCCGACCGGATCCCCCTGACAGCCCGCGGCCGCGTTCGGCCCCGTCGCGTTCCGTCGTGTCCGGTCTTCCTTTCACACCCCAAGGAGGCCGGTGGCGCGTGCCGCCCCGGAACACGCAAATGACCAGGAACGATCCCGTTTCCACCCTCAGCCTGTCGCTGCTCGATGCGATCGTCGCCCGTCACGGGCTGCGGCGCGTCTTCCTTGCCCTGCTGGCCGCCGCGCTGCGCGGCGAGGGCGCACGGCGCACGAAAGCCCGGCTCGACATGCTCGACGATCACCTGCGGCGCGACGTCGGTCTGCCGCCGCGGGGGGCCTCGCCGCCGATGCCGGACTGGCAGAGACACATGTGGTGACATGAAAAGGGCCGGCGCAAGCGCCGGCCCTTCCCTCCCTGCGCGGTGGGCTTCTTCAGCCGACCAGCGCCTTGTTCAGGTATTCGTCCACCTTCTCGAGATAGCCCATGGTGGTGAGCCACTTCTGATCCGGGCCGACGAGCAGCGCGAGGTCCTTCGTCATGAAGCCGTCCTCGACGGTCTGCACGCAGACCTTCTCGAGGGTGGTGGCGAAGTTCATCAGCGCCGCGTTGTTGTCGAGCTTCGCGCGATGCTTCAGACCGCCGGTCCAGGCGAAGATCGAGGCGATCGAGTTCGTCGAGGTTTCCTTGCCGGCCTGGTGCTGGCGATAGTGACGGGTCACGGTGCCATGCGCCGCTTCCGCCTCGACCGTCTTCCCGTCGGGCGTCATCAGCACCGAGGTCATCAGGCCGAGCGAGCCGAAGCCCTGCGCCACGGTGTCCGACTGCACGTCGCCGTCGTAGTTCTTGCACGCCCAGATGTAGCCGCCCGACCACTTCAGCGCCGAGGCGACCATGTCGTCGATCAGGCGGTGCTCGTAATGGATGCCGGCCTTCTTGAACTCGGCCTCGAACTCTTCCTCGTAGACCTTCTGGAACAGATCCTTGAAGCGGCCGTCATAGGCCTTGAGGATGGTGTTCTTGGTCGACAGGTAGACCGGCCAGCCCTTGAGCAGGCCATAGTTCATCGACGAGCGGGCGAAGTCGATGATCGACTGGTCGAGGTTGTACATGCCCATGGCGACGCCGGCGCCGGGGGCGTCGAACACGTCATATTCCTGCACGGTGCCGTCTTCGCCCACGAATTTCATCGTGATCTTGCCCTTGCCGGGGAAGCGGAAGTCGGTGGCCTTGTACTGGTCGCCGAAGGCGTGACGGCCGACGACGATCGGCTGGGTCCAGCCGGGAACGAGACGCGGCACGTTCTTGCAGATGATCGGTTCGCGGAAGATCACGCCGCCGAGGATGTTGCGGATCGTGCCGTTCGGCGACTTCCACATCTTCTTCAGGCCGAATTCCTCGACGCGGGCCTCGTCCGGCGTGATGGTGGCGCATTTCACGCCCACGCCATACTGCTTGATCGCGTTCGCGGCGTCGATGGTGACCTGATCTTCGGTCGCGTCACGATGCTCGATACCGAGGTCGTAGTACTTCAGGTCGACGTCGAGATAGGGAAGGATCAGCTTCTTCTTGATGAAGTCCCAGATGATCCGGGTCATTTCATCGCCGTCGAGCTCGACGACGGGGTTCTCTACCTTGATCTTCGTCACAGGTGCCTCCTCGGTTGGATGACTCGTCGGCAGCGTCTTAGCCGATTTCCGGGGGCCTGACTAGTGCTGTATGCCTTGGTATACCGACTTTCGCCGCCGCATCCACAGAAGGATCGCCAGCGCGCTGCCGGGAAGCGCCGCGGCGGCGCTGAGCACCACGGCGGCCATCAGCGCCGCCTGTCCGTCCTCGCCCTCCGGCGTCGCGGCCAGCGCCCCGAGCAGGTTGACGATGAAGAGCGCGACCCAGGCGGTGGTGAGCAGATTCACGAAGCCCATGTAGGGCGCGCGATCCTCGGCGATGACACCGCACAGCGCGATCGCCACCAGCATCGGCAGGGCACGCAACACGAGGGCCGCAAGGGGAAAACTCTCGGGCGGGGTCCCGGGGGCGGGCAGGGCAAGGTGCACCGCAAGGGCACCGATCAGCCACGCCAGAACCGGCAGCGCGATCGCGGCGGCAAAACGGGCCACGATCGACGCCAGCGGGATCATCTGCCGCGATCCTCGAACCACGGCCGGATCCTCGCCTCGACCCAGCCCCAGACCCGCGGCAACCCGCGCGCGACCTTGCCGCCGACCCGGGTCTCGAGCTGTGGCCAGGTCACGTCGTATTCCAGCCACGACCCGCCGCCGCCCAGGTGATTGAGCAGCACCGGCTGCACCCGGTCGAGCGATTTCGCGAAGACCGCGGTCGGGGTCTCGTTCGCCTCGAACTCGGTCCAGATCGCGCGCAGCTCGGGGCCGAGATCGGCGGGCAGCAGGCCGAACAGCCGCTCGGCCGCCGCGGCCTCGGCCGCCTGCACCGCGGGCGCGTCATGCGCGGCGCCATTGCCCGAATGGATCGGCACATCGCCCACGTCGATCTCGACGAGGTCATGCAGCAGAAGCATGCGGATCGCGCGGTTCACATCGACGCCCGGCGCCGCCTGATCGGCCAGCACCAGCGCGTAAAGCGCAAGCGTCCAGCTGTGCTCGGCCGAGTTCTCGCGCCGGCTGTTGTCGGCGATCGGCGTCGCGCGGGTGACGGATTTCAGCTTTTCCGCCTCGAGCAGGAAGGCGAATTGCTGCGCAAGGCGGGCCTCGGTCAATGCCCGCCCTCCGCATCGCGCGGCGCGGAGGGGGCGGTTGCGCCCTCGCGCCAGGCCTTCAGCGCGTCGTTGAGGAAGGACTCTCCGCGTTGCGCCGAGAGCCGCAGCCGGCAGGAGGTCATGAAGGCCTCCTGCAGCGAGGGCGAGGAGGTGCCGATCACCTTCGCCACCTGCATGTAGAAGCGGTCGTCGTCGAGCTCCTTCATCGCCGCCATGGTCTTGGCGGCGAGGTCGTCGGCCAGCTCGTCGATCAGCGCCATCAGCGCGACCCCTCGGTCAGGCGGCGCCGGACATAGGTCTGCACATGGTCGATCATCGGCTTCATATGCGCCTCGTCGTCCTTGAAGAAGTGGTCGGCCCCCTCGATCTCCTCGTGCGAGATGGTGATTCCCTTCTGCTCGCGCAGCTTGCTGACCAGCGTGTGGGTGTCCTTCGGCGGCGCCACGCGGTCGGCGGTGCCGTTGATGATCAGACCCGAGGAGGGGCAGGGCGCAAGGAAGCTGAAATCATACATGTTCGCCGGCGGCGCGACCGAGACGAAACCGGTGATCTCGGGCCGGCGCATCAGCAGCTGCATGCCGATCCAGGCGCCGAAGCTGAAGCCCGCGACCCAGCAATGTTTCGAGTTCGGGTTCATCGCCTGCAGATAGTCGAGCGCCGAGGCGGCATCCGACAGCTCACCGATACCCTCGTCATATTCGCCCTGCGACCGGCCGACGCCGCGGAAGTTGAACCGCAGCACGGTGAAGCCGATCTTGTGGAAGGCATAGTGCAGGTTGTAGACGACGCGATTGTTCATCGTGCCGCCGAACTTCGGATCGGGGTGCAGGATGATCGCGATCGGCGCGTCCGGGATGGGTTGCGGATGGTAGCGGCCCTCGAGGCGACCTTCGGGACCGGGGAAAATGACTTCGGGCATCGTCTCTCGCCTGCTCATTCGCGTGCGCCCCGAGGGGGTGCGGCGGTGCGCGTTCTTGACGCTTTCGCTCGGACACCCTAGGACGAACGGGCCCGGCATCATGCCGGGGTTCGGGTGCTTTCGAGTTAAGCGGCCCAGGGCCCGGCGTCAATGCTTGGGCGGGGATTTCGCTGCGGCGCGGGAGGTGGAGGATGAAGCTTTCGACGAAAGGGCGCTACGCAATGGTGGCGCTGGTCGACCTGGCGACGGTGGGCGCCGGTCAGATGACATCTCTTGCCGAGATCTCGAAACGGCAGGACATCTCGCTGCCCTATCTCGAGCAGCTCTTCGTGCGGCTGCGCCGGGCGGGGCTTGTCACCTCGGTGCGCGGCCCGGGCGGCGGCTACAAGCTGGCGAAGGAGCCGAAGGACATCCGCATCTCCGACATCTTCGAGGCGGTGGACGAGACCGTCTCGGCGCTGCATGTCGGCGCCGGCGCCTCGGGCGGTATCTCGGGCTCGCGCGCGCAGTCGCTGTCGAACCGGCTGTGGGAAAGCCTGAGCGCGCAGGTCTTCGTCTTCCTGCACCAGACCTCGCTCGAGGATGTGGTGAAGAACGGGCTCAAGCCCTGCCCGGCGGTGCCGAGCCTGTTCTCGGTGGTGGACGAGTAATGCCCGAGGGCAGCACGGGCGGCACCTGCGGGACGCTCCGCGGGGAAGATTTGCGCCACGGAAAAGCCGCCGAGGCAGGTCTTGCGGCATCCTGGCTTTTCCTTGCCCAAACACTCCCGCCGGAGGCATCCTCGGCCGGGGCCGGGGGCACGGCCTGATGTCCCGCCTCTATCTCGACTGGAATGCCACGACGCCGCTGCGCCCCGAGGCGAAGGCGGCGATGGTCGCGGCGATGGAGGTGCCCGGCAACCCCTCGTCCGTGCACGGCGAGGGGCGGGCGGCGAAGGCGCTGATCGAGCGCGCGCGCGCGCAGGTCGCGGCGGCACTTGGCGCCGAGGGGCAGGACGTGATCTTCACCTCGGGCGCGACCGAGGCAGCCTCGCTGGCGCTTGCCGGGCGCGAGCTTGCCTGCGCCGGCGTCGAGCATGACGCGGTTCAGGCCTGGTGCGCGCCCACGCTGGCGGTCGACGGGCTGGGGCGCGTCAGCGTGCCCGACCCCGCGCAGGCGACGCTGCAGCTCGCCAATTCCGAGACCGGGGTGATCCAGACCCTGCCCGAGGGGCTGGCGGTCAGCGACCTGACCCAGGCCTTCGGCAAGATCCCCTTCGCCTTCAACTGGCTCGGGCTGACCGCCGGGATCGTCTCGGCGCACAAGCTGGGCGGGCCGAAGGGCATCGGCGCGCTCGTCGTGAAGCGCGGCACCGACATCGCGGCACAGCTGAAGGGCGGCGGGCAGGAAATGGGGCGCCGCGCCGGCACCGAGAACCTGATCGGCATCGCCGGTTTCGGCGCCGCCGCCGAGGCCGCGGCGCGCGATCTGGCGGCCGGCGTCTGGGACGAGGTCGCCGAAGTTAGAAATATTCTAAAGAATGCTCTGGAATACCCGACGAAAGAAGTCTATTTTCCGGGCTGGGAGATCGCTGAGGGTGGATCGGGGGCGCAGGGAGACGCGCCCGCGATCCTGCCCAACACGCTTTCGGTGATAAGCCCCGGCTGGAAGGGGGAAACGCAGGTGATGCGGATGGATCTGCTGGGCTACGCGGTTTCCGCGGGCTCGGCCTGTTCCTCGGGCAAGGTCCGCGCGAGCAAGGTGCTGCGCGCCATGGGCTGGCCGGAGGAGGCCTCCGCCTCGGCACTGCGGATCTCGCTTGGCCCCGGGATCGGACGGGACGAGGTTTTGCGCTTCGCCGAGGCATTCCTCGGGGCGCTTCGCAAACACCGCGCAAGGCGCTGAGACGTGCCCGGCGCAGACGCGGAAAGGAAGACGGCGTTGGAACAGGAACTTGAGATCCGCGAAGGCGTGGACCGCGAGACCATCGAGACGGTCCAGAACATGGGCTCCTACAAATACGGCTGGGAGACCGAGATCGAGATGGACTATGCCCCGAAGGGCATTTCCGAAGACATCGTGCGGCTGATCTCGAAGAAGAACGACGAACCCGAGTGGATGCTCGAATGGCGACTGGCCGCCTATCGTCGCTGGGTGACGATGGCGGAACCGCATTGGGCGCTGCTCGATGTGCCGAAGATCGACTTCCAGGATCTCTACTACTACGCCCGGCCGAAGAGCATGGAGAAGAAGCCGAAGTCCCTCGAGGAGGTCGACCCCAAGCTTCTGGCCACCTATGAGAAGCTCGGCATCCCGCTGAAGGAACAGCTGATCCTCGCGGGGGTCGAGGGCGCCGAGGACATGCCCGAGGGCGAGCGTCAGGTCGCCGTCGACGCGGTCTTCGATTCGGTCTCGGTCGGCACCACCTTCAAGGCGAAGCTTGCCGAGGCGGGGGTGATCTTCTGCTCGATCTCCGAGGCGATCAAGGACCACCCCGAGCTGGTGAAGAAGTACCTCGGCTCGGTCGTGCCGCAGACCGACAACTTCTATGCCACGCTGAACGCCGCGGTGTTCTCGGACGGCTCCTTCGTCTACATCCCGCCGGGCACCCGCTGCCCGATGGAGCTCAGCACCTATTTCCGCATCAACGCCGAGAACACCGGGCAGTTCGAGCGCACGCTGATCATCGCCGACCGCGGCGCCTATGTCAGCTATCTCGAGGGCTGCACCGCGCCGAAGCGCGACACCGCGCAGCTGCACGCGGCGGTGGTCGAGATCGTCATCCTCGAGGATGCCGAGGTGAAATATTCGACCGTGCAGAACTGGTTCCCCGGCGACGAGAACGGCAAGGGCGGGATCTACAACTTCGTCACCAAGCGCGCCGATTGCCGCGAGGCCCGGGCCAAGGTGATGTGGACCCAGGTCGAGACCGGCTCGGCGATCACCTGGAAATACCCGTCCTGCGTGCTGCGCGGCGACGACAGCCAGGGCGAGTTCTACTCGATCGCGATCGCCAACAACTATCAGCAGGCCGACACCGGCACGAAGATGGTGCATCTGGGCAAGAACACCCGCTCGCGCATCGTCTCGAAGGGGATCTCGGCCGGGCAGGCGCAGAACACCTATCGCGGCCTCGTCTCGATGCACCCGCGCGCCACGAACTCGCGCAATTACACGCAATGCGACAGCCTGCTGATCGGCGACAAGTGCGGCGCCCACACGGTGCCCTACATCGAGGTGAAGAACAACTCGAGCCGGGTCGAGCACGAGGCCACCACCTCGAAGGTCGACGACGATCAGCTCTTCTATTGCCGCGCCCGCGGCATGGACGAGGAAGAGGCCGTGGCGCTGGTGGTGAACGGCTTCTGCCGCGAGGTGCTGCAGGCGCTGCCGATGGAATTCGCGATGGAAGCGCAAAGCCTCGTCGCGATCAGCCTCGAAGGGTCGGTCGGGTGAGACACGCCGCCGCAGGTCACGCTTTTCCCGCTCGCTTGCCGCAATTCCGGCAAGATCGGGGTGTTGGGTTCCGTTCGGACGACAACACCCGGATGGGGGCGGCGCATGACCATTTCGACGGCATCCTTCAACGAACGGCTGAGCCGGATCGAACGGGAGCGCGCCCGTACCAAGGGCCGGGTCGTGCTGCATGTGGGCGCCGAGGAGGTCCTCGTGCGCTCGGTCGAGGAGTTCGCCGGGGTGCGGGCACCCGCGCCGCATGGCACGGTCTCGACGCTGGCCGTGGCGCTGTGCGTGACGCTTGGCGTGGTGTCCTATGCCGCCTCGGTGGCGCTGCGGGCGCGGTTCCTGTCGCTGCCCGAGGCCGGGCAGGTGCTGAGCGACCGCGCGATGCTGATCGGGGTCGGCTGCGGGCTGGTGCTGGCCGTGGCGCTTGGGCTGGTGTTGCGGTTGCGCGGCACGGGTCTTTGGGCGGCGCAGCTCTCGGGCGTGGTGCTGGCCGCGATGACGCTGCACAATCTGGCCTTCTGGGCGCCGGATCAGGCCAGGCTTGCCTTCACCTCCCGCTGGGTGGAGAGCACGCAGGCGGCGACCGCGCCGGCAAGCCTCATCTTCCGCGAGACGCTCTTCACCTTCTGAGCCCGCGCCGCCGGATCGGGGAGAGCGCGTGATGGCAAAGCCCGCGACACCCGCCCCCGTGCGCCCGGTCCTGACCCTGCCCGAGGCCGAGGCCGAGGCCGTGCGTGCGGCCTATGCGGCGGCCGAGGTCATTCTCGAATACGGCTCGGGCGGCTCGACGGCGCTTGCGGCCGAGATGCCGGGCAAGACGGTGTTCTCGGTCGAGAGCGACGCGAAATGGCTCGCGGGCATGCGTGCCTGGTTCGCCGCCACCCCGTCTGCGGGCCGGGTCGAGCTGCATCACGCGAAGATCGGCCCGACGAAGGAATGGGGCTATCCGAAGACCGAGCGGCAGTTCCGCGCCTGGCCGGGCTATGCGCTGTCGGTCTGGGACCGGCCCGATTTTCTCCACCCCGACGTGGTGCTGATCGACGGCCGCTTCCGCGCCGCCTGCTTCCTGACCACGCTCTTCCGCATCACCCGCCCGGTGACCATCCTGTGGGACGATTACGCCGGGCGCGAGCAGTATCACGCGATGGAGGCCTTCTGCCCGCTGGGCGGAATGGTCGGCCGGATGGCCGTCTTCAGCGCGGAACCCACCGTGATCGAGCCGGCGAATCTTGGCCAGATCATCGCCACCTACCTGCGCCCGCTGTGACCGGCGCCCGCCATCCGAAGGACGGAAAACATGCTTGAAATCAAAAACCTGCACGTCAAACTTGAAGAACAGGACAAGGTCATCCTGAAGGGCGTGAACCTGACGGTCGAAACGGGGAAGGTGCACGCGATCATGGGCCCGAACGGCTCGGGCAAGTCGACGCTCTCCTATGTGCTCTCGGGCCGCGACGGCTATGAGGTGACCGACGGCTCCGCGCTGCTCGACGGCGAGGAGCTGCTCGAGATGGAGCCCGAGGCGCGCGCCGCCGCGGGCCTGTTCCTGGCCTTCCAATACCCGGTCGAGATCCCGGGCGTGGGCAACATGACCTTCCTGCGCACCGCGGTGAACGCACAGCGCAAGGCGCGCGGGCAGGAGGAACTCTCGGCCGGCGAATTCCTCAAGGTCGTCCGCGAGAAGGCCAAGACGCTGAAGATCGACGCCGAGATGCTGAAGCGCCCGGTCAACGTCGGCTTCTCGGGCGGCGAGAAGAAGCGCAACGAGATCCTGCAGATGGCAATGCTGGAACCGACGATGTGCATCCTCGACGAGACCGACTCGGGCCTCGACGTCGACGCGATGCGGCTGGTGGCGGATGGGGTGAACGCGCTGCGCGACGGCAAGCGCTCGTTCCTCGTCATCACCCACTATCAGCGCCTGCTCGATCACATCAAGCCGGACGTGGTGCACATCATGGCCGACGGCCGCATCATCCAGACCGGCGGGCCCGAGCTCGCGCTCGTCGTCGAACAGAACGGCTATGCCGAGATCCTCAAGGCCCATGGCATCGCGGAGGCGGTGTGATGTCGGCGGTGGAGAAGGCGACGCCGCTCGATGCGCGGCTCGGGGCACTGACGATCCCGGCGGGCAGCTTCGCGGCCAAGGCGCGGCGCGCGGCACTTGAGCGGCTGACCGCCATGGGCCTGCCCGGGCGGCGCGACGAATATTGGCGCTGGACGAAGGCAGCCGAGCTGAGCGCGGCCGATCCGGTCGCCGCGGCGCCCTTCATGGTCGAGGAGACGCCCGTCTTCGACAGCTTCGACCGGCTGAAGATCGTGTTCCGCGACGGCGTTTTCGACGCCGCCGCCTCGGACCCGCTCGACCTCGAGGGGATCGAGATCACCCGCCTGGCCGAGGCGCCCGAACTGGGCTGGGCCGCGGGCTTTTACGGCAGCCTCGAGGAAGCCGGCCAGACCCCGGTGAAGCGCCCCTTCGCGGCGCTGAACACCGCGGCGGCGACCGATGGCGTGCTGATCCGCGTGACCGGCCGCCCCTCGAAGCCCGTCAGCCTGATTTACTTCCATGAATCAGACATTTCAGACCCGATCCTGCACAACTGCGTGAAGCTCGAGCCGGGCGCGGAACTGACCCTTCTGGAGAACGGGCCGGCCGGCGCGCGCTTCAACAAGGTGCTCGAGGTCGACGTCGCCGAGGGCGCGCGCTTCCATCATGTCCGCGCCCAGGGCCGCGACCATGACCGCCGCGCGATCACCCATATCTTCGCGCGCGTGGCCGAACGGGGCCTGTTCAAGAGCTTCACCCTCACCGCGAACGGCGTGCTGACGCGCAACGAATGCGTGATCACGCTCGCCGGCGACAACGCCGTGGCCCATGTCGCGGGCGCGGCGCTTGGCGATGGCGCGACCAGTGATTTCCACCACGACGACACCGTCTTCATCACCCATGACGCGCTGAACGGCGAAAGCCGGCAGGTGTTCAAGAAGGTGCTGAAACACGGCGCGGTCGGCGTGTTCCAGGGCAAGATCCTGGTCAAGCCCGGCGCGCAGAAGACCGACGGCTATCAGATCAGCCAGGCGCTGCTGCTGGACGACGACAGCCAGTTCCTCGGCAAACCGGAACTCGAGATCTATGCCGACGACGTCAAGTGCTCGCATGGTTCGACCACCGGCGCGCTCGACGAGACGGCGCTGTTCTACCTGCGCTCGCGCGGTGTGCCGGTCGAGGAGGCGAGGGCGCTGCTTGTGCTCTCCTTCCTCGCCGATGCGATCGACGAGATCGAGGACGCGGCGCTGAAGGACGAGATCGTCGCCCGGCTCGAGGCCTGGCTCGCGCGGCACCGGGGCTGAGATGGCGGCGGTCGACGACATCTTGCGCAGCTATCGCGCGCCACGCGCGGTGGTGCGCGGCCATCTGGCCCGCACCCGCTCCGAGCCGCGGGCGCTGACGCTGCTGCTGGCGGCGCTGGTGGTGATCTTCGTCGGCCAGTGGCCGCGGCTGTCGCGGCTGAGCTTCGAGCAGCCCGATCAGCCGATGGCGGTGCTGCTGGTCGGCACGGCGATCGCGCTTCTGGCGACCGTGCCGGCCTTCTATGCGCTCGCCGCGCTCGCCCATCTGGTGGCAAGGCTGCTCGGTGGCAAGGGCGGCTGGTATGGCGCGCGCATCGCGCTGTTCTGGGCACTGCTTGCCGTCTCGCCGCTGATGCTGCTGCAAGGGCTCGTGGCCGGGTTCCTCGGGCAGGGTGTGCAGCTGAGCCTGATCTCGGGGCTTGTCTTCGTGGCCTTCCTGGCGATCTGGGGCGCAGGGATGCGCGTCGCGGAATTCGAGGCCCGGTGATGGCGCGTCCGATGCTGACGACCCTTGTGCTGCGCTCGCTGCAGGCCCCGCGCGAGGTGGCGCGCTTCCTGATCGCGCTCGATCTGCCGATGTCGGCGCGGTTCACCGCGCTTGGCGCGGTGATGGCGCTGTCGGCGGCGCTCGGCACCGCGGCCGAGCTGCTCTTTTCCTTCGTCACCAAGGTCGACCTCGGCCCGCCCACCAACCCGCTGCCGATGGCGCTGGTGCAGGGCGCGCTGATGCTCTACGCCGCCGGCGCTATGGCGTTCTTCGGCCGGCAGTTCGGCGGCACCGGCCGCTTTGCCGATGCGCTGATCCTCGTCGTCTGGATCGAGTTCCTGCTGATCCTCGGTCAGGTCGCGCAGATCCTGGTGATGGTGTTCTTCCCGCTCGTCTCGGTGCTCGGCACGCTCGCTCTGATCGGGATGCTGTTCTGGCTGCTGACGCAGTTCACCGCCGCGCTGCATGGCTTTGACACCCTGTTCAAGGTCGCCTTCGGGGTGATCGCGGTGTTCTTCGGCTCGGCGATGCTGTTCGGCATGCTGCTGCTCTCGTTCGGGATCGTGCCGGTCCCGACACCCCTTTGAAAGGACCGCCGATGTATGACGTGAACCGCATCCGGGCCGACTTCCCGATCCTCGCACGCGAGGTGAACGGCCGCCCGCTCGTCTATCTCGACAACGGCGCCTCGGCGCAGAAGCCGCGCTGCGTGATCGACGCGATGACGCAGTTCTACGAACAGGATTATGCGAACGTTCACCGCGGCTTGCATTACCTTTCGAATGTGGCGACCGAGAAATACGAAAGCGTCCGCGGCACCGTCGCGCGCTTTCTGAGCGCGCCCTCTGAAGAGGAAATCGTGTTCACCACCGGCTCGACCGAGGCGATCAACCTCGTCTCCTATGCCTGGGCCGCGCCGCGGCTGCAGCCGGGCGACGAGATCGTGCTGTCGATCCTCGAACACCACGCCAACATCGTGCCCTGGCACTTCCTGCGCGAACGCCAGGGGGTGGTGCTGAAATGGGTGGAGATCGAGGCCGACGGCAGCCTCGACCCCGAGAAGGTGATCGCCGCAATCGGGCCGAAGACCCGGCTCGTCGCCGTCACCCACATGTCGAACGTTCTGGGCACCCGGGTCGATGTGAAGGCGATCTGCGCCGGCGCCCATGCGAAGGGCGTGCCGGTGCTGGTCGACGGCTCGCAAGGCGCGGTGCATGCGCCGGTCGACGTCGCCGACATCGGCTGCGATTTCTATGCGATCACCGGACACAAGCTTTACGGGCCAAGCGGTTCCGGGGCGATCTTCATCCGCCGCGAGCGGATGGAGGAGATGCGGCCCTTCCTGGGCGGCGGTGACATGATCGACACCGTGACCCGCGATGCCGTGACCTATGCGAAGCCGCCGCTGCGCTTCGAGGCGGGCACCCCCGGCATCGTGCAGCAGGTCGGCCTCGGCGTCGCGCTGAATTACCTGATGGATCTCGGCATGGAGAATGTCGCGGCGCATGAGGCGGCCTTGCGCGACTATGCGACGGCGAAGCTCTCGGGGCTGAACTGGCTCAACATCCAGGGCACGGCGCCGGACAAGGGTGCGATCTTCTCGATGACCCTGAACGGGCCGGCGCATCCGCATGACATCTCGACGATTCTCGACAAGCGCGGGGTGGCGGTGCGGGCCGGCACGCATTGCGCGATGCCGCTGCTCACCAGCCTTGGCCTGACTGCGACCGCGCGCGCCTCCTTCGGGCTTTACAACACCCGCGAGGAGGTTGACGCGCTGGTCTCCGCGCTCGAGCTCTGCCACGAGCTGCTGAGCTGAGCTTCGGCGCGGCGCGGAACTTGTCCGCGCCGCGCGATTGCCCGTTGCAGGCCCCGCGGCAATCGGCTATCCAGCACGGGCGCGGCACCCGTAGCTCAGCTGGATAGAGCGCTGCCCTCCGAAGGCAGAGGCCACAGGTTCGAATCCTGTCGGGTGCACCAATCAACTCAGCATCTCATGTTGACGTTGCCCCGCAAACTTCCCAACACTATCTGTGACTCGCAACGGTTTCCCATCCTTGTTGGTCATCGGTCTCTTTTCCCGGCAGGCGATCGGCTGGTCGATGCAAAGCCGGCAAGGGACAGGTGTCCTCCTGCAAGCCGTCCTCCGCCCGGATCAGAGCAGTCCGTTCACCCGCATGGGCTGGGCGGTCGCGCCCATGCTCTCGCGCATTCGACGAGCCGCGGTGAGACCTGTCATGACAATGCGGGCGCCGGGAGGTTCTTCGACGTGCTCACGCGCGAACGGATCAGGCGCAGCCCCCGCCGGACGCGCGGAAAGGCAAGGCAGGCCGTGCTCGATCAGATCGAGATGTCTGCAACCCGAAGCGCAGGCGCGCGAGAAACGGGATGCCGGCGCCCGTGCAGGCCGAACGGCAGCGATGATGGGGCCCGACAGCCTCTCGGAAGCGCCGGGCGTTTCAAGATGCGTGGTGCAAGTCCTCGCAAGACAGCCGCGGTCGGTTGCGGTCTTCCCGTCGATCCGCGGATCGGCAGGAAGACCCCGGGCCGGCGTGCGGTCTGCCGGCCATGATATCCGGCAACCGGCCTTCCGCAGCCACGATCGGAGCCGGGTCAGGCGGGCTCGAAACCCGCAGCGGTCAGCGCCGCGACCAGCGCCGCGCGCGGGGCGTCGGTCTTGACCTCGACCTTGCGCGAAGGCGGATCGGCCTGAACCTCGGCCGCCGGATCGACCGACTGGATCGCCCGGGTCACGCCGCGCGCACACCCGCCGCAGGTCATCGTTTCGATATGGAATTGCATGGTGCTCTCCTTTCGGGACTGCAGATCATGCCCTGACAGATAGGGCTTCCCACCATGGCAAGGTCAAGTCTTCGCTCGAAGGTCATCGAAAATTCTGCTCCCCCTTGACCTTGCCATGGTGGGAACCCCTATCTGGAACAGCGGACCGAATTCATCGAAGGATGCCGCCATGACGAAACCCGCTTCTTTTCATGACCTTCATCGCGAGAAAGTCACGCTCGACATCGAGGGCATGACCTGCGCCTCCTGTGTGCTCCGGGTCGAAAAGGCGCTGAAGGCCGCGCCCGGGGTCGAAGACGCTGCGGTCAACCTCGCCACCGAACGGGCCGAGGTCACCGGCAGCGGGATCGACCGTGCGGCGCTTGCGAGGGCAGTCGCGGCGGTGGGCTACGGCGTGCGCGCGCAAACGATCGAGCTCGAGGTCGAGGGGATGACCTGCGCCTCTTGTGTGGGGCGGGTCGAGCGCGCCCTCGGCGCCGTGCCCGGCGTCACATCGGCCAGCGTCAATCTTGCCACGGAGCACGCCCAGGTCAGCGGCACCGCAGCGGCCGAGGCGCTGATCCGGGCGATCGAGGCGGCGGGCTATGAGGCGCATGTCGCCGCGGAAGGCGGTGCCGCCACCGCAGCGACCGTGGCCCGCAAGGCCGAAGAAGAGGCCGGCCTCAAGCGCAAGCTGATCCTCGCAGCCGCGCTGACGCTGCCGATCTTCGTGATCGAGATGGGCGCGCATCTGTTCGCCCCGGTTCATGCGCTGGTGATGGCGGTGCTCGGGCAGCAGGCGAACTGGCTGCTGCAGGCGATCCTCACCACGGCGGTGATGATCGGGCCGGGCCGGGAGTTCTATCGCAAGGGCGTGCCCGTTCTGCTGAAGGGGGCGCCTGACATGAACAGTCTCGTCGCGGTCGGCACGCTCGCGGCCTGGGGCTATTCGCTGGTGGCGACCTTCGCGCCGGGCCTGCTGCCGCCAGGCACGGTGAACGTCTATTACGAGGCCGCCGCCGTGATCGTCACACTGATCCTGTTCGGGCGCTGGATGGAAGTGCGCGCCAAGGGCCGGACCTCGCAGGCGATCCAGCGTCTCGTGGGTCTGCAGCCGCGCACGGCCCGGGTGCGGCGCGACGGCAGGCTGCGCGAGATCGAGGTGGCCGAGCTGCGCGCGGGTGACGAGATCGAGCTGCGCCCCGGCGAGCGGGTGCCCACCGACGGCGAGGTCACCGAAGGCGCAAGCTGGATCGACGAGAGCATGATCACCGGCGAGCCGCTGCCGGTCGAGAAGCGCGCGGGCAGCGCGGTCACCGGCGGCACGGTGAACCAGACCGGCGCGCTGGTCTTTCGCGCGACGGCGGTGGGGCAGGCCACGATGCTCGCCCAGATCATCCGCATGGTCGAAGAGGCGCAGGGCGGCAAGCTGCCGATCCAGGGGCTGGTCGACCGGGTCACGCTGTGGTTCGTGCCGGCGGTGATGGGGCTTGCCGCGCTCACCTTCCTTGCCTGGCTGATCTTCGGGCCAAGCCCGGCGCTGAGCTTCGCGCTGGTCAACGCGGTGGCGGTGCTGATCATCGCCTGCCCCTGTGCGATGGGGCTGGCCACGCCGACCTCGATCATGGTCGGCACCGGGCGCGGCGCCGATCTGGGCATCCTGTTCCGGCGGGGCGACGCGCTGCAGGGCCTGCAGGAGGTGCGCGTGGTCGCGCTCGACAAGACCGGCACACTGACCGAGGGCCGCCCGCAGCTGACCGATCTGAGCCTCGCACCCGGGTTCGACCGCGCCACCGTGCTGGCCGCAGTCGCGGCAGTCGAGGCGAAATCCGAACACCCGATCGCCCGCGCGCTGGTGCAGGCGGCCGAGGCCGAAGGCCTGGATCTGCCGCAAATCCGTGATTTTGTCTCGCAGACCGGGCAGGGCGTTTCGGCACAGACCGAGGCGGGGCGGATCGCGGTCGGCGCCGACCGGTTCATGCTGAGCCTCGGGCTGCAGATCGGCCCCCTGTCGGCGAATGCGCAGGCGCTGGCCGAGGCGGGCAAGACCCCGCTTTATGCCGCGCTTGGCGACCGGGTGGCCGCGGTGCTCGCGGTGGCCGACCCGGTCAAGGCGACGACGCCCGCGGCAATCGCCGCCCTGCACGCGCTCGGTCTGAGGGTGGCGATGATCACCGGCGACAATGCCCGCACGGCCGAGGCCATCGCCCGCCAGCTCGGCATCGACGAGGTCGTGGCCGAGGTGCTGCCCGAGGGCAAGGTGCAGGCCGTCGAACGGCTGAAGGCGGCGGGCAAGCTCGCCTTCGTCGGCGACGGCATCAACGACGCGCCGGCGCTGGCCGCGGCGGATGTCGGCATCGCGGTCGGCACCGGCACCGACATCGCGATCGAGGCCGCCGATGTCGTGCTGATGTCGGGCCGCCTCACCGTGGTGCCCGAGGCGATCGCGCTCTCGCGCGCGACGATGGCGAACATCCGCCAGAACCTGTTCTGGGCCTTCGCCTATAACACCGCGCTGATCCCGCTCGCGGCGGGCGCGCTCTGGCCCGCCTTCGGCATCCTGCTCTCGCCGGTCTTCGCGGCCGGGGCGATGGCGATGTCCTCGGTCTTCGTGCTCGGCAATGCGCTTAGGCTGAAACGGTTTGCTCCCATGAAAGGAACTGCTTGATGAACATCGGCGAAGCGGCCAGCGCCTCGGGGGTCTCGGCCAAGATGATCCGCTATTATGAGTCGATCGGATTGATCCCGGCGGCGGCACGCACCGGCGCGGGCTATCGCAGCTATGGCGATCGCGACGTGCAGATCCTGCGCTTCGTGCGCCGCGCGCGCGATCTGGGGTTCCCGGTGGCCACGATTGCAGAGCTGCTGGCGCTGTGGAGCGACCGTGACCGGCACAGCGCGGATGTCAAACGCCTCGCGCTCGAGCAGGTCAGCACACTGGAACGCAGGATTGCCGAGATGCAGGCAATGGCCGACACCCTGAGCCATCTTGCCGACGCCTGTTGCGGCGACAACCGCCCGGATTGCCCGATCCTCGAAGACCTCGGCGGCAGCGCCCCGTCCCATGCCCCTCAGGACGCGATGGCCCGCTAGGCACGATGCGGTTCACGGCATGGCGTGCAGGCGTCACCTGACATGCTTCTGCCGCGTTCCGCCCCCCCGGCCGCGCAGCGCCTCAACGCCGGGATGGTTCGACAGGAGTGCTGTCGGGACCACCGTGACCTTCGGCCGTGAAACTGCCTCGGCAATTGCCGAGCGGCCCATGCGCTCCGCACAGCGGATCGAGGTCAGCGGGCCCGACACCGGTGTCCCGGTGCCCTCACTTCGCTGCGTTCTCGCCAATGACCGCATCGGCGCGCGCGCGACGCGGCAGGCGGCCGTTCAGCACGCCGTAGACGACAAGACCGATCACCAGCCCCCAAAATCACCGCCGACGCCCAGCAGCGCATTGAGGGAGAAGTCCGGCATCGAGAACACCGGCGCGGCGAAGCTGAGCTCAAGCCCCGACAGCTCGACACGGTCCTCGATCAGAAGGAAGGCGAAGCCGAGAACGAGGATGCCCACCACGGCATAGCGCGCGGAAAAGCGTTTCAGCAGGACATAGGTGACGATCAGCAGCCCGACCAGAACGGGGTCGACGCTCGCACCGCCGAAGGCGCCGATGCCGAATTGCAGCAGGATGCCGGCAAGCAGGCCCGACGCGAGACCGGCCGGGATCAGGCGGATGACCTTCTCGAAATAGCCCGACAGGCCCAGCAGCACGAACGCCAGCGCCGAGATCATGTAGGCCCCGACCGCTTCCGCATAGGGCGTCGTCGCCAGCGCCGTGACAAGAAAGGCCGCCGCCGGGGTCGACCAGGCGGTGA
Organism: Paenirhodobacter sp. YD-8; assembly: GCF_056590935.1. NCBI lineage: Bacteria > Pseudomonadati > Pseudomonadota > Alphaproteobacteria > Rhodobacterales > Paenirhodobacter > Paenirhodobacter sp. YD-8. Next base: position 1,994,812 of record NZ_CM152649.1, on the reverse strand, counting down.
TGATCGGCTCGCGATAGCGCAGGCTGAGGATCAGTCCCGTCAGCCCCACGCCGATCGAGACGGACCAGACCCACGATGCCGTCAGCTCCGGGCCGAGGCCCGCGACCTTCGCGGCCTGGAAGACGAGGATGAAGGTGCCACCATAGTTGACGATGACCGAGATCAGGCCCGCGACGACGGGATGGGCGAGATCGGTCAGACGGATGGGGGAGGACGAGGAAGAGGGCGGCATAGGCTTGGATGGGCTCCTGAATTGCGGCGCGAGGCCGATGGCGTCAGCCTTGACATCTAGCGGATCAATGGCCTGATGTTCCCCGCCACTTTTCTCATGATGAGCAGTCCATTTGTTCAAGCATTCCCAACTCGAGTCGGTGAAGGCGTGGCTCGCCCATCCCGCGCATGCGGCGATGCCGCTTCATGCGCGGATCCAGCGGGCGATCCGGCAACTGATCCTCGACGGTGCGCTTGGCCCGGGAAAGCCGCTGCCGGCCTCGCGCGCACTTGCCGGATCGCTCGGCGTCTCGCGCGACACGGTCGAGACCGCTTACACGCAGCTTCATGCCGAGGGCTTCATCGACCGGCGCGTCGGAAGCGGCAGTTTCGTCGCACAGATGACGGAGTTCGCGCCCGGTCGACGGCTCTCGCCGCGTGACGCGCTTTTGCGCGACCGGGCGCCGAACCTGAGCACGCGCGGAAACGCCATGTTCCGCAGTGGCGGCGTGCGCGAGCTCCTGTGCCCCCGGCCGTTCGCGCCGGGCGTGCCCGAAACGCGCAGCTTCCCGCTGCGGCTGTGGGAACGTCTCGAACGGCAGGTGTTGAAGGAAACCGGAACGCAGGCGCTGCTTCACGGCGATCCGCAAGGAACCGAACCGCTGAGGCGGGCCATCGCCGACTACGTGAATCTCGAACGCGGAGCGCGCGCCACCGCCGAGCGCGTGCTCATCCTCACAAGCTCGCAGCAGGCGATGGCCCTGTGTGCCAACATGCTGCTTGATCCGGGCGATCGGATCTTCATCGAGGACCCCGCCTATCACGGCGCGCGCAAGGCATTCGATGCGGCGGGGCTGGAATGCCTGCCGGTGCGCGTCGATCGCCAGGGGGTCGTGGTCGAGCAGATCCTGACCGAAGCCCGCAAGGCCAAGGCCGTCTTCCTGACCCCCTCGCACCAGTTCCCGACCGGCGCGACGCTGGCGCTCGACCGTCGCCTTGCCCTCATCGACTGGGCGGTCCGCCATCAGGCGTGGATCATCGAAGACGATTACGACAGCGAATTCCACTATGCGGGCAAGCCGACCGCCTGCGTGCAAGGGCTCGATCCGCATGACCGCACCATCTATATCGGCACCTTCACCAAATCGCTCTTTCCCGGCCTGCGGATCGGCTATGCCGTCCTGCCGCCTCAGCTCGTCACGCCGATGACCGTGGCGCGCACGCTGCTTGACGGGCACACGGCGCAGATCGCGCAACTGACGCTGGCGCGGTTCATCGACGGCGGGCATTTCGGAGCCCATGTGCGCGCCATGCGCGGCGTCTATGCCGAACGGCTTGAGGTGCTCGCGACCCTTGTCCGCAGGCACCTTTCCGATCTTGTCGCGCCGCGCGTTCCGACGGGCGGCCTGCAAATGCCCTGCGTTCTGACCTGCGATCTCTCCGAGCGCACCGCCATCGATGCCGCGCGGGCCGTCGGCATCGAACTGCTCGGGCTATCGGCCCTTCATGCAGCCGGCGACGGCAAGGCGGGCTTCCTGATGGGGTTCGCGGCCTACACACCGGCCGAGATCGAGAGCGCGGTCAAGAAACTGGCGCAGGCGCTTCGCGGTGTGGCGGGGTCTTAGCGTGCACCGAAGCGACGGCGGGGAGCGTGCAGACCGCGAACGCCCCCCGCCATCCTGTGACGATGGGCCGTCAGGGCGCGTCCGGTGGCGGCACCTCGGGGCCGGTCGCGCGCCAATGCGCGTCGATCTGCCGGTTCAGCCAGGCCAGCCCGGTGAGCGCAAGGCCCAGCCCGACAAAGGAGGCGACCCGGGTCAGCCCAGACAGCCCCGCCATGTCGAGCAGGAACACCTTGGCGATGGTCAGTGCCACCCCCGCCATCGCGATCCGGCGCAGCGTGAGCGAGCGGCGCGGCACGGCGGCAACCAGCAGCGCGAGCGAGGCTGCGAGCAGCGCGACCGTGTAGCTGTAAAGCTCGCCATCCGACGGGCCCGGCAGCGACAGGTCCGCCCCGCGCCACAGCCGCCGGATCTCGAGCCAGCCCCAGATCAGGGTGGCAAGCCCCGCACCGCCGGCAAGGCCCGGGCGCAAGAGGCGGGCGCCGGGCCGCCCCGGCGCGCCGAGGAAGACCGCCGCCACCGCCAGCGTCGCGGCGAGCGGCCAGAAGGCGAGCGCAAGGCTGTCGAGCAGCGGCGGGCCAAGCACCGGATCGCCGCCCCAGTCCAGCATGTCGACAAGATCGCGCGCCAGCGCGAGAAGCGCGACCAGTGCGGCAAGCCCGCTCAGCGCGGCAATGACGCCGCGCAGCCGGCGGATCGCCCGGCCACTGCTCGGCAGCCGCCAGATCTGCCCGAAGGCCGCACCGCACCAGATCGCCGCGGACAGCCCTTCGAACCAATGGGTGTGGGTGTCGCGGTCGGGGATCAGCCGCGCGATGGTCAGCATGACGAACAGCGCAACCGTGGTCATCAGCGCCGATTCCGCCACCGCGCGCAGGCCCGCCCGCTCGGGACGGGCGAGGCGGCGCGCCGCCTCGAAAGCGGCGATCGGGCCGAGGTGGCTGAGCGCGAAGGCAGGCCAGCTCGCACTGTAAAGGCTCCAGGCGAAGCCCGGATCGGCCAGCAGCCGATAGCCGATGACGGCAACGCCAAGCTGCGCGATCCAGCCCATCAGCGGCAGCCGGAAGCGGCGGTCGGTCAGCGCCGCCAGCACGACCAGCAGCGCCAGCCCCAGCGTCAGCGCCGCCTTGGTGAGCAGGATGAAGAAGGCGAGCGCGATCAGCAGCACTGCCGCCGCGGCGAAAAGGCCAAGGTCGCGGGGCAGGGCCTCGCCGCCCATCCGGGCGCGGCGCTCGGCGAACAGCACCATCAGCGCCGCCATCGCGATCACCACGAGCGACCACGGGCCCGGGCCGAGGAAAAGCCCCGGCGCCCAGAAGAACTCGAGCGCGAAGATCGTCGCGGTGCCGAGTTTCGCCGCTCCGAAGGCCCAGAGCCTCGGATCGGCCTCGCCGCTTGCCCGGGCATGGCGCAGCCGCGCGAAGGCAAGGGCCGAAAGCGCCGCGCCGGCAAGCGCCAGCGCCCAGAGCGTCGGCGGGTGCGGGATCTCTTCGCCGGGCGCGGCATTCAGCGCGGCGAAGAGCCCGCCGAGCAGCGGGCCGCCGTGCATCGGCTCGATCATCAGGGCAAGCAGGAAGGCCAGCGCCGGAAGCACGGCCAGCGCATCAAGCGCCGGGGCGCGGTGGAGCCACAGGCTGGCCGCCGCGAACAGCCCGACGAGAAGCGCGAAACCGAGGGCGGACTCGGCCGGCGTTCCGGCGCCCGCGACGATCATCAGCCCGGCAAGGGTGGCGATCGCCGCGCCGGCAGCGGCGATCAGCGTCGGCACCTCGGGCCGCGGGCCGCGGAAGAGAGCGGTGACGGGTGCGCCGGCGTGGCGCGGGGTCAGGTGACGCTCGGGGAAGGTCAGCGCGGCAAAGCCCAGCACCAGCGCCGCCCCGGCAAGGCCCGGCGCGAAGGGGACCGAGCCCCAGAGCAGCACGAGGCCGAAACTCGCGACGCCAAGCGCAAGCGCCGAGACCCAGCCCCAGCGGCGGAAGCTGTCGATCGCCAGTCCGGCCACGCCCACCAGCGGGAAATAGCCATAGAAGAGCCGCGCGCTGTCGGAACCGCCGCCCAGCAGGAAGGGCGCGGCCCCCGCTCCGATCAGCCCGATCGCCGACAGCACCGGCCCGTAGAACCACCCCATCAGCACCGTCGCCCCCGAGATCAGCGCCAGCCCCGCAAGGGCCACGCCGGGGCCGATCAGCCCGTAAAGCGCATGCGCCGCGGCCATCGCGATGAACATCACCACCGCGCCCGCGCCTGACAGCGTCGAGGGCAGGGCGCGGGTTGCCGGCGTCGCGACATCGCCGCTGCGGCGCCGGATCGCCTCGCCGCCCGCGATCAGGGCAAGTCCGAGGACCAGCCCGCCAAGGACGCGCAGGGGCGGCGTCAGCAGCCCCTTCTCGACGCCATATTGCACCATGAAGAGCCCGCCGAGGATCAGCGAGAGCGCGGCGATGGCCAGCGTCCAGTTCGCGCGCAGCCAGGCGGCGAGCGGAGCAAGCGCGCCGGGCTCGCGCTCGGGCATCGGGTGCGGCGTCGGTGCGGCGTCCGGCAGGACGGGCAGCGGCGGCGGCAGGGCACGCGGGGGCGCCTCCGGCGCGACCTCGTCGGAGGGGGCCGACTCGGGCGTGACGGGCGCGGGCTTGGCGGGGGGCTGCGGGGCGGCCATGCCGGCCGTGACTGCCATGTCCGGCTGCGGAGCCGGCGCCCCGGCTTTCAGCGCGGCGAGATCTTCCTCGAGCCGCCGCACCCGGCTGCGCAACGCGGGCACGAGAAACAGCAGCACCGGCAGGCCGATCACGACCATCACGCCATAGGCGATCCCGAAAATGACGAGAAGAAACTCGAAACCGTCCATGCGCAACTCCAATACCGGTCCCCAAGACTACCGGGCCGCGCCGGCCGGAGCAATCATCCGGGCGGCACGCGGGGGCCTTGACGCGGCAGAGGGCCCTCCCGGCGGGGCAGCGGTCACGCGCCGGCCGGCACCGCAGCGACCTCGGGCGCCGCCTGCGGCGCGAACGGGATATCGATGTGGAAGGTGGTGCCGTGGCCAAGGCGGCTTTCATAGCAGATCGCGCCACCCATCCTCTCGATCAGGATCTTGGCGATGTGCATGCCCAGCCCCGAGCCGCCCGAGGCCTTGGCGGCACTGCTCTCGACCTGATTGAAGCGCCCGAAGACCTGGTCTTCCTTGTTCTCGGGAATGCCGATGCCGCTGTCCCGGATCGAGACCCGCAGCATCGTCTCGCCCCGCCGGGTCGAGCACTCGACCCGCCCGCCCTCGGGCGAGAACTTGACGGCATTCGAGATCACGTTGCCGACCACCTGCTTCAGCCGGTCGGGATCGACGCGCAGTTGCCGGTTCACCGGCTCCGAGACCATGACCAGGCGCACGTCCGCCTCGGTCGCATAGGCCTCGTATTCCTCGATCACGTCATGCAGGAAGGCATCGGCGTCCAGGTCGCGCAGCTCGAGCGTGATCGTGCTGAGATCGAGCTTTTGCAGGTCGAGCACGTCGTCGACCAGCTTCATCAGCCGCAGGCTGTTGCGCTGCGCGATGGTCAGCAGGTTGCGCAGCGGCTCGTTCAGCTCGCCGGTGGCGCCGTGAAGCGCCAGATCGAGCCCGCCCTTGATCGAGGTCAGCGGCGTGCGCAGTTCGTGGCTGATCATCGCGAGGAACTGCGATTTCGCATGGTTGGCGGCCTTGGCATGGGCCAGCGCCTCGCGCAGTGCCTCGGCCGCGTGCTCGCGTTCGGTGATGTCGACCAGCGAGACCGACCAGCCCAGCAGCGAGGTCTTGGTCTGGATCGGGCTGTCGATCGGGCGGATGCGCGGCTCGAAGATCCGGCCGCGGAGGCGGATCGGGTCGGTGCTGTCGAACACGCCCGTCTCGATGAAGGACTGCAGGAACGGCCCGATCCTTTCCAGCCGCTCGATGCTCTCGCCGTGCTTCAGCATCTTCTTGTTGAAGAGCGCCCGCGCGGCGGGATTGGCGCTGGCAAAGCGGCCGGCGGCGTCGATGATGATGACCGGGTCCTGGATCACGTAGAACAGCAGGTTGCGCCCCTGCGCCGCGGTGTCCATCATCGTGTTGTTCAGCAGCAGCCAGCTGAGCGCGATGAGCGAGACCGCGAACAGGAACGGGGTCGGATCGAAGCCGAAGACGGTGACCTCCCACAGCACATAGGCGAGATTGCCGGCAAGCGGGGCGGAGGTGACGACGATCAGCACGCTCAGGAAGGGGCGGATGATCCGCTTCGCCATGACGAGCGCATAGACGAGCACGCCGAGGGCGCTGCTGACGAAGATGTAGAGCCCGGCGGCGACGGTGAAGAAGAGCGGGCCGTGATCGAAATAGACGAAGCTGCGCCCGTCCTCCGTCACCAGCCGGGTGCCGGTGCCATAGAGCAGATGGGTCTGGCTGTTGGTCAGCGCGATCAGGCTGACGAGGCTCGGCAGCCCGATATAGAGCAGAAGGCGGATCGGCCGGCGGCGCCGGCTCGCGTTCATCGTGTAATCGAAGACGAAGAAGGTCCAGGCGATCGGCAGCAGCGTGATCCCGGGCCAGGCGGCAAGCGACCAGCCGACCTTGCAGCTTTCCCCCGGTGAGGCGAGATCCATGGTGACCGTGAACAACCACCACAGCATCGCGAGGAAGGTCAGCACGAAGGCCGGCTGCCCGGCGAAGCGGTTGTTCCGCATGACCGAAGCCAAGATCAGCGCACAGACCGCCCACAACGCGGCAGCGGTGGCGGAGGCCAGGGAGAATTCCAGATTGGTCAGGCAGGGCATGGTCTAGCGTGACAACCTTGAGTTGCGCGGCGGGCAGTGCAGGGGCGAGAGCATGTCGAGGTTTCTTCGGAGTGAGATCGGCGGCCACCCAAGTCGCTCTGAACAACCTGATCGTGATGTCGTTGGGTCAGCTTCCCGACGCTACAGTGCGAAGGTTTTGAAAACAAGGCGGAAAGACCGGCAATGGTGGCGGGAGCGTCCGGCGGGGATGGTGCGGCGGCGGGAGCCCAGGCGTCCCACCGGCCTATCGCTCCCGTCCTTGCGCGCCACCGGCGCGGAACACGGCACCGCCCGGCGTGGCCGCCGCACTCTCCGCAAGGTAGTGCGCGCCGCGCGATCCCGGCCCTGCCGGCGCGGGCGGTCCGGCCTAGACCTTGCGGCGCAATCCGCCCTCCAGCGGCAGCGCCGCCGAGAGCGTATTCGAAATCGTTCCGTATTTCAGGATATTGCGGTGAAGCAGGTCGAGCCTCTGGTCGCTTTCCGGGCTGTCGACCACGATCTCGTAGCGGATCGCGACCAGCCGCGGCGGGGCGTCCTGCCGCACCCCTTCCAGCGCGATCTCGACGCCGTCGATGTGGAACTGCAGCAGCGGCGTGACCCGCTCGACCCCCTTCAGCATGCAGGCGGCGAGGGCGGAGAGCAGCAGCTCGACCGGGTTCATCGCATCGCGCCGCCCGGCCAGGTCGGTATCGAGCACCACCTCGGCCTCCTTCGCCCGGGCAAGGCTGCCATGCGCATCGATGCGGCGGGCGGAAACGTGGTATTCCATCATCGGCTGATCCAGTCCTGCGAGCGGTCGGGGCTTCCCCGCCCCGGCCTGCGACCAGTCGAAGCGGATCGGGCCGGTGCGGTCAAGCGCGAAGGGCAGGGCGCCGCTGCGGCGTTTAGCACTCTTTTAGCAAGCACCGCGGCGCCTTTCGTATTCTCTTAACATACGGATCGACGCTGACCGGCCTAGGGTCCTGCCCTCAGGACATCCCTGGCCACCCCTCACTATCCACCTTGCCAGGCCGGCACCCGCTGCACCGCAGACGGGGCCGGCCCGGCCTCCAAGGAGATACAGATGACCCTTCGGTTCCTCGTCGTTGCAACGCTTTCGCTCGCGACCGCCCCGGCGGCGCTTCATGCGGAAGACACCGATCTCGTCGCGCGCGGCGCCTATCTCGCGCGCATCATGGATTGCGCCGGCTGCCACATGCCGCGCGCCCCCGACGGCATGCCGCTCGTCGAGAAGGGGCTGGCGGGCGGCACCGTCGGCTTCGAACTTCCCGGGCTCGGCACCTTCTGGCCGCCGAACCTGACGCCCGACAAGACCGGGCTCGGAGACTGGAGCGAGGCCGAGATCGCCACCGCGATCACCACCGGCGTGCTGCCCGACGGGCGGGTGCTGGCCCCGGTCATGCCCTGGGCAAGCTATGCGGCGCTGAACGCCGATGACCTTGCCGCGCTGGTCACCTGGCTGCGCGCACAGCCGCCGGTCGCGAACCCGGTGCCCGAGCCGGTGGCCCCGGGCGCGCCGGCGCCCGCGCCCTTCTACCGGGTGACGATGCCCGCGCCCTGAGCGCGACGGCCGGGCTGCCGCGGGGCGGCCCGGCCGGTGCCATGCTCATGCCGGCCCCTCGCCGGGTGTCTCCTCGACCAGCTCGGGGCGCCCGTCGAGCACCAGCCGGATCTGCCCGCGCCCCGCCGAGACCAGCCGGATCGGGGCGGATTTCTCCTCGAGCCGCCGGCGCAGCAGGATCAGCCGGGTTTCCAGATTGTCGCGATAGCCCGGCAGCCGCAGCGACGCCGCCAGCCGGATCTCGCGGTTGCTGAAGACATCGCGGCCCTCGGCCAGATGGCTGCCGATCAGGAAAGCGAGGATCCGGCCGGCGACGCCCTTGATGATATAGGCATCGTCGATGAAGATGCTGTCGTCATAGCCGTAATGGCGCACGCGGAGGATGCGGCCGCCATCGCCCGTCACCGTCGCGGGCAGGGGCGGTTCGGCCGCCGCGGCCGGGCTCTGCTCCGAGGCCCGCATCGCCGCGGCGAGCAGGCGGGCGAGGATCATCGCCGCCGCCTCCTGTGCGCGGCCGAAGGCCAGACGCCGGCGCGCCTCGACGAAGAGCACCCCCGCCAGCGCGCCGCCGCTGCACAGCGGCACCGCCATGTGGCTCAGCGCCCCGCCAAGGCCGGGCAGGCGGATGCGGCGGCTGCGCGCCTCCTGTTCGCTGCTCGCCTCGATCGCCGCATTCAGCCGCCGCACCCGGCCCAGATCGCCGACCCGGATCACCTGCCGCGTCGCCGCCGCGATGCCGATGGCACCGATGCCGAAGGGCACCTCGGCCCCCGCGCCGCCGGTCTCGTAGCCGCGGCTCAGCACCGTCATCAGCACATCGCGCGGATGGTCGCGCATCAGGATCATCGCGGCATCGGCGCCAAGCAGCGCCATCGCGGCATCGAGCGCGGCCTCGCAGGCGCCGCCCAGATCGGGCGCACTGTCGATCGCCGCCACCGCATCGGCCAGCGCCGGCAGATCGGGCCGGGCATCGGGATCGGCGGGCAGCACCGGCGCCTGCGTCGGCGTTGCCTGCAGCGACAGCACCCGGAAGACGTCGACCGCCCGCAGCTGCATCGTCGCCTCCATCCCGACCTGCGCCGAACTTGCGGCAAGCTGCGCCGCGACCCGATCGAACAGCGCCCCCTCGGTTTCCGAGCGCACGAAGATCGCCTCGACCCGTACCTGCGCGCCGGTGCGGCCATCGACCAGCAGGATCGTCGCGCAGGGGTTGCGGCGCAGGTTCGCGGCGGTCTTGCCGAAGAACTGGTTCGACAGCGCGATGTGGTCGTCGTCGACCCGGTTCACATGCGACAGGTAGGAGATGTTCGGCAGGCCGTCGGCGCCACACGTCGCCACGACCGAGGGGATCACCCCCTCGAAGCAATCGTCGAGATCGGCCAAACGGATCATGTCGCGCCCCCGATCCGCTGCCCGGCAAGCGGGCCCGGCGTCTGCGAGAAGACCTCGTCCACCGACAGCGAGACCACGACCAGATCGCGTGTCGACTGCCAATGCGCGACAAGATCATGGGCCATGCCCAGCTCCATCAGCGCGGCCAGCGTGTCACGGCAATAGGCGCGGGCGGTCTCGGCCTCGGGCGCGCCTGCCGCACGCAGCGTGGCGCGGCCCTTGATCTGATAGGTCTCGTAATCGGCGGGGCGGGAGAAGGTCGCCGCGGCTCGCCCGGCGCGTTCGACATTCGCGATCGTCGCCGGCCATTGCCAGCGCGACACCAGAACGTCGATCCGCCCGGCCTCGGGCACGACGAGACTGCCCACGCCGCGGCCGATCTCGGGCCGGGCAGCGGGGTCGACGGTGCCCACGAGGATCATCACGGGGCGCAGCAGGAATCGGACAAGCGAGGCGTCCACGGCGATGTCCCTTCCGTTCCAATATCCGTCTTTAGCAGAAATTTAGCCGAAGCCGCGCGCCCTTAGCAGGCATTTAGCAAGCCCCTCCAAGCGCTTTACGCGAAGTAAGACACATGTCAATCATCAGAGGCTTTCATGACACATCCTTCCGCATCCCGCCCCTCGGTCGCGATCATCGGCGCCGGTCCCGCCGGGCTTGTCACCGCCCGCTGGCTCAAGGCGCGCGGCTTTGCGCCGGTCCTGTTCGAGGCGTCGCGCGATCTCGGCGGGCAATGGAACCCGAACGGGCTCCACAGCGCCACCTGGCCCGGCATGGTCACCAACACCAGCCGGGTGATGACGGCGTTCTCCGACCTCGATCATCCGCCGGGCACGCCGACCTATCCGGGCCGTGAGGACATGCACCGCTATCTCGACCGCTACAGCGACCGCTTCGGCCTGCGCCGCGCGATCCGCTTCGGCACCCGGGTCGAGCAGCTCTCGCGGGCAGAGGCGGGCGGGTGGGAGATCCGCTCGAGCCGCGGCGGCGAGACCCGGACCGAGCGCTTCGACCGCGTCGTCGTCGCCTCGGGCCGCTATCTGCGCGGCACGATCCCGCAGGTGCCGGGGCTCGAGACCTTCTCGGGCAAGTTCGGCACCGGCCATTCGAGCCAGTTCAGCGGCGTGGCGCGCTATCGCGACGCCTCGGTGCTGGTCGCCGGCTGCTCGATCAGCGCGCTCGAGATCGCGACGACGCTGGCGCAGGCCGGGGCGCAGGTGACGATCAGCTATCGCCGCCAGCGCTATGTGCTGCCGAAGCTGATCGCCGGGGTGCCGGCCGAGCATGTGCTGTTCACCCGCGCTGCCGCCCTTGAGGGCGCGCGCGGGCCGGCCGCCGCGGCGGCGGGGCTGAAGGCGCAGATCCTGCAAGCCGCGGGCACGCCCGAGCAATATGGCGCCCTCGAGGCCGATCCCAACGTCTTCGCGGCGGGCATCACCCAGTGCCAGGGCTTCCTTCCCGCCGTCGCCGAGGGGCGGATCGCGGTGCGCCCCTGGATCGCGTCCGTGTCGGGCCGCAGCGTGCGCTTTGCCGATGGCCGCGAGGGCGACTTCGACAGCCTGCTCTTCGGCACCGGCTTCGCGCTCTCGCTGCCCTGGCTCTCGCCCGAGATCGCCCGGACGGTCGAGCTGTCGGCGCAGGGGCTGACGCTTTTCGCCGACAGCTTCCACCCCGATCTCGACGGGCTCGCCTTCGTCGGGCTTTACGATCTCGTCGGCCCCTATTTCCCGGTGCTGGAGCTGCAGGCGCGCTATATCGCCGGCTGCTGGGACACGCCCGACCTCATGCCATCCTTCGCCGAGATGGCGGAAGAGATGGCCGCGCAGCAGGGGCAAGGCGCGGCCCCGCCCGCGCGGCCGATGAACATGATGGCGCTCGAGTTCGCGCAGCGCGCCGGGGTCGAGCCGCAGATCCCGCGCCGGCCCTATCTCGAACAGGCGCTGCTCTTCGGGCCGCTCTCGCCGGTGTCGTTCCGCATCGACGGGCCCGACCCGCTGCCCTGCGCCGAGGAGATGACCCTTGCCGCGGCGCAGGCCTTCGGCGCGATCCGGGGCAGCGGCTACACGCCCGAACAGGCCCGCCGCCGCGCCGCGCTCTGGGCCCCTGCGGAGGTCTTCCGCGGCGGACCGGCGGGCGAGGGGGCACCGCTGCACTGAGCCGGCGCGACATCGAAAAAGGGGTGGCCGCTGGCCACCCCTTGCAGTCTTCGCGAAACGGATCCGTCTCAGAACGGGATTTCGTCGTCGAAATCCGACCGGCCGCCGCCGGCCGGCGCCGCGCCGCCCGAGCCGCCGCCATAGGACGGGCCCTCGTCATAGCCGCCGCCGAAGCCGCCGCCGCCGCCCTGCGCGCCGCCGCGATAGCCACCGCCGCCGCCGCCCTGGCCGCCGCCGTCACGACCGTCGAGCAGCGTCAGCTCGCCGCGGAACGGGCGCAGCACGACCTCGGTCGAATAGCGGTCCTGACCCGACTGGTCCTGCCACTTGCGGGTCTCGAGCTGGCCCTCGACATAGACCTTCGAGCCCTTGCGCAGATACTGCTCGGCGATCTTCGCCAGGTTCTCGTTCAGGATCGCGACCGAATGCCATTCGGTGCGTTCCTTGCGCTCGCCCGTCGCCTTGTCGCGCCAGGTCTCCGAGGTGGCGATGCGCAGGTTGCACACCTTGCCGCCGTTCGAGAAGGTGCGCACCTCGGGGTCGCGCCCCAGGTTGCCCACCAGGATGACCTTGTTCACAGAGCCGGCCATGCAGTTCCTCCGCTGTGGCCGCGCGCGAGTGCCGCGCGGCGATTCCGATTTGTCCGACCGGGTATAGAACAGCCCTTCCGCCCCGCCTAGGGGCAGGGCTCGGAAAGCCGTCTCAAACCCGGGGTGGAGGCCCCGAACCCGGGGTGGAGGCGGGCGAAAAGCCCCTCCCTCCATCCGGGTGCCGATGGTGCTGCAGCGCGGCATCGGCGAGAGCGGCGGCACCGAGCCCGGGCATGTCGCCCCGGCCCCAGGGAGATCGTGATGACTCATTTCCGCAAGTTCACCGCCGCCGCTGTCCTCGCTTCGCTCGTCGCGGGCGCCGCGCTGCCGGCTGCCGCCGCCGGTATCGACGCCGCGACGCAAGAACAGCTGCGCACCAAGCTGACCCAGGAAGGCTATGAAGTGCGCAAGATCGGCACCGAGGACGGCCTGATCGAGGTTTACGCGATGAAGGACGGCAAGAAGTTCGAGCTCTACTTCAACGACAAGCTCGAGCAGGTGAAGAACGGCGCGTCGGAGAACTGAGCCCGGCCCGGGCCGGGGGCGTCTGTCCCCGGCCCGCCCCGAGGAGGACAAGATGACCGCCACGCCCCTTTCCACCCCCGCCGAGCCCCGCCGCGACACCCGGATCTGGGATCCCTTCGTGCGGCTGTTCCACTGGACGCTCGTCGGCTGCTTTGCCGCGAACGCGCTCTTCACCAACCCCGAGCACACCCTGCACCACATGATCGGCTTCACCGTCGTCGGGCTGGTGCTGGCGCGCGTGCTGTGGGGGCTGATCGGCACCCGCCATGCGCGCTTTTCCGACTTCCCGCCCTCGGTCTCGGGCGCGGTGGAGCAGCTCTCCGAGATCGTCCGTGGCCGTCGCCATGTCCATGCCGGCCATTCGCCGCTTGGCGCGCTGATGATCTACAACCTCATCGGGACGCTGCTGGTGATCGGCTTCTCCGGCTGGCTGATGACGACCGACACCTATTGGGGCGTGCAATGGCCCGAGGACCTGCACAAGGCCGCCGTCACCTGGGCCGAGGTCTCGGTGCTCGCCCATGTCGCCGCGGTCTTCCTTGAAAGCCTGCGGCTGCGGATCAACCTTCCGCGCGGGATGATTACGGGCTACAAGTCGCTGCCAGTGAACGACACGGACAACGGCAGATGACCACTGAACGGGGGGCTTCCCCCAAGCCGCGCCGACGGCGCGAGGCCGCGCTGATCGCGCTGATGGCGGTGCAGCTTCTCTGCTCCGCCTTCTTCATTGCAGATGTCATCACCGACACGATGGAGGCGGGCAGCATCTCGGCGCATCTCGATCTCGAGATGCTGGCGAACCTCGGCCTGATCGCGGGCATCGTGGTCGAGGGGCTGGTGCTGCGCGCGATGCTGGCGCGCGAGGCGCGCTCGGCGCAGGCGCTGTCGGTGGCGCGCGGCGCGCTCGCCACGCTGATGCAGCAGCGCTTCGAGGCCTGGGGCCTGACCCCTTCCGAGGCCGATGTCGCGGGCTTCACCATCAAGGGCTGCACCATCGCCGAGGTGGCGGGGCTGCGCGGCTCCTCCGAGGCGACGGTGAAGACCCATCTGAACGCGGTCTATCGCAAGGCCGGGGTCAGCGGCCGCGGCCAGCTCGTCTCGCTGTTCATCGAGGATCTGCTTGCCGGACCGCTCGAGGACGGGCTTGCCGGGAGCGAGACGATCGGGGGCAGGGCGCTCGCCGGCTGAGCATCGGCAAGGCTTTGCCGATGGCGCCCGCGGCGCGACACGCGCGCCGCTTTCCCTTTGCCGCGCTTTGCGTATAATCGCGGCCGAAAAACAATTTTGGTAGGGACGGATGCGGAAGATTGCCGGGGTGGTTACCCTCGGGCTGGCCGTGGCGCTGGCTCCTCTTGACGGAACGCAGGCCCGGGCGGAGGGGCTGCAACTTTCCGGTTCCTCGACGAAATCGCGCGCCTTGCTGTTTCGCAACCAGACGCGTCTGCTCGACACCCGGCTGGCCGGGCAATATGCCAATTCCTCGCGCCTGCGGCCGAGTGGCGACAGCCCGTCGATCGGCGATCTGGCCGCGATGCCGCGCTATTCGGGCCGCTACCGTGGCCAGTATCTGCAGGCGGCAAAGACCGCCGCGGCGCATCACGGCGTGCCCGAGGACCTGTTCCTGCGCCTCGTGCAGCAGGAAAGCGGCTGGAACCCCTCGGCCGTCTCGCCGAAGGGCGCGACCGGGCTTGCGCAGCTGATGCCGGGCACGGCGGCGAAGCTTGGCGTCGATGCGACCGACCCGCACGAGAACCTCGAGGGCGGGGCGCGCTATCTGCGGATGATGTACGAGCGCTTCGGCAACTGGCGGCTGGCGCTCGCGGCCTATAACGCCGGTCCCGAGGCGGTCGACAAGCACGGCGGCGTGCCGCCCTATGCCGAGACGATGAATTACGTCCGGGTCATCTACGGCGGCTGAGACCGCCCGAAGTCTCCGCGACCTCCCCACCATATCCCCAAGAAAAAAGGCGCGCTCTCCGGCGCGCCTTCGTGTTTTCCGCGGCCCGTTCCCGCTCAGGGGATGATGCGGGTGTATTTGGTGCCGGCGAGCGAGGCGCCCGCGATCAGCCCGGCTTGGCCGAAGACCAGCGCGATCACCGGCGCAAGCGAGGTGGTGGTGTCGGTGCCGACCGCGCCGCCGCGGTCGGGCAGGGCGTAGCGGGCATCCGCGCCCACTTCCCAGCCGTCGTTGCGGCGGAAATCGGCGAGCGAGTCCTCGGTCATGAAGAACAGCGCATGGGCATATTGCTGCGCGCCGATCTGGAAGCCGATCGAGGCCGAGGCCGCCGCATAGTAATCGACCGTCACGTTGTTGATCCGCAACGCACCGCGGCCGTAGGAGCCGCCGATGCCGAAGCCCGCCTCGGTCATCAGCGGCATGTAGAGCACGCCGCGCGCCTTGCCCATCAGCTCCTGCGTGCCGGGGTATTTCTGCAGCAGGTAGTCGCGCGTCGCGTCGACGCGCGCGTCGATCTTGGCGCCACCGCCCGAGCCCACGCCATTGCCGCAGGCCGCAAGCCCGAGTCCGGCACCGCCGATCGCCAGAAGGGTCCGTCTGGTAAACTGTGTCATCCGCTCGCTCCGCTCATGGTCCCGGGCATTATGGCCGCCCGTTCGCCACAATGTATAGGGCAGAAACCCCTTCCCGCAACCTCCGGTTGGGCCGGCCCGCCGGCCCGCCGGCGCTTTCGGCAATCAGGCGCCGATCAGCCGCGCCGCCGCCGGGGCGAAATAGGTGAGCACCCCGTCGCAGCCCGCCCGACGGAAGGCCATCAGGCTTTCGAGCATGACCTTGTCATGGTCGAGCCAGCCGTTGCGCACCGCCGCCATCGCCATCGCGTATTCGCCCGACACCTGATAGGCATAGGTCGGCACGCCGAACGTGTCCTTCACCCGCCGGCAGACGTCGAGATAGGGCATGCCCGGCTTGACCATGACCATGTCGGCGCCTTCCTCGAGATCGCGCGCCACCAGCCGAAGCGCCTCGTCGCTGTTCGCCGGGTTCATCTGATAGGTCTTCTTGTCGCCCTTCAATGCGCCGGTGGCCCCGACCGCGTCGCGGAACGGGCCATAGAAGGCCGAGGCATACTTGGCCGAATAGCTCATGATCGTGACGTTCTGGTGTCCCTCGGCCTCGAGCATCGTGCGCAGCTCGCCGATGCGGCCGTCCATCATGTCCGAGGGGCCGAGGATGTCGGCGCCGGCCTCGGCCTGGGCGCGGCCCATCTTCACCAGACATTCGACGGTCTCGTCGTTCAGGATCACGCCGTCCTTGACCAGCCCGTCATGGCCGTTCGCGTTGTAGGGGTCGAGCGCGATGTCGGTCATGATCGCGACCTCGGGTACCGCGGCCTTCATTGCCCGGATCACCCGGTTGGTGATGTTCTCGGGATCCCAGGCCTCCTCGCAGCCCTCGGTGCGGGTGGCGGGGTCGGTATAGGGAAAGAGGCAGATCGCCGGAATGCCGAGGCGCGCCGCCTCTTCGGCCGCGCGCACCGCGCCCTCGATCGTGCGCCGCAGGACGCCGGGCATCGAGGGCACCTCGACATCCGCGCCGGGCACGTCGGTGACGAAGATCGGCCAGATCAGATCCTTGACCGACAGCCGGTTCTCCTGCGCGAGATCGCGCAGCGCGGGCGTGCTGCGCAGGCGGCGCAGGCGGGTCACGGGGAAGGGCGGGATGATCGGGTGCATGGGAAGCCTCCTGTGTCGCCCCTTCGGTGCCACGGATCGGCCCGGGCCACAACCCTGCTCACGCGCCCGTGTCCTTGATAGCCCCGACGGCAGAGGTTTTCCCCAGCGAAAACATCGTCTACTGTGCCGCCGGCGCAGGCCGGACGGGCCCGACGCGCGAAGGGGCGAGCGATGCTGCAGAACATCTTCCAGCTGATCGACATGCGGTCGTTTTCCAGCCTGTGGTACTGGATCGCGCTGGCCGTCACCTGGTCGACCACCTCGCACTGGGTGCTGGGCGTGCCCTTCGACATGGTCACCCGCGCGCGCCGCCGCGGTGGCGCCGAGGGCGAGGATCTGGTCACGCTGACCCGGATCAACGTCGCGCGTCTCATGGTGATCGGGCGCGAGGCGGGACTGGCGCTGTCGCTTGTCACCTCCTGCCTGCTCAGCCTGCTGGTGGTCCTGGGCTTCGTCTATCACTTCGAATTCGCCCAGGCCGCGGCGCTGATCCTGGTTCCGCTCTCGCTTGTCGGGCTGATGAGCCTGCGCGCGGCCGCGAAGCTCGAGCCCGGGCTGCAAACCGGCGGGTTTGACGCCGAGGCGGTGACGCAGGTGCTGACCCGGCACCGCTTCCGCGTGCAGCTTGTCGGTCTCGCGGCGATCTCGGTCACCGCGCTGTGGGGCATGTTCCAGAACCTCAGCCACTATTACATCGGCTGAGCCCGCCCCGGGCTTGACACGGCGGACGGGGCGGATACCTCCGGAAGCATGGAACATTTTCTGCTGTCCGGTGCCCCCGAGGGCTTTGATGCGAAGCTGGTCGCGAAGGAACTTTCCCGCGGCCGTCCGGTGATCCATGTCGCGCGCGACGATCGCCGGCTCGAGGCGATGCGCGCCGCGCTGGCCTTCTTCGCGCCCGAGGCGGTGGTGCTGTCCTTCCCGGCCTGGGACTGCCTGCCCTACGACCGGGTCTCGCCCAATCCCGAGATCTCGGCGGCACGGATGGCGACGCTTGCCGCGCTCGCCGCGGGCGTGCCCGGGCCCTTCGTGCTGTTGACGACGCTGAACGCCGCGATGCAGCGCATTCCCGCCCGCGATCTCGTCGCCGCCTCGAGCTTCACCGCCCGCGTCGGCGGCCCGGTGCGCGAGGAAAAGCTGCGCGCCTTCCTGGTGCGGATGGGCTTCTCGCCCGTTTCCACCGTGTCAGAGCCCGGCGATTACGCGGTGCGCGGCGGCATCATCGACATCTATCCGCCGGGCGAGGCGGGGCCGGTGCGGCTTGACCTTTTCGGCGACGTGCTCGACGGCGCGCGCCGCTTCGATCCGGTCAGCCAGCGCACCACCGAGAAGCTGAAGGCGGTGGAGCTTGCCCCGGTGAGCGAGGTGATCCTCGACGAGCCCTCGATCACCCGCTTCCGGCAGAACTACCGCGTCGAGTTCGGCGCGGGCGGCGCGGACGATCCGCTCTACGAGGCGGTCTCGGCCGGGCGCAAGCACGCGGGGATGGAGCATTGGCTGGGCTTCTTCCACGACCGGCTCGAGACCCTCTTCGACTATCTGCCCGAGGCGAGCGTGATGCTCGACGACCAGATCGAGCCGGCGCGGATCTCGCGGTGGGAGGGGATCGCCGATCAATACGACACGCGGCGCGAGGCGATGACCCGGCGTGACCGGGTCGACACCGTCTACAAGCCGGCGGCGCCGGGGCTGCTCTATCTCGACGAGCCGGCCTGGAAAGCGGTTCTGGCGGCGCATCGGGTGCTGCGGCTGCAGGTGCTGCCGGCGCCGCCCGGCCCCGGCATCCTGAACGCCGGCGCCCGCATCGGACGCAATTTCTCGCCCGAGCGCCAGCTTGAAAACGTCAGCCTTTTCGAGGCGTTGAAGAGCCATATCGAAAGCCGGCTGCAACAGGGACCGGTGGTTCTCGCCAGCTGGTCCGAAGGCGCGCGCGAGCGTCTGAAGGGGCTTCTCGAGGACGAGGGGCTGGGCGGCGCGAACCTCATCCGCGACGCGCGCGAGATCTCGGGGCTGGGCCTTGCGGTCTGGACGCTCGACGCGGGCTTCGAGGCCGAGGGGCTGACCGTGATCTCCGAGCAGGACGTGCTCGGCGATCGTCTCGTCAGCCGGCCGAAGAAGAAGCGCAAGGCCGAGAACTTCCTGACCGAGGCGCAAAGCCTGACGCCGGGCGACCTTGTCGTGCATGTCGATCACGGCGTCGGCCGCTACAAGGGGCTCGAGACCGTCACCGCGCTTGGCGCGCCGCTTGATTGCGTGCTTCTGGAATATGCGGGCGGCGACCGGCTTTACGTGCCCGTCACCAACATCGAACTGCTCAGCCGATACGGCCATGAGGACGGGCTTCTCGACAAGCTCGGCGGCGGCGCCTGGCAGGCGAAGAAGGCCCGGCTGAAGGAGCGCATCCGGCAGATCGCCGACCGGCTGATGCGGATCGCGGCGGAACGGCTCTTGCGCCACGCGCCGATCCTCGAGGCGCCGCATCACGAATGGGAGGCCTTTGCCGCGCGCTTCCCCTACAGCGAGACCGAGGACCAGCTGAGCGCCATCGACGATGTGGTCGAGGACCTGAAATCGGGCCGGCCGATGGACCGTCTGGTGGTCGGCGATGTCGGCTTCGGCAAGACCGAGGTGGCGATGCGCGCGGCCTTCATCGCCGCCGCCTCGGGCGTGCAGGTGGCGGTGATCGCGCCGACGACGCTGCTTGCCCGCCAGCATTACAAGACCTTCGCCGAACGCTTCCGCGGCACCGCACTCGAGGTCCGTCCGCTCAGCCGTTTCGTCTCGGCGAAAGAGGCGGCGAAGACCCGCGAGGGACTGGCCGACGGCACCGTCGACATCGTCATCGGCACCCATGCGGTGCTGGCCAAAGCGGTGAGGTTCCGCAACCTCGGCCTGCTGGTGATCGACGAGGAACAGCATTTCGGCGTGAACCACAAGGAACGCCTGAAGGAGATGCGCTCGGAAATCCACGTTCTGACGCTGACCGCGACGCCGATCCCGCGCACGCTGCAGCTCAGCCTGACGGGGGTGCGCGATCTGAGCGTGATCGGCACGCCGCCGGTCGACCGCCTGGCGATCCGCACCTATGTCAGCGAATTCGACGCGGTCACCGTGCGCGAGGCGCTTCTGCGCGAACGCTTCCGCGGCGGGCAGAGCTTCTACGTCGTGCCGCGCATCACCGACCTGCCCGAGATCGAGGCCTTCCTGCGCGAGCATGTCCCCGAGGTCAGCTTCATCACCGCACATGGCCAGATGGCCGCGGGCGAGCTCGATACGCGGATGAACGCCTTCTACGACGGCAAGTATGACGTGCTGCTGGCGACGACCATCGTCGAGAGCGGCCTCGACATCCCGACCGCGAACACGATGATCATCCACCGCGCCGACATGTTCGGTCTGGCCCAGCTCTACCAGATCCGCGGCCGGGTCGGGCGCTCGAAGATGCGCGCCTATTGCTACCTGACGACGAAGCCGCGGCTGCCGCTGACGCCGCAGGCCACGAAACGGCTGCGGCTGCTCGGCTCGCTCGACAATCTCGGCGCGGGGTTCAACCTCGCCTCGCAGGATCTCGACCTGCGCGGCGCCGGCAACCTTCTGGGCGAGGAGCAGTCGGGCCATATCAAGGAAGTCGGCTACGAGCTCTATCAGGCGATGCTCGAGGAGACGATCGCGCGGCTGAAATCGGGCGAGCTGACCGAGGCGGAGGGCGACGGCGAATGGTCGCCACAGCTGAACCTCGGCGTGCCGGTGATGATCCCCGAAAGCTTCATCCCCGATCTCGACGTGCGGCTCGGCCTGTACCGCCGGCTGTCCGGGCTGACCACGAAGGTCGAGCTCGAGGGCTTTGCCGCCGAGCTGATCGACCGCTTCGGCGAACTGCCGCGCGAGGTCAACACGCTGCTCTTGGTGGTGCGGATCAAGGCGATGGCGAAACGCGCCTTCATCGCCAAGATGGACGCGGGGCCGAAGGGCGCGACGGTGCAGTTCCACCTCGACAAGTTCCCGAACCCCGCGGGCCTCGTCGAATTCCTGCAAGCGCAGAAGGGCACGGCGAAGATCAGCGGCAACAAGGTGGTGCTGCAACGCGACTGGACCTCGGATGCCGAGCGGATCAAGGGCGCCTTCGCCATCGCCAAGGAACTGGCCGAGAAGGTGATCGAGGCGAAGAAGGCCGCAAAGGCCTGACCCCCGCAAGGCCGGGGCGCGTCCGCGGTCTTGCCCCAGGCGCCCCCCCGGGATCTGCCGGCGCTCGGGACGCCCCGGCTTCCAATTGCCTCAAATATCCCGGGGGGTGAGGCCGCAGGCCGAGGGGGGCAGCGCCCCCCTTTCTTTCCCCGCAGAAAAGAAAACGGCCCCCGAGGGGGCCGCATCCGGTCACGCTCTCGCGCGGTTCATTCCCACTCGATCGTGCCCGGGGGCTTCGAGGTAATGTCATAGGTGACGCGGTTGATGCCCTTCACCTCGTTGATGATCCGGGTCGCGGTCTCGCCGAGGAAGTCGTGGCTGAACGGGTAGTAATCCGCCGTCATGCCGTCGACCGAGGTCACCGCGCGCAGCGCGCAGGCATAGTCATAGGTGCGCCCGTCGCCCATCACGCCGACGGTGCGGACCGGCAGGATCGCCACGAAGGCCTGCCAGATCTCGTCATAGAGCCCGTGCTTGCGGATCTGGTCGATATAGACCGCATCCGCCTCGCGCAGGATGGCGAGTTTCTCGCGGGTGATCTCGCCGGGGCAGCGGATCGCCAGACCCGGGCCCGGGAAGGGGTGACGGCCGATGAACTTCTCGGGCAGGCCGAGCTCGCGGCCAAGGGCGCGGACCTCGTCCTTGAAGAGTTCACGCAGCGGCTCGACCAGTTTCAGCCCCATCTTCTCGGGCAGACCGCCGACGTTGTGGTGCGACTTGATCGTCACCGAGGGACCGCCCGAGAACGAGACGCTTTCGATCACGTCGGGATAGAGCGTGCCCTGGGCCAGGAACTCGGCGCCGTCGATCTGGTTCGCATAGTTCTGGAACACGTCGATGAAGAGCTTGCCGATGGTCTTGCGCTTCACTTCCGGGTCCGACACGCCCTCGAGCGCGCCGAGGAAGAGATCACTCTCGTCCGCCGCGATCAGCCGCATGTTGTAATGGTCGCGGAACATCGTGACGACTTCCTCGGCCTCGCCCTTGCGCAGCAGGCCGTGGTCGACGAAGACGCAGGTCAGGTTGTCGCCGATCGCCTCGTGGATCAGCACCGCCGCGACCGAGCTGTCGACGCCGCCCGAGAGGCCGCAGATCACCTTCTTGTCGCCGACCTGTTCACGGATCTTCTCGATCGCCTGTTCGCGATAGCCCGCCATCGTCCAGTCGCCGGTGAAGCCCGCAAGACGGACGAAGTTCTCGTAGAGCTTCGCGCCCTTCGGGGTGTGGTGCACCTCGGGGTGGAACTGCACGGCGTAGAAGTGGCGTTCGGGATCGGCGGTGATCGCGAAGGGGGCGCCGGGCGAGGTGCCATAGACCTCGAAGCCCGGGGCGATGCGGCTGACGTGGTCGCCGTGGCTCATCCAGACCTGCTCGCGCCCGTCCTGGAACCAACCCTCGAGCAGCGGCAGCGCGCGCTCGGTCGGGGTGACATAGGCGCGGCCGAACTCGGCGGTGCCATGGCCGGATTCGACGAGGCCGCCGAGCTCCTGCATCATCACCTGCTGGCCGTAGCAGATCCCGAGGATCGGCACGCCGAGGGTGAAGGCCGATTTCGGCGGACGCGGAGAGCCCTCGCGGGTGACGCTGTCCGGGCCACCCGAGAAGATGATTGCCTGAGGCGCGAAATCGGTCAGGAAGGCATCGGTGACCTTCTGATAGGGATGGATTTCGCAATAGACGTTGAGCTCGCGCAGGCGGCGCGCAATCAGCTGCGTGACCTGGGAGCCGAAGTCGATGATGAGGAGGCGCTGATGCTGGGTCATGTGCGGGGAATAGGGGGGGATTTCGCCAAAAGCAAGAGCGCGGGGGCGCCGCCCCCGCACCCCCGAGGTATTTGTGGCAAGATGAAGGGAGGGGGCGGGGCGGGGACCTGGGCGCGGGCAGTGAAAAGGGGCCCGAAGGCCCCTTTCGTCATTTCTCGGGAAGCAGGCCGCGCGGGCTGAAGCGCAGCACGAGGAGCAGGATCAGCCCCATCATCACCAGCCGCATATGCGGCGCCGAATCGACGAGGTGCTGTTTCAGCGGCCCGTCCGCGAGTGTCGCGGTGACGACGTGCATGATCTGCGGGCCCCAGACCTCGGCCTTGATCCAGACGAACCAGATCAGCATCCCGCCGAGCACCGAGCCCCAGTTGTTGCCGGACCCGCCGACGATCACCATCACCCAGATCAGGAAGGTGTAGCGCAGCGGGTTGTAGGACGACGGCGTCATCTGCCCGTCGAGCGAGATCATCATCGCGCCGGCGAGCCCGATCACCGCGCAGCCGAGAATGAAGATCTGCAGGTGGCGGCCGGTGACGTTCTTGCCCATGGCCTCGGCCGCGACCTCGTTGTCGCGGATGGCGCGCATCATCCGGCCCCAGGGCGAATTGAGCGCCAGCTGCAGCGCCCAGATCAGCACCAGCAGCACCGCGGCGAAAAGCGCGCCATAAAGCAGCTTGACGGTGATCGTCGAGGTGGTGACCGGATCGAGACCGAAGGCCGCGACGCGCTCGAGGAAGCCCGGATCGGCCTGCAGGTCGACCTCGTAGGGCACGGGCCAGGGGCGCGGGATGCCGGTCACGTTCAGCACGCCGCGGTCGAGCCATTCCTCGTTCTTCAGCACCGCGACGATGATCTCGCCGATGCCGAGGGTGGCGACGGCAAGGTAATCCGAGCGCAGGCCGAGCGCGGTCTTGCCGACCACCCAGGCGGCGCCGGCGGCGAGCAGCGCGCCCACCGGCCAGGACAGCAGCGTCGGCAGGCCGAGCCCGCCCAGATAGCCCGCGGAGGCCGGGTTGATCGCCTGGATCGCGGCGACGGCCGGGTCGAAGACGGCGCGGTAGAGGAAGAAGCCCGCGATCAGCACGGCGAGGATCGCCAGCCCCTTCATCCGCGTCAGATGCCGGTTCAGCCAGACCGCGGCCATGATCGTGACAAGCGCGATCGCGAAGGCGATCAGGATGCCCCAGCCGCCGGCCGAGAAGGCGCCGGGCGTCGGCTTCATCGACACCAGCACCGGGCCCAGCCCGCCAAGCGCGATGAAGCCGACGACGCCGGTGTTGAAGAGCCCGGCATAGCCCCATTGCATGTTCACGCCGAGCGCGAGGATCGCCGAGATCAGCCCCATGTTGACGATCACCAGCGCACCGTTCCAGCCGGTGGTGGCGGCCTCGATCGCGATCAGCGCGGCCATCGCGGCGAAAAGCAGCGGCGCGCGCAGCTTGCCGCCCCGGGCGGCGCCAGGTTGACGGGTGCTCATACCGATTTCCCCTTGAAAAGGCCGGTGGGCTTGAACAGCAGCACGATGATCAGGATCGTGAAGCTGACGGCGAACTTGTATTCGGTCGACAACAGCTGCAGCAGGCTGTCGGACTCGTAGCCGGGGATCAGATAGATCGCGACCTTCTTCCAGGCATAGGTCACCGCCACCTCGGAATAGGCGATGATGAAGCCGCCGGCGATGGCGCCGAGCGGATTGCCGAGCCCCCCGACGATGGCCGCCGCAAAGACCGGCAGCAGCAGCTGGAAGTAGTTGAAGGCCTTGAAGCTTTTATCAAGGCCGTAGAGCGTGCCGGCGATGGTGGCGAGCGCCGCGGCGATGATCCAGGTCATCGCGACGACGCGGCTCGGGTTGATGCCCGACAGAAGCGCCAGATCCTCGTTGTCGGAGAAGGCGCGCATCGACTTGCCGGTGCGGGTCTTCGCGAGGAACCAGAACAGCGCCGCCACGACCAGGGCCGCGGTCACCACGGTGATCGCCTGGGTCGAGCGGATCGCGAGCGGTTCGGCAAGGCCCGTGGCCTTCTTGAACTCCTGCGCCGAGATCAGGAAGCGCGCGCCATCGGCGAACTTGATCTCGTCGACCCCGATCAGAACGCGGGTGAGGCCGTTCATCACGAACATCACGCCGACCGAAACCATGGTCAGCACCACCGGCGCGGCACGCACCTTGCGGTAATAGGAATAGACGATCTTGTCGGTGCCGAGCACCAGAAGCGCCGTCGCGGCGATGCCGAAGGGCAGGGCGAGCAGCGCCGTCGGCAGCGGGCCGAAGCCGATGCCCGCCGCTTGCAGCGCCCAGGTGATGAGGATGGTGATCGCGGTGCCGAAGGCCATGGTGTCGCCATGGGCGAAGTTCGAGAACCGCAAGATGCCGTAGATCAGCGTCACGCCAAGCGCGCCAAGCGCCAGCTGCGCGCCATAGGCGGTGGCGGGCACGACGACATAGTTCAGGATCGCGACCAGCGCGTTGAGGATATCCATCTCAGCCCCCCAGGAACGTGCGGCGGACCTCGGGGTCGGCCATCAGGGCGGCGCCCGTGTCGGTGTAGCGGTTCGCGCCCTGGACAAGCACATAGCCCATGTCCGCGATCTCGAGCGCCTGGCGGGCGTTCTGCTCGACCATCAGGATCGAGATGCCGGTGCGCGCGACCTCGATGATGCGGTCGAAGAGCTCGTCCATGACGATCGGCGAGACGCCGGCCGTGGGCTCGTCGAGCATCAGCAGTTTCGGCTTCGTCATCAGCGCGCGGCCGACGGCGACCTGCTGGCGCTGACCGCCCGAAAGCTCGCCCGCGTTCTGGAAGCGTTTCTCGCGCAGGATCGGGAAGAGGTCATAGACCTGTTCCATCGTGTCGCGGAAATCGTCGGTGCGGATGAAGGCGCCCATCTCGAGGTTTTCCTCGACCGACATCGTCGGGAAGACGTTGTTCACCTGCGGCACGAAGCCCATGCCCTTGCGCACGCGCTCCTGCGGCGACAGGGTGGTGATGTCCTCGCCATCGAGCGTCACCTTGCCCGCGCGCAACCGCAGCATGCCGAAGACCGCCTTCATCGCGGTCGACTTGCCGGCGCCGTTCGGGCCGACGATCACCGCGATCTGGCCCTTCTCGACCTTCAGCGTGCAATCGTGCAGGATGTCGGCGGCACCATAGCCGCCGGTCATGCTGGAAGCGTCGAGAAAGCTCATGCGACACCTCCGGGACATCCCATGACGCCTTGTTTGATCAGGAAAAATCCAATCATTGCGCGGCCCCCGTCTTGACCTTGTTCTTGAGCCCGCGCCCGAGATAGGCCTCGATCACCGCCTCGTTCTGCATGATGGTGTCGGGTGCGCCCTCGGCCAGAACCTTGCCCTCGGCCATCACGATCACCGGATCGCAGAGCCGGCCGATGAAATCCATGTCGTGCTCGATCACGCAGAAGGTATAGCCGCGTTCCTTGTTCAGCCGCACGATGGCGTCGCCGATGGTGTTCAGCAGCGTGCGGTTCACGCCTGCGCCGACCTCATCCAGGAAGACGATCTTCGCCTCGACCATCATCGTGCGACCGAGTTCCAGAAGTTTCTTCTGGCCGCCCGAGAGGTTCCCTGCGCGCTCGTCCTTCAGGTGAGAAATGGTCAGGAAATCAAGAACCTCGTCGGCCTTCTTCAGAAGCGCCGCCTCTTCCTCGGCGATCCGGCCACGCTGGAACCAGGCGTTCCACAGCGTCTCGCCGGTCTGACCGCCCGGAACCATCATCAGGTTCTCGCGCACCGTCATCGTCGGGAATTCATGCGCGATCTGGAAGGTGCGCAACAGCCCCTTGTGGAACAGCTCGTGCGGCGGCAGGCCGGTGATGTCCTCGCCATCCATCGTCACGGTGCCCGAGGTGGGCTTGTGCACCCCGGCGATGACGTTGAACAGCGTGGATTTTCCCGCCCCGTTCGGGCCGATCAGCCCGGTAATGGAGCCCGTCGCGATCTCTAGCGAAGCGCCATCGACGGCATGGAAGCCGCCGAAATGCTTGTGCAGGTTCTCGACCCGTATCATGCAGTCCCCTGTGACCTTCACTCTTTGCGTGAAGAATGCCGTTTTCGGCCTTGTTTCAAAAGGAACAGCCCGGATTGCTCCGGGCCGCCCCAGGTTCTCCGTGCCGCCTCAGCGGTAGGTCACGGTCTCGATCTTGCCGTCCTTGATGGCAATCTCGCGGAAGGTGCCGGCGGATTCGCCCGCACCGATCAGCTCGACCGAGGTGGCGCCGACATAGTCGATGTCCTTGCCCTCGGCCAGCAGCTCGAGGCCCTTCGCCAGTTCGCCGGGCATGATCTTCTCGCCCGGAGCGTTGGCGACGTCCATGATCTTGTCCTTGTAGACCTTCGGATCGGTCGACTTCGCCGCCTGCATCGCCAGCAGCATCAGCGCCGCCGCGTCATAGGCCTCGGCCGAGTAGATGCTCGAGCCGTCGAAGCCCGCGGTCTTCGCCAGCGCGATGAAGGCATCCTTGCCTTCGCCTTCCGAGGCCGGCATCTGGCCGAAGGAGCCGTCGAGCTCGGTGCCGAAGTTCTTCTCGAGCGTCGCCGCGACCATGCCGTCGGGCAGCACGAAGGTCGAGAAGGCGCCGGTGTCGAGCGCGCCACGCAGGATGCCCGAACCGCCCTGGTCGACATAGCCCGCCACCACGAGCGCATCGCCGCCGGCCGCCGCCAGCGCGCCGACCTCGGCCGAATAGTCGGCCTTGCCGTCTTCATGCGCGGCGACGATGGTCACGGTGCCGCCCTTGGCCTTGAACGCCTCGGCGAAGCTGTCGGCCAGGCCCTTGCCGTAGTCGTTGTTGGTATAGGTCACGGCCACGGACTTGATGCCGTGTTCCATGATGATGTCGGTCATCACTTCGCCCTGACGCGCGTCCGAGGGCGAGGTGCGGAAGAACAGGCCGTTGTCCTCGATCGTCGAGAGCGCGGGCGAGGTCGCCGAGGGCGAGATCATCACCACGCCGTTCGGCACGGCGACGTTGGTCAGCGAGGCGATGGTCTCGCCCGAGCACATGCCGCCGACGATGCCCTTCACGCCCTCCGAGGTCACCATCCGCTCGACGGTCGCGGTGGCCGCGGCGGCGTCGACGCAGGTGGAATCGCCGCGCACCGGGGTGACGGTGTCACCGCCCAGAAGCTTGCCCGAATCCGAGACTTCCTTCATCGCCAGTTCGGCGCCGGCAGCGATCGGCGGCGCGATCGATTCCAGCGGCCCGGTGAAGCCCATCGAGATCCCCATCTTGATGTCCTCGGCGAAGGCGCCGCCCGCGCACAGCGCGACGGCAGCCGTCGCCAGAAGCAGCTTCTTCATCTGTTCACTCCCCTGTTGGAACATGATTGCGGGAACGTTAGTCCCGCCCTTGGCAAAAGAAAATAGGGCAGCCCGCGACGGATTGGCCGAAAATCGACCATTCGGCCAGGAATTGGGCAACATGACGCAACGGCGCGCCATGGGGGGGGCCGGCTCAGAACTTCTCTTCGGGAAAGTCGATTCCCGACAGGTCGCATTCGTCGGCGTCAAGCTCGATCACGCTCGCCGCCGTCGGCACGCCCGAGGCGCCGCGCTCGCGGTAGGGCGTGGTCTGATACTGCGCGCGGTAGCATTTCGAGAAATGCGAGGGCGAGGTGAAGCCGCAGGCCAGCGCCACGTTGATCACGCTCATCTCGGTCTGCATCAACAGGTTGCGCGCCTTCTGCAGGCGGATTTCCATGTAATAGCGCTTGGGCGAACGGTTCAGATAACGGCTGAACAGCCGCTCGAGCTGACGCGTCGACATGCCGACCTCGGCCGCCAGGCGCGCCGGGCTGATCGGCTCCTCGATGTTCATCTCCATCCGCGCGATCACCTGCGCAAGCTTCGGGTGGCGCACGCCGATCCGGGTCGGGATCGACAGCCGCTGGCTGTCGCGGTCGGTGCGGATCGAGTTGTAGATCAGCTGATCGGCCACGGTATTGGCCAGCGCCTCGCCATGGTCGAGCGCGATCATCTTCAGCATCAGATCGACCGAGGCGGTGCCACCCGCCGTGGTCAGCCGGTTGCCGTCGATCACGAAGACCGCCTTCGACAGCGTCACCTCCTCGAAATCCTCGGCGAAGCTGTCCTGATTCTCCCAATGGATGGTGGCGCGCCGGCCATCGAGCAGACCGGCCTTCGCCACCGCCCAGGCCCCGGTGCACAGGCCGCCCACCGCTGCGCCGCGCCGCGCCTCGCGCCGCAGCCAGGCAAGGATCGGCTTCGTCGTCGCCTCGGCCACGTCGATGCCGCCGCACACCATCACCGTGTCGTCGCGCGTGACCTCGCCAAGCCCCATGTCGGCGCGCATCACCGTGCCGTTCGAACAGGTCACGTCGCCGCCGTCCTCGGAGGCGAGTTTCCAGTCATAGAGCTTCTCGCCCGAGACCTGGTTTGCCAGCCGCAAGGGCTCGATCGCGCTGGCAAAAGCCATCAGCGTGAAGCGGTCGAGCAGCAGGAAGATGAAGCGCCGCGTGCGCCCGCCCGTGGCCAGCCGCAGCGTGCCGTGCGAGGGGGCCGGTCGGGAATGGGTGCGGGGTGTCGTCGAGGGGATGCGCATTTGCGACGGTGACCTTGTCGTTTCCCGCAGAGAAAGCAGGGAACGGGTCCTCTCGCAAGGGGGCATCGAAGGCCCCGCGCGCGAAGGTCATTTTCGCGCGCGCCTGTGGAAAAAGCGGTTTGTTCTCGCCAAGGCCTGCCTTATAACCGCGCAACCTGTGAAAGTCCTGGAGGAGAAGATGGTCAAGGGGTGGACGAAGTCCGGCTGGCGCGCGAAACCGCGGGTGCAGATGCCCGACTATCCCGACGCGGCTGCGCTCGGCGCGGTCGAGGCGCAGCTCGCCAAGATGCCGCCGCTCGTCTTCGCCGGCGAGGCGCGCCGGCTGAAGGCGGATCTGGCGAAGGCCGCGCGCGGTGAGGCGTTCCTGTTGCAGGGCGGCGACTGCGCCGAGAGCTTTGCCGAATTCTCCGCCGACAACATCCGCGACACCTTCAAGGTGATGCTGCAGATGGCGATCGTGCTGACCTGGGGCGCGAAGGTGCCGGTGGTCAAGGTCGGCCGCATGGCCGGGCAGTTCGCCAAGCCGCGTTCGGCCGCGACCGAGACGATCGGCGGCGTCGAGCTGCCGAGCTATCGCGGCGACATCATCAACGGCTTCGACTTCACCGCCGATGCCCGCGTGCCCGATCCCTTCCGGATGCTGCAGGCCTATACCCAGGCCGCGGCCTCGCTGAACCTGCTGCGCGCCTTCTCGACCGGCGGCTATGCCGACATCCACCGCGTGCAGAGCTGGATTGCCGGCTTCACCGATGAGGACGAGGCGGCGCGCTATCGCGAAGTGGCCGAGCGCATCGGCGACGCGATGGACTTCATGACCGCGGCCGGGGTGACCTCGGACACCGCGCATGAGCTTGGCAAGGTCGATTTCTACACCTCGCACGAGGCGCTGCTGCTGGAATACGAAGAGGCGCTGTGCCGCGTCGACAGCACCACGGGGATTCCGGTCGCGGGCTCTGGCCACATGATCTGGATCGGCGACCGCACCCGTCAGCCCGATGGCGCCCATGTCGAGTTCTGCCGCGGCGTGCAGAACCCGATCGGGCTGAAATGCGGCCCCTCGACCACGGCCGACGACCTGAAGGTGCTGATGGCGAAGCTGAACCCGGAGAACGAGCCGGGCCGGCTGACGCTGATCGCGCGCTTTGGCGCGGGCAAGGTCGGCGAGCATCTGCCGCGGCTCGTCCGCGCGGTGCAGGCCGAGGGCGCGAATGTGCTGTGGTCGTGCGACCCGATGCACGGCAACACGATCAAGGCGGCCTCGGGCTACAAGACCCGGCCCTTCGAGTCGGTGCTGCGCGAGGTGCGCGAGTTCTTCGCGGTGCACAAGGCCGAGGGCACGATCCCGGGCGGCGTGCATTTCGAGATGACCGGCCGCGACGTGACCGAATGCACCGGCGGCGTGCGCGCGGTCTCGGACGAGGATCTGTCGAGCCGCTATCACACCGCCTGCGACCCGCGGCTCAACGCCTCGCAGTCGCTGGAACTCGCGTTCCTCGTGGCCGAGGAGCTGCAGGACCGGCGCGCGCTGCGCAAGGCCTCGGGCCTCTGATCCGCGCCGAACCGGCCTGCGACGAAAACAGCGGCCCGGAGCATCGCTCCGGGCCGTACTCGTCACGTACCCCGGGGTCCGTCTCAGGCGTTGCTGATCACGCGAAACATCGCGCGCCGCTCTTCCGGCGAGCAGTCGGAGAGCGGGCGGGCAGCCCGCGGCGCCTCGAACTCGGGCAGATCGAGCGGGCGGCCGCCGAAGAACGGCGCATCGAGGCCGATCGCCTCGGGACGCACCGGCAGCGGCGCCGGCCCGGGCGTCGGCGCGCCGGCGAGCACCGGCTCGACATGGGCGGCCAGCACCTCGAAGCGGCGCGGCGGGCGGCCGAAGCTGTCGCCCTCGGCGACGAGGCAGCCAAGCGCACGGGTGATGTCGCCGAGGTCGGATTTCATCGGCAGGATCAGCAGCCGCGCCTCGAGCCGGGGCCGGCCGAGCGCGCCTTCGGACACCAGCCGCAGATCGGCGATCGCGGGCCCGTCGAAGACCGCCTCGAGCGCCTCGGTGACATGCTTGCGGCCCTGCGGCGCGAAAAGGGCGGTGAGCGGCATCCCCCGCACCTCCATCCCCATCAGGTCGTTCAGATGCATGCCCGCAAGACGGAAGCGGCCCATGCCCGGCGCCACGCGCTCGAGGATGAAGGCATATTCGAGGGCGCGCTCGATGCCGCGCGGATCGACGTCGGCGCGCGTGGGCACCAGCCGGCCGCGGCGCAGCGCCTCCCAATAGGCCCGCAGTTCCGAGGCAATCTGCATGCCAAGTCCGGCCTGCGCCCCGAAGTGGATCACCTTGTCGTCGATATCGCGGTCCATCGCATCCCCCAACCAAGCCGCTGCGCGCCTGTCGCGACTGCGGCCTTTCGTTGCAATGCCTCGCGCTTTCTGCGGTTATGGGTCTTCGATTGACCCCGGAGGCGAAATCCTTACTGAAATCTTAATACGCCCTTTTCGGGCAAAAAGGGGAAAGAAAGTGTTAAATGGTTAAGACTGCATCCGGCCCGCGCACGATCTCGATGACCGGCTTTGCCGCGCGGCAGGGCGGCGGGCTCGGCCATGACTGGGCCTGGGAGATCCGCTCGGTCAACGGCAAGGGCTTTGACCTGCGCCCGCGGCTTCCCGATGTCGAGGGGCTCGAGGCGGCGGTGCGGACGGCGGTGGCCGCGGTGGCGGCGCGCGGCAACATCTCGCTGACGCTGCGGCTTGCGCGCAGCGAGGGGGCCGAAGGGCTGCGGCTCTCGGAGCCCGGGCTGCAGGCAGCGCTGACGGCGCTTGCGCGCGTCGAGGCGGCGGCGGGCGAGCGGGGGCTTGCCCTGGCGCCGACGCGGGCGGCCGACCTGCTGTCGCTGCGCGGCGTGATCGAGCAGGGCGCGCCCGAGATCGCCGATCCGGCGGCGCTGCGCGCGGCGCTGCTCGCCGATCTGGCGCCGCTCCTCGAGGACTTCGCCGCGATGCGCGCGGCCGAGGGGGCGCAGATCGGCGCGGTGATCGCGGCCCAGATCGACCGCATCGCGGCACTGACCGAGGCCGCGGCCGAAGCCGCCGAGGCGCGCCGGCCCGAGACCGCGGCGGCGCTGCAGGCGGCGCTGGCCCGCGTGCTCGACGCAGCCCCCGGGGCCGATCCGCAGCGGGTGACGCAGGAACTGGCGATGCTGGCGGTGAAGGCCGATGTCACCGAGGAGATCGACCGGCTGCGCGCCCATGTCGCCGCCGCCCGCGCGCTGCTGGCCGAGGCGGGACCGGTCGGCCGCAAGCTTGATTTCCTCACCCAGGAATTCGTGCGCGAGTCGAACACGCTGTGCTCGAAGTCGGGCTCGACGGCACTGACCGCGATCGGACTTGACCTCAAGGCCGTCATCGACCAGATGCGCGAGCAGATCCAGAACGTGGAGTGAGCCATGACCCAGACCCGGCGCGGCCTTCTGATTATCCTTTCCTCGCCCTCGGGCGCGGGAAAATCGACGCTGGCGAAGCGGCTGATGGCCTGGGACCCGACGCTGAAATTCTCGGTCTCGGCCACGACGCGCAACCCGCGCCCGGGCGAGACCGACGGCATCGAATACTATTTCCGCACCAAGCACGACTTCGAGGCGATGGTGGCGAATGGCGAGATGCTGGAACATGCCGAGGTCTTCGGCAATTTTTACGGCACGCCGAAGGCCCCGGTCGAGGCGGCGATGAAGGCCGGGCGCGACACGCTCTTCGACGTCGACTGGCAGGGCGGGCAGCAGATCCGCCGCTCGAGCCTCGGCAAGGAGGTGATCTCGATCTTCATCCTGCCGCCCTCGATCGCCGAGCTGGAAAAGCGGCTGCGCACGCGGGCGCAGGACAGCGACGAGGTGATCGCCGCACGGATGGCGAAAAGCCGCGATGAAATCAGCCACTGGGCGGAATATGATTATGTGATCGTGAATCACGACGCCGATCAGGCCGAGAGGGAGCTGCGCGAAATTCTGGCCGCCGAGCGCGCGCGGGCAGATCGGCAGCCCTGGCTGAACGACTTCGTGCGCGAGCTGAACAGGGAGTTTGAGGCGCGATGATCTATGAGCTTGACGGCATTCGGCCGGAACTGGGGCAGGGCGCCTGGGTCGCCCCGGACGCGAACCTGATCGGCAAGGTGGTGCTCGAGGACGAGGCCTCGGTCTGGTTCGGCTGCACGCTGCGCGGCGACAACGAGGAGATCCGTGTCGGCCGCGGCTCGAACGTTCAGGAGAACGTCGTGTGTCACACCGACATGGGCTATCCGCTGGTGATCGGGCCCGATTGCACCATTGGCCACAAGGCGATGCTGCACGGCTGTATCATCGGCGCGGGCAGCCTGATCGGCATGGGCGCGACGATCCTCAACGGTGCGAAGATCGGCCGTGGCTGCCTCATTGGCGCCGGCGCGCTGATCACCGAGGGCAAGGAGATCCCGGATTTCAGTCTGGTGATGGGCGCACCGGGCAAGGTGGTACGGCAGCTTGACGACGCGGCGCAGGAAAAGCTGCTGAAATCCGCCGCGCATTACCGCGCCAATGCCGCGCGTTATGCGAAAGGCCTGCGCGCCCTCGGCTGAGTTCAGCCCAGCTCGGGCGGCAGCTCAAGCAGATCGAAATCGCCGCCGCGCCAGATCTGCCGCACCTCGGACAGGATCAGGCGCGGGTTCGGCAACGCCCCGCTATAGGCGCGCAGCGCACCGCGATAGCCGAGCGCCTCGAGCAGCCGCGCAAGATCGAGGATGTCATGCTCGGGGCAGACGAGCGGCGACAGCACCACATCGGGCGCGGTGCGCGCGATCAGCGTCGCGTCGATCGCGGCGAGCGGCACGATGGTGATCGCAACCCCCGACACCCCGCGCAGCGCGAGCGGCAGCGATTGCGACGGCTCCACCACCAGGATGCGTCGCCCGGAGAGAGGCGATTCGCCCTCTGCCCCGGAACGGGGCCGGCCACCTGCAGGGCCCTTCAAAGAAGGCATCATCACGTCCCGTCACACGGCGCCGGCCCTTGTCCGACGCGCTGAAAAAATTGGATTGGCAGACGAAGGCTTTGCCCCGGGACGCTCCGCCTGCAACCGGAGAATGTCGCATGGTTTACTCCTGCGCGTTTTTGGTCAAGGTTTCCGCGCGCAGAAGGAGCAAAACATGTCCGATTTCCTGACCGCCTCTCTTGTCGACGCCCTGCCACTGCCGATTTTGCTGGTAAATCGGGCGGAACGGATCGTTTCGGCCAATCCCGCGGCGCGGCTGCTGTTTGGCCGCGACATCGAGGGGCGCGCCTTCGTCACCGTGCTGCGCCAGCCCGCGCTTGGCCAGGCGCTCGAGGAGGCGCTGCAGGATGACCGTCCGGGCCGGGTGCGGCTGCGGATCTCCTCGAACGGGCGCGAGATGGTGGCGATGGCGACGGTCTCGCCGCTGCCGCCCGGGGACGAGATCGGCCTGCCGCAGGGCGGGGCGGTGGTGGCGATCGAGGATGTCACCGCGCTCGAGGAGGCCGAGGTGATGCGGCGCGATTTCGTCGCCAATGTCAGCCACGAGCTGCGCACGCCGCTCACCGCGCTGATGGGCTTCGTCGAGACCCTGCGCGGCGCGGCCAAGGACGACCCGGTGGCGCGCGACCGCTTCCTTGCGATCATGGAGCGCGAGGCGGGACGGATGAACCGGCTGGTGGGCGACCTGCTGTCGCTGAGCCGGGTCGAGGCCGAGGAGCGGCGGCGCCCGACCTCGGATGTCGACATCTCGGCGGTGCTGAAGGGGGCAAAGCAGACACTGCAGCCGCTCGCCGAGGCGCGCGGCGTCAGCCTGATCCGCGAGGGCGAGGAGGGGGTGATGCGGGTGAAGGGCGACCCCGACCAGCTCACCCAGATCTTCGCCAACCTGATCGAGAACGCGATCAAGTATGGCGGCTCGGGCGGCGAGGTGCGGATCAACGTCGAGCGCATCGCGCATGAGCCGGTGCTGCGCGGCCCGGCGCTGCGCGTCGAGGTCAGCGACAAGGGCGAGGGCATCGAGTCGATCCACCTGCCGCGGCTGACCGAACGCTTCTACCGCGTCGACACGCACCGCTCGCGCGAGCAGGGCGGAACAGGCCTCGGTCTCGCGATCGTGAAGCATATCGTCGCCCGCCA
Organism: Paenirhodobacter sp. YD-8; assembly: GCF_056590935.1. NCBI lineage: Bacteria > Pseudomonadati > Pseudomonadota > Alphaproteobacteria > Rhodobacterales > Paenirhodobacter > Paenirhodobacter sp. YD-8. The sequence goes on along the minus strand of NZ_CM152649.1, from coordinate 1,959,601 downwards.
CCGCGGCCGGCTGAAGATCGAGAGCGAGAAGGGCAAGGGCAGCCGGTTCAGCGTGATCCTGCCCGCCGGCTGATCCGCGGCGGGGTGGCAAATTCCGGCGCAACCCCGCGATCTGCCATGAATTCTTTACGATCCTCTGGTCGAGTGCCGCAGAAACGGGCAAAGCAGAAACCGCCGTGCCACAGGTGGCGACAGCTTTTCCGTGCGGCTTGACGGCGTGCCCCGTGCATCCCATCAAGGGATTAACGAAGTGCGCGAAAGGTGTGATCGTGAAAGATGTTATCGCCCCCTCCGTCGAAACCCTGCGGGAAGAGATCCTGCGGCATCTGATCTATTCGATGGGGAAGGACGCGGGGCATGCCTCGGTCTACGACTGGCGCATGGCGCTGAGCTTCGCGATCCGTGACCGGATCGTCGAACCGTGGTTCGCCGCCACCAAGCAGACCTGGGAACAGGGCCACAAGCGGGTCTACTACCTGTCGATGGAATTCCTGATCGGCCGCATGCTCGAGGATGCGGCGATCAACCTCGGCATGCGCGCGGTGTGCCGCGAGGCGATCGAGAGCCTCGGCCAGGACTGGCGCGCGGTGGTCGAGGACGAACCCGACGCGGCGCTTGGCAACGGCGGGCTGGGCCGTCTGGCGGCGTGCTACATGGAAAGCATGGCGACGCTCGGCTGCCCGGGCTATGGCTATGGCATCCGCTACGAGCACGGGCTGTTCCGCCAGCGCTTCGAGGGCGGGCGTCAGGTCGAGACCCCCGAGGACTGGCTCAAGCAGCGCCACCCGTGGGAGTTCGAACGCCCCGAGGCGGCCTATGAGATCGGCTTCAAGGGCGGCGTCGAGACCCGCAACGGCAAGACCGTCTGGGTGCCGGCCGAGACGGTGATCGCCGAGGCCTTCGACATGCCGGTGATCGGCTGGCAGGGCAAATGGGCGAACACGCTGCGGCTGTGGTCGGCGAAACCCACGACGCTCTTCGACCTCGCGCGCTTCAACCACGGCGATTACACCGCCGCGGCCGAGCCCGAGACGCTCGCCCGCACCCTCAGCCGCGTGCTTTACCCGGATGACACCACCTATCAGGGCAAGGAGCTGCGGCTGAAGCAGGAGTATTTCCTGACCGGCGCGGCGCTGCATGACATCATCCGCCGGCATCTGGCGGGCGGCTTCAAGCTGACTGACCTCGCGAAATACGTCGCGATCCAGATGAACGACACCCATCCGGCGATCGCCGGACCGGAACTCGTGCGGATCCTGACCGATCTTTACGACATGCCCTTCGACGATGCGATCGCGACGGCGGTCGAATGTCTGGGCTATACCAACCACACGCTCCTGCCCGAGGCGCTCGAACGCTGGGCGACCTATCTGATGGGCTCGGTGCTGCCGCGCCACATGCAGATCATCGAGCAGATCGACGCCTGGCACCTGCGCACCAACCCCTCGCGGCCGCATTACGTCGGCATCGTCAAGCATCACGAGGTGCGGATGGGCGAGCTCGCTTTCGTCACCGCGCACAAGGTGAACGGCGTCTCGGCGCTGCACACCGAGCTGGTGAAGCAGAACCTCTTCCCCGAGCTGCACAAGCTGCACCCCGACCGGATCGTGAACGAGACGAATGGCGTCACCCCGCGGCGCTGGCTGCGGATGGCGAACCCGGCGCTGTCGCATCTGATCAGCGACACCATCGGCGAGGGCTGGGAGGCCGATCTCGACCGCCTGCGCGAGCTCGAACTCTCGATCGAGGACAAGGGCTTCCGCGATGCCTTTGCGGCGGCGAAACGGGTCAACAAGGAAGCGCTGTCGAACTGGATCGGGCAGAGCCAGGGAGTGAAGATCGACCCCGACGCGATCTTCGACGTGCAGATCAAGCGCATCCACGAATACAAGCGCCAGTTGCTGAACGTCCTGCAGACCATCGCGCAATGGCACGAGATCCGCAACGACCCGACCGCGAACTGGCAGCCGCGGGTCAAGATCTTTGGCGGCAAGGCCGCGCCCGGCTATCAGGCGGCGAAGGAAATCATCCGCCTGATCAACGATGTGGCGGCCGTGGTGAACAACGATCCCTATGTCGACGGGCGGCTCAAGATCGTCTATCCGCCGAATTACAACGTCTCGATGGCCGAGCGGCTGATCCCGGCCTCGGATCTCTCCGAGCAGATCTCGACCGCGGGCAAGGAAGCCTCGGGCACCGGCAACATGAAATTCGCGCTGAACGGCGCGCTGACCATCGGCACGCTCGATGGCGCGAATGTCGAGATCCGCGAACAGGTGGGGGCGGAGAACTTCTTCCTGTTCGGGTTGACCGCGCAGGAGGTGATGAAGCGCCGCGAGGATCCCGAGCACGCGCGTCACGCCATCCTCGAAAGCCAGACGCTGCAGGACGTGCTGCAGATGATCGCCGAGGGCCGCTTCAGCCCGGACGAGCCGACCCGCTATCACGGCCTTGTCCACAACATGTGGCACTCGGACTATTTCCTTGTTTCCTCAGACTTTGAGGCCTACCGTGACGCTCAGGCCGAGGTCGACAAGACCTTCGCCGAGCCTGATAAATGGTGGCGCATGGCGGCTATGAACACCGCGCGCATGGGTTTCTTCTCCTCCGACAGGGCCATTCGTGGTTATATGACAGACATCTGGGGGACTGAGTCCGCCCTCTGAGGAATTGCATGAGCTTGATTGACAGATCCGAAGCCGAGGCGCTGGTCGAAGGCCGGCACGGTGACCCGTTTTCCGTATTGGGGCTGCACCGGACAGCAAAAGGCAACAGGATCGTGGCCCTCGTGCCCGACGCACGGCGCCTCTGGGCGATCGGCGCGAAGGAAGTGGAGCTCGAGCAGGTTCTGCCGGGGCTCTTCTGCGGCAAGTGGAACGAACCGCTCTATCGGCTGCGGGCGCAGAATGCCCAGGCCACCTGGGATTTCGAGGATCCCTATCGCTTTTCGCCGGTGCTGGGCTCGATCGACGAATACCTGATCGGCGAGGGCACGCACCACCGGCTGTGGGAGGCCCTCGGTGCGCATGTGATGACGCATGAGGGGCATGCGGGCGTGCATTTCGCCGTCTGGGCACCGAATGCGCAGCGCGTCTCGGTCGTCGGCAGCTTCAACAGCTGGGACGGGCGGCGCCACCAGATGCGCCGGCGCGGCTCGACCGGGGTGTGGGAGATCTTCCTGCCCGGGCTGGTTCCGGGCGACATGTACAAATACGAGATCCTGGGCGCCGAAGGCCGGCTGCTGCCGACCAAGGCCGACCCGGTCGGGTTCGGGGCCGAGCATCCGCCGGCGACCGCCTCGGTGGTGCGCGAGCTCGATCTGCACGACTGGGGCGACGGGCTGTGGATGAAGACCCGCGCGAAGGCGCAGGACGTGCACACGCCGGTGTCGATCTACGAGGTCCATCTGGGCTCGTGGCGGCGCGTGTGGGAAGAGGCCGGGCGGCCGCTCAGCTACTACGAACTCTCATCGCAACTCGTTGATTATGTAGCGGATCTTGGATTCACCCATATCGAGCTCCTGCCGATCACCGAACACCCGTTCGACGGCAGCTGGGGCTATCAGCCGGTTGGCCTCTTCGCGCCGACCATCCGCCACGGCCGCCCGGAGGAATTCGCGGCCTTCGTCGATGCGGCGCACCGGCGCGGGCTTGGCGTCATCCTCGACTGGGTGCCGGGCCATTTCCCGACCGACGACCACGGCCTGCGGCGTTTCGACGGCACGGCGCTTTACGAACATGCCGACCCGAAGGAAGGCTTCCACCGCGACTGGAACACGCTGATCTACAATTTCGGCCGGCGCGAGGTGGCCAATTTCCTCGAGGCCAACGCCTTGTTCTGGCTGGAACAATACCACCTCGACGGATTGCGTGTGGATGCCGTCGCCTCGATGCTCTACCGCGACTATTCGCGCGCCGAGGGGGAGTGGGTGCCGAACTGCTATGGCGGGCGCGAGAACCTCGAGGCGATCGAGTTCCTCAAGCAGGTCAACATGCTGGCCTATGGCAAGTCGCCGGGGATCATGACCGTGGCCGAGGAAAGCACCGCCTTTCCGGGCGTGACCTCGCCGGTGCATCGCGGCGGGCTCGGCTTCGGCTACAAGTGGAACATGGGCTGGATGAACGACACGCTGCGCTATTTCAGCCGTGACCCGATCCATCGCCGCTTCCACCACAACGAGCTGACCTTCGCAAGTTCATACACTTACAGCGAAAACTTCATCCTGCCGATCAGCCATGACGAGGTCGTGCACGGCAAGGGCTCGATGATCGGCAAGATGCCGGGCGACGCGGCGGAGAAATTCGCCAACCTGCGCGCCTTCTATGCCTTCCAGTGGACGCACCCGGGCAAGAAGCTGCTGTTCATGGGGCAGGAATTCGCCCAGTGGCAGGAGTGGGACAGCGGCGCGGCACTCGACTGGGCGCTGCTCGATGCGCCTCTGCATGCCGGGATGCGCAATCTGGTGCGCGATCTGAACCGGATCTACCGCGAGATGCCGGCGTTGCACTGGGGCGATTGCGACCCGCGCGGCTTTGCCTGGATCGAGGCCGACGATGCCGAGCGCTCGCTTTACGTCTTCGAGCGCCGCGCTCCCGGCGCGCGGCCGGTGGTGATCGCCGCGAACCTGACGCCGATCGAGCGCACGACGCGCATCGGTCTGCCCGTGGCCGGCAGCTGGCGCGAGATCCTGAACACCGAGAGCGGCCATTACGGTGGCGCCAACTGGGGCAATCTCGGAGAAATCATTGCAGAGGAAATTCCTTGGATGCGCCGTGAGTTCAGTGCTGAAGTTTACCTGCCGCCGCTGGCGGTGGTGATGTTCACGCCGGACTGACGCGGGAAGGAGGAAGGGGAAAATGAACACGCAACCCAACCAGCGGCTCTCGTCCCAGGCGATGGCCTTCATCCTGGCCGGTGGCCGCGGCTCGCGCCTGAAGGAACTGACCGACCGCCGCGCCAAGCCCGCCGTCTATTTCGGCGGCAAGACCCGGATCATCGACTTCGCGCTGTCGAACGCGCTGAACTCGGGCATCCGCAAGATGGCGATCGCCACGCAATACAAGGCGCACAGCCTCATTCGCCACATGCAGCGCGGCTGGAACTTCTTCCGTGCCGAACGCAACGAATACCTCGACATCCTGCCCGCCTCGCAGCGGGTGAGCGAAAGCAAGTGGTACATGGGCACCGCCGATGCGGTGGCGCAGAACATCGACATCATCGAGGATTACAAGGTCAAGTATGTCGTGATCCTGGCGGGCGACCACGTCTACAAGATGGATTACGAGATCATGCTGCGCCAGCATGTCGAGACCGGCGCCGATGTGACCATCGGTTGCCTGACCGTGCCGCGGACCGAGGCCTCGGCCTTCGGCTGCATGGCGGTCGACGCCACCGGGCGGGTGACGGACTTCCTCGAGAAGCCCAAGGCCCCGCCGGGCATGCCGGGCGATCCGACGCATACGCTCGCCTCGATGGGGATCTATGTCTTCGACTGGGAATTCCTGCGCGAACTGCTGATCCGCGACAGCGAGGCCCCGAACTCGAGCCACGATTTCGGCCACGACCTGATCCCGCAGATCGTGAAGAACGGCAAGGCGATGGCGCATCGCTTCTCGGAAAGCTGCGTCAAGACCGGGCTCGAGACCGAACCCTACTGGCGCGACGTCGGCACCGTCGATGCGTTCTGGCAGGCGAATATCGACCTCACCGATTTCACCCCGAAGCTCGACCTCTACGACAATGCCTGGCCGATCTGGACCTATGCCGAGCTGGTGCCGCCGGCGAAGTTCATCCATGACGAGGACGGCCGGCGCGGCTCAGCGGTCAGTTCGCTGGTCTCGGGCGACTGCATCGTCTCGGGCTCGGAGGTGCGCAACTCGCTGCTTTTCACCGGCTGCCGCGCGCACAGCTGGTCGAGCCTCGATCACGTCGTGGCGCTGCCCTATGCCGACATCGGCCGCAAGGCCGAGCTCAGCCGCTGCGTCATCGACCGCGGCGTGCAGATCCCCGAGGGCCTGATCGTCGGCGAGGATCCGGAAGAGGACGCGAAATGGTTCCGCGTCACCGAGGGCGGGGTCGTGCTGATCACCCAGGCGATGCTGGATCGCCGGGCGGCCACGCTCGAGTAACACCGGCGGCGACCTTAGGGCCGCCGCGCCATCCCGAACACGGCGAAAGGGAGACGCATGAAACGGGTTCTTTCTGTGGCATCGGAAGCGGTTCCGCTGGTCAAGACCGGCGGGCTTGCCGACGTGGTGGGCGCGCTGCCGGCGGCGCTGGCCGGGCAGGGCTGGCACACCCGTCTGCTGGTGCCGGGCTATCCGGCGGTGATGACGCGCATCGGCCGCAGGGACATGGTCTGGGCCGAGGAGGATTTCTTCGGCGGTCTGGGCGAGGTCTATCTGGGCACCGTCGACGGGGTCGAGGTGATGGCGCTTGACGCGCCACATCTCTTCGATCGGGCGGGCGGGCCCTATTCCGATGCCCATGGCGACTACTGGGACAATGCCGAACGCTTCGCCGCGCTTGGCTGGGCCGCGGCGGTGATCGCGCGCGACGGGGTCGAGGGCTGGAAGCCCGAGATCGTGCATGCCCATGACTGGCAGGGCGCGCTGGCGCCGGCCTATCTGCGCTATTGGGGCGTCGATGTGCCGAGCGTGCTGACGATCCACAACATCGCCTTCCAGGGCCGCGTCAGCACCGCGAAGATGGGTGCGCTGCGCCTGCCGCATGAATGGTTCCACCCCGACGGCTACGAGTTCTGGGGCGACATCTCGATGCTCAAGGCGGGGATGATGGCCGCGAGCGCGATCACCACCGTCAGCCCGCGCTATGCCGAGGAGCTGATGCGCGGCGAATTCGGTCTTGGCCTCGACGGCGTGATCCAGGCGCGGGCGACGGCCATGCATGGCATCCTGAACGGCATCGACCAGACCGTGTGGGACCCGGCGACCGACCCCGCGGTGGTGCCGTTCTCGGTGCCGCGGCTGGCCGCGAAGGGGCGCAACCGCGCGGCCCTGCTCGCCGAATTCGGCCTCGACCCGGATCTTCCCGGTCCGCTTGCCGTGCTGGTGTCGCGGCTGACGCCGCAAAAGGGCATCGACCTGCTGCCGCGGGTGATCGACGATTTCGTCCGGCTGGGCGGCGGTCTGTGCGTGCTGGGCTCCGGCGACGGCTGGGCCGAGCAGGAGATGCGTGCCATCGCCGAGCGCTATCCCGCGCGCGTCGGCGTGCGCATCGGCTATGACGAGGCGCTGAGCCACCGCATGTTCGCCGGCGGCGACGCGGTGCTGGTGCCCTCGCGCTTCGAGCCCTGCGGCCTGACCCAGCTCTACGGGCTGCGCTATGGCTGCGTGCCGGTAGTTTCGGCCGTGGGGGGGCTCTTTGACACCGTGATCGGCGCCACCCCGGCGACCGAGGCGGCCAATGCCGCAACCGGCATCGTCTTCCATCCCGTCGACGCACTTGCGCTGCAGCAGGCCTTGCGTAAACTCGTGTCCCTCTACCAGGACAGCAAGGGATGGAATGCGATGGTGCGGCGCGGGATGAAGGCCGACTGGGGCTGGGACCGTTCGGCCGCAGCCTATGCCGCCCTGTTCGACAGTCTCGTGCAGCCGTCATGATCCTCGCCGGAGACCCCTGCCGACCGGGGGCGACCCCGGCTGCAGGCGGGGTGAATTTCTCGATCTTCGCGGCCCATGCCGAGAAGGTCGAACTGTGCCTGTTCCGCGGCGGGATCGAGGAGCGGATCGAGCTGCCTGAACGCTCGGGCGAGATCTGGCACGGCTTCGTGCCGGGGCTCGAGACCGGTGCGGAATACGGCTATCGCATCTCGGGCCCCTGGGCGCCCGAGATGGGCCATCGCTACAACCCCGCGAAGCTGCTGATCGACCCCTATGCGCGTGAGCTGACGGCGCCGCTGCGGTGGGACCCGCTGATGCAGGGCGGCGGCGGGCCGATGCGCCCGGACCGGCGCGACAGTGCGCCTGCGATGCCGCGCGCGCGCGTCTGCACGGTTGAGAAACCGCTTTGGAACCGTCCCGCAACCCCTTGGACGGAAACGGTGATCTACGAAGCCCATGTGAAGGGGCTGACGATGCGGCACCCCGATGTGCCGCCCGCGCTGCGCGGCACCTTCCGTGGCGTCGCGACCGAGCCGGTGATTGCCCATCTGCGCGCGCTCGGCGTCACCGCGATCGAGCTTCTGCCGGTCTGCGCCTTCATCGACGACCGCTTCCTCGTCGAGAAGGGCTTGCGCAACTACTGGGGCTATCAGCCGGCGGCCTTCTTCGCCCCCGAGCCGCGCTATGGCACGCGCGAGGATTTCCGCGCCATGGTGCGCGCGCTGCACGCGGCGGGGTTCGAGGTGATCCTCGACGTCGTCTTCAACCATACCGGCGAGGGCGACGGCGCCGGTCCGACGCTCAGCCTGCGCGGCGTCGACAATGCCGCCTTCTATCGGCTGGCCGAGGGCGGTCGCGCCTATGTCAACGACACCGGCACCGGCAATACGCTGAACCTCTCGCATCCCTTCGTGCTGCGCATGGTGATGGATTGCCTGCGCCACTGGGTCGAGGAGATGGGCGTCGACGGCTTCCGCTTCGACCTCGCCGCGACGCTCGCCCGCGACGCAACGGGCGGGTTCAACAGCGATGCCACCTTCCTCTCGGCGCTGCGCCAGGACCCGGTGCTGTGCGGCGTGAAGCTGATCGCCGAGCCTTGGGACATCGGCCCGGGCGGTTATCGGCTGGGCGGTTTCCCGCATCCGTTCTCGGAATGGAACGACCGTTTCCGCGACGGGCTGCGGCGGTTCTGGCGCGGTGATGCCGGGCAGATGCCGGAACTCGCGCGCCGCATCTCGGGCTCGGCCGAGGTCTTCGACCACGCCGGACGGCCCGCGACGGCAAGTCTGAACTTCCTCACCGCCCATGATGGCTTCACCCTGCAAGACCTTGTTGCCTTTAATGAAAAGCACAACGAGGCGAATGGGGAAGCAAATCGGGACGGCCATAACGAGAACTATTCGCAGGCGCTCGCCGACCCCGAGGCGCAGCTTGCGCGCAAGCGCGCGCTGCTCGCCACGTTGATGATCTCGCAAGGCGTGCCGATGCTGCTGGGCGGCGACGAGATCGGCAACAGCCAGGGCGGCAACAACAACGCCTATGCGCAGGACAACCCGATCGGCTGGATCGACTGGAAAGGCGCCGACATGGCACTTGCGGCCTTTGTCGGCCGGCTCACCGCGATCCGCCGCGCCCATCCGGTGCTGCGCCAGCGCCGCTTCCTGCACGCCAGGCTGCGCGCCCAGGACGGCATGCGCGATCTGATCTGGTGGCGCCCGGACGGCATCGAACCCTCGCAGCGCGACTGGCTCGATGCGCAGGAGCGCTGCCTGTGCGCCGAGATCCGCGGCGCGGCCGAGGGCTATGAGGGCGAGGCGGCGGGCGAGGCCGTCTTCGTCATCTGCAACGCCGGCGAGGCGACCGAAGCGGTGCTGCCGCCCGGTCGCTGGACGTGCCTTCTCGACACCGCCAGACCCGATGCGCCCGAAGCCGCTCATCCCGCCGCAGTGACTTGCGTCGCCGCCCAATCTGTTCAACTGTTCGCCCGGCCCACGGCTCAAGAGGAGCACCCATGACGATCCATTCCACCACGCCCTTCGAGGGGCAAAAGCCCGGCACCTCGGGCCTGCGCAAGAAGACCCCGGTCTTCATGCAGCCGAATTTCCTCGAGAATTTCGTGCAGTCGACCTTCGACGCGATCGGCGGCGTGGAGGGCAAGACCCTCGTCCTTGGCGGCGACGGCCGCTATTTCGGCACCGAGGCGGCGCAGACGATCCTGAAGATGGCGGCTGCGAACGGCGCCGCGCGGGTGATCGTCGGGCAGGGCGCTTGGCTCTCGACGCCGGCCGCCTCGAACATGATCCGTGCGCGCAAGGCGGATGGCGGGCTGATCCTGTCGGCAAGCCACAACCCCGGCGGTCCGAACGAGGATTTCGGGGTGAAATACAACAGTGCGAACGGCGGTCCGGCCCCCGAGGCGGTGACCGACGCGATCTTCGCGCGCACCAGGACGATCACCGAATATCGCAAGCTCGACGTGGCGGACGCCGACCTGTCGGTGCCCGGTGAGCAGACCATGGGTGCGATGGTGGTCGAGGTCGTCGACCCCGTGGCGGCCTATGCCGACCTCATGGAAACCCTTTTCGATTTCAAGGCATTGCGCGGTCTTTTTCATGGCGGCTTCACGATGCGCATGGATTCGATGTGCGCCATCACCGGCCCCTATGCGACAGAGATCTTCGAAAACCGGCTGGGCGCTGCGCCGGGCACCGTGGTGCATGGCACGCCGCTGCCCGATTTCGGCGGCATGCACCCCGACCCGAACCCGACCTGGGCGCATGAGCTGATGGACGAGCTGATGGGCACCGAGGCGCCCGATTTCGGCGCGGCCTCGGATGGCGACGGTGACCGCAACATGATCCTCGGCCGCGGCATCTATGTCTCGCCCTCGGACAGCCTTGCGGTGATCGCGGCGAATGCGACGCTGGTGCCCGGCTATGCCGACGGGCTGAAGGGGGTGGCGCGCTCGATGCCGACCTCGACCGCGGTCGACCGGGTGGCGCAGGCCCTTGGCCTCGACTGCTACGAGACGCCGACGGGCTGGAAGTTCTTCGGCAACCTGATGGATGCCGGCCGCGTCAGCCTATGCGGCGAGGAGAGCTTTGGCACCGGTTCCGACCACGTGCGCGAGAAGGACGGGCTCTGGGCGATCCTGATGTGGCTCAACATCATCGCCGTGCGCGGTCAGTCGGTGGCCGAGATCATGGCCGAGCATTTCGCCCGCTATGGCCGGAACTACTATTCCCGCCACGATTACGAGGCCCTGCCGACCGAGGTCGCAAATGCCATGCTCGACGCGCTGCGCGCCCGGCTCGACGGCCTGAAAGGAACTGCATCGCAAGGGCTTGTGGTCGAAAGCGCAGATGAGTTCTGCTACACCGACCCGGTCGATGGCTCGGTCTCGGCGCATCAGGGCTTCCGCATCCTCTTCGAGGGCGGCTCGCGCGTGGTGCTGCGGCTTTCTGGCACCGGCACCGAGGGGGCGACGCTGCGCGTCTATCTCGAGCGCTACGTTGCCGGCCCCGAGGGCCTGAGCGAGGACCCGCAGGCGGCGCTGGCCCCGATCATCGCGGCAACCGAGGAGATCGTCGGCATCAAGGCCCGCACCGGCCGGCCGGGTCCGAACGTCATCTCCTGAGACTTAGGTCGAATAGGCAAAACCCGACGCGCGGATAGGCTGACGCCATGATCCGCGCGTTTTTCATATGGTTCTTGCTCGCCACACCGCTGCTTGCGGCGCCGCTGACGCGTGACGCGCTCGAGCCGATGATCGTCGCGCCCTATGCGCTTGGCGCGCCGGTCAATGACAAGGGCGTCTGGACGCTGCTGAACTCGGGTGGCGGCGAGGCCGGATATGTGTTTGAAACCGGGCCTTTGGCACCGCTTCCGGGATTTTCGGGCCAGCCCATCGACATGCTGGTGATGCTCGATCGCGAGGGGCGTTTCATCGACGTTCGGCTGGTCTCGCAAAACGAGCCGATCTTCGTTTCGGGGCTGGGCGAGGCCCCGTTCCGCGCCTTTCTCGAACAGTATCGCGGCCATGCGATCAGCGAGCCGCTGGTGGTGGGCACGCCCTATGGCTCGGGCGGGGCGGCCTCGGACAATGTCTATCTCGACGGGGTGACGAAGGCGACCGCCTCGGTCCGGATCGCGCATGAATCGATCCTGGCGGCCACGCTTGCCGTCGCGCGCGAGAAGATGCAGGGCATCTCGGCCGGGCCACCGCCGCGTCCAGACCTGGAACTGGACGAACCTCTCGACTGGAAAGCGCTGAACGATCAGGGCCTTGTGACCCGTCTTGTGGTCAGCGAAGCACAGCTTGACGCGGCGTTCGCCGGCACTCGCTGGGGGGGCGACGGTGCGGGCGGTGATCCGGAGACGCCGTTCATCGACCTTTACGCCGTCGACCTTGGCCCACCGTCGATCGCGGGCGCGGTGCTCGGGCCCGGAACGCTTGCCGAGGTGCAGCGTTTCACCGCGCGGGCGCCTGACGATGAGCTTTACCTGCTGATCGAGGCCGGGCGGCACGGGCTGGTGTCCGAGGATTTCGTGCGCAACACCGCGCCGGACCGGATCTCGGCCACGCAGGACGGATTGCCGCTGGCGCTGCGCGATGCCGACATCTTGCCGGATCTTGCGAAGGACGTTCCGCAACATCTTGGCAATGCAACGAAAATGATCGTCCGCCTCGACCGCCGCCTGGGCTTTGATCCGACGCGGGCCTGGCAATTGTCGCTTCAGGCTGTGCGGCTGCATGGCCAATTCCAACCCGAGGTCGGCGAGACCCATTTTACCGTGGCGCTGCAGACGCCCGAGCGCTTCTTCGTCCGGCCCGAAGCCCCGAAGCAGCTTTCGCCCTTTGGCGAGGCGTTGCGCAACCGGGCAACGGATCTGAAGGTTCTCGCCGGTTTCCTCACCGTGCTGATCGCGGCGCTGCTGGCGCAATCGCGTCTGGCGGGGCTGCGCGCATTCACCCCGGTGCGTCTGAGCATCCTGGCCTTCGTCATTGGATTCATTGGATTCTGGGGGCAGGGTCAGTTGTCCGTGGTGACGCTCCTTGCGGTTATCCGCGGCATGGCGGCGGGCGGGCTCGAGGTGTTGCTCTACGATCCCTTCGGCCTGCTTGTCTGGGCCGCGGCGATCCTCGGCTTTCTGCTCTGGGGTCGCGGGTTCTTCTGCGGCTGGCTGTGCCCCTTTGGCGCACTGCAGGAATTTGCGCATCATCTCGGGCGTTTGCTCCGCCTTCCTCAGGTGGAACCGCCGGCCAGCCTGGCGCGTGCGCTGCTCTGGACCGGCCCCGTGGCGCTCATTGCGCTGATCGCTGTTGCGATCGCGGCGCCCGAGCACGCCGAGACCGCCGCCGAGGTCGAGCCCTTCAAGACCGCGATCACCGTGCATTTCGACCGGCCCTGGCCCTATGTGCTGTGGGCGGGCGGCTGGCTTGCCGTCTCGATGGTCTGGTTCAAGGGCTTCTGCCGCTCGCTGTGCCCGCTCGGCGCGGCGATGCGGGTGGGCGGGCTCTTGCGGCTGCGGCGCTGGATCCCGCGGCGGGCGGAATGCGGCACGCCGTGCCAGCTGTGCCGCGTGCGCTGTCGCTACGGCGCCATCGCGAAGACCGGAGAGATCCGCTATTCTGAGTGTTTCCAATGCCTTGACTGCGTGAAGATCCATGACGATCCGGCCACCTGCGTGCCGCTTGTCCTGGCCGCGCGGCGCAACCGGAGGGCGACATGAAGCGACGGCGGTTCCTGCAGATCTGCGCCGGGGCGGCACTGGCCGGCCGGCCTGCTGCGGCAAGAGAATGGCGTGGTCAGGCCTTCGGGGCCGATGTCTCGCTGAAGCTTGCGGGTGAGGCGCCGATGGCCGCGGTGCTGGCCGAAATCGCGGCCATCGAGGCGAGTTTTTCGCTCTACCGCGACAGCGAGCTCACGCGCCTCAACGCCGCGGGCCGCGGGCCGGGATCGGACCGGATGCGCACGGTTCTGGCCTGTGCCGCCCGGGTCCATGCGGCAACCGGCGGCACCTTCGACCCCACGGTACAGCCGCTTTGGCAGGCGCTGGCGCGGGGCGAAGACGGCCGTGCCGAACGTGTCGGCATCGGGTTTGACCGCATTGAAATCGCTTCTGAAATTCGACTTGGAACAGGGCAGGGGCTGACCCTAAACGGCATCGTTCAGGGTTATGCCGCCGACCGCATCGCCGCACTGCTTGCGAAGGCCGGGCTGACCGATTGCCTGATCGACATGGGCGAGTATGCGGCAATCGGCGGCCCCTATCGGCTGGGCATCGAAGACCCGGCGGCAGGGATGCTCGGAACGCGCGAGATCGGTTCGGGCGGACCGCGGGCGATGGCGACCTCGAGCCCCGCGGCGCTGCCCCTGCCGGGCGGCAGCCATATCCTCGGGCCGCGGGGCGAGGCGCCGCACTGGTCCACCGTCAGCGTCGAGGGCGAAAGTGCCATGCTCTGCGATGCCGCCTCGACCGCTTTCGTGCTGATGGACGCACCCGCCATCGAAAAGGCCCGCGCCGAGCTGGGGCTCGGCGCGGTGACACTGGTCGATTTCGATGGAAACCTGAGCGTGATCTGAGGGTTGCGAGACAGGGTTGAGACCCCGTCTCAGCGCTCCGGCGGTCGGAAATCGACACCATATCCGGCGAAGATCGCGGCAATCCGGCCGTCCTCCAGCGCCGAGGCCACCGCATCGTCGACCGCATAGGCAAGCGGCCGATGCTGCAGCGAGATCGCCGCGCCGAGCGTCCATTTCGACTTCGCCAGCCCCAGAAGCGGCGGCTCGTGCACCGCGAGCCCCGGTGCAAGGTTCGCATCGAGTTCCGCGCGCGGGCCCATCACCGCCATCACCTCATGCGCCGAAAGCCCCGCCATCGCGGCCGCCGTGCTCTTGTAGCGGTGCACCTTGTCGGCCGTCGCCCCATGCGCCACCGAGGTCAGGAAGAAATCCGAGATCGAGTCATTCTCGACCCCGACCGGATCGAAGCGGAACACCGCCGGCACCGGGCCCTTCTCGGGGTAATCCGCCGTGCCATAGGCGATCGCCAGCCGCTCGACCGCGTATTGGCCGGTGAACACCACCTGATCGAAACGGCACGCATATTCAACGTCATAGGGCACGTGCAGCATGACGTCGGAAACCCGGCCGCCGACCGTCGCGCCCTTGTAGACATAGTTCAGCAGATCGGCATCAAGCGTCTCGCTCGAGGTCACCAGACGGATGCGCGCCTTCACCCCGAGATCGGCGGCGATCAGGTTGGCCAAGTCGACGTCGATGCCGCGCGGCGTGCCATCCTCCGACCAGGACCAGGGGCGGAAATCGTCGTAGAGCGCGAATTCCATCCAGCCATCCTCGCGGATCTGGTCAAGCGAGCGGCCGATATCCTGCGCGAAGGTATTTTGCAGCTTCTGGTCCGGGGCGACGCCCTTGCAGGCGGCGTGGGCAAGGCCGGGCACAAGGCCCAGCCCCCCCAGCACCGCCGCAAGAACCACTGCCCGCCGCGAGAGACGGGGCATGGCTCACTCCGCCGCGGAGAGGCCGATGGTCAGCACCTCGGCGGCGTGCTTGAAGCTTGCCGGGTCCGAGGTCAGGGCCGCGGCGGCGCGACTGACCGCACTGTCGGCCACCGGCGCCCCCGAGGCAGTCGCGACCTGGGCGGCAATCTCGCCGAGCTCGGCCTTGATCGCCGCCTCGTCGCCTTCGCCCTTCATCAGCTCGTCGCGGATCGCATGAAGCCGCGCCGAATGGGCATCAAGCGCGCCGTCCTCGGGACGGGTCTCGATATAGGTGCGGATCGCCCAGCCGGCCTTCTGCCCCAGAACCTCACCGAAGGCCGGCATCTTGGTGGTGCCGTTCTGGGTGAAGCCGTGCTGGAAGCGCTCGACAAACCACTCGTCGCCACTCTCGTTCGCCTCGAGATAGCGCAGGTCGGGGGCCAGACCGCCCGACACGGCGCCCAGACCGTGGCAGCGCGCACAGTTCTGGTTGAAGCCGGAATCGCCGATCTGCACGGCCTTGGCCCAGACCTCTTCTCCCGCCTTGTCAGCGCGATAGGGGTTCTCGGTCAGCCAGTCTTCGCCCACCTCGGGCAGGGCGTCCGTGTTCACCGGCTGCGGTGTCACATCGCCATGCGCCCAGAGCTGGACGGGGGCGATCAGCCCGGCCATCGTCAGTGCCGCCAGCAGGCGGCGGGTGCGGACATCGAGCATGTCTCCCTCCCTCTCGATCCTCGTGTTTCCCGACATAAGCTGCGTTGCGGCATCGCTGCCATTCGACCTTCGTCGGGATCTGCGGCGAGTCTGCCTGATCCGGGCGGGGCGGCGTATTGGCCATTGGTCTAATAGGCCCCGCACGACCCGCCCCCTAGGGTGGATGGCAGAGGGCCCGCACCCTTGCGCGGGCGGGGAGGACAGGATGTTTCATCGGATCGGCCGCGTCTTTGCGGCGCTGGCGCTCGGCCTTGGCCTTGGCGCCGCCCAGGCTCAGGATCTGCCGGTGCTGACGGTGGCCGCGCTCGAGGGCGGCACGGTCAATTGGGAGCTCGACACCATCCGCCATTACGGGCTCGACCGGGCGGCGGGGTTCACCCTTGCGGTGATGCCGGTCGCGGGCAATCCGGCGGCGCAGGTGGCGCTGCAGGGCGGTGCGGCC
This sequence comes from Paenirhodobacter sp. YD-8, assembly GCF_056590935.1. NCBI lineage: Bacteria > Pseudomonadati > Pseudomonadota > Alphaproteobacteria > Rhodobacterales > Paenirhodobacter > Paenirhodobacter sp. YD-8. Next base: position 1,943,319 of record NZ_CM152649.1, on the reverse strand, counting down.
GATGCGATCGTGACGGACTGGTTCTGGGTCGCGCGGATGCGGGCGACGGGACAGGATTACCGCTTCCTGCCCTATTCGAAGGCGGTCGGTGGCATGTTCGTGCGCGCTGACAGCTCCATCCGGGAAGTGACCGATCTGAAAGGGAAAAAGATCGGCATCGCGGGCGGGCCGCTGGACAAGAGCTGGCTCGTGCTGCGGGCCTGGGCACTGCAGGCGGGCGGCTTCGATCTGGCGAAGGAGACCGAGCAGGTCTTTGGCGCGCCACCCTTGATCCTGCAGGCCGGGCTTTCGGGCGAGGTCAATGCGGCGATCAACTTCTGGCATTTCAACGCCAAGATGCAGGCCGCGGGGATGCGGCAGCTGATCTCGGTTTCCGAGGCGGCGCAGGCGCTTGGCCTTGATCCCGAAACGCCGCTGCTCGGCTATGTCGTCTCGGGAAAGCTGGTCAAGGAAAAGCCCGCGCTGGTTGCGGCGCTGGCGCAGGCCTCGCGCGCGGCGAAGGCGCGGCTTGCCACGGATGACACCGCCTTCGACCGGCTGCGGCCGCTGATGAAGGTGCAGGACGACGCGCAATATGCGGCGCTGGTCGCGGGCTATCGTGCCGGCATTCCGGCACCGGGCCCGGTCGACGAGGCGGCGGCGGCGAAGATGTTCGCGCTGATGGCGGTGCTGGGCGGGGCCGATCTTGTGGGCCCGGCGACGGCGCTGCCGCCCGGCGTGTTCCTGCCGGACTGAGCCGATGAGCAGCGTCGCACGCACAGGGCTGGCCCGGACGGCGCGCAGCGCGGTGCCGAAACCGCCCTCGCTGCGCGGCCTGTTCCGCGCGCTGGCCTCGCTGGCCGTGCTGGTGCTGCTCTGGGCCGGGCTGTCGGCGCTTCTCGCCGATCCGCTGCGCGCGCCCGGGCCGCAGCAGGTGCTGCCGGCGCTCTGGCAGGGGATCGTCTCGGGGGCGATCCTGCCCGATCTGGCCGCCACGTTGCGCCGCGTCGGGCTGAGCTTTGTGCTCGCCATGGCGGCGGGGACGGCGACGGGAATCGTCCTTGGCCTGATGCCGCGGCTCGACCGCTGGCTCGATCCGTGGCTCACCGTCTTCAACACCATCCCGGCGCTGGTCACCATCGTGCTGTGCTACCTCTGGATCGGGCTGAACGAGAGCGCGGCGATCGCCGCGGTGGCGCTGAACAAGGTGCCGCTCGTCACGCTGATGCTGCGCGAGGGGGTGCGGGTGCTCGACCCGGACCTGGCCGCGATGGCACAGGTCTACCGGATGGGGTGGCTTGCACGGCTGCGCCACATCGTCCTGCCGCAGCTGGTGCCGCATCTGGTGTCGGCGGCGCGCGCGGGGCTGGCGCTGATCTGGAAGATCGTGCTGGTGGTCGAGTTCCTGGGACGCTCGGACGGCATCGGATTCCGCCTTCACCTCGACTTCCAGATGTTTGATATCACAGGGGTTCTGGCGAATGCTCTGGCCTTCGTCGCGGTCATGCTGGCGCTCGAGGCGCTGCTGATCGCGCCGCTCGCGGCGCGCGCCGCAAGATGGAGGACGCAATGATCGCCCTCGATCTGACCGCGAAAAGTTTCGGCGCGACCCAGGTGCTCGGCCCGATGCGGCTGCGCGTCGAACCGGGCGAGGTGCTGGGCATCTCGGGCCCCTCGGGCGCCGGCAAAAGCACGCTGCTGCGCATCCTCGCGGGCATCGACCGCCGCTTCGAGGGGGGGCTCGAGGCGCCGGGCCGCCGCGCCATGGTGTTCCAGAGCCCGACGCTGATGCCCTGGCGACGGGTGATCGACAATGTCACGATCCCGACCGGCGCCACGACAGCCGAGGCCGCCGAGATGCTCGCCCGCGTCGGCCTTGCGGGGCTGGAGCGGCGCTGGCCCGGGCAGCTCTCGCTCGGTCAGGCGCGGCGGGTGGGGATTGCGCGCGCCTTCGTCGGACGACCGGAGCTCCTGATCCTCGACGAGCCCTTCGCCTCGCTCGATGCCGAGCGGGTCGAGGATCTGCTTGCCCTCACCGCCGCGCTGATCGCCGAGACCCGGCCGGCGGTGGTTTTGGCGTCGCATGCCGAGCACGAACTTGCGTCGCTTGCCACCCGCCGCGCGCGGCTGGACGGCCGGCCGGCGCGGCTGATCGAGGATCAGCGCGAGCGGGTGCGGGCAGGCTCGTAACCCAGGAGCGCCAGCCCGAAGAAGAGGGCGAAGGCCAGCACCGTCCAGCCAAGCGCGGGAAGGTTCAGCTGACCGTAGAGCGCAAAGCGCACAAGCTCGACCGCATGGGTGAAAGGGTTGATTTCACAAAGGGTTGCAAGGAGAGGTGAACTCTCCTGCATCTTCCACAGCGGGTAGAGCGCGGTTGACAGGAAGAACATCGGGAAGATCACGAAATTCATCACCCCCGCGAAGTTTTCAAGCTGGCGGATACGGGCGGACAGGAACAGCCCGAGCGCGCCCAGCATGATCCCAGCCAGCGCCAGCGCGGGCAGCGCGGCAAGGTATCCAACGGCGCTGAACTTCAGCCCGTAGCCCCATGCGATCCCGAGGAAAACCGCCACCTGCAGCAGCCCGACCATGGCCCCGGCCAGCAATTTCGCGCCAAGCAGGAACCAGCGCGGCCAGGGCGCCGTCAGCATCAGCCGCATCGTGCCGCTTTCGCGATCGTTCACCAGCGAGAGCGAGCTCTGCATCCCGGAAAACAGTAAGATCATCCCGCAAAGCCCTGGAACAATGTAGGTTTCATAGCTGATATAGGTCTTGTAGGGCGGGATGATCGACAGACCGAGTGCCGCCCGGAACCCCGCGGCGAAGACGAAAAGCCAGACCAGCGGCCGCACCAGCGCGGCGAAGAAACGCTCGCGCTGCGTGACGAAGCGGGCAAGCTCGCGGGTGATGATGGCGCGGGCGGCGATCAGGGCCTTCATGCGGCGGCTCCGGTCCGGGCGAGGAACCACTCGGCCAGGGACGTCGCGCCGGTGACGGCATCGACCCGGCCGGCAGCGGCAACGCGGCCCTGATGCAAGAGCACGAGGTCATCGTCCGGGTGCAGCTCGTCCACCAGATGCGTCGCCCAGAGCACCGAGATCCCCTCGGCGGTCAGCGCATGGACATGGGCGGTGATCGCGGCGCGGGCCGGAGCGTCGAGGCCCACGGTCGGCTCGTCAAGCAGCAGGAGCCGCGGCGCATGGATCAGCGCGCGGGCGATCTCCATCCGCCGCCGATGCCCGCCGTTCAGTGCCGCGACCTTCTCGCCGGCGCGCTCCTCCATCCCCAGCCGGGCCAGCGAGGCGGCAATCCGTTCCCGCGCCACCGCTCCGGAAAGCCCCTGCAAGGCCGCGAAATACTTAAGATTTGCGAAGACGGAGCGGTCGAGGTCATAGGTCGGCGCCTGATAGACCACACCGATCCGGGCCAGCGCCGCGCGCGGGCTGCGGCCAAGGTCGTGGCCGCCCACGCTGACGACGCCGGGGGCCGGGCGGATCAGCCCGGTCAGCACCGCCATCAGCGTCGACTTGCCCGCGCCGTTGGGGCCGAGGAGCGCGCAGAACCGCCCCTCGGGCACGGTGAAGGACACGTCGCGCAGCGCCGGCTTGCGGCCCCAGTCGTGGCTCAGCCCGGCGACGCGCAACGCTTCAGTCAATGGTGATCTCCAGCCGCTGCTCGGCGCCGGTGGAGCCGGGAATGGCCAGGCTGTAACGCCCAGGCTTCACCGCGACGAAGCCGATCTCCATCGTGCCGGCGCGGTCGAACTCGATTGAATGCAGGCCCATCGGGCGGATCTCCAGCCCCTTGATGACGACCTCGTCGACCCAGATCGCGCGGAAGAAGTCGGCACCGGAAAGGCCAATCTCGCCAGAGCCATCAGCGGTGATCTTCACCTCGTAATAGTGGCCCGACTTGAGCGCCCACGGGCCGCCGAGCGGTTCGCCCACGGAGAGGATCACCTCGGGCAGGTCGGACTTGTTCGGGCCAGCGAGCAGGCCCGCCGGCGGCGCGGCATCATCGTCCTCGTCCTCGGCAAGCGCGGGATGGGCAATCGCAAGGCTCAGGCAGCACATCAGGAAAGCAATGGAACGCATTGAAATACCTTTCTTCGTCAGGGAGTCGGGCGCGCGGCGGCGCCCCAGGGGAAGCGGCCGACCTTGATCGTCGCCACGGGCTCGAGGCTTGCCACGTCGATCACCGTCACGTCGCCCGAAACGCCGTTGGTGGTGAAGAGCCTGGTCTGGTCGGGCGAGAACGCCATGTGCCAGACGCGGCGGCCGACGAGGATGTAGCGCTCGACCTCGAGCGTCTTCGCATCGACCACGGCGATGTGGTTCGCCGGGCCCAGCGCGACGAAGACCTTCGTCGCATCGGGCGAGAAGAGCATCCCCACCGGCTGGATCTTCTCGGCCCGCACCCCCTTGATCGCGAAGGAGATCTTGCCTTTCTCGACCTGCGTCGCGGCGTCGAACACCGCAACCGTGCCGCCGATTTCCGAACTCACCCAAAGCTCGGATCCGTCGGGGCTGAACTCGGCGTGGCGGGGGCGGCTGTCCACGAGGGAATTCGCGATGATCTTGTGGGTTTGCGTGTCGATCCAATGGGCCATGTTGGTGGTTTCCGAGGTCGTCACCTGAACCTTGCCATCGGGCGAGATGCCCATGCCCTCGGGCTCGACGCCAACGTCGATCTGCGCCACCACCTTGCGGGTCTGGGTGTCGACCACCGTCGTCACCGCGTCATTCTCGTTCGCGATGTAGAGAAGCCGGTCATCGGGGGCGAGGACGAACTGCTCGGGGTCGTCGCCCGAGGGCAGGTCGTGCAGGACCTTGCCGGTGTCGGGGTCGATCACCTGCACCGCGTTGCTGTCCGACGCGCAGACGTAGAGATACTTGAAATCCTTGGAAAAGGTGATGCCACGGGGGCGTTCGCCGATGGGATAGGTCGCCTTCACCGAAAGCGTGTCGACGTCGATCACGCTCAGCGTGTCGTCCATCTCGTTCGTCACCCAGATCTCGTCAGCGAGGGCCGGCGAGGCGAGCAGGGTGGTCAGCAACAGGGTCCGGATCATTTCGCGCCTCCGAAGGCAGTGCATTGGGTTTCGGGCCGGTCGGGGCCGAGGGTGTCGAGCTCGTTCGTGGCGTGCAGGAAGCCCTCGAACGGCGCCTGCGCCACCACGGCGCGCTCTGTGACGATCGGGATCGGCTGGCGAAGCTGGCCATCCCAGTCGCGAAAGCCGAGCGGGCGGCCGAGAAAGCCGCCGATGCGGGCCTTGTCGGAAAGGAGGTAGCCGCGCAGCGCGGCGGCATCGGTGGCCTTCGTGCGCGTCGCGGCCTCGCCGATTGCGGCAATGGCGACCCAGGCGGCATAGTCGTCGGCACTCATCTCGCGCCCGGCCAGGTCGCGAAAGCGGTTTTGCAACTGCGCGGCGCCGTTCTGTTCGACCACGCCGGCCCAGCCGACGGGCTTTGCCCCCTCGGAGCCCGCCAGCGGGCGCGGCAGCCAGGTGTTATAGGCGACATAGCGGGCGAAATCGCCGGGCTCGTCCGCCACCAGCAGCAGGTCGTGCTCGGGCAGGTCCTGGGTGAAAAGCGGCACCTCGGCGGCGGCGGCGCGACGCATGTTGGCGTCGAAATCCCAGGTCTTCTCGGCGGCGAGCGACAGGCCGAATTTCGTCAAAGATGCCCGCAGCGCCGCGGCATAGGCGCGGTCCTCGGGCAGCGTGCCCTCGATCATCGCCAGATGCGTCCAGCGCTTCGTCACGATGAACTGCGCCAGCGCATCGGTGCGCATCGCATAGGAGGGCAGGGTGTGCAGCACATTCGCCCGGCAATCGCTGCCGCGCAGCGTCTCATCCGGCGCCTCGGTGTTGAAGATCAGCGCGTCCCGCGCCTCGGGCAGATCGGCCAGCGCCAGCAGATCGGTCGCGGGCGCGCGCACGACGAGAACCCGCGCACCGTCGGCCAGCGCCGCCCTGGCCGCGGGCAGGAAGTCCGCCTCGGGCGGCACCACGGTCTCGACCAGGCGATACTCCTGCCCGGTGAATTTGCCGGTCGTGGCGATATCGGCCAGCGACAGCCGCGCACCATCAAGGCCAAGCGTCGCGGGCTCGGCCTGCATGTTCGACAGCACCGGCGGCGGCACGACCTGCCGCTCGAGCCAGTCGATCCGCAGCATCTCTGCCTGTGCCCCGGTCGCGCCCGCAAGCCCGCCGGCCAGCACTCCTGCCAGCATCCGTTTCATGACGTCCTCCCTCGGGCCAAGGTGGGCGGGCGGGTCGCGCCCCCGCAATACGACCAATGTCTAGGTCGGGCGCGGACCCGCGCGCGCTAGGCTGGAGGCGGGAGGACTCGCGATGAAGACATGGATGCTTGCAGCGATCACCTCGGCGCTGGCGCTGCCGGGCTTCGCAGAGGAGCCCGGGGGCGATCTGAACCCCGAGGAGCTGACGATCGAGCGGGTGCTGCGCGACGTCGGCCGCGGCGAGACCTCGATGACGAATTGCGCGACGGGCTATTTCATCACCAAGTCGGGCCGCCATGTCGAGGCGCGCGGCCTGTTCGAGCGCTGCGCCGCGGATGGCTGGACCGGGGCGATGACCTGGATGAGCCAGCTTGACGACAACGGGCTTGGCGGGCCGCTCGATCCGCAGGCGGCGGCCGAATGGGACCGGCAGGCGGCCGAGGCGGGCGACCCGGTCGGCGCCTTCAACTTCGGGCTCGACCTGATGCGCGGGCGCGGTGTGGCGCGCGACGAGGCGCGGGGCAGGGCGATGGTCGACCGCGCCGCCGAGGCGGGGCTGCCGGTGGCGCGCCGGCTGCAGGGCGCGGACTATGACCTCGACGAGGTGACCCCCGATGCGGACAACTGGAAATATGCGCCGCTGTCGTGAGAACCGCGACCAAAGTCGCATGACGGGTTTGACCTGCATCAAGCCCGGAGGTGGCTTCCCCGACCTAACCTTCCCCCAGCTCAGACACAGGAGAAAGCGCATGTTCCCCAAAGCCTTCGGCGCCGCAGCGGCGCTGTGCCTCGCGGCCCTTGGCGGCGCCGCCACGGCGGCCGACACCACCGACGCGGTGAAGATCGCCGCCGGCAAGGCCTATTTCGACAGCACCTGCCATCGCTGCCACTCGGTCGATGCCGACAAGAAGAGCTATGGCCCGCTGCTTGACGGTGTGGTCGGCCGCCGCGCCGGCACCTTCCCGGGCTATCCCTATTCCGAGGCGCTGCAGAAGGCGGGCTTCGTCTGGACGCCGGGTGCCCTGCGGGCCTGGATGGAGGCGAACGACAAGTTCGTGCCGGGGACAAAGATGCGCCATGTCGGCATCGAGGATCCGACGGTGCAGGACTTCATCGTCACCTATCTCGCAAGCCTCAAGAAATAAGGGATATTTCCGGGCCTCAGGGGCGTGCGCGGACCCTCCGCGCGCGCCCCCTTTTGCATCTGCCGCCCCCCGTCCGGGGGTCGTAAGACCAATGGACAATATACCTCTCGCGCCGCTCACCGATACTTGAACCCGAGTCCGCTCCCGGTGCGCAGTGCCCGGCCGGCGGGCAGGGAGTGATCGGGAGATCGGGAGGACGACTGCGATGAACCGTTTTGTTCTGGCCACGGTGCTGGCCATCACCTGTCTCGGCACGGCGGCCATGGCCGGCGTGACCGAGGAGGACCTGCTGAAGGATCAGGAAAGCACCGAGAACGTGCTGACCAACGGGATGGGGCGCAACCTGCAGCGCTACAGCCCGCTCGAGATCCTGAACAAGGACAACGTCAAGAACCTGGTGCCGGCCTGGGCCTTCAGCCTTGGTGGCGAGAAGCAGCGCGGCCAGGAAAGCCAGCCGCTCGTCTACGACGGGATGATGTACATCACCGGCTCGTATTCGCGCATGTATGCGATCGACCTGAAGACCGGCAAGGAAGTCTGGCAATATGACGCCCGCCTGCCCGAGGGCATCCTGCCCTGCTGCGACGTCATCAACCGCGGCGCGGCGATCTTCGGCGACAACATCTATTTCGGCACGCTTGACGCGCGCATCCTCGCGCTCGACCTGAAGACCGGCAAGGTCAAGTGGAACAAGAAGATCGCCGATTACAAGGAGGGCTACTCCTACACCGCGGCGCCGCTGATCGTGAACGGGCTCGTCGTCACCGGCAACTCGGGCGGCGAATTCGGCATCGTCGGCGAAGTGCAGGCGCGTGACGCCGAGACCGGCGAGCTGGTCTGGACCCGGCCGATGATCGAAGGCCACATGGGCACCTACATGGGCAAGGAAAGCACCATGACGGGCACGCTCAACGCGACCTGGCCGGGCGACATGTGGAAGACCGGCGGCGGCGCGACCTGGCTGGGCGGCTCCTATGACGCCGACACCGACACGCTGATCTTCGGGGCCGGCAACCCGGCGCCCTGGAACAGCCACCTGCGCAACGCCGGCACGCCGGTCGAGGGCAACAAGGGCGACAACCTCTATGCCGCAAGCCGCGTCGGCATCGACCCGAAGACCGGCGAGATCAAGTGGCACTTCCAGACCACGCCGCGCGAGGGCTGGGACTTCGACGGCGTGAACGAGGTCGTGGGCTTCGTCGACAAGGACGGCAACAAGCGCTATGCCACCGCCGACCGCAACGGCTTCTTCTATGTTCTGAACCGCGAGGACGGCAAGTTCGTCTCGGCCCATCCCTTCGTCAAGGAGATCAACTGGGCCAAGGGCATCGATGAGAACGGCCGGCCGATCTACAACGAGGAAAACCGCCCCGGCGCCCCCGATGCCGCCGCCGAAGGCGGCAAGGGCCAGCAGGTCTTCGCCGTGCCCTCGTTCCTCGGTGGCAAGAACTGGATGCCGATGGCCTACAACCAGAAGACCGGCCTCTTCTACGTGCCCTCGAACGAATGGGGCATGGACATCTGGAACGAGCCGATCAGCTACAAGAAGGGCGCGGCCTATCTGGGTGCGGGCTTCACCATCAAGCCGCTGTTCGAGGATTACATCGGCTCGCTGAAGGCGATGGACCCGAACACCGGCGAGGTGAAGTGGGAATACAAGAACAGTGCCCCGCTCTGGGGTGGCGTGATGTCGACCGCGGGTGGTCTGGTGTTCACCGGCAACCCCGAGGGCGAGTTCATCGCCTTCGACGCCGACACCGGCGAGAAGCTATGGTCGTTCCAGACCGGCTCGGGCATCGTCGGCCAGCCGATCACCTGGGAACAGGATGGCGAGCAATATGTCTCGGTCATGTCGGGCTGGGGTGGCGCGGTGCCGCTCTGGGGCGGCGAGGTCGCGAAGAAGGTGAACTACCTGAACCAGGGCGGCATGGTCTGGACCTTCAAGCTGCCGAAGCAGCTCGCCTCGGCGAACTGATCGTCACGAGTGGCCTTGGTTGGGGGGCGCGGGGGAAACCTCGCGCCCTTTCCGGTGCCGGGCGCTCCGACCAAAGGACAGTATGGCGCGCGGGCGGGGCTTGCTAGGGTGAAGACAAGCCCGCAAGATCGGGAAAGAAGACCACAGGATCGCAAGATGACCCATTCCGCGCCGGCCCAACATCGTGGCGATTTCCGCTCGGCCCTGATCGTCGACGACCATCCGCTGTTCTGCGATGCGCTCGGCATGACGCTGCAGGCGGTGGCGGGGATCGAGGAGATCGCCCAGGCCGACCGGCTGTCGGTGGCGCTCGAGCGGATCGAGGGGCAGGGGCTGCGCCCCGATGTCATCGTGCTCGACCTCAACCTGCCCGACGTGAACGGGCTCGAGGGGCTGATGAGCCTGCGCGCGGCGGCGCCCGATCTGCCGATCGTCGTCGTCTCCTCGGTCGACGAGCCGCGGGTGATCCGCTCGGCGATCCTCGCGGGCGCGGCGGGCTTCGTGCCCAAGCATTCGAAGCGCGAGCTCTTCCGCGCGGCCTTTGCCGCGATCGCGCGGGGCGAGACTTTCGTCCCCGAAAGCACCGGCGAGACACTCGCCGAGGGCAACGGGATGACGCCGCAGGACGAGGCGATCCGCCGGCTCAGTGCGCTCACCCGGCAGCAGGCGAACATCCTCGAGCAGATCTGCGCCGGCAAGATGAACAAGCAGATCGCCTATGACCTCTCGATCGCCGAGACCACGGTCAAGGCCCATGTCACCGCGATCATGCGCAAGCTCGGCGTCTACAGCCGCACCCAGGCGGTGCTGCTGGCACGCGAGGCACAGACGACGGGGGCATTGCCCGGAAGCTGGCAGTCGCGCTAGGCTGGCCCGGGGAGGAGCCCATGCCTGAACAACCGAACGCCCGTGCAGGTGCGCCGGGGCCATTGCCGTGCCCGGTGTCCGCCTCGGCCCCCGCCGGGGCCGAGAACCTGGTCGCGCGGCTGGCCTTTGACCTTGGCCCCGGCCCCTTCGCGCAGGTCTTCCTGTTCGCCAGCCCCGCCGCCGATCTGGGCCAGCTCTGCGCCGAGGCCGAGGCGACCTTTCCGCGCGCCCTTGTCTGCGGTTGCACCACGGCGGGCGAGCTGACCGGGGCGGGCTATGACGAGGGGCAGGTGGTGGCCTTCGCGCTGCCGCAGGCGGGCTTCGAGGTCGAGATGCTGCTGATCGAGAACCTCGACCGGCTCGACCCGAAGGCGCTGATCGGCGAGGTGCTGCGCGCCCGTCAGGGGCTGGGCCGGCGCGCGGGCGCGGCGATCCACGAATTCGCGGTGCTGCTGGTCGACGGGCTCTCGGGCGAGGAGGACCGGCTGGTTGCCCAGCTGTCGGGCGCGCTTGGCGCGGTGCCGATCGTCGGCGGTTCGGCGGGCGATGGCGGTGCCTTCCGCCGCACCGAGATCTGCGCGCGGGGCAGGGTGCTTGGCAATGCCGCGGTGCTCAGCCTGGTGCGCTCGTCCTGCGCGGTGCAGCCGTTCTCGCTCGATCACCTGCAGCCCACCGGGCGGCGGATGGTGGTGACCGGCGCCGATCCGGCGCGCCGCGTCGTCACCCGGATCAACGACGAGCCCGCGGCGCAGGAATATGCGCGCCTGCTGGGCCTAGCGCCCGAACAGCTGTCGCCCTTCGTCTTCGCCTCGCACCCGGTGCTGGTACGCGCGGGCGGGCGCCACCATGTGCGCGCGATCCAGTCGGTCGGGCCCGACGGCGCGCTGATCTTCTTTGCCGCGATCGCCGAGGGGCTGGTGCTGACGCTGGCCGAACCCACCGACATCGCCGAGCACCTCGAGCGCGAGCTGGCGGCCCTCGCGCGCGACGGCGCGCCCTCGGCGATCCTCGGCTTCGACTGCATCTTCCGCCGGATCGAGGCGACGGCGCGGCAGCGGGTGCGGGCGGTCTCGGAAACGCTCGCGCGGCACCATGTCACCGGCTTCTCGACCTATGGCGAACAGATCGGCGCGATGCATGTGAACCAGACGATGACCGGCCTTGCCTTCTTCCCGCCCGGAGAGCGGCGATGAGCGGGCAGGGGATGGACGCCGATCTGGCGCTCTCGCTGGTCGATCCGGCCGACAGTCTGGCGCGGCAGAACGAAAAGCTGCTGACCATCGCCGGCGCGCTGATCCGCCATGCCGAGGAGATGACCGAGGACCGCGGCGCCGGCTTTGCCCAGTTCCAGCGCGCCGCGATGCTGGAGGAACAGGTGCGCGAGCGCACCCGCGACCTCGAACGCGCGCTGGACCTGCTGAACGCCTCGAACGCGCGGCTCGCCGATGCCAATCGCGAGACCGAGACGACGCGGCAGAACCTCGCCGCCGCGGTCGAGACGCTGCACGAGGGCTTTGCGCTCTTCGACAGCAACGAAATCCTCGTCATGTGCAACACGCGCTTCAATGCGCTCTTGCCCGATATCCGCGACCAGCTGGTGCCGGGGCTGCATTTCTCGGACTATCTGCGCACCGCCGCCAGCTCGCGCCACCTGGGCATGGCCGACGGCATGACGCCGGAGACCTGGATCGAGATGCGCCAGCTGCGCCACGAGCAGCACCATTTCATCCTGACCCAGAGAATGGGCGAGGACCGCTGGGTGCAGGTCTCGGAACACCGCACCCAGGACGGCGGCACGGTGATCTTGCAGACCGAAGTGACCGACCTGATCCGCGCCGAGCGGCGCGAGCGGGGGCGGATGCTCGACGATCAGGCGGCGGTCTTGCGCGCCACGCTCGAACACCTGAACCTCGGCGTGTGCATCTTCGACGCGCGGCTGCATCTGCTGGGCTGGAACGGGAAGATGGCCGATTTCCTGACGCTGCCGCGCAACCGGCTGCGCGCGGGGATGCATTTCGACACGCTGCTCGAACAGGTGCGCAACCAGTTCATCTTCCCGAACGGGCTCAGCGCCTATCGGCTGGCCGACTGGGTGCGCCGCGCGCGCCGGCGCGACCATTTCCAGATGGAGGTGCGCCACGAGGGCGGGCAGATCTACGAGATCTTCGCGCAGGAGCTGCCCGACGGCGGCTTCGTGATCTCGCTCGCCGATGTCACCGCGGAACGGTCCGCACTCGCCGCGCTCGAGCGCGCGAACGAGACGCTCGAGGCCCGGGTGGCCGAGCGCACGCTCGAACTCGAGGATGCGCTCGAACGGGCAGAGCGGGCGAATGCCTCGCGCTCGCGCTTCGTCGCGGCCGCCAGCCACGACCTGTTGCAGCCGCTCTCGGCGGCCAAGCTCTATCTGACCTCGCTTGGCGATGACGCGATCAGCCCGACGGCGCGCGGCACGCTGGAAAAGGCGCAGAACGCGCTTCTGTCGGTCGAGGGCATCCTTGGCGCGCTTCTCGACATCTCGCGCCTGGAATCGGGCCGGGTCGCGGTCGACATGGCACCGGTGGCACTCGGCCCGATGTTTCGCGCGCTCGCCGACGAATTCACCCCGATCGCCGCGCTGAAGGGGATCGAGCTGGTGATCCGGCCGACCGAGGCCGTGGTGATCTCCGACCGGGCCTATCTGCGGCGGATCCTGCAGAACCTGATCTCGAACGCGATCCGCTACACCGAGCGCGGCCGCGTCGCGGTGCTGACGCGCCGGCGCGGCACGATGCTGCGCGTCGAGGTGCGCGACAGCGGCACGGGCATCGCCGAGGAGGATCAGGAGCTGATCTTCCGCGAGTTCCACCGGCTGAACGCCCATGCCTCGGCCTCCGAGGGGATGGGGCTTGGCCTGGCGATCGTCGAGCGCGCCGCGGCGGTGCTGGGCCATCCGCTCGGCCTGCGCTCGGCACCGGGCTGCGGCTCGACCTTCAGCGTCGGGCTGCAACCGGTGGCGGGCCCGGTGCCGCGGCCCGAGGGGGCGGCGGTGTCCGTCGAGGCGCGCGACATGGAGACGCGCGATCTGCTCGTGCTGCTGGTCGAGAACGACGCGGCGCTCGCCGGCGCGATGGTGCAGCTCCTGGAGAAATGGGGGGTGACGGTGCTGGATGTGGCGAGCGGTGAAGAGGCGCTCGACCTGATCGATGCGACCGGGGTCGAGCCGGACATCTGCCTGATCGACTTCCAGCTTGGCGACGGGATCGACGGGCTCGACTGCCTGAGCGGTCTGCGGGCCCGGCTGGGCGACGTGCCGGCGCGGATCGTCACCGCCGACCGCAGCGAGGCGCTGCAACGCCGGGCAACGGCGATGGGGGCGCAGATCATGGCGAAACCGATCCCGCCGTCGGAACTGTCGGCGGTTCTGTTCGGGCGCCAAAGACGCGGCTGAGCCTGTCGCAGGGGCCGTTTTTGTGGCGCGTCCAATTAGCCAATAATCGGTATTATGTAAATTCATAACGCCATCCGGGCCAGTTTTGGCCGGTCCCCGGCAGATCTGCCCGCGAAACGATGCCAAGGCCGTGTTTTCAATTCCTTGGCGATTGAATCTTTCCCGCGCCGGGTGCAATCAGGAGCCGATCGCGACCTATCGCGCAAGGAGGATTCCATGTCACTCGATCTCGACGGTCTGGCGCTGGCGCCCGAGCTCGCCGATGTGATGCAGCGGCTCAGCATCGTCGGTGCCCGGCTGCAACGCCTGATCGCCCGCAACGGCATCGAACAGGACCTGTCGGCCGCCCGCGGCACCAATGCCGGCGGCGATGGCCAGAAGGCGCTCGACGTGATGGCCGACGCCGCCTACATGGAGGCGCTCAAGGGCTCGGCCGTGGCGTTCTACGCCTCGGAGGAAGAAGACGAGATCCTGACCCTCGGCCCGGGCACGCTGGCGCTCGCCGTCGACCCGCTCGACGGTTCGTCGAACATCGACGTCAACGTCTCGATCGGCACGATCTTCTCGATCTTCCCGGCGGCCGCGACGCCCGAGGCCAGCTTCCTGCGCCCGGCGCGCGAGCAGATCGCCGGCGGCTACATGATCTTCGGGCCGCAATGCGCGCTGGTCGCGACCTTCGGCGACGGCGTGCACCACTGGATCCTCGATCCCGACACCGGCCGCTTCGAGCGTCAGCCGGATTTCGCGCCGATCCCCAAGGATACCTCGGAATTCGCCATCAACGCCTCGAACAAGCGGCACTGGCCGGAGCCGATCCGCGCCTATGTCGACGACCTGATCGCCGGCGAGGAAGGCCCGCGCGGGCGCAATTTCAACATGCGCTGGATCGCCTCGCTGGTCGCGGAAACCCACCGCATCCTGCGCCGCGGCGGCGTGTTCCTCTATCCGGGCGACAGCCGCAAGGGCTATGAGCGCGGCCGGCTGCGCCATATCTACGAATGCGCGCCGATCGCCTTCGTGATCGAACAGGCCGGCGGCAAGGCCACCGACGGCGTGCATCCGATCCTCGACCAGTCGCCCGACCGGCTGCATGCGCGCACGCCCTTCATCTTCGGCACCGCGCCCAAAGTGAAGCGCATCGCGCATTATTACGACTCGCCCGAGGCCGCCGCGGTGATGCCCGACGAGCACCTGATGCCCTGAGACTTGCGCCGCGGGGCCTTCCCGTGGCAAAAGCCCCGCAAGACCCTGAGCGCCGCCCGTGGACACCTCCTGGGGCGGCGCTTCAGCTTTACCCTTGAACGCCTTGGCCAGACGGGAAAAACCGTCCGCGCCCCCTGCCCCGAGGATGCCATGACCAGCTTTGACCGCTCCATCAAGATCGCGCCGTCGATTCTTTCCGCCGATTTCGCCAACTTCGGACAGGAGATCCGCGCGATCGAGGCGCAGGGTGCCGACTGGGTCCATGTCGACGTGATGGACGGGCATTTCGTGCCGAACCTGACCTTCGGCCCGCCGCTGGTGAAGGCGATCCGGCCGCATATCAAGACGGTGATGGACGTGCACCTGATGATCTCCCCGGTCGATCCCTATATCGACGCCTTCGCCGAGGCCGGCGCCGATGTGATCTCGGCCCATCTCGAGGCCGGCCCGCATATCCACCGCACGCTGCAGGCGATCCGCGGCGCGGGCTGCAAGGCCGGTCTCGCGATCAACCCGGGCAGCGGGCTCGATGACGTCGAGTATCTGCTCGACATGATCGACCTTGTCTGCGTGATGACGGTGAACCCGGGCTTTGGCGGGCAGAAGTTCATCCACAGCCAGATCGACAAGGTGAAGACGCTGCGCGCGATGATCGGCGACCGCCCGATCCATATCGAGATCGACGGCGGCATCACTCCGGAAACGGCGCCGCTGATGGCCGCCGCGGGCGCCGATGTGCTGGTCGCCGGCTCGGCGGTGTTCAAGGGCGGCTCGGTCGAGAACCCGGCCCCCTATGGCGCGAACATCCGCGCGATCCGCGCCGCGGCAGAAGCCGCCCGTTGAGAGAAAACAAGTCTCTTCAAGGACCTGCGGCACATGTCTGATGTGCCGCAGGTTTTCTTTTGCCACCCTTGAGGCCGCAACGCCTTGCCTCGGGGCCCGCTTGCGCTACTGTGCGGGCGTCCTTGAGTGCAGGAGGTTCGGATGGCGGTCACCCCCCCGGTTTGCGATTTCGGCTGGAAGGCGCCCGCCTTCACCCTGCCCGGCACGGACGGCGGCGACTGGTCTCTCGACACGATCCGCGGGCCGAAGGGCACGCTCGTCATGTTCATCTGCAACCATTGCCCCTATGTGCAATCGGTGCTCGACCGGATCCTGCGCGACGGCGCGGCGCTGATCGAGGCCGGGATCGGCGTCGCCGCGATCTCGGCGAACGATGTCGCGGCCTATCCCGAGGACAGCTTCGGGAACATGGCGCGCCTGGCCCGCGAGCGCGCCTTCCCCTTCCCCTACCTCTTTGACGAAACGCAAGAGGTGGCAAAGGCTTACGGCGCGGCCTGCACACCGGACTTCTTCGGGTTCAACGCCGCGGATGAGCTTCAGTATCGCGGCCGGCTCGATGCCTCGGGCCGCACCGCCGGCCCCGTGGACGCCAGGCGCGAGCTTTACGAGGCGATGCTCCAGGTCGCCGCAACCGGGCACGGCCCGACCGAGCAGGTCGCCTCGATGGGCTGCTCGATCAAGTGGAAGGACGCCTGATGACCCTGCCCGCCCTGATCTTCGACCTCGACGGCACACTGATCGATTCCGTGCCCGATATCCACGCCGCCTCGAACGAGGTGCTGGCCGAGAACGGTTTCGCCCCGCTCACCCTGATGCAGGTGCGCGGCTTCATCGGCCGCGGCGTGCCGCATCTGGTGCACTGCCTGCTCGAGGCCTCGGGCGCGGGCGGCGACGAGCTGCTGCAGGCCCGGCTGACCACGGCCTTCATCGCCCGCTATGACGGCGCCGTCGGGCTGACCGCGCTGTTCCCGGGCGTGCGCGAGGCGCTGACCGCGTTCCGCGCCGCGGGTCATCCGCTGGCGATCTGCACCAACAAGCCGCTCGCCCCGACCTCGGCGGTGCTGCGCCATTTCGAGATCGAGCCGCTCTTCGCCACGATCATCGGCGGCGACAGCCTGCCCGCGCGCAAGCCAGACCCCGCGCCGCTCCTGAAGGCGCATCAGATGCTGGGCGGCGGCCGCGCGCTCTATGTCGGTGACAGCGAGGTCGATGCCGAGACCGCGCAGCGCGCGGGCCTGCCCTTCCTGCTGTTCACCGAGGGCTATCGCAAGGCCCCGGTCAGCGCCCTGCCCCATGCCATCGCCTTTTCCGACTTCGCCATGCTGCCCGGCATCGTTGCGCATTGGCCCTGGCAGGTTGACCCGGCGTCGCCCTGATACATTCAACGCTTGCGATATGTCTGGAACTGCCTATATCTGGCGAAATCAGGAGGATGCGATGAGCGACATGGCGACCCCAGTGGTGAGGGCCTTCTTCGACGAGGCCACGAACACCGCCACCTTCGTGGTGCGCGATCCCGGCGGCGACGCCTGCGCGGTGATCGATTCCGTGCTCGACTTCGATTACGCCTCGGGCCGCACCGACACCCGCTCGGCCGATGCGGTGATCGACTGGATCCGCGCCGAGGGGCTGCGCGTCGACTGGATCCTCGAAACCCATGTCCACGCCGATCACCTGTCGGCGGCGCCCTATATCCAGGAACGCCTTGGCGGCAAGATCGGCATCGGCGACCGCATCACCGTGGTGCAGAACACCTTCGGCAAGATCTTCAACGAAGGCACCGAGTTCCAGCGCGACGGCTCGCAATTCGACAAGCTCTTCGTCGAGGGCGACCGCTTCGCCATCGGCGCGCTCGAGGGCCATGTGCTGCACACCCCGGGCCACACGCCCGCCTGCCTGACTTATGTCATCGGCGATGCGGCCTTTGTCGGCGACACACTGTTCATGCCCGATTACGGCACGGCACGCTGCGACTTTCCGGGCGGATCGGCCGATGCGCTCTATGCCTCGATCCAGAAGATCCTGACCCTGCCCGACGCGACGCGGATCTTCGTCGCCCATGACTACAAGGCGCCGGGCCGCGACAGCTATGCCTGGGAAACGACGGTCGCCGAGGAGAAGGCGCGCAACGTCCACATCGGCGGCGGCACCTCGCGCGAGGATTTCGTCAAGATGCGCGAGGCGCGGGACGCCACCCTGTCGATGCCGCGCTTGATCATCCCGTCTTTGCAGGTAAACATGCGCGCCGGTCAGATGCCGCCCCCAGAGGATGACGGCAGGACCTATCTGAAGGTGCCGGTGAACGGGCTCTGACCCGGCCGGCACTCCGGTCGAGCAGGAGAGACAGATGGACGTTCGGCAGATCACACCGGAATTCGCGGTGGCGCCGCAGATCACCCTCGAGGATGTCGCCGAGGCGGCGCGGATGGGATTCCGCACGCTGATCGACAACCGCCCCGACGAGGAGGCCGGCGACGAGCTCGACAGCGCGGCGATGGCGGCGGCGGCGGCCGAGCATGGGCTCGCCTTCCACTACCTGCCCTATTACCCGGGCGCGATGACGCCCGATCTGGTCGCCGAGTTCGAGGCGGCGATGGAAGCGATCGAGACGCCGGTTCTGGCCTGGTGCCGCTCGGGCACGCGCTCGTCGCATCTGTGGGCGATGTCGCAGGCGGGCACGCGCCCCGTGGACGAGATCGTCACGCTTGCTGCCGAGGCCGGCTATGACCACACGGGGCTTGTGCCCCTGCTTCGGATGCACGCTGAAAGGCGCTAAAGAATGAGCCGCAAGCCCCCATGCTGAAAAGATATTTTCCGATCCTGACATGGGGGCGCGACTACGGCCGCGCGACGTTCGAGGCAGATCTGGTGGCGGCGCTGATCGTCACCATCATGCTGATCCCGCAGGCGCTGGCCTATGCGCTGCTGGCGGGTCTGCCGGCGCAGGTCGGGCTTTATGCCTCGATCGCGCCGCTTCTCGCCTATACGCTTCTCGGCACCTCGCGCACGCTTGCCGTGGGGCCCGTCGCCATCATCTCGCTGATGACCGCGACCGCCGTCGGCGGGCTTGCCGCCCGCGGCACCCCCGAATATCTGGGCGCAGCGGTGGAGCTTGCCTTCCTCTCCGGGCTGATCTTCGTCGCCATGGGGCTGTTGCGGCTTGGCTTCATCGCCGCCTTCCTCAGCCATCCGGTGATCTCGGGCTTCATCTCGGCCACCGGCATCCTGATCGCCGCGGGGCAGATCAAGCATTTCCTCGGCGTTGGGGTCGAGGGCAAGACGCTGCCGCCGATGCTTCTGGGCCTGGTCGAGAACCTTCCCGGGATCAAGCCGGTGACGGTGCTGGTCTCGGTGCTGGTGCTTGGCTTTTTGTATTGGGCACGCAAACACTTGAAGCCATTCCTTGAGGCGCGCGGCCTGCCCCCGCGGCTTGCCGGTGTGCTCGCGCGCGCGGCCCCGCTGGTCGCCGTCGCCGGCAGCACCGCGGCCACCTGGGCGCTTGACCTCGAGCGCCATGGCCTTGCCGTCGTCGGCCATGTGCCACAGGGCCTGCCCGGCCTCGCGCTGCCGCCGCTCGACCCCGGCCTCTGGCGCGAGCTTGCGCTGCCCGCACTGCTCATCACCATCATCGGCTATGTCGAGACGATCTCGGTCGCCCAGACCCTCGCCGCGAAACGGCGCCAGCGCATCGACCCGGATCAGGAGCTGATCGCGCAAGGCGGCATCAACCTCGCCTCGGCCTTCTCGGGCGGCATGCCGATCTCGGGCGGCTTTGCCCGCTCGGTGGTGAATTTCGACGCCGGCGCCGCCACCCCGGCGGCGGGTGCCTTCACCGCCCTCGGCATGGCGCTTGCCACGCTGCTGCTGACCCCGGCCCTCTATCACCTGCCGCAGGCGACGCTCGCCGCCACGATCTTCGTCGCGCTGGCCTCTCTGATCGACCTGCGCGCCCTTGGCCGGGTCTGGCGCTACAGCCGCAGCGACGGCATCGCGATGTTCGCAACGATCGTCGTCACCCTGATCGAGGGGGTCGAGACCGGCATCGCCACCGGCGTCGCCCTGTCGATCGGGTTGCATCTTTGGCGCTCGTCTCGGCCGCATTACGCGGTGATCGGCCAGGTTCCGGGGACCGAGCATTTCCGCAATGTCCGCCGCCACCGCGTCATTCTCGCGCCCGACGTGCTCTCGATCCGCATCGACGAAAGCCTGTGGTTCGCCAATGCCCGCTTCCTCGAGGACATGATCTATGATGCCGTCGCGGCCGACCCCGAGGTGCGCCACCTCGTTCTGAACTGCCCCGCGATCAACGCGATCGACGCCTCGGCCCTCGAGGCGCTCGAGGAGGTGAACGCACGGCTGAAGGATGCGGGCGTCTGCCTGCACCTGAGCGAGGTCAAGGGCCCGGTGATGGACCGGCTGCTGCGCTCGGGCCTGCTCGGTGCGCTTGGCGGTCAGGTTTTCCTGACCCAATTCGACGCGATGAGCACGCTTGCCCCGGCGCTCACCCGCGAGACGCTGGCACAGCCGCGCTGCGAAACAGCGCGCTGAGCCGCACCAAGACCGACTGTTTCGCCGGGCGCAACAAGGCTTGCGCCGCGGCCTTGCCTCATGCCAGTATCGCGGATGCGACAAGCGCTGCCTTCATGGCGTCGCGAGTCCCGCGAATTGGGAAACAGATGATCCATCATCTCGAAAAACTTCTTTCTCTTCAAGATATTGAGCAGATCTGGGAGCTTCATTGCGAGCTCATGTCAAGCTACGGTTTCGACCGGCTGATCTATGCCTTCACCCCGTTCCGGACCGGCGCCGGGCTGGGGCGGCTGGAAGACGCGCTGATCCTGTCGAACCACGACGAGCCCTACCTGAATGAATTCCTGCGCGGCGGGCTGTTCATGCATGCACCGATGGTGCGCTGGACCGCCGAGAATGTCGGCGCCTGTTCCTGGAGCTGGGTCGAGGAGCGCGTCCGCGCCGGCCTGCTCACCCCGCAGGAACAGCATGTGCTTGACGTCAACCACCGGCACGGGGTGCGCGCGGGCTATTCGATTTCCTTCATCGACGGTTCGAGCCGGGCGCGCGGCGGCATCGGCCTGTGTGCCGAGCGCGGGTTGCGGCAAAGCGATGTCGACGAGATCTGGGAGCGCCACGGCCGCGAGCTGATGGTGGTGAACTCGATCACCCATCTCCGGATCTCGACCATGCCCTTCATCACCGCGCATCGCGCGCTGACCCGGCGCCAGCGCGAGGTGCTGGAATGGGTGGCCGACGGCAAGACCACCGCCGACATCGCCACGCTGATGGGGCTGACCATCGCCACGGTGGAAAAGCACCTGCGGCTTGCCCGCGAGGCGCTCGATGTCGAGACCACCGCGCAGGCGGTGCTCAAGGCGTCGTTGCAGCGGCAGATCTTCTTTGACGGGGCCTATATCGACGGCGTCGCCCCGTCATCAGGGCGCAACGCTGACAATTTTTCCTTTAAGTAAGGAAATCCGGACTGGCGTGAATCTGCACATTCGGGTTTTCTGTCACTGTTCCGTGAGTGGTGGCTTCGGCCAGGAACAGGGGCAAGGGCCGGGTATACTGCCGGCGAAGGCTCCAACCGGTTTTCCGGTCGCGGCTCGGGCGGGTGCATTTTCACTTCGTCCGGGCCGTTTTATTTTGCCATCGACGCCCCGCCCAACCTGCGCATTCCGCGCTGCGCGAATTGCAATGCGCTGAAAAGGCGGGGATTTCACCCCTGAAATGGCAAACGCCGCCCCCAAAGGGACGGCGCTGCATCGCTTTCGCGAAAAGGTCGGATCAGGCGCCGGCCATGGTCTTGGCGACCTCGGCAGCGAAATCCTCTTCCTTCTTCTCGATGCCTTCGCCGACGGCGATGCGCTCGTAGGCGACGATCTCGACACCGGCTTCCTTGGCGGCCTGCGCCACGGTCAGGTCCGGGTTGATGACGAACTTCTGGTTGAGAAGGGTGTTCTCTTCCAGGAATTTCTTCATCCGGCCCGGGATGATGTTGTTGTGGATCACCTGCTCGGGCTTCGGCTTGGCCGAGGTCGCGTTCTCCTCGAGCGCCTTGGCGGTCTGCACTTCCAGCTCGCGCTGCAGCACGGCCGGATCGAGCGAGGCTTCGTCGAGCGAGGCCGGCGCGGTCGCGGCGATGTGCATCGCGATCTGCTTGCCGATGCCGTTGTCCGAGCCCTTCAGCGCCACGAGAACGCCGATCTTGCCCATGCCGGGAGCGGCGGCGTTGTGCACGTAGGAGACGACGACGTCACCCTCGACCGAGGCCATGCGGCGCAGGGTCATGTTCTCGCCGATCACGGCGATGGCGCCGTTGATCGCTTCCGAAACCGGCTTGCCGTTCACTTCGGCGACCTTCAGGCCCTCGATGTCGGCAGCGGTCAGCGCGGCGGTCGCGATGTCCGAGACGAGCTTCTGGAAGTCGGCGTTCTTGGCGACGAAGTCGGTTTCCGAGTTCAGCTCGACCGCAACGCCCTTGCCGCCGTCGACGGCGACGCCGACGAGGCCCTCGGCCGCAACGCGGTCAGCCTTCTTCGCGGCCTTCGCCAGGCCCTTGGTGCGCAGCCAGTCGATCGCGGCTTCCATGTCGCCGTCGGTCTCGGTCAGCGCCTTCTTCGCGTCCATCATGCCTGCGCCGGTGGTCTCGCGCAGTTCCTTCACCATCGCAGCGGTGATCGCCATCTCGGCCTCCTCGAAATCTTTTGGAATCTCGGCGCGGTTGAACCACGCCGTCATGTCAGCGGAATGACATGACGGGGCCAGGCGTCATCGCCGGCCCCGTCGGGTGAGGCCTCAGGCCTCGACTTCTTCCTCGACCGGCGCCTCTTCGAGAGCACCGAGGTCGACGCCGGCGGCGCCCATCTGCGCGGTCATGCCGTCGAGGGCAGCGCGCGAGACGAGGTCGCAGTAGAGCGAGATGGCGCGCGCGGCGTCATCGTTGCCCGGGATCACGTAATCCACGCCCTTCGGCGAGCAGTTGGTGTCGACCACGGCCACGACCGGGATGCCCAGCTTCTGCGCTTCGAGGATGGCGAGGTCTTCCTTCGACACGTCGATGACGAAGAGCAGATCCGGCAGGCCGCCCATTTCACGGATGCCGCCGAGCGAAGCCTGAAGCTTCGTCTGCTCGCGTTCCATGTGCAGGCGTTCCTTCTTGGTCAGCCCTTCGGCGCCCGAGGCGAGAACCTCGTCGATGTTCTTCAGGCGCTGGATCGACTGGGAGACGGTCTTCCAGTTGGTCAGCGTGCCACCGAGCCAGCGGTGGTTCATGTAGTACTGCGCGCATTTCTCGGCGGCTTCGGCGACGGCCTTCGAGGCCTGACGCTTGGTGCCGACGAAGAGCACACGGCCGCCCTTGGCGACGGTGTCACGCACCACCTGCAGCGCCGCGTCCAGCATCGGAACGGTCTGGGTCAGGTCGATGATGTGGATGCCATTGCGCTCGCCATAGATGAACTCGCCCATGCGGGGGTTCCAGCGTTGCGTCTGGTGGCCATAGTGAACGCCAGCTTCGAGCAGCTGACGCATCGAGAAATCGGGAAGCGCCATGTTCCATTTCCTTTCCGGTTTGCGCCTTGGCGGAGGATCAGGGATCTCTCCCAACCGGTGGACTGTCAGGGATGTCTCCCCCGAAAGCCCGCCTCCGCCTGTGAAGTGCGCGCCGTATAACCGCCCATCTCCCGGCTGGCAAGCGGCGGATGCCTCCGGCGGGAGTATTTTCGCCACGAAAACGCCCGTCCCCGCCTTTCCTGGCCGAAATACGCCTGGGGGAGCCCGCAGGACAGGGGGGCAGCACTCCCCTCTGCCTCTTGCGTCGCGCGCCCCGTCAGGGCACCAAGAGCCATGGACAAGACACCAGACATCCTCTGCATCGGCTCCGTATTGTGGGACATCATCGGCCGTGCGCCGGTCCACATGCGTGCGGGCGCCGATGTGCCCGGGCGGATCATCCGCCTGCCGGGGGGTGTCGCGATGAACATCGCGATGACCCTCACCCGCTTCGGCCTGCGCCCGGCGATCCTGACCGCGATCGGGCGCGACCCGCAGGGCACCGAACTGATCGGCACGGCCGAGCTGCACGGCATCGACTGCCGCTTTCTCTACCGCTCGGACGACCTGCCCACCGACCGCTACATGGCGATCGAGGGGGCGAACGGGCTGGTGGCCGCAGTGGCGGATGCCCATTCGCTTGAGGCGGCGGGGGACAAGATCCTGCGCCCGCTGGCGGACGGCCGGCTTGGCGGCGCGCACGCGCCCTGGGACGGGCCCGTCGCGCTGGACGGCAACCTGACCGAGGCGCTGCTGGCCGAGATCGCGCGCTCGCCGCTCTTCGCCCGGGCCGATCTGCGCGTTGCGCCGGCAAGCCCGGGCAAGGCCGCCCGCCTGACCCCGCTTCTCGCCCATCCGGGCGCGACGCTTTACGTGAATCTCGAGGAGGCCGGCATCCTGTGCGGGACCGACTTCCCCGATGCCACGGCCGCGGCCGAGGGGCTGCTTGCCCGCGGTGCCGCCCATGTCCTCGTGACCGACGGCGGCCGGGCCGCCGCCGATGGCACGCGCGGCGCCGCAGTGATCTGCCGCGCCCCGCCCACCGTTCTCGTCACCCGCGTCACCGGCGCGGGCGACACCTTCATGGCCGCCCACCTGGTGGCAGAACGCGCCGGGCTTGGCCGCGAGGAGGCGCTTGCCCGCGCCCTCGAGGCCGCCGCGCGCTATGTTTCGGGAGACATCGCCACATGACCGCCCCCCTCACCTTCGCCCCCGAGGTCCGCGCCGCGCTCGATGCCGGCCGGCCCGTCGTCGCGCTTGAATCGACGATCATCACCCATGGGATGCCCTTCCCGCAGAATGTCGAGACCGCGCGCCGGGTCGAGGCCGAGATCCGCGCCCATGGCGCCACGCCCGCGACGATCGCGGTGATGGGCGGGCATATCCATATCGGGCTCACGGATGCCGAGCTTGACCGGCTGGCGCAGGCGACCGGGGTGATGAAGGTCAGCCGCGCCGATCTGGCCGTCTGCCTTGCCGCGAACGCGACCGGCGCCACCACCGTCGCGGCAACGATGATCTGCGCGGCGCTGGCCGGGATTTCGGTCTTTGCCACCGGCGGCATCGGCGGCGTGCACCGCGGCGCCGAGACGAGCTTTGACATCTCGGCCGATCTGGCCGAACTCGGGCTGAGCCCGGTCATCGTGGTCGCCGCCGGCGCCAAGGCAATTCTGGATCTTCCGAAAACCCTGGAAGTTCTGGAAACGAACGGCGTGCCGGTGATCGCCTATGGCCAGGACGACTTCCCGGCGTTCTGGTCGCGCAGCTCGGGGCTGAAGGCGCCGCTGCGTGCCGACACCGCGGCCGAGATCGCCGCGGCACATCTGATGCGCGGCCGGCTCGGCCTTGCGGGCGGCGCGCTGGTCGCCAACCCGATCCCGCCCGAGGCCGAGATCGCGCGCGAGGTGATCGTGCCAGTGATCGAGGCCGCGCTGGCCGAGGCCGAGGCGCAGCATGTCGCCGCGAAGGCGGTCACGCCCTTCCTGCTGCAGCGCATCTTCGAGCTGACCGATGGCCGCTCGCTCGAGTCGAATATTGCCCTCGTTCTGAACAATGCGCGGCTTGCGAGTGCCATCGCACGGGAAATTGTGGCGCTCCGTTAGCGCCCCCATTGCGGCGGCTGCGGTGCGCGCCTAGGTATCGGCAAAACCCCCGAGGGACATCATGACCGAACCGACCGAACCGCATCCCGCCCGCAAGAAGGGTTTCCTGGCCGGGCTGCGCGCCTCCTTCCTGACCGGGCTCGTGGTGATCTCGCCGATCGGGCTGACGCTGTGGCTGATGTGGACGGTCGCGGGCTGGGTCGATGGCTGGGTGCTGCCCTTCGTGCCGCAGGAGTTCCAGCCCGAGCAATATATCGGGCTGAACGTCCGCGGCTTCGGCGTGATCTTCTTCCTCGTCTTCACCATCATCGTCGGCTGGCTGGCGAAGAACATCATCGGCCGCTCGGTTCTGCGCTTCGGCGAAAGCCTCGTCGACCGGATGCCGGTCGTGCGCTCGGTCTACAACGGCTTGAAGCAGATCGCGGAAACCGTGTTCAGCCAGGGCGAGACGAAATTCGACCGCGCCTGCCTGATCGACTATCCGCGCCCGGGGATCAAGGCGGTGGCCTTCGTCTCGTCGCGTTCGAAGGGCGAGATCGCCGCCCAGGGCAGCGAGGACGATCCGCTGATCTCGGTCTTCATGCCGACCACGCCGAACCCGACCTCGGGCTTCCTGATGTTCGTGCCGGAAAGCCAGGTCACCTATCTCGACATGACGATCGAGGATGCCGCGAAGCTGATCATCTCGGCCGGGCTCGTCTATCCGACGCAGCGCGACAAGGATCAGCCGAAGAGCCCGGCAAGGTCGACCGAGGCGCGCTGACCGATCGCGTCGGCGTGCTGGCCGAGGAAGCGGTCCGCCGCGTCCTGTCCCGCCGCCTTCAGCCGCTTCAGCGTGCCGGTGGTGGGCGTGACCTTGGTCGCTGCGCCAAGGCCCGTCATCGTCTTGTCGTCGGCCACCATGTGCACCAGCACATCCTTCATCGCCCCCTCGGCCAGCCGGCTTTCCGAGATCAGCCGGCGCACGAAGCTGATCGCGCGCAGCTCGCGCAGGAGCGAGGAGTTGAACGAGATCTCGTTGATCCGCTCGTCGATTTCCGTGGGCGTCTTCGGCACCCCCTCGCGGTAGAGCGGGTTGATGTTGACGATCACGATGTCTCGCGGCAGCTCGGGCTCGAACAGCGGAAAGAGCGGCGGATTGCCGGTGAAGCCGCCGTCCCAGAAGGCCTCGCCCTGCCCCGTCTGCGGGTCATAGAACTCGATCGCGCGGAACAGGTTGGGCAGACAGGCCGAGGCGAGGATCGCCTTCGCGGTGATCTCCTTGCCGGAGAACACCCGGATCTTGCCGGTGCGCACATTGGTGGCGGCGACGAAGAAGGCCGGGCCGGTCTCGGAACAGACATGCTCGTATTCGAAGCGCTCGACGATGTGTTCGAGCGGGTTGATGTAGAAGGGCCCGGAATCATAGGGCGAGATCATCCGCGTCAGCTGATCCATCCAGGAGGCGGGGGTGAAGGCCTCGATCCAGCGGTTGATCGCCTCGGGCTGCGGGAACAGCGCCGAGACCCAGCGGTCAAGGCGCAGGTCGTTCACCTCAGAGACCTGCGACCAGAGCCAGTCGAGGTTCTCGCGCGCATGGCGCCGGCCGGCCTTGCCCTCGGCCCGGCCAAGCCCCGCCTTCAGCGCCGCGCCGTTCAGCGCCCCGGCCGAGGTGCCCGAGATCGCCGCGATCTCGAGCCAGTCCTCGTCAAGGAGCCGGTCGAGCACCCCCCAGGTGAAGGCGCCATGCGCGCCGCCGCCCTGCAGTGCGAGGTTGATCCGCTTCGTTTCCATCGGTCGTCCTTTCGAGATGCGTCGCCGGGGGGCGCGGCCCCCCGGTCTGCTGCGCAGACTCCCCCCGAGGTATTTAGGGCAAGGTGACGGGCAGGCCCGTTTCACCTTGCGTCACGGAGCGCGATCAGAGGGCGGTCCAGCCGCCGTCGACCGAGATCGTGGTGCCGGTGATCTGGGCCGCGGCCTCCGAGCACAGGAAGACCGCGGTGCCGCCGAGCTGTTCGACGGTGGCGAACTGCTTCGAGGGCTGGCGCGTCAGCATGACCTCGCGGATCACCGTCTCGCGGTCCATGTTGTGCACCTTCATCTGGTCGGGGATCTGCGCCTCGACCAGCGGCGTCAGCACATAGCCCGGGCAGATCGCATTCGCGGTGATCGGCTCCTCGGCGGTCTCGAGCGCGGTGACCTTGGTGAAGCCGACGACGCCGTGCTTGGCCGCGACATAGGCCGACTTGAACGGCGAGGCGGTCAGCCCGTGCGCCGAGGCGATGTTGACGATCCGGCCCCAACCCGCCTTGCGCATCAATGGCAGCGCCGCGGCGGTGGTGTGGAAGGCCGAGGAGAGGTTGATCGCGATGATCCGGTCCCAGGTTGCGGCGGGGAAGGTGTCGATCGGCTCGACATGCTGGATGCCGGCGTTGTTCACCAGGATGTCGCAGGCCCCCGCCTGCTCGATCAGGGCACGGCACTCCTCGCCCTTCGACATGTCGGCCTTGATGTAGCGCCCGGTCACGCCGAACTCGCGGCCGATCTCGGCGGCAAGCGCGTGGTCCTCGTCGCGGTCGGTGAAGGAGTTCAGCACCACATCGGCGCCCGCCCGCGCCAGTTCGCGCGCCACACCAAGGCCGATACCGGAATTCGAGCCGGTGATGATGGCCGTCTTGCCCTTGAGACTCATGTTCAACTCCTGAAAACCGAAAGAGATGCCCGAAAGATTAGCGGAGCGCGAACGAAGGTCCACGTCCGAAGCGCACAATGCCGTGAGCCGGATCGCGCCATCAATGCCTTGATGCAAAAGAAAAAGACGCCCGCGCAAGGCGGGCGTCAAGTCATGAGGCAGGTTTCATACAGGCAAGAAACCTATCGAGCAGTGAGATCTTTATAAGCCTGATGCCGCTGCAATCCAAGGGAAAAGTTTGCGCCCCCGTCTCAGCATCGTTAGCTTGCCGCCTGAAAATACAGGCAAACCGGGGATTGTTGCGATGATGCGATCTGTCTTTTTCAGCCGTCTCGGAGCGGTCGCGCTGGCCTTTCTCCCTGTATTTGCAGGGCCGGTCGCGGCCGAGCCCGCGCCCGCGATCGCGATGTATGGCGCGCCTGCCCTGCCCGCGGGTTTCACCCACCTGCCCTATGCGAACCCCGACGCGCCGAAGGGCGGCCGCATCCGTTTCGGCGAATCCGGCAGCTTCGATTCGCTCAATCCCTGGATCCTGAAGGGCCGCCCGGCGCAAGGCATCGCCACCTTCGTGACCGAATCGCTGATGGATCGTTCGATCGACGAGCCCTTCACCCTCTATGGCCTGCTCGCCGAAAGTGTCGAGACCGACGCGGCGCGCAGCTGGGTCGCCTTCACCCTGCGCCCCGAGGCGCGGTTCTCGGACGGCAAGCCGGTGACGGTCGAGGATGTGATCTGGTCCTATCAGACCCTCGGCACCGAGGGCCATCCGCGCTATCAGAACGCCTGGCGCAAGGTGAAGTCGATCGAGCAGACCGGCCCGCGCAGCCTGCGCATCACCTTCACCGAGCCCGACCGCGAGCTCGCGCTGCTGATGGGGATGCGGCCGGTGCTGGAAAAGGCGCAATGGGAGGGCAAGGACTTCGCCCAGGCGACGCAGGTCGCGCCGGTGGGCTCGGGCCCCTATGTCATCGACCGGGTCGAGACCGGGCGCTTCATCACGCTTCGCCGCAACCCCGACTGGTGGGCGAAGGACCTGCCCCTGAACCGCGGCCGCTTCAATCTCGACGAGATGCGGTGGGACTACTTCGGCGATGGCGGCGTGGTCTTCGAGGCCTTCAAGGGCGGCGAGACCGACACCTTCCGCGAGACGAACGCGGCGAAATGGGCGCGCGACTATGATTTCCCGGCGGTGCGCGAGGGGCGTGTGGTGCTCTCCGAGATCCCGCACCGGAGGCCCTCGGGGATTTCCGGCCTGGTGATGAACACCCGCCTGCCGGTCTTTGCCGACTGGCGCGTGCGCGAGGCGATGATCGACGTCTTCAACTTCGAATTCATCAACGCCACGCTGAACGGCGGGGCCGAGCCGCGCATCACCTCGTATTTCGCGAACTCCGATCTGGCGATGCGCCCGGGCCCGGCCGAGGGCGAGGTGGCGGCGCTGCTCGCCCCCTTTGCCGCAAGCCTGCCGCCGGGCACGCTCGAGGGCTATGCCCTGCCGGTGTCGGACGGCAGCGAACTCAACCGCAAGAACAGCCGCAAGGCGATGAAGCTGCTCGAGGAGGCGGGCTGGGCCGTGGGCGCGGACGGCGTGCTGAAAGACGCCGCGGGCACGCCCTTCAGCTTCGAGATCGTGCTGCAGCAGGGCGCGGCCGAGACCCAGTCGATCGTCGACATCTATGTCGAGGCGCTGCGCCGGATCGGCATCTTCCCGAAGGTGACGACGGTCGATGACGCGCAATATCAGGCGCGCACCAACACCTATGACTTCGGCATGGCCTGGTACACCCGCGCGCTCTCGCTCAGCCCGGGCAACGAGCAGATGCTCTACTGGGGATCGCGCGGGGTGAGCGAGCCCGGCTCGCGCAACTGGATGGGGATGACCTCCCCCGCCGCCGAGGCGATGGTCCGCGCCATGCTCGAGGCCCGCACGCCCGAGGAGTTCACCGCCGCGGTGCGCGCCCTCGACCGGGTGCTGACCGCGGGGCGCTATGTCATTCCCGGCTGGTATGCGCCGATCTCGCGCATCGCCCATGACCGCAATCTTCACTTCCCCGAAAGACTTCCGCTATACGGGGACTGGCCGGGCTTTCAGCCCGAAGTCTGGTGGTATGAGGCAGAGCAATGAAGAAGCTGATCCTTCTGGCCGCGCTTGCGGTCGCCCTGACCGGGTGCAACACGGTCGCCGGCGTCGGCGAGGACGTCTCGGACGGGGCCCGGACGGTGCAGAGCTGGTTCTGATCCGGCCCCCGTCCACGACAATCGAAACAGGAGAAAGGCCTTTCCTCCTGCCCCGTTGAAGCGCAAAGTCGAGACGGGCGCGGGAGGTTGCGCCAGGAAGGAGAACAGGATGAAGTGGCACCATGTTCAGGACAACTGGAACGCCTTCTACGAGGCGATCCAGAACCGCTGGTCCGATGCCGAGGAAGACCGGCTCGACGAGATCGACGGGGACCAGCGCGCCTTCATCGCCTATATCGCCGAGCTGACCGGGCAGGACCCGGCCGAGGCACGCGACGAGATCCGCGACTGGCTGACGGGCGAGCTGCCCTCGGATGTCGTCATGGACCCGCTGCACGACAACCACTCGATCCTGCTGTCGGAGAAGTTCGTGCCCGAGGGCGAGGACGAGTACGACGACGATTCGCGCTTTGGCGACAACGAGTAAGACGAAGGCAGGGGGCGCTGCCCCCTCTTTTGCCTGACGGCAAAATTCACCCCCGGGATATTTGTGGCAATTGGAAGCGGGGCATTGGCGCAGTGCCTGCCGCCGTGGCGTTGCCGGAACGGGGCGCGGGCGCGCCCCCGTCTCAGACCTGATCGTCGGTGCGCCCCATCAGCGCCCAGGCAAGGCCCGAGCAGATCAGCGTGGCGATCACCACCGGCCGCGCCGTGCCATCGAACAGCAGCCCGACCGGGGCCGCGATCGACACCGCCCCCACCGTCGAGAGCGCCGTGACGACCGAGGCGGTCATGCCGGCCAGATGCCCCATCTTCTGCATCGCCAGCGCATTGAGGTTGCCGAAGGTGAGGCCGGCGATGAAGAACACCGACACGTTCCAGGCAAAGACCGCGAGCAGCCCGCCCGCCGGGGTCACAAGGCCCGCCAGCAGCGCCGCCAGCATCAGCGCCGAGAGGCAGACCTGCATCAGATAGGCGCCGCGCACGATCCGCCGCATGCCGAGCCGCATCACGAAGCGCGCGTTGAAGACCGAACCGGTGCCGGCAAGGATCGCCACCGCGCCGAACCACAGCGGGAAGGTCTCGTGCACGCCATAGGCGGCGTAGAGCTGCTGCGAGGAGGACAGCACCGAGAACATCTGCCCGAAGCCGAGCGCGAGGATCGCCGTGTAAAGCCGCACGTCGCGATCCGACAGCACCTCGCGCGCGCCCGAGAGCAGCGCGCCCGGCACGAAGGGGCGGCGACGCTCGGGCGGCAGGGTCTCGGGCTGGCGCAGGTTCACCCAGAGCACACCGAGCACGCCGAACACCAGGAAGGCGCCGAAGATGCCGCGCCAGCCGAAGACCGCGGCGATCGCCCCGCCGATCGTCGGCGCCAGCGCCGGCACCAGGATGAAGAGCATCATGATGAAGGAGGTGATCTTCGCCATCTCGCGCCCGGCGTAAAGATCGCGCACCAGCGCCATCGGCACGATCCGCGGCCCCGAGGCACCGATCCCCTGCACGAAACGCGCGATCAGCAGCATCTCGAGGCTCTGCGACCAGGCGGCGGCCAGCGCGCCAAGCACATAGATCACGATGCCGCCGGTGATCGTGCGCTTGCGCCCGATCGCGTCCGAGATCGGCCCGACGAAGAAGGTGCCAAGCCCCATGCCGAGCACGAAGACGGTCAGCACCAGCTGGGCGCGGTTCACGTCCCCGGGCGAGAGCGTCGCGGCGATCTCGGGCAGCGCGGGCAGCATCGCATCGATCGAGAAGGCGACGGTGGCGGTGAGCGAGGCGAGCATCGCCACGAATTCGGGCAGCGACAGGGTGCGCACCGGTGCGGGAACAGAGGACTGGGTCACGGGAGGGGCCTTTCAGGTTCGCGCCGAACCATAGCCCCCCTGCGCGGGAATGCCAGCCCCGCGCCGCGCGGGACCGCGCAGGGGGCTGTGCGTCAGTGCTCAGCTTCGGGATCGGCTTCCGGGGCGGCCGCAAGCTCGTCGATCACCGCAAGCCAGGTCTCGACCGGCTGCGCGCCCTCGACCATGTGCTGGTTGCCGATGATGAAGCTCGGCACGGCGCGGATGCCGCGCTCGCGCGCATGGGCCTCGCGGGCCAGAACCTCGTCACGGTCGGCATCGCTGGCGAGCAGCCGTTCGACCAGCGCCCGGTCCATCCCCGCGGCGGCTGCGATCCCGGCCAGCACCCCGGGCGCACCAATGTCGCGCCCCTCGCGCCAGAAGGCGCGCATCAGCGCCGACATCACCGGGGTCTGCCGCCCCTCGATCCCCGCCCAGTGCAGCAGCCGGTGCGCATCAAGCGTCGCCGGCACCCGTGCGATCGCGGCGAGGTCCAGCGTGACCCCGGCCCGCCGCGCGGCCTCGAGCACCGGAATGTCGATGCTGTCGGCCTCGGCCCCGAATTTCGCGCGCATGTAATCGCCGCGCGCCATGCCGCCCGCCGGCATCGTCGGGTCGAGCCGGAACGGATGCCAGGCCAGCACGAAGGGATGGCCCGGCCGCGCCTCGAGCGCGCGGTCGAGATTGGCCTTGCCGATCAGGCACCAGGGGCAGACGGGGTCGGCGAAGATGTCGAGCGGGATCATGCGTCGGGCTCCTTGGGCCAGGCATCGCGCAGGGCGCGGCGGTCGATCTTGCCGTTGCGGTTGCGCGGCAGCTCGGCAACGGCGCGGAACAGGCGGGGCTGCTTGTAGCGGGCAAGCGTGGCGCCGGCATGGGCGGCCAGCGCCTCGGGCGTCGCGGCGCCGGTATGGGCAAGGGCGATGACGCTCGCCTCGGCGCTGACCCGGATCTCTACGGCCGCAACCTCGCCCGCCTCGGGGCAGGTCGCCATCGCCGCCTCGACCTCGAGCGGGCTGACACGGAAGCCGCCGGCGTTCATCATGTCGTCGGCGCGGCCCTCGTAGCGGATCGCGCCGGCCTCGGTCATCGTCACCGTGTCGCCGGTGAGGAACCACTCCCCATCGGCGCTGAAGCGCGCGGCGGTCTCCTCGGGCGCGCCCATGTAGCCCAGGAACAGCCCGGGATCGGTGCGGTGCACGGCGAGCGTGCCGGGGGTGCCGCGCGGCACCGGCGCGCCCTCGGGGCCAAGCACGGCGAGGGTGCGCCCCTCCTGCGGCCAGCCCGCACAGCCCTCGGGCGCCGGATGCCCCGGCGCGCCCGAGACGAAGGTCGAGCATTCCGACATGCCGAGTGCCTCGTAGATCTCGGTGCCGGTCGCCTCGCGCCAATGCTGCCGGGTGAGCGCGGGCAGTGCCTCGCCGGCGCTGAGCCCGTGTCGCAACCGCGGCAGGTCGATCGTCGCGTGATGTTTCAACATCTGCCGGTAGACCCCGGGCGCGGCGGCAAAGATCGTCGCGTCGAAGCGGCGCAGCAACAACGGCAGCGCCTGCACCGGCACGCCAGGCGCCGGGATCAGCGCGGTGGCGCCGACCGACCAGGGGTCCATCAGCCCGGTGCCGAGCGTGTAGGTCCAGTTGAAGGCGCCGGCGTGCAGGATCCGGTCCGCGGGCGTCAACCCGTACCAGCCCGCGTGCATCATCCGCCGTGCCCAGATCGCGCGATGCGCGTGCATCACCGCCCGCGGCTGCCCCGAGGTGCCCGAGGTGAAGACGACATAGGCCAGCCGGTCGGGAGCGCCCATCTCCCAGGCACAGGGGACGAGCGCCTCGAAGCTGCGCAGCGCCGCCTCGCCGATCACCCGCGCGGGGCTCTCGGGCAACGCGATGCCCTCGCCCGCGACGATCGCCGCCGGGGCGACCTGCGCCGCCATCCTGGTGATCTCGCCCGCCGTCAGCTGCGGCGAGGTCGGCACCGGCACCAGCCCGACCGCGATCGCGCCCAGATAGGCCACCGGGAATTCAGGTGTATTGCCAAGCCGCAACAGCACCCGATCGCCCGGCACCAGCCCGGCGTTCAGGAACCCCGTACCCGCGCCGCGCACCGCCGCCTCGAGCCGGCCCCAGGACCAGCGCTCGGCGCCCGTCGGGCTGAGGATCTGCAGCGCCGAGCGATCGGCGCGCTCGGCCGCGGGCGCCAGCACATGGGCCGCCATGTTGAAGGACGCGGGCGCGGGGTCTGCAAAGGAGGAAGCATGGACAGAGAGCATGGCTTCCTGCTACGCCGCGTGCAGCGGGGTTGCAAGCCGGAGGCCGCCATGGGCGAGATCGAACACGCGAAGATCATCCGCATCGCGCGCGAGAGCGGCGAGGAAGTAGTGCCCGAACCCGTCGACCTCGCCGCTCGCGTGCGCGAGCTGCGCAAGGCCCGCGGCTGGACACTCGAACAGGCGGCAGCGCAGGCGGGGCTGGCCCGCTCGACCCTCTCGAAGATCGAGAACGGGCAGATGTCGCCCACCTACGAGGCGCTGAAGAAGCTGGCCGAGGGGCTGGCGATCTCGGTGCCGCAGCTCTTCACCCCGCCCTCGAAGGGACAGGTGACGGGGCGGATGGCGGTGACCCGCGCGGGCGAGGGCGTGGCGCATCTGACCACCACCTACGAGCACGAGCTTCTGGCGAATTCGCTGCGCAACAAGCAGATGCTGCCCTATCGCGCACGGATCCGGGCGCGCAGCTTCGAGGAGTTCCATGGCTGGGTGCGCCATGACGGCGAGGAATTCCTCTATGTCCTCACCGGCATCGTCCGGCTTTACACCGAGTTCTACGAGCCGCAGGAGCTCAAGCGCGGCGACAGCGCCTATTACGACGCCAGCATGGGCCACAACCTCGTGTCGGTCAGCCACGAGGATGCGACGGTGCTCTGGGTGACCTCGCTCGTCTGACCCGAAACAGAAAGGGGGCGCTGCCCCCTCTTGGCTGCGCCAATTCACCCCCGGGATATTTGAGGCAATTGGAAGCTCGGGGCCGCGCCCCTCTTCCAATCGCAGCCAAATATCCCGGGGGTGAGGGCGAAGCCCGAGGGGGCAGCGCCCCCTGCCCGGCTCTCAGCCGCGCGTGGCCAGGGCATCCTCGAGGAGCCGCTTCAGCACGTCGCGCGGCACGTCCGAGGTGACGAAGGCCTCGCCGATGCCGCGCGCCAGGATGAAGCGCATCTTGCCGTCGAGCACCTTCTTGTCCTGCGCCATCAGCGCAATCAGCCCCTCGGCATCGGGCAGATCGCCCGGGATGTCGGCGAGATCCGTCTTCATCCCCATCGCCTTCAGATGCGCGCGCACCCGCGACGGTGCCTCCTGGCTGCACAGGCCAAGCCGCTGGCTGAGCTCGAAGGCGAGCGCGCAGCCGATCGCCACGCCCTCGCCATGCAAGAGCCGGTCGCCATAGCCGGTCGCCGCCTCGAGCGCGTGGCAGAAGGTGTGGCCGAGGTTCAGCAGCGCCCGGTCGCCCTCTTCCGTCTCGTCGCGCGCGACGATCTCGGCCTTCATCTCGACCGAGCGTTTCACCGCCCGCTGCCGCGCCTCGATGTCGCCCGCGGCGAGCTTCGGCCCCATGTCCTCGAGCCATTCGAAGAAGAGCGGGTCGCCCAGCAGCCCGTATTTCACCACCTCGCCATAGCCCGCGAGGAAATCGCGCGCGGTGAGCGTGCCCAGAAGCGCGATGTCGGCGAGCACCAGCGAGGGCTGGTGGAAGGCGCCGATCAGGTTCTTGCCGGCCGTGACGTTGATGCCCGTCTTGCCGCCGACCGAGCTGTCGACCTGGGCGAGCAGCGTCGTCGGGATCTGCACGAACCGCACGCCGCGGCGCAGGATCGCGGCGGCAAAGCCGACGAGATCGCCGATCACGCCGCCGCCGAAGGCGATGACCACGTCCTTGCGCTCGACCTTCTGTTCCAGAAGCCATTCGCAGGCGCGCTCGAGCGAGGCCCAGCATTTCGTGCCCTCGCCCGCCGGCAGGGCGAGCGACACCATCTCGATGTCCCCGAGCCCCGCGCGCAACGCATCAAGATGCAGCGCGCCGACCGTCTCGTCGGTGATCACCGCGATCCGCTTGCGGCGCAGCAGCGGTGCGATCTCGGCCCCCGCCCCGGCAATCAGCCCTGCGCCGAGGCGCACGTCATAGGATCTCGATCCCAGCTCGACCCGAACCGTCTCACGCATCCCGTTCCTCCTCGAAAACTCCGCCGCGCGCGCGCAGCGCCTCGACGACCTTCTGTGCCATGTCCTCGATCGACAGGCCCGGCTCGGCCCCGACCGCCACCTGCGCCAGCGCATAGACCGGTTCGCGCTTCTCGAACAGCTCGCTCAGCGTGCGCTTCGGATCGGCCGTGCGCAGCAACGGCCGGGTGTTCTTGTGCCGCACTCGCTGCCACAGGAGCTCGAGCCCCGCCTGCAGCCAGACCGAGACGCCGAGCCGCGCGATCATCTCGCGGTTCGCTTCGCTCATGAAGGCGCCGCCGCCGGTCGAGACGACGGCGGGCGGACCCGAGAGCAGTCGCGCGATCACCTCGCTTTCGCGGGCGCGGAAGAAGGGCTCGCCGTCGCGGGCGAAGATCTCGGCCACCGACATCTGCGCGGCCTTCACGATTTCCTCGTCGCTGTCGAGAAAGGGCACGCCCAGGGTACGCGCGAGCGCCGTGCCGACGGCGGTCTTGCCCGCCCCCATCATGCCGACGAGAACGATCGTCCGGGCCAGTTTCGGGCGCGGTTCCGGCGCCGGCTGCGGGCTCTCTTCGGTCAAGCGGTCCTCCCTGACGCGCCCGGGCGGGGTGCCGCCGATGCGCGGGCGCTTGCGCAAACGTGAATTCCGGCCCCCTGAATGGCGTGATCTTCCGCGAAATGCCATATATAATCTTTGCGAGTTTCCGCCGCAGGGCGTATCGGAGCGGCGCAGGCCGCGCGTCACGGTGTGCCGTGATCTCCGGAACGGCCGGCGCGGAAGGCAAAACATCGAGCAAGAAGAAACGGAAGACGGACTTATGGGGCGTATTTTTCAGGCCATCGCGATTCTCCTGGTTTTTGCCGTGCTTGCGGTGATTGGTTATGCCTATTTCGGCGACATGCAGCCCCAGACCGGCGAGCAGCGGCTCGAGGTCACATTGCCGGGGGACACGAGTGGCAACTGAGCGCATTTGCGCCGCCCTGCTGCTGACCACGCTTGCCCTGCCCGGCATGGCGCACGCCGAAGGCGAACCGCTTTCGGCGATCGACTGGCTGTCGCGCTCGGTGGTGACGCCGGCCGCCATGGCGCCCGGCAGCCGGGCCGTTCCCGGCGCGCGCCCGGGCGAGCCGCCGGTGAGCAGCGGCGTGACGAACGAATCCGTCTCGGTGATGTCGCTCGACCGGCCGCCGGCGAACGCGCTCGGCCTCGTGCCGGTGGCGCGCACCGGGCTGCCGCGCGATCTGTGGGGCGACACGCCCGAGGCGCAGCTGGCCGCAGCGCTGCGCAAGGAGCGTCTCGACACCCTGCCCTCGGTCCAGGCCTTCGTGATGGAACTGCTGCTGGCCGAGCTTGATCCGCCGCGGGTGCCCGCCCCCGGCGGGCACAATGTGCTCTTCCTCGCCCGCATCGACCGGCTGCTCGACATGGGGGCGCTGGAACAGGCGATGGCGCTTCTGGAACAGGCCGACACCACCGACCCCGAGGTGTTCCGCCGCCGCTTCGACGTGGCGCTGCTGCTGGGCGAGGAGAACAAGGCCTGCGAGATCATGGAGAAGACGCCGCGGCTTGCACCGTCTTTCCCGGCGCGGATCTTCTGCCTGGCCCGGTCGGGCGACTGGCAGACCGCGGCGCTGAGCTTTGGCACCGGCCGCGCGCTTGGCCAGATCGACCCGGAGACGGCCGACCTGCTTGAACGCTTCCTCGAGCCCGAGCTCGCCGACGGCGCCGAGGACCTGCCGCCGCCCAGCCGTCCCTCGCCGCTCGTCTTCCGGATGATGGAAGCGATCGGCCAGCCGATGCCGACGAATACCCTGCCCGTCGCCTTCGCCCAGGCCGACCTGCGCGCGAACACCGGCTGGAAGAGCCAACTCGAGGCGGCCGAGCGGCTGACCCGGATGGGGGTGCTCGATCCGAACCAGCTGCTCGGGCTCTACACCCAGGACCGGGCCGCGGCCTCGGGCGGCGTGTGGGACCGGGTCACGCTGATCTCGGCCTTCGACGCGGCGCTGAGTGCAAATGACCCCGACCGCGTGGCGCAGCTTCTGCCCGGGGTCTGGGACGCGATGCAGGCGCAGGAGCTGGAACCGGCGCTCGCCACGATCTATGGCGAGCAGCTTGCGGCGATGGGCCTGCCGGGCGAGGCGGGCGGCATCGCCTTCCGCCTTGGCCTGCTGAGCCCGGCCTATGAGGCGGTCGCACGCGGCCATGAGCCCGCCGATGCCGACGAGCGGCTTCTGTGCGGCATTGCCCAGGGCTCGACGGCCGGCATACCGGCGCAGGACCAGCTGGGCCTGATGCTCAAGCGCGTCTTCGATGCCCCCACCACCGCCGTGCCGGCGCCCTACGCCGAGATGATGCCGAACCGTCAGGGCGAGGCGCTGCTCACCGCCGTCGACGACATCACCGAGGGCGCGAAAGGCGATTACCGTCGCGTGGAAAGCGGGCTTGCGCTGATGCGGCTGAGCGGGCTCGAGGAGGTCGCGCGGCGCGCCGCCCTTGAAATGGTGATCCTGGAGCGCAACGGATGAGCGCGCCCCCGAACGCGCGCTGGATCGCCACCTTTCTCGAGGCGCAGGCGGCCGAGGCGGGCGCCGCGCGCAACACGATCCTGAGCTATGGCCGCGACCTGACCGATTTCCTCGGCTTCGTCGAGGCGCAGGATCTGGCCTTTGCCACGCTCGGCCGCGAGGCGGTCGAGGATTACCTCGTGCGCTGCGAGGCCGAGGGGCTGGCGAAATCGACGCGCGCGCGGCGGCTCTCGGCGATCCGGCAGCTGTTTCGCTTCGCCTATGAGGAAGGCTGGCGCGCCGACAACCCGACGCTGCGCATCACCGGCCCGGGCAAGGCGCAGCGGCTGCCGAAGACGCTGACGCTCGACGAGGTCGAGGCGCTGCTCGAGGCGGCGCGCGATCAGGGCCAGTCGCTGTCCGAGCAGATCCGCAACCGCTGCCTGATGGAGCTGCTTTACGCCACCGGCATGCGGGTGAGCGAGCTGGTCTCGCTGCCGGTCGCGGCGGCGCGCGGCAATCCGGCGATGCTGCTGATCCGCGGCAAGGGCGGCAAGGAGCGGATGGTGCCGCTTTCCCCGCCCGCGCGCGAGGCGCTGAGCGCGTGGCTGAAGACCCGCGACGCGGCCGAGGAAGAGGCGCGGCTGGGCCGGCGCGTGCCGCCCTCGCGCTTCCTGTTCCCGTCAAGCGCCAAGGAAGGCCACCTGACCCGGCAGGGCTTTCACGGGCTGCTCAAGGACATCGCGGTCGCGGCCGGGGTCAGCCCGGCCAAGGTCACGCCGCATGTGCTGCGCCACGCCTTCGCCACGCATCTGCTGCAGGGCGGCGCCGATCTGCGCGCGATCCAGATGCTGCTCGGCCATGCCGACCTCTCGACCAGCGAGATCTACACCCACGTCCTCGACGAGCGGCTGAAGGAACTGGTCCTCGGCCACCACCCGCTTGCCGGCGGCTCTTGAACGGGGCGCCGCCGCTCCCCATAGTGCGCGATCATGGAAAACCACATCTCGACCCTTCTCGACACCGCCTTCTGGCTGACCGCGGGCGCGATCGTCCTGCTTCTGCTGCTGTCGGCCTTCTTCTCCGGCTCTGAAACCGCGCTCACCGCCGCAAGCCGCGCCAAGCTGCGCTCGAGCGCGGACAAGGGCGACAAGGGCGCCGAGACCGCGCTCGAGATCACCGAGGACAACGAGCGGCTGATCGGCGCACTGCTGCTGGGCAACAATGTCGTCAACATCCTCTCGGCCTCGCTCGCCACCGCGCTGCTGACCCGGATCTTCGGCCAGGGCGGCGTGGCGCTCGCGACGCTGGCGATGACGATCCTCGTGCTGATCTTCTCGGAAGTGCTGCCCAAGACCTATGCCATCACCTTCCCCGAGACCGTGGCGAGCCGCGTTGCCCGCACCGTGCGGCTGCTGATCCGGGTGTTGACCCCGATCGTCACCGTGGTGCGGCTGGTGGTGCGCGGCATCCTGTGGGCCTTCGGGCTGCGCACCGATGCGAACCAGACGATGTTCTCGATCCATGACGAGATCGCCGGGGCGCTGGCGATCGGCGCCTCGGAAGGCACCGTCGACAAGGAGGACCGCGACCGGCTGCTTGGCGCGCTCGATCTGGGCAGCCGCACCGTGGACGAGATCATGCTGCACCGCAGCCAGATCGAGATGCTCGATGCCGACAGCGACCCCGAGACGCTGCTGACCGCGGTGCTGAGCTCGCCGCACACCCGGCTGCCGCTCTACAAGGGCGAGCGCGAGAACGTGGTCGGCGTGATCCACGCCAAGGAACTGCTGCGCGCGGTCGAGAAATTCCTGCGCACCGGCGACGGCAAGCTGGATTCCGTGTCGGATCTCGACGTGATGAAGGTGGCGATGAAGCCCTATTTCATCCCCGAGACCACACCGCTCGACGAGCAGATGCGCGAATTCCTCAAGCGGCGCACGCATTTCGCCCTCGTCGTCGACGAATATGGCGACCTGAAGGGGCTGCTCACGCTCGAGGACATCCTCGAGGAGATCGTGGGCGACATCACCGACGAGCTCGACCCCAAGGCCGAGCGGCAGCTGAAGCCCACCGAGACCGGCGATTACCTGGTCGACGGCGCGATGACGATCCGCGACCTGAACCGCGAGACCGACTGGGCGTTGCCCGATGACGAGGCGAACACCGTCGCGGGCCTGGTGATCCACGAGGCGCAGACGATCCCCGAGGAAGGTCAGGTGTTCTCCTTCCACGGCTTCCGCTTCGAGGTGGTGACGCGCAAGGACAACCGCATCACCACGCTGAAGATCAAGCCGCTGCTGCCGATCGCCGGCTGATCAGCGGTAGAGCAGCGAACGGCCCCCGGCGAAGAGATGCACCTTCGCCGGATCGGCCGCGAGGGTCACCCGGCTGCGGCGCAGATCGGCGTGGATGCCCGGCAGCTTCGCGATCATGTGCGGCGCGCCCATCTCCTCGCCGAAATACAGAAGCGTCACCTCGCCCAGTGCCTCGACGATCTCGACGGTGCCGGTGAACAGCCCCGCGCCCGTGGTCAGTACCAGATCCTCGGGCCGCACGCCGATGTTGACCTTCAGCCCCATATCGGCCGCCGTGGTCGGCACATGGCTGACCGCGGTGCCGCCATCGACCAGCTTCACCGTCGTCTGCGGCCCCGTCGCCACCACCTCGCCCGCCAGCAGGTTCATCTGCGGCGAGCCGATGAATTGCGCGACGAACTCGTTTTCCGGCCGCTCGTAGAGCTCGAGCGGCGAGCCGACCTGCGCGATGCCCTTGTCGGCCAGCACCACGATGCGCGAGGCCAGGGTCATCGCCTCGACCTGATCGTGGGTGACATAGATCATCGTGCGATCGGGCATCGCCTCCTTGAGCTGGGCGATCTCGATCCGCGTCGCCACCCGCAGCGCCGCATCGAGGTTCGAGAGCGGCTCGTCGAAGAGATAGACCTTCGGGTCGCGCACGATCGCCCGGCCGATCGCCACGCGCTGCCGCTGCCCGCCCGAGAGCGCCTTCGGCAGCCGGTCGAGATAAGGCGTCAGCTGCAGGATGCGCGCGGCATTTTCCACAGCCTTGTCAATCTCTTCGCGGGACTTCTTCGCGATCTTCAGGGCGAATTCCATGTTCTGCCGCACGGTCATGTGCGGGTAGAGCGCATAGCTTTGGAACACCATCGCGATGCCGCGCTGCGCCGGCGGCATGTCGTTCACCCGCTGCCCGTCGATCACCAGATCGCCGCCCGAGATCTGCTCGAGCCCGGCGATCATTCGCAGCAGCGTGGACTTGCCGCAGCCCGAGGGGCCGACGAAGACGATCAGCTCCCCGGCCCGGATCTCGAGGTTGATGTCCTTCAGGATGTCGACGTCACCATAGGCTTTGGAAATCCCGGTGAGGGAGAGATCGGCCATGTCACGCTCCGCTGTTCAGACGCAGGATGCTCGACTGCCAGGAGCCGAGCTGAAGACGGTTGTCGCCGGTGGGCCGGATCGAGCCGAGCTCGCCCGCGAGCGTCACCCAGTCCCCGGGCGGCAGATCGGTGTCGACGGGCGCATCGGTCAGGTTGAAGACGCACAGGATGGTCTCGTCCTCGGCCAGCCGCCGGAACCGCAACACGCCGTCCCGGGCCTCGATCTCCGTCATAAGACCGGCACGCAACGCCCTGTGATTCTTTCGAAATGCGATCGCGCGGCGGTAATGGTGCAACAGCGCCGCAGGGTCTGCCTCGGCGGCATCGACGGCCAGTGCGGATTGCGCCGAGGAGATCGGCAACCAGGGCTTGGCGCTGGAGAAGCCGGCATAGACCGCGTCCTTCTCCCAGACCATCGGCGTGCGGCAGCCGTCGCGGCCCTTGAACTCGGGCCAGAACTCCTTGCCATAGGGGTCCTGCAGGTCCTCGAAGGCGATCTCGGCCTCCGGCAGGCCCAGCTCCTCGCCCTGATAGAGGCAGACCGAGCCCCGCAGACACATCAGAAGCGTCGTGTAAACCTTTGCAGAAGCAGCGGAAAGACCCCAGCGGCTGATGTGGCGCACGACGTCATGGTTCGAATAGGCCCAGCAGGCCCAGCCCCGCGGCGCAACCGCATCGACCTTGCGGAAGACCGCGGCGATATACTCGGCGCTCAGCGGTTCGTGGCCCGACAGCAGCTCGAAGGCATAGGACATCTGCACCCCGACGCCATCGGCGGTATATTCGCCAAGGATCTCGAGCCCGCGCTGGCTGTCGCCGATCTCGCCCACGGCCGCAGCCTGGAAAGGCTCCATCACTGCCCGAAGTTTCTTCAGGAATTCAATGTTCTTCGGGTGGTTCTTGTCGTGGATGTGGCGCTGGTGATTGTAGGGGTTCACCTTCGGCGCGGTGCTGTCGTTGCGCTCCTCGACCGGCAGCGGCGGGTTGTCGCGCAGCTGCTCGTCATGCATGTAGAAGTTGATCGTGTCGAGGCGGAAGCCGTCGACGCCACGCTCGAGCCAGAACCGCGCCACATCCAGAAGCGCCTCCTGCACCGCCGGGCAATGGAAGTTCAGGTCCGGCTGGCTGACGAGGAAGTTGTGCAGGTAATACTGCTCGCGCCGGGCGTCCCATTGCCAGGCCGGACCGCCGAAGATCGACAGCCAGTTGTTCGGCGCCGTGCCGTCGGGCTTCGGATCGGCCCAGACATACCAGTCGGCGCGCGGGTTGTCGCGGCTCGCCCGGCTCTCCTGAAACCAGGGATGCACATCCGAGGTGTGGCTGAGCACGAGGTCGATCATCACCTTCAGCCCGAGCGCATGGGCCGTGGCGATGACCTGATCGAAATCGGCAAGGCTGCCGAACATCGGGTCGACGTCGCAGTAATCAATGACGTCATAGCCGAAGTCGCGCATCGGCGAGGTGAAGAAGGGCGAGATCCAGATCGCATCGGCGCCAAGCGAGGCCACATGCGGCAGCCGGCGCACGATCCCCAGCAGATCACCCACCCCGTCGCCGTTCGTGTCCTGGAAACTGCGCGGATAGATCTGATAGATCACCGCGCCGCGCCACCAGTCGGCATCCTTTTTCATCATGGTCATTCAGCCACCTTTCACCGAGCCGGCCAGCAGGCCGCGCACGAGGTATTTCTGCATTGCAAAGAAGACGAGAAGCGGCACCGAGATCGACACGAAGGCGGAGGCCGCGAGAATTTCCCAGTCGCCCCCGCGCGAGCCCATCAGCTCGCGCAGGACGCCGGTCATCACCAGCTGATCGTGGCGGTTGCCGAGGAAGACGGTGGCGACGAGAAGGTCGTTCCAGACCCAGAGGAACTGGAAGATCGCGAAGGAGGCGAGCGCCGGGAAGGACAGCGGCAGGATGATGCGGCGGAAGATCTGGAACTCGGTCGCGCCGTCGACGCGGGCGCTCTCGATGATCTCGCGCGGCAGACCGACCATGTAGTTGCGCAACAGGTAGATGGCGAGCGGCAGGCCGAAGCCCGTATGCGCCAGCCAGATCCCCATGTAGCCCTTGCCGATGCCGATGTCGTTGTGCAGCTTCAAAAGCGGGATGAGGGCGAGCTGCAGCGGCACGACCAGCAGCCCGACCACTGCCGCGATCAGCAGCGCGCGGCCCGGAAACTCCATCCAGGCGAGCGCATAGGCCGCGAAGGCCGCGATCAGGATCGGGATGACGGTGGCGGGAATCGTCACCGTCAGCGTGTTCAGGAAGGCCTGGCCCAGCCCTTCGGCGCCGATCACCCGGGCATAGTTTTCCGTGGTCACGCGCGGCGGCACGGTGGTGGTGACGAAGATCCGCATCGCCCGCCCGCCGGTGAAGGCCGCGGGCGAGCTCAGCCGATAGCTGCCGTCGGCGGCGACGGTCAGGCTTTGCCCGTCCTTCAGCGCGGCGGTCTCGCCCGGGCGATAGGCCTCGG
The DNA here is from genome assembly GCF_056590935.1 of Paenirhodobacter sp. YD-8. Taxonomy (NCBI): domain Bacteria; kingdom Pseudomonadati; phylum Pseudomonadota; class Alphaproteobacteria; order Rhodobacterales; genus Paenirhodobacter; species Paenirhodobacter sp. YD-8. Next base: position 1,898,676 of record NZ_CM152649.1, on the reverse strand, counting down.
GCTCGCGCGAGGTCACGCCCCAGGCATCGAGCCGCTGGCCCTTTTCAAGGACAGTGCCCGAGATCACCCAAAGCGCGCCCTCCTGCACCGCCGTGTCCGCGCCGCCCGCGCGCACGAAGGCCGAGGCGGTCGAGGGGAAAGCGGCCTTCCACCAGCCAGAGGCCGCGATCTGGTCGCGGTCGCGGAACGACGACACCAGCAGGCCGAAGGTCGGCACCGTCCACAGCAGCACCAGCAGAAGGGCGGCCAGGTTCACCGCCCAGACAAGACGCGCGCGGGTTCCGGCGATCTGGCTCATCACATCATCTCCCGGCGCGCGTTGCGGATGTTCCACACCATGATCGGGGTGACGAGCGCCATGATGACCAGCGCAATCGCCGAGCCGCGGCCGTAATCGGGCGCACCGCGGAACATCCAGTCATACATCAGGTTCGCCAGCACCTGGGTGCCCCATTGCCCGTTCGTCATCACGAAGACGATGTCGAAGATCTTCAGCACGGTGATGGTGATCGTGGTCCAGACGACGGCGATCGTGCCCCAGATCTGCGGCACCTTGATGCGGAAGAACAGCTGCCACGGGTTGGCACCGTCGAGGATCGCGGCCTCGATCGTCTCCTCGGGGATGCCGCGCAGCGCGGCCGAGAGGATCACCATGGCAAAGCCGGTCTGGATCCAGATCAGCACCGCCATCAGGAAGAAGTTGTTCCAGAACGGAATCGTCAGCCAGGTCTCGGGCGGATGGCCGAGCGCGGTCCAGATCGCATTCAGCAGGCCGATCTGCTCCTGCCCCTCGGCGCGGTAGTCGTAGATGAACTTCCAGATCACCCCAGCGCCGACGAAGGAGATCGCCATCGGCATGAAGATGAAGGATTTCGCGACATTGCCCCAGCGGATGCGGTCGGTGACCTGTGCCGCGAGCAGGCCGAAGAAGGTGGAGGCCGCGGGCACCACCAGCAGCCACAGCAGGTTGTTCAGGATCGACTCGCGGAATTTCGCGTCGCCCGCCAGCCAGCGGTAATTGTCGAGCCCGACCCAGGCCCGCCCGCCCGCGTCATGCAGGCTGCGCCAGATCGAGTCGAAGACCGGGTAGACGAGGTAGACCGCAAGGAACAGGATGGCCGGCCCGATGAAGAGCCAGGGCCGCACCATGTTCGCACGCAAGATGTTGGTGCCAGCATGCGCCCCGCGCGAGGGCCAGACCCAGTCGAGGATCAGGTTCGATCCCCAGAACCAGGCCACGCAGCCGAAGACGCCAGTGACGATCGTGCCCGCGGCATAGCTGAGCTGTTCCATCCGTCCCCCCGAAAGACACGGCCCCGCCGGCACTGCGGCGGGGCCGATGCGCTTATTTCAGCGTGTTCCAGGTTGCCTGGATCGCGCTGGCCACGTCTTTCGCCGGCTTGCCGCCGACATAGTCGACCATGCCGGTCCAGAACGCCCCCGCGCCGATCGCACCCGGCATCAGGTCAGAGCCGTCAAAGCGGAAGGTGGTGGCATTGAGCAGGATGTCCCCCATCTTCTTCAGCGTCGAATCGCCGTAAAGATCGGTGTTCACCCCCTTGTAGGGCGTGACGAAGCCGGTCTGCGCCATCCAGACCTCATGCGCGATCGGGCTTTCGAGGAAGGCGATGAAGGCGTCGCCCACCGGGTTGTCGCTGAGCTTGGCAAACATCGTGCCCGCGCCCAGCACCGGCTGGCCCAGATCCTTCTCGGCATAGGCCGGGAAGTAGAAGAAGTCGGCGTCCTGGCCGATCACCGTGCCTTCCGGGAAGAAGGACGGGATGAAGGAGGCCATCTTGTGCATGTAGCACTGCGGCGGCGAGGTGAAGAGCCCCTTCGGACTGTCGCGGAAGTCGGTCGAGGCAACGGCGCCGGTGCCGCCGGCAACGAAGCTGTCGGTCTTCGCGAACCAGCCGAAATCCTCGATCGCGGCGACCACCTTCGGATCGTCGAACTTCAGCTTGTTCGAGACCCAGTCGTCATAATCCTGCGGCGTGTTGAGGCGCAGCATCAGGTCCTCGACCCAGTCGGTCGCGGGCCAGCCGGTGGCGCCGCCCGAGCCGATGCCGATGCACCAGGGCGTGCCGCCGTCCTTGACGATCTGCTCGGTCAGCGCCTTGAGTTCTTCCATCGTCTTCGGGATCTCGTAGCCCGCATCGGCGAAGTTCTCGGGCACATACCAGACCAGCGATTTGACGTCGGCCTTGAACGGGAAGGCGTATTGGTGGTGCTGCCCGTCGGGCCCGGCATAGTTGCCATAGGCGGCCCAGCTGTCGCCCGCGGCGTAATTGTCCTTGATCCACTGCTCGGTGCCGTCGGCCAGCGGCTTCAGATGCCCCTTCTTCGCCAGGTCGGCGGCCAGGCCCGGCTGCGGGAAGACCGCGATGTCGGGCGGGCTGCCGGCCTCGGCGTCGATGACGATCTGCTGCTCGAAACTGTCGGAACCGGAATATTCCACATCCGCCCCGGTTGCGGCGCGGAAGTAGTCGATCACGCTTTCGAACAGGTCGCGGTCGGGGCCGAGCCAGGGGCCGAGTACGGTCAGCTTCTTGCCCTTCAGGTCCATCTTCGCGAGCGCGTCATAGCTTGCCCAGTCGAAGCGGCTGTCCTTGCCGGGGGCGAATTTCAGCTCGCCCGCGCCCGCGGCCGAGGCGGCCAGCGCGATCAGCGCCACGCCGAGATAAAGGCTTTTCCTCATGCATCCCTCCCGAAATCGGGCTTTCGCCCAAGGTCACGTCCGACGCCCCTGCCCCGGTCTCGCGACTCGATGTCAAAGCGCTTTGGATGCAGAAAGCTCCGGTATCGCGGCGCGAAAGTCAATCGAATGAAATGCCGCAACTGCACTGTAACCAAAAGGATTATTGTGCATCTGCAGCATCGCGCCTTGCGGCACGGCATCCGATTGACGCGCCAGACAGGCAGCGCTAACGTGCCAGACACTCAAAGCGGTTTGGATGCCAACGCGCCACCGAGTCACACCCGTCACGGATGCCCGCAGATGAACCTCAAGCAACTCGCCAGCGAACTGGGCCTGTCGCCCACCACCGTCAGCCGCGCGCTGAACGGCTATCCCGAGGTTTCGGAGGCGACGCGGCTGCGCGTGGCCGAGGCGGCGCGGCATTACAATTACCGCCCGAACACCCAGGCCAAGCGCCTGGCCACCGGCCGCGCGATGGCGATCGGCCATATCATCCCGCTCTCGACCCGGCACGAGATCGTCAACCCGGTCTTCGCCGATTTCATCGCCGGCGCCGGCGAGGTCTATGCACGCGCGGGCTATGACATGGTGCTGACCATCGTCCCCGACAGCGACGAGGAGCGCGCCTATCGCGAGGTCCGCTCGAAGGGCAACGTCGACGGCATCATCGTGCACGGGCCGAAGGTGCATGACGCGCGGCTGTCGCTGCTCGAGGAGCTGGGCCTGCCCTTCGTCGTGCATGGCCGCTCGCTCGGCGCCGACCCCGGCTATTCCTGGGTCGACGTCAACAACACCCGCGCCTTCGAACGCGCGACAAGCTTCCTGCTCGACCTCGGGCATCGCCGCATCGCGCTGGTGAACGGCATCGAGACGATGGATTTCGCCGCCCGCCGCCGGCACGGGTTCGAGCGCGCGCTGGCCGCCCGCGGGCTCTCGGCCGATCCCGCGCTGATGGTCTCGGGCGAGATGACCGAGGCGCAGGGCCATGACGCGGCGCGCGACATGCTCGACCTGCCCGACCCGCCGACGGCCTTTCTCACCGCCTCGTTCCTCTCCGCCATGGGGGTGCGGCGCGCGCTGTGGGAGCGGGGCATGCGGATGGGGCGCGACGTCTCGATCGTCACCCATGACGACGAGCTGGGCTATCTGCGCAACGGCTTCGACGAACCGATCTTCACCGCCACCCGCTCCTCTGTGCGCGAGGCGGGGCGGCGCTGCGCGGCGATGCTGCTGCGCCGGATCGAGAGCGGCGCCAGCGCGCCCGAGAACGACCTGATGGAAGCGACGCTGGTGGTCGGGGCCTCGACCGGCCCGGCCCCGCGCCGCCCCGAGACGATCGACTGAAGGACAAAAGATGCTGCCAGGCCGCAGAGACTTCCCCGAGGGCTTCCTCTTCGGGGCCGCCACCTCCTCCTACCAGATCGAGGGGCACCGCTTCGGCGGCGCCGGCCCGACGCATTGGGACAGCTTCGCCGCCACCCCGGGCAATGTCGCGCGGGCCGAAAACGGGGCGGTCGCCTGCGACCATTATCACCGCTGGGCCGAGGATCTCGACCTTGTCGCCGATGCGGGCTTCGACCTTTACCGCTTCTCGACCTCCTGGGCGCGGGTGATGCCCGAAGGGCGCGGCGCGGTGAATGCCGAGGGGCTCGATTTCTACGACCGGCTCGTCGACGGCATGCTCGAACGCGGCATCAAGCCGGCACTGACCCTCTATCATTGGGAGATGCCCTCGGCGCTCGCCGATCTGGGCGGCTGGCGCAACCGCGACGTGGCGCAGTGGTTTGCCGAGTTCACCCAGGTGATCGCGCGCCGGCTCGGCGACCGGATCTGGTCCGCCGCGCCGATCAACGAGCCCTGGTGCGTGGGCTGGCTGAGCCATTTCCTCGGCGCCCATGCGCCCGGGCTGCGTGACATCCGCGCGACCGCGCGGGCGATGCACCACATCCTGCTGGCGCATGGCCAGGCGATCTCGGTGATGCGGGCCGAGGGGATGGGCAATCTCGGCGCGGTGTGCAATTTCGAATATGCGCACCCGGCCGACGCCACCCCCGAGGCCGCCTCGGCCGCGCGTCTCTATGACGCCTATTACAACCGCTTCTTCATCGAGGGGATGATGCTCGGCCGCTACCCCGACGAGGTGCTCGAGGGCTTTGCGCCGCACCTGCCCGAGGGCTGGCAGGACGATTTCGCCACGATCCGCGCGCCGCTCGACTGGTTCGGACTGAACTACTATACCTGCAAGCGCATCGCCCCCTGCGACGGTCCCTGGCCGGCGCATCGCGAGGTGGAGGGACCGTTGCCGAAGACCGACATGGGCTGGGAGATCTATCCCGAGGGGCTGCACGCCTTCCTCACCCGTGTCGCGCGCGACTACACCGGCGATCTGCCGCTTTATGTCACCGAGAACGGCATGGCCGCGCCCGATGTGCTTTCGGGCGGGAGCTGCGCCGATGCCGGCCGCATCGCCTATTACGCCGAGCATCTGGCGGCCTGCCGCCGCGCGGTCGCCGAGGGGGTGCCGCTTGCGGGCTACATGTGCTGGTCGCTGCTCGACAATTACGAATGGGCGCTTGGCTACGAGAAACGCTTCGGCCTCGTCCATGTCGATTTCGAAACCCTGAAACGCAGTCCCAAGGCGTCGTGGCACGCCTGGGCACGGGCGCTGGAGCGCTGAGATGACCCTGACCCTTCTGGCCGATATCGGCGGCACCAACACCCGCGTCGCGCTGGCCCGCGCGGGCCGCCTGCTGCCCGAGACGATCCGTCGCTATCCGAACGACCACCACCCGGCGCTGGAACCGATCCTGAGCGCCTATCTGGCCGAGGAAGGCGCGGAGCCGGTCACCGGCGCCTGTGTCGCGGCCGCGGGCCCGGTGCGCGAGGGCGTGGCGGTGATGACCAATCTCGACTGGCGGATCACGCCCGAGGGCGTCGCCAGGACCACCGGCGCCGCGCAGGTCGCGGTGCTGAACGACCTGCAGGCGCAGGGCCATGCGCTTGGAATCCTGGGCCCCGAGGCGCTGCAGCCGATCCTGCCCGGCACGCCTGCCCTGCCCGGCGCCAGCGCGCTGGTGATCGGCATCGGCACCGGCTTCAACGCCGCCCCGGTGCACGAGACCGCGGGCGGACGCTTCGTCGCAGCCTCGGAATGCGGCCATGTCACCTTGCCCGTCCGCTGCGACGAGGACATCCGCCTGATGCGGTTTCTGCAGGCCGATCATGGCTTTGCCTCGGTCGAGGATGCGCTGTCCGGGCGCGGCATCGCGGCGATCCACACCTTCCTGCGCGCCGAGACGGGACATGGCGCGCCGCGCGATGCCGCCTCGATCCTGACCGCGGTGGCAATGGGCGACGCCTTGTCGCAGGCCACGCTGCGGATCTTCGTGCGCCTGCTCGCGGGCGTCACCGGCGATCTTGCGCTGACCCACCTGCCCTTCGGCGGCATTTTCCTGTGCGGCGGCGTCGCCCGGGCCGTGGCGCCCCATCTTGCCCGGGCCGGCTTTGCCGCAGCGCTGCGCGACAAGGGCCGGTTCTCCGACTTTCTCGCCGCCTTCCCGGTGACGGTCATCGCGGACGATTACGCCGCCCTTGCGGGCTGCGCGTCCTACCTGCAGGCGCGGCGCGGCTGAGCCCGCGCCGATCGCCGTCAAGGCAATCTTAACCGCTCGGCGCTATGCCTCTTTCATGCTGGAATGAAAGGGGAACAGGTGAGCAGCCTTCTGACCGTCTATTTCATGGGGGGCGCATGACCACTCTTGCCCTCGCCCCCCGCCTCGACCTGACCCATGCCGAGCAAGCCCTGACCGCGATCCGCGCCTGCGAGGGACAGCCGCTTGTCCTCGATGCCGGCGGCGTCACCCATCTGGGCGGGCTCGGCCTGCAGATCCTGCTGGCCGCCGCCCGCAGCTGGCGCGCCGCCGGCCTCGCGCTGACCATCTCCCCGCGCTCGCCCGCCTTCGAGGAGGCCCTCACCCTCTTCGGCCTGCCGCTCGACGCCCTGCAATCGGAGGGCGCCGCATGGGCCTGACCGTTCTTGCCGTCGACGACAGCCGCACCATCCGTGACATGCTGCGCCTTGCCCTAGGCGAGGCCGGGATCACCCTGCATCTGGCCGAGGATGGCGTGCAGGGGCTCGAGATGCTGAAGGAGATCGAGCCCGACGCGATCATCTCGGACATCAACATGCCCCGCCTCGACGGCTTCGGCTTCATCGAGGCGGTGCGCCGCCAGGACCGCCACCGCGCCACGCCGATCCTGGTGCTGACGACGGAATCGGCGCCCGAGCTGAAGGCGCGCGCCCGTGCGGCCGGTGCCACCGGCTGGATCGTGAAGCCCTTCGACCCGCCGAAGCTGGTCAAGGCGCTGCACATGGTCGCGGGCTGAGGGGGGGCGCGATGGCAACCGATCCGATGGCGGAGATCCGGGCAAGCTTCTTCGTCGAATGCGAGGAGCTGCTGGAAAGCCTGCAGGATTCGCTCTCTGCCCTGCAGGACGGCAGCAGCGACAGCGAGACGGTGAACACCGTCTTTCGCGCCGTGCATTCGATCAAGGGCGGCGCCGGGGCCTTCGGGCTCGACGCGCTCGTCGCCTTCGCGCACCGCTACGAGACCGTGCTCGACGCGCTGCGCGCGGGCCGGCTCGAGGTCACGCCGGACGCCGTGCGCAGCTTCTTCCAGGCCGCCGACCTGCTGCAGGACCACGTCCGCGCCGCCCATGACGGCACGCCCGCGCCCGAGGGGGCCGAGGCGGTGCTCTGCGCGCTCGAAACGCTGATCGGCGGCCCGGCGGAGCCCGAGGTCTCGCCCGAGTTCCAGCCGGTTCCCCTCGCGTTCGAGCCGATCCCGCTTGCCCTCGACTTCGACGCGCCCGACGACCTGCCCGCCCCCGCCCGCTGGATCATCCGCTTCCGCCCCGCGGACGCGCTCTATGCCTCGGGCAACGAGCCGCTGCACCTGTTGCGCGCGCTTGCCGCCCTCGGCGCGGCCGAGGTGAGCTGCGACTCCTCGGACGTGCCGGCGCTCGAGGCGCTGCGCCCCGATGCGGCGCTGCTGTCCTGGCGCATCGCCCTGCCCGGCGAGATCGCCGAGGAAGAGCTGCGCGAGGTGTTCGATTTCGTCGAGGATGTCTGCACGCTCGAGATCGGGCGCGAGGCCGAGGCGGCCGGCGCGAGGCCGCCCGCCCCCGCCATCGTCGCCCCTCAGGCCGAGACCTCCGTCGCGCCGCCCCCCGCTGTGGCCAAGGCCCCGGCCGAGCCCGCGCCGCCGCCCGGGCAGGTCGAGCGCCGCGCCACACCGCGCGAGACCGCCGCCACCGTGCGGGTCGATCTCGACCGCATCGACCGGCTTGTGAACCTGGTGGGCGAGCTGGTCATCAACCAGGCGATGCTGGCGCAAAGCGTGGCCGAGGCCGGGCTGCCGCCGAATTCGGCGGTGATGACCGGGCTCGAGGCCTTCATGATGCTGACCCGCGACCTGCAGGACAGCGTGATGATGATCCGCGCCCAGCCGGTGAAGCCGCTGTTCCAGCGCATGGCCCGGATCGTGCGCGAGGCCTCGACCGCCGTCGGCAAGGAGGTGCGCCTGCACACCGAAGGCGAGGCGACCGAAGTCGACAAGACGGTGATCGAACGCCTGGCCGAGCCACTGACCCACATGATCCGCAACGCCGTCGACCATGGGCTCGAGACCCCCGAGCTGCGCCTTGCCGCCGGCAAGCCGGCCGAGGGGGTGATCTCGCTCACCGCGCAGCACCGCTCGGGCCGGATCGTGATCGAGGTCGCCGACGACGGCGCCGGCATCAACCGCCCGAAGGTGCGCGAGATCGCGCTCGCCCGCGGCCTGATTCCGGCCGACGCGGCGCTGACCGATGCGGAAATCGATGCGCTGCTGTTCCTGCCGGGGTTCTCGACGGCAAGCCAGGTCTCGGCGCTGTCGGGCCGCGGCGTCGGCATGGATGTGGTGCGCCAGGCGATCCAGTCACTTGGCGGCCGCGTCACGATCCAGTCGGCACCGGGCCAGGGCACCCGCTTCTCGATCTCGCTGCCGCTGACGCTCGCGGTTCTCGATGGCATGGTGGTGTCGGTCGCCGACGAGACGCTGGTGGTGCCGCTCTCCTCGATCCTCGAGACAGCGACCTTGGCCGAGGGCGACATCCGCGCACTTGGGCCGCAGACCAACGTGATCCACCTGCGCGGCGCCTTCGTGCCGCTTTACGACCTTGGCGCCGAACTCGGCTATCGCGCGCCCAAACCCTCCTACGAGGGCGGCATCGTGCTGCTCACCGCACAGGAGGACGGCTCGCGCGCCGCGCTGATCGTCGACGCGATCCACGAGCAGCGGCAGGTGGTGATCAAGGGGTTGCAGCAGGCCTATGGCCGGATCCCGGGCGTCGCCGCGGCGACGATCCTCGGCAACGGCCGCATCGCCCTGATCCTCGACACCGCCGACCTTGTCCAGACCGCCACCGGCCGCACCCGGATCAGCCCCCTCGCCCTTGCAGGATGATTGCCATGAGCACCCCCGAAAGCCCTTCCGCCGAAGTCGAGCTTCTGTCCTTCCGCCTCGCCGACGAGGAATACAGCGTCGACATCATGTCGGTGCGCGAGATCCGCGGCTGGACCCGCGCGACGCCGCTGCCGCACGCCCCGCCGCATGTGCGCGGCGTGATCAACCTGCGCGGCACGGTGCTGCCGGTGGTCGATCTCTCGGTGCGGCTTGGCATGGCGCCGGTGCCGGGCGATTCGCGCAATGTCATCATCGTCGTCCAGGTCGGCAGCCAGACCACCGGGCTGCTGGTCAACGCCGTCTCCGACATCCTGTCGCTGCCGCGCAGCGCCCTGCAGCCGCCGCCCGAGCTGCTCGCCGACGAGGAGCAGAGCTTCATCGAGGCGTTGACCATCGTCGACGGCCGGATGATCCGGGTGCTCGACCTGCGCGCGGTGCTGCCCGACCAGTCGGCCGAGGCCGCCTGAGATGGAGATCCCGCGCCTTCTTGCGCCGGACGTCCCGACCGAGACCGACCTGCAGGCCATCGCCCAGATCCTGCACAGCCGGGCCGGCATCGTCCTTGCCCCGGGCAAGGGCGCAATGGTGCAGTCGCGGCTTGGCAAGCGCCTGCGCCGGCTGGGGATCGGCGACTATCGCAGCTATCTGGCCCTCGTCACCTCGGCGAGCGGCGAGGACGAGCTGAAGGCGATGATCTCGGCCCTGACCACCAACGTCACCCATTTCTTCCGCGAAAAGCACCATTTCGAGATGCTGCGCAGCCGCGCCCTGCCGCCGCTGATCGCGCGGGCACGGGCCGGCGGGCGGGTGCGGATCTGGTCGGCCGGCTCCTCGAACGGGCAGGAGGCGTTTTCGATCGCGATGGTGCTGGCCGAGCTTGCCCCCGATCACGAGGCGCTCGACATCCGCATCCTCGCGACCGACATCGACCCGCAGGTGATCGCCTGCGGCCAGGCGGCGATCTATGACCCGCAGCTGCTCGACACCGTGCCGCCGGCGCTGCGCGCCCGCTTCTTCCAGCCGGTGCCCGCGGGCGTTCAGGTGGTCGACAGCCTGCGCCGCCTCGTCACCTTCCGCGAGCTGAACCTGCATGGCCCCTGGCCGATGCGCGGGCGGTTCAGCATCATCTTCTGCCGCAATGTCGTCATCTATTTCGATCCGCTGGCGCAGGCGCGCCTGTGGGCGCGGTTCGAGGAGGTGCTCGAACCGGGCGGCTGGATCTTCGTCGGCCATTCGGAGCGGATCGCGCGTGCCGAAAGCCGGCTCGAGACCGCGGGAATCACCACCTACAGGCTGCCCCAGGACGCCGGGGCGAACGGAGAAACGGAATGGCTTTGAGAGACCAGCTGCGTGTCCTCGTGGTGGACGACATGTCGACGAGCCGCGGGCTGATCATGCAGGCGCTCGACGGGATGGGGATTCGCCAGGTCGGGCATGCCACCGACGGCCCAAGCGCGCTGCAGACGATCGAGACCGCGCCGGCACATCTGGTGATCTCGGATTACAACATGCCCGGAATGGACGGGCTGCAGCTGCTGCAGGCGCTGCGCGGCAATGCCCGCACCAAGGGGGTCGGCTTCATCCTGATCACCGGTCGCGCCGACAGCACTCTGATCGATCTCGGGCGCCGGTTCGGAATGAACAACTTCCTGAAGAAACCCTTCACGCCTCAGGAACTGCGCGCCGGCATCGAGGCCGTGGTGGGGAGGTTGTGACCATGCGCCCTCCGGCGGGCCCCGTTTCGACGACCGGCAGCGCGCTTGCCCTCGATGCGCTGGCCGCCCGCATCGCCGAGGAGATCGACGGGCTCGCGCAGCTTTCGGGCGAGGTGCAGATTGCCCTGTCGCTGTGCCATTTCTGCGAGCACACGGACCCGGACGCGATCCGCGGTCTGCAACGGATCGACCTGATCACCCAGGCGCTCGAGGATCTCGGGCGGCTGCTGGGCACGCTGTCGCGCGAGATCCCGCAGGATCTGCAGATCGACGCGCGGATCCTGGCCTCGCAGCTGCGGCTGCAGGGGCTTGCACATGCCCTTGCCCTGCCCGGCTCCCGTGCCGTCCCGGCACGGATCGACTCGCCGCGCGAGGATGGCGAGGTGCAGTGGTTCTGAGCGGACCGGCCGGAGGGCCCCGGAGAGCCGCGACGAAAGCCCCGAGCCACGACAATGCCCCGGGAAACCGGGGCCGGCAGCGCGCCTTTCGGCGGTGGTCTTCACGAAGGGGAAGTTTGGTGAACCGGGAGGGTTTCGAACCCTCGACCCGCTGATTAAGAGTCAGCTGCTCTACCACTGAGCTACCGGTCCGACGCCTTAATCGTTCTTTCCGGCGCAGAACGCAACCCCAAGATTCCGACTTTATGACGAGGCCCGCCGAAACGGATCGTCGAACTGCCGCGGAGGGCGCCATGCGGCGGCTCCAGGTGAAACACGTCCCGAATTGCCCGCGAAACCGGGCCCGGCAGCCCGCCTTTTCGGCGGCGCTCTTCACGAAAGGGGAGTTTGGTGAACCGGGAGGGTTTCGAACCCTCGACCCGCTGATTAAGAGTCAGCTGCTCTACCACTGAGCTACCGGTCCGGCGCCTTAATCGTTCTTTCCGGGGGGGAACGCAACCCCAGAATGACAGATTTATGCAAGAATTTTCGGCACCATCGAAACGCCTCGGCAGCGCGCGGCGGAGCCCCAGGAAAACAAGGGTACGGCATTGTTTCCCATGGCCTTTTCAATGCCCCCCCACGGACACCGGTGACCGACTTCCGCCGCCCTGCCACCCGACTCGTCCGCACCGGCGGGGCCAGGGCCGAGTCGGTTTTGACCACCAGCCCTCGCCGCGCTGTCGCCTCTGTGGCCTGCGACTTCGTCGACCGCGGCACAGAAAGATCTGGCCCGCTCCGCCCCGCGCGCTTACCCTTCGCAGGAAGGGTCAGGAGGGGACAAATGCTGCGCTTCCTTTCATCCGAGCTCTGGCGGCTTCACAACACGGCCACCTGGTCGTGGCACGGCTGGATCGCCGCCTGGGCCACCGAAAAGTCGCTGCGCCAGTGGACCGTGGCGCAGGCGATCTCGATCACGCTGGCGCTGGTCGTGCACATGGGCGCCGGCGAACGCGCCCTGATCATCGCGCTCGGCTTCCTCGTGCTGGCGGCGGAACTGGCCAATACCGCGATCGAGACCATCGTGAACCGGATCAGCCCCGAGCGCAGCGACATGGCGCGCAAGGCGAAGGACGTCGGTTCGGCGATGGTGATGGTGACGGCGATCTCGGTCGGGACTGCCTGGCTTGTCGTGCTGCTGGGCTGAGGCTGCGGCTCACGGTTGACCCGAAGGGCCCGATCGCCTATGTGCTGCGACAAGGTGCCGGGCACCTGCCGCCTGCAGACTCACGTCACGGTGAAGCCCGGAAGAAGACGACATCTCACCCCCCGATGCATTTCGCGGTGTGGGCAACGCAGGCTCCCATCCCTTCTGAAATGCCGATCCAGAGGAGTGAGCGATGTCCGTCCGACACGCCGTTCAACCACGACATCCGGTCCCGCCGACCTTCCGCGCGGAGGCACGGCCATGATGACCCTCGACGAGGCCAAGGCGCAGGCCAAGGCCCTGCGCGCGGCGCTTCTGGCGCAGGGCACGGCAATCAGCCATGCGCAGGCGCTTGAGCTGGTCGCGCGCCAGCAGGGCGCGAAGGACTGGAACACGCTGCACGCGCGCCTTGCCCTGCGCAATGCCCCGCCCGAGCTTGCGCTTGGCGATGCGGTGTCCGGCCGCTATCTGGGCCAGCCCTTCACCGGGCGGATCATCGGCCTTTCGGGGCCCGACAGTCACCGCCACATCGAGATCCGCTTCGACACGCCGGTCGATGTCGTGCGCTTCGAGAGTTTCTCGAACCTGCGCACGCAGATCCGCGCGACGATCAACGCCGAGGGGCGGTCGCACAGCCACACCTCGGACGGCGTGCCGCATCTGGTGATCGAGATGGGGGGGCGCTAGCGCCCCCCTGCCCCTCAGCCGATCAGCGGCGAGGCCCCGCCATAGGTCTCGTCGTAATGGCGCTTCAGCCGCATCAGCGCGATCCGCAGCACGATCTTGCCCGAGCGCGCCGACCAGCCCATCCGCCGCTCGGCGGTCTCGAGCCCCTCGAGAAAGCAGCAACAGCGCAACACCATGTCGCCGAGCCCCGGCCCGAGGTCACGCAGCGCCGCGGCGACGCGATCGCGGGCGCGCTCCGAGCCGCCCGCCCCCGGGCCGAGATCGGGACGATAGCCCGTGCGCTCGCCCCCGGTCAGGAAGCGTTCCCAGTTCTGCGCAACGCGCGGGCCGATCTGGGCAAGCTCGAAATCCTCGCGCAGCCGCTCGCCCGCGGCGACAAGATCCGCGCCAAGGAAGGGCTGCCCCTGCGCATCGCGCCGCCGCGCCAGCACCGCAAGCGGGCTTTCGGCGAGGTTCGCGCGCAGCCGCCGCGGCCGGGCGCCGTCCTCGGCCACCGCGCGCTCGCCCCAGTCGCGGTGCTGCCCGGCAAAGGTCGAGCCCGGATCCTTGCCCGCCGGCAGACCGCGGGCCAGGTTCTCCTCCTCGATCATCCGCTTCAGCGCGGCGCGCCCGGCGACGGTGATCTCATAGCTCGTCACCCGCGCCGCATGGCGCACCTGGATCCAGTCCTTCAGCGCGAAGGCCCGGGCCAGCGCGCGCTCGGTCACCGCGGTGCGCACCGTGCCGCGCAGCACCACGGCCTTGTCCATGTCGTCGGCAATGACGAGAAGGGCCGCGGGTTCGGCCAGGCGGCGCAGGATCCGGCGCCCCTCGCGCGCCACAAGCTCCTCGTCCGCGGGAAGGCCCGGGGTGCGGATCGGTGCGGTCATCTCGGTCTCGTCCTCTCGATGAACGGCCGTCTCGACGAAGGCGGAGCCATGACCGAGACGCGCCAGCGCCTCGTCGACCAGCGGGTCGTCCCGCCGCGCCTCGACCCGGCGCACGCGGCGCAGAACGGTTGAGGCTGCGCAGCCCTCGGCCCGCGCCAGCTGCCGGATCGGGATCCCCTCCTCGACATGGCGCAGATAGAGCCGCGCATGGTCCGGCAGCCATGCAGGAAGCGGCGTCAGAAACGGGCTGATCGTCGTCATGTCTTCCCCCGGATCGGCGCCGGCACCGTCGCCGTGCCGCCATTTCGTCGTTAACAACCGTGGGTTGTTTTGATTACCCGTCCGTTAACAGCTCGGGCGACCCCCAGATTTCTTTAGAAAGTCTAAAGATCTCAAAACGCGCCGCACGGTTGAGTGCGGCTTTGCGCAACACCCGTAAAGGTTGAGTGAAGCTGGGCCGGTCTTTGCACGGGGGCCCGCCATGACCGACCTTCACGAGATCCTTGCCACCCTGCGCCGGCCGCGCCTGCTGATCCGCGCCGCACGCTGTGGCCAGGGCGACTACAACCGCGCGCGCGACCTGCGGCGGCTGATGCGGCTGGCGCAGGTGCCCACGCCCGAGGCGGCGCTGCGCGCGCTGATCGTCGAGGAGGCCACGCTCGAGGCGCAGCGGCGCGAGGGGGGCGCGCAATACAGTCTGACGCGCCACATCGAGCTGTTGATCGCGATGATGGCCGAGGCGCGGCTTCTGCCGCGCACCGGCGCCTGATCAGCGGGCGCGGAACAGCGTGCCCAAAACGCCGCGCACGATCTGCTGGCCGGCCTTGGTGCCAAGCTGGCGCACCAGGCTCTTGCCGAAGGTCTCGAGCAGGCTGTCGTTGCGCGAGGAGCTGCTGCGCCGGGTCGGGGGCGTGGCCTTGGCCGTCTTGCCCCCGTCATAGCGGCGCGCATTCCTGAACTCGCGCGCCGCGTCGGCCGTCGCGGCCTTGTCCTGCGCGGCCGTCTCCTCGGCCTCGGCCGCATCCTGTGCGGCGGCGGCCGCGCGCGCGGTGAGGATCTCGTAGGCCGACTCGCGGTCGATGACCTTGTCGTATTTCAGCCCGAAGGGAGAGCCGGCCAGAATCGCGCGACGCTCCTCGGGCGTCAGCGGGCCAAGCCGCGATTGCGGCGGGCGCACGAGGGTGCGCTCGACCATGCCCGGCACGCCCTTCGCCTCGAGGAAGGAGGTCACCGCCTCGCCGGTGCCGACCTCGCGGATCGCATCCTCGGTGTCGAAACGCGGATTGGCGCGGTAGTTTTCGGCCGCGCGCTTCAGATCCTTCTGGTCGCGCGCGGTGAAGGCGCGCAGCGCGTGCTGCACCCGGTTGCCGAGCTGGCCGAGGATGTCCTCGGGCACGTCCGCCGGGTTCTGCGTGACGAAATAGACCCCCACCCCCTTCGAGCGGATCAGCCGAGCCACCTGCTCGACCTTGTCGACCAGCGCCTTCGGCGCGTCATCGAACAGAAGATGCGCCTCGTCGAAGAAGAAGACGAATTTCGGCTTGTCCGGGTCGCCCACCTCGGGCAGCTGCTCGAAAAGCTCTGACAGCAGCCAGAGCAGGAAGGTCGCGTAAAGCCGCGGGCTGCCCATCAGCTTGTCGGCGGCCAGCACGTTGACCCGGCCGCGCCCGTCGGGCGCCGGGATCATCATGTCGGCGAGATCGAGCGCCGGCTCGCCGAAGAACTTCACCGCGCCCTGGTTCTCGAGGACCAGAAGCGCGCGCTGGATCGCCCCCACCGATTGCGTCGCGATATTGCCGTAGCGCAGCGACAGCTCGTCGGCGCGCTCGCCGATATCGACCAGCATCGCCCGCAGGTCCGCCATGTCGAGCAGCGCCAGCCCCTCGCTGTCGGCGACGTGGAAGGCGATGTTCAGCACCCCCTCCTGCGCCTCGGTCAGGCCGAGCAGCCGCGACAGCAGCAAGGGCCCCATGTCGGAGACGGTGGTGCGCACCGGGTGGCCCTGCTCTCCAAAGAGATCCCAGAAGGTGACCGGGAAATCGCGATAGGACAGGTCATAGCCGATCGTCGCGGCGCGGGCGGCAAAGGCCTCGTGCAGCTTGCCCGTGGCCGTGCCCGCCATCGCGATGCCGGCAAGGTCGCCCTTCACGTCGGCCATGAAGACCGGCACACCGGCGGCCGAGAACGCCTCGGCCAGCACCTGCAGGGTCACGGTCTTGCCGGTGCCGGTGGCGCCCGCCACCAGACCGTGCCGGTTGCCGTATTTCAGCAGCAACTGCTGCGGCAGTGCATGCCCCTCGCCGCCGCCGCCCACGAAGATCCCCGCCTCGGTCAGAACACCCGTCATCCGTCCCTCACACCCCTGCGCCCCGGTCCGGGCGCGCATCACCGTTACCCGGCAGAATACAAATTTAACCTCTCGCTGCCAGCCTGAACCTGTCCCCCGGCGCGCAGGGCCCGCACCGGGGGCCCTCCTCCCTGTCGGACTGGCCGCACCCCGCAAAGGTGCCGCATTTTTTCATGAAAACAGGCATTTACAGAAGCGTCATTTGACAGTTGACGAAAATTTCGTTCCGATTTAGCGTTCACCCCAATGACAAAGTCGGCCCAGTCCGGCAGGGGGAAAGATGGAAAGGGCTCCGCATGCGGAGCCCTTTTCTTCTGCCCCGCCTCACCTGCCGCTCACGCAACTGTAATGGTCCGCGCCCCTCTGCCTGCCCCCCCGCGCGGTTTTGCCCGCTGACAGGCGCTTGCGGCCGTGCTAGGTCGACGGGGACACCCGTTCAGCATGGAAGGCTAGAATGACTGAGCTGACGAAACGCCTCGCGATCGCGCTGACCCTGGGCCTTGCCGCCCCGGCCGCCTTCGCGCAGGACACCCCCGCGACCGACGGCGCCGCGACGACTCCTCCTGCTGCCGAGGCTCCGGCCGCGGCCGCCCCCGCCACCCCGGCGCAGACCCCGGCGCCCGCCGCCGACAAGCAGCCCGACGGCCCCGGCACGACCTACATCGCCAAGACCTTCGACGACTGGGCGCTGCAATGCGTGCACACCGAAGACGGCAATGACCCGTGCCAGATGTATCAGCTGCTGAAGGACGAGAAGGGCAACAACGTCGCCGACATCTCGATGGTGGCACTGACCGGCAGCGCCAAGGCGGTCGCCGGTGCGACGATCATGACCCCGCTCGAAACGCTGCTGACGCAGGGCGTGACGCTGAAGATCGACACCAACGAGGCGCGGTCCTACCCCTTCACCTTCTGCGCTCCGGTGGGCTGCTTCGCCCGCGTCGGCCTGACCGCCGAAGAGCTTGCCGCCTTCAAGAAGGGCAACAAGGTCTCGATGACGGTGGTTCCGGTCGCCGCGCCCGATCACCCGGTGACGGTGGCGATCTCGCTCAAGGGCTTCACCGCCGCCTATGACGCGGTGACCAAGGTCAGCGCGCAGACCTCGGCTTCGCCGGCGCCGGCCCCGAAACAGTGATCGGCCGCTGAAAACCTGCAAGGGTTTGCGACGCCTCCCCTCGGGGAGGCGTCCTGCATTTCACGCCCGGCTCAGCACCAGCACCGCGTTGAGCCCGCCGAAGGCGAAGGCATTCGACATCGCGACCGAGACATCGGCCGTCCGCGCCACATTCGGCACCACGTCGAGCGGGCAATCCGGGTCAGGCGCCTGAAAGCCCAGCGTGGGTGCCAGCACCCCGTCGCGCAGCGCCAGAAGACAGGCGAGCAGCTCGACCGCCCCGGTCGCGCCGATGCAATGCCCGTGCGCCGCCTTGGTCGAGGAAACGGGCGGCGGCGCATCCCCGAAAACCGTGCGGATCGCCGCGGCCTCGGTGCGGTCGTTCGCCGCCGTGCCGGTGCCATGGGCGTTGATATAGCCGACCTCTGCGGGCGCGATCCCGGCATCGGCGAGCGCGCCGCGCATCGCCCGCGTCGCGCCCTCGACCGAGGGCATGACGATGTCGCCCGCGTCCGAGGTCATCGCGAAACCGCGGATCTCGGCGAGGATCTCGGCGCCCCGGGCCCGCGCGGCCTCGTACTCCTCGAGCACGAAGACGGCCGCGCCCTCGCCCTGCACCATGCCGGTGCGGCCCAGGCTGAACGGGTGGCAGCCCTCGGGCGACATCACCCGCAGCCCCTCCCAGGCCTTCAGCCCGCCGAAGTTCAGCATCGATTCCGAGCCGCCCGCCAACATCCCGTCGGCCATGCCGGCGCGGATCATCTGGAAGGCCAGACCGATCGCGTGGTTCGAGCTGGCACAGGCGGTGGCAACGGAGAACGCCGGCCCCATCAGCCCCCAGGCCATGGTGAGATGCGAGGCGGCGGCATTGTTCATCAGCCGCGGCACGGTGAAGGGATGGACGCGGTTCTTGCCCTCGGCAAAGACGGCGCGGAAGGCGTCGTTCACCGTGCCGTTGCCGCCGCCCGCCGTGCCCATCACGCAGCCCCAGCGGACCGGATCGCCCGGCACCGCGGCCAGCCCCGCCTGCGCCATCGCCTCGCCCGCCGCAACGAGGGCGAATTGCGTGAAGCGGTCATAGAGGGAAAGCTTCGTTCGGTCGAAGAGCGCCTCGGGCTCCCAGCCCGTCACCTGCGCCCCGATCCGGATGGACAGCCTCTCGACATCGGGCAGGTCGAGCGGCCCGATGCCCGTGCGCCCCTCGGCCATGGCCGCAAGGGTTCCGGGCAGGTCCCGGGCCAGGGCGTTGACCGTCCCGGCCCCGGTGATGACGACGCGCCGCATCGGCTCAGGCAACCGCCGCCGCCGGCCCCGCGATCAGCCGCTCGACCGCGCGCACGATCGCCCCGACCGAGGAGACGTCGAACTCGGTCTGCGTCGGCTCGTTGGCATTGAAGGGCACGGAGACGCCGAAGGTCTCCTCGATGGCGAAGATCATCTCGACGAGGCCGAGACTGTCGAGCCCCAGCTCCTCGAGCGTCATCTCGGGGCGCACCTCCGCAGGCTCGAGCACCGCCTCGCGGGCGATGATGGAAATGATCTGGTCTTCCACGTCTGGCCTCATCTGCCGTTAATTTCCGCCCTTCTTTTCGGACAGCTTTGCAACAGTTTCGCGAAGCTCGGCCACCTGTGCAAACAATCTTGTCAGACGGCGGATATTTTTCCAGGCCTCGACATGGGTCTTCATGTTGATCGCCGGATAACCAAGCAGCACGCGACCGGCGGGGGCATTCGACATGATCTTCGTGCCGCCGCCGGCGATCACGTCATCGCCGACGAAGATGTTATCCGACACGCCGACCTGCCCCGCCAGCACCACGCGGTTGCCGATCCGGGTCGAGCCCGCGACGCCCGCCTGACCGCACAGCAGGCAGTCCTCGCCCACCTGCACGTTGTGGCCGATGTGCACGAAGTTGTCGATCTTCGTGCCCCGCCCGACCGAGGTCGCGCGCACCGTGCCGCGGTCGACGCAGGCATTGGCGCCGATCTCGACGTCATCGGCGATCTCGACGGTGCCGAGCGAATGGATGCGGTGCCAGTGCTGATCGTGGAAATGGGCGCGCTCGCCCAGCGTCTCGCGGATCTCCTCGACGCCCGACTTCTCGGCGGTGACGAAGGAGAAGCCGTCGGCGCCGATCACCGCGCCCGGGTGGCAGATGAAGCGATCGCCGATCACCACCCGCGCGCAGATCCGGGCGCCGTAGAGGATCAGCGCATCCGCCCCGATCCGGGTGCCTTCGGCGATCACCGCATGCGCCCCGATGCGGGCGTTCGGGCCGATGCTCACGCCGCGTCCGATCACCACGAAGGGGCCGATCGCGGCATTCTCGCCGATCTCGGCCGTGGGGTCGACCAGCGCCGTCGGATGGATGCCCGGCGCGATCTCCGGGCCCGGATCGAACGCCTTCGACAACCCCGCCATCGCAAGCCGGGGGCGTTCGACGAAGATCGCCGCCTCGAGCCCGTAGGAACGCCAGTCCGCCCCCTCGAACAGAAGCGCCGCGCGCGCCTCGCCGGCCCGGATGCCGTCGGCGTATTTCGGGCTCATCGCAAGGGCAAGCTGGCGCTGGCCGGCGGCCGCAGGCTCGGACGCGCCGTCGATCGGCAGGCTCAGGTCGCCCTCCGCCCGCGCATTCAGCGCCCGCGCAATGGTTTCAACGGTCTGTGCCATGCCTGCCTCCTCGAGATCCGGCGCCCGGAGGAACGCCCGTCTCCGATCTAGTTCGAGAGCACCGGCAATTCCACCCCTGCCTTTTCAAGCGCGGCAAAGAGCGCGGCATCGCGGCCATAGACATCGGCGCGATATTCCATCCGTCCGCTCGCCGTCGGCCAGGCGGTGAAATAGACCAGATGCACCGGCACCGGCGTCTCCAGCCGCACCGTCGTCTCCTGCCCGGTGGCGAGGATCTGCTGGAAATAGGCCTCTGGGTCGGCCGCCTGCGGCGCCAGCAGCGCATAGGCCAGCTCGAAGGGTTTGCCGACCCGCACGCAGCCATGGCTGAAGGCGCGCACGTCCTTGCTGAACAGCGATTTCGACGGCGTGTCGTGCAGGTAGATGTTGTACTTGTTCGGGAACAGGAACTTCACCAGCCCGAGCGCATTGCCATCCGACGGCGGCTGCTTCATCGCGAAGGGGAAGGTCTTGTCGGTGTAGGCGGCGAAATTCACCGCCGAGCGCGGCACGGTGCGGCCCCGGCTGTCGACCAGGTTGATATGCGCCGCCGCATTCGGGTTGCGCTGCATCATCGGCAGGTATTCCTTGACGGTGATCGAGCGCGGCACGGACCAGCTCGGGTTGATCACCATCATCTCCATCTCGTCCGAGAATTCGGGCGTGCGGCGGTCGGCCTGGTTCTGGCCGACGACGGTCACCGTCTCGAAGGTGGTCTTGCCGTGATCTACGATGCGGGCCGAGAAATCGGTGATGTTCACCCAGATGTGGCGCGCGCCGAGGTCGATCCCGTTCATCCAGCGCAGCCGCTCCATCGCGACGAGGATCGACCGCATCCGCTCCTCGGGGCTGCGGTTGATCTCGGCAAGCGTCGCCTCGCCGGCGACGCCGTCGGACTTGAGACCAAGGTCGAGCTGATACTGCTGCACCGCCTTCTGCAGCGCCGCGTCATAGCGCGGGCTAGCCGAGCGGCCGAGATACCCCATCGCCTGCAGCCGGTCACGCAGGGCGATCACCGCCGCCCCGCTTTCGCCCGGGCGCAGCACCTTCGCCGGCACCGTCGCGCCCCAGCCGCCCTGCGCCATCTGCGCCGCAAGGTCGAGCCGCGCGCGCATCAGCTGGGCGTATTGCGGCGCGCTCGGGGCGAGATCGCGCAGGAAGCGCGCCGGCACCTCGGCCGCGGCAAAGCCCGCGATCAGCTCGGCGGTGTCGCGGCGGGGGATCTCGCGCACCAGACCCGGATCGATCTTCTTCGGCTCGAGCACGCCGTTCGAGACGTCATGCGCATAATCCGCCCAGGTGCGGGACATGTCGGCCTCGAGCAGGCCGCGCTCGCGCTCGGAGCGGATCGAGGCAAAGCGCGCCCGCAGCCCCGCGGCATCATAGTGGTCGACCGGCAGGCCATGCGCCCCGGCCCCGTCGAGGGCGGCGAAGAAGGCGGCGCGGCGGTCGGCATCGGCACCGGTCGTCCAGATCGGCGCATAGCTGCGCGCGGCATAGAAGGCGGCGAGGCCCTCGTTGCCGGCCACGCCCTCGGCTACCGCCTGCGAAAACCCGTCGATCATCGGCGCGCCGGCATCGGTCGGCAGCACCGTTCCGCCGATCGCCGTGCCCGCCATCAACGCCGCCAGCAGCGCCGCGCCGCCGAAACCGCGCATCGCACCCCACATCTGCCCGTTCCCCCTGAAACATCAATGTTCCCAGCGTCCTGCAAAAGCCCGGAACTGTCCAGATCTGCGCAACAAAGCGGCACGGGTTGCGGCGCCGAAGGCACAGCGGTGCGACGGCTGCGCAACAGGCAAGCAAATTGGGCAGAAACCTGCCGATTTTCCCCCTTGCGTTCTGCCGATCCCGATTCCGCGATTGGAACACGGCAGAGCCTGTGCCATAACTGTGCCATGGTAGGGGGTAGGCAGGTTTCAACCGCACGTCGAATGACGGCACCCTCGAACGACAGGACAGGCGAACTGGATATGAGCATGACGACACTTTCCCGCCGCGGGCTTCTTGCAGCCTTCGCCGCGACCGCTGTCACGGCCGCGCCGACCGCATCGAACGCCTTCGGCTTTCTGCGCGGCGCCGGTGATATCCGACGCATCAAGATGTATTCCGGCCGCACCGGCGAGAGCATCGACACCGTGTACTGGATCGAGGGCGAGTACATCCCCGAAGCCCTCAAGGAAATCAACCACTTCATGCGCGACTGGCGGACCGATCAGAAGATCACCATCGACCCGCGCACCGTCGACATCGCCGCCGCCTCGCACCGGCTGATGGACACCAGCGAACCCTACATGATGCTGTCCGGCTATCGTTCGCCCGCGACGAATGCGATGCTGCGCGCCCGCTCGCGCGGGGTTGCACAGAATTCGCTGCACATGAAGGGCATGGCCGCCGATCTGCGGCTGAAGTCGCGCTCGGTGCCGCAGATCTATTCGGCCGCGACGGCCTGCCACGCCGGCGGCGTCGGCAAATACATGCGCTCGAACTTCGTGCACATGGATTGCGGCCAGGTCCGCACCTGGAACGGCTGAGACGCCGCAGATCGCTGCCCGGAAACAAGCGCCGCCTCCCGCGGCGCTTTTTCGTTTGTGGAAACGGCCGAATCGCAGCGTCCGCCCCGGCCGGGGGCTCAGCGCCCCCGCGTGGCGAGCGGCACGAGAACGATCAGCGTCAGGATCCGGGCGAAGTGATGCAGCGCCACATAGGCCGGGTCGAAGCCCAGCGACAGGCCGATCGCCGCCATCGCCTCGACCCCGCCCGGGGCGAAGGCGATCCAGACCTCGGCCAGCGGCAGCCCGGTGACGGTCGAGGCCAGCGCCGCGAAGACGAAGGAGACGGCAAGCGTGGTGGCGATCAGCGCCGCCCCCGCCTTCGCCATGCGCAGGATGCCAAGCAGCCCGACCGAGGTCAGCCGCGTTCCGAGCGTCGCGCCGGTCAGGATGAAGCCCGCGAACAACGCCCAGGCCGGCGCCGCCCCCTGCACCAGCCCCGCCGCATGCGCGCCGCCGCTCAGCACCAGCCCCGCCAGCAGGCAGGCCGCCGGCACCCCCTGGCGCTGGCCGAGGAAGCCAAGACCATAGGCCACCGCCAGCAGCCCCGCGAAGGGCAGCAACGGCATCGCCGCGCGCACAATCGGCGCCGCCGGTGCCGCGTCGAGCAGCGTGGCAAGCGGCGGCACCAGCGCCACCAGCACCAGCATCCGCACGATCTGCAGCACCATGATCGCGTTGACATCGCCCCGCCCCTCGAGCGCCAGCGCAATCACGTTCGACATCGTCCCCGGCGCCGTCGCCAGCACCGCCGTCTCGCGCGAATAGCCAAAGCCCCGCGTCAGCACCAGCGCACCGCAGGCCAGCGTGACGATCAGCGACAGCACGAGAAAACCGAGGCTCAGCCCCCAGGCGATCACCCGATGCCCGATGTCGGGGTCGATCCCCGAACCGAGCGAGATCCCGATCACGCAGAAGGCGACATCGCGCAGCCGCGCCGGCACGTCGACCGGCAGGCTTGCCGCCGCCGCCAGCGCGACGGCAAGGCTCGCCCCGATCAGCGCCCCCGCCGGCACACCGAGCACGGTGAAAACCCCTGCCCCCACCGCGCCGATCACCACCGCAAGGATCACTGCCTTCTGCCGCTCCAGCATTCCTGCCCCTTTTGCGCGTTCTGCCCTGTGCCCTGATATAGCGCCTTGAGTGCAAAAGGGAAAACCCCGGCACGGGGAAAGGCCGTGTGGCCGCGCCCGCCAGCCATCGCCCATTTTTTGGGCGAAAGCGCCGACGCCGGCGCTTTCGGGCCTGTCGGCCATGCGTTAGGGGTGGTGGCATTGCCACCATCGCCTAATCTGGCCGCACCGAACGAAGAAGGCGCGACCATGGCGATCTACGCATCCATCTATCACCTGACGCATTACAAATACGACCGGCCCGTCACTCTGGGGCCGCAGATCATCCGCCTGCGTCCCGCGCCGCATTCGCGCACCCGGGTGATCTCGCATTCGCTGAAGGTCTCGCCCGGCGGCCATTTCGTGAACCACCAGCAGGACCCCTACGGCAACTGGCTCGCCCGCTTCGTCTTCCCCGAGCCGGTGACCGAGCTGAAGATCGAGGTCGATCTCGTCGCCGACATGACGGTCTACAACCCCTTCGACTTCTTCGTCGAGGAAAGCGCCGAATACTGGCCCTTCGAGTATCCCGAGGAGCTGCGCGACGACCTGTCGATCTATCGCACGCCCGAGCCCGAGGGCCCGCTGCTGGCCCAGCTCCTCGGCACGATCGATTACAGCAAGACCCGCACCGTCGACTTCCTCGTCGCGCTGAACGCCCGGATCGCGAACGGGATCAACTACACGATCCGGATGGAGCCCGGCGTGCAGACCCCCGACGAGACGCTGGCGCTGCGCTCGGGCTCGTGCCGCGACAGCTCGTGGCTCTTGGTGCAGGCGCTGCGCCATCTGGGCTTTGCCGCACGCTTCGTCTCGGGCTATCTCATTCAGCTCAAGCCCGATGTCGTCTCGCTCGACGGGCCGGCGGGCACCGATCACGACTTCACCGACCTGCACGCCTGGTGCGAGGTCTACCTGCCCGGCGCCGGCTGGATCGGGCTTGATCCGACCTCGGGGCTGCTCACCGGCGAAAGCCATATCCCGCTGGCCGCGACCCCGCATTACCGCAACGCCGCGCCGATCGTCGGCGGCTTCGCGGCCGCCGGAACGCCTGAGGTCAGCTTTGATTTCGACATGGAAATCAAGCGCGTGGCCGAACACCCGCGGATCACCAAGCCGTTCTCGGACGAGGCGTGGGAGCGGCTCAACGCGCTTGGCCGCAAGGTCGACGAGACCCTGCGCGAGGGCGATGTGCGGCTGACCATGGGCGGCGAGCCGACCTTCGTCTCGGTCGACGATTTCGAATCGGACGAGTGGAACACCGCCGCCGTCGGCCCGCAGAAGCGCGCCCTTGCCGATACCCTGATCCGACGGCTGAAGCAGCGCTTCGCGCCCGGCGGCTTCCTGCATTACGGTCAGGGCAAGTGGTATCCGGGCGAAAGCCTGCCGCGCTGGACCTTCTCGCTCTACTGGCGCAACGACGGGCTGCCGGTGTGGCGGAACCCCGAGCTGATCGCGCGCGAGGATGCCCCGCAGCAGATGGGCGCGGCCGAGGCCGGCAAATTCATGTCGACCTTCGCGACCAAGCTCGGGCTTGACGGCAACTATGCCCAGCCCGCCTACGAGGATCCGGCCGAGTGGATCCTGAAGGAAGCGAACCTGCCGCCGAATGTCTCACCCGAGAATTCCCGGCTGAAGAACCCCGAGGACCGCGCCCGCTATGCCCGCGTCTTCAACCGCGGCCTGACCGAGCCCTCGGGCTACGTGCTGCCGATCCAGCGCTGGTGGCAATCGGCCGATACGCCGTCGCACTGGCGCTCCGAGCTGTGGAAGCCGCGGCGCGGCCATATCTTCCTGATCCCCGGCGACAGCCCGGTGGGCTTCCGCCTGCCGCTCGGCTCGCTGCCCTATATCCCGCCCGCGCAATATCCCTACAGCTATCCGGCCGACCCGACCGTGCCGCGCGCGCCGCTGCCCGATTATCAGGCCGTGGTCGAGGAGCGCCGCCGCAAGATCCAGGAGGAGATCGACCGCCTCGCGCAGGAAGACCGCGAGCGCGCCGCGCTGATGCCCGGGGTGACGCCGGGCCATGCGCAGGGCTTCCGCGCCGGCGCGAAAGAGGCCGAGCGGCAGAAATGGGTGCCGCAGGACACCCATCTCGGCGAGGGGGTCGACCCCTCGATGGGCTGGGTCCGCACCGCGATCGCGATCGAGCCGCGCGAGGGCCGGCTGTGTCTCTTCATGCCGCCCTGCGACACGCTCGAGGATTATCTCGAACTGATCGCCACCGCCGAGGCGACGGCGGCCGAGCTGAACCTGCCCATCCACATCGAGGGCTATGCGCCGCCGCATGACCCGCGGCTGAACGTGATCCGCGTCGCCCCCGATCCGGGCGTGATCGAGGTCAACATCCACCCCGCGCACAGCTGGGAGGATTGCGTCGCCACCACCGAGGCGATCTATGAAGAAGCGCGGCTGTCGCGCCTTGGTGCCGACAAGTTCATGATCGACGGCCGCCACACCGGCACCGGCGGCGGCAACCACGTGGTCGTCGGTGGCGCCACCCCGAACGACAGCCCGTTCCTGCGCCGTCCCGATCTGCTGAAATCGCTGATCCTGATCTGGCAGCGCCATCCCTGCCTGAGCTACCTGTTCTCGGGCCTGTTCATCGGCCCGACCTCGCAGGCCCCGCGCATCGACGAGGCGCGCCACGACACGCTCTACGAGCTCGAGATCGCGCTGTCGCAGATCACGCCGCCCTGGAAGGGGATGACGCCGCCGCCCTGGCTGATCGACCGGCTGTTGCGCAACATGCTGACCGATGTCACCGGCAATACCCACCGCGCCGAGATCTGCATCGACAAGCTCTATTCGCCCGACGGGCCGACCGGCCGTCTGGGCCTGGTCGAGTTCCGCGGCTTCGAGATGCCGCCGCATCCGCGCATGTCGCTGGCCCAGCAACTGCTGCTGCGGGCGCTGATCGCGCGGTGCTGGATCGCCCCGGTCGAGGGCCGGCCGGTCCGCTGGGGCACGGTGCTGCATGACCGCTTCATGCTGCCCCATTACCTGTGGGAAGACCTGCTCAGCCTGCTCACCGACCTGAAGAACCACGGTTTCGAGATGGACCCGGTCTGGTTCGAGGCGCAGGCCGAGTTCCGCTTCCCGTTCTGCGGCCAGATCCAGGCCGAGGGCGTGCATCTCGAGGTGCGTCAGGCGCTCGAACCCTGGCACGTGCTGGGCGAAACCGGCGCGATCGGGGGAACCGTGCGCTACACCGACAGTTCTGTCGAAAGACTTCAGGTGAAGCTGACCACCCTCCATCAGGACCGTTACAAGGTGATGTGCAACCGACGCCCCGTGCCGATGGCCAGGACCCAGACCTCCGGGGTCTCGGTCGGCGGCGTGCGCTTCAAGGCCTGGCAACCGCCCGAGGCGCTGCACCCGACGCTGCCGGTGAACACGCCGCTCGTCTTCGACATCTACGACACCTGGACGGGTCACGCGCTGGCCGGCTGCACCTATCACGTCGCCCATCCCGGCGGGCGCAACTATGACACCTTCCCGGTCAATGCCTACGAGGCCGAGGCGCGGCGTCTTGCCCGGTTCGAGCCCTTCGGCCACACCG
Source organism: Paenirhodobacter sp. YD-8 (assembly GCF_056590935.1). Classification (NCBI taxonomy): domain Bacteria; kingdom Pseudomonadati; phylum Pseudomonadota; class Alphaproteobacteria; order Rhodobacterales; genus Paenirhodobacter; species Paenirhodobacter sp. YD-8. The sequence goes on along the minus strand of NZ_CM152649.1, from coordinate 1,871,256 downwards.
GCGGCGTCTATGAGCCCGCGAGCGAGACCCCGCATCCGGAATTCCCCTTGACGCTGGACCTGCGCCGGCCCATCGGACTGTTCTGACCGACGAGCCAGAAATGAATCATGACCGAGCCCGCCACGACGCCCCCCGCACCGGACCTCTTCTCCGACTACCGGCTCACCCCGGGCGTCGCGGACGAGCTGTTCGACGCCGAGGGCCGGATGCGGCCGGTCTGGCGCCGCTTCGTCGACCGCTTCTCGCGGCTCAACCGTGACGAGATTGCCGCGCGCTTCGAGCGCGGCAATCTCTATCTGCGCGATGCCGGCGTGTTCTTCCGGCAATATTCGAACGACCCGCTGCAGGAACGGGAATGGCCGCTCAGCCATATCCCGGTGATCCTGCACGAGGACGAGTGGAAGGGCATCTGCGACGGGCTGGCGCAGCGCGCCGACCTGCTCGAGGAGGTCATGGCGGATCTCTACGGCCAGGGTCGTCTCGTGCGCGACGGCCATCTGCCGGCCGAGCTGATCGCGGGCTCGCGGCAATGGCTGCGGCCGATGGTCGGCGTGCCGCCACGCGGCGGCCATTACCTGCATTTCCTCGCCTTCGAGGTCGGCCGCTCGCCCGACGGCTCGTGGCTCGTGCTCGGCGACCGCACACAGGCGCCTTCGGGCGCGGGCTTTGCGCTGGAAAACCGGATGGCGACCGGGCGGATCTTCCCCGAACGCTTCCCGCGCGCCCATATCCACCGCCTTGCGGGCTTCTTCGGCGCCTATCGCGAGGCGCTGCAACGGCTTGCGCAGGGCGTGGGCGGGCGCGAGCGCGCCGCGGGGATCCTGACCCCCGGCCCGCATAACGACAGCTATTACGAACACACCTATATCGCGCGCTACCTCGGCCTGATGCTGCTCGAGGGCGAGGATCTGCTGGTCGAGAACGGTCAGGCGATGGTGCGCACGATCGAGGGGCCGCAGCCGCTCGGCGTGCTGTGGCGGCGCATCGACGGCGCCTTCGCCGATCCGCTCGAACTCGACCCGTCGAGCCGGATCGGCACGCCGGGGCTGATGGAGGCGGTGCGGCTTGGCAACCTTGCCCTCGTCAACGCGCTCGGCTCGGGCGTGCTCGAGATGCGGGCGATGATGGCCTTCCTGCCACGCGTCGCCGAGGTGCTGGCGGGCGGGCCGCTGAAACTGCCGAACATCGCCACCTGGTGGTGCGGCGGCGATACCGAGCGTGCCTATGTCCGCGACAATGCCGCGCGGATGATGATCGGCCCGGCCTATGCCTGCGACCTGCCCTTCGACATCGGCGCTGAGACCGCGCGCGGCGGCGCCTTTGCCGATGGCGGCACCCGCTCGATCTCCGACTGGCTCGAGCGCGAGGGCCAGGGGCTTGTCGGCCAGGAGGCGGTGACGCTGTCGACGACGCCCGTCTGGGTCGATGCCGAGGACGGCGGCCGGGTCGAGCCGCGGCCGATGACGATCCGCATCTTTGCCGCGCGCACGCCGCGCGGCTGGCGCTTCATGCAGGGCGGCTATGCCCGGATCGGCAAATCGGGCGATGCGACGGCCCTTGCGATGCAGCGCGGCGGATCGGTCGCCGACGTCTGGGTGGTCTCCGACCAGCCGGTGCCGCAAGAGACGCTCGCGCCGCGCCCGACGCCCGATTTCCACCGCGCCACCACCGCGATCCTGCCCTCGCGCGCCGCCGACAACCTCTATTGGCTCGGCCGCTATGTCGAGCGCAGCGAGGACGCGATCCGCCTGATCCGCGCCTATCACCTGCGTCTGGCCGCCACCGACAACCCGAATGACGCGCGCCTGCTGCGGCTCGACGAGTTCCTCACCGGCTATGGTTACGACCTCGCCGAACCGGTGCCGGCGGCGCTGATCGGCCGGCTCGAGGCGGCGCGCAGCTGCGCGGGCAAGGTGCGCGACCGGTTCTCGACCGATGGCTGGGCGGCGCTGAACGACATGCTGAAGACGGCGCGGCGGATGACCTCCACGGCCAAGCCCGGCGACGATGCCGCGCGCGCGATGTCGGTGCTATTGCGCAAGATCACCGGCTTCTCCGGTCTCGTGCACGAGAACATGTATCGCTTCTCGGGCTGGCGCTTCCTCAGCTTCGGCCGGGCGCTCGAACGGGCGGATTCGCTCGCCGCGCTCTTGGCCACCTTTGCCGATGCCGAGGCGCCCGAGGGCTCGCTCGACATGGCGGTCGAGGTCGCCGACAGCGTCATCACCCACCAGCGCCGCTACCGGGTCGAGACCTCGCGCGATACCGTCGTCGATCTGCTCGCCCTCGATGCCGACAACCCGCGCGCGATCCTGTTCCAGGTGCAGCGGCTGCGCTATCTGGCCGAGGCGCTTCCGAACGCGCGCGAGAACGGCCGGCTGACCGCGCTGCTGCGCGCCATCGTGCCGGTCGAAAGCGCGCTGCTGATCGCCACACCGGCCGAGATCGACACCGGGCGGCTGAGCGCGCTGCGTGGCGAGCTTGCCGGGATCTCGGATCTCATCGGCGCCGCCTATCTGCGGTAAGGGGCTGACATGCTGTATGAAATCAAGCTCTCGATCGACTACGACTATGCCGCCCCCTCGGATCACATCCGCAATCTCGTGCGGCTTCTGCCCTCGGACATCCCCGGCCGGCAGCGGGTGCTGTCGCGGCTGCTGACGGTCGAGCCGATGCCCGACGAGCGGCGCGAGGCGATCGATTTCTTCGGCAATCCGACCACCTCGGTCGCCTGGCACGCGCCGATCGACGCGGTCTCGTTCCAGCTGGCGGCGAAAGTCGAACGCCGCGCCGCGCCGCCCGCAAGCGACCTCTCCGCGCTCCTTGACCGGCTGCCCGACGAGATCGCGGCCCAGCAGAGCCTGGCCCCCGAGGTGCCGCACCATTTCCTCGGCGCCAGCCCCCGCGTCGCCCCGATGACCGAGACCACGGCCTTCGCCCGCAAGCAGCTTGCCGCCGGCATGACGGCGCAGCAGGCGGTGGTGGCGATCGGGCGCGCGCTCAATCGCGCGATGACCTTCGACGCCGAGGCGACGACCGTCGACACCTCGGCGCGCGAGGCCTTCGCGCAGCGCCGCGGCGTATGCCAAGATTTCACCCATATCATGATCGCCGCATTGCGCGGCATCGGCATTCCGGCGGGCTATGTCTCGGGCTTCCTGCGCACCTTCCCGCCGCCCGGCCAGCCCCGGCTCGAGGGCGCCGACGCGATGCACGCCTGGGTGCGGGCCTGGGTCGGCTTCGAGGCCGGCTGGATCGAGTTCGACCCGACGAACGACCAGTTCGCCGGCGACGATTACGTCACCATCGCCATCGGCCGCGACTATTCCGACGTGGCCCCGGTGCGCGGCGTGATGCGCACCGCGGGCGGCCACGAGACCCGCCAGGCAGTCGACGTGATCCCGCTCGAGAAGGGCTGATCAGAGCCGCGCCAGCCAGGCGGCCAGCACCTCGACCTTGTCGCGCGCCGGCGTGTGGTGGTTCAGGATGAAATCGCGCAGCCAGACCGCGCGTTCGGGCGACAGCTGCCCGGCCAGCGCCCAGCTCACCCGGGACAGGGTCTGCTGCGGATCCTTGTGACAGCCCGCACAGTCCGCCTCCCAGATCGCCTCGCCCGCCGGTTCCTCGATCGCCGCCGCGCCCTCTTCGGCACGCGCAAGCGGCGTCAGGGCGACAAGCAGCACGACGGCCCAAATGCTCCGCATCAGCGCCTCCGCTCGATCGCCGCCAGCACCGAGCGCGCCGCGCGCAGCCCCGGCGCCTCGCCGCCCTCGCCAAGCCGGCGCATCGTCTCTTCCATCGCCGCATGCTGGCCGGCCCGCGCTTCCGGGCTTTCCAGAAGCTGCACGAGGGCGTGGCAGATCCGGTCCGGGCGGCATTCGGGGCCGAGGAATTCCGGGATCGCCCGGGTCTCGGACACCAGATTGACCAGCGTCACCGTGTCGACGCGCAGCATCCGCCAGATGATGTGCCAGGTGAGGAAACTGGCGTCATAGGCGATCACCATCGGCGTGCGGCTTGCCGCAAGCTCAAGGCTGACCGTGCCCGAGGCCGCCAGCGCCAGATCGGCCGCGGCGAAGGCCGCGCGCTTGTCCGCCGCCTCCTCGACGACGATGGGCGCGACCGGCCAGCGCGCCGACATCTCGCGCACCAGGGGCGCGACGCCGCGCACCGTGGGCAGCACCACCCGCAACCCGGGCTCGCGGTCGCGCAGCCGCATCAGCGCCTCGTCGAAGCGCGGCCCGAGCCGCTCGACCTCGCCCCGGCGCGAACCGGGCAGGCACAGCACCAGGGGCTGGTCGTCACCGATGCCGTGGCGCTCGCGGAAGAGCGCGGCCTCGGCGGCACTTGCCCGCGGCTCGGCGACCACCGGATGGCCGACGAAATCGCAGCTCATGCCCGCGGCTTCCATATAGGGCGGCTCGAAGGGCAGAAGCGCCAGGACGTGGTCGATCACCTTGGCCATCTTCACCGCGCGGCCGGGGCGCCAGGCCCAGACCGAGGGCGCGACGTAATGGATGGTGCGCAGATCCGGGCGCGCCGCCTTGACGATCCGCGCGACCCGCAACGAGAAATCGGGGCTGTCGATGGTGACGAGCGCGGCGGGCCCGGTGTCGAGCACGGCCTGCGCGGTCTCGGCGATGCGGCGCTTGAGCTGGCGGTATTTCGGCAGCACCTCGGCGATGCCCATCACCGACAGCTCCTCCATCGGGAACAGGCTGACGAGGCCCTCGGCCTCCATCAGCGGGCCACCGACGCCGAAGAATTCGACGCCCGGCGCAAGCGCCTTCATCCCGGCCATCAGCGCCGCGCCGAGCTTGTCGCCCGAAGCCTCGCCCGCGACCAGGAACAGCCTCATCCTGCCCGCCCCCAGAGGAAGATCCCGGCCTCCTCGGCCGCGGCCACGGTCGCGGCGCGGTCAAGGAGCAGCACGCCCCCCGCCTCGAAGACGATGCCCGAAAGCCCCGCTGCGGCAGCCTTCGCCACGGTCTGCGGCCCGATCGCCGGCAGGTCGATGCGGCGGTCCTGACCGGGTTTCGGCGCCTTGAAGAAGACGCCCCCCACCGGCCCGCGGCGCTGGCCGCGATGCGCCGCGACGAAATCGAGCATCGCATCGGTGCCCGGCAGGCTTTCGACCGCAAGGCACAGGCCCTGCGCCACCACCGCGCCCTGCCCGACATCGACCGCGCCAAGCGCGGTGACGATCTCGGCGGCGCGCTCGGCATCGGTCTTGTCGACCGCGCGCAGCGCGCCCGCAAGCACGCCCTCGCCCGGCACCAGCTCGGGCGCGATCTCGTCGGCGCCGACGACGACCAGCCCCCAATCCTCGAACAGCTCGATCACCGCGCGCAGCGTCGCGTCATCGCCCGCCTGCATCGCGCCGACCAGCCGCGGCACCAGCGCCGCGGTCTGCGCGTCGAACATCTCTGGTTCGAGCTTCGGGCGCTGGATCGCGCCGGCAAAGCAGACCCGCGTCACCCCGCGCGCAATCAGCGCGTCAAGAAAGGGCACCAGCCGCTCGACGCGGAAGCGCAGCGGCTCGGCCCCCGGCACGGCCGAGGCAAAGCCATCAAGCTCGCACAGCAGCATCCCGGGCGCGGCGGCAGCCAGCAGCGCGGGCAGCCCGCCCGTCCCCGCGATCAGCGCGGTCTCGGCACCCACGCTCATCGCGGCGTCAGGAAGCTGCGGTCCGACGGACCGAGGATGAAATCGAGCACCTCGCGCGCCAGCGCGCTATCGGTGCCCTCGTCGTGGAGCTTGCGCGCCTGTTCGCGGAAGTTGCCCTCGGACAGCGCCATGTAGAGCTCGCGCAGGGCCCCGATTTCCGCCCGCGACACGCCGCGGCGCTTCAGCCCGACGAGGTTCAGCCCCTCGAGCTGCGCGCGCGGCCCGGCGACCAGCGCATGCGGGATCACGTCCGAGGTCACCATCGACAGCGCGCCGATGATCGCGCCATGGCCGATCCGCACCCATTGGTGCACGCCCGACAGCCCGCCGACGATCACGTCGTCCTCGATGTGGCAATGCCCGGCGATCGCGACCGAGTTCACCAGGATCACCCGGTCGCCGATCGTGACGTCATGGGCGACATGGCTCGAGGACATGAACAACCCGTCGTCACCGACGCGGGTGACCCCGCCGCCGCCTTCGGTGCCGGGGTTCATCGTCACGTATTCGCGGATGCGGTTGCGCTTGCCGATCACCAGCCGCGTCTTCTCGCCCTTGTATTTCAGGTCCTGCGGCACCTGACCGAGCGAGGCGAAGGGAAAGACGGTGGTGTCCTCGCCGATCTCGGTCAGGCCGGAGACGACGACATGCGACTTCAGCTCGACGCCCTCGGCAAGGCACACCTCGGGGCCGACATGACAGAACGGCCCGATGTGGACGCCCGCGGCAATCGTGGCGCCCTCTTCGATGACGGCGGAAGGATGAATGATGGCGCCCGGATCAATCGCCATGGCTCAGGCCTTGAGGTCCATCATCGCAGTGAACTCGGCCTGCGCGGCAAGCTGCCCCTCGACCAGCGCCTGCCCCTCGAACTTCCAGATCCGGCCGCCCCCGCGGATCACCTTGACCGGCATCTCGAGCACGTCGCCCGGCACCACCTTGCGGCGGAACTTCACCCCGTCGATGCCCATGAAATAGGTGGCGAGCGGCTTGTCGATGAGGTTGAGCGAGATCCCCACGACGATCGCAGCGGTCTGCGCCATCGCCTCGACGATGGTGACGCCGGGCATCACCGGCTCGTCCGGGAAATGGCCCTGGAAATGCGGCTCGTTGCTGGTGACGTTCTTGATGCCGGTCGCCGACTCGAAGGGGACGATGTCGCGCACCTTGTCCACCAGCAGGAACGGATAGCGGTGCGGAATGATCCGCTTGATCAGCGCGAGATCGGCAAAGGTATGGGGGGCGGGTTCGGTCATCGTCTGTCCTTGATCCTCAAGCGTCCGCGGTCGAGCCTTGCTAGCAACGCCGACGCCGCTTGGCAAGAATGCGGGCGGGCTCAGTTGCCCGGCGCGGCCGGCGCGGCGGGAGTTTCGGGTGCGACGGTCCCGGGCGTCGCGGCGGAGGTGTCGGGCGTCGCGGCGGAGGTGTCGGGCGCTGCGGCTTCGGCCGCCGCCGGGCCGTCGCCCAGTTTCCCGTCAACGAGCCGCACCAGATCATCGGTCACATCCGCCTCGGCAAGGCCGCGGATGATCACCCGCCGGTCGAGCACCATGACCGCGCCGCGCTTGGCCAGGATATCGTCAAGCATGGGCGTCACCGCCTCGAAGAAGGCCTGCCGGCTTTCCTCGAAGCGCCGCGACAGCGCCTGCGCCTTCGCCTTCTGGGCGTTGCGGATGCCCGTCGCGCGTTCGTCGAAGGCATTCGCCTCGGTGCGGAAGGCGGCCGGGTCCATCGTCGCGCGCCGCTCGGTCAGCGCCTTTTCCTCGGCGATCAGGTCATCGGCGATACGGTTGTTCTCGTCGGAAAGCGCGCGCGACTCCGCGGCAAGATCGGCGCGGATGCGCTTGCCCCAGCGGGTCGTCTCGAACAGCGCCTCCCAGTCGAGGGTGAGTACCGGGCTGGGCACCCGGATCACCGCCTCGCCGCGGCTGTCGCCCACCGATTGCTGGGCCGCAACAGGCCCGGGCAGGATTCCCCCCAGCCCGGCCACAAGCGCGACGAGGCCGAGGCAAAGCCCCGGCCCCTCGATGAAACGCGGCGGAAAGCGCATCTCCCTGCCTCAGAACTGCGTCGAGATCGTCAGGTCGAAGTTCTGTTCCTTGTCGTAGTCTTCCTTCTTGATCGCCTTCGAGAAGTTCAGACGCAGCGGACCGATCGCCGAGCGCCAGAACACCGAGAAGCCGACCGCCGAGCGCAGGTGCATGCTGTCGTCGACGGTCCCGGTGGCCCCGGCCTTGTCCTCGAGCCCCCAGACCGAACCGATGTCCCAGAACAGGCCGCCGGTGACGCCGTATTCCTCGGGGATGCCGATCGGGAATTCCGATTCCATCCGCAGCGCCGCGAAATACTTGCCGCCGAGCGCGTCCTTGTTCGGCGCACCGGTGTCGCGCGGGCCATAGCCGTTCGGCTCGAAGCCGCGGATCTTGCCATTGCCCGAGAAGCGGTCGAGGATCGTCAGCTTGGTGTCACCGGTCGGGTTGACCATGCCGCCCTCGAGTTCGGCGCGCAGGGTGACTTCCTCGTTCCAGACCTTGCGCTCGCCACGCAGCAGCGCGGTCGAGGTCACTGCGGTCACATCGCCGCCGAGCCCGGCGTAATCCTGCGAGAAGCGGAAGGTGAAGCCATAGCGCGGATCGATGCCGGTGCGGCGCGTGTCCCAGGTGTAGGTGTAGCCCAGCGACGAGGTGTCATACTGACCCTCCTCGCGCGACAGGATCGGCGAGGAGCCGACCGCGTCAATGGTGGTCGGGTCCCCATCGGGATCCGGATCATAGGCCGTGACGTCGTAAAGCTTGTCGCGGCTGAAGGTATAGCGCAGCTCGAGCCGCGAGTTCTGCGCCAGCGGGAACTCGACCGAGGGCGACACGCCCTGCATCCGGGTCGAGTAGTCGGCGTTGTCGTTCTCCGACGTGTTGTACCACGCGTGGAAACGCGCCTTCAGATCGCGCCCGAAGAGATAGGGCTCGATGAAGTCGAACGAGCTCTGCTGCGTGCCCGAGGTCGTGCCGATCTGCACCCCCAGGTACTGACCGCGGCCGAGGAAGTTCGCCTCCTGCAGACCGACGTTCACACCAAAGCCCTGCGAGGCGCCATAGCTTGCGCCGAAGCTGAGCGAGCCGGTCGGCTGTTCCTCGACGTTGACGTCGACGATCACCTGATCGGGGCCGGAGCCCTGACGGGTGTTGACGTCCGCCTTGGTGAAGAAGCCGAGGGCGCGGATGCGCTCGGCCGAGTTGCGGATCTCGCGCGCGTTGAAGGGGTCGCCTTCGACGGTGTGGAACTCGCGCCGGATCACGCTGTCGAGCGTGGTGGTGTTGCCTTCGATGTCGATGCGCTCGACGAACAGGCGCTGACCACGCACCAGCGCAAATTCGACGTTCAGCGTCTGGGTCTTCGGATCGCGGGTGATGCGCGGATCGACGCGCACGAAATTCGCGCCCTTGCGCAGCGCCGTCTCTTCCATCCGGGTGATGGCAAGGTCGATGGCGTTCGGCGAGTAGATCACGCCCTCGCGGATCTTCGTGAGCTTCTCGAAGTCCTTCGCGTCAAGCTCGGGCACCTCGGAAACGGTGGTGATCTTGCCGAAGTGATACTGCTGACCCTCGCGGATGTTGAAGGTCATGAAGAAGCCTTCGCGGTCGCGCGCCATTTCCGAGGACACGCCGGTGACCTGCACATCCGGATAGCCGCGCGAGCGGTAGAAATCGGTCAGCAGCTGGCGGTCGAGATCGACGCGGTCGGCGACGAAGCTGTCGCGCTGGATCAGCCGGTGCAGGATGCCCGCCTGCTTCGTCTGCAGCACATCGCGCAGGCGACGGTCGGAATAGGCGGTGTTGCCGGTGAAGCTGATGCGCTCGACTTCCGACACGAAACCTTCCTTGACCTCGAAGACGACGTCGACGCGGTTGTTGGCGCGCTTGATCACCTTCGGATCGACACGCACGTTGACGCGCCCGGCATCGGCATAGCCCTTGACGATCGCGGCGGCGTCGGCCTCGACCGTGGCCGGGCTGTAGACCTTGCGCGGCTGCGTCTTCACCTGCCCGGCAAGGATCGAATCCTTCAGCACCTTGTTGCCTTCGAAGGAGACGACGTTGACGGTCGGGAATTCCTGCACCCGGATGACCAGCGTGCCGCCCTGCGGCACCAGATCGACCTTCTCGAACAGGCCCGAGCCCTGAAGCCGCTGATAGGCGTCATTGAGCTGCGCCGCGCTCACCGAGGAACCGCGCGCGATCTTGGCATAGGCGAGAATCGTCGCCGCCTCGATCGTGTCGTTGCCTTCGATCTTCACCTGCGAAAAGCGATACTCCTGCGCCATCGCCGCCACCGGCGGCAAGGCCGCGGCGAAACCGCCGCCCAGAAGCGCCACCGCGACAAGCCGGGTCGTGAGAAGCGAACGCCCGAGAAATGCGTTCTTCCGCCGGTTCGTCATTGCCTGTCACCCCGCCCTGTATTTCCTTCAGACTGCAAGATCGTGAGTAGCTGGAAAGGGGATGCTTGTCAAAACCGCAAGATGTCGGAAATGCCGCCTCGGCGGCATTCGTCCGCAGGCGTTGCGCCATTGCCCGCCAGGCCGGCAAAACGGCAGGCGCCGCACCACGGCGGACACAGTGCGGCGGAGGATGACAGAGAGGAAAGACGCGCCCGGATCAGAGCTGATAGGGCGACACCCCGGCCGGACCGAAAAGCGCAATCAGCTCGTAGCCGAGGATCCCCCCGATCGCGAGCGCGACGAGGATGGCGGCCGGAGCCATCAGGCGGTCGAGCGCCAGATCGACGACGAGCGAGAGGCCGCGAAAGCCGTCTGCCTGCACCATCTGCATGATCACCTCTCCTGTGCGCGGACCACCCGCACAACCCGAAGTAGCGGCGCATTATGGCCAAATTGCGGCCAAGTTGTGCCGTTCAGGGACAGAACAGGTCGTTCCACAGGCCGAACAGCATCATCGTCAGCACCAGCGACAACCCGATCGCGGTGAGCAGGTTCATCGCCCGGTCCGACGGCGGCTTGCCGGTGACGCCTTCCCAGACGTGGAACATCAGATGCCCGCCATCGAGCACGGGAATCGGGAACAGGTTCAGGAAGCCCACGGCCGTCGACAGCACCGCGACGAACCAGATGAAGCTCGCCGTGCCCGCCTTCGCCGCCGCGGCCGAGCCCTGCGCGATGCCGATCGCGCCATGCAGGTTGCACGAGGAGATCTGGCCGAGAATCATGTGCTTGAGTGCCGAGACCGAGGAGGCGACAACCTCCCAGGTCTGCACGGCCCCGCCCTTCACTGCCTCGACGACGCCGGTCGGGCGGGTGAGCGGGGTGAAGACCGGCTCGCCCGTCGCGCCGATCATCCAGCGCGTCTCGAACCCGCCCGCGGCAGTCGGCACATCGGTGCGGCGCGGGGTCAGCGTCATCTGAAGCGTCTCGGCCCCGTCCTTGCCCGGCCGCCAGACAGTGAGCGCCACGGGGGCGCCCTCGCTGGCCGTGACCTTCTGCTGCAGATCGACGAAGCGCCAGATCGGCGCGCCGTCGATCGCGGTGACCACGTCGCCCGCGGCCAGCCCCGCGGCATAGGCCGCCGAAGACGGCATCACCCCGTTCAGACGCGGCGGGAACAGCTGCGGCCCGGCAACCTCGGCCACCTGCCCGTCGCGCTCGACCCGCCAGGTCAGCGCAGGCTGCGCCGGAAGCTCGTCCGTCACCGCGCTCAGCGTCGCGTAATCGGGCGTCTCGCGCCCCTCGATCGCCAGCACCCGGTCGCCCACGCGCAGATCGCCGCTGCCACCCGGCAGCACCACGAGCTTGCCCACCGTCGGCACATCGGTCGCGGTGCCGGTCCAAATCATCATGCCGGCAAAGATCGCGATCGACAGCACGAAGTTGAACACCGGTCCCGCCGCCACCGTCACCGCGCGGGCCCAAAGCGGCGCACCGTGCATGGTGTGGCGCTTCTCCTCGGCACTCAGCCCGGCCATCGCGCCCTCGTCGGCACCCGCCGAGGCCGCATTCGCATCGCCCAGGAACTTGACATAGCCGCCGAGCGGGATCGCCGAGACCTGCCAGCGCGTGCCGTGCTTGTCGACGCGCGACAGCAGCCGCGGCCCGAAGCCGATCGAGAAGGCCTCGGCCTTGATCCCCGACCAACGGCCGACGATGTAATGGCCGAACTCGTGCACCGTCACGATGATCATCAGCGCGACGACGAAGGCCACCAGCGTATAGAGCGCGTTGCCGAAATCGGGGAGAAACTCCAAGGGTCAGATCCTTCCGGTCGAAATTCTTTCGCGGCCGAGGGCGCGGGCCTCGGCGTCGGTCTGCAAGACGTTATCGAGGCTGACGGCCGCATTTCCAAGCCCATGGCCCGCGCACATGTCCGCGAGCACCGCCTCGACCAGCCGCGCCATGTCGAGGAAGCCGATCTGCCCGGCGATGAAACCGTCAAGCGCGACCTCCTTCGCAGCGTTGAAGGCCGCCCCGGCCGTGCCGCCGATCGCCATCACCTCGCGCGCAAGGCGCAGCGCCGGGAAGCGGACCGGGTCGGGGGCGCGGAAGCTGAGCGATCCGATCTGCGCCAGATCGAGCCGCGCCACCGGCAGCTCGGCCCGTTCGGGCCAGTTCAGCGCATAGCCGATCGCGTGGCGCATGTCGGGCGCGCCCAGATGCGCCATGAGCGCCCCGTCGCGGAAACCGACCAGTGCGTGGACCAGGCTCTCGGGATGCACCAGAACCTCGATGATATCCGGGTCGACGCCGAAAAACTCTTTCGTTTCGATGACTTCCAGCGCCTTGTTGAACATCGAGGCGCTGTCGATGGTGATCCGCTGCCCCATCGCCCAGTTCGGATGGGTCGAGGCCGCGGCGACGGTCGCGGTCGCCAGTTTCTCGAGCGGCCAGTCGCGGAAGGCACCGCCCGAGGCGGTGATGATGATCCGCTCGACCGCCGCCATCTCCTCGCCGACGAGAGCCTGGAACACCGCCGAATGCTCGCTGTCGACGGGCAGGATCCGCGCGCCCTGCCGCCGCGCCTCGGCCAGAAGCAGCGGCCCGGCGGCGACAAGGCTTTCCTTGTTGGCAAGCGCCAGCGTCGTGCCATGCTTCAGCGCCGCGAAGCCGGGCGCGATCGCCGCCGCGCCGACGATCGCCGACATGATCCAGTCGGCCGGCCGCTCCGCCGCCTCGATCAGCGCCGCGGGGCCCGCCGCCGCCTCGATCCCCGAGCCGTGCAGCGCCGCGCGCAGCGCCGGCAGCCGGTCCTCATGCGCGGTCACCGCGATCTCGGCACGCAGCTCGCGCGCCTGGCTGGCCAGAAGATCGACATTGTGCCCGCCGGTCAGTGCGACCACCTGGAACGCCTCTGACCCGCCCTGCCGCACCAGCAGGTCGAGCGTGTTCACACCGATCGAGCCGGTGGAGCCGAAAACCGAAACCTTGCGCATCCGTCACATCCCGTCGAAGGGCAGCCGCATGAATTTCATCACGATCAGCAGGAAGACCACCGCCCCGATCAGCGCGTCGAACCGGTCGAGCACGCCGCCATGGCCGGGGATCAGGTGCGAGCTGTCCTTCACACCCGTCCGCCGCTTGATCGCGCTTTCCGCGATATCGCCCATCTGCCCGGCAAAGGCGGTGAGCGGCGAAAGCCACACGAGCGTCCAGCCGCCCCAGCCGAGCGCGGCAAAGCCCGCGCCCACGGCCACCGCGCCGATCCAGCCCGCGACGGTGCCCGACCAGGTCTTCTTCGGGCTGACCCGCGGCCAGAACTTCGGCCCGCCGATCGCGCGGCCGGCGAAATAGCCCGCGACGTCGGACACCACGACGATGGTCACGATCCACAGGATCACCAGCGCGCCGGCATTGAGCCGCAGCACGATCAGCCCATAGCTCGCCGCCATCACCGCAAAGGCGTAAAGCGCGAAGATCAGCCGGTCGCGCCGCGGCAGGGCGGTGCCCACGACCACCGGCAGCAGCAGCGCCCAGCGGGTGAGCGCGCCCGGCCAGTAGAGCACCAGCGCCATCAGCACCGCAGCAAGCACCGACAGCGCCGCCGCGGGGCCGCGCCCGCTGCCCGCCGGCGCCATGATCGTCGCCAGCTCCCAGATCATCAGCCCGCAGACAACCACCGCGAGCAGGCCGAAGGTCTTGCCACCAAGCCAGATGGTGACCGCGCCGATCGCCACCATCACCAGTCCCGACAGCACCCGCGGCCGCAGGTCGGTCCAGCGTGAGCCCGCAGCCGGCGTCGTGCCCTGCGTGCTCATGCCTTCGCCCCGCCGAAGCGCCGCTCGCGCGTGCTGAACACGGCAAGCACCTTCTCGAGCTCGGCCGGGCCGAAATCGGGCCAGAGCGTGGGGGTGAACTCGTATTCCGAATAGGCCGCCTGCCAGGGCAGGAAGTTCGAGGTCCGGGTCTCGCCCGAGGTGCGGATCACCAGGTCCGGGTCGGGAATCGCCGCGGTGTCGAGCCGGGCCGCAAAGGCCGCCTCGTCGATCGCATCGGGGGCGATCCGGCCCGCGGCGACATCCTGCGCCAGCCGCACGGCGGCGCGGCGCAGCTCGTCGCGGCCACCGTAGTTGATTGCCACCGTCAGGTTCAGCCGGGTGTTCGGCGCGGTGCGCGCCTCGATCCCCGCCATCAGCGCCTGCAGCTTCGGATCGAGCCGTTCGCGCGCACCGATGAAGCGCATCCGCACGCCCTCGGCCGAGAGGCCGTCGGCCTCCTTCTCGATGTAGCGCGCGAAGATGCCCATCAGGCCGAGCACCTCCTCGGTCGAGCGCTTCCAGTTCTCGGTCGAGAAGGCATAGACGGTCAGCCAGCGCACGCCCAGATCCGGGCAGGCGCGGACGATCTCCTTCACCCGCTCGGCGCCACGGCGGTGACCGACGAGCCGCGGCCAGCCGCGGTTCTTCGCCCAACGGCCGTTGCCGTCCATGATGATGGCGACATGCGACACGCCGTAATCGACGGGGCCACAGCCGGCCGGGGGCTCACTCGCGGGCATCACGGGCCTCTTTGCTTGCGGGGGATGCAGGTCGGCTCAGACCTGCATGATCTCCGCCTGTTTCGCCTCGAGCGCCTTGTCGATGAGGGCGATGTGCTTCTTCGTCAGCTCCTCGACCTCGGCCTCCCAGAACTTGACGTCGTCCTCGGACATGCCCGAGCCCTTCGCCTTCTTGATCTGGTCCATGCCGTCGCGGCGCACGTTGCGGATCGCGACGCGGGCGCTTTCGGCATATTGCGCGGCGACCTTGGTCAGCTCCTTGCGGCGTTCCTCGTTCAGCTCGGGGATCGGCAGCATGATGATCGGGCCGTTGGTCTGCGGGTTGATGCCAAGGCCCGACTCGCGGATCGCCTTCTCGACCTTGTTGATCAGGCCCTTGTCCCAGACGTTGACGGTGACCATCCGCGGTTCGGGCACGTTGATCGTGCCGACCTGGTTGATCGGCGTCAGCGAGCCGTAGGCGTCGACCATGATCGGCTCCACCATCGAGGCAGAGGCCCGGCCGGTACGCAGCGAGCCGAATTCATGCTTGAGCGACGCCATCGCGCCCTCCATGCGGCGTTCGAGGTCGTCGGTGTCGATTTCGATGTCGTCGGACATGGGTTATCCCCCGGATCTTGAAGTCTGTCTTTCTTTAGCCGCAGCGCGCGGCCTTGGGTAGGGCTTTCGGGGGCCAGCCCCCGAACCCCCGGAGTATTTCCGCCAGGAAAAGGCGAAGGCGCGGAAATCCGCCGCCCTTAGCCCTTCACCGTGGTATAGGTGCCCTGCCCCGCCAGGATGCCGCGGAAGCCGCCCGGCTCGTCGAGCGAGAAGACGATGATCGGCAGGTTGTTGTCGCGGGCGAGCGCGATCGCCGAGGCGTCCATCACGCCGAGGTTCTTCTGCAGGCACTCGTCATAGCTGACCTGGTCGTAGCGCTTGGCGTCCGGGAACTTCTTCGGGTCCTTGTCATAGACGCCGTCGACCTTGGTGCCCTTGAAGATCGCCTCGCAATTCATCTCGTTCGCGCGCAGCGTCGCCGCGGTGTCGGTGGTGAAATAGGGGTTGCCGGTGCCCGCGGCGAAGATGCAGATCCGCTTCTTCTCGAGGTGGCGCACGGCGCGGCGGCGGATATAGGGCTCGCAGACCTGGTCCATCGGAATCGCCGAGATCACCCGGGTGTGGATGCCGAGCGCCTCGAGCTGCGCCTGCATGCCGAGCGCGTTCATCACCGTGGCCAGCATCCCCATGTAATCGGCGGTGGTGCGTTCCATCCCCTGCGCGGCGCCGGCAAGGCCGCGGAAGATGTTGCCGCCACCGATCACCATGCAGATCTCGACGCCGAGGTCATGCACCGTCTTCACTTCGCGGGCGATGCGGGCGACGGTCGGCGGGTGCAGCCCGTAGCCCTGATCCCCCATCAGCGCCTCGCCCGAGATCTTCAAAAGCACACGTTTGTACTTCACAGTCGGCTCTGCCTCTGCACTCATCTCGGGGATCCTCATTTCGGTTGTCATCGCGGCGCAAAATGTCGCAAATGGGCTTCGGGTTCAACTCGGGAATTCCACCAGTCGTTTCCGGGCGGTAAACCCTTTCATCACCTCGGAAATCCACGCAATCTCATGATTTCGCTCGACACTGTAGCAGATGATCGGCCCGTTCTGATTGCCGGTGCGACGGCCAGCGGCAAATCGGCGCTGGCACTTTCACTTGCGCAGGCACGCGGCGGGGTGGTGGTGAACGCCGATGCGCTGCAGGTCTGGTCGTGCTGGCGGCTGCTGTCGGCGCGCCCCTCGGCCGCGGAAGAGGCGTGCGCGCCGCATCTGCTTTACGGCCACAAGGCGCCCGGAGACGACTATTCCGTCGGTGCCTGGCTGCGCGATGTGGCGCCGATCCTCGCGGCCTTTCGTGCCGGCACCGGGCCGCGGCCGATCATCGTGGGCGGCACCGGGCTCTATTTCACCGCGCTGACCGAGGGGCTGGCCGAGATCCCTCCGACGCCTGCCGCCGTGCGGGCCGAGGCGGACGCGCGGCTCGCGGCCGAAGGCGTGGCGGCGCTGCTGGCCGCGCTCGATCCCGAGACGGCGGCGCGGATCGATCGGCTGAACCCGATGCGGGTGCAACGGGCCTGGGAGGTGCAGCGCGCAACCGGACGCGGCCTTGCCGCCTGGCAGGATGCGACCCCCGCGCCGCTGTTGCCGCTCGACATCTGCACGCCGCTCCTGCTCGATGCCGACCGCGACTGGCTCGCCGAGCGGATCGATCGCCGTTTCGGGCTGATGCTGGAACAGGGCGCGCTCGAGGAGGTGCGGGCGGTGCTGCCGATCTGGGAGCCGCGCGCGCTCTGGGCGAAGGCGATCGGCGCGCCGGACCTGGTGGCGCATCTGCGCGGCGAGATCGACCTCGCGACGGCAACCGCGCAGGCGCAGGCCGCCTCGCGCCAATATGCCAAGCGGCAGCGCACCTGGTTTCGTAGCCGGATGCGCGGCTGGCACAACATCCAGCCCCCCTGAGTCGCACCGGCAACATCCCGCAAGGGACTGAATTTTCTGTTGGCAAGAGAAAGGTCTTCTCTCCTATGCTGCGCCCGTAGCAAGCCAACCGGACCCTGCCCGTGAAACTCTTCACCGCACCGCCGCTGTCGCACCTGTCCCCGTCCCCGGCCGGCGAGATGCCGCGCGAGCGACAGGCCGCCTGCCTGCCCTCGGCGCCCTCGCAGCTGCGCCTGATGCCGATCGCCCGGCTCGCCCAGGGCGGGCGCTGGCGGATCGAGGCGATGCGCTCGCTCTCCGAGCCGTGCCTGCTGTGGTTCACCCGGGGTCAGGGCCGGATCACCGTCGGCGGCACGACGCGCGGCTATGGTGCGCATAACGCGATCTTCATTCCGGCGGGCGTGATGCACGGCTTCGACATGAGCCCGCAGACGCATGGCACGGCGGTCTTCTTCGGGGCGGAGTGCAACCTGCCACTGCCGCAGGGCGCGCTGCACCTGCGCATCCGCGACGCCGCCTCGCAGGTCGAACTGAACGCGCTGCTCGAGGCGGCGCAGCGCGAAAACGAAAGCGACCGGCCCGCGGCCGATCGGGCGGTGCATCACCACCTTGGCCTGCTCAGCGTCTGGCTCGAGCGGCAGGCAGCCTCGGGCGCGAATGACCTGCCTGCGCCCGATGCGGCGCGCAAGCTGGTGGCGCGCTATGCGACGCTGCTCGAACGTGAATTCCGCTCGGGCCATGGCGTTGCCGATTACGCCGCGCAGCTCGGTGTCACGCCGACCCACCTGACCCGCTCGTGCCGGTCGAGCTGCGGCCGCGCCGCCTCGGACCTGCTGCAGGACCGCCGCCTTTACGAGGCGCGCCGACTGCTGTCGGAAACCCGCGCCCCGGTGAAGGAGATCTCGGACGTGCTGGGCTACACCAGCCCGGCCTATTTCACCCGCGCCTTCCACGCCCGCACCGGCAAGACCCCGTCGCAGTTCCGCAAGGCGCCCTGAGGCCCGGCCTCACTCCGCCGCCAGCCGGTCGGCGCGCGCCTCGTCGGCGTGGCGGAAGGTGAAGACATGCACCGAGGCGACGAGCTTCGCACTCGCCTCGGCCAGCAGCCGCGCCGCCTCGGTCGCGGTGTCGAACATCGCCGCCGTGGTCTGCGAGGTGTGGTCGAGCTGGTTCACCGCCGCGTTGATCTCGGAGATGCCGCCCGCCTGCTCACCCGCCGACAGCGCGATCTCGCCCACCCGTTCCGAGATGTCGCGCACCGAGGCGGTGATCTGGCCAAGCGCCTCGCCGGTCTGGCCGACCAGCGCGACGCCGCTGCGCACCTGGGTGTTCGAGGAGTCGATCAGCACCGAGATCTCCTTCGCCGCCTCCGACGAGCGCTGCGCCAGTGCGCGCACCTCCGAGGCGACGACGGCGAAGCCGCGCCCGGATTCACCCGCCCGCGCCGCCTCGACCCCGGCATTCAGCGCAAGGAGGTTGGTCTGGAAGGCGATGTCGTCGATCACCGCGGTGATGCGCGAGATCGCGTGCGCCGAGCCCTCGATCTCGGCCATCGCCTCGACCGCGCGCTGGACCACTTCGACACCGCTTTCCGCGTTGCGCCGCGCCGCCGTCGCCAGATCGCGCGCCGCCGTCGCCCCGTCGGCCGCTGACTGCACCGAAACCGTCAGCTGGTTCAGCGCCGCCGCGGTCTCCTCGAGCGTCGCGGCATTGCGTTCGGTGTTGTGGCCCAGCTCCTCGCTCGAGGTCAGGATCCGCCCGACCTCGGTGTCGATCTGCGCCGCCTCCGCCTCGATCGCGGCCAGCGCATGCGAGAGCTGGCCGACGGCACCGTTGAAGTTGCGCCGCAGCTGGTCGTAATCGCCCGGCAGCTTCTCCTCGAGGGCAAAGGTCAGATCGCGCTGCGACAGCGCCTCGAGCGCGCCAGCCAGCGTGCCGACGACGTGCACCTGCTCGTGCAGACGGGCCTGTGCCTCTGCCTCGCGCACCTCCGCGGCCGCCCGGGCCTCCTGTTCCAGCCGGCGCTGCGCCTCGGCCGCCGCGCGCTCGGTCGTGCGTTGCGCCTCGGCCGCCTCGGCGGCAGCGGCCAGGCGGGCGGCCTCGGCCTTGCGGGCGTTCTCTTCCTCGAGGCGCAGCGCCGCCGCGATCCGCTCGGTCTCGGCCAGATTGGCGGCAAAGACCTGCAGCGCCCGCGCCATGTCGCCCAGCACGTCGCGCCGCGCGGTGCCGGGGATGGCGATGTCGCGATTGCCCGAGGCAAGATCGACCGTGGCGCGCGAGATCGCCGCGATCTGGCCGACGATGCGCCGGCCAAGCAGCAGCGCGAGCCCCGCCGCGATCAGCACGGAAACCCCGGCCAGCAGCAGCGAGATGCGCCGCGAGGTGAGCGTCACCGTATCATAGATCGCCGTCGGCACCGCCACGGTGAAGATGCCCGCCACCTCGCCCTGATAGTCGCGGATCGCGAAGGCACGCAGCAGATGCGGCGCCCCGGCGGTGATCTGGCGCAGCTCGAGCACGCCGCCCGTGCGCAGCGCGGCGAGCTGCTCCGCCGACAGCAGCGGCGCGTCGGAGCGCGTCGTCGCCAGCCGCGTCACCGCGCCCGGTGCCCCCGGGACTGCGGGCAGATCGTAATACTCGAAATCATAGCCGGTGCGGGCGGCGAGCGTGCGCAGGAAATGGCTGCCGACGCTCAGCCCGACCTCGACCGTGCCGACCGGCCGCCCCTCGGCCCGCACCACGGCCACGCCGCGCGCCCCAAGCCCCGCCTTGCCGCGTTCGAGCCCCTGCACCGGGCGCCCGCTCGCATTCGCGTCGACCACCGTGCGGCGGACGCCGGACAGGTCGTCGCCGCGCTTCGTCAGGTCATGGATGCGGATCAGCGAGGTCGCCGGTGGCAGGTGGAACTGCAACTGCTCGATCCCGGTCTCGTCGCGCAGCCGTTTCCAGGCGGGGGCGAGCAGCGCCTCGAGCGCGGCATCGTCGCGCGCCGCCATCGCCGCCTGCACCGGCGGCAGCGCCGCGATCAGCTCGGCCCGTGCCAGCGCCTCGTCGAGCGTGCCGGCCAGCGCGCCGCGCAGCTGCTCCTCGGCAAGGCCGAGCTCGCGCTCGCGGGTGACGCGGTCGGTCGTGCCCTCGATGTAGAGCATGCCCGCGGCCAGCAACCCGCCGGCGATCAGCGCCACGAGGACGGGAAGAAGAAGGATCTGGTGGCGGATATTCATCCCGGACCTCGGCAAGGTTTTCCTGACCTGCCTAGGGGCAAAATCCTAATTCTCCGTTGATCCGCGCTGACCTAACGGAAAAGGCCGCCCGCGGGGCGGACGGCCGAGCCGGACGGAGGGGGGGAAGGTGTCCGGAATTGAAGGCCGCCCCCGAAGGAGCGGCCCCGCCGGGCTGGGGAGGTCTCAGAAGAAGCCCAGCTTGTTCGGGTTGTAGGAAACCAGCATGTTCTTGGTCTGCTGATAGTGGTCGAGCATCATCTTGTGGGTCTCGCGACCGATGCCCGACTGCTTGTAGCCACCGAAGGCCGCATGGGCCGGGTAGGCGTGGTAGTTGTTGACCCAGACGCGCCCGGCCTGGATGTGGCGGCCGAAGCGGTAGCAGGTGTTGATGTCGCGCGACCAGACGCCGGCGCCAAGGCCGTACATCGTGTCGTTGGCGATGTGCAGCGCTTCCGCCTCGTCCTTGAAGGTGGTCACCGAGACGACCGGCCCGAAGATCTCCTCCTGGAACACGCGCATCTTGTTGTGGCCCTTGAGGATCGTCGGCTGGATGTAGAAGCCGTTCGACAGCTCGCCGTTGAAGCGCGCGGCGTCGCCGCCGACCAGCACCTCGGCGCCTTCCTGGCGGCCGATCTGCAGATAGGACAGGATCTTGTCCTGCTGTTCCTGGCTCGCCTGGGCGCCGACCATGGTCTCCATCAGACGCGGGTCGCCCTGCTTGATCGCTTTCACCCGGGCGATGGCGCGCTCGATGAAGGCCTCGTAGATGTCTTCCTGGATCAGCGCGCGCGACGGGCAGGTGCAGACCTCGCCCTGGTTGAAGGCAAAGAGCACGAAGCCTTCGACCGCCTTGTCGAGGAAGGCGTCATCCTTCGCCATCACGTCCGAGAAGAAGATGTTCGGCGACTTGCCGCCCAGTTCCAGCGTGACCGGGATCAGGTTCTCGGTCGCGGCCTGCATGATCTTGCGGCCGGTCGCGGTCGAGCCGGTGAAGGCGATCTTCGCGATGCGCGGCGATTTCGCCAGCGGCGCGCCGACTTCCGGGCCCATGCCGTTGACGATGTTCAGCACGCCGCCCGGCAGCAGGTCGGCGATGAGTTCCGCCAGCACCATGATCGCGGCCGGGGTCTGTTCGGCGGGCTTCATCACCACGCAGTTGCCGGCGGCCAGCGCCGGGGCAAGTTTCCACGCCGCCATCAGGATCGAGAAGTTCCACGGGATGATCTGGCCGACGACGCCGAGCGGCTCGTGGTAGTGGTAGGCGACGGTGTCGTTGTCGATTTCCGACATCGTGCCTTCCTGCGAGCGCAGGACACCGGCGAAGTAGCGGAAGTGGTCGATCGACAGCGGGATGTCGGCGGCGGTCGTCTCGCGGATCGGCTTGCCGTTGTCCCAGGTCTCGGCGGCGGCGAGCAGGTCGAGGTTCGCCTCGAGCCGGTCGGCGATCTTCAGCAGCACGTTCGAGCGGTGCGCGGCCGAGGTGGTGCCCCAGCCATCCTTCGCCGCATGCGCGGCATCAAGCGCCAGCTCGATATCGGCGGCGTCCGAACGGGCGACTTCGCAGATCTTGCCGCCGGTGATCGGGGTGATGTTGTCGAAGTAGCGGCCGCTGACCGGCGGCACGAACTTGCCACCAATGAAGTTGTCGTAGCGCGCCTTGAACGGCGACACCATCACACCCTTGAACTCGGCCGACATGTCGGTTGCCATCTGGATTTCCTCCCTGAATGCTGCGGGTCCTCCACGACCCGCGATGCATTCAAGGTGCGCCACCTTTCCCGAGTTGCATAGCCGCAATGCGTACCCAGAATGGCAGACTGTCTCGGGCCTGAGACAGGTGCAGGCGCAGAAACCCGGAAGGTGCGCAATCGGGCCGCGCCGGAAGGGGGCTCAGAAGCCCTCTTCCTCCTCGTCGGTTTCCTCGGCGCTGCGCAGATCCTCGGGCAGCACCGCAACGGGGGCCGCGCCGCCGACCGGGTCGGTGAGCAGGGCATCAAGCCGCGCATCGCGATCGGGCGCCTCCTCGAGCAGCGCCCAGAGCGCTCGCATGTCCTCCTCGAAGCGCGCCTCGCCGATCTCGCCCGCGTCGCGCAGCTTCTCGACCTCGCGCATCACCTCGATCGCGTATTCCGACAGGCCAAGCGCGCGCATCTCGCCATGGAACAGGATGTCGTGGCGGATCGCATGGGCAAAGGCGAAGAGCACCACCTGCGACAGCGCCTCGCCGGCCGAGAAGCCCTGCGCCATGCGGGTGCCGATCAGCGCCTCGCCGGCCATGGTCAGCTCCATGCCCAGCCCCTCGAGCAGCTCGCGCAGCCCGTCCATCACCTCGGGGTCGACGCGGACCGGGGCGATCGGCGGCGCCTCCTCGGGGGTGCCGCCCAGCTCCTCGGTGAAACCGATCACCCGTGCCCGGGCCGGCGTCGGCATCGGGCGCGCGGGGGCGCGGCGCGGCGCCTCGGCCACCGGGGCCTCCTCGATCGTCGGTTCCGCGACGGCCGCCTCGACCGAAGGCGTGTCCACAGGCTGGGGTTCGGCGACCGGAGCCTCGGCCGGCGGGACTTCCGCAACGGGGATTTCCTGGAGCGGGGTCTCGGGCGCAAGGGTCTCGGCCGCCGGCTGGTCCAGCACGAAAGGCGCGGCGTCGGAGGCCACGGGAGCTTCGACCGGCACGGTTTCCGGCGCGACCTCGGCGACAGGCGTCTCCGGTGCGACGGCTTCGGGGGCGGCAGCCGCCGCCTCATCCGCGACCTCGGCCGCCGTCTCGCCGTTCAGCGCGGCCAGCAGGCTGCGCGCGGCCTCGGTCGGCGCCAGCACCACCGTCTCGCGCGCGCCGAACAGGCGTTTCAGGAAGGACGGCCGGTGGGTGATCTCCTCGACGAGCCCGGCGCCGATCAGCCCCGAGAGCGGCCGCGCCACCTCGAGCCCACGGCCGCGGGCTTCGACCTGCAGCGCGGCACGGTCAACGGCACCGCGCGCGGCGTGCAGCTCCGTGACGACGATCAGCAGATCCAGTTCGGGACGCTCGGGCAGTTTGTCCTGCATGATGCTCTCCTTCGTCAGAGGCGAGCGGCATCGCAGATCGGGCCCGCGCCGTCAATGGAGCGTGGCACCCGAGGCGGGGTTTCCGCCCATCCCTCGCCCATCCTGCGGCGCGCTTTCCGCTTGCCTCGCCCCGCCCCGATCTGGTCTTCTGGCCCGGTTCCCGAAAGGCCCCCTCCCGCCGTGGCAGTCCGCTTTGTCCATACCGCCGACCTGCACCTCGACTCGCCGCTGGTGTCGCTGGCGCTGCGCGATCCGGCCCTGGCCGAGGAGGTCGGCACCGCCACCCGCACCGCGCTGAGCCGGATCGTCGATCTGTGCCTGGCCGAAGCGGTCGATGCACTCTTGATCGCGGGCGATCTGTGGGACGGCGCGCAGGGCTCGGCGAAGACGCCGAGGTTCCTGCGGCAGGAGCTTGCCCGTCTGGGGGCCGCGGGGATTCGCAGCTTCCTCATCCGCGGCAACCACGACGCGATGTCGAAGGTCACGCGCGAGCTGGAGCCGCCCCCCGGCACCCATGTCTTCGGCGGCCGCGCCGCGACCGAGGTGTTCGAGGCCCGGGGCCGCAGCGTCGCCGTGCACGGGCTGAGCTTTGCCCAGGACAGCGCCCCCGAGAGCCTGCTGCCGCGCTACCCCGCCCCGGTGCCCGGCGCGATCAACATCGGCATGATGCACACCAGCCTGAACGGCAGCCCCGGGCACGACAATTACGCCCCCTGCGCGGTCGCAGATCTCGATGCGCAGGGCTATGACTACTGGGCGCTTGGCCATATCCACCGCCGCGCCGAATACCGCGGCCGCTCGGTCGTCGTCATGCCCGGCATGCCGCAGGGCCGCGACATCGGTGAAAGCGGGGAAAAGACCGTCACCCTCGTCACCGTGGCCGACGATGGCACGGTGACGACCGACGCCCGCGCCGTCGCACCGCTGCGCTTCGAGCGGGTCGAGCTTGACCTGAGCGGCATCGCCGACTGGGCCGCCCTGCCCGGCCGGCTGGCGTCCGCTTTGCGCGACGCGGCCGCCGGCGCCGCGGGCACGGCGCTGGTGCTGCGCCCGGTTCTTGTCGGCGCGACGCCGCTTGCCTGGCGGATCGGGCGCGACCTCGACCGGCTGACCGAGGAGGCGCGCGCCGCGGCCGAGGCGATCGGCGGGGTCTGGATCGACAAGCTCGAGGCGCGGGTGAGCGGCGGCGACGTGCAGGCCGGCCGCCTGCCCGCCGACCTGCTGCGCCTTCTGAACGACGACCTGCCCCGCGACGCGGGCCTTGCCGCGCAGCTGCGCAAGACCGCCGAGGAGCTGCTGCACGACCTGCCGCCGGAGCTGCGCGGCCTTCTGGGCGAGGACGAGGCCGCGCTTGATGCCGCCTGTGCCGCGCTTCTCGCCACCGGCACGGCACAGCTTCTGGCCCGCCTCGCCCCCGGCGGGGAGGAGGGCTGATGCGGCTCGACCGGCTTGACCTCGCGCGCTACGGCCGCTTCACCGACACCGTGCTCGACTTCCCCGCGCCCGCGCCCGGCGGGGCCGATCTGCATGTCATCTTCGGCCCGAACGAGGCCGGCAAGTCGACGATCTTCTCGGCCTGGCTCGACCTGCTGTTCGGCATCCCGCTGCGCAGCCGCTATGACTTCCTGCACCCCGGCCCGACGATGCGCATCGGCGCCACGATCCGCACCGAGGCCGGGCCGATGGCCCTCACCCGGATCAAGCGCAGCACGGGAAGCCTGCTCGATGCCCACGGCGCCCCCCTGCCCGAGACCGTGCTGCAGGCGGCGCTTGGCGGGCTGGGCCGCGAGGGCTATGGCGCGATGTTCTCGCTCGACGACGACACGCTCGAACGCGGCGGCGAGAGCATCCTTGCGAGCCGCGGCGACCTTGGCGAGATGCTGTTTTCCGCCAGCGCCGGGCTTGCCGGCCTCGGCCCCGAGCTCGAGGCGATGCGGGCGGATCTCGACGCCTTCCACGCGCCGGGCCGGCGCAAGGGCGCGGTTCGCGACGCGAAGGCGCGGCTGGCCGAGCTCGACCGGGCGCGGCGCGATCTCGACACCAGCGCAGCGGCGGCGCAGAAACTGGCGCGCGAGGTGGCGGTGGCCGAGGAGGGCTGGACCCGCGCCAAGGCCGCCGCCGATGCCGCCGATGCCGCGCTGGCCGCCATCCGCGCCGCCCGTGCCGCGCGGCCGCTGCGCGCGCGCCTTGTGGCGGCCGAGGCCGAGCTTGCCCCCCTTGCCGCCCTGCCCGACACCGATGCCGCGCTTGACGACCAACTGCGTGCGCTGACCGAGGCGCGGATCGGCATCGACAGTCGGCTGGCGGCCGCGGCGGCGCAGATCCGGACGCTCGAGGACCGGCTCGCAGCCCTTGCCCCCGATCCGGCGGTGCTGGCGCTGGCCGCGGATCTGGCGGCGGCCGAGGGGCTGCGCGCGGCGCATGACACCGCGCTTGCCGATCTGCCGCACCGGATCGATGCCGCACAGCAGATCGAGGCGAGCCTGCGCGCGACGCAGGCGGCGCTTGGCCGGGCCGGGGTGCCGGTGGCGGGCCTTCTGCTCAGCCCGGCCCGGCTGGCGTCCCTGCGCGCGCTTCTCGCCCGTCGCTCGGGCCACGAGACGGCCGTGGCCGCCGCCCGGGCCGAGGCCGAGGCCGCGCAAACCGCCCTGGCCGAAGCCGAAGCGCGCCGCACCGCCGCCGGCGCCGGCAGCGATGCGCGCGCTCTGGCCGCCCTGCTCGCGCAGATCGGCCGTGACGATCCGGCGGCCACGCTCGCGCTCGCCCGTCGCGCCGAAGACCTTGCGCGCGCAGACCTTGCGCAAGCGCTGGCCGCACTTGCGCCCTGGCGCGGCGATGCCGCGGCGCTGGCCGCCCTTTCCGTGCCCGCGCCGTGGCAGCTCGACGGGTTGAAAACCGCGGCCGAGGCCACCCGCACCGCGCTGGCCGATGCGCAGCGCGCGCTGACGGCCACCGCCCCCGGCGAGATCGACGCCCCCGAGGCCACGGCCGATGCCGATGCCGCGCGCAGCCGGCGCGAGGCGCTCTGGGCCGCGCATCTCGCAACCCTCACCCACGACAGCGCCGCGGCTTTCGAGGCGGCGCTGCGGGCCGATGACCGGATCACCGCGCAAGCGGCCGACCGGCTTGCGGCCGCGCGGCTTCGGGCCCGCGAGGCCGCCGCGCGCGACCGGGCCGCGGCGGCGCTGAGCGCAGCACAGGCCGCCCGCGCCGCGCATCTGGCCGAGGTGGCGGCGGTGACCGAAGCGCTCGGCCTCTCCGGCGCCGGGCTCGAGGCGCTGCTGTCGTGGCTCGCGGCGCGCGAAACGGCGCTTGCGGCGCGGGCCCGGCTGGCCGCGGCCGAGGCCGAGACCACACGCGCCAGCGCGGCCGTCGACGCCGCCGCGCAGGCGCTTGCGGCGCTGCTTGGCCAGCCGATGCCGGCCCCGGGCGGCCTTGCCGCGCTGCGGGCCGAGGCGCTCGCCCGGGTCGAGGCCGCGGGCCGGATCGCCGATCTCGACCGCGCCGCCGAGACCGCGCGCGAGACCGCCACCCGCCGCGCACAGGCGCTGGATAAGTCCGAAGCGCAGCTGGCCGCGTGGACCGCCGACTGGGCCACGCAGACCGCGGGCACGCCGCTCGCCGCAGAACCCGTCGAGATCGAGGGGCTCGGCCGGATGCTCGACCTGCTCGACCGGCTGGGGCAGGAGGCCGCAAGCCACGCCGCCCTCGCCGATCGGATCGCGAAGATGGAGGCGAACCGCGATCGTTTCCGCGCGGCGCTCGCCGATCTGCGTACCCGGCTGGGGCTTGCCGACGACGCGCCCTGGACCGCGCTGACCGCCCGCCTGCGCCGCGCCGAGGAGATCGAGCGGCAGCGCGAGGTGCTCGGTGCCGATCTCGCCGCCCTGCGCGCAACGCAAGACGCCGACACTGCCGCGCAACTGGCGAACGAGGCCGGACAGGCCGGGATCGCCGCCCATCTCGGTGCGCCCATGCTGCGCGGGCGCGAACTGGCGGCGCATCTGGCGGCCTGCCGCACGGCCGGCGCGCTTCGCACCGAGATCGCCCGGCTGACCCGCGACCTTGCCGCGCAGCCCGAGCCGGAGGCCGGGGACGACGATGACGCCACCCTCGCCACCCGCGAATCCGCACTGCAGAGCGCCGCCGCGGCCACCCGCGCCGCGGCCGAGGAGAGTTTCGCCGCGCTGCGCGAGGCACGCCGGCGGCTCGAGGCGGTGGGGGGCGACGATGCCGTCGCGCGGATCGAGGCCGAGCGCGCGAACCTGCTCAATGCGCTCGCCGAGGACAGCCGCGCCCATCTGGCCGCCCGCTTCGGCCTGATCGCCTTCGAGACCGCGCTGCGGCGCTATCGCGACAGCCATCGCAGTGCCATGCTCGCCCGCGCCTCAGAGGCCTTCGCGGCGCTGTCGCGCGGCGCCTATGCCGGGCTTTCGGCCGAACCCGACGGCGCGCAGGAACGGCTGGTGGTGCTGCCCGCCGCGGGCGGGGCGAAACTGGCGGTGGATCTGTCGAAGGGCACGCGGTTCCAGCTCTATCTGGCGCTGCGGATCGCGGGCTATGCGGAACTCGCCCGCAGCCGCCCGACCGTGCCCTTCGTCGCCGACGACATCATGGAAACCTTCGACGACGGCCGCGCCACCGCGGCCTTCACCCTGCTCGGCCAGATGTCGCACCACGGCCAGGTGATCTACCTGACCCACCACCGCCACCTGTGCGAGATCGCGCGCGCGGCCTGCCCGCAGGCGCGGGTGCTCGACCTCACCGCACTCTGAACGGCGCTCTGGCGCTCAGACCTGAAGCCCGAGCGCCTTCGCCTTGCGGTAGAAGGTGGCGCGGCCGATGCCGAGATCGCGCGCCGCGGCCGAGACATTGCCCCCCGAGCGCGCCAGCGCACGGGCCATCTCGGCGCGTTGCGCCTCTTCCAGCCCACCGCGCGTGGTCTGACCGCTGAACAGATCATCCGCCGGCAGCCGGCCGATGGCGCTGTCCTCGATGCCGAGGTGACGCCGCGCCGCCCGCGTCGCGCCGATCACCAGATCGTCGCGGTCGAGCGCGAGCAGCATCACCCCCTGCGGTGCATTCTCGCCCGCCCCGGCCGAGAGGATCCGCGCCCCCTCGAAGGAGGCGCGGAAGAGATCCGCCTCGATCCGCAGCGCGGCGTCCTGCACGGTCAGCGCGACGATCCGTGCATAGCCCTCGGCCATGTCGTCACGCACCGACGAGATGTCGATCACCCCGGCGAGCTCGCCGGTCGCGCCGAAGACCGGCGAGCCCATGCAGGTCAGCCCGGTGTTGGTCGAGCGGAAATGCTGGTCGCGCCAGACGGTCACGGCGCGGCCCTCGGCCAGACAGGTGCCGATGCCGTTCGTGCCCTCGGCCCCCTCCGACCAGTCGGTGCCGGGCGCCAGGTTCGAGGCGTGGAATTCGCGCTTGTCGCCGTCGCGCACGCGCTCATCCAGGATCAGCCCCTGCGCGTCGGAGAGAAGAACGGTGCAGCCCGCGTCGCAGGCGGCGCGGGCGAGCCGGTCGAGCACCGGGCTCGCCACCCGCACCAGAAGCCCCGCCGCCTCGCGCCGGGCGCGCATCTCGGGGGTCGACAACCGCTCGATCGGGCGTTGCGTCGCCGGGTCGAGCTTGTGATGGATGAGCGAGCGGCGCCAGCTTGCCGCAAAGCCCGCCCGGCCGAGCGCGGCCGGGGACGTCACCACCGACTGCACGATGTCGGCGTGGTTGCGCTGGACTGTGTTCATCGACGGCATGGCGAAAAGCCTCCCCTCTTTCCGATGCGTCAGGCCCGGAAGGATAGCCGGTTCGGGGCAGGAGTAAATGCCCCCGCGCGGGTCGGCCTTACGACTTAGGTCGCAGGCTCTTCCCCATCTTCCGCCCCGCCCTCGTGACGCTTGCCGCGAAAGCCCTGCGCGACCACGAATTTCTCGGAACTGTCCTTGCGCGAGGCCGGCGGCTTGACGTTTGCGACCTTGGTGAAATTCTTCTTGAGGATGGTCAGCAGCTCCTGCTCCGCCCCGCCCGCCAGCACCTTGGCGACGAAGGTGCCGCCCTCTTCCAGCACGTCGAAGGCGAAATAGGCGGCGTGTTCGCACAGCGTGATGATCCGCAGATGGTCGACCTGCTGGTTGCCCGAGGCCGCGGCCGCCATGTCCGACATCACCACATCGGCCTTGCCGCCAAGCCAGGTCTTCACCTTCTCGTCGGCGTCATCCTCGAGGAAATCAAGCTGATGGATCTCGGCGCCGGTGATCGGCGTCACCTCCTGCAGGTCGACGCCCAGCACGGTGCCCACCTTCTTGCCCGACTTCTCGCCAAGCGCGTTCACCCGCTGCACCGCCACCTGGCACCAGCCGCCCGGCGCGCAGCCAAGGTCGACCACCCGCGCGCCCGGCACGAGGAAGCGGAACTTGTCGTCGAGCTCCAGGATCTTGAAGGCGGCGCGGCCGCGATAGCCTTCCTTCTTCGCGCGCAGGACATAGGGGTCGTTCAGCTGCCGCTCGAGCCAGAGCGTCGAGCTGAGCTTGCGCCCCTTCGCCGTCTTCACGCGCACGCGCAATTCGCGCTGGCCGCGGCCCGAGCTGTTCTTGCCGGAGGGTGTCTTCGCCATTTTTCTCTCCTCGGACCTCAGATCGGGCCCATTTCCTCGAGCACGCCATCGGCGGCCATCTGTGCGTAAAGCAGCCCCTCGCGCAGGCCGCGGTCGGCCACCGACATCCGGTCGGTCGGCCAGACCCGCATCAGCGCCTGCAAGATCGCCGCGCCCGACATGATCAGCGTGTGCCGGTCACGCCCGATGCGCGGATCGGCGCGCCGGCCTTCGGGGCCGAGCTGCAGGAACCGCCGGATCACCGCGTCGATCTGCGCCGAGGACATCGCCAGCCCGTCGACGCGGGTGCGGTCATAGCGCTTCAGCCCGAGGTGACAGGCGGCAACCGTCGTCACCGTGCCCGAGGTGCCGATGATCTGGAAGCCCTCTTGCGGGCTTCCCGAGCTGTAGGGGGTGAAATCGGCCAGTTTCTCCTCGAAGTACCAGCTCATCAGCGCGAAACGCGCCGCGTCGTCCTCGACATCGGCGAACTGGTCCTTGAGCGTGGCGACGCCAAGCGGCACCGAGATCCAGTCGACCACCCGCGCCGAGGGCTCCGGCCCTTCGAGCGCGCGGAACCCGCCCGCCCCCGACATCCGCATGATCGCCCGCGCCCGGTCGGCCGGCGGCACCTTCGAGATATCGATCCAGACAAGTTCGGTCGAGCCGCCGCCGATGTCGACCACCAGCACCTGTTCGGTGCGCGGGCTGACGAGCGAGGCGCAGGAGATCACGGCAAGGCGTGCCTCCTCCTCGGGCGGGATGATCTCGAGCGGCAGGCCGGTTTCGCGCCGCACATAGCGGATGAAATCTCGGGCGTTGCCGGCACGGCGGCAGGCCTCGGTGGCAACCAAGCGCATGCGTTTCACGCCGTGGGATTCGATCTTCCGCCGGCAGATCTGCAGCGCCTGCACCGTGCGCGCCATGGACGAACGCGACAAGCGGCCCGAGGCTTCAAGCCCCTGGCCGAGCTGGACCGCCTTGGAAAAGCTGTCCACCACCTGAAACTGATCGCCCTTCGGTCGGGCAATCAGCATCCGGCAACTGTTGGTGCCAAGATCGAGCGCAGCATAAAGCTCGCCCTTCTCGGCGGGGACGGTCGCGGTCGGCTCTACCGGTTTCGGGAACGCGCCCGCAGACCTGGGACGCTTGGGCGCCATTGCACGCCCTCCGATTTCAAGTTGTCCCCAAGGTAGCGATT
The DNA here is from genome assembly GCF_056590935.1 of Paenirhodobacter sp. YD-8. Classification (NCBI taxonomy): domain Bacteria; kingdom Pseudomonadati; phylum Pseudomonadota; class Alphaproteobacteria; order Rhodobacterales; genus Paenirhodobacter; species Paenirhodobacter sp. YD-8. The sequence continues at coordinate 1,840,054 of NZ_CM152649.1, read as the reverse complement.
TGAACGCAGGGGTTCAAGGCGCGAGGTGACGCGGCGATGACACGATTGCGCGGGGGGCGCCGGAGAGCGCGATTCGTCCCGCCTCCGACATCTGCGCAACAATCGCCCGGCCGACGCAGGATTGGACGCGGCGACGCCTCCGGACCGCAGCCGCCGGCGCCGTTTCCGATGCGGCAACGGGCCGTTGCACAGGCGCGGCGGCGCGGCGTCGATTCGTCGAGTTCCGGAAACGAAACGTTTCCACGGAAAGGACAATCCTCGGGCGCCAGCGCAATCATGGCGCAGCCGTGGCGGCGCAGGCCATCTCGGCGCCGCAATTTCCGCTTGCGTGGCAGGCGCTTGCCAGCCGAAGCTGAGGCATCACGTTCGACAGCCTCCAAGGGACCGCACTGCCATGCGTCCGACGATTTCCACGCCCCGCGCGGTCCTTGCCGCACCGCTGCGCGCGCTCGCGGCGCTCGGCCTTGCCGCGACGCTCGCCGCCTGCGCTGCGCCCGCGGCACAGGTGCCGCCGACGCGCGCCGCGGCCGAGAGCGCGCGGATGCCGCTCGACGCGCCCGCCCCGGCGGCGACCCCGCGCTCCTCGGCGCTCTCGAACGCGGCGCTGGCCCGCGATTTCCGCGAGCTGTCCTTCGCGCTGGAAACCGGGCGTGCCCTGCCGGTCTTCACCCGCTTCGAGGGGCCGGTGACCGTCTCCTTCGCCGGCGCCGTCCCCGCGACCGCGCCCGCCGAGCTTGACCGGCTGACCGCGCGGCTGCGCGCCGAGGCGGGGATCGCGATCGGCCCCGGCCTTGGCGGGGCGAACCGGATCACCCTCGATTTCGTGCCGAAACGGGTGCTGCAGGCCGAGGTGCCGGGCGCCGCCTGCTTCGTCGTGCCGAATGTCGCGGGCTGGGACGATTACCGCGCCCGCCGGCGCGACCGCACCACCGACTGGGCGACGCAGACGGTGCGCCGCGACGCCACCGTCTTCATCCCCGCCGAGGCGAGCCCGCAGGAGCTGCGCGACTGCCTGCACGAAGAGGTCAGCCAGGCGCTCGGCCCGCTGAACGACCTCTACCGTCTGCCCGACTCGATCTGGAACGACGACAATTTCCAGGCGGTGCTGACGCGCCACGACATGCTGATCCTGCGCGCGACCTATGCGCCCGAGCTGCACTCGGGCATGACCGAGGCCGAGGTGGCGGCACGGCTGGCCGCGGTGCTCGCCCGGATCAACCCCGCGGGCGGCGCCGTCACGCCGCTCCCCGCCGATCCGACGCCGCAGCGCTTCTCGCGCGCGATCGACACGGCCTTCGGCACCGGCACGCCGGCCCGGCGCAAGGCCGCGGCCGCGCAGGCGGTGCAGATCGCCCGCACCGAGGGCTGGACCGACAGCCGCACGGGCTTTGCCCTCTTCGCGCTCGGCCGGCTCAGCCTGAGGGACGATCCGCAGGCGGCGCTGTCCGCCTTCCGCACGGCGGGCGCGATCTTCCGCGCCACGCCCGGCGCCGCGGTGCAGGCCGCCCATGTCGACATGCAGCTTGCGGCCCTTGCCCTCGCCTCGGGCCAGCCCGACACGGCCCGCGCGCTGAGCGAACGCGCCCTGCCGGCCGCGCGCACGGCCGAGAATGCCGCGCTGAGCGCGACACTCTCGATGATCCGCGCCGAGGCCTGCGAGGCGCTTGGCGACAGTGCCGGGGCCAGGGCCGCCTGGCTCGACTCGCAGCACTGGGCACGCTATGGCTTTGGTTCGGACGCCGCCGTCCGGGCCCGCGCCACCGAGGTGGCGGCGCTGGCCGGGGCCGGGGCGCAGGTGAACTGAGCCGGCGCTGCCCGGCCGCATCCGGGGAGGCGGGATGTATATTCTGGCAGGGCTGGTGATCGGCGCGCTGATCGGTGCGGCACGGGCGCGGCGGCGCGGTGGCAACGGGCTCGACCAGCTGCAATATGCGGCGGTCTTCGGCATTCTTCTTGCGCTTGCGGGGCTTTTCGTCACCATCGTGCTGAACCGGATGGTGTGAGGCGCGGATGTTCCTGCCCTTCTTCGAAGCCCTGCGGCGCGGCGGCGTGCCCGTCTCGCTGCGCGAATACCTGGCCTTTCTCGAGGGGCTGGCGGCGGGGCTGTGCACCTATGATCTTGACGGTTTCTACTATTTCGCCCGCACCACGATGGTGAAGGACGAGCGCCATCTCGACCGTTTCGACCGCGCCTTCGCCGAGGCCTTTTCCGGCATCGAGGCGATCGCCCCCGAGGCGGTGCTCGAGGCGCTCGATCTGCCCGGCGACTGGCTGGCGAAGCTCGCCGAAAAGCACCTCAGCGACGAGGAGAAGGCGGCGATCGAGGCGCTTGGTGGTTTCGACAGGCTGATGGAGACGCTGCGCCAGCGCCTGGCCGAGCAGAAGGAGCGCCACCAGGGCGGCTCGAAATGGATCGGCACCGCCGGCACCTCGCCCTTCGGCGCCTATGGCTACAACCCCGAGGGGGTCCGCATCGGGCAGGACAAGTCACGTCATCAACGCGCCGTAAAGGTCTGGGACAAGAGGGAATTCCAAGATCTCGACGACACGGTCGAACTCGGCACCCGCAACATCAAGGTGGCGCTGAAGCGGCTGCGGCAATGGGCCCGCGCCGGCGCGCATGAGGAACTCGACCTGCCCGGCACGATCCGCGCCTCGGCCGAGGCGGGTTACATCGACGTCAAGACCCGGCCCGAGCGGCGCAATGCCGTCAAGGTGGTGCTGTTTCTCGACATCGGCGGCTCGATGGATGCACATGTGAAACTGGTCGAGGAGCTGTTCTCGGCAGCCCGGGCCGAGTTCAAGCATCTCGAACATTTCTATTTCCACAACTGCCTTTACGAGGGGGTGTGGAAGTCGAACAAGCGCCGCTGGGACGAGGTCACGCCGACCTGGGAGGTGCTGCATCGCTTCGGTCCCGACTACAAGTGCATCTTCGTCGGCGACGCCTCGATGAGCCCTTATGAGATCACCCATGCGGGCGGCGCGAACGAGCACTGGAACCCGGAACCCGGCGCGCTCTGGCTTGCCCGCGCCCGCGAGCAATGGCCGGCGCATGCCTGGCTGAACCCGGTGCCCGAGCGGCACTGGGGCTATACCGCCTCGATCGGCATCGTGCAGCGCGAATTCGAGGGGCGGATGTTCCCGCTGACCCTCGACGGCATCACCCGTGCGATGCGGACCCTCGGATGAGGTTGCGCGCCGCCCTCGCCCGGCTCTGGCACGAGCAGCGTCTCGTGCTCATCGCCTTTGCGCTGGCCGTGGGGCTGACCGCCTTCTTCGGCGGGCGGATGGTGGTGCGGGCACTCTATTGGTCGAACCCGGCGCATCACCGGCAGATGCCCGAGCCCTGGATGACGCCGGGCTATCTCGCGCGCAGCTGGCACCTGCCGAACGGCGCACTCGATGCGGTGCTCGGCCCGCGCGACGGCGGGCGGCGCTCGCTCGAGGAGATCGCGCGCGATCGCGGCATTCCGGTGACGCAGCTGCTCGACGACGTTGCGGCCGTGCTGCCGACGCTCACCCCGCTCGCCCCCGGCGCCGATCCGGACCAGCCGCCGAAATGAGCCTCGCCGACCTGTCCGACTGGTTCCTCGCACAGCTGCCGCTCTACGGGCCGGCGCTGCTCGGGCTGACCACCTTCCTCAGCTGTCTGGCGCTGCCGGTGCCCTCGTCGCTGATGATGATCGCGGCGGGCGCCTTCGTCGCCTCGGGCGATCTGTCGCTGCCCATGGTGACCGCGGCCGCCTATGCCGGCGCGGTGGCGGGCGATCAGTTTGGCTTCCTGCTCGGCCGCCGCGCCGGGCGCTGGCTGCCAGAGCCGGGCACCCGGCGCGGCGATCTGGTCGCCTCGGCGATGACAAGCCTGCGCCGGCGCGGCGTGGTGACGGTGTTTCTCAGCCGCTGGCTGTTCTCCGCGCTCGGCCCCTGGGTGAACCTTGCCGCCGGCGCCTCGGGCTTTGCCCATCCGCGCTTTGCGCTTGCCGATCTGCTGGGCGAAGCGGTCTGGGTCGCGGCCTATGTCGGACTGGGCATCGTCTTCGGGGCGAACCTGCAGGCGGCGGCCGACCTTGCGGCAAACGCCGTCGGGTTTCTCGGCGCCGGCGCCGCGGCCCTCGCCCTTGGCTGGTGGCTGTGGCATGCGCTGCGCGCGACCGCGCGGAACGGCGCTTGACGCCCCCGCCCGAAGCCCCCACATCGGCCCCATGCTGCTGCGCCTTCTGCCCATCCTGCTGATGCTCGCCTATGGCCTCGTGCTGTGGCACTTCTCGGCGCGCAGCCTTGCCCGCGCGCTCGACGCGAAATCGCGCCGGCTCAATGACAGCCGCCTTGCCCCGGTGCTCGACCGCCTCGCCGCCGCGCTTGGCGTCGCCACCGTGCCCGTCCATGTCTACGAGGTCGAGGCGGTGAACGGTCTTGCCGCCCCCGACGGCCGCGTCTTCCTGACCGAGGGCTTCCTGCGCCTCTACCGCGACGGCCGGGTCAGTGCCGAGGAGATCGGCGCCGTCATCGCGCACGAGCTTGGCCATGTCGCACGCGGCCATGCCCGGCGGCGGATGATCGACTTCACCGGGCAGAACGCCCTGCGCGCGGTGCTGGCGGGCGTGCTCGGCCGGATGATCCCTTTCGCCGGCGTCTGGATCGCCAACACGCTGACCACCGCGCTTGCCGCGAAACTCAGCCGCCGCGACGAGTTCGAGGCCGACGAATTCGCCACCGCGCTGCTGATCAAGGCGGGCTATGGCGCCGGCCCGCAGATCGCGCTGTTCGAGAAGCTCGAGGCGCTGACCGGCACCACCGCGATGCCCGCCTGGCTCGCCACCCACCCGGCCGCGCCCGAGCGCATCGCCGCGATCCGCCGCCATCTCGACCGCTGGCAGGGTTAACGCCTTACCTTCGCCGGTTTTGCCCGCTAGTCTCGCAAAAAACCGGGGCCAGCATGACCGCAGATCAGCCGCAGACAGAGGAGGCGCGCCGCGTGCGCCGGCGACGGGTGTTCTACATCCCGGGCTATGACCCGATCCACCCGCGCCGCTATCGCGAGCTGTACCGCAAGGAAGGCACCGCACAGGCCGGGATCTCGGGCTACGAGATCGCGCTTGCCCCGAAACGCGGCGGCGGCCCCTATGGCTGGCGCGTGCGCTCGGTGCAGGCGGGCGAGACGGTCGAGGCCGCGGTCGAGGTGCTGGTCTGGTCCGACATCGTGCGCGACAGCATGGGCGCCTCGATCCCCGAAACCTATGCGCAACTCGTCCGCACCGCCTGGACCTATATCGGCTCGGGCGCGCTGTTCCGGCTGATGCGGCTGCGCAAGGGGCCGATCATCGCCGCGCTCTATCCGATCTTTGCGCTGCTGGCCCAGGCCCTTGTGGGCGCGCTGCTCGGCTGGGCCATCGCCGCGGTGCTGCTCGCCCTGTTGCCGCCCTTCCCGTTCAGCCCCCTTGCGGGGCTGGTGCTTGGCGCCGCCGTTCTGGCCCTCACGCTGCGCTGGTTCCGGGCGAAGGACGGCAAGTTCTATGCCTATTACCTGATGCACGACTATGCCTTCACCGCCCGCTGGGGCGGCGCCAACCCGCCGCGGCTCGAGGCGCGGATGGCGGACTTCGCCGACACCATCGCGCAGGCGCTGACCGAGGACTGGGACGAGGTGCTGATCGTCGGCCACAGCTCGGGCGCGCATCTCGCGGTTTCGATCCTCTCCGACCTGATCCGCTCGGGCCGGGTGCCCGCCACGGGCTCCGCGCTCGGCTTCCTCTCGCTCGGCCAGGTCGTGCCGATGGTCAGCTTCCTGCCCCGCGCCACCCGGCTGCGCGCCGATCTCGCCTTCCTGGGATCGCGCCGCGAGCTGAGCTGGGTCGATGTCACCGCCCCGGGCGACGGCTGTGCCTTTGCGCTGTGCGACCCGGTCAAGGTGACGGGCGTCGCGCCGCCCGATCAGATCCAGCCGCTGATCCTGTCCGCGGCCTTCACCCAGACCCTCAGCCCCGAGCGCTGGCAGGCGCTGCGCTGGCGCTTCTTCCGGCTGCATTTCCAGTATCTGTGCGCCTTCGACCGACCGGGCGAATACGATTACTTCCGCATCACCGCCGGCCCGCAGACCCTGGCCGAGCGCTTCCGCGACCGCCCCCCGTCAAAAAGCCGCATTGAGCGCGCCGCGAACCGCTTTACCACGATCGCATGACCGCACCGCTGCCCCCGAAACCCGACCCGCGCCCCGACAAGGTGTCGCTCTGGCGCTATTTCCGCCTGTTCCGCGCCGATATCCTCTCGGCGCAGCCCGCGCGCCTCTACCGCGCCTGGATGGCCGAGTTCCGCACCCCCTTCTTCCGCTCCTTCCTGTGCAACGACCCCGCGCTTGTCGCCCGCGTGCTGAAGGAGCGGCCGATGGATTTCCCGAAATCCGACCGGGTGCGCGAGGGGCTGGCGCCGCTGCTGCGCGACAGCGTGTTCCTGACCAATGGCGAGACCTGGCTGCGCCAGCGCCGGATCATCGACCCGGCCTTCGAGGGCGGCCGGCTGCGCGACACCTTCCCCGCGATGTGGGAGGCAGGCCAGGCCTGCGTCGCCCGCATGCAGGCGAAGATCACCCCGGAACCGATTGAGATCGAAGCGGAAACCTCGCATGCCGCGGCCGATGTGATCTTCCGCACCCTGTTCTCGATCCCGATCGAGGATGCCACCGCCTCGGCCGTCTTCCACGAGTTCCGCACCCATCAGAACGCCTCGCCGGTGGTCAATCTCGGCGCGCTCCTGCCACTGCCGCGCTGGTTCCCGCGCTTTCATTCCCGCGCGACGAAACGCACCGCCGCCCGCATCCGCGCCCTGATCGAGCGTCTCACCGCCACCCGCGCGGCCGAGATCGCGGCGGGCACCGCGCCCGATGACCTCGCGACAAAGATCATGACCACCCCCGACCCGGTGACGGGTGCATGCTTCGAAACCGCCGAGATGGTCGATCAGGTGGCGATCTTCTTCCTCGCCGGGCACGAGACCTCGGCCTCGGCGCTCGCCTGGTCGCTCTATCTGCTTGCGCAGAACCCCGACTGGCAGGACCGAATTGCCAGCGAGGCCGAAACCGTCATCGGCGAGGAAATGCCTTCCTTCTCGATCCTGAACCGGCTGAAGCTCAGCCGCGCGGTGTTCCGCGAGGCGATGCGGCTTTATCCGCCGGTGCCGATGTTCGTGCGCGAAGCGCGCTGCCCCGAGACCTTCCGCGAGCGACCTGTGCCGAGGGGCGCGCAGGTGGTGATCAGCCCCTGGCACTTGCACCGGCACGAACGGATCTGGGACAACCCCGACGGCTTCGACCCGGCCCGCTGGGACAGCGAGAACGGCAAGGAGGCGCAGCGCTGCGCCTATATCCCGTTCTCGACCGGCCCGCGGGTCTGCCCGGGCGCCGGCTTTGCCATGGCCGAGGGACCGCTGCTGCTGTCGCTGCTCACCCGCGCCTTCCGCTTCGAGACGGTGGCGGGCGCGGTGCCGGTGCCGGTCGCGCATCTGACGGTGCGCGGCAAGGACGGCATCCGGCTGCGGCTGAGCCCGCGCGAGGGGGCGCTGCCCCCTCGGCCCTGACGGGCCTCACCCCCGGGATATTTGGGGCAATTGGAAGCGGCAAGACGAGGCAAGGCGGCCCCGTCTGGCGCCGCCCTGGTCTTCCAATTGCTGCAAATATCCTCGGGGGGTGAATTGCCCGGCACGGGCAAGAGGGGGGCAGACAGCCCCCCTGTCGCGGTCAAAGCCCGTAGATCGCGCCGAATTTCGCCTCGAGATAGTCAAGGAGCGGCCCTTCGGTCGGGGCGAAGCCGCAGGCCGCCTCGATCGTCTCGACGGGCGGGCGCAGCCCGCCGTGGCGATGCAGGCTCTCGCGCAGCCATTCGGTCGCGGGCCGCGCCGAGCCACCGGCCAGCGAGGCGTCGAGATCGGGGAGTGCCGCGCGCAGCGTCTGGTGCAGGCAGCCGGCATAGACGTTGCCAAGCGCATAGGTCGGGAAATAGCCGAAGAGCCCCACCGCCCAATGCACGTCCTGCAGGAACCCCTGCGAGGGCGTGGGCACCGCAACGCCGAAATCCTGTTCGAAACGGGCGTTCCACGCCTCCTCGAGGTCGTCGACCGCAAGCCGCCCGGCGATCAGCTCGCGCTCGAGATCGAAGCGCATCATGATGTGCAGGTTGTAATGCAGCTCGTCCGCCTCGGTGCGGATGAAGCCCGGGGTGACGCGGTTCACGCAGGCGTGGAAGGCCTCGGGCGTGCGGATGCCGAAATCGCCGAAGGCCTCGGTCATGCGCTGATAGAGCCAGCCGGTGAAGGCGGCCGAGCGGCCGATCTGGTTCTCGAAGATCCGGCTCTGGCTTTCGTGCACGCCCATCGACACGCCATGCCCCATCGGGGTGAAGGCGTATTCCTCGTCGATGCCGAGCTCGTAGCAGGCGTGGCCGGTCTCGTGGATCGTCGAATAGAGGCAGTTGAACGGATCGCTTTCGACCACGCGCGTGGTGATGCGCACGTCACGCCCCGAGCCCGAGGAGAAGGGATGCACCGCGATGTCGAGCCGGCCGCAGCTCCAGTCATAGCCGAAGGCCGAGGCGCAGATCCGGGCGAGACGCAGCTGTGCCGCCTCGGGGAAGACCTGATCGAGCACCGGCGGGCGGAATTCGGCGCCGAGCACCCGCTCGCGCAGCGCCACAAGCCGCGGCCGCATCCGGTCGAACATCGCACCAAGGGAACGGTGGGTCGCGCCGGGCTCGTAGTCATCCAGCAGCGCGTCGTACAGATCGCCGTCGGCCAGGCATTCGGCCTCCTCGCGCTTCAGCGCGAGCACCTGTTTCAGCACCGGCACGAAGGCGGCAGGGTTTTCCTCGGCCCGCGCCTCGGCCCAGATCCCTTGCGACAGCGAGGTGAGGCGGGCAAGCTCCGTCGCCAGCCGCGCCGGCACCCGGGTGTTGCGGTTGTAGCTGCGCCCGGCGAGGTCGAGGAAGCGCGCCTCGAACGGCGTTTCCGCCTCGGCCCGGGCAAGCCAGTCCTCGATCCGCGGATCGGTGCGGCGGGCATGCAGCACGGATTCGAGCGCGGCGGTCTCCTCGGCGCGCTGTTCGGCCGCGCCGCGGGGCATCACCGTCTCCTGGTCCCAGCCCAGCCGTTCGGCGATGCTGGCCAGTGCCTCGGTCTCGCGCTGAAACGCGACAAGCTCCTGAAATGCCGTCATCTTGCTCCCCCCCTGATGGATTGCACCTGCGGGTAACGCGCCAGGAAGCGCGCGCGCAGGATGAGAACGAAGGCCACCACCGCGCCCAGCTGATGCGCAAGGCCAAGCGCCATCGGCGCGGCATGGATCAGCGTGACGATGCCAAGCGCCACCTGCACCAGAAGCCAGGCGCCCATCCAGGCGAAGGCGGTGCGGGTCGCGCCATGGGCCGAACGGCGGCCGCGCAGTGCGGTGACCGCGCCGAAGATCAGCACGAGATAGCCGATCATCCGGTGGTCGAACTGCACCAGCCCCGGGTCTTCGAAGAAGTTGCGCCACAGCGGCGTGAGAGAGAACGGCTCGGGCGGCAGGAATTGCCCGCCCATCAGCGGCCAGTCGGTGAAACCGCGCCCGGCGTCGATGCCGGCGACCAGCGCGCCAAGCAGCACCTGCAGGAAGGCCAGATGCAGCACCCCCGTCGCCATGCCGAAAAGCCGCGGCTCGGCCAGACGGCGGGCCTGCAGAAGCTCGGCCTCGCTGCGGCCCAGAAGCAGCGCATACCAGGCGATGAGGCCGAGGATGGTGAAGCCGATGCCGAGATGCACGGCAAGCCGGTAGGAGGCGACCGAGGTCATGCCGTCGCCCAGCCCCGAGCTGACCATCCACCAGCCGATCGCGCCTTGCAGCCCGCCGAGCACGCCCAGACCGAAGAGCCGCAGCCCCCAGCCCTTCGGGATCCGCCGCGTCAGCGCAAAGCCCGCGAAGCCCGCCGCCCAGACCAGGCCGATCATCCGGCCAAGCGCGCGATGCGCCCATTCCCACCAGTAGATCGCCTTGAACCCGGCCAGATCCATCGCCGCATTCGCCAGGGCGAATTGCGGCGTCGCCTGGTATTTGGTGAACTCGGCCTGCCAGTCGGCGTCATTCAGCGGCGGCACGATGCCCGTGACCGGCTTCCATTCGGTGATCGAGAGGCCCGCATCGCTGAGCCGGGTCGCGCCGCCAAGCGCGATCATCGTCGCGACCAGCGCGAACAGCGCGAACAGCCACACCCGGATCGCGGCGCGCGCGCCTTTCGGGCGGGCGTCGATCAGCCCGCCCCTGGGGGCGGTGGGGGTGGCGGGCTTCTCGGCGCCGACCTCTTCGAAGATGCTGCGTTTCGGGCTCATGGGGGTCTCCGTCGTCTCGGCCCGACACTAGGCGGCGGCGACCGGGGCGGCAAGGGGGCGCGGCATCCCGCCCCGGCCCCGCCCGCCGCCGCCGAAGCCGCCCGGGCCTTGCCTTTTCACCTTGCCACCAAGACGCGCGCCCAATAGAAGGGCGGCTGAAATTCGGAATTGCGCGCGCTACCGGGCGCGCCTTTGAGACAGAGGAAAACCCATGCAGGTCACCGAGACCCTCAACGACGGCCTCAAGCGCGGCTACCAGATCACCGTCACCGCGGCCGAACTCGAGAAGACTGTCACCGAGAAGCTGCTCGAAGCGCAGCCCGAGATCGAGATGAAGGGCTTCCGCAAGGGCAAGGTGCCGATGGCGATGCTGCGCAAGCAGTTCGGCCCGCGCGTTCTGGGCGATGCGATGCAGGACGCCGTCGACGGCGCGATGAAAGAGCATTTCGAGAAGACCGGCGACCGCCCGGCGATGCAGCCGAAGGTCGAGATGGAAGGCGGCGAGAACTGGAAGGAAGGCGATGACGTCATCGTCAACGTTTCCTACGAAGCGCTGCCGGAGATCCCGGAAGTCGACCTGAGCGACGTCAAGCTCGAGAAGCTGGTGGTGAAGGCCGAGGAGGCCGCCGTCGCCGAGGCGCTCGAAAACCTCGCCAAGACCGCGCAGAGCTTCGAGGACCGCCGCAAGGGCTCGAAGGCGAAAGAGGGCGACCAGGTCGTCATCGACTTCGAAGGCTTCCTCGGCGACGAGCCCTTCGAAGGCGGCAAGGGCGAGAAATACCCGCTCGTGCTCGGCTCGAACTCGTTCATCCCGGGCTTCGAGGATCAGCTCGTCGGCGCCAAGGCCGGTGACGATGTCGAAGTGAAGGTCACCTTCCCGGCGGAATACGGTGCGGCGCATCTCGCGGGCCAGGAAGCCACCTTCAAGTGCCACGTGCACGAGGTGAAGGCGCCGAAGGCGGCCGATCTCGACGACGAGCTGGCGAAGAAGTTCGGTGCCGAGGACCTCGAGGCGCTGAAGAAGCAGATCGCCGAGCGTCTGGAAGCCGAATATCAGGGCGCGGCCCGCGCGATCCTGAAGCGCGGCCTGCTCGACGTGCTCGACGCGAAGGTCAAGTTCGACCTGCCGCCGTCGCTGGTCGAGGCTGAGGCGCATCAGATCGCCCACCAGCTCTATCACGAAGAGCACCCGGACGATCACGGCCACGACCACGGCGCGATGGAACCGACCGACGAGCACAACAAGCTCGCCGAACGCCGCGTGCGCCTTGGCCTGCTGCTCGCCGAGCTCGGCCGCAAGCAGGAAATCGAAGTGACCGACGCCGAGTTCACCCAGGCCGTGCTGAACCAGGCCCGCCAGTATCCGGGTCAGGAGCGCGCCTTCTTCGAATTCGTGCAGCAGAACCCGCAGATGCAGCAGCAGCTGCGCGCCCCGATCTTCGAGGACAAGGTCGTCGACTTCATCGTCAACGGTGCCGAAGTCGCCGAGAAGGAAGTCTCGAAGGAAGACCTGCAGAAGGCCATCGAGGCTCTCGACGAGGTCTGATCGACCCGCGCGACCGGATTTGAAAGGGCCGCCCCTCGGGCGGTCCTTTTGCTGTGCCGACAGGTTCACGATCCGATGAAACGAAACGGCCGCGGTCTTGCCGCAGCCGTTTCGTGTTTTTCAGAAACTCCGGTTTTCCTCGAAAAGCCCGGGATCTCAGCGGAAGAGGCGCGCCAGGATCCCCTTCGGCTCGTCCTTCGGGGCCTCGGGTTCGTCCGAAGGCGGCTTCATCCAGCCCGAGATGTCGAGCCCGCTCAACGCCGCGAACTCCTCCATCTCGCCTGCAAGCCGGCTTGCGACGAAATCGAAATCGGCCCGGCTCGCGCCTTTCCGCCCGCCCTTGCTGCGGCGCTTCATCTCGTGCTTCGCCTCGACCTTGGCGAAGGGGGCGATGCCGAGGAAGGTGGCGATCCGGTCGAGCGTGTCCATATGCGCCTTGAACAGGTCTTCCGAGCGCAGGTTCAGGATCTGCTCGCGCGGGAACAGCGCATAGGCGCGGCGCAGCTGGCTCGCATAGCGGCCGCGGTCAACATAGGATTGCACCCGCCGCGCCTGACCGAGCGGACCCGCCACGACAAGGCGTTCCTCCTCGGTCGCAAGCGCCTCGGAAAAGCCCAGGCTCTCGTCGCCGCGACCGACCTCCATCGACCAGTGCGACTGCGCCCGGTGGAACGGATCGCGCCACAGGAAGATCAGCTTCGCCTCGGGATTGTAGGCCTGGATGCGGGCGAGCGACGGCTCCCAATAGCCGTAGATCGGGGTGATGTCGAACCGCAGCCGGTCCCGGTCTGCGCCGGGATAGAACGCGTCGTAGCAGCGATAGTCGGGCAAGGACCAGTCCTGCGTCTCGTCGTCGAAGAAATGCGTTTCCTTGCGGCTTGGCGCCGACAACCCGGGATGATCGGCGAAATAGGCATGAAGGGTCGTCGTGCCGCCCTTCTGCACGCCACAGCCAAAGACCGAAACCCGTTGCGCCATCGTCACCTCCATCGTCGCGCCACCCTATCGTGCCGGCACGCCCCCTTCAAGGCACGCACCCCGGGCGCCGATCCCGGCGCGCGCCATCGGCCGCACATGAAAAAACCGCGCCCCGAGGGGCGCGGTTTCCGGTCACCGGGCGGTTGGGCCCGATTATTCCTCGTCGCCGGCAGCAGCGCCGACTTCGTCGAAGAGCTCGGCGATCTCGAACTCGGCTTCGGCTTCGGCCTCGGCAGCGAGTTCCTGGATCGACTTGCCCGACGCCTGCAGCTCGGCTTCTTCGGCCGAACGGGCGACGTTCATCACGATCGTCACTTCGACTTCCGGATGCAGCACGACATGCACTTCGTGCAGGCCGAGATCCTTGATCGGAGCCTTCAGCGCGACCTGCTTGCGGTCGAGCGAGAAGCCACCGGCGGTCGCCGCTTCGGCGGCGTCACGCGGGGTGACCGAGCCGTAGAGCGCGCCCGAATCCGAGGCCGAGCGGATGACCACGAAGGTCTGGCCGTCGAGCTTCTCGGCGAGAGCTTCGGCTTCCTTCTTGGTCTCGAGGTTGCGGGCCTCGAGCTGCGCCTTGCGGGCCTCGAACGACTTGATGTTCGTTTCCGACGCGCGAAGGGCCTTGCCCTGCGGCAGCAGGAAGTTGCGGGCGTAACCGTCCTTGACGTTCACGACCTCGCCCATCTGGCCGAGCTTGGCCACACGTTCCAGCAGGATGACTTGCATGGGTCTCGCTCCTTACTTCACGGCGTAGGGGAGCAGGGCGAGGAAACGCGCGCGCTTGATGGCGCGGGCGAGTTCACGCTGCTTCTTGGCCGAGACGGCGGTGATGCGGGCGGGCACGATCTTGCCGCGCTCGGAGATGTAGCGCTGCAGCAGACGGACGTCCTTGTAGTCGATCTTCGGCGCGTTCTCGCCCGAGAACGGGCAGACCTTGCGGCGACGGAAAAACGGTTTGTTGGCCATGGGTCAGGTCCTTTCGATCAACGGCGTTCGCGACGCTCGCGACGGTCGTCGCGCTCTTCGCGTTTCTGCATCTGCACCGACGGGCCGTCTTCGTGCGCATCGACCTTGACGGTCAGAACGCGCATGACGTCGTCATGCAGGCGGGCGAGACGTTCCATCTCCTGCACCGCGGCCGAGGGGGCGTCGGTGCGCAGATAGGCGTAGTGGCCCTTGCGGTTCTTGTTGATCTTGTAGGCCATCGTCTTCACGCCCCAGTATTCCGAGGCAACGACCTTGCCGCCGTTGTCGGCGAGAACGGTCGAGAAGTGTTCGACGAGACCTTCGGCCTGCGCGTTGGACAGGTCCTGGCGCGCAATGAGGACATGCTCGTAAAGCGGCATGTTTGCTCCTGTTTCTCGGGCGGCTTCATAGGAGGGCCAATGACTTCCGCGGCCCACCACGAGAGGCTCCGCCGGTTCACATGAATGCGGAAGTCCGCGCCTTATAGGCCATGGTGCGCGCGATGCAAGCGCTGATTGCCGCAACCGGCGGGTTTACGCATGGGCCAAGGCCGGGTTATCACGAAAGACAGAGACCGGGGAGCTTTCATGTCGCGCTTTTTCACCACGCTCGGGACGTTCGGCGAACTCTTCATCCAGGCGGCACTGCTGATGCTCGCCGGCGCCCTCGCCTTCCTCTTCACGCTCCTCGGCACCCAGATCCTGCATTTCCTCGCCGGCGAGGGAGCGCCGCTCTCGGTCGCCAGCTGGGCGCATCTGCCGCAATCGCTGCTCAGCTTCCGGCAGATGGGGGCGATGCTCGGGGTCTGGTGCCTGTTCGTGCTGGCCCTGCCAAGCCGTCCCGCGGTCGAGATGATGACCGACATCGTCGGCGAGGGCATCGCCTTCCTCACCGGCATCATCGCCGGCGCCTTCGCCCTGCTCGCGGCGCAGGACGTGCTCGGCAAGGCCGCCGAGAGCGAGCGCGCGCTCACCGCCTTCGGCCTGCGCCTGGCAATCCTCTACGCCGCGGCCTGCGTGGTGATGTGGCTGCCCGGCACGCTCGCGCGGTTGCCGGTGCCGGGCTGGCAGAAGGGGATCTTCCTCGTCGGGCTGGTCGGCCTCACCCTTGCCTCGGCCTGGCAGGCCTAGCCGAGCCGCCGCATCACCTCGGCGCCGATCTCGAAGCTGCGCAGCCGCGCGTGGTGGTCATGGATATGGCCAGTGAGGATCACCTCGTCGGGGCGCCAGGTGTCGATCCAGCTGCGCAGCTGCGCCTCGACCGTGGCCGGGCTGCCGACCGCGACGACGCGCAGCGCGCGTTCGGCCATGGCGATCTCGGCCCGGGTCGCGACCGTGGTCAGATCGGCACAGGGCGGCGGCAGCGGCCCCGCGGCGCCGCGGCGCAGGTTGATGAAGCTTTGCAGCATCGAGGAGCGCAGCAGATGCGCCTCGGCATCGGTCTCGGCGGCAAAGAGGTTGACCGCCAGCATGAAGCGCGGTGCCGCGGTGACACCGGGGCGGAAGCGCGCCCGATAGGCCTCGAGCGCCTCGCCCAGCATGTCGGGAGCGAAATGACTGGCGAAGGCGTAGGGCAGGCCGAGATAGGCGGCAAGCTGCGCGCCGAAGAGCGACGAGCCGAGCATCCACACCGGCACATGCGTGCCCTGCCCCGGCACCGCGCGTACCGGCGCCTCGGGGTCGGCCTCGCCCAGGAAGCCCATCAGCTCGACCACATCCTCGGGGAAGCGGTCGGCACCGCTCATCCCCCGCCGCAGCGCCTGCGCGGTGCGCTGGTCGGTGCCGGGCGCGCGCCCGACGCCCAGGTCGATGCGGCCGGGATAGAGCGTGGCGAGCGTGCCGAAGGCTTCGGCCACCTGCAGCGGCGAATGGTTCGGCAGCATGATCCCGCCCGAGCCCACGCGGATGCTGTGGGTCTGGCCCGCGACATGGCCGATCACCACCGCCGTCGCGGCGGAGGCGATGCCGGTCGAGTTGTGATGCTCGGCAAGCCAGTAACGGTGAAAGCCGAGCGCCTCGGCATGGCGGGCAAGCGAAACGCTGTTCGCCAGCGCCTCGGCCACGCTGGCACCGGCGGGAATGGGCGAGAGATCGAGGATCGAATAGGGGATCATGGCGGGCTCCTTCCGCGGCCTATCTAGGCCCGCGGCGCGACAGGGAAAGGGCGCGCCCGCCCTGCCCCCGCGTCAGCCCTGCCGCTGCGTCAGCGCCCGGCCCGCCCGGCGATCACGATGCCCGCCAGGATCGCCCCGAAACCGACGGCATGATAGAGGTGCAGCTCCTCGCCCAGGAACAGCGTCGAGAGCACCGCGCCATAGACCGGCAGCAGATGGATGAACTGCCCCGCCCGCGCCGGCCCCGCGATCGAGACCGCACGCATGTAAAGCAGCGTCGCCAGCACCGAGGGCACGACGCCCACGTAAAGCATCGCCGCGATACCGGCGCCGGAAAAGCTCGGCACCCGGCCCGAGGCGATCTCGAGCCCGAGGAAGGGGGCCAGCAGCACGAGCGTCATCGCGCTGTGCACGGCGAGCAGCCCGAGCCGGTTGACCGAGGCCGGGATCCGCGTCAGGCCAAGGGTGTAAAGCGCCCAGCAGATCATCGCGACGAAGATGATCAGATCGCCGCGCGAGAATTCCAGCGTCACCAGCCGCTGCCATTCGCCATGCAAGATGATGACGGCCACGCCGAAGGTCGAGACCAGCAGGCCGAACGCCTGCAGCGCGCGCATCTTCCGCCCCCAGAACAGCGCGCCCAGCACCAGGATCAGCACCGGGATCGTCGAGTTCAGCAACATGCCGTTGGTCGCGGTGGTGTATTGCAACCCGACATAGACGAGGGTGTTGAAGCCGGTGACGCCGGGAATGCCGACCAGCGCCACGAGCTTCCAGTTCTCCCGATACCAGGCCGCGTCGCGCTTGAGATAGGGCCAGGCGAAGGGCAGCATGCACAGCAGCGCAAGGCCCCAGCGAACGCAGGACAGCGCCATCGGCGGCACCTCGCCACGCGCCGCGCGCGCGACGATGAAATTGCCCGCCCAGAACAGCGGCGGCAGCGCCAGCGCCGCGATCCCCTCGAGCCCGAGCCGCGCCCGGCCCTCCGTTGCCTCGCCCATGTCCGTTCCCTCCCTGCGACCGGCCCGGTTTGCGGCAAATCCGCCCTGCGGGCAAGGGGGCGGGCGGCAGAAGGGGGCGCTGCCCCCTCGGGCTTCGCCCTCACCCCCGGGATATTTGCGGCAATTGGAAGCGGAAGACCCTTCGCGCTTTCTCCTTGCCGGAATTACCTCGGGGGTGAATTGGCGCAGCCAAGAGGGGGCAGCGCCCCCTGCCCGGCCTATCCCACGAGCCGCTGCACCAGTTTCGCAAGCCGCGCCTTCGCGCCCGTATAGGGGGGCATCAAGAGGCCGAGCGAGGAGAAGCGATCCTCGAGCACCGGCTTTTCATGGCTGAAGGCGCGAAAGCCCCAGATCCCGTGCGCAGCGCCGAGCCCGGAATTGCCGATGCCGCCGAAGGGCAGGTTCAGGTGCAGGTAATGCGCGAGCGTGATGTTCACCCCGAGCGCGCCCGAGGTGGTGGTGGCGCTGATCCGCTCGATCACCGCGCGGTCACGCTCGAAGAGGTAGAGCGCGAGCGGCTTCTCTCCCGCCTCGATCTGGCCGAGCACCGCGTCGAGGTCGTCATAGGCGATGACCGGCAGCACCGGGCCGAAGATCTCCTCGCGCGACACCGCCATCGTCGCCTCGGTGCGGGTGAGCACGGTGGGGGCGAGATAGCGCGCGGCCTCGTCGGCCTCGCCGCCTGCCGCAAGTTCCGCCCCACCCGCCCGCGCCTCGTCGAGCATCGCCTTCAGACGCGCGAAATGGCGCGTGTTCACGATCCGCGCGAAGCTGTTCGAGGCGCGCGGATCGGTGCCATACATGCGCGCGATCTCGGCCCGCAGCGCGGTCAGGAAATCGGCCTCCTGCGCGCGCGGCACGAAGACGTGGTCGGGGGCGATGCAGGTCTGGCCGGCATTGGCGAATTTCCCCCAGGCGACCATCCGCGCGGCGCGCTTCAGATCCGCCCCGGGGCCGACGATCACCGGCGACTTGCCGCCGAGTTCGAGCGTGACCGAGGCGAGCGTCTTCGCCGCCGCCGCCATCACCACCCGCCCGACCGCGGGCGAGCCGGTGAAGAAGATGTGGTCGAAGGGCAGCGCCAGAAGTTCCGTCGAGGTCTCGACCCCGCCCTCGACCACCGCCACCAGATCCTCGGGCAGCGCGGCGGCGACCAGGCGCACGATCAACGCCGAGGTCGCAGGCGCCAGTTCCGAGGGTTTCACCACCGCGCCATTGCCGGCCGCCAGCGCCGAGACGAGCGGGCCGAGGGCGAGCGAGAACGGATAGTTCCAGGGCGCGATGACCAGCACCGTGCCCTTCGGCTCGGGCCGCAGCCGGGCGCGGGTGCCGAGCATGGCAAGCGTCGGCAGGGCGCGGCGCACCTTCATCCAGCGCCGCAGATGGGCGAGGGTATGGCGGATCTCGGCCAGCACCGGCACGATCTCGGTCAGCCGGGTCTCGGTCTCGGGCTTGCCGAGATCGGTGGCGAGCGCGGCCATGATCTCGGCCTCATGCGCCCCGATCGCCGTCGCAAGGGCGATCAGCGCGGCGCGGCGCTCGGCGTAACCGAACCCGGTGCGGCGCGTGGCATTGCCGGCGGCAAGACGGGTGAAGGCGGCCCCGCTCATGCCGGCACCACGCGCTGGCGCTGCGTTCCGAGCCCCTCGCCGGTCAGCTCGACCACATCGCCGGGCTGCAGGAAGCGCGGCGGCTTCATCCCCATGCCGACGCCGGGCGGCGTGCCGGTGGTGACGATGTCGCCCGGTTCGAGCGTCATGAAGCGGCTGAGATAGCTGACCAGAAAGCGCACGCCATAGACCATCGTCGCCGTCGTGCCGGCCTGCATCACCGTCCCATTGACCGAGGCGCCAAGCGCCAGCGCCTGCGGATCGGCGATCTCGTCGCGGGTGACGAGCCAGGGGCCGCAGGGGAAGAAGGTGTCATGGCTCTTGCCCTTCGTCCATTGCCCGGCGCGCTCGGTCTGGAAGGCGCGCTCGCTGACGTCATTGGCCAGCATGTAGCCCGCCACATGATCCATCGCCGCGGCTTCCTCGACATATTTCGAGCGGGAGCCGATGACGAAGGCGAGCTCCACCTCCCAGTCGAGCTTTTCGGCGCCGCGCGGCAGCTCGACCGGATCGTCGGGCCCCGAGATCGCCGAGGGCGCCTTGAGGAAGATCACCGGCTCGGGCGGCACCGCCATGCCGGACTCCGCCGCGTGATCGGCATAGTTCAGACCGATGCAGATCACCTTGCCGGTGCCGGCAATGGGCGGGCCAAGCCGCGTGCCGGGCGCCACCACGGGCAGGGTCGCGGGGTCGAGCGCGGCCAGCCGGGCGAGGCTTTCGGGCGCAAGCGCCGGGCCCGACAGATCGGTCAGCACGCCACCAAGGTCGCGGATCGTGCCATCGGGCGCCAGCATCCCCGGGCGCTCGGCCCCCGCCGCGCCCCATCGCAGAAGTTTCATGTGCTCTCCTCCGGTTTTGTCGCGATCTCGGCCGCGACCTCCTCCACCAGCCGGTCGAGGCGCGCCTGTGCGCCCCGCCGGCCCTCGTTCAATGCCGTCAATGCCCGGCCAAGCGCGGCCAGCCGCGCGGGCGGCACCCGGCGCAGGTCGGGCACGGCGATCTCGAGCAGGTCGCGCGGCTCGATCTTGCGCAGGCCGCCGCCATAGCGGCGCAGCTGCGCCTCGGCCAGATCGGCGACCGGCGTGGCGTTCAGGCAGGCGGTCAGCGCGCGCAGGAAGGCGCGGTCGCGCCGCTCGGGGAAGATGCCGTGAAAGGCGGTCAGCTGCAGCGCGCCCGCCTCGTTCAGCACGAAGCGCAGCCGGTCGCGGGCGAAGGTCGCGGCCCAGATCGGCGCGACATACAGCCGTTCGGGCGCGTGCCAGGGCGTGCGGTTGCGGGTGAGGAAGCGCGCATCAAGCCCCTCGGCGGCCCCCGCGTCGACATAGGCCGCCTCGGCGGGCGCGAGCGGCGGTGTCAGGTCGAGAAAGACCGTGGGCCGCCCCGCCACCTCGAGCGCATCAAGATCGGCTGCGGTGAAGACCGGGCCCGGCGCATCGCCCGCCTTTGCCACGCAAGCGCGCCACCGGTGCGGCGCGATGCCCTGCGCAAGCGCCGCGGCCCGGCTCAGGTGAAAGAAGCCGTTCGCCCCGGTCGCAAGGCCCCGCCGGGTGGTGGCAAGCGCGGCCAGCCGGACGAAGCCCGGCGGCGGGGCCTCGGGCAGATCGCGCAAGAGCACGTCCCATTTCGGCGCCGCGCGCAGCGCCGCCACCGGCACCGGCCGGCCGGAGGTGCCCGGGCCGGGCAGCGCCGCGCCCTCGGGCACGAAGAGACAGTCGATCGTCTCGGGCAGGGCCTCGCCCGCACGCGGCGCCTCGACCAGGACCAGGCTCGCCGTGGTCAGCGCATCGGCAAAGACCGGGCGCAGGTTGCACACCGAGACCAGCCGGCGCAGCAGCCCGCAGGAGAGGAGAAACTCCTTCAGCACCGCGCCGGAATTGGCATTCGCCCATTCGGCCGGAAGCAGGAAGGCACCGCGCCCGCCCGGGCGCAGCCGCCGGCAGGCCTCGATCACAAACAAGGTATAGGCATTCACCGCGCCCTGCAGCGGCAGCCCGGTGCGCACCGCCATCGCCCGGATCTGCGCGCGCAGCCCGTTGCCCGCGAGCGGCCGCAGCCAGGGCGGATTGGCGATCACCGCCTCGACGGGCTCGGGCGCGCTGGCGAGGAAATCGCCAAGCCGCAGATCGGGCTCCAGCCCCTCCGCCGCGCAGGCCGCCTGCCCCGCCGCGGCAATCTCGGGATCGACCTCCCAGCCGGTGACGGCGATGCCGGGGCGGCGGGCGGCGACGGCGCGGGCGAGGATGCCGGTGCCGAAGGCCGGATCGAGCAGCGTCGCGGGGCGCGCCGCGGCGATCCACTCGGCCATCAGCGCGGCAAGATCCGGCGGGGTCAGCACCTGCGCATGGGCGCGGCGATGCGCGGCCGGGGCCTGCGCCAGATAGGCGGCGTCGATCGCGCCCGCACGCGTCGCCGGCACCGGCGCGCGCGCCTTGCGCGGCCGCCCCGCCTGTCGCCTGCCCGCCATGATCTGGTCTGCGTCCATCGCCTCCTCCGCTGCCGCGCCGATCCTGCGCGGCGCCCGCGCCCCGCGCAAGACCCCCGCCGGGTCCGGCGCCCGGAACCTTGCGGCAGCGCGCCGCATCACATTCCCGCGCGAGCCGCGGGAATATTCTTGATTGCTTCACTCGGAATAGTATGAAGGGCACATCGACGCGCTGTCGCCCGGCCCGAACCGTGGCCCCGCACAGCCCGCCGGCCCAGAACGGAGGGAACCGGAGATGATGATCTCGCCGCAGCCGATCGACGCCGCCAGCCTGCCGGGTCACGTGCCCGAGGCCGCGCATCGTCCGCTCGGGGCCCTGCACAGGGGCTTTTCCGGCCATGTCTTCCGCATCCTGCCCGCCGCCCATTCGAACACCCTGCCCGCCGAGGAGATGGAACGGCGGCTGATCGAGCTTGGCTTCGTCGAGGGCGCGCGCGTCGCGATCCTGCACGAGGGGCTCTTCGGCCGCGATCCGATCGCCGTGCGGGTGAACGGCGCCACCGTGGCGCTGCGCCGTCGCGAGGCGATGGCGATCCTCGTTTCCTGAACCGGACCAGATGGACTGCTGCGACACTCCCGCACCCGCCGCGGTGCGCCCCGACGACCTTCGCTTGGCGATCGTCGGCCCGCCGAACTGCGGCAAGACCGCGCTTTTCAACGCCCTGACCGGCTCGCGCCAGCATGTGGGCAACTATTCGGGCGTCACCGTCGAGCGCAAGGCGGGGCTGGCGAAGCTGCCCTCGGGCGCCTCGATCGGGGTCATCGACCTGCCCGGCACCCACAGCCTGCGCGCGCGCAGCCCCGACGAGGTGGTGACCCGCGACGTGGTCCTTGGCCGCCATCACAACGAACGCGTGCCCGACCTGCTGCTGGTCGTGGCCGATGCCTCGGCGCCGCGCTCGGGGTTGCGGCTGGCGATGGAGCTTGCCGCCACCGGCCTGCCGATGGTGCTGGTGATGAACATGATCGACATCGCCCGCCACCGCGGCATCGAGATCGACACCAACGCGCTTTCCGAAACCCTGGGCGTGCCGGTCGTCACCGCGAATTCGGTGCGTAAGGGCGGGCTCGATGCGCTGCACGCCGAGCTCGACGCGATCCTTGCCCGCGGCGTGCCCGAGCCCGGCCCGAACCTGTGGAGCCCGCCCAATGCGGCGGACCTGCGGCTGAGCCACCGCGCCGCCGACCGGCTGATTGCGCGCGCGGTGACCGAGCCCGAGCTGCCCGACACGCTGACGAACCGCATCGACCGCGTGTTGCTGCACCCGGTCTTCGGCCTCGTCTTCCTGCTGGTGCTGCTCTTCGTGATGTTCCAGGCGGTCTTCACCTGGGCCGCGCCGCTGATGGACCTGATCGACGCGGGCTTTGGCGCCGTGGGCGGCTTCGTCGCCGCGCATGTGCCCGCGGGCATCGTGCAGAGCTTCCTTCTGGATGCGGTGATCGCGGGCGTGGGCGGCGTGCTGGTCTTCCTGCCGCAGATCCTGATCCTGTTCCTCTTCATCCTGCTGCTCGAAGACCTTGGCTACATGGCCCGGGCGGCGTTTCTCATGGACAAGATCATGGGCGGCGCGGGGCTGCACGGGCGCGCCTTCATCCCGCTGCTGTCCTCCTTCGCCTGTGCCGTGCCCGGGATCATGGCGGCGCGGGTGATCGACAACCGCCGCGACCGGCTGACGACGATCCTGGTCGCACCGCTGATGACCTGCTCGGCGCGGATCCCGGTCTATACGCTGATCATCTCGGCCTTCATCCCGGCGCGCCATGTGCTCGGCGTGCTCAGCCTGCAGGGGCTGGTGATGTTCGGCCTCTACGCCGCGGGCATCGTCTCGGCGCTGGCGGTCTCGGCCGCGGCGAAGTTCATGTTCTGGCGGCGCGAGCCCTCGCCGCCCTTCATGCTCGACCTGCCCGATTACAAGCTGCCGCGGCCGCGCTCGGTGGCGATCGGGCTCTCGACCCGGGCGAAGGCGTTCCTGAAACGCGCCGGCACCACGATCTTCGCGATGACGGTGCTGATCTGGCTGCTGGCCACCTTCCCCTTCGCGCCGGCGGGCGCGACCGAGCCGCCGATCCTCTATTCCTTCGCCGCGATGATCGGTCATCTTCTGGAACCGATCCTCGCGCCGATCGGCTTCAACTGGCAGATCGCCGTGGCGCTGGTCCCCGGCATGGCAGCGCGCGAGATCGCCGTCTCGGGCCTTGCCACGGTCTATGCCGTGGGCGGCGACAGCACCTCGGCGCTCGGCGCGATCCTCGCCGCGAACTGGAGCCTCGCCACCGCGCTCTCGCTTCTGGTGTGGTATATCTTCGCGCCGCAGTGCATCTCGACCCTCGCCGTGATCCGGCGCGAGGCGGGGGGGGCGCGCTGGATGTGGCTGACCTTCGGCTACATGTTCGTGCTGGCCTGGGTGGGGTCTTTCGTCACCTATCACCTCGCCGTGCTGCTCGGCGCGGGCTGACAGGCCGCGCCTAACATTCTTGCGAAAGCCATGCACGGGGCGCATGTCTGTTACGCCATCGACAAACGCGCGGCATTCTGCTTTCGGATAGTTTCATGCGCGCGACGGAATATGAACGACCGTTGCTGCGACCTCAGGGGTTTGGGAGGAGCCAGATGACCACCAGCAAGACGAACGCCCGCCTGCGCCACGCCGGCCTTGCCGCTCGGGTGATGAGCGCCGAAGATGCGGCCGCGCTGATCCCGCACGGTGCCACGATCGGCATGTCGGGCTTCACCGGCTCGGGCTATCCGAAGGCGGTGCCGGTGGCGCTCGCGGCCCGCGCAGAGGCCGAACATGCCCAGGGCCGCCCGTTCCGCGTGCGCGTGCTCACCGGCGCCTCGACCGGCCCCGAGCTTGACGGTGCGCTGGCCCGGGCCGACGGCATCGAGTTCCGCCTGCCCTACAACTCCGACCCGATCCTGCGCGAGCGCATCAACCGCGGCGAGATGGATTACGTCGACATGCACCTGAGCCAGGTCGCGCCGATGGTCTGGGAAGGGCTCTATGGCGAACTCGACTTCGCCGTGGTCGAGATCTCGGGCATCACGCCCGGCGGTCAGCTGATCCCCTCCTCCTCGGTCGGCAACAACAAGACCTGGCTCGATCGCGCCGACAAGATCATCCTCGAGGTGAACCGCTGGCAGTCGGAATCGCTCGAGGGGATGCACGACATCTATTACGGCACCCGCCTGCCGCCGCACCGCGTGCCGATCCCGCTGATCGCGCCCGATCAGCGCATCGGCGAGCCGCATTTCCACGTTGACCACTCGAAGGTCGTGGCGATCATCGAGACCGACGCCGCCGACCGCAACGCGCCCTTCTCGAAGCCCGACGGCTCGGCCCAGGCGATCGCGGAACACATCCTCGAGTTCCTCGCCCATGAGGTGAAGAAGGGCCGCCTGCCGAAGGCGCTGCTGCCGCTGCAATCGGGCGTCGGCAACGTGCCGAACGCGGTGATGGCCGGCCTGATCAATGCCCCCTTCGAGCCGATGACCGCCTTCACCGAGGTGATCCAGGACGGCATGCTCGACATGATCGACGCGGGCAAGCTGCGCATGGCCTCGGCCACCGCCTTCTCGCTCAGCCCCGAACGCGCCCATGATCTGAACGCGCGCGCCGATCACTATCGCACCAAGCTGATCCTGCGCCCGCAGGAAATCTCGAACCACCCCGAACTCGTCCGCCGTCTGGGCGTGATCGCGATGAACGGGCTGATCGAGGCTGACATCTACGGGAACGTGAACTCGACCCATGTCATGGGCTCGCGGATCCAGAACGGCATCGGCGGCTCGGGCGACTTCGCCCGCAACGCCTTCATGTCGATCTTCATGACCCCCTCGACGGCGAAGGGCGGCAAGATCTCGGCGATCGTGCCGATGGCGGCCCATGTCGACCACATCAGCCAGGACGTGCAGGTGATCGTCACCGAGCAGGGCCTGGCCGACCTGCGCGGCCTGGCGCCGCGCAAGCGCGCCGAGCTGATCATCCGCAACTGCGCCCACCCGGCCTATCGCCCGATGCTCGAGGATTACTTCGCCCGCTCGATCTCGGGCAGCTGGGGCAAGCACGCGCCGCATCTGCTGACCGAGGCGCTGTCCTGGCACCAGCGCTTCATCGAGACCGGCTCGATGCTCGAGGCACAGATCGAGGCGGCGGCCCGCGCCTGAGCGCTCCCCCCCGACATGCGAAACGGCGCCCCTCGGGGCGCCGTTTTCCATGAAGCGGGCCCGGCATCGCGGGCGCGCATTTTTGGTTCAGATATCGAGGGTGTTGTCGCGTTCCCAGTGGGAGAAGTGGTTCACGAAGGCGTTCCACTCCTGCATCTTGAGCTTGAGATATCCCGCCGAGAATTCCTCGCCCATGGCGGCCTTGAGGCCCGGATCGGCGTCATAGGCGCGGATCGCGTCGAGAAGGTTCAGGGGCAGCTTCGGCGCGCCCTCGATCTTGTGGCCCTCGGCATACATGTCGATGTCATAGCGCGGGCCCGGATCGGCGTCGGTCTTCAGACCCGAGAGCCCCGCGGCGATGATGACAGCCTGCAGCAGATAGGGGTTCACCGCGCCGTCGGGCAGCCGCAGCTCGAACCGGCCGGGGCCCGGCACGCGCACCATATGGGTGCGGTTGTTGCCGGTCCAGGTCACGGTATTGGGCGCCCAGGTGGCGCCCGAGAGCGTGCGCGGCGCGTTGATCCGCTTGTAGCTGTTCACCGTCGGGTTGGTGATGACCGCAAGCGCCGAGGCGTGCTTCATGATGCCGCCGAGGAAGGCGCGGCCGCTGTCCGACAGGCCGAGCTCCTTCGTGTCATCGGCAAAGGCGTTCTTGCCGGTCTTCGTGTCCCACACCGAGATATGGGCGTGGCAGCCGTTGCCGGTCAGCCCCTGGATCGGCTTCGGCATGAAGGTCGCGCGCAGCCCGTGCTTTTCCGCGACCGATTTCACCATGAACTTGAAGAAGCTGTGCTTGTCGGCGGTGGCCATCGCGCCGTCGTATTTCCAGTTCATCTCGAACTGGCCGTTCGCGTCCTCGTGGTCGTTCTGATAGGGCTCCCAGCCGAGCTCGAGCATGTAATCGCAGATCTCCGCGATCACGTCATAGCGGCGCATCACCGCCTGCTGGTCGTAACAGGGCTTCGCCGCGGTGTCGGCCGCGTCCGAGATCGTGAGCCCGTCGGGGGTGAGCAGGAAGAACTCGGGCTCGACGCCGGTCTTCACCTCGAGCCCCATCTCGGCGGCCTCGGCGATGAGGCGGGACAGCACGTTGCGCGGCGCCTGCGCAAGGTCGGCGCCCTCCATCACGCAATTCGAGGCGACCCAGGCCACGTCCTTCTTCCAGGGCAGCTGGATCACCGAGGGCGCGTCGGGCACGGCGAGCATGTCGGGATGCGCCGGCGTCAGGTCGAGATGCGTCGCGAAGCCCGCAAAGCCCGCACCGTCGGCCTGCATGTCGGCAATCGCCGAGGCCGGCACCAGCTTCGCCCGCTGCGCGCCGAAGAGGTCGGTGTAGGAAATCATGAAGTATTTCACGCCCTTTTCGCGGGCGAAGGCGGCAAGATCGGTCATCGTCGTTTCCCTGTTGCGGCCTCTCGGGCCTCGCGGGCCTTGTGGCCCTTTTCACGTGACGGAGGATCGGCACGGGCGGGTCGCCCCGCCCGTCCGCTCAGAACCCGGACTGGCCGGGGATCCAGCTGGTGCCCGCAAGCGGCACACCCGCCATCGCCGCCGCCTCGATCGTCAGCGCGCACAGATCCTCGGGCTCGAGATTGTGGACATGGCTCTTGCCGCAGGCCCGCGCGATCGTCTGCGCCTCGAGCGTCAGCACCGCGAGATAGTTGCGCAGCCGGCGCGCCGCCTCGACCGGGTCGAGCCGCTTCATCAGCTCGGGGTCCTGGGTGGTGATGCCGGCCGGGTCCTTGCCCTCGTGCCAGTCGTCATAGGCATCCGCGGTGGTGCCGAGCTTGCTGTATTCGGCCGCCCATTTCGGGTCGTTCTCGCCAAGGGCGACGAGCGCCGCGGTGCCGATCGAGACCGCATCGGCGCCAAGCGCAAGCGCCTTGGCCACATCGGCACCGGTGCGGATGCCGCCCGAGACGATCAGCTGCACCTTGCGGTGCATGCCCAGATCCTGCAGCGCCTTCACCGCCGGCCGGATGCAGGCAAGCGTCGGCTGGCCGACATGCTCGATGAACACATCCTGCGTCGCCGCGGTGCCGCCCTGCATGCCGTCGAGCACCACGACATCGGCCCCCGCCTTCACCGCGAGCGCAGTGTCATAGTAAGGCCGCGCGCCGCCGACCTTGATGTAGATCGGCTTTTCCCAGTTGGTGATCTCGCGGATCTCGAGGATCTTGATCTCGAGATCGTCGGGGCCGGTCCAGTCCGGATGCCGGCAGGCCGAGCGCTGGTCGATGCCGACCGGCAGGTTGCGCATGCCCGCGACCCGCTCGGTGATCTTCTGGCCCAAGAGCATGCCGCCGCCGCCGGGCTTGGCGCCCTGGCCGACCACGATCTCGATCGCATCGGCGCGGCGCAGATCGTCGGGGTTCATCCCGTAACGGCTCGGCAGATACTGATAGACGAGCTTTTCCGAATGGCCGCGCTCCTCGTCGGTCATGCCGCCGTCGCCCGTGGTGGTCGAGGTGCCGGCCATCGTCGCGCCGCGGCCGAGCGCCTCCTTCGCCGGGCCCGAGAGCGCGCCGAAGGACATCCCGGCGATCGTCACCGGGATCTTCAGCTCAATGGGTTTCTTCGCGAAGCGCGTGCCGAGCACCACCCCGGTGCCGCATTTCTCGCGATAGCCCTCGAGCGGATAGCGCGACATCGAGGCGCCAAGGAACAGCAGGTCGTCGAAATGCGGCATCTTCCGCTTCGCACCGCCGCCGCGGATGTCATAGATGCCGGTCGCCGCGGCGCGCCGGATCTCGGCGTTGATCTCGGGCGAGAAGGTCCAGCTGTCGCGCGGCAGGGTCTGGGGGGTCTTGTCCATGGGTCGGGTCCTCAATACGCCGAGGCGTGGTCGACGTGGAAATTGTAGAGCGTGCGGGCAGAACCGTAGCGTTTGAACTCCTCGGGCTTCGCCGGCGCGCCCGAGCTCTCCAGAAGCTCGGCCAGGATCGCCAGATGCTCGGGCCGCATCTCCTTCTCGATGCAATCGGCACCGAGCGACTTGACCGAGCCGCGCACGAAGAGCCGCGCCTCGTAGAGGCTGTCGCCAAGCGCCTCGCCGGCATCGCCCAGCACCACCAGATTGCCCGATTGCGCCATGAAGGCCGACATGTGCCCGACGTTGCCATAGACCACGATGTCGATGCCCTTCATCGAGATGCCGCAGCGCGAGGACGCATTGCCCTTGATCACCAGAAGCCCGCCATGGCCGGTGGCGCCCGCATATTGGCTCGCGTCGCCCTCGATGATGACGGTGCCCGACATCATGTTCTCGGCCACGCCCGGCCCGGCCGAGCCCGTCACATGCACGGTGGCCTGCTTGTTCATCCCCGCACAGTAATAGCCCGTCGAGCCCTTCACCGTGACCTCGATCGGCGCATCGAGGCCGACGGCCACGGCATGCGCGCCCTTCGGATTCTCGATCACCCAGGCGGTCTGGTTGGTGCTGGCGGCCTGCGCCTGCAGCGCGGCATTCAGCTCGCGAAGGGCCGTGGTGGACAGGTCGATCGTCTGCATGATCAGCGCTCCCAGAAGTAGACGGTGGCGGGTTCCGGTTCCCAGACCCGCGCGGCCTCGATCCCCGGGAGTTTGGCGAAGGCGCGGTATTCCGAACCGAAGGCGACGTAATCCTCGGTCTCGGCCATCACCGCGGGCTTGCACGCGATCGGGTCGCGCACCACGCCGAAGCCATTCTTCGTGCCGACGACGAAGGTGAAGAAGCCGTCGAGATCCTCGAGCGTGCCCTCGAGCGCCTCGCCGAGGTTCGCGCCCTCGGCAAGCCGCGAGGAGATGTAGCAGGCCGCCACCTCGGTGTCGTTCTGCGTCTGCGGCGCAAAGCCCTTCGCGCTCAGCACCCGGCGCATCGCGTTGTGGTTCGACAGCGACCCGTTGTGCACCAGGCACTGGTCGTCGCCGGTCGAGAACGGATGCGCGCCCATCGTGGTGACCGCCGATTCCGTCGCCATCCGGGTGTGGCCGATGCCATGGCTGCCCGCCATCGCCCGGATCCCGAAGCGCGCCGCCACGTCCTTCGGCAGCCCGACCTCCTTGAAGATCTCCATCGCAGATCCGACGCCCATCACCCGCAGGCCCGCCTCGGCCGCGAAGGCCCGCGCCGCCGCCTCGGTCCCGGCCGGGATCGTCAGCACCGCATGGGTGTCGATCACCGCCATCGCGACCGGCGCGCCGAGCGCCGCGCCAAGCGCCGCGTCGAGCCCGGCGAACGCCGTCTCCGGCGTGTCCGACTGGACCGTCATCTTCAGCCCCTCCGACGCATCGCCATAGATCGCGATCCCGGCACTGTCAGGGCCGCGGTCGGTCATGGTGATCAGCATGTCGGTGAGCATGTCCCCGAGCCGGGGGCGCAAAGCGTCCTTCTTCAGAAAGAGGCCAACGATGCCACACATGGTCTTCTCCGTTCAGCTTCGGCTTGAGCCGTCACGGATTGACTAGCAGGCAATTTATTTTCTTCACAATTCATTTTGCTTCTTGAGAAGAAGAATTTCTCACGATGCAAATCGTGCCGCTTTTCCGGGCAGTTTTCCCCGCGCCCCAGCCCCCCAAGCCGCAATTCCGGGCAGATCACCCCGCCCGCCCACCCCTCACGCAACCTGCGGATAGGTGATGATCGACAGGGGACGGCTCAGAACTCGACCTCGAGCTCGACGATCTCGTCGGGTTCGGCAAGTGCGCCCTCCGTCCATTCCTGCATCGGCGCCCAGCCGAGGATGGTCTCGACATAGGCCGCGAGCCGGGTCTCGAGCGGCACGGAATAGGTGCGGAAGCGGGTGCAGACCGGGGCATACATCGCATCGGCGACGGTCGGCGCGGCGCCGAACAGGAACGGCCCGCCATGGGTCGCGAGGCACTCGAGCCAGATCGCCTTGACCCGTTCGACATCCGGGCGCGCCCCCGAGAAGATCTTGAACTTCTCGTGCCGCGCCTTGAGATTCATCGGCAGCGCCGAGCGCAGGTTGTAAAAGCCCGAGTGCATCTCGCCCGAGACCGAGCGGCACTGGGCGCGGGCGACCTTGTCGGCGGGATAGAGCCCGGCCTTGGGAAAGGTCTCGTTCAGGTATTCGGCGATGGCGAGCGTGTCCCAGACCTCGACCTTGCCATGGGTGAGCCGCGGCACCAGCACCGAGGGGGTGAGCAGCAGCAGTTCCTGCCGCGCGCCGGCATCGGAAAGGTCGACCGGGCTCTCGGCGAAGTCGAGCCCGGCCATCTTGCACAACAACCAGCCGCGCAAGGACCATGACGAATAGTTTTTCGATGAAATCGTAAGCGTTGCTTGCGTCACGGTGCCTCCTTGCCCGAGAAGGGCTGTATTCCCGCAAATTTTGTCGCAGGCTGCCGGGGGCCTGACCAGCGGTTTTCGGGCGTCAAAGGGGTGAATCGCCATGCTTTATGCAACCTACCAGTCTCTTGATGATATTTTCGCCCCTTTTCGCACCGCCGCCCATTTCGCGCTCTCCTTCACGCCCAAGGCCAGCGGCCCCTTCGCGCAGCTGATCCGGCAGCAGGCGGCGGGGCTCGAGATGATTACCCGCTTCGGCCTCAGCCATGACCGGCCGCGCTTCGGCATCGGCACGGTGAAGGTCGATGGCTGCGAGCGGCCGGTGCGCGAGGAGGTGGCGCTCGAGCTGCCCTTCGGCCGGCTGCTGCACTTCGCCCGCGATCTCGACACGCCGCTGCCGAAGGTGCTGGTGACGGCGCCGCTCTCGGGCCATTTCGCCACGCTGCTGGCGGGCACGGTGCGCACGCTGCTGCGCGACCATGACGTCTACATCACCGACTGGACGAATGCGCGCGACGTGCCGCTGTCGGCGGGCGATTTCGGCGTCGAGGATTACGTCGCCTATCTGATCCGCTTCATGGAAGAGATCGGCCCGGGTGCGCATATGCTCGCGGTGTGCCAGCCCTGCGTGCAGGCGCTTGCCGCAACCGCGGTGATGTCCGAGGACCGCAACCCGGCCACGCCGCGCTCGCTGGTGCTGATGGCGGGGCCGGTCGATGTGCGCGAAAGCCCGACCTCGGTCAACGATCTGGCGAACGAGAAGCCGATGGACTGGTTCGAGCGCACGGTGATCGGCACCGTGCCGCTGCGCTTTGCGGGCGCGGGGCGCAAGGTCTATCCGGGCTTCGTGCAGCTCTTCTCCTTCATGGCGATGAACATGGAGCGCCACCGCGAGCAGCACGAGAAGCTGTATCACCACCTCGCCAACGGCGAGGAGGCCGAGGCGAAGAAGATCAAGGACTTCTACGACGAGTATTTCTCGGTGCTGGACCTGACCGCGGAATTCTACCTCGAGACCATCGACCGGGTGTTCCAGAAGGCCGAGCTGGCGACCGGCGACTTCACCTACAGGGGCCGCAAGGTGAATCCCGGCGCGATCCGGCACACGGCGCTGCTGACCGTCGAGGGCGGGCGCGACGACATCTGCGGGCTGGGACAGACCTCGGCCGCGCATGACCTGTGCAGCGCGCTGCGCCCGCATCTGAAGCGCCACCACCTGCAGGCGAATGTTGGCCATTACGGCGTGTTCAACGGCCGCCGCTGGGACAACGAGATCTATCCGGTGGTGCGCAACATGATCCTGGCGGTGGATTAAGAACACCGCGCAAGCGACTGTTTGAAAAGAGCCCCCCCGGCACCACGGGCCCCGGGAGATGGTCGTTTCAGGGCTCAGGCGATCCGTTCCAGCCGCGCCGGCAGGCCCTGACGCACCGAGGTGCCGGCGACCGGATCGACCCAGACCCCCGCCTTCGGCCGGGTCGGATCGAGCATGCCGACATCGTTCAGCAGCACCCCCGTCGCCAGCCGCGGATCACCGGGCCGGGTCTCGCCGTCGATGGTGATCGCCTGCGCGCCGAAGCCGCGGTGGCCAAAGCCGTGCTCGATCGCCACCGTGTCGGGGGCGATGCCCTCGCGCACCACCGCCACGCTCTCCAGACTGCCACCCGGCGTCGTCAGCCGCACCCGGTCGCCCGTCGCGATGCCATGCGCGGCGGCCAGCGCGCGCCCGATGTTCACCGGGTTCGAGGCCACCACCCGCAGCAGCGCCGGCGCCCCGACCGAATAGGAGTTCTGCAGCGGCGACTTGAAGGAGACGAGCTTCACCGGCCAGTCGCTTTCGGGGTAATGCGCGGCGACCGCCGAGCCATCGGCGAATTCGGGCTCGAGCCAGGCCGGACACCCCGGCAGCCGCGTGCCGGTGCCGGCGCGGCGGAAGGAGCCGAGCGCCTCGTTCCAGACCTGCATCGGCTGCTCGAAGGGATGGGCGGCCCGCTCGCCGTCATAGCCCTTCGGCGCATCCTCGTAGCGCCCGCCCTTGGCATAGATCGTCGCCGCGCGGCGCCACTCGTCGGGCTTCAGCGTCGCCTCGAGATCGGCGCGGATCCGGCTCACCCCGCTCAGCGCGATGTCGTCGTCGCTCGCCTCGGCCACCGGCTTCTGCCCGATCGTCGCGACATTCGCCGCCCCGCGCAGATACCAGTCCTCGGCGCGCTCGAGCGGATGCAGAGTGCCCTCGGCATCGGGGATCGCATCGGCACCGAAGCCGGGCAGCCCCATCCGCTTCGCCGTGGCGATCAGGAAGGTCTCCATCCCCACCCGCTCGCCCGCGGCATTCCTTTCCATCCGCGGTTCGACCACCGGCCAGCGCGCCGTCGTCGCCTTGGTCGCGATGCCGCCCCAGGGCCTGGTGAAGCCCCAGGTCTCGTACATCACCGAGTCGGGCACGATGTAATCGGCGATCGCCGAGCTCTCGTTGATGAACGGGTCGATCGAGACGATCAGCGGCACCACCTTCGGGTCCTTCAGCCGCTCGACCAGATGGGCGATGCCGGGCAGGCCATAGACCGGATTGGTGTTGCGGAAGACGAGCGCCTCGGCGCCATAGGGATAGCCGGTGACGATCGAGGAGATCCACTCGGTCGCCAGCCCCGGCGCGTTCGGATACCACGGCCCGTCCGCCGGATAGGGCTTGCCCGCGGCCGTCTTCGCCTTGAACTCCGAGGTCTTCTCGTAAGGCGCGTTGCGGCCGATCGGCAGGCCCTTCGCCGTGACCGCGCCGGGGAAATCAGCAAGGTCATAGGCCGGGCCCTTGGCATCGGGGAACCAGCCGCCCGCCACCATCGTGCCGCCCTTGCAGTTCAGGTTGCCGATGAGCGTGTTGATCATCATCAGCGCATAGGCGTTGTAATGGCCCGTGCCCGACATCATGCCGCCATGGCTGTTCACCGCGGCGCGGCGGCCGTGGCTGGTCAGTTCGCGCGCCAGCCCCTCGATCGTGGCGAGCGGAATGCCGCAGGCGGCGGAATATTCCGCCATCTCGTGCTTCATCGCCTCCTCGCGCAGCAGGGTCAGCGCGGTCTTCACCGCCACTCCCTGCCCGGCAGCCTCGACCACGCCGTCGAAGAACAGCGGCGCGGCCGAGGTCCCGGCCGGGGCCGGGCCGGTCCCCGAGGCGACCAGGAAGTGGTCGGCCTCGGAATAGGGCTCCACCCCCTCGGCCAGCGGCAGGCCGATGTCCGAGCCGCGCAGGAAGCGGCCGAAACGGGGGTGGGTCGGGGCAACGATCACCAGATGGGTGGCGTTGGTGAAGCTTGCCTCGCCCGCGGCCTCGGCGGCGGCCTGCGTCGGCTGGGCAAGATAGGGGGCGTTGATCTTGTCGGTCTCGAACATCCAGCGGATGATCGCCATCGCCAGCGCGCCATCGCTGCCGGGCTTGATCGGCACCCAGCGGGAGCGCTCGCCCGAGGGGCCGTTCTGCGCATGGGTCAGCACCGGGTCGACGACGACATAGCCGAGCTTGCCGTCCGCGCGGGCCTGCGCGACCTTGGTGCCGACGATCTTGAACGGGTTGCCGGCATTGCCCGGCGCGGTGCCAACGAACAGGATGAACTCGGCGTTGTTGAAGTCGGGCTTGGCGTGCGGCTGGGTCTTGAAATCGCCGAACATCGCGCCCGAGCCGTTGCGATAGGCGCCGCCGCAATAGGCGCCGTGGCGCACGAAATTGGTCGAGCCATAGCTTTGCTTGAGCCAGCGCAGCACCAGATTGTCGCGCCCGTCATCGACGCAGTTCATCCAGACAAGCCCGTTCGCGCGCGGGCCGAACTCTGGCGCGCCGGCCTTGATCGGGGTCTTCAGGTCGCGGATCTCGCGCAGCCCGGCGACGTGCCCCTCGCCGAACAGATCGCCGCCCTCGACCACCTCCTCGACCAGCTGCTCGAAGCTGATCGTCTGCCATTCGCCCGCGCCGCGCGGACCGACGCGCTTGAGCGGCCTCAGCACCCGGCGCGGATTGTCGAGCTGTTGCAGCACCGCATTACCGCGCCCGCAGGCGGTCGAGCGGTGGGTCAGCCCGCCACCCTCGCCCGCCCGGGCCAGCGCGGTGAAGCTCGCGCGCACCGAGCTTGCGTAGGGGATGTGCGGGTCGGTCGACATCGGGCTGAAGGGGTTGCCCGCGACGCGCAGCACCTTGTTCGCCGCCCGGTCGACGCGCACCCGCACGCCGCACATCGTGGTGCAACCGATGCACATCGTATAGCTCACCGCCTGATCGGGGTTCGGGATCAGATCGCCGGTTTCGGCGTCGAGGCGGAACTCGGGCTCGGGGGCAAAGCCGGTCAGCGCCTGCCGCGGCACCGCGCCCGACCATTTGCCGCGGGCGATCTTCTGCACCGTCTCGGCATAGCCCGCACCGAAGGTGGCAAGCGCCCCGGTCGCGACGGCGCCCTTGAGGATGTTGCGGCGGGTGGACATCGGGTCTCTCCTTCAGAGGCTGCGGGCGGGTTCGGAGGCGGTGCCGGATTTCGGCACCCCGGCCTGATCCCAGGGAACGAAGGTCGTGTAGGCGATCAGCAGGAAGAGCCAGAGCCCGAAGGTGCCGATCACCCCCATCAGCCCGGCAAGCCCGGTGGGCATCAGCGCGTCGTAAAGGCCCGACCCCACCTTCGGCACCGCCTGCCCGCCCATGAACACGGTCCAGCGGAACATCCAGGCGGCATGGATGGCGAGTAGCCCGGTGATCCAGCCGCTGCGGTCCGGGGCGGCAAGGGCGATGCCGAAGGGCAGCACGATCGCCACCGCCCCCCAGAGCGCGATCCGCTGCCAGACCGGGAAGCCCGCGACGGAGGCGAGCGCCTCGGCGTGGCGCGGGCTGAGGCCCGTGAGCGCGAGCGCGAACCAGGCCGCGCCCAGCACACCGACGAGGCCGAGCGCCAGCGCAAGGGCGCGGTTCATCGCCGCCTCGACCGCCGCCCCGGTGCCAAGCGAACGGCCGAGCACCAGCATCACCCCAAGCGCGCCGACACAGCCCGTGGCGGCGAATTGCAACGGCAGGAAGGGGGTGTTCCACAGCGGGCGCGAGCGCACCACCATCACCTCCATCCCGGTGTAGGTCAGGATGCCGAGCGCCGCGAGCCCGGCCAGCACGCCGAGCGGACGGGCAAAGCCGTTGCCCGCACCGCCGAGCGCCAGGAGCCGGAAGAGCGGCGCATAGCGCCAGTCGCCCTGCCCCCAGGTCCACAGGGCCGGCCGATGCACGGCCCAGGCGAAGGCGATCAGCAGCCCGACATAGCCCGGCACGATCCAGGCGCCCCAGGCCATCCACGAGGTCGGGTGGGTGTAGAAGAAGAACTCCCAGAACCGGCCGGGCTGATGCAGGTCGGCCAGGAGCGCGATCGGCGCGGTGATCCCGGTCGTCACCGCGGTCATCAGCGCGAGCCGTGCGCGCGGCAGCGCCGCCGCGCGGCCCAGCACGAAGCCCGGCAGCGCCAGGAGAAGCGCCGTGACCGAGAGCGCGATCAGGAAGAAATACTGCACCGCCCAGGGGAGCCAGGCCGCCTCGTGCGTCGCGCCGACAAGTTCGTGGATCTGCACCTGCATGTCAGTGGACCTCCGCCACGCTCGCGCCCGGGTCGAAGGGCGGATGCCAGGCGGCCTCGCCCGTCACGCGCCCGTCGAGCACCGCGTCGAGACCGATGTAATAGACGTTCGGATGGGTGTGCATCTCGGGGCGCAGCACCGAGACCGGATGCGCCGCCAGCAGTTTCGAGACGGGGCTTTCCGGGTCGTTCAGGTCGCCGAAGT
This sequence comes from Paenirhodobacter sp. YD-8, assembly GCF_056590935.1. NCBI lineage: Bacteria > Pseudomonadati > Pseudomonadota > Alphaproteobacteria > Rhodobacterales > Paenirhodobacter > Paenirhodobacter sp. YD-8. The sequence continues at coordinate 1,803,754 of NZ_CM152649.1, read as the reverse complement.
TGCGCGCGCCGCCGACGCAGGTCTCGACGCAGGCGGGCAGCAGCCCGGCGCGGGTGCGGTGGATGCAGAAGGTGCACTTGTCGGCCACCTGGGTCTCGTGGTTGACGAAGCGCGCGTCATAGGGGCAGGCCTGCACGCAATAGGCGCAGCCCACGCATTTGCTGGCATCGACCAGCACCTCGCCGGTCTCGGCCTTGAAGGTCGCCTCGACCGGGCAGACCGGCAGGCAGGGCGGATCGTCGCAATGGTTGCACAGCCGCGGCAGCATCACCATCGCCGGGTCCTGCCCGTCCGTCACCAGCTCGTAGACCGAGACATGGGTGCGGAAGGCATCCTCGGGGACGTGGTTTTCCATGATGCAGGCGACGGTGCAGGCCTGACAGCCGATGCATTTGCGCAGATCGACCACCATGCCCCAATGCGGGGCCCTGGCCGGGCCGGCGGCCTCGGCCGCCTCGCCCGCCCCCGCGATCGAGGCCGCGGCGCCGATCGTCACCCGGCCGACCGCACCGAGAAAACCGCGACGGTTCGTGTCCATGGCTGGTCCTTTCCTTCTCTGTCGGAAAGAACCCTACGTCCGGCGGCGCCCCGAGCGGTATCGGCGCAAACCCCGCAAACCTAGGGGTTTGCCCCTAGGTTTCGGTCCAGCCCGCCGCGACAAGCAGACGCACCAGATCGGCGGCGCTACTCGCCCCCATCTTGTCCATCACGTTGTGACGGTGGATCTCGACGGTCTTCAGGCTGATGCCGAGCTCGGCCGCGATCTGCTTGTTCAGCCGGCCAGCCAGCACCGCGCGGGCGACCTCTGCCTCGCGCGCGGTGAGGCTGTCGACACGGGCGCGCACCTGCGCCGTGCCGCGCGCCGCCTCGGCCCGCGACCGGCTGAGCGCCAGCGCCTCGTTCAGCCGCCCGACAAGGGCCATGCCGTTCACCGGCTTCTCGAAGAAATCCATCGCGCCCGCGCGCATCGCCCGCACCGCCATCGGCACGTCGCCATGCCCGGTGATCATGATCACCGGCAGTGCACAGCCGCGCCGGCCAAGCTCGTCGAGGAGTTCAAGCCCGGTCATCCCGGGCATCCGCACATCGGCAAGGATGCAGCCCACCCCGGCACAATCCAGCCGGTCGAGCAGCTCGGCCGCCGAGGCATGCGCCTCCACCCTCAGCCCGAGCGAGCCGAGCAGGAAGCCCAGCCCCTCGCGCGCGGCGCGGTCGTCGTCGACCACATGGATCACCGCATCCTCGTTCATCTTTCCTCCTGTACCGGCAGCCAGAGGCTGACGCGCAGCCCGCAGCCGTCGGCGGGGGTCTCGGCGCGCAGCCAGCCGCCATGGGCCTCGACGATCGAGCGGCTGAGCGCAAGCCCCAGCCCGATCCCCTCGGGTTTGGTGGTGTGGAAGGCCTCGGCGAAGCGCGCCATCGCGGCGGGCGACAGGCCGGTGCCCCGGTCTCGCACCGAGATGCACACTCCCGCCCCCTTCAGCGCATCGGCCTGCCGCGCCGAGCGGATCAGCAGCCGCTTTTCCTCGGCCGGCGTCTCGGCCATCGCCTCGACCGCGTTCTGCACCAGGTTCAGCACCACCTGCTGCAACTGCACCCGGTCGGCGAACACCACCGGCAGATCGCCCGCCAGCATCAGCTCGGTGCGCACGCCGGCGCGGTGCACCGTCGCCTCGTAAAGGACCGCCGTCTCGCGCAGCATGTCGTTCAGATCAACCGGGTCGCGCAGGCTCTCGCGCTTCTTCACGAAGGCGCGGATGCGGCGGATCACGGTCGCCGCGCGTTCGGCCTGCGCCGCGATCTCGGTCGAGGCGCGGTCCATGTCCTCGGGGGTGAAGGTGCCGAACTTCAGCCGCATCGAGCAGCCCTGCGCGTAATTCGCAATCGCGCTGAGCGGCTGGTTCAGCTCGTGCGCGATGCTCGAGGCCATCTCGCCCAGGATCGACAGCCGCGCGACGTGCTCGAGCTCGCGCCGGTGCAGCCGCTCCTCCTCCTCAAGCCGCTCGCGTTCGGCGATCTCGCGCACCAGTCCCGCATTCGCGGCATCGAGCGCGGCGGTGCGGCGGCGCACGAGGCTCTCGATCCGCACCGAATAAAGCGCCCAGAACATCAGCGCGATGCCAAGCGCAATGAGCCAGTCGCGGTAATCCTCGACGAATTCGCTCAGGCTGACCGGGCCAGTGCGGGCATAGGGGCCGATGCGCAGCGCGCGCAACAGGTCATGCACCGGCTGATAGTCGAGCGGCACAGTCCAGAGGTTGCCCCCCTCCATCCCAAGAAGCGCGATCGCCACCTGTTTCGACAGCGCCGCATCGGTGTGGCGGGTCTTGGCGAAGGGCCAGCCCGGATAGACCCGGCTCGAGACCGCGCAGGGCACCTCGGGCAGGTCGCGGATGGCAAAGGCATGAAGCCCTGCCCAATGCCCGGGGTCAGCCGCCTGCAGCTCCTCGAGCAGGCAGGCGCGCAGCACCGCGGCATCGGCCTTGCCGTCAAGCACCGCCTGCGCCGCGGCCTGCATCGGATAGCCGGTCACCAGGGGCTCGATCCGCCCGGGCAGGCGCGTGTCATGGTCGTAAAGCTCGCGCCAGAGCACCTGAAAACCGCCGAAGGCCTCGGGCGCGACGACGGCGAGGCGGCGGCCGGAGAGGTCATCATAACTTTCGAGCGGCTCGGTGGTGACCAGCGTCGAGGCCACCGGCATGTCGCCCTCGGCCGTCGCGATGCGGCTGACATGGTGGCGATATTCAAGCTCGGCGTAATTGCCGGGGTTGGTGATGACGAAATCGAGGCTGTTGGCATCGAGCGCGGCATCGAGGGCATGGATGTCGAGCGCCACAAGCTCGAAGCGATGGCCGGGCAGCGCCGCGTTCAGCGCCGCCCCGGTCGCCTGCCAATGCGCGATCGAATGCTCCGAGCCCTGATAGTCGAGCACGCCGATGCGCAGCACATCGGCCTGCGCGGCCGGAGCGGCACATGCCACAAGGGCCGCCACCACCAGCCCCCAGCCTGCCCCGATCCGTCCCAGCACCCGTGCCCTCGCTCTTGTCCGCCCCAAGCATAGGCGCAAGCGCGGGAAAGGGGAAAGGGGGCGACTTGCCGCCCCCTTCCGGTTCACTCGCGGTCCGGTTCACTCGCGGTTCAGCGCCACCACCGGGTCGAGCTGCGCCGCCGCGCGGGCGGGCAGGAAGCCGAAGGTCACCCCGATCAGCGTCGAGGACAGGAACGCCACCACGATCGCCGTGCCCGAGAAGGAGAGCGTCACCGTGGTATAGACCATGCCGATCACCGCCCCCGCGCCAAGCGCCAGCGCGATGCCGAGCACGCCGCCGACCAGACAGACGAGCACCGCCTCGACCAGGAATTGCCCGACGATGTCGCTGCGCCGCGCGCCGACCGCCACGCGCACGCCGATCTCGCGGGTGCGCTCGGTGACCGAGACCAGCATGATGTTCATCACCCCGATGCCGCCGACGACGAGCGAGATCACCGCGATCGCGGCAACAAGCCAGGTCATCGTCTCGGTGGTCGAGGTGATCGTGGCGCGGATCGTGTCGCTGTTCGACAGGAAGAAGTCCTGCGTGCCGTGGCGGTTCAGCATCAGCGCGGTGATCTCGGACTGCGCCTTCTCCATGTCATAGCTGTCGGCGATCTTCACCCCGATGCTGTCGAGGTAATTCTGCCCCGACACCCGCGACATCGCCGTGGTGTAGGGGATCCAGACGTTCAGCGACGAGGGGCCGAAGGTCGCGCCGGTCGAGCGCACGACGCCGATCACCCGCACCGGCACATGGCCGAGGATCAGCACCTGGCCGAGCGGGTCCTCGCCGTTCGGGAAGAAGGTGTCGCGGGTGTCCTCGTCGATCACCGCGACCTGCGAAAGCTCGGTCACGTCGCGGCTGTCGAACTGCTGGCCGTCGACGGTCTCGTAGGCATGGACGGCAAAGTAATCGCCGCTCACCCCGTTCACCGCGGCTGTGGCCGAGACATTGCCATGCAGCACGTTCGAGCTGTTCGAGACCGCGGGCGAGACGCCGTCGGCATAGGGTTGCAGCGCGATCATCGAGGCGTCCGAGGGCATCAGCGTCTCGGTCTTGCCGGCATCGCGCGCGCCAAAGCCGGTGCCCGCGCGCACGGTGATCGTGTTCGTGCCGAGCGACGAGATGTTCTGCAGGATCTTCTCCTGCGTGCCCGAGCCGAGCGCCACCACCAGCACCACCGAGGCGATGCCGATGATGATGCCGAGCATGGTCAGGAACGAGCGCACCCGATGCGCCAGCATCGCCTTCAGCGCCATCGACAGCGTCTCGCTTGCGCGGCGCAAAAGCGCGCCGGCGCCGCGCTCCGCGGTGGCGGGACGGGCGGCGCCCTCCCCGGCCTCGGTGCGGCCGCTGTCGCGCACGATCCGGCCGTCGCTGATCTCGATCTCGCGGCGGGCATGGGCGGCCACGGTCGGGTCATGGGTGACGACGATCACCGTGTGCCCCTTGGCGTTCAGATCGAGCAGCAGCTCGATCAGCTCGGCCGAGCTTTTCGTGTCGAGCGCGCCGGTCGGCTCGTCGGCCAGGATCACCTCGCCGCCGTTGATCAGCGCGCGCGCCACCGAGACGCGCTGCTGCTGGCCGCCCGAAAGCTCGTTCGGACGATGGTCGAGCCGGGTGCCAAGGCCGAGCTGGGTCAGCAGCTCGGTCGCGCGCCTGCGCCGGCTGGCGCGCCCCTCGCCCGCATAGATCGCCGGCACCTCGACATTGCCGACCGCATCGAGATCACCGAGCAACTGATAGCGCTGGAAGATGAAGCCGAAATGCGCGCGCCGCAGCCGGGCGAGCGCGTCGGGGTCAAGCCCGCCCACATCCTCGCCCGCGAAGCGATAGCTGCCCGCGCTCGGCCGGTCGAGACAGCCGAGGATGTTCATCAGCGTCGACTTGCCCGAGCCGGAGGCGCCGATGATCGCCACGAATTCGCCCGGCCAGATGTCGAGATCGACGTCGCGCAGGACGGTGATCGTCTCCTCGCCGGCCTGGAAGGAGCGGCCGACGCCGCGCACGGAAATCAGCGGATCGCTCATCTCAGATCCCCATCGGCGGGCGCATCCGGGTGGTGGTGCCCGCCGCCTTCGGGGCCACGGCGGTGCCGGTGACCACCTGCTGCCCCTCGCTCAGACCGGACCGGATCTCGGCGGTGACCTTGTCGTTCAGCCCGACCTCGACGCGGGTCGGGATGGCGGTGCCGCTCTTCGCGTCCCAGACCTCGACATAATTGCCCTCGCCGTCGCGCTTCACCGCCGCGGCGGGCACGGTCAGCACGTTCTCGGCCTTGTCGAGCAGGACCGAGACCTGCGTCGTCATGCCGATGCGCAGCTTGTGATCGGGGTTTGCGACGTCGAGCAACCCGTTGTAATAGATCGCCTCGTCGGTCGAGATCGTGTCGCTGTTCTCGATTTCCGAGGGCGCGGGCTCGATCGAGCGGACCTTGGCGGTGAAGGTGGTCTCGGGCTCGCCCAGAATGGTGAACCGCACGTCCTGACCGGGCTGCACATGCACCACGTCGGCTTCCGAGATCTCGGCCTTGACCTGCATCGTGTCGAGATCGGCAAGCTTGACGAGGGTCGGCGCGGTCTGGATGGCGTTGACCGTCTGGCCCCGCTCGACCGCGACGGCGACGACGGTGCCGGTGATCGGCGCGGTGATCCGGGTGCGGTCAAGCTCGATCTTGGCGGTGGTCACGGTGACCTCGGCGCGCGCCTTCTGCGCCTGCAGCGCGGCCAGGTTGGCGGTATAGACCTGCACCTCGGCGGTAGCACTCTCGATCGTCTCCTTCGAGGCCCAGTCCGACTTGCCAAGCGCCGTCTGCCGCTCGAGCGTCAGCTCGGCCTTGCGCAGGTTCGCCTGCATCGCGACGATCTGCGCCTCGATATTGGCAAGATCGGCCTCGGCCTGCAGCACGTCGTTCTGCTGGTCCTGGCTGTCGATCTGGGCGATCAGGTCGCCCGCCTTCACCGTGTCGCCAAGGCTGACGGCGAGGGTCTCGATCTGGCCCGAGACCCGCGCGCCGACCGAGACGAGCTGCTTTGCCTCGATCTGGCCCGAGGCGAGCACGGTCTCGCTGACGGTGCCGCGGGTGACGGTGGCAAGCGTCGGCGCCGCGCCGCTCTGCCCCGCCGTGCGCGCCCACCAGTACCAGCCGCCGCCGCAGGCCAGCACGGCCAGAAGAAGAAGGGTCAGCAGTCGCGCATTTCTTTTCATGTCAGTCACTCTTGCACCGGTGTTTTCGTTACGTGCCAAGAGATGATACGCGCCCGGGCCCCGTTTCCGACGCCGGTGCCGCGCATTTCGCGAAATTCCTCCGCAAGATAGGGTGCGGGCTCAGGCGTCCTGCGACGGCTCGCCCCGGGTTTCGGCGGCAATCGCCGCGGCCGCCTGCGCGCCCGAGGCCGAGACCGGCGGCGGCAGGCTCACCCCGCGCTGACGTTCGCGCGCAAGGGTCAGAAGCCCCGAGCCGACGATCATCACCATGCCCGCCAGCATCGGCAGATCGACCCCGTCGCCGAAGATCAGATAGCCCAGCACGATCGCCCAGAGCATCTGGCTGTATTGCGTCGGGCTGACGGCTGCGGCCGGCGCAAGCCTGGTCGCGGCCATCATCATCATGTTGGCGATCGCGGCGAGCAGGCCATAGCCCGCCAGCAGCGCCCATTGCGTCGCATCGGGCCAGCGGAAGGCGGGCAGCATCGCGATGAAGCACAGCGTCACGCCGCCAAGCGTGCCCGAGCCGAACAGCGACAGCCGCGACTCGCCGCCGCCGACGATGCGGAACGAGACGACAGAGATCGCCCCGCACAGCCCGGCGAGCGTGGCGCCGAGATGGCCGATGCCAAGCTCGCGAAAGCCCGGGCGCAGCACGATCAGCACGCCGAGGAAGCCGATCACCACCGCCCCCCAGCGCCGCGGCCCGACCCGCTCGCCGATGAACACGACCGACATCACCGTGACGAAGGCAGGCATCAGGAAGATCAGCACGAAGGCCTCGGCCATCGACAGCTCGGTGAAGGCGGTGACCGAGCCCATCACGCCGACCGGATAGGCGAAGAAGCGCAGCCACCATTGCCCGCGCCGGCGGGTGGCGAAGATCGCCCGCCACGGCTCGCCGGGCGCGCGCAGAACGGGCAGCACCAGAAGCGCGAAGACCGCGCCGAAGAAGGCCGATTCGTAGGGCGGCAGCTGCCCCTCGATCAGCTTCACGCAGGCGTCCGAGACGGCATAGATCGCGAAGGCGGCAAAGCCGATCAGAACACCCGCGGTCACCGGGTCCATGCCCGCGGGCAGCCGCAGAGGAGTGCGCAATCCGTTCATCGTCATCCCCGTTCGCGGCGCCCCGAGGGCGGTGCTGCGCGCAGCGCGCGGCTGCGCCGAAATGTCGCGTATGTTTACCGCGGCGCGGCATCCCGGTCCATGGCGAACCGTGCCCGGCAGCCCTGCCCTGCGCCAAGCGAAACGCGCCCGGCGGCGATCTGCCACCGGGCGCGGCCTGCGGGTCCGAAACGCGAACGGGCCGCCCTTGCGGACGGCCCGCGGCAAAGCGATCAGGCGGCGGCCTGTGCCTTCGCCCGCTTGCGGCGACCGAAGACGAGATCGGTCAGCACGAAAAACAGCGGCACGAAGAAGATCGCCAGCGCCGTCCCGGTGAGCGTGCCGAAGAAGGTGGCATAGCCGATTGCCTCGCGCGCGCCGGCCCCGGCGCCGGTCGACAGGATAAGCGGCACCACACCGAGCGAGAAGGCCATCGAGGTCATCAGGATCGGGCGGAAGCGCAGCCGCGCCGCCGCGATCACCGCATCGCGCGCGCTTTCGCCCATGTGCCGCATCCGGTCGCGGGCGAACTCGACGATCATGATGCCGTTCTTGCCGGTCAGACCGACCACGGTCAGCAGACCCACCTGGAAGTAGACGCCGTTCGACTGCCCGCCAAGCACGGCCCCGATCAGGGTGCCGAGGATGCCGACCGGCATCGCCAGGATCACCGCGATCGGGATCACCCAGCTCTCGTAGAGCGCGGCAAGGCACAGGAACACCGCGGCAAGCGACAGCGCATAGAGCATCATCGCGCCGTTGCCGGCCTCCTTCTCCTCGAGCGACAGGCCCGACCACTGCAGCGAGAAGCCCGGCGGCAGCTGGCTGGCCAGACGCTCCATCTCGGCCAGCGCCTCGCCCGAGGAGACACCGGGCTTCGGCGAGCCCTGGATCTCCATCGCCGGCAGCGCATCATAGCGCACCACCTGCTGCGGACCATAGACCCATTCCTGCGTGGCGAAGGTCGAGAGCGAGACGAAATCGCCATTCGCATTCGGCACCCGCCACAGGTCGAAGTCGGAGGGCGTCGCCCGCGCCCAGGGCTCGCCCTGCACGTAGACGCGCTTCACCCGGCCGTCATAGAGGAAGTCGTTGACATAGGTCGAGGACCAGACCGTGTTCAGGAACGAGCCGACCTCGGCCGCCGTCAGCCCCACCGCCCCGGCCTTCGGCCAGTCGATGTTGAGCTTGAACTGCGCCGCATCCTCGACCCCGTTCGGGCGCACCGCCATCAGCTTGTCGCTTTGCGAGGCAAGCCCGAGCAGCATGTTGCGCGCGGCCAGAAGCTCGTCGTGGCTTTGCCCGGTGCGGGCCTGCAGGAAGGCGGTGAAGCCGTTCGAGTTGCCAAGCTCCAGCACCGGCGGCGGCACGATCGGGATCACCACCGCCTCGTTGATGCCGCCCATCAGCGGCCCGAAGGCGCGGCCCGCGATCGCCTCGGCGCCGTTCGCGACGCCCTGACGCTCTTCCCAGTCCTTCAGCTTGACGAACATCATCGCCATGTTCTGGCCCTGGCCGGCGAAGGAGAAGCCCACCACCGAGAACACCGAGGCGACATTGTCCTTCTCGGCGGTCAGGTAATATTGCTCGACCTTCTGCACCACCTTCTTCGTCTGTTCGGCCGTGGTGCCCGAGGGGGTCTGGATGATCGTCATCAGGACGCCCTGGTCCTCGTTCGGCAGGAAGGAGGTCGGCGTGCGGACATAGAGCGCGCCCATGGCCGCGACGAGCGCCGCATAGACCACGACGCCCTTCACCGGGTTCGCCACCACCCATTTGACGATCCCGCCATAACCGCCGGTGATCCGGGTGAAGCGATGCTCGAAGCCCTTCGAGAACCACGAGGCAAAGCCCGGCTTCGTCCCGCCGTGCGGTTTCAGCATGGTGGCGCACAGCGCCGGAGTGAAGACGATCGCCACGATCACGGAGAGCGTCATCGCCGAGACGATGGTGATCGAGAACTGCTTGTAGATCTCGCCGGTCGAGCCGCCGAAGAAGGCCATCGGCACGAACACCGCCGAGAGCACCATGGCGATGCCGACGAGCGCGCCGGTGATCTCGCCCATCGACTTCTTCGTCGCCTCCTTCGGCGAGAGGTGTTCCTCGGCCATGATCCGCTCGACGTTCTCGACCACGACGATCGCGTCATCGACGAGCAGCCCGATCGCCAGCACCATGGCCAGCATGGTCAGCGTGTTGATCGAGAAGCCGAAGGCCGCCATTACCCCGAAGGTGCCCAGGAGCACCACCGGCACCGCCATCGTCGGGATCAGCGTCGCCCGGAAGTTGTGCAGGAAGAGCAGCATCACCAGGAAGACGAGCGCGATCGCCTCGAGCAGCGTATGCACCACCGCCTCGATCGAGATCGTGACGAAGGGCGTGGTGTCATAGGGGATGACATAGCTCATGCCGGCGGGGAAATAGGGCGCGATCTCGTCCAGCCGCGCCTTCACCAGCGTCGCCGTGTCGAGCGCATTCGCGCCCGAGGCCAGCTGGATCGCCATGCCCGCCGAGGGCGCCCCGTCGTAATAGGCCGAGACCTCGTAGTTCTCGGCACCGAGCTCGACACGGGCGACGTCACGCAGCAGCACCATGCCGCCGTCGGTATCGGCGCGCAGCACGATGCGTTCGAAATCCTGCGGCGTCTTCAGCAGCGACTGCGCGGTGATCGTGGCGTTCAGGAGCTGCCCCTCGGGCGCGGGCTGCGCCCCGAAGGCGCCGGCCGAGATCTGCGCGTTCTGCCCCTGCACGGCGGCGATCACCGTCGCCGGCGCCATGTCATAGGTCTTGAGCTTCTGCGGATCGAGCCAGATCCGCATCGCATATTCCGACCCGAAGACCTGCACCGAGCCCACCCCCGGGAGGCGCGAGAAGCTCTCGACCATCGAGGAGTTCATGTAGTCGCTCAGCTCGACCTGGTTGCGCGACTTGTCTGGCGAGATCAGCGAGACGACCATCAGGAAGCCGGTGCTCGACTTCTTAACCGTCACCCCCTGCCGCGTCACGGATTCCGGCAGCGAGGCCTCGGCCTGGCTGAGCTTGTTCTGCACCTGCACCTGCGCGATGTCGGGGTTGGTGCCGAGCTTGAAGGTCAGGGTGATCGTCGCGCGACCGGTCGAGGTGGTCTCGGAGTTGATGTAGCGCAGCCCGTCGAGGCCGGTCATCTGCTTCTCGATCACCTGCACGACGGTGTCGGCCACGGTCTCGGCCGAGGCGCCGGGATAGGTCGCCGAGATCACCACCGAGGGCGAGGCGATCGAGGGATATTGCGAGACCGGCAGGTTGAGGATCGAGAGCGCCCCGAGCCCCATGATGACGATCGCGATCACCCAGGCGAAGATCGGGCGGTCGATGAAGAAACGCGCCATCTCAGTTGCCCTCGCCCGGCGCCGCGGCGCCGGAAGCGGCGCCCTCGGCCGGCACGATCTCGACCGGGGCACCGACCGCGGTCTTCTGGAAGCCCGAGGTGATCACCTGGTCGCCGTCGCGCACGCCGTCGGTGACGATCCAGTCCGAGCCCGAGGAGGTCGCGATATGCACCGGGCGCTGCGCCACGGCACCGTTGTCGACGACCCAGACGAAGGCATTGCCGGTGCGGTCGCGCATCACCGTGTTCTGCGGCAGCGAGACGGCGCCGCGCGCCATCGCCTGCGGCAGGTCGACCTCGACATACATGCCCGGAAGCAAGAGGTGGTCGGGGTTCTGGAAGGTCATGCGCAGGGTGATCATGCCGGTGGTCGGCTCGACATTCGGCTCGGCCGCGGCAAGATGCCCGGTCTCGTGATAGATCGAGCCATCGGCGAGGATCAGCTTCGCCGCGCCGGTCGCGCGCATCTCGCGGCCCTCGGCGGTCGAGGTCAGACGCAGGATGTCGGTCGCCGACTGGGTGACGTCGACATAGACGGTGTCGAGCGCGCGGATGGTGGCAAGGGGCGTCGCCTGCTGCGCCGCGACCAGCGCGCCGGTCGTCGTCTGCGACAGGCCGATGACGCCGGCGATCGGGGCGCGGATGGTGGTGCGGTCAAGGTCGATCTCGGCGCTCATCAGCTGCGCCTGGGCAAGTTGCAGCGCCGCATCGGCGGCCTGCCGCGAGGCCACGGCGGAATCGCGCTTCTGCGCCGAGCCGGCGTTGTTGCCGAAAAGCTCGATGGCGCGCTTTTCCTCGGTCACGGCGAGATCGCGGTTCGCCTGCGCCTGCGCGACCGCAGCCTTCGCCGCGGCAACCGCCGCCTGATAGCTCTCATCCTCGATCTTGTAGAGCGGCGCGTCCTTCTCGACCGAGGCGCCCTCGTCGAACAGCCGCTCGCGGATGATGCCCGAGACCTGCGGGCGCACCTCGGCGACGGTCGAAGCCTTGATCCGTCCGGGCAGGCGTGCGGTCAGCGGGAAATCGGCGGTGTGCGCCGTGACGACGGTGACCCGCGAGGGGCCCTGTGCCTGCTGGGCGAAAAGCGGGGTGGCGAGGGTCAGCGCGACGAGCGGCAGAACCCTCAGGGGGAAGGAGGATGACATGACGGAACCTTGGACCTGGGAGGGGAAGAACAGGCTCAGCGCGTGCCGCCGGCGGCAGCGACGCTGAGGGTGATGAAGTCGGAGGCGCGCTGGCGCTCGGCCGCGGCAAGACCTTCCTGCGCCGACAGATAGCTGCGCTCGGCGTCCAGCACGGACATGAAGCTGCCTTCGCCATAGCTGAAGTTGGTGCGCGACAGATCGACCGCCTCGGCGCTGGTGCTGACCAGCCGGCTTTGCGCGGCAATCGCCCGGCCGTCACGGTTGTAGGCGGCAAGCCCGCTCTCGATCTCCTCGATCGCGGCCAGCACCGCGGCTTCCCAGGCAAGCTTGGCCTGCACCGCGCGCGCCTCGGCGCCCTTCAGGTTGGCCCGGTTCGCGCCGCCGGTGAAGATCGGCAGGTCGATCTGCGGGCCGACGGCCCAATAGCTGATCGAGCCGGCGTGGCGGATGTCGGTCGGCGTGATCGAGCCCGAGAGCGAGACCGAGGGATAGAAGGCCGCCTTCGCCACGCCCACATCGAAGGCCGCGGCGGCGTAGGCGCGCTCGGCCATGCGCACGTCGGGACGCGCCGCGATCACCTGTGCCGGCACGCCGACGCTGGCCTTGAAGCGCGGTTTCGGCTGCGCCGCGCCGCGCTGCAGCCGCGGCCGCAGCGTGGCGCTGCGCTCGGCGGTCAGCGTCGCAAGCTGGGCCAGGGCCTGGTCGAAGCCGGTCTCGAAGGCGGGCAGCTGCGCCTCGCCCTCGGCCACCAGCTGCTCGGCCTGGATCTGGTCGAGCCGCGAGGCATCGCCCGCCTCGACCTGGGCCTTGGTCAGATCGAGGCTGCGCTTGCGGCTCTCGATCGAGCGCTTCGTGAGCGCGATGCTTTCCTGATGATAGCGCAGCGCGACATAGGCCTGGGCGATGGCGCTTTCCATCATCAGCCGCGCGACATCGGCCGAGAGATAGGCCGCGTCGAGCCGCGCCGCGGCCGCCTTGCGGCTGTTGCGGTTCGCCCCGAAGATGTCGAGCAGCCAGCTGACGCCCAGCCCCGCCGAGGTGGTGGTACGCGTGCCGGTGCCCTGGGTGTCGCCGCGCGTCGCGGCGGCCGAGCCCGAAACCTGCGGCAGATCGGCGGCGCCGGTGGCATCGGCCGCGGCACGGGCCTCCTCGATCGCGGCAAGGGCCTGCTGCACCGAGAGGTTGCGCGCCTGCCCCGCGGCGATCAGCCGGTTCAGCTCGTCATCGCGGAAGGCGAGCCACCAGTCGCGCGTCTCGCCGGTGCGCGCCGGCGCCGCGCCGTCGAAGCGATCCGCCACCGCCGCCTCGGGCGGCTGGTAGGCGACATCGGCGCAGCCCGCGAGGGCAAGGAGCGAGGCCGCACCCCAAAGGAAAGACCGGCGCGACGGCGCGCGCCCCGAAGGTTCAGACAGATTCATAGCCATTTCACATTCCCGCTGACGGGCATGGCCGCCGCGCTGCGACCGCCTGCCCCCTGTTCGCTCGACTGCGGCAGAGCTACATACATTCACGCATGGATGTAAACAACGAATTGCGGCATAAGGCGATCTTGACGTGTCCGCTGTGACACGAGAGGAACAGAGTGCCTACCGCTGCAGCGGCGCGTCTTCCGAAGATCGGAATCGGCGCGCCGAGGGCCCGCCTGACGGAGGGGAGGAGGCGATCTGCATCACGGGAGGATGCGCGGAGTGAGACGAAGCAAGGCCGATGCCGAACAGACCCGGCTGAAGATCCTCGAGGCGGCCGAGGTGCTTTTCGCCGAGCACGGGATCGCGCGCACCACGCTTGAACAGATCGCCCGGGCCGCAGGCGTCACACGTGGCGCGTTCTACTGGCATTTCAAGGACAAGACCGCGGTCTTGAGCGCGCTTTACGAGCGCACCACCGCACCGCAGCTCGCGCTGATCCGGGAAGCGTCGGAACAGGCCGACCTGACCGACCCGCTCGCCTTCCTCGAATGCTCCGGCACCCGGTTCCTGTCGGTCTTTGCCGCCGACAGGTGCCAGCAGCGGATGCACCGGATCATGTCGAACGCGGCCATGTCCGAAGAAACGGCGGCCTGGCTGGCACAGGCCAATGCCGAGCTGTGGCGGGTGTTCCAGCGCCTTCTGGCGCGCGCGGGCGAGGCCGGCCAGCTGACCGACGAGCTGACCCCCGACGAGGTGGCGGTGTCGCTGATGGTGATGTTCAACGGGCTGCTGAACGAGTGGCTGCGTTCGGACCGGGCCTTCCCGCTCGACACGCTCGGCGCGAAGCTCCTGCACCACCACATCGCCTCGCTGCGCCGCCAGCCCGCCTGCCCCGAGGGCGGCCCGACCCCCTGAGGGGCCCGGTGGCGGCGCCCCGGCCCGGGACGCCGCGCTGATGTCAGAACGTCATCTGCATCGAGACATAGACCGTCCGCCCCGGCTCGTTCACCCGCGTCACCGTGGTGTCGAAGACGTTGCGGCGGCTCAGGTGCTGGGCATAGGTCTTGTCGAAGACGTTGTTGATGCCGCCGATCAGCCGGACATTCTCCTTCACCGCATAGCTGCCGAAGAGGTCAAGCGTCGCCCAGCCCGCGGTCTCGCCCGGGTCGATCTCGGCGTTGATCCGGTCCTGCCGCGTGGCCCAGTTCACCCGCGCGCCCGCATTCCACAGCGCCTCGTCCCACACCGCGCTGAGGCTGCCCTCGAGCGGCGGGATCTGCGCCAGCGGCGCATCGTCGCTGGTGTTCTGCCCGCGGGTATACGTGGCATCGCCCGCAAAGGTCAGCTTGCCCATCGAGTAGCCGCCCGAGACCTCGGCCCCCGACAGCGTCGCGCCGATGTTGCGATATTCGGTGCGGGTGCTGGTGCTGCCCATCATCGAGATCGTCACCGAGTCCTGCAAGATGAAGTCGTCGACCCGGTCATAGAAGGCCGAGGCGTTCAGCGACCAGTTCTGCCGCGCCGTCTGGAAGCCGACGTCGAGCTGGTTGTGCTTCTCCGGCGCGATGTCGGGATTGCCGACCCAGGTCGGCGTGCCCATTGAGCCGCGCGCCATCGCGCGCTCGTTCGCATCCGCGGTGCGCACCGTGCGCGAGAGCCCGACGAAGGCCTTGGTGTCGGCGTCAAATGCATGCTCGAAGCGGATCAGCCCGCCGAGGTTGTCCTCGGTCCGCGCGCTGTCATAGGTCGTGCCGTAGACCGCCGAATAATAGTCGTTCGGCGTCACGCCACGCACCGCGACATCGGCCTTCGCCGCATCGGCGCGCACATGGTCGAAGCGCAGCCCCATCTTCAGCATGTCGCGCGAGCTCAGCGCCGTCTCGGTCTGGGCGTAAAGCCCGGTCTGCGCGATCGTCACGTCGGGCCAGGTCAGCGAGGACGGCGCGTCGAAGTCGATCATCGCCGGCGTCATCGCCATGTAGCCCCAGGCGGTGCGGGCGTTCGACTGCGTGTCGATGCCGACGGTCGCCCTGGTGCGGCCGAACTCGAACTTGCCCTCGACCTTGCCGCCATGGGTGTCCGAGGTGGTGGGCGACACCATCGCCATGCCGGTGGGCACCCGCAGCGAATAGTTGTCCATCGTGTGATCGACATTCGAGCGATAGAGCGTGCCCTCGATCCGCTTCAGCGGCCCGAGATCAAGATCGACACCGCCGCGCAGGCGCAGGGTCTCGGTCTCGGACAGCGGGCTGTCCATGCCGGCGCCGGCGAATTCGACGTCCTCGGCGCGGTCCTTCTCGATGTCGAGCGCAAGGTCGAGCCCGCCCTGCTTGTAGCCAAGCGTGACACCCGCGCTTTTCTGCGTATAGGCCGAGCGCACGTCATGGCCCGAGCCGTCCTTGTAATCGTCGGCGGTCTTGTATTCGCCCGAGGTCTCAAGATAGAGGCCGCGGCCCAGATCGAAGGACAGCCGCCCCGCGACCTCGCGCCCTGCCCCGTTCGAGGTGCCGCCCAGGGTCAGATCGCCGCTGACCCGCTTGCCCGCCTCGAAGCTCGGCGCATCACGTTCAAGCCGGACCGTGCCGGCCGGCGCGCCCGGACCATTCGTCACGCTGGAATAGCCCTTTTCCACGACGATCCGGTCGGCGCGGTAGAAGGCCGCGATCGAGGACGGCGGGTCCATCCGGTTCGGGCAGCCGCCATAGGTGAACGAGCCCGCGTCGATCACGTTGAGCTGGTTCTTCGACATGCCGCGCAGGATGATGTCGATGCCATGCCCGCCCATGCGCGAGCCGGAGATGCCCGGGATCGAGGACAGCAGCGCGCCCCCATCCAGCGCCGGCGGCACCGAGAGCGCGCGCGGAGGAACGGTGATCGTGGTGCCGTCCTGCTCGAGCGTCTTCGGCGCGACGACGATGGTGTCGAGCGCGAGCGGCGCCTCGGATTTCGCCTCTTCGGCCAGGGCGGCCGGGGCCAGGGCGGCGGGGGCGAGGCTGCCAAGCAGCAGTGCGGTCACGCCAAGGCGTGCCGGAAAGAAGATGTTCATGAGATCTCAGACCTTGTGGAAACGGAGCGGGAAGCCACGGCGGGGCCGCGGCATCGTCTTGCCCGGACGGACCGGGGCGGCGTTTCAGGTCAGGACGGGTGGGGCACGGATCGCCCGGCTGTGGTCGCGCCGCGCACCTGCCGGCAGCCGCAGCACCGGCAGCGGCAAGGCCTCGCGGTGCACGCGGGCGTGGAAGGCCAGCTCGGGCGCAAAGCCCGGGGGCGCGGCAAGGCCAAGCACGCAGAACGGGCATTTCGGGCCGGACTGCTCGCCGCCCGCGGCCGCATTGCGGGTCTTGCCGGTGGCGAGATCGATGACGATCCGGCTCAGCCCGGTGCCGTCGCACAGCTCGAGCATCACCTCGTTGGCGCCAAGATCGGGCGCGGCCGCGGCCGGCAGATAGGCCGCGCCGACCTGCAGGCTCAGAAGCAACGCCAGAACCACGGCGAAGATGCCGTGGAAAGCTGCCCCGATGCGCTGCGCTGTTCTCATGACGCGCATCTCACCTGCGCTCACGAAAACGTCAAGCCCCGTGAGGCTGCGGCAAAGCTTCGCGCGACTGCCCCGTGCCCTTCCCGAAGGACGCGGGGCGGTGCTCAGGCGGCGGTCATGTGGCTGTGCCCGCCGACGACGGGCGCGGATCCGGTCAGCCGGTGCACGACCCGGTGTGAACCGCGCTCGGCCACGATCAGCCCCTGCCAGTATCCGGCGATGACATAGCGGTCGCTGTCGGGCAGAAGCGCCAGCCCGCTCGGCCGCACCATCCCCCGGCTGCGCATGTCGATCGAGTGCACGAGCGCCCCGTCATCGCCCGAAAACACCATCAGCCGATGCGAGCTCGGAAAGATCGCCAGGAATTCGTTGTGCAGCGGATCATATTCGACCGACAGCCCCTCGAGCAGATGCGCCTCCGGCTCGCCCCGGGCGAGAACCCGCACCGGCCCGCCCGCCCGGTCGAGCAGGACAGGCGCCATCGGCAGATAGGAGGCCGTGGGGTTCGGATCGACCGGAAGGGCATCGGCCACGTCGCCGATCGCCTGCAGCCAAATCGCATTGTCCCCCGGCAGCCCCTGCCGTGCGCGGATCGCAAAGATCCTGCCCTCGCGGCCCAGCGCCAGGTGACGCACCTCGGCGTGGGGATCGGGCACGGCAAGACGGCGCAGCAGCCGGCCGCTGTCCAGATCGACGACCGTCACCGCCGGCTCGACGACCTGCCAGAGCCCGCCGCGCCGCCTCGGCACCGAGCCGTAATTGGCCACGATCACCGACCGCCCGTCGTCGGACAGGCGCAGCTCGTGCGGGTCGATGCCATGCGTCGGGAGGGTGTCGAGAACCCGCAGCGTCATCGGGTCGCGCCGCGACAGCCGGCCGTAGTGATCCGACGGCCGTCCGGCATAGGGCCTCTCGGGGGCGCGCTCGGCGCAAAGCACGGTCCCGTCCGGCAGGAACAGGCCATGCCCGCCACCGCGCCATCCGGGCCCGAGCGAGCGGCCGACCGCGATCATCTCGAGCGTTTGCGGATCGAAGGTGACGTGATGCGCCGCCCCCTCTCCGCCGCCCAGATTCATCCGCCCGAAAAAGCCTGCGCGCCCGTCGGGCGAGATCGCCACGTCATGGGCGATGACCGGGAACACCGCCTGCCGGACCTCGCCGCGAGGCGAGATCCGGGTCAGCATGGTTTCGGGCCCCTCCTTGGCCCGGCGCCGGCTGTCGGGCGGCTCGCCGACCGGGCGCACTTTCTCGGGATGATAGCCGGGGATGAACAGGCTGGCCTGCATCCCGGACCCCGACCGCTCCGGCACAAGCGCCGGGGCGCATCCCGCAAGGACCGGCAGCGACGCCGCCATTCCAAGGGTGAAATCACGGCGTCGCATGCTCGGCTCCCCCTCAGTGCGAGTGACCGCCGTCGTGATCGCCGCGCGCGCTGGCGGCGGCCGCATTGCGCGCCTGCCGCACCGAGGTCCGCAACGCCGGAACACGATCACAGCTGGCCCGGTCGCCGGACAGGCAGCGGATGTAGTTGTCGTAATAGTTCGACTCGGCATCGAGGGCATTGGCTTCAAGCCCATGGGCATAGATCGCCCGGCCATCGGCCGCATCGCGCCGGGCGCGGAAGGTCTCCATCAGATAGGACCGGGTGATATCCGGCATGTCCGCCGCGAACTGGAAGACCTCACCGCCCGGAACGATGTTGAAGGCGGTGTCATTGGCAATCTGCTTGCCGATGGTCTTGTAATCGTCCGCCGTATATTCCTGCCCGGTGCCATATTCGACGACGCGATCCGCGGTATTGCCGACAAGATTGCATCCGGCGGTCAGGGCAAGCACGACCAAGGCCGGAAGCGACTTCCGGCACAGCTGAGATGTCCGCATCTTCTCCTCCTTAAGCTGCGACATGACCCGACAGGATCACGATTTCGTGAGAACGTCGTTGAGCCAGATCAAGCTTGCCCCGGACAGACTGCCGCACCGGCCGAGGACGGACCCACCCGGGATCAGCGGGCCGGGCCGCGACCGGCGCGCGGATCGATCGCGCCGGAGAAGAGATCGCGCAGCCCGGCGGCCCCGCCCTCTGCCGCGAGCCAGCGCAGCACCGCGCAGCCCGCCTCGGCGTAAAGCCCGGGGTCGCGCGCGGCAAGCGGCGCCCAGTCGAAGGGAGTCTCGGGCAGATCGGCGCGCGGCGCGCGGCGGCAGCGCGCGGCGCTCTGCCCCGGACCGAGGTAGCGCGGATCATCCGAGATCACCACCGACAGCCCCTCGTCGAACCAGGTCGGCAACCGCCCGCCAAGCTGCCCCCGAAGACCAAGCTGGGCGTGGGTCTCGGCATGGGCAAGCTCGTGGGTGAGAACCGTGGCCGACAGCCCGCGCGGGGCGAGCCGCACCACCGAGACGGGCCCGAGCGAATAGGTCACTGCCGCCGCGCCGCGCCCGCCAAGCCGGCGATCGCAGGCGGCGCTTTCGCAGGCGATCAGGCGCAGATGCGCGCGCGGCGGGCCATAGAAGGCAGCAATGCGGGCGCGGGCGGCGCGGACCTCGGCCGCAAGCGCCACACGGGCATGGGCCGGCATCGAGGCCTCGACCCAGAGCCCGGCGCCCGCGGGGTCAAGCCCGAAGCAGCGCGGACAGGCCGCCCCGCGCAATGCCGGCAGGAAGGCCAGCAGCGCCGCAAGGCCGAGCCCCGCGCCAAGCGCGAGGGCCAGAAGGGAAATGCGCATCGCCCGCCACATCGGGGCAGGATGGCCGGGCGCGCGCCGGCCCGCAAGCCTCAGTCGCGGCGGCGGATGATCTGCCGCAGCATGCCGTGCAGGGTCTGCACATCGGCCCGCGTCAGCCCGAAGCGCGACCACATGTTGCGCAGGTTGCGCTTCATCATCGGGCCCTTGTCGGCCGGGAAGAAGAACCCCGCCTGCTCGAGCACCTCTTCATAGTGATCGCCCAGCTTCTCGACATCGAGGGCGCTTGCCACCTCGGTGCCGGCAAGCCCCGGCGCGACCGGCGCGGCCGAACTTTCCTGCCGTGACAGCTCATAGGCCATCAGCAGCACCGCCTGCGCGAGGTTGAGCGAGAAGAAGACCGGGTTCACCGGCACGGTGATGATCGCGCTCGCCCGCGCGATGTCGTCGTTTTCAAGCCCGGTGCGCTCGGGCCCGAAGAGCACCGCGATCTTCTGCCCCGCCGCCATCCGCGCCCGCGCCTCGGCCATCGCCGCCTCGGGGGTGTAGATCGGCTTCGTCAGCTCGCGCCCGCGCGCGGTGGTGGCGAAGACGAAATCGCAATCCGCGATCGCCGCCCCGGTGTCGTCGAAGACGCCGGCATGGTCGAGCACCTTCGTCGCCGCGCCCGAGGCGGTGGCCACCGCCTTCGGGTTCGGCCAGCCGTCGCGCGGCGCGACCATCCGCAGCGACGCGAAGGAGAAGTTCAGCATCGCGCGCGCCGCCGCGCCGATGTTCTCGCCCATCTGCGGGCGCACCAGCACGAAAACTGGGTTGCGGATCAGGCTATCGTCGGGATCGGTCATCGGGGGTCCTTTCGGGGGGCCTTTTCGCGCGCCGTCCTAGCCCCGCAGGCCCCGCGCCGCAAGCCCTCTGGCCTCGGCCCCTGCGCTGCGCTAGAAGGCGCGAAACACGTTTTCCAGGAGGCGTCATGGCCGAGGACCGCCCGCAGATCTACCTGCTCACCCCGCCGAGCTTCGATCTCGACATCTTCCCGCAGACGCTGTCGCGGGTGCTGGCCGCCCAGGAGGTGGCCTGCATCCGCCTCGCACTCGCCAGCCGCGACGAGGATGCGGTGATGCGCGCGGCCGACGCCGTGCGGCTTGTGGCGCATGAGCATGACGTGGCGCTGGTGATCGAGGATCACCTCCAGCTCGTCGAGCGGCAGGGCCTTGACGGCGTCCATCTGAGCGACGGCGCGCGCTCGGTCCGCGCCGCGCGCAAGGCGCTTGGCCCCGATGCGATCGTCGGCGCCTTCTGCGGTGCGTCGAAACATGACGGCATGGGCGCGGGCGAAGCCGGCGCCGATTACGTCGTCTTCGGCCCCGTCGGCGAGACCGGGCTCGGCCACGGCACGCGGGCCGAACGCGACCTCTTCGCCTGGTGGAGCGAGATGATCGAGGTGCCGGTGGTGGCCGAGGGTGCGATGACCGAGGAGCTGGTGCGCGATCTGGCCCCGGTGACCGATTTCTTCGGCATCGGCGAGGAGATCTGGAGCAGCGACGATCCGGTTGCGGCGCTGGCCCGGCTTGTCGCGGCGATGGGCTGACC
Source organism: Paenirhodobacter sp. YD-8 (assembly GCF_056590935.1). Classification (NCBI taxonomy): domain Bacteria; kingdom Pseudomonadati; phylum Pseudomonadota; class Alphaproteobacteria; order Rhodobacterales; genus Paenirhodobacter; species Paenirhodobacter sp. YD-8. The sequence goes on along the minus strand of NZ_CM152649.1, from coordinate 1,782,678 downwards.
CATGCGCGAGAGCGAAGCGGGCGAGTTCTGGCTGGGCGATTCCGACGGGCCGATGGGCGATGTCGGGGCCTTCATGGCAAGCGAGCTGCGCGCCGACCGCGCCGATCTGGCCGGCCATATCCGCCAGCTGGACGGTGCGCGCAATCTGATCGCGATCGCCGGCGCCCCCGGGGCCGGCAAGTCGCGGCTTGCGGCCGAGATCGCGGCCGAGCTGAATGCGCGCACGCCGGGATCGGCCGCCGTGGTGGCGATGGACGGCTTTCACCTGCCGAACGAGGTGCTTGCCGCGCGCGGGCTCCTGCCCCGCAAGGGCGCACCCGAAACCTTCGACGTCGCGGCGCTGGCGGCGAGCCTTGCCGCGCTGAAGACGGGCGACGCGGTCGCCGTGCCGGAGTTCGACCGCGCGGCGGATGCGGTGGTGCCTGCCGCCGGGACCGTGCCGGCATCCGTGCGTTTCGTGATCGTCGAGGGCAATTACCTGCTGCTGACCCGCCCGGACTGGCGCGCGCTTTATCCGCTCTTCGATCTGACGATCCGGCTCTCGGTGCCCGAGGCCGAGCTGCGGCGCCGGCTGCTTCTGCGCTGGCAGGCCCTGCCCGAGGCCGAGGCGCGCCGCCGCGTCGAGGAGAACGACCTGCCGAACGGGCGACTCCTGCGGCAGGAAAACCGGGCCGCCGATCTGGTGGTGGCGGGCTGAGCCCTGGCGGGGTCAGGGGGCGCTGCCCCCTCTTCGGCTGCGCCGAATTCACCCCCGAGGTATTTTCGGCAAGGAGAAAGCCGGGGCCGCGATGCGCGGCGCCTTGCCGATCGGCGCGATGTCACGCAGCGTCGTGATTGGTGTGGCAGGCTTCGTCCTGATAGGATGCGCCATCCCCCGGAGACGACCATGACCCGCCATACCCTTGCCCATTCCTTTGCCGAGCATTTCGCCGATGGCGTGATGCATGTTCTTGGCGTGATCGCCGCCGTTGCCGGGGTGAGCGCGCTGATCGTCTGGGCGGCGCTGACCGCCGAGCCCGGGCGGATCTGGCCGCTTGTCGTCTATGCGGTGGGGCTGCTCGCCTCGTTCGGCTTCTCGGCGGGCTACAACATGACGCTGCATGCGAAGACCCGCGCCGTGCTGCGCCGCTTCGACCATGCCGCGATCTATCTGCTGATCGCCGGCACCTACACGCCGATGGCGCTCATCGGCCTTGGCGGGCGGGCCGGGCTGTGGCTCACCGCGGCGATCTGGGCGCTGGCGGCCCTGGGCATGGTGATGAAGCTCGGCTTCTTCCACCGCTTCGAGCGGGCGGGATTCGTGCTCTACCTCGCCATGGGCTGGCTGGGCATCGTCGCGATCTGGCCGCTGTTGCAGGCGCTGCCGCTTGCCGTCCTGATCCTTCTGGGCGCGGGCGGCCTGATCTACACGCTTGGCACGATTTTCTATCAGCTCGACCGCATCCCGTTCTCGCGCGCGATCTGGCATGGCCATGTGCTCGCGGCCGCGGCGGTGCATTACGCCGCGGTGCTGCTGGTGGCCGCGCACTGACTCAGAGCGGCTCGATGTCGCCCTCGGCGCGCAGGGCGTGGAACTCGGTCACGAAGGCGGACAGCCGCCCCGCCGCGATCGCGTCGCGCAGCCCCTGCATCAGCTCCTGATAGTAGTGCAGGTTGTGCCAGGTCAGCAGCATGCCCGAGATCATCTCGCCCGCGCGGAAGACATGGTGCAGATAGGCGCGGGAATAATTGCGGCAGGCCGGGCAGGTGCAGTGCTCGTCAAGCGGGCGCGGGTCGTCCATGTGCCGGGCGTTCTTGATGTTGACCTGACCGCGCCGGGTCCAGGCCTGACCGGTGCGCCCCGAGCGCGAGGGCAGCACGCAATCCATCATGTCGATGCCGCGCTCGACAGCGCCGACGATGTCGTCGGGCTTGCCCACGCCCATCAGATAGCGCGGCCGGTCCTCGGGCAGGAAGCCCGGCGCATAATCGAGAACGCCGAACATCGCCTCTTGCCCCTCGCCCACGGCAAGGCCGCCGACGGCATAGCCGTCAAAGCCGATTTCCGTGAGTTTCTCGGCACTTTCGGCGCGAAGTTCAGGCGTCACGCCGCCTTGCATGATGCCGAAGAGCGCGTGCCCCGGCCGGTCGCCGAAGGCGTCGCGCGACCGCTGCGCCCAGCGCATGCTCAGCCGCATGCTCTCGGCCACGCGGGTCTCGTCGGCGGGCAGCGCCGGGCATTCGTCGAAGGCCATCACGATGTCCGAGCCCAGAAGCCGCTGGATCTCCATCGAGCGTTCGGGGCTGAGGAAATGCTTCGAGCCGTCGACATGGCTGGCGAAGGTCACGCCCTCTTCGGTCAGCTTGCGCAGGCCCGAGAGGCTCATCACCTGGAACCCGCCCGAGTCGGTCAGGATCGGCTTCGGCCAGTTCATGAACTTGTGCAGCCCGCCCAGCCGGTCGATGCGTTCGGCCGTCGGTCGCAGCATCAGGTGATAGGTGTTGCCCAGAAGGATGTCGGCGCCGGTCGCGGCGACGCTTTCGGGCATCATTGCCTTCACCGTGCCCGCGGTGCCGACCGGCATGAAGGCCGGGGTGCGGATCTCGCCGCGCGGGGTATGGATCACCCCGGTGCGGGCCTTGCCGTCGGTGGCGTGGAGGGTGAAGCTGAATTTCTCGGTCATCCGGGCGCTCCTTTGCCGGCGGGGTGTAGCGCGAAAGCGCCGCCTTGGAAAGGTGGGCGGCACGCGGCAAACCCCTTGCCTGACGCGGGGGCAGCGTGCCAGTCTGGCCCCGGGGAGTGAGGCAGATGGCGCGAGACGAGGAGGATCGGCGCACCAGGTTCGATACCGGCGAGCTCGGGGCGGTGGCGCATCTCTACCGCGGCGAGGTCTATCGCTCGACGATCTGGCGCACACGGCTCGACACCACGACGAACTGGTCGGTGGTGACGCTCGGCATTGCGCTGTCGATCTCCTTCGCCTCGCCCGCCGCCTCGCCGCTGCCGCTGATCCTCGTGGGCATCCTGATCGTCTTCTTCCTGATGCTCGAGGCGCGGCGCTATCGTTATTTCAACGTCTGGCGGGCGCGCTGTCGCTGGATGGAGCGGCATTTCTTCGCGCCGCTGCTGACCGATGGCGAGCAGCATCTGGAGACCGGCTGGCAGAAGGTGCTGGCCGAGGATTACCGCTTTCCGCGCTATCACGTGCCGATGCGGGTGGCGGTTGGGCGGCGGATCCGGCGCAATTACATCTGGATCCTGCTGATCCAGAGCGCGGCCTATGCCGGCAAGCTGATGGTCCACCCCGGGCCGCTGACCTCGGCGCGCGAGCTTTACGAGCGCGCCGCGATCGGTCCGGTCGACGGGCGGATCGTGATCGGCATGGGCTGTCTTTACGTGCTGAGCTGGGCGCTGGCGGCGGTGGCGAGCGCCTGGGACGACCGCCGCCGCGCCGCGGGCCGCGCGGGCGACAGCGGCATGGGCTAGCTAGCGCTCGGCCTTCTTCTCCCAGCGGCCCGATTCCTCGCTCCAGTATTGCGCGGTCGCGCCGGCGGCGGTGAGCGCCTTCCATTGCGCGCGCGCCCGCCCCACGGCCCGCTCGTCGCGCCCGTCGAACAGGATCCAGACCCGCTGCGTTGCGCCGACCTCGGCCGGATCGACCTCGGCGCCGTCGATCGTCATGATCGCGTCGCGCCCCGCCGGGGCGGGGCTCACCGTCAGCAGCACCGGCTGCAGCGCGTCATGCGGCCCGCCCGCCATCCCGTGCGGCAGGAAGCTCTCGTCGCCCTCGAGCCAGAGCCGCTGGTCGAGCCAGTCCATCCGCTCGGCATCGGTGCCGCGCAGCTCGACCTTCCAGCCCTGGGCAAGGGCGCGCGGCAGCAGGCTGGCCACCACCTCTTCCACCGGCGATTGCGTGACGTGGTAGAAGAGCGCAGGCACCTTACGCCTCGAACCGGTCGCGGATCAGCCGGTCGAGGGTCATCACGCCCCAGCCGGTCGGGCCCTTCGGCGCCAGCGCCGTCTCCTTCGGCGGCAGGGCGACGCCGGCGATGTCGATGTGGCACCAGGGCGTGCCCTCGGCGATGAACTTCTTCAGGAAGGCCGCGGCGGTGATCGCGCCGCCGTGGCGGCCGCCGGTGTTCTTGATGTCGGCAAGCCGCGAGGTGATGAGCGCGTCATAGGCCGGCGCCAGCGGCATCCGCCAGGCGCCCTCGCCCTCCGCCCCCGCGGCCTTCAGCAGGTCATCCGCCAGCCGGTCGTCATTCGAGAAGACGCCGGCGTTCTCGTGGCCGAGCGCGACGATGATCGCGCCGGTGAGCGTCGCAAGGTCGATCACCGCCGAGGGGCGGAATGCCTGCTGGGCGTGCCACAGCACATCGGCCAGCACCATCCGCCCCTCGGCATCGGTGTTGATCACCTCGATCGTGTCGCCCTTCATCGATTTCACGATGTCGCCCGGGCGCTGCGCGCGGCCGTCGGGCATGTTCTCGACAAGGCCCACAAGGCCCACGACATTCACCGGGGCGTTGCGCAGCGCGAGCGTGCGCATCACGCCCGCGACCACCGCGGCGCCGCCCATGTCCATCGTCATCTCCTCCATGCCCGCGCCTGGCTTGAGCGAGATGCCACCGCTGTCGAAGCACACGCCCTTGCCGACGAGGGCGAGCGGCGGCACCTCGATCGCCTCGCCGTTCTCGTCCTCGGCGGGCTGCAGGCCCGTCCAGCGCATCACCACCACCTTCGAGGGGCTGTCCGAGCCCTGCCCCACGGCCAGCAGCGCCCGCATGCCAAGCGCGGCAAGATCGTCCTCCTCGAGGATCTGCACGTCGAGACCAAGCTCCTGCATCGCGGCCAGACGGGCGGCGAAATCGTCGGTGGTCAGGATGTTGGCGGGTTCGTTCACCAGATCGCGGGTGAAGAAGATGCCCTCGGCAAGCGCCGCATGGGGGGCCGCCTCGGCCGCCACCGCCTCGGGCTTCGCCACCATCATCTCGACCGCGCCGAAGGGTTTGCGCTCTTCGCTGCGGTAATCGAAACGATAGGCGCGCAGCGCAAGGCCGAAGGCCAGCTCGGCCGCGCGCGGGTGGTTCTCGGCCAGCACCAGAAGGTCGGCACCGCCAAGGGCGCGCCCGATCGCGGCCCCCGCCTTGCGCGCGGTGGCGACCGGCGCACGCCGGGCGAGCTTCACCAGCTGCAGCGCCTCGCAGGCGAGCCCCGAGGGCCAGGCGAGTTCCATCGACTCGCCCGCCTTCAGCTTGTCCCAGGCCTCGGAGGCGAGCGCGCGGCCAAGCGCGCCGCGGGTCAGCCGCTCGATCCGCCGCGCGGCGGGCGAACGCCCGGCCCCGGGCGCGACGACAAGCGCGATGCGCCCGCCCCGCGCGGCCAGCGCGTCGAGATCGGATTCGCTGAAACGGATGGCGACGGGATGGGTCATGGCGGCTCTCTCGAAAGGGTGATCGGCGCAAAGCCTAACGGCGTCGGCGGAAAATGAAAAGCCGCGGGAGGCGGGGCTTTCGCGCCGGCGGCCGACGGGGTAGACAGGGCGAAACTGCCGGGGGTGCGCGTGACGAGACTGGACCGATATCTGCTGTCACAGCTGATGGCGCTGTTCGGATTCTTCGCGCTGATCCTCGTCTCGGTCTATTGGGTGAACCGGGCCGTGCTGCTGTTCGACAAGCTGATCTCGGACGGCCAGACCGCCTGGGTGGTGCTCGAGTTCACCGCCCTGACCCTGCCCAATGTGATCCGCCTGGTGCTGCCGGTCGCGGCCTTCGCGGCGACGATCTATGCGGTCAACCGGCTCAGCGCCGACAGCGAATTCGTGGTGATGCAGGCGACCGGCGCCTCGCCCTGGCGGCTTGCCCGCGCGGTCGCCGTCTTCGGCCTGATCGTCGCGGTGCTGATGATGGTGCTGGTGCATGTCCTGGTGCCGGTCTCGCGCAGCCAGCTGTCCGCGCGGCAGGCGCAGATCAACGAGAACGTCACCGCCCGTTTCCTGACCGAGGGCAGCTTCCAGCACCCGGTCGACGGGGTGACGATCTACATCCGGCAGATCTCCGACCTCGGCGAGCTGCTCGACCCCTATCTGGTCGATGCCCGCTCGAAGACGCAGCGCACCACCTATACCGCGGAAAAGGCGCTGATCGTGCGCTCGGACAGCGGGCCGAAGCTGATCATGTTCGACGGCATGGCGCAGACCCTGCGGCTGAGCGACCACAGCCTCGCCGTCACCCGCTTCTCGGATTTCACCTATGACATCGGCGCGCTGATCGGGGCGCCGGTGAAGGGGGTGACGAACTGGGACGAGGTGCCGAGCTGGCAGCTGATCGCGCCCTCGGCCGATCTTCTGGCGGCGACCGGCGGCAGCGCCGCCGAGGCCTGGCAGATCCTGAACGACCGCATGGCGCAGCCGCTGCTGGCACCGGCGGCGGCGGTGCTCGGCTTTGCCGCGCTGATGCTCGGCGGCTTCTCGCGCTTCGGCATGTGGCGGCAGATCGCCCTCGCCATCGTCGGGCTGATCGTGCTGCAGTTCCTCACCAATGCCGTCGACAGCGCGATGCGCGGCAAGCCCGAGCTCTGGGCGATCGCCTATCTGCCGGCGGGTGTGGGCGCGCTTGCCTCGGCGCTTCTGCTGTGGTGGGCGGGGCGCCCGCGCAAGCTCTGCCCTGGCCGGGAGGCGCGGGCATGACGCTGTCGCTCTATATCGCGCGCCGCTTCCTGCGCGCCTTCGTGATGGTCGCGGCGACCTTCTGGGGCATCCTCTTCCTGATCGAGATGGTCGAGAAGATCCGCTCCTTCAGCGCCGCCAAGGTCGGCCTTGCACAGGCGGCGCTGCTGGCCGGGCTGTCGGTGCCGGCCTCGCTCTACACCATCCTGCCGCTGGTGATGATCCTTGCTGCGGTGGCGCTGTTCCTGGGCCTTGCGCGCTCGTCCGAACTGGTGGTGATCCGCGCCTCGGGGCGCTCGGCGCTGCGCATGCTGGCCGCGCCGGTGGTGGTGGCGCTGCTGCTGGGCGTGCTGATCGTCGCCGTCGGCAACCCGATCGTCTCGGCCACCTCGAAACGCTACGAGGAGCTCGCCGGCCGCTATCGCGCGACCGGGGTGCAGGCCGTGTCGATCGGCCAGGAGGGCGTGTGGATGCGCCAGGGCATGGGCGGCGACAATGCCGGCGAACAGGCCGTGATCCGCGCCTCGCGCGCCAATCTCGACGCGACGCGGCTCTTTGACGTGACCTTCCTGATCGTCGATCCGAAACGCGGCCCGGTGCGCCGCATCGATGCGGACGAGGCGGTGCTGACCCGCGGCGCGTGGGAGCTGACCAAGGTCAAGGACTGGCCGCTCGGCAGCTCGACCAACCCCGAGCGCGACGCGACCCGTGCCGACACGCTCAGCCTGCCCTCGGACCTGACCGCCGAGCGCATCCGCGACAGCTTCGGCACCCCCTCGACCGTGCCGATCTGGCAATTGCCGGACTTCATCCGCGGGCTCGAGAATGCCGGCTTCTCGGCGCGCCGCCATCTGGTGTGGTTCGAGATGGAGCTGGCCCAGCCCCTGGTGATGGCGGCGATGGTGCTGATTGCCGCGGGCTTCACCATGCGCCACAGCCGGCTGGGCCGGACCGGGGTGATGGTGCTGCTGGCGCTGGCCGCGGGGCTTGGCGTGTTCTTCCTGCGCAATGTCGCGCAGGTTCTGGGTGACAACGGGCAGATCCCGGTGGCGCTGGCCGCCTGGGCGCCGCCGGCGATCGCGCTGATGCTGGCGCTGGCGCTGATCCTGCAGGAGGAAGACGGCTGATGAGGAACGGGCTGATTGCCGCGCTGCTCGCGAGTGCCGCGCTGACCCTGCCACCGAGCGCCCGGGCCGAGACCCCGGCCACCGCGCCCGGCACCGATGCGCAAGGCGCCGCGCCGGGCGGCTATACCGTGGCCGAGGCCGATCAGGCCGCGACGCTGCTGGCCGACCGCATCGTCACCACCGCCGACAACCGGCTGGTGGCCGAGGGCGCGGTCGAGGTCTACTGGAAACAGAACCGGCTGACCGCGCGCCGTGTCACCTATGACCAGAACACCGAGACCCTGACGATCGAGGGGCCGATCCGGCTGGTCGAGCCCGGCCAGACCGGCTCGGTGATCGTCGCCGATCAGGCCGAGCTGTCGCGCGATCTGCAGAACGGCGTGATGATCGGCGCGCGGATGGTGATGGCGCGCGAGCTGCAGCTTGCCGCGAACCGAATCGACCGCAAGGACGGACGCATCACCACCCTGACCGAGGTCGTCGCCTCCTCGTGCCGGATCTGCGCCTCGGACCCGACCCCGCTGTGGGAGATCCGCGCCCGCAAGATCACCCATGACAGCAGCACCAAGCAGCTGCATTTCGAGGGCGCACAGTTCCGCGTGATGGGCGTGCCGCTCGTCTGGCTGCCGAAGCTGCGCATGCCCGACCCGACGGTGACGCGGATGTCGGGCCTGCTGCGGCCGAGCTTCCGCACCACGTCAAGCCTCGGCGCGGGGCTGAAGCTGCCCTATTTCATCGCCCTCGGGCCAAGCGCCGACCTGACCGTCACGCCCTATCTGTCGAGCTCCTACACCCGCACGCTCGGGCTGCGCTATCGTCAGGCCTTCGACAGCGGCACGATCAACGCCGAGGGCGCGCTCAGCCGCGACAGCATCCGCAAGGGCGAGAACCGCGGCTATCTCTTTGCCGACGGCACCTTCAAGCTGCCCTCGGATTACACCCTCGGGCTGCAGCTGAAGGTGGTCACCGACCCGTCCTATCTGCTGAACTACGGCATCACCGAGGATGACCGGCTGTGGTCGGGCGTCACCCTCGAGAAGGTGCACCGCAACGAGATGATCTGGCTGCGCGCCGGCAACACCCATTCGATCCGCTCGGGCGAGAGCAACTCGACCGAACCGATGCTCTCGGGCGATTTCAGCTGGACCCGGGTGATCCGGCCCGCGACGATCGGCGGCGAGGCGACGATCGACTGGTCGCTGCACGCGCATCGCCGCTCCTCGGACATGACGGTGGACGGCATCGACGACAGCGACGCCGTCTCGGACGGGCGCGACACGCTGCGCTCCTCCTTCGTCGCCGACTGGCGCCGGCAATGGCTGCTGTCGGGCGGTGTGCTGGCGGCGATGCAGGCCGAACTGGCGGGCGACGCGGTGATGGTGCGGCAAGACGAGGTCTGGGCCGGCGACACGCTGCGCGCGCTGCCGACCGTCGGGGTCGAGCTGCGCTGGCCCTGGGTCGCCACCTCGGGCCGCGCAGCGCAGGTGCTCGAGCCGATCGCGCAGATCGTGTGGAGCCCCGGCAACCTGAAACAGGTGGCGAACGAGGACAGCCTGCTGACCGAATTCGACGAGGGCAACCTGTTCTCCTTCTCGCGCTACCCGGGCGGGGATGCGCGCGAACAGGGGCTGCGGGCGAACCTCGGGCTCAGCTGGACGCGGCACGACGCCTCGGGCTGGTCGCTCGGCGTCACGGCGGGGCGCGTCGCGCGGGTCACCGACACCGACCAGTTCCCGACCGGCTCGGGCCTGTCGGGGCGGCGCTCGGACTGGCTGCTCGCCACCCATCTGACCACCGCCGAGGGGCTGACGCTGTCGAACCGGGCGCTCTTCGACAACGACTTCGGCTTTTCGCGCGACGAGCTGCGGCTGGCCTTCGCCGGGGCGAAATATCAGGTTGCGGCGGGCTATCTGTGGATGGATGCGAGCGAGACCGAGGGCCGGCTCACCGACACTTCCGAGCTGCTGCTCGAGACCGGCTGGAGCTGGACCGGCGGCTGGCGCTCGACCTTCTCGACGCGCTACGACTTCACCGCCGAACGCGCCGCCCGCGCCGCGATCGGGCTGGAATATGCCAACGAGTGCATGGTCGTCGATCTTTCCCTCTCGCGTCGCTTCACGTCCTCCTCTACTGTGAAGCCGGAAACCGACTTCGGTCTCTCGGTGCAGCTGGCGGGCTTTGGCGGCGCGACGACAAGCAGCACGACCACGGGCAGCAGCGCGACACGCGTGTGCCGCTACTGAGCGAGCGAAGACACGCCCCGGCGGGGAGCGACGGGGCAGGAACGGAACGGATGACGGACGAAAGACGGATGAGGATGAGGATGCGACTGACCCCGCTTCTGGGCATGGCGCTCGCGCTCGGGCTGACGGTGACGGATGTGGCGGCCCAGGCGGCCACCACCAGCCCCTTCGCGCCGGTGATCCTCGTGAACGGGCTCGGCGTGACCGGCTACGAGATCGAGCAGCGGATCCGCTTCATGCAGCTGCTGCGCCAGCCCGGCGACCTGCGCAAGGAAGCCGAGAAGTCGCTGACCGAGGACCGGATCCGGGTCTGGGCGGCGAAGCAGGCGGGCATCACGCTCGAGAAGGACGCGGTGACGCAGGGCATGAGCGAATTCGCCGGCCGCGCCAACATGAGCACCGAGCAATTCGTCGCCGAGTTGGCGAAGGCCGGCGTCGATGAGCCGACCTTCCGCGACTTCGTCACCGCCGGCCTGCTCTGGCGCGAGCTGGTCAAGCAGCGCTTCGCGCCGCGGGTGCAGATCTCGGACAGCGACATCGACCGCGCGATGCTGGTGGAATCGAGCCGCGGCGGCGGCACCCGCGTGCTGATCTCCGAAGTCATCCTGCCGGCCCCGCCCGGGCAGGAGGCCGAAGCCCATGCCGAGGCCGTGAAGATCTCGCAGCTGCGCAGCGAAGGCGCTTTCGCCGAGGCGGCGCGGCAGATGTCGGCGGCCTCGACCCGCGAGAATGGCGGCCGGCTCGACTGGATGCCGCTCGACAACCTGCCGCCGGCGCTGCGCCCGATCCTGCTGAGCCTGAAGCCCGGCCAGGCCTCGGCTCCGATCGAGCTGAACGGCGCCGTCGCGATCTTCATGCTGCGCGGCCTCGACGAGCACGGCCCCGCCAGCACCCGGCCGCAGACGCTTGGCTATGCGACGCTCGCGCTTGGCCCGGCGGGCTCCGAACAGGGCGCGCAACTGCTGCAGAAGGCCGCCTCGGCAAAGCGCTGTGACGACCTTTACACCGTGGTGAAGGGGCTGCCCGTGTCGCTCGTCACCCGGCCCGATCCTGCGCCGCAGGGCGCGCTGCCGAAGGATATCGCGCTGGCGCTGGCCGGGCTCGACATCGGCGAGACGACGGTTCTGACCCGGGGCACGGGGCAGGAGCTGGTGATGCTGTGCTCGCGCGAGGCGGCGGTCGACACGGCCAAGGGCGAGACCGCGCCGAACCGCGATGCGGTGCGGTCGCGGCTGCAGAACGAGCGCATCGGCAGCTATGCCGACAATTACCTCGCCGACCTGATCGCCAATGCGGTGATCGTGCGGCCATGAGCGCGGCACGGGAAGACGCGGCGCACCGGCCGGTGATCGTCAGCTGCGGCGACCCCTCGGGCATCGGCCCCGAGATCGCCGCAAAGGCCTGGGAAATCCTTGGCGCGGCGCTGCCCTTCGTCTGGGTCGGCGATCCGGCGCATCTGCCGCGCGGCACCAGGATCCGCGAGATTGCCGAGCCCGCCGAGGCGATGCTGCATGCGGGCTCGGCCCTGCCGGTGCTGCCGCATGCCTTCCCGGCCGCGGCGCTGCCCGGTCAGCCAGATCCGGCCAACGCCGCCGCGGTGATCGAGGTGATCGCCCGCGCCGTCGAGATCGTGCGCGCGGGCGAGGGCAGTGCGCTCACCACCGCGCCGATCCACAAGAAGGCGCTGCATGACGGCGCGAATTTCGCCTTCCCGGGCCATACCGAATACCTCGCCCATCTGGCGGGGGGAGCGCGGGTGGTGATGATGCTCGCCGCCGAAAGCGCCACGCCGCCGCTGCGCGTGGTGCCGACGACGATCCATATCGCGCTGAGCGCGGTGCCCAAGGCCTTCACCCCCGAGCTGCTGCGCGAGACCGTGCGGATCACCGCCGAGGGGCTGCGCCGCGATTTCGCGATCGAGAACCCGCAGCTGGCCGTCGCCGGGCTGAACCCGCATGCGGGCGAAGGCGGCGCGATGGGGCACGAGGAACTCGACTGGATGAACGACACCCTCGCCGGTCTGCGTGCCGAGGGCTTTGCCGTCGCCGGGCCGCTGCCGGCCGACACGATGTTCCACGCCGGGGCGCGGGCGCGCTATGACGCGGCGATCTGCGCCTATCACGATCAGGCGCTGATCCCGATCAAGACGCTCGATTTCGACGGCGGGGTGAATGTGACGCTCGGCCTGCCCTTCGTGCGCACCTCGCCCGATCACGGCACCGCCTATGACATCGCGGGCCAGGGCCGCGCCAATCCGGCCAGCCTGATCTCGGCGCTGAAGATGGCGGCGAAGATGGGGGCCGCGCGGGCGCGCTGAGCGTGCTTGCCGTTGCCGCCCGGGGACAGTATGCCCGGGCGCGACGCGGCCGGGGGCCGTGAGACCGGGGGCCAGCCCCCGGACCCCCGAGGTTTTTGCGGCAAGATGAAGGAACGGATCATGGCGGCGATCGACGGGCTTCCCCCTCTGCGCGAGGTGATCCGCGACCATGAGCTGGTGGCGAAGAAGAGCCTTGGCCAGAACTTCCTGCTGGATCTAAACCTGACCGCCAAGATCGCGCGCGCCGCGGGCGATCTGAGCGGCTGCGACGTGCTCGAGGTCGGCCCCGGGCCGGGCGGGCTGACCCGCGGCCTCCTTGCCGAGGGCGCACGCCGGGTGCTCGCCGTCGAGAAGGACAGCCGCTGCCTGCCGGCGCTGGCCGAGATCGCCGCGCATTACCCGGGCCGGCTGGAAGTCATCAACGGCGATGCGCTGGAGATCGACGTGCGCGCGCATCTGACGCCGCCGATCCGGATCGCCGCGAACCTGCCCTACAACGTCGGCACCGAGCTGCTGATCCGCTGGCTGACGCCGCCCGAATGGCCGCCGTTCTGGGACAGCCTCACGCTGATGTTCCAGAAGGAAGTGGCCGAGCGGATCGTGGCAAAGCCCGGCTCCAACCATTACGGGCGGCTGGCGCTGCTGGCGCAATGGCGCTGCGAGGCGAAGATCGTGATGGTGCTGCCGCCCGAGGCCTTCACCCCGGCACCGAAGGTGCATTCGGCGGTGGTGCATCTGCGCGCCCTGCCCGAGCCGCGGTTCCCGGCCGATCCGAAGGTTCTGGAACGCGTCGTCGCCGCCGCCTTCAACCAGCGCCGCAAGATGCTGCGGGCCGCGCTGAAGGGCGTGCATCCGAACATCGAGGCGCTGCTCGAGGAGGCCGGCATCGCGCCGACCGAGCGGGCCGAACGTGTCTCGCTCGAGGCATTCTGCACCCTCGCCCGCCTCGTCGCCCGCGGCTGAGCGCAAAAAGGCGAAGGCCCCGCAACGGATTGCAGGGCCTTTCGGACTTTCGGAAAATCTGGAAACCAGGCTCAGTCGCCCGAGGGCGCCGCCGGAGCCTCGGCCGGGGCGGCATCGCCCTGCCCGTCGGCCTTGTCGCTCTTCTTGCTGCGCGACGAGGTCGAGCGGCTGCGCGAGGAGGAGGACGAGCGGCTGCGCGGTTTCTTCGGCGCAGGCTCGGCGCCCGCTTCGGCGTTGTCCTCGACCTGAGGTGCGGGCGCGGCCGGTGCCGGCGCGCTTTCGGCCTGCCGCTCGGGCGTCAGCACGAGGCCCGGGCCGTCATCCTCGGTCGCGAAGGCTTCGGGCATCGCCGTGCCTTCCTCGATCCGCGGTTCGCGCTCGGGACGCTCCTGCCGGTCACGGTTGCCGTTCTGACCGCCCTGCTGGCCGCCATTGCCGCCCTGCTGCGGGAAGCTGCGTTGCCGCTCTTCCTGCTCGCGCGCCATCTCGCGCTGCGCCTCGCCCAGCATCCGGGTGTAATGCTCGGCATGCTGCAGGAAGTTCTGCTCGGCGACGCGGTCATTGCCAAGCTGCGCATCCCGCGCCAGCGCGAGATACTTGTCGATGATCTGCTGCGGCGTGCCGCGCACCTTGCCCTCGGGGCCGGAGCTGTCGAACACCCGGTTGATGATGTTGCCGATCGAGCGCTGACGGTTCGACTTATTGCGCGAACGGGATTTGGAAGATCTCATGGGCCTTCGTCTGTTGAGCCCCTCGGGGGCGCTGAAGTCCGGGCCACGATCGGATTGAAGGATCGGGCCCGCCAGGGGTGCGGCCGGTCTGTCCGGGCGATGCCCGTGAACCGTCTGACCCGCAGTGGAGAGCTGAGCCGTGCGGGGGATCGAATTTCCGTCCTGCACGGGAACGACTAAGCATTTCACGCGCGCCCGTGCAAGCCGGAAATTGCAAAACGGCGCCGTTTCGCGCAGGAAAAGCGCCGAAACCGACCTCAGACGCAGCCGCAACCGCCCTCTTGCGCCGGCTTGCGGCCGATCACCACGCGGTCGCGGCCATCAAGATCGCGGCGGATCTCGATCCGCTCGAAGCCTTGCGCGGCCAGCAGCTCCGAGACCGCGGCGCCCTGCGTCGGGCCGATCTCGAACAGCACCCGCCCGCCCGGCAGCAGCCGCGCCCCGGCGTCACGCGCGAGCGCGCGATAGGCGTCAAGCCCGTCGCCGCCCGGGGTCAGCGCGCCGTGGGGTTCCCAGTCGCGCACCTCGGGGGCAAGGCCCGCCATTTCCGCCTCGGCGATATAGGGCGGGTTCGAGACGATCAGGTCGAAGACCCCGCTCACCCCGGCGAACCAGTCCGAGCGGAGCAGCCGCGCCCGCGTCGCAAGCCCGAGCGCCGCGGCGTTCTCGCCCGCAACCGCAAGTGCTGCCTCGGAAAGATCGGTGCCGGTGCCGGTGGCGAAGGGCATGTCGGCAAGCAGGCTGAGCAGGATGCAGCCGGTGCCGGTGCCAAGGTCGATCACCCGCGCGAAGGGCTCCTCGAGCGCCGCGGCGACCAGCAGCTCGGTCTCGGGGCGCGGGTCGAGGGTGTCGCGGGTGACGCGGAATTCGTGCCGCCAGAACCGGCGCCGGCCGGTGATCTGTGCGACCGGCTGATGCGCCGCGCGCGCCGCAAGCGCCGCCTCGAAGGCCGCCTGCTGATCGGCGGTGATCTCGTCGCCCAAGGCCATCGTCAGCCGCTCGGGCGCGACGCCAAGCGCATGCGCCATCAGCCGGCGCGCATCGCCCGCCGCCCCCTCGATCCCGGCGGCATTGAGCGCCCGGGTGCCGAGAACCAGGGACTCCTGCGCCCTCATCCCTCCATCTCCGCCAGCCGCGCCGCCTGATCGTCG
Organism: Paenirhodobacter sp. YD-8; assembly: GCF_056590935.1. NCBI lineage: Bacteria > Pseudomonadati > Pseudomonadota > Alphaproteobacteria > Rhodobacterales > Paenirhodobacter > Paenirhodobacter sp. YD-8. The sequence goes on along the minus strand of NZ_CM152649.1, from coordinate 1,767,499 downwards.
GCAATCAGCGCGTCGATCACCGTGTCGAGATCGCCGTTCAGGATCTGCGTCAGGGAATAGAGCGTCAGGTTGATGCGGTGATCGGTCATCCGCCCCTGCGGGAAGTTGTAGGTGCGGATCCGCTCCGAGCGGTCGCCCGAGCCGACCTGCGCGCGCCGGTCGGCCGAACGCTCCGAGGCCAGCCGCTCGCGCTCCATCTCGTAAAGCCGCGCGCGCAGCACCGCCATCGCATTGGCGCGGTTCTGGTGCTGTGACTTCTCCGACGACGTGACGACGATGCCGGTCGGCAGGTGGGTGATGCGCACCGCCGAGTCGGTGGTGTTCACATGCTGCCCGCCCGCGCCCGAGCTGCGCATCGTGTCGATGCGGATGTCGCCCGCCGGAATGTCGATGTCGACCTCCTCGGCCTCGGGCAGCACCGCGACGGTCGCGGCCGAGGTGTGGATGCGCCCGCCCGCCTCGGTCTCGGGCACGCGCTGCACCCGGTGCACGCCGCTTTCGTATTTCATCCGGGCGAAGACGCCCTCGCCCTCGATCCGCGCCGTGGCTTCCTTGACCCCGCCAAGCTCCGAGGGGGTCAGCTCCATCAGCTCGAAGCGCCAGCCCCTGGTCTCGGCATAGCGCTGATACATGCGCAAAAGGTCGCCCGCGAACAGCGCCGCCTCGTCGCCGCCAGTGCCGGGGCGGATCTCGAGGATCGCCGGGCGTGCATCGGCCGCGTCCTTGGGCAGAAGTGCCAGACGCAGCGCCTGCTCCATCTCGGGGATGCGGGCGCGCAGCCGCGGCAGCTCCTCCTCGGCCAGCGCCTTCATCTCGGGGTCGGTCAACCAGCCCTCGGCCTCGGTCACATCCTCGAGCGCCTGACGATAGGCGGCGATTTCCTCGACCACCGGGCGCAGCTCGGAATATTCGCGCGACAGCGCCGCGATCTCGGCAGGCGCGGTGGCGACATTCAGCTTCGCCCCGACAAAGTCGAAGCGCTGCGTGATCTGGGCAAGTTTCTCGAGCGGGACCATGCCGCGGATGTGACGTTTTCATCTCTCCGGGTCAAGCCCCGCGCTCTTTACCTTTGCCGGGCATTCCCTATATAAACGCTCGACTTTCGCAGATGCGGGTTCGCCATGACCATCGAAGACCAGACGCCCCTCGAGGGCACGCCGCTCATCAAGCCCTCGACCACCGACCATCCGCTGTTCGACGCCGTGGTGGAGGCCTGCCGCACGGTCTTCGACCCTGAAATCCCTGTGAATATCTACGATCTGGGCCTCGTCTACACGATCGAGATCAACGCCGCGAACGAGGTCGAGATCGTGATGACCCTGACCGCGCCGGGCTGCCCGGTGGCGGGCGAGATGCCCGAATGGGTGCAGAACGCGGTCGAGTCGGTGCCGGGCGTGCAGGCGGTGAATGTCGAGATGACCTTCCAGCCGCAATGGGGCATGGACATGATGTCGGACGAGGCGCGGCTCGAACTCGGCTTCATGTGAGCCGGGGCAGAAATCGGGGCAGAAATTCCGCGCTTCCCCCTTGTCGGCCGCGCCGCGCGCGCCAAAATTGAACTCATCCGTTCACTCTGGCGCGCAGGTCGCGCCGCACAAGGGACAGTCTTTCCGATGACCGACACGCTGTTTTCGCCGGGCCAGCTTGGCCAGATCGAGATCGCCAACCGCCTGGTGATGGCACCGCTCACCCGCAACCGTGCGCCGGATCTGGTGCCGACCGAGCTCACCGTCGAATATTACCGCCAGCGCGCCAGCGCCGGGCTGATCGTCTCCGAGGGCACGCAGATCTCGCCGATGGGCCAGGGCTATGCCTGGACGCCGGGGATCTATTCTCCCGAACAGGTCGCCGGCTGGCGCAAGGTCACCGATGCGGTGCATGCCGCGGGCGGCAAGATCGTCGCGCAGCTGTGGCATGTGGGCCGGATCTCGCATCCGGTGCTGCTGAACGGCGCCCTGCCCGTCGCGCCCTCGGCGCTCTCGGCCCATTCCAAGACCTTCGACGGCACCGGCTTCGTCGAGACGGTGACGCCGCGCGCCCTCGAGGCCGACGAGATCCCCGCGATCTTCGCCGATTACGCCCATGCCGCGCGCTGCGCCGACGAGGCGGGCTTCGACGGCGTCGAGATCCATGCCGCGAACGGCTATCTGATCGACCAGTTCCTGCGCGACACCTCGAACACCCGCACCGACGATTGGGGCGGATCGATCGCCAACCGCGTGCGCTTCCTTGCGGGCGTGCTCGAGGCGGTGGTGGGCGTGCTCGGCGCCGGCCGCACCGGCATCCGCCTCTCGCCCTGGTCGAATGCGAACAATGTCGGCCTCGACAGCGACACGCCGGCGCTTGTCGCCGCGGTGGCCGAGGTGCTGAACGCCCATCCGCTCGCCTTCGTCCATGTCGTCGAGGGCCAGACCGGCGGGGCGCGCGATTACCCCGAGGCCGAGCTTGCCGCCTTCCGCGCCGCGCTGACCGCCCCCTATATCGCGAACAACGGCTATACGCGGGCAACGGCACTCGCCGCCGTCGCCTCGGGCGCGGCCTATGCCGTGGCCTTCGGCCGGCCCTTCATCGCCAACCCCGACCTGCCCGCCCGGCTGGCCGCCGACGCACCGCTGAACCCGCTGCGCCCGGCCCTGCTATATGGCGGCGGCGCGGAGGGCTACACCGACTATCCCGCCCTCGGCTGACCCGTGCGGGGCGGGTTGTCCGCCCGCCCCGCGCGCCCTATCTTGGGCCCATCACAGGAGCCGCCCCGATGTTCGCCATTCCCGGAAAACCGCCCGTCACCCTCACCCCCGCCGCCGCCGCGCAGATCGCCCGGCTGATGGCGCGCGAACAGGCCGCGGGCTTTCGCATCGGGGTGAAGAAGGGCGGCTGCGCCGGCATGGAATACACCATGGAGATCGCGCAGGAGGCGGGCCCGATGGATATCGTGGTCGAGGACGGCCCGGCCCGCGTGCTGATCGCGCCGATGGCGCAGATGTTCATGATCGGCACCGAGATCGACTATGAGACCGGCCTGCTGGAATCGGGCTTCAAGTTCCGCAACCCGAATGTGGTCGAGACCTGCGGCTGCGGCGAGTCGATCAAGTTCCGCGAGGCGGACGCCGACTGACGCGGCCGACTGTTGGCGTTATCATCGGCGGGCGCGGCGCTTTGCGCCTTCCCCAGTCCCGGCCCCTGCCCTAATCTGGCGCAAACATGGAGGGGCGGATGCGCAGAAAACTCGCGGCAGGCAACTGGAAGATGAACGGCGTCACGGCGAGCCTCGCCGAGGTTGACGCGCTGATCGCGGCCCATCCGACGCCGCGCTCCGAGGTGCTGCTGTGCCCGCCCGCGACGCTGGTCGGGCAGATGGCGGCGCGTGCCGCGGGCCGCATCGCGGTCGGTGGGCAGGATTGCCACATGAAGGCCGCGGGCGCGCATACCGGCGACATCGCCGCCGCAATGCTCAAGGATGCAGGCGCAAGCCATGTCATCCTCGGCCATTCCGAGCGCCGCGCCGATCACGCCGAGACGAATGCGATGGTGCGCGCCAAGGCCGCGGCCGCGCGCGAGGCGGATCTGGTCGCGGTGATCTGCGTCGGCGAGACCGAGGCCGAACGCGACGCGGGCGCGACACTCGAGGTGATCGGCCGCCAGCTTTACGATTCCACCCCCGAAGGCGCCACCGGCGCGAATACGGTGATCGCCTACGAGCCCGTCTGGGCGATCGGCACCGGCCGCACGCCGACACTCGAACAGATCGCCGAAGTGCATGATTTCATGCGCTCGGAACTTGCCGGCCGCTTCGGCGCCGCCGAGGCCGGCAAGATCCGCCTGCTCTACGGCGGCTCGGTCAAGCCCTCGAACGCGAAGGAGATCTTCGCCACCTCGAACGTCGATGGCGCGCTCGTTGGTGGGGCCAGCCTGAAAGCCGCGGACTTCGGCGCGATCCTCGCCGCGCTCGACGAGGCCTGAAAAGCAGGGGGCGCTGCCCCCTCTTTCGCTGACGCGAAATTCACCCCCGGGATATTTCAGGCAATTGGAAGCAGGGAGCCGCGCTTCTCTTCCAATTGCCGCAAATATCCCGGGGGTGAGGGCGAAGCCCGAGGGGGCAGTGCCCCCTGTCGCGCTCACAGCGGCAGCAACGTCGTCGACTTGATCTCTTCCATGCTCAAAAGCGCGGTGACGTTGTAGATCTTCACCTCGGAGATCAGCGCCTGATAGAAGGCGTCATAGGCGCGTGCGTTCTGCACCCGCACCTTCAGGATGTAATCGATGTCGCCCGCCAGCCGGTGCGCCTCGAGCACCTCGGGGCGCTCGCGCAGGGTGCGCAGGAATTTCTGCTGCCACTCCGCCTCGTGCTCGGAGGTGCGGATCAGCACGAAGAAGCACGCCTCGAGCCCGAGCGCCTCGGGGTCGAGGATCACCGTCTGCCGGCCGATCACGCCCTGCTCCTTCATCCGCCGAATCCGGTTCCACACCGGCGTCTTCGAGGAGCCGACCTTGCGCGCGATCTCGTCGAGCGACTGGCTCGCGTCCTCCTGCAGCTGGAAGAGGATTTTCCGATCCATCTCGTCGATCCGGACAGCCATTCCGCTTTTCTCCTTCGGTCGGGAAATTGATGCCCCGCGGCGCAGGATGCGGAACAGATGTCCTTATCTGCGCGGGTGACTGGCAGGATACCGGGAAAATTTCCTATATTCCAGACAGGAAAACACGTCCCCGGAGGCCGCCATGAGCCGCAAGTTCACCCCGAAAGTTGTCACCGCCAATGATCTGCGCATGGGCGACGTGGTCTACATGACCGCGGCGGGCAGCTGGACGCGCGACCATGCCGAGGCCGAGCTGATCGAGGACGAGGCGCATGGCGAGCTGCGGCTGCTGGCGGCGCTCGGTCAGCCCGGTGTCGTCGTCGGCCCCTATCTCGCCGAGGCGCGCGCCGGCGCGAACGGCCCCGAACCCGTCCATTTCCGCGAGGTGTTCCGCACCCGCGGCCCCTCGAACTATCCGCACGGCAAGCAGGAGGCGGCCCATGTATAAGTATTCCGACTTCGACGAAGCCTTCGTGCGCGAACGCGCCGCGCAGTTCCGCGGCCAGGTCGAGCGGCGCCTGTCAGGCGCGCTGACCGAGGACGAGTTCCGCCCGCTGCGGCTGATGAACGGGCTCTACCTGCAGCTGCATGCCTACATGCTGCGCGTCGCCATTCCCTATGGCACGCTGCGCGCCGACCAGATGCGCCAGCTCGCCCATATCGCCGAGACCTGGGACAAGGGCTATGGCCATTTCACCACGCGCCAGAACATCCAGTTCAACTGGCCGAAGCTGACCGACGTGCCCGATATCATCGATGCGCTGGCCGATGTGCAGATGCACGCGATCCAGACCTCGGGCAACACCATCCGCAACGTCACGACCGACGCCTTCGCGGGCGCCGCCGCCGACGAGATCGCCGATCCGCGCCCGGTGGCCGAGCTGATCCGGCAATGGTCGACCGACCATGCCGAGTTCCAGTTCCTGCCGCGCAAGTTCAAGATCGCGATCACCGGCTCGCCGGATGACCGGGCGGTGATCCGCGCCCATGACGTCGGGCTGCAGATCGTCGAGAAGGATGGCGAGACCGGCTTGCGCGTCTTCGTCGGCGGCGGTCTCGGCCGCACGCCGATGGTCGGCCAGGAGCTGCGCGCCTTCCTGCCGAAGGCCGACCTGCTGCCCTATCTCGAGGCGATCGTCTCGACCTACAACCTGATGGGCCGGCGCGACAACAAGTACAAGGCGCGGATCAAGATCACCGTCTTCGAGAACGGCATCGACGCCTTCCGCGCCGCAACCGAAGAGGAATTCGCCCGGATCCGGCCGAGCTTCGAAGGCGTCGACCAGGCGATGCTGCGCGAGATCGAGGCGCAATTCGCCCTGCCCGACTTCGAGGCGGCGCCGGTCGAGTTCTACGAGCGCGCGCTCGAGGTCGATCCGCTGTTCCGGGCCTGGGCGGGCCAGAACCTGACCGCACATCGCCGCGCCGACCACGCGATCGTCACCGTGTCGCTGAAGGCGCATGGGCAAACCCCCGGCGACGCCTCGGCCGAACAGATGCGGGTGCTGGCCGATATCGCCGAGCGCTACGGCTATGGCGAGCTGCGCATCAGCCACGAGCAGAACGTCGTGCTGCCGCATCTGCGCAAGGCCGATCTGCCGGCGATCCATGCGCAGCTGCTGCGCGCGGGGCTGGCCACGGCGAATGTCGGGCTGCTCTCCGACATCATCGCCTGCCCTGGCATGGATTACTGCGCGCTGGCCACCGCCCGCTCGATCCCGGTCGCGCAGGAGCTCGCCACGCATTTCCGCAAGATCGGCCTCGAAGAGGAAATCGGCGCGCTGAAGATCAAGATCTCGGGCTGCATCAACGCCTGCGGCCATCACCACGTCGGCCACATCGGCATTCTCGGCCTCGACCGCGCCGGGGTGGAGAACTATCAGATCACCCTTGGCGGCGACGCGGGCCCCGCGACCACGATCGGCGAACGGGCCGGCCCGGGCTTTGCCTATGACGAGGTCGTACCGGCGATCGAGCGGATCCTGCGCGCCTATCTGGCGCTGCGCAGTGACCGCGCCGAGAGCTTCATCGAGGCGTTCCGCCGCCTCGGCCCCGCGCCGTTCAAGGAGGCGCTTTATGGCGAGGCACGGGATGCTGCCTGACATCACCACCCGCGTCGCCGGGCTCAATGACCGCTACCGCCACCACGCGGCCGTCGCGGTCATGGAGAAGGCGCTGAAGGACCCCGACACAGGGGAAGTCGCACTGGTCAGCTCCTTCGGGGCGGAATCGGTGGTGCTTCTGCACATGGTCTCGCTGATCGCACCGGGCACGCCGGTGATCTTCATCGACACGCTGATGCTGTTTCAGGAGACGCTCGACTATCAGCGCGAGGTGTCGCGACAGCTTGGCCTGACCGATGTGCGCACGATCACCGCCGCGCAGGCGATGCTCGACCTCGAGGACCCGGACGGCACGCTGCACCAGTTCAACCAGGACGCCTGCTGCGCGCTGCGCAAGACGGTGCCTCTTGAACAGGCACTGTCGGGCTTTGATGCCTGGATCACCGGCCGCAAGCGCTATCAGGGCCAGACCCGCGCGACGATCGACTTCTTCGAGGTCGAGACGCCGACGCGGATGAAGATCAACCCGCTTGCGCATTGGGGCCGCGAGGATCTCGAGGAATACATGGTGCAGAACCGGCTGCCGCGGCATCCGCTGGTGGCGCAGGGCTATCCCTCGATCGGCTGCGCGCCCTGCACCTCGAAGGTCGCCCCGGGCGAGGATCCGCGGGCCGGACGCTGGCGCGGTTCGCAAAAGACGGAATGCGGCATCCATTTCATCGGCGGCAAGGCCGTGCGCCTCAAGAACGGCATGCAAGAGCCTGACAACAAGGAGAAAGTTGCATGAGCGTGATCGTGCGCGACGACGGCTTCCACGCCGATGACTTCACCGGCGATGTCGTCGAGATCGCCCCCGACACCCCGTCCGAGGAGCTTGCACAGCGCGCCCTGGGCGCGGCGCTGGTGCGCATCGCCTTCCCGTCCTTCTCGGACGGGCGCGGCTTCACGCTGGCGCGGCGGCTGCGGGCGGCGGGCTATACCGGGCGGCTGCGCGCGGCGGGCCATGTGATCGCCGACCAATATGCGATGGCGCGCCGCTCGGGCTTTGACGAGGTCGAGATTTCCGAGACGCTGGCCGAACGTCAGGGCGCGGAACAATGGCTTGCCCGGGCCGATTGGCGCGCGCATGATTACCGCGCCCGGCTGCAGCGCTGACCCGCGCGGGTTGACAGATCGCCGCAGCCCGGCAATTTGCCTTAGATCAAGGCCGGCCGCAGAGGATTGAGATATCTGCGGCTCATGTTTTTTTCGCGCCCCGGGTCCTCCTCCCCGGGCCCAACCGAACGAGATGCCAGACGTGACCCAGACTGCGACGATTCCGCCCGTGAAGCACCTGCCCGACGCCCAGACCGTGACCGACGTGAAGCACTGGACCGACCGGCTGTTCTCCTTCCGCGTGACGCGGCCGCAATCGCTGCGCTTCCGCTCGGGCGAATTCGTGATGATCGGGCTGATGGGCGACAACGGCAAACCGCTGCTGCGCGCCTATTCGATCGCCTCGCCCGCCTGGGACGAGGAGCTCGAATTCTACTCGATCAAGGTGCCGGACGGCCCGCTGACCTCGAAGCTGCAGCACATCGGCGTGGGCGACGAGATCATCTTGCGCCCGAAGCCCGTCGGCACGCTGGTGATCGACGCGCTGCTGCCCGGCAAGCGGGTGTGGTTCCTGGCGACCGGCACCGGCATCGCCCCCTTCGCCTCGCTGATGCGCGAGCCCGAGACCTACGAGAAGTTCGAGGAAGTGGTGATGATGCACACCTGCCGCACCGTCGCCGAACTTGAATACGGCAAGGAGCTGGTCGAGAGCCTGAAGGACGATCCGCTGATCGGCGAGCTGGTGGGCGACAAGCTGAAATACTATCCCACCGCCACCCGCGAGGAGTTCCACCACCGCGGCCGCATCACCGACAACCTGATGAGCGGCAAGGTCTTCGAGGATCTCGGCATCGCGCCGATGGATGCCGAACATGACCGCGCCATGGTCTGCGGCAGCCTTGCCTTCAACAAGGACGTGATGGCGGTGCTCGAACATTACGGGTTGCGCGAGGGCGCGAATTCCGAGCCGCGCGAATATGTCGTCGAGAAAGCCTTCGTCGGCGACGGCATCTGAGCACGGATCGGCAGAGGGCGACAGGCGGCGGGTGCGTCCCCCCGCGGCCTGCTCCGCCTCTCCGCAAACGAAAAACGCCGCCCCTCGGGGCGGCGTTTCGCTGTCAGGGCTGCGGCCCGATCTCAGAGACCAAGCGCAACCTTCACCTGCTCGACCGTCGCCGCAACGAGGTCGGGGTTCGTCTTCGCCGCCGCGACCGCCGCCTTGAGCGAGGTCTTCGTCTCGGCCGAGAGCGACGAGGCGTCGATCATCGCGCCGACCTTCTCGGCATCGAAGCCCTCGATGGTCAGCGCCGAGGCATCGGCGCCCGCGCCGGTGCCCGCAGCGGCGGCATTGGTCGCGGCCGTGGCCGCATCGCTCACCGCCTGCGCGGCAGCCGAGGTCGCGGCGGCGGCCGATTGCGCGGCCTGGGTCGCGGCATCGCTTGCCGCCCCGGTCGCGTCCGAGGCCGCGGTCTTGGCGGCATCGACGGCGGCGCTGGCCGCCTGGCTTGCGGCCGAGGCCGCGTCGGAGGCCGCGCCCGCCGCCTGGGTGGCGGCGTCGCTCGCCATGTCCTTGGCCGCGTCAACCGCGGCCCCGGCGGCGGTGGTCGCCGCGCTTGCGGCATCGCCGGCGGCCTTCGTCGCCGCGGCCGCGGCCTCGGCCGCGGTCTTCGCGGCATCCTCGGCGGCGGTGGCGGTGCTGTCGGTGGTGCCCTTCTCGACCGCGCCGGTCACCGCCTTGGCGGCCTCCTCGGCATCGGTCACCGCTTCGGTCGCGGCCTTCTGCCCCTCGGGCGACCGGGTGACATACCACGCCCCTGCAGCGATCGCGGCAACGACCACGACCAGGCCCAGAACCTTCTTCATGTTTCTCTCCCTTCGGTTTCGAAACGAATGCGATGCCCGCTATATGGACATCCGCAGCGCCCGGGCAAAGGCACAACCCGCCCTGCCTGCCCGCTTGACAGCCAGATCCGGCCGTTCGGGCGGAAAACCGCTGATTCCGGTTGAAAGCCGCGGCCGTGGGTCCTATTTTGCGCGCCATTCGACTTGGCCGCAGAAGGATCACAGCCATAGCCCGCAGACCGCACAATGCCCCGCCGCAAAGAGACACCGGCCCCCGGATCAACGATCGGATCCGAGCGCCCGAAATCCGCCTGATCGGGGCGGACGGCGAGAACGTGGGCGTCGTCACCCCGGCGCGCGCGATGATGATGGCCGAAGAGGCCGGGCTTGATCTGGTCGAGATCTCGCCGACGGCGGTGCCGCCGGTGTGCAAGATCATGGACTACGGCAAGTTCAAGTACGAACAGCAGAAGCGCGAGGCGGAAGCCCGCAAGAAGCAGAAGATCATCGAAATCAAGGAAGTGAAGTTCCGTCCCGGGACCGACACCCATGACTACGAGGTCAAGATGCGCTCGGTGATGCGCTTCCTCGAGGACGGCGACAAGGTCAAGGTCACCCTGCGCTTCCGCGGCCGCGAGATGGCGCACCAGGGCCTCGGGCTCGAGCTGCTGAACCGCGTCGCCGCCGATGTCGGCGAGGCCGGCAAGATCGAGTCGATGCCGAAGCTCGAGGGCCGGCAGATGGTGATGATGATCGCCCCGAAATGAGCCCGCGCCATCTGGCGTGAGCCGGCGAAGGGCCCTCCGGACGGGGGGCCTTTTCCTTTTGGCCGCGGTGTCCCCCGACTCGCCCTTTCGTGAGGCAGCGTGATTTGCCCCCGGAGGGTCGTCGTGGGAGCATCCGGCAACGCGAAGATGAGGACAGGAAACACCATGGCACGGATCATTCTCAGCCGCCGCGCGGCGCTCGCCGCGGGGGCTGCATCGCTTTTCACCCCGGCGATTGCGCGCGCCGGCACGCAGGACATTCCGATGGCCGATCAGCCGGCGATCGTCGCGCCGCAGATGCGCGCGAACATCTCGTCCTTCCGCGAGATCGACTGGCGCGACCATTTCGACCGGCTCGACCGGGTGACGCTGATCGCCGACACGGTGTCGAAGGCGCTGCACTACTGGGCCGTCGACGGCGCGGATTACCGGCTCTATCCGACCTCGGTGCCGAAAAGCCCCGAGCTGACGAAGACCGGCTATACCGAGATCGTGCGCAAGAAGATCGGGCCGAGCTGGACCCCCACGCCCTCGATGATCGCCGCGGACCCCTCGCTGCACGCCATGCCGCCCGGGCCGGACAATCCGCTCGGCACCCATGCGATGTATCTGAGCTGGCCCGCCTATATCATCCACGGCACCCATGACACCCGCAAGATCGGGCGCAAGAGCTCGTCGGGCTGCATCGGGCTGTTCAACGAGCAGATCGAGGAGCTTTTCGGCCTGTGCCCGATCGGCACGCAGGTGAAGCTGATCTGACTTGGCATGGGCCAAAAAATAAAGCGCTGCGGGAGGGAGGCCCGCAGCGCATTGTTGAACCCGACGAGGGAGAACGTTCAGGGTTCGGTCAGGTTCCGCCGGCTTGCGCCGTGTTTCAGGGAGATCAGGAACCTGATGCGTCCGTTCTACGCGGCAGCGCAGCGGGCAACGTTGATCCAGATCAAGATTGCCGGGGCGCAGGCTGCGACATTTTGACGGCCCGCGCCGGGACTAGAGCTTCGCCAGCCCCTGCCGGATCGCCCGGTTGTCGCCACGCTTCAGCACCCATTCGCCCAACCGCCGCGCCAGCCGCCGGTGCCCCGTCGCCACCGCCCGTTCGAACAGCTCGCGCTGATAGCGGGCGAAATCCTTGCGCGCACGCAGCCGGCGATAGAAGCCGGCCTCGGTCAGCGTGCCGTCGAGCGCGCCCAGGATGATCGGGCTCAGGATCCCCATCTGGCTGAGCGAGGAGCCGAGCCGGTGGCCCAGAAGCGGGGCGCGCAGCTTCATCACATTCGCGCCCTGGAACCGCGCGGCATGCTGCGCGTCGAGCGGCTCATAGGGATCATAGAGCAGCGCGATGCGCCGCGCCGCGCCGCTCACCTGTGCCGCATCGCCGTATTTGCCGCTGAAATCCGCGCCCCAGACCGTCTTGTAGCGCGTTTCCCAGGGCACAACGGTCTTGTCGACCGTCGATTGCGGCGAGATCGCCACCACATCCGCCCCCGGGCAGGCGCCCGAGAAGGCGCAGGCCGCATAGCCGCCCATCGAGGCGCCATAGAACACCACCCGGTCGAACTGCGCGAAGAAGCCCTCGGCCGCCAGCCGGTCGAACTCGGCCGCGACCCAGGGGGTGCGATACCAGGTCCAGCCGCCCGCCATCACGCCCAGCATCGACCAGCCCTGCTTCTCGATGAAGGCAAAGCCCCAGGGCCGACGGTCGTCGCGCTTGTTCATCGCGATGTCGAGGTTGTCGAAGGTGACGACCAGCACCTTCTTCGAGCGCGGGATATAAAGGAAGCTGTGGCCTTCGTTCTCACGATAGAAGCCGTCGGGCCCCGCAAGCCCCTGCGCGATCGCGGCCCAGCCGTCATCGGCCACGGGCGCCGGCGCGTTCGGGGTGAAGACCACGCGCCGCACCGACTTGCCGTCGCGGGGCGGCAGCTCGGCCACGATCTCGGTCTCGCCGAAGTCCTTGAGGAACGGGAAGCTGCCGGTGCCAAGGCGGATGTCGAGAACCATCCGGCTGTCGGCATGCAGCGCCGTCTCGAGCACCTCTTTCAGATGCTTGATCTTGTGCCGGTCGCCCCAGCCCGCAAGGTTCAGCAGCAGATCGACGGCGCGCAACTCGGCGCCGGTCGTGACCACGCGCACCCGGCCCGGGTCCACCCCCGCCGCCTCGAGTGCGGCAAGATAGGGCGCAACCCAGTCCGAGCGCAGCCCGCTCCAGCTGCCATTCGCGCCCATGTCGATCAAGGTGATGTCGCAATCCCAGCGGTCATGCGCCGCGATCACCTGCGCCAGCGCCCCGCCGCCGAGATCGGCGACCGAGGCCACCTGCGTCAGCCCCGTCGCCGCGAACAGCCCGTCCTGTGCCCCGGCCATCGCTCAGTCATCCGCGTCGGTATCGGCCTCGGGCTTGCCATGGCGGCGCAGCGGCGCGGCGGCCGGGTCGATGCCATGCTTCTTGACGAGCTGCCCGATCAGGCTGCGCGGCTTCGGCACGCCGTCGAACTTGTCGAGCAGACGCGCCCGCATCCGCCGGCCATAGAAATGGATCGAATAGGTATCGTCCTTGATATGGCTTTGCCAGTCATAGCCCGGCCGCAGCATCAGCGCACGCTCGCTGTACTCGAAAGGGTAAAGCCCCCAGATCGGCATCGCATAGCGCGACTCGCCGGTCTTCTTCAGGAAATGGGTCAGCGCATGCGGCCCCCACACGCCCCAGGGCTGCTCGCCCGCATGCACCGGCGTGCCGGCGGCCTTCTTCTCTTCCAGCTCGCGGCGGTAGGCCTCGCCATACCAGTCCGGGATCGCATATTCGTCGGTGGTGAATTCGAGCAGCTGGCCAAGCGCCTCGCTGTCACGCGGCAGGCCGAGCACGCCGCCGTTGATGCCATCGGCGCTTTCCCAGGAATAGAAATGGCCGTTCGGCGTCTCGAAGGGCTTCACGCAATAGGCGTCGGTATCGGCCCAGATCGTGCGGTCGTTCTGTGCCAGCAGGTGATAGCGGAACAGGTCCGAATGCAGCGCCGGGCTGTTGGTGCGGCCATGGCGCAGGAAGTTCTCCTGCGACAGCACCTCGTTCGCATCGGCCATCTCGATGCCCTCGGGGGCATTGTCGATCGGCTCGTAGGAATAGAGCTTCACATGCTGGCCGGCATCGACGAAGGATTTCAGGCAAAGCTGTTCGAGGTAGCTCAGCGATCCGCCGATCCAGAGCGCCGCAACTTGGTAATCTTTTGACATGAATACACTGCCCTTTTGTCTTTTTCCGGCCTTGCCTGCCGGCATAATCGCCAAATCCCCCCGGATTGCCAACGTTAATTCGTGCCGGGGCCGGGTGCGGTTTGCGGGCCCCGGGGGCTGTGCTAGGAAGGGCCAAAGGCAAGAGGTGAGCAGATGAGTGAGGCAGGGGTGATCCGCCGGCAACTTGGGGTCGTGCAGCTCGGGTGCCTGACGGTGCTCGATGCGGTGGTCTGGCCCGATCAGCGCGACGGCGCGCCGGTGCGCGCCCTGCGTCTCTTCCTTGCCGCGCCGTCGCATGCCGGCCAGGTGCCGCCCGAGCAGCCCGAGAGCTGCGTCGAGGTGCTCGAACGGCGCGAGATCTCGGGGGGCGTGATGGTGGTCGCGCGCGCCGCGGCGGACGGCCCCTTGCGCATTGCGCTGAGCCCCGAGGCACCGCGCCCGGGCCCCGAGGCCGAGGCCTCCGCCGCGCCGGTGATCGTGCATGAGATCGCCGCCGCGGCCCCCGATACCCGGCTGTTCGCCGGCCGCGATTGCCTCTTCGGCCAGCGGCTCGAGGAAAGTGCCGAGGCGGTGGTCGACTGGCTGAGCTGGCATCACGACTATCACGGCGCGACCGGCGCGGTGATCGTGAACCGCGCGCCGCCCGACAGTGCCGCGGGCAGCGCCGAGGACTTCGCCACGGCCCTGCGCCGCGGCCTGAAGGCGCGCGAGCTCGAGATGGCGGTGGCACTCGTCGAAAGCGCGCTCCCGCTCGGCAAGCCCGATCTCGGCCCCGAAAGCCACCCGTTCCTCGCCCCCGACGCGCCCGGCAAGGACCGCATGGAGGTGCCCGCGGCCGATCCCTGGCGTTCCCCGCTCGGTCAGGCGCTGATCTACGAGATCGCGAAATGGCGCTTCCTGACCGAGGCGCGGGCGATGCTGACGCTTGACGTCACCGACCTGCTGACGCCGCGGGCGGCGGGCGTGCCCTCGGCCTTCGACGCCTGCACCACCGCGCGCTCGGGCGTGGTGCTGCTGGTCGGGCGGCGGATCTATCCCTGGCGGGTGCGGCAGGGCGCGCCCACCCGCTTTGCCGATCACATCTGCCGCCAGTTCGACGCGCGCCGCGGCATCGCCCGCTGGGGCGTCGCCCCTGCCCGCGCCGGGCTCGACGCCACCTGGCGCGCGATCCGCGTCGCCTATGCGAAACCCGACCCGAACACCACCTTCCCGTTCTGGCGCGCCATGGGCCTGCGCGTGCCGGGCCGCGCCGCCTCGGAGCTTGCGCCCAAGACCTCGCTGATCGAGGACCCGCAGCTGCTGGAGCTTGCCACCCAGGTCTGGGGCCACAAGCCGATCCGGCCGCCGGTGTCGAAGCCCAAGGCCGCACCGAAACGCGCGGTCGAGGGCGGGCGCACCTGCATCGTCACCACGATGAAGAACGAGGGCCCCTTCATCATGGAATGGATCGCCTATCACCGGGCGATCGGGGTCGACGACTTCCTGATCTACACCAACGACTGCTCGGACGGCACCGACGAGATGCTCGACCTGCTCGAGCGCAAGGGGATCTGCGCGCATCGCGACAACCCGTTCCGCACGATGGATCTGAAGCCGCAGCACGCCGCGCTGCAGGCCGCCGAAAGCGAGCCGATGATGCAGAATGCCGGCTGGGCGATCTGCATGGATGTCGACGAATTCATCGACATCAAGATTGGTGATGGCACGCTGCGCGCGCTGTATACCGCCATGGGCGAGGCGAACATGATCTCGCTGACCTGGCGGCTCTTTGGCAATTGCGACGTGCACGGCTACGAAGACCGCTTCCTGCTCGAGCAGTTCACCACCTGCGCGCCCGAGGTGGTGCGCAAGCCGCATCAGGCCTGGGGCTTCAAGACCCTCTTCCGCAACATCGACATCTACAAGAAGCTGGGCGTGCACCGGCCGAAGGGGCTGATCCCCGATCTCTGGGACCAAGTGAAATGGCTCAACGGCTCGGGGCGTCCGATGCCGAAGGAGATGTTCCGCAACGGCTGGCGCTCGACCACCGACACCTACGGCTATGACTGGGTGCAGCTGAACCATTACGCCGTGCGCTCGGCCGAGAGCTTCCTCGTCAAGCGCGACCGCGGCCGGGTGAACCACGTCGACCGCGACCAGGGGCTCAGCTACTGGTTCCGGATGAACCACAACGCCGTCGAGGACCGCTCGATCCAGCGGATGATCCCGGCGCTTCAGGCCGAATGGGACCGGCTGATGGCCGACCCCGAGATCCGCGCCGCGCATGAGTATTCCGTCGGCAAGCACCGCGAGAAGATCGCCGAGCTGCGCGCCACCGAGAATTACGAGAAATTCTATGGCGAGCTGTGCTCACCGCGCTTCGAGAAATATTCCCGCATCCTGCATGTCTTCGGCTCGAGCGTGTTCAACGCCGGGCCCGGCGTGATCCCGCCCGACCTGCACGAACAGGACCTGCCGCCCGACTTCCTCTTCACCGTCGAGCATGTGGGGGAGGCCGAGCATTGAGCGCGCGTGCCCTGCCCGGCGGCGTGCCCGGCCCCGATGGCGCTTGCCTGCGACAGGAGTCTTTGGGCCGGGAAAATGGGCCTTTTCCCTGGCAAAAATACTCCCCGCGGAGCGTCCGACGCCGCGGCCGGGGGCGGCGATGACAGCTTCGTCCCCGCGCGTCGCCGTGGTCACCACGATGAAGAACGAGGGCGCCTTCCTGCTCGAATGGCTCGCCCATTACCGGGTTCTGGGCGCGACGTCCTTCTATGTTGCCCATAACGACTGCGAGGATGGCCAGCCAGAGATTCTGGCGCGCCTGGCCGAGATGGGCCTTGTGCGCCCGCACGCGACGCGGGCGACCGAACATGGCGGCATCCAGCGCGCGGCGCTGCGGCAGGCGCGCTGGTATGAGGAGGTGACGCAGGCCGAGTGGATCTGGGTCTGCGATGCCGACGAGTTTCTGGTGGTGAAGACCGGCGACGGCAGTTTCGCCGCGCTGATCGGGGCGACGCCCGGGGCCGATGTGATCGGGGTGAACTGGCTGCAGTTCGGCTCGGCCGGGATCACCACCTATGACCCCGCCCCTGTCACCCGGCAATTCATCCGCTGCGAACGCCCGCCACGCATGGCCTATGTGAAATCGCTGTTCCGCCGCCTGCCCGAGATGGCGCGGATCGGCGTGCACATGCCGCACCCGCGCACGGGCGTCGAAGTCGTGCGTGCCATTGCCGGCGGCGCCCCCTGGCGCAAGGGCCGCGGCGGGCTGATCCTGAAGGCCGACACCCGCGTGGCGCAGGTCAATCACTATGCGCTGCGGGCGCGTGACAGCTTTCTGGTCAAGCGCGACCGCGGCAGGGTGAACCACGCGGGCGAGGACATGGGCGCCGACTATTGGGCGCGGTTCGAGCGCAACGAGGCCGAGGACCACGCCATTGCCCGCTATGACGCGGCGGTGACGGCAGAGCTTGCGGCGCTGCGGGCGGACCCCGAGCTTGCGCGGCTCGAGGCCCATGCCCGCGACTGGCACCGCGCCCGCATCGCGGCGCTGCACGCCCGGCCGGACTGGGCGCACTTCTCGGCGCGTCTTGTCGCGGGGGCGATGTGATGCGGGTGCTGGCGATCCTGACGGTGAAGAACGAGGGCGCCTTCCTGCTCGAATGGCTGGCCCATCACCGCGCCATCGGCTTCACCGATTTCCTCGTCTTCTCGAACGATTGCAGCGACGGCACCGACGTCATGCTCGACCGGCTGGCGGCGATGGGGCTTCTGACCCATGTGCCGAACCCGGGGCCCTGGCCCGAGGGCCCGCAATGGGCGGCGCTGAAGACCGCCGACCGGCACCCGCTGATGCGGCAGGCCGATTGGGTGCTGTTCCTCGACATCGACGAATTCGTCAACATCCACGCGGGCGACGGCACGGTTTCGGCGCTGCTCTCCGCCCTGCCCGAGGCGACGGCAATCCCGCTGACCTGGCGGCTCTTCGGCAATGCGGGCGTCGTCGATTACACCGATGCGCCGATCACCGCGCAATTCACCCGCGCCGCCCCCGATGCAATGACCTGGCCCTGGCGCGCGATCCTGTTCAAGACGCTCTTCCGCAACGACGGCAGCTATCGCAAGCTCGGCGTGCACCGCCCGCGCAGCCCCGATCCCGCGCGGATGGCGGCACAGCGCTGGTTCGACGGCTCGGGCGTCGAGCTGCCGCAGATCTACCACCGCTCGCGTCTGTTCTCGCCGCCGGGCGAGCCGCACTACGGCCTTGTGCAGCTCAACCATTATGCCCTCGGCGCGATGGAAAGCTATGTGCTGAAATGTGACCGCGGCCGGGCGAATCGCGAGGCCTCGACCTTCGACATGAGCTATTGGGTCGAGCGCAATTTCTCGTCCGAGGAAGACACCAGCATTGCCCGCCATGCCCCGGCGCTCGCCGCCGGCATGGCCGAGCTGATGGCAGATTCCGCGCTTGCGCGCCTGCATGCGGCCGCGGTCGCCTGGCGGCGCAGCCGGATTGCCGAGCTGCTGCTTGACGAACCGTTCCGCGCGCTGTTCGGGCGGCTGCTGCTGACGCCGCCCTCGCGCCCGCTGCCCCCGGCCCTTGCCGCGCGGATGATGGCGCTTGCCCTGCGGGCGCAGAAAGCGCGCGGAGAAACAGTCTGAGCGGATTCGGCACATTCCTGCCGGGAATGCGGACAATCCTTTGAAATTCCTTAATTTCCCTGATTTTCGCCCGAATTCGGCAATGCTAGGTTAATATCTCGGAGGGCACCTTTCCCGGGACAGCGGAGGAGGCCATGGACAGCATTGTGGAAACCCGAAAACCGATGCGGGAAATGAGCGACAGCGAATGGAAGCGGCAGATCGCGGATCTGGGCGAGGACGAGGGCTATTACGAGCCGCTCGGGCCTGCCCATGGCGCGCTTTTCGCCGACCGCGGGCCGGTGCTGCTGGTCAGCTTCGAGGTGCGCGGCGCGATCCGCAGCCGCGGCGAGGGGCAGGTGCCGCTCGGCTACAGCCTGGCCGAGGCCGCCGATCATTCGAGTCTGACGCTGATCTCGGACCGCGACACCTGGTTTCGCGACCCGGCGGTCTATGCCTTCTTCGACCGGCTGGTCGATGACGGCTTCTTCGAGGATTTCGACCGCGTCGTCTTCTACGGCGCGGGCCCCTGCGGCTATGCCGCCGCGGCCTTCTCGGTCGCGGCCCCCGGCGCCACGGTGATCGCGATCCAGCCGCAGGCGACGCTCGAGCCGCGGCTGACCGGCTGGGACGACCGCTTCACCGAGATGCGGCGGCTGTGCTTCACCGACCGCTACGGCTTTGCCCCCGACATGCTCGAGGGCGTGGGCAAAGCCTATGTGCTGTTCGATCCGGCGGTTACGCTTGACGCGATGCACGCGGCGCTGATGGCGCGGCCCTGGGTCGAGCTGCTCGCCTGTTTCGGCGCCGGCTCGACGATCGAGCGCACGCTGACCGATCTCGACGTGCTCGAGACGATGCTGACCCAGGCCTGTGCCGGCAGCTTCGACGCGGCGAACTTCTGGCGGCTTTACCGCACGCGGCGCAATTCGGGGCGCTATCTGCGCCACCTGCTTGCCCATCTCGAGGGCACCGGGCGGACCTATCTGGCCGCGATGCTGTGCCGCAACGTGGTGCGCCGGATGAATGCGCCGCGGTTCCGCGCGCGTCTCGGCCCGCTCGAGGAGGCGCTGGCCGCGAAGGGCGTCACCCTGCCCGACCCGCTGCCGCTGCCCTCCGAGATCTGACCCCGGGGAACGGGGTCAGGCGTTCGACCCGCGCCCCGAGGGTTCCTCGGGCGCCTCGACGTCATGGTCGTGCGAGGCATGCACATGCACTGAGGCCCGCCGCGCCGCGGTGCCGCGCGCGACCTGATCGAGAAGCATCTGCTCGGGCGCGAAAAGCGGCGCGGGCGTGAAGGGTTCGGCGGTGATCCGCAGCTCGAGCCCGAGCGCGTGCAGCGCCTGCGCCAGCGCATCATCCGCCTGCACCAGAAGCCGGTCGCCCTCGATCTGGCAGGGCGCACGGAACTGCCCCACGCACAGCGCGGCGAGAACGAGGTCACCCCGCACTTCGGTCAGCGTCTGCGTCGTCGATGTCTCGGACATCCGGTCCCCTCCCTGCACTGCTCCGGCCTGTGCGACCGGTCCGGCCCGACTATCCGCCGCGCCGCGCCGATGCGCAAGGGGGCGCGGCCGCGTGCCGCGACGACGAGGGCGAGGGCGAGGGCGAGGGCGAGGGCCGGGATCGCCGCTTCGGAGGGACGGGCCCCGCAAGACACCCGCCCCGTCCGGGCTCAGTAGCAGAAACGATCGCTCAGCACATGCGAGGCAAGCCCCGATCGGGTCAGCCCCCGGCGCCGCAGATCGTCGTCACCAAGCGCCGCCAGCGCGTCGATCTCGGCCAGACGCGCCTGTCGTTCGGTATGCGACGTCAGCGCCGCCGCGAGCGACGCCAGCAGGGGGTGGGCCTTGGACGCGCGCAGCGCGCGCGGTTCTGTCGCAAAGACGTATGCCATTGGAAACCTCCTGATGTCGGGTCAGTCCGTCTCCTCCCATGACATCAAGGATACGTCAGAATCGCTGCCATAACTATTGCGCGCAGCGCATGGCTGCACGGCAAGCCATGCACGCGTCAGCCGCGGCCGGGATCAGCAGGAATAGGCCCGCGCGGTGACCAGATAGACCGCCGCGCCCGGCTCGACCCGGTCGAAGACGATGGTGTTCGCGCCGCTTGCGCGCGCGCTGTCGAGCACCTTGTTGCGGGCGTATTTGATCCCCTGATCGCCCAGAACCGGGCCATAGACCCCGGGCTTCATGGTGATCGTCGAGACGAAGCGGCAGCTGCCGACCTCGCTTGCCTCGGCGGTGCGCACGCCCGTGACGCCGCGGAAACCGGGATCGTTGCAGGCGGCCAGCACCAGCAGGGCACCGGCAAGGGCGGTCAGGGTCTTCATCGCGGCTCTCCTCTTTGGCCCGAAGGCGGCGCCATGCTGCACCGGCACGCGGGCGCCGACAATCCCCCTTCCCCGGCCCGCTGCGTCACATCGGCGCGAAGCTGCCACTGGATTCGCTGCCCCGCCCGGTGTAGGTCGGAGCCATGACCCAGATCACGCTCCCCCGCCCCGACGACTGGCACCTGCACCTGCGCGACGGCGCGATGCTGAAGGCCGTTCTGCCCGAGAGCGCGCGCCATTTCGCCCGCGCGATCATCATGCCGAACCTGGTGCCGCCGGTGGTGACCGGCGCGCAGGCCGCGGCCTATCGCGAGCGCATCCTCGCCGCCCTGCCCGCGGGCATGCGCTTCACCCCGCTGATGACGCTCTACCTGACCGAAGAGACCGACCCCGCAGATGTCGCCGCCGCCGCGGCCGCGGGCATCGTCACCGCGGTCAAGCTCTATCCGGCCGGGGCGACCACCAACTCGGCCTCGGGCGTGCGCGACTTCGACAAGGTGCGCGGCGTGCTCGAAAAGATGGCCGAGATCGGGTTGCCGCTGTGCGTGCATGGCGAGGTCACCGACCCGGCCGTCGACATCTTCGACCGCGAGGCGGTGTTCATCGAGCGCGTGCTCGATCCGGTGCGCCGCGCCACGCCGGGGCTGCGGGTGGTGATGGAGCACATCACCACGAAGGACGGCGTCGACTATGTCCGCAGCCAGGGCGAGGACCTTGGTGCGACGATCACCGCGCATCACCTGATCATCAACCGCAACCACATCCTCGTGGGCGGGATCAAGCCGCATTACTATTGCCTGCCGGTCGCCAAGCGCGAGAGCCACCGCCTGGCGCTGGTCGAGGCCGCGACCTCGGGCGAGACGCGCTTCTTCCTCGGCACCGATTCCGCGCCGCACACCGATGCGAACAAGGAAAGCGCCTGCGGCTGTGCGGGCTGCTTCACCGCCACGAACACGATGTCGCTGCTGGCCGAGGTGTTCGAGCGCGCCGATGCGCTCGACCGTCTGGCGGGCTTTGCCTCGGAAAACGGGCCGGCCTTCTATCGGCTGCCGGTCAATGCCGAGACGATCACCCTCGAGAAGGGCGAGCCCGTCGCCTACCCGGGCCACGTCTTCAGCGCGGACGGCCCCGTCACCGTGTTCGACCCGGGCTTCCCGCTGCACTGGCGCGTCCTCTGACCGCCCCGAAACGCCCCGATGCCGCCCAACCGGGCGGCGTCGACCCTTGCAGCCAAAACAATCCTCGCCATCCGGCCATGCAAGGTTGACATGGCTGCCCCCGTTTCCCTAGCCTGAATCGGAACCGCCCCCTCCTGCGGACGGGGTCTTGACGAGTATTCGGGTCACGGGAAGGGCGCATCGATGACAACGGTTTCGCACACGCAATATTATTCCGTCCACGGTTTCAGCTATGACTATCGCTTTTACTGGAACACGCAGCAGGACGCCGCGACCGGCTTTGATGCCAGCGTGTCGCTTGACGTCACCGCGGACCCCGGCGCGGGCTTCACCTATACCGTCGAGCAGGTCGACCTTGCCGATGGCACGATCTGGGTCGACATCACCCCGGACGGCAACACCTACGCGCTGAACCTTGACGGGCTGGACGCCTTTCAAGCCGAGATCAACGCCAGCATCATCGGCGTGAACTGGCGCCTGGACGGGGCTGCGCATTCGACCGTCGTGCTGGAACTCGAGCTCGTGCGGGGGCAAGACAGCGTCGGCGGTTATGAATACGGCACCCGCTATTACTTTGCTCTGGGCGGCGATGCGCTGCCCGATTTCGCCTCGCTCTCGGCCTTCTCGAGTTTCGACGACACCGGCATCACCGGCGTCTATGCTCCGGGCGGAGCCTATGGCCCGGGCGTGCTGATCGAATGGGGCGACGTGCTCGCGGCCGAACTGCTCGGCGCCGATGACGACATCTCGGGGAGCGCGGGCAATGACGACCTGTCGGGCGGCATCGGCGACGATTACTTCTTTTCCTCCGAGGGCAACGACACCTATCGCGGCGGGGCCGGCGACGATCAGGTGACCTTCGGCAATGACCCATCGGGCGTCACCGTCACTCTTTACAACGGCACCGCCATCGACGGCTGGGGAGACACCGACCGCCTCTTCGGCATCGAGACCCTGCGCGGCAGCATGTATGCGGACCGGCTCGTCGGCAGTGCCGCCAGCGAGGCGATGCGCGGTCTGGCCGGCAATGACACGATGAATGGCGGGGCGGACATCGACACCGTGCGCTATGACCGCGACGCGACCTATGGCGGCAACGCCGGGGTGACGGTGAACCTCTTCCAGCAATATGCGATCGACGGTTTCGGGGATCGCGACACCCTGTTCAACTTCGAGAACGTGCGCGGCTCGGCCTATGCCGACGCGATCACCGGCTCGATCGTCGCGAATGCGATCCGCGGCAACGAGGGCAACGACAGCCTGTTCGGTCTAGGCGGAAACGACACGCTGCAGGGCGGCGACGGGGATGACGCCCTGAACGGCGGCGTCGGGGACGACCTGCTTCAGGGCGATGCGGGCAACGACCGGCTGTTCGGGCTCGACGGGCTCGACACGCTGCAGGGCGGCGACGGCAATGATGCGCTCGGCGGCGGCGCCGGCGCGGATGTCCTGTTGGGCGAGAATGGCAACGACGCGCTGTGGGGCGGCAGCGAAAATGACCGGCTCGACGGCGGCGCGGGCCGTGACACGCTGGCCGGCGGTTTCGGAGACGACACGCTCGCCGGCGGCGCCGACAACGACGTGCTGCGGGGCGAGGCCGGCAACGACCTGATGCGCGGCGACAACGGCGACGATTTCATGCTGGGGGGAGACGGCAACGACACCCTGAACGGCGGCCTCGGCAACGACAGCCTCGGCGGCGGCACCGGCAACGACCGGCTCACCGGCGACCTCGGCAATGACCGGCTCTTCGGCGACGCCGGGAATGACACGCTCGGGGGCGGGATCGGCAATGACTCGCTCTGGGGCGGCGCGGGCCAGGACATCCTGTGGGGCGGCGACGGCGCCGACCGGCTGGAGGGCGGTTTCGGCGCCGACAGACTGCTCGGCGAGGCCGGCAATGACCTGCTTCTGGGCAACCAGGACAATGACATCCTGTGGGGCGGGCTGGGCGATGACACGCTCGATGGCGGGCTTGGCAACGACATCCTCGGCGGCGGCGACGGCAACGACCGGCTGTTCGGCAGCTTCGGCACCGACAGCCTGCTCGGCGAGGCCGGCAACGACCTGCTGTTCGGCAACCAGGGCAATGATGTGCTGTGGGGCGGGCTTGGCGATGACACGCTGAATGGCGGGCTCGACAATGACACCCTGCGCGGCGATGGCGGCGCCGACACCTTCGTCTTCGCCGGCACCTTCGGTCAGGACGTGATCGTCGACTTCGCCACCGCCGGAACGCTCGAGCGGATCGACCTGTCCGGCGTCGCGGCGATCATCGACTTCGCCGACCTGACCGCGAACCACCTGAGCATGGTCGCGGGTAACGCGGTGATCGACGATGGCGCGGGCAACACGATCACGCTGCGCAACGTCGACGCCGGCGCCCTGCTCGCGGACGACTTCCTGTTCTGAGCCCCGCCGCCCGGGCAGGCCGGGCGGCTTTCCCGTCCTGTCGGGGCGCCCGGGCCGGGCGGGTCTTCCGTCCCGAGGGCGCGCCCGGGCACGCCCCGGGGCGGCTTTCCCTTCCCTTTCGGGCCGCGCTCGCGTATGGGGCACGCAGCCAGCTGCGTGAACGGAGTTCCCGAGATGATCCCCTCCTCCTACCCGACCCAAGACGAAATCGCCCGCCTCACCGCGCGGATGCTGCTCGAGATCAAGGCCGTGCATTTCAATGCCGAGGAGCCCTTCACCCTCGCCTCCGGCCTGCCCAGCCCGACCTATATCGACTGCCGCAAGCTGATCTCCTTCCCGCGCATCCGCTCGACGCTGATGGACTTCCTGTCCGTCACCGTGCTGCGCAATGCGGGCTTCGAGGCCTTCGACAACATCGCCGGCGGCGAGACCGCGGGCATCCCCTTCGCCGCGATGGTGGCCGAGCGGCTCGCGCTGCCGATGACCTATGTGCGCAAGAAGCCGAAGGGCTATGGCCGCAACGCCCGCATCGAGGGCGCGATGAGCGAGGGCCAGCGCGTGCTCCTGGTCGAGGATCTGACCACCGACGGCGGCTCGAAGCTCAGCTTCGTCGATGCGATCCGCGACACCGGCGCCACCTGCGCCCACACCGCCGTGATCTTCTACTACGGCATCTTCCCCGAGACGGTGGGCAAGCTCGCCGATCACGGCGTGGCGCTGCATTACCTGTGCACCTGGTGGGATGTGCTGGCCGAGGCCCGCGCCCAGGGCGCCTTCGATGCGAAGACCCTCGACGAGGTCGAGGCCTTCCTGAAGGCGCCGCGCGCCTGGCAGGACGCCCGCCAGAAGGGCTGAGGCCGAAAAACCTGTGGACAGTTTCGGGGGCAGGCTGTGGACAGTCTGCCCCCGACTCGCTTCCCCCTCGCGCGATCCCACCATCCATGGTAGGCTGATCGCCAAGATCCACAACAAACGCCGCAAGTGGCCGCCCCGGCGGCCGGTTATCCACAGAGATTTCCAGATGGCGCGGCCCGTCCCCGATCGGCTATGCGACGGGTTCCGGGCCATGAGGCAGAGATGAACGAGACCACCGCGATCCGCAACGACACCGCCGCCCCCGCCGAGGTGCCGGAAGAGGCGCTGCCGCACAACATCGAGGCCGAGCAGCAGCTGCTCGGCGCGATCCTGACCAACAACGACATCTTCGACCGCATCGCCTCGGTGGTGAAGCCCGAGCATTTCTTCGAGCCGGTGCACCGCACCATCTACGAGACCGCGATCGCGCGGATCCAGAAGAACGCGCTCGCCTCGCCGGTGACGATCAAGGCCTATCTCGAGGACGATCAGGGCCTGCAGGCGCTTGGCGGTGCGACCTATCTCGCCCGGCTCGCGGGCGCGGCGATCTCCTCCTATGCCGCGCGCGATTATGCGCAGATGATCCATGACCTCGCGCTGCGCCGCGAGCTGATCCGCCTTGGCAAGGATCTCAGCGCCTCGGCCTCGAAGGTCGACATCGGCATCGAGCCCGACGAGTTGATCGTGAAGACCGAGGGCGCGCTTTACAAGCTGGCCGAGACCGGCACCGCCGAGAAGGGCTTCGTCAGCTTCCTCAAGGCGGTGACCGAGGCCGTGCAATCGGCGAACGCCGCCTATCAGCGCGACGGCGGCCTCGCCGGCGTCTCGACCGGGCTGACCGACCTCGACAAGAAGCTCGGCGGGCTGCACCCCTCCGACCTTCTGATCCTCGCCGGCCGTCCCTCGATGGGCAAGACCTCGCTCGCCACCAACATCGCCTTCAACATCGCCAAGGCCTACAAGCGCGGCCAGCGCCACGACGGCACCGAGGGCGCGGTCGAGGGCGGCGTGGTGGGCTTCTTCTCGCTCGAAATGTCGGCCGAGCAGCTCGCCGCGCGCGTGCTCTCGGAAGCCTCGGAAGTGCCCTCGGAACAGATCCGCCGCGGCGACATGACCGAAGGCGAGTTCCGCCGCTTCGTCGAGGCGGCGAAGGCACTCGAGACCTGCCCGCTCTACATCGACGACACGCCTGCCCTGCCGATCAGCCAGGTCGCGGCGCGCTGCCGCCGGCTGAAGCGCACGCACGGGCTCGACGTGGTCTTCGTCGACTACCTGCAACTGCTGCGCGGCACCGGCCGCACCGACAACCGCGTGCAGGAAATCGGCGAGATCTCGATGGGCCTGAAGGCGATCGCGAAGGAGCTGAACATCCCGGTGGTCGCGCTGTCGCAGCTCAGCCGAACCGTCGAAAGCCGCGAGGACAAGCGCCCGCAGCTGAGCGACCTTCGCGAATCCGGCTCGATCGAACAGGACGCCGACGTGGTGATGTTCGTCTATCGCGACGAATATTACCACGAACGCATGAAGCCGCCGGAAGACGACCCGAAATTCGCCGAATGGCTGCAGAAAGCCGAGCGCGTGCACGGCAAGGCCGAGGTCATCCTCGGCAAGCAGCGCCACGGTCCGATCGGCACCGTCGAGGTCGCCTTCGAGAGCCGCTTCACCCGGTTCTCGGACCTTGCGCGGCAATGGCAGGGCGAGGGCGGCGAGGGCTACTGAGCCCCCGCCCGCGTCACGCATTTCAAACCGACCCGCGGGCGTCGACCGCGCGAAAGGGGGCTGTCTGCACCCCTCTTGCCCGTGCCGGGCAATTCACCCCCCGAGGATATTTTCAGCAATTGGAAGCCCCAAAAGCAGTGGCGGGCACCATGCACCCGCCCTCCCGCTTCCAATTGCCCCAAATATCCCGGGGGTGAGGCCCGTCAGGGCCGAGGGGGCAGCGCCCCCCCCTGCCGCGCTCAGCCGCAGCAGCACCCCGCCCCGGAGCAGCTTGCCGCGCTCGCCTCGGCCAGCGCCGCCGGATCGCCGGTCACCGGGAAGCCGCGCGCGATCCAGCGCTCGAGCCCCGGCTCCATCACCGCAACGTTCTCGAATCCCTGAAACATCAGGAAATAGGCGGCCTTGCGCGCCTGCGTGCCGCTGTCGCCGACCAGGATCAGCGCCCGGTCACGCGGGATCTCGGCCCAGCGATCCTCGAACTCGGCAAAGGGGATGGCGCGCAGATCGCAGCCGCCGAAGCCCAGTTTCGCCACCGCCTCGGGCACGCGCAGGTCGATCAGCAGCGCTCCCTCGCCCAGCATCCGGTGACTGCTGGTCGGGCAGGCCACGCGCACCTCGGGCAGATCCTTCACCATGGTGTCGCTCATCATCCCCTCCTCAGGCCAGCCAGCCCAGAACCTCGTCCGGCGCGGGCACCGAGCCCTTGTGGACCACCTTCTCGCCCACCACCACGGCGGGGGTGGACATCACCCCGTAGCCCGCGATGCGGCGCAGATCCTCGATCTTGACGACCGAGACCTCCCGCCCCGCCTCGCGCGCCACGCGCTCGATCAGCTCGACGGTCGCGCGGCATTTCGCGCAGCCGGTGCCAAGAACCTTGATCTCCATCGAAAACCCCTTTTCAGAACAGAAGGTTGAACAAGAACCCTACAGCCAGGATGCCGCAGCCGACGACGCCGATGAAGACGGCGATCAGGCGCAGCGTCAGCACCTGACGCAGGATGATCATCTCGGGCAGGCTCAGTGCGATCACGCTCATCATGAAGGCGAGCACCGTGCCGAGCGCCGCGCCCTTGCCCAGAAGCGCCTCGACGATCGGGATCACGCCGGCCGCATTGGTGTACATCGGGATGCCCAGCACCACCGCCGCCGGCACGCTCCACCAGGCATCGGCGCCCATGATCCGCACCATCAGATCCTCGGGCACATAGCCGTGGATCAGCGCGCCCATCGCGATGCCGAGCAGGATCCAGAGCCAGACCCGGCCCATGATCTCGCGCAGGGCATCAACGCCAAGGCGATAGCGTTCGACCATGCTCAGCGGCGCGCCGCCCGCCTCCTCGGGGGCAGAGGCGCCGGTCGCGATGTCGCGCACCCAGTCCTGCAGCCAGCCCTCAAGATGCAGCCGCCCGATCACCCAGCCGGCGAGGATCGCGACGGCGAGGCCGAAGCTGAAATAGGTCAGCGCCACCGCCGGCCCGACCAGGCCGAACAGCATCACCAGCGCCACCTCGTTCACCATCGGCGCGGCGATCAGGAAGGAGAAGGTCACCCCGAGCGGCACCCCGGCCGAGACGAGCCCGATGAAGAGCGGCACCGCCGAGCAGGAGCAGAACGGCGTCACCACCCCCAGAAGCGCGGCCAGCACGTTGCCCACGCCTTCACGCCGCCCGGCGAGAAGCGCGCGCGTGCGCTCGGGGCTGAAGAAGCTGCGCACCACCCCCATCGCGAAGACGATGAGCGCGAGCAGCATCAGCACCTTCGGCACGTCATAGAAGAAGAAGGCGAGCGCCTCGCCGGTGTGGCTGTGCCGCTCGACCGGGATCAGCGCGGTCAGCGCCTCGGAAATCGCCGGCAACCGGCCGTAAAGCCAGAACCAGGCGGCCACCGCCGCGAGCACCGCCAGATGCGGCCAGGGCGCGGGATGCGACGGGCGGGGGGCTTCGACTTCGGCGCTCATGCGGCGCTCCTTTCTGCGGCCTCGGCCGCCAGAACCGCGTCAAGGAGGGCACGGATCTCGGCCGGCATCTCCGGGTTCAGCCGGTAGCGCACCCATTGCGCATCGCGCCGATCGGTGACGAGGCCCGCCTGTTTCAGGGTCTGCATGTGCCGCGACATCCGGCTTTGCGTGGCATCGAGCCGCGCCATCAGCTCGCACACGCAATGTTCGCCCCCGTCCGCCAGCAGCCGGATCGCGGCAAGGCGGGTGGGTTCGGCAAGGGCGGTGAGAATGGTCAGTGGCATTTCCGGACTCGCGCATATGCGTTACAGCGCATTTATCCGCCCGCGCCGGGTACCGGGCAAGCCCAGCGGGTGGGGTGCGACGGAATGCAGCAGTGCCGCCATGTCCCGCGCGTCATCCCGCCGTCATCGAAACGTCACTTGGCACGTGTCATTGATTCCACTATTCAGGAATTATGGAACAGATTGACGCCCCCCTCGCCTTCACCGCGCTTGGCCACCCCGGCCGGCTTGCCGTCTTCCGCCTGCTGATGCGCCGCGTGCCCCAGGCGACACGGCCCGGAGAGATCGCCCGCCTCACCGGGGTGAAGCCCAACACGCTCTCGCATCACCTCGCCGATCTCGAGGCGGCGGGGCTGATCCGCTCGGAACGGCAGGGCCGCGCGATCCTCTATTCGGTCGCGCTCGAGAACCTGACCGCGCTGGTGGGCTATCTCGTCGCCGACTGCGGCCGTGGCCGGCCCGAGCTGTCGGCGGCGCTGATCGCGCAGGGCGCGCGCCCCGTGCCGCGCGACCGGCCGCTGAATGTGCTCTTCATCTGCTCGGGCAACTCGGCGCGCTCGATCTTTGCCGAGGCGATCCTGCGCGATCTTGGCGGCGACCGCTTCCGCGCCTTCTCGGCCGGCACCCGGCCCGGATCGGCACTGAACCCGATCGCGGTCGATCTGCTGCGCCGCAACGGCCTGCCGGTCGAGGGGCTGCGCGCCAAGCATATCGCCGAGTTCGAGCTGCCCGGCGCGCCGCGGATGGATTTCGTCTTCACCGTCTGCGATGCGGCGGCGTCGGAGGAATGCGCCCCCTGGCCCGGCGCGCCGCTCACCGCGCATTGGGGCGTTGCCGACCCGGTGCAGGCCGAGGGCACCGAGGCCGAGCGCGGCCTTGCCTTCGCCCGCGCCTTCAGCGAGCTGCACCGCCGCATCGCCGCCTTCGCCGCCCTGCCCTTCGACACGCTCGACCGCCTCGCGCTGCAGCAGCAGCTCGACCGGATCGGCCTTGATGACCTCTGACGGAGCCCTCTGATGACCCGCACACCCCCGCGCATCGCGCTGAACGGCCTTGGCCGCATCGGCAAGCTTGTCCTGCGCCGCCTGATCGAGACCGGCGCGGCCGAGGGCCTTGTCCTGGTGAACGAGCCCCTGGGCAGCGCCGAGCAGCACGCGCTCTTGCTGGAATTCGACAGCGTGCATGGCCGCTGGCCGGCGCAGATCACTCAGGATGCCGACAGCCTGACGGTGAACGGCCAGCGCCTGCGTCTGACCGCAGCGCGCCGGTTTCAGGACCTGCCGCTGGCCGAGATGGGCATCGACGTGGTGCTCGACTGTTCGGGCGCCTTCCGCAAGGCCGCCGATTTCGCGCCCTGTTTCGAGACCGGCGTGCGCAAGGTCGTGGTCTCGGCCCCGGTGAAGGACGGCGACGCGCTGAACCTTGTCTATGGCGTGAACCACGCGGCCTATGAGCCCGCGCGCCACCGCATCGTCACCGCGGCAAGCTGCACCACCAATTGCCTCGCTCCGGTGGTGAAGGTGATCCACGAGGGGCTGGGCATCCGTCATGGCGCAATCACCACCCTGCATGACGTGACCAACACCCAGACCATCGTCGACCGCCCGGCGAAGGACATGCGCCGCGCCCGCTCGGCGCTGACCAACCTGATCCCGACGACCACCGGCTCGGCCAGCGCCATCGGCCTGATCTTCCCGGATCTCGCCGGCCGGCTCGATGGCCACGCGGTGCGGGTGCCGCTGCTCAACGCCTCGCTCACCGATTGCGTCTTCGAGGTCGAGCGACCGACCACCGTGGCCGAGGTGAACGCGCTTCTCGCCGCCGCGGCCGCGGGGCCGCTCGCCGGTATCCTCGGCTTCGAGACGCGGCCGCTCGTCTCCTCGGATTACGTCAACGACCCGCGCTCCGCGATCGTCGATGCCGGGGCGACGATGGTCACCGGCGGCACCCAGGTGAAGGTCTTCGCCTGGTATGACAACGAATGGGGCTATGCCTGCCGGCTGGCCGATGTGCTGGGCCTGGTGGCGGGGGCGCTGTGATGGACCGCCCCTTGCGCGCCTATGCGGCGGTGACCGCGGCCTATTGGGCCTTCATGCTGTCGGACGGCGCGCTGCGGATGCTGGTTCTGCTGCATTTCAACGCGCTCGGCTTCTCGCCGGTGGCGCTTGCCTGGCTGTTCCTGCTCTACGAGATCGCGGGGATCGTCACCAACCTTGCCGCGGGCTGGATCGCGGCGCGCTTCGGGCTGGCCTCGACCCTTTACGGTGGGCTGGCGCTGCAGATCGCGGCCCTCGTCGCGCTCGCCAATCTCGATCCGGGCTGGAGCCTCACCGCCTCGGTCGTCTTCGTGATGGCGGTGCAGGGCGTGAGCGGCGTCGCCAAGGATCTGGCGAAGATGTCGGCGAAATCGGCGGTGAAGCTGCTCGCCCCCAAGGGCGAGGGCGCGCTCTTCCGCTGGGTCGCGGCGCTCACCGGCTCGAAGAACGCGGTGAAGGGCGTGGGCTTCTTCCTCGGCGCGGCGCTGCTGGCGCTGGCGGGCTTTGGCGCCGCGGTCTGGGGGATGGCGGCGGTGCTGACACTGATCCTGATCGCCGTCGCGGCCTTCCTGCCGCCCGGTCTGCCCGCGGGCAAGAAGGGCACGAAATTCGCCGCCGTCTGGTCGCGCGATCCGCGGGTGAACCGGCTGTCGCTGGCGCGGATGTTCCTGTTCGGCGCGCGCGACGTCTGGTTCGTCGTCGGCATCCCGGTCTATTTCGACGCCGTGCTGTCGGACGGCACGCCCGCCGGCAACCGCGCCGCCTTCTTCCTGATCGGCGGCTTCATGGCGGCCTGGATCATCGGCTATGGCCTGGTGCAGGCGCTGGCGCCGAAGATCCTGCGCGGCGCCGCGGCGGACGGCCCGCGTGCCGCCGCGCGCTGGACAGACGCGCTGGTGCCGATCCCCTTTGCGCTTGCCGCCGCCGCCCTTGCCGCTGGTGGCCCCGCGCCCTGGCTCACCGTGGTGCTGGTCGCCGGGCTGCTTCTGTTCGGCGTCGTCTTCGCGCTCAACTCCTCGCTCCATTCCTGGCTGATCCTCGCCTTTGCCGGCGAGGGCCGGGTGACGATGGACGTGGGCTTTTACTACAGCGCAAATGCCGCGGGCCGGCTGCTGGGCACGCTGCTCTCGGGGCTCAGCTATCAGGCGGGCGGGCTGCCGCTCTGCCTTGCCGCCGCCGGGCTGATGGCGCTGGCCAGCGCCCTTGCGATGCGCCCGCTTGCGCGGATCGGCGCCGCCTGAGCGGCCCCGCCGGCCACAGTTCCGTCATCGCGCGGGATGCGGGTGCGATTGCCCTTGACCTTCGCGGCCCATGGTTCAAGAAAACCCCATGGCTACCGCATCCCTTCGCATCGACCTCGATGCCATCCTTTCGAACTGGCGCGCGATGGACGCGCTCACGGGCACGACGACCGAGACGGGCGCCGTGGTCAAGGCAGACAGCTACGGCCTCGGCGCCGCGCGCATCGCGCGGATGCTGGCGCGGGCGGGATGCCGCAAGTTCTTCGTCGCCTGCACCGAGGAAGGCGCCGCCGTGCGCCAGGCCCTGGGCGAAGGCCCCGAGATCTTCATCTTCTCCGGCCACATGGCGGGCGACACCGAGATGATCGGTGACCTCGGCCTGACGCCGATGCTGAATTCGCTCGATCAGGTGACCCGGCATTTCGAGTCGCTGCCCGGCGCCCCCTTCGGCATCCAGCTTGACACCGGGATGAACCGGCTCGGCTTCGAGCCCGCCGAATGGCAGGCCGTCGCGCCGATCGTGCTCGGCTCGCATCCGAAGCTGATCATGAGCCACCTCGCCTGCTCGGACGAACCCGCGCACGAGATGAACCGCTATCAGCTCGACACCTTCCGCAAGATGACCGCAGGGATGAACGTGCCGCGCTCGCTCTCGGCCACCGGTGGCATCCTCCTTGGCCG
Organism: Paenirhodobacter sp. YD-8; assembly: GCF_056590935.1. NCBI lineage: Bacteria > Pseudomonadati > Pseudomonadota > Alphaproteobacteria > Rhodobacterales > Paenirhodobacter > Paenirhodobacter sp. YD-8. The sequence goes on along the minus strand of NZ_CM152649.1, from coordinate 1,734,603 downwards.
CGACTATCACTTCGACGTCACCCGCCCGGGCATCGCGCTGTACGGCGGCATGCCCTTCGAGGCGGCGCAGCGCGTCGTCACGCTGTCGCTGCCGGTGATCCAGGTGCGCGACGTGCAGGCCGGCGAGACCGTGGGCTATTCGAACACCTGGACCGCCGAGGAGGACGCGCGCATCGCCACCGTCTCGGGCGGCTATGCCGACGGGCTGATGCGCACGCTCAGCTCGAAGGCGACGCTGTGGCATGGCAACGTGCCCTGCCCGCTCGTCGGCCGGATCTCGATGGACCTGATCACCGTCGACATCAGCCATCTGGGCGAGGTGCCGAAGTCGCTCGACATCCTCGGGCCGCATCAGACCGTCGACGACCTCGCCGACGTAGCCGGCACCATCGGCTACGAGATCCTGACCTCGCTCGGCAACCGCTACACCCGCCATTACGTCGGGGGGTCGGTGTGATCGAGCGCGGGCTTGCCTCGCTTGGCCGTGTCGTGCTCGACGGGCTTGCCGGTGCGGGCCGGGTGGCGCTTTACGCGCTGACCGTGGTCTCGCACCTGCTGCGCCCGCCGTTCTATGGCCGCGAATTCCTGCATGCGCTGATGCAGATCGGCTGGCTCTCGCTGCCGGTCGTGGGCATGACGGCGCTCTTCACCGGCGCGGCGCTGGCGCTGCAGATCTATGCCGGCGGCGCCCGCTTCTCGGCCGAATCCGTCGTGCCCTCGATCACCGCGATCGGCATGGTGCGCGAGCTTGGCCCGGTGCTCGGCGGGCTGATGGTGGCGGCGCGCGTCGCCTCCTCGATCGCCGCCGAGATCGGCACGATGAAGGTGACCGAGCAGATCGACGCCCTCGTCACCCTGTCGACCGACCCGCTGAAATACCTGGCCGCGCCGCGCGTGCTGGCCGCGACGCTGAGCGTGCCGCTGCTGGTCGGCGTCGGCGACGTGATCGGCATCATGGGCGGCTGGCTGGTCGGCACCGGCCGGCTCGGCTTCAACTCGGCCACCTACATCAAGAACACCTGGGAATACCTCGAGTTCTGGGACGTCGGCTCGGGCCTCGTCAAGGGCGCGGCCTTCGGCTTCATCGTGGCGCTGATGGGCTGCTTCTACGGCATGAACTCGGGCCGCGGTGCGCAGGGCGTGGGCGCCGCCACGAAATCCGCCGTGGTCGCCGCCTCGATCCTGATCCTGGCCGCGAACTACACGCTGACCGAGGTTTTCTTCTCCGCATGATCGAGATCGAGGGCCTGCGAAAATCCTTTGGCAGCAAGCAGGTGCTGCGCGATGTGAACCTGACCGTGAAGCGCGGCGAAAGCCTTGTGGTGATCGGCGGCTCGGGCACCGGCAAGTCGGTGCTGCTGAAATGCATCCTCGGCCTCGTTACCCCCGACGCGGGCGAGATCCGGCTCGACGGCAAGCCGGTGACCGAGGCCACGCGCGAGGATTTCCTCGCCCGCTTCGGCATGCTGTTTCAGGGCGCGGCACTGTTCGACAGCCTCTCGGTCTGGCAGAACGTCGCCTTCCGGCTGCTGCGCGGCCCGGCGAAACGGCCCAAGGCCGAGGCGCGCGCGATCGCGATCGACAAGCTCAAGCGCGTCGGCCTCGGCCCGGAAGTGGCCGACCTCTTCCCGGCCGAGCTCTCGGGCGGCATGCAGAAACGCGTGGGCCTCGCCCGCGCCATCGCCGCCGACCCGCAGGTGATCTTCTTCGACGAGCCGACGACCGGGCTCGACCCGATCATGGCCGGCGTGATCAACGACCTGATCCGCTCGATCGTGAGCGAGATGGGCGCGACCGCGATCACCATCACCCATGACATGTCCTCGGTCCGCGCCATCGCCGACAGCGTCGCGATGCTGCACGAGGGGGTCCTGCGCTGGCAGGGAACTGTCGCGGAAATGGACACGACATCAGACCCTTACGTTCAACAGTTCATCCACGGCCGGGCCGAGGGCCCGATCACCGCACTGCGCTGATCCGCGCCGTTTCCCCGCGGAACCCGTTGATTTCGCGGCCCTGTCGCGGCGCGGTTGCTTTCGTGCGGATTTTCGCCGATCCTGAGCCCGGGTAACACGGGGGGCGGGCATGGGTGAGCCTTCGGCGCGGCGAAACCTTCAGCTGCAATCGGTGCTCGGCACGGTGCTGAACGGGCTGGTGCTGCTGGTGGCCCTCGCCGCGATCGCGACCTTCCTCGCCTCGGCCCTCGGGCTGATCCCCTGGCTCGTGATCGAGGCGCGCCTTGGCGACACCGCCCTGCCGATGGCCGGTGCCTGGCTCGAGGGCGGGCTTGCCCTTCTCGGTCTGATCCTGCTGCTGTCGCTGCCGGCGCAATCGCGGGTCCTCGCGCTCGAACGCAGCCATCGCAGCTTCCACGTCAACATGGACGATCTCGCCCGCGCCTATCGCGCCGCGCACGAGGCCGACCGCGCCGGCGCCTTCGCGCTCTCGGGCGAGTTCGACGCGGTGCGCGAGCGGCTGGCCTTCCTGCGCCGCCACCCCGACCTCGCCACGCTCGAACCCGAGCTGCTGGAGCTCGCCGCACAGATGAGCACCACCGCGCGCGACCTGGCCCGGATCTATGCCGATGACAAGGTCGCCCGCGCCCGCGCGTTCCTGACCCAGCGTCAGCAGGAGGCCGAGCGGCTCGACGCGCAACTTCGCGTCGCGCGCAACACCTGCGACGAGCTGCGCGACTGGCTGACCGATGTCGAGACCGAGGAGCGCCGCATCTCGGCCGAGTTCCGCCTGCTCGAGCGCGACCTGCGCGCGGTGCTGCCGGCGCTCGGCTACGAGCTCGAGGATCCCGCCGCCCCGGCGAATGTGGTGCCGCTGCCGAAGAAATGATCGCCCGCCTCGCGAACCTGTCGCTGCTGATCCTCTTCCCCGTCGCCTGGAGCGCGCCGCTTCTGCGCGCAGGTCTGCTGCCGTTCGTCGGGCTTGACGAGATTTCGGTCCTGTCCGGCATCGGCTCCCTTGCCCATTCCGACCCGGTCCTGGCCGCGCTGGTCGCCCTGCTCGCCATCGTCGCGCCGCTGGCCAAGATCGCCGGCCGCGCCGCCGTCGATTTCGGCCGCGCATCGCCGCGCTGGCTCGGGCCGCTGCATGCGCTCAGCCGGCTGGCGATGGCCGATATCTTCCTGATCGCGCTCTATATCGTGGTGGCGAAGGGCGTGGGCGTCGGCCGGATCGAGACCGGCTGGGGGCTCTACCTGCTCACCGGCTGCGTCCTCGCCTCGCTCGCACTCTCCCATCTTCCGGCGTCGCGCCGCTGAGCCCGCGAAGGGGGCTCTGCCCCCTCGGGCTCCGCCCTCACCCCCGGGATATTTGAGGCAATTGGAAGCCCGTGGCCTTCTGCGTTCTTCTTGGCTGAAATACCTCGGGGGTGAGCGGCCCCGGCCGCGAGGGGGCTGCGCCCCCTTCCCCGGCTTGCCGCCGGCGCGCCCCTCTGGCACAAGGGGGCATGGCCAAGGCATCCCCCCAGTTCACCTGCACCGCCTGCGGCGCCGTCCACAAGAAATGGGCCGGCCGCTGCGAGGCTTGCGGCGCGTGGAACACCATCGCCGAGGAGGCGCCGCTGTCCGCCGGCCCCGCCTCGCGCACGCTTGGCGGCAGCAAGGGGCGGCGCATCGCGCTGAGCACGCTGGCCACCGAAGAGGCGCCGCCACCGCGCACGCTGAGCGGCATGGCGGAATTCGACCGGGTGCTGGGCGGCGGCCTCGTGCCCGCCTCGGCGATCCTCGTGGGCGGCGATCCGGGCATCGGGAAATCGACGCTGCTTCTGCAGGCGGTCTCGGCCTTTGCCCGCAAGGGGCTGAAATGCCTCTACATCTCGGGCGAAGAGGCGGCGGCGCAGGTGCGGATGCGGGCGCAGCGGCTGGGGCTGGCCGACGCCCCGGTGGACCTTGGCGCCGAGACCAACCTGCGCGACATCCTGACCACGCTCGAGGCCGAGCGCCCCGACCTTGTCATCATCGACTCGATCCAGACGATGTGGGCCGACACGGTCGAGGCGGCGCCCGGCTCGGTCAGTCAGGTGCGTTCGGCCGCGCATGAGCTGGTGACCTTCGCCAAGACCCGCGGCGTCTCGGTGATCCTCGTCGGCCACGTCACCAAGGAAGGCCAGATCGCCGGCCCGCGCGTGGTCGAGCACATGGTCGACACGGTCCTTTATTTCGAGGGCGAGCGCGGGCACCAGTTCCGCATCCTGCGCGCGGTGAAGAACCGCTTCGGACCGGCTTCGGAGATCGGCGTCTTCGAGATGACCGGCGGCGGCCTCGCCGAGGTCGCGAACCCCTCGGCGCTGTTTCTGAGCGAGCGCGGCCAGCCGGCGCCCGGTTCGGCGGTCTTTGCCGGCATCGAGGGCACCCGCCCGGTGCTGACCGAGATCCAGGCGCTGGTTGCCCCCTCCTCGCTCGCCTCGCCCCGGCGCACGGTGGTGGGCCTCGATTCGGGGCGGGTGTCGACCATCCTCGCCGTGCTCGAAAGCCGCTGCGGCATTCCCTTCACCGGGCTTGACGTGTTCCTGAACGTCGCCGGCGGGATGAAGGTGAGCGAACCCGCCGCGGACCTCGCGCTGGCCGCCGCGCTGCTGAGCGCGCGCGAAGATGTGGCATTGCCGCCAGACCTGGTGATTTTCGGCGAAATCTCCCTCTCGGCGGCGCTGCGTCCCGTGGGTCAGGTGGAAAACAGGTTGAAAGAGGCGGAGAAACTTGGTTTCACACAGGCAATCCTGCCGCAGGGGACCAAGGTCGAGGGCGGCGCGGGGATGCGGGTGCGCAAACTGCCCGACCTCGTGACATTCGTCGGGGACATGTTCGGCGCCGGCTGAGGCGCTGCAGGCAAATGTGGGGACCATGGAAGGTTTTACCATCGTTGACGCCATCGTGGCGGTCGTCATCATCCTGTCGGCGATCCTCGCCTACAGCCGGGGCTTCGTGCGCGAGGGGCTGGCGATCGTCGGCTGGATCGCCGCCGCGGTCGTGGCCTACATGTTCGCCGATGCGGCGCGGCCGCTGATCGCGCAGCTGCCGGTGATCAACAAGTTCCTCGGCGACAGCTGCGAGCTTGCGACGATCGGCGGTTTCGCCGCGGTCTTCGCGCTGGCCCTTGTCGTCTTCTCGATCATCACCCCGCTTTTTGCCTCGGTGGTGCAGCGCTCGGCGATCGGCGGGCTCGACCAGGCGCTCGGCTTCCTCTTCGGTGTCGCGCGCGGCGTGGTGCTGGTGGCGGTGGCCTTCGTCGTCTACGACCGCGTCGTCGCCGACGAGGCGATCCCGGCGGTCGATGCCTCGCGCTCGGCCAAGGTCTTTGCCCAGCTCAGCGGCAATCTCGACGAGACCATGCCCTCGGATGCGCCGGGCTGGATCGTCGCGCGCTACGAACAGCTGGTGTCGAAATGCCCCGCGCCCACGGCCGCGCCGGCCGCGACGGAGACCGCTCCCGCCGCAACGGCGAACTGAAACGTCGCAAACGTGACGCACAGATGACGGATTTCGCAGCGGGAGGGCTTAACACCCCTCCCGTTTCGCATTACATGTCGCCGCGCAAGCCCCCCATCGCAAGCCGGACTCGGAGACCCCCCATGACCCAACCGGAACCGCATTTCCTGTCGCACCCGTTTGACGACGACAAGCTGAAGGAGGAATGCGGCATCTTCGGCGTGATCGGCGTGACCGATGCGGCGAACTTCGTCGCCCTTGGCCTGCACGCGCTGCAGCACCGTGGCCAGGAGGCGGGCGGCATCGTCGCCCATGACCCCGAGAAGGGCTTCAACTCGGCGCATCGCTTCGGCTATGTGCGCGACAACTTCACCAAGGCCTCGCTGATGGAGACCCTGCCCGGTCCCCTCGCCATCGGCCATGTGCGCTATTCGACCGCCGGCAAGAAGGCCGCGGTGATCCGCGACATCCAGCCCTTCTTCGGCGAGTTCTCGATGGGCGGCGCGGCGATCGCGCATAACGGCAACCTGACCAATGCCGAAGCCCTGCGCCGCGAGCTGATCGAGCATGGCGCGATCTTCCAGTCGGGTTCGGATTCGGAGTGCATCATCCACCTGATGGCGCGCTCGTTCCAGAAGACCCATGCCGACCGCATCGCCGATGCGCTGCGCCGCTGCGAAGGCGCCTTCTCGGTCGTCGCGATGACCCGCACCAAGCTGATCGGCGTGCGCGATCCGCTCGGCGTGCGGCCGCTGGTGCTCGGCCGGATCGGCGACAACGGCTATGTGCTGTCGTCCGAGACCTGCGGCCTCGACATCATCGGCGCGCATTTCGTGCGCGAAATCGAGCCCGGCGAGATGGTCATCATCCAGGACGGCAAGATCGAAAGCTCGCGTCCCTTCCATCAGGCGACGCCGCGCTTTTGCATCTTCGAGCATGTCTATTTCTCGCGCCCCGACAGCATCATCGGCGGCCGCTCGGTCTATGAGACCCGGCGCCAGATCGGGGTGGAGCTCGCCCGCGAGGCGCCGGTCGAGGCCGACCTCGTCTGCCCGGTGCCGGATTCGGGCACGCCCGCGGCGATCGGCTACAGCCAGGAATCGGGCATTCCCTTCGCCCTCGGCATCACCCGCAACCAGTACATGGGCCGGACCTTCATCGAGCCGACCGAGCAGATCCGCAACATGGGCGTGCGGCTGAAGCTGAACGTCAACAAGTCGCTGGTGAAGGGCAAGCGGGTGATCCTCGTCGACGACTCGGTGGTGCGCGGCACCACCTCGCGCAAGATCAAGGAGATGATCCTCGACGCCGGCGCGGCCGAGGTGCATTTCCGCATCGCCTCGCCGCCGACCGCCTGGCCGTGCTTCTACGGCGTCGACACGCCCGACCGCTCGAAGCTGCTCGCCGCGAAGATGACCGAGGACGAGATGCGCGACTGGATCGGTGTCGACAGTCTGAAGTTCATCTCGCTCGACGGGCTCTATCGCGCCGCGGGCGAGGCCAATGGCCGCAACAACGCCTGCCCGCAATATTGCGACGCCTGCTTCTCGGGCGAATACCCGGTGGTGCCTTCGGACCAGATCGAGAAGGGCTTCGAGATGCGCGCGCCGGAGGCGGCCGAGTAAGGCCCCGTCATCCCGCGGTCGCGGCCGGGCCATGTGAAGCAGGGGCGCTGCCCCCTCCTGGCCTGCGGCCAGTTCACCCCCGGGATATTTGAGGCAACTGGAAGACGCAGGCGGCCCGCTTGCGTCTTCTTTTCATTCGCGCCGGCGACAGGATCGGGGCCGGCGATGACAGGGGGACGCCAGGATGCGGCAGGCCCGCACTCGGCTCAGGCGCTTTCCTCGATCGCGTCGGCCATCGCCTCGGCGCGGGCGGCGATCTCGGCCAGCGTGTCGACGACCTCATGCGGGATCACCGGCACCTCGATCTCGACCGGATGCGCCTTCAGCATGGCGATCTCGGCCTCGAGCATCGCGATCTGCCCCTGTGCCGCCTCGAGATCCGCCTGAAGACCGCGCAGGCGATCGTCCATGCCGGCGGCCTTGTCGGCAACCATCAGCCCCGCCATCAAGAGCATCCGCCCCTCGGGCATGCGGCCGATCTGGTCGAGCAGCACCGAGGCCTCGGCATCGAGAAGCCCGGCGGCGTTTTGCAGGAAATGTTCCTCGCCCTGGGCGCAGGCGACGGCGAAATCGCGCTCGCCGATGGTGATCTTCAGCTCAGGCATCCTCGTTCATCCCCGTATGCGTGCCCTCGGCCGCGGTCCCGAACAATGGCGCCAGACCGCCGAGGATCTCGGCGAGTTCCGCCGCCTCCTCGGCCCGCGCGGCGCGCAGCGCCTCGAGCTCGGCCTGCATCGCGCGGTTGATCAGATGCGGCGCCGGATCATTGCCGGCCTCGATCAGAGCGCGGTTCGCCTCGGCGAGATCGAGGTTCGCGCGCTTGAGCCGGGTCACCTCGGATTGCGCGGTCTCAAGCGATTTCGTCGCGGTGGCAAGGCGCTTTTCCAGCGCCGAAAGCGTGGTTTCCTGCTTTTCTCGGATCGCGCGCACGCGCTCGGAAAGCTGGGCATTGGCCATCCGCTCGCTGTCGAGCGCCTCGCGCAGGCGGGCGAGTTCCGCCGGATCGGCGCCGGCCAGCGCCGCGCCCATGGCCGCCGCGCGTTCGAGCGCCGCCGGCATCGGCGGGCGGGCGGGCGCCTCAGCCTCGGGTTCGACCTCGGGTCCGGGCGCAGGCTCGGGGGCGACCTCGGCGGGGATTTCGGCCGGGATTTCGGCGGGCAGCTCGGGTTCGGGCTCGGGGGCCGGCGGTTCGGCCACCGGCCGCGCCAGCAGCGCGTCGACCCCGCGCCCGATCCGGTCGAGCGCGAAGGAGATCCGGCGTTCGTATTCGGCGATCTCGGTCATCTGGTCCCCCGGTCAGCCCCTGCGCGACAGGAAAAGACACCGGCGAATCGCCGTGCCTGTCCCCTCGCGGGCCAGTCTATCCTGTGGACAGGGGCCAGCCCACCCTTTTGCATCAAGCACTTGGGGCTTGCGCTTGAACTTGCCCCGATCCCTGCTATCAGGGGCACAAGTTAACGCCAACATCGCATCGAAAGGAGAGGCTCTTGGACATCGCCACGCTCCGTGCCACTCACCCCGACCACTGGAAACTTGCGACCGCGATCCGCGCCCTCGCGATGGATGCGGTTCAGGCCGCGAACTCCGGCCACCCCGGCGCGCCGATGGGCCTCGCCGATGTCGCGACGGTGCTCTACCGCAACCACCTGAAGTTCGACGCGAAGGCGCCGGGCTGGGCGGACCGCGACCGTTTCGTGCTGTCGGCCGGCCATGCCTCGATGCTGCTTTACGCGCTGCTGCACCTCACCGGCTATGAGCAGGCGACGCTCGAGCAGGTGAAGTCGTTCCGGCAGTGGGGCTCGCGCATGGCGGGTCACCCGGAATACGGCCATCTCGAGGGCGTCGAGACCACCACCGGCCCGCTCGGCCAGGGGATCTCGACCGCGGTCGGCATGGCGATCGCCGAGAAGTCGATGGCCGCGCGCTTCGGCAAGAAGGTCGTCGATCACAAGATCTGGGTGATCGCCGGAGACGGCTGCCTGATGGAAGGCATCAGCCAGGAGGCGATCGGCCTTGCCGGCAAGCAGGAGCTCGACAACCTGATCGTCCTTTGGGACAACAACAATATCACCATCGACGGCCGCGTGACGGTGTCGGATATCACCGACCAGCACAAGCGCTTCGAGGCCTCGGGCTGGCAGGTGCTGAGCTGCGACGGCCATGACCCGGCCGACATCGACCGCGCGCTGACCGAGGCGAAGAAGGCCAAGCGTCCGGTGCTTGTCGACTGCAAGACGATCATCGGCTTCGGCGCGCCGACCAAGTCGGACAGCTATTCGGTGCACGGCTCGCCGCTCGGCGACAAGGAACTGGCCGCGACCAAGGAGATCTACGGCTGGCCCTATGGCCCGTTCGAGATCCCGGCCGAGATCAAGGCCGAATGGGAAGCGATCGGCGCGAAGGGCGCCACCGCGCGCGCCGAGTGGGAAGAGCGTCTGAACGCGCTCTCGCCGGCGAAGAGGGCCGAGTTCGAGCGGCAGATGAGCCGCGGCGTCTCGAAGAAGCTCGCCTCGGCGATCCGCGCCTTCAAGAAGGCGCAGTCGGAAGCCGCGCCCAAGGTCGCGACCCGCAAGGCCTCGGAAATGGTGCTCGCCGCGGTGAACCCGGTCATTCCGGAAACCATCGGCGGCTCGGCCGACCTCACCGGCTCGAACCTGACGCTGACCCCCGGTCTGGGCGATTTCATGCCCGACAACCGCAAGGGCCGCTACATCCGCTACGGCATCCGCGAGCACGGCATGGCGGCGGCGATGAACGGGCTCTACCTGCATGGCGGCGTGCGCCCCTATGGCGGCACCTTCTTCTGCTTCACCGACTATGCCCGCGGCGCGATGCGTCTGTCGGCGCTGATGGGCGTTCCGGCGGTCTATGTCATGACCCATGACAGCATCGGCCTGGGCGAGGACGGCCCGACCCACCAGCCGGTCGAGCATCTGGCGATCTGCCGCGCCACGCCGAACACCTGGACCTTCCGCCCCGCCGACGTGATCGAGACGGCCGAGGCCTGGGAACTGGCGCTGTCGTCCGAAAAGACCCCCTCGGTGCTCGCGCTCAGCCGGCAGAACCTGCCCACCCTGCGCACCAAGCACTCGGGCGCGAACCTCACCGCGAAGGGCGCCTATGTGCTCGAGGAAGCGGCGGGCAAGCGGCAGGCGGTGATCATGGCGACCGGCTCGGAAGTCGAGATCGCGCTGAAGGCACGCGAGATCCTGCAGGCGCAGGCGATCGGCACCCGTGTCGTCTCGATGCCCTGCATGGAGCTCTTCGCGGCGCAGGACGAGGCTTACCGCCGCAAGATCCTGCCGCCCGGTGCGGTGCGCGTGGCGGTCGAGGCCGCGGTGCGTCAGCCCTGGGACCGCTGGCTCCTGGGCGAGCGCGGCACCGAGAAGAAGGCGGGCTTCGTCGGCATGGAAGGCTTCGGCGCCTCGGCCCCGGCCGACCGGCTCTATCAGGAGTTCGGCATCACCGCCGAGGCGGTGGCCGAAAAGGTGAAAAGCCTGCTTTGAGCCCGACCCAGATCCAGAATGAACCGGGGGGGCCGCAAGCGGCCCCCCCTGCCGTTGCCCCTGCGGCAGCAGCCCGGCGGCGTGCCGCGGGGCTCGGCGTGCTGTTCCTGCTCGGCTCGCTCGCGACCTTCACGCTGATGGATGCGGTGGCGAAGTATCTCGTCACCCGCTACCATCCCGCGCAGCTGATCTGGGCGCGCTTCGCGATCAACCTCGCGCTGGTGGCACTGGTCTATCGGGGCGCGTTCCTTCCGCGCCTGCGCACCCGCCAGCCGCTCGCGCAGGCGGCGCGCGGGGTGATGCAGGTGATCACCATCGTGCTCTTCTTCGTCGCCATCCGTCACATCGGTCTGGCCGAGGCGGATGCGCTCTTTGACATCAATCCGATCCTCATCACGCTCGGCGCGGCGCTGTTCCTGGGCGAGCGGATCGGGCCGCGCCGCATCGCCGGCATCGTCATCGCCTTCCTAGGCGCGCTGGTGATCCTGCGCCCGGGCGTCGGCGCCTTCGAACCCGCCGCCGCCCTCGCCTTCGCCTCGGCCTTCAGCTATGCCGCGGGCAACCTGCTCACCCGCGTCGTGCGCACCGACCCGCTTGCCACCTCGCTGATCTGGTCGGCGCTGGTCGGCACCGTGCTCAGCTCGATCGCCCTGCCCTTCGTCTGGAAGGAAGTGGCGATGGCCGATTTCCCGATCTTCCTGGCGCTTGGCGTGCTGGGCAGTGCCGGTCAGGCGCTCGTCGTGCGCGCCTTCAGCCTGAGCGAGGCCTCGACCCTCGCCCCCTTCGGCTATTTCAGCCTGATCTTCGCAAGCCTGTGGGGCTTTGTCTTCTTCGGTCAGCTGCCCGACGCCTGGACGGTGGCCGGTGCGCTTGTGATCGTCGGGGCGGGTCTCTATGTCTGGTATCGCGAACGCAAGTCCGCAGAGTGACCGATGACCGAGACCCCGCATCCCAGCCTGACCGACCGCCTGTCCGACACGGTGTTCCGTGGCCTGATGGCGCTTGCCCGCGCATTGCCCTACGAGCGGCGGGTGCCGATGATGGGCTGGGCGGTGGCGCATCTGGTGGCGCCGGTCGCGGGCTGGCGCCGGCGGATCCGCGCGAACCTCGCCCTGACCTGCCCCGAGCTGACGACGGCCGAGGTCGAGCGGCTGGTGCGCGCCGTGCCCGACAATGTCGGCCGCTCGCTCGCCGAGATCTATTCCGGCGAGGAATTCCTTGCCCGGGTGCGCGATCTGCCGCTTGAGGGGCCGGGAGCCGCAGCGCTGCAGGCGGCGCATGACGAGGGCCGGCCGGTGATCGTCGCGGCCGGGCATTTCGGCAATTACGACGCCTGGCGCGGCGCGCTGGCCGGGCGCGGTTATCGCATCGGCGCGATCTACCGGCCGATGGCGAATGCACTCTTCAACCGCCATTACGTGCGCGCGATCTCGGCGATCGCGACGCCGCTCTTCGCCCGCGACCACGACCTGAAGGCGATGCTGCGCTTCCTGCGCGCGGGCGGCATGGTGGCCTTCGGTTTCGACCAGTATTTCCGCCAGGGCGCGCCGCTGACCTTCTTCGGCCGGCCCGCCCCCACCCCGACCTCGGCGGCCGAGCTGGCGCTCAAGCTGAAGGCCGACCTGATCCCGATCTATGCGATCCGCCAGCCCGACGGGCTGAGCTTCCGCATCCTGGTCGAGGCGCCGGTGCCGCACAGCGATGCCGAGACGATGACGCAGGCGCTGAACGATGCGCTCGAGCGGCAGGTGCGCGCGCATATGGAACAGTGGTTCTGGGTGCACCGGCGCTGGAAGAACCGCGGCCCGAAACCGCGCCCCTGAGGCGCGGCGCGGCGATCGGCTTCAGCTCGGGACTGGGGGCTCAGTTCAGCCGCGCGGCCGCGAGGATCGGCCCCGGCAGCGGCGCCGACTTGCCCGGCGTCGCGCCCTGCACGATCACCACCGCGGGCTCGTCGCCGTCGATCTTCGCGTTGAGCCGGGTCGGCGTGCGGCCGTCCCAATCGGCAACGGCGTGCCAGGCGGTGACGACATTGGCGTAATCGAGCACCATCCCCGCATTCTCGCCGCGCAGGATCTCGACCCGCGCCTGCGGCGCGAAGCGCACGATCTGCACCACGGCATTTTGCGGCAGCGGCGGATCGGCGCGCAGCTCGATCTGGTAATTGCCCTTCGAGCCCGAGACGCTCAGCGCCACGGCATCGGGGGCCTCGTATTCGCGCGCGATCATCTGCTCGAGCTCGGCCTCGCTCGGCGCCACCAGCGACTGTTCGCCCTCGACGATCATCTGCGGTGTGAAGATGGTGCGGCTGCGCGCGGCGCGGGCATAGGCCTTCTGCCGGGCGGTGAAGGCGGGCTGGGCGAAGGGATCCTCCCAGCCGAGATAATCCCAGTAGTCGACATGCAGCGACAGCGCGATCACGTCGGGACGGTCGGCGATCTTCGCCAGAAGCTCGTCCGCCGGCGGGCAGGCCGAACAGCCCTGCGAGGTGAAGAGCTCGACCACCACCGGGCCGCGCGAGGGCTCCGGCGTGACGGTGCGCGCCATCAGCGACATGGCATCGGGGACCCGGGCCTTCTCGAGCGCGTTCTCGAGCGCCTCATTGAGGTTTTCGATCAGCGACGGTCCGGACAGCGTGCCCGGCGCGGGTGTGCCGCCCGTCGTGCCGCCTGCCCCGGCGCCCGCCGCCGAGCCCGTTCCGGCATCGGCAAGGACGATCGGAGCGGGGCTCGCCATCGTGCCCGGCCCAGGACCGGTGCCCGGACCATTGGCCGCACCCATGCCCTGCGCGAACGCCTGGGCGCCGCAGACAGCGGCGCAGGTCAGTGCCAGCCAGCCTCCTGCGGCGGTGCCGATGATCGCGCGTGCCAGTGCCATGGCGCCCCTTTCCCTTGCAGGTCTCTTCCTAAGCTGCGGACATGGCCTTTGCCAATCAAGGTTTTGCGATTTCCCCGACGGCAGCGGCGCGGCCGCGACGCCCTGCCGTGGCTGATAGCGCCAACGGAGGGGCTCCCCGCAAAATCAGTGTGCAATGGTATACAAAAATCCCGCATCCCCCTTGATCGACTCCCCCCGTTGGGGCAGAACGGCCGCAGCGAAACCCTGATCTCAATCCGATCACTGCAAGGGAGGCCAGTCCCCATGACCGTCGTCACCGGCAAAGACACTGCCAAGACGCGCCGCACGCTCGCCGTCGGCGGAACGTCCTATTCCTATTACTCGATCCCGGCCGCGCAAGAGGCGGGCCTGGGCGACTTCTCGAAGCTGCCCGCTTCGCTGAAGGTCGTGCTCGAGAACCTGCTGCGGTTCGAGGACGGCGGCTTCTCGGTCTCGGTCGAGGACATCAAGGCCTTCGGTGACTGGGCGAAGATGGGCGGCAAGAACCCGCGCGAAATCGCCTATCGTCCGGCCCGTGTGCTGATGCAGGACTTCACCGGCGTTCCGGCCGTGGTCGACCTCGCCGCGATGCGCGACGGCATCAAGGGCCTGGGCGGCGACGCGCAGAAGATCAACCCGCTCGTTCCCGTCGACCTGGTCATCGACCACTCGGTGATGATCGACGAGTTCGGCAACCCGCGCGCCTTCCAGCGCAACGTGGAACTGGAATACGAGCGCAACATGGAGCGCTATCAGTTCCTGAAATGGGGTCAGGGCGCGTTCGAGAACTTCCGCGTCGTTCCCCCGGGCACCGGCATCTGCCACCAGGTGAACCTTGAATACCTCGCCCAGACCGTCTGGACCGACACCGACCAGAACGGCGAGCTCGTGGCCTATCCCGACACCCTCGTCGGCACCGACAGCCACACCACGATGGTGAACGGCGCCGCCGTTCTCGGCTGGGGCGTGGGCGGCATCGAGGCCGAGGCCGCGATGCTCGGCCAGCCCGTGTCGATGCTGATCCCGGAAGTCGTCGGCTTCAAGCTGACCGGCGCGATGGTCGAAGGCACCACCGGCACCGACCTCGTGCTGAAGGTCGTGCAGATGCTGCGCAAGCATGGCGTGGTCGGCAAGTTCGTCGAATTCTACGGCGAAGGCCTCGACAAGCTGCCGCTGGCGCAGCGTGCCACCATCGCCAACATGGCGCCCGAATACGGCGCGACCTGCGGTTTCTTCCCGATCGATGCGGAAACCCTGCGCTACCTCAAGCAGACCGGCCGCTCGGAAGAGCGCATCGCCCTGGTCGAGGCCTATGCGAAGGAAAACGGCTTCTGGCGCGGCGCGGATTACGAACCCGTCTACTCCTCGACCCTCGAGCTCGACATGGGCTCGATCGTTCCGGCGATCTCGGGTCCGAAGCGTCCGCAGGACTACCTGCCGCTGACCGACGCGAAATCGACCTTCTCGAAGGTCGTCGCCTCCTACCGCGGCATCGACGTCTCGGCCGCCGCCGCCGACATGGCCGAGGAAGGCAATGTCACCACGAAGCCGGTCGAGGTCTGCAAGTCGGTCGCCGTCGAGGGCAAGGACTACAAGGTCGGTGACGGCTCGGTGGTGATCGCCTCGATCACGTCGTGCACCAACACTTCGAACCCCTACGTGCTGATCGGTGCCGGTCTCGTCGCCCGCAAGGCGCGCGCGCTCGGCCTGACCGCGAAGCCCTGGGTGAAGACCTCGCTCGCCCCCGGGTCGCAGGTCGTGCAGGAATACCTGAAGGCCGCCGATCTGCAGGACGATCTTGACGCGCTCGGCTTCAACATCGTCGGCTTCGGCTGCACCACCTGTATCGGCAACTCGGGCCCGCTCGGCGATCCGGCGATCTCGAAGGCGATCAACGACAACGACCTCGTCGCCGCGGCCGTGCTCTCGGGCAACCGCAACTTCGAGGGCCGGATCTCGCCCGACGTGCGCGCGAACTTCCTCGCCTCGCCGCCGCTCGTGGTCGCCTATGCGATCGCCGGCGACATGAACATCGACCTGTCGAGCGAGCCGATCGCCACCTCGAAGGACGGCAAGCCGGTCTTCCTGAAGGACATCTGGCCGACCGACGCCGAGATCGCCGAGCTTGTCGAGAGATGCGTGACCCGCGAGGCCTTCCTTGCGAAATACGCCGACGTGTTCAAGGGCGACGCCAACTGGCAGGGCGTGAAGACCACCGAGGGTGAAACCTACGATTGGCCGGCGCAGTCGACCTACATCCAGAACCCGCCCTATTTCCGCGGCATGTCCAAGGAACCGGGCGTGATCTCGAACGTCACCAACGCGCGCGTTCTCGCGGTGCTGGGCGACATGATCACCACCGACCACATCTCGCCCGCGGGCTCGTTCAAGCCGACCACCCCGGCCGGCAAGTACCTGACCGAGCGCCAGGTCGCGCCGAAGGACTTCAACAGCTACGGCTCGCGCCGCGGCAACCACGAAGTCATGATGCGCGGCACCTTCGCCAACATCCGCATCAAGAACGAGATGCTGGATAGTGTCGAGGGCGGCTACACCAAGGGCCTGAACGGCGAACAGACGACGATCTTCGACGCCTCGATGGAATATCAGGCGGCGGGCATCCCGCTCGTCATCTTCGGCGGCATCGAATACGGCGCGGGCTCGTCGCGTGACTGGGCGGCGAAGGGCACCAACCTGCTCGGCGTCAAGGCGGTCATCGCGGAAAGCTTCGAGCGGATCCACCGCTCGAACCTGATCGGCATGGGCGTCATCCCGTTCGAGTTCACCGGCGGCGACACCCGCAAGACGCTCGGCCTGACCGGCGACGAAGTGGTGACGATCGAGGGCCTCGAAGGCGACATCAAGCCGCTCTCGCTGGTGCCCTGCACCATCACCTTCAAGGACGGCTCGGTGAAGACGATCCAGCTCAAGGCCCGGATCGATACCGAGGTCGAGATCGAGTATCTGAAGAACGGCGGCGTGCTGCACTACGTGCTGCGCAACCTCGCCAAGGCCTGATCTTCGGGTTCAGGAACCGGAAAGGCCCCGCAGTTGCGGGGCCTTTTTTCATTTCCGCCCGCCCCCGAAACCGCGATCTTATCCGTGCGTTAAGGGCTCGCCGCCACTCTGGCGGCACGCTTTGCCGTCCCATCGTCTGCCACAGGTTCCCGTTCCATGTCCCGCTCCCTGCCCCCGCCCCTGCCCACCATCCTTGCTCTTGCGCTTGTTGCGGGCTGTGCCGCGCCGCCCCCCCCGGCGCCCGAGGTCGCGGCAGCCCCCGCCCTGCCCGGCAAGGTGGTCTGGACCGACGGCCACGGCGATCTTGCCGTTGCCACGGCCGGAGCGGCGGCCTGTCCGACGACCAGCGCCGCCGAGGTCAGCGCGGCGTTGGCCCGAACAAATGCGGTGCGCCGCGAGGCCGGTCTTGCCCCGCTCACCGCGAACCCGGTGCTGCAGCGCGTGGCGGAAAAACACGCCTGCGACATGGCCCGCCGCGGCCTGATGACCCATGCCGGCACCTCGACGACCGGGCCGCTCGCCCGCGCCAAGCAGGAAGGATACCGGCCGCGGGTGATTTCCGAGAACATCGCCGCCGGCGCCCCGGGGCGGTTCACCCTGATGGGCACGCTCGAGCAATGGGCGCTCTCGCCCAAGCATCGGGCGAATATCACCATCGCGCAGATGCAGGACTTCGGCATCGGCCATGCCGTCGCCGCCGATGGCACCGCGACGTTCTGGACCGCCGTCTACGCGACGAAGGGGCACTGACGCGCTGCGCCCTTGCACAGCGCCCACGCCCTCCCCATATCCTCCGCACATGTTAAGGAGGTTTACATGACAGACCGCGATCTCTGGATCGAACAGCGCATCGCCAATGACCGCAAATCGGCGGCGGCGGCCTATCTGCTGTGGTTCTTCCTCGGCTTCTTCGGCGCGCACCGCCTCTATCTCGGCCGCTGGGTCTCGGGGCTGTTCATGCTGGCCCTCTTCGGCCTCGGCACGCTTCTGGCGCCGGTGCTGGTGGGCTATCTGCCGCTTGGCCTCGTCGGGCTGTGGTGGCTGCTCGATGCCTTCCTGATCCCGTCGATGATCGCCTCGGACACTGCCGAGATGCGCTGGCGGCTGCGCACCGGGCGCGAGGTCTGACCCGCCCCTACTTGCCGATCAGCCCGCGCGGCCCGCCGGCGATCAGGAGCGCCACATCGGCCATCGCCATCATCGGTGACACCCCCACCGGCAGCGCGATGTAGCGTGGCCGCCAGTCGGGCTGGAACTTCTGCTTGAAGGCGCGCAGCCCCTCGAAGTTGTAGAACGCCCCGCCGTGGCGGAACATCAGCGCGCCGAAGCGGTGCCACAGCTGCGCCGTGCGCCGGTCGGACAGCCCCGCGAGCGGCGCCATGCCCAGCGAGAATTCCTCGGCCCCCGCGACACGGTAATGCTCGATCAGCGCGAGGAAGAGGAACTCGATCATCCCCGAAGCCTCCTCGGGCAGATAGCGCATCAGATCGACCGCGACGCGCCGGCCGCTGCCCGGGGCAAGGATGCTGGCGAAGGCCAGGACCCGGCCCTCGCGGCGCACCACGGCAATGGGCGTGCGGTCGAGCCAGGCCGGGTCGAAGCGGCCGACGGAAAAGCCCTTCTCGCGCCCGACCTTGTCGCCGAGCCAGGCGTCCGAGACGGCGCGCAGCTCCTCGACCAGCGCCGGCGCATGGGGCGGAGCGAGCACCTCGACCGCCAGCCCCTCGCGCAGCCGCTTGTTATAGGCCGCGCGCATGGTCTTGAACTTCGCGCCGGCAAGCGAGAACTCGGGCAGGCGCACGACAGCCTCTTCGCCGACCTTGTGCAGCGCCAGCCCCATCTCGATCATCAGCGGCAGGTGGCGTTCCGAGATCTCGTAGAACACCGGGCGGCAATTCGCCTTCTGCGCCTCCTCGACGAAATCCCAGCCCAGCGTCGGGATCGCGTCGATCGCCCCCACCGGGTCGCCATAGGCGATCCAGTCGGCGCGGCGCCGGCCATACATGATGAAGGCGCGCCCGTCGGCCGAGAAGCGCAGCTCCTTGTCACCGGTGAGCGCCAGGCAGGCCTGCGGGTCGTCCTGTGCGCTCACGATGCGCGCGGCGTGGTCGACCACGCTTTCGCAGGGCTCGGCGCGCGGCCGGCGCACCGGCTGCAGCGCGAGGAAGATGGTGTAGAAGAACAGCACCGCGGAGGCCGCGAGCCCCGCCCGCAGCGAGCGCGGGGTGTTGGCCGAGCGGGCGAAATCGGTCCACAGGTCGAGCGAATAGGGCGTCGCGGCGTGGACGAAGAAGAAGAAGGTGCCGGCCGCCAGGATCACCGCGGCGACCAGCGCGAACCAGGACGGTCCCAGCACCCCCTCGGTGATCTTCGCGCGGCGGTAGAACTCGTGCCGGAAGGGCAGCAGGACGATGCCACCAAGCGCCAGAAGCGCCGCGCTCTCATAGTCGAAATCGTTCAGGAGCGAGGCGACGGCGCCGCCCGCGATCGCCGCAAGCGTCAGCCAGAACGCGCCCGAGACGCGCCGGATCAGCCCGTGCGACAGGATCAGCAGCACGATCCCCATCACCGAGGAGGTGAGCGTGCCGCCCTCGAGCAGGATCGCGCCGACCAGGTCGTTGTCATCGACCGCCGAGGCCCGCACCGAGGGGCTGAGCGCCACGGCCAGCATGTAGGCGCCAAGCCCGAAGGCCCAGGCCCCGACGAGCCAGGGCACGATGCCGGCAAGCGCGTTGAAGGCCGGCCGCATCGGCTCGGAGATCTCGCCGAAGACCCGCACCGCCCACCCGCCGGCAAGCCGCGCCTCGTTCAGCGAGACGATGACGAAGGCGATGGCGAAGGGCAGCAGATAGTAGATGATGCGGAACAGCAGCAGCGCCGCGGCGACGTCGCCCGCCGCCGTGCCCGCGGGCATCGCCGCCATCACCACGGTCTCGAACACGCCCACCCCGCCCGGCACGTGGCTCATCACGCCGACCATCGTCGCCGTCGCATAGATCGCGAGGAAGGTGACGAAATCGGGCGCGCCTTGCGGCAGCAGGATGTAGAGGGTGAGCGAGGCCATCGTCGAGTCGAAGAGCGCGACGACCATCTGGCCGGTCAGGATCCGCGGGCTCGGCATGGCGAGCTCGAAGCGGCGGATGCGCAGCGTGCGCCCGGAGAAGGACAGCGCATACAGCAGCCCGAGCGTGCCGCCGCCGCCCAGAAGCGCAAGCGTGCGGATCGCGGTTTCGGAGAGCGGCAGAAGCCCGGTCAGCGCGGCGGGGTGCAGTGCCAGCGCGAAGACGCCCACGAGGCTCAGCCCGGTCCCCATCGCGATCGCGATATAGGAGGCCAGCGCCGCCACCTCGAAGGCATTCAGCCCGAAGGCGGAATAGATCCGGTAGCGGACCGCGCCCCCCGACAGCACCGAGATGCCGATGGTGTTGCCGAAGGCATAGCCGAGGAAGCCGCCGAGGGCGACCACCCGCAGGGGCAGCTTCTTCTCGAGGTATTTCAGCGCCCAGAAGTCATAGCCGATCAGCGCACAATAGCCGAGCGTCGTCGCGCCAAGCGCCACCGCCAGCACATGCAGCGGCATCGAGCGCATCTGCGCGATGATGTCGGCGGCATGGATCGGCTGCAGCAGGTGGTGCAACGCCCAGATGCCAAGCGCAAAAAGACCGAGCCCCACCAGCACCGGCCCCAGATGGCGCAGCCGTGCCCGCCGCGCGGATGCCGTCACCGGCTCCGTCATCTCGGCCCCTCGGTCATGCAATCCCCCCGGTCGTCTTCCTGCCCCCTGAGTTGCAGGAATTGCCGCGCAAGACAAGAGCAGACGGGCAGACAGGGCGTCACGTCGCGCCTCTCAGGCCGCCTCGCGGATCGGGAACTCGGCCAGAAGTGCGGCCTGTTCGGGGCTGAGGGCCGCGGGCTCGACCACATAGGTGTGGATCGAGAAGGCGACAAAGCGGGTCAGCGGCAGACGCACGAGGCCCTGACGCTCGACCCGGATGAAGGGCAGCTCGCCCTCGGGGTCGCGCCCCTGCGCCTCGCGGCGCGGGTTGTGCAGGGGCGCGTTCGAGTGATGCGCGGTGCCGCGCATCAGCACCCGGCCCGGCTGCACCCCGTCCATCAGCCGCTGCACCCGCGCGCCGACATCCTCGGTGTATTTCGCGACAGGGCGGTGAATGCCCATCATCGGCCGGCCGTATTTCTCGGCCAGCGTCCAGCCCGCCGGAAAGCACAGCACGGCGCCGGCAAGGACATGCCCGTCCGGCCCCTCGCGCATCAGGCACAGATCCTCCTGCACCAGCCGGCCGAGCGTGGCGAGCGGCGCCGCGGGATCGAGTGCCACCTCGACGCCGTCAGGCCGGCGCAGCCCGCCCGCGACCGGCACGAAGCCAAGCGCGGGCAGCAGACCCAGCACCATGGCGTAAAGCTCGTCGGCCGCCGCCTGCGCCTCGGGGGCGAGCGCCAGCACCGCCTCGGGGCATGTGGCGATCAGCCGCTCACGCTCGGCCATCTGCGCGCCATAGGCGTCATCGACCTCGAGCCACTCGGACGGAGGGATCGGCACGATCCCCGGCAGGCGGCGGGTGCGTGCGTCGGCCCAGGGGGCGAAGGGAAGTCGGCTCTGTCGGATCTCGCTCATGGCGGCAGATGAGCGCCGAATCCGCCCCCGCGCAAGGGGTGGCGACGGGAGAAAGGGGGCTTTCCGCCCCCTCGGCGCCTCCGCGCCTCACCCCCGAGGATATTTTCGGCAATTGGAAGCAGGGGGCAGCCCCCAGCCCCGAAATCCCGGCGGGTCGAAGCGGGCAGGCCCTCTCCCGCTTCCAATTGCCTGAAATATCCCGGGGGGAGTCCGCAGGACGGGGGGCAGCGCCCCCCTTCCGCCCTGCCCGCCTCAGCCGCGCCGATAAAGCGAGCGCATCGTGTACGCCTTGCGCGGCCCGCTCACCCGCCACTCGGCGCGCCACTCCGGCCAGGTGACGAAATCGTAGCGCACGCGGTAGTCATCGGGGTCGCACCAGTGATGGGCCGCCGGTGCGGAGGGATCGAAACGGTGGAACGGTCTTCCATCGGGGAAGAGCACGACGATCTCCGCCCCCTCCTCGCGCCACAGATAGGCGCGCTCGGCCCGCATCGGGGCGGCGCCCGGAAGGGTCAGCGTGCCCGCCTCGTGATAGGCAAGCCCTACCCCGTCCGCGGTGAACCGCGCCCGCCCCTCGAAGCGCGCCGGCCCCGCGCCCATCTGCTCGATCTCGCGCGCGATCGTCCATTCCCCTGCAAAATCGCTCAGCCGCAGCCGCATTCCCGCCCCTTTGCCTTGCCCGAAGGTGCCGCGCAGTCTAGAAGCCCGGCAACGCTGCCACAACCGAGAGGCCCGCCATGATCCCGCGTTATTCCCGCAAAGAGATGGTCGACATCTGGGAGCCCGCCACCAAGTTCAAGATCTGGTACGAGATCGAGGCGCATGCCTGCGACGCCCAGGCCGAGCTTGGCGTGATCCCGAAGGAAAGCGCCGCCGCCGTCTGGAAGGCGAAGGATGTCGAGTTCGACGTCGCCCGCATCGACGAGATCGAAGCCGTCACCAAGCATGACGTGATCGCCTTCCTGACCCATCTGGCCGAGCATATCGGCTCGACCGAGGCGCGCTTCGTGCACCAGGGGATGACTTCCTCGGACGTGCTCGACACCACGCTGAACGTGCAGCTGACGCGGGCCGCCGACATCCTCCTGAAGGACATGGACCGCGTCCTGGCCGCGCTGAAGAAGCGCGCCTTCGAGCACAAGGACACCGTCCGCATCGGCCGCTCGCACGGCATCCACGCCGAGCCGACCACGATGGGCCTGACCTTCGCGCGCTTCTACGCCGAGATGGACCGCAACAAGGCCCGTCTGGCGGCCGCCCGCGCGGAAGTGGCCACCGGCGCGATCTCGGGCGCGGTCGGCACCTTCGCCAACATCGACCCGCGCGTCGAGGAACACGTGTGCAAGATGATGGGCCTGCGCCCCGAGCCGATCTCGACCCAGGTGATCCCGCGCGACCGTCACGCGATGTTCTTCGCCACCCTCGGCGTGATCGCCTCCTCGATCGAGAACGTCGCGATCGAGATCCGCCACATGCAGCGCACCGAGGTGCTCGAGGCCGAGGAATTCTTCTCGAAGGGGCAGAAGGGCTCGTCGGCGATGCCGCACAAGCGCAACCCGGTGCTGAGCGAGAACCTCACCGGCCTTGCCCGCCTTGTGCGCATGGCGGTGGTGCCGGCGATGGAGAACGTGGCGCTGTGGCACGAGCGCGACATCTCGCACAGCTCGGTCGAGCGCGGCATCGGCCCCGACACCACGGTGACCCTCGACTTCGCGCTGAACCGGCTCGCGGGTCTGATCGAGAACCTCGTGATCTATCCCGAGAACATGCTGAAGAACCTGCACAAGTTCAAAGGTCTGGTGATGTCGCAGCGGGTGCTTCTGGCGCTGACCCAGGCCGGTGTCAGCCGCGAGGACGCCTATCGTCTGGTGCAGCGCAACGCGATGAAGGTCTGGGAGCACGGCGCCGACTTCAAGACCGAGCTGCTCGCCGACCCCGAGGTGACCGCGGCGCTGAGCCCGGCCGAGATCGAGGAGAAATTCGACCTCGGCTATCACACCAAGCACGTCGACACGATCTTCGCCCGCGTCTTCGGCGAGGCCTGATCCGACCTGCCGCCGCACCTTCGGGGGCGGCGGCTAACCCGCCCTTAACCCTCCCGTGGCAGGCTGCACCACAGTGCAACCCGCAACGGAGGCGGACGTGGAACTTGCCCGGATCACCCCCGGCTCCCAGGCCGGGGCGAAGCCCGTCACGGCAACACCCGTGATCACGCTCTCGCCGCAGCAGAAGGCGGCGATCATCGTCCGGCTGCTGTCGTCCGAAGGGATGCGCCTGCCGCTTGCCGAGCTGAGCGAGGACCAGCAGACCGAGCTGACGGCGCAGATCGGCGCGATGAAGCTCGTCGATCGCGACACGCTGCATGCGGTGGTGGCGGAATTCTGCGAGGCGCTGGAGGCGGTGGGGCTGACCTTCCCGAGCGGGCTCGACGGCGCGCTCAGCCTGCTCGACGGACAGCTTTCCTCGGCCGCGACCAGCCGGCTGCGACGCCTGGCACTGGCCACGGCGGACACCGACCCCTGGGAGCGGATCACCGGCCTGTCGACCGCGGTCCTGCTGCAGGTGATGACCGAGGAAAGCGTCGAGGTGGCGGCGGTGCTGCTCTCGAAACTGTCGGTGCCGAAGGCCGCCGAGCTGCTCGGTCAGCTGCCGGGCGACCGGGCGCGGCGCATCGCCTATGCGGTGTCGCGCACCGGCAATGTCGCTCCCGAGACGGTGCAGCGCATCGGCATCGCCCTGGCCCAGCAACTCGACTCGCTGCCCGCGCGCGCCTTCGACACCGGCCCGGTCGAACGCGTCGGCGCGATCCTGAACCAGTCCCCCTCGGCCACGCGCGAAGATGTGCTGATCGGCCTCGAGGAGGAGGATCAGGATTTCGCCGAGAAGGTGCGCAAGGCGATCTTCACCTTCACCAACATCCCGAAGCGGATCGACACCCGCGACGTGCCGCGCATCCTGCGCAACGTCGACCAGCAAAAGCTGATCGTCGCGCTCGCGGGCGCCACCGGCGAGGATGTGAAGGCGGCCGAGTTCATCCTTGCCAATATGTCGCAGCGCATGGCGGCCTCGCTGCGCGAGGAGATGGGCACTCTTGGCAAGCTGCGCGCGAAGGATGTCGAGGAGGCGATGGCCACGGTCGTCGCCGCGATCCGCGAGATGGAGGCGGCGGGCGAGCTGACGCTGCTCGCCGAGGAGGCGGACGAGACGCAGGACTGAGCCGCGACTCACCTGCTCCGCGGGCGCCCGCCGCCCGGCCCGGGCCGGCTCCTGCCGGCGCCGTTCGGTCCGGGCCGCCGGCGGTCTTCCGCCGGTTGCGCGGGCTTCGCCGCTACCGTTACCGCAACCACGCGATGTTTCCGCTATCATGCTGAAACGACGGGTTTTCCGGTCTTGCATGCCATGGTATGCGCTCGCCAATACTGCATCGAGTCCGCGCGATCGCCCCTCGCATCGCCCAGTCAGGAGAGCGCACATGACCGTCACCATCGGGATCAATGGCTTTGGCCGCATCGGCCGCTGCACGCTGGCCCATATCGCCGAAGCCGCGCGCAACGACGTTCAAGTCGTCAAGATCAACGCCACCGGCCCGATCGAGACCAACGCCCACCTGCTGAAATACGACTCGGTGCACGGCCGCTTCGGCGGTCCGGTGAAGGTCGAGGGCAAGACGCTCGACCTCGGCCAGGGCCCGATCGAGGTGATGTCGACCTACAACCCCGACGAGCTGAACTGGGACGGCGTCGACGTCGTCCTCGAATGCACCGGCAAGTTCAACTCGCGCGAGAAGGCCGCCGTCCACCTCGGCCGCGGCGCCAAGCGCGTCCTGGTCTCGGCGCCGGCCACCAATGCCGACAAGACCATCGTCTATGGCGTGAACCACCGCGAACTGCTGCCCGAGCATCTGGTCGTGTCGAACGGCTCGTGCACCACGAACTGCCTCGCGCCGCTCGCCAAGGTGCTGAACGACAACATCGGCATCGAGTCGGGCATCATGACCACGGTGCACAGCTACACCGGTGACCAGCCGACGCTCGACCGCCGCCACAAGGATCTCTATCGCGCCCGCGCCGCGGCGATGGCGATGATCCCGACCTCGACCGGCGCTGCGAAGGCGATCGGCGAAGTGCTGCCGGAACTGGCCGGCCGCCTCGACGGCACCTCGCTGCGCGTGCCGACGCCGAACGTCTCGGCCGTCGACCTGACCTTCTACGCCGCGAAATCGGTCACCCGCGACGAGGTGAATGAGATCGTCCGCGAGGCCGCCGCCGGCCACATGGGCAAGGTTCTGGCCTATGACCCCGAGCCGAAGGTCTCGATCGACTTCAACCACACGCCCTATTCGTCTATCTTCGCCCCCGACCAGACCAAGGTCACCGGCGGGCGCCTGGTGCGCGTGCTGGCGTGGTACGACAACGAATGGGGCTTCTCCTGCCGCATGGCCGACGTGGCCGGCGCGATCGGGATGCTCCTGAAATAATCCCGGGGCAAGCCCGGGACGAGGGAGCGGATGAACACCCCAATCGCCATCGGGCTTGCCGCCCTGATCCTGCTGTGCGTGCTGGCCGACGCGATCTTCAACGGCTGGGGCGCCTCGCTGTTTCTCGCCCGAAAATCCGTCGATCTGGTCGACTGGGTTGCCTTCTGGCGCTGACCCCCTGTTTTCCCATTGACCTTTCGTGGAAATTTCACAGCCTAGACCTAGTCTAGGTTGTGCGAACTTTCGCGAAGGCAATCGAAGGAGGCAGGAATGTCGGTCAAGGTGGCAATCAACGGTTTTGGCCGTATCGGGCGCAATGTGCTGCGCGCAATCATCGAATCGGGTCGCACCGACATCGAGGTCGTGGCGATCAACGATCTCGGCCCGGTGGAGACCAACGCGCATCTGCTGCGCTTCGATTCGGTGCACGGCCGCTTCCCGGCCGAGGTGACGACCGGCGCGGACTGGATCGATTGCGGCCGCGGCGCGATGAAGGTGACGGCGCTGCGCAACCCGGCGGAACTGCCCTGGGCCGGCGTCGACGTGGTGCTCGAATGCACCGGCATCTTCACCTCGAAGGAAAAATGCCTGCCGCATCTCGAGAACGGCTCGAAGCGGGTGCTGATCTCGGCCCCGGGCGAAGGCGCGGACAAGACCATCGTCTTCGGCGTGAACGACAAGAGCCTGACCAAGGATGACCTGATCGTCTCGAACGCCTCGTGCACGACGAACTGCCTCTCTCCGGTCGCCAAGGTGCTGAACGACGCGATCGGCATCGAGAAGGGCTTCATGACCACGATCCACAGCTATACGGGCGACCAGCCGACGCTCGACACGCTGCACAAGGATCTCTACCGCGCCCGCGCCGCGGCGCTGAGCATGATCCCGACCTCGACCGGTGCGGCGAAGGCCGTGGGCCTCGTGCTGCCCGAACTCAAGGGCAAGCTCGACGGCGTGGCGATCCGGGTGCCGACGCCGAACGTCTCGGTCGTCGATCTGGTCTTCACCGCGAAGCGCGCGACCACCGTCGAGGAGATCAACGCCGCGATCGAGGCTGCCGCCGATGGGCCACTGAAGGGCATCCTCGGCTATACCAAGTACAAGAACGTCTCGATGGACTTCAACCACGACAGCCATTCCTCGGTCTTCCACATGGACCAGACCAAGGTGATGGACGGCACGATGGTGCGCATCCTGTCGTGGTATGACAACGAATGGGGCTTCTCGAACCGCATGTCGGACACCGCGGTCGCCATGGGCAAGCTGATCTGACCGACATCTGGCCTTCCGGTTGCAAGGGGCGCCCCGCCGGGCGCCCCTTTCGCATCGACGGCCGCCAGTCATGCGGTTGCAGCAATGCGGTCTTCCGGTTCCGGCACTTGTTAGCGCTATCAATGATGCGCATCTTGGCGGCACGGGGCGGCCTTCCGCGGCCCCCGGTCATCAGGTGGAAAGGACCGGAAGGATGCACAAGCTCATCGGACGTCTGGTCAGCGCCGCCGAACGGCGGGCCCGCTATGCCCGTACGCGGCGCGAGATCGCGCGACTGCCGCTCGACGTCGCGCTCGATGTCGATCTTTATCCGCGCGACGCCGCCCGCATCGCGCGCAAGGCGGTCTACGGGCGCGGATGAAACCGGCACGGGGTGTGGTTTTGGGTGTGGTTTTCGCGCAACGCACGGCGATGTGATCGCCCGTGTGCCCGGGATCGCGCCCCATCCCTTGGCCGCAGGGGCACCCCTCTGTTAGAGATTGAGCAACCCCTTGAAAGGATTGCCCATTGCTCAGCCCCGCGCAGATTCTGCAGGAATTCATCACGCTCTGGGTCGTGATCGACCCGATCGGCACGCTGCCGGTGTTCATCGCCGTCACCGCCGGGATGAGCGCGCATCAGCGCCGCGCGGTCGCGGTGCGCGCGGTGATCGTTTCCTTCGTGGTTCTGACGCTCTTCATCGTCCTTGGGCAGGTGGTTCTCGACGCCCTCGGCCTGGCGCTTCCGGCCTTCCAGATCGCCGGCGGGATCGTGCTCTTCCTCTTCGCGCTGACGATGATCTTCGGCCATTCGAAGCCCGAGAACGAGATCGCCGAGGCCGAGCGGGTGCGCCAGACCTCGGTCTTCCCGGTGGCGATCCCCTCGATCGCCTCGCCGGGCGCGATGCTGACGGTGGTGATCCTGACCGACAACGACCGTTTCGCCATCGCCCATCAGGCGGTGACGACGGCGCTGATGGCGCTGGTGCTGGCGGTGACGCTGGGCATCATGCTGGCCGCCTCGCCGCTGTTGCGGGTGATCGGTACCACCGGCGCCGCGGTGATCAGCCGGGTGATGGGGATGCTGCTGGCCGCGGTCGCCGTCGATGCGGTGCTGCGCGCCTTCGTCTCGATCGGCGTGCTGCCCTCGTTCAGCGGCTGAGCTCAGCCCTTGCCGAGCTTCGCCAGAAGCCGGGTCTGCACCGCCGGGGTGACGAAGCGCGACACCTCGCCATCAAGCCGGGCGATCTCCTTCACCAGTTTCGAGGCGATCGCCTGACGCCGCGCGTCGGCCATCAGGAACACCGTCTCGACGCTGGAATCGAGCGCGCGGTTCATGCCCACCATCTGGAATTCATATTCGAAATCGGCGACGGCGCGCAGCCCGCGGATGATGACATTCGCATTCACGTCGCGCGCGCAATGGATCAGCAGGTTCTCGAACGGATGCACGACGATCTCGCCGCCACAGCGCGCGGTGATCTCGGCGCATTCGGCCTCGAGCATCTCGACCCGTTCCTCGAGGTTGAACAGCGGCCCCTTGTCGCGGTTGATCGCCACCCCGATGACCAGCCGGTCGACGAGCGGCATCGCGCGCTGGATGATGTCGATATGCCCCAGCGTCACCGGATCGAAGGTTCCGGGGTACAGGCCGATGCGCATGGGCTCCTCCTCAGTGCCATTCATCACAGGTCAAGGGCACGCAACAAGATTGCGCGCCCTTTTGCAAGACTTGTGATGCCGCATCGCGGCGTCAATTGCCCATGATCATCCCGGTCAGGGCTTCCTTCTCGACGTGCAGCTCGCTCAGCCGCGCCGCGATCACGTCGCGGATCGAGATCAGGCCGACCATCTCGCCTTGCTCGATCACCGGCATGTGGCGGAAGCCGCCGGCGCTCATCTGCTCCATCACCTCTTCGGTGGTGTCGGTGCGCGTGCAGCCCACGGCATTGCGCGTCATCACCTCCTCGACCATCAGGTTCAGCGCCGCGGAACCGCGCCGGCCGAGTTCGCGCACCACGTCACGCTCCGAAATGATGCCGTCGACGTGCTTGCCATCGGTCGAGACGATGAGCGCACCGATCCTGCGGGCCGAGAGCACCCGCGCCACCTCTGCAACCGTAGTGCCCGGCACCACCGTCACCACCCCGTCGTCCCCCTTCGACTTCAGAATCTGCAGAACCTGCATCGCAACCTCCCTTTTGCATGCCATGTCCCAGCGTCACAACTGCGTGATCGTCTGTCAAGTGACGCGAAGGTCGGGGTCACTGCACCGCGGCCGCGGCCTCGAGCCGGGCGATCTCGGCACGCAGCCCCTGGCCAAGCGCCTCGGCGAGCCGGCCAAGCCGTTCCGAGCGGCGGTCATCGGCATGGCGCAACAGCCAGAAGGTGCGGCGCAGGCCGATCTCGTCGGGCAGGACGCGGCTCACCCCCGGGCAGAAGGGAATGGCGAAGTCATGCACGATGCCGAGCCCCGCCCCGGCCCGCACCATCTGCATCTGCACCGACACGGAATTCGAGGCGAGCCCCACCGCCTCGGCCCCGGTCTCGGCGAGATAGTCGAGTTCCTTGTCGAAGATCATGTCGGGGATATAGCCGATCATCCGGTGCCCGCGCAGATCGGCCCGGCTGGTGATCGGCGGATGCGCCGCCAGATAGTCGCGGTCGGCGGCCAGATGGAGCTGATAATCGGCCAGCTTCTGCACCGTCAGCCGCCCCGCCGTCGGCCGCGACACGGCAATCGCCATGTCCGCCTCGCGTTTCGACAGGTTGAACAGCCGCGGCAGGGCGATCAGCTGGATCTCGAGCCCCGGATGCGCATCACAGATCGCCGCGCAGACCTGCGGCAGAAGATAGTTCGCGCAGCCATCGGGCGCACCGATCCGCAATTGCCCGGTCAGCTGCCCCGCCTCCCCCGACAGCGCCTCCTCGGCCGCCGCCGTCGCTGCCTCGGCGGCCTCGGCATGGGGCAGGAGCCGCGCCCCCGCATCGGTCAGCGCATAGCCATGCGGCGATTTCAGGAAGATTTTCGCCCCCAGCCCCTCCTCGAGCCGCGCGATCCGCCGCCCCACCGTCGCCGCGTCGCATTTCAGCACCCGCCCCGCGCCCGACAGGCTTTCCGCCCGCGCCACCGCCAGAAAGACCCGCAGATCGTCCCAATCCATCGCTCAACCTTTGCAGAAACGCAAAACACCTTTTGCCAGACTTCCTCTTTTACGGTGATTTTCGCAAGGCTAAGGTTTGCCCGACCAATTCACGGGAGGCACTCGATGCAAGAGATCGGACACTGGATCAACGGCAAGCTGGTGGCGGGCACGTCCGGCCGCTTCACCGACGTCTACAACCCGGCGACAGGTGAGGTGCAGGCGCGCGTCGCGCTCGCCACCACCGCGGAGCTTGACGCGGCGGTTGCCGCCGCCGCTGCCGCGCAGCCGGTCTGGGCCGCGACCAACCCGCAGCGCCGCGCCCGGGTGATGATGAAATTCGGCGACCTGATCAACGCCCATATGGACGAGCTGGCCGAGCTTGTCTCGCGCGAGCACGGCAAGACCCTGCCCGACGCGCGCGGCGACGTGCAGCGCGGGCTCGAGGTGATCGAGGTCTGCATGGGCGCGCCGGCCCTTCTCAAGGGCGAATACACCGACAGCGCCGGCCCGGGCATCGACCTCTACTCGATGCGTCAGCCGCTTGGCGTCGTCGCCGGCATCGCGCCCTTCAACTTCCCGGCGATGATCCCGCTGTGGAAGATGGGCCCGGCCCTCGTTGCCGGCAACGCGATGATCCTGAAGCCCTCCGAGCGCTGCCCCTCGACCTCGATCCGGCTCGCCCAGCTGGCCCAGGAAGCGGGCCTGCCCGATGGCGTGCTGCAGGTGGTGAACGGCGACAAGGAAGTCGTGGACGCGATCCTCGACAACGAGACGGTGCAGGCCGTCGGCTTCGTGGGGTCCACCCCGATCGCGCAATACATCTATGGCCGTGCCTGCTCGAACGGCAAGCGCGCGCAGTGCTTCGGCGGCGCGAAGAACCACATGATCATCATGCCCGACGCCGACCTCGACAAGGCGGCCGACGCGCTGGTGGGCGCGGGCTTCGGCGCGGCGGGCGAACGCTGCATGGCGATCTCGGTCGCGGTGCCGGTGGGCAAGGAAACCGCCGACCGTCTGATCGAGAAGCTGGTGCCGAAGATCGAGAAGCTCAAGGTCGGTCCCTATACCGCGGGCGATGACGTCGACTTCGGGCCGGTCATCACCAAGCAGGCGCAGGACCGGATCAACGGGCTGATCGGCTCGGGCGTCGAACAGGGTGCGACCCTTGTCGTCGATGGCCGCGCGCTGAAGATCCAGGGCTACGAGAACGGCTTCTACGTCGGCCCGACGCTGTTCGACGACGTCACCCCCGAGATGGACATCTACCGCCAGGAGATCTTCGGGCCGGTGCTGTCGACGGTGCGGATGGACAGCTATGAAGACGCGCTGAAGCTGGTGATCGACAACGATTACGGCAACGGCACCGCGATCTTCACCGCCGATGGCGACACCGCGCGCGATTTCGCCAGCCGCGTCAACGTCGGCATGGTCGGCATCAACTTCCCGATCCCGGTGCCGCTGAGCTACTACACCTTCGGCGGCTGGAAGAAGTCGGCCTTCGGCGACCTGAACCAGTACGGCCCCGACGCGCTGCGCTTCTACACCAAGACGAAGACCGTCACCGCGCGCTGGTTCTCGGGCATCAAGGACGGCGCCAGCCTGAACTTCAAGGCGCTCGACTGAGACGGATGCCGCGCCCTTCGGGGCGCGGCTGCCTCCGGCGGGAGTATTTGCGCCAAGAAAAAACCCGGGCGCTTTTTCTTGGTCCAAATACTCCGGGGTGAGGCCGAAGGCCGAGGGGCAGCGCCCCTGCCCCCTTGCAAAATCCGCGCGCCGGATGAAAATTGAACACATATTCATTTCCAGCGTTTCGGGGAGGAAACCATGGATTTCGCACTGAGCGAGGAGCAGCAGGCCATCTTCGACATGGCCCTGGCTTTCGGGCAGGAGAACATCGCGCCCTTCGCCCGGGAGTGGGAGGCCGAAGGCACGATCCCGAAGACGCTCTGGCCGCAACTGGCCGAGCTCGGCCTTGGCGGGCTTTATGTCTCGGAAGACTACGGCGGCACCGGGCTCAGCCGGCTTGACGCGACGCTGGTCTTCGAGGCGCTGGCGATGTCCTGCCCGGCCGTCGGTTCGTTCCTCTCGATCCACAACATGTGCGGCGGGATGATCGACAAGTTCGGCTCGCCCGAGACCAGGGAACGCTGGCTGCCCGGTCTGTGCAGCATGGAGACGATCTTCTCCTATTGCCTGACCGAGCCCGGTTCGGGCTCGGATGCGGCGGCGCTGCGCACCCGTGCCGAGCGCGTCGAGGGCGGCTGGAAGCTCAACGGCACCAAGGCCTTCATCTCGGGCGGCAGCTATTCCGACGCCTATCTGACGATGGTGCGCAGCGGTGGCGACGGGCCGAAGGGCATCTCCTGCATGGTGATCGAGGCGGGCACCCCGGGCCTCAGCTTCGGCGCGCTCGAGGACAAGATGGGCTGGCGCGCGCAGCCCACCGCGCAGGTGCAATTCGACGATTGCGTGATCCCGGCCGGGAACCTGGTCGGCGAGGAAGGCCAGGGCTTCAGCTATGCCATGGCCGGGCTTGACGGCGGCCGGCTCAAT
Organism: Paenirhodobacter sp. YD-8; assembly: GCF_056590935.1. Classification (NCBI taxonomy): domain Bacteria; kingdom Pseudomonadati; phylum Pseudomonadota; class Alphaproteobacteria; order Rhodobacterales; genus Paenirhodobacter; species Paenirhodobacter sp. YD-8. The sequence continues at coordinate 1,702,080 of NZ_CM152649.1, read as the reverse complement.
ATCGCCGCCTCGGCGCTTGGCGGGGCGCAGGCGGCCTTCGACGCGACGCTGACCTACATGGGCGAGCGCAAGGCCTTCGGCCGCACGCTCGACGGCTTCCAGGCGCTGCAATTCCGTCTGGCCGAGATGGAGGTGAAGCTGCAGTCCGCCCGCACCTTCCTGCGCCAGGCCGCCTGGAAGCTTGATACCGGCGCCCCGGACGCCACGAAATTCTGCGCCATGGCAAAGCTTTACGTCACCGACGCCGCGTTCGAGGTGGCCAACCAGTGCCTGCAGCTGCATGGTGGCTATGGCTACCTTGCCGATTACGGCATCGAGAAGATCGTGCGCGACCTGCGCGTGCACCAGATCCTCGAGGGGACGAATGAAATCATGCGGCTGATCGTCAGCCGCGCTGTGCTGGCGGAGCGGGACTGATGACCGACGAGGCGACGATGATCGTGCGCAAGGAGGGCCGCGCGGGGCGGCTCACCTTCAACCGCCCGAAGGCGCTCAATGCGCTCGATTACGACATGGCGATGGCGATCGACGCGGCGCTGAGCGCGTGGCGCGATGACCCCGAGGTTGCGGTGGTGGTGATCGACGCCGTGGGCGAGCGCGCCTTCTGCGCCGGTGGCGACATCGCCAAGATCTATCACCAGGGCCGCGCCGGCGATTTCACCACCGGCCCGCGCTTCTGGCGCGAGGAATACCGGATGAACGCCCGGCTCGCGGAATATGGCAAGCCCGTCGTCTCCTTCATGCAGGGCTTCGTGATGGGCGGCGGCGTCGGCGTCGGCGGCCATGCGCATCACCGGGTGGTGGGCGACACGACGCAGATCGCCATGCCCGAAACCGGCATCGGCCTGATCCCCGACGTCGGCGGCACGCTGTTGCTGGCGAAGGCGCCGGGGCGCGTCGGCGAATACCTCGGTGTCACCGGCAGCCGGATCGGCGCGGCCGACGCGATCTATGCGGGCTTTGCCGATCTCTACCTGCCCGAGGCGGAGTGGGAGGCGGTGAAGGCGCAGCTGATCGCGACCGGCGACCCGTCGGTTCTGCCGAAAGGCCGCGTGCCTGCCACGAAGGGGCGGCTTGCCGATCTCCGGCCGCAGATCGAGGCCACCTTCGGCGGGCGCGACATCCACGAGATCGTGGCCGCGCTCGAGGCCTCGGGCACGCATTTCGCCACCGAGACGCTGGCCATCCTGCGCCGCAACTCGGCGCTGTCCGAGGAGGCGACGCTGCGCCTCGTGCGGATGACCCGCGCCACCCCCACCATCCGCGACGCCCTGTCGAACGAGTTCCGCTTCACCCTGCGCGCGGTCGAGAAGGCCGATTTCCTCGAGGGCGTGCGGGCGCAGATCATCGACAAGGATCGCAGCCCGAACTGGAAATACAGCCTCGAGACCCTGCCGATGGCCGAGGTCGCGGCGCTGCTCGAACCGCTGCCGCGGGACTGGGAGATCGCCTTCGAAACTGCTTGAAGGTTGCGGCACAACACATTGGGAGGAAACATGAAGATCGGTTTCATCGGACTTGGGAACATGGGCGGGCCGATGGCCGCCAACCTGGTCAAGGCGGGGCATGAGGTGACGGGCTTCGACCTCAGCGCACCGATGCCGGCGGGGGTGGCGAAGGCCGCCTCGGCCGCGGCGGCGGCGCAGGGCGCCGAAGTCGTCTTCACCATGCTGCCCAATGGCGCGATCCTGCGCGCCGTGGCGGTCGAGGTGATCCCGGCGATGCCGAAGGGCGCAGTGCTGTGCGACTGCTCGACCGTCGATGTCGAAAGCGCGCGCGCGGTGGCCGAGCAGGCGGTGGCGGCGGGGCTTGCGGCGCTTGATGCGCCCGTTTCGGGCGGCGTCGGCGGGGCGACGGCGGGCACGCTGACCTTCATGGTCGGCGGACCGGACGCGGCCTTCGCCACGGTGCAGCCGCTGTTCGACATCATGGGCCAGAAGGCGGTGCATTGCGGCGCCGCGGGCGCCGGTCAGGCCGCGAAGATCTGCAACAACATGATCCTCGGCGTCACCATGATCGCCACCTGCGAGGCCTTTGCGCTCGCCGACAAGCTCGGCCTCGACCGGCAGAAGATGTTCGACGTGGTCTCGACCTCCTCGGGCTACAGCTGGACGATGAACGCCTATTGCCCGGCCCCGGGCGTCGGCCCCGCCTCGCCCGCCGACAACGACTACAAGCCCGGCTTCGCGGCCGAGCTGATGCTCAAGGACCTGCGGCTGAGCCAGCAGGCGGCCGAGGCGGCGGATGCCGACACCCCGATGGGGCAGCTGGCGGCGGCGCTCTACACCACCTTCGTCGAGGCCGAGGATGGCCGCGGCAAGGACTTCTCGGCGATGCTGCCGCGGCTTGCGGCGCGTCATCGCGGCTGAGGGCGAAAAATCCGGCCGGGGGTGCGACGGAATGTCCTCCCCCGGTCGTTTTCTCTCCTGATCACCGTCATGAGGGAGAGCAGTTTCATGCAGATCACCACGCGCAAGACCGTCCTGGCCGCCTTGATGGCAAGCCTTGCCGTCAGTCTGGCCGCGCCGATGGCCGCGGCCCGGGGCACGCACTCCGCCTGCGTGCTGCCGCCTGACGGCATGCGCACATGCGACGGTCCGCCGGCGCAGAAGACACAGCCCGCCCAGAAGGCCGCAGGCCAGAAAATCGCGGGCCAGAAGATCGCGAGCCCGGCAAAATCCTCGACCCCGGTGAAGTCGGCACCGCAGAAGGTGCCCGCCCCGCATGTGGGTGATTCCGCCCGCAAGGGCGCCCTCTTCCAGCAGGCGAAGAACAGCCGCCTGCCCGCACCGCCCGCGCATCAGCACTACCGTGTCGTCGACAACACCGTCGTGCGGGTCGACGACAGCACGCTGAAGGTGGTGGCCGTCGTCGGGCTGCTCAGCACCATCCTGAATTCGAACTGAACGACCGTCACTCACGGCCGGAACGGGGCGGCCGCGGCCGCCCCGTTCTCTTGCGCGCCGCTTGCACCCCCGCGCCCGGCAGGCCAGAACCGGTGCATGAGCGACTGGATCCCCGACACCCCCGCCCTTTCCGGCCTCGAGCCCGCCGCTCGCGCCGCCCTTTCCGCACTGGCGCCCGTCACCGTGCCGCGCGGTGCGGTGCTGTTTCGCCCGGGCGAGGCGGTCGCGGGCTTTGCCCTCGTGCTCTCGGGCCGGATCGAGGTGTTCCTCACCGGCGCGAACGGCCGCGAGCTGCTGCTCTACGCGGTCGAACCGGGGCAGAGCTGCGTGCAGACGACGCTCGGCCTGCTGGGCGAGGCCGCCTATTCGGGCGAGGCCGTCACCACCCGCGACACCCGGCTGGTGATGGTGCCGCGGGCGCTTTTCCTGCAACTGATGGACAGCTCGCCGGGGTTTCGGCGCATGGTCTTTGCCGCCTTCGCCGAACGGATGGAGGGGATGATCCGGCTGATGGAGCGGGTCTCCTTCCAGTCGGTCGATTGCCGGCTGGCGGCCTTCCTGACGGCACAGGCGCAGGGCGGCAGCCTTGCGGCGACACAACAGGAGATTGCCAGCCAGATCGGCTCGGCGCGCGAGGTGGTGTCGCGCCGGCTCGAAAGCTTCGAGCGGCGGGGATGGGTGCGGCGCGGCCGCGGCCGGGTCGAGATCACCGATGCCGCGGCGCTTGCCCGCCTTGCCCTCGCCGAGGCCTGAAGACCGGCGGCGGAGCTTTTCGCAACCGCAGCGTGATCTGGTCACAGACAGGACGCGCCGGCTGCGCTACCCTGTGCGCATCGGGCCAAAGCGGCCCCTGGCAAAGGAGCTTGACCATGTTCAAGAAGAACGAAGGAACCGTGGACCGCGTGGCGCGCATCGTCGTGGGGCTGGTGCTGATCGGCATCTACCTGGCCAACCCGGCCGGCGCCTGGAACTGGCTTGGCCTGATCGGGATCATCCCGCTGGTGACCGGGCTGCTCGGCACCTGCCCGCTCTATTCGATCCTCGGGATCAACACCTGCCCGATGAAGAAGTGACCCCTCGGCCCCGGGGGCCTTCGGCGCCTTGCCGCCGATGCCCCGGGGCCGCTGCAGTTCGGGGGAACACGGCGCCGGGTTTCGGGTTATCTCCTGCGCAGAAGGAGATACGACATGAGTCTTGCAAAGATCGTCCCCGCGCTCGGCCTTGCGCTGAGCACTGTGATCGTCCCGGTGGCCGGCTTTGCCGGCAATGGCCACGGCCATGACGAGGGCCGCGGCCACGATCGCCGCACGGTGATCTATGCCGAGGCACCGGGCTGCCCGCCCGGTCTCGCGAAAAAGCACAATGGCTGCATGCCGCCCGGCCAGGCAAAGAAATGGCAGCGCGGCGAGCGGATCCGCGGCGATTACATCGTCATCCGCGACCCCGACCGCTATCGCCTCGACCGGCGCTATACCTACTGGCGCAGCGGCGATTACGTCTATCGGGTCGAACCGCAGACCGGCAAGGTGCTGAACCTGATCGGCGCGGTCTCGGCGCTGCTGAACTGAGATGACGGGCCCGGCGCGCGCCCTGCCCCTGTTGCTCGTCGCGGCACTGACCGCGGCGGGCGCAGGGGCAGAGGTGGCGCCGCTGCCCGAAGGCGCCTCGGCCTGCAAGGTGATGCAGGCCTCGGGCGTGACCTTCTGCAAGTTCGGCAACCGCTGGATCGCCACCACGGCCCGCGCGCCCGATCTTGCCGTCGGCGCCCCCTTCCCGATCTACGAACAGTCGATGCTGATGGATCTCGACCGCTACGGCCTGCCGCCGGTCGACGGGCCGTGGCGCTATTACCGGCGCGACGGGGTGATCTACAAGGTCTCGGCGCGCGACGGCCGGGTGATCGAGATCCTCGGCCGCCGCACCAGCCGCTGAGCCCTATTCGGCCGCGGCCTTCATCCCCAGCATCGGCGCGAGATAGCGCCCGGTATGGCTGCGCGGGTTCACCGCGACCTCCTCCGGCGTGCCGGTCGCGACGATCTGGCCACCGCCATCGCCCCCCTCGGGGCCGATGTCGATGACCCAGTCGGCGGTCTTGATGACGTCGAGGTTGTGCTCGATCACCACCACGGTATTGCCCTGGTTGACCAGCTCGTGCAGCACCTCGAGGAGCTTGCGCACATCCTCGAAATGCAGCCCCGTCGTCGGTTCGTCGAGGATGTAGAGCGTGCGACCGGTGGCGCGGCGCGCCAGTTCCTTCGACAGCTTCACCCGCTGCGCCTCGCCGCCCGACAGAGTCGTCGCCTGCTGGCCGACCTTGATGTAGCCCAAACCCACCTCGACCAGCGCGTCCATCTTCTCGCGGATCGAGGGCACCGCCTTGAAGAAGCCCTGCGCATCCTCGACCGTCATGTCGAGCACATCGGCGATCGACTTGCCCTTGAACTGGATCTCCAGCGTCTCGCGATTGTAGCGCTTGCCCTTGCAGGTCTCGCATTCGACATAGACGTCGGGCAGGAAGTGCATCTCGATCTTGATCACGCCATCGCCCTGACAGGCCTCGCAGCGCCCGCCCTTGACGTTGAAGCTGAACCGCCCGGGCTTGTAGCCGCGCGCCTGCGCCTCGGGCAGACCGGCGAACCAGTCGCGGATCGGGGTGAAGGCGCCGGTGTAGGTCGCGGGGTTCGAGCGCGGCGTGCGCCCGATCGGGCGCTGGTCGATGTCGATCACTTTGTCGAGGTGCTCGAAGCCCTTGATGGTCTCGCAAGGCGCCGGGGTCTCGCGCGCGCCGTTCAATCGCATCGCCGCGGTCTTGAACAGGGTCTCGATCGTCAGCGTCGACTTGCCGCCGCCCGAGACGCCGGTGACGCAGACGAACTTGCCGAGCGGAAAGTCGACCGTCACCTCCTTGAGGTTGTTGCCCGAGGCCTTGACCACGGTGAGCTTCTTGCCATTGCCCTTGCGCCGCTCGGCCGGCACCTCGATGCAGCGGGTGCCGGACAGGTATTGACCGGTGAGCGAGGCGGGATCGCGGGCGATCTCCTCGGGCGTGCCATGGGCGACGACGCGGCCGCCATGCACCCCCGCCCCCGGGCCGATGTCGAAGACATGGTCGGACTGGCGGATCATGTCCTCGTCATGCTCGACCACCAGCACGGTGTTGCCCGCGTCGCGCAGGTTCTTCAGCGTGGCGATCAGCCGGTCGTTGTCGCGCTGATGCAGCCCGATCGAGGGCTCGTCGAGCACGTAAAGCACCCCGGTCAGCCCCGAACCGATCTGCGAGGCGAGCCGGATGCGCTGGCTTTCGCCGCCCGAGAGCGTGCCGGCCGATCGGCTGAGCGTCAGATAGTCGAGCCCGACGTTGACCAGGAAGCCAAGCCGTTCGCGGATTTCCTTCAGGATCGGGCGGGCGATCTCGTTGCGCTGCTTGGTCAGCGCCTCGGGCACGGTCTCGGCCCAGGCGTGGGCCTCGCGGATCGACATCTCGACCACCTGGCCGACATGCAGCCCGCCGATCTTCACCGCCAGCGCCTCGGGGCGCAGGCGGTAGCCGTGGCAGGCGCCGCAGGGGCGGTTGTTCTGATAGCGCTCGAACTCCTCGCGCACCCAGGCGGAATCGGTCTCGCGATAGCGCCGCTCCATGTTCGGGATCACGCCCTCGAAGCTGCGGCTGACCTCGTAGACGCGGCCGGCCTCGTCGAAGCGGAACTTGATCTCGTCCTTGCCCGAGCCATAGAGGAACAGCTTCTGCACCGCTTCGGGCAGGTCCTTCCAGGGCTTGCGCTTGTCAAAGCCGTAATGCTTCGCCAGCGCCTCGATGGTCTGGGTGAAATAGGGGCTCTTCGATTTCGCCCAGGGCGCCAGCGCGCCGGCCGGGATGGACAGCGACTGATCGGGCACCACCAGCCGCTCGTCGAAGAACAGCTCCACCCCCAGCCCGTCGCAGACCGGACAGGCACCGAAGGGCGCGTTGAAGGAGAACAGCCGCGGCTCGATCTCGGGGATGGTGAAACCGCTCACCGGGCAGGCGAATTTCTCGGAAAACGTGGTGCGGGCGGGCTCCTTGCCGGCCTCGATCTCGTCGGCGCCGAGCGCCTCCTCGAAGATCGCGATGCCGTCGGCCAGATCGAGCGCGGTGCGGAAACTGTCGGCGAGCCGCGTCTCCAGCCCCTCGCGCACCACGATCCGGTCGACCACCACGTCGATATTGTGGCGGAACTTCTTGTCGAGCACGGGCGGCTCCTCGAGCTCGTAGAAGGCGCCATCGACCTTCACCCGCTGGAAGCCCGCCTTCTGCCACTCGGCGAATTCCTTGCGGTATTCGCCCTTGCGGTCGCGCACCACCGGGGCGAGCAGATAGCCGCGCGCCCCCTCGGGCATTGCCATCACCCGGTCGACCATGTCCTGCACCTGCTGCGCCTCGATCGGCAGGCCGGTCGCCGGGCTGTAGGGGGTGCCGACGCGGGCAAAGAGAAGGCGCAGGTAATCGTAGATCTCGGTCACCGTGCCCACCGTCGAGCGCGGGTTCTTCGAGGTCGTCTTCTGCTCGATCGAGATTGCAGGGCTCAGCCCCGAGATATGGTCGACATCGGGCTTGCCCATCATGTCGAGGAATTGCCGCGCATAGGCCGACAGGCTTTCGACATAGCGCCGCTGCCCCTCGGCATAGATCGTGTCGAAGGCGAGCGAGGACTTGCCCGAGCCCGAAAGCCCGGTGATCACGGTCAGCGCATCGCGCGGAATGTCGAGATCGACATTCTTCAGGTTGTGCTCGCGCGCGCCGCGGATTTCGATGAACTTCTGCTCGGCCATGACCGCCCCCGTTACCACGCCCCCTAGATAGGGTATGGCGCGGGAGTCTCCAATCGAAATATGAGAACGGAAGCGGAACAATCGGCCGCAGATCGCCGGTGCGGCCCGAATTTCGGGCAGCGAGGCCGGGGCCGGCGTCACTCATTCGCTTTCGTGAATACATTTTTCGCCGCGACGCCGCATCCGGTCTTGATCTGGCACGGCGATCTGCCACATCAGAAGGCGACGCGGCCCACGGGGGCTGCCCTGAACAGGAATGACGGCATGTTCAACTTTCTTCGCCCCGGCGGCGGCGGCGCGCAGGTGCAACGCATCAACCCGAAGGACGCGGTGGCCAAGGCCGCCAAGGGCGAGATCACGCTGATCGACGTGCGCGACATGAACGAGCTGCGCGCCTCGGGCAAGGCGAAGGGCGCGCTGCATGTGCCGCTGAGCGTGGTCAAGATGAAATGCGATCCGTCGAGCCCCGAATGCCTGAAGGCGCTGTCGGTCGAGAAGCCGGTGGTGGTCTACTGTGCCTCGGGCGCGCGCTCGCAGGCGGCGGGGCAGATGCTTGCCCAGATGGGCTATCAGCAGGTGTTCAACCTCGGCGGTCTCTACGACTGGCACGCCGCGGGCGGCCCGATCGAGCGCGCCTGAGGGGCAGCGCACGGCCGTTGAAAAGGGGCGCGCCGCGCCCCTTTTTCATGCCCGCGGTCAAGCCCGCGCGCGGCGGCGCGACAGCCACAGGTGCATCGCGATGCCGCCAAGGCACAGGGGCAACGAAAAGGCCGCGATCGCCTGCGGCCCCATCGCTGCGGTCAGGGCAAGCAGCAGCGGCGTGCCGAGCGTGGTGCCGACATTGCCCAGCTGCGCGATCGCGCCCGCCGCCTGCGCCCGGCTGGCGGGGGTGTCGTTGAGCTCGGGGATCGCGGCAAAGCTTGCGCCCTGCACGAAGCCGAGCCCCGCCGAGAGCAGGAAGGCCGCGCCGACCTGCGCCACGCCCGAGGTGACGGCCCATCCCGCCGCGGCCAGCGCGCCGACGGCAAAGCCGATCTGGGCGGTGCGCACCGCGCCGATGCGGCGGGTGAACTGCACGCCGAGGCCAAGCGAGCTGGCGATCGACAGGAGCGGCATCACCGCCGCGGTCAGCCCGCGCAGCCGCGGCTCGACCAGCCCCGGCACCAGCGTCAGCGCGGCGACGAAGATCATCGTGTAGAAGACGAAGCCGAGCGCCGGGGCGGCGATGCGCGGGCTGGCATAGATCGCCAGATGGTCGCGCAGCACCGTGCCCGGCTGCAGTGGCGGCGCCGGCAGGATCGTCTCGCGCGGCAGCACGGCGGCGAGCAGCGCCGCCGCGACCAGCATCAGCCCCGCATGCACCGCCCAGAGCGCCGAGGCCCCATGCGTCTGCGCGAAGGGCAGCCCGAAGAAGGCCGTCACCGCGAAGGCAAGGCCGAAGAAGGTCGACCACAGCGTCATCGCCGCAGCCTGATCGCGCGGCGCGGCGGCGCCCGCAATCAGCACCGGCCCGGCCACGACGATGGCGAGATGGGCAAAGCCCTCGGCCACGCGCGAGGCGATCATCAGGCCAAGCGGCAGGCCAAGGCATTGCAGCGCCGAGAGCCCCGCCCCCGCCACCAGCGCGCCGATGATGATCCGCCGCGCGCCGGCGCGGGCCACGATCAGCCCCGCCGTGGTGCCGAAGACGATCCCCACCGCCCCGACGACCGAGACCACCAGCCCAAGCCGCGTGCCGGCCTCGGGCCAGATCGCCGCAAGCTCCTGAAAGATCACGCCCACTTTCGAGAACTGGCCCGCGGCGCAGAGCCCCGCGAACCACAGCGCGAAAATCGCGCCCCACCGCGTCTGCATCCTGCACCGCTCCGTCAAATGAAAGGGGCCCCTGCGGGCCCCTTGCGAACCTGTGCCGCGCCGCGACACGAGGTCAAGAGAATTCAGACCGGACGGTCAGAAATCAGAAGTGGATCGCCCGGCCATAGGCATCGAGCACCGCCTCGTGCATCATCTCGCTCAGCGTCGGATGCGGGAAGACGGTTTCCATCAGGTCTTCCTCGGTGGTCTCGAGCTTGCGGCCGATGACATAGCCCTGGATGAGCTCGGTCACTTCGGCGCCGATCATGTGGGCGCCCAGAAGCTCGCCGGTCTTCGCGTCGAAGACGGTCTTCACCAGCCCCTCGGGCTCGCCAAGCGCGATCGCCTTGCCGTTGCCGACGAAGGGGAAGCGACCGACCCTGATCTCATAGCCCGCGGCCTTCGCCTTTTCCTCGGTCAGACCGACGGAGGCGACCTGCGGATGGCAATAGGTGCAACCGGCGATCGAGCCGGGCTTGATCGGATGGGCGTGCTTGCCGGCGATCAGCTCGGCCACCATCACCCCCTCGTGGGAGGCCTTGTGCGCAAGCCAGGGCGCGCCGGCGATGTCGCCGATCGCGTAAAGCCCCGGCACGCCGGTGCGGCAGAACTCGTCGACCACCACATGGGTGCGGTCGATCTTCACGCCAAGCGCCTCGAGCCCGAGGTTCTCGACATTGCCGACGATGCCGACGGCCGAGATCACCGTGTCGAACTCGGCGGTGGTGGTGCCCTTCGCATCCTCGAGATGCGCGGTCACACCGACGCCCGGCTTGCGGTCGAGCTTCTTCACCGTGGTCTTCTCGAGGATCTTCATCCCCTGCTTGACGAAGGCCTTCTTGGCGAAGGCGGAAATCTCGGCATCCTCGACCGGCAGCACGCGGTCCATCACCTCGACCACTGTCACATCGGCGCCGAGCGTGTTGAAGAAGCTTGCGAATTCGATGCCGATCGCGCCCGAGCCGATGACCAGGAGCTTCTTCGGCATCCGCGTCGGCACCAGAGCGTGCTTGTAGGACCAGACCAGATCGCCGTCCGCCTCGAGCCCCGGCAGGCTGCGCGCGCGGGCGCCGGTGGCGAGGATGATGTTCTTCGCGGTCAGCTCTTCCACGCCCTTCTCGGTCTTGACCGAGACGAGGCCGGGCTTGGGCAAGCTGGCCTCGCCCATCACCACGGTGACCTTGTTCTTCTTCAGCAGATGGGCGACGCCGCCCGAGAGCTGCTTCGCGACCCCGCGCGAGCGCGCGACGACCGCGTCGAGATCATAGCCAAGCCCCTCGGCCTTCAGGCCGAATTCCTTGGCGCGGTGCATCAGGTGGAAGACCTCGGCCGAGCGCAGAAGCGCCTTGGTCGGGATGCAGCCCCAGTTCAGGCAGATGCCGCCCAGATGCTCGCGTTCCACCACCGCGACGTTCAGCCCGAGCTGTGCGCCGCGGATCGCCGCCACATAACCCCCCGGCCCCGCGCCGATCACGATCATGTCGAAGCTTCTGGCAGCCATGTCTCACCCTCCGCTGGAAACTAGTTTGGTATTAAACTATTTCCCAAAGGGCTTCAACGATGGTTTTCGGCGGACTCAGGCCGCGGCGCGCGGCCCCTGCGCCTTCAACGCCCAGTCATAGCCGCCCGCCCAGAGGAAGGCCGCCTCCTCGTCGGAGGAGCGCCGCCCCGCCACCGCGTTGCGCCAGGGGAAGCGGCCGAAGCGGCGGATCACCAGATGCCGGGCGCGGGCGTCGTGGATCGCGCCCTCGGGCATGCGCTCCTCGAACAGCCGCACCCCCTGCTCCTGCGCGCGCAGGTCCTCGGCATGGATGAAGGGGGTGTAGAAGAACTGCCGCATCGGGCCGGCGATCTGCAGGTCATGCCCGCATTCGATGGCACGGCCGGCCACCTCGCGCGCATGTTCATCGGTCAGCCAGCATTCGCGGCAGCCGCGGAACATCCGGCGCGGAAACTGGTCGAGAACGATGACAAGGGCCAGCGCCCCCTCGGCCGATTGCTCCCAGGGCGCAAGCGTTCCGATCATCGCCTTGCGCCAGAGCCTCTCGAACCGTTTTCGGATCTCGAGATCGAGGGCGGGATCGTGAGCAAACCAGCGTTCCGGCCCGACGACATCGCGCCAGAACGCGATCACGGAGGTGATCTGTTCCATGTCAGCAGCTTTCCAAGTCGAGAGAGTGTGCGGGCAATATGACACGGTTTCGTGATGAAACCATGATTTTCACACGCCCCGACAGAGTGTCGCAGAACAAAGGCCGGACATCTGCCCGGCGTCAGCGGTCGATTCGCCACCCGCGCCGGCTTTGCGGGCAGATGCCCGCCCCGCAGGCGCGCGTTGCGGAAATTCAGGGCGCGACGGCCGGCTTCAGCGTGCCTGCTCCGGGGGCTGCGGGCCCGACTCATCCTGCGCCGCCTCGAGCGCCTCGCCCACCGCAAGTGCCGTCGCCGCGGGCGAGATCACCGTGAAGGCACCGGTGTCCTCGGGTGCCATCGCCGGGCGCCGGGTCATCCGCCACAACGCATAGGCAGCGAGGAAGGCGGTCAGCAGGCTCAGGAACAGGAAGAAGCCGCCGGTGCCCACGGCCTCCATCAGCCAGCCGGTGACGGGCGGCCCCATCATCGCCCCGATGCCGTTGACGAACAGCAGCCCGCCCGAGGCCGCGGCCATGTCGCTCTTGTCGAGGTAGTCGTTGGTATAGGCCACGAGCAGCGAATAGAGCGGGTTCGCCACGCCGCCGATCACCGCGCCGAGCAGCGTCAGCAGCCAGAACCCCGGCGCCAGCAGGAACGCCGCCAGCATCGCGACCGACCCCACCGCCGAGACGACGAAGATCAGCCGGCGCCGGTCCATCCGGTCCGAGATCCAGCCGATCGGATATTGCGCGATCAGCCCGCCGATATAGATGCTGGCGATGAAGATCGAGATCTGCGGCACCGAAAGCCCCGCCCGCGTGCCCCAGACCGAGGCCATGCCGAACACCGCCGAGAACACGCCGCCCATCACGAACATGCCGACCACGCCCAGCGGCGAGGCGGCGAAGAGCTTGCGGAAATTGAGCCGCTGCACCTCGGCAAAGGTGGGCGCCGGCGCCACCGAGAGCAGGATCGGGGTGAAGGCGAGCGACACCAGCACCGAGGGGATGACAAACAGCATCCAGCCCGCCGGATCGGCAGTGTTCATCAGGACCTGCCCGGCGACGATGCCGATCATCTGCACGATCATGTAGGCCGACAGGGCCTGACCGCGGGTCTCGTTCGTGCTCGAGGCGTTCAGCCAGCTTTCGGCGGTGATGTAGACGCCCGAGAAGCTGAAGCCGATCACCACGCGCAGCGCCGCCCAGGCCAGCCAGTGCGGCACCGCGGCGTAAAGGATCAGCACCGCGGAAATCATCGAGCCGAGCGCGGCGAAGACCCGCACATGCCCCACCCGGCGGATCATCACCGGTGTCATCTGCGAGCCGAACAGGAAGCCCGCGAAATAGCCCGACATGACAACCGACATCTGATAGGTGCCGATGCCCTCGATCGCGCCGCGCACGCCCAGAAGCGTGCCCTGCATGCCGTTGCCGACCATGAACAGCAAAATCCCCAGAAGCAGGGGCCAGGAGGTGCGCAGGACAGACAGCATCGGGGTCTCCGAATCCGGTGAAAGGCCAGATATAGGGCGGTTTCGCCCAAGGATCAGGCAGATTAGCGACGTTGCGGTATCAGAAGCGACGCGTCCCCGTAAGAGAAGAAGCGATAGCCCGAGTTCACGGCATGGTCATAGATGGCGCGGATGCGATCCTGCCCCATCAGCGCCGAAACCAGCATCAGCAGCGTCGATTTCGGCAGGTGGAAGTTGGTCATCAGCGCATCGGTCACCCGGAAGCGATAGCCCGGGTAGATGAAGATCTCGGTGGTGCCGCGGAACGGGCGCATCGTGCCATCCTCGGCCGCGGCGCTCTCGATCAGGCGCAGCGCGGTGGTGCCGACCGGGATGACCCGCCCGCCCGCGGCGCGGGTGGCGTTGATCTCCTCGGCCGCCGCCGCAGTGACCTCGCCCCATTCCGAGTGCATCTTGTGCGTCTCGACGTCCTCGACCTTGACCGGCAGGAAGGTGCCCGCGCCCACATGCAGCGTCACCTGGGTGAAGTCGACGCCCTTCGCGTGGATCGCCTCGAGCAGCTCGCGGGTGAAATGCAGGCTCGCCGTCGGCGCCGCCACGGCGCCCGAATGGCGGGCGAAGACGGTCTGGTAATCGGTCTTGTCGGCCTCGTCGGGCGCGCGCAGCGCGGCGATGTAGGGCGGCAGCGGCATCGCCCCCGCCTCGGCCAGCGCCGCATCGAAATCGGGCCCGGTCAGGTTGAAGGCCAGCCGCAGCTGCGCCGCCTCGATCGCGCGCACCTCGGCCGAGAGCGCGTCGGAAAAGCGGATCGTCTCGCCCTCCCTCAGCTTGCGCAGCGGTTTCGCGAGCGCCGTCCATTCGCCCGAGGCCTGCGGCTCCAGCAAAGTGATCTCGACCTTCGCCGTGACCTCGCCCTGCCCGGTCAGGCGGGTGCGCGTGCCGCTCAGCCGCGCCGGGATCACCTTGGTGTTGTTCAGCACCAGCCGGTCGCCCGGGTGGAACAGATCGACCAGATCCGCCACATGCAGATCGCGGATCGTGTCGCCCTCCGCCAGCAGCAGCTTCGCCGCCGTGCGGGGCCGGGCCGGGCGCATCGCGATCAGCCCCTCGGGCAGATCGAAGTCGAAATCTTCAAGTTTCATTCCGTTACCATTTTCGGCGGGGCGCGGCGGAAGATCTCGCGGAACATGCCCGGCGTGAAGATCGAGAGCGGGTTGATCACCACCTTCGGTGCCGCCGCCGTGCCCTTGAGCGTGTAGGTGAAGCCGAACAGCCCCTCGCCCGGGCGCGAGAAGACCTGCCCGATCGCGTTGATGAGGTAGAACGGCGAGACCACGCCTTCCATGTCGATCTGCCCCGTGCCCGGATAGAAATTGCCGGTCAGGGTCACCGCCATCGAGGCGCCCGCGGCCTCGCCCCTTGTGACGCTGACCCCCTGCGGGGTCAAGCGGAAGGCGGCCTCGACATCGCTGAAGAGAATCCCCTCGCCGTTCAGTTGCTCGAGAAGGCCGATGATCGAGGCGGCCGAGAGCATCGAGGCCAGCGTCGGCGCATCCTTCACCCGCAGGTTCGCGATCTTCACATTGCCGTCGTAGCTCGCCTGCCCGATCGGCGACAGCGTCAGCGACAGCGCCCCGCCCACGGCCTTGCCGAAGATGCCCGAGGAGGCCAGCGCCGCCCCCGCATCCTCGCCCGTGATCCGCACCGCGGTGCGCCCGGTCTCTGAGGGGCCGACCAGGCCCGAGACCGGCGCGCCGCCGTTCACCTGCCCCTCGAAGGCGCCCGAAAAGCCGTTGCGGGTGGTGAAGCTGCCGTCGAAGCCGGTCAGCGCGATGGTGTCGGTGATCGTCAGCCGGTCGAGCTTTGCCTTGATCCGGTTGCCGCTGCCGCCCCCGCCCTGTACGCCCTTGCCGAAGCGCGCGCTGCGCAGATCCAGCCGGCCCGAGGTGACGGTGACATCGGGCGCCCGGCCGCCGCCGCGCCCGATCAGCTCGGCCCCGCCGGAAAACCAGCTGCCGACCGCAAGCTTCGCAAACCGCGCCCGCTCGAAGCCCGAGGCGTTCAGCACCAGGTTGCCCTCGGCGCTCAGCCCGGGGGCGGTGAGCGCGATCTTCTCGACCGTGGGCGGCGTGCCGAGCGTGCCCGCAAGCGTCAGATCGCCCTTCGCCGGGCCGGCCTTCGACCAGCCGATTTCCGGGATCGAGAGCGTGAGGCCGCGCAGGTCGCTCTCGAAGCTGTAGCGCGCCGGCGCGCCTTCGGTCAGGTCGAGCGCCATGCGCCCCCAGCCAGAGCCGGAAACGGCCCCCTTGGGCAGAGAAATCTTAAGGCTTTCAAGCGAGTCCGGGGTGACGTTGACATAGCCGTCGACGTGCGAGACGCCCTTGTGCTCGGGGCCGAACTGCTGCGACCAGCGCGCATCGAACGGCACCGCATCGAAAAGGCCACGCCCGGCGATTGCCATGCCCGCACGGTCGGCGCGGAGCGTGAGTTCGGGCGCGGTCAGCACCCGCCCCGGCACCACCTTGTCCGAGCGCACGTCGGTCATCCGCGCGAAGACGTCGAAATCGATATCCTCGGGAGTGAGCTTCGGCAGCATGCGGAAGCGCAGGTTGGTGCGCGCCTCGGCCCAGCCGGTGGCGATGTCGGGGCTCTTGCCGGCCTTGGTCAGGAACTCGAAGGGCGGCTGGTCAAGCAGCGACAGGGCTGCGGGGATCGGCGCACGGGTGATCAGCTTGACCTCGGCGCGGGCCGGTTTCTCGCGGATGTCGGGCACCACCATGACCGAATCCGCCACCTCGATGCGGCCGCCCTGCGGCGCGTCGACCGAGCCCTCCTCGACCATCAGCGCGTGGGAATTGTCGTGGATGGTGGCAAAGCCGCGGCCTTCGCGCACCGGCGGCAGGGTGCGCAGGATCGTCACCTCGGCGCCGCGGAACTCGTAGCCGAGCTCCATCCGCGGCTCCTCGCCCGGGTCAAGGCGCAGCGCGGCGCGCACATTGCGCAGCTCGCCCGTGGCGACGTTCTCCGCCAGCCAGCGCCGCGTCGGCTCGACCAGCGCCGGCGGCCAGAGCGCCAGCAGGTCGCTCTGGTTGATCCGCCCGACACCCGCGTCGAAGGCCGCATGCCAGCCCTCGGGCCCGGCCTCGACCCGGCCGTGTCCGGTGATCCGCCGCTCGCCCTCGACCAGCGACAGCTGACCGATGTCGACGCGGAACGGGTTGAACCGCAACCGGATGTCGACCGCGCCTTCCGAGATCCGCGCGGGGCGTTCGAAGATCCCCTCGGGATCGGCCTCGACATCGCTCAGCGCCACCTGGATCAGCGCGCTGCGTGGCAGACCGTTCGCGAAGTCGCGCAGCAGGGTCTGGCCCGAGGCCTTGAAGCGCAGCGCCTTGCTGGCAAAGCTCGCCTCGCTGAAGCTCACCTTCTGGCCGGTGGGCTCATAGCTCAGATGCACCTGCCCGCCCTCGAAGGGCACCGCGCGCAGCCCCTCGGCGGGGCTCAGCGCGCCGGCGCCGATCTTCAGCGTGGCGTCGACCCGCTTCAGCGCACCGCTCGCGTCGATGCCCGAGCGGAAGGTGCCCGAGATCGGCGCATCGAGCAGGCCGAGCACGGCCAGCGCCGGCGACTGCACCGCCAGATCGGCGGCCGGCACATCGGTGACCGCGGCGCCGAACTCGGCCTCGGGCCCGGTCTTCGAGGTCGAGGCCGACAGCGCCACCTGCGCCGGCAGCGCGCCGCTTTCGCCCACATCGAAGGCCAGCGTCAGACCGATCTTCGCCGCATCCTGATTGAGCCGGAAGCGGCCGTCCGAGACCTGCCAGACCTTGCCGAGCCGCGCATCGTCCAGCCGGATGCGCACGCCATCCGCGGTGATCTGCTCCAGCCGGGCAAGCGCGGGCGTGGCAAAGGCCGACTCGATCGCGGCGGTGACCTCGCCGGCATTGGCGAACTGGAGCCCCTGCACCCCGCCCGCCCCGCCAAGGTCGAGGTCGATGCGCCCGTCGGGCAGCCGGCGCAGCGCGACCGTCGCGCCGCGGATCCGGAACGAGCGCGGCACGATCTTGCCGCGCATCAGCGGTTCGGCCCAGAACGACATCCGCAACTCGGGCAACACCGCGATCGGCAGGCCCGAGGGGCGGGCGATCTGCACCATCTTCAGCCGCAGCCGCGGCACGAATCCCTCGTCGATGAAGACATCGGCACCGCCGGTCAGCGCCACCTTCACCCGCCCCGCCAGCATCGCGTTCGCCCGGCTCTCGGCCTGGGCGATCACCCAGCCCGGCGCCGCAAGCGGCTGGTGGCTGAGCGCAAGGAAGGCGACAAGCGCCGCGACGGCGAGAAGCGGCAGGCTGAGGATCAGCCAGACGCCAAAGCGGCCCCGCCGCGCGGCGCCACGGCGCAACGCTGCAGGCAACTGTTCGTCGACAGCCTTCTCGTCGGCGGCACTTTCGGCGCCGGCACCCCCGGTGCCGGGGCGTGCCCCCTCGTCGTCCTCGCTCGTCATGCCTGTTCGTCTGCCATCGGCGGTTTACATTCCGGTCCTGCGATCTAGACCTAGCAACGAACCACACGCAAGGAGATGCACATGATCGGCATCGGCGAAACCGCGCCCGACTTCACCCTGCCGCGCACCGGCCCCGGCACCGAGGGGGCGACGCTCACCCTCTCGGCGCTGCGTCCGCGCCCGGTGGTGCTTTACTTCTATCCGAAGGACGACACCCCCGGCTGCACCACCGAGGCGCTCGATTTCACCCGCCTTGCCGCCGACTTCGCAGCCGCGGGCGCGTCCGTCGTCGGGATCTCGCGCGACACGCTCGCGAAACACGAGAAGTTCTGCGCGAAACATGGGCTTGGCATCCCCCTCGTCTCGGACGAGGACGGCGCGACCTGCGCGGCCTATGGCACCTGGGTCGAGAAGACGATGTATGGCCGCACCTCGATGGGGATCCAGCGCGCGACCTTCCTGATCGACGGCACCGGCACCGTCGCCCAGGTCTGGCCGAAGGTCGCGGTCAAGGGCCATGCCGAGGCGGTTCTCGCAGCCGTGAAGGCGCTCGGCTGAAACCAGCCGGGCCACGATCGGCGGGATCTCGCGCATCGGGCGAGATTCCGCGGCAGGCACGGGAACCGCCGGGCGAAAGCGGTTGCGCCGCGCCGCCCGCGGTTGTTAAGCGGAGGCCATCCGTTGCGGGGCGCCTCAGGGCGTCGCCCCGGATCTCGGGGCCCGGCCCCGTTCTGATGACCACTTCACAGGACTCAAAGCGTGCCCAAGCGCCTCATCGCCCGCGTGAATTCGAGCCTCGGACGGTTCCTTCCCGAACAGCGGCTCTTCATGAAATCCGACAGCGCCACCCGCTTCGTGCGGCTGCGCCCGATCACCCAGGCCTGGGTGCTGGCCGCGGCAGGGGCGTTCTTTCTCTGGGCGGTGGTGGCGACCTCGCTGCTGTTCATCGCCGGCATCTCCTCGGGCTCGGCGCGCGAACAGGCGGCGATCGCGCAGGCCGCCTTCGAGCAGCGCCTCGTCACCCTCGCCAAGGAACGCGACAGCCGCGCGAACGAGGCCGTGGCGGCGCAGAAACGCTTCCAGCTCGCGCTCGAGCAGGTGTCTCAGATGCAGTCGCAGCTGCTCGCCTCGGAAGAGCGGCGGCGCGAGCTCGAGACCGGGATCGACGTGATCCAGGGCACGCTGCGCCGCACCATGACCGAACGCGACAGCGCCCGCGCGGCCCTCGCGAAGGCGCAGGACAAGGACGCCGGCAAGGCCACCTCGCTCACCGCGCGCGCCGACGACATGGCCAGCACCGTCGACATGCTCTCGACCGTGCTGAACGCCACCGCGGCCGAGCGCGACGCCGCCGCCCGCGACGCCGAGGACGCCCGTGTCGAGGCCGACCGCATCGCGCTGGAAAAGCGCCTGCTCGAGGAACGCAACGACGAGATCTTCACCACCCTCGAAGGCGCGGTGAAGGTGTCGATGACGCCGCTCGACCGGATGTTCAAGAACGCCGGAATGAACCCCGCCTCGATCCTGAGCCAGATCCGCAAGGGCTATTCCGGCACCGGCGGACCGCTGATGCCGATCGCCTATTCGACCAAGGGCGAGGACCCGGCGATCGCCCGCGACGCGGCGCGCGCGAACGGCATCCTCGAGCGGCTCGACGAGATGAACATGTATCGCATCGCCGTCGACAAGCTGCCCTTCGCCATCCCGATCTACGGCGGCTATCGCTTCACCTCGCCCTTCGGCTATCGCTGGGGCCGGCTGCATGCGGGCATCGACCTTGCCGGCCCGGTCGGCATGCAGGTCCATGCCCCGGCCGATGGCGTCGTCACCGCCGCCGAATGGGAGAACGGCTATGGCAATGTGGTCAAGATCCGGCACGAGTTCGGCGTCTCCACCGTCTATGGCCACCTGTCCAGAATCCGCGTCAGGCCCGGGCAAAAAGTGTCGCGCGGCGACGTGATTGGTGATAGTGGCAATACCGGTCGGTCCACCGGACCGCATCTGCACTATGAAATCCGGGTTGGGGGCGACCCCATCAACCCGATGACCTTCATCAAGGCGGCGAAAGATGTTTTCTAAGAGCAAAATCCATGATCCGGGCCCGAAGACGACCCCGGAAGCCGACAAGCCGAAGGCCGAGACCCCGGCGCCCCGTCCGGCGGGCGAGTTTGCGACCGGCACGCCGCGGGCGAAACCGCCGGCCTCGGTCCTGTCCTCGGATCTGACCATCGTCGGCAACATCAAGACCACCGGCGACATCCAGGTCGAGGGCGTGGTCGAGGGCGACATCCGCGCCCATCTGCTGACCGTGGGCGAGACCGCCACCATCCGCGGCGAGATCGTCGCCGACGACATCGTGGTGAACGGCCGCGTCGTGGGCCGCGTGCGCGGCCTGAAGGTGCGCCTGACCTCGACCGCGCGGGTCGAGGGCGACATCATCCACAAGACCATCGCGATCGAGAGCGGCGCGCATTTCGAAGGCTCGGTGCAGCGTCAGGAAGACCCGCTGCAGGGCGCGCAGGCGCCGAAGCTCGCGCCGCCGGAACCCTCCGCGCCGCAGGCCTGAGGCCGCGAGACGCAAGAACGAGATCGGGCGGCCCACGGGCCGCCCTTTTTCTTGCCCGTCCCCGGCCTCACGCCGTCAGCGCGCGATACATGTGCCAGCTGGCATGGCCAAGCACCGGCAGCGCGACGAACAGCCCCAGAAACAGCGGCACCATGCCGAGGAACAGCAGCCCCGCGATCACCGCCGCCCAGGCCGCCATCGCCCCCGCATTCGCCAGCACCGCCTGCACCGAGGTGATGATCGCGGTGATGAAATCGACCTCGCGCTCCAGCAGCAGCGGCAGGCCGACGACGGTGAAGCTGAACAGCAGCGCCGCGAAGATCCCGCCGATCACGCCCCCGGTCAGCAGCATCGCCGGGCCGTTGCCGCTCAGCAGAACCTCGGGCGAGGACGAGACATTGGTCAGCGCGCTGGTGCCCATGAACAGCGCGAAGGTCGTGTGCGCGACGAAGACCCAGAACATGAACATCAGCAGGATCACCATCGCCATCGACGGCAGTTGCCGGTCCTTCTGCGCGAAGACGACGCCCAGCACCGCTGGCCAATAGAGCGGCTCGCCCGCCTCGAGCCGGCGGCTGACCTCGTAAAGCCCGATCGCGGCAAAGGGGGCCAGCAGCGGAAAGCCGAGGATGAAGGGCACGAGCCACCATTCCTCGCCGCGCGCCGCAAAGACCTGCCACAGCACGACGCCACCGAGCACATAGACCGCCGAGAAGAACAGCCCGAAGGCCGGCGCGCGGCGAAAATCGCGCCAGCCCGCGCGCAACACCTCCGGGATCATCGACAGCGGCATCTCCTTCACCTCGGGCAACTCCGACGGTCCGTTCATCACTTCCACCATGCAACCCTCCCTGAATGCCAGCGGACGGGCCCCTCCCCGAGCCCTTCGTCTCAGGATGCGGCCGGCGGGCGCTCCCGGCAAGAAAATCCCTCGCGGCAGCGCGGCACGCCGGCCCTGCGGCGGCGCGGCAAGACAGGCACGGCTGGCCGCAAATGTCACAATTTCGCCGCTTTTCCTTGCATTTCCGCGGCGTTCCGGCATCTTGGTCGCCAAAATACGAAAGCGCCGCCGAAGCGGCGCGCGAGCAGTTGTAACGAGAGCAAGAGGCACCTCCGACGCCCGGAGGCGCGGCCCCCCCCGGGCGATCCGGGACGCCGCGCCGTTGTCCGTGCGGGGACTGACAGGCATGGCAGACACGGTCTACACCGATCCGATCTACCTGACGGGGGACATGCTCGCCTCGGTCTCGGGCCAGCCCACGAACCAGGGCAACCCGGGCGACAGCAACTTCGGCATGGTGATGCGCAACGTGCAGGCGCTGAACGGCTCGGACACGCTCTATCGCCTGGTCTGGACCGGCAACAAGAACAGCTCGGCAACCGAGTTCCAGAACGGCCAGTTCTGGCAGCTGCAGGTCTATGACGCCTCGGGCGATCATGACGGCGATCCGACCGTGGGCGGCGCCGGCTGGACCCCGGTGAACGGTTACAACAGCCTGACGCCGAAGAACGACCTCGTCGCGGGTCTGGGCGCGGGGGACGATTACATCGTCTTCGAGGGCAACAAGGGCTGGCTGCTGCTGGACCTGAACGGCGGTCTGCCGACCCAGCCGACGACGCTGACCTATTACGCCAGCGACGAGAACGGCGATCTGGCCGTGGGCGACAACGACCGCCAGCTCGACTTCTCGGACGCCTATCACGCGATCAGCGCGATCTGCTTTTGCGCCGGCACCGAGATCGACACCGCGCAGGGCCCGCGCGCGATCGAGACGCTGGTGGCGGGCGATCTGATCCGCACGCTCGATCACGGGTTGCAACCGCTGCGCTGGATCGGCAGCCGCACGCTCGACCCCGCGGCGCTGACCGTGGCGCCGCACATGATGCCGGTGCGGATCGAACGCGACGCGCTTGGCCGTGGGCTGCCGGTACAGGATCTGCTGGTCTCGCCGCAGCACCGCCTGCTGATGCGCTCGCGCATTGCCGAGCGGGTCAGCGGCGCGCGCGAGGTGCTGATCGCGGCCAAGCACCTCGTCGGCCTGCCCGGCATCGAGGTGCTGGCCGCGCCCGGGCCGGTGCAGTATCTGCACCTGCTCTTCGACCGGCACGAGGTGGTGTTCGCGAATGGTGCCGAGGCGGAATCGCTCTACACCGGCACGCAGGCGCTGCGCAGCCTGACCCGCGCGGCACGGGCCGAGGTGCTGGCGCTGTTTCCCGAACTGCGCGCGGGCCTGCCCGTCGCCCCGGCCGCACGGCCCTTCACCGACGGGCGCACCGGCCGCAAGCTGAGCGCGCGTCACGCGAAGAACGGCCAGCCGGTGGTGATGGCGGGCAGACCTCAGACGAGGTTCAGCTCCTGCAGCCGCCACCAGACGGCGGCCAGAAGCTCGGGCACCGGTTTCGCCCCCGACAGTTCCAGCACCGGTTCGGACCGGCCGGCCAGCCAGTCGCGGTGCCGGGTCAGCGAGCGCCCCGAGAAATAGGGCTCGTCATAGGAGGCGGCCCATTTCAGGAATCCGGCATGGTTGTGGTGCATGTCGCCGCCGGGCTTCACCCGGGCGCCGAATTTCTCGGCCTCGCGGCGGCGGATGCGGGCCAGACGCAGGGGCGTCGGCGTGACGAGGAAAATGATCAGGTCGGCGCCATCGATCACCAACTCGCCCCAGCCATCGGCGGCGCCCGAAAGCACCCAGCCCCCCTCCGGCCCCTCGCCCAGCTGCGCCGCGGCGATCAGTGCCACGCGCTCCTCGACCGGGCGCTTGACGGTATAGGGCGGGTCGGTCGGCGCCCAGAAGAAGGCATCGGTGTCGAGATGCGGCACGCCGAGGCGGTCGGCCAGGACCCGCCCGAGGGACGAGGTCCCAGACCCTGCGGCGCCGGTGATATAGACCCGCGCCGCCATCGCCTCAGTCCGCCTGTGCGTCGGCGCGGGACTTGCCCTCGACCCCGAGGGCCAGTGTCGCGGCCATGAACCCGTCGAGGTCTCCGTCGAGAACCCCTTGCGTGTCCGAGGTCTCGTAGCCGGTGCGCAGGTCCTTCACCATCTGGTAGGGCTGCAGCACATAGGAGCGGATCTGGTTGCCCCAGCCGGCATCGCCCTTCGCCTCGTGCTGGGCGTTGATCGCGGCGTTGCGCTTGTCGAGCTCCATCTGATAGAGCCGCGCCTTCAGCGCGTTCATCGCCGCCTCGCGGTTCTGGTGCTGCGACTTCATCGACGAGGTGGTGACGATACCGGTCGGAAGGTGGGTGATGCGCACCGCCGAGTCGGTGGTGTTCACGTGCTGCCCGCCGGCGCCGGTCGAGCGATAGGTGTCGATGCGGATGTCGTTCGGGTTCACCACGATGTCGATGTTGTCATCGACCACCGGATAGACCCAGACCGAGCTGAACGAGGTATGCCGGCGCGCCGCCGAGTCATAGGGCGAGATCCGCACCAGACGGTGCACACCCGATTCCGACTTCAGCCAGCCATAGGCGTTCTTGCCCGTGATCTTGTAGGCGACCGAGCGGATCCCCGCCTCGTCGCCCGCGGTTTCCGAGATCAGCTCGACGGTATAGCCCTTCTTCTCGGCCCAGCGGGTGTACATGCGCGCCAGCATCGAGGCCCAGTCACAGCTTTCCGTGCCGCCCGCGCCCGCGTTGATCTCGAGGAAGGTGTCGTTGCCGTCCGCCTCGCCATCCAGAAGCGCCTCGAGCTCCTTGGCATCGGCGAAGGCCTTCAGCTCGCGCAGCGAGGTCTCGGCCTCGGTGACGATGTCTGGATCGTCTTCCATCTCGCCCAGCTCGATCAGCTCGACGTTGTCGGTCACCTCGCGCTCGATGCGCTTGTAGGTCTCCATCTGGTCCATCAGCACCTGACGCTCGCGCATCAGCTTCTGAGCGCGCGCCGGGTCGGACCACAGGTCGCCATCCTCGATCATCGCGTTGAATTCCTCGAGCCGGTGCGGCGCGGTCTCGAGGTCCATCCGCTGGCCCAGAAGTTTCAGCGATTTGCGGATCGCGTCCACGATGTTCTGCGTCTCGGCGCGCATCGGTCCTGTCCTTCCTGTCTTGTCGTCGCGGTGATACAGGCAAGCCGGCGCCCGGGCAAGCACCCGGGCGCCGAAATGCCTGCTTGTGCAGGGGTCTCAGTAAAGGCCGCCCGAGCTCACGGTGCCGAAATCGGCCTTCTTCGGGATCACCCTCGTCTGGCCGGTCGAGGTGGTGACCGAGCGGTCGCCCTCGTCGGTCTCGCCCTGCGCGAAGAGCGGCAGGTTCTGCCCCATTGCAAAGCCGCCGTCGACGATCGCGCCGATGCCGCTCATGCCCTGGCCCTCGCGCAGGTATTCGGCCTGCACGAAATCGCCCGTGGCATCGTCGGCCAGCCGCTCGCCGGTGAAGCGGTTGAACTTCGCCCAATAGCCCCCCGGCGGCACCTTGAAGGCGCTGCCGCCATAGACCTTGACCGCGGACTGCATGAACTCGTTGAACACCGGCACGCAGAGTGTGCCGCCATAGGCGCCGGGGCCGAGCGTGCGCGGCTGGTCATAGCCCATGTAGCACGAGGCCACGATGTTCGAGGTGAACCCGGTGAACCACACGTCCTTGGCGTCGTTCGTGGTGCCGGTCTTGCCCGCCACCGGCACCGGCAGGTTCACCCCGTGCCCCGAGCCGCGCTGCACCACGCCCTGCATCATCGAGATCATCTGATAGGCGGTCACCGGGTCGATCACCCGCTCGCGGCTCGACACGATCCGCGGGCCAAGCCCCATCGCGATGTTGCGCGCCGCGCAATCCTCGCAGCTGCGCTGGTCGTGGCGATAGATCGTCCGGCCCCAGCGGTCCTGCACGCGGTCGACCAGCGTCGGCTCGACCCGCTCGCCGCCATTGGCGAACATCGCATAGGCCGAGATCAGCTGATACATCGTCGTTTCCTGCGACCCGAGGGAGTTCGCGAGGAAATGGCTCATCGGATTGTAGACGCCGAACTTCTCGGCATATTGCGCCACCGTGTCCATGCCGATCGTCTGCGCGATGCGGACCGTCATCAGGTTGCGCGACTGCTCGAGCCCGGTGCGCATCGGCGTCGGGCCGTAGAACTTGTTCGACGAGTTCTTCGGCCGCCACAGGCCCTGCGGCGTGTTCACCTCGATCGGCGCGTCGACCACGATGGTCTCGGGCGAGAAACCCCAGTCAAGCGCCGCGGCATAGACGAAGGGCTTGAAGTTCGAGCCGGGCTGACGCTGTGCCTGCGTCGCGCGGTTGAACACCGAGGCCTGATAGGAGAAGCCGCCCTGCATCGCGATGACGCGGCCGGTGTTCACGTCCATCGCCATGAAGGCGCCCTCGACGCGCGGCACCTGGCGCAGCGACCAGCGCTTGAAGCTGCCGGCGTCGTCGTTGAGCGCGCGCACCAGGACGACATCGCCGGTCTCGACCAGGTCGGCCGCCCGTTTCGCCCGGGCGGAAAGCTTGCCGTCCTTGCGCAGCTTGCGTGCCCAGGTCGCGTCCTCGTTCGGGATCCAGTGGCCGTCGGCGTCTTCTTCGATCCCCTCGATGCCGATCCGCGCGCCCTTGTCGGAGGTGTCGAGCACCACCGCCGGGCGCCAGCCCTCGACGTCGCGCGGCGCCTTGTCGGTCGGCACGGCGGTCAGCGCCGCGCGCCAGCTGCGCTCGTCGCCGAGCTGGTCCGCCGCGATCGTCACGCCGGTGCCGCGCCAGATGCCCTGGTTGCGGTCGTAGGTCTCGAGCGCGTGCTGCAGCGCCTTGGCCGCCTGGCGCTGCATGTCGGGGTCGATGGTGGCGCGGATCGTCAGGCCGCCACCGAAGAATTCCTCCTGACCGAAGGTCTTCGACAGCTGCCGGCGAATCTCGTCGGTGAAATAGTCACGCGGCGGCAGCGCATCGCGGAACGGCGGGTAATCGCCGTTCTGCACCGTCTTCAGCGGCTTCGCCTGCTCGGCCTCCATCGTCGCCTGATCGATGTGACCATCCTCATAGAGGCGGCGCAGCACGTAGTTGCGGCGCAGCCGCGCATCCTCGTAGTTGCGCACCGGATGCAGCTCGGCCGGCTTCTTCGGCAGCGCGGCCAGATAGGACGCCTCGCCGACGGTCAGCGCGCTCAGCGGCTTGTTGAAATAGGTCTGCGCCGCGGCCGCGACGCCATAGGAGTTCTGCCCGAGGTAGATCTCGTTCAGGTAGAGCTCGAGGATGCGGTCCTTCGACAGCGCCTGTTCCACGCGCGAGGCGAGAATCAGCTCCTTGATCTTGCGCTCGATCGAGCGCGAGCCGTCGAGCAGGAAGTTCTTCATCACCTGCTGGGTGATCGTCGAGGCGCCGCGCACGTCCTTGCCGCCCGAGCGCACCGCCGTCACCATCGCCGCCAGCATGCCGCGGGTGTCATAGCCCTTGTGGGTGTAGAAGTTCTTGTCCTCGGCCGAGATGAAGGCTTCCTTCACGATCGCCGGCATGTCGTTGATCGGCACGAAGATGCGCCGTTCCTCGGCGAATTCGTCGATCAGCTGCCCCTCGCCCGAATAGATCCGCGAGATCGTCTTCGGCGTGTATTGCGCCAGCTGCTCATAGCTCGGCAGGTTGCGCGAATACATCCAGAAGATCGCCCCGATCGTCAGCGCCGCGAAGACCAGCGCGGTGACGATCCACGAGAAGATCCCCCCGAAGAAGGACAGAATGAAACGGATCAACGGTCACCCCCATGGGGCAGTCCGCCCCCGATTGGCTGCCCCTATAGCGTGGGGGCGCGCGAGGGTCAAAACAACTTGATGTCACGCGATCGGGAACGTGGCGCCGCTCCGCCGCCCCGCGGCGGGCCGCGAAACGCCCGTTTTTGCCCGGTGCTCCGGCCCCGCCCACGCTTGCCCCGCTTGCTCCGTGAGCGCGCCCGCGCTATGAGCGCGCCATGACAAACCGCGCCCCTCTCCCCGCCGAAATCGCCCGCCGCCGGACCTTCGCGATCATCGCGCACCCGGACGCCGGCAAGACCACGCTGACCGAAAAGTTCCTGCTGTTCGGGGGCGCCATCCAGATGGCCGGTCAGGTGCGCGCAAAGGGCGAGGCGCGGCGCACGCGCTCGGACTTCATGAAGCTCGAACAGGACCGCGGCATCTCGGTCTCCGCCTCGGCGATGAGCTTCGACTTCAAGCAGTTCCGCTTCAACCTCGTCGACACCCCCGGCCACTCGGACTTCTCCGAGGACACCTATCGCACGCTCACCGCGGTCGACACCGCGGTGATGGTGATCGATGGCGCGAAGGGCGTGGAAAGCCAGACCCGCAAGCTCTTCGAGGTCTGCCGTCTGCGCGACCTGCCGATCGTGACCTTCTGCAACAAGATGGACCGCGAGGCGCGCGACACCTTCGAGATCATCGACGAGATCCAGGAGAACTTGGCGATCGACGTGGCGCCGGCAAGCTGGCCGATCGGTCAGGGCCGCGATTTCCTCGGCTGCTATGACCTGCTGCACGACCGGCTGGAACTGATGGACCGCGCCGACCGCAACCGCGTCGCCGAAAGCGTCAAGATCAACGGGCTCGACGATCCGAAACTGGCCGAGCACCTGCCCGCCGACCTGCTCGCGAAGCTGCGCGAGGAGATCGAGATGGCGCGCGAGCTGCTTCCGGCCTTCGATCGCGCCCGTTTCCTCGAAGGCTCGATGACGCCGATCTGGTTCGGCTCGGCGATCAACTCCTTCGGCGTGAAGGAACTGATGGACGGCATCGGCGAATACGGCCCCGAGCCGGAACCGCAGAAGGCCGCCGAACGGATGGTGATGCCCGAGGAAAAGCCGGTCACCGGCTTCGTCTTCAAGGTGCAGGCGAACATGGACCCGAAGCACCGCGACCGCGTCGCCTTCGTCCGCCTCGCCTCGGGCCATTTCGAGCGCGGCATGAAGCTGCTGCACGTGCGCACGAAGAAACCGATGGCGGTCAGCAGCCCGGTGCTGTTCCTCGCCGCCGACCGCGAGCTTGCCGAGGAGGCCTGGGCGGGCGACATCATCGGCATCCCGAACCACGGCCAGCTGCGCATCGGCGATGCGCTGACCGAGGGCGAGGTGCTGCATTTCACCGGCATCCCCTCCTTCGCGCCGGAACTGCTGCAATCGGTGCGCTCGACCGACCCGATGAAGGCCAAGCACCTCGAGAAGGCGCTGATGCAATTCGCCGAAGAAGGCGCCGCCAAGGTGTTCAAGCCCTCGATCGGCTCGGGCTTCATCGTCGGCGTCGTCGGCGCGCTGCAGTTCGACGTGCTGGCGAGCCGGATCGAGATCGAATACGGCATCCCGGTGCGCTTCGAGCCCTCGCAATTCACCTCGGCCCGCTGGGTGCAGGGCCCGAAGGACGCGGTCGAGAAACTGGTCAACGCCAACAAGCAGCACATCTCGATCGACCATGACGGCGACGTGGTGTTCCTGACCCGGCTGCAATGGGACATCGACCGGGTGCTGCGCGACTATCCCGAGGTGAAGCTCTCGGCGACGAAGGAGATGATGGCGTGACGCCCCTGCCGCCCGATCTGACCACCCGCCTCGCCGAGGCCGCGAACGCCCCCGAGGGGCTGCACAGCGTCGAGGCGCTGGCCGATCTGTGGCTCGCCGATCACCGCGAGGACCGCGGCGATCCCGACGAGATGGCCTGGTCGGATCTGTGCGTGTTCGAGCTCGACGCCCATCCCGAGGAACTGTTCGCCTTCTGCCTGCGGGCGATCCGCAAGGCGGAAAACCCCTGGCAGGTCGGGCTGATCGCCGCCGGCCCGCTCGAGGAGCTGATCGCCAGCCACGGCGCCGCGATCATCGACCGGCTCGAGGAGGCCGCGCGCCGCTCGGCCCGGATCCGCTTCGCGCTGACCGGGATCTGGCAGGGCGAGACCGCGCCCGAGGTCTGGGCGCGGATCGAGGCGGCCCGCATCGGCGCGATGGAGACGGGCTTCGACGCGGGCGGCCCGCTGCCGCCCGCCTGAGCTCATTCGACGATCTCGAGCTCCATCCCCACCTCGCAGGCAAGCACCTTCGAGACCGGGCAGCCCGCCTTCGCGGCCTCGGCCGCGGCACGGATCACCTCCGGCGTGCCCGTGCCCGAGACCCGCACCGTCAGCATCGAGGCGGTGATCGCGAACCCCGCCTCCTGCTTTTCCATCTTCACCGTGGCGACGGTGTCGATCACCACATCGCCCACCCCGGCGGCAGCGAGCCCGCCCGACAGCGCCATCGAGAAGCAGGCGGCATGGGCCGCGGCGATCAGCTCCTCGGGGTTGGTGCCCGGCCGCCCCTCGAACCGCGCGGCAAAGCCATAGGGCTGCGCCGCAAGCGCCCCCGATTGCGTCGAGATGCTGCCGCTGCCTTCGCGGATCGAACCTTCCCAATGTGCGGAACCGGTCTTCAGGATCATCTGTCCTCTCCCATGATGCGCCGAAACGGCGCCACAGAAGATCAACATACGCCACGCCGCAAAGTTCCGCGCCGGCTTTCTTCACGCCGCAACGCGCCCGATTGCAGCCCCCTTCGGGCTTTCTTCCTGGCGAAAAGACCTCGGGGGTGAATTCGGCACAGCCGAAGAGGGGGCAGCGCCCCCTCCCTGCCCGCCCGCCGGATCCCCGCTCAGAGGTCGGGGTCGATCAGCCGGTGATATTCCTGAATCGCGAACCGGTCGGTCATGCCCGCGACGTAATCCAGCACGACTCGCGCAAGCTCAGTGCGCCCGTCGTTGCCCTTCGCCTTCGCCGCCGCCACATCGCCCTGCCAGTCCTCGGGCAAGAGCTCGGGCCGGTCGAGGAAGAGCGGGAACAGCCCGTTCACCATCGCCGTCACGCGCTGCCGCTCCGCCACCACGCGGGGCGCGCGATACATGCGCTGGAAGAGGAACATCTTCACCACCTTCAGGCTCTGGTAGAGCGGCTTCGAGAAGCGGATGATCGGCCCGTCCATCGCGCGGATGTCGTCGACCGAGCGCGGTTGCAGACCGGCCAGCCGGTTCTGCGCCACCGCGATCACGTCCTCGACCATCACGCCGAAGACGCGCCGCAGCGCCTCGTGCCGGCGCCGCGTCGCCTCGAGCCCGGGATAGAGCCGGTCGACCTCTGCAAAGCACTCGCCCACCATCGGCAGCTCGCACAGGTCGTCCTCGGTGAAGAGCCCGGCCCGCAGCCCGTCATGCAGGTCGTGGTGATTATAGGCGCAATCGTCCGCCACCGCCGCCACCTGCGCCTCGGCCGAGGCGTTGGTCTCGAGCTCGAGGTTCCATTGCCGGTCGATCTCGGCCAGCGCATAGGGCAGGCTCGCGCGGTCGGGCACCTGATGCGAGCCGCCCTTGTCCGAGATCACCGGCCCGTTGTGCTTGGCGATGCCCTCGAGCGTCTCCCAGGTCAGGTTGAGCCCGTCAAAGGTGGCATAGTGCCGCTCGAGCTTGGTCACGATCCGCAGCGCCTGCGCGTTGTGATCGAAGCCGCCGTACTCCTTCATCAGCACCGCCAGCGCATCCTCGCCGGTGTGGCCGAAGGGCGGATGGCCGAGGTCATGGGCGAGCGCCACCGCCTCGGCCAGATCGGTGTTCAGCCCGAGCGCCCCGGCGATCGTGCGCGCGACCTGCGCCACCTCGATCGTGTGCGTCATCCGCGTGCGGTAATAATCGCCCTCGTGCTCGACGAAGACCTGGGTCTTGTGCTTGAGCCGGCGGAAGGCCGAGGAATGGATGATCCGGTCGCGGTCGCGCTGGAAGGGCGAGCGGAAGGTCGAGATGCTCTCCGGAAACAGCCGCCCGCGGCTGGCCTCGGGATGGCAGGCATAGGGTTGCAGCACGGTTCTCGCCTCGTCTTGCCGGTTCGTCCTTCCCACCCTATATCCGGAAAGTTACGGAAATACAGGCCCCCGGAGGGTTCAGCCATGCTCGTGCCGCCGAAAGTCACCCCGCGCGCCTTCGCGCGCCTCGCCGAGATCAA
Organism: Paenirhodobacter sp. YD-8; assembly: GCF_056590935.1. Taxonomy (NCBI): domain Bacteria; kingdom Pseudomonadati; phylum Pseudomonadota; class Alphaproteobacteria; order Rhodobacterales; genus Paenirhodobacter; species Paenirhodobacter sp. YD-8. The sequence goes on along the minus strand of NZ_CM152649.1, from coordinate 1,670,902 downwards.
CGGCGCGACCGACGCGCCGCGCGCGCTGCGCATCGCCGTCGAGGGCGGCGGCTGCTCGGGTTTCCAGTATGACATGACGCTGGAAGAGGCCTCGGCGCCGGACGACATCGTGCTCGAGGGCGCGGGCCAGCGCGTGCTGATCGACCCGGTCAGCCTGCCGTTCCTCGAGAACGCCACGATCGACTTCACCGACGAGCTGATCGGCGCGCGCTTCGTGGTGGTGAACCCGAACGCCACCAGCTCCTGCGGCTGCGGCATCAGCTTTTCGATGTGAGGAGCCCGTTCGAACGCCGTGTCGGCACGAAAGGGGGCGGTCATGTCCTGCTCCGGCTCGCCGACGCAGAGGTCGCAACAGTTTTGGCGAGCCTACACGTCGACAAGGCATTCATGGCGCTGATCACGCAGTATCGGCGGGGGCTCGGCGCCCCGTCCAGCTTTCCGGAAGCAGCCGAGATCGCCTTGCGTCAGCGCATCTTTCCGTTGATCGACACCGAGCTCCGCAAGATCGACCCGAGATATCAGATCTTCGGGCAGGACATCCTCGACCGCCTCTTCGACGAGGCCGAGCACTGAGCCTCCTCTCCCTTTCCCTCGTCGCCCCCTTCCCCTACAACTTCCCCAAAGGGAGGCGCCCATGAAGATCGCGACGTTCAACATCAACGGCATCAAGGCGCGCGCCGAGGCGCTCGTCACCTGGCTGCGCGAGGCCGAGCCCGACCTCGTCGCGCTGCAGGAGATCAAGTCGACCGACGAGGCCTTCCCGCACGAGATCTTCGAGGGGCTGGGCTATTTCATCGAGACGCACGGGCAGAAAAGCTTCAACGGCGTCGCGCTGCTCTCGAAGCTGCCGCTCGAGGATGTCGAGCGCGGGTTGCCGGGCGATGACGGCGACGAGCAGGCGCGCTGGATCGAGGCGACGGTGGTCGGCAAGCGCGCGCTGCGGTTCTGCGGGCTCTACCTGCCGAACGGCAACCCGGCGCCGGGGCCGAAATACGACTACAAGCTGGCCTGGATGGAGCGGATGCGCGCCCGCGCGGCCGAGCTTCTGGCGAGCGAGGAGCCGGTGATCCTTGCGGGCGATTACAACGTCATCCCGCAAGATGAGGACGCGGCCAAGCCCGAGGCCTGGCGCGAGGATGCGCTCGCCCTGCCCGACAGCCGCGCGGCCTTCCGCCGGATCGTGAACCTCGGCTATACCGACGCCTTCCGCGCCGAGGTCGAGGGGCCCGGGCATTACACCTTCTGGGATTACCAGGCGGGTGCATGGCAGCGGAACAACGGCATCCGCATCGACCACATGCTGCTCAGCCCGCAGGCCGCCGACCTGCTGCGCGGCGTCACCATCGACAAGGAGATCCGCGGCCGCGACAAGCCCTCGGACCACGTGCCGCTGGTGATCGAGCTTGACGCCTGAGAGCTGACGCAACGTCATTTCCCGTTGCACCCCTCCCCGCGGCACAGTGCCCGCAGGGAGGACCACAATGACAGAGAGACCAATCAGCCGGTTTCCGGTGCCGTCACTGGCATCGCTGCCGCAAGACATCCGCGCGCGGATCGAGGCCGTGGCCGAGAAGGCGGGCTTCGTGCCGAACATCTTTCTGGCGCTCGCGCACCGGCCCGACGAATTCCGCGCCTTCTTCGCCTATCACGACGCGCTGATGGAGCGCGACAGCGGACTGAGCGTGGGCGAGCGCGAGATGATCGTGGTGGCGACGAGTGCCGCGAACGAGTGCCAGTATTGCGTCGTCGCCCATGGCGCGATCGTGCGGATCCGCACGAAGAACCGCATCCTCGCCGATCAGCTCGCCACGAACTGGCGCAAGGCCGACATCACGCCCCGGCAGCGCGCCATGCTGGCCTTCGCGCTGAAGGTCAGCGCGCGGGCGCAGGAGGTGGACGAGGCCGATTATGCCGCGCTCCACGCCCATGGCTTCAACGATGAGGACATCTGGGACATCGGCGCGATCACCGCCTTCTTCGGGCTGTCGAACCGGCTGGTGAACATGGCCTCGATCCGCGCGAACGAGGAATTCTTCGCGATGGGGCGCTGAAGTCCGGCGTTTTCGGGGGTGGGCAGCGCAAGGGGGCGCTGCCCCCTCTTTTGCCATGCGGCAAAATTCACCCCCGAGGTCTTTCGGCCAGGAAGAAAGCCCCGGGAAGCGTGGCGCCTGCGCCGCAAAATCCGGCATGAGCGCAAGGGTTTGGGGATCGCATGTGCTGGCGCATTGACCGGCGCGGGCGGCGGGTGCAGCGTGAGGGCAAGACCCTTTCGCACTCGCAGCATCGATGACGGAGACCCGCGATGGAGATGATCCTCGGCTTCCTGCAAGGCCTGTCGGGTGTCGCGCTTGGCACCGCGGCGCTGTCGCTTGCCGGCGCGCTCGGCCTGCTTCTGGGCGGGCTGAGCTGGCGCGGCGTCGGGCTGGGCATCGGCGGGGTGCTGTTCGCGGGGATCTTCGTCGGCCATCTCGCCTCGGTCGCGGGACTGAAATTCGACGGCGCGATGATCGAGTTCATCCGCGAATTCGGGCTGATCCTCTTCGTCTTCACCATCGGAATCCAGGTCGGGCCCGGCTTCTTCGCCACGCTGCAGAAATCGGGGTTGCAGCTGAACCTGATCGCCGCGGCGATCGTCGCTCAGGGCGTTCTGGTGACGCTCGGTCTGCATGCGCTGACCGCGGTGCCGGTGCCGGCGCTGGTCGGGCTGATGTCTGGGGCGGTGACCAATACCCCCGGGCTCGGCGCCGCGACGCAGGTGCTGAAAGACATCGGCGCCGATGCCGCCACGCTGTCGCAGCCGGGGCTCGGCTATGCCGTCGCCTACCCTTTCGGCATCCTCGGCATCCTCACCTCGATGCTTCTGGTGCGGGCAGTGCTGAAGATCCGCATCGAGGCCGAGGAAGCCGCCTTCGACGCCACCCGCGCGCGCGGCGCGGCCGAGCTGCCCTCGCTCAACCTGCGGGTGCGCAACCCCAACCTCGACGGGCTGCGGCTTGGCGAGGTGCCCGATCTCTATGATGCGGGTGTGGTGGTGTCGCGCCTGCGCAAGGGCGACGAGCTGCTTCATCCGACGCGCGACACGGTGCTGAACCTCGGCGACGTGCTGCACCTCGTCGGTCCCGCGCCGAAGCTGCATGCGATGGAGCTGATCCTCGGTGAGCGCGCCGAGAGCGCGCTGACCACGACGAAGGGCACACATCTTGCCTGGGAGCGGATCGCGGTGACCGAGAAGAAGGCGCTTGGCCGGCACATCCGCGACTTCGGGCTCGAGGCGCACAATGTCACCATCTCGCGGGTGATGCGCGCGGGCACCGAGGTGCCGGCGGACGGCGCCCTGACGCTGCAATTCGGCGACATCCTGACCGTCGTCGGCGGCAAGGAGGAGATCGCCGCCGCCCGCCCGCTCTTCGGCAATCAGGCAAAGAGCCTCGAGAGCGTGCAGTTCTCGGCGGTGTTCATCGGCATCGTGCTGGGTGTGCTGGTGGGCTCGGTGCCGATCCTGGTGCCGGGGCTTCCGGCGCCGCTGAAACTCGGTCTTGCGGGCGGGCCGCTCGTGGTGGCGATCGTGCTGTCGCGCATCGGCTTTCTCGGCCCCTTCGTGTTCTTCATGCCGCCGGTCGCGAACCACGCGCTGCGCGAACTCGGCATCGTGCTCTTCCTCGCCGCGGTGGGGCTGAAGGCGGGCGGCAGCTTCCTCGCCACGCTCATTCATGGCGACGGGCTGATCTGGATGCTCTACGGCGCGATCATCACGCTGCTGCCACTGCTGATCGTGGGCTTTGCCGCGCGGCTCTTGTGGAAGGTGAACTACCTCAGCCTCGCGGGCGTCCTGGCCGGCTCGATGACCGACCCGCCCGCGCTCGCCTTCGCGAATGCGATGGCGCCGAATTCCGCGGCGCAGTCGATCGGCTATGCCGCGGTCTATCCGCTGGTGATGTGCCTGCGCATCCTCGCACCACAGGTGCTGGTGTTGCTGCTGATGTGAGGCAGGGGGCGCATTCGACGCCCTGCGTCTCACCCCTCTTTTGCCTGACGGCAAAATTCACCCCCCGGGATATTTGACGCGATTGGAAGACGAACCGTTCCCTGCTTCCAATTGCCTCAAATATCCCGGGGGGAGTCCGAAGGACGGGGGGCAGCGCCCCCCCCCTGCCCGGCCAGGGCCGCGGTGCCGTCGGTCAGAGCGCGAGACCGCGCCGGCCGGCCAGATCGGTGAAGAACTGCCAGGCCACGCGCCCCGAGCGCGAGCCGCGGGTGCGATACCATTCCGTCGCCTCGGCACGCAGCGCCTCGGGCGCGATCTCGACACCATAGGCCGCGCAATAGCCCTCGATCATCGCGAAGAACTCGTCCTGATCGCAGGAATGGAAGCCCAGCCACAGCCCGAAACGGTCGGACAGCGAGACCTTCTCCTCGACCGCTTCCGAGGGGTTGATCGCGCTCGAGCGTTCGTTCTCGATCATGTCGCGCGGCATCAGGTGGCGCCGGTTCGAGGTGGCATAGAGGATCACATTCGCCGGTCGCCCCTCGATGCCGCCATCGAGAACCGCCTTCAGCGACTTGTAATGCTGGTCGTCGTGGCTGAAGCTCAGATCGTCGCAGAACAGCACGAAGCGCTGCCCCGAGGCGCGCAGATGCGCCATCAGCCGGTTGACCGAGGGCAGGTCCTCGCGTGCGAGCTCGACGAGCTTGAGGGGCAGACCCTGACGCAGCGCCTCGGCATGGACCGCCTTGACGAGCGAGCTTTTGCCCATGCCGCGCGCGCCCCACAGCAGGGCGTTGTTCGCCGCCGCACCGCGGGCGAATTGCAGCGTGTTCGCCAGAAGCGTGTCACGCGCCCGGTCGATGCCGCGCAGAAGCGACAGCTCGACCCGGTTCACCGCGGCCACCGGCGCCAGCCGGTCGGGCGCGGTCTGCCACACGAAGGCGTCGGCCGCGCCGAAATCGGGAGCCGGCGCCGGCGCCGGCGCGAGGCGCTCGAGCGCCTCGGCGATACGCAACAGCGGATCGGTCATTCGCCGTCTTCCTCGTCTTCTTCCCAGGTGCCATCGGCGCGCATCTGCGCCTCGCGCTTGCGCTCGATCCGGGCGACGAGCTGAATCGAGATCTCGTAGAGGCCATAGACCACCGAGAACAGGATCACCTGGCTGACCACGTCGGGGGGCGTGACGATGGCGGCGACGATCAGGATCACCACCACCGCGTATTTGCGCACGCTCGACAGCCCCGCGGCCGAGATGATCCCCGCCTTGCCCATCAGCGTCAGCAGCACCGGCAGCTGGAAGCAGATGCCGAAGGCGATCACGAATTTCATCGTGAGCGACAGATATTCCTCGACCGAGCCCTGGAAGCCGATCGCCGCCATCTGGTTCGTCGCCCCCCCATCGGGGGCCATCGGCCCCTGCTGGAAGCCGAGGAAGAACGAGAAGGCCATCGGCAGGATCACGTAATAGGCGAAGGCCGCGCCCGCGATGAACATCACCGGCGAGGCGACGAGGAAGGGCAGGAAGGCCCGCTTCTCGGACTTGTAGAGCCCGGGCGCCACGAAGCGCCACAGCTGATAGCCGATCACCGGGAAGCTGAGCGCGAAACCACCGAGGAAGGAGATGTTGATCGCGACGAAGAACCCTTCCTGCAGCTTGATCAGGTAGAGCCCGCATTGCTGGCCGCGGACGGTCAGCGCGTGGCAGATCGGCTGGGTCAGGAAGTTGAAGACCGGCTGCCAGAAGGCATAGCAGATCACCATCGCGACCAGAAAGGCGGCGAGCGCATAGAGGATGCGGGTGCGCAGCTCGGCCAGATGTTCGATCAGGGGCGCGGCGGAGTCGTCGATCTCGTCCTGAGGCGCGGTGCTCATGCCTTCCCCTTCTCTTCGTCACCGGCCGGCGCAGCCGGGGCCGCGGCGGCGGTGTCGGCCGTTGTCGCGGCCGGCGCGGGCGCGTCGCCCGGCTCGTATTCCGCCTCGGCCGCGTCAAGCTCGGCCGCAAGCTCGGGATCGGGCTGCAGCGCGGCGGGGGCCGCGGCTTTCGCCGTGCCCGGCAGCTTCGGATCCCATTTCTCGAATTTCTCGGTGGCGCGCTCGAGCGCCTCGAGACCGAGCGATTTCTTCGAGGCGATGCCCTTCAGGTCCGACGCGACGTCGTTGATGCCGGTCTCCTTCGCGGCATCCTCCATCGCGCGACTGAACTCGCGCGCCATCTGGCGCGCCTTGGCGGTCAGCCGCCCGAGCGTGTGGAACATCACGGGCAGGTCCTTCGGACCCACCACGATCAGCGCCACCACGCCGATCAGCAGCAGTTCACTCCAACCGATGTCGAACATGGCGCGTCCGCCCCGGCCGGCCGGCTCAGGCCTTGTCCTTGTCCGAAGGCGCCGGCGTCACGTCGCGCGCCTCGTCGACCTTGGCGTCCTCGATTTCCTTGGTGCCGTCGTTCACGCCCTTCTTGAAGGCGGTGATGCCCTTGCCGACTTCGCCCATCAGCGAAGACACCTTGCCCTTGCCGAAGAGCACGAGCACGACGACGGCGATCAGAAGAAGGCCGGGAAGGCCGATATTGTTGAGCATTTCAGTCTCCAGCCGGTGCGGGAGGGCCGCACCTGTTTCTTGTCTTTGGCAACATTTACGGGCTGCGCGGGGGCAATCAAAGACCGATTTCGCGAGATCACGCAAGTTTTTGTGTCCGCGCCCATGGAACGCCCGAAATCCGCGCGCTACTCTCGCGCCATGAGCCCCGCCGAAACCGTCACCGCCTTCGTCACCCTTTTCGTCGTGGTCGATCCGATCGGCCTCGCGCCGCTCTTCATCGCCCTGACCCGCGGGATGTCGGCACGGGCGCGGCTGAAGGTCGGGCTGCGGGCGCTGATCATCGCGGCGATCCTGCTGACGCTCTTCGGCCTGTTCGGCGACAAGCTGCTGGCGGGGGTCGGCATCTCGATGCCCGCCTTCCGGATCGCGGGCGGCGTGCTCCTGTTCCTGACCGCGCTCGACATGCTGTTCGAGCGGCGCACCGAGCGGCGCGAGGGGCAATCGGCCGAACCGCATGCCGATGATCCCTCGGTCTTCCCGCTGGCGACACCGCTGATCGCCGGGCCCGGCGCGATGGCGACGATGATTCTGCTTGCCGGCGCGCCCGGCTCTGACACGGTGCATCTGATCTTCGTGCATCTGGTGATGCTGGCGGTGCTGGCCTGCGTCTTCGCGATGTTCCTGATCGCCACACCGCTCGAGCGGCTTCTGGGCCGCACCGGCACGATGGTGGTGACGCGGCTTCTGGGCATGCTGCTGGCCGCGCTGGCGGTGCAGTTCATCCTCGACGGGCTGCGCGGCTCGGGGCTGCTCGGCCCCTTCTTCGGCCGCTGAGGGGATGACAGGGGCGTCCCCGCCCCCTACATCCGCCAGACAGGAGGCCCCATGAGCGACATCTCTCCGAACCTCGTCTATCTCGCGCTGCTGCTGGCCGTGCTTGCAGGCTATTTCCTCACCGCCTTCCGCCGCCATCCGGCGCGCAGCCTGCAACAGCTCATGGTCTGGGCGCTGATCGTGCTGGGCCTCGTCGCGGTCTTCGGCATGTGGGACGACATCCGCAAGAGCTTCGTGCCGCAGCAATCGGTGATGACCGACGGGCGGATCGAGGCGCCGCTCGGTCCCGACGGGCATTATTACCTCACCGCGGAGGTGAACGGCGTGCCTGTGCGCTTCGTCGTCGACACCGGGGCGAGCGACATCGTGCTGACCCGGCGCGATGCGGAGCGCGCCGGCATCGACACCGCGGGGCTTGCCTTCATCGGCAGCGCCAATACCGCGAACGGCACCGTCGCCACGGCGCCGGTGCGGATCGAGACGATGGATCTCGGCCCGATCCACGACCGCAATCTGCGCGCCGTGGTGAACCGCGCAGACATGGACAGCTCGCTGATGGGGATGAGCTATCTGACCCGCTTCGCGAAGGTGGAATTCGACCGCGACCGGCTGGTGCTGACGCGCTGAGGCGGAAACCCGCCGGGGGCGCGGGCCGGGGCTTGCCCGCGCCCGCGCCGCGCCTATCGTCTGGCCGAGCTTCGCAAAGGACGCCACAGATGACCCGCAAGACCCGCCTTCTTCCCCTCCTCGTCGCCGGCCTCGTGCTGGCCGGCTGCGTCACCGAGACCGAGGCCGGCGGCAGCACCGCGGGCAGCGTGCGGGTCTCGGACAAGGCACCGATCGTGATCTTCAACGACGACGGCGGCAATGTGGCGGGCTATATCGCGCGGCGCAACCAGCTCGAGCGGTCGGGTCGCCGGGTCGAGATCCGCGGCTATTGCGCCTCGGCCTGCACGATGCTGACGACGCTGCCCAATGCCTGCCTCGGGCCGAAATCGGTGATGGCCTTCCACGCGCCGCATTTCATCGGCACCAACATCCCGGCGACGATGATGATCGGGCTGATGGGCAATTACTACCGCAACGGCGTGCTGAAGAAATGGAACAGCACCTGGAGCAAGTCGCTGAAGATGACCAAGATCTCGGCGCGCGAATATGTCCGGCTCGATCCGCAGACGAAGCTCTGCGCGCGTTAGAGCCAGTCCTTCCACTTGAAGAAGGCCCAGGTGCCAAGCGCCGAGGCGATCATCAGCCCGATCGCGAAGGGATAGCCCCAGGGCTTGTCGAGCTCGGGCATGACGGCAAAGTTCATCCCGTACATCGAGGCGATCAGCGTCGGCGGCATGAAGAGCGCGGCGACCACCGAGACGATCCGCACCGTGGTGTTCTGCGCCAGGTTGATCATGCCGAGCGTCGCGTCGACCGAGAGCGACACGCGCGAGGACAGGAAATCGCCATGCACCGCGAGCGAGCCGATGTCCCGGATCTGGCCCTTGATGATCGTGTGCAGGTCCTTGCCCTGCGGATGGGTGGCCAGCGTCTGGTCATAGAACGACAGCGCGCGTTCGAGCGTCAGCAGCGCCAGCCGGATCCGGCCCAGCAATTCGCCCTGCCGCCCGACCTCGCCAAGCGCATGCTGCAGCTCGTCGGGGCTCGCGTCGCCCAGCACATGCACCGAGACCGAGTCGAGCCCGCGCCCGATGCCCTCGAGCAGGTCGGCCTGGCGCGCCACGATCTCCTCGATCAGGCCAAGGAAGATCCGCTCGGGCGAGGTGCAGCCGGCGGTCGAGCGGTCGGCGCGCTCGGGATAGGTCTCGAACGAGCGCGGCGCGTGGTGGCGCACCGTCACCAGCCGCTCGGGCGTCAGGATGAAGGTGACCGGGCCCGAGATGTGGCGCCCGTCGGGCGTCTGGCCGGGCACGACGACGGTCATGAAATCCGACCCGTCCTCGCGGTAGAGCCGGTTCGAGATCTCGATCTCCTCCATGTCGGCGAGGGTCGGCACCTCGATGCCCAGCCCAGAGACCGCCGCGATCTGGCTGTCGAGCGGGCGATAGAGGTCGATCCAGAGCGCATGCGCGATCTGCGAGCCGGGCGCCATCGGCGTCTCCTGGCCCATCCGCGCAAGCCCGCGTGTTCCGGCAGTGAAGGCGTGCAGCATGGCGGACCTCTTCGCGTGCTTCGCCCCTTGCGTATCGGCCCGGGCGCAGGAAAATCAACCCCCTGCGCAGGGGCAAGCCGCGAAGCCGCGCGAAAGTCGCACCCCTGCCCGGTTTTTGCCGCATTCCGCCGGTAGCCGGAAAACGTCCCGCATCGCGGCCGGCGCAGAACGCCCGGCAAGGCCCGCACCCGGAGGAGCGCATGACCTACCTGAGCTTCGACACCATCGCCCTTCTGGTCATCGCCGTGGCCGCCGTGAACGAGCTGCTGCGCCGCCTGCGCCCTGCCCCGCGCGCGCCGAAATCGGCCTGAGCCACGGCACAGCAACGCCGGCGCCGTCATCCTCATCTGTGGCGCCCTCTGCGGGCGCCGTTTGTTTTCCTGCCCGTTCCGATCCCGTTCCGGCGACAATCCGCCCAAGCGACAGGCAGATCTGCTCCTGCGCAGCCCGGCTGTGCGCCTGCGCCCCGCGACAAAATGCGCCGCCCACTCGATTCTCCTGTGCAGCCGTGCTAATTCCGTTGCCCAGACTGCTGCTTCACCTGGCCGGAGCGGCAGGGACAGCGAAGGAGAACGCAGCGCATCATGGCGGCTGACGGGCAAGAGATCATCCAGACCGAAGCGACGGCGGCCGACCCGGCCGAGCGCTGTGCACGGCTCGACGCGGACGAGCTGATGAGCCGCGCGCAGGAGGCGTCGAACCTGCTCAAGGCGCTCGCGCACGAGGGCCGGCTGATGATCATGTGCCATCTCTCCTCGGGCGAGAAGACGGTGACCGAACTCGAGAACCTGCTCGAGTCGCGGCAGGCCGCGGTCAGCCAGCAGCTGGCGCGGCTGCGCCTCGAGGGGCTGGTGACCTGCCGGCGCGAGGGCAAGGCGATCTATTATTCGCTGAGCGACCCGAAGGCGGTGCGCATCGTCGAAACCGTCTACGAGATGTTCTGCAAGGGCATCTGAGCCCGCCCCCCGACAGGAAAAAGCCGCCCCGGTTTCCCGGAGCGGCCCGCCCGTGCCACATGGCCCGAGGGCTCAGTCGGAGCAACTGACCTCGTAGGCCGTGCTGCCGGGCGTGTTGTTCACCTTGTAGCAATGCTGCACACCACTGTCGTCGACGCATTCCTTCCACGATGTGCCGTCGCCCTGATCCATCCAGTCGGTGCAACTCGGCTCGGCGAACACCCGCACTGGCACGAAACCGGCAGCGACGGCCAGAACCACGACCGACGCCTTCAAGACGCTGTGCATCTCATCCTCCATGCGTCACCTCTGTGACAGGTCCAGACTAGCGCCGCGCCGCGCGGGCGGCGATCACATCTGCCGTGCCCGAATGTCGCACCCGCCCGGAAACGCGAACACCCGGCGTTGCCGCCGGGTGCCCCTCTTGTCCGTCCCGTTTCGGTCTCTCGGGCCCGATCAGGTCTTGAAGATCCGGTAGATCGCCGGGATCACCAGCACGGTCAGCAGCGTCGAGCTGAGCAGACCGAAGAGCAGCGAGATCGCCAGCCCCTGGAAGATCGGGTCGGCAAGGATCACCACCGCGCCGATCATCGCCGCGACCGCGGTCAGCAGGATCGGCTTGAAGCGGATCGCCCCCGCCTCGACCAGCACGTCGATGTCCGACTTGCCCTCGTGGTTGCCGTGGCGGATGAAGTCCACCAGCAGGATCGAGTTGCGCACGATGATGCCCGCAAGGGCAATGAAGCCGATCATCGAGGTCGCCGAGAACGGCGCGTGGAAGATCAGGTGCCCCAGCATGATGCCGAGGAAGGTCAGCGGGATCGGCGTCAGGATGACCAGCGGCAGCCGGAACGAGCCGAACTGCGCCACGACGAGGATGTAGATCCCCAGAAGCGCCACGCCGAAGGCCGCGCCCATGTCGCGGAAGGTGACCCAGGTCACTTCCCACTCGCCGTCCCACAGCAGCGTCACGTGGCTCTCGTCGTCGGGCTGGCCGTGCAGCGACACCACGGGCTTCTCGCCCGGCGCCCAGTCGATCTTGTCGAGCGCCGCATCGACCGCGATCATGCCATAAAGCGGCGCCTCGAAGGTGCCGGCAAGATCCGCCGTCACCATCTCCGCCTCGCGGCCGTTGTGGCGGAAGATCGGGAAGGAGGATTTCTCCTCGCCTACCGTCACCACGTCGCCCAGCTCGACCACACCGCGCGCGCCGGGCAGCACGTTCGCCGGGATCGGGGTCGACAGCGTCGCCTCGTTCATCACCTTGTCGCCCTTCGCCCGCGCCATCACGATCGGCAGCGGCGAGCGCTCGTCGCCGCGGTGCGAATAGCCGACCGTGGTCGAGCCGTTCAGCAACCCGAGCGTGTCGAAGACGTCGCTTTCCTCGACCGAGTAGAACTCGAGATCGTCCGAGTTCACCGTGGCGCGCAGCCGCCGGGTCTGGGTGCCGAAGCTGTCGTCGACGTCGACGATGAAGGGCACACTTTCGAAGGCCATGCGGATCTTCGCGGCCGCGGCGCGCCGGGTCTCGGGATCGGGGCCATAGACCTCGGCCAGCAGCGTCGCCATCACCGGCGGACCGGGCGGCGGTTCGACCGTCTTCAGGCTGGTGCCCGCGGGCAGGTCGAGCTTGGCGATCCGCTCGCGCACATCCAGCGCGATGTCATGCGAGCTGCGGTCGCGGTCGGCCTTGTTCGTCAGGTTGATCTGCACGTCGCCCTGATAGGGGTATTCGCGCAGATAGTAGTGCCGCACCAGCCCGTTGAAGTTGAAGGGCGCCGCGGCGCCGGCGTGGGTCTGCACCGAGATCACCTCGGGCATCTGCGTCACCACCTCGGCGACCTTCTGCGCCACCGCATCCGTCGCCTCGACCGAGGAGCCCTCGGGCAGGTCGATCACCACGCTCAGCTCCGACTTGTTGTCGAAGGGCAGCAGTTTCACCGTGACGTGCTTGGTGTACAGAAGCCCGAGCGAGCCGAAGCTGAGCACGATCGCCGCGATCAGGAAGGTCCAGGCGGTGCGCTTGGTGCGCAGCACCGGCCGCGCCACCCGTTCGTAAAGCGCGCCCAGCTTGCCACCGGCATGATGGCCAGGCCCTTCGGCATGCGACGACATGTCGGCGCGCCCCGCGATCTTCACCATCAGCCAGGGCGTCACGATCACCGCGATGAAGAAGGAGAAGATCATCGCCGCCGAGGCGACCGAGGGAATGGGCGACATGTAGGGGCCCATCAGCCCGCTGACGAAGAGCATCGGCAGCAGCGCCGCGACCACGGTCAGCGTCGCGACGATGGTCGGGTTGCCGACCTCGGCCACCGCCTCGATCGCCTTGGCGATGCGGGTGCCCGGGGTCTTCATCGCCCAATGCCGCGCGATGTTCTCGATCACCACGATCGCGTCGTCGACGAGAATGCCGATCGAGAAGATCAGCGCGAAGAGGCTGACGCGGTTCAGCGTGAAGCCCATGATGTTCGCGGCAAACAGCGTCAGAAGGATCGTCACCGGGATGACGATCGCGACGACGATCGATTCCCGCCAGCCGATCGCGAAGAGGACCAGCGCGATGATCGACACCGTGGCAAGGCCGAGGTGGAACAGCAGCTCGTTCGCCTTCTCGTTCGCGGTCTCGCCATAGTCGCGGGTGACCTGCACCTCGACATTCGACGGGATCAGCGAGCCCTCGAGCTCGTGCACGCGCTCGAGGATCTTCTCGGCCACGACCACGGCATTCGCCCCGGCGCGCTTCGCGATCGCCACCGTCACCGCCGGGCGGCGGTCGAGCGTGCCATTCTCGCGGGTGACATTGGCCACGATGTGGTCCGAGGTGTCGCCCACGTATTCGACCTTCGCCACGTCGGCCACATAGACCGGGCGCGAGTCGCGGGTGGTCAGCAACAGCCCGGCGATCTCGGCCGGCGCGGTCAGCGTCTTGCCGGCCACGAGATCGATCTGCTCGCCCTTGTCGCGCAGCTTGCCGGTGTTGAAGGCGCGGTTCGCCTGTTCGACCTTGTTCGACAGCTGCTGCAGCGTGACGCCATACATGGCGAGCTTCTCGGGATCGGGTTCGATCCGGATCGCCTCGGTCGCCTCGCCGACGATGTAGGTCAGACCGACATTGTCGATCTTCGTCACCTCGGTCTGCAGCTCGCGCGCGATGCGCGTCAGGTCGTTCGCGCCGATCTGTTCGCCGGGCTTGCCCGAGAGGGTGAGTGCCACGATCGCCACGTCATCGATGCCGCGGCCGACGATGATCGGCTCGGCGATGCCGGTGGGAATCCGGTCCATGTTCGCCTTGACCTTCTCGTGCACGCGCAGGATCGCCGCGTCCGAGGAGGTGCCGACGACGAAGCGCGCCATCACCAGCGCAGAATCGTCCGAGGTCTGCGAATAGACGTGCTCGACCTCGTTGATGCCCTTGATGATGGTCTCCATCGGCTCGGTCACGAGCTTCATCGCATCCTCGGCCTTCAGGCCGGGGGCCTGCAGGTGGATGTCGACCATCGGCACGGAAATCTGCGGCTCTTCCTCGCGCGGCAGCGAGATCAGCGCGACCAGCCCCACCGCAAGCGCGGCAAGGATGATGAGCGGCGTCAACGCCGACTGGATGAAGGCCCGCGTCAGCCGGCCGGCGATGCCGAGGCGATGCTCGGGAATGCCGAGCGGATGCGCCTCTTCGGGGATCTGGTCCTGGCTCATTCCGTCACCACCTCTTCGCCGCCGGCAAGGCCGGTGACGATCTCGACCATCTCGGTGCCGTTCTCGTCGCGGTGATCGCCCGGAACGACGGCGCGTTCGACCGTGCCCTCGCCCGCGCGCACCCGCACGAAATCAAGGCCCGAGCGGGTCGAGATCGCGGTTGCCGGCACCAAGATCGCCTCGCGCCGGGCGAGCGGCAGACGCACCAGCACCCGCGCCTGCACGAATTCCGAATCAAGATCGGGCACCTCGACATCGGCGTCGACCCGGCCGCCCTGGATCAGCGGATAGACCTTGACGAGCTTGCCGTCGATGGCGCCTTTCGCGCCCTCGATATGGATCGCGTCGCCTTCCTTCAGCGTCGCGGTGAAGCGCTCTGGCACCGAGATGCGCAGGAAGAAACCGCCGCCGCCGACGGTAGCGACGGTCTCGCCCGCCATCACCACGGCGCCCTTGGCGACCGGCACCGACAGCACCCGGCCCGAGATCGGCGCCAGCACCTCGCCCTCGGTCGCCTGCTGCTCGGTCACCTTGCGGCTTGCCTGCTGCGCCTCGATCTGGCTCATGTAGACGTCGACCTGGGTGCGCAACGCATCGAGCGCCTGGGTCGTGGTGATGCCGCGCGCGCTCAGCTCCTGACCGCGCTTCAGCTCGGTCTGGGCATTCGCCAGCTGCGCCTGCAGCGCCGCAATCTGCGCGTCGATCGCGCTCAGCTGGAAGGCGATCTTCTCGTCCACCACCTTGCCGATCGGCTGGCCCGCTTGCACGAGGTCCCCCTCGGTCACGCTCAGCTCGGTCAGCGTGCCGCCAAGGCGCGCGCGCGCCGCGATCGAATCCTTCGCTTCGATCTGGCCATAGACCGCCTTCCAGTCGACGACCTCGGTCGGGGTCACGGTAAAGCTCTGCTCGGCACGCAGCCCCTGCGGCACGGCCAGCGCGAGAAGCGCCAGCGGCAAGACGTAAGTTTTCATGTCGGCATCCCTTCCCTACGGCGCCCAGATCCCGGCTCGCGTCCGGGCATTTACATTCTGGTTCTTGAATGTGTGATCCCATACACGATTATGCAATCACCCCGCAAGGGCTTGCGCCATGACCGGGATCAAGGCGCGGCATGCGCGGGGCTTTCATGCCGCATCTTTCCGCGCTAAACGCTTTGGCGCAACCATCAGAGGTGAGCCCCATGCACGACATCCGCGCCATCCGCGAAAACCCCGCCCAGTTCGACGCCGCGCTCGCGCGCCGGGGGCTCTCGCCGCTCGCCTCGGAGATCCTCGCGCTCGACGAGGCGCGCCGGGCCGCGATCCACGCCGCCGAAACCGCGCAGGCCGATCAGAACGCCGCCTCGAAGCTTGTGGGCGCGGCCAAGGCCAAGGGCGACGAGGCCGAGTTCGAGCGCCTGCGCGCGCTGGTGGCCGAGAAGAAATCCGAGGTCGCCGCGATGCAGGCCGAGGCCGGCCGGCTTGATGCCGAGCTGCGCGACAAGCTGCTGTGGGTGCCGAACAGCCCGCTCGACGAAGTGCCGCAGGGCGCCGACGAAAACGACAACGTCGAGGTCCGCCGCTGGGGCACCCCGCGCGCCTATGACTTCGCGCCGAAGGAGCATTACCAGCTCTCGGCGGTCGGCAAGGCGATGGATTTCGAGACCGCGGCGAAGCTCTCGGGGGCGCGTTTCGTGGTGCTGAAATCGGGCGTCGCCCGCGTGCACCGGGCGCTGGCGCAGTTCATGCTCGACCTGCATGTCGACACCCATGGCCTGACCGAGGCGATCACCCCGGTGCTCGTCCGCCCCGAGACCATGCTCGGCACCGGGCAGCTGCCGAAATTCGCCGAGGACAGCTACGAGACCACCAATGGCTGGTGGATGATCCCGACCGCCGAGGTGACACTCACGAACTTCATCTCGGGCGAGGTCTGGGACGAGGCGGCGCTGCCCGCCCGGATGTGCGCGCATACGAACTGCTTCCGCTCGGAAGCCGGGTCCGCCGGCAAGGACACCGCCGGGATGCTGCGCCAGCACCAGTTCGAGAAGGTCGAGATGGTGACGATCTGCCGCCCCGAGGATGCGATCGCGGAACACGAGGGCATGGTGAAGCGTGCCGAGGCGGTGCTCGAGGCGCTCGGTCTGCCCTATCGGCGGATCGTGCTGTGCACCGGCGACATGGGCTTCGGCGCGCAGAAGACCTATGACCTCGAGGTCTGGCTGCCCGGGCAGAACACCTATCGAGAGATCTCCTCGGTCTCGACCTGCGGCCAGTTCCAGGCGCGGCGGATGAACGGGCGCTACAAGCCCGCCTCGGGCGGCAAGCCCGAATTCGTCGCCACGCTGAACGGCTCGGGCCTCGCCGTCGGGCGCTGCCTGATCGCGGTGCTCGAGAACGGTCAGGAGGCCGATGGCTCCGTCACCCTGCCCGCCGTCCTGCACCCCTATCTGGGCGGCAAGACCCGCCTCGTCGACGGCGTTCTGGTCTGAGCGAAAAAAATCCGAAGATCGGGGCGCGGCGGGGGAACCTGGCCGCGCCCTTTGCGTTTTGGCTGAAAGCCCAAGGGGATATCATGCTGCGTCTGAAAGCGATCCTGACCTTCACTGCCGCTCTGGCCTTCGCCGCCGCCTCCTACAGCGCGCGCAACTTCCGCGGCTATGACCCGGCGGCCTTCCCGGTGCCGGTGGTGAACCCGCCGTTCCAGCCCGCGCCCTGGGCCTTCTCGATCTGGGGGCTGATCTTCCTCGCGCTGATCGTGCAGGCGGGCTTTGGCCTGTTCCGGCGGGCCGACGACGCGGATTGGGACGCGCCGCGCTGGCCGCTGCTGCTGTCGATGGCGCTTGGCGCCAGCTGGCTTGCGGTGGCGATGCAGGCGCCGGTGCTCGCCACGGTGCAGATCTGGATCATGGCGGCGCTGGCGCTCGCCGCCCTCGCCCGCGTGCCGAAGGGCGCCGAATTCGCCCTGCGCGCGGCGCCGATCGGGCTTTATGCCGGCTGGCTCACCGCCGCGACCATGGTTGCCACCGGCACCGTGCTGGTGGGCTATGGGCTGCTGCCCCTTGGCCTCGCAAGCTGGGTCGTGCTGGCGGCGGCGGTGATCGTGGGACTTGCCGTCACTGCCCGCCTCGCCCCGGGCGCGGCCTATCCGGCCGGCGTGATCTGGGCACTGATCGGCATCCTCGCCGCGAATACCGAAAACCCGGCGCTGGTCGCCGGCGCGGGGGTCGCGATCCTCGCCCTTGGCGTGACAGCCTGGATGCGCCGCGCGGGCTGAGAGGGCGGATGCCTCCGGCGGGAGTATTTGCACCAGAAACAAACCAAGGCCTTCAACGCCCGGCCACTGGTTTTCCGGCCCCCCGGCTTTTTCTTGGCAAAAATACTCACGCGCCCTCTCCGCCCGTGCCCCGGCCGAGCCGTCGGAATGAAAAACCCCGCCGTCTCGCAACGGCGGGGTCTTCTCATTTCTTCGGCGGGCGCTGGCCCTTGGGCTTGGGCTTGTCGGGCCGCATCGTGCCCGAGGGCGCGACGCCGCCCGAGGCGGCCTTGCCCTTGCGCTCGGCCGCCTTGCGCGCCTCGACGTGTTTCGTCAGCCGCGACGGGATCGACTTCTTGCGCTCCTTGTAGGGGTTCTTCGACCCCTGGTCGCGGAAGAAGATGCGGATCGGCGTGCCCGGCATGTCGAAATCGGCGCGCAGACCGTTCACCAGATAGCGGCCGTAGCTTTCCGGGATCTTGTCGGTATGGGTCGCCATGATGACGAAGCCCGGCGGCCGGGTCTTCGCCTGGGTCATGTAGCGCAGCTTGATCCGGCGCCCGCCCGGCGCCGGCGGCGGGTGCGCCTCGGTCATCGCCCCCAGCCACATGTTCAGCTTCGCGGTCGAGATCCGGCGGTTCCAGATCTCATAGGCGCGGATGATCGCGTTGTGCAGCCGGTCGAGCCCCTTGCCGGTCTTCGCCGAGACGGTGACCAGCGGCGCGCCGCGCAGCTGCGGCAGCAACTTCTCGAAATTCTCGCGCAGTTCCTTGAGCTTCTCGGGCTTGTCCTCCTCGAGATCCCACTTGTTCGCGGCGATGACGACGGCCCGGCCCTCGGTCTCGGCGAAATCGGCGATGCGCAGATCCTGCGTCTCGAAGGGGATGTTGACGTCGAGGAGCACCACGACGACCTCGGCGAAGCGCACCGCGCGCAGACCGTCGGCAACCGACAGCTTCTCGAGCTTGTCGTTGACCTTGCCCTTCTTGCGCATGCCCGCGGTATCCCAGATCCGCATCGGCGTGCCCATGAACTCGGTCGAGACCGAGATCGCGTCGCGGGTGATGCCCGCCTCGGGGCCGGTCAGCAGCCGGTCCTCGCCGAGGATCTTGTTGATCAGCGTCGACTTGCCGGCATTCGGACGGCCGATCACCGCAAGCTGCAGCGGCTTGGCCGCCGTCGGCATGCGGATCGTCGTCTCGTCCTCGTTCTCCTCGTCGAGATCGACATCGACCTCGGGCGTGTCGGCGGCGTGACGCTCGGCGAAACCATCGGCGAGCGGGCGCAGCACGTCATAGAGATCGTCAAGCCCCTCGCCATGCTCGGCCGAGATCCGGATCGGCTCGCCGAGACCGAGGCTCCAGGCCTCGATCGCGCCGGCATCGCCGGCCGAGCCCTCGGCCTTGTTCGCGGCGACGATGACATGGGCATTCTTGCGGCGCAGGATATCGGCGAAGATCTCGTCGGCCGGGGTCACGCCGGCGCGCGCGTCGATCAGGAACAGGCAGATGTCCGCCTCCTCGACCGCGCGCTCGGTCAGGCGCCGCATCCGGCCCTGAAGACTGTCGTCCTCGGCCAGCTCGAGCCCCGCCGAGTCGATGACGATGAAGCGCAGGTCGCCAAGGCGTGCGTCGCCCTCGCGCAGGTCGCGCGTGACGCCGGGCTGGTCGTCGACGAGGGCGAGGCGCTTGCCAACCAGCCGGTTGAACAGCGTCGACTTGCCCACGTTGGGACGGCCCACGATGGCCAGGGTAAAGCTCATGTTCCGCTCCTTGGTGCGACCGAAGTCGCCGCTTTACACGGGTTTTGCCCCGGGCTCAACGGTAGGCGTGCAGAACCCCGTCACGGCTGACGACATAAAGCGTGCCGCCCGCCACCACCGGGTCGGTCGAGGCACCGCCGGGGATCTCGGTCTGGCCGATCAGATTGCCGCTGGCCGGGTCGAAGACCCGCAGCAGACCGTCGGACGAGGCGACGAACAGCTTGCCGCCCGCCAGCACCGGGCCGTAATGCACCCAGATCTCGTTCTGCTTCTTGATCTTGTCCTTGACGAAATAGGGCAGATCCTTCGACCAGATCACCTCGCCGGTCGCGGCATCAAGCCGCTCGATCTGCGCCTGGTCGTTGACGATGAAGAGCGACCCGCCCGCCACCTGCACCGGCGAATTCGGCCCCTCGGTCGCGGTCCAGAGCCGCTCGCCCGAGTTCAGGTCGAAAGCCGCGAGCTTGCCCGCCGAGGAGCCTGCATAAAGCCGGTCGCCCGAAATCACCGGCTCGCCCGTCAGGTCGGAGAGCGAGGCATAGCCGCGGCCAAGCCGCGCGCCCGCCACCTGAGCGGTCCACAGCGTCATGCCGCGCGTCTTCAGCGCCGCGATCAGCTCGCCCGTCGAGAACGGGAAGACCACGAGCCGGTCATTGACCACCGGTGCCGCGACGCCGCCCATGCCGGCGCCTGCGGGCGTGCTGCCCAGCTGCCACATCACCTTGCCGTCGGCCGCGCGCACCGCCCAGGCGGAACCGTCGCGCACCACGACATAGACCATGCCGGCCGAAACCGTCGGCGCGCCGCCGATGCCGGCGTCAAAGCCCTGCCGCCACAGCACCTTGCCCGTCGCCGCCTCGAGCGCGGTCAGCTCGGCATAGCCCGAGGTGACGAAGAGCGTGCCGCCGTCATAGGCAAGCCCCGCGCCGCTTGCGTCGTCGGCGCGGTCGCCCGCCGGGGTGACGTCGGTCTGCCACTGCCGGGCGCCATTCGTCGCCGTCGCGGTCACATGGCCGCGGCTGTCGAGGGTGAAGACGCGGCCCGCGGCCACCACCGGCTCGGCCACCAGCCGATAGCGGCGGCTTTCGCCCTCGCCGATCGAGGCAGACCAGACATGCGTGGTGCCGGCGCCGATCGCCGGGTTGGTCAGCAGATGGCCGGGCCCGCCCGCGCGCTGCGGCCAGTCGGCATTCGCCTGCGCCTGCGGCAGCGACAGCGCGCGCGGCGCCTCGGCCGCGGGGATCGCGCTGCCCGGAACCGAGCCCTCGCCCACCACGGCACGCGGGTCCAGCCGCTCGCCCTGCAGGATGACTTCCTTCTCGCAGCCCGCAAGCACCGTCGCGGCCATGCCCAGCACAGCGATTCCCCGGATCAGCTTCACCGCTTTCGTCCCCCTGCCTTCGTTTCCCGTGCCGGTCCTGCGCAGACCGCGCGCTTACTGCGCGGCGGCCTCGGCCGCCGGGTCACCGCCCAGGGCCACAATCAACTCAGTCGCGCGCTGTTGCAAGCCCGGCGTGACCGCGGAATCGGCCAGCACTTCGCGGGCCTTGGCGATCGCCTCAGCCGGGTCGCCGGTCTCGAGCGCGAGCACCGCGAGCTGTTCGAGCGCCATCAGCCGATATGGCGCGCCGGGCTGGGCCAGCGCCTCGAGCTCGGTGCGGCGCGCCTCGGCCGTCATCGTGTCACCGGCGACCAGAACCGTCTTCAGCCGGGCCAGATCGCGCAGGCTTGCGGGCAGGGACGTGTCCCCGGCCACCGCCTTCAGATCGGCCAGCGCCGCCTCGGTGCGGCCATCCTGCACCGCCTGCGCGGCCGCCATCAGCTTCGCCACACCCGCGCGCGGACCATCGGCCTGGATCTCGGCCAGCGCCGCGCCCGGGTCGTCGGCCTGCACCGCGGCCAGAAGCGAATCCCCGAAGGCCTGCGCCGCGTCGCGGTTGCGGATCTTCTGCCACTCGGTATAGGCCGAGCCGCCGACGATCGCGACGATCGCCACCGCACCGATCCAGCCGTATCTGCGGAAGGCCGCAAACAGCCGGTCGCGACGCACTTCCTCGGTGACTTCCTCGATAAAGCTGTCGGTCTGATCCACGGGCGGACTCCTTGATCTGTCGCGCCTTCTTATACGCAAGCGCGCCCGCTTGCCAAGGCCGGCCCCGGCCGGCCGGCAGGGGCGCGCCGGGATGTGATGGGCGCGGCCCGATCAGGCCGCGCTCTCCTCCGTCTCGCCGTCCTCGGCAGACTGGCGCGCCCACATCGCGGCATAGCGCCCGCCGCGGGCCAGAAGCGCCTCATGCGTGCCTTCCTCGACGATCTCGCCCTTCTCGAGCACCACGATGCAATCCGCATCGGCGATGGTCGAGAGCCGGTGCGCGATGGTGATGACGGTGCGCCCCTCGCCCATGGCGTTCAGGCTGTCCTGGATGTCGCGCTCGGTCTGGGTATCAAGCGCCGAGGTCGCCTCGTCGAGCAGCAGGATCGGCGGGTTCTTCAGCAGCGTGCGGGCGATGCCGACGCGCTGTTTCTCGCCGCCCGACAGCTTCAGCCCGCGCTCGCCCACGGCGGTGTCATAGCCCTCGGGCAGCGACATCACGAAGTCATGGATCTTTGCGGCCTTGGCGGCGGCGACGATCTCGGCCTCGGTGGCATCGGCGCGGCCATAGGCGATGTTGTAGCGGATCGTGTCGTTGAACAGCACCGTGTCCTGCGGCACCACGCCGATCGCGTCATGCAGGCTTTGCTGGGTGACGTCGCGGAGGTCCTGCCCGTCGATGCGGATCGCGCCGCCGGTGACGTCATAGAAGCGGAACAGAAGCCGCCCGATCGTCGACTTGCCCGAGCCCGAGGGGCCGACGAGTGCCACGCGCTGCCCCGCCGCCACGGTCAGCGAGATCCCCTTCAGGATCGGCCGGTCCGGGTGATAGGCGAATTTCACCGCGTCGAAACAGACCTCGCCGCCGGTGACGGTCAGCGCCGGCGCGCCGGGCTTGTCCGTGATCTCGGCAGGCTGGTGCAGCAGGTCGAACATCTCGCCCATGTCGACGAGCGCCTGACGGATCTCGCGATAGACCGTGCCGAGGAAACCGAGCGGCATGGTGATCTGGATCATGTAGGCCTGCACCATGACGAAATCGCCGACGGTCAGCTTGCCCGACTTCACCTCGAGCGCCGCCATCACCATCACCGCGACAAGCCCCGCGGTGATGATCAGCGTCTGGCCGAAGTTCAGGAAGGCCAGGCTCTGCCCGGTCTTCACCGCGGCCTTCTCGTACCCCGCCATCGAGGCGTCGTAGCGTTCGGCCTCGCGCCGTTCGGCACCGAAATACTTCACCGTCTCGAAGTTCAGCAGGCTGTCGATCGCCTTCTGGTTCGCCGCCGTGTCGGCATCGTTCATCTTGCGCCGGATCGCCACGCGCACCTCGGTCACCTTGAAGGTGAAGGTGACATAGGCCCAGATCGTGACCACCACCACGAGCGCATAGCGCCAGTCGAAGAGCACCGCGAAGAGGATGGTGACAAGGGTCAGCTCGAGGATCAGCGGCCCGACCGAGAACAGCATGAAGCGCAGCAGGAACTCGACGCCCTTCACGCCGCGCTCGATGATCCGGCTCAGCCCGCCGGTCTTGCGGGTGATGTGATAGCGCATCGAGAGCGCATGGATGTGGCGGAAGGTCTCGAGCGCCAGCGCCCGCAGCGCCCGCTGTGCCACCCGCACGAAGACCGCGTCGCGCAGCTCGCCAAAGCCCACCGAGCCGAGCCGAGCCAGGCCGTAGATCACCGTCAGCGCCACCGCGCCCAGGGGCAGCAGCCAGCCTTCGTCGCGCGCCGTGCCCGCAAGGCTGTCGACAGAGGCCTTGTAGACCAGCGGCGTCGCGACCGAGATCACCTTGGCCGCGATCAGCAGCACCATCGCGATCAGCACGCGCTGCTTCACCCAGGGGTGATCGGCCGGCCACAGATAGGGCAGCACCGAGCGCAGCGTGCGCATGTTGCGCGCCCGGTCCTCGGCGCTGAGCTTGCCGGATTGGGTGATCTGGGAGGGCGGCATGGAATCCTCGCTGGCGCGGCGGCGCCTTCTGTCGGTTCGGGTCATCGGAAAAGACGGGCGGGGCATCCCTGCCCGCCCGTGTCCGGACCCTACCTAAGCCGCCGCGCGCCGGAGTCCAGCCCCTTTCGCCTTCACTCGGGCAGGGTGAAGACCTGGCCCGGATAGATCAGGTCGGGGTCGCGGATCTGGTCGCGGTTCGCCTCGAAGAGCTTCACATAAAGATAGGGGTCGCCATAGGTGTCGCGCGCGATCGCCCAGAGCGTGTTGCCCCGCGCGATGGTGACGACGCGCGCCCCAGCCGGGGCACCAGCCCCCGCCCCCGCGCCCTTGGCCGACGCGGCCAGGGTCTCGGGCGCCGTGGCCTCGAAGCTCGTGCCTGCGCGCGCCACCACCTTGCCCGCCGCATCGATCGCATCGACGCGCAGCTCGTGCGGCCCGGGCGCGGCCTTCGGCAGCTGCATCCGCCAGCCGCCATCGGCGCCGGCCTGCACCAGCCCCGCCTCGGCATTGTCGACATAGGCGCGCAGCACCACGCCCGCCGGCGCGCCGCGGCCGCTGATCTCGATCGCGCCCCCGGTGCCGAAGGCGAGCGTATCGATGACGAGCGCCTCCGAGGCACCGGCCAGCACCTCGGCCCCGGCAGCATCGGTGACCAGCGGTTTCGCCGCCAGCGTCTCGGCCGCGGCGACCTGCTCGGCCACCACCTCGGGCGCCGCCCCCGCCGCCGTCGCCGCCTGGGCAAGCGCCTCGGGGCTCGGTGCCACGGTCAGGGTCTCGACCAGATCGCGGGTGACGCCATCGGCGCCGGTGACCTTCACGCTCAGCACCCGTGCCGCGGCCGAGGGCGCGACCGTGGTGGAGAGGAGGACGAAATCGCCATTCGCATCGGCGCTCACCGTGTCGAGCGGCGCGCCATCGAGCAGCACCTCGACCCTCGCCCCGGGCGCGGTCTTGCCGGCGAGCGTCAGCCCGCCCTCGGGCGTGACGCGCAGCACGTCGAAGCGCGCGACCTCGGCGGCGCCGGTCGGCGCGGCCGGTGCCGGCGCCCCTGCCGCGGCGGTCGTCTCGCCCGTCCCGGCCCCGGTCGCGGCCGGGGTCGCCTCGCCCTGCGCGGGCGCGACGGGTTCGGCCACCCTGGGCGCCGCCGGTTCCGCGCTTTCGGGCGCCGCGCCGGGCACCGGCCCGTTCACCGCCCACCATCCCGCCAGGACCGCCACGATCGCCACTGCAACCGCCGCCCCCGCGGCAACCCCGCCGAGCCCCGCGCGCTTGCCGCCGCCCTCCGCACCATCCGTCATCGCCGTCGTCCTTTTCCCTCTTTCGCCCGCGGTCTGCGCCACGGCTTGAGCCTGCCCACTTGAGCCGGTATCACGGCACAAAGCAACTCCCCGCGCGCCCGAACCGCCGGCCGGATGGCCTCCGCTGCCCGCACGGGCCCATCGAAGGATCAGCCATGCCCCTGCCCGTCCATTCCGTCTGCGTCTTCTGCGGCGCCCGGCCCGGTGCGCGCCCCGCCTATGCCGAGGCCGCCCGTGCCACCGGCGCGCTGCTGGCCGCGCGCAACTGGCGCCTTGTCTATGGCGCGGGCGATGTCGGTCTGATGGGCGAGGTCGCGCGCGCCGCGCAGGCCGCCGGCGGCGCCACCTTCGGGGTGATTCCCGCCCACCTCTTCCCGCTCGAGGTGGGCAAGCGCGACCTGACCGCCTTCGTCGTCACCGAGACGATGCACGAGCGCAAGAAGGTGATGTACATGAATTCGGACGCGATCGTCGTGCTGCCGGGCGGCGCGGGCTCGCTCGACGAGTTCTTCGAGGTGCTGACCTGGCGCCAGATCGGGCTGCACACGAAGCCGATCTTCCTGCTCGACACCGAAGGCTACTGGCAGCCGCTCATTGCGCTGGTCGAGAACATCGTGGCCGAGGGCTTTGCCGCGCCGAGCCTGCGCGACTTCGTGGTGACGGTGCCCGATGTCGCGGCGCTGGAAGCCGCGCTCGTCACCGCCTTCGGCTGAGGCGGGCTCAGCCAGCCTGCGCCGCACCGCGCAGGCTGGCGAAGGAGTAGAGCGCCAGCGCCCCCCAGATCAGCGGGAAGGCGACAAGATAGGCATGGGTCAGCGGCTCGCCGAAGGCGATGACCGCCACCAGGAATTGCAGCGTCGGGTTGAGGTAGAGCATCACCCCCACCGTCGCCAGCCGCACCCGCTGCGCCGCATAGGAGAACAGCATCAGCGGCCCGCCGGTCAGCACCCCCGAAAAGGCGAGCAGCGCGCTCATCGTCCAGTCGCCGCCGAAACTGCCCGACTGCGGCGCGAAGCCCCAGCCGAAATGCTCGGCGATCAACAGTGCCAGCGCGAAGGGGGCGAGCAGCACCACCTCGGCACAGACCGAGACCGCCGGCGGCAGGTCGATGCCCTTCTTGATCAGCCCGTAGAGCCCGAAGGTCGCGGCAAGGGTCAGCGCGATCCAGGGCGCCTTGCCCAGCGACCAGGTCAGCCACAGCACCGCACAGGTGGCGATCAGCACCGCGAGCGTCTGCAGCCGCCCCATCCGCTCGCGCAGGAAGATCATGCCGAGCGCCACCGCGACCAGCGGAAAGATGTAATAGCCAAGGCTCGCTTCCATCGCGTGGCCGTTCTGCACAGACCAGATGAAGCCATACCAGTTGAGCGAGATCAGCACCGCCGCGAGCGCCAGCGCGCCCACCTGCCGCGGGTTGCGCAGCGCGGTGACGAGATGGCCGAGCTGGCCCTGAAAGGCCAGCACCACGGCGAAGAAGACCACCGACCAGACCGTGCGATGCGCCAGCACCTCAAGCGGCGGCACCGAGGCGAGCAGCTTGTAGTAGATGCCGGACAGCCCCCAGGTCAGACAGACCGCGATCAGTGCCCAGAACCCCTTGACCGTCTCGCGCATGACCACCCCCTGCCGTTGCGCGCCAGCACTGCACGAAACGGCAAGGAAAGGGAAGACCGGCCACTTCGGCGCAGCTTCACCGCCCCGTGATCCCGGACGGGATCACGGGATGGAGGCCAAGGCCGCCCGCGCGGCGATCCGTCAGACCGGATCGAGCGCCGCGGCCAGCACCTGCGCCACCTCGGGCAGCGGATGGCCGGTCAGGGTCTTGTCGAGCTCCGCCACGACACGCGCGGCCAGTGCCTCGGGCAGAACGGCGCGCAGCGCGGCCAGCATGCGCGGCGGCGCCACCAGCACGAGCCGCTCGCCGGCATGGGTGCCGAGAAACGCCACGAGATCGCGCGCGAAGCGCTCCTGCCCGACCCTCTCGGGATCGCCCTGCTCGAAGGCGGTGCCATGCCCGGTCGCCCGGTCACCCTCGCGGCCGGGCTTGTCGGCGAATTCCACCTCCGGAGCCGCCCGGCATTCCGCCACAATCCGCAGCTCGGGCGCTTTCGTGTCGCCGGCAGTCTCCAGAAGAAGGGCCCGCGTCTCGTCCGAGACCAGAACCCGCATTCCCTTGGAAAGCAGCATGATATCCTCCTCCTCTCATCCCCCTGCCCCCAAGGATGGGCCTGCTCGGTGCCAATGTCCAGTGCCCCGGACAAAGCGCCGCAGCCCGTCGCGCGGACATGAAAAGGCCCGCCGGATCGCTCCGGCGGGCCCTCGATTCCGGCACGCGCGGCGATTACAGGCGCGAGGCGACGTTTTCCCAGTTCACCAGCTTCTCGAGGAAGTTGGTCAGGTAGGCCGGACGCTTGTTGCGGAAGTCGATGTAGTAGGAGTGTTCCCACACGTCACAGCCCAGAAGCGCGGTCTGGCCGAAGCACAGCGGGTTCACGCCGTTCTCGGTCTTGGTGACCTTGAGCGCGCCGTCGACGTCCTTCACCAGCCAGGCCCAGCCCGAGCCGAACTGCGCGGCGCCGGCGGCGGCGAAGTCTTCCTTGAACTTGGCGACCGAGCCGAACGACTCGACCAGCGCCTTTTCCAGCTCGCCCGGCATCGCCTTGCCGCCCGGGCCCATCATTTCCCAGAACTGGGTGTGGTTCCAGTGCTGCGAGGCGTTGTTGAAGATGCCGTTCTGCGCCACGGCGCCGGCCTGATAGGTGCCCTTGACGATCTCCTCGACCGACTTGCCTTCCCACTCGGTGCCCGCGATGGCCTTGTTGCCGTTGTCGACATAGGCCTTGTGGTGCAGGTCGTGGTGATATTCGAGGGTTTCCTTCGACATGCCCAGATCGGCCAGAGCGTCGTGGGCATAGGGAAGGGCAGGAAGTTCGAAAGCCATGTGTCTCGTCCTCGGTTGCGTTCGATTGGCCCTAATTGAAGGGCGCCGGGGCGGGAGGTCAAGGGCGCATCCGCACAGATCGGGTGCAGTGCGGGCGATGGCCATGAAAGGGGGCGCGCACCGGCCGGTGTCGCGCCCCCTGCCCTGTTGGCGCTCAGCCCGCCGCGGCGGGGCGCGGGGCCTCCTCGGCCCCGGCCCGGTCGGCGACCGAGAGGCCGAGATCCTCGAGAATGGCGAGAATCGCCGGCGTCACGAAGAGCGACAGCAGCGTCGCCGAGGTCAGCCCGAAGGCGAGGCTGGCCACGATCGGGCGCAGGAACTGGGCCTGGGTGCTTTGCTCGAAGAGCAGCGGGCCGAGGCCGACGACGGTGGTGAGCGAGGTCAGGAAGATCGCGCGGAAGCGGTCGCGCACCGCCTCGCGCCCGGCCTCGAGCATCGGCATGCCGGCGGCGCGGCGCTCGCCGATGAAGGCGTCGAGCAGGATCGTGTCATTCACCGCGACCCCCACGAGCGTGGCGAGGCCGACGAGACTTGGCAGCGAGATCTGCAGCCCGAGCGCCATGTGCCCCCACATCACCCCGATCAGGCCCAGCGGCACCGCGGCGATCACCGCCACCGGGCGGATGAAGCTCGACAGGGTGAAGGCGAGGAGCAGATAGACGCCAACGGCGCCCGCCAGCATGAAGCGCGCAAGCGAGGCGCCGGTGGTCGCGGTGTCCTCCTCCTCGCCCAGCACCACGACCTTGACCCCCGGCCGCTTCTCGGCAAGCCCCGGCAGGTAATCGGCCCGCATCGCCGCCATCAGCTCGCGCGCATTGGCGACGGCGGGGTCGATGGTGCCTTGCACCGAGACCGCGCGCACCCCGTTCACATGGGTGATGGTGTTGTAGCCGCGGGTCTGGGTCACCTCGGCCACCGCCGCAAGCGGCACCAGCGCGCCGTTCGCCCCCGGCACGCGCAGCGCCAGCACATCGCCGATGTCGCGCCGCTCGGAGGCCGCAAGGCGGGCCACGATGTCGATCGGGCCGCGGGCATCGGCGAAGGTGACGGCGCTGTCGCCGCGGAAGGCCGAACGCAGCTCGCCGGCCAGCGCGAGCGGGGTCACCCCCAGCAGCGCCGCCTCGGCCGGCTTGATCCGCACCACCAGCTCGGGCTTGCCCGGCTGCAGGTCGAAGGTGACGTCGCGCACCCCGTCGAAGCCGCGGAAGAAGCGGCGCAGCTCGCGCGCGGTGGTGGCAAGCTCGGCCAGATCCTCCCCCTCGAGGAGCAGGTCGATGGGCTTGCCGCCGGCGCCGCGCTCCTTGTCGGTGATGCGGAAGGCGGCCATGTCGGGCATCTGGCCGACGCCCTTCTTCCAGCCGTCGAGCACCGCGCCCACCGGCGTGGTGCGGGTGCCCGCGGGCAGCAGCGCGGCGCTGACCGTCGCCATGTTCGGCCCGCTCGACGGGCTGTCGGCATTCACCCCGTAGGTGACGGTATAGCTTTGCACCAGGGGCTGGGCGCCCGGCTGATCGGGGGTCAGATCGGCGTTCAGCTTTTCAAGCGCCTTCACCACCTTCGCCACCCGCGCCTCGGTGCGCGCAAGCGGCGAGCCCTCGGCCAGCAGAAGACGCGCCTCGACGGTGTCGCTCTCGAGCGTGGGGAAGCTCTGATACTTGATGAAGCCGCCGGTGAAGGGGGCGACGGAGAGCGCCACGAGGAAGATCGCAAGGCCGAGCGTCAGATAGCGGAAGCGCAGCGCCAGCCCCGCGAGCGGCACCACCACCCCGTCGCGCAGCCGGTCGAAGGCGGCATTCACCGCGCGGCTGACGGCGCCCGGGCGCATGTCGCCCGCCAGCGAATGGCGCATGTGCGCGGGCAGGATCAGGAAGGCCTCGATCAGGCTGACGGTCAGGGTGATCAGCAGCACGATCGGGATGTATTTCAGCAACGCGCCGATGTTGCCGGAAAGGAAGCTGAGCGGGCCGATCACCATTGCCGTGGTCAGGAAGGAGGCGATGACCCCCGGCCCGACCTGCTTCACCCCGTTCACCGCGGCCTCGAGCGGCGCCTCGCCCGCCTGCCGCCGGCGTACGATGTTCTCCGAGATCACGATGGCATCGTCCATCAAGAGCCCGGTCGCGACCAGCAGCGCCACCATCGTCATCATGTTGACGGTATAGCCCAGCATCTGCATCGCGAAGAT
This sequence comes from Paenirhodobacter sp. YD-8, assembly GCF_056590935.1. Taxonomy (NCBI): domain Bacteria; kingdom Pseudomonadati; phylum Pseudomonadota; class Alphaproteobacteria; order Rhodobacterales; genus Paenirhodobacter; species Paenirhodobacter sp. YD-8. The sequence continues at coordinate 1,641,261 of NZ_CM152649.1, read as the reverse complement.
GGCGCCCAGGAAGCTGACCGGCAGGCCCATCGCCACCCAGAACGACATCCGCAGCCCGAAGAAGAGCCACATCGCCACCAGCACGAGCACCAGCCCCTGCACCCCGTTCACCCCGATGATGCGCAGCCGCTCGACGATGTTCGAGGTCGAATCCTGCGAGATCGCAAGGGTGATGCCCGCCGGCGCCTCGGCCCGGGCCTGCGCGATCTGCCGATCGAGCGCCGCCTTGACCTTCAGCGCGTCCTGCGAGGCGGTCTTCGACACCGCGACGATGGCGGCGCGATGGCCGTTGAACCAGGTCGCCTGGGAGGGATCGGCAAAGCCCGCGCGGATCGTCGCGACATCGCCGAGCCGCACGGTGCCGCCCGAGGCGCTGCTGCGCAGCGGGATCTGGGCAAGCTGGGCGGGCGTGCGCTTTTCGCCGAGGAAGCGGATCGCGGTGTCGCCCGCCGCGCCCTCGAGCGTGCCCGCCGGCATGTCGAAGCTGTCGCGCGCGAGTGCCGTCGCCACGCCCGCCATGTCGAGCCCGAAGCGTTCGAGCGCGGCGCGGTCGAACTCGACCGCCACCTCGCGATCGGAAAAGCCCGTGACATCGACCAGCGAGATCGCCGGATCGGCGCGCAGCCGGTCGGCGAGCGCCTGCGCATAGGCGTAAAGCACGGCCGGGTCCTCGGGCCCGGTGACGGCGACCGAGGCGACCGAGGCTACGCGCGCGACGATCTGCGTCACCGGGTCCTCGGCCTTGTCGGGGAAGCTGGTGATGCCGTCGACCGCATCCTTGATGTCGTTCGAAAAGCGCGTCATGTCCGCGCCCTCGAGGATCTCGGCGGTGATCTGCGCCGCGTTCTCGCGCGCCAGACAGGTCAGCTTGGCGAGGTTCTCGACCTTCATCAGCAGCGGATCGGCAACGGTGCAGATGCCGGTCTCGACCTCGGCGGGGGCGGCGCCCGGATAGGCGATGCGGACCGAGACCTCGGAGGGCGGGGTCGCCGGGAAGGTGTCGCGCTGCAGCATCGGCAGCGCCAGCAGCCCGAGCCCGGCAATCGCCAGCATCAGGATGTTGGCGGCGGTGCGATGGCCGGCAAAGAGGCGGATCATTGGCCGGCCTCCGGGGTCTTGCCCGCACCGCCGCCGCCCGAGCCGCCGCCCATGCCGGCACCAGAGCCGCCGCCCATGCCGGCGCCGGGTTTTGCCGCACCGGGGGCCTGGCCGAGCGCCTCGGCCGCAATCTCGGCCTTGCGGGTCTCGTCCTCGACCGGCTTCACCGCCATGCCGGGCACGGCAATCGAGGGATCGGTGACGACCAGCCGGTCGCCCGCCGCAAGCCCCTTCGTCACCACCGCGAGGTCGCCCGAGACGAAGCCGGTCTCGACCTTGCGCGGCTCGAGCGTGCCCGCCTCCGACACCACCAGCGCAGTGCCGCCCGCCACCGCCTCGGCCGGCACGACGAGGGCCGCGCGTTTCGGCGCGAAGAGCTCGACCTCGACCACCATGTTGCGCCGCAAGGGCGGACGCTCGCCCGCCACGCTCTGCCCCTGCGGATCGTCCACACGCACCACCACCGGCGCGCTTTGGGTCGTGGCGTCGATCGCGTCGCCGACCCGCTCGACCCTGGCCTTCCAGACCACCGCATGTTCGGCCGCGGGCAGCTTCACCCGCGCGTCGAGCCCGGTGACTGTCGCCCCCTCGCCCGCAAGCCGCAGCAAGGGCCCGATCCGGCCGATCGGGAATTGCGCCGAGATGTCGACTGCCTCGGTCCCCTCGGCCTCGAGCAGCACCTGACCGCGGTTGACGTATTGGCCGAGATCGGCATCGAGCGCCGTCACCCGCAGGGCATAGGGCGCGCGCACCTCGGCAAAGGCGATCGCGCGCAGGATCGAGTCGCGCTGCGTCGCCAGAACGTCGCGCTCGGCCGCGTTCAGCTTCAGCTGGCTCTCGAGATCGGTGACCTTGGTCTCGGCCACCAGCTCCTGCCGGCGCGAGGTCTCGAGCGCGGCCTGCGTCGCCACGCCCTGGGTGTTCAGCCGCTCCTGCCGCTTCAGGTCCTGCTGCGCAAGCTCAAGATCCTTGCGCGCGAGCCCGAGGCTGATCTCGACGGTCTGGTCCTTGACCCGCGAGGCGGCGACCTGCGCCTCGATATTGGCGAGGTCGAGCTTCAGATCGGTGTCGTCGATGCGGAAGAGAAGCGTGTCGGCCGCGACGATGTCGCCCGCAGCAAGCGGCTGCGCGACGGCGGTGATCTCGCCCTCGGCCCGCGCGATGGCGCGCCATTCGCGCACCGGCGCCACCGTGCCATAGCCGCTGATCCGCGGCACGAGATCGGTCGGGGCCAGCGTGATGACCCGGACAAGCGCCGGCGCGCGATTCGCCGCCACGGGTTCGGGCAGGGTCTTCAGCCGTCCGGCATAGAAGATCGCCGCCACCCCGAGGGCCGCGGGAACCGCCACCATCCCTATCCTTGCGAAAATGCCGCGCTGTCCCGCCATCTGTCCGTCCCGTGTATCCTGTTGCGTGCGGGGACGATGACGCAGGGGAATTCATTCGTCTATACGAATATGTCTCCCCGTGGATCTTTTCGGACAGACCGGGAAACGAGGGGCCTGCCGGCGGCGGGCCGGGGGGCGCTGCCCCCCGCGCTGACGCGCTCCCCCCGGGATATTTGCGGCAATTGGAAGCGGAACAGCGGCGCGGAGAGGCGGGCGCCCCCGAAGCGGATTACTTGTCGACCACGCCGGCCTGACAGCTGCCGCGCGCGCTTTCGGTGCGATAGCCCACCGGGTTGACCATGAGCAGAGCCGACATGTCGGCCTTCTGCACGGTCAGGCGCACCTTTATCGACGGCGCATATTGGTTGAGGTCATCCTTGCCGCCCGGCACGGTCCAGCCATAGGTCGTGCGGATGTTGTTTTCAGTCAGCACCGCAACCGGTTGCGGCGGCAGATGGCCGTAGGCCATGAGCCCATCATAGGCCAACATCTTCCCGGACGGATCAGTCATCACCAGGGCCATCGGCGGGGTCGTCTTGTCGCGCGCCGTGACGGCGAACTTGCACAACAGAACGTGCGCGCCCTTCGGGACATGCAGATCTTTCGCGCTCTCTGCCGCGAGCGGCGCAGGAGACGTCAGGAGAACCGCCCCGGCAAGGGCGCATGCGATGAACTTTTTCATCGTGGGGAACTCCAATGAGAATGGGGCGATTGTACTCGCCCCATTCGGATATCACAATGAGTTTACTCGAGCCGGGATCAGAAGATCTCGCCACCGCGGCGCGAGGAGACCTCGAGCAGCCCCATCACATAGGTCGCGACCGAGCGGAAGCAGACGAGGCTGATCTCGTCCGCGCCCGAGCGCCACAGCGCCACCGCCACCTGGGCGGCACGGGTGCGGCGCATCTCCATCACCGGCAGGGTGGCGAAGTCGAGCGGGCAGAGCTTCATCATCACCTCGCGGGCCTTCGCCCCCGAGACGGTGAAACGCGCGCGCATGTCCGACACGTTCACCACCAGCGCGTGGCTTTCGGCCAGCGCGGTGGCGAGCGTGGCGGCCAGCCCCGGCGCCTCGTCATAGCCGCAGACCAGCAGCAGCTCGTCAGGGCTCATCCAGCCCAGCGAGCGGCCGCCGGCCGCCGTGACCTGGCGCAGCGCCGGCACGGTCAGGCCGAGCGGGCCGAGCGCCGCGGCAAGCGCCGGGTCGGCAAGGTCGGCCCGGATCGTCACCATGCCGGTGAGCCCCGCCTCGGCCACGGTGGCGAAACCCACGTGGGTCTCGCCCTTCAGCGCGGACATTGCCTCAGACATTGGCCTTCTCCCCTTCCTTGTCGTAGAAGCACGGATCGACGATCTTCACCTTGTGCACCACCCCGCCATCGCCGGGGAAGTCGAGCACCTCGCCCATCCGTTCGGGCCCGTTCACGACCAGCCCCATCGCGATGCCCTTCTTCAGCGTCGGCGACCAGTAGGTCGAGGTCACGCGGCCCTGCGTGTTGCGCTGGCCGTTCGCATTGTGGCCTTCGGCCACGGCATAGACGCCATCGGGCAGCACCGTGCCGTCGATCGTCTCGAGCCCGACGAGACGCCACCGGTCCGGGCGCGCCATCTCGACCCGCGCCTGTGCGCGCTTGCCCAGATAGTCGTCCTTCTTCTTCGAGATCGCCCAGCCGAGGTTCAGATCCTGCGGGATCACCGTGCCATCGGTCTCGTCGCCGATCATGATAAAGCCCTTCTCGGCGCGCATCACATGCAGCGCCTCGGTGCCATAGGGCATCGAGCCGAATTCGGCGCCCGCGGCATTCAGCGCCTCCCAGAAGGCCAGCCCCATGTTCGCGGGCACCGCGATTTCATAGGAGAGCTCGCCCGAGAAGGAGATCCGGAACACCCGCGCCGGGAAGCCGCCGAGCGTGCCTTCGGCCCAGGTCATGAAGGGCAGCGCCTCTTTCGAGACATCCATGCCGCCGAGCTTTTCGAGCACCGCGCGCGCCTTCGGACCGACCACCGCGACCTGCGCATATTGCTCGGTCAGGTTGGCCGTGTAGACCTTCCAGTCCCACCACTCGCATTGCAGCCAGTCTTCCATCCAGGCGTGGATATGCTCGGCCCCGCCCGAGGTGGTGTGGCACAGCCAGCTGTCCTCGCTCAGCCGCACCACGACCCCGTCGTCCATCAGGAAGCCGTTCTCATTGCACATGATCCCGTAGCGACACTTGCCGACCGGCAGGGTCGACATCATGCCGGTGTAGAGCATGTCGAGGAAGCGGCCGGCATCGGGCCCCTTGACCACGATCTTGCCCAGCGTCGAGGCATCGAGCAGCCCGACATTGGTGCGGGTGTTGGTGATCTCGCGGTTCACCGCATCGCGGTGGCTTTCGCCCGAGCGCGGGTAGCAATAGGGCCGGCGCCACAGGCCCACGGGTTCCCAATGCGCGCCTTTCGCCTCGTGCCAGCCGTGCATCGGGGTGCGGCGCAGCGGCTGGAAGATCTCGCCCTTCGCCTCGGCCGCGACGGCGCCGAAGCTGATCGGGGTGTAGGGCGGGCGGAAGGTGGTGGTGCCGGTCTGCGGGATCGCCTGACCGAGCGCATCCGACAGGATCGCGAGACCGTTGATGTTCGAGAGCTTCCCCTGATCCGAGGCCATGCCGAGCGTGGTATAGCGCTTGGTATGCTCGACCGAGGTATAGCCCTCGCGCGCCGCGAGCTGCACGTCCGAGACCTTCACGTCGTTCTGGTAGTCGAGGAAGGCCTTGAACTTGAGCGCCTCCTTCGCCCCCGCGGGCATCACCCAGACCGGCGCGAGCGGCGCCTCGGGCTCGACCTGAGCGGCGAGCCCGGCCTCGGCGCAGAGCGCGTCGAGGGTGAGCGCGCCATTCGCCGCGCCGACCGCCCGGGCCAGCGCCGTGCCGTCGGCCTTGATCGGCGGACGGGTGGCGTCGGGGCGGAACATCGCCCCCGCCTCGTCCCAGATCAGCTTGCCGCCGACATGCGAGAACAGGTGGACCACCGGCGACCAGCCGCCCGACATCGCGACGCAGTCGCAGGCGACGGTCTCGATCACCCCGCCCTCACCCGCCTGGGCGCAGATCTCGACGCCGGTGACGGCCTTGCGGCCGAGCACCTTGGCGACACCGCGGCCCTCGAGCACACGCACGCCGCGCGCCTTCACCGCCATCGGCAGCGCGCCGGTGACGCTGTCGCGCGCGTCGATCACCACCGGCACGCTGAGCCCGGCGTCGAGGACGGCCAGCGCGGTGCGATAGGCGTCGTCGTTGTTGGTCACGATCACCACGCGGTCGCCCGGGCTCACCGCCCAGTTCACCACATAGTCGCGCACCGCCGAGGCCAGCATCACGCCCGGCACGTCATTGCCGGCGAAGGCGAGCGGGCGCTCGAGCGCACCGGTCGCGGTGATGACGAGACCCGCACGGATGCGCCACAGACGATGGCGCGGACGGCCGTCGCCCGGGGTGTGATCGGCCACACGCTGATAGCCGATGACATAGCCGTGGTTATAGAGCCCCGACACCATGGTGCGGGTGAAAAGCTGGACATTCTCCATCTTTTCAAGCGTCTCGATGGCGTTCCTGACCCATTCGTCGGGGGCCAGCCCGTCGATGGTGCCGCCGTCGACCGGCGCACGGCCGCCCCAGAAGGCGGTCTGCTCCATCACCATCACGCGCTTGCCGGCCTTCGCCTCGGCGAGCGCCGCGGCAAGACCCGCGACACCACCGCCCGCAACCAGCACGTCGCAGAAGGCATAGGTCTGTTCGTACCGGTCGGGGTCGGCCTCCTTCGGCGCGGCGCCCAGGCCCGCGGCCTGCCGGATCACCGGCTCGAACAGATGCTTCCACGCCCATTTCGGCGCCATGAAGGTCTTGTAGTAGAAGCCCGCCGGAAACAGCTTGCCGATCTTGTCGTTGATCTCGCCGATGTCGAACTCGAGCGAGGGCCAGTGGTTCTGGCTTGCCGCCTCGGCACCCTCGAAAAGCTCGGTGGTGGTGGCGCGCTGATCGGGCTCGAGCCGCGCATTGCGGCCGAGGTTCACCAGGACGTTCGGCTCCTCGACGCCCGAGGCGACAAGGCCGCGCGGGCGGTGATACTTGAACGACCGGCCGAGCAGGGTCTTGCCCGAGCCGAGCAGCGCCGAGGCCAACGTGTCGCCCTGAAAGCCGCGCAGCGGCGTGCCGTTGAAGGTGAAGTTGAGGGGCTTCGAGCGGTCGAGAAGCCGCCCCCCTTTCGCAAGACGGGTGCTCATTATTTCCAGCCCTCCCAGCCCGGGCGCTTGTTCTTGATGGCGGCGATCAGATCGGCCGGCGGTTCGGTCGTCTGCGCCGGATAGGTGCCGAAGACCTCGAGCGTGTTGGTGTCGCGCGCGGCGAGGAACCACTTGCCGCAGCCATAGGCATGGCGCCAGCGCTCGAAATGCACGCCCTTCGGGTTCTTGCGGGTGAACAGATACGCCTCGAACTCGGCGTCCGACGAGCCGGGGCCGAAGCGCTTCAGATGCGCCTCGCCACCGCCGGTGAGTTCGCTCTCCTCGGCGGCAACGCCGCAGTAGGGGCAGGTGAATGTCAGCATGTCAGCGGGCCTTCCTGATGGAGAGTGCCAGGGGCGCTGCCCCCGGACCCCCGAGGTATTTCGGGCAAGATGAAAGGGAGAGGGTCAGCATCGGCACACCCATGCGCCGTCACGCGCGAGCGGCATCTCCTCCGCGCCGGAGGCGACGAAGGCGGCCACGACCTCGGACCAGCCATGCCCGGTTTCCTCGGGCATGTCGGGGTAATCGGCGCTCAGATACTCGGCCACATGCGCGGGACCATCGGGCGCAAGGCTGGCCTTGTAGCGCGGATAATGATCCTGCACCGCACGCCAGTCGGCGAAGGTGCGCCGCGTCAGCACCATCGCATCCTCGAGAAACACCAGCGTCAGCGCCGGTCCGGAAACCTGCGCGGACATCAGTGCGCCACCCCGGCCGCGACCGATTCGTCGATGAAGCGGCCCTCGCGGAAGCGGTTCAGGCCAAAGCCCTCGGCCAAGGGCGAATGGCCCTTCGCCACCAGTTCCGCCATCGCCCAGCCCGAGCCCGGGATCGCCTTGAAGCCGCCGGTGCCCCAGCCGCAATCGACGAAGATGCCCTCGACCGGCGTCTTCGAGATGATCGGCGAATGGTCGCCGGTGATGTCGACGATGCCGCCCCATTGGCGCAGCATCTTCAGCCGCGACACCACCGGATAGGTCTCGACGAGGGCGCGGGTGGTCTCCTCGAGCGTGTACCACGAGCCGCGCTGCGTGAAGTTGTTGCAATGGTCGATGCCGCCGCCCAGCACCAGCTCGCCCTTGTCGGACTGGCTGATGTAGCAATGGACGAGGTTCGCCATGACCACGACGTCGATCACCGGCTTGATCGGTTCGGAAACCCAGGCCTGCAGCGCGACGGATTCGAGCGGCAGCCGGAAGCCCGCCATCTCGGCCAGAACGCCCGAGTGACCGGCGACGACCATCGCGAGCTTACCGCAGTCGATCGCGCCCTTGGTGGTGTCGATGCCCTGCACCTTGCCGTTCACCGTGCGGATGCCGGTGACCTCGCATTGCTGGATGATGTCCATCCCCATTGCCGAGCAGCCGCGGGCATAGCCCCAGGCGACGGCGTCGTGGCGCGCGGTGCCGCCGCGTTCCTGATAGAGCGCGCCCAGAACCGGATAGCGCGGCCCGTCGAGGTTGATGATCGGCACCAGCTCCTTCACCCGCTCGCGCGAGATCCATTCGGTCTGCACGCCCTGCAGGGCGTTGGCATAGACCGTGCGCTTGTAGCCGCGCATCTCGTGCTCGGACTGCGCCAGCATCAGAAGGCCGCGCGGGCTGAACATGACGTTGTAGTTCAGATCCTGCGACAGGCCCTCGTAAAGCTGCAGCGCCTTCTCGAAGATCGCGGCCGAGGCATCCTGCAGATAGTTCGAGCGGATGATCGTGGTGTTGCGCCCGGTGTTGCCGCCGCCAAGCCAGCCCTTCTCGATCACCGCGACATTGGTGATGCCATGCACCTTGCCGAGGTAATAGGCGGTGGCAAGGCCATGCCCGCCCGCGCCCACGACCACCACGTCATAGCGCTTCTTCGGCTCGGGCGAGCGCCAGGCGCGCTCCCAGCCCGCGTGGTAGCGCAGCGCCTCGCGCGCCACCGCGAACATCGAATACCGTCTCATCGCGTTTCCTTCGCCCGTCGACTGTCCGAAAGCGGCGAGTCAGTGCCGCCCTTCCCCACCTTGATGGACCCGCCCCTGTCGCGAAAGCCCCCCTCAAGCGGCATCGCAGGGAAAAAAGCGACATCGCCTCATGCGACACGGCGCCCCCTCACGCGCTTGTCTCTTTCGTGCCCCGGACACATCGCCTAAACGGGGGCGAGGATAGGAGACGCCATGCTGTTCTGGATACTCACCGCCGCCCTCGTGGCGATGATCGCCCTGCTGTTCGGTCTTGCGCTGCTGCGCCGGCATCCGGAGGAGGAGACCTCGACCGCGAGCTATGACGTGCAGGTCTATCGCGACCAGCTCTCCGATCTCGAGAAGGACCGCGCCCGCGGCGTGATCTCGCCCGAGGAGGCCGAGCGCACGAAGATCGAGATCTCGCGCCGGATGCTCGAGGCCGACCGGCAGGAGCGCGCCGGCAAGGACCTGGGCCGGCGGGCGGGCGAGGCGCCGCGCGGCGCCACCCTTGCTGCCTTCGGCATGGTGGTGGTGCTTCTGGGCGCGGCCTTCGCGGGCTATGCGGTGCTCGGCGCGCGCGGCTATGGCGACATGCCGATCCGCCAGCGTCTGGCCGAGGCCGACACCTCCTATGCCAGCCGCCCCTCGCAGGACGAGGCAGAGAAGCAGGCGGCCGCAAGCCGCGGCCCGGCCCCGGCGGTCGATCCGAAATTCGCCGAGCTGATGGAGAAGCTGCGCCAGGCGGTGGCCGAGCGGCCGACCGACCTCGAAGGCCTGACCCTGCTTGCCCGCAACGAGATGGCGATGGGGAATTTCCGCGCCGGCTACGAGGCGCAGAAGCGGCTGATCGCGGCGAAGGGCGACGCGGCGACCGGCGAGGATTACGCCCAGCTTGGCGAGGACATGGTGGTCGCGGCGGGCGGACTTGTCACCCGCGACGCCGAGGCGGCCTTTGCCACCGCCCTCGACAAGGAGCCGAAGAACGGCCTCGCGCTTTACTACGTCGGGCTGATGATGGGGCAGAACGGCCGGCCCGACCGCGCCTTCCTGCTCTGGGACGGCCTGCTGCGCAACACCCCCGCCGATGCGCCCTGGAACGCGCCGATCCGGGCGAATATCGAGGAACTCGCCTGGCTTGCGGGCGAGCAGAACTATACCCCGCCGGGCGCGCGCGGCCCCTCGGCCGCCGACATGGCGAATGCGGCGCAGATGACGCCCGAGGAGCGGATGCAGATGATCCGCGGCATGGTCGAGCAGCTGAACGACCGCCTCGCCTCCGAGGGCGGCCCGGTCGAGGATTGGGCAAAGCTCGTCTCCTCGCTCAGGATGCTGGGCGACACCGGGCGCGCCGATGCGATCGCGACCGAGGCACGGTCGAAATTCGTCTCCGACAAGGAGGCGCTCGCGAAGATCGATGCGGCGACCCGGGCACCGGTCGGCGCAGCGATGGGGCCGATGGGCGGCGCCCCGGCCGGGGCCCCGATGGCCGGCGCGATGCCGGGGCCGAGCGCCGAGGACGTGCAGAATGCCGCCGAGATGAGCCCCGAGGAGCGCCAGCAGATGATCCGCGGCATGGTCGACGGGCTGGTCGAACGGCTGACGACCGAGGGCGGCTCGGCGCAGGAATGGGCGCGCGCCGTGCGCTCGCTTGCGATGCTCGGCGACACCGACCGCGCGAAGGAGATCTACGGCAAGGCGCAGGTGGCGCTCGCGGGCGATGCCGCCGCGCTTGCCATGGTGCAGCAGGCGGCCGAAGCCGCGAAGGTGGCGCCGTGATCTGCGACACGATCGAGGCCTTCGCCACCGCCCTACCCCGCGCCGGCGCCGTCGCCGGGCTCGACCTCGGCACGAAGACGATCGGGGTCGCGGTCTCGGACGGGCTGCGCTCGGTGGCGACGCCGCTGCGCACGATCCGGCGCGAGAAATTCACCCTCGATGCCGAGAAGCTGCTCGAGATCATCGCCGGGCGGGCGCTGACCGGCATCGTGCTCGGCCTGCCGCGCAACATGGACGGATCGGAGGGCCCGCGCTGCCAGTCGACCCGCGCCTTCGCGCGCAACCTCGAGAAACTGACGCCGCTGCCGATCACCTTCTGGGACGAGCGCCTCTCGACCGTCGCGGCCGAGCGCGCGATGCTCGAGGCGGATCTGTCGCGGCGCGCGCGGGCCGAGCGCATCGACCATGTCGCGGCGGGGTTCATCCTGCAGGGCGCGCTCGACCGGCTCGGCTATCTCGGTCGCGCCGATGGCTGAGTGCGGGGCGATCGAAAGCCCCTGCCGCAAGCTCTGCGCGCTGCATCCCGAGACGAAAGTCTGCACCGGCTGTTTTCGCCGCCTCGAGGAGATCGGCCGCTGGGCGCGGATGACGCCCGCGGAACGGCGCGCGGTGATGGCCGATCTTCCCGCCCGCGCGCGCGCCTGGGACCTCGCGGATCAGGGGGGCGCTGCCCCCCGTCCTGCGGACTCCCCCCGGGATATTTGAGGCAATCGGAAGCGGAAGAGGCCCCTGCTTTCATCTTGGCCGAAATACCTCGGGGGTGAGCGGCCCTGGCCGCGAGGGGGCAGCGCCCCCTTGCCCCGGCCTCAGCGCGGCACTTCCTGCGCGATGATGCGCGCGATCTGGGCCACATTGGCCTCGGCGAAGGTCAGCGGCAGGCGCAGGTCAAGCAGCGCCGCCACCACCCGGTCGGTGCGCGGCAGGCTTTGCACCGGGGCGTATTTCCAGCTGTCATAGCGCGAGGTGAAGCCGGTGGGCTCGGCCGGGCCGAACCATTTCAGCTCGACCCCGCGTGCGGCGAGCCGCGCGACGAGGGCGGCGATGCGCTCGGAGCCGTGGCCCGGCAGCAGGAACTGGAAGGACGAGCCGACATAGGCCTCGGCCTGCGGACGGGCGACGAGGCGCAGCCCCGCGACGCCCGCAAGCCCCGCCTCCATCACCCGGTAGAGCGCATTCCAGCGTGCGACCCGCTCGGGCAGGGTCGGGATCTGCGGGCGCAGCACCGCGGCGCGCAGATTGTCCATCCGCCCCGAGACATTCGGCGTGTCGTATTTCAGCCCCTCGAAATGCGCGGCGGGCGGCGCGGCGCGGTGGCGCGGGTAGAGCATGTAGCTCCCCGACAGGAGGATCATCCGCGCCATCAGGTCGGGATCGTCCGAGACGATCAGCCCGCCCTCGCCCGAGTTCATGTGCTTGTAGGTCTGGGTGGAATAGCAGCCGATGGCGCCGTGGCGCCCGGACGGCATCCCCGCCCAGGAAGCCCCCATCGTATGGGCGCAATCCTCGATCACGGTCAGGTCGTGGGCGCGGGCGATCTCCATCAGCCGGTCCATGTCGCAGATATGGCCGCGCATGTGGCTGAGCATCAAGACCCGCGCCTGATCCGCCTTGACCACGAGATCGTCGAGGTCGATCACCAGATCCTCGGTCACCTCGACGAAGACCGGCACCGCGCCAAGCGAGGCGATCGCCCCCGGCACCGGGGCCAGGGTGAAGCCGTTCGTCAACACCGTGTCGCCGGGTCTCACCCCCACCGCGCGCAGCGCGCAGCCAAGCGCATAGCCACCCGAGGCCACCGCCAGGCAGTATTTCGACCCGATCGCCGCGGCGAATTCCTCTTCGAGGAGGGCGGCCTCGCCCGCCTCGCCGGGCACGGTGTTGTAGCGGTGCAGCCGCCCCGTGCGCAGCACTGCGACCGCCGCCTCGATCGCCGCCTCGGGGATCGGCTCCTGCTGGGTGAAGTTTCCGGTGAAGATCTCGTCCATGTCCGCCTCAGATCCTGTGGCGTCGCATCAGCCCCGCGAACAACCCGAGCGGCACGACAAGCACCGCCGCCGCGGTGAAGAAGGCCGCGTCCGGGCTGCGCCAGGGCGCGGCGCCCGACAGGAAATAGCCGAAGATCCAGGTGAAGAACAGCGTGCCCAGCAGCATCGCGAGGCTCATCAGCGCCGAGATGCCGCCCTGCAACGCGCCCTGCGCGTCCTCGGGCACGGCGCGCGACATCAGCGCGCTCATCATCGGATGCACGAAGCCCTCGGGCGCATGCAGCAGCAGCAGCACCAGCACCATGGCGAGCCCGGTCGAGAGCCCGTAGCCCAGGCAGACGACCGCCGCGACGAACAGGCCGAAGAGCGCCACCCGCGCCTCGCCCCAGCGTGCGACCGCGGGGCCGACGAGCGTCGCCTGCGCGAGCGCCATCACGCCGCCGAAGCCCGCAAGACTGATGCCCACGGTGAATTCGGACCAGCCGAATTTCGCGATCCCCCAGAACGACCAGATCGCCGGATAGACCGCCGAGCCGAAAAAATAGAGGAAGACCACCGCCGCCATCGGCAAGACGCCACGGTAGCGCGCGAAGACGGTCAGCACACCGAGCGGGTTCGCCTCGCGCCAGACGAAGGCGCGGCGCTTCTCGGGCGCGAGGGTCTCGGGCAGCGCGATCAGGCCGAAGACGAAATTCGCCAGCGCCAGCCCCGCCGCCACCCAGAACGGCACCCGCGTGCCGAGCGTGCCGAGCATGCCGCCCAGCCCCGGCCCGAGCACGAAGCCCAGCCCGAAGGCCGCCCCCATCAGGCCGAAGACGCGGGCGCGGTTCTCGGGTGTCGAGACATCGGCAAGGCAGGCATTGGCGATCACGAAGGAGGCACCGCAGCCGCCGGCGATGATCCGCCCGACGAACAGCCAGCCGAGGCTGGGCGCCAGCGCATGCAGCACATAGTCAAGCCCGAGCCCGCCCACGGCCAGAAGCAGAAGCGGCCGCCGCCCGATCCGGTCGGAGAGCGCGCCGAGCATCGGCGCCAGCAGGAACTGGGCGAGCGAATAGACGGCAAACAGCGCCCCACCGATGGTGGCGGCATCGCCCAGCCCGATATGGCCGACCTCCTCGATCAGCCGCGGCATGACCGGCAGGATCAGGCCGAGACCGACCATGTCGATGAAGACCACGGCAAGGGCGAAGAGGGTGGCACGACGGGCGGCGGCGGGGGCCGGCGCAGAGGTGGAAACGGCGGTCATCGGAAAACTCGTTCAGACTATCAAACGCGCGCTGAGCGCAGGAAGATCGCGGTAATAGTCAAGGAGCGCCTCGGGCGCAAGCCGGGCGATCCCCGTCCCCTCGGGGCCGAAGGTGACCAGCACGCAGGGCACCCCCGCGGCGCGCGCGGTCTCGCGGTCAGTCGCGGTGTCGCCGACAAGCAGCGACCGCGCCACGCTGCCCCCGGCGCCAGCGACGGCCGCGGCATAGGGCGCGGGGTCGGGCTTGCGCACCGGCAGCGTATCGGCGCCGATCAGCGCATCGAAGAGCCCCGCAATCCCCAGATCGGCGACAAGCCGCCGGGCCAGCCCCTCGGGCTTGTTGGTGCAGATCGCGGTGGCGAACCCCGCGCTGCGCAGCGCCTCGACCGCCTCGGCGGCGCCCGGGTAAAGGCGGGTGCTTTCGCAGATATTCGCGCCGTAATGGGCCAGAAGCGGCGCATAATCGGCCTCGGTCAGGGCCTCGGCCTCGGGGTGGCCGATCCGGCCATAGCCAAGCCGCAGCATCGCCCGCCCGCCGTGAAAGGCGGTCAGCGCATCGGCGCCCGGATCGAGCAGATCGCCCAGCCCGCGGGCGCGAAAGCAGGCATTCGCCGCGGCGATCAGGTCGGCCGAGGTGTCGGCCAGCGTGCCGTCGAGATCGAAAACCACCGTGCGCATTCCAGCCTCCTTCTCGTAACACCGCGAAAGAGAGCGTGAAGAGCACGGACTTGCGGCGGGGCAAGCTATGGGTAAAACGGGGACGAGCAGAAGAAAAGGCACTCTCATGGCCATTGCGCTGATCGTTCTCGCCGCGGGACAGGGCACCCGCATGAATTCCGACCTGCCGAAGGTGCTGCACCGGCTGGGCGCGGCGCCGCTGGTCGCCCATGCGCTGGCCGCGGGCCGCGCACTCGAACCCGAGCGGGTGATCGTCGTCGCGGGCCATGGCGCCGAGGCGGTGACGAAGGCGGTGGCCAAGCTCGACCCCGAGGCCGAGGTCGTGCTGCAGGAAGAGCAGCTGGGCACCGGCCACGCCGTGGCGCAGGCCCTGCCCGCGCTGGCAGGCTTCGAGGGCCGGGTGATCGTGCTTTACGGCGACACCCCCTTCATCCGCCCCGAGACGCTCGAGGCGCTGGCCGCGAGCCCCGCCGATGTCACCGTGCTGGGCTTCGAGGCGGCCGATCCCGGGCGCTATGGCCGGCTGGTGGCGCAGGGTGCGACGCTCGAGCGGATCGTCGAGTTCAAGGACGCGACCGAGGCCGAACGGGCGATCACCCTGTGCAACTCGGGGGTTCTCGCCTGTGACGCCGCGGTGCTGGCCCGCCTTGTCGCGGGGCTCGGCAATGACAATGCGGCGGGCGAATACTACCTGACCGATGTCGTCGCCGCGGCGCGTGCCGAGGGGCTTTCGGCCGAGGTCGTGACCTGCCCCGAGGCCGAGACGCTGGGCATCAACACCCGCGCCGAACTCGCGCGCGCCGAGGCGCTCTTCCAGGCCCGGATGCGCGCCGAGGCGCAGGAAAACGGCGTCACCATGAGTGATCCGGCGACGGTCTGGTTCGCGCTTGATACCTATATCGGCCGCGACGTGGTGCTGGGCCCGAACATCGTCTTCGGCCCCGGCGTCACCATCGAGAGCGGCGCCACGATCGAGGCCTTCTGCCATCTCGAGGGCTGCCACATCTCGCGCGGCGCCACCATCGGCCCCTTCGCGCGGCTGCGCCCCGGCGCGGAACTGGCCGAGGATGTGCATGTCGGCAACTTCGTCGAGGTGAAGAACTCGATCCTCGGCGAGGGGGTGAAGGTCGGCCACCTGACCTATCTGGGCGACGCCGACATCGGCGAGGGCACCAACATCGGCGCGGGCACCGTGACCTGCAATTACGACGGCGTGTTCAAGCACCGCACCACCATTGGCGCGAATGTCTTCATCGGCTCCGACACGATGCTGGTCGCCCCGGTGACGGTGGGTGACGGCGCCTTGACCGCCTCGGGCTCGGTCATCACCAATGACGTGGCCCCGGGCGCGCTGGCCCTTGGCCGCGCCAAGCAGGTGTCGAAACCGGGCCTTGCGACGAAATTGTTCGAGCGCCTCCGGGCGCAAAAAGCCAGCCTGAAGAAAGGCGCGTAAATGTGCGGGATCATTGGTGTTCTTGGCAGTCACGAAGTGGCGCCGCTGCTGGTGGAAAGCCTCAAGCGGCTGGAATATCGCGGCTATGACTCGGCGGGCATCGCCACGGTGAACGCCGGCCGGCTCGACCGGCGCCGCGCCGTGGGCAAGCTGGTGAACCTCTCCGACCTGCTGGTGCACGAACCGCTCGCGGGCAAGGCCGGCATCGGCCACACCCGCTGGGCGACGCATGGCGCGGCAACGGTGGGCAATGCCCACCCGCACCGCTCAGGCCCGGTTGCGGTGGTCCACAACGGCATCATCGAGAACTTCCGCGACCTGCGCGAGGAAGCCGCCGCCGCCGGCCTGACCGCCGAAACCCAGACCGACACCGAGACCGTCGCGCTCATCACCCGGATGTTCATCGACCGCGGCCTGCCCCCGCGCGAGGCCGCCGTCGCGACGCTGAAGAAGCTCGAGGGCGCCTTCGCGCTGCTGTGGATCTTCGAGGGCGAGGACGACCTGCTGATCGCCGCGCGCAAGGGCTCGCCGCTCGCCATCGGCCATGGCGACGGCGAGATGTTCGTCGGCTCGGACGCGATCGCGCTCGCCCCGCTCACCGACCGCATCACCTATCTGGCCGAGGGCGATTATGCCTTCGTCACTCGCAAGGGCGCCGAGATCTTTGACGCCGAGGGCCGCCGCGCGAACCGCGACGAGACCCGCATCGACCTTGGCGCCACCCGCGTCGAAAAGGGCGGCTACAAGCATTTCATGGCGAAGGAAATCGCCGAACAGCCGGTGGTGCTCGGCGATGCGCTGCGCCACTATCTGGGCGAAAGTGCCGTCAACCTGCCGGAAACGCTCGATTTCACCGGGCTCGACCGGCTGACCCTCGTCGCCTGCGGCACCGCCTTCTATGCCTGCACGGTGGCGAAATACTGGTTCGAGAGCCTCGCCGGCCTGCCCTGCGAGATCGACGTGGCGTCCGAGTTCCGCTATCGCGAGCCGCCGCTGCCGGAAAACAGCTTCGCCGTCTTCGTCAGCCAGTCGGGCGAGACCGCCGACACCCTCGCCGCGCTGCGCTATTGCGCCGAGAAGGTGCGCAAGACCGTCGCCGTGGTGAATGTCGCCACCTCCTCGATCGCGCGCGAATGCGATGTGGCGCTGCCGATCCTGGCCGGCGTCGAAGTGGGCGTCGCCTCGACCAAGGCCTTCACCTGTCAGCTGCTGGTGCTGGCGGTGATGGCGCTGAAGGCGGGCGTCGACCGCGGTCGGATCGGGCCCGAGGCGCTGGCCGCGCATCTGGAGGCGCTGCGGTCGCTGCCCGGTCTGATGAACGCCGCACTGGCGACCTCCGAGCCGATCGTGAAGCTCGCCGAGCGGCTGGCCGAGGCGCAGGACATCCTGTTCCTCGGTCGCGGCCCGATGTTCCCGCTGGCCCTCGAAGGCGCGCTGAAGCTCAAGGAAATCAGCTATATCCACGCCGAGGGCTATGCCTCGGGCGAGCTCAAGCACGGCCCGATCGCGCTCATCGACCGGATGGTGCCGGTGATCGTGATGGCGCCGCATGACCGGCTCTTCGACAAGACCGTGTCGAACATGCAGGAGGTGATGGCGCGCCACGGCATGGTGCTGCTGATCTCGGATGCGAAGGGCATCGCCGAGGCGGCCGAGGGCACCTGGGCGACGCTGAAGATGCCCGCCGTGGCCGAGCCCTTCGCGCCGATCCTCTATGCGCTGCCGGCGCAGCTGCTGGCCTATCACACCGCCATCGCCAAGGGCACGGATGTCGACCAGCCGCGCAACCTGGCGAAATCCGTGACGGTGGAGTGATGGGGCGCAGCCGCAAGCCGAAACTGATCCGTCAGGGGCCCGAGCGCGAGATGACCGCCGAGGAGGCGCAGCTTGCCGCCGAGGCTGCGGCCTATGCCGCCTCGGACGCCGCCTATGAGCAATACGCCGAGCCGGAGGCGGCCGAAGACCTCGGCCCGCCGCCCGGTGTCGCGGATGCGATCGCGGCACTCGAGGCCTGCGGCGATGCCAGCCGCGCAGAGGGCGCCGCGGCCTATCACAAGGCGGAGCGCCGCTATCTGGGCGTGCCGGTGCCGCTGATCGAGGATTGCGCGCGGCTGTGGCGGGCGCAGGCGACACTCGACGAACGCCTCGCCCTCGCCCAGGGGCTGTGGGACAGCAACATCCACGAGGCGATGATCGCCGCGGCGAAGCTGCTGACCCAGGCCCGGATGCGCCCAGACGAGGCCGCCTGGGAGATGATCGCCGGCTGGGCCGAGGGGTTCGACGCCTGGGCGGTGGCCGACACCGCCTGCGCCGCGGGGGCGCGTCGCGTGATCGCCGATCCCGCCCGGCTCGACCGGGTCGAGAGCTGGATCGACAGCCCCAACATGTGGACCCGCCGCGCGGCGCTGGTCATCACCCTGCCCTTCACCAAGTCGAACCACCCCACCGCCGAAGAGGCCGCAATCCGCGACCGGGTGCAGGGCTGGGCTGTGCGGCTGGCGCCCGAGCGCGACTGGTTCATCCAGAAGGCAATCGGCTGGTGGCTGCGGGAACTCGCGAAACACGACGCGCCCTGCGTGCGCGCCTGGCTCGCGGCGCAGGGCGACATGCTCAAGCCCTTCGCACGCAAGGAAGCGGCGAGATACCTCTAGGGCTCAGGCGACCTTCGTCGCCTGCCCCTTGCCCGCCGCCCATTCCCGCACCGCATCGCCGAAGGCAGTGAAGAGCGGGCGCGAGACCGGATCGGCCTCGGCGTTCCATTCGGGATGCCATTGCACCGCCAGGGTGAAGCCCGGCGCATCGCGCACCCAGATCGCCTCGGGCGTGCCATCCTCGGCCCGCCCTTCGATCACCACCCGCGGCCCCGGTTCGGCAATGCCCTGCCCGTGCAGGGTGTTGGTCATCACCTCGCTCGCACCGAACAGCCGCGCAAACCGCCCGCCCGGTGTCAGCTCCACCCTGTGGCGCAGCGCAAAGGCCTCCTCGAGCGTGCCCTCGGGCGGCATCCGGTGGTTCATCCGCCCGGGCAGCTCGCGGATCTCGGGATAGAGCGTGCCGCCCAAGGCGACGTTCACCTCCTGAAAGCCGCGACAGATACCCAGGAACGGTTGGCCGCGCTCGACGCAGGCGCGCACCAGCGGCAGGGTGATCGCATCGCGGGCGCGGTCGAAGGTGCCGTGCTTCTCGGTCGCCTCCTCGCCATATTCGTTCGGGTGCACATTCGGTCTCCCGCCGGTGAGCAGGAATCCGTCACAGACCTCGAGCAGCTCCTCGACCGACAGATAGGCCGGGTCGGCCGGGATCAGCAGCGGGATGCACTGTGCCACATGGCTCACCGCGCAGGAGTTCATCTGCCCGCCTTCGTGCACGGGATAGCGCCCGTTGAGCAGGCCGCGATTGCCGATGATGCCGACAACTGGTCTCGTCATGATGAAACTCCCTTCGCGGAAAAAGCTAGTCGGTCCCGCCGCGCCGGAAAAGACGCATCACCGCGCAGGGGCTGTGCATCCGGGAAATCCGCCCCGTTGCCGGGCAAAAACCGGCCCCCTGCTTTCTCCTTGCCCGAAATACCTCGGGGGCGAGGGGGCAGCGCCCCCTCTCCCTCCGTGGGGCTCAGCCGCCCGCCTTCACCTGGGCGCGGCGCGCGTGCAGCACCGGCTCGGTATAGCCCGAGGGCTGCACCGAACCGAGGAAGACGAGATCGCAGGCCGCCTGGAAGGCCAGCCCGTCATAGCCCGGCGCCATCGGCCGATAGGCCGGATCGCCGGCGTTCTGCCGGTCGACCACCGCCGCCATCTTGCGCAGCGCCTCCATCACCCGGCCCTCGCTGACCACGCCATGGTGCAGCCAGTTCGCCAGCGCCTGGCTGGAGATCCGGCAGGTGGCGCGGTCTTCCATCAGGCCGACGTCATGGATGTCGGGCACTTTCGAGCAGCCCACCCCCTGATCGACCCAGCGCACGACATAGCCAAGGATGCCCTGCGCGTTGTTCTCGATCTCGTCGGTGATCTCAGCCTCGGAATAGTTCCGCCCGGCGGCCAGCGGGATCGTCAGAAGATCCTCGAGCCGGCCGGGCCGGTTCATCTCCGCAATCTCGCGCTGGCGCGCCATTACGTCGATGCGGTGGTAATGCGTCGCGTGCAGCGTCGCGGCAGTGGGCGACGGCACCCAGGCGCAATTCGCGCCGGCGCTCGGATGACCGATCTTCTGCGCCAGCATGTCGGCCATCTTGTCGGGCGCCGCCCACATCCCCTTGCCGATCTGCGCCTTGCCCGCGAGCCCGCAGCGCAGGCCGATATCGACATTGCGGTCCTCATAGGCCTGGATCCAGGGCTGAGACTTCATCTCGCCCTTCCTCAGCATCGGCCCCGCCTCCATCGAGGTGTGGATCTCGTCGCCGGTGCGGTCGAGGAAGCCGGTGTTGATGAAGGCCACCCGATGCGTCGCGGCGCGGATGCATTCCTTGAGGTTGACCGAGGTGCGCCGCTCCTCGTCCATGATGCCGAGCTTGACGGTGTGACGCGGCAGGCCCAGCACCGTCTCGACCCGGTCGAAGATCTCGGCGGCGAAGGCCACTTCCTCGGGCCCGTGCATCTTCGGCTTCACCACATAGACCGAGCCGGTGACCGAGTTGCGCGCCCCCGTCTCCTTCTTCAGGTCGTGCATCGCGCACAGAACCGTCACCATCGCGTCCATCAGCCCCTCGAAGGCCTCGGTGCCGTCACGGGTCAGGATCGCGGGGGTGGTCATCAGGTGGCCCACGTTGCGCACCAGCATCAGCGCCCGGCCCTTCAGCGTGAAATCGATGCCGTCCGGGTCGACGAAGCTCAGATCCGGGTTCAGCGCCCGGGTGAAGGTGGCAGCCCCCTTCGTCACCTCCTCGGCCAGCGTGCCCTGCATCAGGCCCAGCCAGTTCGCATAGGCGAGCACCTTGTCCTCGGCATCGACGCAGGCGACCGAATCCTCGCAATCCATGATCGAGGAAATCGCCGCCTCCATCCGCACGTCGCAGATGCCGGCGGGATCGGTCTTGCCGATCGGGTGGGCGGGGTCGATGTCGACGATGACATGCAGCCCGTTGTGCTTGAGCACCACCGAGACCGGCGCGCCCGCCTCGCCGGCAAAGCCCGTGAATTGCGCCGGGTCGCGCAGACCGGTCTCTTCCGAGGTTTCGGCAAACAGCCCGCCATCCTCGACCCAGAGCCGCGTGACCGCGGCCCAGCTGCCGGCGACCAGCGGGAAGCTCTGGTCGAGGAAGTCCTTCGCCCAGGCGATCACCTGCGCGCCGCGCGCCGGATCATAGCCCTTGGCGACCGGCGCCGCGCCGAGCGCATCGGTGCCGTAAAGCGCATCGTAAAGCGAGCCCCAGCGCGCATTCGCCGCGTTCAGCGCATAGCGCGCATTGGTGATCGGCACGACCAGCTGCGGGCCGCAGATGCTGGCGAATTCCGGATCGGTCGCCGCGGTCTCGATGGCGAAATCCTCGCCCTCGGGCACGATATAGCCGATTTCCTCGAGGAAGGCGCGATAGGCCACCGCGTCATGGCCCTTGCCACGGTGGTGCAGATGCCAGTCATCGATCTTCGACTGGATCGCCTCGCGCTTGTCCAGAAGCGCACGGTTCTTCGGGCCGAGTTTGTGCAGCAGCGCCGAGAAGCCCGCCCAGAACCGCGCCGGATCGATCCCGGTGCCGGGCAGCGCCCGTTCCTCGACGAAGGCGGCCAGCTCCGCCGCCACCTGCAACCCTTCGCGTTCCACCCGTGCCGTCATTCTGGCCTCCTTCTTTGCGCGTCACCTTTTGCCACGCCCCGCCCCCCTGTCCAGCGAAAATGCCGTGACCTCCGCGCTTCCGCGAGGTCCGGCCGATCCCCCTGCACAGGCTCGGCCGGATCGTGCCGGATTGCCGGGCAGCGCGGCAACCGCCCGCCCCGCCGCCCGCCCCCTTGCCCCTGCCGGCCCCGGGGCCTAGCTTTGGCGCCAATTGCGGAGGCAGACTTTCCATGGACGGCACCACCTATCTTTCCGACTATCGCCCCTATCCCTTCACCCTGAGCACGGTCTCGCTGACCTTCCGGCTGGCGCCGCGTGCGACGCGGGTCACGGCGCGGCTGGCGCTGGCCCCGCGCGCGGCGGGGGCGCCGCTGCATCTCGACGGCGAGGAGCTGAAGCTGATCTCGCTCGCGCTCGACGGGGCGGCGCTCGCGCCCGCCGATTACCTTCTCACCGAGACCGGCCTGACCATCCACCCCGCCGCCCTGCCTGAAGGCCCCTTCACCCTCGAGACCGAGGTCGAGATCGCGCCCGAGGCGAACACCGCGCTCGAAGGGCTCTACATGTCGAAGGGCATGTATTGCACCCAATGTGAGGCCGAGGGGTTCCGCAAGATCACCTTCTACCCCGACCGCCCCGACGTGATGGCGCGCTTCCACGTCCGGATCGAGGGGGATGCGCCGGTGCTTCTGTCGAACGGCAACCCGGTCGGCGCGGGAAAGGGCTGGGCCGAGTGGGATGACCCCTGGCCGAAGCCCGCCTATCTTTTCGCCCTCGTCGCGGGCGAGCTGGTGGCGACGCATGGCACCTTCACCACGATGTCGGGGCGCAAGGCCGATCTGAACGTCTGGGTCCGCCCGGGCGACGAAGACCGCACCGACTATGCGCTTGGCGCGATCCAGCGCTCGATGAAATGGGACGAGGAGGCGTTCGGCCGCGAATACGACCTCGACGTCTTCAACCTTGTCGCGGTCGATGACTTCAACATGGGCGCGATGGAGAACAAGGGGCTGAACATCTTCAACTCCAAGCTCGTCCTCGCCTCGCCCGAGACCGCGACCGACCTCGATTACGAGCGCATCGAGGGGGTGATCGGCCACGAGTATTTCCACAACTGGACCGGCGACCGCATCACCTGCCGCGACTGGTTCCAGCTGTGCCTGAAGGAAGGGCTGACCGTCTTCCGCGACCAGTCCTTCACCTCGGACATGCGGCTTGGCGCGGTGAAGCGGATCGAGGACGTGATCGCGCTGCGCGCGCGCCAGTTCCGCGAGGATGCCGGCCCCCTCGCCCATCCGCCGCGCCCCGATCATTACCGCGAGATCAACAACTTCTACACCTCGACCGTCTATGAAAAGGGCGCCGAGGTGGTGCGGATGCTGCAGACTCTGCTGGGGCCTGACGGGTTCCGCGCGGCGATGGATCTCTATTTCGAGCGCCACGACGGCCAGGCCTGCACCATCGAGGACTGGATCAAGGTGTTCGAGGATGCCTCGGGCCGCGATCTGGGCCAGTTCAAGCGCTGGTACACCGACGCCGGCACGCCGCATCTGACGGTGACCGAGACCTTCGAGAACGGCACCTACACGCTCGAGTTCACGCAGGACACGAAGCCGACCCCGGGTCAGGCCGAGAAACCGCCGCGGCTGATCCCGATTGCCGTCGGGCTGATCGGCCCGAATGGCGACGAGGTGGTGCCGACCCGCGTGCTCGAGATGACCGAGGCGCGGCAGAGCTTTGCCTTCGAGGGGCTCGGGGCGAAGCCGGTGCCCTCGATCCTGCGCGGCTTCTCGGCGCCCGTCGTGCTGGAGCGCCAGACCTCGGCCGCCGAGCAGGCCTTCCTGCTCGCAAACGACACCGACCCGTTCAACCGCTGGGAGGCCGGTCGCAGCCTGGCGCGCGAGACGCTGATCGCGATGACCACGGGTGCGGCGCCCGATGTCGAATATCTCGACGCCGTGGGCGGGCTGATCGCCGACGAGGCCGCCGACCCGGCCTTCCGCGCCCTCGTGCTGCGCCTGCCCACAGAGGACGAGATCGCCCAGGCGATCGCGGCGTCCGGCAAGGTCGCCGACCCCGACGCGATCCATGCCGCGCGCGAGGCGCTGATGCAGGCGCTGGCGGCGCGTCACGAGGCGACGCTTGCCGCGACCTTCGACGCCTGCGCCCTGCCCGGCGCCTACCGGCCCGAGGCAGCCGATGCCGGGCGGCGGTCGCTGCGCCTGGCCTGTCTGGCGCTCTTGGGCACACTCGATGGCGGCGCGCGGGCGGCGGCGCTCTTCGATAACGCCACCAACATGACCGAGAGCCTTGGCGCGCTTGGCCTTCTGGTGGCGCAGGGCAAGGGCGAGGCGGCGCTTGCCACCTTCCGCGCCCGCTGGCAGGAGAATGCGCTGGTGATGGACAAGTGGTTCACCACCCAGCTCGCGCTCTGCCCGCCCGCCGAGACCGCCGACCGCGCGGCGCGGCTGGCCGAGGACCCGCTCTTCACCTGGAAGAACCCGAACCGCTTCCGCGCGCTGATGGGCGGGCTGTCGGCCAACCACGCGGGCTTCCACCGCGCCGATGGCGCGGGCTATCGCTTCTATGCCGACTGGCTGATCCGGCTCGATCCGGTGAACCCGCAGACCGCGGCGCGGATGTCGACCGCCTTCGAGACCCGCGCGCGCTATGACGCGGGGCGGCAGGCGAAGATCCGCGCCGAGCTCGAACGGATCGCGGCGGTCGAGGGGCTGAGCCGGGATCTGAGCGAGATGACGGCGCGGTTACTGGGCTAAACGAGAAAGGGGGGCGCATTCGACGCGAATGCGTCTCATCCTCTTTTGCGCTGCGCGCAAAATTCACCCCCGGGATATTTGGGGCAATTGGAAGCCGGGGGCCGGGGCTTTTCCGGGCCCTGGGCTCAGCGGATGCGGCGGGTGATGCGCGCGGCCTGACGGGCACGCTTGACCGCGGCGCGCATGTCCTGCGCCGCCTTGCGCTCGGCCGGCGTCATCCGGGCCGCGGGCTTGCCCTTGCCGGCGGCAAGCTGGGTGCCCTTGCGGATGCCGAAATTCATCAGCTTCTGCATCACCATCCGGATCACCATGTTGATCAGCTGGTTCATGTTCATCGCGTCACTCCTCCTCGAAGAGTTCGGTCTGGCCGGTGATTTCCTCGTCTTCCTCATCGGTGCCCGGCATCGGCCGGCTGTCAAGCAGCCCGGCCGCGCGCAGCTCCTTCAGCCCGGGCAGGTCGCGCGCGCTTTCGAGGCCGAAATGGTCGAGGAAGGTCTCGGTCACCACGAAGGTCACCGGCCGCCCCGGGCTCATCCGGCGCCGGCCGAAGCGGATCCAGTCGAGTTCCAGAAGCTGGTCGATGGTGCCGCGCGACACCGCCACGCCGCGGATTTCCTCGATCTCGGCGCGGGTGACGGGCTGGTGATAGGCGACGATGGCGAGGGTCTCGATCGCGGCGCGGCTGAGCTTCTTCTGCTCGACCGTCTCCTTCTGCATCAGGAAGCCGAGGTCGGGCGCGGTGCGGAAGGCCCAGGCGTCGCCGACCTTCACCACGCGCACCCCCCGCCCCTCGTAGCGGCGGCGCAGATAGGCGAGCGCCTCGGCCGCGTCGCAGCCATGCGGCATCCGCGCCTCCATCTCGCGCAGGGTCACGGGGTCGGGCGCGGCGAAGAGGATCGCCTCGACCATCCGTTCCTGCTCGGCGATCGGCGGCGCCTCGAACAGCGATTTCTCCTGCGGTGTCCCGGTCATCCCTGCCTCGGCGTGGTTCTTGCGCGGATCGAGATCGGCGCGAAGGTCTCTCGTTGACGGATCTCGATCCGGCCCTGTTTCGCCAGCTCGAGCGAGGCCGCGAAGGTGGCGGCGGCGGCGGTGCGGCGCCGCTTCGGGTCAAGCTGCCATCCCTCGGGCAGATAGTGCATGAGGTCGGTCCAGTCCACCACCTCGCCAAGGATCGGGCGCAGCCGCTCGAGCGCCTGCTCCATCGTCATCAGGTCCTTGCGGTCGAAGGCATAGGGGCGGAACTCGTCGCGGGTGCGGATCCGGGCATAGGCCTGCATCAGCTCGAGAAGCGAGGCGGTATAGGTCACGCGTCGCACCCGCTCGACGCTTTCCTCCTCGCCGCGGGCGAAGAAGTCGCGACCGAGCTGATCGCGCGCCATCAGCTTCGCCGCCGCCTCGCGCATCGCCGAGAGGCGTTCGAGCTGGAAGGCGAGGTGCGCGGCAAGATCCTCGGCCGAGGGGCCGTCGGCCGTCGGGTCGGGCGGCAGCAGCAGGCGCGATTTCAGGAAGGCGAGCCAGGCCGCCATCACCAGATAATCGGCCGCAAGCTCGATCCGCAGCGCCTTCGCCTCCTCGACGAAGCGCAGGTATTGCTCGGCCAGCTGCAAGACCGAGATCCTGCGCAGATCGACCTTTTGCGTGCGCGAAAGCATCAAGAGAAGGTCGAGCGGCCCTTCGAAGCCGTCGACATCGACGATCAGCGCCTCGGCGGCCAGCCGCTCGGAAACGCTCGTCGCCTCGAACAGGTGGATCGGATCCTCAGCCATGTGCCGTGCCGCCCAGCAAAGCCTCAAGCTCGGCTTCAAGGGCGCGGATGTCAACGGGCTCGGGCGGCAGGCGCCGGGCGAGCGCCGCCGCGGCGCGGGCGGCGGCGGCGGGCGACAGCCGGCCGGCGGCGGCAACCGCGGGTTCCATCCCGGCCCGGTCGCCCTTGCAGTGCAGCACGAGGTCACAACCCGCCGCGATCGAGGCGGCGGCACGCTCGCCCATGCTGCCCGCCAGCGCCTCCATGCCGATGTCGTCGGTCATCAGGAGGCCGTCGAAACCGATCTCGTCGCGAATGAGCCCGATCATCCGCGGCGATTGCGTCGCCGGGGCGTCGTCGAGGGCGGTGAAGCGGATATGGGCGGTCATCCCCATCGGCAGGTCGGCGAGCGCCCGGAAAGGCGCGAAATCGGTCTCGGCCAGCTCGGCCGCAGGGGCGTCGACCACCGGCAGATGCAGGTGACTGTCCGCCTCGGCCCGGCCATGGCCCGGCATGTGCTTCATCACCGGCAGCACACCGCCGGCAAGGAACCCCTCGGCGGTCGCGCGGGCATTGGCGATCACCGTCGCGGGGTCGGAGCCGAAGCAGCGGTTGCGCAGGAACGGGTGCGTGCGCGGGCCGGCGATATCGCAGGTCGGCGCGCAATTCGCGTCGATGCCAAGCGCGCGCAGCTCGTCCGCCATGATCCGCGCCCGCAGCCAGAAGCTGCGCGGGGCCGCGGCACCGGCGGCAAGGGCCTGATCGAGCGGCGGCAACCATTCGCGCCAGTGCGGCGCGCGCAGCCGCTGCACCCGCCCGCCCTCCTGGTCGATCAGGATCGGCGCCTCGCGGCCGACAGCGGCGCGCAGATCGCCGGTCAGGCGGCGGATCTGCTCGGGCGTCTCGACGTTGCGGCCGAAGAGGATGAAGCCCCACGGGTCCGCCTCGCGGAAGAAGGCGGCCTCGTCGCGGTCAAGCTGCGCGCCGGCGCAGCCAAGGATCGTCGCCCCGCTCGCCATCAGCGCGCCAGCGTCGGGATGCAGTTCGCACCCTCGGCCACGAGGGCCGCACAGAAGCGGCGCGCCTCGTCGACATTGCCGAAGCCCGCGACGCGCAGGCGCCAGAAATCGCGCCCGCCGGAGGTCGCCTTCTGCACGATGCGCTGCTTGCCATCCAGAAGCGGGTCGAAGCGGGCGGCGATGCGGTCCCATTCCTTGCGCGCGATCTCGGGGCTGTCGAAGGCGCCGATCTGCACCACGCGCGTGCCCTCGGCAAGCTTCGCCGGGTCGACCTCGGTCACCGCCCGGGGCTTCGCCGTCGGGCGGTTGCCCGAGGCGTCAGTCGCCACCGCACTGGCGACAAGATCCTTCGCCGGGCGCTTCATCGGCCGCGGCGACCGGGCGACGCCGGGCACCGTCTGCGGGATCACCGCACTGGCGGCGGGGGCCGGTGCGGCGGCGGGCTTGGCGGCAGGCGGGATCGCGGCAGCGGGCGCGGCGACACCCGCGACGATATCCGCTTCCGCAGCCTCGGCGGCCGGATCGGGCACCGCCTCGGCATCGATCGCGACGGCGCTGCCCTCGGGCAGCTCGGCCACCGGCGCGGCGGCCGGCACCGGCTCTTCCGGCGCGGCGGCACGCGCCGGCCGCGTCACATCGGGCAGCGGGCGCAGCGCCGACATCGGGCCGTCGTCATCGGTCAGACGCTCCGGATCGGGGGCAAGCACCACGCGCTCGGGCGCGGGCGCGGCAAGGCCGGTGCCCGCGACCTCGTTGACCGACAGACCGACATGGCGGGCCAGATCGCCGCCCGGATCCTCGGGCGCGATGCGGGCGGGGCCTTCGAGCGCCCGGATCACCGGCACCCCCGAGACATCGCGCACCGCCAGCCTGTAGCCCCAGACCACGACCCCGAGGATCAGCGCGATCGAGGTCGCGGCACCGGCATATTGCACCCAGCGGGAGACCGGCTCGGCAATGCCATGCGGGGCGCCGGGCTCGTGCCCGCCGCCCTCATAGCCATATCCGCCGCTGTCGCGGTCGTAATTGCTTGCCATGCTCGCCTCGCCGCCGGTTTACCCGGCATGTTGCCTCTCCCGGCGCGGCGCGCTTCAGCGCATCTCTTCCGCCGGGGTCACGCCAAGAATACCAAGACCGGCCGAAATGACAACGGCACAGGCCCGGGCAAGGGCGATTTTCGCCGATGTGGCGGCGGCGTCGCCCTCCTGCACGAAGCGCAACGAGGTCTCGTCATTGCCGCGATTCCACAGCGCATGCAGGTCCGAGGCGATCTCGTAGAGGTAGAAGGCGATGCGGTGCGGCTCGTTCGCGCGCGCCGCGATCTCGACCAGACGCGGCCATTCGGCGATCTTCTTCGCCAGCACCAGCTCCGCCTCGTGGGTGTTACCCGAGAGGTCCGCCGCAGCCAGCGCCGCATCCGAGACGTCAAAGCCCAGCTCGCGCGCCTTGCGCAGCACCGAGGAGACCCGGGCATGGGCATATTGCACGTAGAAGACCGGGTTATCCTTCGACTGCTCGAGCACCTTGTCGAAGTCGAAATCGAGCGCCGCGTCGTTCTTGCGGGTCAGCATGTGGAAGCGGGTGACGTCGGCGCCGGCCTGTTCGACCACGTCGCGCAGGGTGACGAAGGTGCCCGCGCGCTTCGACATCTTGAAGGGCTCGCCGTTCTTGAACAGCTTCACCAGCTGGATCAGCTTGATGTCGAGCGAGACCTTGTTCTCGCTCAGCGCCGCGACCGCCGCTTTCATCCGCTTCACATAGCCGCCGTGGTCGGCGCCGAAGACGTCGATCAGCTGCTCGAAGCCGCGCTCGATCTTCGTCCAGTGATAGGCGATGTCGGGGGCGAAATAGGTCCAGCTGCCATCCGACTTCTTCACCGGCCGGTCGACGTCATCGCCGAACTGGGTGGAACGGAAGAGGGTCTGCTCGCGCTCTTCCCAATCCTCGGGCAGCTTGCCCTTCGGCGGTTCGAGCACGCCCTCGTAGATCAGCCCGAGATCCTCGAGCCGCTTCAGCGCGCCCTCGATCTTGCCGGTGCCGTAAAGCGCCTTTTCCGAAGAATAGACATCCATCTTCACGTTCAGAAGCGCCAGATCCTCGCGGATCATCGCCATCATCTCGGCGGTGGCGAATTCGCGCACATCGGCGAGCCAGACCTCCTCGGGCTTGTTCAGCAGGCTGTCGCCATACTTGGCCTTCAGCGCCTCGCCGACCGGGATCAGGTAATCGCCCGGATAAAGCCCCTCGCGGATCTCGGGCTCGAGCCCGTTCGCCTCGCGGTAGCGCTCGAAGGCCGAGCGCGCGAGCACGTTCACCTGCGCGCCGCCGTCGTTGATGTAATATTCGCGCGTCACGTCATAGCCCGCGAAGGCCAGCAGCGCCGCGAGCGCATCGCCGAAGACCGCGCCGCGGGTATGGCCCACATGCATCGGCCCGGTCGGGTTCGCCGAGACGAATTCGACGTTGACCTTGATCCCCTGCCCGAGGTCCGAACGGCCATAGGCGGTGCCCTCGGCCAGAACGGCCCGCGTGACATCGGCCCAGACGGCGGGCGCGAGACGCAGGTTCAGGAAGCCCGGCCCGGCGACCTCGGCCGCCGTCACCCGCGGATCGGCAGCCAGTTTCGCGGCCAGCGCATCGGCGATCTCGCGCGGCTTCTTGCCTGCGGCCTTTGCCAGCACCATCGCGGCGTTCGTCGCCATGTCGCCATGCGCGGCATCTCGCGGCGGCTCCACCGTCACGGCAGCGAAGTCGAGCCCTTCGGGCAGCGTGCCCTCGGCGGTCATCTGGTCCAGCGCGGCGATCACGCCCGCGCGCATCTCGGCAAACAGGTTCATTTTCAGGTTTCCTCTGTTGCCTCTTCCCCTGCCAGAGCCCGCGCGCGCCGTCAACCGCCGCCCCCGCAGCCCCACCCCGCAAAGAACGCATTTTTCGTGCAGTTTGTTGACCTTTCCCGCGCTTTGCAGTAGGGGGTTTTTCAGCCGCACCCCGGCGGCTCTCGCCCGGGACGCCCGGAGATTTGCGTCCCCCCCCACCGCGTGAAGCGATCACGCCGCAAGGACGCAAATGACGAAGTTTTCTGAACTGAACCTTGATCCCAATGTGCTGAAGGCCGTCGCAGAGGCGGGCTACGAGGCGCCGACGCCGATTCAGGAGGGGGCGATCCCTCCCGCGCTCGAGGGCAAGGACGTGCTGGGCATCGCCCAGACCGGCACGGGCAAGACCGCCTCCTTCACCCTGCCGATGCTCACCCGCCTCGCCACCGGCCGCGCCCGCGCCCGGATGCCGCGCTCGCTGGTGCTGGCGCCGACGCGCGAACTGGCGGCGCAGGTGGCCGAGAACTTCGACCTTTACGCGAAATACACCAAGCTGACGAAGGCGCTGTTGATCGGCGGCGTGTCCTTCGCCGAGCAGGACAAGCTCATCGACCGCGGCGTCGACGTGCTGATCGCCACGCCCGGCCGTCTGCTCGACCATTTCGAGCGCGGCAAGCTGCTGCTCACCGGCGTGCAGATCATGGTCGTCGACGAGGCCGACCGGATGCTCGACATGGGCTTCATCCCCGACATCGAGCGGATCTTCCAGCTCACCCCCTTCACCCGGCAGACGCTGTTCTTCTCGGCCACCATGGCGCCCGAGATCGAGCGCATCACCAACACCTTCCTGCACGCGCCCGCCCGCGTCGAGGTGGCGCGCCAGGCGACGACCTCGGAAACCATCACGCAGAAGCTGGTCGAGATCACCCCGCCACGCAAGGACCAGACCGCCAAGGCCAAGCGCGAGCTCTTGCGCGCGCTGATCGAGGGCGAGGGCGAGGCCTGCACCAACGCGATCATCTTCTGCAACCGCAAGTCGGATGTGGACATCGTCGCGAAGTCGCTGAAATCGCACGGTTTCGATGCCGCGCCGATCCACGGCGATCTTGAGCAGAGCGTGCGCATGAAGACGCTTGACGCCTTCCGCGATGGCAAGCTGCAGCTGCTCGTCGCCTCTGACGTCGCCGCGCGCGGGCTCGACATCCCGGCGGTCAGCCACGTCTTCAACTATGACCTGCCGAGCCATGCCGAGGATTACGTCCACCGCATCGGCCGCACCGGCCGCGCCGGCCGTCTGGGCACCGCCTATTCGATCGCGACGCCGTCGGACGAGAAGTACCTGTCGCAGATCCAGGCGCTGGTGAAGATGGACATCCCGCGCGCCGAGGTGCCCGAGGGCTTCACGCTGAGCGATGCCGCGCATCGCGAGCCGAAGGTCTACGAGGAAAAGGACGGCCGGTCCTCGGCCCGCGGCGGCTCGCGGTCGCGCAGCCGCTCGCGCTCGCGCGATCGCGACCGTGACGAGGCCCGCCCCGTCGCCGTCGCCGCCGCCGAGCCGGTGGTCGAGGCCGTCGTCGAGGCCCCGGTGGCCGAGGCGCCGAAGCGCGAGGAGCGTCGGGAAGAGCGTCGCGACGACCGCCGCGAGCGGGACCGTTCGCGCCCGCGCGACCGCGACACCGGGCCCGTCGTCGTCGGCATGGGCGATCACGTCCCCGACTTCCTGCTGCGCCCCTTCCGCCCCTCGAAACCGGCGACGGTGACCGAGGAGGTCGAGGAAACCTCGGAAGGCTGATCCCTTCCCGCTATCGGAAACGCAAAACCCCGGGCCATCGCCCGGGGTTTCGCATTTGAGAATGTCCGCTTATCCCGGGTGTCTTGACCGACAGAACTGTCACCTGTTGGCGAGGGGCAGCTCAGCGGACGAAGTGGACGGTCGCGCGGGCCCCACTGGCAGGCTGCCAAACGCCATCGAACGCCGGATTTCGCCGAGCTGATCGCCCCTTGGTTCTGGTGGCCTTCCCCTAGGCTCCCTATCAATCCGCAGCGTTTTTTTCGCAGCCGGGGCATTCGTCACCGTACTCGTCCAGCACATCCTGCAAGCGCCGCCTCACTCTGGCCTCGCTGTCACCAGAATCCCGCACCCCTGCCGCAACTGCATCGTCAAAAGCGGCGCTATCCATTTCGTCGGTGAGATACCCATGGTCCTCACATTCGGCCAGTGCGCCTGCATCAAGCAGGAGTTGGACAGCCCACGCACGTTCCGCCTCAGTTTCCTCAAGCAACCTCTTCAATCCGCTCATTCCAGCCTCCAAGGAAGATCTGAAGCCAGTCTAGCTAGAACATGTCCCCATTGCTATCATACAGAACTGCCCTCTTCATCTACCGTTACGAGAAGCCCCCATGCCAGACAGAATGATCGTACAGAAAGAGACCATCCGCACACCCGATGGGCGGGGAGTGACCTACTTCGATATCTATGATGTTGTGATGATCGAAGGCGCGAGCATTATCATAAGCGATCCGACGCTAGTTTTAAGACCTGCGAAGAAGCAGAAGCATTCATTGCCCAGCATGGCTAAAAGCTTGGTAATGCATGCCAAGGAGCGTAGCGGACTCAAAGCCGCCACTCGGGCGGGGTACCAAGAGGGATCACCATGCTCGGAGCGGGAGATGCGCTCCGAGCCATGGCCCCTCCGGTCGCCCTGAAGCGGCCGGAAGGACAGATTTCATAAAGCGAGATGGGGCGAATCCCCCCGCCTCACTCCGCCATCAGACGCGAGACGACGACCGTCACCTCGGGCTTCTTGCCGATCTCTTCCATCGTCACCTGACGCACGATGCGGCGCAGCGCCTCGTCCATCTTGTCGTCGCTCGCCACCACCTTGGCCGAGGCGCGTTCGAGGAATTCGGCCAGCTCGTCCTCCAGCCGCTCGACCAGATCGGCGCCGTTGCGGCCGGTTTCCGACAGGCCCATCAGCTCGACCCAGGCATCGCCGAGCGGGGCGTCGTCCTCGTCGACGATCACGGTGATCAGCACATGGCCGTTCAGCGCCATCCGGATCCGGTCGCGGATCACCCCGTCCATCGCGCCGATCAGCACCGACCCGTCCAGATAGATCCGCCCGGTCTCGATATATTCGACCACCTTCGGCGCCGGGCCGGTCAGGTCGATCATCATGCCGTTCGTCGCCACTTCCGAGGCGATCCCCTTCGCCGTGCCGAGCTTCGCATGTTCGCGCAGGTGGCGGTGCTCGCCGTGCATCGGGATCAGGATCTGCGGCCGCAGCAGGTCATGCACCGCCTCGAGATCGGGGCGGTTCGCATGGCCCGAGACGTGATAGCGGCCGTCGTGATCCTCGATCACGTCGACGCCCATCTCGGAGAAGGCGTTGATGATGCGGATCACGCCGCGCTCGTTGCCCGGGATCACGCGCGACGAGAACAGGAAGCTGTCGCCCGATTTCATCTCGAGGCCCAGATACTTGCCGCGGCTGAGCTGTGCCGTCGCCGCGCGCCGCTCGCCCTGGCTGCCGGTGACGATCAGCATCAGGTTGTCGCGCCCGACCTCGACCGCATCCTCGGCAGAGATCGTGCCGGGCATGCCGATCAGCACGCCGGTTTCCTCGGCCGCGCTGACCATCCGCTTCATCGCGCGGCCGAGCAGGCAGACCGAGCGCCCCGCGGCCTTGCCGGCCTCTGCGAGCGTCTTCAGACGCGCCACGTTCGAGGCGAAGGTGGTGGCGACGACCATCCCCTTCTGCGCCGCGATCATCTCGCGCAGCGGCTCGACCAGCGTCGCCTCGGACCGGCCCGGCGAGGGCGAGAAGACGTTGGTCGAATCGCAGACCAGCACCTTCACCCCCTGCCCCTCATGCGCGATCTCGTGCCAGACCATCGGATCGAAGGGTTCGCCGACGACGGGCGAGCCGTCGAGCTTGAAGTCGCCGGTGTGCACGATCCGCCCCGCGGGCGTGTCGATGATGAGCGCCGAGCTTTCCGGGATCGAATGGCTCAGCGGCACGAACTGCACCTTGAAGGGGCCGGCCTCGATCACCTGCGGGCGCGGCTCGACGACCTTCAGCACGTCGCTCGGCAGCCCCGCCTCTTCCATCTTCAGCGCGCCGATGCGGGCGGTGAACTTGCGCGCATACATCGTCTTCTTCAGCCGCGGCCACAGGTGCGGCAGCGCGCCGATGTGGTCCTCGTGCGCATGGGTGATGAAGATCGCCTCGATCCGCGCCGCGTTCTGCTCGAGCCAGGCGCTGTCGGCCATGATCACATCCACCCCCGGGGTGCTGTCCATGTCCGGGAAGGTCACGCCGAGGTCGATGACGATCAGCCGCTCCTTCCCCTCGGGCCCGTAGCCGTAGACATAGGTGTTCATGCCGATTTCGCCGGCACCACCGATGGGAAGATAGATCAGACGGTCACTCACGCGCCAAGCCCCTTGTTGTAATCGTTGATGAGCCGCAGCCCGTGCATGGTAAGGTCATCCTCGACCTTGTCAAAGAGATCGAAGCCCTGATCGAAGAGCGAGGCAAGACCGCCGGTGGCGATCACCCGCATCGGACGATCGCGCTCGGCCCGGATCTGCCGCACGATGCCCTCGACAAGGCCGATATAGCCCCAGTAGATGCCCGACTGGATACAGGCAACCGTGTTCGTGCCGATCACCCGCTCGGGGTGGGTGATGTCGACATGCGGCAGCGCCGCGGCCGCCATGTGCAGCGCCTCGAGGCTGAGGTTCACACCGGGCGCGATCACCCCGCCGATATAGGCGCCGTCGTCATCGACCACGTCGAAGGTGGTCGCGGTGCCGAAATCGACGACGACCAGATTGCCGCCGTGCCGGTCATAACCCGCGACGGTGTTCACCAGCCGGTCGGGCCCGACCGTGGTGCCGAGATCGACGCGCGGCGCCACCGGCAGCTCGCAGCCCGGCTTGCCGACGACGAGCGGACGACAGTCGTAATAGCGGTTGCACAGCACGCGCAGGTTGAACACCACCCGCGGCACGGTCGAGGAGATGATCGCCTCGGTCACCTTGCCGTCGATGTCGTGCAGCTTCTTCAGCGTGTTGAGCCAGACGAAATATTCGTCGGCGGTGCGGCGGTGATCGGTGGCGATGCGCCAGGTCGAGACGAAGCTCTCGCCGTCCCAGATCGAGAACACCGTATTCGTGTTGCCGCAGTCTATGCAGAGAAGCATCACTCCCCCCTCAGAAGAAAATCTCGGCGGCGGAAATCGCCATCCGCCCGCCCGCCGTGTGCAGGATCATCGCGCCGGTCTCGTCGATCGTCTCGAAGACGCCCTCATGCGTCTCGGTTCCGGTGCGCGCCACAAGCCGCTCGCCAAGACGCGCGGCGCGGGCGAGCCAGGCGGCGCGGATCGGCGCGAAGCCCTGGGTCGCGAATTGCCGCGCCAGCCGGTCGAAGGCCACGGCCAGATGGGTCAGGAATTCCTCGGGCGAGATCACCAGGCCGGTTTCGGCGCGCAGGCTCACCGGCGCCATCGCACCGGCCTCGAGCGTGCCCGGATCGGGTGCCTCGGCCAGGTTCACGCCGATGCCGATGGCAAGCTGGCTGATCCGGCCGCCCTGCCCCAGGCTTTCAAGCAGGATCCCCGCGATCTTGCCGCCATTCAGCAGCACATCGTTCGGCCATTTGATCGTCAGCCGCGCATGCGGCCCGGCGACGCGCGACAGCGCCTCCTCGAGCGCGAGCGCCGCGACGAAGGAGTAAAGCGCCGCCTGCTGCGGGCTCACCTGCGGATGAAAGACATAGGTGGCGGCGAAATTGCCCGCGGGCATCCGCCAGGGCCGGCCGCGCCGGCCGCGGCCGCCGGTCTGGTCAAGGGCCAGAATCCACGCAGGCCCCGCAAGATGCGGGGCCAGCCGGGCCGCTTCGGACATGGTGCTGTCCACCCGGCCGAGGACGTGGCGCGCCACGCCCTCAGGCCATTCGGTGCGATCAGTGGACAAGTGCCGCTGCCGCCGCCTGCGCGGCGCCCTCGAGACCGAAGAGGTTCATCGCCCCCGCGACCATCACCAGCGCCGAGGCCATCAGCAGCACCCATTGCACCGCCGGCATCCGGCTGTCGAGCGCCTCGGTCTCGGTGCCGAAGTACATGTAGTAGACGATGCGCAGGTAGTAGAAGGCCGCGATCACCGACGCGACGACGCCCAGCACCGCAACCCAGGTATAGCCCGCGAAGAGCGCCGCCTTGATCACCGCGAACTTGGCGAAGAAGCCGAGCATCGGCGGCACACCGGCCAGCGAGAAGAACAGCACCAGCAGCGCCAGCGCCTTCAGCGGCTCGGCCTTCGACAGCATGTTGAGCGCCGAGATGTCGGTCACCGGCTGGCCGTCGCGCTCCATCGCCAGGATGAAGGAGAAGACGCCGACGTTCATCGCGATGTAGATCGACATGTAGATCAGCGTCGCACTGACACCCGCCTCGGTCCCGGCGAGAACGCCCATCAGCGCAAAGCCCATGTGGGTGATCGAGGAATAGGCCATCAGGCGCTTGATGTTCTTCTGCCCGATCCCGGCGACGGCGCCGAGGAACATCGAGGCCACGGCGACGATCGCGAGCACCTGGCCCCAGTCGCTCGGCACATGGCCGAAGGCGTCATAAACAAGCCGCGCGATCAGCGCCATCGCGGCCATCTTCGGCGCGGTGGCGAAGAAGGCGGTGACCGGGGTCGGCGAGCCTTCGTAGACGTCGGGCGTCCACATGTGGAACGGCACCGCCGAGACCTTGAAGGCGAGACCCGCGATCATGAACACCATGCCGAACAGCACGCCGAGCGGCAGGTGACCGGCCTCGACCACCGAGATGATGCCGGCGAAGTTCGTGGTGCCGGCAAAGCCGTAGGTCAGCGAGGCGCCATAGAGCAGCAGACCCGAGCTGAGCGAGCCCAGCACGAAGTATTTCAGACCGGCTTCCGACGAGCGCTCGGAGTCGCGACGCAGCGCGGCGACGACATAGAGCGACAGCGACATCAGCTCGAGGCCGAGATAGAGCGACATCAGGTCGCCCGCCGAGACCATCATCATCATGCCGATGGTGGCCAGCACGACGAGGATCGGGAACTCGAAGCGCAGCAGGCCGCGGCGCACGAGGTAATCGGCGCTCATCGCGAGGATGGCAGCAGCCGAGAACAGGATCGCGACCTTCGAGAAGCGCGCGAAGGGATCGTCGATGAAGAGCCCGCCGAAGGCGTCACGCGCCCCCGAGCCGCTGACCCCGATCCAGAACCCGAAGACCAGCATCACCGCGACGGTGGCCCACAGGATCGCCGGGCCGGTCTTGTCCTTGCCGGTCCAGACGCCGAAGAGCAGCGCCGCCATCGCATAGACGGCCAGCAGGAACTCCGGCAGGACCGTGGAGAAATCCGCAGAAGTCATCGTTTTTTCTCCCTCAGTGACCGGCGAGCGCCGCGAGATCGGCGGGCAGGCTGGCGTGATAGTTCTGGATCAGCTGGGCCACCGAAGGCCCGATGATGTCAAGGATCAGGTTCGGGCAGAAGCCGAGGATCAGCGTCGCCGCGATCAGCGGCGCGAAGATCGCCTTCTCGCGGGTGCTCATGTCCTGGATCGTCTTCAGGCTTTCCTTGATCAGCTCGCCGAAGACGACGCGGCGATAGAGCCACAGCGCGTAGGAGGCCGAGAGGATCACGCCCGTCGCCGCCACCAGCGCCACCCAGGTGTTGACCTGGAAGGTGCCCATCA
The DNA here is from genome assembly GCF_056590935.1 of Paenirhodobacter sp. YD-8. NCBI lineage: Bacteria > Pseudomonadati > Pseudomonadota > Alphaproteobacteria > Rhodobacterales > Paenirhodobacter > Paenirhodobacter sp. YD-8. The sequence continues at coordinate 1,603,570 of NZ_CM152649.1, read as the reverse complement.
TGGTGAGGAATTCACCGATGAAGCCCGAGGTGCCCGGCAGGCCGATGTTGGCCATGGTGAAGAACATGAAGACCAGCGCATAGCGCGGCATCCGCACCGCAAGCCCGCCATAGGCGTCGATCTCGCGGGTGTGCATCCGGTCATAGATCACGCCGACCGCAAGGAAGAGCGCGCCCGAGACGAAGCCGTGGCTCAGCATCTGGAAGATCGCGCCGTCGACGCCCTGCTGGTTCGCCGCGAAGATGCCCATGGTGACATAGCCCATGTGCGCCACCGACGAATAGGCGATCAGCTTCTTCATGTCGGATTGCGCCAGCGCGACGAGCGAGGTGTAGACGATGGCGATCGCCGACATCCAGAACACCACCGGGGTCAGCACCTCGGAGCCCACCGGGAACATCGGCAGCGAGAAGCGCAGGAAGCCGTAGCCGCCCATCTTCAGCATCACCGCCGCCAGGATCACCGAGCCCGCCGTCGGCGCCTGAACGTGCGCGTCGGGCAGCCAGGTGTGCACCGGCCACATCGGCATCTTCACCGCGAAGGAGGCGAAGAAGGCCAGGAACAGCAGCGTCTGCATGCCGCCCACGACGTGGAAGCCCAGCACGGCGAAGCTGTCGGTCGGGAACTTGTGGGTCAGCAGCGTGACGATGTCGGTGGTGCCCGCTTCCATGTACATCGCGACCATCGCCACCAGCATCAGCACCGAGCCGAGGAAGGTGTAGAGGAAGAACTTGAAGGTCGCGTAGATCCGGTTCGGCCCGCCCCAGATGCCGATGATCAGGAACATCGGGATCAGCGAGGCTTCGAAGAACAGGTAGAACAGCACCAGATCAAGCGCGGTGAACACGCCGATCATCAGCCCCTCGAGCACGAGGAAGGCGATCATGTATTCCTTGACCCGCTTCTCGACGTGCCAGGCCGAGGCGATGGTCAGCGGCATGATGAAGGTGGTGAGCAGCACGAACAGGATCGAGATCCCGTCGACGCCCATCTTGTACTTCAGGCCCATGATCCAGTCGCGGTCCTCGACGAACTGGAAGCCGGTGTTCGAGGCGTCGAAGCCGCCGAGCAGGAAGAGCGAGATCAGGAAGGTCGCCGAGGTGATCAGCAGCGCCGCCCATTTCGCATTGCGGTCCGCCGCGGGCGTCCCGCCCTTCAGCACCAGCGCCAGGATCGCCGCCGATACCAGGGGAGTGAACGTGATGATGGAAAGAAGGTTTTCCATTAGTGAGACCCCCCGGTCAGGACGACCCAGAACATGAGCACCACGATGCCGATGACCATGGCGAAGGCGTAGTGGAAGAGATAGCCGGACTGGACGCGGCCGGCGAGGCGGGTCAGCGCCGGCACGATGCCAAGCGCGACCCCGTTGATCGCCCCGTCGATGGTGGCGCCGTCACCCTTCTTCCAGAAGAAGGCGCCGAGCCACTTGGCGGGACGGATGAAGATAACGTTGTAGAGCTCGTCGAAATACCACTTGTTCAGCAGGAAGCGGTAGAGCACCGGCTGCGCCTTGGCGAGTTTCGCCGGCAGCGCCGGATTGACGATGTAGAACAGCCACGACAGCGTCAGACCGATCAGCATCGCGATGAAGGGCGAGACCTTGGCCCAGGTCGGCGCCGCATGGGCGTCTTCCATCACCTTGGTGCTCTCCTCGCTCATGTAGATCGCGCCCTGCGGTGCGTGGCCCTCGGCCACCGCATGACCTTCGGTCGCGGCAACGGCATGGCCCTCGGCCGCCGGCGCCTCGGTCGCGACGCCTTCCGGCATCGCCTCGGTCCCGGCCTCGGCCATCTGCGCCTCGTGCTGCGGCATGCCGAAGAAGGCGAGCATCTTGTCGTGGTTGCCGAAGAAGCTGTTGTACCAGACCATGCCGGCGAAGATCGCGCCGATGGCCAGCACGCCAAGCGGCACCAGCATCACCATCGGGCTTTCATGCGCGTGCTCGTGGGTGTGGTGATCGCCCTTCTCCTTGCCGAAGAAGGTCATGAAGATCAGACGCCACGAGTAGAACGAGGTGAAGCCCGCGGCGATCACCAGCATCCAGAAGGCATAGCCCGAGCCGGACCCGAAGGCGCTCTCGATGATCGCGTCCTTCGACAGGAAGCCCGCGAGGCCGAACGAGGTCAGCGGCACGCCGACGCCGGTGATGGCGAGGGTGCCGATCACCATGATCCAGTAGGTGAAGGGGATCTTCTTGCGCAGTGCGCCGTAGTTGCGCATGTCCTGCTCGTGGTGCATCGCGTGGATCACCGAGCCGGCGCCGAGGAACAGCATCGCCTTGAAGAAGGCGTGGGTCAGCAGGTGGAACATCGCCGCCGAATAGATGCCGACGCCCGCCGCCACGAACATGTAGCCAAGCTGCGAACAGGTCGAATAGGCGATGACGCGCTTGATGTCGTTCTGCACGAGGCCCACGGTCGCCGCGAAGAAGGCGGTGGTGGCGCCGATGTAGACGATGAACATCTTCGCCTGCGGGGCGAATTCGTAAAGCGGCGACATCCGCGACACCAGGAACACGCCCGCGGTCACCATGGTCGCGGCGTGGATCAGCGCCGACACCGGCGTCGGGCCTTCCATCGCGTCCGGCAGCCAGGTGTGCAGGAACAGCTGCGCCGATTTGCCCATGGCACCGATGAACAGCAGGAAGCCGATCAGGTTCGCCGCGTTCCAGTCGCGCCACAGGAAGTGCAGGTTCTCCTGCGCCAGCGTCGGCGCGGCCGCGAAGACCTCGTCGAACTTCAGCGTGCCGGTCAGGTAGAAGATCGCGAACATGCCGAGCAGGAAGCCGAAGTCGCCGACGCGGTTGACCACGAAGGCCTTGATCGCCGCGGCGCCGGCCGAGGGCTTCTTGTAGTAGAAGCCGATCAGCAGGTAGGACGCGAGCCCCACGCCTTCCCAGCCGAAGAACATCTGCACCAGGCTGTCCGCCGTCACCAGCGACAGCATGGTGAAGGTGAAGAGCGACAGATAGGCGAAGAAGCGCGCCTTGTAGGCCTCGTCATGGCCCCAGGCCGGGTCATGCGCCATGTAGCCCCAGCTGTAGAGGTGCACCAGCGCCGAGACCGTGGTGACGACGATCAGCATGATCGCGGTCAGCCGGTCGAGCCGGATGCCCCAGCTGACATCGAGCGCGCCCGAGCGGATGAAGTCGAACAGGTGGATGTGGCGGGTGACGCCGTCGAAGCCGAGGAAGGTGACCCAGCTCAGCGCGCAGGCGAGGAACAGGAGGCCCGTGGTCAGCGCCATCGCCCCCTTCTCGCCGATCAGCCGCCAGCCGAAGCCGCCGACGACCGCCCCCAGAAGGGGTGCCAGAAGAATGATCGTTTCCATGAGCACTTACCCCTTCATCACGTTGACGTCTTCCACGGCGATCGAGCCGCGGTTGCGGAAGAAGACCACGAGGATCGCGAGGCCGATCGCCGCCTCGGCGGCGGCCACGGTCAGCACGAACATCGTGAAGACCTGCCCCACCAGATCGCCCGAGAAGGACGAGAAGGCGACGAGGTTGATGTTCACCGCAAGCAGCATCAGTTCGATCGACATCAGGATGACGATGACGTTCTTGCGGTTCACGAAGATCCCGAAGATCCCGGTGACGAACAGCGCTGCCGCCACGCCCAGATAATGTTCAAGTCCGATCATCGCTGTCCCTCCGGAGCGCGCGCCCCGTTTTCCCTTGCCCGTTTCGTTCGTCGCAGCAGCTCATCACAGCCCCTGCCCCGGTTTCACATCCACCAGCTCGAGCGACTTCGCCGGATCGCGGTGCATCTGCGCGAGCACGTTCTGCCGCTTGATGTCGGTGCGGTGGCGCAGCGTCAGCAGGATCGCCCCGATCATCGCCACGAGCAGGATCAGACCCGCCGCCTGGAAGAGGTAGATGTACTTGTCATAGATCAGCAGCCCGAGCGCCTCGGTGTTCTGCACGCCCTCGGGGGTGGGCGCCGCATGCAGCGCCTGCGCGCCGTCGGCCGACTGCCAGGCGCCGAAGCCCATGCCGAGCATCAGCAGCATGATGACGCCCATCAGCAGGCCGAGCGGCATGTAGCGCACCAGCTCGCCCTTCAGCGCGGCGAAGTCGACGTCGAGCATCATCACCACGAAGAGGAAGAGCACCGCGACCGCGCCGACATAGACGATGATCAGCAGCATCGCGACGAATTCCGCGCCCAGAAGCACGAACAGCCCCGAGGCCGAGAGGAAGGTCAGGATCAGCCAGAGCACCGAATGCACGGGGTTCTTGGACAGGACCACCATCAGGCCCGCGACCACCGCGACCACGGCGAAGAGGTAGAATGCAAACACCGTCATGTGTTTTCCCCCGATTTTTCGTCAAACACCGAACGCGCGATCTCCAGCGCCCGGGTCATGGCGGGAACGCCGCCGAACATGCTCATCTGGAAGATCACCTCGGCGATCTCCCGCTGCGAGGCGCCCGCCTCCATCGCGTGACGGATGGCCAGACGCAGCTGTGCATCCGCCTGCGCGCCCAGCACGGTGAGCGCCGCGATCGTCACCAGAAGGCGCGTGCGCGCGTCCAGCCCCTCGCGGTTGAAGGTCTTGCCGAACCACATCTCCATCATGTCCTTCGACATGGTGGGGATGAGCTTTTCGAAGGCGACGGGATTGAAACTTTCCAAAGCCGGGTTGAACAGGCGGGCCATCTCGGCCCCCTGCTCCATCATCGCCGAGAACAGTTTCGAGAATTCCTCGGTCATCTGTAGGGCGCATCCAGCTCGAGGTTGCGGGCGATCTCGGATTCCCAGCGGGCGCCGTTATCGAGAAGCTTCGCCTTGTCGTAGAACAGCTCCTCGCGGGTCTCGGTGGCGAATTCGAAGTTCGGCCCCTCGACGATCGCATCGACCGGGCAGGCTTCCTGGCAGAAGCCGCAGTAGATGCACTTCGTCATGTCGATGTCGTAGCGCGTGGTGCGGCGCGAGCCGTCCTCGCGCGGTTCGGCATCGATGGTGATCGCCTGGGCGGGGCAGATCGCCTCGCACAGCTTGCAGGCGATGCAGCGCTCTTCCCCGTTCGGATAGCGGCGCAGCGCATGCTCGCCGCGGAAGCGCGGGCTGATCGGCCCCTTCTCGTGCGGGTAGTTGATCGTGGGCTTGGGCGCCACGAAGTACTTCATGCCAAGGCCGAAACCCTTGAAGAAGTCGAACAGCAGGAAGTATTTGGCCGCGCGTGCGTAATCGAAAGCCATGGATCAGCCCCCCATCGTCCAGCGGGCCCAGAAGGCGCCGAGGACCTCATATTTCGCCAGGAATGCCACGATCACCACCCAGGCGAGCGACATCGGCAGGAACACCTTCCAGCCGATCCGCATCAGCTGGTCGTAGCGGTAGCGCGGCACGATCGCCTTCACCATCGCGAAGATGAAGAAGCACAGCAACATCTTGCCCACCAGCCACAGCACGCCGTCGGGCAGGCCGGGGATCGGGCTGAGCCAGCCGCCGAGGAACAGCAGCGACACGAGCGCGCACATCAGCACCACCGCCATCAGCTCGCCGATCATGAACAGCAGGAACGGGGTCGAGCTGTATTCGACCTGATAGCCGGCAACGAGTTCCGATTCAGCTTCGGGAAGGTCGAAGGGCGGACGGTTGGTCTCGGCCAGCGCCGAGATGAAGAACAGCGCCACCATCGGCAGGTGGGGCAGCCAGTACCAGCCGAAGATGCCATAGCTGGTCTTCTGCGCCTCGACGATCGCGCCGAAGTTCATCGAGCCGGTCGAGATGATCACGCCGATGATGATCAGGCCGAGCGAGACCTCGTAGGAGATCATCTGCGCGGCCGAGCGCAGCGAGCCGAGGAACGGGTATTTCGAGTTCGACGCCCAGCCCCCCATGATCACGCCGTACACCTCGAGCGACGAGACCGCGAAGATGTAGAGGATCGCGACGTTGATGTCCGAGATCACCCAGCCGGTGTTGAACGGGATCACCGCCCAGGCGATCACCGGCAGGATGAAGCTCAGCATCGGCGCGATGAAGTAGACCGCCTTGTCGGCGCCCGCCGGCACGACGATTTCCTTCACGATATACTTCAGGAAGTCGGCGAAGCTCTGCAGCAGGCCGAAGGGGCCCACCACGTTCGGACCGCGACGGATCTGCACCGCCGCCCAGACCTTGCGGTCGGCATACATCAGAAAGGCCAGCGCCACGAGGATGCAGACCGTGACCAGAAGGCACTGCCCGAGGATGAGCAGGAAAGTGCCAAAAGGTGTTGCAAGAAACTCAGCCATTTTGTCCCTCAGACCGCCTTGTCTTTCAAACCGTCGGTATACCTTGATCCGCGCAGTCGCCGACCGTCACCTGAGCGTCGATCGTCTTCAGTCCGCGGGGCAGAGCGGCGGAGATCAGATAGACCGCATCCGCCTGCCAAGTTCCGTTTTCATGGTCGATCTTCGTGCGGATGTGCCGCGCGAAGCCGTAGCCGCGGATCAGCGCATATTGCGCCGCCGCACAGGTGGCATAATCGACCACCGCCGTATCGTCCTTCGCCCCGCGCAGCGCGACGCGAAAATCGACCAGATCGCCTTCGAGGAGACGGGTCTCGACCCCCTCGTAGACGATCTTCGAGGGCGCGGCCCCTTCCGCCGGCGCACAGGCCGCCAGCCCGGCCAGAAGGCCGGGGGCGACGCGCGCAAGGGTGGAAAGCCGCGCCATTCGTGTCACTCCGCCGCAAGCGCCGAACCGGCCGCGCGCGTCTTGGCGAGGGCCGAGCATTCGGCCATCACCACCGAGGCCCGCGCGATCGGGTTGGTGAAGTAGAAGTCATGGATCGCCGGGCGGAAGGTCGCGGCGCCCATGTCGCGAGCCGCGACCGGGGTCCAGCCGTTCGCCGGCACGGTGTCGACCTGGGCGAGATGCGGCACCGCCGCGATCAGCGCCTTGCGCAGACCGGCCAGCGAATTCCACGGCTGCGTGCGGCCGAGCTCGGCCGACAGCGCGCGCAGGATCGCCCAGTTTTCCTTCGCCTCGCCGGGCGCGAAGCCCGCGCGGAAGGCGAGCTGCGGCCGGCCTTCGGTGTTGACGAAGAGGCCGTTTTCCTCGGTGTAGGCGGCGCCCGGCAGGATGATATCCGCCCGGTTCGCGCCGCGGTCGCCGTGGCTGCCCTGATAGATCACGAAGGGGCCACCTTCCGAACGCGGGGTGATTTCCACCTCGTCGGCGCCGAGGTTGTAGATCACCTCCACACCCTCGACCGCGGCCAGAAGCCCGCCCTCGGTCACCGCGCCCACGTCCATCGCGCCGACGCGACCGGCCGCGGTGTGCAGCATCATGTACTTGCCGCCGAGCTTCTCGGCGAGCGCCATCGCATGGGCGATCACCGCCTCGCCATCGGCTTCCGAGACGGCGCCCTGCCCGACGATCACCAGCGCGCCCTCGACCGGGGTGGCCTCGGCCACCGCCTTCGCCAGCGCCGCGCGGTCGGTGCCGAGCGCGGTATAGTCATAGGTCAGATCGACCGCCGGCCCGATCAGCGAGACCACGGTGCCATGCGACCAGGCCTTGCGGATCCGCGCGTTCAGCACCGGCGCCTCGTCGCGCGGGTTGGAACCGATCAGCACGATCTGCTTGGCGCTGTCGATATCCGCGATCGCGGCATTGCCGACATAGGCCGAGCGGTTGCCCACCGGCAGGCGCGCGCCGTCGGTGCGGCACTCGACCGAGCCGCCAAGGCCCTCGACCAGCTGCTTGAGCGCGAAGGCCGCCTCGACCGGGGCCAGATCGCCCACGAGGCCGAGCACCTTCTTGCCGGTCATCGCCGCGGCGGCAGCGGAAAGCGCCTCGCCCCAGCTTGCCTTGCGCAGCTTGCCGCCCTCGCGGAGGTAGGGGCTGTCAAGCCGCTGCCGGCGCAGACCGTCCCAGATGAAGCGGGTCTTGTCCGAGATCCATTCCTCGTTCACCGCGTCATTGTTGCGCGGCAGGATGCGCTTCACTTCGCGGCCCTTGGTGTCGATGCGGATGTTCGAGCCGAGCGCGTCCATCACGTCGATCGATTCCGTCTTCGTCAGTTCCCAGGGCCGGGCGGTGAAGGCGTAGGGCTTCGAGGTCAGCGCACCGACCGGGCACAGGTCGATGATGTTGCCCTGCATGTTGCTGTCGAGCGTCAGGTTCAGATAGCTGGTGATCTCGCTGTCCTCGCCGCGCCCGGTCTGGCCCATCTGGGTGATGCCGGCCACTTCGGTGGTGAAGCGCACGCAGCGGGTGCAGCTGATGCAGCGGGTCATGCAGGTCTTGACCAGCGGCCCGAGGTTCAGGTCTTCCGACGCGCGCTTCGCCTCGCGGTAGCGCGAGAAGTCGACGCCATAGGCCATCGCCTGGTCCTGCAGGTCGCATTCGCCGCCCTGGTCGCAGATCGGGCAGTCAAGCGGGTGGTTGATGAGCAGGAACTCCATCACCCCTTCACGCGCCTTCTTCACCATCGGCGAGTTGGTCTTGATCACCGAGGGCTCGCCGTTCGGACCCGGGCGCAGGTCCTTGACCTGCATCGCGCACGACGCGGTGGGCTTCGGCGGGCCGCCGACGACTTCGACGAGGCACATGCGGCAGTTGCCCGCGATCGAGAGCCGCTCGTGATAGCAGAAGCGCGGCACCTCGATGCCGGCCTGCTCACAGGCCTGGATGATCGTCAGGTTCGGATCAACCTCGACCTCGTGGCCGTCGATGATGATTTTGCGCGTGTTCGACATGCTCTGATCCGTCAGTTGCCAAGGGCGCGGGCACCCGCGCGGTGTTTCGGTTGGAGGCTCATGCGCAGCCCCCCGGGAAAACCCAGGCGCCACCCTGGAAATTGTCTTCGGGCGAGGAATTCACGCGGCCGCCGCACAGCGCATCTGCCGCACGCCGCGCCTCGGCGCCCTCGGAATAATCGAAGGCCCGGGCCTTGCGGGTGACGACAAGCGCCCCCATCTCCCCTTTCGACGCGGCATAGCCCGCCACGACAGGTGCCGCTTCTGGCGCCTGCGGGGCGGTGCAGGCCGCAAGGGCCAGCGCGCCGAGAGAAAGGGGAAGGGCCGCGTTCATCGTTGCCTCACTCTGCCGCCATCGCGCCCATGCGGCCGGTCTTGCGGGCCTTGATGCGATCCTCGATCTCTTCGCGGTAGTGCCGGATGAGACCCTGGATCGGCCAGGCGGCCGCATCGCCAAGCGCACAGATCGTGTGGCCCTCGACCTGCTTCGTCACGTTGAAGAGCATGTCGATTTCCTCGATCTCGGCTTCGCCGGTCACCAGACGGTCCATCACCCGCATCATCCAGCCGGTGCCTTCGCGGCAGGGCGTGCACTGGCCGCAGCTCTCGTGCTTGAAGAACTTCGCCAGACGCCAGATCGCCTTGATGATGTCGGTCTGCTGATCCATCACGATCATGCAGGCGGTGCCGAAGGACGACTTCAGCTCGCGCATCCCGTCGTAATCCATGATCGCGTCTTCGCACAGCGCCGCCGGCAGGACGGGGCACGAGGCGCCGCCCGGGATGACCGCCTTCAGGTTCTTCCAGCCGCCGCGCACGCCACCGCCATGCTTCTCGATCAGTTCCTTCATCGAGATCGACATCGATTCCTCGATGACGCAGGGGGTGTTGATGTGGCCCGACATGGCAAACAGCTTGACGCCGGTGTTGTTCGGACGGCCGAACGACGCATACCAGGCGGCGCCGCGGCGCAGGATCGACGGCACGACGGCGATCGATTCCACGTTGTTCACCGTGGTCGGGCAGCCATAGAGACCCGAGCCCGCCGGGAACGGCGGCTTCATCCGCGGCATCCCCTTCTTGCCCTCGAGGCTTTCGAGCAGCGCGGTTTCCTCGCCGCAGATATAGGCGCCGGCCCCGTGGTGCAGGTAGACGTCGTAATCGAAGCCCGACTTGCAGGCGTTCTTGCCGATCAGCCCCGCCTCATAGCATTCGTCGATCGCCTTCTGCAGCGCTTCCTTCTCGCGGATGTATTCGCCGCGGATGTAGATATAGGCGGCGCTCGCGCCCATGGCGAAACCGGCGATCAGCGCGCCCTCGATCAGCGTGTGCGGATCGTGGCGCATGATCTCGCGGTCCTTGCAGGTCGCGGGTTCGGATTCGTCGGCGTTGATGACGAGGAACGAGGGCCGGCCGTCCGACTGCTTCGGCATGAAGGACCATTTCAGCCCGGTCGGGAAGCCCGCACCACCGCGCCCGCGCAGGCCCGAGGCCTTCACCTGCTCGATGATCCAGTCGCGGCCATTGGCCAGGATGTTCGCCGTGCCGTCCCAGTGGCCGCGCATCATTGCGCCTTTCAGGGAGCGGTCGTGCATCCCGTAAAGGTTGGTAAAGATCCGGTCCTGATCTTTCAGCATGTCACTTCCCTCAGTTGCGCGGCCGCCGGTGTCCCGGCCCCCGTTGCGCCCGAACCGGCGCGAAATCCCTTGTCGCCGCGGGCCGAAGCCTCAGCGGTCCTTGCCCGTCGCGGCAGCGGGAGGAGCGATCCCCTCCCCGTCCGCCGTCTTCCTCTCGGCCGCGGCCCGCGCCCGATCAAGCGCCGCCGGCGGCAGGGCGAAGCGACGGTCGAGCCCGTCGCAAAAGCCCCAGACGAAGACCGCCCCCGCAAGCAGGAAGGCGATCAGGCCGAGAAAGAGCGCCGCCGCGGTTCCAAGCGAGGAGTGCACGAGGAGCCCGGTCAGAAGGCCCGTGATCGCGCCCCATGTCCATGCCCTGATCCTGCAGCCCGCCTCGAACCCGCTCATCGTCTCCTTCCGGCCCTTGCGCCGTCTCCCGGGCCCCTGCGGGCCCCGGGTCTCACTCCGTCGCGGCCTTCGCCGCCTTCTCCGCAGCCACCTGCTGCACGGCCGACTTCGGCCGCTCGGTGCCCATCACGCCGATCGGCGCGCGCTGGCCCGACATCTGCCACGGCGCACGCAGCGGCACTTCGGTGCCGTCGATGCGCTTGATCGTGTCGCCGATCGCGACCGCAAGGCCCACGGTGCCGTTGTACTCCTCGCGGTCGCCCTTGCTGTCCAGCAGCGCGACCTGCTCGCCCGCCCGTTCCGACGAGAAGCGGCCGGTCTGCGAACCGGGACGCGGGGTCTGGCCGGCGGCCATGGTTTCGATCAGCTTCGCGAGGCTCTCTTCGCTGAGATCCTCGTAATAATCCTTGCCGATCGCCGCCATCGGCGCGTTCGCGCAGGCGCCGAGGCACTCGACCTCTTCCCAGCTGAACTTGCCGTCCTTCGACAGCTCGAAGGCATGCGGCGCGATCTTTTCCTTGCAGACCTTGATCAGGTCCTCGGCGCCGCAGATCATGCACGACGTGGTGCCGCAGACCTGGATATGGGCGACCGAGCCCACCGGAGCGAGCTGGAACATGAAGTAGAAGGTCGCGACCTCGAGCGCGCGGATATAGGGCATGCCCAGCATGTCCGCGACATATTCGATCGCCGGTTTCGACAGCCACCCCTCCTGTTCCTGCGCGCGGAACAGCAGCGGGATGATCGCCGAGGCCTGACGGCCCACCGGATATTTGGTGATCTGCGCCTGCGCCCAGGCGAGGTTCGCGGGCGAGAACTCAAACGAAGCGGGCTGCTCGTGATGAAGACGACGGAGCATTAGCGGTCAACCTCCCCGAACACGATATCGAGCGTGCCGATGATGGCCGAAACATCGGCGAGTTGGTGGCCACGGGAGATCTCATCCATCGACTGCAGATGCGAATAGCCCGGGGCGCGGATCTTGGCGCGGTAGGGTTTGTTGGTGCCATCGGACACCAGGAAGACACCGAATTCGCCCTTCGGTGCCTCGACGGCGGCGTAGACCTCGCCGGCCGGGACGTGGAAGCCCTCGGTGTAAAGCTTGAAGTGGTGGATCAGGCTTTCCATGTTGCGCTTCATGTCGCCGCGCTTCGGCGGGGTCATCTTGCCGCGCGCCAGCACGTCGCCCTGGTTCTCGGGCAGGCGAAGCTTGGCGATCGCCTGAAGGATGATCTTGGTCGACTCGCGCATCTCGGCCATGCGGACGAGGTAGCGGTCATAGCAGTCGCCGTTCTTGCCGACGCAGACCTTGAAGTCGAACTCGTCATAGCATTCGTAGGGCTGGCTGCGGCGCAGGTCCCAGGCAAAGCCCGAGCCGCGCACCATCACGCCGGTATAGCCCCAGTCCGAGATTTCCTTCTCGGTGATGATCGCGATGTCGACGTTGCGCTGCTTGAAGATCCGGTTCTCGGTCAGCAGCCCGTCGATGTCGTCGAGCTTCTGGGGGAATTCCTTCGCCCACTCCTCGATGTCGTCAATGAGCTTCGGCGGCAGGTCCTGATGGACGCCACCGGGGCGGAAGTAGTTCGAGTGGAGCCGCGCACCGCAGGCCCGCTCGTAGAAGATCATCAGCTTCTCGCGTTCCTCGAAGCCCCACAGCGGCGGGGTCAGCGCGCCGACGTCCATCGCCTGCGTGGTGACGTTCAGCAGGTGGTTCAGGATACGGCCGATTTCCGAGTAGAGCACGCGGATCAGCTGCGCCCGCCGCGGCACCTCGGTGCCGGTCAGCCGCTCGATCGCGAGACACCAGGCGTGTTCCTGGTTCATCGGCGCGACATAGTCGAGACGGTCGAAATAGGGCAGGTTCTGCAGGTAGGTGCGGCTTTCCATCAGCTTTTCGGTGCCGCGGTGCAGCAGGCCGATATGCGGGTCCGCGCGCTCGACGATCTCGCCGTCAAGCTCCAGCACCATGCGCAGCACGCCGTGCGCGGCAGGGTGCTGCGGGCCGAAGTTGATGTTGAAGTTGCGGATGCGCTGTTCGCCCGTCAGCACATCGTGCGAGCCGTCATCGTAGGAATTCTGCCGGATGTCGCCGTCCATGGTCCAACCTCTGTCTTGTCCTGTCCGCCGGGCCACGGGAGCCCGACGCGAGGATCAGCCCTGCTTTTCGTCGCCGGGCAGAATGTAATGCGCGCCTTCCCAGGGGGAGAGGAAATCGAACTGCCGATATTCCTGCACAAGCTTCACCGGCTCGTAGACGACGCGCTTGAGCACCTCGTCATAGCGCACCTCGACATAGCCCGTCGTCGGGAAGTCCTTGCGCAGCGGATGGCCGCGGAAGCCGTAGTCGGTGAGGATGCGGCGCAGGTCCGGGTGACCCGAGAACAGGATGCCATACATGTCGAACACTTCGCGCTCGCACCAGTTGGCGTTCGGGAAGGCCTCGACGATCGAGGGGCACATCTCGTCCTCGCGCAGCGCCGCCTTCACGCGGATGCGCTGGTTGCGCCACATCGACAGGAACAGCCAGACCATGTCGAAGCGCGCCGGACGTTCCGGCCAGTCGACGGCGGTCAGCTCGATCAGCGTCGAGAAACGGCAGTTCGGATCGTCGCGCAGGAATTCCACGAACTCGAGGATCGAGCCGGGCGTGACGGTGACACAGAGTTCGCCAAAGGCGATCTCGGTCTTCAGCACGTCGGCCGAGCGCTTGTGCTCGATGTGGGCGGCCAGTTCCTTCAGGGCTTCGTCGCTCATTCTTCTCTCCCCTCAGCGGACCAGCGTGCCGGTGCGGCGGATCTTCCGCTGCAGCTGCAAGATGCCGTAGAGCAGCGCCTCGGCCGAGGGCGGGCAGCCCGGCACGTAGATGTCGACCGGGACGATCCGGTCACAGCCGCGCACCACTGAGTAGCTGTAGTGATAGTAACCGCCGCCGTTCGCGCAGGACCCCATCGAGATCACATAGCGCGGCTCGGGCATCTGGTCATAGACCTTGCGCAGCGCGGGCGCCATCTTGTTCGTCAGCGTGCCCGCGACGATCATCACGTCGGACTGGCGCGGCGAAGCGCGCGGCGCGGTGCCGAAACGTTCGAGGTCATAGCGCGGCATCGAGACCTGCATCATCTCGACGGCGCAGCAGGCCAGACCGAAGGTCATCCAGTGCAGCGAACCGTTGCGCGCCCAGTTGATCAGGTCTTCGGTCGAGGTCAGCAGGAAGCCCTTGTCCTGCAGCTCCTTGTTCAGGGCCTGGGTCGCGGCTTCCTTGTCGGCTCCCGCGGTATTGGCAGAGGTCATCACGCCCATTCCAGCGCCCCTTTCTTCCATTCATAGGCAAAGCCGATGGTCAGCACGCCGAGGAACACCATCATCGACCAGAAGCCCACCATGCTCAGCGACCCGAAGGCCACCGCCCAGGGGAACAGGAAGGCCACTTCGAGGTCGAAGATGATGAACAGGATCGAGACGAGGTAGAAGCGCACGTCGAACTTCATGCGCGCATCGTCGAAGGCGTTGAAACCGCATTCGTAAGCCGAGACCTTTTCCGGGTCCGGGTTGCGCACGGCCAGCACGACCGCGGCAAGGACCAGGACAAGCCCGAGCACGATGGCCAATGCAAGGAAGATGAGGATGGGAAGATATTCACGCAGCATGTCGTGCACTGGTTGGCTCCCTTGTGACGCGACCGAGTGTCGCGCAGGTTCCGGCTGAGCGAGCAATATCGCCGCCTCCCGGCCGGGTCAACCGAGTGCCGCCGGTTTCGCCTGTGAAAAGTGCGATTTGTATACCGCTGCACACCGCTTCGGCAAACCGGGCGGCCCTGCCCCGCGAGCAAGAGAACAAGGGCCCGCACGCGGTTGCGCACGGGCCCGAAGCCTTGGCAAACCCGAGAGAATCCCTCGGGTCTGGCGCGTTTCGTCAGGCGCACCAGCCCGGTTTGCGCCGGTCGAAGAAGGCGGCGATTCCCTCTCCTGCCTCGGCTGTTTCCCAACGCGCGACGAGGGCGGCGACGGTCGCCTCCTGCACCGCGGCATCGATCGGCGGCGCGAGCCTCCGGATCAGCGCCTTGGCATCGGCGACGGCGCCCGGCGCACAGCTCAGATAGGGCTCGACCTCGGCCTCGATCGCGGCCTCGAGGTCCGCCGGCGCGACGACGCGCGCCAGAAGGTTCAGCGTCTCGGCCTCGGTCGCCTCGAACAGCCGCGCCGACATGAAGACGCGCCGCGCCTTCGCCGGGCCCATGCGGGCGACGACATAGGGAGAGATCGTCGCCGGCGTCAGGCCGAGCCGGGTCTCGGTCAGCCCGAAGCGCGCGCCGCTGACGCCGACGGCCACGTCGCACACCGACATCATGCCGATACCGCCGCCGAAGGCATTGCCCTGCACCCGGCCGATCACCGGCTTCGGGCAGCGATCGAGCGCGCTGAGCATGCCGGCAAGCCGGCGCGCCCCCGCCGCGCGCTCCTCGGCGCTGGCCGTCATCTGCGCCTGCATCCATTTCAGATCGCCGCCGGCGCAGAAGCTTGCCCCCTCGGCCGCCAGCACCACCACCCGCACCGCGGGATCGGCGCCAAGCGCGCCGATGGCGGCGGTGATCTCGTCCATCATCTGCGCCGAGAGCGCATTGTGCTTCTCGGCGCGCGCCAGCCACAGATGCGCGACGCCGCGCGCGTCGATCTCGGTCCGGATCGTCTCGGTCATTGCCCCTGCCCTCTCATTTCCCGCGCAAGCGCCGCCGCCGCGCCGATCACCTCCATGTCGAGCCCGGTCTCGTAGCCGCGCCCGGCAAGCCACGCGGCCACCTTCTCGGTCGCGACATTGCCCTTCGCCCCCGGCGCATAGGGGCAGCCGCCAAGCCCGCCCACCGCGGCATCGAAGACCCGCAGCCCGGCGGCGAGCGCCGCCTCGATATTCTCGAGCGCGCGCCCCGCAGTGTCGTGGAAATGCCCGGCCAGACGGTCGGCCGGCATCTCCTCGAGCACCGCATCGAGCATCGCCGCCACGGTCTCGGGCCGGCCCTGCCCGATGGTGTCGCCCAGGCTGACCTCGTAACAGCCCATCTCGCGCAGCGCCGCGACGACGCGGGCCACCGCCACGGGCGGGGTCGGCCCGTCATAGGGGCAATCGGTGACGACCGAGACATAGCCACGCACCGGCATCTCGTCGGCCTGCGCCGCCTGCATCACCGCGCGGAAGCGATCGAGGCTTTCGGCAATCGAACAGTTCAGGTTCGCGCGCGAGAACCCCTCCGAGGCCGAGGCGAAGATCGCCACCTCGTCCACGCCCGCCGCCCGCGCGCCCTCATAGCCCTTCAGGTTCGGCGTCAGCGCGGCATAGCGCACGCCGGGCGCCCGCGAGATGCCGGCCAGCACCTGCGCCCCGTCGGCCATCTGCGGCACCCATTTCGGACTGACGAACGACGCCACCTCGATCCGGCGGAACCCCGCGCGGCTCAGGCAATCGACCAGCGCGATCTTCTCCGCCGTCGGGATCAGGCGCTTTTCGTTCTGCAGCCCGTCGCGCGGGGCCATCTCGAAGATCTCGACCGTCTCAGCCATCGTTCAGCTCGTAGAAATCCTGGGTGTAGATCGCGCTCGCCCCGCCCTTCGCCACGGCGCGGCGATAGGCCGGACGTGCCTTGCAGCATTCGGCCCAGACGGCAAGCGACGAGAAGGCCTCGGGGCGGACGAAGCGAAACATCGCCTCGAGGTTGAAACCGAACATCACATCGGCGGCCGAGAAGCCGTCAAGCAGCCAGTCGCGGCCGGCCAGATGCGCCTCCATCGCCCGCATCGTCACCTCGAGCCGCTTCGTGTCGAGCTTCGTCAGCGCCGCCGAGCGCGCGCTTTCGGGGCGCAGGAAGATGTGGTGGATGTTGAGGTTCTGCAAGATGTTCGCCTGCGTCTCGGCGAAATGCAGCCATTGCAGGAAATCGGCCCGTTCGGGGGTTCCCGGGCGCGGCGCCAGCCGGCCGCGAGTCTCGGTCAGATATTCGACGATCGCCCCCGACTCGAAGATCACCCGTCCGTCGATTTCAAGCGCGGGGATCCGCCCGGCGGGCGAAAGCGCGCGGAACTCGGGGCTGCGCAGGCTGCCGTCGGTGAGCGACCAGATCTTCAGATCGGCGCGCTCGCCCAGCTCCTCGAGCAGCCACAGAACGCGGAACGAGCGCGAGCCCGGAACGTGATGCAGCCGGATCATGCGGCCTCCTCCTCGGTCTCGTCGGCAAGCCGGATCAGCGCCGCGCCGGCCTCGACCTGCGCGCCGGGTTCGACCAGCACCTCGGCCACGGTGCCGGCGCGGGCGGCCAGCATCGTGTGCTCCATCTTCATCGCCTCGAGCACGGCAAGCCGGTCGCCCTCCGACACCACCTGGCCGGGCGCGACGAAGACCGCCTTCACCAGCCCCGGCATCGGCGCGAGCGTCAGCCCCGAGGCCGGCCCCTCCGAGCGACGCGCGAGCGGATCTGGCCGCCCGAAGCGATAGGCCGCGCCCATGAAGACAGTGATCTCGTCGGCGCCGACATGGAAACGCGCGCCGGTCTTCGCGCCCTCGACCCACCAGCCATCGGGACGCAGCACGCAGTCCTGCGTGGTGCCCGCCACCGTCACCGTGACCCGCCCGGGCCCGGTCACCGCAAGGCTCGCGGGCTCCTCGAAGGGCACCGCGCGTATCAGCGGCGCCCAGAGGCTGAAGCCCGGTCCGGTTCCCCCGGCCAGCCCCGCCGCGGCGATCACCGCAAGCGCGCGCGCCGCCGCGGGCGGCTCGCAGGCCGCGGTCAGCGCGTCGATCTCGCGCCCGATCAGCCCGGTGTCGACATCGCCCGCGGCAAAGCCCGGGTGGCGGGCGAGTGCCCCCAGAAAGCCGAGGTTCGTCACCGTGCCCGCAACCTCAGTCTGTTCCAGCGCGCGCGCAAGCTGCGCCAGCGCCACCGCGCGGGTCGGGCCATGCGTCACCACCTTGGCGATCATCGGGTCATACCAGGGGCTGATCGTGTCGCCGGGGCGCACGCCGGTCTCGATCCGCGCCGCGCCGAAGGTGAGGTGGGCCAGGGTGCCGGTCGCGGGCAGGAAGCCTGCCGGCACGTCCTCGGCGTAAAGCCGGGCCTCGAAGGCGTGGCCGGTGATCGTCAGCTCGTCCTGGCGCAGCGGCAAGGGCTCGCCCGCCGCCACCCGCAGTTGCCATTCGACCAGATCGACGCCGGTGATCGCCTCGGTCACCGGATGCTCGACCTGCAGGCGCGTGTTCATCTCCATGAACCAGAAGCGGTCCTCGCGCAGCCCCTCGGAGGCGTCGACGATGAACTCGATCGTGCCGGCGCCACTGTAGCCGATCGCCTCGGCCGCGCGCACGGCGGCCTGCCCCATCGCGGCGCGCATCTCGGGCGTCATGCCCGGCGCGGGGGCCTCCTCGATCACCTTCTGGTGGCGGCGCTGCAACGAGCAGTCGCGCTCGAAGAGATGCACCGCCGAGGTGCCGTCGCCGAAGACCTGCACCTCGATATGGCGCGGCTTCTCGACGTATTTCTCGATCAGCACCGCTGGGTTGCCGAAGGCGGTCAGCGCCTCTCCCTGCGCGCTTGCCAGCGCCGCGGCGAAATCGGCGGGCCGGTCGACGCGGCGCATGCCCTTGCCGCCACCGCCCGCGACCGCCTTGATGAGCACCGGATAGCCCACCGCCTCGGCGGCACCCGCCAGATGCTCGGGGTCCTGGTTCGCGCCGTGATAGCCCGGCACCACAGGCACGCCCGCCTGCGCCATCAAGGCCTTCGCCGCGTCCTTCAGCCCCATCGCCCGGATCGCATCGCCCGAGGGGCCGATGAAGACCAGCCCCGCCGCTTCGACCGCGTCGACGAACTCGGGGTTTTCCGAGAGAAACCCATAGCCCGGGTGGATCGCCTCGGCCCCCGTGGCCCGCGCCGCGGCGATGATCGCCGCGCCGCGCAGATAGCTGTCACGCGGCGCCGGGCCGCCGATCAGAACGGCCTCGTCGGCAAGGGCGACATGGCGCGCGCCGGCGTCGGCCTCGGAATAGACGGCAACGGTCGCCACGCCCATGCGGCGCGCGGTGTCGATGACGCGACAGGCGATCTCGCCGCGGTTGGCGATCAGGATCTTGCGAAACATCGGCTCCTCCCAAGCTTGGATGTCGGAGGGGGCGCTGCCCCCGCTCCTGCGGAGCCCCCCGAGGTATTTCGGGCAAGATGAATGCAATTTCACCTTGCTCCAAATACCTCCGCCGGAGGCATTGAAGTCACATGCGGAACAGGCCGAAGCGCGTCGGTTCGACCGGGGCGCACAGGCTTGCCTGCAGGCTGAGCGAGAGCACCTGACGGGTCTTGCGCGGATCGACGATGCCGTCGTCCCACAGCCGCGCCGAGGCATAAAGCGGGTGGCTCTGGCGCTCGAACATCTCGATCGTCGGGCGCTTGAACTCGGCCTCTTCCTCGGCCGACCAGGTGCCGCCCTTGCGCTCGATCCCCTCGCGGCGCACGGTGGCAAGCACCCCTGCCGCCTGCTCGCCGCCCATCACCGAGATCCGCGAATTGGGCCAGCTCCACAGGAAGCGCGGCGAATAGGCGCGCCCGGCCATGCCGTAGTTGCCGGCGCCGAAACTGCCGCCGACCAGCATGGTGATCTTCGGCACCGAGGTGGTCGCGACGGCGGTCACCATCTTCGCGCCGTGCCGCGCGATGCCCTCGTTCTCGTATTTGCGGCCGACCATGAAGCCGGTGATGTTCTGCAGGAAGATCAGCGGAATGCCCCGCTGCGAGCAAAGCTCGATGAAATGCGCGGCCTTCTGCGCGGCCTCGGAGAAGAGCACGCCGTTGTTCGCGACGATGCCCACCGGGCAGCCCTCGAGATGGGCAAAGCCGGTGACGATCGTCTCGCCGAAGCGCGCCTTGAACTCGTCGAAGCGGCTCCCGTCGACCACCCGCGCGATCACCTCGCGGATGTCGTAGGGGGTGCGCAGATCGGCCGGCACCGCGCCGAGGATCTCCTCGGGGTCATAGGCCGGGGGCTCGGGCGATTGCCACTGCACCGTCGCGGGCTTCGCCCGGTTCAGGTTGCCCACCGCCCGGCGGGCGAGCGCCAGGGCATGGGCGTCGTCCTCGGCAAGGTAATCGGCGACGCCCGAAAGCCGGGTGTGAACGTCGCCGCCGCCGAGGTCCTCGGCCGTGACCACCTCGCCCGTCGCCGCCCTCACCAGCGGCGGGCCGGCGAGGAAGATCGTCCCCTGCTCCTTCACGATGATCGTCACGTCGGACATCGCCGGCACATAGGCGCCGCCGGCGGTGCAGCTGCCCATCACCACGGCGATCTGCGGGATGCCCTTCGCCGACATCCGCGCCTGGTTGTAGAAGATCCGGCCGAAATGGTCGCGGTCGGGGAAGACCTCGTCCTGGTTGGGCAGGTTCGCGCCACCGCTGTCGACCAGATAGACGCAGGGCAGATTGCAGTCCTCGGCGATCTCCTGCGCGCGCAGGTGCTTCTTCACCGTCATCGGGTAATAGGTGCCGCCCTTCACCGTGGCGTCGTTTGCCACGACCATCACCTCGAGCCCCATCACCCGGCCGATGCCGGCGATGACGCCCGCGCCCGGCGCGGCGCCGTCATACATGCCATGCGCGGCGGTCGCGCCGATCTCGAGGAAGGGCGAGCCGGGGTCCAAAAGCCCCGCCACCCGCTCGCGCGGCGCCATCTTGCCGCGCGCCACATGGCGCGCCGTCGCCTCGGGCCCGCCCCCCGCGGCCGCGGCCATGGCCGCCGCGCGCACGGTTTCGAGCATCTCGAGATGGGCCGCGCGGTTGGCGCGGAAGCCCTCGGAGGAGGGCAGGACGGAGGAGGTCAGCTTCATTCCTGTGCCTTCTTGTCTCGCAGCTGCGCCGCGCGCGCGGCGGTCATTTCCATCATGCAATTCGCCCCGACGATCCGGCTGGCCGAGGCGTCGCCCCAGCGCGCGACCTCGAGCCCGCATTCGGCATCGCGAAAGGCGATCCAGGCGCGCTGTGCGGCGAGCAGCTTGTCGTTCAGCCCGGGCGCCGTCAGCTCGGCGCGGCGGGCCTTGTATTCGGTGTTGAGCAGGTCGTCCCAGACCAGGGTCTCGGCGCCGATGCAGGCGACGATGGCGACCGTCGTGTCGCCCGCGGCGGCGGTGCAGCCCTGCGCCGCCTGGCCAAGGCAGCTCGGCCCGCCGGCGTAGGGATTGTAGTCGGCAAAGCAGGCGCGCACCGTTTCCTCGAGCCCCTCGGTCGCCGACGGCGGCAGATCCTGCGCGGCGGCAAGGGCGGGGGTCAGGGCAAGAACGGCGGCAAGCATCGAACGCATCAGGCTTTCTCCATGATTTCACGTCCGATCAGCATA
Organism: Paenirhodobacter sp. YD-8; assembly: GCF_056590935.1. Lineage (NCBI taxonomy): Bacteria > Pseudomonadati > Pseudomonadota > Alphaproteobacteria > Rhodobacterales > Paenirhodobacter > Paenirhodobacter sp. YD-8. The sequence goes on along the minus strand of NZ_CM152649.1, from coordinate 1,582,484 downwards.
CGGCGGATTTCCGAGGTGCCGGCCCCGATTTCCATCAGCTTCGCATCGCGGAAGAGCCGCGAGACCACCGAGTCATTCAGGAACCCGGCGCCGCCGAGCGCCTGCACCGCCTGATGCGCCTGCACCATCGCCTGCTCGGACGCATAAAGCACCGTCGCCGCTGCATCCTGCCGGGTGACCGCGCCGCGATCGCAGGCCTTCGCCACCTCGTAGACATAGGCGCGGGCGGTGTTCATCGCGACATACATGTCGGCGATCTTCGCCTGCATCAGCTGGAAATTCCCGATCGGCTGACCGAACTGCTGGCGTTCCTTGGCATAGGGCACGACCTCATCGAGGCAGGCCGCCATGATGCCCGTCCCGATGCCCGACAGCACGACGCGCTCGTAATCGAGCCCCGACATCAGCACGCGCACGCCCTTGCCCTCGGCGCCCAGAACGTTCTCGAACGGCACCTCGCAATCCTCGAAGAACAGCTGCGCCGTGTTCGAGCCGCGCATCCCGAGCTTGTCGAAATGCTTTGAGGTCGAGAACCCCTTGAACCCCTTCTCGACGATGAAGGCGGTGATGCCCTTCGAGCCCGCCTCCGGGTCGGTCTTGGCATAGACGACCAGCGTGTCGGCGTCGGGGCCGTTGGTGATCCAGTACTTGTGGCCGTTGAGCACATAGTAGCCGTTGCGCTTCTCGGCCCGCAGTTTCATGCCGACGACATCCGAGCCCGCGCCGGATTCCGACATCGCCAGCGCGCCGACCTTGGCGCCCGACACCAGATCGGGCAGGTATTTCGCCTTCTGCTCGGCCGAGCCGTTCAGCTTCAGCTGGTTCACGCAGAGGTTCGAATGCGCACCGTAGCTGAGCGAGATCGAGGCCGAGACCCGCGCGATCTCCTCGGTGGCGATGACATGGGCAAGATAGCCCATCCCCGAGCCGCCGTATTCCTCGGGCACGGTGATGCCCAGCAGGCCAAGCGCGCCCATCTCGGCCCAGAGTTCGGCCGGAAAGACATTGTCGCGATCGACGGCAGCGGCGATCGGCGTCAGCCGCTCCTGCGCCCAGCCGTGCACCATCTCGCGCAGCGCGTTGACGTCTTCGCCCAGATCGAACTGCATGGAACCTGCGAACATCGGCCTCCCCTCCGATTATTGAACACTCGTTCATTTATGAGGAGGCGGCGATTCGCGTCAAGCCCCCGCGACGCTGCGTCCCATCGCGCGGGCCTTGCCGAAGGCGCGCAGCAGGCGTTGAAAGGGGAAGGACGGAGGACCTGGCGATGATGACGGCACTGGCGGCGGCACTGGCCCTCGGACTGGCACCCGATCCCGCGGATGGCAGCTTCCACACCGCGCCCCGACTGGCGCAGTCATGGTCGTGCAGCCCGCGCAAGACCTGCTCGAAGACCATTGAAAGCTGCGAGGAGGCCTATTGGCTGCTCGAGAACTGCTCCTGGGGCGGCAAGCTCGACCGCGACGGGGACGGCGTGCCCTGCGAGACCCTCTGCCCCGGCGGCTGAACCGGTTGCGCCCCCGCCCCCGCGCCCCCATCTTCGGGAAAACCAAGGAGGTTTCCATGCGTGCCCTGACCGCCGCCCTGATCGCCGCCACCCTGATGGGCCGCGCCGCGTCCCCCGCCCTTGCCGAGGAGGTCGGCCGCGTCGGCGTCGACTGGACCGGCAACGACATCGTCATCGAGGCGATCGAGGACCCGAAGGTGCAGGGCGTGACCTGCCACATCGCCTATTTCGACCGCTCGCTCTTCGACCGGCTGAAACAGGGCAACTGGTTCGAGGACCCGTCGAATGCCTCGATCGCCTGCCGCCAGACCGGGCCGATCACGCTTGGCGACATCGCGCGCGGGCCGAAGGGGGAAAAGGTGTTCTCCGAAAGCCGGTCGCTGATCTTCAAGAGCCTGCGGGTGACGCGGGTCTATGACGAGGACCACCAGACGCTGATCTATCTGACCCATGCGAACCAGGTGGTCGAAGGCTCGGCGAAGATGTCGATCTCGACGGTGCCGCTTTACGGCGCGAAATGACGGCCAAGGCGGGGGGCGCTGCCCCCTGACCCCCGGGATATTTCAGGCAATTGGAAGCAGGGGAGCGCCCTCGTCTTCCAATCGCCGCCAAATTTCCCGGGATTGAGGCCGCTGGCCGAGGGGGCAGCGCCCCCTGCCGGCCCGTCACTGACGCAAAAGCCGGGCCTCGGCCGCATCGGCCTGGGCCCAGGTCGCGACGCCGCGGGTGATCGCCTGCGCCATCTGTGCCTGCCACGCCGGATCGAGCAGGCGCTGGCGGTCGGCCTCGGAGGACAGGAAGCCGAGCTCGATCAGCAGCGAGGGGATGTCGGGCGATTTCAGCACCGAGAAATCCGCCGTCTGCACCGGGTGCTTGTGCATGCGCAGATGCGCCGACTTGATCGCGCCGGCAATCACCTGGCTTGCGCGCAGCGCCCGCGGCTGGGTCTCGGTGCGGGCAAGATCCATCAAGACCCCCGCCACCGCGTCGTCATGGCCATCAAGATCGACGCCCGCGAGCAGGTCGGCGCGGTCGTGCCGCTCGGCGAGTTTCTGCGACGCCTCGTCCGACGCCTTGTCGTCCAGCAGATAGACGGTCGAGCCGGTGGCATCGCCCTCGGAGAGCGCATCGGCATGGAGCGACAGGAAAAGGTCGGCCCCCGCCGCGCGCGCGACGGTGATCCGGGTTTCCAGCGGCACGAAGACGTCCTCCTCGCGGGTCATGATGACCTGCATGCCGGCCCGCGTCATCGCCTCTTTCAGCGCGCGCGCGAAGGTCAGCGTCAGCACCGCTTCCTTCAGATTGTCGGCCTCGGCGCCCGGATCGATGCCGCCGTGGCCCGGATCGAGCACCACCTTCAGCGGCGCGCTGCCATCCTGGCGGCGGTGCGGCGGTTCGGTCGGGGCGGGTTGCGGCAGATCCCACAGCGCCGAGGAGGGCGCGCCGGCGCGGGCGGCGAACTCCCCGGCGGCGACGGGCGAAAGCCGCACCACGACGCGCGGCGCCTCGCCGGTCTCCTCGACCGCGGTGTCGATCTTCGCCGGGGCCGACAGATCCGCGACCAGCCGCGACCAGCCCGGTCGGAACCGGCCCCAGCGGACGGGGCCGATCAGCCCCTTGTCCGCGAGCGCCTCGGCGCGGCCGGCGGAGAAATCGACCTCGCGGAAATCGACGACGAGGCGCGGCGGCGCGTCGAGCAGGAAGGCGCGGAACGGCACCGCCTGGGTGAGGCCGAGCGCGACCTCGGTCACCTCGCCCGAGGTGGTGACCGCGCTGCGCGCGGGCTCGAGCCGGGCCAGCGCCGAAAGCCCGGTCTCCTGCGCCGTGGCGAGCCCCGCGAGCCCGAGCCAGAGCGCCGCGAAAAGCCGAAGGATGCGTGTCATGCCTGCTCCGTTTTTCGGGCGACTATAGCGCGGGCCGGGGCGGGGCGAAACCGCTCAGCGCGCCGCCATGAAGGCGGTGAGACGGGCGAGCCCCTCCTCGATCTCGGCGGTGCCCTGCGCATAGGAGAAGCGCAGCGTGCCGTGGCCGCGCGCCGGGTCGAAGTCGAGCCCCGGGGTGACGGCGACGCCGGCCTTGTCGAGGATCTCGGCGGCGAAGGCGCGGCTGTCCCCGGTCAGGTCGGACACGTCGGCATAGATGTAGAAGGCGCCATCGGGCGGGGCGATCTTGGTGAAGCCCGCCTTCGGCAGCCCCTCGAGCATCAGCCGGCGGTTCGCGGCATAGACGGCGCGGTTCGTCTCGAGCTCGTCGATCGCACCAAGGGCGGCGAGCGCCGCCACCTGGCTCGCATGCGGCGGGCAGATGAACATGTTCTGCGCCAGCCGCTCGACGGTGCGGACGTGATCCTCGGGCACCACCATCCAGCCCACGCGCCAGCCCGTCATCGAGAAGTATTTCGAGAAGGAGTTGATCACATAGGCCTCGTCCGAGACCTCGAGCGCGCTGATCGCGCGGCCCTCGTAATCGAGGCCGTGATAGATCTCGTCGGAGACGAAGGCGATGTCGCGCGCCGAGGCCGCCTGCATCAGCGCGGAAAGTTCCGGCTTGCCGAGCATCGTGCCCGAGGGGTTGCCGGGCGAGGCGACGATCAGCCCCTGCACGTTCTCGGGGATGTCGGCAGGCACCGGCTGATAGCGGTTTTCGGCGCTGGTGGGCATGCCCACCGGGGTCACCGACATCGCGCGCAGGATCTGACGATAGCTCGGATAGCCCGGCTCGCCGAGCGCGACGCGGTCGCCCGCATCGAAGAGCGCCGAGAAGGCCAGCAGGAAGGCGCCCGAGGAGCCCGCGGTGACGATCACCCGGCCGGGGTCGAGATCGACGCCATACCAGCGGGCATAAAGCGCCGCGATGCCCGCGCGCAGATCGGGCAGGCCGAGCGCCACGGTATAGCCGAGCGGGTTTTCATCGAGCGCGGCGGCAAGCGCCTTGCGCGCCGCAGCGGGTGCGGGCGTCGAGGGCTGGCCGACCTCCATGTGGATGATGCGTCGGCCGGCGGCCTCGGCGGCGCGGGCGGCCTCCATCACGTCCATCACAATGAAGGGATCGACCTGACCACGGGTTGAGAAGCGCATGTCCCTGCTCCATCCTGAAATTCCTTGAGGGGCGATAGGACGGCCCGGGCCCGGGGTCAATGGCCGGTGCCTTGGGGCGTGCCCTTGCCCCCTGCGCCGGCGCGCCCGCCCCCTTGCGCCTGCCCGCCCGATTGGCCAGTGTGGCCGCGACCTGCCCCGCCTTCCCCGGGGCGACACAAAGGATGATCCGATGACCCGCACGCTGCTTTCCGCCCTTGCCCTTTCCACGGCACTTGCCGCACCGGCGGGCGCGCTCGATCTGTCAAAGATGACGACCGAGGAGAAGGCCGCCTTCGGCGAGGCGGTGAAGGACTATCTGATGCAGAACCCCGAGGTTCTGGTCGAGGCGATCAACGTGCTCGAGGAGCGTCAGCAGGCCGCCGCGGTCGAGAATGACAAGACCCTCGTCGACACCAATGCCAAGGACATCTTCGAGGATGGCTTCAGCTGGATCGGCGGCAATCCCGAGGGCGATGTGACCATCGTCGAGTTCATGGATTACAAGTGCACCTATTGCAAGAAGGCCTTCCCCGAGGTCGAGGACCTGCTCAAGAAGGACGGCAACATCCGCCTGATCGTGAAGGAATTCCCGATCCTGAGCCAGCAGTCGGAGCTGGGCGCACGCTTTGCCGTGGCGACGAAGCAGGTGGCGGGCGATGCGGCCTACAAGACCGTGCATGACGCGCTGATCGGGATGCGCGGCGACATCAGCCTCGAGGGGCTGAAGCGTCTGGCCGAGGACAACAAGTTCGACGCCGATGCGATCATCAAGACGATGAACACCGAGGAGGTAACGGCGGTGCTGCGTGCGAACCACCAGCTCGCCGAGCGGATGAACATCTCGGGCACGCCGACCTTCATCATCGGCAACGAGATGCTGCGCGGCTATGCCCCCGAGGAGGCGATGGCGAAGATCGTCGCCGAGCAGCGCGGCTGAGACGGCGAAGGGGGGGGCGCTGCCCCCCACCCGTTCCGGGCTCCCCCCGGGATATTTGGGGCAATTGGAAGCAGGCAGAAGGGGCGCAGGTTTGCGCCCCTTTGTCATCTCAGGCCGGGGGAGGCCGGCGGTCAGTTCACGATGTAGACGATCTGGCGGTTCTCGGGGGTCACCAGCACCGGATGATCGTTCACGTTCACATAGGCATAGGGGCTGTCGGGCACCGGGACGAGGGCGACAGTGTCGGGCAGCACCGCCCCCGGGGCGAGATCGCCCGAGAGATAGACCGGCGGCACCGGGTTCCTCTCGACGAAGGTCACGGTCTCGGTCGTGGGTTTCGCCGCCTCGCCGAAGGCGACGCCGCCCAGAAGCGCCCCGACCACGGCGCCTGCCGGCCCGCCGATCGCCGCCCCCGCGGCAGCCCCCGAGCCGACCCCCGCAAGTGCCGCGGCGCCCTGCCCGTCCTTGGTGCCGGTCTGATAGGTCACGGTCTTCACCGTGATGCCCGCCGGACGCTCGGACAGCATCACCATCTTCTCGCCGCTCTGCACGCCGAGCTGGCCCGCCGGGGCCCAGCCCGCGACGCCGTTATAGGTGACCTCGCACCAGGGCGCGGCGGCGAGACAGCCCTCGACGGTGAGCGCGGTGGCGGCCGGCGCATCGGCCACCGCCTGCGCCCCCGGCACGGGGGCGGCGTAAAGGGTGACGGGCGCAGCAACGACGGCCTGCAACGCCGCGGCCGAGCCCGCCGCGGTGACGAGGCCGAGGCTCGCAAGGGCGAGGATCGCGGTCGAACGGTTGAACATCTGTTGTCCTCCTGTCTGGCGGCGGGGCGCCGTGCCCGCCGCGATGTGGAGGAGAAACGGCAAACGGCCGCCCCCGTTCCGGAGACGGCCGTCACAATGATTTCAGGTGCTTCACCGGAACCGGCGGGGATTTGCCGTCACCTGCCCCTTCACTGGGCCGCAGCTTCGGCCGCCTGTGCCTCGGCCTCGAGCCGCGCCGAGCGCTCCTCGACGAGGCGCACGATCTCGTCGACCATCTGCTCGTTCGACAGCTTGTGGCTCTGCTTGCCGGCCATGTAGACCATGCCCGCCCCCGCGCCGCCGCCGGTGAAGCCGATATCGGTCATCAGCGCCTCGCCGGGCCCGTTCACCACGCAGCCGATGATGCTGAGGCTCATCGGCGTCTTGATGTGTTCAAGCCGCTTTTCGAGGATCTCGACCGTCTTGATCACGTCGAAGCCCTGCCGCGCGCAGCTCGGGCAGGAGATGATCTGCACGCCGCGGGTACGCAGGCCGAGCGACTTCAGGATCTCGAAGCCGACCTTCACCTCCTCGACCGGATCGGCGGACAGGCTGACGCGGATCGTGTCGCCGATGCCCATCCACAGGAGGTTGCCGAGCCCGATCGCCGATTTCACCGTGCCGGCGATCATCCCGCCCGCCTCGGTGATGCCAAGGTGAATGGGCGCGTCGGTCGCCTCGGCGAGGCCCTGATAGGCGGCGGCGGCAAGGAACACGTCCGAGGCCTTCACCGAGACCTTATATTCACGGAAGTCGTTGTCCTCGAGGATGCGGATATGTTCGAGCGCGCTTTCGACCATCGCGTCGGGGCACGGCTCGCCGTATTTCTCGAGCAGATGCTTCTCGAGCGAGCCGGCATTCACCCCGATCCGGATCGAGCAGCCATGGTCCTTGGCGGCGCGGATCACTTCCCTGACCCGGCGCTCGTCGCCGATGTTGCCGGGGTTGATGCGCAGGCAGGCGGCGCCGGCCTCGGCGGCCTCGATCGCGCGGCGATAGTGGAAATGGATGTCGGCGACGATCGGCACCGGGCTTTCGCGGCAGATCTCCTTCAGCGCCCGGGTCGAGGCCTCGTCCGGGGTCGAGACGCGGACGATGTCGGCGCCGACCTCGGCCGCGCGCAGCACCTGATCGAGCGTCGCCTTCACATCCGAGGTGTCGGTGTTGGTCATCGTCTGCACCGAGATCGGCGCATCGCCCCCCACCGGGACCTTGCCCACCATGATCTGCCGCGAGGTGCGGCGTTCGATGTTGCGCCAGGGACGGATGGGATTGAGCGACATGTCGGACCTCCGATTGCTGCCCCAGACATAGAGCGGCCGCTGCCCGAGGGCAACGGCCGAAGGGGGGAGCCGATGTGCGCGGCGCTTACTCGCCGGCCTGATCGGCCGCGGCGGGCACCAGGGCGCTGGCATCGGCCATCGCGGTCATCTTCGCCAGATCGCCATCGGCCTTGATATCGGCCACGGCGTATTTCTGATCGAGCGCCTCGGGCGAGAGCACGATGCCCTTGGTCACCTCGCCGCGCTTGCCGACGGGGCCATGCGCAATGCCGTTCACCGCGAAATAGATCGCGCCCGACTCGCCCGTGCGCATCACCGGCGCCTCTTCCAGCTTCGGCACGGTGTAGCGCTCGCCGGCGTCCATCACCTTCTCGAACAGGACCGAGCCGTCGGCCGCCGAGATCCGCACCCAGGAGGGGCGCACCGCCAGCACCTCGACCGCCGGCACATCGGCGCCGAGCGTGCGCACCACGGCGCCATCGGGGCCGGACTGCACCGGGGCCGCGGCGGCCATCTGCACGCCCTGAGCGGGCTCGCCCGGCTGGGCCTGGGCCACGGCAGTCTGCGACGAGACGATACCGGTCCCCGGCAGCACGCCGACCTGATTCGGGTCGATCGCGGCAATCGGGCCGTCACGCGCGATCAGCACTGGCACGTCGAGCGTCTGCGGCCGATAGATCCGGTCAAGCGCCTCGGGCGACGGGGCGGAGGGCGGCACGTCGTTGTCGGCGGTCTGCACCGGCGTCACGGACTGCAGCGGGTCGATCTCGGCGACCACGCCCGGGGTCTGGTCGACCGGAGCGAGGTGCACGCGCTGCACTTCCTGCAGCACGGTCCAGCCGCCATAGCCGATGCCGCCGGCGACCAGCGCCAGAACCAGCACCGAGCCCACGGCCCGCGGTTCGATCTTGGTCCAGAACGCCTCGGTCTTCGGCACGAAGGTGGCGTTCGGATTGGCCAGCGCTTCGGCCACATCGGCCGGGCGGCGCTGCGGTTTCGGGCCGGAGGCGGCGGCAGCCATGCCATGCGTCGGCTGGAACCCCGCCTCGGCGCAGAAGCGGCGGAAGGCCCAGTCCGGGTCAAGGCCCAGATAGCGCGCATAGGAGCGCACATAGCCCGCGATGAAGGAGGGCGTCTCGAAGGCCGCGACATCGCCGCTTTCGATCGCCGCGATATAGGCCGCCTTGATGCGCAGCTCGCGCTGCACGTCAAGAAGCGACTTGGCGAGCGTCGCGCGCTCGCCCCGCATCACGTCGCCAAGCCGCAGTTCGAAGTCGTCGAAGCCTTTCGGCTTGTCCTCTTCCTGCGTCGAAGGAGCAATCCTCCGCCCGATCATGTGCCCGATCCTGCCTTCAAGTTCCTGAGTTTCTCGAATCGCGATCCCCGCCCGCGATTCATGGTCATTTCCTATCACAAGGCGGAGAGCCGTGCACCCGCAGAAAACGCCTCAGGCACTCGCCTCAGCGCGATTCAGCGCACAGCGCGACCACAGCGTATCCATCCCGCGCACAAGGTGATCGATCTGCTTCAGATCGTGCACCGGCGAGGGCGTGAAGCGCAGCCGCTCGGTGCCGCGCGGCACGGTCGGGAAGTTGATCGGCTGCACGTAGACGCCGAATTCCTCGAGCAGCATGTCCGAGAGCGCCTTGGTGTGCTTGGGATCGCCGATCACCACCGGCACGATGTGGCTGCCATGGTCGATGATCGGCATGCCAAGCGCCTTCAGCCGCATCTTCAGGATCTTCGCGTGCAGCTGCTGCTTGTCGCGCAGCTCCTGCCCGGCCGCGGTCTTGAGGAAGGCGATCGAGGCGGCGGCCCCCGCGGCGATCACCGGCGGCAGCGAGGTGGTGAAGATGAAGCCCGGCGCATAGGAGCGCAGCGCGTCCATCATCTTCGCCGTGCCCGCGACATAGCCACCGAAGACGCCGAAGGCCTTGCCGAGCGTGCCGTTGAAGATGTCGATGCGGCCCATCTCGCCCAGTTTCTCGGCGATGCCGGCGCCGCGCGGGCCATACATGCCGACCGCATGCACCTCGTCGAGATAGGTCAGCGCGTTGAATTCCTTGGCGAGATCGCAGATCTCGGTGATCTTGCCGAAATCGCCGTCCATCGAATAGACCGATTCAAAGGCGATGAGCTTCGGCGCCGCCGGATCGTCGGCCGCCAGCAGCTCGCGCAAATGCGCGACGTCATTGTGGCGGAAGATCCGCTTCGGGCCGGCGTTGCGCTTGATCCCCTCGATCATCGAGGCGTGGTTGAGCGCGTCCGAATAGATGATGAGGCCGGGGAACAGCACGCGCAGCGTCGAGAGCGTCGCGTCATTGGCGATATAGGCGCTCGAGAACACCAGCGCGGCTTCCTTGCCGTGCAGATCCGCAAGCTCGGCCTCGAGGCGCTTGTGATAGACCGTGGTGCCCGAGATGTTGCGCGTGCCGCCCGAGCCCGCGCCGGTGGCATCGAGCGCCTCGTGCATCGCCGCAAGCACCACCGGGTGCTGACCCATGCCGAGATAATCGTTGCCACACCAGATGGTGATCTCTTTCTTCGAGCCGTCGGGGCGCGTCCACACCGCCTTCGGGAAAGCGCCCTTTTCACGCTCGATATCGATGAAGACCCGGTAGCGGCCCTCGTCGTGCAGCTTCTGGATCGCCTGATCGAGCGCGAGATCGTAGTCCATTTCCGTTTCCCTTGCCTGGTTCGCTGGGTTTGCCTTAGCGGCCTGTATCGCGTGGGCGCATTGATAGAGGTCAAACAGCCCGGATGGGAGCGAAAAATTGTCGCGCCTCTTGTCCCGCCCGGCCAAGCCCGACCAAAGGTGGAGAGCCCCAGGCCTCTGCCCGGGCGCACTGGACAGTGCCGCCCCCGGTGCTAGGGTGCGCCGATACAGGAGGCACGCATGACCATTGACGCCGTTCTCACCCGCATCGACGCAGAGCTGCCCCAGGCGATCGACCGCCTGATGGAGCTTCTGCGCATCCCCTCGATCTCGACCGATCCGGCGTGGAAGGGCGATTGCGCCCGCGCCGCCGGCTGGCTGGTCAAGGAATTGACTTCGCTCGGTTTCAAGGCCGAGATCCGGCCCACCCCCGGCCACCCGATGGTGGTGGCGCGGCACGAGGGCCCGGGCCCGCACCTGCTGTTCTACGGCCATTATGACGTGCAGCCGGTCGACCCGCTGAACCTGTGGACGCGCGAGCCCTTCGACCCGGCGATCGAGGAAACCGCGAACGGCCCGGTGATCCGCGGCCGTGGCTCCTCCGACGACAAGGGCCAGCTGATGACCTTCCTCGAGGCCTGCCGCGCTTACAAGGACGTGAACGGCACCCTGCCCGGCAACCTGACGATCTTCTTCGAGGGCGAAGAGGAATCGGGTTCGCCCTCGCTCATCCCCTTCCTGCAGGCGAACAAGGACGAGCTGAGCTGCGACCTTGCGCTCATTTGCGACACCTCGATGGTCTCGCCCGGCGTGCCCTCGATCGCCGGCCAGCTGCGCGGCATGCTGAAGGAAGAGTTTACCCTGCACGGCCCGCGCATCGACCTGCATTCGGGCCATTACGGCGGCCCGGCGCTGAACCCGCTGCGCGAGATCTCGAAACTGATCGCGAGCTTCCATGACGAGGACGGCCGCGTCGCGGTCGAGGGCTTCTACGAGGGCGTGCACGAGGTCCCCGAAGAGCTGAAACGGCAGTGGGAGAACTGCGGCTTCGACGAGGCCGAGTATCTCGCCCATGCCGGCATGACCGTCGCCCATGGCGAGAAGGGCTATTCGACGCTCGAACAGCAATGGGCGCGTCCGACGCTCGAGATCAACGGCCTTTGGGGCGGCTATCAGGGCGCGGGCTCGAAAACCGTGATCCCGGCCGAGGCGCATTGCAAGATCACCTGCCGGCTGGTGGGCGACATGGACCCGGCGAAGGTCCGCGCCGCGGTGCGCCGCCATGTCGAGGCGCATCTGCCCGTCGACGCGCGCGTCACCTGGGACAGCGATCTCGACGGCGCGCCGGCCGCGGTGATGAACACCGCCCGCCCCGAGTTCGAGGCGGCGCGTCAGGCGCTGTCGGACGAGTGGAACCGCGAGGCGGTGATCGTCGGCATGGGCGGCTCGATCCCGATCGCCTATTATTTCAAGTCGATCCTCGGCATGGACGCGATGCTGATCGGCTATGCCAATGACGATGACGCGATCCATTCGCCGAACGAGAAATACGACGTGAAGTCGTTCCACAAGGGCATCCGCAGCTGGGCCCGCGTGCTCGACCGCATCGCCAAGTGAGCAAAAGGGGGCGGAGGCCGCGCGGTCTCCGCCCCTCTTCGGGCCTCAGCCCTTGACGGCGACGAGCGCCGTGGCCTCGTTCACCTTGCCCTTCTGTTCCCAGGTGACGGCGACCTTCTCGCCGACCTTGAACTCCTTCAGCTTGACCGTCTTCGGCATCATGTAGGTGCTGCCATCCGACAGCGTGACGGAATGCGCTTTCTTGTCGATCGTCTTGATCGTGCCGTCGGTCGTGGTCGCGCCCGCGGCCATGGCAAGCGAGGCCGAGCCGAGCGCGAGAACGGTGACGACGGGAAGAAGGATGGAACGCATGATCTGCTCCGTGAAGCCGGCCCCTTTTGCTGCGGGCCGGTGGGACGAAACCTTCATGGCCGGTCGCGTCAATGGCACGGCGCCACCCGACAGACCCAGGCTTCGGCGAACAGATTAGCCGTCCTCCGGCCGTGCCGGCAGGGGGGGCCTCGCCATTTGATCGGCCGTGATCGCCCCTGGTGAAAGCGATGAATTCCACGTGATTTCGGCGTGTTGCGCGACGCTTCTCAGCTCCGCAAGGGCCGGATTTCGTGCCGCGCCAAGGCCCTGACAGCGAAACACCCGCCACCGGGGCGGGCGCTGCAAATCACGCTCGGGAGAGGGGCACGTCATCGCCCCTCGCGGCCGGCAGGGCCGGCTCAGCCCACCACCATGTCGTCACGGTGAATCAGCGCCGCCCGCCCCGGATAGCCGAGAATCTCTTCGATCTCGCGCGAGCGGTGACCGGCGATCTTGTGCGCCTCCTCGGCGGTATAGCGCACAAGGCCCTTCGCCAGGATCGCCCGGTCGGGGCCGGCAACGGCCACCGGCTCGCCCCGGCCGAACTGACCGACGACCTTGGTGACGCCCGCCGGCAACAGCGACTTGCCCGACATCAGCGCCTCGACCGCGCCCGCATCGACGAAGATCTCGCCGCGCGGCTTCATCGCCGCGATCCAGCGCTTGCGTGCCACCTGCGGGTCGCCCTCGGGCAGGAACCAGGTGCTGTTCGCGCCCAGGGCCAGCGCCGAGAGCGGCCGCGCGACCGAGCCTTCCATGATCGCCATGGCACAGCCACCGGCCACCGCGGTCTTGGCCGCCAGAAGCTTCGTCTTCATGCCACCCTTCGACAGCCCCGAGATCGGGTCACCCGCCATCGCCTCGATCTCGGGCGAGATATGCTCGACGATCTCGAAGCGCTCGGCGCTCGGGTCTTCCTTCGGGTTCGCGGTATAGAAGCCGTCGACATCCGACAGCAGGATCAGCTGATCGGCGCCCACGGTGACGGCGATCTGCGCCGCCAGCCGGTCGTTGTCGCCAAAGCGGATCTCGTCGGTGGCGACGGTGTCGTTCTCGTTCACGATCGGCACGACGCCGAGCGACAGCAGCGTCTCCATCGTGGCGCGGCTGTTCAGATAGCGGCGCCGGTCATCGGTATCCTCGAGCGTCACCAGGACCTGCGCCGTGGTCACCCCATGCGGGGCCAGAACCTGCTCGTAGGCGCGGGCAAGGCGGATCTGTCCCACCGCCGCCGCGGCCTGGCTCTGCTCGAGCGCCAGCGCCCCCGCCGGCAGGCCAAGCACCCGCCGACCAAGCGCGATCGAGCCCGAGGAGACGAGCACCACATCGGTGCCCCGCTCCCGCGCCGCCGCCACGTCCTCGGCCAGCGCGACAAGCCAGTCGGTCTTGAGACCGCCCTCCCCCACCAGCAGCGCCGAGCCGATCTTGATCACCAGCCGCGACGCGGCCCGCACATCCGGCTTCAGGGACGCCACGGTTTCACCTCTTCCTCGCCGGCCCGATCCTCCGAGATCTCGGCCCAAAGCTTGCGCAGAACCTCGTTCACGCCCTGCTTCGAGACCCCCGACATCAGCAGAACCGGCCCGCCCGACGCCTTCTCGAGCGCCCGCTTGCGGTTCGACAGCGTCTTCGGATCAAGCGCGTCGATCTTGTTCAGCACCGTCACCCGCGGCTTCTCGGCGAGGTCCGGCGAATAGGCCTCGAGCTCGCCGATGATGGTGCGATAATCCTTGGTCAGGGTCGAGGAAGTGCCATCGACCAGATGCAGGAGCACCGAGCAGCGCTCGACGTGGCCGAGGAACTGGTCGCCCAGCCCCCGCCCCTCGGAGGCGCCCTCGATCAGCCCGGGAATGTCGGCGATGACGAATTCCTTGCCGTCGATGCCGACAACGCCAAGGTTCGGCACCAGCGTGGTGAAGGGGTAATCCGCAATCTTCGGCCGCGCGTTCGAGACCGCGGCAAGGAAGGTCGACTTGCCGGCATTCGGCAGGCCCAGCAGCCCGGCGTCGGCGATCAGCTTCAGCCGCAGCCAGAGCGTGCGCTCGACCCCTTCCTGGCCCGGGTTCGCCCGCGACGGCGCCCGGTTCGTCGAGCTCTTGAAACGCAGGTTGCCCCAGCCGCCGTTGCCGCCCTTCGCCAGCAACACCCGGCTGCCCGGCTCGGTCAGATCGGCGAGGACGGTTTCCTCGTCTTCGTCGATGATCTCGGTGCCGACCGGCACCTTCAGGACGATGTCGTCGCCATCCGCGCCGGTGCGCTGGCTGCCCATGCCGTGCTGGCCATTCTGCGCGAAGAAATGCTGCTGATAGCGGAAGTCGATGAGCGTGTTCAGCCCCTCGACCGCCTCGGCCCAGACCGAGCCGCCCTTGCCGCCGTCACCGCCGTCAGGTCCACCGAACTCGATGAACTTCTCCCGGCGGAAGCTGACGGAGCCGCCGCCACCGGCGCCGGAGCGGATGTAGACTTTGGCGAGGTCGAGGAATTTCATCGGCGGTCGTCCCTGTTTGCAAGGCGTCCGTTTACGCCGGCACGCCGCATTCTTCAAGCCACGCGTGGGGGCGCCGCCCCCACACCCCCGAGGTATTTATGGCAAGATGAAAGAGACCCACCCTTCATCTTGCCATAAATACCTCGGGAGGGTCCGGGAGGGCAGCGCCCTCCCGTCTGCCCTCAGCCCATCTTGCGCAGATAGGTCCAGGTCGGCACCCGGCCGCCGCGCGCCACAGACCAGCTCTCGGCATCGCCCAGATATTCGAAGCCCGAGTTCGTCAGGACACGGGCCGAACCCGGGTTGTCCTGGAACACCTCGGCAAAGAGGGTGCGCGAATTGTGCGGGTTCGCGGCGACGAGTGCGGCCACCGCCTCGGAGGCGAAACCGGTGTTCCAGAACCCCGGCCCGACCCAGAAGCCGACCTCGGACTGGTCGGGCTCGACGCGGGTGAGCGAGACGATGCCCAGCACCTCGGCCAGACCGTTCGCCGATCCGTCCATCGCCCAGACATCTTCCGACCGCTTCTCGGCCATGGCGCGGGCGACGAAGTTCTCGGCGGCCCCGGGCGGCAGCGGATGCGGGATGGCGCGGGTGCCCTCGGCGACGCGGCGATCGGCCGTGTACATCGAGATCAGCCCGGCGTCCGAGCGGCGCAGCGGGCGCAGCACGAAGCGGCCGGCCTCAATCACGGGTTGAGCGGTGAGGGTTTCCTGAAACATCTGCGCTCCTCCTCGAAACGCGGGCCTGTTCACTTTGGTCCTGAAAATGGGGCGGGACGATGACAATTTGAACCCTACCCGTTTGAAAATTCGATGAATTCTTCGAGATCACCATGCCGCATCGCAGCAAAGACAAAGGGGACCGGCCTTGCAGCCGATCCCCCTGTTCCTGTCCGGATTGCGGTTCGGCTTACTCGGCCGCCTCCGCAACGGGAAGAACCGAGATGAAGGTCCGGCCTTTGAGGCCTTTCTTGAAGGTGACCTTGCCCTCGGTGACGGCGAAAATGGTGTGGTCCTTGCCCATCATCACGCCTTCGCCCGGCCACCAGGTGGTGCCGCGCTGACGCACGATGATGTTGCCCGAAACCGCGGCCTGACCGCCGTAGAGCTTGACGCCAAGACGACGACCGGCAGAGTCGCGGCCGTTGCGGGACGAACCGCCTGCTTTCTTGTGAGCCATCTGTCAGTCTCCTCTTACTTCGCTTCGTGCGCGGCGACGCGCGCAGCAGCGGTGCCGACGGCTTCCTTCACGCCCGAGGCAGCGGCGCCCGAGGCGAGAACCTCGGTCACGCGCACCAGCGTCAGCTTCTGACGGTGGCCACGGGTACGCTGCGACGAATGCTTGCGGCGGCGCTTGTGATAGGTGATGACCTTGTCGGCCTTGATGGTGTCGATGACTTCCGCGACGACCGCAGCGCCTTCGACGAGCGGGGCGCCAACGGTCAGGGTGTCGCCGCCAACCATCAGAATCTCGTTGAACTGGACCTTGTCGCCAGCAACGGCAGCGATCAGTTCCACGCGGAGCACGTCGCCCGCCTGGACCTTGTATTGCTTGCCGCCAGTCTTGAGGACCGCAAACATGCGTTCTTCCTTTTCCAAGCCGCGCCCTGTGGCCCCTTGCGGAGTTTCACGGCCCTTGCGGGCCCGCCTCGGGCAGCGCGCCCCTCCCGGGGCGTTGTTGCATATGATTCCCCCCGCAAGAGGGAGTCCTCTGCCGGGTTGGCGGCTTATCGGAGATCGGGGGGCGCAAGTCAAGGCTCTTGCGCGGCCCGCCTCAGGCCTGCCAGCGGGCGAGCGCCTCCTCGCGCCCGATCCGGGCCAGCGTCGAACCCGACCCGATCGCGCCCGGGGTGCGGCTCAGCTTCGGCGCGGGCGCGGGCTGCACGATGTCCTCATGGCGCAGATAGGCGCCGCGGGCGACGTTGTGCGGGTGGGTCACCGCCTCCGACACCGTCAGAACCGGCGTCGCGCAGGCGTCGGTGCCGTCGAAGATCGCCTCCCATTCGGCGCGGGTCTTTTCCATGAACCGCGCGCCGATGCGCGCGCGCAGTTCGGGCCAGAGGGCGCGGTCGGCGCGGTCGGGCAGCTCGCCCGGGGCAAAGCCCATCAGGCGCTGAAACTCGGCCCAGAATTTCTCCTCGATCGGGCCGATGGCGAAATGGCCGCCCGCCTTGCAGGGATAGACCCCGTAATAGGGCACGCCGCCGTCGAGCAGGTTCTCGCCGCGCCTATCGGACCAGAGCCCGCTGGCCCTGAGCCCGTGCATCATCCCCAGAAGCCCGGCGATGCCGTCGGTGATCGCGGCATCCACCACCTGCCCCTGCCCCGTCGCCTTCGCATGCCACAGCGCCGCCATGATGCCGAAGGCCAGCCACATCGAGCCGCCGCCGAAATCGCCCACCAGGTTGAGCGGGATCGTCGGCGTCTCGGGCGTGCCGATCGCGCCGAGCGCCCCCGAGAGCGCGACGAAGTTGATGTCGTGCCCCGCGGTCTGGGCGAGCGGGCCGCTCTGCCCCCAACCGGTCATCCGGCCATAGACGAGGCGCGGGTTCTCGGGGAAATCAGCGGGGCCGAGGCCGAGGCGTTCCATCACGCCCGGGCGCATCCCCTCGACCAGCGCGTCGGCCTGCGCGATCAGCCGGCGCGCGACGGCAAGGTCTTCGGGCGCCTTGAGATCGAGCTCCAGCACGTCGCGGCCGCGCTCGATCGGGTCGTTCGCAATGCCGAGGACGTGGTTTGCCGCGCCGCCCGAGTTCGGCCGCGCGATGCGGATCACCTCGGCCCCCATGTCGGCAAAAAGCTGCACGGTGAAGGGCGTGGGGCCGAGGCCCGAAATCTCGACGATACGGAGCCCGGCAAGCGGGCCTTGCGGCGATGTGGTCATCTGGTCTCCTGCGGGCCTCTGGTGGCGCGGCCGGGGGTTTTGCACCCCCGGACCCCCGCAAGGTATTTCCGGCAAGATGAAGGGGTAAAGGCGGCCGCGCCGTGACGCAGCGTCACCGCCGGCCAGGCTCAGCCCTGCGCCTTTTCCTCGAGCGTCAGCCATTCCTCCTCGGCCGCACTCAGCGCCGCCTGACGCTCGCCCAGCATCTCGGTGGCCTTTTTGAACTTCACCGGCTCGCGGGTGAAAAGCTCGGGGTCGGAGAGGAGTTCGGAGAGCTTGCCGATCTCGCGCTCGAGCTTGTCGATGACGCCGGGCAGCTCCTCGAGGCGGTGTTTCTCGGTGAAGCTGAGGCCCGGCTTCTTCGGCGCGGCCTTCGGGGCGGCGGCGGGCTCGGCCTTCTTCGGCGCGGCGGCGACGACGGCCGGCACCGCGGGGGCGCTCAGCGCCTTTTGCGCCTGATAGTCGCTCCAGCCGCCGGCATAGACCGTGGCGCGGCCGTCGCCCTCCATCGCGATCGTCGTCGTCGCGACACGGTCGATGAAGTCGCGGTCGTGGCTGACCAGCAGCACGGTGCCGTCATACTCGCCAAGGATGTCCTGCAGCAGATCGAGCGTCTCGACGTCGAGATCGTTCGTCGGTTCGTCGAGGATCAGCAGGTTCGAGGGCTTCGCCATGATCCGAGCGAGCAGAAGCCGCGCCCGTTCGCCGCCCGACAGCGAGCCGATCGGCGCGCGCGCCTGGCTCTCGTCGAAGAGGAAGTCCTTGAGATAGGCCACCACATGCTTCGGCCGGCCGCGCACCATCACCTGGTCGGACTGCCCCGAGACCCGCATGTCGGGATCGTTCACCATCCCGTCCCAGAGCGTCTGGTCGAGGTCGAGCGTGGCACGCGCCTGATCGAAGACCGCGATCTCGAGATTGGTGCCCAGCGTCACCGTGCCCGCGTCGGGCGCGATCTCGCCGGTCAGCATCTTCAGCAGCGTGGTCTTGCCCACGCCGTTCGGGCCGACGAAGGCGACACGGTCGCCGCGCAGCACGCGCAGGTCGAAATTCTTCACGATCGCCTTGTCGCCGAAGGACTTGGTGAGGCCCTTCGCCTCGATCACCCGCTTGCCCGAGGTGCCCGAGCTTTCAAGTTCCATCGCCGCGGTGCCCTGGCGGCGGATCTGGCCCGCGCGTTCGGCGCGCAGCGCCTGGAGCGCGCGCACCCGGCCCATGTTGCGCTTGCGCCGTGCCGAGATCCCCTCGACCGCCCATTTCGCCTCGGCCTTGATCTTGCGGTCGAGCTTGTGGCGGGCCTCGTCCTCCTCGGTCCAGATCTGTTCGCGCCAGTCCTCGAAGGCCTCGAAGCCGCGCTCCTGCCGGCGCAGCGCGCCGCGATCGAGCCAGAGCGTGGCCCGCGTCAGGTTGCGCAGGAAGGCGCGGTCGTGCGAGATCAGCACGAAGGCGGTGCGGGTGGTCTTCAGCTCGTTCTCGAGCCAGCCGATCGCCTCGATGTCGAGGTGGTTGGTGGGTTCGTCGAGCAGCATGAGTTCCGGCGCCTCGGCGAGAAGCTTGGCCAGCGCCGCGCGCCGCCGCTCGCCGCCCGAGGCGGTGGCGACCGGGGTCTCGGGGCGGAACTTCAGCCCCTCGGCCACCATCTCGACGCGGTAGTGTTCGGCCTCGGAGAGGCCCGATCCGGCGAAATCGCCAAGCGTCGCAAAGCCCGAGAGGTCCGGCTCCTGCTCCATGTAGCCCACGCGCGTGCCGCTCGGCACCACGCGCGAGCCCTGGTCGGGCTCGACCAGCCCCGCCATCACCTTCATCAGCGTCGACTTGCCCGAGCCGTTGCGGCCCACGAGCGCGATGCGGTCGCCCTCCTGAACGGTGAGATCGAGCCCCTCGAAGACGGGGTCGCCGCCGAAGGTGAGGGAGATGCCGGAAAGCTGGAGAAGGGGTGCGCGTGCCATGGCTCTCCGCTAGCCGGGCGGCGGCGAAAGGTCAACGGGGGCGTGCAGGGGGCCGCACATGCAAACGGGCGCCCGAAGGGGCGCCCGCCGATTGGATCCAGGAACGGCTCACCAGGAGGTCAGCACCGTGCCGTGATACTTGTCCTCGATGAATTTCTTCACCTCGTCCGAGTGATAAGCCGAGACCAGCGTCTTCACCCAGGGCGCGGTCTCGTCGCCTTCGCGCACCACGA
The DNA here is from genome assembly GCF_056590935.1 of Paenirhodobacter sp. YD-8. Taxonomy (NCBI): domain Bacteria; kingdom Pseudomonadati; phylum Pseudomonadota; class Alphaproteobacteria; order Rhodobacterales; genus Paenirhodobacter; species Paenirhodobacter sp. YD-8. The sequence continues at coordinate 1,562,730 of NZ_CM152649.1, read as the reverse complement.
TGATGTTCACATAGGGGTTGTCGGCCTTTTCCATCGCGATCGTGTCGGTCTTCGGGTTCAGACCGGCGGCGATGGCATAGTTGGTGTTGATCATCGCCGCGTCGAGATCGGCAAGCGAACGCGGCAGCTGCGCGGCGTCGAGTTCCTGGAACTTCAGGTTCTTCGGATTCTCGGTCACGTCGAGCACGGTCGGGGTCAGGCCGGTGCCGTCGGCGAGCTTGATCAGACCGAAGTCCTGCAGCACCAGAAGCGCGCGGCCGCCGTTCGTCGGGTCGTTCGGGATGCCGACGGTATCGCCGTCCTTCAGGTCGGCAGGCGACTTCACCTTGTTCGAATAGAGACCCATCGGCGTGGTGATCGTCGTCCCCACCGGCACCAGCTTGAAGCCGCGGTCCTTGATCTGGTTGTCGAGGTAGGGCTTGTGCTGGAACGAGTTCGCCTCGATGTCGCCATCGGCGAGCGCCTGGTTCGGCACCACGTAATCCGAGAACTCGATCACCTTGATATCAAGGCCCATCGGCTTGGCGACCTTCGCCACCTCTTCCATGATCTCGGCATGCTCGCCCGGCGAGACCCCGACCTTGATGTCCTCGGCCATCGCGGTCCCGGCCGTGAGCGCGAGCACGGAGATCAGCGTCATCAGCTTTTTCATCGGAATTTTCCCTCTGAGCTTGAAAAGTTATGCGCCGCGGTTGCCGGGCGCGCGTTTGTCCACCCGCCGTGCAATCCATTCGCCGATGGTCTGCACGAGCTGGACGAGAACGATCAGGATGACCACCACCATCGCCATCACGTCGGGCATGAAGCGCTGATAGCCATAGCGGATGCCAAGGTCGCCCAGCCCCTCGCCGCCGACCGCACCGACCATCGCCGAATAGCCGATCAGGCTGACGACGGCGAGGGTGAGGCCGAGCGTGATGCCCGGCAGCGCCTCGGGGATCAGCACCTTGCGGATGATCTGCAGGGGCGTCGCGCCCATGGCGCGGGCGGCCTCGATCAGCCCCGCATCGACCTCGCGGATCGCATTCTCGATCAGCCGGGCGATGAAGGGCACGGCGGCGATGGTCAGCGGCACGATCGCCGCCGTGGTGCCGATCGAGGTGCCGGCGATCAGCCGGGTGAAGGGGATGATCGCCACGACGAGGATGATGAAGGGGATCGAGCGGGTCGCGTTGACGACGATGCCCAGCACCTTGTTCACCGCCGGCGCCGACAGCAGCTCGCCGCGGCGCGAACAGGCAAGGAACACGCCGATCGGCAGGCCGATGGCCGCACCGATCAGCGTCGACAGGAAGACCATGTAGAGCGTCTGCCAGGTGGCCGAGATCAGCAGGTTGATCAGATTAGAGGACATAGCCCAGCACCTCCGTGCGCTGCTGATGGCTTTCGAGATAGGCCCGCGCCTCGGCCGCCCGGGCCGCGTCGATCGAGACCAGCAGATTGCCGAAGGGGCGCGGCCCGATCTCCTCGATGGCGCCGGCGAGGATGTTGACATCGAGCCCCAGCGTCGCGCTCATCCGCGCGAGCAGCGGGTCGGTCGCATTGTCGCCCAGGAAGGTGATGCGGATCACCTCGCGCGCCGGCCCTTCAGGGCGGTCGGTCTGCAGCCTGTCGGCGATGAAGCGCGGCAGGGTGACGCCGGTGACGCCGGCAAGGAAGCTGCGCGTCGTCGGATGCTGCGGCGCGGTGAAGACGTCATAGGTGAGCCCCTGCTCGACGATCCGCCCGCCCTCGATCACCGCGACATGGCTCGCGATGTCGCGCACCACCGCCATCTCGTGGGTGATCAGAAGAATCGTCAGCCCGAGGTCGCGGTTGATGTCGGCCAGAAGCCGCAGCACCGTCTGCGTCGTCTCGGGGTCAAGCGCCGAGGTCGCCTCGTCCGACAGCAGAACCTTCGGATCGGTGGCGAGCGCGCGGGCGATGCCGACGCGCTGCTTCTGCCCGCCCGAAAGCTCGGCCGGGTAGCGCCCGGCCAGCGGCTCGAGCCCGACGCGGGCGATGAGATCGCGCACCCGCGGGCGGATCTTCGCCGCGGGAATGCCGGCAATCTCCATCGGCAGCGCCACGTTGTCCTCGACCGTGCGCGACGAGAGCAGGTTGAAGTGCTGGAAGATCATCCCGACCTCGCGCCGGATCTCGCGCAGCGCCGCGCCGCGGGCCCGGCCGACGTCGCGCCCGGCCACGGTGATCGTGCCCGCCGTCGGCTGCTCGAGCCCGTTGACCATCCGCAGCAGCGTCGACTTGCCCGCGCCGGACCGCCCGATGATGCCGGTGATCGAGCCGGCCGGCACCTCGAAGGTGATCCCCTCGAGCGCCGTGACGCTGCCGCCGCCCGTCTTCGGATAGCTCTTGCCGACCCCGTCGAAGGTGATGGCCGCGCCGCTGGTGATATCCCGTTGCATCCCTGTGTCCGATATGGCTGTGGACTCGATTTGACCGCCCATAAAGGGGAAGCGGCCGGCAGATACAACCCCGCGCCGGGGCCCGGGACACCCGATGCGCCCCGTCCCGGGTGTTACGCCAGATCCGCGCGCCGGGTTCAAGCAAACAATCACGCTAAAATTTGTCGGGTTTTCAGGATATTCTTCTACCCCCCGAAAACCGCGCCCCCAAAGCGTTCCACAGCGCGAGATCCTGCGCCGAACCGCGCAGAGAATCGCCCCTGGCAAAGCGCCCCGCGTCCTGCTTCCAATTGCCCCAAATATCCCGGGGGTGAATTCGGCGCAGCCGAAGAGGGGGCAGCGCCCCCTACCCGGCCACCATCCGCAGCGCCCGCGCCCGGGCCGGCGGAATCGCGCCGATCTCGAGCCCGGTGAAGACATGGAGCGTGCCCAGATCCTCGTCGACCACGGCATGGTCGCTGACCCAGCCCCCCATCGTCAGATAGCTGCGCAACAGCGGCGGCATCCGCAGCATCGCCTGTTTCGGGTCCCCCGGCCGGCCGATCAGCGCCCGGGCATAGCGCACCACCTTCGGCGCCTTCACCCGCGGCCACCAGCGCCGCGGCGCCAGATGGCGCTCGGCCAGCACGGCGAAGGCATCGGCGAAATATTCCCAGTCGGTGCCGGTGAAGGAGGAACAGCCGAACAGCATCTCGACCTTCTCGGCATCGACGAAGCGCGTCATCGCGCCCCAGGCGACGCGCAGGATGTCGGGATCGTGCACCCCTGGCTCCATGCAGAAGCGCCCCATCTCGACCATCGGCCCGCCGAATCCCTGCAGCGCCGAAAGCTCGTAATATTGTGCGGAATAGCTGCGGCCGATCTCGCTGCCGTCCCTCAAAGGCAGCAGCCGGAAGCAGCACACGAGCCGTCCGGTGACGACCTCCTCGACCAGAACGTGCTGGCAGACGGCATCGAACGCATCGGCATCAAGCGGCACGGACCCCGCGCCGGCCGCGCCGCGCGCGCCGAGGAAGCTGCGCCAGCGCAGCGCCTGCGCAGCCCGAAGGTCGGACGGGGTCGCGGCGAAACGCGCGGCGTAACGTCCCCTTGCGAGCGAAAACATGGTGGCTCCCCGGGTTGACCCGAACGGGGAGAAGCATAGGCGACTCGGGGCCGCGGCGAAAGGAAAACCGCCGCGGGCCCGGGAAACTCACTGCGTGAGTTGCGTCGCCGACACCCGGCCGAAGCTGCCAAGAAGCTGCCGCACGACACTGATGCCCTTGATGTTCGACTTCGTCACGCGCCGCGACAGCACCACCACCTCGCCGCGTTCGAGGCCGAAGCGCTCGACATTGGCGACGGTGCCGTTCTTGTCGAAGCTGACCGCGACGACCTGGCGGTCGATCTCCTGCGGCGCGCGGGCGCCGTAGTATTTCCAGCGCGAGCCGACGTAATACCACGCCGAGCCCTCGAGCACGCCCGAGGCGGAGGGCCGCCCCACGGCCGAGGCCACGTCGTCGCGCGAACTCTTGCCGACCTGGACCTGCGACAGGTCCTCGTCGGACGGGACATAGCCGTGATTCTGGTAAATCGCCGTACAGCCAGCCGCCAAGAGGCTCGCGCCAAGGGCCATCGCCAGCGCAATGCGCCGCGTCACGGTTCCGGTGCTCACCTGTTACCCCCTCTTGCCTCGTGGCCTGCGGCCTTTTATCCCGCTTACAACAACCCGGCCCGGCCCTCAAGCATGATGCAGAGGCGGCCGGACCAGACACCCAGGAGCCGCCATGACCGATGCCCCCCTTCCCTGGAGCGCGCCGCTCCGCCCCGCCGAACTGGCGAGCCGCAAGCCCAATCGTTTCGACCTGCGCCCCGATGCCGAGACCCGCGCGGCAATCGCCGACTGGGCCGGACTCGAGGCGCTCAACTCTTTGCGACTGAACGGAACGCTGACCCCGCAAGGGCGGAGCGACTGGACCTTGCAGGCCGAATTCGAGGCCGAGGTGGTGCAATCCTGCGTCGTCACCCTCGCCCCGGTCACCACCCGGCTGAGCGAGGGCGTGCAGCGCCACTACCTCGCCGACATGCCCGAGCCCGAGGGCGACGAGGTCGAGATGCCCGAGGACGACACGAGCGAGCCGCTGCCCGCGGTGATCGACCTTGCCGCGGTGGCGCTCGAGGTGCTCGAACTTGCCTTGCCGCTCTATCCGCGGGCGCCGGGTGCCGAGCTCGACGAGACCGTGGTGACCGAGCCGGGCGCCGTGCCGATGCGCGACGAGGACGCCCGCCCCTTCGCCAACCTGCGCGACCTGATGGCGAAGAAGGACGAGACGGGCGACGAGTGAGCGCCCGCTTGCGCGCCGCCTGCCCGGCTTTTGCACATCGGCGCCCGCATGGCGCGACAGTGCAAGAAAGGGCTTGCAACGGGGCGGAATCGCAGTATGTTCCCGGCCTCATTCGAAGTCTGGGTTCGCACCCGGTCCGCTCTCCGGCGCCAGTGACGATACTCAAGGAAATCAGGGCCCTGTGCCCGCGAACAATCGAGGATTAGACATGGCTGTGCCGCAGAACCGAGTCACGCGCTCCCGCCGTAACATGCGCCGTGCGCATGACGCTCTTGTTGCCGCCAACCCGGCTGAATGCCCGAACTGCGGCGAACTGAAGCGTCCGCACCACGTCTGTGGCGCCTGCGGTCACTATGACGACCGCGAAGTCGTTGCCCAGGCCGTCGAGGTCGATCTGGACGACGACGCCGCGTAAGCGCGTCGCCCGAGCCTCTGATCCATGCTGCCTGAACAAGAGCAGACGCGGGCCGAAGGCCGGACCGATTCCGCGCAGACGGAAGGCCGCGAGACCGCGGCCAAGGCGCCGGCCGTGTCCGGCGCCATCGTCATTTCCATCGATGCCATGGGCAGCGACCGCGGCCCTGTCGCGGTGCTCGATGGCGTGCAGATCGCGCATCAGGCCAATCCGGCCCTGCGCTTCATCCTGCACGGCCGCGAGGCCGAGCTTGCCCCGCTGATCGCCGCGCGCGGCCTTGCCGATTGCGCGGTGCTGCACCATGCCGAGGGCGTGGTGACGATGCACGACAAGCCGTCGCAGGTGATGCGGCGCGGCAAGGACACCTCGATGTGGTCGGCGATCGAGTCGGTGCGCGAGCGCGAGGCGGCGGTTGCCGTTTCCTGCGGCAACACCGGCGCGCTGATGGCGGTGTCGATGCTGCGGCTGCGCAAGCTGCCCGGGGTGAACCGCCCCGCCATCGCCTCGTTCTGGCCCTCGCGCAACCCGACCGGCTGGAACGTCATGCTCGACATGGGCGCCGACGTGAAGGCCGAGGCCCCCGATCTGCTGACCTATGCGCTGATGGGCACCTCCTATGCCCGCAACGCGCTCGGCCTTGCCCGGCCGCGCGTCGGGCTGCTCAACGTCGGCACCGAGGAACACAAGGGCCACGCCGAGCTCAAGCTCGCGCATGAGATGATCGGCGCGGCGCAGGACGCCGGCGCCTTCGATTTCGTCGGCTTCGTCGAGGGCAATGACCTGCCCTCGGACCGCGTTGACGTGATCGTGACCGACGGCTTCACCGGCAACGTTGCGCTGAAAACCGCCGAGGGCACGGCGAAACTTGCGGCCGAACTGCTGCGCGGGGCGCTGACCGCGACGCCGCTGGCCAAGCTCGGCGCGCTGCTCGCCATGGGTCCGCTGAAGCGGATGAGCGCGCAGATCGACCCGCGACGCGCCAATGGCGGCGTTTTCCTCGGGTTGAACGGCACCGTGGTGAAGTCGCATGGCTCGGCCGACGCGACCGGTGTCGCGGCCGCGATCGAGCTTGCCGCCCGCCTCGCCCGCTCCGGTTTCGTCGAAAGGCTCGCGGCACGGGTTGCCTCTGCGTCAGCGGCAAGGCAGGATGCGCCCTCGGAAGAGGCATCCAGCGAGAACGAACTATGAAGATCAGATCCGTCGTCCGCGGCGTCGGCCATTACCTGCCGGCGCGCGTCGTCGAGAACAGCGAGTTCGAGACGACGCTCGAGACCTCGGACGAATGGATCCGGGCGCGCACCGGCATCGAGCGGCGCCACTTCGCCGCCGAGGGCGAGACCACCTCGCAGCTCGCGATCAAGGCCGCGCAGGCGGCGCTCGAGGATGCCGGCATCCCCGCCGACCGCATCGACGCGATCGTCGTCGCCACCTCGACCCCCGATTTCACCTTCCCCTCCGTCGCCACCATGGTGCAGGCCGGGCTCGGCTCGACGCATGGCTTTGCCTATGACGTGCAGGCGGTCTGCGCGGGCTTCGTCTATGCGCTGGCGAACGCGAACGGGCTGATCGTCTCGGGGCAGGCCGAACGCGTGCTGGTGATCGGGGCCGAGACCTTCTCGCGGATCATGGACTGGACCGACCGCGGCACCTGCGTGCTCTTCGGCGACGGCGCCGGCGCGCTGGTGCTCGAGGCGGCCGAGGGCAGCGGCGCGAACAGCGATCGCGGCGTGCTGTCGACCGATCTGCATTCCGACGGGCGCTATCGCGAGCTGCTCTATGTCGACGGCGGCGTTTCCACGAATGGCGTCGCCGGCCATCTGCGGATGCAGGGCAACGCGGTCTTCAAGCATGCCGTGCAGAAGCTTGCCGAAACCGCCCATACCGCGCTCGACAAGATCGGGATGAGCGGCGAGGATGTCGACTGGATCGTGCCGCATCAGGCCAACCTGCGCATCATCTCGGCCACGGCCGAGCGGATGCAGGTGCCGATGGAACGCGTCGTGCTGACCGTGCAGGATCACGGCAACACCTCGGCCGCATCGATTCCCCTTGCCCTCTCGGTCGGCAAGCAGCGCGGTCAGATCAAGACCGGCGACCTCGTCGTGACCGAGGCGATCGGCGGCGGCCTCGCCTGGGGCTCGGTGGTGCTGCGCTGGTAAGCGCTGCTCAGACAGGCGTTGCGGCTGCGTCAGAGCGCCGCGCAAGCCGTTGACAAGCCGTTCTTATTGACTCCGGCATGGATTTGCGCCCATCGTGGGCGCAGTCACATCCGGGGGGATGACACGATGTCCGAAAAGACCCTGACGCGCATGGACCTGAGCGAAGCGGTGTTCCGCGAAGTCGGTCTGAGCCGCAACGAATCCGCGCAGCTTGTCGAAAGCGTGCTGCGCCACATGTCCGATGCGCTGGCCTCGGGCGAGACGGTGAAGATCTCGTCCTTCGGCACCTTCTCAGTGCGCGAGAAAAGCTCGCGCATGGGGCGCAATCCGAAGACCGGCGAGGAAGTCCCGATCAGCCCGCGCCGCGTGCTCTCGTTCCGGCCCTCGCACCTGATGAAGGATCGCGTCGCGGCCGGCAACGCGAAGTGACGCGCCGCCCCGCCGCGACCAGGACCGCGAGATGAGCAAGTCCGCCGATGCCTTCCGCACGATCTCCGAAGTGGCCGAGCTTCTGGAGACGCCCACCCATGTGCTGCGTTTCTGGGAAAGCCGTTTCCCGCAGGTGAAGCCGGTCAAGGGCGCGGGCGGGCGACGCTATTACCGCCCCGACGACGTGCAATTGCTCGCCGGCATCAAGAAGCTGCTGCATGACGAGGGGATGACCATCCGCGGCGTGCAGAAGATGCTGCGCGAACAGGGCGCGAAGCAGATCGCCGCACGGGTCGAGCTGAGCCTCGACACGGCCCCGGCCGAGCCTGTCCTCGACGACACGCCCGACACCGCCGCGGCGCCCGACACTGTCGACGCGCCCGCCGAGCCGATCACGGCAGAGCCCCCCGACGCGGTCGAGACGGACGCAGCCGACACGGCCGAGCCGCCCGCCGACCCCACCGGCACCCTGCTCACCCCGCGCATCGCTTCCTGGCGTCAGGCCTCGCTCTTCGACGCGCCGGCCGAGGAGACGACCGAGATCATCGCCGAGATCGACAGCCTTTCGCTCGTCGAGATCGAAGACGACTCGCCAGACCTCGCCCGGCCCGACCTCACCGAGGAGGTGCCCGAGGCGCCGATCGCCCTCGACGTCGAGGAGGAGGAGGCGCCCGAGGCGCTTGCCCGCGTGGTGAGTCTCCTGGTCGCCGGCAGCACCCGCACGCTTGCCCCCGAACCGGAGCCCGCGCCGATCGAGGCCGCGCAAGCACCGCTGGCCGCCCTCGCCCGCGGTCTCGCCGGGCTCGACCTTGCCATGCTCGGCACCGCCGACCGGATGCGGCTGCTGGCCGCCTGCGACCGGCTCTCGGCACTGCAGGCCCGGATGGGCCAGCCGCCGCGCGCCCTGCCGCGCTGAGCCCTCCCACGCCCTGCAAGGCCCGCGACGGGCTTCCGGCAGGCCGTTGCAAAAAGTTGCGTTTTGCCGCTTGCGCCCGCCGCCCGGATGCCTCTATATGCGCCTCGTGTCGGGCCGTGGCGCAGCCTGGTTAGCGCGTCCGTCTGGGGGGCGGAAGGTCGAGAGTTCGAATCTCTCCGGCCCGACCATCACGAGAAACGCCCACCCTTCGGGGTGGGCGTTCGTCTATGCGAGGGAGGCTGCGATGACCCACGGCGTTTTGCCCGACAGCGCGATCCGCGCGATGGTCGAGCGCGGCGAGATTGCCGCCGCCCTGCCCCTCGTCTCCGGCCAGATCCAGCCCGCCAGCCTCGATTTGCGCCTTGGCACCGTCGCCTACCGCATCCGCGCCTCCTTCCTCGCCGGCCGCGGCACCCGCGTCGAGACCAAGCTCGCCGATTTCGAGATGCACCGGATGGATCTTTCCCATGGGGCGGTGCTCGAAAAGGGCTGCGTCTATCTCGTGCCGCTGATGGAGGGGCTGGCGCTGCCCGAGGGCATCACCGCCGTCGCCAATGCAAAAAGCTCGACCGGCCGGCTCGATCTGCTGACCCGGGTGATCACCGATGGCGGCACCGAATTCGACCGCATCCCCGAAGGGTACACCGGCCCGCTTTATGCCGAGATCTGCCCGCGCTCGTTCTCGGTGCTGGTGCGGCCCGGGATGCGGCTCAACCAGATCCGCTTCCGCCGCGGCCAAGCGGTGCTGAGCGATGCCGAGCTGACCGCCCTGCACGCGGCCGAGCCGCTCGTCACCGGCGAAGCGGTGATCGACGCCGGCCTCGGCTTCTCCGTCGACCTGCTGCCCGAGACGGGCGACCTCGTCGGCTACCGCGCCAAGCCGCACACCGGGGTGATCGACCTCGACCGCATCGGTCATTACCTTGCCGCCGATTTCTGGGAGGAGCTGCGCACCCGCGAGGGGCGGATCATCCTCGACCCCGGCGCCTTCTACATCCTCGTCTCGCGCGAGGCGGTGACGATCCCGCCCGATTACGCCGCCGAGATGGCGCCCTATCTCGCCATGGTGGGCGAGTTCCGGGTGCATTATGCCGGCTTCTTCGACCCGGGCTTCGGCCATGGTGCGGCAGGCGGCACAGGCTCGCGCGGCGTGCTCGAGGTGCGCTGCCACGAGGCCCCCTTCGTGCTCGAACACGGCCAGGTCGTAGGCCGGCTGGTCTACGAGCGGATGACCGCCCGCCCGGAACGGCTTTACGGCACCGGCATCGCCTCGAACTACCAGGGCCAGGGCCTGAAACTCGCCAAGCATTTCCGCGCCGGCTGACCCCGGCGGACAGAAGGGGGCGCTGCCCCCCTCTTGGCTGCGCCAATTCACCCCCGAGGTAATTCGGGCAAGGAGAAAGCGCAAAGGGGCTTCTGCTTCCAATTGCCTCAAATATCCCGGGGGTGAGGGCGAAGCCCGAGGGGGCAGCGCCCCCTTGCACACAGAACCGGCCGCGAAACGCCCGGGGTTCTTGCCCCGGCGGCGCCGACGTCCTAGAACGCGAGCCAGACCCTGATACGGAAGCGGACCATGCTCGACCATCTCAGCTACAAGACCCCCGAACCGAAAGTCATCGCCGGCGCCAAGGCCGACTGGGAACTGGTGATCGGGATGGAGGTGCACGCGCAGGTGAGCTCGAATGCCAAGCTCTTCTCCGGCGCCTCGACCGGCTTCGGCGCGGAACCGAACAGCCACGTCGCCTTCGTCGATGCGGCGATGCCCGGCATGCTGCCGGTGATCAACGAGTTCTGCATCGCCCAGGCGGTGAAGACCGGGCTTGGCCTGAAGGCGGGGATCAACCTGCGCTCGGCCTTCGACCGGAAGAACTACTTCTACCCCGACCTGCCGCAGGGATATCAGATCTCCCAGCTCTATCACCCGATCGTGGGCGAGGGCGAGATTCTGGTCGACATGGGCCCGGGCATCGCCCGCAAGGTCCGCATCGAGCGCATCCACCTCGAGCAGGACGCGGGCAAGTCGATCCACGACATGGACCCGACCATGTCCTTCGTCGACCTCAACCGCACCGGCGTCGCGCTGATGGAGATCGTCTCGCGCCCCGACATCCGCGGCCCCGAGGAAGCGGCCGCCTATGTGGTGAAGCTGCGCCAGATCCTGCGCTATCTCGGCACCTGTGACGGCAACATGCAAAACGGCAACCTGCGCTGCGACGTCAACGTCTCGGTCTGCCGCCCCGGGCAATACGAGAAATACCAGGAGACGCAAGATTTCTCGCATCTCGGCACGCGCTGCGAGCTGAAGAACATGAACTCGATGCGCTTCATACAGGCCGCCATCGACTACGAGGCGCGCCGCCAGATCGCCATTCTCGAGGACGGCGGCGTGGTGGTGCAGGAAACCCGCCTCTACGACCCCGACAAGAACGAGACCCGCTCGATGCGCTCGAAGGAAGAGGCGCATGACTATCGCTACTTCCCCTGCCCCGACCTGCTGCCGCTCGAGATCGAGCAGGCCTGGGTCGACGATATCGCCGCGGCGATGCCGGAACTCCCCGACGAGAAGAAGGCGCGCTTCGTCGATGCGCTTGGCCTGAGCGAATACGACGCCTCGGTGCTGACCGCCGAGGTCGAGAATGCCGATTACTTCGAGGCGGTCGTGGCCGTGTGCGACGACGGCAAGCTGGCCGCGAACTGGGTCATCAACGAGCTCTTCGGCCGGCTGAAGAAGGATGGCGCCGAGATCGATGCAAGCCCGATGAGCCCGGCGCAGCTTGGCGGCATCATCACCCTGATCAAGTCGGGCGATATCTCGGGCAAGATCGCCAAGGACCTGTTCGAGATCGTCTACACCGAGGGCGGCGATCCGGCCGAGATCGTCACCGCGCGCGGCATGAAGCAGGTCACCGACCTCGGCGCGATCGAGGCGGCGGTGGACAAGATCATCGCGGAAAGCCCGGCCGAGGTCGAGAAGGCCAAGGCCAACCCGAAGCTGGTGGGCTGGTTCGTCGGCCAGGTGATCAAGGCCTCGGGCGGCAAGGCGAACCCGGCGGCGGTGAAGGAAATCGTGGCGCAGAAGCTCGGGATCTGATCCCGGCCTCCTCGCACCTGGGTCAGGGCGCCTTCGGGCGCCCTGTTCCGTTCCGCGCCCGCTCAGAGCCCCGGCGGCAGTTTCGAGGCCATCTGCACCCGGCGGTCGAAATGCTCGCCATCGGCGACGAAGGTGCCGTCGCCCACGGCATGCAGCATCCGCGCGCCCCGAAGCGCCGGGGTCGTCCAGGCTGCCACGCCCTCCAGCACGACGATGCTGTGCGCCTCGACGATGTCGACGACGCGGCACTCGACGGCGGCGATGCAGTCGGTGATGAGCGGCGCGCGGACATGGCGCGCGGGCTGCGTATGCAGGCCGAAGCGGGCGAACTTGTCGACCGACTTGCCCGAGCAGGTGCCCACCCCCACCACGGCATCGAGCAGCTCGGCCGGGGGAATCGCGATCACGCATTCGCGCGTCGCCTCGAGCGCGGCATAGGAGCTGTTCCACGGCCCGGTGCAGATCGCGAAGCTCGCGTCAAAATCGAGCACCATCGTCCAGCTGATCGTCATCACGTTCGCCCGCCGGCCGTCATGGGTCACCACCCAGGTGACCGGCCCCGGCTCGAGCAGTGTGAACGCCTTGCCAAGCGGCATCTCTTCCATTGCCGGCCCCCCCTCGCCTTGCAGACCCCATGCTCAACGCTGCCGCGGCAAAAGCGCAAGTGGGGTTTTCCGCCGCTTCTGCTCCGGTCCGGGCCTGGCGGCCGATTCTTTGCCCCGGTCGCCCCTTCCCGGTCGGGGCGTTCGCCGCGGCGGTGCTGCACCGCAGCCCCGCTTTTTCGCGGCTCACCCCTTCGTTCCTTGACCGTCCCGCTCAACTCGGTAACAACGGCCCCGCAAAGAGGTGCGTCATGCAGGCTTATGAATACAAGGTGATCCCCGCCCCGCAACGGGGCGAGAAGGAACGCGGGCTGAAGACCGGGGCGGAACGTTTCGCCCATGCGCTCACGCTCACGATGAACGAGTTCGCGGCGGAGGGCTGGGAATACTGGCGCGCCGAGACGCTTCCGGCCGAGGAGCGCGCGGGCCTGACCTCGAAGACGACGGTGTTCCACAACCTGCTCGTCTTCCGTCGCCCGTTCCGTGGTCCGGATGCCGCCGGCGAGGCCCCCGCGCTTGCCGCGCAAAGCGCCGCCGAGCGGCGCGCGCGCATGCTCTCGGTCTATGCGCCCGAGGGCAAGGCGCCGCGGCTTGGCCCGGCCGAGGAGGAAGAGGTCTAATCCTCGAACTCGATCGCCAGCGCATGGACCCGGGCCAGCAGCTCGGGCCCGAGCGCGGCATGCACCGCCCGGTGCCGCGCGATCCGCGAGGCTCCGGCAAGCGAGGGCACCCGAAGCCGCAGCCGGAAATGGCTTTCCCCCGCCACCGCCGCGGCCGAATGGCCGGCGTGACGCGCGCTTTCGTCGATGATTTCCAGATGGCTCGGCGCCAACACCGCAAGCCGCGCCCGGATCTCGTCGGCCACCGGTGAATTTCCGCCCGTCATCGTCCTGCGCCCCTTTCGCCCGGTGTCAAATTGCTTAGACTGCGTGGCCCGAGTCGGCCGGCCCCGTCAAGCGGGCCGCCACAAGGGAATGCGAACAGGACGTGAGGCAGACATGAGCGGGACCGATCCCTTCGGCTTCAACATATCGGCGGCAGCCGACAAGAAGCGCCGGACCAAGGGCAAGCGCGGGATGTCGGGCGCATTCGAGACCTCGACGCGCAAATGCGACCACGAGGGCTGCACCGAGCCCGGCCAGTACCGGGCGCCGAAAAGCCCGAAGGTGCTCGACGACTATTTCTGGTTCTGCAAGGACCACGTGCGCGAGTACAACCTGAACTGGAACTATTTCCAGGGTCAGTCGGAAGAGGAGTTCCAGCGCTTCCTCGAGAATGCGACGGTCTGGGAACGGCCGACGAAGCCCTTCGGGCGCTCGAAGGAGGAAATGGGCTGGGCCCGGCACGGGATCTCGGACCCGCAGGAGCTTCTGGGCGAGAATGCCACGCAGAACCCCGGCCGCACCGTCATCGGCCGCAAGCTGCCGCCGACCGAGCGGCGCGCGCTCGATATTCTCGATGCCAAGGACAGCATGACCAAGGCCGAGATCCGCAAGAGCTACAAGGCGCTCATCAAGGTGCTGCACCCCGACATGAACGGCGGCGACCGCAGCCAGGAGGAGATGCTGCAGGAAGTGGTCTGGGCCTGGGACCAGCTCAAGGACAGCCGCAACTTCAAATGAAACCGGGGGGCGCAGGCCCCCCGTTTTCGTTCCGCAGATCGGTGGCCGCCCCTGCCCGCTCAGCGGGCCACCGCTCAGCCCGCCGCAGCCTCGGCCGCAAGCTTGCGGATCCGCTCGACCATCGCGGCGACCCCGTTCGAGCGCTGCTGGCTCAGATGCTCGTTCAGCCCGAGCCGGCCGAGTTCGGCCTTGGCGTCGACGGCCAGCACCTCGGACACCGTCAGCCCGGAATAGAGCGCGTGCAGGACCGCGATCAGCCCCTCGACGATCATCGCATCCGACTCGCCCTCGAAGTCGAAGCGCGCGGCAGGGCCGGTGCCCTCGATCCGCGGCAAGAGCCAGACCTGGCTCGCACAGCCCTCGACCTTGGTGGCCGGCACCTTCAGCGCCGGGTCCATGTCCGGCAGCGCCTTGCCCAGTTCGATGACGTGGCGATAGCGGTCTTCCCAGTCATCCAGGAAGTCGAAGGTTTCGGCGATCTCCTCGAAGGCGGCGCTGGCCATGGTCCCCTCCTTGCACGGGTTTTCCCCTGCCTACCCCCGTGCGCCGGAAGGGTCCAGTGGCGGCTTTTCAAAAGCCCCGCGATCGGCTACCCAAGGGCAAAGCGCGCGCCTGCCGCACGCACCAGACCGGAGACGCCATGAAACCGCTTCGCCCCGCCCTTGTCCTTCCGCTCGCCCTTTCCGTCGCGCTCGCCGGCTGCGGCGGCTGGAAGGAAAGCCGGGTCAACCCGCGGAACTGGTTCGGGCATTCGCAATCGACCGCGACCACGCTCGAACCGAAGGGCGGCTACCTCAAGGCCAAGGAAGACCACCGCGTTCTCGTCGCCGAGGTCAGCACGCTCGAGATCAAGCGCACGCCGACCGGCGCGATCGTCTCGGTCACCGGCCTGCCGCCGACGCAGGGCTGGTGGGGCGCGGCACTCGAGGCCGACGACGATGCCCGCCCGGTCGATGGCGTGATCACCTACCGCTTCGTCGTGGCCCCGCCCGAGCCCGGCTCGCCCGCCGCGCAGCGGGTGATGAACGCGGGCTCGCGCACGGTGACTGCGGCCGCCTTCATCAACAACGTGCGCCTTGCCGACACCCGCAAGATCGTGGTGGTCGGCGCGCAGAACGAGCGCTCGATCAGCCGCTGAGTGCCGCTTTTCGCCATGGTGGCGATGCCGGGCCTGCGCTAGGTTGCGGCCCGGAACGGCCACAAGCGGAGGCACAGCATGAGCAGGTTCTGGAGCCCGGGGGTCGAGGCGCTTGTCCCCTATACGCCGGGCGAGCAGCCGAAGGACCGCACCTTCGTCAAGCTCAACACCAACGAGAACCCCTATGGCCCCTCGCCCCGCGCCATCGAGGCGATCCGGGCCGCGACCGGCGACGGGCTGCGTCTCTATCCCGACCCGACGGCGGCGGCGCTGCGCGCCGCGATCGGCGCGCGCTTCGGCCTAGACCCGGATCACGTCTTTGCCGGCAACGGCTCGGACGAGGTTCTGGCCCATGCCTTCCACGCCTTCTTCCGCGGCAAGGGAGAACTTCTGTTCCCCGATGTCAGCTACAGCTTCTATCCGACCTATTGCACGCTTTACGGCATCCCGTTCCGGCAGGTGCCGCTCGATGCCGATTTCAGCCTGAACACCGCGGCGCTCGCGGGCCCCTGCGCCGGCATCGTGATCGCCAACCCCAATGCCCCGACCGGCATCGCCCTGCCCCCGGCCGCGATCGAGCGGGTGCTGCGCGCCAATCCCGATGTCGTGGTGCTGGTCGACGAGGCCTATGTCGATTTCGGCGCGGACAGCATGGCACCGCTGGTTGCGCAGCATGACAACCTGCTGGTGGTGCAGACCTTCTCGAAATCGCGCAGCCTTGCCGGGCTGCGCGTGGGCTTTGCGCTCGGCCAGCCCGCGCTGATCGAGGGGCTCACCCGGATCAAGGACAGCTTCAACTCCTACCCGCTCGACCGGCTGGCGCTCGCGGGCGCGCTGGCGGCGTGGGAGGATATGGCCTGGTTCGACGAGACGCGGCACAAGGTGATGGCCGACCGCGCGCGGCTGACTGCGGGGCTTCAGGCCCGCGGCTTTGCGGTGCTGCCCTCGGCCGCGAACTTCGTCTTTGCGTCCCCCTCGGGCCTCGGCGCGGCCCAGATGCTGCAGGCGCTGCGCGAGCGCGGCATCTTGGTGCGGCATTTCGCCAAGGGGCGGACGCGGGACTGGCTGCGGATCTCGATCGGCACCGCCGACGAATGCGACCGGCTGCTGGCCGAGATCGACGCGATCTCCGCCGCCTGAGCGGCAGTCGGGCCCGGACAAGCCGGGCCCGAAAGGTCTTACACCACGACGACGCGCACCGCCCCGCCCGCAGCGGTGAGGCCGATCTCGCCCTTCGCCAGACGCAGCGCATCGCGGCCGAAGACATCGGCGCGCCAGCCGGTCAGCGCCGGCACGTCGCGCTTGCCCGCGGCGATGCGGTCGAGATCGGACGAGGTGGCGATCAGCTTGGCCGCCACCCCCGTCTCCTCGGATTTCGCCTTCAGCAGCACGCGCAGCAGGTCGGCCAGCGCCGTGTTCACCTGCAGCTGGTGCTGCTCGTCGGGCACATGCGGATAGTTCTCCGGCTCCATCTCGAGCGCAGCCTTCACCGCGGTGATGATCCCGTCGGCGATGTCGCCCCGCCGCGCCTCGCGCAGCAGAAGCCGCGACTTGCCCAGCTCGTCGAGCGTGGTCGGTCGGGTCGAGGCGAGCTCGAGCAGCGCGTCATCCTTGAAGATGCGCGAGCGCGGGATGTTCTTGTTCTGCGCATAGCCCTCGCGGAAGCGCGCCAGCTCGCGCACCACGGCGAGGAACCGGCCCGAGGTGGTGCGGGTCTTCACCCGCAGCCAGGCGTCTTCGGGCAGCGTGGTATAGGTGTCGGGCGAGAGCAGGATCGCCTCCTCCTCCTCGACCCAGACATGGCGGCCCGACTTCTGCAGCTCCTTCGACAGGAACTCGTAGATCACCCGCAGATGGGTGACGTCGGCAACGGCATAGACCTTCTGCGCGTCGGTCAGCGGCCGGCGCGACCAGTCGGTGAAGCGCGAGGTCTTGTCGAGTGCCTGGCGCGCGATCTTCTTCACCAGCGTCTCATAGCCGACCTGCTCGCCAAAGCCGCACACCATCGCGGCGACCTGGGTGTCGAAGAGCGGCTTCGGGAAGAGGCCCGCGTCGACGAAGAAGATCTCGAGATCCTGACGCGCGGCATGGAAGACCTTCACCGTCGCCTCGTGGCGGAAGAGGTCGTAGAGCGGCTCGAGCGAGAGCCCCTCGGCCAGCGGGTCAACAAGCACCGCCTCGCCGTCCTTGGCCGGCGGGATCGCGAGTTGCACGAGGCACAGCTTCGACCAGTAGGTGCGCTCGCGCAGGAACTCGGTGTCGACGGTGACGTAGGGCTGGGCTTTCGCCTTCGCGCAGAATTCGGCGAGGGCTTCGGTGGTGGTGATGGTCTGCATCGGCGTCCTGTCCGCGGGGTCATCCCGCACTCCGTTGTTTTCCGACCTTTAGGGAGTCGTCAGCGGAAAGAAAAGGCGCTTGCGGGGCCCGGCATGCAAATACCTGCTCCGGCAGGGCCCGCGGCGCGGCGCGGGGCCTCCGGCGGAAGGATTCGGCCCAAGAAAAGGCCCGGTCGCGAAAGGACCGGGCCATGGGCTTTCATCTTGCCGGAAATACCTCCGCCGGAGGCGCCGGGCTTGCGGCCGGGCGCGGCGGCGTCAGAGCAGAACCGGGTTCCGGTCCCCCGCCACGAAGCGGCGCAACACGGCGGGGTAAAGCTGATGCTCCATCGTCAGCACCCGCGCGGCGAGCGTGTCGGCATCGTCGCCCGGCAGCACCGGCACCCGCGCCTGGCCGAGGATCGGGCCATCGTCGAGCACCGGCGTGACCTCGTGCACGGTGCAGCCGGCCTCGGCATCGCCTGCATCGAGGGCACGCTGATGCGTGTGCAGCCCCGGGTATTTCGGCAGAAGCGAGGGGTGGATGTTCAGCATCCGCCCCGAGAAGCGGGTGACGAAGCCGGGCGTCAGCACACGCATGAAGCCCGCAAGGCACAGCACGTCGGGCTCGGCCGCCAGCAGCGGTTTCAGCAGTTCCGCCTCGAAGGCGGCGCGATCCTTGCCGAAGGGGCGGTGGTCGACAGCGACGGTCGGAACCCCCTTCGCAGCGGCCTTCGCGAGCCCCGCCGCCGTGGGGTCGTTCGAGGCGACCAGCACCGGCGCCGCATAGCCCTCGGCCTGCATCGTCTCGACGAGGCGGATCATGTTCGACCCGCCCCCCGAGATCAGGATCGCGACGCGTTTCACAGAAGCGCGCCCGTGTAGGCGACGCCATGCCCTGCGGTGACGGCACCGATCACGGTGACCGTCTCGCCCTCGGCCTCGAGCAGCGCCTTCAGCTCGGCGGCGCGGTCGGCGGCGACGACGGCGATCATGCCGATGCCGCAGTTGAAGGTTTTGAGCAGTTCCGGCTCGGCCATCTGCGCGGTCTCGGCCAGCCAGCGGAACACGCCCGGCAGCTGCCACGACGACAGATCGATCGTCGCGCCCAGCCCCTCGGGCAGCACGCGCGGCAGGTTCTCGGTCAGGCCGCCACCGGTGATATGCGCGAGCGCATGCACGCCGCCCGCCCGCACCGCGGCAAGCGCCTGCTTGACGTAAAGCCGGGTCGGCGCGAGCAGCGCGGCGCCGAGCGTGCCGTCGGCGAAGGGGCACTCGGCCTCCCAGCCAAGGCCCGAAAGCTCGACCACCTTGCGCACGAAGCTGTAGCCGTTCGAATGCACCCCATTCGAGCCAAGGCCAAGCAGCACATCGCCCTCGGCCACGCCCGCCGGCAGATCCGCGCCACGCTCCATCGCGCCGACGGCGAAACCGGCAAGGTCGAAATCGTCCTTCGCATACATGCCGGGCATCTCGGCGGTCTCGCCGCCAATGAGCGCACAGCCCGACTGCGCGCAGCCCTCGGCGATGCCCTCGATGATCCGGGTGGCCTGATCGACATCGAGCTTGCCGGTGGCGAAATAGTCGAGGAACAGCAGCGGCTCGGCGCCCTGGCAGACGAGGTCGTTGACGCACATCGCGACGAGGTCGATGCCGATCGTGTCGACATTGCCGGTGTCGATGGCGATGCGCAGTTTCGTGCCCACGCCATCGGTCGCGGCAACGAGGATCGGGTCGGTGTAACCCGCTGCCTTCAGGTCGAAGAGCGCGCCGAAACCGCCCAGCCCCGACATCGTGCCCGACCGGGTCGTGCGCTTCGCGGCCGGCTTGATCCGTTCGACGAGCGCATTGCCCGCGTCGATATCGACCCCCGCATCGGCATAGGTCAGCCCGTTCTTGCCCTCGCTCATCGCTTTCTCCTTGGGGATTCCGTCGCGCGAAGCCCTAGCGCAAAGGGCGCAGGCAGGCAATCATTCCTGCAAGGCTTCGGCTTGCGTTTCGGCCGGCGCGGGATCTTCGCTTCGCAGGCCGCGTTCGTGAAGCTGCGCCAGCACCGCTGCCCAGAGCAGAAACGAGAGGGCATTGATCGTCAAAGCCCGAGGAATAATCGGGACAGGGGATTGCAGCGGAACAACTGCCGCGCGGCCCAGCGGTTGCAAGGTCACTTGCAGCGCCGTGTCAGTGAGAGCACTGTCAAGGATGGCTGCCGCGAACGGTGCGCTGCGCCGCCAATCCCCCCAATGAGGTGCAAGGACTGCCCAAACAGCGCCCATCCGCCGAAGAACGCCCTTGCGATGAACCGCATGTCGACATCTCTGTGCCCGAAATCGAGCACCGACGGCAGCCGTCCGAGCGGAAACTGCAATCCCTGACAGCGCCGGAAATCTTGACCGCGCCGGCATTCCCCCGTAATCCAAAACCACACCGGGGGCCTGTAGCTCAATGGTTAGAGCAGGGCGCTCATAACGCCTTGGTTGGGGGTTCAAGTCCCTCCGGGCCTACCACCGGATGAAAATTTATGTGGTAAATTAACCAGTTAAAGAAGTAGTGTCCCACGCAAAAAAACGCCGTGGGACACTACTTCTTGCTTATGGGCTTTCTGATCTTCTGGTTCAGACGTTCGAAGGCCATGCTCAATGACCTAGATCTTCCCACCAGCATTCCAGTCGCTGACCGCGCGCCAGATCTGCTCGGGCCAGCGCAGAGGGCTGTCGAGCAGCAACGCGACGGCGAAGGCGAGGATCAGCCAGGGCGGGCTGTTGCCCTCGACGACCACGCGCTCGACACGGCCCGCGCGCACGGCATTGGCGTCGGCCGATTGCACGACGTCGCGGCCGGCGGTGGCGGTGCGGATTGCCTGATCGCGCTGCGTGCTGGTGCCCAGCGTCTGCGCTGCGGTGCGGGCCGCCTGCCCGTTCGCGGCGACCTTCGGGCCGCTCAGAAGCCCGGGCAACGCGCCACAGGCGCCAAGCGCGAGGCAGAGCGCCAGCGCGCCCCCTGCCCGGCTCACAGCCCGCTCAGGCACAACTCGCGCTCCGCCTCCCGCCGGCGCACGAGGCCGCGCACCACCTGCCCGCCTGCCTTGTTCCAGAGCCGCAGCGCGTCGCAGGCGCCGCGCAGATCGCCGGCCCGGGCCCGGCGCGCCATGCTCGAGCCACAGAATGCGCCGGAGCCGATGTTGTAGGCAGCCGAGACGAAGGCCGCGCGGTTCTCGCGCGGCAGCTCGGCCGGCAGACACGGCCGGATCTCGCGCTCGAAGGCCGCCACGCGCACCGCCAGACGGCTGTCGCATTCGGCGGGCGTCGCTACCTGCCCTGGCCGCACGCCCTGCGTGTCGCCGTCGCAGATGGTCCAGACGCCGACGATATCGCGGTAGGCGCGCAGCTCGCGCCCCTCGAAGGGGGCGATCACCGCCGCGGCAAGCGCCAGCACCGCGCCGAGCCCCGCCACCGTGCGCCGGCCCGCGGCGCCGCTCTCGTCGACGCAGAAGGCCCGGCCCCGGCCCCGGCGCCATTTGCGGATCAGCAGCGCGAGGTTCACCACCGCGATCAGCAAGCCCACGATCGGCACCAGCTGCGAGGCGCAGGGTCGAGGCGCTCTCGAGCGAAGGCCACCACACCGGGAAGCTGATTGCCCCCGGGATCGTCCCCCAGCCTGCCCGCGTTGCGATCTGGTCGAGTTTGTCAGTCGTCACTGTCCTGCCCCTTTCCGGCAACAAAAAACCCGCCGGCGGCGGGTGCATCTTCATGGGTTGTTTTGATCGCCCGTCAGTCGGCGGGGGCATCGTGCGGCGGCAGGGTCACGGGGCCGTCCGCGGTCACCGTGATCGGCGCCGGGAAGCGGGTCGCCTCGGGGGCCTCGGCGCCATGCGGCAAGATCAGGGTGAGCGCGATCTCGCCGCTCTCGCGCCGGACGATGTCCGAGGCAATCCAGGCGTTGCCCGCCTCGGCGCGCGGCAGGGTCCCGCCCGGCGGGAGCGTGGCAAGGTCGATCGCCTCGCCGTTCAGCACCAGCACATCGCCTGCGACGGAAACCACCAGTGCATCGTCGCGCCGCATCGGGCTCAGGGTGATCTGGAACATGGGAAACTTCTTTCGGTCAGGCCCAACGGCCGCGGATGGTCAGATCGACCGGTTTCGAAATGCGGGCGCCGGACAGATCCCAGCAGGACAGGTCAATCCTGCTCAGAAGCAAGACAACCGCGCGTTTTCAACGGGCTGCGGCGTAAAGTGGACGAAACGGCATAGACGCGAAATCAATGACTTAAAGGTTTCTGTGTAAACGCTTCTGATGCAGTTTTCGTCGCGGTCTCAGGTCGCACGACGCCGGCGCGCCTGCGTTCATCCTTGGCAAGATGACCACGGAAAGGAGCACACCAAGACCGCGCGGCAAAGGCCGGTCCATCCCGGTGAAATCCTGAAGCACGAAGTCCTGGTCGAAATGGGGATCAGCGCGGGCAAGCTCGCGAAGCACATCCATGTCCCCCGCACCCGGATCGAGCGTCTGTGCGAGGAAAAAACCTCGATGACCATCGACACCGCGATGCGCCTGTCGCGCGCGCTCGGGAGCACGCCAGAGTTCTGGATGAACCTGCAGATGACCTATGACCTGCTGACCCGCGCCCGCGGGGATGAACCGAACAAGCAGCCAGATATCGGCCTGCTCGACAAGCGTCGGGGAGGGAAGCTGGTATTCAAGAGGGGAAAATGATGGCCGCCGTGGGACAGCCATCGCGTCGGGGAGCTACCAGGACCACCACGATCATCGCCATGCCGACGCTGCTTATATAGCCCGCAAACTGTGAGAATTCAACATGGAACGCACGTTTTTGATCGAGGTGAACGACCGGGAGGCCAGCGATGCGCTCGCGGCGCTGCTGCACCGCATGGAAGAGCGGCGCGGCCCGTTCCCCGCGCCCGCGGGGATTAAAGTGAATTCTCACACTCTCTCCCGCCTGCCCCTGACCATGCGCCAGATCTGCTCGGGCCAGCGCAAGGGGGTGCCGAGGAAGATCAGCCTCGCGGGGCAACCATTCACTTTCTGCGCGAAACTGCTTGACCAGAACTGAGCAGGGGCTGACTTTTAGGCTCGATCATGCAGGAGTCGCGGCAGCTCTGACGCATAGAGGAAGCACTCCTTCCCTTCCGGAAGCGAGCAGATAACCTGTTGAGTTTGTCAGATTTCACAGCTACTCTGAGAAGCGCGGGGGCGCCGGGGCCTTGGTGAGCTACACGATAGCTGAAGCTCGGGTTTGCTGACGGTCGGGCATCGGATTTCGGCCTTTAGCGGCAGATCAACACAAGCCGGGACCCGCACCTAACTTCTGAATTTATAGCCATAGTGTTCGAATATCGATCGCTGATCGCGTGATAGGCCAATCTTGTCGATCGCATGTGGTTGAAGAACGAGACCGACATCACAGACCTCACCTTCATGCCTTGCCATACATGGTGACAGCGCCTTAGCTGGCTCGGGAGACCATCTAGGCGAGCTGGTTTCAACGGCTTGATAGAAGGCGCTTGCCGCTACGTCAGCGAGTTGGAGGCCCGCATGCATGTAGTGAGGGACGTAGTCAACCAAGTCGAAACTGAGCACTTCGTGGTTCATAGTGTGCCAATTGAGGTAAGTTCGTCCCGTCATCTCCTGGAAGCGAAGGAGCTCCCAATAGGCCTTCGTTTGCCCGTAGGAGTGTCCACCTCTGGCGCTGAATACTACTTTCATCTTGGTGTGCTTTCCGAGCTTTCGGAAGGAGTTGTCAGCGCAATAATTCGTGGAGCGTTCCATCATGATCCTGACAACCCAGTTATAAAACCACTGCTTTCCTCCTGCCTGAGAGGCGCGCTGATTATTGTATCCGCGCATGTTTTTCTTGTTCGAGCAGACGGAAAATACCCTAATCGGAAACGTCGCGAGCATCTCAGCCGCACGTCGTTGTTTCGATGGACTTAACTTTCGGAAGTGCAGTGTTTGTGATTGCGTAGCGGAAATGTCTTGGCGAACTTGATCAAGCCATTTTCGGCAGTTGCCCTCATCATGTGCCCGGATCATCAAGCCGGTGATGACGAGCCACTCGCTCGCACCGTTCTGGTCAATCGGCTTGACCTTTGTGAGCCCGTCATCACCGGCTTCATCAACATAAAGCACATATTCATAATCCATGCAGAGATCAGCCGCGTGCAATGGGGATTCGTCAAGTATTGAGAAGACGCTTTTGCTCCGCTTCGCGTTCTTTTCGGCTTTCGAGAGAGCCTCTGCTTTCCTAAATGCCAGGCAGCTACCCCGGCAGAGTCACAATGACGGGCGTGCCATGTGTCGCGATGATGGTGTGTTCGTATTGGACCGCCAAGGCACGCGGATGGCTATAGAGGGTCCAGCCGTCATCGCCTTCCGTTGCCATCAGGCCGCCCCGGGACAGGAAAGGCTCGACCGTCAGCACCATCCCGTTGTGCATGCGGCGCTTGTCACGTCGCGTGGGCCAGGTTGCGATCTCTTCCGGATACTCATGCAGCGAACGACCGACACCATGACTGGCAAGATTGCGGATCAGGGTATAACCGCGCGCGGAAGCGAAACGCCCGATCGCCTGACCGATCCCGGCCAGCGGCTTGTCGTGGCCGACCTGTGCAATTCCGATCTGCATCGCCCGTTTGCCGTCCTTGCACAGGCGGTCGAGAGATGCGCGCACCGGAGGCACCCGCATGCTCGCCCCGGTATCGGCGAAGAACCCATCCTTCGACGCGGAGACATCGATGTTCACCAGGTCGCCCCGGGCGATGGCCCTTCCGCCGGGGATCCCATGTGCAATCTCCTCGTTCACGCTGATGCAGGTGGTTCCGGGGAAGTCATAGGTGAGCTTTGGCGCCGACTGGGCGCCTTCGCGTTCCAGAACCTCGCGCCCGATCTCGTCGAGTTCGCGCGTCGTCATGCCGGGTTCGAGCGCATTCGACATGATCTTCAGCGTGTTCGCCACGATCCGGCCGATGGCCTTCATGCCATCCAGTTCATCTTCGTTGGTGATCGTCATGACAAACGCTCTTTCGCTGGGGAGACAGGGCAGCACCACGATAGTGCATTCCGGCAAGGTTTGCATTGCCTGAACGAGCGCGGGGATTTTGCTGCAGCACCGACTGAGCGGCAGCTTTGCCCGCATCAACGACATTTGGCCCAGGATTTTGCTGCGCCCAGCCATGAACGTCAGAAAAATGAACACACTTAATTACACACATCCGCTTGATGCGGCGGAATGAGTGTGTATATAAATACCCACGAAGGAGGGGCGATGGAGCTCGAGACCAATTCCCGAAAGCTCCTGAAGGTTCTGAAAGACGCAGGGTTCGAGGTGGTGTCCGTCAAAGGCGATCACCATAAGCTCCGGAAGGGCGACAGGACGGTGATCCTGCCCCACCCGAAGAAGGACCTGCCGCTTGGCACCGTCAGGAGCATCTACCGACAGGCGGGGCTGCTCTAGGCCCCGTCACCATCGCCTCTCCGCATCCACGTCAAGGAGGACAAGATGCGCTACTATACCGCGCTCGTGCATCACGACGAGGGCAGTGCTTACGGCCTGACCTTCCCGGATCTTCCCGGCTGTTTTGCCGCCGCGGACAGTTGGGACGACATCCCCCGGGCCACTGCCGAGGCGCTCGATCTCTGGTTCGAGGATCAACCCGATGTCGAGGCCGCGTCGATCGAGACCATCCGCAAGCGCCCGGAGGTGGCCGAGGAACTCGCCGCCGGCGCCGTGCTGATGCCGGTGCCCTACATCCCGGCGGACACCGCCCTCGCCCGGGTCAATATCTCGATCGAGCGCGGGCTCTTGCGGGCCATCGACGAGACCGCCCGATCGCGGCACATGACCCGTTCGTCCTTCCTCGCCTCAGCCGCCAGGCGCGAACTGGTTGGCGCTCCCTGACGTTCAGTGATGGCCAGCTAGGGGCAGGCCGGCTCTCAACGCAAGAACCAACATTTCAAAGGCCATTTCCGATGAAATTCCTGCCTTTCATTTCCGCCTTCCTTTTTTCAACCGCGGTGCAGGCTGCCGATATCAGCGGCACAGCCTCGGTGATTGATGGCGACACGATCGATATTCACGGCCAGCGCATCAGGCTTCATGGCATCGACTGCCCTGAGGGGCGGCAGCGGTGCTACGTCGCGGGAAAACCCTGGGCCTGCGGAACAGATGCCGCAAATGCCCTGGCAGACCAGATCGGCCGAGCACCTGTTTCCTGCCAACCTCGGGACGTCGATCGCTATGGACGTGTTGTGGCGATCTGCAGATCCCGTGGAACCAACCTCAATGCCTGGATGGTCGAGAATGGCTGGGCTGTCGCCTATCGCCATTACTCTCTTGACTACGTCGCCGCAGAGAACCGGGCACGATCGGCCAAGCGCGGCATCTGGGCCAGTCAGTTCGAAATGCCTTGGGACTGGCGACGCAACCACTGACAGTGGCGCATCTCAGCCGTCACAGGCGCACCCTGGCCCCTTGTGGCAAGTGTATGATCTGCTGATACAGCTATCCCCGCAGGCTTTGCCCTTGTGGCAGATTTTGCAGCAGGCTGCATTGAAGACCTTTTCCTTCGGCTCCTGGTTCTGGATCCGGCCTAACAGATCGATCGCGGCATCCGGCTTGACGATCTCAATCTGAAGAGATTGGGGCAGAAAGGGCTGCCCAGACTGGGCGTTAGCCGGAAAGAGAAGAGCAGAAACACAAAGGACCAATATCATGAACAAATGTTTCATGGGTCACCCCCCTTCGGCAAGGGACGACGCACCCAATTCGACGGCGCGTCAAGTGAAGATTGGCTTCATGGCTAATGCCTATTGACCTCCCCGCCTGCCCCTGACCGCGCGCCAGATCTGCTCGGGCCAGCGCAAGGGGCTGTCGAGGAGAAGCGCGACGGCGAAGGCGAAGATCAGCCAGGGCGGGCCGGCCCGCGAGCACGACGCGCTGGTGGGCAACCTGCGGACGCTGGCGGACGGCGGCAACGTGGTCGCTAACCTGTTTCCTCTCGAGGCCCGCCACTGCCACCGCGACGGCGAGGCCCCCGAGTTCAACGTCAGCGTGAACACTGACGGCGTGATCGTCGTCCCGAACAACATGACGATGGAGGAGTTTCTCGAGGAGCACCGTGCGGCAGGTGAGCTGCCCGACGCGCCCCGCCGTGAAACCGTGGAGCGCATCCCCGGATGGCAGAACATCAAAGAAGTGCAGGTCCCCGGAAACGCGGCGCAGAGACTAATCGTCTTTTTGTGTGCTGTCTTCTCTATGCGCTATGGGTTCGATCGTGTCTCCATAACCTTTTGGCAGCTCCATCGGACGGGGGGCCGCCTTTTCTTTCCGCTCATTAGCTTCGCGGCGATTTCGCCGACGTATCGCTTTTTGCGTCATATCGCTATTCAAGTCGAGTAGGCTCAACACCCCCCCAACGAATGGAATAGTCCGAAATATCGCAAGTGATCCAGAAAAATATAGTAAGCTCGGCATGACCCACCCGAGGTCGATAGGCGCAGCAACATAAGGAAGACTAACATCAAGTTTCCAGCTCAGTGCTTTGCCCGCAATTAGGGACACCACAGCGATGAAATCAAGGCTTAGGAGCACCACCCAAAATAGCATTTGGCTCTTAAGTGCTTTGTGGTAACGCTGGGCCTCTTCGAGCTCCAGACCGTCCGGCTTCAATATTCCTGCCGTGAAAATCATTGCAGGTAGAATTACGGCTGATTGAATGCTGAAAAAAGCAATCAATTCAGTTGTCACATCTTTGACGGCATCGTGGGGCAAAAGGCAAGAACCAGCCGCCGCAACTGCGGCGGCGCCAACCAAATCCCATTTTTGCCGCAGCCACGTCATCTATGTTCCGTCTGTGCTCTATATCTTGCCGTTATCCACGAAGTAGTCATAGGCAGACCTGAGCTTAGACCGGACGTCATCCGGGTCCAAGAGGCTTCCATTGTTCAACACGCGCACCGGGTAGCTGAGCCTGATATCCTTGCCACTCTGTCGCCCAAGCTTACCAACCGCCGTTATCTCTCCATCTGGCAGGTTCCGAAGCGCTTGCTGCATTGGAGCGCGGCTGACCCGTCGCTTTCTTGCCTTGTAGCCGATGTGAACCGAAACATCCAAGTCGGCACCTTCTGGAATGCTTTCGAGCAGGCGTTGAACGTCTGCCTCGTTACTCATGATTGCACGGAGAACGTTAAGGGCTCGTTCACCCCACGAACGCTTGGCGTCTACGTCAACGTGTTGCTCCACTTCCCTGCCGGGAACCTCGACAGGCTGCTCAGGAAGGTGCGTGGGTGCGGCTTGCACGACGCCGGTGCCGCCGACAATTATCTCGCGCACGTCATCGAGGTCGCCTCCAACGTCTTCAACATCAAATTTCGCATTGAGGAGCACTTGCCCATTCGCTCCCATTTGGGAGGTCCGCTCCTTAAGTAACCATGTCAAATACTGTTCGAGCTGCTTTGTGGTGA
Organism: Paenirhodobacter sp. YD-8; assembly: GCF_056590935.1. Taxonomy (NCBI): domain Bacteria; kingdom Pseudomonadati; phylum Pseudomonadota; class Alphaproteobacteria; order Rhodobacterales; genus Paenirhodobacter; species Paenirhodobacter sp. YD-8. The sequence continues at coordinate 1,534,838 of NZ_CM152649.1, read as the reverse complement.
GTGATCGGCTTTGAATAGTCAGAACATGATTGCCGATAAGCATCCAAAACATCATTGAATGGATATATTCACGACCTTGCGGAGGCGGCTGTTGTTCTACAGGCAGCATAGCGGCATCGGATTCATCCCGCAGAAGAGCTTGCATGAAACCCTTCGTGTAAACGGTCAAGTCGCCGAAGAAACTCGTTCCATCATCGTGGAATACGTTCATCAATAACGTATCTGAGTTTTCGGGAGGCATGATCCAAGCGCGCCGTTTCCAGTGTCCGGCCAATTCACCACCGTCGTGCATATCTTCCATTGCGGCTCTAACGAGAGTTTCGAGTGTATTTCCGCCCAAGGCTCCAACTGGATCTTCCATTCTGCGGTAATGCACTGTGAGCGATTTTCTTTCCGCCATTCGTCTTTTACCTATGAAATTTACATGGACATGTGCGATATTGAACATTGCTACAACTCAAACGAGAGGACAGCAAGTACTAGCGCTCAGCCGTCCGGCGCGAACTAGTCGGCGCGGTCTGAACGTCAGGCGGTGCCGTCGCGCCTCCCCCTGACCGCGCGCCAGATCTGCTCGGGCCAGCGCAGCGGGCTGTCGAGAAGGAGCGCGACGGCGAAGGCGAGGATCAGCCAGGGCGGGCTGTTGCCCTCGACCACCACGCGCCCGACACGGCCCGCGCGCACGGCATTGGCGTCGGCCGATTGCACGACGTCGCGACCGGCGCTGGCGGTGCGGATCGCCTGATCGCGCTGCGTGCTGGTGCCCAGCGTCTGCGCTGCGGTGCGGGCCGCCTGCCCGTTCGCGGCGACCTTCGGGCCGTTCAGCAGCCCGGGCAGCGCGCCACAGGCGCCAAGCGCGAGGCAGAGCGCCAGCGTGCCCCCTGCCCGCCTCACAGCCCGCTCAGGCACAGGTCGCGCTCCGCCTCCCGCCGGCGCACGAGGCCACGCACCACCTGCCCGCCGGCGCGGTTCCAGAGCCGCAACGCGTCGCAGGCACCGCGCAGATCGCCCGCCCGGGCCCGGCGCGCGATGCTCGAGCCGCAAAATGCCCCCGAGCCGATGTTGTAGGCGGCCGAGACGAAGGCCGCGCGGGTCTCACGCGGCAGATCGGCCGGCAGACACGGCCGGATCTCGCGCTCGAACTGCGCCACCCGGGCGGTCAGACGGCTGTCGCATTCGGCCGGCGTCGCCACCTGCCCCGGCCGCACGCCCTGCGTGTCGCCGTCGCAGATCGTCCAGACTCCGACGATGTCGCGATAGGCGCGTAGCTCGCGCCCCTCGAAAGGAGTGATGACCGCCGCGGCAAGCGCCAGCACCGCACCGAGCCCCGCCACGGTGCGCCGGCCCGCGGCGCCGTTCTCGTCGAGGCAGAAGGCCCGGCCCCGGCGCCACTTGCGGATCAGCAGCGCGAGGTTCACCACCGCGATCAGCAAGCCCACGATCGGCACCAGCTGCGAGGCGAAGGTCGAGGCGCTCTCGAGCGTCGGCCACCACGCCGGGAACGAGATCGCCCCCGGGATCGTGGCCCATCCGGCCCGCGTCGCAATCTGGTCGAGTTTGTCAGTCGTCACTGTCCTGCCCCTTTCCGGCAACAAAAAACCCGCCGGTGGCGGGTGCATCTTCATGGGTTGTCTTGATCGTGCGTCAGTCGGCGGGGGCATCGTGCGGCGGCAGGGGCACGGGGCCGTCCGCGGTCACCGTGATCGGCGCCGGGAAGCGGGTCGCCTCGGGGGCCTCGGCGCCATGCGGCAGAACGATCGTGACATGCCACGCCCCGTTCACCTGCTCGGGCTGCCCGACGATCCAGTCGTGCGGCGCCTCGGGGTCGGCGGTGTAGGTGGCAAGGTCGATCACCTCGCCGTTCAGCACCAGCACATCGCCTGCGACGGAAACCGCCAGCGGATCATCGCGCCGCATCGGGCTCAGGGTAATCAGAAACATGAGAAGTCCTTTCGGTCAGAACCAGCGGCCGATGGCCGTCGCTTCGGCAATCAGGGCCGAGCCGATCGAGGCTGCGGACAGCACGGTGATGCCGCCGCTGCCGGCAGAAAGCGGCCGGGCCTTGGCCCATACGGCACCGCTTGCGCGCACCGAGGCCGAGACATTGGGCGGTGCCATGAATGCCGCCGGGAAGTTCCAGGTGAACTCCGACGAGGTGTAGATCGCGCCGGCCGCCACCGTCACGGCGCTGATGGAAAGCGAGGCGATGCAGCAGATCTGCGTGCCATCGGCGAAGCGGACATACTCGCCGTTGGCGTTACTGCCGCGCTCGATCACGGCGCCGGTGGGCACACCCGCCGCCTGCCCCACCGTGCCAAGGACATTGCCGCTGTCATAGAGGCGGCGCCACGGGCCCCAGGAGGTGACGGCGTAGCTCTTGCGGATCCAGGTCTGCCCGTTGTTGGGCGTCGCATAGATCTGCGTCGTCTGGTTCGGGGTCGGCCGCAGCACGAGCACGCCGTCGCCGACGGTCGCCCCGGTCGGCAGCGTGCCGAGCGTGGTGGCGCTCGAGACCCACCAGAACCCCTGCGGGATGTCGAAGCGGTCGATGTCGTCGAGCGCCGGGCTGGACGTCGCCCCGAGCCCCATCCAGCCCGGGGTGAGCAGGCGCCCCGCCGTCGTGTCGGCGGCGGATTGCACCACGGCGGTGCCGCTCAGGAGCCCGGTGAGCTGCAGGCCGGCGGCGGTGATCCGCGCCCGTTCGACCCCGCCGGTCGCCAGGCCGAGAATGTTGGCACCGGCGCGGAACAGGCCGGTGTCGGCATCCACGGCAAAGGCCATCGAGGGCGCGACGGCCGAACCCGTGGGGACGAACAGCGGGAACCCGTCGCCATAGGCATTGATCGCCGCTACCAGAGCGTTGAGCTGCGAAATGGCATTGTTTGCGTCCGACACGAACGTCGGGAGATATGCAACCGTGGCATCCGCGCGAGCCGGAAACGTTGCCGGATCGTTCCGGCTCGGGGATGCGGGCGGGACAGTAAATGTCGCGGTGATCGTCGGAAGTGTCATGTAAGGCCCTCCACTTCAAGGCTGCCAAAGCTGACGGAGGTCGTCAGCGGGATCGAGAAATCCTGGAAGAAGCCATAGACGGTCGTGCCGAACTGGCTCGTCTCGTCGCCGGCGTAATAGACGGCGGGGGTGGCGCGGACCCGCGCGAGGATCGACCGGATGCGGCGCGCATCACCGGTCGGGAAGCTGAAACGGAAACGCGTGGTGTCGGAATAGGCGCGTTCGACGATGGTGAAGTTGCCGAATGTGTCGCGCTCCTTCACCGAGAAATCCTCGATCCCGATCTCGGTATCGACCAGCGTCTCGCCGAGCACCTGCGCGCGACCGAGCACGATTTGGCCGACCTCGGTGAGGCCGCCCGAGGTCAGGGTGATGTCGACCCGCGCACCGGTGTAGATCGGGATGCCGGTGACGATCTCCTGATCCGCATAGGTGATCGGCTCGAAGAAGTAGCTCCACCAGTCGAAGACTGTGCCGCCGTCGATCAGGCTGCGGGTCTGGTCATAGATGAGCCCGTCGACGGGATCGGTGACCGCGACGCGGATCGAGGCAGCGCTGAGCCCGAAGAAGGCGATGGCATCGGAGAGCATGTCCGGCCGCAGGCTGTAGGTGATGGTGCCCGACTGTGCCACCGGGTCAGAGATCAGCTTGTCGAATGCCCGCCATCGGTTCGTCGCGCCGAGGCGGACCCAGTAGGTGCTGGTGGCATCGGTGAGCGGGTCCTGTCCTGTGCTCGCCGCGACGGCCTGATAGACGGCATGGCCGCGGATGACCTGGTCTGCGACGTCATACCCCGCTCCGGCATCCCAGGCCGGGGCGTCGGTCTCGGCGACATTCGACGCCAGGAGCATCGCCTCGGTGATGGCTATCGTTTCGATGAGCCTCATGCGGTGGTCTCCTGCACTGGCGGTTGCCCGATCGTGTCCCATTTACGGAGCGTCTTTGCGCTGGAGCGCGTGTTCTCGGCTGTCTGCATCCCAAGTTGCCTCTGCTCATCGCGGAGCTGCCGGATCTCGGCGCGCAAGGCGTCCCGCAGCGCCTTCATCTCGGCGATCAGCGCGTCATTCGCGCCGCCCAGCATCCGCTGGGTCTGGCCCGCGGTGTAGATCCGGCTCGGGCCGGTCGCCTCGAGCTCGGGGCCGTTCTCGCCGACCAGCCTAAGCCCGCCGTCATGGGTGCCGCCGCGGGCGAAGGCGGGGAAGCCCTGCGATGCGATCTGGTCTTTGACGAGATCCTCCGTGGCTGCGCTGAAGAGCCGCCGTCCACCAAGCGGGCCGGTGACGAGGAAGGCGAAGGGGCTGACCCGCTGAAGCCGGTAATCGCTGAGCGCGTAGGAGGCCGGCGCGGGCGTGCTGTCCTGTGGCGCGACCGAGGCGAGATAGGCCGCCTCGAGGTTGCCGGTCGGGTCGTAGATCGTCGAGGACAGGAGGTCGGCGGCGTCATAGCCGGCAATGGCGCGGCGCAGCTGCAGCGCGGTCTGCCCGGTCGTGTCGAGGCCGATGATCCCCGCCATCGCGGCAAGGTCGGCGTCGGTGACGAAGTAGTTGCCGAGCGCATTCCTGGTCAGCCCCGCGGCATAGGTGTTGAGGCCGGTCACCGCGGTCTCATGCGCGGCGCGGGCGGTCTCGGCGCGCACGGCGGCGGCGAGATCGCCAAGCGCACCGCGCAGCGCCGTCATCGGCGCCGCGATCGAGGCCTCGGTCGTCGCCTCATACCAGGTCGAGAAGGCCGCGGTCGGGTCGAAGCGAAAGCTGCCGCCAAGCGTCAGCGTGCCGCTCGTGCTGCCCGAGATTGCGCCGAGGAACGTGCGCTGCTGTGCCGTCAGGCCCGAGAGATTGACCAGCCCCGTGACCGTGCGCTCGACCGTCCCGGTCGTCGCCGTCAGGATGCGGCGCTGATCGTCGGTCAGCACGCCCCTCGCCTGCATCGCGATCACCCGCGCGATATACGCGGTGCCGGACTGCAGCATCGTGCGCTGGTCAGTGGTTAGCGTGCCGGTGGCGGTCAGGGCCAGAGCACGCGCGACACTGCCGGATGATGCCGCCAGCATGCCGCGCTGGTCTGTGGTGAGAGATCCGCTGGCGGCCATCGCCAGCACGCGCGCCACATATTGCGTGCCGGACAGCAGCATGAGGCGCTGATCGGTGGTCAGCGTGCCGCTGGCGCTCAGCGCGAGGGATCGGGAGATCGAGGCACTGTCGGCGAGGATCATCGAGCGCTGGTCACCGGTCAGCGAACCGCTCGCAGTGAGCGCCAGCGCGCGGGCGATGGTGCCAGACGACGCCAGCAGCATCGAGCGCTGATCGCTAGTGAGTGCCCCGCCAGCGGCGAGCGCCAGCTGCCGGGTGACGGTTGCGCTCACGGCTGCCAGCATCGAGCGCTGATCGGTCGAGAGCGCGCCGGTGGCGGTCAGGGCCAGCCCGCGCGAGATATTGGCCGTCTCGGCCAGCAGGACGGCCCGCTGATCGGACGTCAGCCCCCCGGTCGTCGACAGGATCAGCGCCCGGGTGACGGTCGCGGCCGCCGAGGCGAGGATGGTCTTCTGATCGGTCGAGAGCGTGCCGGTGGCGGCAAGCGCCAGCAGCCGCTGCACCGTCCCCGACGAGGCCCCAAGCATCGCGGCCTGTGCCGCGGTGAGGCTTCCGGTTGCCGTGATGTTCACCGCCCGCAGCACCGTGGCCGAGACCGCGCCCAGCAGGCGCAGCTGATCCTCGGTGGCGCTGCCGGTCGCGCGGAAGGCAACGGACTTCTGCACCGTCTCGCTCACCGCGCTCAGCAGCAGGCGCGCCTCCGCGCTCAGCGCCGAGAGCGCGATCGTGCCGGAAAGCGTCTTCTGCACTGCGGTGCTGCCCATGCCGATCTGCGCGAGGTAGAGCAGCCCGGTGGCCGAGACCCCGGTCAGGTCGATCGCCGCCCGGATCGTCGCCGAGGCGGTCGTCGCCTGCGTCTTCAGCAGCGCGATCTCGGCCGCGGTCAGGCTGCCCGCATAGACCGTCGCGAGGGTGATCGCCCGGGCGGCCGAGGTGTTGGCGTTGAGCAGCAGCGCCCGCGTCGCGGCATCCATGTCCGAGACCAGCACGCCGGTGATATTGGCGACATAGCGGCCCTGCTGGGAGAGCAGGATGCGCCGCGCATCGGCCGAGAGATCGGCGCCCAGCGTGGCCTCGATCAGCGCGGCATAGCTGCCCTGCTCGTCGATCACGATCCGGCGCACGTCAGCGCTGACCCCGGGCGAGAGCGACGCCATGACCGAGACGCCATAGGCGCCGACAGTGCCGAGCGCGAGACGCTTCGCCTGGGCGTCGATGTCGGTCGCGAGCGTCGCCGTCACCACCCGGGCGAGCTCGCTGTTGCCGGCAAGCGCCACCTGCATCGTCTCGGCATCGAGCCCGGCCCCGGCGAGCAGATGGACCGTCTTGCGCAGCGTCGAGACGGTGTCGACCGCCAGCCGCGTCAGATCGGCGCCGAGGTCGTTCTCGGCGGCATAGGTCACCGTCTTCACCATCTCGCTCGCCCCGGTCAGCGCCAGCCATTTGAGATCCGGCGTCAGATCCGAGCGGGTGATGAAGTCGATAGTGCTGGTGATGCCGGTGTCGGCATTGCGCAGCAGCGCCTTGAGATACTCCGGGATCTGCGCATCCTCGACCGCGGTGATGCTCAGGTCGATCTGCTTTTGCAGGCTGGCATAGTTGATCGCCGCCGCGGCCGTGATCGCGTCGTCGAGCGATCCGAGCTGCGTGTTCAGCGTGGCGATCTGCGCCTCGCTCAGCGCATTGCCGGCGGCGAGCGTGTCGGCCACCTCCTGCATCAGGTCGACCTGATCCTGGTAAAGCCCCTGGATCACGTCCCACCGCGCCCCCTCGATCTGCGAGGCGCCCTGCACCGTGCCGAGATCCGACAGCACCCGCGCCTGCGCCAGCGCCAGCTCGGTCGCCGAGCCCGCGGTCGCCCCCACGGCGTCGAGATAGGTCTGCGCGACGCTGGTCAGCCCGTTGACCGCATCGAGATCGCCCGCCAGCGCCGAGGCGAGCCGGGTCTGGTATTGCGCCTGGCTGAAGGCCGTCGCCTGGGTCGGCGAGACCAGCGCGCCCGAGGTCGAGCGCATCGTGCGGATGAACTCGGCGATGCTGTCCGCCGCCTTGTACCAGTTTCCCGCGGCCGTCGCCGACGCCTTCTGGCTTTCGGTGACCGCGTTGATCGTCGCATCAAGGCTCGTCGAGACCGCGCCGAGCAGGGTCTCGAGCTCGGCCGTGAGCCCCGACACCGCCGGCAGGATCTGGTCCATCACCCCCGCCATGCCCACGAGCTCGGCCCAGAGCGCGCGGCCCGCCTCGGTGGTCAGGTCCTGCGCATCGATCAGGGCGCGATATTCCTCGCGCGAGCGCGGCAGCGCGGCGTTATAGGCGGCCAGCGCCGTCGCCGCCTGCCGGGTCAGGATCGCCTGTTGCTCGGCCGCCGAGTAGAACGTGCCCCAATAGGTCGAGACCGCCGAGGTGAAGCCGTCGGCGCCGCCGAGCAGATCCTCGAGCGCCGAGGACACCGCCGCGCCGGCGAGGCCGGAATAGCGCAGCGCATAGCCGAGGGTGTCGAAGGCGCCGTTGACCGTGGTCAGCGCGGTGCTGAGCCGGGTGAGCGCCTCGGTCGCGGTCTCGCCCGTCGCGATCAGGTCATCAAGCCCGCCGATCATCAGCGCATAGGCATCGGCCGCGTCCGACATCGCCGCGGCAAGCGCCTTGCCGATCTCCTCATCCGACAAGCCCTTGGTCGAGACCTTCAGCTCATAGGCGAAGGCGTCGAAGGTCTCGGTCGCGATGCCCAGAACCGAGGCCATCGACAGGATCGAGGCCTGCGTGGCGTTGATCGCCTGAGTGATCGGATCAGCCACCTCGGCAGACGCCGGCTTCGTGCTGGTGCTGGTCGAGGAGCTGAGCCCCCAGAACTTCGTCTTCTTCACCCGCTTGTAGGTCGAGACCAGCACATCGGTGTCGGTGATCACCGCCTTGATGCCGGCGTCGAGGAGCTTCGTCTTCGTCCCGAAGAAGCTGACCAGCCCGGCGATGATCGCGACCGGGCCGGCGATGGCGCCGATCGCCGAGCCGAGCGCGCCGAGCGAGGAGGCGATCGAGCCGCCGGCCCCGCTCAGGAGCGCGCCGACGTTGCCGGTGAGGTTCGCGAAGGCCGTCGTGACCGAGGTCGAGAGCCCGGCAAGCCCCGCCGAGAAGGCGCCCGAGATCGAGCCCCAGGCGGAGGACATGATCGAGCCCGCGAAGTTGCTCATGCCGAGCGAGAGCGCCGAGAAGGCGGTGCCGATCCCGGACAGCGCGCTGCCGGTCGCGGCCGCCGCCGCGGTGCCGCCGGCCGAGACCGAGCCGTTCAGTCCAAGGCCGACGACGATCTGGTTCTTCATCGCCAGCGCGATCGCCTGCTTGAGCCAGGACTTGAGCGCATCCGTCATCGAGCTCAGCCCACCCTCGAAGCCGTCGACCAGCCCGGTCGAGATCGCCTCCGACAGATCGCCCACAAGCGGCAGGCTGTCGGCAAGCTCGACGTTCAGCGCGCGGATCGCCCGCGCGAACTCGTCCTGCGACAGCGCCGCCTGCAACGGCACCAGCTTCGCGAGCTTCTGCCGGTAGGCCTCGAGCGGATCGAGCGACGCCCGCAGCGCCTCGAGCTCGCGCTCGTGCTGGCGCGCCAGCCGCTCGGCCGCGCGCATCGCCGACCCGGCCGAGCGCGCCTCGGTGCGGTTGCTCTCGATCAGCTGTTCCCGCTGGGTGAGCAGATCCTTGAGGGTGCCGATCTGTGCCATGTCGGTGGCGTAGCGGGCATTGGCGATGAGCAGGTCTTCCCCGGCGGCCACCGCGGCGTTCCGGTTCGCCTGTGCCCGCGCCTCGAGCCCCGCGACCATCACCGCATTCGCGGCATTCGCCCTGGTCTTCAGGGCCTCGATCTCGACACCGATGGAGGCGACCTGCGCGTCGAGACTGGCCGAGAAGGCCGCTGCCGAGGACAGCGCCGAGGCAAGCTGCTGCGCCGCGGTCTGCGCATCATCGAGGTTGATCGCGAGGCCGCTCGCCAGCCGCTCGGCCTGCTCGGTGTAGCCCGCATATTGCAGCGCGTTCACCGCGAGCTGACCCGCCGATTTGGCGGCATCGAGGAGGCCATCGGGAATGCGCCCGCTTTCGTCCTTCGCCATGCCGAGCAGCCGGACCAGATCCGCGGACCCGTCGATGACGTTCTGGATGTTGCCGGTGTCTCCCATCTTCTTCAGCGCGTCGGCCACGTCGACGGCCTGCGTCGTGGTCAGGCCATACTGGGCGCCAAGCGTCTTGGCGGTATGCTCGGACAGCTGCATCATCGCGATGCCGGTCGAGCCGTCGGCGGTCATGTTCCGCTGCGCCGCCCGGTAGACCTCGACCTGCTCGACAAGCCCCGCGAGGCTGGTGTTCAGCCCCTTGGTGGCCTCGGTGATGTCCTTCATCACGGTGATCCGGTTAAGCCCCAGAACCGCGATGGCCATGTCGCGCGCCGTCTCGGCGTTCTCCCCGAACTGCTTGCGCAGCGCCGCCATCGGGATGGCCGCCTGCTCGATCGCGCCCTTCATGTCGCCGACCGAGGAGGACAAATCCCCGATGATGTCCTTGAGCGAGCGCGCCTTCTCACCGGAATTGAAGAAGCTCATGGCAAGCGGACCGAGCACTGCGATGGCCCCGCCGGCCAGGATGCCCCACATGCCAAACACGGTCAGCATGTCCGCGGCCTGAATGCTGAGCGCCTGCATGTAATTGCCGGTCACCGCGCCTTGCTGCGCCACCTGGTTCAGCTGGAAGGAGAACTGCTTCATCGCATTCTGCCCGCCGCCCACGCTCGCGAAGAGCTTGCCGAACCGTCCGGTCGACTGCTGCGTAACCTGATTGACCGACAGGTATTTCTGCGCGGCCATGTCCAGCACCTGGTTCGCCTGGCCCTGCGTGATCGCGCCGGTCTTGACCGCGGCCGCCATCGACTGCTGTGCCGCCTCATAGCGCTTCGAGCTCGCATAGACCGGATCGAGCGAGGCCCGCAGCGCCTCGTATTGCCCGGTCGAGAGCGCCACCGCCGCGGCCTGCTCGCGCTGCACCTGTTCGGCCCGCTCGGCCGCGGTGGCCACGCCCATGTAACGGCTCGCCGCCTGCTCGAGCGCGATGTTCGCCGCGCGCTGCGTCGCGTCGCCGCGCTCCACCATCGCGGCCAGATCCTGCTGGATCTGGCGATAGCGCTGCGAGGCGGCGAAGGCCGGATCGAGCGAGGCGCGCAGCCGGTCGAAGGCGGTGCCAGACCCCGCGACCGAGCGCGAGATCCCGGCCATCGACTGGTTGACGTTCGCCGCCATCTTCTGCGTCGTCGCCACCAGCGTGCGCGACCGGCTTTCGTATTGCGAGAGGTCGAGCGTGGCGCTCACCTGCATCGCTGCGGGGCTGCTCATCGACATGTCGGGGCTCCGATCGTGCAAGGGGAAACGGCGGGCCGCTCAGCCCGCCGTGGTGTCATCGAGATCCACCGGCGCGATCGCCAGCGGGTCCTCTCCGGCCTTCAGGGCCGCGCAATAGCCCGCGCACATCGCCGCGAGCGTCTCGATCTCCCAGGGCTCGGACAGCCGCTCGGTCGCATGGGCGAAGGCCGCGATCTCGGGCCAGTCGGTGGCGCGCGCCTCGGCGAGCCCGGGCCGGAGCGGCCCGAGGATCTGCATCGCCTCGACCAGATACTGCCCGGCGTCGAGCACCGGCAGGCGCAGGTCGCGGCCGCGCTTGTGCGCGAAGGTCAGCCGCGACACCGTCCAGCTTTTGGGCACCGAGTGCAGATGCCCGAGCTGGCGCGCGTAGAGGATCAGGCGGCCGCGGCGTTTCCCAGGTAGCTGTCGCGGCGCGAGGCGAAGGTCAGCACCTGTTCGACGAAGGAGCGCTCGCCCTCCTGCCCGTTCACCATCTGCAGGTTCAGGAACCAGCGGATGTCGTCCTCGGCCACCGTCAGCGCCGCCTCGCCGCGCGAGACATTCTCGAAGCCCGCGATCAGCGGCACCGCGCTGTCGACCATCTGCGCGTGCAGATCCTCGAGCATCTGCAGGTCGCCCTTCTTCGGCTTCGCCTTCATCCGCTCCTGCTGGGCCACCCGCAGCGCCTTCTGCGCCGTGCGGCTCTCGGTGCCGCGCACCAGCACGATGCAGGGCTTCGTCTGCTCGGCATCGGCGTAAAGCTCGGCGCCGGTGACCGGGTGCAACAGGTGCACGCGGCCGGGCTTCTCGGCTGCCGAGCGGCTGTCGAACTGGGCAAAATCCATCGTCTTCTTCCTCTGTCTCTTGTCTTGGGGGTGGGTCGCAGAAATGGCCGGCCGCGGGGGAACCGCGGCCGCGCCCTGTGTCAGGCGGCGACGCGCACGACGGCGCAGTTGATCCGGGCCTGCCCGCTCATGCCCTTCTGCGTCGAGGCCGAGCGCGCGCGGTCGCGCACATTCGCGACCTTGCCGTGGAAATAGGAGATCTCGCCGTCCGGGTCGGTGATCTTGAAGGACACGTCGTCGTTGGTGTTGTTCTTCGCGATCAGCAGATCCCGACCGGCATCGGAGCTGTCCTTGCTGCGCAGGAAGGTGAAGTCCGAGGTGCCGCCGTCGACCGCGCCGTTGGTGTGCAGCACCCGGCCCTTCAGCGTGGTCTCGGTCGAGTCCTCGGAGGTGTCGCCGATCTCGCCCCATTCAAGGATCTCGCCGACCTCGGCAAAGCTCATCGCGCCGAAGCCCGTGGCGTCGATCGTGGCGGGCTTGCCCGCGGCCACCTCGATGGTGGCGCCGATATAGGTCATGTTGGTCATGGTCAGCCTTTCTTCTCAGTGCCCGAGATCTCGGGCGTTGCGGTCTTCGCCGGGGCGGCGGCCGCGGCCGCGGTCCCGGTGATCTCGATCGTCTTCGCGGCCAGCCGGCCGCGCAGGACGTTGCGGTTGTCGACGATGTCCAGCACGGACTGGTCGATCTCGACCGCCTTGCCGGCGGGCAGCCTGTGGCCGCTCGGAAGGGTCACATCGCCCTTCCCCAGGTTGGTGACTTTCGGCATGTGCGCCTCCTCGAATGACGAGGCCCCGCACGCCGGCGGGGCCCCGGAACGCCCCGGCCGCGGAATTGCGGCCGGCGCGGTTTGCTGCGGCGGGCGCGGATCGCGCCGCGCCCTCAGCCGCCGATCGGGCGGCGGTACTCGATCCCGAAGCCCACGACGACGGTGCCGATCCGCTGCTCGCCCTCGCCATTGAGCGTGGTGGTGACCTCCTCGGGCAGGCAGCGGATGCCCTGGGCCAGCATCGCCGCGGTCACACAGGCCTCGATCGCGTCGGCATCGAGGTCGATCTCATCCTCGAGCTCGGCCGCACCGAGGCGCTTGGCCACCACCTGCAGCCGCAGCGTGCGCTGCGCCTGCTTGAGCGTCAGCGGCGCCACCCGCTCCTGCGGCGTCACCACGCCGATCACCGGCAAGAGCTCGGCATTGATGCCCCCCGCCCAGGCCGAGAGCAGCGTGAACCCCGACATCCGCGGATCGGCCGCAAGCGCCGCCCGCGCGATCGCCCGGAAGCTCCCCCGCGCGCTCACGGGAAGATCCGTTCAAGTTCGCAGATCAGGGTCGCGTCCGAGGCCGGGGAGCCGTTCGGGCGGTCGGTGATCACCGTGTAGGTCTTGCCGTTGCCCGGCTCGATCCGGTCGCCGCGGGCGATCTCGGGCACGAGGTCGCGCCGCACCCACCAGGTCGGGGCGATGATCAGCACCATGCGCCCGTCGTCATCCTCGATCTCGACCGGCGCCTCGCGGAACTTCGAGGGCACGACACGGGCCGGCTTGCCCGCGGCGAGATAGGTGACGCCGGCGCCGAAGGCCATCGTGCAGATCCGCCCCATGCCGTCGAACACGCTGACCATCGGCTTACGTCAGCACCACGCGCCCGACCGTCTCGGCAGCGCTGCCGCCGACCGCGAGCACCGCCTTGCCGATCGCGGTGTTGCCGGTGTCAGTCGTGGTGCAGAGCTTTGCCGCCGCATCCCAGTAGATCTGGGCGCCGAGGGCCCAGGCCTGCGAGCCGGCCTTCGCCAGGTCATAGGTCCCGCCCAGTTCGAGCACGACCGGGGTGCCCGAGAGCGCCGCCGTCTGGGCGACACCGAAGAGCGCACCGACGAGAACGCCCTCGCCCGAGGCCACATCGTAAGGCGCCGGGACGGTGACGTTGCCGCCGTCGTTGACGAGATTTTTCATGGAGGTTCCTTCTGTGTTCAGGGGGCTGGAACGACGAAGGGCGGCCGAGGCCGCCCTTTCGTCAGGTCATCGCCGGCGCCGGTCAGACGCCGGGGTTCTTGTACATCGTGCGGAAGTCGAGCGGCGCGACGCCCGCATCGATGCGCACCTTCATCTCGACACCGTCGGCGGTCCACATCTGCTGCTGTTCCAGATAGGGCGCCTGCACGCCGTCGAGATAGGCGACCTCGATCGTGTCGAAGCCGTTCGGATCGGCGGCGAGATACCAGGCGCTGGCCGAGGTCGCATCGAGGCGACCGTCGACCACCAGCTCGGCCATGCCCGCGACCGGGTTGGTCGCATGCCCCTTGCCCGCCTGCGGATCGACCGCCGAGGTCAGCAGCTGGCGCGTGATCGTCTCCTGCGCGGCCGGCACGATCATGTAGCGCGGCGCGATGTTGAGCGCCGGCCCGTCCGCGGTCTCGCGCTGCGTGCGCAGCGCCGTGCGCGCATCCGACATGCTGGCGACCGAGGGCGCCGAGCCCGCCGCGGCGAGGTTGCGGTGGGTCGCGTGGAACAGCGCGATACCGTCCGACATCGCCGGATTGCCGGTCAGGATCGCGAAGACCAGATCGCCGACGGTGCGCCGGGCGGCCCGCCCCATCTTGCGCGGCAGCGAGCCGAGGATCGCCAGATCGTCGTTGATGATCGCCGTGCGCGAGATCCGGATCATCTTGCCGTAGGTCGCCAGCACGATCGGCTCGCCGCGATCGCCGATGGTGCCGAAGCTGTAGTTCGCCCCTTCCGCGACCTTCTCGAGCGAGGTGAAGTTGCCCAGCCCGACGCGCTTCGTCGCCTTGAAGTCGGTGAGCGTGCCGGCGCGGGTGAAGAGCGGATAGGTCTCCTCGGCCTCGTCCCAGCCGGCGAGCGCCGCCTTGCCCTGGATGTTCTGCAAGATGTTGCCGAAGTCCGAGGTGCCGTGCGTGCCGGCCATGGTGAAGGCATGGCCCACCAGCTCGAGCTTCGAGGCGAAGGTCGCACGCTGCCCCGACATGGCGATCGATTCGCGCGCGAGCTCGCTCAGCGTCATGCTGGAGAACTCGTTGCGCTCGCCGCCCGTCAGGCCGACCTTGGCCATCAGCGACCGCTCGACGCCCTGCACGAACCGGTCGCGGGCATCGGCGACGATCGTCGCCGGGCGGTGGCCCGAGTGGAGAGTGCCGCTCATCTGCAGATCCTTTTCCTTGCGCTTCGCCAGAACCTCGGCCAGCGCGTCATGCGCACTGAGGCCGCGGGTGATCATGTCGAGCGCGGCGTCCGAGCCGAGCCCCGACATCTCGACCAGATCGCGAATGCGCTGGCAGCGCGCGCGGTCATCGCCCGAGGCGGTGATCGTCGCGGCCGGGTCGGCCGGCTGATTGCCCGGCGCCTGATTGCCCGGCGCCGGCGCGGTGGTGCCCGCGGTGGTGCCCGCGGTGGTCACGGCGGGGTCATCCGCCGGCGTGGTGGTCACGGTGGTGCCCGCCATCTCGATCTCCTTCGTGGGTTTGCGGGACATGCCCGACATCATGGCCATCATGGCCGTTCGCCCGGGCGCGTCGCCCAGGCTCTTCGACGCCTCGCGCAGCGCGTCCGGCGCGTGGGCGTAGATCCGGTAATCGAAGCGCGCGACCGGCTCGGCCGGGGCGCTGTCGTCGACGGCCGTCGCGAAGCCGAGCGCCAGCGCGGTCGGCCCATCCATCACCGTCTCGTCGCGCATGATCCGGCGCGCCTCCTCGGCGCCGATCCCGGTGCGCGTCGCGTAGACCGCCGCATAGGCATCCGCGATCACCCGCAGCTGCTGCGCAACGCGCAGATGGTCGGCCTCGGTGCCCCGGCCCTCGGCACAGGGGCTCGCCGGGTCGTGCACCAGCATGTAGCTGCCAAGCCGCATCGTGATCGTGTCGCCCGCCATCGCGATCAGGCTGGCCGAGGACATCGCCACGGCGTCGATCACCACATGCACCTCGCCGGGATAGTCGACGAGCATCGTGTAGATCGCCTGCCCCTCGGCGGCGATGCCGCCCCCCGAGTTGATCCGCACCGTCACCGGGCCGCTCATCGCGGCAAGCTGCTCGCGCACCTGCGCGGCGGTGAAGAACTCCTCGTCCCACCAGGCGTTGCCGCAACTGCCGTAAAGACGGATCTCGTTCATCCCTGCTCCTTTGCTGATTGCTCTGCGCCATCCGCCGGATAGGCGCGAAGGGGCACCTGCGCCCCGGCATCGCTGTCGAAGACCAGACCGGCCGTCCGATCCGCCTTGCGCTCCGCGATGATCTCCTCGAGCACGCGCTCGGGGTCGTAGCCGAGGCGGCGGATCATCTCGGACCGGCTCACGAAGCCCGCCCGCACCTCGTCCGCCATGGCGAGGATCTCGCGCGTCGGATCGACGATCACCCGCGGCGGCGGCACCCACTCGAGGCCCACGGCCGCCGCGCGCGCCCCGGACGTCAGCCGCCAGGCGTCGACGATCCAGCGCCCGACTGGCTGCATCATCTGCGGCACCATCATCAGCCATTGCCAGGACGACACGTTGCGATCCATCTCCACCCGCCCCATCCGGGCCGAGGAGAAGTTGACGTTCGAGAAGTCGTTGGTCAGCGCCTCGTAGGTGATGCCGACATCGGCGCTCACCGCGCGCATCACCCAGCGATAGAACTCGTCGACCCCGCCCACCTGCGGCGGCGTCCCGAAGCGGATATCCTCGCCCGGCTGCAGGTTCTGGATGCGCCCGGGGATGATCTTGCCGAGCGAGGCCGGGTCGGTCGCATCCGCCGCCTCGAACTCGGCATCCGGGGCGACGCGGAATGCGGCAAAGCAGGCGGCGATCTTCTGTCGCACGAGATGCGCGTCCTGACCGTCGGCGAAGTCCTGCAGCCGCAGGGCAACCGGGGCGAACCAGCTCACCCCGCGCATCTGCCCGGGGCGGTCCTGGCGGTAGATGTGCAGCACGAGGTCTGCCGGGATGCGCCGGCTCTCGAAGCGCAGCCGGCGCATGTTTGCGCCCGGATGCTCGGTGAAGAGATGATAGGCCACGCGCCGGCCGATCTGGTCGAACTCGATCCCGCCCAGAACGGTATTGCCATTCGCGAGCGCACCGTCCCGGCTGCCGTCCAGATAGTCGGGCTCGAGGATCTGCAGCTGGAACGGCAGCGGCAGCCCGTCGCCGAGGTCGCGCGGCCGGTAGCGGATCAGCACCTCGCCCGCCTCGACCACGGTGTTCATCGCCAGCCGCTGCAGCCCGTAGAGGTTCTGCCGCCCGTCGGCGTCGATCGCCGTGGTGTCGCAATGCGCTTCGACCGCGCGCAGCAGGCTTTCGCGCGCCGCCTTCGAGCGCCCCGTCACCTTCGGGATGATGCCGTCGCCCACCACGTTGTTCGCGATGACCGTCTGCACCCGCGTGGCGAAGGCGGTGTTGCGCACCATGTCGCGGGCGACGAAGGCGAGGCGCTGGCGCGCCGCGCCCGCCTCGCTGTCCGCATCGGTCGCGGCCGGCCGCCACGAACTGGCCCGCCCGCCGGGCGTCGCCGCCTCGTAGCGCATCAGCACGTCGAGCGCCGCGCGCGCCTGCACCCGGCGCAGCGCGGTGCGGGGCGCGATCTGCCGAAGCGCCCGGTCGAGGATGTTCATGCCCATGTCGCTCACGTGCCCCTGTCGAACACCGGCTGGAAATGCGTCGGCCGGCGCGTGCCCGTCCCGGCCACCGCCGCCTCGGCCCGGGCGATCACCTGGTTGAGCTCGGCGAGGCTGCGATAGCGCACCCGCTCGTTGCCCTGGCTCACCTCGAGCGCCCCCGTGGCCCGGGCCGCGCGCAGCGCGTCGAGCTGTTCCTGCGTGAAGCTCATAGCCAATCCTCCCGGTCGGGCACCCAGCCCGGATTTGCATCTGCGGTTGTCGGTTTCTGTTCGGGGCGGGGCTTTCCGCCCCGCGGCAGCGCCGGCGCCGGCGCCGGATCTTGCGCCATCGCCCGCGCGCTGAGCGGCCTGGGCAGGTCCGCGACGACGGGCACCGCCGCCGCGAAGAGATCGCCCTGCGCCTCCTCGGGGCCGCCGCCGCGTTCGGCGTCGAGCTGATCCCAGGCGGCATCGGACATGTAGGTCCAGTGCTTGAAGCGCGCCCCGGCTTCCGCCATCAGCATCGTGTCGAGCGCCTCGTTGCGCCGCCCGGCTTCCGAGATGACCCAGCGGCTCGTCATCACGCCCGAGCTCGCCCGCTTCAGCACCCGCACCTCGGCCGTGACCTGCCGATAGTATTCGTCGCCGAGCCCCGCCGCGAACGCGCAATAGCCGCGCTCCGCCGGGTCGGTCTTGTCGAGCCAGGCATAGAAGTCGCCCTTCAGCTGGCTGACCCCGACGATGAAGCCCTGACGCTTCTTGCGCCGCGCCATCCGGTCGGTGCGCTTGTCGAATTCCATCCGCTTCAGCGGCTGCGCCAGCGCGCTGGTCGCGCCCTTCGTCACGATCACCCGGGTGTAGGGATGGCCGAGCGCCCAGTCCCAGACGTCCTCGGTATAGGCGCCGCCGTCGATCGCCAGCACATCGAGCGCGACCCGCCGGCCGGCCTCGGTGCGCCAGGCAGACTTCAGCAGCTGGTTCAGCGCGAGGCGCGCCTCCTCCGTGCTGATGTGATGCGGGATCACCTGATAGTCGATCACCCACCGGCGATAGTTCCGCCCGAAGGCCACGATCTGCGCCTCGATCCGGTCGCCCTGGCAGTCGACGCCGCAGGCAAGGATCACCCCTTGCGCCGGCACGGTGCCGCGCTGGATCGGCGGCACCGCCCCTTCGGCCGGCGCCTCGACGCGGTCGCGCAGCTTCTCCCAGTCCGGCCCCTTGCTCGCCTGCTCGTAAGGCAGGCCGAGCACGTCGTTCCAGAACGTCTGCTCGGTCTGGGCGTCGACCTGTTCGGCGAGCTTCGCCTTGCCGTCCGGCGTCAGCGCGACACTCGTCCAGCCCATGACCCGGGCATATTCGACGGCGATCGAGGCCCAGTCCCGCTGCGGCACATAGGCGCGCCACAGGTGGAACCCCGGGTGATCGCCCTTCGGGTTGTGCGCGACCCATTGCCCCGCCGCGACCATCGCCACCTTGTGGCCGTGCCCGATCACCCCGCCGCAGGCCTCGCAGCTGAAATGCGCCGCATGCAGCCTCTCGGGGTCGAGGTTGCGGCGGAAGTTATCCCAGGTCAGCGGCGCCATGTTGCCGCAATGCGGACAGGGCACATGGTAGTGCTCCTGCGTCGAGCGCAGGAAAGCGCGGGTGATCCGGCAGGTGCCGACGATCTGCGGCGTCGAGATCCGCACGATCTTCGCATCCTCGAAGCCCGCGGCGCGGCTCGCCGCCAGCTCTTCCGGGTCGCCCTTCGGCGTCATCTCGAACTTCGCCACGTCATCCATCAGCACGAGGCGCCGCGTCGTGCCGGCGAGATCGTCGGGCGAGCCGGCCGAGGTGACCTTCAGCGTGCCGGTGCGCGCGATGGTCTCCTGATTGTGCAGCGTGTCGGTCTGCTCGCCCCGGCCATCCCCGAAGATCGCCCGCAGCGACGGCGCCGAGCGGCGCATCGGCATCCACTTCGTGCGCACCCATTCCGTCGCCGCCGAGGTGGTCGGATGCACAACCAGGCTGTCGAGCGGCCCGTACTCGTGCCAGGCGGCCACCGCCGGGTTCAGCACCGAGACCGTCTTGCCCCATTGCGCCGAGCCGCGCACCGTCACCTCGCGGCAGGGATGCTCGGGCGACAGCACCTCGTGGATGCGGCGCAGGAACGGAAACCGATCGATCCGGAACGGCCCGGGAAACGGCGAGCGCTCGTCGAATTCGATGTTGTCCTCGCACCAGCGCGTGATGTCGGGCGGCGGCGGCGGCACCATCGCGACGGCGAGGCCGCGCTCGACTGCGGCCGCGGCCGAAGACAGGAACCCCATCAGACCGTCGCCTCCCGTTCCGCATCCGTCATCTGCGCCGCCTCCGCCAGGCCGCGGATCTGCCCGGCCCGCGCGGTCCGGTAGCTGCGCCATTCCGCCATCAGGATCTGCCGCACCTCGCGGTAATCGACCCCGAGGCCATCGGCGACGGCGCGGGCCGCATCCTTCAGCACCGCCTCGAACAGACCGATCTCGCGCGCGAGCGCCTGCCCGCTGATGCGCTCGACCTCATCGGCCAGCACCCACCGGCCCTCGTCGCGCTCGTTGTCGCGGCGCTTGCGGCGGGCGTCTTCCTCGGCGTTGAGGATCCGCGCGAGCTCGTAGCGGTCCGGGTCCCGCGGCTCGAGCAGGCTGTCGGTCCGCGGCGCCGTGCGCGGCGTCGGGGCATCGAGGTCCCGCAACGCCGCGCGCGTGCCCGCCCCGTTGCCCAGCATCTGCCCCGGGTCGAGGCGCTGATGCAGCGCCTGCTGCACCAGATCGAGGTCGAACCGCCGCGCCCGTCCCTCGCCGGTGAAGCACCCGGCCAGAGTGCCCTGGGCGACGTATTGCGAAATGCGCGCCTTCGACACGCCAAGGCGCTGCGCGAGCGTCGTGGCATTCACCTGCACGCCGCAATCTCCCATGGTTGGCTGGTAAAGCCCGCCGGGTCTTGTTAAGTCCCGGCAGGTTAAGGCTTGCCCGGTCGTTAAGCGGGCCGAAACGAACGGGGTGCGAATTACCCGTGCGACGAGGGTGCCCGGGAAGGACCCGCGGGGATCAGACGATGGATCGTCTTTCCCGAGAGGGTCACGCAGCTCACGGTTCTATCGACAGGGACCAGCTGGAGCCCATACCGCGCGGCCGAGGCTTTCAGCGTATCGAGGCCAAGGAGCGGGTGCGCCGAGATCTCTTCCACGAAGTCGGTCGCGACCTCGACTTCTGCCCTGACCGGACTGTCAGGCGCGAAGGTAACTGTCACCGAGGTGACGAACGGCACCTCCGTCCCGTCTGGCATCAGCACCTTCGTTCCGCAGCCGGATTTGACGCCCTCACCAGGCGGCGGGACGATGCGAACGATATCCATGTTCCGATCTCCTGGTTTCCGCCCCGATCATGGGGCCGGTCGCGGCCTAGCGAAGCCGCTTGTAGAACATCTGGTTCAGCGTCCTCGACAGATGGCCTTGCAGCCGCGCCTCGAAGACCGCCATCGCCTCCTCGTGGAAGTCGAGCCGCGGTGCGTATCTCGGCACCTTGTCCGTGAGGATCGCGACGATGCCGATATTGCCCGAGGCGTCCTTGCGGTAGATCCCCGGGTAAAGCCCCGACTGCGGCACGAAGTAGGTCGAGCGCTTGCGCTTGCGCCCGCTCAGGGTCGAGCGCGCGGTGGCGTTCGCGGCATAGTCGCGCTGGATCTTCAGCGCCGACATCACCTGATTGCGCTCGCCCACCGACCAGTTGCCATAGGCATCGAGCCGCGCCTCGTCGGCCGGGATCACCGCCGAGATCAGCCCGTCATAGGCCAGCGCCCGCTGCATCTGCCCCTCGAACCCGGTCGGCCGGCGCGTCCCGCCGGCTTCCTCGACCTTCAGATAGTCGCGCGAGGCCCGCGTCGGGCGTTCCATCACGGCTGCCGTCAGATCGTCGACCCGCGCCTTCTTCACGTAGAAGGCGTTCTCGGTGAACTTCGTCGGCCGGTCGAAGACGATCGTCATCCGGTCGCGGATGTGGTCTTTGACTTCGTCTGCCGTGTCGTTCAGCGCCCAGGTCGCGGCGATGCGGAGATCCCGCTCGGCCATCACCTTCAGCGCAGCGACGAAGCCCGAGACGTCCAGAGCAATCTCGGCCATCTCCACCTCGCGAAACAGGAACGCCCGGTCGGGTGGTTCCCGCCGGGCGCTCGTGTAGATCATAGGAAGAGATATGCCGCCGGTGGTGATAAGCGTCAATCCCCTTTCTGCGGATACCCCTGCATCCGGTCGAGGGCGGCCACAAGCGCCGCGACAAGGCGCTTGCGATGCGTGCCGTCCACGTTCCAACCATGCGCCGCCAGCACGCTGCTCAGGTCCATGTCCTCGAGGCAAACCGCATCCACGAGACGGCGGTCGAGGATGATCGAGGCCCCGGCCCCGCGCGCACTCGGCCGCACCCGGCGCACCACCATCGCCGCCCCGTCGCCGATCCGCCGGCGCAAGAGCGCGATCTTGCGCGCTTCCTCGAGCCGCAGGTCGGTCACGTCGACGCCCCGGCCCGAACCGCCCGTCCGGCCCTCGAGGCTCGAGAGCTTGATCGCCCCGGCCTCATGCCGCTCGACGAGCGTCCGATAGAGCCGCGCAATGGCGATCTGCCCGGGCGTGAAGGGCGCGGGCTTCTGCGCCGCCTGCGCCCGCGCCTCCATCCGGTCGAAGACATCGGCCGCCCGCACCGCCCGGCGCGGCTGCGCCTCGCCCGGGCCCTGATAGCCCGCATCCTCGATCGTGTTGCGCGTGCCCGGCCGGATCTGGCGCACGGTGAACACCCGGCACGCCCCGCGCGCCGGCGCCACCGGGATCGCGGGGCCGCAGACCTCGGGCGCCGTCGCCGCCTGCAGCAGCGCCGCCCGCCGTCCCGCCTCGCCCATCGTGAGCCAGCGCGTCACCGAGATCTCGGCCGGGCGCACCGCCAGCAGCTCGCCCGCCGCCAGACGCTGCGCCGCACTCAGCCGCGCCCAGTCCTGCGCCGACACGCCCGCAGGCCGCACCACATCCGCCATCGTGCTCATGCCGCACCCCCGGCCTGCACCATCTCGGCGATCCGGCGGCACCGCGCCGCGGCCGCGGCCCGCTCGTCGCGCCAGCGCGCCTGCTCGGGCGGCACTGCCCGGCCCGCGGCAAGACGCTCTTCGATCAGCACCATCTGCCGCGCATTGTCATGACCGGCCTTGCGCAGCTCGCCGACCATGAACTCGCCGGGCCACAGCCGCTTGCGGCGCAGGTAGTCGAGCAGTTCCGGCCCCCAGCCCTGCTCGATCGCGGCCATGCCCATGCGGTGCGAGAACGCCCGCCGCATCAGCGGCGACACGCTGTCATCGCGCGGCGGCTGGATCTGCCCGGCCCAGTCGAGGATCCGGTTCGCGATCGGCAACCGGTCCAGATCCTTGCCCGCCGGGTTCGCCGCCACCTGTTCCTCAAGCGCCTCGAGGCTGAGGCTGTCCATGTAGGCGAGCCGCGCGCAGAGGTCGCGGCACATCTCCTCGTATTGCGCCCGCGTCAGGCTGCTCGGCCGCGCCAGCCCCCGCCGCTCAAGCGGCTCGATCAGCAATTCCCGCACCCGACGCTCGCCGGCTGCCTGTTCTGCACTGTCCATTCCACCTGTTCCCTTCTCATCGCATTGCCGAAGTTATCCACAGGCGCCGTTGCCCGGCCGTCACGGCCGCGTCTGTCTTTTCTTGTCTTTTCTTGTCTCTTCTTCTCTAGGCAGAACTGTCACACGACAGGCGTGACTGTCCCGGACTGTCCGTGACAGTCACAAACCGTCACGCGTGACACTCACGGGACAGTCACATCCCCGCCTAGAGCCATCTCTCGCGCCGCGCATGCAGCAGCGCCGCGCCATAGGATTGCCCATCCCGCCGGCCGCGCACATTGGCGAGCATCCACTCGTCCATGCGCTCGATCAGCAGGTCGCTGCCCAGAATGGCGTCCGACAGCCCGAGCTTGCCCAACCCGTCGCGCAGCCGCTCGCGCCGCTTGCGCACCGCCGCCGCCTCGCGCGACATCTCTCGCGCCTCGCGCCGGTCGAGGGCATCGCGCACCTGCTCGAGAACGACCGGGTGCATCAGCCGCACCTCGTCGCCGCAGCGGCACCGCCGCCAGCCCCGGAACGGCCCGAACTCGGACCGCCGCAGCTCGCCAATCCGCCGCCGCTCGACCCGCAGCATCACCGCCAACTCGTCGTCGTCATCGGGCAAGGTGCCGATCGGGCTTTCCGTCTGCGACATGTCGAACAGCGCCCGCGCCATCCCCTGCGTCTCCCAGGACGCCAGGCGGAAGGTGCGCGAGGACAGCCAGCGGTGATGCCACCACTTCACGAAGGAATGCGCGTCGAGCCGCTCGTCGCGGCCGATCGGATATTCCTCGAGCTCGTCCATCTGCACGAGCCGCGGCCTTGCCGGATCGATCATGTCGTCACCTCCTGCGCAGAGTGCCCGCGCCCTGCCCTAGATCCGCGCCGCCCGCGGCCCGATCGCCGCGCAGACCGCATCGAGCCGCTTGCGCAGGCCCGCCACCCGCTCGGCGCAGTCCGCCTGCACCGCGACGATCTCGGCCCGGATCGCCTCGATCTCCTCGTTGCCGCCCGCTGGGCCGAAGTCCCGCTCGCGGATCTCGGTCACCCAGCCCGGCAGGCACCAGGCGCCCACGGCCTCGGCAACCGTCTTGTCGGTGTCCGCCCCCTTGTAGCGCTTCGCCTTGCGGTCATAGGTCAGCACCAGCATCTCGATGATGTCGCCGCGCTGTTCCTGCGACGGCTGCCGCAGCGCCTGCTTTGCCTCGGTCTTCTGGACCATCGTCTTCTCCTCGATCGGTTTGGGGTTGGGTTCATCGGCGCCACGCCGGCGTTTGGTGCATCGGGGGCAGAAGTGCTTGCCAGATGGATTGCTCCACCCCTTGGACAGGGCCGCTCGTCTCATGGCGTGGCCCGAGCTAGCTGCGGTGCGCTTCGAGATCGTTCCGAGCGGCTTGCGCACGTCAAACGAGATTTGCGCGCAGCACGCATCACAGCTGATCAGGGCTCGCTCACCGCCGGAAAGCACATGGATCACCTTCGCCGTCATCGTGCCGCCTCCTGCATGCAAAGCCCCAAAGGGGCGCGGCGGGACCGGCCCGCCGCGCCAGTTGGCCGGCCTGCCGTGCGGCGCCCGTGGACAGGGTCGCAGGCCGGCGGGAAATCCAGAGGGCGGTTCATTGCAGGCCTCCGCCCACCGGGGCGCACGTCAGCCGAGAGACCGAACGCGCTCATGCTTCCTCTCCGTCAACGGCGGCGGCGAGGCGGTCGATCGCGCCGCGGGCCTCGTGCACTTCCTTGCGCGCCCGCGCCCGGTCGCCCCGCCCCGAGGCGAGATCGGCAACCGCACCGACCGCCTCGCCCACCTCGCGCGCCGTCTCGGACACGCACAGCATCAGGTCGATCGCCTCGGTGGTTTCGGGCAGGCTGCGCGCCAGCCAGCGCCGCACGACCGGGTCGCCGACCGCATCCTCGAGCGCCATGATCTCGACCAGCGGCCAGTCCAGATGCCCCGCCAGCCGCTTCGAGAACGTGCCCTTGCGCGTCGAGAACCCCGAGCGGTCCAGCGGGATGCCGAGGCGCGCGTCGACGAAGCGCGCCGCGTTCTCGACCCCGCCCGCGCGCGACACCAGCGCGTGCATGAACTGGTTGATCATCACCCGGTCAGACATGGGCCACCTCCGCAGAAGGCTGATGCACCCGGCGGCAAGCGCCGCGGGCCGTGACCACCGGAGAAACCGGGATTCCGTGACACGCGCCCGCAGCCATGCGAAAGCTCTGGCATGGGAAAGCGCGCGCACGGCTCGAACCGCGGAAGGCGACCGGCCTCATCACGCAGCCTCCTCGCGGAGCGGCGGATGGGCGGCCATGTAGCGGCGCACGCGGTCGACGCTCGACAGCGTCGGGCTCGACCGGCCCGCGCGCCATGCGTCCCAGGTGCCCCATTTCGCGTTGATCGCAGACCGCAGCACCGCCTGAGGCGAGCGCCCGGTGGCGTCAGCGTAAGCAGAGAGGTCGAGGATGAGCTGTTCCATGGCATATGGTATAGGGTATAAAAACCCCGATTGCCAAGGGTCTTATTACGCCATTCGCGAAGCCGGATATGTGGGTATATTTCCCCTCATGGAAACCACCTTCAAACTGGCACTGGACCACGCCCTCGCGGAAACCGGTAAGTCGCTTCGCAGCATCGCGATTGCTGCGGGGGTTTCCTACGAGCAGTTGAAGAACCTGAAGCAGGGGAAATCCCAGACGACGAATGTCGATGACGCGAGGAAGGTGGCCGCCGCCTTCGGCGTTTCCTTGGATGACTTCTATGCAGGGCAGCTGCATCCATCGACCGCGATGATCGCCGTCGCCGGCCGTGTCGGTGCCGGAGCAGAAGTCGAATTGGTTGATGCCTTCGGCAAAGGAAACGGCTTGTTTCACGTTGCCTGCCCGCCGCAGCTCAATCCGCACGGCATCGTCGCAGTCGAGGTCGAGGGTGACAGCATGTCCCCCGCCTACCCGCCCGGAACGATCCTGTTCTACAGCCGGGATGCTCTCGGCGTACCGACCGAGGCCATCGGCCGGGTTTGTGTTTGCGAAGATGTCGGCGGCAGGGCTTGGGTGAAGCACATCAAGCCGGGGCTCGAGGAAGGAACCTTTTCCCTTATTTCCCTGAACCCACACCACGATCCGCAGCACGGCATTCGGCTGCAGTGGGCGGCCCCTGTAAAGTTCAGCCTGCCGCCCGAGTTCGTCAAACGTATAGAATAATTCGCATTTTCAGCTTGCGAATCCGCTCACGATCCTGTGATGATCCTTCCTGAAGACGATAATCATTTGGAAAGATCATGTTCAGAAAACCCGCGGCGCTGCTCTGCGCCGGCTCATTCCTCTTCCTTGCAGCCTGCGAGCCCGTGCAGCCGCTTTCCGAGTATCGACCCGCCGTCGATCCAGGGAAGACCAATCAGGCGCGCTACGAGAAAGATCTTCAAGCCTGCCGCGCCGTCGCATTACAGGTCGAGGCGGACTACAAAGAGCGCCAGCAAAAAGAGATGGGCAAGAACCTTGCCGCAGGCCTCATTGTCGGTGCGCTGGTGGGCGCCGCCGCCGGCACCAATACCGGGTACCGCAATGACTATATCCTGACGGGCGCCGCGGTCGGTGCTGCCGCTGGTGCCGGGTCGGGGGATTACGACCACGACCTCGTCACCTATGGCCCGCGGCGAGTTGTCGATCGCTGCATGGCTGGCCGTGGCTACACCCTGCTCACCGACTTTGGGCGTGGCTAACCACCCTCCGTGCCCGCAACACAAGCCCGCCGAAATGGCGGGCTTTCTTTTCAGCGGAGCCCTTGAAGATTCGCACCCGCCCGATAGCTCCGGTCAGGCCCGACGTCGGGAAACGCTGGACACGGCCCATAGCTGCCGTTGAAGCGATACCGGGTATGCGGCGGCGCGGCCCGTCGAACCGGGCTTTCGCTGCACATGCGTCCTGCGGGTGCCGTCGGATGTCAGGTGTGCAAAAAGAACGGACTCGATTTACCGAGGCTCGATAACTGGAAGAACGCTCTTCACAGCGTTTGCTATGCCGCTTGAGCTATTTGCCGCAAGAACTCTGATAACCCACGATTCAAAGTGTTCCCTTCTGGTCCCTTTCAAAACTGACGCCAAGGTCGCGGCAATCCCTCTTTTATTGTCGTAATAGCGCAGAAGTGCAGCCAAGTCTTTCTGCTCTATAGCGGTCTTGATCTCTCGTGTTCGAGTTTCTACGATCCCAGAAATATCCAGATTTTCAGTGCGAATATTGTATTCCCGAATTAGTTCTTCACTGGATGTTGAGGCTGAGAAATCGAGCTGCTTCAGCATTCGATCAATGCGCCTTTGGCAATGACGGGTGACCACCCTGTCAATCTTTTCATCACTATCGAGTAAACCGAATATTCCATTGGCGACGTCATCGAGCTTTTTCTGCAAGTCCGCGCCAGTGAAGCCATCTGATTCGGCAATCGCGGAGCAAACGACTGGAAGTGCGATAAGATTCTCGACCTCCGATACGGGAATGACCTTGATCCCCAAGCCCGCAAAGTAAGCTACATCCTCTTCGCTGTAATCATCTCCGTCCACGATCCCAGAACATGTTACCCGGGTGAGACTCGCATTGGCCCGCATTGAAACCACTGAATGGATCACTTCGGAGCAAGAAGACTTTGGAACAACCGTCCATTCCGGATAGCATGCGCGGTAGAGTGCGTAGTCAAGGCTATCATGCGTGCCCTCTACAAAGAGGATAGGGCGCCTACTACCCAGAATGAGTGTGACCAGTTCTTCCGGGAAACCGGTGCTGTCCGGAATTTCTTCAATCGTCCACTGGGGCTGAGGTGAAAAATCTCGAATGACATATTTTTTCGCGGATCGCGCTGCCGCAAAATCAAGGTCGTGAGTAATATATATAAAGCCGCAATCCCTTCGAGTGGCTTCTATTTCGTCCCATAGCTTAGCCATAATCGAGCGATGAACGTGAAGCTCTGGTTCATCGACGATCAAGACCGTTCCTGCCGCCGCAACTAGTGCTTGCCCTATCATGTAGAAGATCGCTCTCTCCCCATCACTCATCTCTGAGGCAGGGTAGGTTTCGCCAGCGCCACCGGCGGAAACTGTGATGTTATCCCCAGAGATGTGAAGTTGCCGATGAGGAAGTAGCCGGTTCCAAATTTCAAGAAGCTTGTCGAACTTGGTGATCTCAAAGCTGTCTTCACTGCGATCTGCGCCCGGCTTATGCCTATGATAGGCTTTCAACGAGGTGTTAGATTGATCGGCAAAAAGAGCTTGAATCAGATAATCGAAATCATTCAAGAGATGGGTCGCACTTTTGTCGCCCCATCTGTGGCCACGCCTAAATTGCACGTTAACTTCTTGTGACGCGTTGCCGGCGTATCCATACCGCAACCCTGAGAGCGCTTGCCTTTCGCTGATTTTTTGAACCTCAGGGTTCATCGAGAGTGCGCGATGTGCAGATACCCGGTGCGCAGCATCGCTCAGGTTATTTTCGATATGGACAGTAAGACGAGTTTTCCCGCCACCGTTCGCGCCGACGAAAATGACGGTCTCGCCTGGTTCGAACTCTACTGCGAGAGCTTCACCCGGGGTGGGGATAGTAAAATTGAAGGTCATAGTGCTCTGCGATTTGCTATTTTCTGGTGATGCTACCGAGGGCTTGGCGCCTTCACAACTGGCGCTGTTGCCTTTTTATAACGGCGCACCGCTGTTTGACGATGCCGGTGCCGCGACGAGCCAAGCCAGCGACAACCGGCAGCAAGCGATCGTCTTCTTCTGGTCTTCCGCGAACAAGCAGATCGTGCAGCGATTTACTTCCGATGTGCGCGTCTCAGGGTCCAAATACATCTCGAAGCCGCATTGCCACGGCGCAGCGCCAAGCCCGAGTTCGGCGTGGTCTGAATGTCTGCTTCCTACCTGACAGCTTGGACGGCTCACTTCTGCAGCGAAGGTCGGCTGTCCGCCCTAGGCTGCCGGCCGAGCCTTGCGCCTCGACCGACCACTTTCCGCCCACCTCGGGCCTTGGGGCTTGTATATCCCCCCCAAGCGGTACCTTTCGCGATGTCGGAGAGATCTCCTGCGGGCGGTCACAGCAGCAATCCTGATAGCCGAGCCGGAGCACTCGACTCCAAAATGGGGATTTTAAACCCCATCATGTTGACACGGGGTCTAATATCCCCATATGCTTCTCCCATCACCCGCCGCTGACACCCACCCCGGGCCGATCGCGGGATCACCGATGGAGGACCACATGGGCAAGCTCAACCTGCACGTCTCTGACCTGCTGCTCGCGGCGCTGATCTGCGCCGGCAGCCTGGTCATCGCCCGCGCCGCGCTCGACACCGCGCTGGCGCTGCCGCAGCTTTCCGCCGGGGCGCTGGCCTGATGGTGCTGCCCGTCTCTCCCCTCGCCCGCCTGCTCGACCGGCTCACGCCGCTTGAGCCCGAGGACCGCGTCGACGCGATCGTCGAAGAGCTGATCGCGACCGGCGACAGCAGCCTCGGCCTCGCGGAAATCGACGGGGCGCCGGCGCAGATCATCCTGCACGGCGTCCATGCCGAGGGGCCGAACCTGACGACGACCTGCGCGCGCTGGATCGCCGCGGCGGTCGATGTCGCCCCGCTCGCCGAGACCCGCGCGCGCCTCGCGCTGACCGGCTGATTGCACGGCGCGGGCGCCGGGACCTCCCCGCCGCCGCCCGCGCAGCCGCGACCCCGGCGGCGCCACCACTCACGATGACCACAGCTGCCGCCGGGGCAGTGATCCGGGCATGTCGCCCGGTGCGGGCGGGATTGCATTCGGCTGGCACCCGCCCGCCAACCCCTCACGGAGGATCAGATGTTCATGCCCCCCGCCCCCGATCCCCAGAAATCCACGCCCGCGCCGCCCCCGGGCGGCAGCGAGACGCAGGCCAGCATGGCTGACCTTACCGCCATGCCGCCGGTCGACACGGGCGGGCGGATCCCGGTCAAGAATACGCCCGCCGACGTGGCGGTCGGGGATCATCTCTACAACGTCACCGCCGACGAGCTGCGCCAGTTCATCGAACAGTATGAGCGCCTGAACGCCGAGAAGCAGGACATCTCCGAGCAGCAGAAGGACGTGATGGCCGAGGCCAAGGCGCGGGGTTACAACACCAAGGTGATGAAGATCATCATCGCGATGCGCAAACGCGACCGCGACGATCTGGCCGAGGAAGAGGCGATCCTCGAGATCTACATGCAAGCACTTGGGGGGCGGTGATGAACGCTCAATCCAAGATCTCCGCCGATACGCACCAGATCGCCAGCGCCCATATCCCGCTGGCGGAGTTTCGCCGCGCCGCACGACTGATGGCACAGGTGGTGCCGCGCTGGAACTCTATCCCCGTGCTTGGCTATGTGCGCGTCACGATCGGCCACGGGCGCGTCCGCCTGTGCGCGACGGACCTCGACATCGAGCTGACCGTCAATATCGACGCCGATGTGGCGTTCGAGGGCGAGGCCGCGGTCATGATCCGTGCTGCTACGCTCGCATCCTTCGCGGCGGCCGCGCGGTCCGTGGTCAAGATCTCGGTGCACGCACCGGCGGGCGAGGACACGCCGAGCATGATCGTGATGGACGGCGGAGACATAGTGGTGCGTCAGCGTGCCCTGATCCCGGTCGGGGATTTCCCGCAGTTCTCCGCCTCGACCGTCAAGACCGCCACCTGGACGCAAACACCTGACAAGCTGCGCCGGATGATCCACCTGTGCCGGCACTGCATCAGCTCTGAGGAGACGCGGTATTACCTGAACGGCATCTACCTGCATGCACGCCCCGATGGCAGCACCCTGCGCGCGGTGGCGACGGACGGGCACCGTCTGGCAGTCGTGGATACCGACACGCCGATCGAGGCGATACCCGGCCAGAGGCTTAGCGCCACCATCCCGAAACATCTGGTGGATCTGCTGAAGCAGATCACGCGGCCCGGAGGCAACGCCCCTCTGACGGTCACGATGTGGGAGCGCCACGTGCATATTCATGGGGCGGACATCGAGATCAGCGCCAAGCTGATCGACGGCCGTTATCCAGAGTACAGCCGCGTGATCCCCGCCGCATCTGATGCAATCTGCTGCACCATCTCCGGGGCAGAGCTGACCCGGCTGCAGCGTGCGGCGGCTGGTGCCGACTATGACGCCCATATCGCTCGCCTCGACGCCAGCAAGGGGATGATCTGCATCGGTAGCCAGGACGGCGGGATCGAGATGCCGATCGGCATCAAGTGCAAGGATGGCATGGCGCCGCCGGTTTTCGGCTTCAACCTTCGCTATCTCGCCGAACAGGGCCGGGTTACGCCGACCTTCACGGTCAAGGGCGCCGACCCCAGAGATCCGTTCATCATCCACGGTGACGATCCAGACGCCATGTTCGTTCTTATGCCGATGAGGGTGTGATGGAACAGCCCCACAACCCCGCCCGCGTCAGCCTCGCGCCGCTGCCGGACGGGCTGCGCCTGCCGCATGACGATCCGCGCGCCGAGACGGCCCCGGCCCCCGGCGTCATCACCCCCGCCCGCCGCCTGCGCCGGCGCCCCCCGGTGCTGGTCGTGGCGCTGCGCGAGATGCTGGCGGAGAAGTGCCAATGAACATCGTCCTGCCCCTCCTGATCCTGATCGCGGCGGTCGTCGCCCTCCTCGCCGCGCTCGCGGTGGGCATCGAGCTGGACGAGGAGGACGACGAATGACCGCCCTGCGTGTCCTGATCGGCTGCGAGCGCTCGGGCATCGTGCGCCGCGCCTTCGCGGCCCGCGGGCACGACGCCTGGTCATGCGACCTCGCCCCGGCCGAGGACGGCAGCAACCGGCACATGGTCTGCGATGTGCGCGAGGCGCTCGGCCTCGGCTGGGATCTGGCCATCATCTGCCACCCGCCTTGCACGCGTCTCGCCAACAGCGGGGCGCGCTGGTTGTCCGCCCCGCCGCGCAATCCGCCCGACGAGGTCACCGCGGCCGAGCGCGCGGCCTGGCCTGCGCTCGATGATGCGGCCCGCCTGCGGATCATGTGGCGCCTGCTCGAGGAGGGCGCGGCGCTCTTCTCGGCGTGCTGGACCGCGCCGGTGCCGCGGATCGCGATCGAGAACCCAGTGATGCACAAGCACGCCAAGGCCCGGATCCGCGAGTTCAGCCACTTTGCGCAGAGCGTGCAGCCCTGGCAGTTCGGCACCGATCCGGCCGGCCCGGACAACGTGAAGAAGCGCACCTGCCTGTGGCTGCGCGGCCTGCCGAAGCTCTCGCCCACCGGCACGCTCGACGGGCGCACGGCGCGCGACGAGATCCACCGCGCCCCGCCCGGACCGGGGCGCAAGGTCTTCCGCAGCCGGTTCTTTCCCGGCCTCGCGGCGGCGATGGCCGAACAATGGGGCGATCACGCCATCAATGAGATCAGGAGGGCCGGATGAACCACGAAGGGAAAGAGGGCCCGGCCGTGGCACGGCTTCGCCAGGCCCTCGCCACCGCCCGCGCAGCCCTCACCGAAATCGCAGCAATCAGCGGCGGCCCGATCCGCCGCATCGCGCTGGATGCGCTCGAGAAGATGGAGACCGACTGATGTCGCGACCGAGATCCGTCACCACTGCGGACCTAGACCGCGCCGTCAAAGTCGCGCGCGCGGCCGGCCTGACTATTGTCGAGGTCAGGCTCGAACCGGGATGCTATCGCTTGATCACCGGCGCCCTTGCTGCCCCCGAAAAAGCAGCGGATAGTATGGGCCCGAGAGATTGGCCGTCTGATGGATAGAGCCGTGCGGATTGACTACCCTGGATTGCTACGAGAACAGCTGCCGTCAGGCGCGGTCCGCTGGCGTGTCAGGGTCGATGGCGACAAGCGCAAGCGCATTTCTCTGACTGTCACGCCGGATCACCCGCAATTTCGAGAGCATTACTATGCTGCTCGCCGCGGCATCCAGCTTCCGGCGCCAGAGGAGGTCACGTCATCGTCGATCCGCGGGTCTGTTGGATGGCTTGTCGAGCTCTATCGCGACGCTATGGCGTCTATGGTCAAAGACGGTGCCATGTCGCCAGCGACGCTGCATCAGCGCGCCGTGTTCACCGAATGGCTTCGCGAGCAGGTCGGCGAATACAAGGCAGCAATGCCGCAAACTGAACTGGTGAAGCTACGCGACCTCAAGGCGGCGACACCAGGAGCGGCTGACAACTTCATCAAGGCGGTCCGCGCCATGTATGCGTGGGGCATTGCGCGCGGCCACGTCAGCGCCAATCCCGCGACCGGGATCGGAAAGCTCAATCGCGACGGCCGAGGCGCTACACCATGGACTGTCGCTGACCTGCGGCAATACCGGGAGGCCCATCAGCCCGGCACCATGGCCCATCTGGCGCTGACGATCTTCATGTTCACCGCCTGCCGCATCAGCGATGCTGTGGTGCTCGGAAGAGGCCATGAGATCCAGCGCAAAGGCGTAACATGGCTGGATTTCCAGCCCGTGAAGAAGGGGGCGAAGCGGGTGCGCATTCCGATGCTGCCACCACTGCTCGCCGCGACGAGAGCCTCAACCGTCGTCGGAAAGACTTACCTGCTCACAGCTCATGGCAAGCCATTCGCCTCGAGCGCAGCATTCGACAACAAATTCCGGTCATGGGTGATCGCGGCCGGCTTTGTCGACGGAGATGGGAAGGCAACAAGGTCCTCGCACGGCATCCGCAAAGCGGCCGGCGAACTTCTCGCGCTCGAGGGCGCGTCGCAATACCAGATCATGGCTGTGCATGGTCATGCCAGTGCCAAGACCTCGCAGATCTATACGGACGGGGTCGATCGCGACGAGCTGGCAGCTCAGGCGATGTCGATGCTGTCCGGGATGGACTGGTAAACGTGGGACACCAATAACCTAAGTGTTTGATTTCAAACAGCATGAAACAGCCGAGTTGTGGGACACATCGGCATTGTAAACACTACATTTTTTCAAATGTTTATCGGCCCTCCGGGCCTACCACCCCCGCACTGCGTAGTGTTTCCAAATCGGCGCGCGGCGCGTTGGCGAACAGCTTGGGAGCGTCCACCAATTTGTGTTTCGGGCGCGGCCTCATGCGACCCCCTTCACCTTGATGATTGCCGCCTGCGCCGGCCTCTTCTTGTTCACGCCGGCGCAGCGGGTTTCAATCTCCTTGATGTTGCCAGCCCGGTGGTCGACATGATTTCGAGGGCGGAACAGCCCGTCTCGGCAAGGCGCCGGCAATCCGCCTTTCACAGCCCCTGGGCAGGGCGATGCAGGGAAAGGCCCGCCGCCTTCGCCGCGATCATCCGGTTGGGAAAAGCCTTCCCGAAGCGGGTCTCCCCGGATTGCATGATGATCAGCCGTTGCTCTGCCCCGGGATTTTTCCTCCACCGTCGATGAGAGCCCGGCCCGACCTGAGGACGGAGAATGCGGCCAACGAGGCTCAACGCCGACGGTTCGGGCTCCCGCGCCGCGAGGGCGACCGGTCGGGGATCAAGCGGCTCCATCGGCCCGACCGCAAGGATGGAAAAGAATCAGAAAACCCTCCGGGAGACTGTTTCCCTAGCAGATGTCCAAGTCCCATTCGCCAGCGGTCTGCGCGTCCGGGGGCTCGACGCGGTCGACGGGCTCACGCGTGAATGTCTCGCGCCGATCCCGGACAGATCGATCTCGAATGGCGCGTTGCCCTAACCTGACGGCCCTGATCGGGCGTCGAGAAAACCCGGCAGGATTGTCTGTGACAGCGGCACGGAGCTGGCCTCGAACGCCAGCCTGCGGTGGCGTTCCGATGCAGACCGGCTTGAAGAGTTGCAACGGGCGGAAGCGCGACGTGTTGCTCGGCGTGGCCATGCTTCGCAACCTGGCCCACGCACGTGTCGTGATCGCCGCCTGAGTCGCCGGCGCAAACACCGACCGGGCTCAAGTCACGGCAGGATGAAAGGTCAGGGACGGGTCACGGCGCGATATCACGCCGCCGCCGCGAGGAGGTCCGAGATGACCGAGCGCTCCCATTCCACGCCAGCGGGCGAATTGTAGTCCCTGATCGCGCTCCAGGAATACCCCTCTGGATATGGGCGACTGACAAGCGTGACCTCTTCGGAAATCCGGTGCAGCCCTGGAGAGAACTTGTCCGGCTCCACATCGATCAATATCAGCCGAGGAGTTTCGGTCCCGGCCTCAGCGATGACGCGCAGCATGCGTTCGAGATCCGCGCTGCTGGTCTCCGGGCGGAAGCTCTTCCAGCGGCTGATGACATGAATCGCACCGGGCTTGAGACTTGCCGAGTAGAAATTCGCGACAAGCCGCTGCTGCGCGGCATGAAACCGCACGAAACCATCGGAACACCAGGCCTCTCCGCGGTGATGATTCCAGGTTATCCCCTGCATGTCATTCACCAACATGGGCTGCTTTGTCGAGGGATGGATGCGGGTCCCGACGCTGGCGGGAAGGGCGTAGCCGACGAAGCGGTTTTCCAGGATTTCGACCAGTCCCGACATGCGGTGGATGCCGAGGCAGAGGGGGTTCAGATCCTCGAGGCTGTTGCGGAAGCCCCATCGGTTCAGCACCACCCATGGGTGACATTCGCATCCCATGGGGACAAACGTCCGTGACGTCAGCTCATCGGCATGGGCTTCACGGAACGCCTGGCGAGCGGCGACCTCGGGCCCCAGCCAGCTGGCCAGTGGCGCCATTTCGTCGACTGGAACACAACTCTGTTCGGCGGCCTCGCTCAGCCACAGGGCGGTTTGGAGGTCAGGTATCTCGCCAGTTTCCGCCAGTTTCCGAAGACCATCGCGCGTGAACTGGCGCAAGTCGTCCCAGCGGTGTTGTTCGATCATCCTCAGCACTCCGTTGAGGAGTTCGCTTCGGGGAGACAGGGATATCTGGGACGGTTCAATTGCCATGGTCATCTCACTTTCGGCGGGACGCACCAGCCAATTCCCGGAACTCTAGCGGCAGGCTTGCAATATGTATAGCCTGCCGGCCGGCTTTCCCCTGCGGCTCCCTCCCTCATAATGTGCGACTGCGGGTTTTGTTCGTCATAGTCCCGTATTTTGGCGGCACTCGCGCCATTCGCGGCGCCCTCGGATTGCCGAAGCGCCCGGGGCGCTTGCGGCGGAATATGGTTTCTCAAAGATGAATGAGGCCTGACGGCGTGGTCGTCGCAATGCCCGGGCGCCCGCTTCCGGCGCGCGGCCTTGATGCGGGCCGATATCTCCCCGGTCATCAGCAGCTCGCCAAGCAGGCCGCCATCGAATGGCCCGATGACCGCCGCCCCCATCCAGACGGGGACGATCACCAGGCGCGAGGCCGTGCAGGTTTCGAAAGCGCTTGAACCTGCGGCGGCCGCGGCGCCTATATCGGGATCCGATCGGGAAACGCAACGGAGCCGCAGCATGTCGGTTGGGAACGGAACAGAGTGCGAATGGCGCGTGACGGGCATGGATTGCGGCTCCTGCGCCGCGAAGGTCCGCGGCGCGGTCGAACGTCTGCCCGGCGTCGAGAACGTGGATGTCGCGCTGATGGCCGAGCGCTTGACCCTAACGCTGGACCTCAGCCTGACCTCGCCCGACAGCATCGAGAAAGCGGTGCGCGAGGTCGGCTTCGGCATCGCCCCCAAGGGCGCGCGCCCCGAACGCCCGAAGGGGGGCTTCATTCTGCCCGACGGGGCGTTTCCCGCGGCCGGCGCCCTGCCGGCAACCGACATGCCCCCGCCGAAGACGGCGTCGGCCGAGGCGGTCCCGGCCGCGGCCTGGCTTCTCGGGGCGAAGGGGCGGCTCGTGATCGGCACCGGGGCGCTGCTGGCCGTCGCCTGGGGCGCACGCCTCGCCTTCTCGGCCGAGGTGGCGCATTGGGCCTTCGTCCTCGCCACCCTGATCGGGCTCGCCCCGGTTGCCCGGCGCGCGCTTGCCATGGCCCGGGCCCGCATGCCCTTCACCATCGAGATGCTGATGACCATTGCCGTCGGCGGCGCGCTGGCGATCGGTGCCCCGGAAGAGGCCGCGCTGGTCGTCTTCCTCTTCGCCATCGGCGAGCTGCTGGAGGGCCTGTCGGCCGGAAAGGCGCGTGACAGCATCCGCGCGCTTTCGAACCTCGTGCCGAAGACCGCGCAACTCGAGGTCGGCCGCAAGACCCGCGAGGTCTCCGCCGACCGGCTCGGTCTGGGCCAGGTCGTGCAGGTGCGCCCGGGCGACCGGGTGCCGTGCGACGGCGAGGTCATCGAGGGAACCTCCGGCGTCGACGAAAGCCCGGTGACCGGCGAGAGCGTTCCGAGCGTGAAGGAGCCCGGGTCCCGGGTCTTTGCCGGCTCGATCAACACCGAGGCGCTGCTGCGCATCCGGGTGATGAAGACAGCCGAGGACAACACCATCGCCCGCATCGTGCGGCTCGTGGCCGAGGCCGAGAGCGCCCGCGCCCCGACCGAGCGCTTCATCGACCGTTTCAGCCGGGTCTACATGCCCGCCGTCGTCGGCATCGCGCTCGTGGTGGCCATCGTCCCGCCGCTGGCGCTTGGCCAGGCCTGGAGCGACTGGACCTATCGCGCGCTGGCGCTGCTGCTGATCGGCTGTCCCTGCGCGCTGGTGATCTCGGTCCCGGCCTCGATCGCCTCGGCGCTGGCGACCGGGGCGCGCCACGGGCTGCTGATGAAGGGCGGCAAGGTGATCGAGGCGGCCGCACGGGTCACCCGCGTCGCCTTCGACAAGACCGGAACGCTCACCGAGGGCAGCCCGCGCCTCACCGACGTCATCGTTGTGACGGGGAGCGAAGCGGATCTGCTGGCCCTGGCCGCCGGGGTCGAGGCCGGCGCAAGCCATCCGCTCGGCAGGGCGATCTGTGCCGAAGCCGAACGGCAGGGCGTGGCCGCCGCCCCGGCGCGCCTCGGGCGGGTGCTTCCGGGCCAGGGCGCGGAAGCATCGATCGGCGACGTGACCGTCTGCGTCGGCTCCCCGCGACTTGCCCAGGAGCGCGGCGCGCTGACCGAAGACATCCGCGGCGACATCGCGGGGCTCGAGGCCGAGGGCAAGACGGTGGTCGTCGTGCTGCGTGCGGATGCGCCGCAGGGGCTCATTGCGCTGCGCGACGAGCCGCGCGCCGATGCGGTCGAGGCGGTCGGGCAACTGAACGCGCTCGGGATCTCCTCGGTGATGCTGACCGGCGACAATGCGCGCACCGCGCAGGCGATCGCGGCGGGCCTCGGCATCGACCACCGTGCCGGGCTCCTGCCCGAGGACAAGGTCGCGGCAATCCGCGATCTGGGCGACCGGGCGCGGGTGATGATGATCGGCGACGGGATCAACGACGCCCCGGCCCTTGCCGCCGCGGATGTCGGCGTGGCCATGGGGTCGGGCACCGACGTGGCGCTCGAGACCGCCGACGCCGCGATCTTGCGCAACCGCGTTACGGATGTGGCCGGCATGGTCCGCCTTGCCCGCGCGGCCATGCGCAACATCCGGCAGAACATCGCCATCGCGCTCGGGCTGAAGGCGGTCTTTCTGGTGACGACGGTGCTGGGCATCACCGGCCTCTGGCTTGCGATCCTCGCCGATACCGGCGCCACCGTGCTGGTCACGCTGAACGCCCTGCGCCTGCTGCGCGTCCGCCCCTCCGGCGGCCGGCCCTCCTGACCGGGGCCCTGCCCGAGGTGGTCCCGCCTGCCCCCGGCCATGCGATCGCCCCCCGGACGGACGGCAGTGCCGGCAAGGATGCCACCGGAACCGGCAGTTCTGCCTCTGCCCCCGGCGCACCCGCCGTCCGCATCTCTCCCGGCGGCGCGAGACGGTTGTGCCCGCCGCCCCCTCATGCGAGTTTCGGAACACTGCATTTCCGCCGCGGCGGGCCATTCCTTTGCAAGACCACCGACAGGAGCAGCTGAACGATGCTGGCAAGACAGCGCTACCTGGACCTGGTTGAACAGGCCGCACAGGGCCGGCATGGGGCGGCGGTTCCGGTCGCCTTCTGGAAGCACCATCCCGTTGCCGATCAGCGCGGCGACCGGCTCGCCGATGCGACCTGCGCCTTTCAGGCGCGCTTCGACTGCGATCTGGTCAAGATCACCCCGGCCTCGAGCTTCCAGCTGCGCGACCTCGGGCAGACCGACGCCTGGACCGGCGATCCGATCGGGCGGCGGGACTTCGGCCCCGGTCCGGTGACCGGGCCCGACGACTGGCTGCGCCTCGCCGAGATGCGGGTCGAGGACCGGCACCTGTCCGAGCATCTGATCGCCGCCCGGCTGGTCCGCGCCCGGGTGCCCGCGCATATCCCGGTCCTGCAGTCGATCTTCGATCCGCTCTTCCAGCTGCGCATCCTTGCGGGCAAGCTGTGGCAGGCCCATCTGCGGGACTGCCCCGAGGTCCTTGCGATCGCGCTCGCGGTGCTGACCGAACGCACCTGCCGCATCGTCGGGGAGTTCATGGAGACGGGCGTGGACGGGATCTTCCTGGCCGTGCAGCATGCCGCGGCACACGAAAGCCCCGGCGACAGCTTTGCCACGATGGGCCTGCCGCAGGGGCTGCGCTGCCTTGCGGCCGCCGGGCCGGACAGCCTGAACTTCGTCCATCTGCACGGCGAGGCGATCCCCGCCCGGCTGCTCGATGCCTTCCCCGGCACCACCGTGCATTTCTCCTTCGACGCCAACCCGACGCTCGACGAGGGGCGGCGGGCCGGGACCGAGGTGCGGCTGAGCGGCGGGATGGCGCCGGCGCGGCTCGCCACCCTGCCCGCCGAGGTGGTGGCACGCGAAACCGCGCAGCTCCTCGGGCGGATGCGGGGGCGCCGCTTCACCCTTGGCGCGGGCTGCGCCCTGCGCCAGGCAACCCCCGATCGCGCGGTCCTGGCTGCGATCTCGGCCGCACGCGGAGCCCTCCGGTGAGCGGCGCGCCGGAGACGCCCCCCGAACTTGGCCCGGCCGCGCTTGGCCCTGCCGATCTCGCCCGGCCGCTGTGGCATCGCTTTGCCCGCGTCGCGGCGGCACTCCCCACCCATCCCGCGATTCTCGACGCCGACGGGGCGCTTTCCTACGCCGGGTTGCTGAGCCTTGCGCTGCGCTACGGCAGCGTCATTGCGGCGCATGTTCCGGCCGGCGCGCCGGTCGCCCTGTGCCTGAGGACGAGCCGCCATGTGGTTGCCGCGATGCTGGGCGCGCTTTCCGCCGGCCGGCCCTATGTGCCGCTCGACCCCGGCTATCCCGCCGATCACCTGCGCCGCATCCTCGGCCACAGCGCGGCCCGGCTGCTGATCGGCGACAGTTCCGACGACCTTGCGCCGCTTGCCGTGCAGGCGGGCGGTCCCTGCGAGACGGTGCGCGCGGCCGAGGTGCTGCAAGCCCCGATCGCCGTTCGCGGCGAGGGCCGCCCCGAAAGCCCCGCCTATGTGATCTACACCTCGGGCTCGACCGGCGCGCCGAAGGGGGTCTGGCAGAATCAGCGCGGCCTGCTGCACGATATCCTGCAATACACGCAGATGGTGCACCCGGGCCGCGACGACCGCCACAGCCTGCTCTATTCGCCCTGCGTGAACGGTGCGCTGCGCGACATCTTCGGCGCCATCCTGAACGGCGCGACGCTGTGCATGTCCGACCTGCGCAGCGAGGGGCTGCACAAGGTGCTGCACGACCTCGCGGCGCGGCGCGTCACGATCCTGCACGCGATGCCCCCCGTCCTGCGCAGCCTGATCCGGGGTGCCGAAGGGCCGATCTGCCCCGAGGCGCGGCTGCTCTACACCGCGGGCGACCGCTTCCTGATCCAGGACCTGCAGGCGCTGCGTGCCAACCTGCCCGCGGCCTGCGAGATCTACACCGGCATCGGTTCCACCGAATGCGCGACGCTCTATCGCCAGTGGATCGTGCCGAGGGATTTCACCGCCGATTCCGAGCTGGTGCCGGTCGGCTACCCGGTCGAGGCGCGCGAGATGCGGCTTGTCGACGCGCAGGGCGCAGAGGTCGCGGCGGGCGAGATCGGCCAGATCCGCGTCACCAGCCCCCATGTCGCACGCGGCTACTGGAATGACGCCGCCCTGACGCAGAGCTGCTTTGTCGAGGATCCGGCGCGGCCGGGCTGGCGCAGCTTCCAGCCCGGCGACCTCGGCCGGCTGCGCCCGGACGGGCTGCTCGACTTTCTCGGCCGGGCAGACCGGCAGCTCAAGATCCGCGGCTTCCGGATCGAGCCCGCCGAGATCGAAGCCGCGCTGCGCCGCATGGCGGGCGTCGCCGAGGCGGTGATCGTGCCCCGCACCGAGGCGGGCCGGACCCGGCTGATCGCCTTCGTCGAACCGGATGCGGGCGCACAGCCCGAGGCCGGCGCCCTGCGCCGCAGCCTGTGCGCAAGCCTGCCGCCGCAGCTGCACCCCGAGCGCGTCGTGGTTCTCGAGCGGCTGCCGCGGCTTGGCAACTTCAAGCTCGACGTGAAGGCGCTGCAGGCGCTGACCGAAGCCGCCGATACCGATCCCGTGCCGCGGGCCGGGCTGCGGGCGGACTATCTGTCGCGGTGGGAGAAGATCCTCAAGCGGCCCGTCGATCCGGACGCCACGCTCGAGGCGCTCGGCGCCGACTCGCTCGAGCTGCTGGAGCTTGAACTGCTGCTCGAACGGGATCTGAAGATCTCGGTCCGGGGGCTCTTGCTGCCGCAGGCGACGCCCCGCCGCATCTGGGCCGCCGCCGGGCCTGCCTCCGGGCAAGGCGCGCCGGATGCACACCCGGCCGCGGACCGGCTGCACGCGCTTGCCGCGCTGATGGCCCCCTCTCCCGGCATCCCCCTTGATCCGGACGGGCTGGTGCGGCTTCACAATCACGGCGGGCAGCGGATGCCGCTGCTGTGGTGCGTCAATCAGGTGAGCGAGGCAACGGCCCTCGCGCGCGCGCTTGGCCCGGACCAGCCGTTGCTGGCGATGCGCTCCCTTGCCGGTCTCGACGGCGGCGCGCCCCCCACCCCGGGCGCCGCGCGTCAGGTCGCCGAGCGCTACATCCAGATCCTTCTGGCGCGGGATCTGCCGCTGCGCGTGGCGGTCGGCGGCAATTGCCAGGCGGCCCCCTTCGCCTTCCAGATCGCCACCGCGCTGTCGCTTGAAGGCTATGCCGTCGCCTCGCTGATCTTGCTCGAACGGATGCTGCCGGTGCCCTATGGCGGACGGATGCTGATGCTGTTCGGGCGCGACAGCCGCACGCACAATCCCGCCTTTCAGTTCGCCGATCCGACCGCGGCCTGGGGGAGCTATCTGCGTGACGGTCATTGCGCGATCATCGAGGGCAGCCATGGCGACTTCTTCGCACCGGGGAATGTGGCCTCGCTCGCCGGCGCGCTGCGCGCCGAGATCGACGCCACCGCGGCAACGGGCCTCCTTCCCGCCCGCGCCCGCCGGGCCGAGCTGTCGGCGCAGCTCGTGTCGGAACCCGACCGGCGGGTTCGCATCCGGCTGCGGAACCCGACCGGGATCGCCTTCGAGGCCGGGGCCGACAGCCACATCGCGCTGGCGATCCATGCGCTCGACATCGGCGAGGCCGACACACGCCCGCTGCGCGTGCCGGATCGGATGATCCCCCTGCCGGCGCGGCTTGCGCCGGGCGAGACGCTCGAGGTGAGTGCCCCCCTGCCCGCCGACCGGTTCGGAACGGGGCGCTATCTCATCGGCCTGTGCGAGGAGGGCGTGGGCTGGTTCATACCGCAGGCCGGCGCGGACCCGGTGATCCAGGTGCCTGCGCAGCCGGGCGACAGGCGGCCCCCTCCCCGGCCCGCGGGCCGCGGCGGCCATGACACGGCCTGATGGCGTCAGCGCAGCAGCGGCAGACGGCCGCAGATCCGGTCCACCGCCTTGCGCGGCCCGGCAAGCAGGATCGCCTGCGGCGCATGTTCCGGCAGGGGCGCGGCCGCGATGCGGGCGGTGTAATCGGCGTAATCGCGCGCCTCGAAGGCCGCGCGCAGATAGGCCAGCCGCAGCGGCAGCTCAGCCGCGGCGGCGAAGAGCGCCGGCAGCGCGGCACCGGGGGCGCCAAGGACCGGCAGCGCGACCGTGGTGATCCCGGCCAGCGCCACGTCGTCCTGCGTGGGCGTCGGCGCGCCGACCAGATCGGGGCGCAGCTGCCCGAGGCTCATGCCCAGAACGGCGGCGAAATTGGCCTTGAGGCCGACGGGCAGGGTTTCATCGAGAATGAGAACGGGTTTGAGGGTCATGACAGGGTCCTTTCGGCCCCATCCCTGCCATCCCGCCCGCGATCCGGTCTTGGACGAAATTGACCTTCAGTGCCGGATCAGCGCCCCGGGCGTCACCCCGTAGTGACGGCGGAACTGGCGGATCAGATGCGCCTGATCGCAGAACCCGGCGGCGATGGCGGCCTCGGCCGCGGGGGTGCCGTCCAGGAGCAGGCGGCGGGCCTGCGCCACACGGGCGCGCAGAACATGGCCATGCGGCGTCAGGCCGGTGGCGCGGGTGGTCGCGCGGATCAGGTAGGAGGGCGTCAGCCCGACCGCCGCCGCAAGCTCGGTCAGCCCCAGCGCCGCACCGGCCGCGACGCCCGCCTCGATCTGCTCGAGCAGGGCACGGATGGCGGCGGGCTCGCGCCCCGGCTGCCGCAGGTCGGCGCGGCCGTAATGGCCGAAGGCCTGCGCCAGGACCGCATGCACCGCCTCCCCGGTCACCAGCCGCCGGTCGGTCACCTGCGGGGCGGTCAGGCACAGCGCAAGCCGGGCAAGCGCCCGCGTCAGCCCAAGCCCGCGATCGCGCGGCGCGATGTCCCCGAAGCCGCGCAGGTCGCGCAGGCCCAGCATCGCGCGCACCGCCGCCTCGGAGGCATAGAGCATGTTGTAGCGCACCTGCCCGGACGCGGCATAGCCGGTGTGCGGCTCCTCGGGGTTCATCAGCGAGAGCGACCCCGCCGGCAGGACCATGCTCTCGCCCCGGCACAGATAGCCCCCCGCCCCCTCGGCGATCGCGCCGATGGCAAAGCCCTCATGCGCATGGCGGGCAAAGGTCTGGGTGCTGAAGGCGGCCTCGAAAAGCTCGATGCCGTGAAGCCAGCCCAGGTGGTGATAGCGGTTGCGCTGCATCCGCGTGGTATAGCGTTCACCGCCCCGCGGCGGAAGATCGCCCGCGGTCTTGCGACCATTGTCCCATCTGCGATGGCTCCGTCCCGTGCTATGGTCGCCGCGGGAGGCGACGCGCCATGAAAGCCGCACGGCATGTCGAGGAGATCGGACGGGTCCTGGAGGGCAGCCAGACCGGGCGGGACAGTTTCGTCTCCGCCTCGTGGCGGCGTTGTGTCGAGCTTTACGGCATGGACCCGATGCGCTCGGACCCGGCCCATATCGTCACGGACGCCGAGCTGCGCGACCATCGCAAGCAGGCGGAATGGATGATCGCCGCCGCCCGCTCGGGGCTGCAGTCGCTGTTCCGCCAGGTCGCAGGGCAGAATTACGTGCTGTTGCTGACCGATGCCAAGGGGGTCTGCGTCGACTTCTTCGGCGATGATCTCTTCACCGAGGATCTGCGCTCGGCGGGGCTCTATCTCGGCTCGAACTGGTCCGAGGATCTGGCCGGCACCTGCGGCGTCGGTGCCTGCATCGTCACGCAAGAGCCGGTGACGGTGCATCAGGACGACCATTTCGGCAACGCGCATATCGCGCTTTCGTGCACCGCCGCGCCGATCTTCGACAGCCTCGGGCAGCTGGCGGCCGTCCTTGACATCTCGCTGCTGCGCTCGCCCGCCCCGAAGACCAGCCAGAACCTCGCGATGAGCCTGGTGACCACCGCGGCGCGGCGGGTCGAGATGGCGAACCTGATGGCCGAAAGCCCGCGGGACTGGGTGCTGCGGCTGTCCTCGAGCCCCGAATTCCTCGATGTCGACCCCGAGGCGGCGGTGCGGCTCGATGGTGCGGGGCGGGTGCTGGGCTATACCCGGGCCGCGCGGCGGCTGTTTCCGGACGGCAGCACGATCCTCGGCCACCGGATCGACGAGGTGCTCGGCGTCAGCGTCGATGACCTGCCCGACCTGATGCGCGATCGCCCGACCGAGGAGCGGATCATCGAGATGCCCGACGGCGGGGCGCTGTTCGGCCATGCGATCGCGCCGAAGGCGCCGCGCCAGCCCCATCAGCGGATGCGTCAGGGCGGTGCCCTCGCGGGGCTGACCGGCGGCGATCCGGGGATGATGCGGCTCCTCGATCAGGCCGAGCGGCTGGCGCCCGGCGCCGTGCCGCTGCTGATCACCGGCGAGACCGGCACCGGCAAGACCCGGCTTGCCCGCGCGATCCACATGACGAGCAAGGCGCAGGGCTTCCTCAGCCTCGAATGCGCCGGGCTGAGCGCGCAGGCGCTGGCCGAGGCCTGTCTCGATGTCGCGGGCCCGACGACCCTTGTGCTACGCCGGATCGAGGATCTGAGCCCCGAGACCGCCACCGCGCTGAGCGGGCTGCTCGATCGCCGACCGCAGCTGCGCCCGCTGTCGACGAGCTGCCTCGAGCCCGCCCGGATCGGGCTGCCGCGCCCGCTCTTTCACCGGCTCGCGGGCTGCGTTCTGACGGTGCCGCCGCTCCGGCTGCGGCG
This sequence comes from Paenirhodobacter sp. YD-8, assembly GCF_056590935.1. NCBI lineage: Bacteria > Pseudomonadati > Pseudomonadota > Alphaproteobacteria > Rhodobacterales > Paenirhodobacter > Paenirhodobacter sp. YD-8. Next base: position 1,489,852 of record NZ_CM152649.1, on the reverse strand, counting down.
CGACCTCGACTGGCTGATGACGCGCCATCTGCGCCGGCACGCGGCCGACACGATCCGGCTCTCGCCCTCGGCGCGGGCCGATCTGATGGGACGTAGCTGGCCGGGCAATATCCGCGAGCTCGAGCAGGTGCTCGACGTCGCGGCGGCATTGTGTGTCGGGCCGGTGATCGACCTGCCAGACCTTCCCGCCGCGATCGCCCCCGGCGCCGACGCCGCGCCCGCCGCCACCGCGCCGCGGGAGTCGCTCGAACAGGTGCTGGCGGCCTGTGACTGGAACATGGCGCGGGCGGCACGGCGCCTCGGGGTCAACCGCTCGACCATCCTGCGCCGGATCCGGGCGGCCGGGTTGCACCCTCCGGCATGATCCGTTGCAGCCCCGTTGCGCGCGCAACATGCCGCGGCGCGGCGCGTGCTTTTCCGGCCCCGCAACGCGCAAACCCGTGGATCGGAGGTCCGTCCCGCGCCGATAGTCGCTTCAAGACACGCGCAGAGGAGGAGACGCGATGCTTGATACGACCGCAGCCAACCAGACCCAGGAGATGCTCGACAACCTGAACGCCGCGCTGGAGGGCGGCGACATCGACCGCGCCGCGGCGCTGTTTGCCACCGACAGCTATTGGCGCGATCTCGTCGCGGTCAGCTGGAACCTGAAAACCGTCGAGGGCCCGGCGGGCGTCGCCGACATGCTGCGCAGCCAGCTCGACCACACCCGCATCGGCAATTTCCAGATCCAGACCGGAGAGCTCCCCGCCGAGGAGGGCGGCGTGACCACCGCCTGGATCACCTTCGAGACACAGGCCGGGCGCGGCTGGGGCCTGATGCGGCTGCGCGATGGCCGGATCTGGACGCTGCTGACCGCGCTGCAGGAACTGAAGGGGTTCGAGGAGCCGCGCGGCCGTCGCCGGCCGATGGGAGCCGAGCATGGGGCGCAGAAGAACCGCAGCTCGTGGAAGGAGCGGCGCGAGGCCGAGGAGGCGAGCCTTGGCACCACCACCCAGCCCTATGCGGTGATCATCGGCGGCGGCCAGGGCGGCATCGCGCTTGGCGCCCGGCTGCGCCAGCTGGGCGTGTCGGCCATCGTTCTCGACAAGCACGACCGGCCGGGCGACCAGTGGCGGTCGCGCTACAAGTCGCTGTGCTTGCACGACCCGATCTGGTACGACCATCTGCCCTACATCAAGTTCCCCGACAACTGGCCCGTGTTCACGCCGAAGGACAAGGTCGGCGACTGGCTCGAGATGTACACCAAGGTGATGGAAATCCCCTACTGGTCGCGCTCGGAAGTGACGCATGCGCGCTTCGACCCGGCGGCGGGCACCTGGACCGTCGAGGTGAACCGCGACGGCACGCCGGTCACGCTGCACCCGACGCAGCTGGTGCTGGCCACGGGCATGTCGGGCAAGCCGAACATGCCGCACTTCCCCGGGATGAAGACCTTCAAGGGCACGATCCAGCATTCGTCGCAGCACAAGGGGCCGGATGAATGGGCCGGCAGGAAGGCCGTCGTGATCGGCTCGAACAACTCGGCCCATGACATCTGCGCAGCACTTTGGGAGGGGGACGCCGACGTGACGATGGTGCAGCGCTCCTCGACCCATATCGTGCGCTCGGACAGCCTGATGGAGATCGGCCTTGGCGCGCTGTATTCCGAAGACGCGCTCGCCAATGGCGTGACCACCGAAAAGGCCGACATGATCTTCGCCTCGCTGCCCTACAAGATCATGCACGAGTTCCAGATCCCGCTTTACGACAAGATGCGCGAACGCGACGCGGCATTCTATGCCGGGCTCGAGAAGGCGGGCTTCGATCTCGACTGGGGCGATGACGGCTCGGGGCTGTTCATGAAATACCTGCGCCGCGGCTCGGGCTATTACATCGATGTCGGCGCAAGCCAGCTGATCATCGATGGCGAGGTGAAGCTTGCCAAGGGCGGCATCAACCATTTCGAGGAAGACGCGGTGGTGCTGACCGATGGCACGCGCCTGCCCGCAGATCTGGTGGTGCTGGCGACCGGCTATGGCTCGATGAACGGCTGGGCGGCGGATCTGATCAGCCAGGAGGTCGCCGACAGGGTCGGCAAGGTCTGGGGGCTCGGCTCGGACACGACAAAGGACCCGGGCCCGTGGGAGGGCGAGCAGCGCAACATGTGGAAGCCGACGCAGCAGGAGAACCTGTGGTTCATGGGCGGCAACCTGCACCAGTCGCGGCATTATTCGCTGTATCTGGCGCTGCAGCTCAAGGCGCGGATGGAAGGGCTCGACACCCCGGTCTACGGGCTGCAGGAGGTCCATCACCTGTCCTGACCCCGGCCCCGATTCCCGGCTCGCAAGGGCCGGGAAGATCACGAATGCTGTGGAGCAGGACGGTCCGGGCGCGTGGATCCGGCAACGGCACGGTAAAGGGGCCCATCCGCAAAGCCGCATGACGGGTCCCGCGCCCGGGAGACTGCGGGCCGTTCACACGGCTCAATAGAAACTTGCCTGAAAGGCGGTCGCGGTCAGCGAGACATGCGCATCGAGCGGCGGGTGCAGTTCGAACCCTTTTGGCTCTCGTGCGAAGTTCCAGAGCCGGAACAGAGACCATTCCGAACGCCGCTCCTCTGCCACGGCCAGCTCGTTGCGGCTGATGTGGAAGGGTGTACGCTCCCAGCCATTCGTCGTCTTCACCTCGATCAGGCGCGGACGACCATCCGGCGCGAAGCTGGCGATATCGTAGCCGGCGCCATCGCCATCTTCCTGCGACACCCACCGAACCTTGCGCGCGAGATCGTCGCGCCCCGCCAATTTCAGCGCTGCACGCTCATGCGCCAGGACGCGCTCCTCGCCGGCGCGGCCGAGGGCGCGGTTTCGCTCGTCTCTCGCCGCGACATCGAACTTGCGGGCGATGTGCAGCATCTGTTCCAGCTCCTGCGGCGGCGGCTGGTTCGACAGCGTGGGCGGCGGCGCGATCCAGATCGGCGCGGGCTCGGCCAGGCCGGTCGGCGGGCGGTTGCCCGAATGGCGACCGAGCCAAGCCGGGTTCAGCGCCAGCCAACGCGCCACGGCATCCACCAGCGTCATCTGGAAATTGAAGGCAGGCTTGTAACCCGGGATCCAGGCCTCGCCGAGCCCCTTTAGCACGGCGCTGATGTTCTGGTGCTTGAACTCGACCGATCCCTCGGACCGCTCGTTCAACAACGGCAGAAGCCCGCGCCGGTGCTCAGCCTTGTTGTAGGGGCGGCCGGAGATGTCGTCGGCCAGCATCGCGAAGTAATCCGCGACGATCAGGTCGTTCTCTTGATCTGTCCAGGCCCCGTTTGACATTGCGCCAGGCTAGGGGCCGAAACTGCGTTTGTCATCAGAGACTTCGCGCAAGACTCCCAAGACATACCAACGACCATGCCGCCCGTGTCGCGTCTCCGTCGGCTTTGAGACAAGCCGGAACCAGCGAAACACGGGCGCAACGCGACCCCGCCAGTTCATTGAAATGTATGGGGATTTTTCACCCGTCTCGCCGAGAGCGAAGGGCGGGGTGGAAAGAGACGGTGGGCGTTCGGAGACCGATCTCGCGCAGCCGGCCAATCTCCGAAGGGCGGATGGGCCCCGCAAACCCCTTTGGCACATAAAGAAAAAGGCCCCGCGAGGGACCTGTTTTTGGGTTTGCACTGTGCAAGTGGCGGACGGGATGTGCGCCACATCGCCCGCATATCTATAATTTTAATAATAAAATCAATATAATAAAAAGAAATCGCGCAGCAAATTGCGTAGCAGTTTGTGTAGCATTAAAAAACCTCTTGCGGTGAGTAATGATCTGGCGGAATTCACTCGGATTAGGTATTTGATCCCATGGTGTGAGCTACCCCCCGAAAATCGGACAGTGACGGAAGCTACGATCTGACGTCTGCCGGTCTCCAAGAACGAGGAGATCAGGACATGAAGAAACGCAGGAACCATGACGCTGGGTTCAAGGCCCGCGTGGCGCTGGAGGCCGAGAAGGGCGAGCGCACCGTGTCGGAGTTGGCCGCGGAATACGGCGTGCATCCGACGATGATCCATCAGTGGAAGAAGGCGCTGCTTGAGGGGGCGTCTGACATCTTCGAGCGCGGCGGCAGAACGCTGGCTGCCGAGGTCGATGAGGAGACGGTCCGGTCCTTGCACGCAAAGATCGGGGAACTGGCCGTCGCCAACGATTTTTTGTCACGAAAGTGTTCAGTCCCGGCATCTGGTGGATCGGGTTGACGATGAATCTGTCCGGCTCTGAAGTCCAGACTTTGCAGACGTATTCGTAAGGCGTGAGGCCGCTGAGTGTCTTGAGCCTGCGGGCGAAGTTGTAAGCTGCCATGAAGTCGGCAAGGTGCGTACGCAGCTGATCATGGCTGTCGTAATTGTAGCGCTTCACCGTTGCTTCCTTGATCGTGCGGTTCATCCGCTCGACCTGGCCATTGGTCCAGGGGTGGTTTGGCTTGGTCAGCCGATGCTCGATCCCGTTGGCGTCACAGATCATGTCGAAGCGCATCTGCCGGGAATAGGCGGTGTTGCGGTTGCGGGGCTGCTCGGCAAACTGGATGCCGTTATCGGTCAGGATCGTGTGGATCCGGTAGGGAACAGCCTCCAGCAGGTGCTCCAGGAACTCCCACGCTGTCCGCCTGTCAGCCTTTTCGACGAGCTGGGTGACCGCGAACTTGCTCGTTCGGTCGATTGCCACGAAGAGATACAGCTTGCCCTCGGCCGTCTGCACTTCGGCGATATCCATGTGAAAGAAGCCGATGGGATAGCGCTTGAAGCGCTGCCGTTTCGGCTTGTCGCCGTCGACCTCGGGCAGACGCGAGATGCCGTGCCGCTGAAGGCACCGGTGCAGCGCCGAGCGGGTCAGATGCGGGACCGTCGGCTGCAGGGCATAGAGACAGTCGTCGAGCGGCAGCAGCGTGTGCCGCCGGAAGGCGACAACCATTGCTTCCTCGGCTTCGCTCAGAACGCTGGAGCGCGGCTCTTTCGGCCCCGTCTTGCGATCTTCCACCGTCTCGCGTTTGCGCCACTTGGCCACCGTCTTCGGATTGATCCCGAGCTCCCGGCTCAGCACCGCGGTCGAAGCTTGCGATCATTCGGGCAGGCCCTCGGACCGGTGGCGGGCCAGCCCTCATTATTGCTGCTCGGATCGCGTGCGTGGTCGTGGCGCAGCCGTGACGAACTTGTCCCATACCTACCTGCCGATGCGCAAGGGCTTCCTCTATCTGGTGGTTGTCATGGACTGGTTTACCCGCAAGGTCTTGGCTTGGCGCATCTCGAACACGCTGGAAGCCGACTTCTGCGTCGAGGCGCTGAACGAGGCGATCCACAAGTTCGGCCCGCCCCAAATCATGAATACCGATCAGGGCAGCCAGTTCACGTCCTTCGCCCGGGCCGACCGTTTGAAGCGCATCGGCCCCCGGATCTCGATGGATGGCAAGGGTCGATGCCTCGACAACATCTTCATCGAGCGCCTCTGGCGGTCCCTGAAATATGAATGCGTCTACCTGCACGCCCGGGAAACCGGATCGCAGGCAAGGACAGGCATCGGGCGCTGGATCACCTTCTACAACCACCATCGCCCACACACTGCCCATGGAGGTCAAACGCCCGCCGTGGTCTACTTCAACCGCAATGAACCCGATCAGCAGGTGCAGGCTGTAGCTTAAATCACCCGGAAATCTGTCCAAGCTGCGGGGAGTAGCTCAGAACACTGTTTTTCGTGGTCAGAACGCCCCTCTTCAAAGCTATCGTTCCGAGTGGGCTTGTTACAATAATCGGCTTCAAGGTTGACGGTCCCCTTTCCTCGCCGGCTTCACGCGACAGCTTCGATCTCGGCCCTTCCGAGAGCCGAGTGGTGGTTCATGATTGCGATGCAGATCTGGATTTCGGCGCTCTGGTGGTCGGGGTCACATGATATGATGCACTCACCGAAGAGCTCGAGGCGGTTCATCTGTACTTCGACACGACTTCGGGCGTGGTAGCCGGCCGAGGCTGTGTGAAAACTCTGATTTCCCGAATTCGCGAAGAACAGTTTCCTTGTTGATCTGCCTGTGGCGGCCCGCATTGGAACGAAACCACACAGGCGCTCCTGCCGTGGAACATCATTCCAGAGCTGGTCATGTTCGATCGAGTTTTGACACAGCCTCGGCCCATTTCTTCCATATCGACCACCCTAGGTTTCGTGTCGCCGACAGGATCTCGTTGCGCGCGATTGCTGCAAGGAAATCGGGTTCCAGGCTCCACCATGGCGACGGATAGGAATGATTGGCTCCCCACCATGCTCGAGAATCGCCGCATGGCAACGGCCTGTATCGTGAGCCCCAACGGTAGTGACCGTGTCGATATTTTCTCCGTCAGGGATCTGCCACAACAGCTCCGGCAGGATGGGGCTATCGCCCTGTCTGCTCGAGGTGAACTCGACCGCGCGAATATCGCCGGTGACCGTGTCCATTGCCAGGTGGGCCTTGCGACATTCGCACCTGCGCGTCGAGTCGTGCTTACATGCCAGCCATTCGCCGTCACCACGGAAACGTATGCCCTTCACCATGGGCCTCGGACCAGTGGCGCCTCACTGGCTCACTCCGGCGAAGCGGGAGGCCGAACAGGGCCTTCAACGTGCGGCGGGTCTGGATGGTGCTGTCAGAGGAAGTCTCGGGATGGCCACGCTTGCCGCTTCTCCTCGCGTACCAAGTCATCTTCTGATCGAACCAGACTGACAGCGAACCGCACCGTTTCAGCGAAGCGTTATAGTCAGACCAATTCGTCGTAGGGTAGCGGGTGGCGTAAAGCTTTGCCACCCAAACGATCCAACCCTCAGTTTTTCCAAACGGAATCCCTCTCACCGACATGTGAAAAGCCCCCAAAGGCAGTGTCTGATCGGCCGAAGCCAAGGCACCATGAACACCAAGTCGCATGCAGTCACCGATGCCGCCGGGTCCGATCCGCTTCTTCATAACCGCGGGCCAGATCCGTAGAACCAAGCTGAAAGGCCCAAGACATCCGCAAAGCCGCCACGCCGACGAGCACGCGCCCCGGGGCTTCCCGGAACGCGGTTTTCTGACCCCGCTCAGAAGTCCAGCTTGACGCCGACGCCGACCACGCGCGGCTCGACCACCGTCGCCTCATAGCCGCTCGACACCGTGCGGCTGGCGCGCAAGGAGGTCACCGCCCGCTCGTCGAAGATGTTGTTCACATAGGCATAGAGCTGCAGATTGTCGCGCGGCTCGTAGACCACGCGCGCATTGGCGACGGTGTAAGTCGGCACGAAGGTCGCCGCGAGGTTCGCGTCGTCCGAGTAATAGGACCCGGAATGGCGGACCACACCACTCAGCGTCACGTCCGGGCGCACCTTCCAGTCCGCCGCAAGGCTGATCGTGCGGCCCGGCGCGCGACCGAATTCGTTGCCGGTGTAGTCCGTGGTCGCCTGCGTGAACTTGTCGATCTCGGTCTCGAGCAGACCGATGCTGCCGCGGATCTTCAGCGCCTCGGTCGCCTCGAAGTCGAAGCCCAGCTCGAGCCCGTAGGACTTCGCCTTCTCGGCATTGACCGTCACCGCCTCGAAGATGCCGTCGACCGGCTCCGAGGTCACATAGCGCTGCATGTTCCGGTACTTGGTGTAGAACAGGTTGGCGCTCAGCCCGAGACGGCCGTCAAGCGTGCGGGTGCGGGCGAAGAGCTCGTAATCGAGGGAGGTTTCGGGCTTATAGGTGATCCACTCGCCCGAGCTCAGGCCAAGGCTGACGCCGCCCGGGTTGTAGCCCTTGGACACCATCGCGCCGACCGTGGTGTCGGCGTTGACGTCATAGGACAGCGACAGCTTGGGCAGCCAGGCGTCGAAGCTTTCGTCATAGTCGACGGCAGCGCTGGTGTAGGGGCTGGTGCCGCTGCGCTGCACCCGGTCGCGCTGATAGCGCATCGAGCCGCTCAGCGTCCAGCGATCGTCGATCCGGTAGTTCAGCCCGCCGAACAGCGCGAAGCTGTCCTTGGTGTCCCCGAAGCTCGACACCCCGCCCGCCCGAAGCTGCTCGTCGCTGTCGACATGCGAGGCGTACAGGCCCGCGACACCGCTCCATTCGCTCAGCTCGTCGCCGAAGGTCAGCCGGGTCTCGTTCGACACCGTCTCCTGATCGACCACGGCACTGCCCGAGGTCACCGGCGAGGTCGTCCGTCGGGTGAAGAGCGACGAATACTGCAGCTGGTTGGTCAGCGTCACGCCATTGTCGAAGGCATAGCTCAGATCGGCGATCGTGGTGTTCGAGATGTTGCGCCAGCTCGGATTCGAGGGCGCGGTGCTGTCATAGTCGTCATAGGGCGCGGTCGCCGCCTCCCAGGTCGGGCGGTTGCCGTCGACATGCGAGAAGGTCAGCATCGCCTCGAACTGCGGCATCGAGGACGGCTTCCACAGCAGCTTTGCCCGCGCCGTCTGCGAGAACAGGTCCTGATCGGTCTTGCCGAGCGAGAAGGACGGGTTGACGTAATCGATGTAATTGTCGCGCCCGGTGTAATCGAGCGCGATGCGCGCGGCGAGATCGGGGGCGATCTCGCCCGAGGCCATCAGCGAGGCCCGGCGCCGGTTGCCCGTCCCGTATTCGAACTGCATCGAGCCCTCGCGCTCGAAGGTCGGGTCCTTGGTGTTGACGACGAAGGCGCCGGCGATGCTGTTGGCGCCCTGGCTGATCGTCTGCGGGCCGCGGAACACCTCGATGGTGTCGACGTCCCAGATCGAGGCGCTGGAATAGACGAGTTCGTAATAGCTCAGGTAATGGCCGTCGACATTCACCGCGACGCGCGGGCTGGTGCCGCCGAAGAAGGCGGTCGCGCCCGAGCTCGGCCCCTCGCCGTCCTGGCCGCGGATCGTCGGCGTGCCGCCCTGCCCGCCCTCGGCCGGATAGGTGACGTTGGCCATCTCGCTGACCACGTCGGTCACCGAATTCGCGCCCTTGGCCGAGGCAATCTCGCCCTCGGTGACCGCGGTCACCGAAGAGGAGGTGCGCTGCTGGCTGCGGGCCATCTTGTCGCCCGTGACGATGATCGTGCCGAGGAAATAGCCGTCCGAGGTGCTTTCTTGCGCCTGCCCGGCGACGGGAAAGAACGCGCAAAGCGCAACCATGCTCACCCCGCCCAGAAGGCGGATGATGTGCCGCTGTTCCATGTTTCATCCTTCAAGTTGTGTCTGGCTGGCGTGGAACGGCTGGCGATGGTGTCCGTGCCTCGGCGCGCGGCGCGTCAGGCATCCTCCCCGTTCTGACGATTTCGTGAGTCACTGCAACAATTCCTGACTTAAATTATCAAGATGTTGCCGCGACGCCGCAGTCTGTCGGCGCGCCCCGGGGTGAATTTCCGAGTCTTTCAGTAAATTTTCAATCTTGAAACCCGCCCCCCGCTCTGACATGGTCTGCGCAGGCAGCAAGGCCCTCAGGGGCAGGCTCGCGACGGGCGCCCCGGAGCGAGGAGCGACCTTTCCATGACATCCCCGCACCGCATCGCCCCGCGCGATCGGCGTTTTTTGCGGCGCGAGGGCACAACCCAGGCGCGAGCGACGCCCTCGCGCGCAACGCCGAGTCCGCTGCATGACCCTGCCCTCCCCCGCTTCGCACGCCGATGCCGGCGCCCTCCCGGGACCCAACCAGCCCTTCGCCTTCCGCAACGCCGCCGGACGCGTCTGCGCCATGGGGCCCGCCCACGCCCTTGCCCGCGGCACCCGCGACAGCCTGGCCGAGCGCCTCGCGCCCTTCTTTGCCGGCCCCGCCGATGGCGCGGTGATCGGTGGCGCGCTGCCCTTCGACACCACCCGGCCCGACTGCCTTTGGCAGGCTAGGGGCGGCGATGGGATCTGGCCCGGCGACGGAGCCGCCGGCACCGAGCACCCGTCACGGCCCGTTCCGCCCCGCCCGCAGCCCCCCGCGCGCGGCTATATCGACAGCGTCGCCCGCGCACTCGAGATCATGCGCCGCGAAGACGGCCTGCCCGAGGCGCTGACGAAGATCGTCCTCGCACGCACCCTGCTAGTCGAGGAGGCACAGGCCTTCCCGCTGCGGCAAGTGCTGGCCCGGCTGAGCGAAGACCCGTCGGTCACCGCCTTCCAGGTCTCGTTGCCGTCGCGCGCCGATCAGGGCGCGCCGCGCCATCTGGTCGGCGCGACGCCCGAACTGCTGCTGGAAAAGCGCGGCGCGGCGATCCTGTCGCATCCGCTCGCGGGCTCGGCCCGGCGTCTCGAGGATGCGCAGGCCGATGCACAGGCCGCGCAAAATCTCGCCCGCTCCGAGAAGGATCAGCGCGAGCACCGGCTGGTGGTCGAATATATCCTCGACCTGCTGGCCCCTGACTGTGCCGATCTGTCGACGCCCGAGGGCACGACGCTGACCACCACCCGCTCGATGTGGCACATCGGCACGAGGATCGAGGGGCGGCTGAAGGACCCCGACACCCCCGCCGTGGTGCTGGCCGCGCGGCTGCACCCGACGCCCGCGGTCTGTGGCCTGCCCTGCGCGCGGGCGGCCGGGCTGATCCGAAGCCTCGAACCGGTCGAGCGTGACTTCTATGCCGGCGCCGTCGGCTGGTGCGACCGGCGCGGCGATGGCGCCTGGCATGTCGCGATCCGCTGCGCCGAGCTGTGCGGTGCGCAGGCGCGGCTTTATGCCGGGGCGGGCATCGTGCTCGGCTCGGAACCGCGCGCCGAGGCGGCCGAAACCGGGGCGAAATTCGGCGCCCTGCTCGCCGCGCTCGGCCTGCCGCGCGATGCCGCGCTGCACGACCTCGATTCCCTTCACGACTGAACACAGGACGACCCCGATGGCCCTTCCCGGAATTGCCACCTATCCCCTGCCCCGGCGCGACGCGCTGCCCGCGGCGCGCGCACCATGGCAGGTCGCGCCCGCCCGCGCGGCGCTGCTGATCCACGACATGCAGCGCTATTTCTGCGCCCCCTTCCCGCCCGACACGGCGCCGCTGCCCGAGGTGATCGCCCACATCGCCACCCTTGCCCGCGCCGCGCGCGCCTGCGGCATGCCGGTCTTCTACACCGCGCAGGAAGGCGACCAGCTGCGTGCCGCCCGCGGCCTACAGGCCGATCTGTGGGGTCCCGGCATGTCGCGCCGTCCCGAGCATCAGGAGATCGTGCCTGAGCTCGCCCCCGCGCCGGGCGATCTGGTTCTGGTCAAGCACCGCTACAGCGCCTTTCAGCGCTCGAACCTCGAGACGCTGCTGCGCGCGCGCGGCCGCGATCAGCTGCTGATCACCGGCGTCTATGCACATATCGGCTGCCTCGCCACCGCGGCCGAGGCCTTCCAGCGCGATATCGAGCCCTTCACCATCGCCGACGCCCAGGCCGATTTCGATGCCGCCCGTCACGAGATGGCCCTGCGATGGGTCGCCGGCACCTGCGGCGGGGTGATCACCACCGCCGACGCGCTTGCGGCACTTCCGGAGGCCGCCCGATGCGCCTGAGCGGATTTTCCGGGCGCAGCGCGCTCGTCACCGGCGCGGCCGGCGGTATCGGCCAGGAAACCGTGCGCCTGCTGAACGAGGCTGGCGCGACCGTCGTCGCCACCGACACCGCCGAAGCGCTTGCGGCCCTGCCCGCGGCGATGCGGGCAAACGCGGTCGCCTGGCTGCCGTGCGATCTGCGCGATGCCGGCGCGGTCGCGGCGATGGTCGCCGCCGCCGAGGCGCAGGCAGGCCCGATCGGCCTTGCCGCTCATACCGCCGGGGTGCTGGCGCTTGGGCCGCTGCTCGAGATGACGGCCGAGGAGTGGCGCCGGGTGATGGCGATCAACCTCGACGGCAGCTTCCATCTGATGCAGGCGATCGGGCCGCGTCTGGCCGCACAGCCGAAGGCGGCGCTGGTGGTCGTCAGCTCGAACGCCGCAGGCATTCCGCGGCTCGGGATGGGGGCCTATTGCGCCTCGAAGGCGGCACTGACCATGCTCACCCGCTGCCTCGGGCTCGAGCTCGCGCAGCGGGGCGTGCGCTGCAACGTGATCGCACCGGGCTCGACACTGACGCCGATGCAGACGGGCATGTGGGCCGACAAGCAGGGCCCGGCGCGGGTGATCGCCGGCGATCTGGCGGGCTTCCGCACCGGGATCCCGCTCGGCAAGCTGGCGACGCCTGCCGAGATCGCACAGGCCGCGGTGTTCCTGCTGTCCGATCAGGCCGGCCACATCACCATGGCCGATCTCTACATCGACGGCGGCGCGACGCTGCGCGGCTGACCCCCGGCCCTGCCGCCGCCCTCGCGCGGCAGGGCAACCGCGGTCAGCACACCGGCAGGGCCGGAGAAGAGCATCGCCCCGATCCGCCGCCCCGCGGACCAGCCCGGCGCCAGATCACGCGTCAACAGCAGGCTGGGTGGGCTCCCCGCCGCCTCGGGCAGAAGTTCCGCCGCATCGAAATCGAAGCGACGCCCGACCAGCGGGCTCAGCGCCTTGAACAGGCTCTCTTTCACCGAGAACACCAGCCCGACCCAGAGCGGATCGGTGCCGAATTCGCCCCGCTCGGCCGCGGTCAGCGCCACCGGCGCGATCTCGCGCGCGACGGTCGGGGGCAGGGCCTGTTCGATATCCACACCAAGCCCCGACCACGCCACCGCATGGCCAAGCAACGCAATCGCCTGCCCCTCACAATGGCTGATCGCGCCGCACAGCCCCGCGGGCCAGCGGGGCGCGCCACCGGCACTGCGCCCGGCAAGGCAGGGGGTGCCGCACAGCGCGCCCGCCGCAGCGGCGGCGGCCAGCCGGCCGGCGCGGTATTCTGCGTGCCGGCGGTGACGCGCCCCGCCCGCGGCACTGGGCGCGGCAAGCTGCATCTCGACCCGGCAGGCGGGCAGCGCCGCGCGTAACCGCGCGAGCGGCCCTTCCCAGCCCGCCAGCCCCGGACGTGGCTCAGCCACCGCGCCGCGCCGCGATCAGCGCATCCCAGGCATCGAGCGTCGGCTCGCTCGCCAGATCCTCGAAGCTGACGGTGATGCCATGTGTCTTCAGCTCGGCCGCCAGCTTCATCACCCGCAGCGAGTCGAGCCCGTAATAAATCAGGCTCTCGGCCGGATCGATCGGCCCCTCGTCGTCAAGCAGCGCGGTCACCCGCGCCTCGAGCCAAGCGCGGTCGACGGTTTCGGGATGGGAAGTCAGGGTCATTCGGGTCTCCTTGGTCATTGGGGGTCCAGCATTGCGGCGCGCAGGGCGCGCTTGTCGATCTTGCCGACCGGGGTCAGCGGCATCGTCTCGAGAAAGACGAAGCGGTCGGGCAATTTGTACTCGGCCACGCCCTGCGCGATCAGGTGGCGGCGCAGCTCGACCGCGCGCAGGGCCTCGCGCAGCACGAGGAAGGCACAGCTGCGCTCGCCCAGCCGGGCATCGGGCTCGGCGACGAGGGCCGCCTGCACCACGCCGGGGTGACGCAGCAGCAGCCCCTCGATCTCCTCCGCCGCGATCTTCTCGCCGCCGCGGTTGATCTGATCCTTCACCCGGCCAACGACCCGCAGATAGCCCTCGGCGTCGCGCTGCACGAGATCGCCGCTGTGATAAAAGCCCTCGGCATCAAAGGCCGTGGCGTTATGCGCGGGGCTGCGGAAATAGCCGCGGAAGGTATAGGGCCCGCGCACCCACAGCTGCCCGGTCTCGCCCGGGGCGCAATCCCGCCCCTCGGCGTCGCGCACCCGGACCTCGTCATCGGGGCTGATCGGCCGCCCTTGGGTGGTGAAGACGCACTCGGGCGGATCGTCGAGGCGGGTATAGTTCACCAGCCCCTCGGCCATGCCGAAAACCTGCTGCAGGGCGCAGCCAAGCACCTTTGGCACCTGCCGCGCCAGCGCCTCGGCGAAACTCGCGCCGCCCACCTGCAGCAGTTCGAGGCTCTCGGGCACCGCAAGCCCGCCTCGCGCAGCGTCGAGCCAGAGCCCCACGGCTGAGGGCACCAGCGCCGCCATCGTCACGCCATAGCGCGCGATCAGCTCGAAGCACAGCTGCGGCTCGGGGCTGGCCGCCATCACCACGGTGCCGCCGGCATGGAACACGCCAAGCGCGCCGGGCGAGCTGAGCACGTAATTGTGCGGCGCGGGCAGCGCGCACAGGAAGCAGGTGCGTGGGCTCAGGGCACAGATCTCGGCGCTGGCCCGGATCGAATAGTCATAATCGTTGTGGGTGCGCGGGATCAGCTTCGGCGTGCCGGTGCTGCCGCCCGAAAGCTGGAAGAAGGCGACGGCGCCGGGGTCGATGCGGGGCAGGTCTTCCTCGTCCGGCGCCCCGGCGGGCTCGATCCAGGCGGCAAGGTCGCGCGCGGGCTCGGGATCGTCAAGGAAGAGGCACAGATCGAGCCGCCCCGAGATCTCGCGCAGCTCGGTCTCGAAACGGTCATCGCGGAACAGCGGATGGCTGCGCGCGGCGATCAGCAGCCTGGGCTGCAGCTGTTCGGCATAGGCCCGCAGCTCCAGCGCGCGATGGCTGAACAGCGCATTGACCGGCGTGATCCCGGCCTTCAGCAGGGCGAAGAAGGTGACGAAGAACTCGGCCCGGTTCGGCAGCTGGACCAGCGCGCGGTCGCCCGGGCGCAGCCCCCGCGCCAGCAGCCGTCGCGCGAGCGCCGTCGCCATCCGGTCGAGCGCGCCATAGCTGATCGCCCGCGCCCCGCACAGGATCGCGCAGGCCTCGGGCCGGCTGCGCACCTGTGCGTCAAGCCCGCGCGTCAGCGGCGCATCGAGCCAGTAGCCCTTCTGCCGGTAGCGCTGTGCAAGGTCGTCCGGCCAGGGGGTGAAATCGGTCATTTCAGATCGGATCCGTTCGGGACGGCCTGCGCCCGCCCCCGCTGTCATCGCCGCCCAAATCCGTCACGCCAGCCCTCACGACCCGATGAAACCGATTGATTCCAGCAGGTTATCGGCGAGATGCCCGGCGCCCGAATTCCACAGGTTGACGGGCCTCAATACTTGAGTATTTATGTCGACAAATGTCAACAGGGTGAGTTCCAATGCCTGAACTGACGGCGATGCAGGCCTCCTGCTGGATCAGCGGACATGCCGGGGGGCGCGATCCGCAGACCCCTTCCGCGCATCTTTATGTCGAACTCGACTCCGGCGCCCCGACCATGCCGCTCGATCCAGCGCGGCTTGCGCAGGCCTTTGCGGCGCTGATTGTGCGGCACCCGAACCTGCGGCTCTCGGTCTCGGCCGAGGGTCGGCCCGCCATCGTGCCGCCCGGGCCCGCGCATGGCCTGCAACACCACGACCTGCGCGGGCTTGGCCCGCTCGATGTCGAAGCGGCGCTGGCGCGTCTGCGCGACGACAAGACCCACCAGCGGCTGCCCCTCGACCGCGGCCTGCCCTGCGAGGGAGCGCTGAGCCTGCTGCCGGGTGGCAGGCACCGGCTGCATCTCGATCTCGACATGGTTGCGGCCGATCCCTCCTGCCTGCCCGCGCTGCTTGACGAGCTGGCACAGCTCTATGAGGACGGCCCCGAGGCGCTGCCCGAGACGGCCGCCCCGCAGTCCGCCCCCCAGTCCGCGCCGCGCCCCGATCCGGCGCAGGAGGCCCTTGCCCGGAACTGGTGGCACGCGCGCCTCGACACCCTGCCCGACGCGCCCCGCCTGCCGGCCCCCCATCCCGCACCGCGCGACCGGGTGGCCCACAGCACGCGACTGGCCGCGACACTCACCCCGGGGCAGGCACGCAGCTTCGTCGCGCAGGCGCGAGCGCTGCGGGTCACGCCCTCGGCGCTGGCGCTCGCGCTTTTCGCGCAGGAACTCGGCCGGGCCTGCAGGCAGCAGGCGCTGCGCCTGACTGTGCCGATCTTCCACCGCGACGAAGACACCCCGATCATTGGTGACGCCTCGAACTTCACCCTTCTGGGCGTGACCGGGGTGCAGGACGATCTGCCGGAGCTGGCTCGACGGGTGCAGAGCAGCCTCGTGCAGGGCATCACCCATGCCGCCCACCCCGGCCCGCAGCTGCTGCGCGACCTAGCCCGCCACCTCGGCCGGATGCCCGAGGCGCCGGTCGTCTTCACCTCGGGGCTCGACCTTCCGCAGCGCTCGATCCTCAGCGAGCGGGCGCGGCGGGTGCTGGGCGATCTGGTGTGGAGCGTGTCGCAGGGACCGGGCGTGGCGCTCGATGCGCAGATCGCCTGGCTCGGCACCGAGATCCTGCTGAACTGGGACATCCGGCTCGACCTGCTCGACACGGCCTGGACCGAGGCGCTGTTCGCCCGCGTCGTTGACCGGCTGCGGACGCTTGCGCAGGCGCCGGAGCCGCAGCGCAGCTGGCCCCTCGCCCCCCTGCAACGCGCCTATGTGATGGGGCGCGAGGCGCTGCTGCCGCTTGGCGGCGTGGCGATGCAGGAGACGCGGCTGTTTCGCGGCGCCCTCGATCCGGCGGCGCTGCGCGCGCGCCTCGCCATGCTCGCCACCGCCCATCCCGCCTTGCGGCTGCGCATCGACGCAGCCGCCGGCCGGCAGCACTGCGCCCCACGGGTGGAGGTTCCCTTCACCGCGCGCGACCTGCGCGACGCCCCCGATGCCGAGGCGCAGCTTGCCGCAGTCTGGGAGGCGTTCGCGCGCAGCCCCTGCCCGCTTGAAGGCGCACTGTGGCAGGTCTGCGCGGTGCAGATGCCTGCGGGTCAGGAGGATGCGCTCGCCGTGAAATTCGACGCGCTGGCGCTTGACGGTCCGGCGATCGCGCAGATCTGCGCCGAGATCCTCGCCCCCACCCCGCCCGAGGTCGAGGACCGCACCGAGCCCGCCCGCCCTACGTCCGTCCCGGCCGCGCAGCGGCGCGCCGATGCGGCCTATTGGGAGGAGGCGCTCGCCCGGATCGAGACGGCACCACAGCTGCCATGGCGCGCGTCGCTGCATCAGCTCGGCGCCTCGCGCTATCGCCGCGACGTGCGACGGATCACGGGCCCGCAGGTGCAGGCGCTGCGCCACATCGCGGCCCGCGAAAAGCTGTTCCTCAACAGCCTGCTGAGCTTTGCCGTGCTCGAGGTGCTGGCACGCTTCACCCCCGAGCTGCGGCTGTGCGTCGGCCTGCCGACCGCACCGGCTCTCGAGCGCGCGGGGCTCGGCAATCGCGCTTCCTTCATCGTGATCGACCACGCCGTGGGGCCGGAAAGTGCCCGCGACCGGGCGGCGGCGCTGCAGACCCGCACGATGCAGGCGCTCGCCCATGCCAGCGTGTCTGGTGTCGATCTGGCACGGCAGCTGCTTGCCCGCACCGGCGCGGCGCTGGCGCTGCCCGTGGTGCTGACGAACGGGCTGAGCTGGCCCGCGCCCGATCCGGCCGCACCGCTGCGCGAGGTGGCGGGGCTGACCCAGACGCCGCAGGTGGCGCTCGATCTGCGGCTGATGCGCGCCACCGAGGGCGGGATCGAGATTGCCGCCGATCATGCGGAGGCCGCCCTTGCGCCCGAGACCGTCGCGGCGATGCTCGACGCGATCGTCGCAGCGCTTGCGGCGATCTGCACCGCGGGCGCGCTGATCCTGCCCGAGCCGCTGGTGCCGGTGCCGCTGCCCCCCCAACGCGCCGAAATCCCCGATCCCGCGCCGCATCTGCCGCGCATCGCCGCCCATCTGCGCGCGGATCAGGGCACGGCGCTGATCTGCGGCGAGACGCGGCTTGGCTATGACGCCCTGCGACGGCGGGTCGAGGGGCTGCTCGCCGGCCTTGCCACGCGCGGCATCGGCCCGGGCGACGTCGTGGCGATCGAGCTGCCGCGCGGCCCCGATCATGTCGCGTTGCAGCTTGCCACCGCAATGGCCGGGGTGATCCGGGTGCCGATCGACGCCGGCGCCCCGCCCGCCCGGCGCGATCAGCTGCTGTCGCGCTGCGCCCCGACGCTGGTGGTGTCACAGCGCGAGATCGCGGGCCTTGCCTGCGTCACGCCCGGGGCGCTGAGCGCCCCCGGCGGCACCCTGCCCGATGACGCGACGCTGACGGCGCGCAGCCTGTCGCGCGATCCGGGCTATTACCTCTTCACCTCGGGCACCACCGGCACGCCGAAATGCGTGGTGCTGAACAACCGCGCCACGGCAAGCGTGCTCGAACAGTCGCTGCAGGCCTGGCAGGTGACGGCGGCGGACGTGTTGATCTCGGTCACGCCGCTGCATCACGACATGTCGGTTTTCGACGTCTTCGGGGCGCTGTGCGCCGGGGCGACTCTGGTGCTGCCCGAGCCGGGGCACGAGAAGGACGCGATGGACTGGGCACGGCTGGTCGCGACGCATGGGGTGACGCTCTGGGTCTCGGTGCCGGCGATCCTCGAGATGCTGATCGCCTGCGCCCGCCCCGACCAGCTCGCGACCTTGCGGTTGGTGGCGCAGGGCGGCGACTACATCAAGCCCGCGGTCATCGCCCGGCTGCGCGATCTGCTGCCGCACGCGCGGCTCGTCTCGCTGGGCGGGCCGACCGAGACGACGATCTGGAGCATCTGGCACGAGATCGGCACCGAGGCAGGCACTGAGACCAGCGCCATCCCCTATGGCCGCGCGCTCGCCGGCGCAGAATACCGGATCTGCAACCCGCTGGGCGAGCCCTGCCCACCCGGCGTGCCCGGCCGCATCCACACGCTCGGCGACTGTCTGGCGCTCGGCTATCTCGAGGATGGCGGGCTGGTGCAGACCGATTTCGTGCCCCTGACAGAAGCCGGCGGTCCGCCCCGGCGCGCCTTCCGCTCAGGCGATCTCGGGCAATGGCGCGCCGACGGGGTGATCCTGTTTGCCGGTCGCGTCGGCGGCTATGTCAAGGTGCGCGGGGTGCGCGTCAGCCTGGGCGAGATCGAGGCCGCGCTCGCCCGCGTCCCGGCTCTGCGCGACGCGATGGTGGTCGATCTGACGACGGCCGACGGGCGCGAGACGACGCTTGCCGCGCTCTACGTCTGCCGCGACGGCGCCGAGACGCCCCCGGCCGTGCTGCGCGCCCTCCTGCGAGAGACGTTGCCGCCCTCGCATCTGCCCGACCGATTCGTGCCGCTGCCGGCGCTGCCGCTGTCGGCAAACGGCAAGCCCGACCGCGCCGCCGGACGGCGGCTTGCCACCGGCGCACCGGTCCCGCCCGCCGCCCCGCCCCGGCCGCCGGCGCCCGCTGCGGCAAGCGACGCTGACCCGACGCTCGTGGCACAGGTGCTGGCGCTCTACCTTGAGCGGCTCGGGCCGCGGGAGGGGGCGACGGCGGACAGCCCGCTGCTCGATCTCGGCCTTCTGCCCGCCGATCTCGCCCCGATGGCCGCGGCGCTGAACGCGCGCTTTGGCTGTGCCCTCACCCCGGTGCAGCTTCTGCCGCCGCGCACTGCGCGCGCCGTGGCGGCGCTGATCGCCACCGCCCCGGCCCTGCCGCTTTCCTGATCGCCCGACGAAGGAGCCATGATGCCCGATCCGACACTTGCCGAGCGCCCCTGGCACGCGCTGACGCTGGCGCAGCTCGATTTCTGGGAGGAGTTCCGCTTCCACCCCGACCGGCCGCTTTCGACCGTGGCGCATTGCACGGTGATCGAGGGCGATCTGGACGAGGCCGCGCTGATCGCGGCGCTGCACCAGATCGCGCAGGAGGCCGAGGTGCTGGCCCTGCGCTTTCGCGACGGCCCCGACGGCCCGCGCCAGCAGGTCGACCCCGCCCGCATCCCCGTGCTGCGCTATCACGACCTGCGCTACGAGGCGGATCCAGAATCCGCCCCCGAGCCCGCCGCGCGCAAGATGATGGAGCGCGACATCGCCGCGCCGATCGACCTTGCGCAGGAGCCGCTGGCCGCGCTGTGGCTGATGCGGGTGGGGGAAAACCGCTGGCTGTGGTATCTGCGCGGTCATCACATCGTTCTCGACGGCTATGGCGTGTCGCTGATCGAGCGGCGGGTGGCGGCGCTCTACGCGCAGACCTGCGGGCAGCAGGCCGGGCTTGGTCCGCTGCGCCCCTTCGAGCAGTATCTGACGGAAGAGGAACGCTATCGCGCCAGCCCGCAGCACACCCGTGACGGCGCCTATTGGGCGCAGCATCTGGCGCACGGGCCCGAACTTTCGGTGCTGAAGAAAGGCGGCGAGGATTACGGCTGCAGCGCGCTTGGCGCCGAGCCCGACCTGCCCGCGAATCTGCCCGACGCCCTGCGCCGCGCCGCCGCGGCGGCCGATCTCGGCTGGCCCGACCTGCTGACCCTGCTCAGCGCCGCCTGGCTGGCCCGCGATCTGCCCGAGGGCGGGCCCGGGCGCGCGGTCTGGCTGCCCTACATGAGCCGCCTCGGCAGCGTCAGCGCGACGATCCCGGCGCTGGTCGTCAACATCCTGCCGCTCGTGGTGACGCGCCGGACGGACGAGACTCTGGGCGCCTGGCTTGGGCGCAGCGGCGCGACGCTGCGTCAGCTGCGCCGGCACGGGCGCTATCGGGTCGAGCAGCTCGCCGCCGATCACGGCCAGTGCGAGGGCGAGCGCTTCTTCTTCTCGCCGCTCGTCAACGTGCTGCCCTTCGACCCGCCCCGCTTCCCGGGCTGCACCGCGCGGCGCGAGGTGCTGGCCGCGGGCCCGGGCGACGGCTTCAACCTGACCTGGGGCGCGGCGGCCGACGGCGCGGGGCTCGGGCTCTGGGTCGATGCCGACCCCGCCTCGGCCCCCGCGTTCGAGGCGGCCTGTACCGGGCTTGTGCCGTTCCTGGCCCGCGCCTGCGCCCCGGGCGCGGCCGAAACCCCGCTTGCCGCGCTGCTTGCCAGCCCCGCCGCCGTCACCCGCCCACGCGCGCCCGCGCCGGCCCAGCCCAATGCCGCCCGGCCGATCGCCGGCCGACTGGAGGACGCATGAACCGCCGTTCCTTTCTGGTGCGCAGCAGCTGCGCGCTTGCCGCCCCCTGCCTTGCCCGGCCCGCGACCGCCGAAACCGGCTGGCCGCGCACCCTGCCGCAGGCCGATGGCGGCAGGCTTACCCTCGACGCCCCGCCCGCGCGGGTGCTCTCGACCTCGGTCACGCTCTCGGGGACGCTGCTCGCGATCGGCGCGCCGCTTCTTGCCAGCGCCACCACCGTGCGCGGCGCCTTCTTCGCGCAATGGCAGCAGATCGCCGCCCAGCGCGGGGTCGAGAAGCTGTGGCGCGCAGGCTCGGTCGACCTCGAGGCAGTCTGGGCCGCGGCGCCCGATCTGATCGTCGTCTCGGCCGGCGGCGCCGATTCCGTGCGCGCCCAGCGGGACGCGCTTGCGGAAATCGCGCCGGTCCTGATGCTCGACTATGGCGCGCTCGATTGGGAAGAGCTGGCCCGTCAGCTCGGCCGCGCCACCGGCCGCGAGACCGAGGCCGAGGCGCTGCTCACGGGCTTTGCGCGCGACCTTGCCGCGACCCGCGCCCGCCTCGCCCTGCCCGCGGGCCGCGCCAACATCGTTAGCTACAATGGCCCCGGCGCGCCGAACCCGATCGCCACCGCGACCGGCGTGCATGGCCGCCTGCTGGCCGCGCTCGGCTTCACCCTCGAATCCCCCTCGCCCGACTGGCAGGGCGGCGGCACCCCGCCCTCGGCCGATTTCATCCGCGCCGCCTACGACCACCTGACCGAGCTGACCGCCGAAACCACCTTCCTGCTGGCCGGTACCGATGCCGATGCGGCGCGCTTCCGTGCCGATCCGATCCTGGCGAACCTGCCCTCGGTGCAGCGCGGACAGGTCTATGGGCTGGGGCAGAACTCGTTCCGCATCGACTATTACAGCGCGCGCGAGATCGTCGCCGGCATCGCGCACCGTTTCGCGCGGGCCTGAGCCGATGACCGCCCCCCGCCTCCGCCACCTGACGCTTTGGGCAACGATCGCCTGCGTTGCGCTGATCGCGCTGGCAAGCCCCTTCGTCGGCCCACGCGCGATCACGGTGCAGGACACCCTTGCCGCGCTGACCGCCTTCGATCCCAGCGACGGCGCGCATCTGCTGGTGCGCGAACAGCGCCTGCCACGGGCGGTTCTCGCGCTGGTTCTGGGCGCGGCGCTTGGCGCGGCTGGGGCGGTGATGCAGACGCTGACCCGCAACCCGCTTGCCGATCCCGGGCTGCTGGGCATTTCGGCCGGGGCGACGCTGGCGATCGTGTGCATGATCGCGCTGAGCGGACGGATCGACGTCGGCGCCACGCTCTGGGCAGGCATCGTCGGCGCCGGGCTTGGCGGGGCGGCAGTCTTCGCACTTGGCGGCATGGCGCAGGGGCATGACCCGGTGCGGCTGGTGCTGGCAGGCGCGGCGTTGTCGATCGTGCTGCTCACCCTGACGCGGGTGATCACCGTCAATGCCGAGGCGCATGTCTTCGATCAGTTCCGGCACTGGTCGGTGGGCTCGCTGCAGGGCCGGGGCTGGTCCGTGCTGGGCCCGGCCGCGGCGCTGATCCTGCCGGGCTGCCTTGCCGCCTTCGCCCTGGCCCGCCCGCTCGACGCCCTCGCGCTCGGTCAGGATTTCGGCCAGAGCCTCGGCGCCGATCCGCGGCGGATCTGGCTCGCCGCGGCGGCGGTGATCGTGGTGCTGAGCGGCGCGGCCACCGCCGCCGCCGGGCCGATCGCCTTCGTCGGCCTCGCCGCGCCGCATCTGGCCCGCCACATCACCGGCCCGGCGCATCGCCGGCTGCTGCCGCTGTCGATCCTGACCGGGGCGGCGCTGCTCAGCCTGGCCGATCTGGCCGGCCGCCTGATCGGCGGCGCGACCCCGATCGACGTCGGCATCATGGCGGCGCTGATCGGCGGGCCGATCTTCGTCGCGCTGGCGCGCCGGCTGCGGATGGCCGCGCTGTGAGCGCCCGGCCCGAGATCGTGCTGCGCGGGCGGCGCTGGTCGCTGCGGATCGGGCGGCAGGCGCTTGCGCTCGATGCGCTGCTGATGGCGGTGATCGTGGCCGGGGCATTCGTGGCGCTGACGCTCGGCCGCATTCCCCTGGGGCTGACCGAGATCTGGCAGGTGCTGAGCGGCGCACCGCCGTCGCGCGCGGTCGCGCATGTGCTGCTCGATATCCGGCTGCCGCGGCTGCTGGTCACGCTCGGCGCCGGAGCGGCACTTGGCGCCTCGGGCGCGGTGTTCCAGAGCGTGTCGCGCAACCCGCTCGGCTCGCCCGACGTGATCGGTTTCACCGCCGGCGCGGCGACCGGGGCGCTTGTCTGGATCATCGGCCTCGGCGGGTCGGGTGCCACGGTCGCGCCCGCCGCGCTCGCCGGGGCGCTGCTGACCGGGACCACCGTCTATCTGCTGGCGCGCAAGGACGGGCGGGTCGGCGCCTATCGGCTGGTGCTGACCGGGATCGGTGTCGGCGCGGTGCTGAGCGCGCTGAACGCGCTGCTGCTGGTGCGTGGCGAGCTGGACGCGGCGATCTCGGCCAACCTGTGGCTTGCCGGCTCGGTCGAGGGGCGCAGCTGGGCCGATGTGCTGCCACTTCTTGCCGGGCTTGCGCTGCTCGTGCCGGCGATGGTGCCGGGAATGCGACCGCTTGCGCTGATGGCGATGGGGGACGATCTGGCCGGGCCGCTTGGTGTGCCGGTCGAGCGGGTACGGCGCTGGATGCTGCTGGCGGCGCTGTTGCTGGCAGCTCTTGCGACCAGTGCGGCCGGCCCGATCGCCTTCGTCGCACTGGCCGCGCCGCAGCTCGCCCGGCGGCTTGGCCGCTCGGTCGACCAGCCGCTGATCGGGGCGGCGCTGATGGGGGCGGCGCTGCTGCTGGCTGCCGACCTGACGACCCGCCTGCTGCCCTTCGGCGTGACCCTACCGATCGGTCAGGTGACCGGGGTGATCGGCGGGCTCTATCTGATCTGGCTGCTCGCCCGCGGACGCAGGGCCGGACAGCCGTAAACCCGACAAAATTACTTGACATTACAGGGGCCCTGCCCTTGTCTACGCCCTGCCAGCTCCGGCCCGCGCCGCGCAAGCCTTGCCACTTTCCGCACATTGCAGGAGCGATGATGACCGAGCACGGCCAGCCCCCCGAAAGCCTTACCCGCAGCCGCCCCGCCCGCCTCGAAGAGGCGCGGATCTGGCTTGCCGCGCAGCAAGGCGCCGACGACCTCGCTCCCGCGATCTGCACCGCGACCCTGCCGGTGCCGGGCTGCGAACCGGGGGCCGTCGTCGCGGCGCTGGTACAGGGCGTGCTCGCCCGCCCCGAGCTGACCCGCCGCTATCACTTCGACGCAAGCGGCGAGCTGCGGGTCGAGCTGACGCCGCGCGGGCCGGACCTGTGGCTGCGCGCCCTGCCCGCCGCGACCGAGGCCGGGTCGGCGATCGAGACGGTTGCGGCCACGCCCTGGGATCTGTCCACGGGCGCGCCGCTGCGCTTCGTGCTGGCGCTTGCGCCCGAGGCCGCCCGGCTGGCGCTGATCCGCCACCCGATCGCCGCCGACCTGCCCGAAAGCGCGGCACTGCTGGCGGCCCTTGCGCCGCAGGCGCACACCGGCACCCCCTCCGATCCGGCCGACGCCATCGAGCGGATCATCCTGAGCGAGTTCCGCGCCGCGCTCGATGCGCCGCAGATGACCGCGACCTGCGACTTCTTCGATCTGGGCGGGCATTCGCTGGTGGCGACGCGAGTGATCGGCCGGCTTGCCGCCGAGCACGGCCTCACCCTGCGCTTCGCCGACATCTTCACCCATCCGACCGCCGCCGCGCTGGCCCCGCTCGCGCAGCGGGCGCCGCGCACAGCCCCGGCACCGGTCGAGATCCGGCGCAGCGCCGACCCCGTCGGTCGCGCGCCGCTCTCGCTTGCGCAGCAGTCGCTTTGGAAGATCCACGCTGCGCTTGGCTTCGGGCCGGCCTTCAACATCCCCTTCGTTCTGCGCTTCCTCGACCCGGTCGACGAGACGACCTTCGCTGCGTCCTTCCGCGACCTGCTCGAGCGCCACCCCGCCCTGCGCAGCCGCTTCGTGCCCGAGGGCGAGGCGATGGTGCAGGAGACCGTGCCGATGGCCGAGGTTGACCGGCTCGACTGGTTCCGCCCCTCAGGCCCGGTCACTGACGCCGCGCCGGTGCTGGCCGCCGAGGCTACGCATGCCTTCGACCTGACCCGCGAGCTGCCGCTGCGGCTGCGCTTCCTGCGCACGGCCGAGGGACAGGTGCTCTCCTTCCTCTTCCACCATGTCGTGCTCGACGAATGGTCGGTGAACCTGATGATGGACGAGCTTGCCTGCGCCTATGCCGCGCGGGCGGCGGGGCGGGCGCCGGACTGGGCCGCCTCCGTTGCGCCGTTCCACGCCTTTGCCCGCGCGCAGGCCCGCGCCGGCATCGACGCGCGCGCACTTGACCATTGGGTCACCGCGCTGCGCGACGCACCGCCGCCGCGCCCGATCCGCGCCCCGGATGCCCCGCCGCTGCCGCTGGCACAGCTGGGCTCGGCCGAGGGCGGCTGGTGCGAGATCGCCGTGCCGCCCGAAGTCTGCGAGGGGCTGCATGCGCTGGCCAAGACCTGTTCGGCCTCGCTGTTCAACACCGTCTATGCGGCGATTTCGGTGGCGCTGCAGCGGCTTGCCGGGCTCGAGGCGCTGACCGTCGGCACCTCGGCCTCGGGGCGCACCGACCCGACCTATTTCGACACCATCGGCTATTTCACCACGGTGACCGCGCATTGCCTGCGCGCGCCGGGCCATCTGAGCCCGCGCACGCTGATCACCGAGGTCCGCGACCGGATCAACGCCTCGCTGCCGCACAGCGAGATCCCCATCGATCTGGTCGAGGCAGCGCTGTCGGGCGGCACCGCGCCCCTTGATGCGCATATGTTCGAGGTGTTCATCCAGATCCACGCGCAGAACAAGCTGAACGGCACGCTCGCCGGGCCGCAGGGCCCGATCCGCTTCCGTCAGGTCGATCCCGACAAGGCCGAGTCGGTGCTTGGCCTGCAGTTCGAGGTGGTCGAGGACGTGATCGAGGGCGCGCGCGGGCTGCGGGTGATGATGAGCTATCGCCACGCCCATTACAGCGCCGACGACGTCGCCGCGCTGGTTGCGGCGGTCGGGCGCAGCCTTGCCGCCTTCGCCGCCCCGGGCGCCGCCGACCGGCCGTTCGACGCGCTCTTGCCCTGACCCCGCCCGCCCGCGATCCGCCAGCCAGAGGTTTTCGATGATCCTTCCGTTCCCGGCCCCCCGCCCAGCTCCTCGCCCGGCCTCCGCCCCCCGCCTGCGGGCCGAGGGGCTGACCCTTGGCTATGCCGGGCGGCCGATCTGCAACGAGGTGACGCTCGCCATTCCCGAGGGCCGCTTCACCGTGATCCTCGGGCCGAACGGTTGCGGCAAGTCGACGCTGCTGCGCGGGCTGTGCAACCTTCTGCCGCCGCGGGCGGGCAAGGTGACGCTTGACGGGCAGGACATCGCACGGCTGCCCGCGCGCCGGCTTGCGCGGGCGGTCGGGCTGTTGCCGCAAAGCGCGCAGGCCCCCTCCGGCATCACCGTCGCCGATCTGGTGGAGCGGGGGCGCTACCCGCATCAGGGCGCGTTCCGGCAATGGAGCCCCGAGGACGCCCGCATCGTCGCCGAAGCGATGGCCGCGACCGGCGTCACCGCACTTGCCGAGCGCGAGGTCGAGGCGCTCTCGGGCGGGCAGCGCCAGCGGGTCTGGATCGCGCTGGTGCTGGCGCAGGAAACCCCGATCGTGCTGCTGGACGAACCGACGACCTTCCTCGACATCGCGCATCAGCTCGAGGTGCTGGGCCTGTTGCAGCGGCTGAACCGCGAGCGCGGGCGGACCATCGTCGCGGTGCTCCATGACCTCAATCAGGCCTGCCGCTATGCCGACCATCTGGTGGTGATGGCGGGCGGCGCGGTGGTGGCCGAGGGCGCGCCCGCCGCGCTGATGACGCCCGAGCTGCTGCGCCGGGTCTTCGGGCTCGATGCGATCCTGCTCGAGGACCCTATCAGCCACACCCCGCTGATCGTGGCGCGCTGATCAGCGCGCCACCGTCCAGTGCTTGACCGCGCCCTGCGCCGCCCACATCCGGGCATAGCGCCCGCCCGCAGCCAGCAGCGCCTCGTGCCGGCCCGCTTGCGCGAGCGCACCGTCCTCGATCACCAGGATCTGGTCCGCGCCGACGATCGTCGAGAGCCGGTGCGCGATCACGATCACCGTCTTGCGCGCCACCAGCGCATCGAGCGCACGCTGCACCGCCAGCTCGCTTTCGGTGTCGAGCGCCGCCGTCGGTTCGTCGAGCACCACGATCGGCGCGTCCTTGAGCAGCGCCCGCGCGATCGAGATCCGCTGCCGCTCGCCCCCCGACAGCCGGCCGCCGATCTCGCCCAGCGGGGTCTGCCACCCCTGCGGCAGCCGCTCGATGAAGCCAAGGCACTGCGCCGCCTGCGCCGCGGCGCGCACCTCGGCCTCGGTCGCCTCGGGCCGGCCCATGCGGATATTCGCCTCGACCGTGTCGTTGAACAGATAGACGTCCTGGAACACCACCGATACCAGACTGTTGAGCCGCTCGGCCGGGATCTGGCGCAGGTCCACGCCGCCGATCGTCACGGCGCCCTGCTGCGGGTCGAAATGGCGCAACAGCAGCCGCGTCAGCGTGGTCTTGCCGCAGCCCGAGGGGCCGACCAGCGCGGTGAGCGAGCGCTCGGGCAGAACGGCGCTGAACGCACGGATCGTCGGCGCCTCGGCCTGCGCATAGCTGAAGCTCACATCGTCGAAGCGGATGTCATGGGCGCGCGGCATCACCTCGGGCGCGCGCTGCGAGAGCGGCCGAATCGCCAGCAGCGCCCCGATGCGCTCCAGCGCCGCCTCCATCACCTCGAGCATCGCGGTGTAGAGGATGAAGGTCGAGAGCGGCTCGGACAGGCGCACCACGATCACGAAAACCGCGCCCAGTGCCGCGGGGTGCAGCTCGCCCTGCACCACCAGCCAGACCCCAACGCCCAGCACCGCAACCAGACCCAGCTCGACCACGCTTGCGACGATGATATTGGGCTTTGCCCCCTTGCGATGGCCGAAGACCTGGATCGCCTCGAGCTTGCGGAAGGTCTGCGACAGGCGTTCGGCCTTCTCGCCGGCCCGCCCTGCCGCGCGCAGGATCGCAAGGCCCTGGGTGTATTCCAGCACATCGGCGCTCGCTTCCTGATGCGCCGCGCCAAGGATGCGCTTGCCGCGCCCGAGCGCCGGGCGGCGCCAGCGATAAAGCGGCACGATCGCCGGGAAGATCAGCAGCAGCAAAAGCCCCAGCCGCCAATCGAAGAGCACGATCCCGAGCGCCGCGCACAACGGCGTCACGATCGCGGTGAAGACGAGGTTCAGCACTGTCAGCGCATAGAGCAGGTTCTCGTCGACATTGCCGAGCACCATCGCATTGAGCTCGCCGGCCCGCTTGTCCTGCAGTTGTTCAAGCGGGATTTCGCGCAGCTTGGCCCCCAGCCGGCCGCGCAGCCGCCAGGTCGCGCGCACCATCCGCCCGTCGAAATCGAAGCCCTGCGCCCACCAGCGCAACGCCGAAGCGGCGGCCATCAGCGCCGCCATCGCCGCGAACCAGAGCAGCGCGCGGCGGATCTCGCCGACCGCCGCCGCGGTGAAGAGCGGCGCGATCGCGGCCAGGCCAAAGCCCTGCAGCGCCGCCGCGGCGATCAGCCCGGCCAGGGTCCGGCGCAGCCCCGGCGCATCCTCGGGGCCGACGCTTTCGGCCAGCTGCCGGAAGGTGGTGGCAAAGGAAGTCGCACCGCGGCGCGCCGGACGGTCCGCCCGAGGCTCTTTCGCAAGGATCTGCATCACGCCACCTCCTCATTCAGCACCGCCGCCGGGGACCGCGCCCCGCCCAGCGACCAGTTCTGCGCCGTCTCGTAATTGTTCCATAACCGGGCATAGAGCCCGCCCTGCGCGACCAGCTCGGCGTGCCGGCCACGCTCGGCGATCCGGCCGCGGTCGAAGACGAGGATCTGATCGGCGTCGCGGATCGTCGCCAGCCGGTGCGCCACCATGATCACCGTGCGCCCGCGCATCAGCGCCGAAAGCGCAGCGATCAGCTCGGCCTCGTTTTCCGGATCGGCGAAGGCCGTGGCCTCGTCGAGCACCAGGATCGGCCGGTTCTGCAGCAGCGCGCGGGCAATGGCGATGCGCTGGCGCTGGCCGCCCGAGAGGAAGACGCCGCGCTCGCCCACCGGCGTGTCATAGCCCTGCGGCAGCACCTCGATGAAGCCATGCGCCTGCGCAGCACGGGCGGCGGCGATCACCTCGGCCTCGCTCGCTCCCGGCCGACCGATGCGAATGTTCGCCGCGATCGTGTCGGCAAAGAGGAAGCTTTCCTGGAACACAAAGGCGACCTGCTGCAGCAGTGCGTCGGTGCTCATGGCGCGGATATCGGTGCCGCCAAGGGCGATGCGCCCGGCGTCGACATCCCAGAACCGCGGGATCAGCCGCGCGACGGTGGTCTTGCCCGCGCCCGAGGGGCCGACGAGCGCGGTCACGCTGCCGCGCGCCACCTCGAAGCTGATCTCGTGCAGCGCCGGGGCGAGGTCGGGACCATAGGAGAAGGTCACGCCCTCGAAGCTCAGCGCCGGCGCGGCCGGATCGGCCGCCGGCGCCCCGCCCTGGCCCGCGTCCAGCTCGGGTGCCGCCATCACCTCCTCGATCCGGGCGACGCTCAGCGCCACCTTCTCGATCATGTGGCGCAGCATCATCATCGGCATCATCGATTCCGCCATGCCGCTGCACAGCAGAAGCACACCGAGCCAGCGCGCCGGCGCCAGATCGCCAAGTGCGGTCAGCCACAGCCCCGCCCCCAGCACCAGCGTCAGCGTCGGCATCGGGCTGAGTACCAGCCACGAGAAACGCGCCGGAAACCCCGCGGCGCGATACCAGTCGAGCATCACCGCCAGATAGCCGTCGAGCGCCGCCTGATACCGGCCGAAGCTCATCTTGCCGCTGTCGAAGTTGCGCACCACCGGCATCGCCTGCACATATTCGACGACGGCCGCACTGACCTTCTCGCGCGCGGCGTTATAGGCGCGCACCATGTCGCGCCGGCGCCGCTGCGCCCGGGTCAGGATGCCATAGCCAAGCGCCAGCACTGCCAGCGCCACCAGCGCCAGCCGCAGATCCAGCGCGACCAGCAGCACCAGCGTCACCACCGGCGTCACATAGGCGCGCGCATAGAGCGGCGTGCTGTCAGCGACGAAGACATGCAGCGCCTTCACGTCGTCATGGATCACCTTCGCGAGCGCCCCGGCGCCCTGCGTCTCGACATAGCCCAGCGACACCCGCGCCAGCCGCCCGGCCAGCCCCTCGCGTAGGATCCGCTCAAGCCGGAAGGCCGCGTAATGCGCCTGATTGAATGCACCAAGCCGCGCGACATAGGCGCCGACGGTGCATAGCGCCACGCCCGCGAACCACGGCCAGGGCACCTGATCCGGAGCATCGAGCAGGCGCCGCACCACCCCCATCAGCAGCACCATCACCGCCAGCCCGAACAGCGCCGACCCCGCCGAGATCGCCATGGCGAACCGGATCTGGCCCTGCGCCGGCTTTAGGATCCGCCACGGCGAGGCCCGCCGGCGCCGGGTCGCGACATCGGTCCGGGGGTCGTCGGTCTGCGGGGGAATGGCCGCGTGCCCTTGCGGCACGGATTGCCCGGTGGTCGCCATGTGCTTGCCTTCTCGTCTGTCGTGCAGTCGGTTGGCTGAGCCGGCGGGCCGGGGCCCGGGCATGGCTGGTGTCGGCGCGCACAATGACCGCGGCCCGCGCCGATGGCAAGGGCTTAGCCCCGGCCTGTGTCGGGCCCGCGGGCCCGGAAGGCAACCGGCCCGCGGGATCTCCCGCACGGGCCGATCGCCGTTTTCGGACCTGCGCCCTAGTGATCGAGGCCCGAGCCGCCGACGGCGACAAGGGTGAACGGCAGCCCCTCGACCGGGATCGTGCGCCGCTCGGCGAAGGTCGCGGCATCAAGCACCCGCACGAGGCCCGCCTGCGGATCGCTTACCGCGATCGCATCGCCCATCACCGCCAGCCGCGGCCGCGGGGCGCGCCAGTGGCCATCCTTGCTGTAGGGCCCGGTGATCCGCGCCGAGCGGGTCAGCGCACCGCTGAGCAGATCGAGCGCATGGATCCGGCCATCCTCGGTGAAGACATAGGCGGTCGTGGCGCGGGCCGGATCGAGCGCGAAATCGACGCGGCGCACCGGCAGATCGACGATGTGGAACGGTGTCTCGGCCCCGATGTCGATGATCGCGACGCGGCTGTCGCCGTAATTTCCAAGGAACACCTGCAGCGCCTTGCCGCCAAGCAGGGTGCTGACCTGCCCCGCGGGCAGATCCGTGCCATAGGGCAGCAGCGTCAGCTTTGGCGCGCCCCCGGGCTGCGGCGTGGCAAGCAGCACCCCTTCGGCGCAGCCGAAGGCGACGACACCGGCCGAGGCGGCCTCGCCATGCAGGCCGGTGCAGACCGCGGGCACGCCCACCCGCACGCCGGCCCGGTCGAGCACCGAAAGTCCGAAGCGCGGCGGCAGCTCGCCCGCCGGCGTCGCTGCGGCCAGATCGGGCTCGGCCATCAGCATGTAATTCCCCATCGGCACCGCGACGCCATGCACCGGCGCGCTGGCGCGAACGGTCTCGTGACCGGTGTCGCCCGCCAGAAGCGCCGTCTCATGATAGATCTGCGCCACACCGTCGCGGTCAAAGAACTGCACCATCTCGTCGCCATGCGGAACGGTATGCACCGGGCGCCCGCCGGCAAGCTCGACCGGCAGCAGCCGCGGCGCGCCAAGCTTCAGATCGGCGTGATCGCCGTGATCAGAGCGCCGCAGCCCGCTGTCGAGAACCTGCACCATGTCATGGTCCATCTGCACCGCGAAGAGCGTCGCACCGCTGTCGCTTGCGGTCAGATGGGTGACATAGCCCGCGGTCGGGAACACGCCCAGCACCTCGCCCGCGACGGGGTCAAGCGCGGTCACCCGCCCCGCCGCCTGATCAGTCACGAAAACGCGCCAGGCCTCGCGGGTCTCGTCGGCGGCCTGCGCGGGCAGCGCCAGCAGCGCCAGCGCGGCCGACATCCAGAGCGCACGCCGAAGGGAAAGGGAACGAAGGGTCATTCGGAAAGATCCTGTGTGGTCAAGGTTTCAGGAAAAACGGAGCGCCGCCGCCAAGGCCGGACCGTTCAGTGCCAGTGCGGTTCGGGGTCGTCGCCGGGGTCGATCACCAGCAACAGCCGGGTCTGGCCGCTGCCCGCGATCGGAGGAGAGCGGTGCAGCACCCCCGGTTCCTCGTCGCCCGGCCAGCGCGTGCCGCGCATCAGCACGACCGCGCCCGCCGGCGCATCGGCGACCGGCGCCTGAGGATCCGAGCGCGGTGCGCCAAGGGCGAATTCCGTCCCCGCCCCGCGATAGGTACACAGCATCCGCAGCCGCAGATTGTCGACGTGAAAGCGTGAACAGGCGTTGGTGCGGATCGCCTGCAGCCGCAGATGCAGCCGCTGCGCCCCGGCGATGGCGGCGAACATCTGTGCAAGCGCGGTCACGTCAGCGATCAGCGCGGCGCGCAGCGGCCCCTCGGCCAGCCCCGCCGCGGCGCAGGCCTCGCGCAGGCAGGGGCCCACGCCCTCGAGGCGCACGGTCTCGCGCAGCTCGGGCAGGTTCGCCGCGGGCAGCGCCGCCAGCCCCGCGCCAAGCACCTGCGGCCAGTCGCGCTGCCAGATCGCCGCGCCGACGCCGCGCGTGCCGATCCGGTTCAGCACCTCGGGGCCCGTGCCCTGCACGATGCCCGCCGCGCGCAGCCCGGCCTGCGGCGGCACCGCAGGGATGGACGTCATGCTCTGGTCCATGCTGCCCCCTGCCCTCAGGCGACCTGCCGCGGGCCGAAGGCCGGGAACGGGTCGGGCAGCCGTGCCCAAGCCTCGGGGCTGAACTCCCACGCCTCGACCAGCGCCGTATTCAGCCGCGCACAGATCGCCTCGCGGTCGAGCGCAGTACCGATGAAGACGATCTCCTGGCGCCGGTCGCCCCAGGGCTCGACCCAGTTCTTCGCAATCTCGGCCTGCGCATCGGGGTGCTGGGGCAGCCGGCTTTGCGGCACCGAGGCCCACCAGCGCCCGAGCGGCGTGATCGAGGCCTTGATCCCGGCAAGGCTGAACTCGAGCGCCCAGTCGGGCCGCGTGGCGATCCAGAAATGACCCTTGGCGCGGATCACGCCCGGCAGCGACCCGGTCAGCACATCGCGGATCTTCATCGGGTCGAAGGGCGCGCGGGCGTGATAGACGAAGGAGGAAATCCCGTATTCCTCGGTCTCGGGCACGTGATTGGCAAAACCGTAAAGCTCCTTGGCCCAGAGCGGATGCTCCTGCGCGCGGTCGAAGTCGAAAAGCCCGGTGTCAAAGATATCCTTGGCGTCGACCTCGCTGAAATCGGTCTCGATCAGCCGCGCATCGGGGTTGAGCGCCTTGACGATCTGGCGCGCCCGGGCGGTGCGCTCGGGCCCGGCATCGGTGACCTTGTTCAGCACCACGATATCGGCGAATTCGATCTGATCGGTGAGCAGATCGACCAGTGTGCGCTCGTCCTCCTCACCGAGGCTCTCGCCGCGGTCGGCGATGAAATCGCCGCTGTTGAAATCCTGCGTCAGGTTGATCGCGTCGACCACCGTCACCATCGTGTCGAGCCGCGCGATGTCGGACAGGCTGGCGCCCGCCTCGTCGCGGAAGTCGAAGGTGGCGGCGACGGGCAGCGGCTCGGCGATGCCGGTGCCCTCGATCAGCAGATAATCGAAGCGCCCCTCTTCGGCGAGCTTGCGCACCCCCTGCAGCAGGTCGTCGCGCAGCGTGCAGCAGATGCAGCCGTTCGACATTTCCACGAGCTTCTCTTCGGCGCGGTTCAGCTCGGCGCCCTCGCGCACCAGGTCGGCGTCGATGTTCACCTCGGACATGTCGTTGACGATGACCGCGACGCGGCGCCCCTCGCGGTTGTTCAGGACGTGGTTCAGGAGCGTGGTCTTGCCGGCGCCGAGAAAGCCCGACAGCACGGTGACGGGAAGGCGGGTGTCGGCGGAGCGGGAGGGGGCTGTGCGGGTCATGGCGGTCCAGATTTGTTATGTTATGTTATATTATAACTAACTCGCAACGCCGGGTTCCGCAATGCCCAATCCCGTTCCGGGCCGAGATCGGTAATGGCCCGCGGATCGCGGGCCAGTCCATCGCTCGTCGACCGGGTCAGGCGTTCCAGTCCGGCGCGACCGAGGCGGCGATGCTGTGGTCAAGCGCCTCGAAGACGCCAAGCCCGATGGTGTCGTAGAGCTCCTGCCGGGTCTGCATCTCGGGAATCATCGCGGTGGTCGCGCCGTCACGGGCGATCGCCGCGTATAGCCGTTCCTGTGCCTTGTTCGCGACCCGCAGCGACGAGACCGGCCAGATCACCATGTCATAGCCAAGCGCCTCGAACTCGGCCGCGCTCAGCGTGGGCGTGCGGCCGAACTCGGTCATGTTGGCCAGAAGCCTGACCCCTGGCAGCGCGGCGCGGACCTCGCGGAACATCTCGACCGAGGTCAGCGCCTCGGGGAAGATCGCATCCGCCCCCGCCTCGACGTAAAGCTGCGCGCGCGCGATCGCCCCTTCGAGCCCCTCGGAAGCCGCCGCATCGGTGCGCGCGATGACCACGAGATCGCGCGCCGCCCGCGCCGCCGCCGCGACCTTGGCCGCCATGTCGGCCGCCGGGGCCAGCTTCTTGTCGTTCAGATGGCCGCATTTCTTCGGCAAAAGCTGATCTTCCAGATGCACGGCGCCGGCGCCTGCCTCCTCGAAGACGCGCACCATGTGCATGACGTTCAGCGCCTCGCCATAGCCGGTGTCACCATCGACCAGGAGCGGCAGGCCCGAGGCCCGCGCGATCTGGCGGATGAAGAAGGCGACCTCGTCCACGGTGATGATGCCAAGGTCGGGTAGCCCCATTGAGGCGGTCATCGCCGCCCCCGAAAGATAGAGCGCGTCGAAGCCCGCGGCCTTTGCCTGCAGTGCCGCCTGGCCGTTGTGCGCGCCCGGCAGGCGCAGGATGCCGGGCGCATCGAGCGCGCGGCGGAAGCGGCGCCCGGCGCTGTCGCCGGGCAGGTCGTCTGCGATCAGATAGGGCATGATCTCACTCCGGATAGGCGGTCAGCAGGCCGCCGCGCTGCGCGATCGGCAGGAATTTGCGGTCTTCGGGGCCGGTGTAATGGGCCGAGGGGCGGATGATCTTGTTATCAAGCCGCTGCTCGACCACATGCGCGCCCCAGCCCGCGGTGCGGGCAATGACGAAGATCGGGGTGAACATCGCCGTCGGCACACCGAGCAGGTGGTAGGAGACCGCCGAATACCAGTCGAGGTTCGGAAACATCGCTTTGGCGTCCCACATCACCTGCTCGATCCGCTCGGCGACCGAAAACATCTTCATCGAGCCGGCCTCTTCGGCGAGCTTGCGCGCGACGCGCTTGATGACGACGTTGCGCGGATCGGAGACGGTATAGACCGGGTGGCCGAAGCCGATCACCACCTCCTTCGCCGCGACCCGGGCGCGGATGTCGGCCTCGGCCGCGTCGGGGCTCGGGTAGCGTTTCTGGATCTCGAAGGCGACCTCGTTCGCACCGCCGTGCTTGGGCCCGCGCAGCGCACCGATGGCGCCGGCCACCGCCGAATAGACGTCGGACCCCGTCCCCGCGATTGTGCGCGCGGTGAAGGTCGAGGCGTTGAACTCGTGCTCGGCGTAGAGGATCAGCGTGGTGTGCATCGCCCGCACGTGCTCGGGCGTCGGCGGGGTGCCATGCAGCAGGTGCAGGAAATGGCCGGCGATGGACTCGTCTTCCGTCTCGACCTCGATCCGGCGGCCGTTCTGCGCGAAGTGATACCAGTAAAGCAGCATCGAGCCCTGCGCCGCGATCAGCCGGTCGACGATATCGCGCGCGCCCGGCGTGTTGTGATCGGCGGCCTCCGGCAGCGCGCAGCCCATCGCCGAGACGCCCGAGCGCAGCACATCCATCGGATGCGCGGCCGCCGGGATCGCCTCCAGCGTCGCACGCACCGCCTGCGGCAGGCCACGCAGCGCGCGCAGCTTCGCTTTATAGGCCGTCAGCTCCGCCTCGGTCGGCAGGCCGCCGTGGATCAGCAGATGCGCGATCTCCTCGTACTCGCAGGTCTCGGCGATATCGAGGATGTCATAGCCGCGGTAATGCAGGTCATTGCCGCTTTGGCCGACCGAACACAGCGCGGTATTGCCCGCCACCACGCCCGAGAGCGCCACCGATTTCTTCGGCTTCGTCACCGCACCGCTCATTTCGCCCTCCAGTCGAAAATACCGTGAGGCCGCGCCGCGCCGAGCTTGTCGGCATCGACGGTGAAATTCAGCTGGCCAAGATCGCCCGCCTTCAGATCGGCAAGCCCCTCGGCCGCCTCGAGGAAGCGCATCTGTTCGGCCGCGCTCAGCACGCCCTCGGAGAGCGTCAGGAACTTGTGCACGTAATTGCTGCGCACGAAGGGGCGCGCGCCATCCGGGTGCGCATCGGCCAGCGCCAGCTCGTCGACGATCTTCGAGCCATCGTCGAGCGTCACCGTGACCCGCCCGCCGAAAGCCTTCTCCTTCGGGTCGCGGGCGTGATAGCGGCGCGTCCACTCCGGGTCCTCGGCGGTCGAGATCTTGTGCCACAGCGCCACGGTCGAGGGCCGCTGCGCGCGCTCGGGGGCATAGCTCGCCACGTGATGCCAGCCACCATCTTCGAGCGCGACGGCGAAGATGTACATGATCGAATGATCGAGCGTCTCGCGCGAGGCCTTCGGGTCCATCTTCTGCGGGTCGTTTGCGCCGGTGCCGATGACGTTGTGGGTGTGGTGCGAGGTCTCGATCAGGATCGAGCGCACCCGCGACAGGTCGCCGATCTTCGGCCCCATCCGGCGGGCGAGGTCGATCAGCGCCTGGCTCTGGTATTCGGCCGAATGCTCCTTGGTATAGGTGTCGAGGATCGCGCGCTTCGCCTCGCCCGGTTCGGGCAGCGGCACGTGATAGACCGCCTCGGGCCCGCCCAGCATCCAGGCGATGAACCCGTCCTCGCCCTCCCAGGCGGGGCTCGGCGCGCCCTCGCCGCGCATCACCCGGTCCACCGCCTCGATCGCCATCTTGCCGGCGAAGGCCGGGGCATAGGCCTTCCAGCTGGAGATCTCGCCCTTGCGGCTTTGGCGCGTGGTGGTGGTGACGTGCAGCGCCTGCTGGATCGCCTGATAAATCACCTCGACCGGCAGGTTCAGCGCGGTGCCGATGCCCGCCGCGGCCGAGGGGCCGAGATGGGCGATGTGGTCGATCTTGTGCTCGTGCAGGCAGATCCCCTTCACCAGGTCGACCTGGATTTCATAGCCGGTGGCCAGACCGCGGATCAGATCCGCCCCCGACAGCCCGCAATGCTGCGCCACCGCCAGGATCGGCGGGATGTTGTCACCCGGGTGCGAATATTCGGCGGCCAGGAAGGTGTCGTGAAAATCCAGTTCGCGCACCGCCGTGCCATTCGCCCAGGCCGCCCATTCCGGGCTGACCCGGGTGCCCTCGGCCATGCCGAAGACCGTGGCGCCCGGCGCATAGGGGTGGCACAGCGCCTGCGCCCGGGCCGAGGCGACGGGCCGGCGCGCGACCGAGGCCGCTGCCACCGCCGCATTGTCGATCACCCGGTTGATGATCATCTCGGTCACCTCGGCCCCGACCGCCACCGGGTCGGCCGCCACCTCGGCGATCTTCCACGCCAGCTGGTCCTCGCGCGCCAGATGCTCAGCAGAGCGATAGCGCCGCACCTCATGCATTTTCATGCCCTTGTCTCCTTCCTTTGAGTGTCTTCGGCGATCGCCCGTGGCCGCCCGGCCCCGTCCACCGCCACCATCTCGAACCGCCCCTGCAGGACCGCGCGCCGCGCGCCGGTGCCCAGGTCCTCGGCCACGCCCGCGACCGAAACGCTCATCGAGCTGCGCCCGACGCGGATCACCTCGGAGCGCAGCTCCAGAAGTTCCCCCACCCGGATCGGGGTGGCGAAATCCACCCGATCCGAGCGCGCCATCACCACCGCGCCGCGCGCCCGCCGGATCGCCACGACGAAGGCGGCCTTCGCCATCAGGGCAAGCGCATTGCCACCGAACAGCGTGCCGTAATGGTTCGCCTGCTCGGGAAAGATCATCTCGACCATCACGGCCGGGTCGTCGGGGATGCGGGTCATGCGAGGCTCCTTTGCCGATCGTCTCGGGACCGGCAGGAAGACCTTTTCACAACAGAGCATTCAGTTTAAACTACTGAAAATGCTTATGTTTGTGAATGAATGCCGCAGATTTTGCGAATATTGCGAAGGATTGGATGATGAAGAAGCCCTTCATGGGGGTGCGCCTGCGCCGGCTGCGCGAGGAACACGGCATGACGCAGGTGGCGCTGGCGCGCGCGCTGGAACTCAGCCCGAGCTATCTGAACCAGATGGAGAAGAACCAGCGCCCGCTGACGGTGCCGGTGCTACTCAAGCTGAACGCGGTCTTCGGGCTGGACGTGCAGCTGTTCTCGGAATCCGAGGAGGCGCGGCTGATCCCCGACCTGCGTGCGGCGCTCGCCGATCAGGGCGCCAGCGCCTCGATGGCCGAGCTGCGCGAGCTCGCCGCCAACATGCCCGGCGTCGCCCGCACGATCATCGCGATGCAGGCGCGGCTGCGCGAGAATGCCGAGCGGATCGACCTGATGAACGGGCGCATCATCGGCGGGCTCGGCGGCGCGCCGGCGCCCTTCGAGGCGGTGCGCGACTGGTTCTACGTGCAGCGCAACTACATCCCGAGCCTCGACGAGGCGGCCGAAGAGATCGGCCGCAGCCTGCGCCCCGGGAGGATGGCCGAGGGGCTGACCGACCGGCTGGCCGGACGGCACGGCATCCGCGTCACGCTTGATGAAGACGCGCCCGCGCTGCGTCGCCACGACCCGGCGGCGCGGGTGCTGCACCTGTCCGCCCGGCTGCGCCCCGGCCAGCGCGCCTTCCAGATGGCGACGCAGATCGCCTTTCTCGAACAGCGCGCCGAGATCGACCGGCTCACCGCCGAGGCCGGCATGGAAAGTGACGAGGCGCGCGACCTGCTGCGCATCGGCCTGGCGAATTACTTCGCCGGCGCGCTGATCCTGCCCTATGGCGCCTTCATCGCGGCGGCCGAGGCCGAGCGCTATGACATCGAACTGCTGGCGCGCCGCTTCGGCGTCGGCTTCGAGACGACCTGCCACCGGCTCTCGACACTGCAGAGGCCGCAGGCGCGCGGCGTGCCGTTCTTCTTCATCCGGGTCGACCGCGCCGGCAATATCTCGAAACGGCAATCGGCGACCGATTTCCATTTCTCGCGGATCGGCGGTTCCTGCCCGCTGTGGAACGTCTACGAGGCGTTCTCGCGCCCCGGCGAGGTCCTGACGCAGGTGGCGCAGATGCCCGACGGGCGGTCCTACCTGTGGGTGGCCCGCACGGTGAGCCACGGCGCGGGCGGCTATGGCGCGCCCATCAAGCGCTTTGCCGTGGCGCTTGGCTGCGATCTCGCCCATGCGGAACGGCTGGTCTATGCACGGGGGATCGAGCTGCGCAGCCCCGCCCGCGCGACACCGATCGGTGCGGGCTGCAAGATCTGCGACCGCCCCGCCTGCCCGCAGCGCGCCTTTCCGATGACCGGGCGCCCGCTGCGCCCCGACCCGGACCGCTCCCGCTTCACCCCCTACTCCAGCGACTGAACCGAGATCGCCGCCCCCGGGATGCGGGAGCGGCGGACCACCTCAGAAATCCCAGTCCGCATCCTCCGTCGCAACCGCCTTGCCGATCACATAGGACGAGCCCGAGCCCGAGAAGAAATCGTGATTCTCGTCGGCGTTCGGGCTCAGCGCGGCAAGGATCGCCGGGTTCACCCGGCACAGCTCGTCAGGGAAGAGGTTCTCGAAACCGAGGTTCTGCAGCGCCTTGTTGGCGTTGTAATGCAGGAAGGCCTTCACGTCCTCGCTCAGCCCGAGCGGATCATAGAGCGTCTCGGTATAGCGGCACTCGATCGCGTAAAGATCGAAGATCAGCGCGAAGGCGAAATCCTTGATCTCCTGCCGCTCGGCCGCGCTCAGCCGCTCCATCCCGCGCTGGAACTTGTAGCCGATGTAATAGCCATGCACCGCCTCGTCGCGGATGATGAGGCGGATCAGATCGGCGGTGTTGGTCAGCCGCGCCCGGCTCGACCAGTGCATCGGCAGGTAGAAGCCCGAATAGAACAGGAAGCTTTCCAGAAAGACGCTCGCCACCTTCTTCTTCAGCGGCTGCGAGGCGGCATCGTATTCGTCGAGGATCAGACGCGCCTTCTGCTGCAGATGCGGGTTCTCCTCGGACCAGCGAAAGGCTTCGTCTACCTCCGGGGTCGAGCACAGCGTCGAGAAGATCGAGGAATAGGACCGCGCATGCACCGCCTCCATGAAGGCGATGTTGGTCAGCACCGCCTCCTCATGCGGGGTGACCGCATCGGGCATCAGCGCGGGCGCGCCCACCGTGTTCTGGATCGTGTCCAGAAGCGTCAGCCCGGTGAACACCCGGATCGTCAGCCGCTGCTCGTCCTCGGTCAGCTGCGACCAGCTCTGGATGTCATTCGACAGCGGCACTTTCTCGGGCAGCCAGAAGTTCACCGTCAGCCGGTTCCAGATCTCCAGATCCTTGTCGTCCTGCACCCTGTTCCAGTTGATCGCGCGCGGCACCGGCCGCCCCGCAAAATCCTTCATCGTCTCGGCCCCTTTTTCTTGGCGCAAATACTCCGGGGGTCCGGGGGCAGCGCCCCCGGCCGGCTCCGGTCACGATCCCCCCTCACAGCGAGCACGACACGCAGCCCTGCACCTCGGTCCCCTCGAGGGCCATCTGCCGCAGGCGGATGTAGTAGATCGTCTTGATCCCCGCCTTCCAGGCATGGATCTGCGCGCGGTTGATGTCGCGCGTGCTGGCCGTGTCCTTGAAGAACAGCGTCAGCGACAACCCCTGATCGACATGCTGGGTCGCCGCCGCATAGGTGTCGACGATCGCCTCGGGTCCGATCTCATAGGCGTCGCGATAGAACTCAAGGTTCTCGTTCGTCATATAGGCGGCGGGGTAATAGACCC
Source organism: Paenirhodobacter sp. YD-8 (assembly GCF_056590935.1). Classification (NCBI taxonomy): domain Bacteria; kingdom Pseudomonadati; phylum Pseudomonadota; class Alphaproteobacteria; order Rhodobacterales; genus Paenirhodobacter; species Paenirhodobacter sp. YD-8. The sequence goes on along the minus strand of NZ_CM152649.1, from coordinate 1,448,897 downwards.
GGCCGATCTTGCCCTCTTTCCGGATCTCGATCTTCGCGGTGATCGGATGGATTGAGGAGGTGGCGTTGTTGATGTAACTGATCGAGCCGGTGGGCGGCACCGCCTGCAGGTTGCGGTTGTAAAGCCCGCCCTCCATCACCGCGTCCCGCAGCGCGGCCCAATCCGCGCGGGTGGGCACGGCGATGCCGAAGCGCTCGAAAAGGTCGGTCACCGTCTCGGTCTCGGGCAGCCAGTCGCGGGTCACGTATTTCTCGAAGAAACGGCCATCGGCATATGTCGAATTCTCAAACCCGACGAAGCTGCGCCCGCGCTCGCGCGCCAGCACGTTCGAGGCGCGCAAGCAGTGGTACAGCACCGTGGCGAAATAGATATTGGTGAAGTCGATACCCTCGGGGCTGCCGTAATGGATGCGCTCGCGGGCCAGGAAGCCATGCAGGTTCATCTGGCCCAGCCCGATCGCGTGGCTTTCGTCGTTGCCGCGCCGGATCGAGGGTACCGAGTCGATCGCCGACATCTCGCTGACCGCGTTCAGCGCCCGCACCGCGGCCTCGACCGTGGCGCCGAGGTCGCCGCCATCCATCGCCTTGGCGATGTTGAGCGAGCCGAGGTTGCACGAGATGTCGGTGCCGAGGTGGCGATAGCTCAGGTCGTCGTTGAACTCCGACGCCTCGTTCACCTGCAGGATTTCCGAGCATAGGTTCGACATGGTGATCCGCCCCGCCACCGGGTTCGCCCGGTTTACCGTGTCCTCGAACATCAGGTACGGATAGCCGCTCTCGAACTGGATCTCGGCGAGCGTCTGGAAGAAGGCACGCGCATTGATTTTGCGCTTGCGGATCTTCGGGTTGTCGACCATCTCGCGGTAGCGCTCGGTCACCGAGATCTCCGAGAAGGGCTTGCCATAGACCTTCTCCACGTCATGCGGCGAGAACAGGTACATCTCCTCGTTGCGCTTCGCGAGTTCGAAGGTGATGTCGGGGATGACGACGCCAAGGGACAGCGTCTTGATCCGGATCTTCTCGTCGGCATTCTCGCGCTTGGTGTCGAGGAAACGCAGGATGTCGGGGTGATGGGCGTTCAGATAGACCGCCCCCGCACCCTGCCGCGCGCCCAGCTGGTTGGCATAGCTGAAACTGTCCTCGAGCAGTTTCATCACCGGGATCACCCCCGAGGACTGGTTCTCGATCCCCTTGATCGCGGCGCCCTGCTCGCGGATGTTGGTCAGCATCAAGGCCACGCCGCCGCCGCGCTTCGACAGCTGCAGCGCCGAATTGATCGCCCGGCCGATGCTCTCCATGTTGTCCTCGATGCGCAGCAGGAAGCACGAGATCAGCTCGCCGCGCTGCGCCTTGCCGGCATTGAGGAAGGTGGGCGTCGCCGGCTGGAACCGGCCGGCCAGCATTTCGTGCATCAGCCGCAGCGCCAGCGCCTCGTCGCCGCGGGCGAGCGTCAGCGCGACCATCACCACCCGGTCCTCGAAGCGTTCGAGGTAGCGCTTCCCGTCGCGGGTCTTCAGCGTATAGCTGGTGTAATACTTGAACGCGCCGAGGAAGGTCGGGAAGCGGAACTTGACGCGAAAGGCCGCGTCCCAGATCCGCGCGAGGAAACCGGCGTCGTACTGGTCAAGGACATGGCCCTCGTAATAGCCCTCCTCGACCAGGTAGCGCAGCTTTTCCTCGAGCGAGTGGAAGAACACGGTGTTCTGGTTCACGTGGCTCAGGAAATACTGCCGCGCGGCCATGCGGTCGGCGTCGAAGCGGATGCGCCCCTGATCGTCGTAAAGGTTCAGCATCGCGTTCAGCGCATGATAGTCGAGCCCCTGCCATTCGGCGGGCACGCCCTTGGCCGGGGCGGCGTCGCTCAGATCGCGGTCGAGAATTGCGTCTTCCAAAACCTGTCCAGTCCTTCTGTGACACGGGCGATATCGGTGGGCGTGCCGGCCAGCTCGAAGCGATAGAGCACCGGCACCGCGCATTTTTGCGCGATGACATCGCCGGCAAGCGCGAAGAGCGCGCCGAAATTGCGGTTGCCGCTGGCGATCACGCCGCGCAGCTGCGCGCGGGAGTCCGGATCGTTCAGAAACCGGATCACCTGTTTATGGACGGCGCCGCGCCCTGCCCCGTCGGCATAGGTCGGCGTCACCAGAACGAAGGGCGCGCGGGGGGCGGGCATCGGCGCCTCGGCCGCGACCGGGATCCGATCGGCGGGCAGGCCGAGCGCACGGATGAAGCGCGCGGTATTGCCCGAGCGCGAGGAGAAATAGACAAGCCCGCCCATCCGCTCAGGCCAGCGCCGCGATCTTGTCGGGCCGGAACCCCGCCCAGTGGTCATCGCCGGTCATCACCACCGGCGCCTGCCGATAGCCGAGCTCGGTGACCCGGGCGAGCGCCTCGGCATCCTCGGTCAGATCGATGAGGTCGAAGGCAAGGCCGCGGGCGGCCAGCGCACGGGTGGTGGCGGTGCATTGCACGCAGGCCGGTTTCGAATAGACGGTGATGCTCATCTCGGGTCCCTTGTCTGTGCCATAGGGCGGCAGGATCAGGGACGCGGGCAGATGCGGACGCGCCGCATTGCACAACGCCTCCGGGCCCACCGACCGGTTCGTCTCTTGCGTCCTGGCAGGTCTCCTGGCTCGCGGTTCGATCGCTTCCCCCTCCTTCCCGGCGCAGCGCGCCAGTGGATCAACGGGGTCGGCTCACCGCTCACAGTTGCGGGGGCAGCGCCGGTCTTACACCGGCTTCCCTTTTCACCCGCGACGAGTCGCGGGCACCAAGACAACATCATTTAGATACACCCGGGGCAAACATGTCAATATCCGGTATATAGCGCACCAATCGAGCAGGTCAGTATCTGACGATACCACTGCTCTGCTCCCTGAGAACTGGATTGAGCCACAACGTCGTGGCCGACGTGTCCGGCCCTTTGCGGACGGTCAGTCACCCCTTCCAATGGGTGCGAGGTTGGCCTCGGTCACTTTCATTCGGTTCGAGGAATATCGAGCAACGGGCCCGCGTCGATGCCGCGCCGAGCTAAAAGCTCGGGGCGGCAAACCACGAAGCAGCCTTTAACGCCATCCCTGACAGCCTGTTCGGCCTGCACCTCGTCGGAAAGCTTGAGCCACCGTGATTTGCCTTGAAACACGGGCGTCAGAACATAGCCCGAGCTGATCCAGCCGCCCGGGAAGAAATAACGCTCTGCTCCGACAGCAGGTTGAACACTGACAGGCAAGACCACTGCCGCTTTCTTCACCTTGGGTGGCCGCGCCGTCGGAATTGCGAACGCTCTGAGCCGCTCAAGACCATCGTAGTCCATCCGTTCCGGCTCACGAAGCCGCGGATCTTCAACATGCAACTGTCGCAGGGTGAAACGGTCTTTGCCAAAATTGCAGAGCGCACAGGAGATCACGACATTTTCAACCGACGATCTGCCCCCATGGCTATGGGGCTCAACATGATCGAATTGCAGCCAAAGGGATTGGAAACCAGCATGTTGCTTCGACGGGTCACGACTATCCCAACCGACCGCTACGGGGTACAGTTTTGCCGCGATCTTTCGAATATCCGCATGAACCACAGGAATGCCGCAGTACCGGCAGCGGTAACCATCACGCTCAAGAACCGCTGCACGAATATCCGGTGCGATGTTACGGTCAGGATCGCGCTCAGATTTTGGAATGACCGAGGTGTCTCCCAGCGGCTTCATCTCCACGACATTCTTAATTACGCCCACCCAAGAAGAATTGAGCCAATCCCACACCTTCGGTGAGTCCGCTTGTCGAAAGAGATCATCGGCCTGGGCGAAGTCACCATGCACATGCGCATCTGCCGCGCCTTTCATGGCGTCCCAAGCGGCAAATATCTCTGGAATTGGTTCCTTGATACAGCGGCGCATTTTTCTCTCGCGTCCCTCCGGTCGATAAAACAACCGTAGAGGCTCCTATTTCGCGTCACAAGGAATAGCAGCTTAGCCTCTCCGCGATCAGTGTCGCATACGCCCGCCCATCCCCGTCGAGGACGGCCTGTTTCCCGGTGAATTTCTGCGCAACGCTGCCGTTCATACATGGCGCAGCCACCGGCCGCTTCCCGCCCCTCACGTCGATCCGAGGCCGGAAAAGCGGCGCAGTGAACGAACGGCTGCTTTTGCCAGACGCTGCAATCGGGCTGCCGCACACGCATCGGGCGGCTCTCGCCCATAAAGACATATCTCTAACGTAAGACAAGCCGGAACTGCCGCCGCCTCAGCAACGAGAGGTCATCCTTGTCAATCTATCCCGACACGGGCGATTGCTCTACGATCAGTACGCCAGTTTCGATCTGTTCTCGGACGAAGCGCTTAAAGCTCGGAGGCCAGACACGGATGAACCGCTCCGGGTTTGCCGGAGGCTCCAACTCCTGAGTAGGATGGAGCATCATGAGCAAGACCACGAACAAATTTTCTCCCGAAGTGCGCGAGCGTGCAGTACGCTTGGTTCTCGACACTGAGGGTCAGCATGGATCGCGTTGGCAGGCGGTCATGTCGATTTCCGCGAAGATCGGCTGCGCACCCCAGACCCTGAACGAGTGGGTCAAGAAGGCCGAGGTCGACAGCGGTAAGCGGGCTGGCGTCCCGACAGACATGGCCGAGAAGATGAAGGCGTTAGAGCGTGAGAACCGCGAGTTGCGCCAGGCGAACGAGATCCTTCGTAAGGCATCAGCGTATTTTGCGATGGCGGAGCTCGACCGCCGGTCGAAGTGATGGTCGGGTTCATCGACGATCAGCGAGGGGAGCACGGGGTCGAGCCGATCTGCAGGGTTCTGCCGATCGCCCCGTCCACCTACTACGATCACCTGGCGAAGCGTACCGATCCGGCCCGTTTGTCGGATCGCGCCCGCCGCGACGCAGTCCTGCGGCCCGAGATCGAGCGCGTCTTCGAGCAGAACTGGAGGGTATACGGCGTGCGCAAGGTCTGGCGTCAGCTGGATCGGGAAGGCCTCGATGTCGCCCGTTGCACAGTCGCCAGGCTGATGAAGGATATGGGTATTCAAGGCATTATCCGCGGCAAGCCGCACAGAACGACGGTGCCGGATAAAAAGGCTCCCTACCCTTTGGACAAGGTGAACCGGCAGTTCAGGGTTCCAGCGCCGAACATGCTTTGGGTTAGCGATTTCACCTACGTCGCCACCTGGAGGGGCTTCGTGTATGTGGCTTTCGTCATCGACGCCTACGCACGCCGGATCGTCGGCTGGCGGGCAAGCCAAACAGCACACGCAGGCTTCGTTCTCGATGCCCTTGAACAGGCTGTCCATGATCGCCGCCCGGTCAAGGGCGCAGGGCTCGTCCACCATTCCGACCGCGGGTCGCAATACCTGTCCATTCGCTACACCGAGCGTCTGGGAGAGGCCGGCATCGAGCCATCCGTGGGCAGTGTCGGCGACAGCTACGACAACGCGTTGGCCGAGACAATCAACGGCCTCTTCAAGGCAGAGGTCATCCATCGGCGCGGTCCGTGGCGTAACTTCGAGGCCGTCAAATATGCCACCATCGAATGGGTCGACTGGTTCAACAACCGCCGCTTGCTCGAGCCGATCGGGAACATTCCCCCGGCGGAAGCAGAGGTGAACTTCTACGCCGCTCTGGAAACTGAAGACATGGCTGCGTAACTAATCGAAATCAGCCTCCGGCAAACCCGGAGCGGTTCACGTCAACGGCATCACCTGCTCCATGAGCCGGGCGGGCAATGTCTGGGACAACTCCGCAATGGAGAGCTTCTTTTCATCGCTGAAAACCGAACGGGCGGCCCGTAAGGTCTACCGAACCCGCGAGGAGGCGCGCGCCGACGTCTTCGACTACATCGAGCGCTTCTACAACCCGCGCAGACGGCATTCGAAACTGGGCTACCTAAGCCCCATGGAGTTCGAGGCGCGCGGCGCTATGCTAGCTTAACCTGATGTCCACAAAACCGACAGCAGGCCAGTCTGCAGATCTCCGAGAGCGAGGAGATCAGAACATGTCAAAAGCAAAACAAAGATGCGGGCATCAAGGCTCGCGCAGCCCAAGCCAGATGCTGATGCTATCAAACAGCGCCATCAATGGATTGCGGCGGGCCTGGTTCAGCGCTGCGGGGGATTTGGCGACGAACCTGGTTCAGATGCTCGCGGCCGGCCTCGGGATGATGATCTTCCTCGCAACCTCCACCGAGGCGCTGTCCGCACCGCAGATCAGATGCACCTTCTTTGCCAGCCCAAGGCGACGTGCGGCCAGTAATCTGTCCGGAAAACGCTGAAATCTGCTCCGACGCTCAGTTCAAAACATGCAGGCGTCCGCAGATTTCAGGCAAGGCCTCCGCCTGCAGACGAGAAGACAAAGCGTCCTCGCGCAGCAGATCTTCCGTCAGATAACGGTGGAATTTTTCAAACACGAGGTTGGGACGGCCGGCAAACAGGTTGACCGCACCTCCCGACGCCAGTCGATCAAGGCTTTCGGCAAGCGGCAGATCTGCCTTGGCGCTGGCGATTTCGAGAAACCCGTCGTGTTCCTGCACCTCGTGGCCGAAGCTTTGCAGCGCCAGGGCCAGGGTGGTGTTCTTCACGGTCCCGCAGCCGGTCGCGATGAAGAAGGTGCTTTCGCCGGTCTGCACCACCGGGGATGTCTCGAAGCCGAGAGCATGGTAATTTCGGCGAGCCTCTGCGAGCAGTTCGAGCGCAGGACGGTCCATATAGCCGGGATCGCGGTCCCCCTCGAAGATCTCGCGCATCCTTGAGATGACCCGATCGTGGATCACTCCGGGGGAGCCTCCGAACAGGGGCGGCACGCCCGCTTGCGACGGCGTTACGGTGATCGCCCTGTTCGCGGTGTCGACCTCCTGCACGGTCCAGCGCCTGCCCGAGAAGATCAGCATCATCCCCCGGGACAGAACGTTCTCGAGAGGGATGGAGCCCAGATCCCTCCCCCCCGCGATCAGCCGGTATTCCTCGGGCGTCGGGAAGACAGCGTAGAACCCATAATGCCCGACCAGCTTTTCACCGACCTCCCCCAGCAGCAGAAGGCCATTCTGCGCCTGCTCGATCAGCCGGGCGTCAGACGTGCCGATCGCGCGCAGGACCTCGAGGAAGAGCGGCGCGGACACCTGCCGAAACGGCCCGTCCTGACAAAGCTGGCGATAGAGCTGCGCCGCTGTTGCACCGCCCCGGCCGGCGATGACCGACAAGACCTGATGCACAAGCGTCGACAGGTGCAACGCGTCCGGCCGTGGCGGTTCACACCAGCCTTCGAGCAATAACTCGATCATCGCGACCGCACGCACCAGCCCCAGACGAAGCCGGTCGACCAGGCTGCTGTCCGCCGCCAGTCGCGTTTCGATCGAATATTGTCGCAAGATCGCCGGCTGCCCCGCGCGTCGCCCCGAACGCCCCAGCCGTTGCCGCAAGGACGCCACGCTGAAAGGGGCGCCGATCTGGGCGACACAGGTGACATCGCCGATGTCGATTCCAAGCTCCAGCGTCGAGGTGCAGACAGCGGTGGTCGGCTTGCCCGCGTCCTTGAGCCGGCGCTCGACGAAGTCACGATGTTCGCGCGACAGGTTGGCGTGATGGGGGTAAAACTCCTGTGGCAGATGGGCGGTCTCGCAAAGTTCCCGCAGCCGGTCAGCGTAGATCTCGACCTGCTGCCGGGCCCCGGCAAAGACCAGATTGTTGCTGCCGCGCAGGTGCCTGAAAAGATGCTCGGCCACCGCGTCCGTGGCAGACGGGCCGGCGTCGTTCTGGTTGCCGGAGACATAGCCGCGCAACTGCAGGCGCAACTCGGCCTCCCCTCCGGTCGCCTTGACAAGCTGCACCGCCTCCGGATCGTCCGCGCGCAGATAGGCGCGGGCAATCGCCATGTCCCCCAGTGTCGCCGAAAGGCCGATCCGCCGGATCGGATGCCCGTTCGAGCGCTCGAGCCGCGCCAGCAGCGATCGCACCTGGACGCCCCGCTCGCTGTCGAGAATGGAATGCAACTCGTCGAGCACGACCGCCCGCGTGGCGCCGAAAAGCCGCGGGATTTCCAGCCCGCGCCGCACGAACAGCGCCTCGAGAGACTCAGGCGTGATCAGCAGAATGCCGCGCGGCGCCCTGAGGGCGCACGCCTTCACCGAAGCCGTCACATCACCATGCCACGGCGTCACCGGCAGGCCGGTTTCCTGGCAGATGTCGTCAAGCCGCCGCGCCTGATCGGTGATCAGCGCCTTGAGTGGCCCGATGTAAAGCAGGTCGAACCCGCTCTGTTCGGCCGGAGCCTGCAGAACCTGCGAGATCAGCGGCAGGAAGGCCGCCTCGGTCTTGCCGCCTGCCGTCGATGCCGCGACGATGACATCGTCGGAGCTATCGCAAACCGCGTGAATTGTCCGCGCCTGAACATCGCGCAATTCCGTCCATCCCTGTGCCCGGACCCATTTCTGGACCGGCCGGGCAAGCTTTTCGAAGGCGTTGCTCACCCCCGTCATCCTACAGGCGGAAGCTGGTCAGCTCGTCGTCGCCGCCGTCGGGCAAAGGTGCGGCCCCGGTGACGTCGTCCACGTCACTCATGTCGTCCCCCTGATCGGCACGGACGTCAATCTGCTGGATCAGGTCGGACCAGGCGACGCCGGGATTTTGCTGCAACACCGCCAGAAGGTTCACGAAGGCCGTGACGGTGTTGCGCGGGGTGCGGAAATAGGCCTCGCCGATCCGTTCGGCGCAATGCGCCATGAAGGCCTCGAGCGCCGCATCCGGGAGCATCCCGTCCTCCTCCTGCATCACCGCGCGGATGTTGTGCAGGAGCACGAAGAGATCCTCGGGCGTCAGGCTGGCAAGCCGCACCACCGGCCCCGAAAGATCGACGAGCCCGTCGCGAGCGAAGGTGTTTTCCGCCAGCCGCGATTGCAGTGCCTCATAGCTGTAAAGCCCGCGCCGCGTGTTCATCAGGAACTCCGGCGTGCCCCCCATCAGGAAGCCGAGGTTCTCAGCGCTGCCCTGCAACACGTCGTTGAGGATCCGCAGGATCTGCTCGTAATTGGCGTTGCGGGCCTGTGCCGAGGTCAGCTTGAACAGGTTCACCATCTCGTCGAGACCGACGAGAAGCCCCTTGTAGCCCGCCGCGCGCACGAAGGCGGACATCAGCTTCAACTGATCGTAGACGCCAGCATCGTCGACGATCGTGCGCACGCCAAGTGCCTTGCGGGCATCCGTGCGCGTGGCGAACTCGCCGCGCAGCCAGCGCAGGGCGGCAGATTTCAGCTCGTCATCGCCGCTCTCGTGGCCTTCCCAATAGCGGCGGATCACTTCGGCAAAGTCAAACCCTCCGGTCAGTTCCTCGAAATGTGCCAGCCTCTCGCGGATGACGGCGCCGGTGGGCATCTCCCGGTCTTCGGCGTCACGATGTGCCTGCGAAACGAAGCGCTCGACAACGCTGGCAAGCGCCCCGCCGTCGGCCTTGGTGCGGGTCGAGAGATTGCGCGCCATCTCGGCGTAAAGCCCCCGCGCCTGGCCGCCGGTGGCGTGCAGGCGGCGATCGGGCGCCAGATCGGCGAACATCACCACCAGCCCCTTTTCCAGCGCAACAAGCCGAATCAGGTTCATGAAGAAGGTCTTGCCCGACCCGTATTCGCCGATCACGAACCGGATCGAGGAACCGCCATCGGCGATCCGCTCCATATCCCTGACCAGTTCCTCGATCTCGCGCACACGCCCGACCTGGATATGGCGCAACCCCTGCTTGGGCACGACGCCCGCGCGCAGGGCCTGAACAATCGCGTCGCGCTCGCGCGGCTTAAGCGTGGACATGGCATCCCTCCTTTGCAAATTCCGCCGTCACTGCCGCGGCGATCTCCGGGGCCACATCGTAGCCGTCATAGTCGTCGAGCAGCGCTTCGTCGTAGATCCCGAAAGCCCATTCGTTGATCGCCTCCAGCGCCCCGGCCGGCAGGAACCCGTGGCGTTTGCAGGCGGCCTCAAAAGCCTCGGCCGTCAGATGTGTCTCTCCGGCAATCTCGCGAACCAGAGCCGTCGTCGCCGCATCCAGCCCCTGCAGTCGCACCGCCCCTTCGGGGTGAACGGGGGCTGTTTCCGGCTCGGCCTCCTCCGCCCCGAAAATCGCGCCGAGGACCGATGACACCCGTGCCGTTTCCGCCCGGGTCGCCGCGATCAGTGCCGGATCAAGTTTGTACGCAAGGCCGCGCACCGCCGTCGGGATCGCCTCCCCCGGAACGTCGGCGGTCGCCGGTTTCACCCGGACCGGATCATCGAGAACATCGCCTGCGTGAATGTCGGAGTAGACGAGCCCCGGATCGAGCCCGAGCGCCTTGTAGAGTTTCTCGATCCTCGCGACCTCTTCGGACTGAATGAGGCCATCGGCATGCGCCGCCGCGACCAGCGCCGCGCGCAAAGCCACATGCACGTCCGGCCCGGTCTCCTTGAGCTTGCGCCGCAAGAGTGCCAGATCGGAGGGCACCGCCAGAAGCCAGTCCATATTGGCCGCAAGACGCAGACGCTCGGCCGCACTGATGTCGGCGGCCCGTTCGATCCGGTCTCGCAGCGCCCGCCGTTCGGCGTCCGAAATCACCCCATCCGCCTGCACGACGAAAACGCCAAGCGCAAGTTCAAGAAGGGCCGCCCGATACGCAGCAGAGACATCCTCGAGATTTTCGATCGGAGCCTCGAGAGCATAGATCACCAGTGGCTCGTCGATCTTGGGCGAGCGCAACGCGAAGCGCGGATCGGGGGCCAGGCCAAACCCGATCCGGGCCAGCGTGTCGGCGGCCCCGGTCAGGAGCGACTTGGTCAGTTTTTCCGGCGGCGTCCCCCCGATCCGGGCGATAACCTCCGCCGCGGGAACGAGCCCCCCTTGGGCGACCTGCGACGCGGCCCAGTCCTTCAACAGATCCAGCGCTTCGGACGGAAAAAGCGGACGCAGCTCCGCCGGAAGCAAGGCCTGCGCCTCGATGCTTCCCCGTCCATCCGGAATGCGCCCCAGATATCGGCTGAAGCGTTCAAGCGCCTCGGTGGCCTCGTCCGCGACTTCCTGCGCGATCTCGAGCGGTTTGCGCAGGCCGGAAATGTCCGGCACCGGCCTGCCGCCGAGGTTCGGCTTCAGATCTGCATGAAACTCCTGCGAGGCCGCCTGATACCGCCCACTCAGCATCTTGCGGGGTTTCGCGACCTTGAGCCCATTCGGAAAGCGCCGTTCGAACCGAAGTCGGAACAGAGCCCGAAATTCTTCCTGACACCGCGTCGCGGGGGTGCGCAGATAGTGCTCTGGATGGCAGATCAGCCAGCTCAGCACCCAATCCCAGCTCAGCGGCTCGTCCTGCGCGATCTTGCTGCCGATCGCAACCTTGAGGCCGAAGGGGACCTCCCACCCGCGGAAGTCGAGAACCGGCTCTGATGCGGCGGGATCCTGCAAATCCAGTTGCGCGATCCCGATGAATTCCCCGAGGTAGCGCCGTGCCGACCCGTTGTCGTGATAGAGCGCCGCAAGCCTCCGGACCTCGTCAAGGATCTTGCGTTTCTCTTTTTCTTCTGGCTGGTCGACGCAAAATCGTCGTTCCAGCCCGTAGAAATAAAGGAACATGTAGCCGGGATTGTAGGTAGCATCACGGCGACCATCGGCGAGCCAATCCAGGTAGGTCGCACGACAGATCGGCGACATATCGGAATAGCTCGGCCAATAGGGCAGCTGCGTCCCTCTCGGATCTCTCTCCACGCTTGCGACCGGCAAGGCCGGGTCGATATAGGGGCGGCTTTTCGTGGAATACCCCTCTCTGTCAATTCGGGGCGGCGGGCCAACATAGACCATCCCGCCAATATGGCGCCCGACGACAACCGCGCTTTCGCCTTTGGGGACCCAGCCCATCACGGCTTTGGCCGGAGCGAGCTGATTTTCCAGCCTCTGCCGGTCTTCCTGCAGCTTTCGAGCTGCCCCGCCCTCCTCCTCCAGCTCTTTCTGACGCGCCATCTTTCTGGCACTCTCGGCAAGCCGATACCTCTCTGCGCGCTCTTGTTGAGCGCGCAGGGCTTCACGATCCCGAAGGCGGCGGTCGCTTTCCGCCATTTCCTGAAGCGGTGGTTCCTTTGGCACCGGCATGGTTGACGGCAAGACAGCGGCTTCCCCCGCGTCGATCTGCGCACAGCTGGTCTGTACAACCTCGGGCGGGACCGGATCCTCCCGCGTGAGCGGGAGGGGCGGCGGCACAGGCGGCCCGGGGCTTCGGTCTGGTGCTGGAAAGGCTACGTCATGACCTAACGGCATAAGGCCATTGGACGCGGAACAGGCATCTGTTTCGGAGATCGCGGCAGGCTCGGCCGCCGGATTGGCTGCGCTCCGCACCACCACTGGCGAAGCCGGGTCTTCAGCAACGGGGCGGTCTTGCCGAACCGCCTCGTTCTCGGTCCGCTTTCGCCCGCCCCGCGCAGACTCAGCTGCGGCATGCGCGACTGAATCGCCCCGCCTGAACAGAGGAGGCGGCGCGGCGTGCGGTCCGGCGGCATGCTCTTGCAGCCGAGCGAACGCTTCCACCGTACCCGGCTCTTCCCGGGAACGAGACCGCTCACGCCGTCGGCTTTCCTGGCCCCAGAGCAAGACCAGGGGAACACCAAACGCAAAAAAAATCTGCCCCATCGCCGGCAGATCTTTCAACACCGTCGCGATCAAGATCACGCAGAGGACAAAGTAAATCGCATAGAAAAGCGTCATGCGAATGAGCTTTACGAGAAACGCAAGCATTTCGGCCCTCAAATACCAGCCTCTATGCCTTGCACCTTGGGCGAAATTTCCAGGGCAAGCAATCTTGGATGTGCGAAACAGACGCCCCGGCCTCTCCCCAATCGCCGGGCAATTTTCCAGGTAATTTAAGCCACTCTCAACCCCAGGTGGTTGGTTTCACCCCGACTTAAAACGACCATCGCGAGCGGCTCTCCGCCGTGGGGCATCGAGACGCGGGTGATTTCAGAAACAATCCATCGACCAATGCCGGCCTTGGCGGAGAGCCGAATTCCCATGCGAACGCGCCTCTTCCGGCAAGACGAGAGGCACCTTGCCCCCGCATGACCTAATTGTCCTGGGCCCCGGTCAGTTCCAGCCACTGCAGCAGCGCCCTGCGGATCATTTCCGGTCGTGTCGGCAGGTCAGGCTCGATCCGACGCCGATCATCAATCGCATCTATGAGTTCGCGGGGCAATCGCAAGTTCACTGCCTCAGAATCGACGCTAGGACGTCCTCGCTTCTTTTCCATCGCCAGTATTTTTCCATCTTGATTTTTGGTTTTTTGAAACCATATAATGCGGACATGGGCAAGGGCTCCTACCCCCTTCCCCACGCCCTAACCCTGAATGATCATTCGGAGATCACCCATGGCTACATTTTTGGCTAGCACGCCTTCGCCAGCGACGGAAGCGTGCGACCGTTTCTCGCACAGCCTCATCTCGCGCGCGTTCACGCAGCTGAACGCGGCCGTGGCATTGTACATCGAGTGCGAGCGCGACCTCGAGCATGCGGATTGCTTCGACCCGGCATTCCTGTCCTGGAGCGCGGACGCGGAGGAGGCCCGGGCTCGGGTGCTGGGCCTCGCCGCGACGATCACGGCACAGCCGGTGATGCGCGCGTCAGACAAGCCGCTCAAGCGCAGCGCCATGCTGACTCGCCTGCTGATCGAGAGCGACAGCGCCGCGACGTTCACCTCCCTCCTCCGTCTTCCCGGCAGCCATCCGGAGCTGTTCTCCTGCTGCGACGCCGGCGCGGTCGGGGCGCGGGTGCGGCAGATGCTGGAGACCCATCAGGCGCAGCTCGAGGCCCTGGCCGACCTCGGCGAGTTCGACGACCTCGGGACGCATTGGCCTGATGATCCCGCTGCCGAGATGCCGGAACCGCTGACCGTCGCCTGCGCGCTCTGATCCGTTTCCCCTGACCGTCCTCAGCCCGCCCGCGCCTTCCGCGCCGGGCTCGGCCCGCTTGCCCAATCGTTTGTCCGCCCCCTTGCGCCCGCGCCTTGCGGGCGCGGCATGGCCCTGCTTTTCCCGGAGTTTTTCGATATGAACACTCATCCGCACGTCTCCCCCGACGCCCCTCACGCCCGCCCCGTCCCGAACGGCATGCCGATCCACGAGCACTGGCACACCGCGGCCGCAGCGAAGGGCTTCGAAATCACCTGCCGGGTCGACGACCGCTATCACCTGATGCTGCGCTGCGAGGCCTGCGGGCAGGAGCATCGCAGCAAGCTCCATGTTCTGATGACGAGCCAGCCACTCTGCCCGCATTGCATGGACGCGCGCTGGCGGGCGGACGCGGAAGCGGCAGGCCTCGTCTGGCTCGGGCGTGACCCAGAGGATCGCCATTACGGCTTTTACCAGGCGCCCTGCGGGCACAGGCTCCGGCGTCAGTTCGAACTGGTCAAGCGGATCGCCGCGGGCACGCGCGCGCATCGCTGCGAACGATGCCAGAACGAGAAGGAAGAGGCCGAGGCGAAGGCACGGGGCTGGTCGCTGATCGGCCCCGCCCCCGCAAAGGGGCCGGGCTACCGGCGCTATCGTCACGACTGCGGCCACGAGCAGACGATCGCACGCGCCAACATGCAGTCCGGGCGCTTCAACTGCGCCAGCTGCGGCGAAGGCTGGTCCACGGCCCCGAGCTTCATCTACTGCATGCGCTTCGCGCTTCCGGGACTGGCACCGCTCGTCAAGCTCGGGTTTTCCCGGAACCCGGACAGCCGACTGCACTGGCAGCTGAAGCGAAGCCCGGATCTTTCCGGACACATCCTCCGCAGCGTCCTGATCCGCAACGGCCACACCGCACAATCCCTAGAGAAGAAGATGCATGCCGCGCTCAGGCGCGACCATCGGGACAGCGTCATCCCGTCAGAGCGGTACCGTCCCTGGCTGCGCGTGAAGTCGGAGATCTACGCGGCAGGGCTGCAGCCCGTGATCCTGAAGCTGCTGGACGACCTCGACACCGGCCTCAGCGCCACCGACTGATCCCGCCCCTGCTCCCCCCTTTTTCCGGAATGAACCGGCGTCAGCCGGTTCCCTTTCCATGCCATGGAGGCAACGACATGCCGAAGATCTCCAACACACATCCCCTTTGGGCGCCCTATGCGCGCAGCCTTCTGCGCCGCCTGCGCCAGGCCGAAGCCGAGAGCAGCTTCGATCCCGATATCGACGCGGAGGGCGAACGGATCAGACCGGTGCTCGGCGGCAAGACACCTTCCGCCGCCGGCCTGCTGGGCGAGATCGAGCACAGCCAGCACCAGGACTCGCGCGATATTGAAGACATGCGGGCCGCCTGTATCGATGGCTATGCCATGGATGATCGCGGCTCGGATCGGCCAAAGGTTGTCATTGCTCCGGACAAAATCCTCATGACGCTGCTTCTGGCGGCGACTTTCGGCAGCCAGGAGCGGTTCGGATCCGCGCTCGATCAACGCGCCTGCACTGTCATCACAGGTTTCGAGCCCATCCAGCTCTCCGGCGCAGCCACCGCGATCGGCCGTCTTTTCCTGCCGGACGGCTGGACATCGCAAACGCGCCCCCCGCGCCACAGGGACTCCGCTGTGCTCCAGCTGCTGCGCCCGACGGAGACCGGCAGCAACAAGATCACCGAGCACGCGATCGCGAAGATCGAACACGAGATCCTCGCAGCTTTGGCGCGGCCGTATCCGCTGATGATCCTGCTTCCTGATACGGCATCGCTTCCGGCCAATCTCCGGCGCGTACTGCCGCCTGCCCTGCAGTTGCCCCCCATTGACCGGGAGATCATGCTCCGGCTGCTCGGGCAAACGCATTCCGCTACCGGTAAGGTTGATCGCACGCTGATCACTCCGCTTTTGCCGGAGAACGACGCCCTCGCGACCATGGATATGCCGAGCCTGATGTCCGCCTTGCGCGAGCCGAACGCGCCTGCTGCCGCCCGCAAGCTGGCGGCGCTTCTGGCGCCGATGGCCAATGCATCTTCCGACATGACGCTCGCCGAGATCGGCGGGGACAGCCCGGCACACCGGGCCGCGGCCGATCTCGTGGCCGACCTGACCGCATGGCGGCAGGGCACCGCCCACTGGAGCGAGCTGTCGCACGCGCTCCTGCTCTCGGGCGAGCCCGGGACCGGCAAGAGCATGCTGGCCCGGGCCATCGCGACGAGTGCCGGCGTGCCCATCGTCGAGGCGTCCTTCGGCATCTGGCAATCGCATGGCCATCTCGGCGACATGCTGCGCGAGATGCGCCTCAGCTTTGCCGAGGCCATCCAGCGGCGTCCCTCGGTGCTCTTCATCGACGAGATCGACGCGGCCGGATCGCGCGACAGCGCGGACCGGCACGCGACCACGTACAGAGCCCAGGTCATCAATCAGTTCCTTGCCGAGATCGATCAGCTCAATCGCGCCGAGGGCGTGCTCCTGGTGGGCGCCACCAACCATCCCGAGGCATTGGACCCCGCAATCCTGCGCCCCGGCCGCTTCGATCTGCACGGCGTGCTCGGCCGGCCGTCCCTGCAGCAGATCCGGCACATGCTGCGGCGTGCGCTCCCGGAGGCCGGCGAGGCCGATCTGCAGGCCCTGGCCCGAGAGGTCGCGGGCGAGACGCCGGCCGCGATCGACGCCCGGCTCCGCGCCGCCCGGTCGGCGGCACGGCGCGCGGCACGGTGCTGCGATGTCGCCTGGATCCGGGCCAGCCTTCCCGCCCGGGATCCGCAGACGCAGGCGCGCGACCACCGCATCGCGCTCCACGAATGCGGCCACGCGATCGCCGCCGCACGGCTGGGCGCCGCCCCCGTTCGCCGCATCCAGCTGTCGGCCGATGGCGGCGCGACCATCCGGCCCCATCTGATCCGGGAAGGCACCGTCGCCGAGTTCGAGGCCGAGATGACAATCCTGCTGTCAGGCCGTGCGGCCGAACGGCTCGTCCTTGGCACCGTCAGCGCGGGGGCGGGCGGCAGCGAGGGCAGCGACCTCCATCTCGCCACCCGGCTGCAGCTGCAGGTCGACCGCGAGGCGGGCCTCGGCGTGAATGGCGGCGCATGGCTCGGCCCCGCGGACATGCGGCGACTCTCGCCGGAAGAGCGCAACCGCGGGCGGGTCAGGCTCGACGTCTTCGAGCGGCGCGCCCGTCAGCTTCTCGAGCCGCAGCGGGACCGCCTGGAGAAGATGGCGGATCATCTTCTGCACCACCGCGAACTGAATGAAGAGGAACTGAAGCCCTGGCTCGCCGACCTTGGCCCCTGATCGCGCGGCCCACACCCCGGCGCCAATCCGGCGCGTCAGGGCCCGGGGATGCCATAAAGGAAAGCGCAAGATGGTTGGCGCGGATGCCGTGCCCCCTGCGACCTGAGCTTTCCGTTTTGCGGGTCGCGAGGCGCGCCAGATCCCGCGCACATCCTTTCCCCTTTCCGCAAGTGACCTGCCCGTGACGCGCCGGGGGTTTCCCGACAGACGCAGATCGCCAGCGCGCAAGAATGCATCTGGAAAAGGCAGAGCGCCGTGCCACCCGGCTTCTTCAGCCCCATACGCCCGCATCACAAAGCCCGCAGATACGACGGGTGAGCGCGCGTGAGATGAAAGGTGCAGAGCTGGAAGGTTGACCTGCACCGGCCCTCAATCGCACCACACCCAGAGGCACCTCCACCGATCTCGGACAGACCGAACCAGCCCGTGGAAAATCCGGATTTTCCGCGGGCTGCGGTCTGTTCCGGACGTTACCGCGCGCAGCGTATCTCTCCCAGCCGTCGCTCCAGGACCACCCAAAGTTTTTCCTGGAGAGAACCCTCCGGAAACTGGACGAGGTTATCCACATGTTCGGGGCGTCTCTCTGAAATATCGCCTTATCAGTCGGTTACCCGGAATTATGCTGAGAGCATGACCCGCCTCCCCGACACGGTACATCTCTTCATGCTCCTTGCGACACGCACAACTCGAAATCAGCGCCGACCACGAAACGGGCCCTCCCCCCTTAGGTTCTAACGCGCGCGTCGCCCCGGACGCTCGATAAAGAAACGCTCCACGCCCTCCCGCCCCGAACGCAGGTGTTCTGCGACAGGAGAAGATCATCCAAATGACCGCCAAAGGTAATTCCGATGCCCACCAGCGCCGCACGATCATTGCAAAGGTTCGACTGAGCGCGGCCGAAGCCCGTGAGATCGATCAGCGGGCCCAAGCGACAGGGAGCGGAAAGCGGGCAGATTATCTGCGCAGCTCCGCTCTTCAGGGCGGTGGCCATGACGCACTCGCCGGAATGATCGGCCAAGTGGGGCTGAGCCTCAATCAACTGGAGCACGCGCCCGCGCGGAGCATCGGGCGCATCTCCCGGCAGCTCGACGAGATCATCGCCCTGTTGCGCGGAAAGAGCATGTGATGCGCGCCCATACAGTCGTACACACTGACTCGAAGTTCATCGAAAATTATGACCTGCGCGATGGCGCGGAGTTGATCGGCGGCACGGTTCCCGGCCTTGGCCGCCATGATCGGCGCAACCGGTTCGATCGACTCTCGAATGGCGTCGGCTTCTTGCATATCACATTGTCCCTGCCCGAAGGCATCCAGGCAAGCCGCGCGCAATGGCTGATGGTTGCGGCGTTCCAGCTGCAGCTGATGGGGATCGATCCGACCAGAACGGGGTGGATCGCGGTGCGTCACACCGACAGCCGCTGTGATCACATCCACATCGCCCTGTCACGTCGAGCGTTCAACGGAGTGATCGTCTCTCCACGCCTGTCTGCCCTGCAAACCGAGCGCAATCACGTCAGGATGGCCACTCGTCTCGGCCTCGATCGGCCGGTCTATTTTGATCCCGCAGTTCCCACCCTCGCACCGCCGGTTCCGGCACGGCGACTGCGCGATCCACGCGCGGCGAAACTGGCCACCGATCTGGGGCAGGCCATTCGTCGGCATTGGCCATGCAACCTCGATGAACTCGATGCCTGCCTCGCGCATTGTGAGCCTCCGGTTCTGCGCCACGTCAGTCAGAACCGCCATGGCCGCGCATCATGGAGCTTTGAGCAGGGCGGTTTCACCTGGCGTGGCGGGGCGCTCGGCCCCGCGTTCGAGCCACGCCACATCAGGGCCCGGCTCGCGCTTTGCAAGGCCCTGGATCGCACGCGCCTCGCTCTGGACCTCGCGCAGCTCTTGTCTGCCGTCGCTCCGTATTCTGCAAAACTCAAGGGACTCTCAGATGCGCATCACCACCGAAACGCTGATCTTGCCCAAGGAAGCCGAGATCCTGCTGTCAGCGCTGCAACTGATGGATGGGAAAGTGGACCGGCTCCTGCCGCTCCTCGCTCTCCTGCAGACCGAAACCGGGGAACGGTCGGAACTGGGCGAGGCGCTCCTCAATGCGCTGCGTCTGATCCAGAGGGAGCTCAACGCATTCCAGATCCTGCGTCAGGATCTGGAGAAGCGCATGGCTTCCCTGACCGGAGCACTGACCGCGCTCGAGGCCGAAAACCGCAAGACCGCGGAGATGATCGGCGAGATGCACGGCCTTCTGATGGCGCCCGCAGAAGACTGAGCTGGGGCCATTGGCTCGGGCACCTGCTGCGACAACTGAGGCGCGACTTCAGCGGCTGGCACTGGCACCGCGTTTCCGGGCAGAGGATCCGGGTGTGCTTTGGAGACCGCAGTGAAGTGCTCTGCGCGCCGGGTGAGATCACGCAGAACATCCCGGGAAACGACGCGCAAGCATTCCGGAAATCGGTTTCGCCCGGGGCTCTCGAGAACACCCCCTTCCCGGAAACACCCGCGCCGGGCCCGTGAACGCCCCCGAACCAGAGCTTTCCCGCCTCGAGAGATGAGCATTGATCCGCGCATAACCTGGCCCTCGGCCTGCAGCTGCGAGAGCGATCTCGCCCGGCTTCAGGCGGCACTGCAGGTCGTGGCCCGTCTGTTGCTCGATGATCCGGTCTATGTACCGCTTTTCGAAAGGCTGGAGGAAGACATCCGTCAGGAGGAGGAGCGCCAGTCCAACGGGCCGCAAGCCCGGGCTCGCGCGTTGCTCGCCCGAACCGAGGTGGATCTCAAAACGAGATAGGCGCGAGACGGTTGGCCACATCGGCCATGGAGCCGCCCTGACCATAGCGCACCCGACCAAGCGCATGCCCCATGAGATCGCGCCGGATACGCTCGTCAATGTGCGCCGCGAGCATGCGATCCTCGAATGCGTGCCGCAACCCGTACATCGTATGACCGTCCGTCTCTTTCAGGTCATTGTTGCGCAGGAACTTGTTGACCGTTGCGCTCAGCGTCGCGGAATTCGTTCGATACCGATCAAACCCTCCCGGGAAAGCCCTGAGGGCCTCAAGAGACACCCCGAGAAGCGGGATCCTGCGCTCGGCATTCGCGCTCTTGAGCTGTCGGTTCTCCCCTTCGATCGTGATATAGGGTGTCGTTGCATGAAGGTGGATCGTCTGCGCACTCAAGGCTGCCAGCTCACTCGGCCTCGCGCCCGTATTGATCATCACCAGGAAGATCGCCCGTGCCTGATCATTGAGCCCGTCGAGCGCGCCCGGTGCCAGAAGGTGATCGCGGATCCACGCGGATGAAAACGGCAGGCGGGGGCGCGCCTTGCCTTCCTTGAGCGACAGGTCGCTGAGCGGCAAGACCAGCCCGAGACGCTTCATCTTGTTGACCGTCTTCAGGACATCGCCCAGATGGATGAGATCCTTGTTCGCGGAATTGGCGCTGAGCCCTTCGTCGTCGATCCGGTCGAGCCACCAAGCGCGAAAAGCCAGCATGTCATCCCCCGAAATCGCCGGGATGGGCTTGTCTCCGATGAGCGTGATGAGGTTCCGCACGGCCTTGATCCGCGGGTTGCGCCAACGACGAAGTTGATCCGGGGACTTGTCGGTGACCCGGTCGCGGGTGAAGCCCCAGTAGAGGTCAAGCGCGCGTGACACGGTGATCTCCGGAACCGAGACCGCCCCGAGGATCGCGGCGGCTTCCTGGCGGTTCGGGACCTGCCCATGGGCAGGGATGGCCTCGATCCGCTCGAGAAGCTCCTCGCGCGGCAGGCGCGTCACATCCTTGAGCGGCAGCCATGAGAACCCGCGTTTGGCGGCCAGATCCTGCGCGGCCTGAAATCGCCTCTCTGCATCCTCCGATGCCCCGGCCAGGCGTGCCTCCCAAGCCTCGATCTGCGCCCGCCAGATCGCGGGAGCCTTGGCCTCGGCCTCGGCTCTCGAATCCGTGTGAAGGCTCAGCCAGATCTCCCTGCGCGGCTCGACTTCGCCGTAGCGGACCGGCACACGCTTGCGCAAATTCCACGTCGCCCCGCGCAACATGACTGCCATGTGCTACCCCCGCCGAAAACCTCGTGTCAGAGCAAAATGTGGGGCAAGTTGTGTAGCAAAACAAGGCGCCAGGCACGTACCCTCAAGACCGCACCAATCTAACACGTTGTATTTACACGGAAAATAGTCACACCCAGCAGCGGGAGGTGGCGGACGGGATGGGATTCGAACCCACGAGACGGTTCCCCGCCTACACACTTTCCAGGCGTGCGCCTTCGACCACTCGGCCACCCGTCCGGGGCCGTGTCTAGCCGCAAAGCCGGGGGCGATGCAAGAGGCTCCGTCAACTTGCGAAACCGCAGCTGCGCGCAGGCTCCGTACCCCGCTTTCGCCCGGCCCGACCTTGCCTCGCCCCGGGGCTGTGCCTAGGCTGGTCTCGCCCCATTCCCGAAAGCGTGCGAAGGAAATCCCATGCAGCTGCCCGTCGAACCCGGCCAGACCGTCCGCAGCGAGAAGATGCGCGACGCCTGGCGGCTGTCGAACATGCTGCTCGGCATCATCGCCTTTGCGCTCGTGCTGTTCTTGCTGGTGCAGGCGCGCTTCGTGCTGATCTCGCTCGCCATCGCGATCATCCTGTTTTCGCTGACCTCCGAGGCGATCGCGGCGATCGGGCGGGTGCGGATCGGGCCGCTGCGGGTGCCGAGCTGGCTCGCCTCGATCGTCGCTCTCGCCCTCATCGCCTCGGGGCTGCTCACCGCCACCGCGGTGCTGCTCGCCCAGGCGAACGAGGTGGTGACGATGGCGGTCGCCTATGCCGGCCCCGCGCAACGCGCGCTCGCCAGCCTGTTTGGCTGGATGGGGGCGGATGTCGAACAGGCGGTGCTCGAATCGATCCAGAAGATCGAGATCGCGGGATATCTCAGCGCGCTTGCCGGGCAGGCCTCGAACCTGCTCTCGGCGGCGGTGCTGGTGATCCTGTTCGTGGGCTTCCTCTTCGCCGAGCGGATCTGGTTTCCGGCGAAACTCGAGAACCTGATGGGCACCCCGGAAAGCGCCCGCAACGTCGAGCGCACGGTGGCGCGGATCATGCGGCGGGTGAACCACTATCTGCTGGTCAAGGCCGCGGTCTCGGCGATCACCGGCGCGGCGGTCTGGGGGGTGTTCACCATCGGCGGCTATGAACTTGCGCTGCCGGTCGCGGTGCTGACCTTCGCGCTGAACTTCATCCCCTCGATCGGCTCGATCATCGCCACGGTGATCGCCGGGCTCGCGGCCTATATCCTGAGCCAGGACACGGCGGCGGCGCTGACCGTCTTTGCCGTCTGCGGCGGGCTGCAATTCGTCATCGGCAACATCATCGACCCGATGCTGATGGGCCACGCGTTGCGGCTGTCGAGCTTCGGCATCATCATCTCGCTCGCCTTCTGGGGCGCTGTCTGGGGCCTGCCGGGGATGTTCCTTGCGGTGCCGATCATGGTCGCGCTGATGATCGTCTGCGCGCAGTCGCAGACGCTGCGCCCGCTCGCCGTGATCCTGTCACGCGAGGGGCGGCCGGACGGCGAGACCTGAGCCCGCCGCCCGCTGTCCCTTAACGGTTGTCGCCTTCTTCGGCGCCGTCATTGTCCGACAGCGTCACCGCGTCGCGCCCCGCATCGAGCGGATCGGTCGGCGGTGCCACCGGCCGCGCCGGCTCCTCGGGCAGGACGCCATGCGGCACGGTCGCTCCGGCGCCAGCCACCGGCACCGCAGCCGTGCCCCCCTGCCCCGCCTGCACCAGCGCCTCGGGATTGCGCAGCCAGATATCGCGCTGCGCGAAGGGAATCTCGATTCCTTCCTCGACGAAGCGGGCGTTGATCTGGTGGTTGATCTCGGAGCGCACGCGGACGGTGAAGTTCACGTCCGACAGGATCGCGCGGATCTCGAAGTTCAGGCTGTCGGCGCCGAATTCGGTGAACAGCACGAAGGGCTCGGGGTTCATCATCACCAGCGGATGCGCCTCGGCGATCTCCTGCAGGATGCGCGCCACCTTGCGGGTGTCGGTGCCATAGGCCACGCCCACCGGCACGATCAGCCGCCCGGTCTTGTTCGCCCGCGTCCAGTTCGTCACCTGGCCGCTGATCAGATCGGCGTTCGGCACGATCACCTCGGAACGGTCGAAGGTCTCGATCCGGGTCGAGCGCACGGTGATCGCCTTGACGATGCCCTGCTGCGAGCCGACCTGGATCCAGTCGCCCTCGGAGATCGGGCGCTCGATCAGCAGGATGATGCCCGAGACGAAGTTCTGCACGATGGTCTGCAGGCCGAAGCCGACGCCGACCGAGAGTGCACCGGCGACGATGGCGAGCGAGCTGAGGTCGATCCCCGCCGCCGAGATCGCGAGCACCGCCGACAGGAAGATGCCGATGTAGCCGATGCCCGAGACGATCGCGTTCTGGCCACCGCGGTCGAGAGAGGTCTTCGGCAGGATCGAGCTTTTCAGCGCCCCCTGCACCAGTCGCGTGACGGTATAACCGATGGCGAAGACCACCACGAGGGTCAGGAAGATGGTGGGCGAGATCTTCACCCCGCCAAGGTCGAAGCCGTTGCGGAACTGCGTCCACAGCTCCATCAGGTCCTCGCGCCGCGCGCCCCAGATCAGCGCGAAGAGCGGCAGAGCGGCGATCGTCAGCACGAAGCCCGCCAGCACCGGCACCAGCGCCTCGCGCCGGCGCTCTTCCGAGCGGGTGATGACCACCCAGAACTCGGCCACGAAGCCCTGCAGCACGGCGACGATGCCGATCAGGCCAAGCGAGGTGATCGCCGGCCAGATCAGCGCATTGGCGGCACTGACATAGCCGATCAGGCCAAGCACCGGCCCGACGAGGCCGAGCAGGATCAGCACGTTGGCAATCCAGCGCATCAGGTTCAGCCGGAAGGCCGCATCGTCGTCCTGCGCCTGCATGATCTTCAGCTGCCGGCGCACGAGCTGGCCGACGCGGAACAGCATCAGCCCGGCAAAGACCTGCAGCGGCGCCTGCAGCACCGAGATCGCGGCATCGGCGCGCGCGGCCACCGCCTGCGCCTTGTCCGAGGCAAGCGTGCCCGCGCCACCCAGGAAATCCTCGGCCCGCGGCGTGATCCAGTTGATCACCAGATATTCCAGCCCGACGGCGACGCCCATCATCACGACGTGGAAGCGGCCCTCGGCGCGGCCCTCCTCGGCCAGGCCGAGCGCACTTTCCGCTCCGGGCTGGCCCGGGAAGACGCGGCTGCCCAGCCACCAGGCGGCAACGATGAGCAGCAGCACCACCGGCAGCTCGCGGAACAGCTCCATCAGGATCGGCCCGAAGAGCGAGCTGAGCTGCAGCGCGGTGACCAGCAGCACCGCCCCGATGAAGGGCAGGAGCACCTGGCCCAGCGAGACGAAGCCCGAGATCAGGTTGCGTCCGCGCATCGCGGTCTTGCCCAGCAGCCAACGGGTCATGCCGAGCATCCAGCGGCTGCCGCGCAGCATCAGGATGCCCGAGACGATCACCAGCACCGCGATCAGCGGCGCGCTGTTGCGCAGCGTGTCGTAATTCGTGGGCTGGGTGAAGCGCCACACCGTCTCGTCGTAGATCCACGCGCCCATCCAGCGGAAAAGCGACAGCCCGTCCGTCCAGTTCACCGGGTTCAGCGCCGAGGGCGACAGCCGCAAGAGCTTGACCGCCTGACGCTCGCGCACCAGCTTGTCGATGGTGCGGATGATGCTGTCGGCGCGGGTCGCCGCCTCGCCCGCGGTGATGCCCGGGGCCTGCAGCTTGGTCAGCGTGTCGGCCAGCTCGGCGCGGCGCTTGGCGATCGCGGGGTCTTCGGTCTGGCCCTCGGCCGGCGGATCGCCAAGCGCGGCGATCTGGCTTTTCACCGTGGCGATCTGGTCGGCGTTGACGCCCTGCGCATCGGTGAAGGTGGTGCGCCACTTCACCATCTCGGCGCGCAGGTCGGACAGCTTGGTGTCCGAGATCTTCGCCTCGGACACCGTTTCCTCGGCGGTGGTCGCCGTCTTGTTCCAGCTCTTGTAATCGGGGGCGTCGGGCTCCTGCGCGGCCAGCGGCAGCGCAATCAGCATCGCCACGAGCCAGAGGCGCAGGACGCGGAGGATCATCCCTCGAACACCTCCGGCACGGCGCGGCCCGGTCCGTCGAGCCAGGCCGGCACCGGCAGCCCCTTCGCCTTCAGGAAGGCAGGGTTGAACAGCTTCGACTGGTAGCGGTTGCCATAGTCGCACAGGATGGTGACGATGGTGTGCCCCGGCCCCATCTCGCGCGCCATGTGGATCGCGCCCGCGACGTTGATCCCCGACGAGCCGCCGACGCACAGCCCCTCTTCCGAGAGCAGGTCGAAGACCACGGGCAGCGCCTCGTCATCATGGATGTTGAAGCTCATGTCGGGGGTGAAGCCCTCGAGGTTCTTGGTGATCCGCGCCTGACCGATGCCTTCGGTGATCGACGATCCCTCGGCCTTCAGCACGCCGGTGGTGTAGAAGCTGTGCAGCGACGCCCCGTCCGGGTCGGCCAGGGCGATCTTCACCCCCTTCGGCTGCAGCGCCATGCCGGTGCCGGCGAAGGTGCCGCCCGAGCCCACCGAGGCGACGAAACCGTGCACCTGGCCCTGGGTCTGGGTCCAGATCTCGGGGCCGGTGGTCTCGATATGCGCCTGCCGGTTCGCCACGTTGTCGAACTGGTTCGCCCAGATCACCCCGTTCGGGTCGGTCTTGGCGAGTTCCCTCGCCAGCCGCTCGGAATAGCGCACGAAGTTGTTCGGGTTCGAATAGGGCGCCGCCGGCACCTGGACAAGCTCGGCGCCCGCAAGGCGCAGCATGTCCTTCTTTTCCTGGCTCTGGGTTTCCGGGATCACGATCACCGTGCGGAAGCCCATCGAGGCGCCGACCAGCGCAAGCCCGATGCCGGTGTTGCCGGCCGTGCCCTCGACGATCGTACCGCCGGGCTTCAGCTGCCCCTTGGCAATCGCGTCCTGAATGATGAACAGCGCGGCGCGGTCCTTGACCGACTGGCCCGGGTTCATGAACTCGGCCTTGGCGAGGATGTCGCAGCCGGTGATCTCCGACGCCTTCCGAAGCCGGATCAGCGGCGTGTTGCCCACGGCCGCGGCCAGATCCTTGCAGATGGTCATGCCCATATCCTCGCGCAGTGAAATCAGAAGCCCAGACTTAGGCCGCAACCGCGGCCGCCTCAAGCCCCGTCGGAGGCCCACGCGCCCGTGCCGGAGGCGACGCCCGCCTCGGCCCGCAGCCCCGGGCGCAGCCGCGCCAGCCACAGCGCCAGCACGATCAGCGGCGCGTTTTCCGCCTCTCCGGTCTCGATCAGGGACATCAGCCCGTCGAAGGAGACGAGGTGGGAACGGATGTCCTCGCCCTCCTCCTCGAGCCCGCCAAGCCGGGCCGAGCCGTCGGGCAGATCGGCAAGGGCCAGAAAAGTGAAGAGATATTCGCTTTTCGCGCCCACCGAAGGGTAAAACCGCGGCGCCGCGATCAGCCGCGAGAGGGTGAGTCCCGCCTCTTCCTGCGCCTCGCGGCGGGCCGTCGACTCGGGCGTCTCGCCGGCATCGACACGGCCCGCGATCGGTTCGAGGCACCAGGGGTTCGCGTCGCCGCGGGCAAGCGGGCCGGTGCGGAACTGCTCGACCAGAAGCACCCGGTCGCGCACCGGGTCATAGGGCAGCACCACCGTGGCATCGCCCGAGACGAAGGCCGCGCGGTCGAGCGGCGGGCTCATCTTGCCGGTGAAGGTGCGGTGACGCAGGGTGTAATCCTCGACCGCGAAGAATTTCGCATAGGGCCGCTCGAGCGCCTCGATCTCGATGTCGCCGGGTTGCGGCACGCGGCGCAGCGTCGCCGGGCGCGGCGCCCGCGCCCGCAGCCGCGAGGCGGCGCGCACGAGAATCAGCGGATAGCGGTGCACCGCGGCCTCGAGCGACAGCACCCCGCGCAGCGCGAGGAACTCCTCGGCCGCCTCGGTCACTGTCTCGCCCCAGCGCGCACGCCAGGCCTCGAAGTCCCAGGGCGCGCCCGGCTGCCAGTGCGCGGCGCCCGCAAGATAGCTGCGCGCCGTCACCCGCCCGCCGCCGTCAAGGCTGACCTCGACCGGGCCGGCGGCATAGCCCGCCTCGTAGAAATCGAGCCGCGGCACCTCGGCCGGGGCGACCTCGGCCACGAGGCCGTTCACCCCGGCGCCGCCCGGCACCAGCATCGGGAAGGACAGCTCCTCGCCATGTGCGTCAAGGGCGACGCGGGCCTCGTGGCCGGGAAGATGCGCCGCGCGCGCCTCGACCGGCCGCCCCAGAATCCGTTCCAGAAGCGGAAGATGGCACAGCGTGCCAAAGAAGAAATGAAGATCCGACACTGTTCCTGCCTGCCGCTGCCCCGTTCGGACCGCGGCACGGTGTCATTGCCAGCGCCGCGCGGCCCAGGCCGAGAGGATAGCGGAAAGCACGCCCCCCAGAAAGAGCGTGACGATCACGTCGAGCTGAAACGCCGCACCGCCAAGCACGACCCCCTGGCCGAGGATGTCGGTCAGCGCCTCGGTCACGGCGTGGTAGCGGCCGCGCAGCATCCGCGCCACCATCTGCAACGCCCCGAGATAGAGCAGCACGGTCAGCGCCAGCCACAGCGCCCCGCGCATCCCGATCCGCGCCGCGCCGGCAAGCGTCGCCTGCGGCACGCTGCCGATCACCCGCCAGCCGATGAGCCAGCCGAAGGACATCGACACCAGCCCGAAGCCCTGGTCCTTCGTTCCCGGCGGCAGATAGGGCAGGATCGCCGAGGCGGTAAAGAAGCCGGTGAGCGCAAGCCCGATCCCGGCGAACAGCTTTGCTGCCGTCGGCAGGGCTCCGCGCGAGCTGCGCAGGATCACTCTCTGCATCGGTCCCCTCGTCACATTCACACTTCGTCAAGCAAGAATGACTAGCAGCCGAATGTGGCGCAAATGAGGAGCGGCCTCAGCCCTTCAGCTGCTGATAGGCCGCAAGCGCCCGCTCGCGCCCCTCGGCCAGCCCGATCAGCGGTTCGGGCGGCGGGGCGGCGGGGTCGAGATGCCAGGACCGCGGCGCGGCCGCATGGAAGGCCTGCGACCCCGGCGCGCCGATGCCGAGGTAGCGGCGCCGATAGCGCCCGTCGGGGTCGAATTTCTGCGCCTGCCCCTCGGGGTTGAAGATGCGGAAGAAGGGCGAGGCATCGGGCCCCGAGCCCGCCACCCATTGCCAGCCCATCGCGTTCGAGGCCGGGTCCCAGTCGATCAGCGTCTCGGCAAACCAGGCCAGCCCGACGCGCCAGTCGGTCAGCAGATGCTTCGTCAGATAGGAGGCGGCGATCATCCGCGCGCGGTTGTGCATCGTGCCGGTGACGAAGAGCTCGCGCATCGCGGCATCGACGAAGGGCACGCCGGTCTGTCCGCGCCGCCAGCGCTCGGCCGCCGGGCTGTCGCCCTGCCAGGGGAAGGCGTCCCACTCCGGGCGCCAGTTGTGGCTCCCCAGCTCGGGGAAATGGTGCATCAGGTGCCAGGCGAAGTCGCGCCAGACGAGTTCCTTCAGGAAGGTCTCGGCGCCCGCCGCGCCCGCGTCCATCGCGCGCTGGCCGTCGCGCCAGATCGTGCGGGCGCTGATCTCGCCCCAGGCGAGGTTCTCGGACAGGCCCGAGGTGCCGGGCTCTGCCGGCAGGTCGCGCCGCTCGGCATAGGTGTCGATGCCGGTTTCGAGGAACCGGTCAAGGCGCGCCAGCGCCGCCGCCTCGCCCACCTGCGCATGGCGCGCGACGACCGCCGCACCGCGGTTCATCGCCGCGCCGAGGCGCCAGTCCGCAAGGGCCTCGCTCGCGGGCCAGCCCAGCGGCGGGCGCAACGCGGTGACGGGCGGCAGCGGCGCGCCCGGGTCGCGCCCGCGCACCGCCTTCCAGTAGGGAGTGTAGACGCGATAGGGCCCGCCCTGCCCGGTCTCGACCGTCCTGGGATCGAACAGCACCTGGCCCGGGAAGGACCGGGCCTCGACGCCCGCGGCCTTCAGCGCCGCCTTGACCGCGGTGTCGCGCGCCTTCGCGGCCGGATCGAGATCGCGGCTCCAGTAGACCGCCGTCGCCCCGGTCTCGGCAATCAGCGCCAGAAGCGTGTCCAGCGCCGCCCCCCGGCGCAGCACCAGCCGCGCGCCGATCCGGTCAAGCGCCGCGGCAAAGGCTGCCAGCGCCTCGCCAAGCCGCCAGCGCGGGGCCGCGCCCCAGACCTCGGCCACCGGGTCGAGGACGAAGACCGGGATCACCGGACGACCGCTTGCGGCGGCGGCGGCCAGCGCCGGGTGATCGGCCAGACGAAAGTCCCGCCGCAGCCACAGAAGGATCGTCCCACTCTCACCCATGCCCGTCTCCCCGTTCCATTCACGCAACCCAAGTCCTTGCGAAGGCTCGCTTTCCCGCGCCCCCGGTGCGGCAACTGCCCCTTCGGCAGGCATCGCGCCGCGCTCACGGGCGAAACACGCAGGCCACACGACAATTTGCTTGTCGTGCCGTTTTCCGCGGTCTAGCGTCGCTTTCGAAGCCCCTCGCAGCTTCCCGCTGCATCCACTCATTACAGGATCACAGTGCTCTCATGAAGAAATCTTCCCTGCTCCTGGCCGGTGTCGCGGCCTCCGTCCTGGCGGCGCCCGCGCTGGCCGCCGACAAGGACCTGCTCGTCTTCGACTGGGCCGGTTTCGAGGTGCCCGGCCTGTTCGAGAAATATCAGGAGAAATACGGCGACAGCCCGACCTATGCCTTCTACGGCGATGACGACGAGGCCTATCAGAAGGTCGCTTCGGGCTTCAAGGCGGACGTCGTGCACCCCTGCTCGCAGATGGTGTCGAAATACCGCGATGCCGGTCTGATCGAGCCCTGGGACGTGTCGAAGATCCCGGCCTTCGCCGACATCGACCCGAAATTCCTCGACAGCCCGATCTTCAAGGACGAGGGCGGCGTGTGGTATCTGCCGACCGACTGGGGCGTGACCGCGATCGCCTACAACCCCGAGCAGGTGCCGGCCGAGGATGTCGCGACGCTGCAGGTCTTCGTGAACCCGAAATACAAGGGCCGCACCTCGCTGCCGAACTCGTCGGACGACGTCTGGGCGCTTGCCTATCTGGCGACCGGCGTCACCGACTGGACCAAGGTCACCGACGAGCAGTTCAAGGCCGCCGCCGACTGGCTGCGCAAGGCCAACGAGAACGTGCAGAGCTATTGGGCCGACCCCTCGGAAATGTCGCAGATCATGGCCTCGGGCGAAGTGCTCGTCGCCTGGTCGTGGAACGACGGCGTCGCCTATCTCAAGGCCGACAACTACCCGGTCGCCTTCCAGCGCGAGGCGAAGGAAGGCTCGTCGACCTGGTTCTGCGGCTATGTCAACATGAAGGACGCGCCCGGCTCGGAAGAGAAGGCCTATGACTTCATGAACTCTTGGCTGCGCCCGGAAGCCGCGCAGCCGCTGATCGACGAGATCGGCTATGGCCATTCGAACACCAAGGGCATGGCGCTGCTGTCGGAAGAGCAGAAGCTCGACGCCGGCCTCGGCCCGATCAACGCGCCGATCCTCGCCCAGGTGCCGAACGATCCGAAGCTGCGCGAGAAGCAGCTCGCCGAGTTCGAGAAGATCAAGGCGGGCTACTGAAGCCCGCCCGCACCGACCGTTCGGGGGCGCCTTCGGGCGCCCCTTGACTTTGGCCCTGCCGCCTCCCCCTTCACATGCAAACGACCATCCGAGGAAAGACGTCATGGCCGCGGCCGTTTCCTGGCAACGCGCCGAGGGCGCAGCACTGTTCATCGCCGCCATCGCGCTCTATCTGCACGCCGGGGCCGGCATCCTCTGGTGGGGGGCAGTTCTGCTCTTCTTCGCCCCCGATCTCGGCTTTGCCGCCTATCTCGCCGGGCCGAGGGTGGGCGCCGCGGGCTACAACCTCGCCCATCTCTATGCCGGCGGAGCGGCGTTGCTGGCGCTTGGCCTGATCGCGGCCCTGCCCCTCGGCACCGCGCTCGGCGCGCTCTGGCTGGCGCATTGCGGCTTCGACCGGATGCTCGGCTACGGGCTGAAGACGCCCGAAGGCTTCGGGCCGACGCATCTCGGCCCGATCGGCAAGGCGCGCTGACCGGCGCGCCCCCCGATGCGCGCGGCCCCCTTGTGCCGCCCCTCGCCCCCCCCTATATTGTCCCTGTCCGGGGCAACCCGGACTATGGGCATAAACGCGCACAGAATAAGCGGATCGGACCCGGGGGCGGTACCCGGCGGCTCCACCAGAACTCCCTCGTTGGGGGCACATGGGGCCGAAATAGGATCGACGAACGTCTAAAGGTGTTTGCTTTGTCTCGGTGAGCTACCACCGTCATCGGTGCAAATTGTACAGTTGCCAACGACAACCGTGCTCCGGTGGCTCTGGCTGCGTAAGCAGTTCGAGTACCGAAACTTAAGTCCTTGCGCTTAGCCGCGTAAGGCGGGGCCCGCAGGAGCCTGGCAACAGAATCCTGCACCTCCCCCTCTCCGTTAACCCTTGGGTAATCGCATTCTGCAATTGTCTGCTCATCACGAGACGAGGCGATGCGATGGACAAGCTCAAGATTCTCGATGACTGGTTCCAGCGGGTCTGGATCGGAGGCGCCTATGCCGAGATCGGCTCCTTCTACACCGAAGATTTCCTCGCCTCCGGCGTGATGCCGGGGCTCGAACTGCGACCGACCGACTTCGCCGAGCTGATCCCGGCACTGAAGGAGATGATCTCCGAACCCTCGGTCACCTACCTGCGCCATTTCGAGAATGACGACTGGCTCTGGACGCTGATGCTGATCCGCGGTCGCGCCGCCGAGACGAATGCGCCGCTCGAGCTGACGGCACAGATCGCGCTGCGCTTCGAGGGCGACAAGATCGCCGAGGCGCACAATCACTTCGACGTGCTGGCCTTCCTCGAGGGCGTGGGCATGCTGCCGCCCGACACGCTGGCGCTGTGCCTTGCCGGCGAACATCTGGGCTAGCGTGCGCCCGCCGCGCCCCCTCTTCCCTTGCGCGCCAAATCCCCTATGCTGAGCGCAAAGGAAAGGGTCCACGTGATGCGCGAAATCGACTACGGCAACCTGATGCACAGAGCCATGCGCGGCCTGATCCAGACCGTGCTGACGGATGTGGCCGACAACGGCCTGCCCGGCGCCCATCACTTCTTCATCACCTTCGACACCCGCCACCCCGAGGTCGAGATGGCGGAGTGGCTGAAGTCGCGCTACCCCGAGGAAATGACCGTGGTGATCCAGCACTGGTTCGAGAATCTCGCGGTCACCGATGACGGCTTCTCGATCACGCTGAACTTCGGCAACAGCCCCGAACCGCTCTATATCCCCTTCGACGCCGTCCACACCTTCGTCGACCCCTCGGTCGAGTTCGGCCTGCGCTTCGAGACGCAGGACTTCGACGAGGAGGATGACGACGAGGAAGAGGAAGACGAGGCCCCCGCCGCCGAGGAAAAACCGCGCGGCGAGGCCGAGGTCGTCAGCCTCGACCAGTGGCGCAAGTAAGCCCGGTATACCTCCGCATACAGATTGCAATATGGCCCCCGGCGCTCTATGACGCCCGGGAAGGTTTTGCGCATTCACGGAGGCCCAGGATGACCGCGACCCGCACCGAGACCGACAGCTTCGGTCCGCTCGAAGTTCCCGCCGACAAGTACTGGGGCGCGCAGACGCAGCGCTCGATCATGAACTTCCCGATCGGCTGGGAGCGTCAGCCGAAACCGATCATCCGCGCGCTTGGCGTGATCAAGAAGGCCGCGGCGCTGGTGAACAAGGCGCAGGGCGACATGGACGCCGAGATCGCCGATGCGATCGTCGCCGCCGCGACCGAGGTGATCGAGGGCAAGTTCGACGACAACTTCCCGCTCGTCGTCTGGCAGACCGGCTCGGGCACGCAGTCGAACATGAACGCGAACGAGGTGATCTCGAACCGCGCCATCGAGATGCTCGGCGGCGTGATGGGCTCGAAGAAGCCCGTGCACCCGAACGACCATTGCAACATGGGCCAGTCGTCGAACGACACCTTCCCGACCGCGATGCACGTGGCCATTGCCATGCAGGCGCGTGACGTGCTGCTGCCGGGTCTCGAGAAGCTCTCGAAGGCGCTCTGGGCGAAGTCCGACGAGTTCAAGGACATCATCAAGATCGGCCGCACCCACACGCAGGACGCGACGCCGCTGACGCTCGGCCAGGAATTCTCGGGCTATGCGACGCAGGTCGACCGCGGCATCGAGCGGGTGAAGCTCGCGCTGCCGCATATCTACGAACTCGCGCAGGGCGGCACCGCCGTCGGCACCGGGCTGAACACCCGCGTCGGC
Source organism: Paenirhodobacter sp. YD-8 (assembly GCF_056590935.1). Taxonomy (NCBI): domain Bacteria; kingdom Pseudomonadati; phylum Pseudomonadota; class Alphaproteobacteria; order Rhodobacterales; genus Paenirhodobacter; species Paenirhodobacter sp. YD-8. The sequence goes on along the minus strand of NZ_CM152649.1, from coordinate 1,415,348 downwards.
TGGGACAGCCGCATCGCCGCGCAGATCGCCGAGATCACCGGCCTGCCCTTCGTCACCGCGCCGAACAAGTTCGAGGCGCTCGCCGCCCATGACGCGATGGTGTTCTTCTCGGGCGCGCTGAAGACGATCGCCGCCTCGCTCTTCAAGATCGCGAACGACATGCGTCTCCTGGGGTCGGGCCCGCGCTCGGGTCTGGGCGAGCTGATCCTGCCGGAAAACGAACCCGGCTCGTCGATCATGCCGGGCAAGGTCAACCCGACCCAGGCCGAGGCGCTGACCATGGTCTGCGCCCATGTCATGGGCAATGACGCCGCCGTGGGCTTTGCCGGCTCGCAGGGCCATTTCGAGCTCAACGTCTACAACCCGATGATGAGCTACAACGTGCTGCAGTCGATGCAGCTTCTGGGCGACTCGGCCTCGGCCTTCACCGACAACATGGTGGTCGGCACCAAGGCGAACGTCGCGCGCATCGACAAGCTGATGAAGGAAAGCCTGATGCTGGTCACCGCGCTCGCCCCGACGATCGGCTATGACGCGGCGACCAAGGTCGCGAAGACCGCGCACAAGAACGGCACCAACCTGCGCGACGAGGCGATCGCGCTCGGCTATGTCGACGGCGAGACCTTCGACCGCATCGTGCGCCCCGAGGACATGATCGGCCCGAAGGGCTGATCGGGCCCGGCGCGCAGGCGCTGCCGGAAAACCGGAAAGGCGGCCCTCACCGGCCGCCTTTTTGCGTGGCCCCGATCGCGGCAAGAGGGGGCGCTGCCCCCGGCCTTCGGCCTCCCCCGAGGTATTTTCGCCAGGAAGAAAGCCCGGGGTGCTTGTTCTCGGCCCGAAATACTCCGCGGGGGAGGCCGAAGGCCGTGGGGGGCAGCCGCCCCCTCGCCGGCTCAGGGCGTGACCGTGTAGAGGATGAAGCCCGAGGCCGGGGCATAGCTGTCGTAAAGCGCGCGCGCCGTCGTGTTGGTCTCGGCGGTGAGCCAGCGCACCGAGCCATAGCCGCGCGCCCGGGCAAAGGCGCGGACATGGTCGATCAGCGCCCGGCCGACCCCGTGCCCCCGCGCCTCGGGCAGGGTGAAGAGGTCACTCAGATAGACCACCATGCCCCCCGAGAGCGAGCGGTGCATCAGCGAATACTGCACGAGGCCGAGGGCACGCCCGGTCTCGTCGCGGGCGATGTCGGCCCAGTAGGGTTCGGCGTCGGACTGAATCCAGTCCCAGACCTGCGGCTCGGCCGCCTGCGCATCGGTCTTGTAGAAGGCCGCATAGGCACGGAAGAGCGCTTCCCACTCGGGGCGGTCGGCGGGGCGGACGGGGGTGATGGTGACGGTCATGGGGCACTCCTTTTCCCCAAGGGACCCCGCCCAGGTGGCAGGCGCAAGGGAGCAAAATGGCAGACGGGGCGTGGCTTTGGCCGGATCCGCCTCTTGCGCCCGACGCGCCCGGGCGCTTTTCTGGCGCGAACCACCGGAGTGCCCATGCAGACCCTGACGCAATCGCCGCTCGATCCCGCCTTCGTGCAGAATCCCTACCCGTTCTATGACCGGGTGCGAGCGGCCGGGGCCTTCGCGGTCTGGCAGGACTATGACCTGCCGGTCTCGGCCCGGGCCGTGGTGGTCGGCGCCGCGCTGCGCGACCGCCGGCTTGGCCGCGAGGCGCCGCCTGAGCACGCGCCCGAGATCCCGCCCCACCTCGCCCCCTTCTACGCGGTCGAGGCGCATTCGATGCTGGAACTGGAACCGCCGCGCCACACCCGGCTGCGCCGGCTGGTGCTGCGCGCCTTCACCTCGGCGCGGATCGCGGCGCTTGGCCCCGAGATCGAACTGCTGGCCGAAGAGCTGATCGGCCGCTTTCCGGCAGGCGGCGGCGATCTGCTCGCCCATTTCGCCCGCCCGCTGCCGGTGATCCTCATCGCGCGGTTGCTGGGCGTACCCGAGGAGCGCGCCGACGACCTTCTGTCCTGGTCGAACGCCATGGTCGGGATGTATCAGGCCCGCCGCACGCGCGAGAGCGAGGCCGCCGCCGCCGCCGCGACCGAGGCCTTCGTCGACTTCCTCGGTCGCCATGTCGAGGAGCGCCGGCGCCGCCCGGGCAACGACCTGATCACCGAGCTGATCGCCGCCGAGGAGGCGGGCGACCGGCTCAGCCGCGACGAGCTGATCGCGACCTGCATCCTGCTGCTGAACGCCGGGCACGAGGCCACCGTGCACACCATCGGCAACGGGGTGAAGACGCTTCTCGAGACCGGCACCGGCGCCTATTGGCTGACGCCGAACCGGATCGAGGGCACGGTCGAGGAGATCTTCCGCTTCGATCCGCCGCTGCATCTGTTCACCCGCTGGGTCTATGAGGACCTGGAGATCGGCGGTCAGGCCTTTCGCCGCGGCGACCGCGTCGGGTTGCTGCTCGCCGGCGCGAACCGCGATCCGGGGCCGTGGGAGGACCCCGCGCGCTTCAATCCCGGCCGGCCGCAGCAGGTGAATTACAGCTTCGGCGCCGGGGCGCATTTCTGCATCGGCGCGCCGCTTGCCCGGCTCGAGCTGCAGCGCGCGCTGCCCGTGCTCTTCCGGGCGCTCCCCGATCTGCGGCTGTCCGCCCCGCCGCGCTATGCCGACCTTTACCATTTCCACGGGCTCGAGCGGCTCGATCTGTCCTGGTGAGCGCCGCCCCGTCTTCCCCACCCCCGCGCGATATGGCACAGTCATCCCATGGCTGACGTGACCAATCTCAACCGCTTCCGCAAGCAGAAGGCCCGCGCCGAGAAACGCGCGCAGGGCGACGAGAATGCCGCGAAATTCGGCCGCACCAAGGCGCAGCGCGTGCTCGAGGAAACGCAGGCCGAGCAGGCCCGCACCCGGCTCGACGCGCATCGGCGCGAGGGCGACGAGACGCCATGAGCCGGCCGCGCAAGCATTCGCTGACGCTGCACGGGCACCGCACCTCGGTCTCGCTGGAAGACGAGTTCTGGGCGGGGCTGCGCGAGATGGCGGCCGAGCGGGGGCTGGGCATCAACGAGATCGTCACCGAGATCGATGATGCGCGGGTGACCGAATCCGGGCTGGCGACAGCGATCCGGCTGGCGGTCCTGCGCCACTATCGCGCGCGGGCAGGCTCAGCCGGGTAGCGCGCCACGCACCGCCGCCTCGCCCGCCGCCGCAAGCTCCTTGCGGCCGGCAAAGGCCGCGACCTCGAGCGGCGGATGGAACACCACCTCGATCATGCCCTGCCGCGGCGCCGCCAGCACCTTGAGCAGATGCGGCCCGAAGGACATGTCGCCCCACCAGCCGTAAAAGCGCGGGTCCTCGCCCTCGGGGGCGTTGTAGACCACCGTCACCGGTTGCACCCGCATCACCTTGTCGAGCCCGTCGCTGTAGAAGGCCTGAAACAGCGTCGGCTTGAACGGCAACACGCGGCGCCCATCGGTCGAGGTGCCCTCGGGGAAGAACAGCAGGTGGTGGCCGGCACGGATGCGCTCCTCGAACAGCGCCTGCTGCGCCTTCGCCTCGCGCGGGTCGCGGCGGATGAAGACGGTGCCGGTCGCGCGTGCCAGAACGCCGATGCCGGGCCAGCGCGCGACCTCGGCCTTCGAGACGAAATAGACCTTCTGGCAGGCGTTGAGCGAGAAGATGTCGAGCCAGGAGGCATGGTTTGCCACCACGGCGCCGATCTCGGTCATCGGCGCGCCCCTGACGCGGTAGCGGATGCCCATCAGCGGAAAGACGGCGCGGCAGACGGCGCGGGTGATATGCGGCGTCCAGGGCCGCGCAGCGCCATGCAGCGGCCGCTCGATCAGCCGCAGCAGCAGCATCAGCGTCAGCCCGCCATAGATCACCGTCGCCATCGCCCCACCCCGGCGCAGCACGCGCAGCTTGCCCGCAAGGCTCAGCGGCGCAACATCGGGTTCCGGCTCGCCATGCCAGGTGGGGCTCACGGCTTCGCCTCGCTGCGGCGGGTGTAGAACTCGCGGTGCTTGTCCGACATCGCCTGCGTGTCCATCAGCAGCAACACGTCGGTGGTGTTGAAGGGGGTGTCGATGAAGGCCCCCTCGCCCACGAAACCGCCAAGCCGCAGATAGGCCTTGATCAGGTTCGGCATCTCGGCCATCGCCTGCCGGCGGTCGAGCTCGGCCTCGGGCACCAGGTCCATCGGCTGGAAATGCGCGGAGAGCGCCCGCACGCGCAGCGCCTCGGGGGCGAGGTGGTGGTGGTGCAGCCAGGCAAGCGGCATCCGCAGCGCCGCGGCATCGGTGCCATGGAACGAGGCGACGCCGAACAGGATCTCGATCCCGTTCGCCAGCACGTAATCGGCCAGCCCGTTCCACAGCATCAGCATCGCCGCCCCGCCGCGGTGATCGGGATGCACGCAGGAGCGGCCGAGTTCGAGCAGCTTGCGCCCCGAGCGGCGCAGCGCCGTCAGGTCATATTCGCTGTCGCAGTAATAACGGCCGAAACGCTCGGCCCGGTCGGACGGCAGCAGCCGGTAGGCGCCCACGACATGGTCGAGATCGTCGGGGTTGCGCGACGGGTCGATCAGCACGAGATGGTCATAGACCGCGTCGAACTCGTCGATCTCGAGCCGACCGGCATGGTCGACGAGCGGCCCGTCCCCGCCGAGCTCCTCGACGAAGACCTCATAGCGCAGCCGTTGTGACGCCTTCAGGTCGCGCGCATCGCGCGCCAGACGGATTTCATACGCGAGCGGTTCGGAAACCATCAGCTCCTGCCCCTTGTCCCTGCCGCGTTTCTAGGACAGGCGGCGGCCGCGATGCAATGCCGCGCGGCGCGCTCCGCGGTGTCTTGATTCCGCCACCCACTGTGCGATGGTCGGAAAACCCAAGCCAGGCTGGAAGTTAACGTTTTTTCAACCCTGGTCTGGAATAACGAGGAACAACTGGACCCGGCGTCCGTCGATCACCTGTTTGCCCGCATGCTCGAAATTCACCGTGACTTTCTCGCCCACGCGCGACTGCACCTGACCGACGCCCCAGTCCGGCGCCTGGGGATTGCGCACCAGCATCCCCGGTTCGAGAAATTCATTCATCCTGCTCTCACCTCCGGATTGCGCCATGCAGACTGACACGCCCGAGACCGAAGCCGACCTGGTGGCCCTCGTCGGGTCGCGACTCTGCCACGACCTTATCAGCCCATTGGGCGCGATCGGCAACGGGGTCGAGCTGTTGACGATGTCGGGGGCACCGATGAGCCCGGAACTGCAGCTGATCGCGGAAAGCGTCGCCTCGGCCAATGCGCGGGTGAAGTTCTTCCGCATCGCCTTCGGCCAGAGCAGCACCGACCAGCGCCTCGGCCGGCCGGAACTCGTGACGCTGATGCGGGCGCTGTCGCAGGGCGGGCGCACGACCTACGACTGGCAGGTCGAGGGCGACCAGCCGCGCCGCTCGGTCAAGCTCGCCTTTCTCGCGATCCTCTGCCTCGAACCCGCGATGCCGCGCGGCGGCACGATCAGCGTGCGCAACGACGACGGGCAGTGGCAGGTCAGTGGCACCGCCGAACGCACGAAACCCGATCCGGCGCTCTGGGCCAACCTCGATGGCGAGGCAAGCAAGATCAGCCCCGCGCAGGTGCAATTCGCCCTGTTGCCGCGCGAGGCCGCGGCACAGGGGCGCGCGCTGCACTGGGAGATGTCGGACAGCGGCGTCGCCATCACCTTCTGAGCAAAAGGCCCCGCATCGCTGCGGGGCCTTTGTCTTTCTGGCGGCGGCCCGGCTCAGGTGCGGCAGGTGCCGTCGCCGGTGACCAGATACTTGAACGAGGTCAGCTGTTCCGCCCCCACCGGCCCGCGCGCGTGCAGCTTGCCGGTGGCGATGCCGATCTCGCCGCCCATGCCGAATTCGCCGCCATCGGCGAACTGGGTCGAGGCGTTGCGCATCAGGATCGCCGAATCGAGCCGCTGGAAGAAGCGCGCCGCGGTGGCGTCATCCTCGGTCAGGATCGATTCGGTGTGGTTCGAACCATAGCGGCGGATATGGGCGATGGCGCCGTCGACACCGTCGACGATCTTCGCCGCGCAGATCATGTCGAGGAACTCGCGGCCGAAATCGTCGGGTGCGGCGGGCACCGTGCCTGGCACCTTCAGCAGATCGCCCTCGGTGCGGACCTCGACGCCGGCCGCGACCAGATCCTCGACCAGAACCGGCCCGTGCTTCTCATAGAAGGCGCGGTCGATCAGCAGGCATTCCATCGCGCCGCAGATCCCGGTGCGCCGGGTCTTGGCGTTCAGCACCACGCGCCGCGCCTTGGCGACATCGGCCGCGCCATCGGCATAGATGTGGCAGATCCCCTCGAGATGGGCAAAGACCGGCACGCGCGCCTCGCGCTGCACAAGGCCGACAAGCCCCTTGCCGCCGCGCGGCACGATCACGTCGATATAGGCCACGGCATGCAGCATCTCGGTCACCACCGCGCGGTCGCGGGTGGGCACCAGCTGGATCGCCGCCTCGGGCAGGCCCGCGGCGCGCAGCCCCTCGACCATGCAGGCGTGAATCGCCCGGCTCGAATGGAAGCTTTCCGACCCGCCGCGCAGGATCACCGCATTGCCGGCCTTCAGGCACAGCGCGCCGGCATCCGCTGTCACGTTCGGCCGCGATTCGTAGATCACCCCGATCACGCCCAGCGGCGTGCGCACGCGCTGGATATGCAGCCCCGTGGGCCGGTCCCATTCGGCGATCACCGTGCCGACCGGATCGGGTTGCGCGGCAACCGCGCGCAGCCCGGCGACGATCGAGGCCACCCGCCCCTCGTCGAGCTTCAGCCGGTCGAGCATCGCGGGCGTCAGCCCCTTTTCGGCCCCGAAGGCCATGTCCTCGGCATTGGCGGCGAGAATCTCGTCCAGATGTGCCAGCACCGCATCGGCGGCCGCGGTCAGCGCCGCCTCCTTGGCCGCCGCTGGCGCATAGGCAAGCTCGGCGGCCGCGGCGCGCGCGGCGGCGCCCATGGTGTCGATCAGGCTCTTGGCGTCAAATGCGTCCGTCATGGCAGGCTCCTTCGCTGTCGGTCCGATATAGGACCGGCGCGGAAACCGGGCAAGCGCGCAAGAGGCCCCGAGGGGCCAATGCGCAGCTTTCGGGCCGCACGGAGCAAGATCATGTTCCGGAAGGGAGGGAAATGGCGCGGTTGACGGGGCTCGAACCCGCGACCCCCGGCGTGACAGGCCGGTACTCTAACCAACTGAGCTACAACCGCGCATTTCAGCGCTCGGCGATCGGGGAGGTGGCGCGGTTGACGGGGCTCGAACCCGCGACCCCCGGCGTGACAGGCCGGTACTCTAACCAACTGAGCTACAACCGCTCACCTCCGCCCGATCGCTGTCCGAGCGTGGGGCGTGTTTACGCAGGCCCGCGCGCCCCGTCAAGCGCCTCCGTGAGAAAAGTTCCGGTTTTTCTTTCGCCCCTGCCTCATTTTCCGGAAACCCCTGATTTTCAAAGAAAATGGCCCCCTCCTTGACGGAGGGGGCCAGGTTCGCCGATCAGGCTCGTTGATGCACCGCCCGAGGTGTTCGTGGTTTCGCCTGGGCCTTCTCGGCGTCTGGGGCGAGCGCACCCGCCCCGGATCTCAATGCAGGGCCACCGCGCCGCTGGTCAGCAGCGTGACAGTGGTCGAGGCGCCCGCCATGCGGATGTCGGTGACGTCAAGCGTGTGGTGGTCGAGATCGCCCCCCAGCAGCTCGATCGAGGCGCCGCCGCGGAAGGTCGCGTCCAGCACCGAGGTCAGCGCGTCGCCCGCGAGCTGCGCCACGACCCCGCCCGGGATCCGCCGCAGCGCCTTGGCCGCAATCCGTTTGTTTCCGACGATCAGCTCCACCTGGGGCGTCCTTCTGTCTTCCGTGCTGCCCTTGCGGGCGTCCGTGGTCTTCGTTGCGGCCCGGCATCGCGGCCGGGCCTTGCTCAGGCCGCGCGCGGCCCTCAGCTGCAGCCCGAGGTGGCGCCGCAGGTGTTGCACTTCATGCAGGTGCCGTTGCGCACCAGCGTGTAGTTGCCGCATTCGCCGCAGGCCTCGCCCTCGTAGCCCTGCAGCTTCGCCTTGGTGCGCGCATCCATGGTGACGACCCCCGAGGCGAGCGAGGTCGTCGCCGCGGCGCCCGGCGCCTTCGCGGTTTCCGGCACCAGCGTGTTCAGCGCCGCGATCGGATCGGCCGCGCCCGACAGCGCCATGCCACCCGCCGCGCCACCGCGCAGCACCACCAGTTCCTGCGGCAGCCGCTTGCGCAGATAGCCCGAGGACGAGATCTGCCGCAGCACCTCGAGCGATTTCGACGCCGCCGACTCGCTCACCGGCTCGACGTTGCGCTTGCCCTCGTCCTTGCCGCCGCCCAGATCGTCGAAGGCGGTCCCCTTCGGCTTGATATGGGCGAGGTCGGTGCGGTCGAGATAGCTGACCGCCAGTTCGCGGAAGACATAATCGAGGATCGAGGTCGCGTTCTTGATCGAGTCGTTGCCCTGCACCATGCCGGCCGGCTCGAACTTGGTGAAGGTGAAGGCGTCGACGAATTCCTCGAGCGGCACGCCATATTGCAGGCCGACCGAGACCGCGATGGCGAAGTTGTTCATCATCGCGCGGAAGCCCGCGCCTTCCTTGTGCATGTCGATGAAGATCTCGCCGAGCGAGCCGTCATCGTATTCGCCGGTGCGCAGATAGACCTTGTGACCGCCGACGATCGCCTTCTGGGTGTAGCCCTTGCGGCGCGACGGCAGCTTTTCGCGGTGCGAACGGACGATCTCCTTCACCACCACCTTCTCGACGATCTTCTCGGCAAGGGTGACGGCCTTTTCCTGCTGGCTGCCGGTGGCGAGGATCTCCTCGGCTTCCTCGTCATCCTCGACCAGCGCCGCGGCGAGCGGCTGGCTCAGCTTGGAACCGTCGCGATAGAGCGCGTTCGCCTTGATGCCGAGCGACCAGCTCAGCTCATAGGCGGCGAGCGCGTCCTCGATCGTCGCCGTGTTCGGCATGTTGATCGTCTTCGAGATCGCGCCCGAGATGAACGACTGCGCCGCCGCCATCATGCGGATGTGGCTGTCGACCGACAGATAACGCGTGCCTTTCTTGCCGCAGGCATTGGCACAGTCGAAGACGGCGTAATGCTCGGGCTTCAGGAAGGGCGCGCCCTCGAGGGTCATCGTGCCGCAGACATGGTCGTTCGCCGCGTCGATCTGCGCCTTGGTGAAGCCGAGGTGGCGCAGCATGTCGAAGGACGGGTCGTTCAGCTTCTCGACCGGGATGCCCAGCGTCCCGGTGCAGAAATCCTCGCCCAGCGTCCACTGGTTGAAGACGAAGCGGATGTCGAAGGCCGAGGGCAGCGCCGCCTCGATCTTCTCGATCTCGGCCGCGCCGAAGCCATGGCCGATGAGCGACGTGCGGTTGATCGCCGGGCAATTGCCCAAGGAGCCGTGGCCGACCGCAGAGGCGATGATCTCCTCGATCTGCGCCGAGGGGTAGCCCAGCGACTCGAGCGCGGCGGGCACCGAACGGTTGATGATCTTGAAGTAACCGCCGCCGGCGAGCTTCTTGAACTTCACCAGCGCGAAGTCCGGCTCGATGCCCGTCGTGTCGCAATCCATCACCAGACCGATGGTGCCGGTGGGCGCGATCACCGAGACCTGCGCGTTGCGGAAGCCATGCGCCTCGCCAAGCGCCAGCGCCTCGTCCCAGGCCGATTTCGCCAGCGTCACCAGCGCCGGATCAGGGCAGTTCGCGGCATCGAGCGGCACGGGTTTCACCTCGAGCCCCTCATAGCCCGTCGACAGCCCATGCGCCGCGGTGCGGTGGTTGCGGATCACCCGCAGCATGTGCGCGGCGTTCTTCGCGTGGCCCGGGAAGGCGCCCAGCTCGGCCGCCATCTCGGCCGAGGTCGCATAGGCGACGCCGGTCATCACCGCGGTGAGCGCCGCGCACAGTGCCCGGCCCTCGTCCGAGTCATAGCCAAGACCCATGGTCATCAGCAGCCCGCCGATATTGGCATAGCCAAGGCCGAGCGTGCGGAAGTCATAGGAGCGCTGTGCGATCTCCTGGCTCGGGAACTGCGCCATCAGCACCGAGATCTCGAGCGTGACCGTCCACAGCCGGGTGGCATGCACATAGGCATCCGCGTCGAACTTGCCGCCCTTGTGGAAGGTCAGCAGGTTCATCGAGGCAAGGTTGCACGCCGTGTCGTCGAGGAACATGTATTCCGAGCAGGGGTTCGAGCCGCGGATCGGACCGTCCTCGGGGCAGGTGTGCCACTCGTTCACCGTGTCGTGGAACTGGATGCCCGGGTCGGCACAGGCCCAGGCGGCGTGACCGACCTGATCCCAGAGCTCGCGCGCCCGCACCGTCTTCGCCACCTTGCCGTCGGTGCGGCGCAGCAGCTCCCACGGCGCGTCCTCCTTCACCGCCTTCAGGAAGGCGTTGGTGACGCGCACCGAGTTGTTCGAGTTCTGCCCCGAAACCGAGATATAGGCCTCGCTGTCCCAATCGGTGTCATAGGTCGGGAATTCAATGCTGTCGAAGCCCTGCCGCGCGTATTGCAGCACGCGGTTGATGTAGGTTTCCGGGATCAGCGCCTTCTTGGCCGAGCGGATCGCCGCCTTCAGCCCCTCGTTGACGCCCGGGTCGACGCGGCCCTCTTCCGAGCCGTCCCAGACGCGGATCGCGTCGAAGATCTTGTTCAGCTCGCGCTCGTGCATCTTCGAGCCGGCCACCAGCGAGGCGACCTTCTGCTCCTCGATCACCTTCCAGTTGATGAAGGCCTCGATATCGGGGTGATCCATGTCGCAGATCACCATCTTCGCCGCGCGCCGCGTGGTGCCGCCCGACTTGATCGCGCCGGCCGCCCGGTCGCCGATCTTCAGGAAGCCCATCAGCCCCGAGGACTTGCCGCCGCCCGAGAGCTTCTCGCCCTCGGCGCGCAGGCTCGAGAAGTTGGTGCCGGTGCCCGAGCCGTATTTGAACAGACGCGCCTCACGGACCCACAGGTCCATGATCCCGCCCTCGCCCACCAGATCGTCACGCACCGACTGGATGAAGCAGGCATGCGGCTGCGGGTGTTCATAGGCCGAGGCCGATTTCGTCAGCTTGCCGGTGACGTGGTCGACGTAATAGTGGCCCTGCGACGGGCCGTCGATGCCATAGGCCCAGTGCAGGCCGGTGTTGAACCACTGCGGGCTGTTCGGCGCGGCCATCTGCTCGGCCAGCATGAAGCGCATCTCGTCGTAATAGGCGCGCGCATCGTCCTCGGTGCTGAAATAGCCGCCCTTCCAGCCCCAATAGGTCCAGGCGCCGGCCAGCCGGTCGAACACCTGCTTGGCTGAAGTTTCGCCCACAATGCGCTGATCTTCCGGCAGGTTCTCGAGCGCCTCGGTATCCGGAACCGAGCGCCACAGGAACTCGGGCACGCCCTTCTCGCGCACCTTCTTCAGCGCCGCGGGAACGCCCGCCTTGCGGAAGTATTTCTGCGCAAGCACGTCGGAGGCAACCTGGCTCCAGCCCTCGGGCACCTCGACGCAGTCGTTGTGGAACACGACCTTGCCATCGGGGTTGCGAATTTCCGAAGTGGTGGTGGTGAAGGCGATCTCGCCATAGGCGCCGGTCTTGGCCGAGGTGAACTTGCGTTCGATCTTCATCTGCACTGTCCCGTGTTCAAAACAAACCCGCCGCGCCGGTTCGCAGGGACGCCAGAACCGTCCCCGGGGTGTGGTCCCGGAGGCAGCCGTCTCGTTTCCGATCGAGCAGAAAGTGAGGCTCCGTCCCGCGCCCGCAGCGCCACTACATCTGGTGGCTTCTCAGCTGACGTCCACAAACTGACGTAGGCTCACAAAAGGGTCAACAGAACTTTGGCGGCGCAGCCGGGCTTTTTTCTATTGACGGGAAAGCCACTTTGACAGGGCGGCGGACGGGCTCGATTCCTCCACAATCCGCCTTCCCGGCGCGGTTCCCGTCAGGAGGAGGATTCCCCTTGTGCCACTGGGATTTCCGACAGGAAGATGACAAATCGGATGAATTTCATCCACAGCCCACAAGATCTTGTGGATAGCTGGCCGGTTTTGGCCGATGCCCGAGGCGCCGCGGCGCAGCATGCCCAAAATATGTTCCCGAATCCCGTGCGGGGCCGGGGAAAGGGAGAATCGCTCCCGAGATGGCACACCAGATCTAGGGGGCGCGGGGGCGGGATCAGCGGCTGGGGAAGTGGTCGGGGCGGCGAGATTCGAACTCACGGCCTTCTGTACCCAAAACAGACGCGCTACCAGGCTGCGCTACGCCCCGACGGGTTCTTCCTACAGGCGGCGGGCGCCGGTGAAAAGGGGTCAGCGACAGGGGATCGCCGCACGCCCGGCGGCAATCGCCGGATGCGACAGCACCGTTCCCGCGCCGATGCCCAGCCGGCGCGCAAGGCCGCCGTTGATCTCGAGCACATATTGCGCCGCGCCTTGCGAGGGCAGCGGCGTGTCATCGAGCGGCCGCGCCTCGCCCTGCACCGAGATCACCCGCCCCGCCCCGTCCAGGAAGATGATGTCGAGCGGAATCAGCGTGTCATGCATCCAGAAGGCGACCGGCCGCTCGGACGGATAGACGAAGAGCATCCCCGCCGCCTTCGGCAGCGAGGGGCGCTGCATCAGGCCCCGCTCGCGCTCGGCCGCGTCATCGGCGATCTCGACGGTGAAGGTGGCGATCGGCGTGCCATCGGCGCGCTGCAGGATCGCACTGTCGTCGCGGCAGACCGGCGCCGCAGCCACAGGGGCCGCGGCCAGCAGCAGGCTCAGCGCGAGAGCGCCATATCCCAGGCGACGACCTGCGCCGCCATGCGGCCGCGCCGCCCCTCGATCACCCGCAGACATACCGCCTCCCCGGCCGCGAGATCGGCAAAGCCCGACCGGCGCAGCACCTCGATGTGGATGAACACGTCCTCGGGTCGCCCCCAGACGTTGGCAAAGCCGAAGCCCTTGCCCTTGTCAAACCACTTCACCCGCGCCGGTTCAAGCGGCAGCGCCGCCAGCGCCTCGGGATCGGTCTCGCCCAGATCCTCGATCGGGGCCGGGCGTCCCTCGGCCTCGGGCGGCACGATCTCGATCACCTCGACCGCCTGCGCGCCGCGCGGCGTCGCCTGCACCACGACCGTGATGCCGGCATTGTCCGCCACCGAGCCCTGTCCGAAATTGCGCAGCACATTGGCATGCAGCAAGATGTCAGGACCGCCCTCCTGATCGACGATAAAGCCGAACCCCTTGCCCGGGTCGAACCATTTCACGCGCCCCGTCACGGTCCGGGCTTCGGCCCTCAAATCGTTCATCGCTATCCGTCCATCACCTCGATCCGGCGCAAGCCGGAGCGGAGTCCTCCGCCTTGCTCAACTGTCACAGCAAGGCAGACGGATTCAAGCGGAAAAAGTAAGGAAAACCCGACCCGCGCATTTCACGAAGCGTGAAATACGCGATTTTTCAGGGGTTCAGGCGCTGAATCTGCCACTCCGAGCTCGCATCGGGCCGGGTCCAGCGGAAGCGGTCGTGCAGCCGGAAGGCGCCATCCGCCCAGAATTCGATCTCGAGCGGGGTGATCCGAAGCCCGCCCCAGAACGGCGGACGCGGCGGGTTCGGCCCCTTCTGCGCGGTCACCTTCGCCACCTCGGCCATCAGCGCGGTGCGCGAGGAAAGCGGCTGGCTCTGATGCGAGGCCCAGGCCCCGAGCCGCGAGGTCAGCGCGCGCGAGGCGTAATAGGCGTCGGCCTGCGGACCGTCCTCCTTGGTCACCAGGCCGCGCACCCGGATCTGCCGGCGCAGGCTCTTCCAGTGCATCACGAAGGCCGCCTTGCCGGCGCCCAAGATCTCCTCGCCCTTGCGCGAGGTGTAGTTGGTATAGACGACGAAGGCGCCGCCCGAGGGCGCGTCGCGCCCCTCGATCTCCTTCAGGAGCACCATGCGCACATTCGGCATCCCCTCGGCATCGACCGAGGCGATGGCGATCGCGTTCGGATCGTTGATCTCGGTCTTTTCCGCCTCGGCCAGCCAGGCGCTGGCCAGTGCAAACGGGTCGTCGCCCGCAAAGATCCCGGTTCTGTCGCTCATCCGATCCTCCATCGTGGCGGCCTTCCCTGCGGGCAAGGCCCCTGCCCTGCCCCTGTCCAGCCTTGATGCCCCCAGATCTTTCGCCTAATGCTTGCGCACTTACCAGAGGGAAGCGGGGGAAACCTGACATGACGAACACCCTGATGTCGGGCAAGCGCGGGCTGATCATGGGCCTCGCCAACGACAAGTCGATTGCCTGGGGGATCGCAAAGGCCTGCGCCGATGCAGGGGCCGAGCTGGCCTTCTCCTACCAGGGCGAAGCCCTGAAGAAGCGGGTCGAACCGCTGGCCGGCTCGATCGGCGCCGACACGATGATCGAATGCGACGTGTCGAACCAGGAAAGCCTCGATGCGCTCTTCGCCGCGCTGAAGGAGAAATGGGGCACGATCGACTTCGTCGTGCACGCCATCGGCTTCTCCGACAAGAACGAGCTGCGCGGCCGCTACGTCGACACCTCGTCGGACAACTTCAAGATGACGATGGACATCTCGGTCTATTCGTTCACCGCCGTTGCCCGCCGCGCCGCCGAGCTGATGCCCGAGGGCGGGTCGCTGCTGACGCTGACCTATTACGGCGCCGAGCAGGTGATGCCGCATTACAACGTGATGGGCATCGCCAAGGCCGCGCTCGAATGCTCGGTGAAATACATCGCCGAGGATCTGGGCAAGGACGGCATCCGCTGCAACGCGATCTCGGCCGGCCCGATCAAGACGCTCGCCGCCTCGGGCATCGGCGACTTCCGCTACATCATGAAGTGGAACGAGCTGAACTCGCCGCTGCGCCGCAACGTGACCCAGGAAGAGGTCGGCAAGGCCGCGCTCTACCTGCTCTCCGATCTCGGCTCGGGCACCACGGGCGAGATCCTGCACGTCGATGCGGGCTATCACGTCGTCGGCATGAAGGCGGTCGATGCACCCGACATCGACGTCGTCACCGGCCGCAAGGACGCCTGAGTCCCGGCGATGACGCTTTCCGCCTTCCTCGCGATCTACTTCGTGCATCTGGCCGCGGCGATCTCGCCCGGGCCGGCCGTCCTGATGGCCGCGCATACCAGCCTGCGCGAAGGGATGGCGCGGGGGGCGTGGCTGTCGGTCGGCATCGGGCTTGGCGCCTGCCTGTGGGCCTGCGCCGCGCTGTTCGGGCTGGCGGTGCTGTTCCGCATCGCCCCCGCCCTGCTCACCGCCCTGAAATTCGCGGGCGCCGCCTATCTGATTTACCTTGCGGTGAAGATGTGGCGCCACGCCCCCGACCCCTTCGACGCCGCGATCACCGAGACCGCCTCGGCGCGCTCGACCCTCGGCCTCGTCTGGCTCGGCATCGCGACGCAGCTCGCCAACCCGAAGCCCGCGGTCTTCTTCGGCACGATCTTCCTGACCTTCGTGCCGCCGCAGGCGCCGCTCTGGGCCTATGCCGCGATCCTCGGCATCATCTTCGTCAACGACGCGGGCTGGAACGTGCTCGTGTCGCGCATCTTTTCGCTCGAGCGCACCCGGCGCGGCTATCTGCGCCTGAAAACCGCGATCGAGCGTGGCTTTGGCGGGCTGCTCGCCCTCCTCGGCCTGAAACTCGCACTCACCTGAGAGGCTTGTCATGTCCGAACGTCTTCCCCACGAGAAGGGCTTTCTGGTCAGCTGGGACCAGCTCCATCGCGACGCGCGCGCGCTGGCCTGGCGGCTGGACGGCAAGGGCCCGGACAGCGGCGCCTGGCGCGCCATCGTCGGCATCACCCGCGGCGGCCTGGTGCCCGCGGCGATCATTGCGCGCGAGCTGAACATCCGCGTGATCGACACGATCTCGGTCAAGGGCTACAACCACCAGACCCAGCACCCGCCGGTCGTCATCAAGGCGCCGCAGGCGGATCTGATGGGCGACGGCGAAGGCATCCTGATCGTCGACGACCTCGTCGACTCGGGCAAGACGATGGAGCTTGTCCGCACCCTTTACCCGAAGGCGCATTTCGCCACGATCTACGCCAAGCCCAAGGGCCGGCTGCAGGCGGACACCTTCATCACCGAGGTCAGCCAGGACACCTGGATCTTCTTCCCCTGGGACACCGCGCTGCAATATGTGCAGCCCTACCGGGGCGTGGACTGAGCCGATGCGGGCCCGTCTCGGCCGGGTGCTGCACGCGGCCTTCGAGGCGAGCCTGCTGGCCAAGGGCCTCTTCGCCGCGGCCGAGACGCTCTCGGGCCTGGTCCTGCTGGTGCTGCATCAGGGCGCGCTGGTCGCGCTTGCACAGCGGCTGACGGCGCATGAGCTTTCCGAGGATGCGAGCGATTTCCTCGCCAATGCGCTGCTGCATGCCGCGCAGCGCTTCTCGGTCGAGGCGCAAAGCTTCTACGCGCTCTATTTCCTCAGCCATGGCGGGCTGAAGCTGATCGTCGTGGTGCTGCTTGCCCGCGGGGTGCTCTGGGCCTATCCGGGCGCGATCGTGCTGCTGTCCGCTTTCATCCTCTATCAGCTGCACCTGTGGAGCCTCGACCATTCCGTGGTGCTGTTGGCGCTGACCGGGCTCGACCTCGTGGTGATCGCCCTCACCTGGGAGGAATGGCGCCGCCGCCGAGGGGTTTCCTTCGCGCCGCCGCGGTCCTAGTGTCGCGCGACACTCAGGAGACACCGATGCCGCTCAGCCCGCTGAACCCCGCCCTTGCCGCCACCTTCGCGCCGCCGGTGATGGAGGCGCGGCGCTGGCTCGAGGGGGTGAGCTTCCCGCCCGAGCGGCCGCTGCTCAACGTCAGCCAGGCCGCCCCGGTCGATCCGCCGCCCGAGGGGCTGCGCCGCGCCATCGCCGAGGCGGCGCTCGACAACCCCGCCGCCCATCTCTACGGCCCGGTGCTTGGCATGGCCGAGCTGCGCGCCGAGATCGCGGCGCAATGGTCCGCGGCCTATGGCGGCACGATTTCCGAAAGCCAGGTGGCGATCACCCAGGGCTGCAATCAGGCCTTCTGCGCGGTGATGGCGACGCTTGCGGGCCCGGGGGACGAGGTGCTGCTGCCGACGCCCTGGTATTTCAACCACAAGATGTGGTGCGATATGGCCTCGGTCCGGGCCGTGCCGCTGCCCACCGGCGCGGGCCTTCTGCCCGACCCCGAGGAGGCCGCCGCGCGGATCACGCCGCGCACCAGGGCGATCGTGCTGATCTCGCCCAACAACCCGGGTGGGGCGGAATACCCGGCCGAGCTGGTGCGCGCCTTCCACGATCTTGCCCGGTCGCGCGGCCTCGCGCTGATCGTCGACGAGACCTATCGCGACTTCGACAGCCGCACCGGCGCGCCACATGACCTGTTCACCGATCCCGACTGGGACGAGGCCTTCATCCATCTTTACTCCTTCTCGAAGGCCTACCGGCTGACCGGCCACCGCGTCGGCGCCATCGTCGCCTCGCCCGCGCGTCTGGCCGAAGTCGAGAAATTCCTCGACACCGTGGCGATCTGCCCGAACCAGCTTGGCCAGATCGGCGCGCTGTGGGGGATGCGCAACCTCGCGCAATGGGTCGCCGGCGAACGCGCCGAGCTGCTTGCGCGCCGCGCCGCGCTGACCGAGGGGTTCGGCGCGCTCGAGGGCTGGCACCTGCATGGCTGCGGCGCCTATTTCGCCTGGGTCGACCACCCGGGCCACGACGCCTCGCCCGACTTCGCGCGGCGTCTGGTGCGCGAGGCGGGGGTGCTGGCGCTGCCCGGCACGATGTTCATGCCCGAGGGCACGGTGCAAGGCGATCGCGGCCTGCGCATCGCCTTCGCGAATGTCGACACCGCCGGCATCGCGGAATTGATCCGCCGCCTTGCCACGGTGGCGCCCTGAGCCTTGCGGCGCCCCCGTCAAAGCCCTAAACACCCGCAAAAGGCCTGATCCCCGGGAGGAATGAGCATGTCGAACAAGCTGCGCAGCCATGGCAAGGGCGTCGTCGTCTGGGTGTTGCTCGCGATGCTTGTCCTTGGCCTTGGCGGCTTCGGCGTCTCGAACTTCTCGGGCCGGGTGCAGTCGATCGGTTCGGTCGGCAAGACCGAGATCTCGATCAACGATTATGCCCGCGCGCTGCGCTCGGGGATGAGTGCCGCGCAGGCCCAGCTCGGCCGGCCGCTGACCTTCGCCGAGGCGAAGGCGCTCGGCCTCGACCGGCAGGTGCAGGCGCAGGTCTTCGCCGAGGCCGCGGTGAGCGAACAGGCCCGCCGGCTCGGCATTTCCGTCGGCAATGCCGAGGTCGGCCGCCAGGTGCAGGCGATCCGCAGCTTCCAGGGCGTCGACGGCAAGTTCGACCGCGAGGTCTATCGCATGGCGCTGCGCCAGCAGGGCTATACCGAGGCCCAGTTCGAGACCCGCCTGCGTTCGGACGTGGCGCGCTCGATCCTGCAGGGCGCGGTGGCCGGCGGCGTGAAGGCGCCCGAGGCGCTGGCCGCGGCCTATACCAAATACGTCACCGAGAAGCGCGACATCGCCTTCGTCGAGATCACCGAGGCGGATCTGACCGCCACCCTGCCCGAGCCCAGCGAGGACGAGCTGAAGGCCTGGCACGCGGATCATGCGGCGGAGTTCACCAAGCCCGAGACGCGCGAGATCAGCTATGTCTGGCTCACCCCCGAGATGCTCAAGGACAAGGTGCAGCCCGACGAGGCGACGCTGCGCGCGGCCTATGAGGAGCGGAAAAGCGAGTTCGTCCAGCCCGAGAAGCGGCTTGTCGACAAGCTCGTCTTCCCGACCAGGGCAGAGGCCGAGGCGGCGAAGCAGAAGCTCGACGCCGGCACCGCGAGCTTTTCCGACATCGCCAAGGAGCGCGGCCTGACCCTTGCCGACACCGATCTGGGCGAGGTCTCGAAGGACGAGCTCGGCAGCGCCGGCGATGCGGTCTTCGCGCTGACCGCGCCCGGCACCGTGGGCCCGATCGACAGCGACCTCGGCCCCGCGCTTTACCAGATGAACGGCATCCTGCCCGCCGAGGAGACCACCTTCGAACAGGCCAAGCCCGACCTCGAGACCGAGGCGGTGATGGACCGCGCGCGGCGGATGGTCTCCGACATGACCTCGGGTCTCGAGGACCGGCTTGCCTCGGGCGCGACGCTCGAGGAGATGGCGAAGGAAACCGACATGCAGCCGGGCCATATCTCGATGGCGCCCGACACCACCGACGGCATCGCCGCCTATGAGAGCTTCCGCACCGCCGCCGCCAAGGTGACCGAGCAGGACTTCCCCGAACTCGGCACTCTCGAGGATGGCGGCGTCTTCGCGCTGCGCCTCGATGGCGTGACGCCCGCTGCGCTGATCCCCTTCGATCAGATCCGCGACAAGGTCGTGGCAAGCTGGAAGGCCGCGCAGCTGAAGAAGCTGAAGACCGACCGCGCCGAGGAGATCGTCGCCGCCGTCTCGGCCGGGGCGAGCCTCGCCGATCAGGGCCTTCTGGTCTCGAACGCGACCGGGCTCGAACGCTCGGGCTTCGTCGAGGGTGCGCCCGCGACCCTGCTGGCCACCGCCTTCGACACCAAGCCCGGCGCCGCCGCCGTGGTGGCGCAGGACGAGGCCGTCTTCGTCGTGGTGCCGGTCAAGGTGACCGAGGCCGATCCGCAGGCCACCGACACCAAGCAGGTGCATGACGTGCTCTCGACCCGGCTCGAGCAGTCGATGTCGGGCGATCTTGCCGAGCTTTTCGCCCGCGCTTCGGAAACCGAGGCCGGGCTCACCATCGACAGCACCGCGATCAACGCGGTGCAGGCGCAGATGCAGTAAGGAGGCGGTCGTGGCAGCTCTTTCCCCCAGCTTCGAAGAGTTCGAGCGCGCCTGGCAACAGGGCCGCAACCAGCTCGTCTTCGCCCGCCTCGCGGCCGATCTCGACACGCCCGTGTCGCTGATGCTGAAGCTGGCCGATGCGCGCGAGAACAGCTTCATGTTCGAATCCGTCACCGGCGGCGAGGTCCGCGGGCGCTATTCGATCATCGGCATGAAGCCCGACGTGATCTGGGAATGCCGCGGCGAGACAGCCCGCATCAACCGCCAGGCGCGGTTCGAAGAGCGCTTCGAGGAGCTGCCCGGCCACCCGTTCGACAGCCTGCGCGCGCTGATCGCCGAAAGCCGGATCGAGATGCCCGAGGGCCTGCCCGCCGCGGCGGCCGGCCTGTTCGGCTATCTCGGCTATGACATGATCCGGCTGGTCGAGAAGCTGCCCGGCGGCAATCCCGACCCGCTCGGCGTGCCCGATGCGGTGCTGCTGCGGCCCTCGGTCGTCGCGGTGCTCGACGGGGTGAAGGGCGACGTGATCCTCTGCGCGCCGGCGTTCCAGAGCTCGGGCCTGTCGGCGCGGGCGGCCTATGCCCAGGCGGCCGAGCGGGTGATGGACGCGCTGCGCGACCTCGACCGCGCGCCGAACCAGAGCCGCGAGATGGGCGAGACCGCGAAGGTCGGCCCGCTGGTGTCGAACTTCACCGCCGAGGGCTACAAGGCCGCGGTCGAGAAGGCCAAGGACTACATCCGCGCGGGCGACATCTTCCAGGTGGTGCCGGCGCAGCGCTGGCGCGCGGATTTCCCGCTGCCGCCCTTCGCGCTTTATCGCTCGCTGCGGCGCACCAACCCCTCGCCCTTCATGTTCTTCCTGAACTTCGGCGGCTTCCAGATCGTCGGTGCCAGCCCCGAGATCCTGGTGCGGCTGCGCGAAGGCGAGGTGACGATCCGCCCGATCGCCGGCACCCGCCCGCGCGGTGCGACGCCGGCCGAGGACAAGGCGCTGGAAGAAGAGCTGCTCGCCGACAAGAAGGAGCTGGCCGAGCACCTGATGCTGCTCGACCTCGGCCGCAACGATGTCGGCCGGGTGGCGAAGATCGGCACGGTGCATCCGACCGAGAAATTCATCATCGAGCGCTATTCCCACGTCATGCACATCGTCTCGAACGTGGTGGGCGAACTGGCAGACGGCGAGGATGCGCTTTCCGCGCTGCTCGCCGGTCTGCCCGCGGGCACCGTCTCGGGCGCGCCGAAGGTGCGGGCGATGGAGATCATCGACGAGCTCGAACCCGAGAAGCGCGGCATCTACGGCGGCGGCGTCGGCTATTTCGCGGCGAATGGCGAGATGGACATGTGCATCGCGCTGCGCACCGCGGTGGTGAAGGATCAGACCCTCTACATCCAGGCGGGCGGCGGCGTCGTCTTCGACAGCGATCCCGAGGGCGAGTATCAGGAATCGGTCAACAAGTCGAAGGCGCTGCGCAAGGCGGCCGAGGACGCGGGCCTGTTCGTGCGCCACGGCAACGCCTGAGCCCCCGCGCCCCGCCGGGCATCGCAAGGCCGGGCATCACGGGAACCGAACGGGGGCGCTCAGCCCCCGTTTTGCGTTGCGGCCAGGGCGAGCGCGGAGACCGGCGCAAGGCTGACCGTGCCGGTGGCGCCCACCGACCAGCTCGTCAGCCCCGAGACCGACTCGGGCCAGGCGCTCAGCATCACCGTCACCGCGCCATCGCGCGCCGCCTCGAAGGCCGCGCGGGCGAGCGTGCGCTCGACCACCGCGCCACGCTCGCGATCGGCGTCGAGCACGCGCCAGACCCGCACCTCGGGCAGGCCTGCAGCACGCGCCAGCTGTTCGGCCGCATTGGTGCCGCTGCTTTGCGTCACCAGCCCCAGCCCCTCGCGCGCCAGCACCGCCACCAGATCCTGCGACAGCAGGCGGTTGTTCTGCACCACGGGCTTCGGCGGCTCGACCACGGCGACGGCTTCGGGCAGCACCGCCCGCCAGGCCTCGATCGCGACCTCGAGATCTTGCGCCGTCGCGCCCTCGGGCAGCGGCGCGGCGAGGATCGCCACCTCGAGCCCCGCGGCGCGATAGGCGGCGGCGGCGGTGGCGGCATCGGGCCGGGTCGGGTCGATGGCAACGGTCAGCGGCAGGCCGAGCGAGGTGATGGTGCCCGCATCGAGCCCGCCCGCCGCGGTGCCCGTATCGATCAGCACGACCGAGAACAGCGGCTTGCCGGGCTCGGGCGTGAAGGCCGCGCCAAAGCGACGGATCGGCGCCCCGTCGCCCTCGGGCGCGGGTGCGGCCGCCTCGGGCACGGTCGTGGTGGTGGGCGGCGGCATCACGCCGGGCAAGGCCCCGGCCGGCGCCTCGGCCCCCGGCGGGCGCTGGAAACCCGGCGCGGGGGCGGTGGCCACCTGCGTCTCGTCGCCGATCGTCGGCAGCCGGTTCACCGTGGTGCCGGGCGCGTTGGCAAAGCCCTGCGGATCGGCGCCGGGGCTGAACACGCGCGGCAGCTGCGCCTCGGGCGACACGATCGCGCCATCGGGCATCAGCACGATCTCCTGCCCGGGCTCGGGCGCCATCGGCGTCGCGGGCGTCTTTGCCACCGGCGCTTCGGCGCTGGCGGCAGTCCCGTCGGCCTCGGCCTGCGGCAGCTCGGGCGCCACCACCTCGCCCGGCGGCGGCACCGGCACCGGCGCCTCGGCCCCGGGTTCGAGCATCGCAAGCGGCGGCTCGGGCACGGCGGGCGATTGCGGCGCGATGGCCACGGCGTCGGGGCGCGCGGCGCTCTCGGTGCCGGGCAGCGGCGCGGCGGACGGTTCGGCCACCGCCGCGGGGGCGGCGGGCGCGGCGACCTCGGCAGGCGCCCCCTCCCCGGCCGGCGCGACCGGCGCGGCATCGCCCGCGCTGTCGGCGGCGACCACCGACGGGGCGGCCGGCTCGGACGCGACCGGCGCCACCGGGGCGGGTGCGGGGGCCGGCGCAGCTGCGGGCGGGGTCGGACCGGGCGCAGCGGGCGCGGCGGCGATCGGAGCCGGGCTGTTCGCAGGCGCGGGCAGATGCGGCGCGCGCTGGACCGCATCGCGGGTGGCCGGAGCGTCCTCGCCCGCGGCCGAGGCCGGCGGGGTCCGCTGCGGCTGCGGCAGCGGCGCCACCAGCGACAGCGCCCCGAGCCCCAGCACCGCGACCACGCCGCCCGTGCCCAGCCCCGCGATCAATCCACGAACCATGCGTTCCGCCCTCTCGAATCTGTCCCGCGCACCCCCGAAGGGCCCTCAAACCGCCCTCCGGCCCTTGACCCCGGCGCGCCGCTCTGAGCATCTATAGCCCGACGCAAGCCCCGGTTCATCCCCTGAATCTCGTCGCGGATCCCGGGCGGCAGAAGGAAACGCCCCATGCTCCTGCTCATCGATAATTACGACAGCTTCACCTACAACCTGGTCCATTATTTCGGCGAGCTCGGCGCCGATGTGAAGGTCGTGCGCAACGACGCGATGGATGTGCAGGCGGCGATGGGGATGGGGGCCGAGGCGATCGTGCTGAGCCCCGGGCCCTGCGACCCCGCCCAGGCAGGCATCTGCCTGCCGCTGACGCTCGCCGCGGCCGAGGCCGGGGTGCCGCTGCTGGGCGTGTGCCTGGGCCATCAGACCATCGGCGAGGCCTTCGGCGGCAAGGTGGTGCGCGCCGGCGAGATCGTGCACGGCAAGATGGGCACCATCCACCACGCCGGCCAGGGCGTGTTCAAGGGCCTGCCCTCGCCCTTCCAGGCCACCCGCTATCACTCGCTGATCGTCGAGCGCGAAAGCCTGCCCGACTGCCTCGAGGTCACCGCCTGGCTCGAGGACGGCATGATCATGGGGCTGCGCCACAAGGAGCGGCTGATCGAGGGGGTGCAGTTCCACCCCGAATCCATCGCCTCCGAGCACGGCCACCAGATGCTGCGCAACTTCCTCGACGAGGCGAAAGTGAAGGTGACGGCATGAGCGAGCTGAAACCCCTGATCGGCGTCGCGGCCGAACGCACCCTGACCCGGACCGAAGCCGAGACCGCCTTCGAGACCTTCTTCGAGGGCACGGCGACGCCCGCCCAGATGGGCGGCTTCCTGATGGCGCTGCGCACCCGGGGCGAGACGGTGGACGAGATCGCCGCCGCCGCCGCGGTGATGCGCGCGAAGATGAACCGCATTTCCGCCCCCGCGGGCGCCATCGACATCGTCGGCACCGGCGGCGACGGCAAGGGCACGCTGAACATCTCGACCGCCACCGCCTTCGTCGTCGCGGGCGCGGGCGTGCCGGTGGCGAAGCACGGCAACCGCAACCTCAGCTCGAAATCCGGCGCCGCCGATGCGCTTGGCGCGATGGGGCTTGACGTGATGAAGGGCGCCGAGGTGTCCGAGCGCGCGCTGGCCGAGATCGGCATCGCCTTCCTGATGGCGCCGATCCACCACCCGGCGATGCGCCACATCGGCCCGACCCGGGTCGAACTCGGCACCCGCACCATCTTCAACCTGCTCGGGCCGCTGACCAACCCGGCGGGCGTCAAGCGTCAGCTCACCGGCACCTATTCGCGCGCCTGGATCCGGCCGATGGCCGAGGTGCTGCGCACGCTCGGCTCCGACGCGGCCTGGCTGGTCCACGGTGGCGACGGCACCGACGAGCTGTCGATCGCCGGCGTGAGCTGGGTCGCGGCGCTCGAGGCCGGCGAGATCCGCGAGTTCGAGGTGCACCCCGAGGATGCCGGCCTGCCGGTCCACCCGTTCGAGGAGATCATCGGCGGCGAGCCGCACGAGAACGCCGAGGCCTTCGCGGCCCTGCTGGACGGCATGCGCGGCGGCTATCGCGACGCGGTGTGCCTGAACGCGGCGGCGGCGCTGGTCGTGGCGGGCAAGGTCTCCGACCTGAAGGACGGCGCGCGGATGGCGGCCGAAAGCATTGACTCGGGCGCCGCGCGCGGCAAGCTCGAGGCGCTCAAGCGCGCCATGGCCTGAGGGGGCAGGATGAACATTCTCGACAAGATCAAGGCCTACAAGCTCGAGGAAGTGGTGGCGGCGAAGGCCGCGCGCCCCCTCGCCACGGTCGAGGCCGAGGCCCGCGCGCAGGCGCCGACCCGCGGTTTCGCACAGGCGCTCGCGGCCAAATCCGCGACCGGCTACGGGCTGATTGCCGAGATCAAGAAGGCCTCGCCCTCGAAAGGGCTGATCCGCCCCGATTTCGACCCGCCGGCGCTTGCGCGCGCCTACGAGGCGGGCGGCGCGGCCTGCCTGTCGGTGCTGACCGACGCCCCCTCGTTCCAGGGAGCGCCCGAGTTCCTGGTCGCGGCGCGCGGCGCCTGCAGCCTGCCCGCGCTGCGCAAGGATTTCCTTTACGACACCTATCAGGTCGCCGAGGCGCGGGCCTGGGGCGCCGATTGCATCCTGATCATCATGGCCTCGGTCGAGGACAGGCTGGCCACCGAGCTCGAGGATGCGGCCGTCGGCTGGGGCATGGATGTGCTCGTCGAGGTGCATGACGAGGCCGAGATGGAGCGCGCGCTGACGGTGCTGAAATCGCCGCTGCTGGGCGTGAACAACCGCAACCTGAAGACCTTCGAGGTGACGCTGGACGTCACCCGCCGGCTGGCGCCGACGATCCTGGCCGAGGGCCGCGATCTCGTCTGCGAAAGCGGCATCTTCACCCGCGCCGACATGGCGGCGATGGCCGAGGTCGGCGCGCGCCGCTTCCTGATCGGCGAAAGCCTGATGCGGCAGGCGGACGTCACCGCCGCGACGAAGGCCCTGCTGGAGGCCGCATGACCGGGCTCAGCCATTTCGACGCGCAGGGGCAGGCGCATATGGTCGACGTCTCGGCAAAACCCGTGACCGACCGCGTTGCGGTGGCCGAGGGCCATGTGGTGATGACCGCCGAGACGCTCGCCCATGTCACCGCCGGCACCGCGAAGAAGGGCGACGTTCTGGGCATCGCCCGCGTCGCCGCGATCATGGGGGCAAAGCGCACCTCGGATCTCATTCCGCTGTGCCACCCGCTGCCGATCACCAAGGTCTCGGTCGAGCTGACGCCCGACGCCAGCCTTCCGGGCGTGCGGATCGAGGCGACGGTGAAGACCTCGGGCCAGACCGGGGTCGAGATGGAGGCGCTGACCGCCGTCACCACCGCCGCGCTGACGATCTATGACATGCTGAAGGCAGTCGAGAAGTCGATGCGGATCGAGGGCATCCGCGTGGTTCTGAAGGAGGGCGGCAAGTCCGGCCGCTACGAGGTGACGCGATGATCCCGGTGGCCGAGGCGCTCGACAAGGTTCTGGCGCTCGTCGCGCCGCTGCCGGCCGAGACGGTGCCGCTGCGCGCGGGGCTCGGCCGGGTGCTCGCCGCGCCGGTGCATGCCACGCTGACGCAGCCCCCCTTCGACGCCTCGGCGATGGATGGCTATTGGCTGGCCGCCGCCGATCACCGCCCGGGCGCGCGCCTGCGCGTCGCGGGCGAGGCTGCCGCAGGCCGCGGCTATGCCGGCCCGCTCGCCCCCGGTCAGGCGGTGCGGATCTTCACCGGCGCCCCCTGCCCCGCCCCGGGCGGCGTGGTGGTGCTGCAGGAGGACGTCACGCGCGAGGGCGACACGATCACCCTGCCCGAGGCACTGTCACAGGCCGACAACATCCGCCCGCGCGGACAGGATTTCGCCGAGGGGATGGAGTATTTCCCCCGCGCGCCGCTGACCGCGCGCGATCTCGGCCTGATCGCGGCGATGAACGTCGCCACGCTGTCGGTGCACCGCCGCCCCGTCGTCGCGCTGATCGCGACCGGCGACGAGCTGGTGATGCCGGGCGAGGCGCCGGGCCCCGACCAGATCCTCAGCTCGAACAGCTTCGTGCTGGCGGCCCTGGCCGAGGAGGCCGGCGCCGAGGTGCGGATGCTGCCCATTGCGCGCGACACCGAAGACAGCCTGCGCTTTGCCTTCTCGCTGGCCGAAGGGGCCGACCTTGTCGTCACCGCGGGCGGTGCTTCGGTCGGCGAGCATGATCTTGTCGGCGCCGTCGCGGCGGATCTCGGCCTCGAGCGCGCGTTCTGGAAGATCGCGATGCGCCCGGGCAAGCCGCTGATGGCGGGGCGGATGGGCGATGCGGTGCTGCTTGGCCTGCCCGGAAACCCGGTCTCGGCCACGGTCTGCGCCCTTCTGTTCCTGCGCCCGATGCTGGCGAAGATGCAGGGCTTCGACGGCCGGCCCGTGCCCGCCCGCGCGGTTCTGGGGGCCGATGTCGGCCCGACCGGTCCGCGCACCCATTACATGCGCGCCCGCCTGCTGCCGGGCGAGAGCCTGCCGCAGATCCTGCCGGTCGAAAGTCAGGATTCGGCGCGGATGCGGCTTCTGGCCGAGGCCGATGCGCTGCTGATCCGGCCGCTGGGCGACGGTCCGCGCAAGGCGGGCGACGTGGTCGAGTTCCTGCCGCTTTAACCCGCGATCAGTTCCTGCGCCGCGGCGCGGGCCGCCCCGGTGACCTCGGCGCCCGAGATCATCCGGGCGATCTCGTCCACCCGCTCGGCCGCGCTCAGCACGCTGACGCGCGAGGTGGTCATGCCGTCGCTGACCGATTTCGCCACGCGGAAATGGGTGTTCCCGCGCGCCGCCACCTGCGGGCTGTGGGTGACGACCAGCACCTGTGCGCTGTGCGACAGCTTCGCCAGACGCCGGCCCACGGCATCCGCCGTCGCGCCACCGACACCGCGGTCGATCTCGTCGAAGATCAGCGTCAGCGCATCGGCGCCGCGCGCCAGCACGACCTTGAGCGCGAGCAGGAAACGCGAGAGCTCGCCGCCCGAGGCGATGCGGTTCAAGGGCCCCGCCGGCGCACCCGGGTTCGTCGCCACGGTGAAGGCCACGGCGTCGGTGCCCTCGGGGCCGGCCTCGCCCGGCGCGATCTGCGTCTCGAAGACCGCGCGTTCCAGTTTCAGCGGCGCCAGCTCGGCCGCCATCGCCGCATCGAGCCGCACCGAGGCCTCGGCCCGCGCCGCGGACAGCGTGGCCGCCGCCGCGCGATAGGCGGCTTCGCAGGCCGCGACCTCTGCCTCGAGCGCGGCGATCCCCGCCTCGCCGGCATCGAGCGCAGCGAGACGGGCGCGCAGCTCACCCGCGAACCCGCCCAGCTCGTCGGGCAGCACGCCGTGCTTGCGGGCGAGCGCCCGGATCGCGAAAAGCCGCTCCTCGCAGGACTCGAGCGCGCGCGGATCGAAGGTCAGCGCATCGAGCGCGGTCTCCACGCCCTCGGCCGCCTCGCCGAGCTCGATCAGTGCCCGGTCAAGCGCGGCGAGCGGGGCATCCAGCCGGCCCTCGGCCTTCTCGGCCGCGCCCTGCAACCAGCGGTCGGCATCGCGCAGCGCGCCCTCGGCGCCCTCGGGGCCAAGGATCTGCAGCGCGCGGGCGACATCGGCACGGATCCGCTCGGCGCCCTGCATCGAGCGGCGGGCGGCGTCGAGCGTCGCCTCCTCGCCCGGCTGCGGGTCGAGCATATCGAGCTCGGCCACGGCATGGCGCAGGAAGTCCTCTTCCTCCTTCACCGCGGCCAGCGCCGCCTGCGCCGCGGCAAGGCGCTTTGCCGCCCCGGCCCGCGCGCTCCAGGCGCTGCGGGTGGCGGCGATCAGATCATCGTGAGCGGCGAAGGCATCGAGCAGGGCGCGGTGTCCGCGCGCGTTCAGAAGCCCGCCATCGTCTTGCTGACCGTGCAGCTCGACCAGCGTCGCCGAGACCGCACGCAGCACCTCGCCGGAGGCGCGGCGGTCGTTGATCCAGGCGGTCTTGCGGCCATCGAGCGCATTCACCCGGCGCAGGATCAGCTCCTCGCCCACCGGGATGCCGGCCTCTTCCAGCACGGCCCGCGCGGCATGGCCTGCGGGCAGCTCGAACACGGCGGTGACCTCGCCCTGCTCGGCGCCCTTGCGCACAAGCTCGGCCCGGCCGCGCCAGCCCAGCACGAAGCCGAGGCAATCGAGCAGGATCGACTTGCCCGCCCCGGTCTCGCCGGTGAGCACGGTGAGGCCCGGCCGGAAATCGAGTTCCAGCCGGTCGATCAGAAGCATGTCGCGGATGTCGAGCGTGCGCAGCATGTCGGCCCCTCAGGCGTGCGCGGTCAGAGCCACTCGCCCTTGATCACCTGGCGATAGATCTTGGACAACCAGCTGTCGCCCTTCGCCTCGGGGCTCAGCCCCTGCTTCTTCAGCAGGCGATAGGCGTCGTCGTAGAAGGGCGAGGACTGGAAGTTGTGGCCAAGGATCGCGCCGGCCGTCTGCGCCTCGTCGGTGATGCCGAGGGCGAGATAGGCCTCGACCAGACGTTCGAGCGCCTCGGGCGTCTGCGTCGTGGTCTGGAACTGCTCGACCACCACGCGGAAGCGGTTGATGGCGGCGGTGTAATGGCCCTGCTTCAGGTAATAGCGCCCGATCTCCATTTCCTTCGCCGCGAGATGGTCGAAGGCGAGGTCGAACTTCAGCATCGCCGAGCGCGCATAATCGCTGTCGGGATATTGCTCGATCACCTCGCGCAGCGACTGCAGCGCCTGGAAGGTCAGGCCCTGATCGCGGCCGACCTCGTCGATCTGGTCGTAATAGCTCAGCGCAAGCAGGTATTTCGCATAGGCCGCGTCCTCGTCGCCCGGATAGGTGTCGAGGAAGCGCTGCGCCGAGGACCGCGCGTCCTCGTATTTCTTCGCCTTGTGCTGGGCATAGACTTCCATGATCAGCGCGCGCTTGGCCCATTCGGAATAGGGATAGAGCCGCTCGACCTCGGAGAAATAGCGCAGCGCCTCGGCCGGGCGGCGGGGGTTGCCGACCTCGAGCTCGTATTCGCCGCGTTCATAGATCTGCTGGGCGGTGAAGTTCTCGAGCGGCGGTTCCTTGCTCGAGCCGCCGCCACAGGCGGCCAGCGCCGCGACGAGCACGAAACTACCGACCCGAAGCGCCGCGGTTCTGCCCAGTGCCATGCCCTGCCTCTTCCCGATTCCGCCCGGGAGTTTCAGCCCCGGTGCCCTGCCAAGCCCGCCCCGCGGGGCGGCTGCTTCGCTCCTCCTAGCACAGAAAAATCCGGGGCGCAAAACGCCTTTCGCGCCGGAGGAGCCCTGCGCGCGCATCGCCGCCAAGCTCAGCGCGCGGCGACCGCCACCGGCCGGCAGACACCCGCGCCGGGCAGGCTGTGGACCTGCGCGGGGGTGCAGTCTTCCCAGATCCAGGCGGTGCGGTCGGCAAAGAGCGCGCGCAGCAGCCGGTTGGTCATCGCATGGCCCGAGCGCGTGCCGACATAGCGCCCGACGATCGGCGCGCCGGCAAGCGCGAGGTCGCCCATGGCGTCGAGCATCTTGTGGCGCACCGCCTCGTCCGCGTGGCGCAGGCCGCCGGGGCTCAGCACCTTGTCGCCGTCGAAGACGACCGCGTTCTCGTAGGTGCCGCCAAGCGCGAGGCCGTGCGACTGCATGTAATCCACATCGGCCTGACGGCAGAAGGTGCGGCTGTCCATCAGCTCGCGCACGAAGGCGCCGTTCGCCATCTTCAGCCGCTTTTCCTGACGGCCGATCGCGGCGTCGGTGAAGTCGATGGTGAAGTCGATCTCGAATTCGGCGGCCGGTTCCAGCCGTGCCACCGCCTCGCCCTCGCGCACCTCGACCGGGCGCAGGATGCGGATCGCGCGCAGCGTTCCCGGCAGCGAGCGCAGGCCGGCGCGGCGGATCGCCCGCACGAAGGGCGCCGAGGAGCCGTCGAGGATCGGAACCTCGGGGCCGTCGATATCGATCACCGCGTTGCGGATGCCAAGGCCGGCAAGCGCCGCCATGATGTGCTCGATGGTCGAGACCGAGACACCCTCGGCGTTCTCGATCAGCGTGCAGAGCTTCGACGGCGTGACCGTATCCCAGCGGGCCGGGACGCGCGGATCGCGATCGGTGACGTCGGTGCGGTGGAAGACGATGCCCGTGCCCGCCGGCGCCGGACGCAGCACCATGCGCACCGGGGCGCCCGAGTGCAGGCCCACGCCATCGAAAGTCACCGCATTTGCCAAGGTCGTCTGCACGAGCGTCTCCTGTTCACACCGCGATCCCCGACCAGGCCGGGGTTCACGAGTGTCAGTTAGGCAGGTGGACCCGACATCACAATTCACTCTTTGCAACAAACTGAAACATTGCCGCGGCGGTGCGGCAAAACCCCGCCAACTCGGCATGAACCGCTTGAAACCAAAAGAAAAAGAGCCGGGTTTCCCCGGCCCTTTCACTCACATTTTGTGAACTGTTCAGTTCGCCTGGCGGCGCAGGAAAGCCGGGATCTCGATGCGGTCCTGATCCTGCTCGACCTCTTCGTCATAGCTCGGACGCTGCGGCGCGGCCGGGCGATAGGCCTGCTGCGGCGCCGGCTGCGGCGCCTGCGGCTCGGCGGCGTGGCCGGTCATGCGGTTGATCAGCGAGTTGATGCCGAAGCGCGGCTTCTCGGCGGCGGGCTGCGGCGCGGGGGCGCGACCGGCGCCCATCTGCGGCGCGGGACGGGCCTGACCGGGCTGCGAGGGGGCCTTGCTGACCGCGGCCTGCAGACGCGCGAGCGCCTCGGGCGAGGGCGTGCCGGGTGCCCGCGGACGCGGCGCGACGAAGGAGCCGGCGTCTTCCTCGACATGCAGCTCGCGGGCCGGCGCGGCGGTCGCGCGCGGCTGATAGGCCGGCGGCGGCAGCTCGTCCGACATCTCGCGCGCGGCGGGCTGCTGCACCGGGGCCTGCGGAGCCGCGGCGGGCGCGTCGAAGAGGTTGCGCTCGGCCGGCTGCGGCGCGGGCTGCGGCGCCGCGTGATGCGCGGCGGGAGCCTGCTGCACCGGCGCCGGGGCGGGCTCGTGCGCCTTCAGCGGCTCGGCCATGGTGCGGCGCGGCACCGGCACCTCGGCGGCGGCCGGAGCGGCATCGATCCCGGTCGCGACGACCGAAACCCGCATCATGCCTTCCATGTCCGGATCGAGGGTCGAGCCGACGATGATGTTGGCGTCCGGGTCGACCTCTTCGCGGATGCGGTTCGCGGCTTCGTCGAGCTCGAACAGCGTCAGGTCGTAACCGCCGGTGATGTTGATCAGCACGCCCTTGGCGCCCTTGAGCGAGATCTCGTCGAGCAGCGGGTTGGCGATCGCCTTCTCGGCGGCCTGGATCGCGCGGTCGTCGCCCGAGGCGTCGCCGGTGCCCATCATCGCCTTGCCCATCTCGTCCATCACCGAGCGAACGTCGGCGAAGTCGAGGTTGATCAGACCCGGGCGCACCATCAGGTCGGAGATCCCCTTCACGCCCTGATAGAGCACGTCGTCGGCCATCGCGAAGGCCTCGGTGAAGGTGGTGCGCTCGTTCGCCAGACGGAACAGGTTCTGGTTCGGGATGATGATGAGCGTGTCGACGACCTTCTGCAGCGCCTCGATGCCCTGCTCGGCCTGACGCATCCGCTTCGAGCCCTCGAACTGGAAGGGCTTGGTCACCACGCCGACGGTCAGCACACCGAGCTCACGGGCAGCCTGCGCGATGATCGGCGCGGCGCCGGTGCCGGTGCCGCCGCCCATGCCGGCGGTGATGAAGCACATGTGCGCCCCGGCGAGATGGTCGACGATCGACTCGATGCTTTCCTCGGCGGCGGCGGCGCCGACGGAGGGACGCGCACCGGCGCCCAGCCCCTCGGTCACCTTCAGGCCCATCTGAACCCGCGCCTGCGAGCGCGACTGCTGCAGCGCCTGCGCATCGGTGTTGGCCACGACGAACTCGACCCCGTCGAGCTGCTTCTCGATCATGTTGTTGACCGCGTTGCCGCCCGCACCACCGACGCCGAACACGGTGATCCGCGGCTTGAGGTCTTCGTGATCCGACATCATCAGATTCAAGGTCATGGGTTTCCGCCTGTGTTTTGTGCTGATCGGCCCTGTCCCCGGCCGAAACGTCCCCGTAATTCCCTTAGTTTTATCTGCGAATCCGGGAAACGTCACCCAAAAAACACAGGGGAAACACAAAATCTGGAACGCAGCAGCGCCCGTTCAGCGGTATTTCGCGCATACCTCTGCATCTGGTGGAAAACGAATCGGACCAGCCCCGGCCCTTGCGTTTCACCAGTTATCGCGGAACCAGCGCAGCGCGCGGCGGAACGACCTGCCGCCCAGCTTTTCCGCCGGAATCTCGAAGTCCCACCATTCGTCCTGCGGATGCGCGGCGAAGAGCGCGAGCCCGACGACCGAGGAAAAACCCGAGCCCGTCGCCGCCTGCGGCAGCCCCTGCACGCGCAAGGGCCGGCCAAGGCGCACGTTCTGGCCGAGGATGCGCGCCGCCAGCCCGTCAAGGCCGGGGATCTGGCTCGCCCCGCCGGTCAGCACGATCTGCTGGCTCGGCAGATGATCGAAGCCCGCGACGTCCAGCAGCGCGCGCACCTCCTCGAGGATCTCCTCGACGCGGGGGCGCATGATGCCGATCAGCTCGGCGCGGCTGACCCGACGGCGGTCCTTTTCCCAGTCGCCCGAATTGCCGGCGAGCTCGATCATCTCGCGGTCGTCCATCCCGGTCGCGACGACGCCGCCGTGGAAGGTCTTGATCCGCTCGGCCGTCGCCATCGGCACCTGCAGCCCCGCCGCGATGTCGCGGGTGACGTGATCGCCGCCCATCCGCACCGCATCGGCAAAGATCATGTGCTTCTTCATGAAGATCGACACCGCGGTGGCACCACCGCCCATGTCGATGCAGGCGGACCCCAGCTCCTGCTCGTCCTCGACGAGCGAGCTCATCCCCGAGACATAGGCCGAGGAGGCGATCCCCGCGAGTTCGAGGTCGCAGCGCCGGATGCAATAGATCAGGTTGTGCACCGCCGCCGCATCGACGGTCAGCAGGTGCATGTCCACCGCCAGCCGCGCGCCCACATGGCCGCGCGGATCGCTCAGCCCCGAGCGGTGGTCGAGCGCGAAATTGACCGGGTGCGCGTGCAGCACCTCGCGCCCCTGCCCGATGTCGGGCATGTCGCACGACGCCAGCACCCGGGCAAGGTCCTGCTCGCCCACCTGCGCGCCCATCACCTCGACCTCGCCGGCCAGGCCATAGCTGCGCGGCACGGCGCCCGAGAAGCAGGCGATGACGTGGTCGACGCGGGTGTTGGCCATCTTCTGCGCCGCCTGCACCGCGGTGCGGATCGCGCGCTCGGTCTCGGCCATGGCGTCGATCTCGCCAAAGCGCACACCGCGCGAGCGGGTGGTGGCGGCACCGATGACGCGGAAGCTCGACTGCCCGGCGAGCGAGCCGATGCCCTCGGCCTCGCGCACCGCGTCGTCATTGTCGAAACGCAGCACGAGGCAGGCGATCTTCGACGAACCGATGTCGAGAAGGGCGACGACCCCGCGCTGAAGGGCCGCCTTGCGCATGTTCCGCATCGCCCGCTGGGCCTGATAGAGATCGGTCATTGGGACACCTTCACACTGTTCAGCGCGCCGGCGCTGATCGCCTGATACTGGGCCAGCGCCGGAGCGCTGAGACGGATCGTCGGACGGTCTGCATTGCGCATGTCGAGCCGGGTGAAATCGCGGTTCAGCAGGTCTTCGGCGGCATCAAGCGCCAGCACCCGCTCGACCGCCTGCACCGGGTTCTCCTCGGGCAGAAGGATGCGCTGATCGCGGTCGAGGACGAGATCCCACCGCCGCTCGCCCATCCGCACGAGGCCACGCGCCCGCGGCAGGATCGGCTTCGCCGCGGCCAGGATCTGCAGCGCCTCGGGCACGGCGGCATCCGCCCCCTCCCCCGCGATCAGCGGCAGGTCGGGGCGCGCGTCGCGCCGGGTGAGCGAGGCGGTGCGGTGGCCGATCTCGTCGAGCATCTCGATCCCCGAGGGGGTGCGCCACAGGATGACCGGCTCGCGCTCCGTCACCTTGATGTCGAGCGCGCCGCCGGCGCGCACGATCAGCGACACATCCTTCACCGCATCAAGACGGGCGATGGTGTCGTGATAGGCGACAAGGTCGATGGCAAAGCGCGAGGCCGGAAGCTGAACCGGCAGCATCGCACGCACCGCCTGTTCGACCTCGGGGCTCGCGCCTTCGACGGTCAGGGTCGAGACGCGGAATTCGGGGCGGTTCTGGATCGAGAGCTTGATGTCCTCGAGCTTCGCCATCGCGTCGGCCCGTCGCCCCTCGTCGCCCAGCCACAGGCCGAGCGCGAGCGTGACGACGAAGACCGGCACGCCGATGCGGGTGAAGGCGCGCACGAAGGGGGTCAGCCACAGCCGCTGCAGCCGGAACGCGAGCCGCGAGGGCGCCGGATCGCGCCGCCCGCCGTTCGAGCGCGAGCGGATCATCACCCGGCGCTGCCCGGCCTGCTGCAGATAGCGCGGCTCGGCCTTCAGCGATCGCATGAGGCGTCCTCCACCATCCAGCGGCAGAGATCGGGGAAGGTGATCCCCTCGGCCGCCGCCTGCTCGGGGGCAAGCGAGGTCGGCGTCATCCCGGGCTGGGTGTTGGTCTCGAGCAGCACGATGCCCGCGACCCCGCGGCTGTCGTCCCAGCGGAAATCGGTGCGCGACAGGCCCCGGCAGCCAAGCGCCTTGTGGGCGCGCACGGCGTAATCCTGACAGGCGCGGAACACGTCCTCGGGCAGATCCGCCGGGCAGACATGGCGCGAGCCGCCCTCGGCATATTTGGCGTTGTAGTCATACCAGCCGCTGGTGATGATCTCGGTCACGGCCAGCGCGTGATCCTCCATCACCGAGCAGGTCAGCTCGCGCCCCGGGGCATAGGTCTCGACCATCACCGTCTCGGGCATCGCGGCCGAGAGCTGCGGCGGGCCGTTCGAGCCTTCGGTGACGATGTAGACGCCGACCGAGGAGCCCTCGTTGTTGGGCTTGACCACATAGGGCACGGGCAGAACGTGGCGCGCACAGACCTCGGCCTTGCTGGCCAGCACGCTTTCCACCACCGGCAGGCCGGCGGCGCGATAGGCGGATTTCGAGCGGGTCTTGTCCATCGCCAGCGCCGAGGCCAGCACGCCCGAATGGGTATAGGGCAGGCGCAGCCATTCGAGCAGGCCCTGGACGCAGCCATCCTCGCCCCAGCGACCATGCAGCGCGTTGAACACGCAATCGGGCTTGGCAGCGGCCAGCTGTGCCGGCAGGTCCGGCCCCGCGTCGATCTCGATGACCTCGAATCCCGCCACCCTGAGCGCCTTGGCGCATTCGCGCCCGCTCGACAGAGACACTTCCCGCTCCGCGGAAGGTCCACCCATCAAGACCGCCACCAGGTGGGATGCCCTGCTCGACATGCCCGCCACTTTCGCCTCTCCCGGGGTTTCGCCCCCGTGGAATAATTGTCGCTACGACCGCGCGCCGCGGATCAATATTCGCCGACGCGCATGATTTCCCACTCTAGCGAAATTCCCTGCGTCTGCAAAACCTTTTTGCGCACGTCCTCGCCCAGACCCTCTAGATCTTGTGCCGTGGCACCGCCGGTATTGATCAGGAAGTTCGAGTGCATCTCGCTCATCTGCGCGCCCCCGCGCCGCGCGCCGCGCATGCCGGCCTCGTCGATCACCTTCCAGGCCTTCAGATCGTGCACGTCATCGGCCCGCCCGGTCGAGGAGAACCCCGCCGGGTTGCGGAAGGTCGAGCCGGCCGAGCGCTCTTTCGTCGGCTGGCTGGCGTCGCGTTTCGCGATCTGATCGGTCATCCGCGCCTCGAGCGCCGCGGGCTCGCCCCGTTCGGCGCGGAAGGTGGCGCCGACCAGCACCGCGCCCTCGGGCAGCGTGCTCGAGCGATAGGCCAGATGCAGATCGGCCGCGGGGATCACCACGCGCTCGCCGGTGCGCAGCACCGCCTCGACCTCGATCAGGTGGTCGGCGGTATAGCTGCCATAGCAGCCCGCGTTCATCCGCACCGCGCCGCCGATCGAGCCCGGGATGGTGCGCAGGAAGGTCAGGTCGAGCCCCGCCTCGGCCGCGCGCCGCGCGACATGGGCATCCAGCGCCGCGGCGCCCGCCCGCACCCGGCCCTCGCCCGCCATGACCTCGATCGCGTTGAAGCCGCGGCCAAGCCGGATCACCACCGCCCGGATGCCGCCGTCGCGCACGATCAGGTTCGAGCCCACGCCCATCGGGAAGACCGCCACCCCGGCCGGCAGCGCAGCCAGGAAGGCCGCGAGGTCGTCGGCATCGGCGGGCTGGAAGAACCAGTCGGCCGGGCCGCCGACGCGCAGCCAGGTGAGATCGGCGAGCGGGCGATTGCGGCTGAGCGTGCCGCGCGGGGTATAGGCGATGCTGTCCATGGCCCTCGCTTAGCCCGGCGCCGGCAGCCGGGCAAGGGGCCAGTCAGCCGGCCCTGTCGATGGCGTCGATCACCACCTCGTAGTCGAGCGTGGTCGTGACCGGCGGCCCCCAGAACCCGCCCTCGAGCGGAAGCGTGCCCGCCTGCCCCGGCGCCACGCACAGCGCGACATGCCCGTCCGTCACCGGCAGCCCGTGCGTCGGGTCATAGCCGCGCCAGCCCTGCCCCGGCAGCCAAACCTCGGGCCAGGCATGCAGATGGCGCCGGCCATCCACGCTTTCGGCCCGCGCCTGATAGCCCGAGACGAAGCGCGCCGGGATCCCCTGCGCCCGCGCCGCGGCGATGAACAGCACCGCCAGATCCCGGCAGGCGCCCTTCGCCGTCGCCAGCGTCTCGGCCGGGCTCTGGGCATCGCCGTTCGGGCGGATGTGGCGGTCGGTGCGGGTGAACAGCGTCTCGTTCAGCGCGGCCAGGAAATCCCCGGCCCGGCCGCGGGTGGCGGCGGCAAGGCTGGCGGCGAAGGCCGCGACCTCGGGAGCAATCGGCTCGGCCGGCAGGAAGGCCGAGGGCGCCGCCACGGGCCAGGGCAGCGCCGGCAGCGCCTCGGCCAGCGGCGCGGGCGCATGGGTGTCGAGGGTGAAGCGGCTCTCGACCACCAGCGCCTCGGTCTCGGCGCCGAAGGTCAGCTCGGTCACCGGGTTGCCCCAGGCGTCGATGCCGTCGCTCCGGCCGACCGGCCCCGGCGTCACCGCGATCTCGGCCGAATGCAGCGTCACGCCCTCGGCACGCGGCATCAGGCGCAGACGCTGCGGGCCGAGCCGGACCGGTGCGGAATAGCCGTAGCGGGTGAGATGGTGGACGGTGAAGCGCATCGGGGCCTCCTGCCTTGCGCGGGCAGGATAGGCCGCAAGGCCTGCGCGCACCAGTGTCGCGCTCAGCCCCCGGCCTTGCGTCCGATGCGGAGCAGTCGGCGGGCGAGGAAGCGCAGCGGCCAGCGCAGCACCGAGGCCTGCGCGGCAAGCAGCAGCACGCCGGGCACCGGTCCGTCACTCACGAAGACCCAGACCAGAAGCGGCAGGCCGGTGACGATCAGCGCGATACCGCCCGGCCAGTGAAAGCGGCGCGGCGCGAGGCCGATCAGCGTGGCGATCAGCGCCCAGAGGCAGGCGGCAATCAGCGCGGCGCTCATGCCAGCCCCGCGAACGAGGCGGCAAGCGCCGCGCCCGAGGCCAGCGCGCCGAAGACCGGCACCGCCATCGGCACCCGGAACGGCGCCGCGGGCGCGCGCCGCTTCAGCCCGATCAGCGCGAGGTTCACCAGCACGAAGACGTTCAGCAGCACGGTGGTGGTGAGCTGCGCCAGCGCCGCGACCGGCAGCGCGAGCGCCGCGACCAGCATCAGCCCGCCCGCCAAGAGCGTCGCCGCCACCGGCGTGCCAAGCCGCGGGTGGATGTGGCGAAAGACGCCGAGCGCCGGCAACCGCCGGCCAAGGCCGTAAAGCACCCGCGCCGCCATCACGATCTGCGCCAGCACCCCGTTCAGCGCGGCAGCGACCGCAATCGCCGGCAACAGCGCCTGCGGCGCCGAGGCCCGGGCCCAGACCTCGGCGAGCGGGCTTTCCGAAAGGGCAAGATCGGCGGGCACCACGGCATGGACCGCGGCGGCCGAGACCGCAACATAGAGGAGCGTGGTGATCGCAAGGGCCGCCAGGATCGCGCGCGGCAGGGTGCGGGTCGGGTCACGCACCTCCTCGGCCATGTTCACGATGTCCTCGAAGCCGATGAAGGCGAAGAAGGCGAGCGCGGCGCCTGCGGCGATCCCCGACCAGGGCACGGCGGTCGCCAGCGCGGGCGCGGCGGGCACGCTGGCCCCGGCCCAGATCACCAGCAAAAGCCCGGTGACCTCGATCACCGTCAGGATCGCGGCGAAACCGATCGACTCCAGCACCCCCCAGAGCGCGATCGCCGTCAGCAGCAGACCAAGCGCCAGGATCAGCGGCGGCGAGGGCAGCGGCAGCAGCAGCGTCAGATAGCCGACCCCGCCGCGCAGCACCGCCGCGGCCGAGATCACCCCCGAGAGCACGATGGCAAGCCCGACCAGAACGCCAAGCGCGCGCGAGGCAAGCCCCGCCTCGACATAGGCGACCTCGCCCGCGGCCTCGGGCAGACGGGTGGAGAGCTCGGCATAGGAGAGTGCGGAGGGCGCGGCAATGAGGCCCGCCAGCACGAAGGCAAGCGGCGTCCAGCCGCCCGCGTGTCCGGCAACGGCGCCGACCAGCACATAGATGCCGGCGCCGACCATGACACCCACGCCATAGGCGGTCAGCAGGACGGGGCCGAGGCGACGCTTCAGCTCCTCGCCCTGCGCCATCTCAGGCGCCGAGGATGTTGGGCAGGTTGTTCGCCCAGGCCGAGATCGTGCCGGCGCCGAGGCAGACGACGATGTCGCCGGGCCGCGCCTGCTCCTTCACCAGCCGCGCCAGGTCTTCCTCGTGGAAAAGCGCGCGGGCGTGGCGGTGGCCATGACGGATCAGCCCGGCGACGAGGTCGTCGCGGGTGGCGCCCGGGATCGGGTCCTCGCCCGCCGCATAGACATCGGCGATCGCCACCACATCGGCCTCGTTGAAGCAGGTGCAGAAATCGTCGAATAGGTTGTGCAGGCGCGAGTAGCGGTGCGGCTGATGCGCCGCGATCACCCGCGCGCCCGGCGTGCCCGACACATATTGCCGCGCCGCCTTCAGCACCGCCGCGATCTCGACCGGGTGGTGGCCGTAATCGTCGATGATGGTGACGCCGCCCAGCACCTCGCCGACCTTGGTGAAGCGCCGGTTGACGCCGCCGAACTGCGCGAGCGCGGCGCGGATCTCGTCCTTCTTCATGCCGAGGTGACGCGCCACGGCGATCGCTGCAAGGCTGTTCGAGACGTTGTGGTTGCCCGGCATCGGCAGCGAGCAGCCCTCGATCTTCGCCTCGGGGCCCTCGTTTTGCAGCAGAACGTCGAAATGCGCCCGGCCTTCCGAGAAGCTGAGGTTGACCGCGCGCACATCGGCCTGGGCGTTGAAGCCGAAGGTGGTGACGCGGCGGTCGGTGACGCGACCGACAAGGGCCTGGACCTCGGGATGGTCGGTGCAGCACACCGCCATGCCGTAGAACGGGATGTTGGTGACGAAGTCGTAGAACCCCTGCCGCAGGTTCTCGATCGTGCCCCAGTGCTCCATGTGCTCGGGGTCGATGTTGGTGACGATCGCGATGGTCGCCGGCAGCCGGTTGAACGAGCCGTCCGATTCATCGGCCTCGACCACCATCCACTCGCCCTCGCCCGCCCGCGCGTTCGAGCCATAGGCGTGGATGATGCCGCCGTTGATGACCGTCGGATCGAAGCCGCCCTTGTCGAGCAGCGTCGCCACCATCGTCGTCGTCGTGGTCTTGCCATGGGTGCCGGCGATCGCGATGTTCGACTTCAGCCGCATCAGCTCGGCCAGCATCTCGGCGCGGCGCACCACCGGCAGCTTGCGCCGGCGCGCCTCCTCCAGTTCGGGGTTGCCCTTCTTGATCGCCGAGGAGATCACCACCACCGCGACGTCGTCGGTGATGTTCTCGGCGCGCTGGCCCTCGTGGAAGGTCGCGCCCAGCTCGACCAGCCGGTCGGTGATCTTCGAGGCCTTGGCGTCCGAGCCCTGCACCTTGTAGCCGAGCGTGATCAGCACCTCGGCGATGCCCGACATGCCGATGCCGCCGATGCCGATGAAGTGGATCGGGCCCAGTTCCCCGGGAAGTTTCGTGGCAGCGCTCATTTCGGTTGTCCTGCAAGTTTCTCGACGATTTCGACCAGCCGCCCGGTGGCATCGGGGATGCCGTATCCGAGCGCGGCCTGCGCCATCTGCACCGCACCCTCGGGATTGTCCAGAACCAGCGCGACCTGGGCCGAGATGCTCTCGGCGGTGGCCTGCGCCTCGGGCACGAGGATCGCGGCGCCCGCCTCGGTCAGGCCGCGGGCATTCGCCGTCTGGTGATCGCCGGTGGCGGCGGCATAGGGGATCAGGATCGCGGGGCGGCCGATCACCGAGATGTCGGCGACCGAGGAGGCGCCCGAGCGCGAGATCACAAGCTGGCACTCGGCCAGCCGGCGCGGCACGTCCTTGAAGAAGGGTTCGACCTCGGCCGCGATGCCGGCCGCGGCATAGGCGGCGGTCACGCGCTCCATGTCCTCGGGGCGGGCCTGATGGGCGACGCGTAGCCGGGCGCGCAGCGGCGCCGGAAGGGCGGCGAGGGCGGCGGGCACGACATCGGAGAGCACCCGCGCCCCTTGCGAGCCGCCGATCACCAGCACCGACAGCGCCCCCTCGCCCGGCGGGGTATAAGGGGCCGAGGCACGCTCGATGATCGCGCTGCGCACCGGGTTGCCGGTGTGCACGCCCGCCACGCCCGGTGGCAGGTCGGTGGGCCAGGTGCCGCAGGCGAAGGCGTC
The DNA here is from genome assembly GCF_056590935.1 of Paenirhodobacter sp. YD-8. Lineage (NCBI taxonomy): Bacteria > Pseudomonadati > Pseudomonadota > Alphaproteobacteria > Rhodobacterales > Paenirhodobacter > Paenirhodobacter sp. YD-8. The sequence goes on along the minus strand of NZ_CM152649.1, from coordinate 1,373,861 downwards.
GACATGGCGCGCAAAGATCCGGTTCACCCGCCCCATCACGCCGTTCTGCTCGTGGATCGCGCGCGGCACGCGCAACAGCCACGCGGCGCCGAGCGCGGGGATCGTCGGATAGCCGCCAAAGCCCACCACCGCGGCGGGGCGGTCGGCCAGGTCATGGCGGATCGCGGTGAAGATGCCGCCAAGGATGCGGAACGGCACACCAAGCTTCGCCAGCGCGCCGCCGCGCGCGAAGGTGGCCGAGGCCACCTCCTCGACATGGACGACATGCGGGAAACCGCCGGTATAGCGCGCGCCGCGCGCGTCGGTCGACAGCTTGACCCGCCAGCCGCGGCGCACCATCGCCTCGGCCAGTGCCTGCGCGGGGAACATGTGCCCACCGGTGCCGCCCGCGGCGATCAGCAGAAGCGGGGCTTTCGGAGCGGCCATCGCGGCCTCCTTCACTTGCGGCGGGCGAGGATGTCGGAGATCTCGCCCTGCGGCCGGGTGCGGGTCAGCGCCAGGAGGAAGCCAAGCGCGATGCCCGAGGCGATGACCGACGAACCGCCATAGCTGACGAAGGGCAGCGTCATCCCCTTCGCCGGCAGCAGCCGCACCGCCACGCCCATGTTGATCAGCGCCTGCACGCCGAAGGCGCAGGCAAGCCCCGAGCCCGCGAGCCGGGTGAAGGGATCGCGCTCGCGCATCAGCCGCAGAAGCGAGCGCACGACGACGATGGCGTAAAGCGCGATGATGATCATCACCAGGATCAGGCCGTATTCCTCGGCCGCGACGGCGATGATGAAGTCGGTGTGCGCATCGGGCAGCGACCATTTCACCGTGCCCTCGCCGACGCCGACGCCGAAGAAGCCGCCCTCCTGGATCGCGTTCGTGGCATAGCCGATCTGCGTGCGCGGGTCGATCTCGGTGCTGAGGAAGCCGTTGATACGACGGGCGAAGTGCTCGGACATGTTATAGGCGAAAAGCCCGCCCGCGGCGGTCAGCCCGGCAATGACGGTGAGCAGGAAGATCGGCGCGCCGGCGATGAAATACATCACCATCCAGCTGAAGAGGACCAGCGAGGCCTGCCCGAAGTCGGGCTGCAGCGCCAGCAGCACCACGATGAACACGGTGAGCAGGAAGGAGTAGAGCCGGCCGGGCGGCCCCGCGACCTCATGCGCCGCGGCCATGAACCAGGCGGCGATGACGACGAAGCCGGGCTTGAGGAACTCGGAGGGCTGCACCGAGGCGAAGCCGAACGAGATCCAGCGCACCGCGCCCTTGCCGAAATCGGTGCCGATCACCGGCAGCGCCAGCAGCGCAAGGAAGGCGCCGAGGAAGCCGATCACCCCGATGCGCCGCACCTGGGTCGGGCTGAGCATCGAAATGAGCAGCATCGCGATGATGCCGAGCGAGCCGAAGAGGGCCTGACGCTTGACATAGTAGAAGGGTTCGAGGCCGTTCTTTTCCGCCAGCGGCACCGAGGCCGCAAGGCCAAGCAGCATGCCGACGCCGAACAGCATCAGGATCGCGGACAGCGCCCATTTGTCGATCGTCCGCCACCAGCGGGGAAGAACAGGCTCACCTGCCCGAACGGGCACGGTGCCAAACACCATATCTGTCATGGATCTACCGCCGTCACTGCCTCGAACACGCCCGTTTTTCCCGGGTCTGACGGCGAGTCTAGCGCATCGCCACGCGGCTGCCTAGGGGAACGTGGCCCGAACGCGCAGGCTTGGCAACGCCCCGCCGCCCGGTCTTTGCCGCGCCGCCGCACTGTGCCATGATAGCGCGAACAAACGCATGGAGGCGGCGATGAAGGTCGGGATCGTGGGCGCGGGAATGGTCGGCTCGGCCGCCGGGTCGGCTCTGGCCCTGCGCGGCGGGGCGAGCGAAGTGGTCTTCGTCGACCGCAACACGGCGCTTGCCCGCGCCCAGGCCGAGGACATCAGCCATGCCGTGCCCTTCGCCCACCCCTGCCGGCTGAGCGCGGGCGAGTATGACGCGCTCGAGGGCGCAGAGGTGGTGATCCTCGCCGCGGGCGTCGCGCAGAAGCCGGGCGAAAGCCGGCTCAGCCTGCTCAGCCGCAATGCCGATGTCTTCGCGAGCGTCATCGGCGGCGTGCGCGCGGCCGCCCCGGGGGCGATGCTGCTTGTCGCCTCGAACCCGGTAGACATCATGACCCAGGTCGCGCTGCGCGCCTCGGGCCTGCCGCCCGAGCGGGTGATCGGCTCGGGCACCATCCTCGACACCGCGCGCTTCCGCAGCCTCCTTGGCGCGCATCTCGGCATCGCGCCGCAATCGGTGCATGCCTATGTGCTGGGCGAGCATGGCGACAGCGAGGTGCTGGCCTGGTCCTCGGCGCGGGCCGGCACCGAACCCGTCGCCCGCTTCGGCGCCCAGCTCGGCGCGCCGATCACCGAGGAGGTCCGCGCCACCATCGACGCCGGCGTGCGCCGCGCCGCGTACCGCATCATCGAGGGCAAGGGCGCCACCTGGTATGGCATCGGCGCCGGGCTTGCGCGCATCGTGCAGGCGATCCGCGACGATCAGGGCGCGGTGCTGTCGGTCTCGGTCGTGGCGCCCGAGATCGAGGGCGTGCCCGACATCGCGCTGAGCCTGCCGCGCGTCGTCGGCCGCAAGGGCGTCAGCGCGACGCTGATGCCCGAGATGAGCGAGACCGAGACCGCGGCGCTGCGCGCCTCGGCCGAGGTGCTGAAGGAGAGCACGCAGGGGCTGTGGTGAACCAGATCTTCGGCGCCTTCCTGCGCCTTGGCGTGACCAGTTTCGGCGGCCCGACCGCGCATATCGGCTATTTCCGCACCGAATTCGTGCTGCGCCGTGGCTGGCTGAGCGAGGCCGAATTCGCCGAGCGGCTGGCGATCGCGCAGTTCCTGCCGGGGCCGGCCTCGTCGCAGCTCGGCTTCGCGATCGGGCTGCACCGCGGCGGGGTGGCCGGCGCGCTGGCGGCGTTCCTCGGCTTCACCCTGCCCTCGGCGCTGCTGATGACGCTCGCCGGGCTGTCGGCGCAGGTGCTGCCGGGCGGTGCGGCGGCGGGCGCCATCGCCGGGCTCAAGCTTGTCGCCCTCGCGGTGGTCGCGCAGGCGCTGTGGGGCATGGCGCGCAACCTCTGCCCCGACACCGCGCGCCGGCTGCTGGCGCTTGTCGCCTGCGCCGCGCTGCTCGCCCTGCCCGCTTCGGCCCTGCAGATCGGGGTGATCGCGCTGGCCGCCGCGATCGGCGCCACCCGGCCGCTGCCCGCCACCGCCCCGGCGCCGCTGGCCGAACGCGGCCGCGCCCTTGGTCCGGCGCTGGCACTCGCCTGCCTGCTGCTGGCCGCCCTGCCCTTCGCCCGCCCCTATCTCGGCGCCGGTGCGCTGGTCTTCGGCGGTGGCCATGTGGTGCTGCCGCTCCTGCGCGAGGCGCTGCCCGACGTCGGGGCCGAGACCTTCCTCGCCGGATATGGCCTGGCGCAGGCAATGCCCGGCCCGCTGTGCTCCTTCGCCGCCTATCTCGGCGCGGCGACGGGCGGGATCGGCGGCGCGCTGATCGCCACGGCGGCAATCTTCGCCCCGGGCTTCGCGCTTTATGCCTTCGTCCTGCCGCTCTGGTCGCGGATCGGCGCGAGCGGGCGGGCGCGCGGCGCGGTGGCGGCGGTGAATGCCGCGGTGGTGGGCGTGCTTGCCGCGGCCTTCCTCACCCAGATCCTGCCCGCCGGGCTGCACGACGGCCGCGCGGCAGGCATTGCCGCGCTGCTGCTGGCGCTCGCCTTCGGCACCCGGCTGCCGCCCGTGACCCTTGTCGGCCTGGGGGCGGGGCTGGGCGCGGCGCTGCTCTAGCGGTTCAGTCCGGCAGCGCTGCGACCAGCGCGGCGAAATGCTCGCCCCGCTTCTCGAAGCTCTTGTACTGGTCGAAGCTCGCCGCGGCGGGGGCCAGCAGCACGGTATCGCCCGGCTCCGCCTCGGCCGCCGCACGCGCCACCGCCGCCTCCATCGTCTCGCAGATCTCGTGCTCGAGCGGCGCCAGCTCCAGCGCGAAGTCGCGCGCCGAATGGCCGATGAAATAGGCCTTCTTCACCGCGCCCAGAAGCGGCCGCAGCGAGGCGACACCGCCCTCCTTGCCCAGCCCGCCCGCGATCCAGCGGATGTTCGGGAAGGCCTCGAGCGCCTTCGCCGCGCTGTCGACATTGGTGGCCTTGCTGTCGTTCACATAGCGCACGCCGCGCTTTTCCGCGACGGTCTGCGAGCGGTGCGGCAGGCCGGCGAAACTGTGGAAGGCCTCCTCGATCACCCGCGGCGCCAGACCGAGCGACCGGCAGGCGGCATAGGCCGCGCAGGCGTTCTGGTGGTTGTGCGCGCCGGGCAGGCCGGTCACCTCGCGCAGGTCGATCGAGGCGACCTGACGGCCCTTGCGCCACTCGGCCAGGAACCCCTTGCGGGCAAAGACCGACCAGCCGAAGGCGCCGAGCTTCTGCGCCGAGGAGACCCGGATCACCCGGTCATCCTCGCGCGAGCTGGCCATCTGATTGGCCAGATAGACCCCCTCGGGCTCGTCCACCCCGATCACCGCACGATCCGGCCCGCCCTCGGCAAACAACCGCCGCTTCGCCGCGAAATAGCCGCCATAGCCGGCGTGGCGGTCGAGATGGTCGGGCGAGAGATTGGTGAAGACCGCGATATCGGGGGTCAGCGCGCGGGCGAGATCGGTCTGATAGCTCGAGAGCTCGAGCACCACCACCTCGCCGTCGATCGCCGGCTCGATGTCGAGCACGCCGCGCCCGATGTTGCCCGCCATCTGCGTCGGCCGGCCGGCATGGGCCAGGATGTGGTGGATCAGCGCCGTGGTCGTCGACTTGCCGTTCGAGCCGGTCACGCAGACCGTGCGCGGCGTCACGTCGAAACTGTCCCAGTCGGAGGTCGCCCAGGACCGGAAGAACAGCCCGATGTCATTGTCGACCGGGATCCCCTCGGCCATCGCCTTCGCGATCACCGGGTTCATCTTCGGATAGAGATGCGGAATGCCGGGCGAGGTGATCAGCGCCGAGATCCCCTCGAAGGCGCCCTCGCGGCCCAGATCGGTGCAGGCCCAGCCCGCCTCCTCGGCCTTCGCGCGCGCCTCGGGGCTGTCGTCCCACAGGACCGGCACCGCGCCCCCCGCCTTCAGCGCCGCCGCCGTGGCCAGACCGGAGCGCCCGAGCCCCAGAACCGCGACCTTGTGCCCCTCGTATCCCTGAACCGGAATCATCTGCTTTTCCTCGCGTCGGACGCGGGGGTTTCACACCCCCGCACCCCCGTGAGGTATTTGAAGCAAGGCGAAAGGGGAAGGCCCTTCCCCTGCATTCATCTTGGCAAAAATACCTCGGGGGGTGAATTTGCCTGCAGGGCAAAGAGGGGGGCAGCGCCCCCCCTGCCCCGGCGCCGCAGCCCCTCCGTCGGCGGGGGAGCGCGGCGGGCGAAAACGGCACCGCCTGCCGCATGGTGCGGCAGGCGGGAAGCGGTTTGCGAAGGCAAGCGCGTTCAGCGGATCTTCAGCGTGGCAAGGCCGATCAGCGCCAGGATGAGCGAGATGATCCAGAAGCGGATGACGATCTGCGCCTCGCCCCAGCCCTTCTTCTCGAAATGGTGGTGGATCGGCGCCATCAGGAACACCCGCTTGCCGGTGCGCTTGAAATAGGCGACCTGGATGATCACCGACATCGCCTCGACCACGAAGAGGCCGCCGACGATGGCGAGCACCAGCTCGTGCTTGGTGCAGACCGCGATGGCGCCAAGCGCGCCGCCAAGGGCAAGCGAACCGGTGTCGCCCATGAACACCGCAGCCGGCGGGGCGTTGTACCACAGGAAGCCCAGACCGCCGCCGATCAGCGCCGCGGTGAAGACCAGGATCTCGCCGGTGCCGGGCACGAAATGCACGCCGAGATACTGGGTGAAGTCGGCGCGGCCGACGACATAGGCGATGGCGCCGAGCGTGCCCGCGGCAATCATCACCGGCATGATCGCGAGCCCGTCGAGCCCGTCGGTCAGGTTGACCGCATTCGCCGCGCCGACGATGACCAGCATCGAGAACGGCACGAAGAACAGGCCGAGGTTGATCAGCGCATCCTTGAACACCGGCAGGGCAAGCTGATTGGTCAGCTCGGGCGGGTGCATCCAGGCGGCAGCGGCACCGGCGACGGCCGCGAGCAGCAGCCCGAGGATCATCCGGGTGCGCGAGCTGACGCCCTTGACGTTCTGCTTCGTCACCTTGGCGTAATCATCGGCGAAACCGATCAGCGCATAGCCATAGGTCACGCCGAGGGTGATCCAGATATAGCCGTTGTCGAGCCGCGCCCAGAGCAGCGTCGAGACGAGCAGCGCCGAGAGGATCAGCAGCCCCCCCATCGTCGGCGTGCCGGCCTTGGCGAAATGCGTCGCCGGCCCGTCGGTGCGGATCGGCTGGCCCTTGCCCTGCTTGCGACGCAGCATGTCGATCAGCGGCCGGCCGAAGAGGAAGCCGAAGATCAGCGCGGTGAAGAACGCGCCACCCGCCCGGAAGGTGATGTAGCGAAACAGGTTGAACAGATCGCCCCCGCTCGACAGGTGGGCAAGCCAATACAGCATTATTCTTTTCCCTTGAACGCCTCGGCCGCACCGGGCTGGCCGAGTTTCTTCAGTGCCCCGACGACGAGGCTGACCTTCGAGCCCTTCGAGCCCTTCACCAGCACCACGTCGCCCGCGTCGACGAGATGCCGGGCGCGTTCGGCCAAGGCCGTCGCGGTCTCGAACCATTCGCCGCGCTTCGCCTGCGGCAGCGCCTGCCACAGCGCACGCATCCGCACGCCGGCACAATGCACGATGTCGACCGCCTCCATCGCCGGCAGCCGGGCGATGGCGGCGTGCAGCTTCAGCTCGTCGGGGCCAAGCTCGAGCATGTCGCCGAGGATCGCCACCCGGCGCCCGCGCGACACCCGGCCGATGCCATCGCGCGGCGCGGTCGCGGCCAGCACGTCAAGCGCCGCCGCCATCGAGGCGGGGTTGGCGTTGAAGGCATCGTCGAACAGGTCGAAGCTCTGCGCCTCGTCGGTGATGTCGAGATAGACCCGCTCGCGGGTGCCACGCCCGGCAGGCGGGCTCCAGGTGCCAAGGTCGAGCGCGGCAACGGCAGGGTCGGCGCCCACGGCCTCGGCCAGCGCCAGCACGCCAAGCGCGTTCGCGGCGAAATGCGCGCCCGGGGTCATCACCTTGAAGAGCAGCGGATGCCCCTTGGCCTCGGCCTGCACGATCGTCGCGTCGCCCGCGATGCGGGCCGAGAGCAGGCGATAGTCCGAGCCCGCGGCGGGGCCGAAGGTGACGATCTGCGCGGCATGGGCCTGCGCCGCCGCGAGCAGGATCGGCGTCACCGGCAGCCCGGTCGGCACGACCGCCGTGCCGCCAGGTTCCAGCCCCTCGAAGATCGTCGCCTTTTCATCGGCGATGCCCTCGACCGACTCGAAGGCCTCGAGATGGGCCGGGGCGACGGTGGTGATCATCGCCGCATGCGGGCGCGTCATGCGGGCAAGCGGCGCGATCTCGCCGGGGTGGTTCATGCCGATCTCGATCACCGCGAAATCGGCGTCGGCCGGCATCCGGGCAAGCGTGATCGGCACGCCCCAGTGGTTGTTGAAGCTGGCCTCGGCGGCGTGCACCCTGCCCTGCGCGCTCAGCACGGCGCGCAGCATCTCCTTCGACGAGGTCTTGCCGACGGATCCGGTGACCGCGATCACCCGCGCCCGGGTGCGGGCACGCCCGGCGCGGCCAAGCGCCTCGAGAGCGGTGAGCACATCCTCGACCAAAAGCAGCGGATCGCTGTCGCTGCAGCCGTCCGGGATCCGGCTGACCAGCGCCGCGGCGGCGCCGCGGGCGAGCGCGTCGCGCACGAAGTCATGGCCGTCGCGCACATCCTTCAGCGCCACGAACAGCTCGCCCGGGCGGATCGTGCGGGTGTCGATCGAGAGGCCGGTGACGGCGAAGGGGCGCGTCGCGCGCCCGTCCGTCGCGGCGGCGGCATCGGCAGAGGTCCACAGAACGGCCATGTCAGATCTTTCCATCCAGCGCCGCGACGGCAATCGAGGCCTGTTCGGCATCGTCGAAGGGGAAGATGTCGGTGCCGATCACCTGGCCCCGCTCGTGCCCCTTGCCCATGATGAGCAGCGCATCGCCCGGGCCGAGCGCATCGACGCCGCGCAGGATCGCCTCGGCGCGGTCACCCACCTCCTGCGCCTCGGGCCCCGCGCCCTCCATCACCGCGGCGCGGATCGTGGCCGGGTCCTCGGTGCGGGGGTTGTCGTCGGTGACGATGACATGATCGGCGAAGGCGGTGGCGGCGCGGCCCATCAGCGGCCGTTTCGTGCGGTCACGATCGCCGCCCGCCCCGACGATCGCCACCAGCCGGCCCAGCACATGCGGGCGCAGCGCCTTCAGCGCGGTCTCGACCGCGTCGGGGGTATGGGCGTAATCGACGAAGACCGTGGCGCCGTTGGTGCGCGTCGCGGCAAGCTGCATCCGCCCGCGCACGGTCGTCAGCTTCGGCAGCACGGCAAAGACCTCGGCCGGTTCCGCCCCGCAGGCGATGGCCAGCGCCGCGGCGGTGAGCACGTTCATCGCCTGGAACCCGCCAATCAGCGGCAGGCGCACCATCTGCGGCTCGTCCTCCCAGATGAAGCGCACGTCCTGCCCCGCGGCGTCGAAGCGCTGCCCGCCAAGGCGCATCTCGCAGCCCGCGTCATGGCCGACGCGGATCACCTTCTGCCCGCGTGCCACGGCAAAATCGAAGAGTTCCAGCCCCTTGGGGTCGTCGGTATTGACCACCGCGACGCCATCCTCGGGCAGCACCCGGGTGAAGAGCCCGGCCTTCGCGGCGAAATACTCCTCGAAGGTGGCGTGATAGTCGAGGTGATCCTGGGTGAAGTTGGTGAAGGCTGCGGCGGACAGCTGCACGCCATCGAGGCGGCGCTGCGCGAGCCCGTGCGAGGAGGCCTCCATCGCCGCATGGGTGACGCCGGCCTCGGCCATCTCGGCCAGCAGCCGGTGCAGGGTGATCGGCTCGGGCGTGGTATGGGCGGAGGGCGCGGTGAAGCTGCCCTCGACGCCGGTGGTGCCGATATTCGCCGCCTCGAGGCCGAGCGCCTGCCAGATCTGCCGGGTGAAGGTGGCGACCGAGGTCTTGCCGTTGGTGCCGGTCACCGCGACCACCGTCGCGGGCTGCGCGCCGAACCACAGCGCGGCGGCATAGGCAAGGCTCTGGCGCGGATCCTCGACCACCACCAGCGCGACCGGGCTGCCGGCGAGCAGCGGCCGGGCGATCTCTTCGCCGGCGCGGTCGGTCAGCACCGCCACCGCCCCGCGTTCGAGCGCCGCGGGCAGGAAGGTCGCGCCATGCGCCTTCACCCCGGGCAGCGCCGCGAAGAGATGGCCGGGCCTGACCTGACGGCTGTCGACGGACAGGCCGGTGACGGCGACATCCTCGCCGTGCCGGGCGGTCAGACCGAGATCGCTCAGGGCTTTCGTGACTGCTTCGCCCATATCTTGTGCCCCTTCAAAATTGCCTGCCCATTTACCGGAGAGTGCCGCGAAGCGTCAACGCGCCCTTTCCCGGCCAAGCGGAAAAGGGCGGACGCGGGCGGCGGCGCGCCCGTGCGGCCCGGGATCAGTGGCTGCCGGCCTTCGCCACGACCAGCTGGATGCCGTCGAGCACGTCGGGGGTGTTGCCCTCGGGGCGCAAGCCCAGAAGCGGCGCGACACGGCGGATCACCTCGCCCGCGACCGGCACCGCGGTCCAGCCGGCGGTGCGGCGGTTCTCGCCCGCGACGAAGGTCGAGGGCTCGTCGAGGCTGAGGATCAGCACATATTTCGGGTCGGTCACCGGGAAGGTGCCGGCGAAGGTCGCCATCACCTTGTCCTTGTAATAGCCGCCGGTCGGCTTGACCTTGTCGGCGGTGCCGGTCTTGCCGGCGACCTGATAGCCGCGCACGTCGCCGAACGAGGCGGTGCCGCGCGTCACCACAGCGCGCATCATGGCGAGGGCGCGCTTGGCCGTCTCCTCGCTCAGCACCCGGTCGCCTTCCTGATGGCGCGGGTCGTGCACCAGCGTCGGCTCGACCCGGCGGCCGCCGTTCGCGATCGTCGAATAGGCGGCGGCCAGATGCAGCGGCGAGGCCGAGAGGCCATGGCCATAGCCGATCGTCATCGCCGAGATCTCGGACCATTTCGCCGGCAGGATCGGCCGACCGGTCGGCGCCTCGCTCAGCTCGACCGGGGTCGGGGCGAGGAAGCCCATCTTCTCGAGGAAGGCCTTCTGCCGGTCGGGCCCGATCATCTGCACGATGCGTGCGGTGCCGACGTTCGAGGATTCGACGATCACGTCGGTGACCGACAGCTGCGGGCCGTAATTGTGGAAATCGTGGATGCGGAAGCGACCGAAGACCATCGGCGACTGCGTCTGCACCATCGTCGTGGGGTTGACGAGGCCAAGCTCCAGCGCCTGTGCCACCGCGAAGATCTTGAAGGTCGAGCCGAGTTCGTAGACGCCCTGCACCGCGCGGTTGAACAGCGGGCTGTCCGAGGCATCGCCCTTGGTCAGCGGCGCCGGCCGGTCGTTCGGGTCGAAATCGGGCAGCGAGGCCATCGCCACGATCTCGCCGGTATGCACATCCATCACCACCGCCGAGGCGCCCTTGGCATCCATCAGCTTCATGCCGCCGTCGAGCACTTCCTCGAGCGCGGCCTGCACCGTCAGATCGATCGAGAGCTGCAGCGGCGCGCCCTTGTTCGCCGGATCGCGCAGCCAGCCGTCAAAGGCCTTCTCGACGCCGGCGACGCCGACGATCTCGGCCGAGTTCACCCCTTCGGCGCCGAAGCGCGCGCCCCCCAGCACATGCGCCGCGACCGAACCGTTCGGGTAAAGCCGCATCTCTCGCGGGCCGAACAGCAGGCCCGGATCGCCGATGTCATGCACCGCCTGCAGCTGCTCGGGCGAGATCTTCTTCTTGATCCAGACGAACTTGCGCGCGCCGGTGAAGTCCTTGACCAGGCGGTCGTGGTTCAGGTCGGGGAAGATCTTGACCAGCTTGTCGGCGGTGCCGACCGGATCGACCAGCATCGGCGGCTGCGCATAGAGCGCGTGGGTGACGAGGTTCGTCGCCAGCACCCGCCCCTCGCGGTCGGTGATGTCGGCGCGCTGCGCCAGGATCGCGGGGGCGGAATCGCCCAGCTGCGGCTCCTCGGGGGTCGAGGCGGCGAGCGTCCCCATCCGCAGCCCGACGGTGACGAAGGCCGCCAGGAACAGCACGCCCATCATCAGGAGCCGGCCCTCGGCGGTGGTGCGGGCGCGCTCGCGCAGCGCCTCGCCGCGCAGGCGGATGTTCTCGCGCTCGATCGCGTCGGGATTCTCGCCGCGGGCGCGGGCGTCAAGGATGCGGGCCAGCGGGCGAAGCGGCGTGCGGATCATTGACCTTCCTCCAGCAGCGCGTCGGGCGCGTTGACGACATCGATCGGTTTCATCCCGGCAAGCGGCGCGGCGGTCTCGGCGGCGGGCGCATCCGGGCTCGGATAGGCGACCTGCCCCACCGCGCCGAACTGCTCGGGCGCGAGCGGCAGGAGCTGCAGCTCGGTGAAGTTCATGTTGACGAGTTCGCGCAGCCGGTCGGGACGGTTCTGATAGGCCCATTCGGCGCGCAGCACGCTCAGCCCCTCCTGCAGCGACGCGATCTCGTTCTTCAGCGCACGCAGCTCACCCTGCCGGTCCTGCGTGGCATAGTTCACGTGATAGGCCCAGAAGGCGAGGCCCATGACGCAAAGCGCGGTGGCGAGATAGAGCAGCGTCCTCATCTGTGGCGTCCTGTCGCGGCGGGAAGGGCGGGAAGGCCAAGCGCGGCGCGGTCGGCGCGGCCGGCCGGCGCCTCGGTGCGGATCGCGACGCGCAGAAGCGCCGAGCGCGCGCGCGGGTTCTCGGCAAGCTCCTGCTCGTCGGGGCCGACGGGCTTCTTCGTCACCGGGGTGAAGGCCGCAATCTCGACCGCCTGCACGGGGGCATAGCGCGAGCCGGCGGGCGTGCGGCCGGAGCGCGCCTGGAAGAAGCGCTTGACCACCCGGTCTTCGAGGGAATGGAAAGTGACGACGGCGAGCTTGCCACCGGGTTTCAACGCGCGCTCCGCGGATTCGAGGCCTGCTGCAAGTTGCCCGAATTCGTCGTTCACCGCAATGCGCAGCGCCTGGAACGAGCGCGTGGCCGGATGGCTCTGCCCGGGCTTCGGCCGCGGCAGGCAGCGCTCGATCACCGCCACAAGCTGACGCGTCGTGGCAAAGGGTGCGGTGGCGCGGGCCTCGACGATCGCGCGGGCGATGCGGCGCGAGGCGCGTTCCTCGCCGTAATGGTACAGGATATCGGCCAGCACGCCCTCGTCGGCCTCGTTGACGATGTCGGCGGCCGAGGGGCCGGACTGCGACATGCGCATGTCGAGCGGGCCCTCCTTCATGAAGGAGAATCCGCGCTCGGCCTGATCGAGCTGCATCGAGGACACGCCGAGATCGAGCACCACGCCGTCAAGCCCCTCGGGCGCGATCTCGGCGGCATAGCTGTCGAGCTCCGAGAAGGTGCCCTCGACCAGAACCAGCCGGTCGCCATAGGGGCCGCGCCAGGCCTTGGCCATCTCGAACACCGCCGGGTCGCGATCGACGCCGATCACCCGCTCGGCGCCCGCCGCCAGCAGCCCGCGGCTGTAGCCGCCCGCGCCGAAGGTGCCGTCGAGCCAGACGCCCGAAACAGGCGCGACCGCCTTCAGGAGCGGTCGCAGCAGGACGGGAACATGCGGGGCGTCGTCTTGGGTCTCGGGTCCGCTCATCCCTCAGCCCTCCCCACCGAGCAGGCTGAGCGGGTCGAAGTCCTCGCCCATCTCGGCCAGCAGCTTTTCCATCCGCGCGGCATCGACCACGGCGAAGGTCTCGGGTTTCCAGATCTCGAAGGTCTCGCCCATGCCGGCGAAATAGGCCTCGCCCTCGAGCGTGAGCCGGCCGCGCAGCGTCGCGGGCAGAACAAGGCGGCCGTCCGGATCGATCTCGGTCGGGTGGGCCTTGTTCAGCACGAGGCGCTGCAGGATCGCGCGGCGCGGGTCGGTGTAGGGACGGGCGTTGATCTCTGCCGCGAGCTTCTGGAAGCCCTCGTAGGAATAGACCTGCAGCATCTTCTGGGTGTCGGCACCGTAGACGATGACCATGCGGGGGCGGCCGGTGGCCTTGGCCTCGGGGTCGCCCTCCTCGAGCTCACGACGAAACAGCGCGGGGATCGACACGCGACCCTTGCTGTCCACCTTGAAGGTGTATTCGCCGATGAACATGCCCGCCAAGGCCTGTCTCCTGTCCCCTTCCCCTCTGGTGGCTTCCGGAACCGGGGTCCCGGTAATGAAAACGGCGGATCGGACTGCTGCCACTGTCCGATCCGCCGCCCTCGTTCCCATCGCTGGGCTGTCCGACTGCGCGCGCCACCTGGGGGATGCTGCTCGCTCGCGCGCCGGATCTCTTCGTTTCGTGAAGCGGGTGCCTGTATGAAATCTGCTCTTTTCGCCGTGAGGTCTTGTTGCCTCGTTCCCGTCTTCTCGATGAGCAAGGGATGCCACGGGCAGGGGTGGGATAGCAAGGGAAAAGACGGGACCAGCCGCAAACTAGCTGTGGATATGTTGTGGATAACCCATTCGAGACTCAAGGGATTGTGGCAAGTTCATGACAAATTACGGCACAAATCGTTTCAATTGCCGATGAAGACACCAGATCTAGTGGGGTCATCTTTTCCCGGACAAATCCCACAATTTCCCGCCGGCCAGAATGGGCGTGGCGAATATCCCACAGGCAAGGACTGATTCTCGGCCGATCACGGCGGTTCACGCAGCGGTGATTCGGCGTGAATCGACGCCTTCGCCCGGCAAGTGCCATGAAATCCCGCGCGCACCCCCGGCACCGGCACCTGTCCCGCGAAATCCCGCGCCGGACCGCGGGGGACACGCCGGCCACACCAAGCGAAAGGGGCGCCCCGCAGGACGCCCCTTTCCCGTGATTTCCCGGATCGGCGCCGGTTCAGACCGCGCCCGAGGCGATCAACGCCCGCGCGATCGCCGCATAGGCGCGCGCCGGCGCCCCCTCCCCCGCCGCGGCGGGCGTGCCCGAATCGCCCGCGAGCCGCACCTCGAGGTCGAGCGGCAACGCACCGAGGAACGGCAGCCCAAGCCGCGCCGCCTCGGTCTCGACCCCGCCATGACCGAACAGATGCGCCTCGTGGCCGCAGTTCGGGCAGACATAGGTCGACATGTTCTCGATCAGGCCGAACACCGGGGTGTTCAGCCGGCGGAACATGTCGATCGCCTTCTTCGCGTCAAGCATGGCGATGTCCTGCGGCGTCGAGACGATGATCGCGCCGTCAAGCTCGGTCTTCTGGCACAGCGTCAGCTGGATGTCGCCGGTGCCGGGCGGCAGGTCGATGATCAGCACGTCAAGCGGACCATAGGCATCCCATTGCACCTGGCCCAGCATCTGCTGCAGCGCGCCCATCAGCATCGGGCCGCGCCAGATCACCGCCTCGTCCTCCTTCAGCATCAGCCCGATCGACATCAGGGTGACGCCATGCGCCTGCAACGGCACGATGGTCTTGCCGTCGGGCGAGGAGGGGCGCTTGGTCACGCCCATCATCCGCGGCTGGCTCGGCCCGTAGATATCGGCATCGAGCAGGCCGACCCGCTTGCCGGCCCGCGCGAGCGCCACCGCAAGATTGGCCGAGACCGTCGACTTGCCGACGCCGCCCTTGCCGGAGCCCACCGCGATCACGTGGCGCACGCCGGCAACCGGCAGCTTTCCCGCCTGCGGCGTCGGATGACCACCGATCTTCGGCCCGCCCCCAAGCCCGCGCGGCGGCCCCGCGGGCACCACCACGGTGACACTCTCCACCCCGGGAAGCGCCCTCACCGCCGCCTCGAGCGCCGGCCGCAGCGCCTCGAGCGCCGGGCCCGGCGCCCCCTCGAGAACGAAGCGCACAACGCCCGACTCGACCGCCAGCGCATGCACGAATCCCTGCGTGACCGGGTCGCCGCCCCCCGGAAGCGCGACTCGCTTCAGCGCCTCAAGCACCGTTTCCTTGCTCAGAGCCATGATCTTCTCCGCCGATTTTTGCCGGAACTGTGTCGTTTTGGCCGCGGAGTTCAAGGGCGCAAAATCGCCGCAAACTGGAGTCGCGTCGAAATTTGGCCGAAACACGCATCTTCAGAACATAAAATGTCGTGTGACGTTGGGTGAAATGACCAAATATTAGGTCAGCACCTATTATGCAGTTTCTGCATGGCAGCATTGCACCTCAGGGCCATTGTGCAGCTGCAGCATTGGGGCCATGTTTGCGTCAACAGCAGTGGCGACGTTGCCACCGCAAGACGACGAGACGACGAAGACCAAAGGTTGAGACGATGGCTCTGGTTACCGACATCCGCACCGCCGACTTCGGCCTGGCGACCTTGGTTGCCAGCATCCGCGACGGGATCGCCCGCCGCAAGGTGTTCCGCCAGACGATGCGCGAGCTCAAGTCGCTGTCGCGCGCCGAGCTCGAAGATCTGGGGATCCATCGCTCGATGATCACCCGCGTGGCCCTCGAGGCCGCCTACGGCAAATAAGTTTCCCTTCCTGAGGCCCCTCCTCCTCCCTGGGCCTCGGAAATCGGCGGTGCTCTCCTCCTCCTCCCTGAGGGCACCGCCACCCTATACCGGCCCCAGCCGCAAGGCACTGCCGGAAAGCCGATGCGATGGCCCCCTCCTCCTCCCTGGGGTCTCGTAAAGAAGGCGGTGCCCTCCTCCTCCTCCCTGAGGGCACCGCGCTTTCTTCTCGGCGCGAGACTTGCGAAGGGCCATCCTCCTCCCGGCCCGTCGTGACAGGCGGCGACCCCCTCCTCCTCCCTGGGGTCGCCGTTCGATATACCGAAGGCCCCTCCTCCTCCCTGGGCCGACGGCTACGGTGCCGCTCACTCCTCCTCCCGAGCGGTGCCACCCATACCAAGGCCCCCTCCTCCTCCCTGGGGTCATGGTTCGGACGGCGGCCCCCTCCTCCTCCCTGGGGCCGCCGTTTCCATTTCCGCCCCCATCTTCGCAAACCTGCATGCCCGCCCTTGCGGAGCGCACCGGGCGACGGCATTGAGGGGTGAACGGAGGAAGCCATGCTGTCCTATCAACACATCTACCACGCCGGAAACTTGGCCGACGTGCACAAACACGCCCTGCTTGCGGTGATGCTCGACTACATGACCCGCAAGGAAAAGCCGCTGAGCTATCTCGAGACCCATTCGGGCCGCGGGCTCTATGCGCTTGACGCGGCCGAGGCGGTGAAGACCGGCGAGGCGGCAGCCGGGATCGAGCGGGTGGAGAAGCTGGGCTGGTTCCCGCCCGCCCATCCCTATGCCAGGGCCCTTGCCGCGGTGCGGGCCGCGCATGGCGCGCGGGCCTATCCGGGCTCGCCGCTCGTCGCGGCGAACCTGCTGCGGCCGATCGACTCGCTCCAGCTGTGCGAGCTGCACCCGCGCGAATTCGAGGCGCTGCGCGCCGCGATGGCACCCTTCGGCGGCGTGCTGCACCACAAGGACGGGCTGGCGATGGCGCTCGCGATGGCACCGCCGACGCCGCGCCGCGGGCTGATGCTGATCGACCCGAGCTGGGAGGTGAAAAGCGATTACGACACCATCCCGCGGCTGATGGGCCAGGTGGCGCGCAAGTGGAACGTGGGCGTGATCGCCCTTTGGTATCCGGTGCTTGCCCCCACGGTCGCGGTGGCGCCGGCGCAGGCCGCGATGGTGCGCGCGCTGATGGCCGCGCATCCCGATGCCCTGCTGAGCGAGGTGCGCTTCCCGCCCGCGCGCGAGGGGCACGGGATGATCGGATCGGGCATGGTCGTGCTGAACCCGCCCTGGGGCCTCGGTGACGAGGCCAATCGTCTGGCGAAGCTGTTCCGCAGCCTCTGAGGCCCCGGTCGCGACGGATCGGCCGTCACGCCGGGCGCATCAGAGGTCAGGTGCGGATGGCCCGGTGCCGGCCGCTCAGCGGCGATAGCACTTCGACTTCGAGCCGAAGCCCGAGGGCGAGCAGATCCAGCTGCCGTTGCCGGGCGGCGTGACATAGGCCACGCGTTCGGCGACGACCGGCGTGGTCGGGCGCATCCAGTCGAACCGGGCAGAGCCGTGGCCGGCCGCGGTCTTCACCACCACACGGTGGGTCGGGAGGATGTCGATGGTTGCGGTTTCGGCATGGACGGGCGCGATCGCGATCAAGGTGACGGTCGCGGCCGCAGCCGTGCGGGAAATCAAGTCGAAGATGGTCATACCTGCCTCGTGCTGTGACGCGTTGAACCCCTGTGATCTCTGGGGCCCTGCGTTCTCGGTCCCTATCGATCACAACAAAAGTTCCTACGCGTCAAGCCAAGCGCGAGCGGGGCAAAACTGTGGCGCCGATGCGGCAGCATCAACGAAAACGCGGGGGAAGTGATTTCCCCCGCGTTTTCATGTCATTGCCCCCGGGGCAGAAGATCGGCGAAATTCTGCCGTCCCGGCCCCCTATTGCAGGATCTGGTTCTTCATGCGCCAGTCGGGCGCACCGAAGTTCTCCGGCCAGGGATAGACCTCGTGCTGGTTGAAATAGACCACGCCGACGAGACTCGGGTATTCCTTCTTCTCGACGCGCACGCTGTCCTTCCACATCTGGACGTAATCGGCCTTGCCGACATAGCCGAGCTCGGCGACGACGACCGGCTTGCCGAACTGCGCGGCCCGCTCGTAGCGCGGCGCGAAGATCTCGTCGAAGGTGCGGTCATGGCCGTATTTCGCCTGGTCCCAGGCCTGCAGCCCGAAGACCGAGAGCCCGATCAGATCGGCATAGTCGTCGCCCGGGTAGTAATCGGCCATGTTCTTCTCGCCGAGCGGCGACCACATCACGGTGATGTTGGGCGCATGGGCGCGGCACAGGTCGATCATGTGGCGATAGGCCGAGATGTAATCCTTGGGATTCCAGCCCGCCCAGATGAACTGCCCCGAGGTGTCGTCCATCTCGTGGGCGAAACGCAGGGTCACCGGGCTCTTCAGCGTGGCGAGCACGTCGCAGATCGCGATCATGTTCGGGTCATATTCCCCGCGTGCGATGCCCCGGCGCAGGTATTGCGCGGTGTTGCGCTCGCTGCGCGACCAGGTCCAGGGCTCGACCGTGACCAGAAGTGCCCGGTGCCGTTCCAGCGCATATTGATCGGCATCGTTCAGCGACGGCAGGTAGACGTCCTCCCACGGCAGGAACAGATGCTCGATCACCACCGGGGTCTTGTCGGTGAAATCGCCGTCCGGGTCATAGACCCCGAACGGGACGTCTCCCGGTGGCACCTCGACGGGAGCGGCCAGAACCGGCCCCGCGAGACAAAGCGCCGCGGCACATGCGGCAATGCCCGTCCAAAAAGAGTGTTTCATTTTTCCCCCTCCCCATTCTCCTTCGAGAACCAGCCGGACAGATCGGGTGCGAAGAAGATCCGCACTTCCCCGTTCTGCCCCATGCCTGCCCCCGAGACGAGATATTCGACCCGGGTCAGTTTCAGCGGCGCAAGGCCGACGGCGAGTGCGCGAAGACTCGCATCGCCTCGCAGTGTAATCCCCACGGCACAGAGCACCATGACAAGGGTCAAACCGGCGACATATCTTGCGAATTCTGCGCCGTCGCGCGGCGCCTGCCCCTTTGCCCGCGCGGCGCGGCGGTGGTGCCACAGGATGACCACCAGCAAGGTCACATAGAGCAGCGCGTTGATGATCGAGAGCAGGTAGAAGCCCCGCGCCTGGACCACGTCCGGAACCATGAGCACCGGCACGATCGCGCCCGCCGCCAGAGCGAGGTAGAGCCAGAAGATCCGCGGCGGCAGCACCGCGGCGGCGGCCTCGCCCTTGGGCGTGATGCGGAAATCGACGAAGCGCCCGGTCACCCGGTCCCACACCGCCATCAGGCAGCCCCAGAGCACCCAGGGCCATTGCAGGATGACGAACAGCGCCTTCTCCCAGGCGATCACCTTGGCATCGCGCGGCCGGAACAGCCCGTCGTGGCGCATCATGTAGGCAAAGGCGATCATCACCACGACCGAGGGCAGCGAATGGCCGAGGAAGGCGGGATAGGTGACGTCGGCAAAGCGGATGTCGAAGCACACCGCCAGGATCGGCAGCACATACATCATCGCCATGGTGATCGCGAAGAACGCATACCAGCTCTGGCACAGCAGGAAGAGCAGCTTGAGCCGCAGCGGCAGCCGGCCGAGATAGCCGGGCGTATAGCGCAGCAACAGGCTCATCAGCGAGCGCGACCACTGGAATTCCTGCGTCACCAGATCGGGCAGCGTCGCCGGCCCGTCGCCCACCGCGATCGCGTCGATCGCATGCACGCCCCGCCAGCCGGCCGAAGCGACCAGCATCGTCGTCGAATGGTCCTCGGCCAGCTCGGGCCCAAGCCCGCCCGCCTGTTGCAACGCCACGGTGCGCACCGCGTAATGCGAGCCGATGCACATCGGCGTCAGCACCCCGGTATAGCCCGCCTGGAACACGCCATGAAACGCCGCCTCGGCATACAGCCGGGTCCGCGCCGCCCAGCTTTCCGCGGCATTCGCGGCGCAGATCGAGGGCGCGCTGACATAGCCCACCTCCGGATCGGCGAATGGGCGCAGCATCTCGCGCAGATAGCCCGGCTGCGGCACGTGATCGGCATCGAGCTGGCTGACGATGTCGTAATCGCGATAGCCCCAGGTGTCGTAGAAATAGGCGAGGTTGCCTTCCTTGCAGCGGGTCCGGCGTGGCCATTCTGCGCGGTGATACTCCGCGAGCCCCTTGCGGGTCGAGATCATCACCCGATGCGCGGCACACCAGGCGCGGGTCTCCTCGGACGGGTCCTCGTCAGCAAGCCAGGTGTCGTGCGGATAGTCCTGCGCCAGCATCGCCTCGAGCGTCTTGCGCACCACGGCGAAGGGCTCGGAGGGGGTCTTGGTGGTCACCATCGCGACCCGCCAGCGCCCCACCTCGGGATCGGGTGCGGCCGAGCGGCGGGCAAAGAGGAAGACCAGCACGAAATAGAGCTGCATCCCCCAGATCCAGGCCATCGCCGCGGTGACAAGCCAGTAGCGCGCCGGGCCGATGACATGGGCGGGCTGCAGCCACCAGGCCCAGAACCACCCCGCCGCCAGAAGCCACAGCGCGATCACCAGCCGATAGCGCAGGGCCCGGAGGCCCGTCACCACCGGTGCAAGCATCGGACGCGGCTCCAGGGCAGGATGACGGCTCATGGCCCGGCCTTGATATCCCCATGGCCGAACCAGGGCGCGGCGTCGGCGACGATCCGCTCGAGCCCGAACTCGGGCCGGAAGTCCAGAACGGCGCCGGCGCGCGCGATATCGGCGTAAAGCGCCGCCGGATCGCCCGGACGGCGCGGCTCCTCGAGGACCGGGACAGCGCGCCCGGTCACCCTCTCGATCATCGACACGACCTCACGCACCGAAGCCCCCTGCCCTGTTCCAAGGTTCAGGGCCACACTCTCGCCCGCCCCGGCCAGATAGTCCAGCGCCCGCACATGCGCGCGCGCCAGGTCGGTGACATGGATGTAGTCGCGGATGCAGGTGCCGTCTGGCGTCGGGTAATCGATGCCGAAGATCCGCAGCGGCCCGCCCTTGCCCGAGGCGGCAAGCAGCGCGAGCGGCAACACATGCGTCTCGGGGTCGTGTCGCTCGCCCGCCTCGCCCGCGGGATCCGCGCCCGCCGCGTTGAAGTAGCGCAGCGCGACATGGCGCAGCCCCCAGGCCACGCCCGCGTCGCGCAGCATCCATTCGCAGACGAGCTTGGTGCGGCCATAGGGATTGATCGGCGCCTGCGGCATGTCTTCCGAGATCGGCAGCCGGTCGGGCGTGCCATAGGTCGCGCAGCTCGAGGAGAACACGATCTGCGTCAGCCCCGCCGCCTGCATCGCGCCGAGAAGGCCGATCATGCCGCCGAGGTTGTTGTCGTAATAGGCCTGCGGCTCGGCCACGCTTTCGCCGACATAGGCGAGCGCGGCGAAATGGATCACCGCCTCGGCCCGGTGCGCGCGCAGGGCGGCAAGAACCGCCGCCCCGTCACGCAGGTCGCCACGCACCAGCGGCCCCCATTTCACTGCATCGGCATGGCCGCGCGAGAGGTTATCGAAGGTGACCGGCGTACAGCCCGCCTCGGCAAGCGCCTTGCAGCAGTGCGAGCCGATATAGCCCGCACCGCCGGTCACCAGCACTGTCTTCGGCAGGGTCATGCCACGCCACCCGCACTGATCCGCTGCTGCGCCAGAAGTTCCTGCCGGAAATAGGCGATCGTCGGCAGCAGGCCTTCGCGCAGCGCCACCTTCGGCGCCCAGCCAAGCAGGTTATGCGCCCGGGTGATGTCGGGACGGCGTTGCAGCGGGTCGTCCTTCGGCAGCGGCAGATGCACGAGCGGGCCGCGCGCGCCGGTCAGTTCGAGCACCATCTGCGCCAGCTCGAGCATGGTGAACTCGCCCGGATTGCCGAGGTTCACCGGCGCATAGATCGCCTGGGTGGCCTCGGGAGCCTCCATCAGCATCTGCAGCGCGTCGACCATGTCCGAGACATAGCAGAAGGAACGGGTCTGGGTGCCATCGCCATAGACCGTCAGCGGCGCGCCGCTGATCGCCTGGACGATGAAGTTCGACACCACGCGCCCGTCCTCGGGATCCATCCGCGGCCCGTAGGTGTTGAAGATCCGGGCGATGCGGATATCGACCCGCTTGGTGCGGTGGCTTTCGTAGAACAGCGTTTCGGCAGCACGCTTGCCCTCGTCGTAGCAGGAGCGCGGGCCGACGGTGTTGACGTTGCCGCGATAGCTTTCCGGCTGCGGGCTGCAGTCGGGATCGCCATAGACCTCGGAGGTCGAGCTTTGCAGGATGCGCGCCCGCTTCGCTTCGGCGAGCTCGAGCAGGTTCATCGCCCCCAGCACCGAGGTCTTGAAGGTGTGCACCGGATCGGCCTGGTATTTCGGCGGCGAGGCCGGGCAGGCCAAGTTGTAGATCCGGTCGATCGGCCCGGCGACGGTGAAAGGCTCGATCACGTCATGCTGGATCCAGCCGAACCGCGGATGGGTGACCAGGGTGCCGATATTCTCGAACCGCCCGGTCGAGAGATTGTCGACGCAAATCACCCTGTCGCCTTGGTCAAGCAATCGTCGGATCAGGTTGGAGCCGATGAACCCGGCCCCGCCCGCCACCAGAACCGTCCTGCCGCTGCGCCCGGAGGGCTGTTCGCCCTGAGGGTCGAAGCGGATCGAAAACGCCTTACGCTTCGTCATAATAATATCCCCCCTTTCCACCCCGAACCGCATTTCCTCCTTGCGTTTCGGGAAGCTCCGGGACCGAGTGGTTACCGGAGTCGGGGATTATTATATACTTTTTAATCTTGTTATTGTTGAGTCATATCAAGTTCATGATGTTTAAATATTATGCACAAACAATACCATAGGTTGTATTCTCAATGTCCGGATATCGCCTTGCGCGAGTGACCGCCTAATTTCCAGCCAAAGCCGCATTCACGCAATCGGCCGGCAGATCCAGGTCGATGGCCACGCCGCCCTTGCGCCAGAGCCGGAAATCCTCGCCATCCATCTTGCCCGCATTCGCGGTCAGCAGACGGAATCGGTTGGCGAAATAGGTGGTCGCGCCGACCGTCACCTTGCGGATCACCAGATCGGTGTCGCCGGTCTTGCCGGCCCCCGCCCAGTCGTCATTCAGGAACCAGACATCCAGACGACGCGCGCAGGCGCCGGCGGCCAGCGGCAGCCGCACCTCGGTCATCGCCGCCGAGATCGCCGCGGCGCTGGCCGCGGCATGGGTGGTATCGGCCGCACCCGGCACCTCGAAACCGCCGACATCCGTGCCGTCGAGCATCACCCAGCCCTTCGGCGGGGCATCGAAACGCGTGCCGGAGACGGTCAGCACCACCTCGGTCGGCGCCACGGCCGGGGCAGCGGGCTTCTTGCCCGACAGCACCGCCGCCAGATGCGCATCATGGCCCGCAACAGCCGCGGCCAGCGTCGCCTGAGCGGCCTCTGCCGCCGCGACGTCGCCCGCCCGGTCCGCCGTCTCGAGCGGATCGGCGGACAGATCGAACAACCGCTTCTCGCCGGTGCTGGCGTTGTAGATGTACTTGCGCGCGCCCTCGCGGAAACCGAGCTGGAACCCGTTCCAGGGCGCGAAGAACATCACCCCGTCGGGGCGCTCGGGCGCAAAGACCGAATGCCCCTCCCACTGCCAGGGGCGCGGCAGGCCGAGCAGGTCCGCCACCGTCGGCGCGACATCGGTGATGCCGACGATCAGGTCGCTGCGGCTGCCGGAGAAAAGCTGCGGGTTGATGAAGGCGAAGGGGATGTGGACGTTCTCCTCGAACAGCCCCGAGGCGTGCACATAGGTGCCATGCTCGCCGAAGGCCTCGCCATGATCGCCGAGCACGACGACCAGCGTCTCGTCGGCAAGCCCCGTCTCGCGCAGGTGGTCCATCAGCCGCCCGAAGGCGCTGTCGCCCACCCACAGCGCGTTCAGATAGCGGTTCAGGTCCGGATCGTCGGAATAGGGCTGCAGATCCGGCCCCGGGAAATAGGGGTGATGCGTCATCCCGGTGCGGAAGGTGACGAAGAAGGGCTGCTTCGGCGCGGCGTCGATCCACTCGGCGATGCGGTCGGCGGTGCACAGGTCGGACGAGGTGTTCAGGAAGCGGTCAGTGACGCTTTGCACCTCGAACACGCCCTGATCGCAGGTCCAGTCGCGATAATCGACGACATGCTCGAAGCCCATCTCGGTGACGAAACCGCCGGTGTTCTGGAACCGGTTGTCCGAGGAGTTGAAGAAAGCGGTGCGCGCGCCGGCCTTCTGCATCTCGCGCGCGAGGCTCGGGAAGCCCGCCAGAACCCCGGTCTCGGTCATCGAGGTGGTCGAAAGCTCGGGGACCAGCCCGGCCAGTGCCGAGACAAGGAAATAGTTCGAGGCCGGCACATGTGCATAGGCGCGATCGAAGGCGAGCGCATGGGAAAGCTCGGCCTTCAGGTGCGGGGTGACGGGCACGGTGCCCTCCCAGCCCTCGGCCCGGCGCGCGGGCGTCGATTCATAGGCATAGAGCAGCACGTTGCGGATCTTCTTCGGCGGATCGGCCGGGCGCGGCAGCCCGGGCACGGTGGCAAAGGCGCTTTGCGCATTGCCCCGCTCCAGCGCGGCAACCGCGGCATCGCCATCGGCGCGGCCGATCGAGCGCAGGAAGGCCCAGACCGGGTTCACCAGACGCGCCCGCGCGACACCGGTGGGCGCAGAGTCAAGCGCAGCGCCCGAGACGATGCCCAGCCCGAAGAGGCCGAGCAAGAGCGCCGCCCCCGGCGCGCGCCAGCCGGCAAGCCCGCGCGCGCCCAGCACCAGCGCCGCGACCAGAGCGGCCACGCCGAAGAAGGCGAGCGGCGAGACGAGGTGCCAGATGCTGTCGAGGATCACGTCGGTATGGGCGATGTCGGAATAGGCGACCCAGTCCATCGTCACCGGCGCCCCCAGCATGTCGAGGGCAACGAGATTGCCGATCCCCCACAGCATCAGAAGGCTCGCGAGCACGCCATAGAGCGCCGCCGCCACCCGCCCCGCCCGCGGCCCCTCGCCGCGCAGCACGGTGATCGTGGCATAGGTCAGCGCCAGCAGGATGAGCCAGTCCTGCCACATGCCGCGCAGCACGAGTTCGGCCCCGTCATCAAGGGACAGTCCCGCCAGATCGCCGCGCAGGGCCACGATCCGCACCCCGAGAAGCACCAGCCCAAGCAGCGCCCCCGCCCACATCACGCGCGCCGAACGGATCTCGTTCAGGCCGCGCGCCTCCCCCTGCTTCTCACGCAAGATCGTCCTCCGGTTCCGTCACCGCGCCGCAAGGATCGCCCCGAGCACATCGGGACGCATCACGCTGTCATTGCAGGGCGGATTGTCTGGCAAGCGGCTGCAGGCCTGAGAGAGCCCGCGCAGCGTCCGCCGCCCGGCGATCCCGTCCAGCGCGCCGCGATAGAGCCCCTCGCCCGCAAGCTTCTTCTGCAGCAGGTAGATCGTGGCGTTGGGGTTGGCCTTGTAGAGGTCCCGGCCGAAATCCTTGGAAACCAGATCCGGCCGCGCCGCAACCGCACCGGCAAGCGCCTCCCAGGCCGCGGGCTTGCGCGCCCGCGCCGCCGCGATCGTCTGGCCAAGCCGCCAGCTGTCATCGGGCCCGATCACCGTGCCGTATTTCGCCAGCGCCGCATCGGCATCACCAAGCCGGCGATGCAGGTTCATCCGGTTGCCGTCACGCAAGATCCCCACGAGGAAGCGCGCCGCCGTGCCATTGCCGGCATCCGCCGCCGTCTGCAACCGCTCGATCGTCTTCGGCCCGCTCGCGATCATCGAGATGCCCCACATCTGCCGGGTGGCATCCAGCACCTCGATCCGCTCGTTGCCCGCCGCCCGCGCCCGCTCGGCAAAGCCCGCGAATTTCGCGCGCGAGACCGAACCGCCGCCGAGGTAGCCATACATCGCCCCCTCGGCGAGGATCGCCCAGGCCTCGCCATCGCCCATCTCGCCCGCGCGCCGCAACAGCGCCTCGGCGCCCGCCGGGTCGCGCTGGCCCCACATCGCCATCTCGCCGACCTGACGCAGCGCCTTGGGCTTGCCCTGCGCCGCCGCGGCCTCGGCCAGATCGCGCGCCTTCGTGACATCCTTCGGCAGCCCGATCCCGTAGAGATAGAACCCCGACAGCGCCGTCTGCGCGGCGGCGTCGCCGGCCGTCACGCCCGCGTCGAGCAGCGCCTTGCCGGCGGCAACGTCACGCGGCAGGATCCAGCCGCCGATCAGCTGCTCGCCCAGAAGGGCACGTGCCTCGGCATTGCCCGCAGCCGCGGCCTTTTCCAGCAGCGCCTTCGCGCGTGCCGGATCGGCCGGCGCGGCCTTGCCCCACAGGAGCGCGCCGCCAAGCGCGGTCATCGCCCGCGCATCGCCCGCCGTCGCCGCCGCCTCGAGCAGCGCCAGCCCACGCGCGGGATCGGCCTTCAGGTAATAGCCGTCGACCAGCATCCGGCCAAGCTCGGCCTGCGCCCGGACATCGCCCTGGGCCGCCGCCTGACCAAGCAGCTCGACCCCCGCGGACACATCCGCCGCGACTCCATCAAGTCCGTAGACCAGCGCAAGACCGCGGTCACGCAAGGATTGCGGCGACTCGGCCGCGGCCTGTCCTGGCGCCGGTGGCGCCGTCTGCTGCGCGAACACAAACCCTTGAGGAACAGCGGAAATTCCCAGAATTGCCGCAACCGACACGGTGGCGATCAACGGCGAAACACGAAGAACACGCATGACACCCCTCCCCCCATAGCAAGGTTAATGATCCCACTTTTCGGGGCGTCTGTCTTTGATCTCGGCCAATTTTTTGGGCAAAGCGTCCGGCGAGGGGGCGGCAGCCCCCGGCGGAGGGCTCAGAACGGCACGTCCCCCGCCGCGTCGGCCGCGGTCACGAAGCCCGCCTTGACGTGCTTCGCCCCCGCCTTGTCGAACTCGATCACCAGCGTGTCGCCCTCGATCTCCATCACCTCGCCATAGCCGAACTTCTTGTGGAAGACCCGGTCGCCGATGCCGAAGGCGACATGGTCGACGGTGGTGACGGTGGTCGGGCGCGGCGGCGGGGCGCCATGGCTTTGCAGCCGCTTCCAGCCCGGCGAGTTGTAGACATCGGCGCGGCTTGCCCGCTCCTCCATCCGCGAACCGCCGCCAAAGCCGCTGCCCGCCCCGCCAAAGGCGCCGGCCGCCCCGAACCCGCCACCATAAAGCCCGGGCGGGGTCAGCACCTCGACATGGGCGGCAGGCAGCTCGTCGATGAAGCGCGAGGGCAGCTGCGACTGCCACTGGCCATAGACCCGGCGGTTGCCCGCAAACGAGATCGTGCACAGCTCCTCGGCCCGGGTGATGCCGACATAGGCCAGCCGGCGCTCCTCCTCGAGCCCCTTCTGCCCGGTCTCGTCCATCGCGCGCTGGCTCGGGAACAGCCCGTCCTCCCAGCCCGGCAGGAAGACGACCGGAAATTCCAGCCCCTTCGCCGCGTGCAAGGTCATGATCGAGACCTTGTCCTCGCCCTCGGCACTGTCATTGTCCATGATCAGCGCGACGTGCTCGAGGAAGCCCTGCAGGTTCTCGAACTGCTCGAGCGCCTTGACCAGTTCCTTCAGGTTCTCGAGCCGACCGGGCGCCTCGGGGGTTTTGTCGTTCTGCCACATCTCGACATAGCCCGACTCCTCGAGGATGCGCTCGACCAGCCGGATATGCGAATGATCGTTTGCCGGCGGCACCGCGCCCTCGTCGAGCTCGATCAACGCATCGTCATCCTCGGCCGGGCTCGTCGCCGTGGCGGGCGAGGCGGCGCGGATCTCGGCGTTCCAGCGCGCGACATTCTCGACGAAAAGCCGCAGCTGCCCGCCCGCCTTGCCACCGATCTCGCCCGCCGCGACCAGCCGGCGCGCGGCATCGAACAGGCTCAGCCCCGCCTCGCGCGCCATCATCTGAATCCGCGCCTGCGCCTTCTCGCCCAGCCCGCGCTTCGGCGTGTTGATGACGCGCTCGAAGGCAAGATCGTCCTCGGGCGAGACGGCCAGGCGGAAATAGGCCATCGCGTCGCGGATCTCGAGCCGTTCATAGAACCGCGGCCCGCCGATCACCCGATAGGGCAGACCGATGGTCAGGAAACGGTCCTCGAAGGCGCGCATCTGGTGGCTGGCGCGCACCAGGATCGCCTGATCGGACAGCCGCACTGCCCCGACCGGGCGCCGCCCCGCGGCGATCGCCTCGATCTCCTCGCCGATCCAGCGCGCCTCTTCCTCGCCATCCCAATGGCCGATCAGCCGCACCTTCTCGCCGCCCTTCGCCTCGGTCCAGAGCGTCTTGCCAAGCCGCCCCTCGTTCGTCGCGATGAGCCGCGAGGCGGCGGCCAGGATATGCTCGGTCGAGCGGTAATTCTGTTCGAGCCGGATCACCACCGCGCCCGGAAAATCCTTCTCGAAGCGCAGGATGTTGCCGACCTCGGCGCCGCGCCAGCCATAGATCGACTGGTCGTCATCGCCGACGCAGCAGATGTTGCGATGGCCCTGCGCCAGCAGCCGCAGCCACAGATATTGCGCGACGTTGGTGTCCTGATACTCGTCGACAAGGATATAGCGGAACCAGCGCTGATACTGCGCCAGAACATCGGCGTGGGTCTGAAAGATCGTCACCATATGGAGCAGCAGATCGCCGAAATCGACGGCGTTCAGCGTGCGCAGCCGGTCCTGATAGGCGGCATAGAGCTCGGAGCCGCGATTGTTGAAGGCCGCGGTCTCGGCGCCCTTCACCCGCTCGGGCGTCAGCGCGCGGTTCTTCCAGCCGTCGATGATGCCCGCAAGCTGCCGCGCCGGCCAGCGCTTCTCGTCCATGTTCGCGGCCAGGATCAGCTGCTTCAGCAGCCGGATCTGGTCGTCGGTGTCGAGGATGGTGAAGTTCGACTTCAGCCCGACGAGTTCCGCATGCCGCCGCAACAGCTTGACGCAGACCGAGTGGAAGGTGCCCAGCCAGGGCATCCCCTCGATCGCACCGCCCAGCAGCCGGCCCACGCGCTCTTTCATCTCGCGCGCGGCCTTGTTGGTGAAGGTGACGGCCAGGATCTCGTTCGGGCGGCAACGGCCCGAATGGATCAGATGCGCGATCCGCGTGGTCAGCGCCTTGGTCTTGCCGGTGCCCGCCCCCGCCAGCATCAGCACCGGCCCGTCGAGCGCCTCGACCGCGGCACGCTGCGCCGGGTTCAGCCCCTCGAGATAGGGCGCGGGACCGCCCTGCATCGCCTGCATGGCGCGCTGCGTGAGACTCAGCGCCCTCTCGAACGGATCATCGTCGTCATAACTGCTCATGGCGGCAATCTAGCCGCCCGCGCCGGCAAGGCCAAGAGTTGTTCCGCATCCGTTCACATCTTCGCGCTGGACTTCCATGCCGCCCACGGCAAACCTCGCGCATCGCGGCGACCGCATGATGACCGACACCGAAACCGACCTGAGCTTTGCCCTCACCCCGGCCGATGCGCTGGCCTAGGAGGCGCAGCCGCAGGCACTGCGCGGCGCCCGCCTTTTCGCCTATTACCTCTGGCTCGCGGCCGGAGCCGGCTGGCTGCTGCGCCTGCCCGCGCACTGGATCACCGGACAGCTCGGCCGGCTGCTGCTGCTTCTGCTGCTGGTGGCCGTGCAGATCGCGCTTGCCAGTCTCGCCATGAGCCTCGCCGCGCGCCGCCGTGCCCGACGGCGCGTTCCCGCGCCGATCGAGGCCGGCTTGCCGAACGGGGCCCCGCCCTCCTCTGGCAGCTCAGCTCCGCCCCCGCGCAGGAGATTGACGCGGCAGCGATCCGGCAGGTGCGCCTCACCGCCCGCCACCTGTTCCTCGACGCGCCGCCCGCCGTGGTGATCGTGCCCGTCACCGCCTTCCCCACCGCACAGGCCGCGCAGGATTTCGCCCGGCGGTGAGAGGCCCGCCGCGCTGCGGCGGCCTCCTGAACCGTAGTATGCCCGCACCACCCGCGGCGCGCCCGCTTCGCCTAGGCTGAGGACGGAGGAGAGCCAAGGGAGGAAAACATGGCAAAGATCCTGATGATCACCGGCGATTTCACCGAGGATTACGAGACGATGGTGCCGTTCCAGTGCCTGCTGGCCTGCGGCCACACGGTGGATGCGGTCTGCCCCGGCAAGGCGGCCGGCGAGACGGTGAAGACCGCGATCCACGATTTCGAGGGCGACCAGACCTATTCCGAGAAGCCCGGCCACAATTTCGCGCTCAATGCCGATTTCGCCGCGGTCGATCCGGCAGGCTATGATGCGCTTGTGGTGCCGGGGGGCCGGGCGCCCGAATATCTGCGCCTCGATCCGCAGGTGCGCGCGATGGTGCGCCACTTCTTCGACGCCGACAAACCCGTCGCCGCAATCTGCCACGGCGCGCAGCTTCTGGCCGCGGCGCGCGTGCTTGCCGGGCGGACCTGCTCGGCCTATCCCGCCTGTTCCTACGAGGTGACGGCGGCGGGCGGCACCTATGCCGATATTCCGGTGACAGAGGCGGTGACCGATGGCAAGCTGGTGACCGCGCCCGCCTGGCCCGCACATCCGAGCTGGCTGCGGCAGTTCATGGCGCTGCTCTGACATCAACGGGAGGGAGGCCCCGCGATGTGCGAACTCTTCATCAAGGCCGATGCCGGCCAATGGCAAAGCCGCACGCACAGCCTGCGCATCGACGGGGTCGCCACCTCGATCCGGATCGAGAACGCCTTCTGGGCGACGCTCGAGGAGATCGGCGCGCGCGACGGGATGAGCGTGGCGCAGCTGATCACCCGGCTCTGGCACGAGGCGATGGACGCCGATCATGACCTCGGCAATTTCACCTCGTTCCTCCGGGTCTGCTGCGCGCGCTATCACGCATTGATCGCGGCGGGCGAGATCTCGGCCGATCTCACCGTGCCGATCGCCGCCCACCCGGCCCGCGCGATCCTCGCGCGCGAGGCGGCGCGGCGGGCGGAACGGGAAACGGCGCGGATGAACTGAACCGGCGAAGGGGGCGCTGCCCCCTCTGGCCTGCGGCCATCCCCCCCCCCCGGAGTATCTGCACAAGGAAAAGCGGCTTTCTCCTTGCCAGAAATACCTCGGGGGGAGGCGAAGCCGGGGGGCAGCGCCCCCCGACCCGGTCTCAGCCCGCGTGCACGAGCGAGGCGAAGAACCGCGGATCGAGGCTTGCGGCGGCGAAGGTCGGCCCCTCGGTCAGCACGGCCACCGCGTCGTGGCTGTGCAGGCTTTCCTGATGGCTCGCCACCACCCGGAAATCGCCCACCCGCGGATCGGCGAGCAAGCCCTCGGCGAAGACCCGCACCGCATCCTCGACAAAGATCGGATGCGCGGCGTTCAGCTCGGCAAAGGCCTGCTCGTCCTCGCGTTTCACCATCACCTGGGTCTCGGTCGGCACCGCGGCGCGGGCGATGTCGATCAGGTCCTCGAACCACAGCACCTTGCCCGGCTCGACCGCGACCGAGATCCGCGCGACCGAGCGCTGCGAATGCGGCGTCGCCAGCCGGCCGCGGCTGGCGCGGGCATGCTCGCTCAGCTCGAGCGAACAGGGGCAGGTCGAGGAATAGACATAATCGAGATGGATCGCCTTCAGCCGGCGCCCGCCCTGATCCGCCATCTCGAGCGCGATGTCGTAATATTGCCAACCCGAGAGGCCCGAGCGCAGGCTGTCGACCCGCACCGGATAGGAAAAGCGCATCATCAGCCGGGCGTCGAAACTGTCCAGATCGTCCTTGTAGCCGTCGAGCGCCGCCGCCATCACCTCGAAGGAGAACTCGCGCTCGGCATGGCCATAGAAGGACCGGATGATCCGGCTCATGTTGATGCCCTTCTTCTCGGCATCGAGGCTGACCGTGCCGGTGACCGAGGTCTCGAGCGTGACCTCGCCGGGCGGGTTGTCGGTGCCCGGGCGCAGCCGGTAGCGGATCGGCAGGCGGAAGTTCGAGATCCCGACATGGGCGATCGACGCATGCGCCCCGGTGATCAGCGAGGCAGGGCCGTTCTGCAGATCGGGCATGCCGTCCTTGTAGGCGGCATCGGGGCGGAACTCCGCGTCATAGGTCCGGGCAAGATCGGGATAGTTCGACAGCACATGCCCCGGCAGCAGCCGCGCGATCGCCG
Source organism: Paenirhodobacter sp. YD-8 (assembly GCF_056590935.1). Taxonomy (NCBI): domain Bacteria; kingdom Pseudomonadati; phylum Pseudomonadota; class Alphaproteobacteria; order Rhodobacterales; genus Paenirhodobacter; species Paenirhodobacter sp. YD-8. Next base: position 1,342,103 of record NZ_CM152649.1, on the reverse strand, counting down.
GGTCGAGCCGGGCGACCTCGACCGGGTCGGCGCGCTCGGCCCAGGCCCGCAGCGTGTCGAGCGCGGCCTTCGCGGCCTCGGTGTTGGGGCTGTTGCTGCGCTCGTGCATGTTCATCTGTCCCTCCGGTCGGTCGCGGCCCCGGACCATATGGGACCGGGGCCGCGAAAGTCCAAGGGAAACTCAGGCCGCGTCCAGCGCCGCGCGGATGTCCGCGACCAGATCGGTGGTGTCCTCGATCCCCATCGAGATCCGCACCAGCCCCTCGGTGATGCCGATCGTGGCGCGGTCTTCCTCGCTCAGGTTCTTGTGCGTCGTGGTCGCGGGATGGGTCGCGATCGACTTCGCATCGCCGAGGTTGTTCGAGATCGAGACGATCCGCAGCGCGTCGAGGAAGCGGAAGGCCGCCGCCTTGCCGCCGGCCAGATCGAGGCACAGCATCGTGCCGCCCGCCCCCATCTGCTCCATCGCCAGGGCGTGCTGCGGATGGTCGGCGAGCCCCGGATAGATGGTGCGCGCAAGCTTTGCATGCCCCGCCACCGCCGCGGCCACCGCCACCGCATTCGCCGCCTGCGCCCGCACCCGCAGATCCAGCGTCTGCAGGCCCGAGAGCAGGATCCAGGCGTGGAACGGGCTCATCGCGCCGCCGGTGTGCTTGACATAGGTTTCAAGCGGGCCGCGGATGAAGTCGCGCGTGCCAAGCACGATGCCGCCCAGCACCCGGCCGCCGCCGTCGATATGCTTGGTCGCGGAATAGACGATGACATCGGCACCAAGCGCCACCGCACGCGAGAAGATCGGCGAAGCGAAGGCGTTGTCGACCACCACCACGGCGCCGACGGCATGGGCGATCCCGGCCACGCCCTTGATGTCGATCACCTCGAGCCCGGGGTTCGACACGCTCTCGAAGAAGCACACCCTGGTCTCGGGCCGCACCGCCGCGCGCCAGTTCGCCAGATCGGCGCCGTCGATCAGCGTCACCTCGACACCGAAGGTCGCGAGCACCTTGAGCACATGCAGGCACGAGCCGAACATCTGCCGCGCCGCCACGACATGGTCGCCCGGCTTCACCAGCGCCATCAGCGCGCCGTTGATCGCGGCCATCCCCGAGGCACAGGCGAAACCGTCCTCGGTGCCCTCGATCGCCGCCATCCGGTCCTCGAACATCCGCGTCGTCGGGTTGCCGTAGCGGGCATAGATGAACTCGTCCGGGCCCGAGGAGATGAAGCGCGCCTCGGCGACCTCGGCCGAGGGATAGACGAAGCCCTGGGTCAGGAACAGCGCCTCGGCCATCTCGCCGTATTGCGAGCGGCGGATACCGTCATGCACGAGTTTCGTCCGGGTGTTCCAGTCTTTCGTCATGGGCCCTCTCCTGAAAAGGTGACACGGCCTAACGCCGCGGGCCCGGCGCGTCAACCTGCCGCAGCCGCGCGGGCCTGCAATTCGGCCTTGTATTCAAGGGTTTGAATAAGGGCAGCGCGGGCGAGATCAGCCCTCCCCGCCGCCCTCGGCGCCATCTTCGCCGGGCTTTTCAACGGCGTAGCGGGAAAACAGCTTCCCCTGCCCCATGAAGAAGCCGAACATCAGTACCGTCAGGCCGAAGGTCTTGAAGTTGACCCAGGCGGCGTCGGACATGGTGCGCCAGATCACCTCGTTCGCGACGGCAAGCCCGAGGAACAGGATCACCAGCCGCTTCGTCAGGATCATCCAGCCCTCGTGCCGCATCGGGATCGCGTCTTCCATCACCAGCTGCAGCCAGGGCTTGCCACGCGCCAGCCCGATGCCCAGAAGCGCCGCGAAGAGCAGATAGATCAGCGTCGGCTTCATCTTGAAGAAATGCGGGTCGTTGAACCACACCGAGAGCCCGCCGAAGACCACGACGAGAACGAGCGTCGCCACCTGCATCGGCGAGAGCCGGCCGGTGAGGCGCCACAGGATCAGCGTCGAGACGACGAGCAGCGGCACGAAGATCGCCGTGGCCAGCACGAAGCCCGAATAGCTTTGCCCGCCGAAAGCGACATGGGCGTCCTTGAGCCGGTTGAAGGCGATGAAGAAGACCAGCAGCGGCCCGAAATCGAGTGCGGCCTTCAGCCAGGGATTGATCTTGCGTTTGCCGCTCATGTCGTCATCCGTTCTCAGCGGTTGCCCGCGAATTCCACGATCACCGCGCCGGCGGCGATCAGCGCCATCAGCGCCGTGCGCCGCGGTCCGACCTTCTCGCCCAGCACGAGCCAGCCGATCAGCGCCGCGAAGACCGTCGAGGTCTCGCGCAGCACCGCGGCCTCGCCCACCCGGTCAAGCCGCGTCGCCAGCATGATCGCACCGAAGGAGAAATAGGCGACAAAGGCGCCAAGCACACCCCTTTTCAGCAAGGGCAGCAGTTCCGAGCCCGGAACGTGGCGCCAGCGCCGCAGGGTGAACAGCGGCATGAACCAGCCGTCGAGGAAGAAGAACCACGCAAGGAAGGTGAAGGGATCGGCCGTGGCGCGGATGCCATAGGCGTCATAGGTGGTGTAAAGCGCGACGAACCCGCCGGTCAGCACCGCGAGCGCCAGCGCCGGCACCATCGTCTCGCGCCCCGTCGTGACGTGGCGCAGGTTGTAGAGCGCCAGCCCGTAGATCCCCGCGAGCAGCACCCCGACCCCCGCCCATTGGCCCAGGGTGAAATGCTCGCCGAAGAGCAGCCCGGCCCCGATCACCGCAAAGAGCGGCGCCGTGCCGCGCACCACCGGATAGACCACGGTATAGGCGCCGCGGGCGTAGGTCATCGCCTGCGCGAACTTGTAGCCGATGTGGATCACCACCACCGTGGCGAAGATTGGCCACATGTGCGGCTCGGGCCAGGGCACGACGAACAGCGCGAAGGGCGCGGCAATCAGGCCATAGCTCGCGTCGATCGCCGCGCGGCTGATCCACGGGTCATGCCGCCCCTTCTGCAGCGCCCCGAAGAGCGCATGCAGGAAGGCCGCCATCAGCGCGAGCGCAAGCGCCGCGTGGTGCCCCGCTGGCGTGCCCTCGAGCGAGGCGATAAGGTCACTCATGCACTGCCTCCACGGAGTTCACCGATGCAGATCCTGTCGCAGCTCTGGACCGACCTGTCCGACTCCTTCACCGCCACGCCACCTTCGGTGGCGACGATGCGGATGCTGGCCGCGCTCGCCCTTGGCGGCACGATCGGTTTCGAGCGGGAATGGCACCACAAGCCGGCCGGGCTGCGCACCCACATGCTGATCGCCGTCGCCGCCTCGCTCTTCGCGCTGATTGCGCTCGAACTCGTCGACATCTCGCGCACCGAGGGGGCGGCAAGCGGCGCGCGCTCGGACATCGTGCGGCTGATCGGCGCCGTCACCTCGGGCGTCGCCTTTCTGGCGGCGGGCACGATCATCACCTCGGGCGGGCGGGTGCGCGGGCTGACGACGGGGGCCAGCATGTGGCTTGCCGGCGCGGTGGGGCTTGCCTGCGGCACCGGGCGGATCGGGCTTGGTGCGCTTGCGACCGGGATCACCGTCACCGTGCTGTGGGTGTTCCGCCGGATCGAGGAGCGGCTCGAAAGCCCCGCGGTGCGGGCGATGAACGAGGATGCCGACGTGCCGATGACGCCCGACGACGAGGCGCGGCACCGGCACACGCCCACCGACCCGATGGCCTGACCCCGGGTCATCGCCGCTTCAGTCCTCCACCCCCACCAGCGCGCGGGCGAACTCCTCGGGGTCGAAGGGGGCGAGGTCGTCGATCTGCTCGCCCACCCCGATCGCATGGATCGGCAGGCCGAACTTGTCGGCAAGCGCCACCAGGACACCGCCCTTCGCCGTGCCATCGAGCTTGGTCATCACCAGCCCCGAGACATCGGCGATCTTCGAGAAGATCTCGACCTGGCTCAGCGCATTCTGCCCGGTGGTGGCGTCGAGCACCAAAAGCGTGTTGTGCGGCGCGTCGGGGTCCTTCTTGCGGATCACCCGGACGATCTTCGCCAGCTCCTCCATCAGGTCGGCGCGGTTCTGCAGCCGCCCGGCGGTGTCGATCATCAGAAGGTCGGCCCCATCCTCCTGCGCCTTGGTCATCGCGTCGAAGGCAAGCGAGGCCGGGTCCGAGCCCTCGGGCGCGGTCAGCACCGGCACGCCGGCGCGCTCGCCCCAGACCTTCAGCTGCTCGACCGCCGCGGCGCGGAAGGTGTCGCCCGCGGCGATCACCACCGTCTTGCCGGCGGCGCGGAACTGCGAGGCGAGCTTGCCGATCGTCGTGGTCTTGCCCGAGCCGTTCACGCCGACGACCAGCACCACCTGCGGGCGCTTGGCGTAAAGCGGCATCGGCCGGGCGACGGGCTCCATGATCCGGGCGATTTCCGCGGCCAGAAGCGCCTTGATCTCGGGCACCGAGAGCTTGCGCCCCATCCGGCCCTCGGCAAGGTTCGCGGTGACCCGCAACGCGGTGTCCACCCCCATGTCGGAGGTGATCAGCAGCTCCTCGAGGCTTTCGAGCATCGCATCGTCGAGAACACGGCGCGGCGCCTCCTCGCCCGTGCGGCCCAGCAGCCGGCCGAGGAATCCGGGCTTGCGCGCCTCTTCGGCCGGGGCGGAAGGCGCCGGCGCCGGCGCTTCGGGGGCCGCCGCTTCGGGCGCCTCGGTCTCGGCGCTTTCGGCGACGATCGCCTCGAGCCCCTCCTCAAGCCTCGAGGAGGACCGGGTCAGGCGCGACTTGAGCTTGGAAAAGAACGACATCGGGGGACCTCCGTTTCCTTTCACCTACTGGATGCGGGCGCGCGATGGAAGGGCTCAGGGCAGAAGCCCGCCCGCAAGGATCAAGGCCTGCGCCGGCCAGTAGAGCGCCCAGACGAGAAAGGCCGCCGCCCGCGCGCCGCGCCCGGGCGCCAGCACGAAGAGCAGCAGCGCGAGAACGAAGTCCGAGGCGACGAAGACGAGCGCGCCGAGGACGAGCCGCGGCGCGCCCGAAAGCCCGAGCGCCGCAAGCGTCATCGCCGCGATCACGACGATATAGCCGCGCACCGGCGCGACCATCCCCTCGGCCCGCGGCGCGATCCACAGCACCGCGGCGGCGGCGCCGAGCAGCAGCGCCAGCGCCGCCGGCAACGGCGGCGCCCCGGCGCCGAGCCCGAGGAACAGCGCGAGATAGGCCAGATGCCCCGCCGCAAAAGCCGCCATGCCGGCAAGGAACATCCCCCGCCCCGGCCGCGACAGGCAGAAATCGCCAAGCGCGCCCAGCATCAGCCCAAGCGAGAGCGACAGCGGCGCCCCCGCGCGCAGCGCGATGGCGGCCAGCAGCGCCACCGACAGCGTCTTCACCGCGGTCTTCGGCCAGCTTGCCGCGGCCGCGGCAAAGCGCAGCAGATACAGCACCGCCAGCGCGGCCGCGATCAGGAAAAGCGGATCGGTCAAAAGGCTCATGTCCACAGTCGTGCAGAAAATCCGCCCTGCGGCAAGCCTTCGCCCTGACTTGGCCCGATTTTGCGCTAGACTGCCCCGAAACGCCAGAAGACGCGCCGAGAGCAGTGCCATGTCAGACCGTCCCGACCTTTCCGCCCGCCTTGCCGGACTCGCGCAGGGGCTGCGCACGATCGGGCATGCCGTGCCCGGGATCGACCTCTTCGCCGCCGTGACCTTCGCGCCGGTGCCACTCATCGTGCTTGGTGCGCTCGTCGGCGGGCTCTGGCCCTGGCTCGCCGTCGCCTGGATCGGCGGGCTGATCTATGCCCTTGACCGTCTGATCGCCCATGCCGCCCCCGACGCCCCCGGGGGCTGCGAGTTTCCCGCCGCCGACCGGCTCTCGGTGGCGCTGGCAGTGGCGCATTTCGGGCTGCTGCTCCTGGGCGTCGCGGCGCTATCCGGGGCGACGGGGCTGTCGATTCCGGCCCGCATCGCGCTCTTCTTCGCCTGCGGTCTGTTCTTCGGGCAGGTGTCGAACTCGAACGCGCACGAGCTCATCCACCGCGCCGACAAGCGGCTCTTCGTGCTGGGCAAATGGGTCTATATCTCGCTGCTCTACGGCCACCACGCCTCGGCGCACCGGCTGGTGCACCACCGCTTCGTCGCCACCCGCGACGACCCGAACAGCGCCGTGCTGGGCGAAAGCTTCTGGGCCTTCGCGCCGCAGGCCTGGACCGGCGCCTTCACCGCAGGCTGGGAAATGGAAGAGGCGCGGCGCAAGCGCCTTGCGCCCGAGGGCTGGCGCGCCCGGCTTGCCGCGGTGAACCCCTATGTCAGCTATGTCCTCGGCGCGATCTGGTGCGTGCTCCTCGTCGGGCTGCTCTTCGGCCTTGCCGGGGTGCTCGCCTATCTCGCGCTCTGCCTTTACGCGCAGATGCAGATCCTGCTCGCCGATTACGTGCAGCATTACGGGCTCGAGCGTGCGCAGACCGGGACCGGGCAATACGAGCCCGTCAGCGCCCGCCACAGCTGGGACGCGCCCGATCCGGTCTCGTCGCTGTGGATGCTGAACGCGCCGCGCCATTCGGACCACCACGCCCATCCGGCCCGGCCCTACCCCGAGTTGCGCCTTGGCGAGACCGCGGCCAAGGGGCGGCCGATGCTGCCCCGCTCGCTGCCGGCGATGGCGACGCTCGCGCTGATCCCGGCGCTGTGGCACCGGGTGATGGACCCCCGGGCCCGCGCCCTGCGCAAGCCCGCCCGCGGGCTTTAGCCCGTTCACGGCGCTTTGGCTTTTCCGGCGCGCCGATCCGGGGCAAGCTGGCGCGACCGAACCGGAGACCCCGCGATGCGCGCCCGCCTGATCCTGCCCCTTCTCCTCGCCCTCGCCGCGGTGCCGCTTGCCGCGGCCGAGATCGGCCCGCCGATGACCGCCGAGGAGTTCGACGCCCGGACGCTGGGCAAGACGATCACCTATTCCGCCGGCGGGCAGGTCTATGGCATCGAGGAATACCGCCCCGGCCACAAGGTCGTCTGGGCCTTCGCCGAGGGCGAGTGCCACGAGGGCGACTGGTTCCAGCAGGGCGACCAGATCTGCTTCGACTATCACGACGACACGCCGTTGCAGTGCTGGACCTTCCACGACAGCCCCGAGGGGCTTGTCGCCCGGTTTGAGGGGCGCGACGACGGCGAGCCGCTGATCTCGCTCAAGGAAAGCACGACCTCGCTGAACTGCCCGGGGCCGGATCTGGGGGTCTGAAGCGCCCGGCCCTGTCCCGCGGCACGGGCGGAGTGAGGTTTTTCGCCAGGAAAAAGCCAGGGGCGTTCACGCTCGATGCCCCCGGCCCTGAGACCAGCCCGTTGCGCTTCATCTTGGCCCGAAGACTCCTCCGACCGCCGTCACCGGCGCGGCGGGGTCAGAACAGGCTCCCCTGCTCCGGCGGCTCGTCCTTGCGCGACCGGCGGCGGGGCGTGGGGGCTGCGGGCGCGGCGGGGCCTGGCGCGGAGGCGCTGCCCTCGCCCGGATGGGCCGGCACGCGGCCGTCGTGGAACTCGATCTCCAGCGTCGCGGCCGCCGCGGCCTCGGCCGCGCGGGTGACCAGCGTCTCGCCCGCCCGCACCACCGCATAGCCGCGCTTCAGCGTCTCGCGATAGCCCAGCGTCTGGCGCATCCGGTCGAGCCGGTCGAGCCGCTCGGCGAGCGCCGCAAGCCGGGCCCGCGGGGCGCGCGCGAGCCGGTCCGTCAGCCCTTCGAGCGTCGCGCGGTTGCGGGTGTTCGCCCGCTCCGCCTCGAGCCGGGTGCGGGCGAGCGCCGGGGCCAGACGTGCCGCCAGGGTTTCGAGCCGCCGCCCCTCCTGCGCGAGGTAGCGGCGCAGGATCGCCGGCGCGATCCGCGCCTCGAGCGGCGCAAAGCCTGCGCGCTTGCGCACCGTCACCATCCGCAGCGCCGGGGCGAGCCGGTCGGACATCAGGTCGAAGCGCTGCCGCGCCGGGGCGATCAGCGTCTCGGGCCGGCCCAAGGCGCGCGACAGGTCGCGCAGCCGCTGGCCATGGCCCTCGACGCGGGAGCGCGCCGCGCGCGCCATCCGCGCCTCGGTCTCGGCGAGCCAGGTGGCAAGATCGGCACGCACCGGCACCGCGATCTCGGCCGCGGCGGTCGGCGTCGGCGCGCGGCGGTCGGCGGCGAAATCGATCAGCGTGGTGTCGGTCTCGTGCCCCACCGCCGAGATCAGCGGAATCCGGCTTGCTGCCGCGGCGCGCACCACCGCCTCTTCGTTGAAGCCCCACAGATCCTCGAGCGAGCCGCCGCCACGGGCGACGATGATGAGATCGGGGCGCGGGATCGCGCCGCCCTCGGGCAGGGCGTTGAAGCCGCGGATCGCCGCCGCCACCTCGGGCGCGCAGGCCTGCCCCTGCACCGCCACCGGCCAGATCAGCACGCGGCGCGGAAAGCGCTCGCGCAGCCGGTGCAGGATGTCGCGAATGACGGCCCCCGAGGGCGAGGTGACGACGCCGATCACGCCCGGCAACCAGGGGAGCGGCTTCTTGCGGTGTTCATCAAACAGGCCCTCGGCGGCAAGCGCGCGCCGCCGCGCCTCGAGCATCGCCATCAGCGCCCCCGCCCCGGCGGGTTCGACGTCATCGACGATGAGCTGATATTTCGACTGGCCCGGGAAGGTGGTCATGCGGCCGGTGGCGATGACCTCCATCCCTTCCTCGGGGCGGATCTGCATCCGCGCGACCTGCCCCTTCCAGCTGACCGCCGCGATCACCGCGCTGGCGTCCTTGAGGTCGAAATACATGTGGCCCGAGGACGGACGGCTGACGCGGCCGACCTCGCCGCGCACGCGCACGCGGCCGAACTCGCCCTCGATCACGCGCTTCACCGCGCCCGAGATCTCGGAAACCGTGTATTCATGGGCATTGCCGCTGCCCGGGCTGTCGTCGAGAAGGTCCATCTGCGCCTTGCCTGATGTCGGGTCTGACCTTAGAAGGCCGGAAAGCGAAGGCCAAGGGGGTGCGCCGATGAACATTCTGATCCTGGGCGGCGGCGGCCGCGAACATGCCCTTGCCTGGGCGGTGAAGCAGAACCCGAAATGCGACCGGCTGATCGTCGCGCCGGGCAATGCCGGTATCGGTGCAATCGCCGAACTGGCCGCGATCGAGCCGACCGATGCGGCGGCGGTGCTGGCCTGCGTCGAGGAAAACGCCATCGATTTCGTCATCGTCGGCCCCGAGGCGCCGCTGGCCGCCGGTGTGGCCGATGCGCTGCGCGCGGCGGGCATCCTGACCTTCGGCCCCTCGGCCGAGGCGGCGAAGCTCGAGGCCTCGAAGGCCTTCACCAAGGAAGTCTGCGACGCGTGCGGCGCGCCGACCGCCGCCTGGGCGCGGTTCTCGGACGCCACGGCGGCGAAGGACTATGTCCGCGCGCAGGGCGCACCGATCGTGGTCAAGGCCGACGGTCTGGCCGCGGGCAAGGGCGTGATCGTGGCGATGACCCTCGACGAGGCGCTCGACGGCATCGACGAGATCTTCGGCGGCGCCTTCGGTGCGGCCGGCGCCGAGGTGGTGATCGAGGAATTCATGGCGGGCGAAGAGGCAAGCTTCTTCATCCTGTCGGACGGCACCGATGTGCTGCCCGTGGGCACCGCGCAGGATCACAAGCGCGTGGGCGATGGCGACACCGGGCCGAACACCGGCGGCATGGGGGCCTATTCCCCCGCCCCGGTGCTGACCACGGCGATCCAGGAGCAGGTGCTGTCCGAGATCGTGCGCCCGACGATTGCCGAGATGGCGGCGCGCGGCACGCCGTTCCAGGGCGTGCTCTACGCCGGGCTGATGATCGAGAACGGCCGGGCGCGGCTCGTGGAATACAACGTCCGCTTCGGCGACCCGGAATGCCAGGTTCTGATGCTGCGGCTTGGCGCGCAGGCGCTCGACCTGCTCCTGGCCTGCGCCGAGGGGCGTCTGGCCGAAGTCGAGGCGCAATGGGCCGACGACCATGCGCTGACCGTGGTGATGGCGGCGAAGGGCTATCCGGGCCCTTATGTGAAGGGCAGCGAGATCCGCGGCCTTGCCGATCTGCCCGAGGACAGCGCGCGGATGGTCTTCCATGCCGGCACCGCGCTCAAGGACGGCAAGGTGCTGGCCACTGGCGGGCGGGTGCTGAACGTCACCGCCCGCGGCGCGACGCTGAAGGAGGCGCAGGAGCGCGCCTATGCGATGGTCGACCGGATCGACTGGCCCGAGGGCTTCTGCCGGCGCGACATCGGCTGGCGGGCGCTCTGAGCCGACGCGCGAAGGGGGGCGCTGCCCCCCTGACCCCCCGGGATATTTGAAGCAATTGGAAGATCAGGGGCGCCGTGCTGCCGCGACGGCGGGGGCGCGCTCAGGGCCGCAGATAGGCCCAGCCGGCGCGTTGCAGCTCAATGAGACGCACCACCCCCGAGGGCACGACCTGTGCCGCGGGCAAAAGCACGGGGGCAGTTCCCTCGTCGCGGGTGATCCCGCGCAGGGTGTTCGCGCAGGCCGAGAAGCGCACCCCCTCGGCGGCAAGCTCGGCCACCCGGTCGGCCAGCGGCGAGAGGTCGGCGCGCAGCAGCGCAAGCCCCGGACCGTTCGCCACCAGCTCGACCGCGACCGCCTGCCCCGCCTGCGTGTAGTGGGCGCGCAGATTGGCGATGTTGTTCAGCGCCATCCGCATCCGCGCGGGATCGGCCTCGTCGAGGTGGACCGCCACCTGCACCGTTTCGTTCATTCCGTCCTCCGGTCAGCGCCTTTCGGCGAAGAAGGCCTTGAGCAGCGCCTCGGCCGCACGCGCCCCGATGCCGTCATAGACCTCGGGGACATGATGGCTTTGCGGATGCGCGAAGATCCGCGGCCCCTGTGCCACGCCGCCCGATTTCGGGTCGGCCGCGCCATAGTAGATCCGCGCGATCCGCGCCTGGCCGAGCGCCGAGGCGCACATCGGGCAGGGTTCGAGCGTAACATAGAGGTCGTGGCCCGGCAGCCGCTCGGACCCCGCCGCGACGCAGGCCATGCGCAACGCGAGGATCTCGGCATGGGCGGTCGGGTCGCAGAGTTCGCGGGTGCGGTTGCCGGCGCGGGCGACGACGCGCCCGCCCGGGGCAACGATCACCGCACCCACCGGCACCTCGCCGCGGGCGGCGGCGGCGCGCGCCTCCTCGAGCGCGAGGTCCATGTAGGAGGTGAAGCTCATGCCCCTTCATCGCCGTGAAACCGGGCCCGCGCAAGATGCTTTGCAAGGGCCGCGGAAAGGTGTAGAGCGCCGCCTTGGCCGCGGCTTCCGCGCCCCGTTTCCCGTTGAAGGACTGCTCCGATGACCGATACCCCCGAAAATTCCGCCGCGCCCGGCGGCGAAGCCGAACGCGCCCCCTCGGAACGCATCGCCAAGGTGATCGCCCGCTCCGGCGTCGCCTCGCGCCGCGACGCCGAGAAGATGATCCTCGCCGGCCGCGTCACGGTGAACGGCAAGCCCGTCACCTCGCCCGCGCTCGATGTTGCCCCCACCGACAAGGTGGTGATCGACGGCAAGCCGATCGACGCGCCGCAGGAAACCCGGCTGTGGCTCTATTACAAGCCGCTCGGCCTCGTCACCACCGAGAAGGACGAACAGGGCCGGCGCACGATCTTCGACGAGCTGCCCGAGGGCATGCCGCGGGTGCTGAACGTCGGCCGGCTCGACCTCAACTCCGAAGGGCTGTTGCTGCTGACCAATGACGGCGGGCTGAAGCGGCGGCTCGAGCTGCCCGAGACCGCCTGGCTGCGCAAGTATCGCGTCCGCGTCAACGGCCGGCCGATGAACGACACCTTCGACCCGCTGCGCCGCGGCATCACCATCGAGGGCGAGGAATTCCTGCCGATGGAGGTCACGCTCGACCGCCAGCAGGGGGCGAACGCCTGGTTGACCGTGGGCATCCGCGAGGGCCGCAACCGCGAGATCCGCCGCGCCATGACCGAGATCGGGCTGACGGTGAACCGGCTGATCCGGGTCAGCTATGGCCCGTTCCGGCTGAACGAGATGCAGCCCGGCGAGGTGATCGAAGTGAAGCGCAAGACGCTGCGCGACCAGCTTGGCGACCGGTTGTTCTCGGGCGCCGAGGATGGCCGTCCGCCGCGCGCCGAGCTGATCGAGCGCGCCCAGCACCGCGCCACCCGCCGCGCCCGCGAAGAGGGGGAAGGCGGCGAGCGCCGCCCGTTCGCTGCGCGCCGCGAGGACGGGGCCGAGAAGAAGGGCTTCGGCCGGCAGAAGGACTTCGCCCAGGGCGGTGCTCCGCGTGGCCCGCGCCCCGAGGGCGACAAACCGTTCCGTCCCCGCGACGGGGACCGCAGCGAAGGCTTCCGTCCGCGCCGCGACGGCGACGACCGTGGCCCGCGCCCCGAGGGCGGCAAGCGCCCCTACGGCCCGCGTTCGGGCGAGGAAGGCCGTGGCTTCAAGCCGCGCGGCGAGGGCTTCCGCTCGCACCGTGACGAGGAGAGCAAATTCGGCCGCGGCCCGCGCCCGGCCCGTGACGAGGGCGAGAAGCGCCCCTATGCCGCCCGCTCGGGCGACCGTCCGTCCTACGGTAACAAGCCGCGGTCCTATGGCGACAAGCCGCGCTCCTTCGGCGACAAGCCCCGTTCGGATGACCGGCCGTCCTATGGCGACAAGCCCCGTTCGGGCGACCGTCCGTCCTACGGTGACAAGCCGCGGTCCTATGGCGACAAGCCCCGCTCGGGCGACCGGCCGTCCTATGGCGACAAGCCGCGGTCCTTCGGTGACAAGCCCCGCTCGGGCGACCGTCCGTCCTATGGCGACAAGCCGCGGTCCTTCGGTGACAAGCCGCGCTCGGGTGACCGGCCGTCCGACGGCGACAAGCCGCGCTCCTACGGTGACAAGCCCCGCTCGGGCGACCGTCCGTCCTATGGCGACAAGCCGCGCTCCTTCGGCGACAAGCCCCGTTCGGGCGACCGTCCGTCCTATGGCGACAAGCCGCGGTCCTATGGCGACAAGCCCCGTTCGGGCGACCGGCCGTCCTATGGCGACAAGCCGCGGTCCTTCGGCGACAAGCCGCGCTCGGATGACCGGCCGTCCTATGGCGACAAGCCGCGTTCCTTCGGCGACAAGCCCCGCTCGGGCGACCGTCCGTCCTATGGTGACAAGCCGCGCTCCTATGGCGACAAGCCCGGCTACGGCAAGCGCCCCGAGGGCGGCGAGGGCAAATCCTCGGGCTTCAAGTCGCATGGCTTCAAGAGCCAGGGCGGCAAGGGCAAGCCGCGCGCCGAGGGCTTCAAGAGCCACCGCGATGGCGGTGCCGGCAAGCCCGGCGGCAAGCCCTTCGGCCGCCCCGGCCCGAAGCGCGGCTGAGCCCAGCCGTCCCCGCAAACCGAAAGGGGGAAAGCCCGCCCGGCTTTTCCCCACCCCCGCCCTGCCGCTTGGCACTGGAAGCGGGGCGCGCGAATGCCTACTCTCTGGCCGGGCGGGACCGTTCCCGCCGGCAAGACCCCGGGGGTTCCATGTCGCGCAAGACCGTGCAAACCATCGCCTTCTGGCTGCTCTTCGCGCTGACCCTCTCGGTCGCGCTGAAAGGGACGGTCTGAGATGGCCCAGCGTTTCGGCGGCAAGTACAGCCCGCAGCCAAAGACCGACGAAGGTTATCCGGGCGTTGCGCCCGACCGCGTGCCGCAGGCGCCCTCCGAACCCCGCCATCCGCTCTTGCGCCGCCCGACCTGGCTGATCGCGGCCGCGGCGCCGCTGCTGCCGCGCGCCTTCGGCGACGGGCCCGAGGGGCTGGCCCGCAATCTTGGCGCCTTCGCGCTGATCGCGGGCGGTGCCTGGCTGATCCGCGAGGGGCTGCGCGCCGAGGCCGCCTGGGAGGCGCGCCGCGTCGCCCGCCGCCCGGCCCTGCCGCGCAAGGCGCTTGGCGCCGTCGTCGGCGGCATCGGTCTCGCGCTCGCGGCCCCGGCTGCCGGGGTCGCGGGCGCCGCGGTGATCGGCGTGATCGGCGCCGGACTGGCGCTTCTGGCCTTCGGCCCCGACCCGATGCGCGACAAGGGCATGGAGGGCATCGACCCGTTCCAGCAGGACCGTGTCGCCCGCGTCGTCGCCGAGGGCGAAAAGCACCTTGCCGCGATGCGCGCGGCGATCGTGCGGGCACAGGACGCACTGCTGAGCGCCCGCATCGAGCGCTTCGCCGCCACCGCGCGCGAACTCTTCCGCGCCGTCGAGGAAGACCCCGGCGACCTGAGCGCCGCGCGCCGCTACATGGGCGTCTATCTCGAGGGGGCGCGCGACGCGACGGTCAAGTTCGCCGATCTCTGGGCCGCCACCCGCGACGCGCAGGCGCGCCGCGATTACGAGGCCCTGCTCGACGATCTCGAGGCGAATTTCACCGCCCGCACCCGCAGCCTGATCGCCGGCGGGCGCGAGGGGCTCGACATCGAGATCGAGGTGCTGCGCGACCGTCTTGCACGCGAGGGCGTGACCCGTCCGTCCGGCGGCTCTGGCCCGACCGGAGATTGACCCCGAATCGGAAACGCTGCGTTTCGCAACCCTGGGGTGAATTCCCCCCCCGGGCCACGAGCGGGCCACAAATCTGCCCCGCTTCGACACGACCCTGGGCCCGATCCGAAGACCGAGGCCCCCGATGCGCAATTCCCGCCCCCTCATGCTTTTGCGTACTGCGGCCCTTCTGAGTGCCGTCTTCCTGTTCGCCCATGTCGTCACCGCCGAGGAACAGGCCTCCGTCCTCGAGACCCTGCGCTCCTTCGTGCAGACCGGGCTGATCTTCGTCGCCCTGCCCGCGGCACTGGTCGCCATTGCCCTGCATCAGCCCACGCGCCGCGCGATCGTGCGCCTTGCCCCGCTCGCCGGCGAGGAATTCGACCGCCTCGCGCGCTATCTGCGCGCGCGCCTGCCGCGCCGTCGCGCGCCGCAGCCCCCCGCGCCGGAGGAGGCCGCCGACCCGGTGCCCGCACTGCTGTGCGCGACGAAGCAGCGCCTTGACCTGCTGCACCGCTTCCTGCGCGACCGTGCGCCCGAGCTGCTGCCCGCCTTCGCCGAATACGGTGCGGCGCTGAACCGGCTGCAAAGCGAACTTGCCCTGCGTCCCGAGGCCCATGCCCTGGTCCGCCCGCACCTGACGCGGGGTCTCGATACGCTGGAAACCGCCACCGGGAAACTTTCGGTTGTCCTTGCCGACGCGCCGGACGAATATGCGCTCGGCAGCTATTGCGACACGCTCGAACGACTGACGGGCGAGGCGCTGGCTTGCGTGTACGGGATTCGCACGGCCTGGCGTTCGGGCGAATCCGGGGTGTCACTGGCGGGCGAGTTGGGGCACAGCTGACCCCGCCCCCGCAAACCGGGGGTGTGTATGACCGAGACCGTGCGTGAGAAGGCCGCCCAGGCCGTGGCCGAGATCGAGACCGTGGCGCAGACCGTGCTTGCCGACCCCGGCAAGGAGATGGTGGCCCTCGGCGCGGCCCCGGCCCCGGTGGCCGAGGAGATCCGCGCGCGCATGGCCGAGATCGATCTCGGCGACAGCAGCTCGATCATGTATTTCGGCTCGCGGGCCCAGAACGACCTGCAGGCGGTCAGCCAGGAGATGCTGGCCGACGTGAAGAACAAGGACGTCGGCCCCGCGGGCGACAGCCTGAGCGCGATCGTCACCACCCTTCGCGGCTTTTCCGTCTCCGAGCTCGACGTGCGGCGCAAGCAGAGCTGGTGGGAACGGCTGACCGGCCGCGCCGCGCCCTTCGCGCAGTTCCTGGCCCGCTACGAGGCGGTGCAGACCCAGATCGACCGGATCACCGACGAGCTGCTCGGCCACGAGACGAAGCTGCTCAAGGACGTGAAGGCGCTTGACCTTCTCTATGCCAAGACGCTCGGCTTCTATGACGAACTCGCGCTCTTCATCGCCGCGGGCGAGGAGAAGCTCAAGCAGGTCGACGCGACGGTGATCCCGGCGAAGGCGGCCGAGGTCGAGGCCGCGCCCGAGGAACAGAAGGTGCTGCGCGCGCAGGAGCTGCGCGACCTGCGCGCCGCGCGCGACGATCTCGAACGGCGCGTGCATGACCTGAAGCTGACGCGGCAGGTGACGATGCAGTCCCTGCCCTCGATCCGGCTTGTGCAGGAAAACGACAAGTCCCTGGTGACGAAGATCAATTCGACCCTCGTCAACACCGTGCCGCTGTGGGAGACGCAGCTTGCGCAGGCGGTGACGGTCCAGCGCTCGGCCGAGGCGGCGCGGGCGGTCAGACAGGCCTCCGACCTGACCAACGAGCTGCTCACCGCGAATGCGAAGAACCTGCGCGAGGCGAATGCCGCGGTGCGCACCGAGATGGAGCGCGGCATCTTCGACATCGAGGCGGTGAAGGCCGCCAATGGCGAGCTGATCGCCACTATCGAGGACAGCCTGCGCATCGCCGACGAGGGCAAGCGCAAGCGCGCCGCGGCGGAGAAGGATCTCGCGGAAATGGAAACCCAGCTGCGCGAGACGCTATCCTCGGCGCGGGCGACGCAGGCGACGGACAAGGGCTGAGATGCGGCACCGGGCGGCAAGGACTCTGCGCGCGGGCAGCGCGATGGCATTGTGTGCGGCGCTCGCGGGCTGTTTCGAGGGCCCGGTGCGGCCCTATCCGGACCTGCCTCCGGTGCTTGCCCCCGACGTCACCCCCGCGCCCCTGCCCGCCCCCGGCCGCTGGGACGAAGGCACGGTGGTGGCGCCGCGCTCGCAGGAAAGCCGGGCGATGCAGGCCTATTATCTGCAGGTCGAGAAGACGCTGAAAGGCCGCGGGCTGATGCGCCAGGACGTGGCGCCGCGCGACGCCCCCTTCGGCACGCGCCGGCTGGTCGACGACTTCATCCACATCGCGCTTTACGACGAATACGCGAAGCGCGGCGGCGCCTTCGTCGCCAGCCAGACGGCCAGCCGCCTGCGCCGCTGGGAAGAGCCGGTGCGGATGTCGGTCGAATACGGCGCCTCGGTGCCGCTGGCGCAGCGCGCCACCGACGACGCCTCGATCTCGGCCTATGCCGGGCAGCTCGCGCGGGCGAGCCGCCATCCGGTCTCCATGGTGCCGGCGGGCGGCAACTTCTCGGTGCTGGTGGTGAACGAGGACGAGCGTCGCGCCCTGGCGCCGCGGCTGCGCGAGCTGGTGCCAGGGATCGACGCGGCCTCGGTCTCGGCGATCACCGACCTTTCGCCCTCGACCTTCTGCGTGGTCTTCGCCTTCTCGGAAGGGGCGGCGCCGAACTATTCGCGCGCGGTGGCGGTGATCCGCGCCGAGCATCCGCGCGACCTGCGGCTCTCGTGCATCCACGAGGAACTGTCGCAGGGCCTCGGCCTTGCCAACGACTATCCGCGCGCGCGCCCCTCGATCTTCAACGACGACGAGGAATTCGCGCTGCTCACCCGCCATGACGAGCTGCTGTTGCAGATCCTCTATGACCCGCGCCTGCGCCCCGGCATGACCGAGGCCGAGGCGCGGCCGATCGTCGAAATCATCGCATCCGAGCTGATGGGACCGGACGCCTGACCAAGGAGGGCCAGATGGGCATTCTCGACTTTCTCACCGGCGAATTCATCGACGTCATCGCCTGGACCGACGACACCCGCGACACCATGGTGTGGCGGTTCGAGCGCTATGACCACGCGATCAAGTATGGCGCCAAGCTGACCGTGCGCGAGGGCCAGGCCGCGGTCTTCGTGCATGAGGGCCAGATCGCCGATGTCTTCGGCCCCGGGCTTTATCAGCTCGAGACCAACAACATGCCGGTGCTGACCACGCTGCAGCACTGGGACCACGGCTTCAGCTCGCCGTTCAAGTCCGAGATCTATTTCGTCAACACCACCCGGTTCAACGACCTGAAATGGGGCACGAAGAACCCGGTGATCTGCCGCGATCCGGAATTCGGCCCGGTGCGGCTGCGCGCCTTCGGCACCTATTCGATGCGCGTCACCGACCCGGCGAAATTCATGGCCGAGATCGTCGGCACGGATGGCGAATTCACCTCGGACGAGATCTCGTTCCAGATCCGCAACGTCATCGTGCAGGAATTCTCGCGCGCGGTGGCGGCCTCGTCGATCCCGGTGCTCGACATGGCGGCGAACACCGCCGATCTGGGCAAGCTGGTGGTCAAGGCGATCGAGCCGGTGGTGGCGAATTACGGCCTCTCGACGCCCGAGTTCTACATCGAGAACATCTCGCTCCCCGAGGCGGTCGAGGCGGCGCTCGACAAGCGCACCTCGATGGGGATCGTCGGCGATCTGAACAGGTACATGCAGTTCAACGCGGCCGAGGCGATGGCACAGCAGGGCTCGGGCGCGGCGGCCGGCATGGGGGCTGCCATGGGCGCGGGTCTCGGCGCCGGCATGGGCATGGCGATGGGGCAGACGATGGCCGGACAGACGATGGCGGGCCCCTGGGGCACGGTGCCCGCGGCGGCACAGATGGCCCAGCCCGCCGCGATGGCGCCGCCCCCGCCCCCGCCGGTCGAGAAGGTCTGGCACCTTGCGGTGAACGGACAGACCCAGGGCCCCTACGGCCGCGGCCATCTGGGCCGGATGGTGAGCGAGGGCAGCTTCAGCCGTGACACGCTGGTCTGGACCCCGGGGCAGGACGGCTGGAAGCCCGCGGGCGAGATCACCGAGCTTGCGCAGCTCTTCACCATCGCGCCGCCGCCCCCGCCGCCGGCACAGTGAGGCGCGCATGACCGCCCCCTTGCGGCAGGCGCAGGCCGAGCAGCACTTCCCCTGCGAGGCCTGCGGCGCGGACCTGCGCTTCGCCCCCGGGCAGGAGCGGCTGGTGTGCGACCATTGCGGCCATGTCCAGGACATCCCCCGCGCCACCGGCCGCGGCGCCTCGGTGCTGCACGAGCTGCCGCTCGAGGCCGGGTTGCGCGCCGATCTGCCGATCGAGGAGCTCGAGGAGCACCGCACCCTTTCCTGCCCGAACTGCGGCGCCTCGATCGAGCTGACGGGGCCCGAACACGCCACGCAATGCCCGTTCTGCGCGACCCCGGTCGTCACCGACAGCGGCAGCAAGCGGCTGATCCGGCCGCAAGGCCTGATCCCGTTCCGGCTGACCGAGGCAGAGGCGCGCGCCGCCCTTGGCCGCTGGCTGGGCAGCCTGTGGTTCGCGCCCTCGGGCCTGGCGCAATACGCCCGGCGCGGACGCAAGATGACCGGGGTCTATGCCCCCTTCTGGACCTTCGACGCCGCCACCCGCACCCGCTACACCGGCGCGCGCGGCGATGCCTGGTACGAGACGCGGCAGGTCACGGTGATGGTCGACGGCCGCCCCGAGACCCGGACCGAGCAGATCCGCCACATCCGCTGGACCCCGGTCGCGGGCCAGGTCGCGCGCGATTTCGACGATGTGCTGATCTATGCCGCCCGCTCGCTGCCTGCGGGCCATGTCGACGGGCTCAGCCCCTGGGATCTGACCGGCCTCGTGCCCTACAGCCCCGACTACCTCGCCGGGCTCTCGGCCGAGGGCTATACCGTCGAGCTGATCGAGGGCCACCACCTCGCCCAGGCCGAGATGCTGCGGGTGATCCAGTCCGACGTGCGCCGCGACATCGGCGGCGACGAACAGCGCATCGCCAGCCTCGACCCGAGCTTCTCGGCCGAGACCTTCAAGCACATCCTGCTGCCGGTCTGGACCGCGGCCTACAAGTTCCAGGGCCGCTCTTTCCGCTTCGTCGTCAACGCCCAGACCGGCGCGGTGCGCGGCGACCGGCCATGGTCGCCGTGGAAGATCGCGATTGCGGTCGTTTTCGGGCTGATCGTCGCGGCGGGGCTGGCCTATCTCTATCAGAAGCAGAATGGCTGACGGGGAAGGCGCAAGATGATCCTGTGTTGCGGCGAGGCGCTGATCGACATGTTGCCGCGTGAAAGCACGCGCGGCGAGCCGGCCTTTGCGCCCTATCCGGGCGGCGCGGTCTTCAACACCGCGCTGGCGCTTGGCCGGCTTGGCGTGAAGACCTCTTTCTTCTCGGGGCTCTCGACCGATCTCTTCGGGCAGATGCTGCGCGACGCGCTGACCGCCTCGGGCGTCGACGCGGCGCTTGCGGCGCGCTCGGATCGCCCCACGACGCTCGCTTTCGTGACGCTGGTGGACGGTCAGGCGCGCTATGCCTTCTATGACGAGGGCACGGCGGGGCGGATGCTGTCGCCCGCCGACCTGCCCGCCCTGCCCCGCGACCTGCGCGCGCTCTTCTTCGGCGGCATCTCTCTTGCCGTCGAACCCTGCGCCGCGGCCTATGAGGCGCTGATGCTGCGCGCCGCGCCCGGCCATCCGACCATGCTCGACCCGAACATCCGCCCGGGCTTCATCCGCGACGAGGAGGCCTATCGCGCCCGCATCGGCCGGATGATCGCCGCCGCCGATATCGTCAAGCTCTCGGACGAGGATCTGGACTGGCTCACCGGCCCCGGCGCAATCGAGCCGCGCGCCCGCGCGATCCTGGCCCGCGGGCCGAAGCTTGTCTTCATCACCGAGGGCGCGCGCGGCGCCCATGGCTTCAGCGCGACCCAGACGATCTTCGTGCCGGCGCAACAGGTTGCGGTCGTCGACACGGTCGGCGCCGGCGACACCTTCAACGCCGGTGTCCTGGCCGCGCTTGACCGCGCCGGGCTGGTGTCGAAGCAGGCAGTCGCCGCGGCCGATGGCGCCGTGCTCGAGGCCTGTCTGCGCCTTGGCAGCGCCGCCGCCGCCATCACCGTCTCCCGCGCGGGGGCGAACCCGCCGTGGAAGGAGGACCTGGAATGAGAGCACTGATCCAGCGTGTGCGCCACGCCAAGGTCGAGGTCGAGGGCCGGATCACCGGCGAGATCGGACCGGGGCTTCTGATCCTCGTCTGCGCGATGCAGGGCGATGGCGAGGCCGAGGCCGAGAAACTGGCCGCGCGCATCGCCAAGCTGCGGATCTTCCGCGACGAGGCAGACAAGATGAACCGCTCGGTCACCGATATCGGTGGCGCCTGTCTGGTGGTCAGCCAGTTCACGCTGGCCGCCGACACCTCGCGCGGCAACCGCCCGGGCTTTTCCACCGCCGCCCCGCCCGAGATCGGCAACCGGCTTTACGAGCATTTCAGCGCCGCGCTGCGCGGTCTTGGCCTGCCGGTCGGGAACGGCGAGTTCGGCGCAGACATGGCGGTGAGCCTGCTCAACGACGGGCCGGTGACGATCTGGATGGACACCGCCGACCGCGCCTGAGCGGTTTTCCTTGACTTTCCGCGCCGCAGCGCCCATCTGGCGAACATCCGCAACCGCTGCCGCGTGAGCAGCCGCGCATCCCCGGGC
This sequence comes from Paenirhodobacter sp. YD-8, assembly GCF_056590935.1. NCBI lineage: Bacteria > Pseudomonadati > Pseudomonadota > Alphaproteobacteria > Rhodobacterales > Paenirhodobacter > Paenirhodobacter sp. YD-8. The sequence goes on along the minus strand of NZ_CM152649.1, from coordinate 1,320,915 downwards.
CTTGTGCCCGACCGGCGCAAGGGCGGACACCCGGCCTCACAATCACGCGGGGGGCCAGCGGACAGATCTGTCCGCGCCCGCCCGCCTGCCGGACCTCGCGTCCGGCCAGACCGATTTTTCGCACCCATTGGTGCCAGGAAAGACAGACTTTTGGAAAGCTTCGAAAACCTCGGCCTCGCGCCGATCCTTCTGCAGAACCTCGCGGGCCTCGGCCTGGTGAAGCCGACGCCGATCCAGGAACAGGGCATTCCGCACATCGTGCGCGGCCGTGACCTGCTGGGTATCGCCCAGACCGGCACCGGCAAGACCGCGGCCTTCGGCCTGCCGATGCTGACCCGCATCATCGCCTATGGCAAGCGCCCGGCGCCGAAGACCGTGCGCGCCCTCGTTCTGGCGCCGACGCGCGAACTGGCGACGCAGATCCATGACAACCTCTCGGCCTTCGCCGCGGGTGCGCCGGTGCGCATCCAGCGCGTCGTCGGCGGCGCCTCGATCAACGTGCAGTCGGAAAAGCTCGCCAAGGGCACCGACGTGCTGATCGCCACCCCCGGCCGGCTTCTCGACCTGCTCGAGCGCCGCGCGCTGGTGCTGTCGGAAACGAAATATCTCGTCCTCGACGAGGCCGACCAGATGCTCGACATCGGCTTCATCCACGCGCTGCGCCGCATCGCGCGGCTGATCCCCGAGGACCGGCAGACGATGCTGTTCTCGGCCACCATGCCGAAGCTGATGGAAGAGCTGGCGCAGAGCTATCTGCAGGACCCGGTGCGGGTCGAGGTCGCGCCCCCCGGCAAGGCCGCCGAGAAGATCGACCAGGGCGTGCACTTCACCACACAGGGCGAGAAGGCCGCACTTCTGGCCGAATATGTCGCCAAGCATCCGGGCGAGCTGGCGGTGGTGTTCAACCGCACCAAGCACGGCTCCGACAAGCTGGCGACGCTGATGGACAAGTGGGGCTTCTCGGTCGCCGCGATCCACGGCAACAAGTCGCAGAACGCGCGCGAGCGGGCGCTGAGCGCCTTCCGCGCCGGCGAGGTGAAGCTGCTGATCGCGACCGATGTCGCCGCCCGCGGGCTCGACATTCCCGAGGTCGCGCATGTCTACAACTACGACCTGCCGAACGTGCCCGAGAACTATGTCCACCGCATCGGCCGCACCGCGCGCGCCGGCCGCAATGGCCGCGCCGTCGCCTTCTGCGGACCGATGGAGATGGACGAGCTGCGCGCGATCGAAAAGGCCATGGGCGCGCGCATCCCGGTGATCGGCGGCGAGCCCCACATCCCGGTGGCGGCGCCGACGCCCACGCGCCCGGGTGGCAACAAGAAGCCGCATCGCGGCCGCGGCCCGAAGCCCGCGCAGGGCGGTGCGCCGAAGGCGAACCCGGCCCGCGCGAACCCCGCGAAGGCCGCCGCCGGCGGTGCCGCCCGGCCGCGCCGGCGCACCCAGGGCAGCAAGGGCGGCACCGCGGCCTGAGCCGCACCGCCCCCTGACCTTCTGGACGGGACCGTGTCAGCGCACGGTCTCGCCCCCGAGGTCGGGCAGCCCCGTCTGCAGCACCTGCGGCTCGGGGATTTGGCGCACAGACAGCTCCCGCCACGGCGGGCGTGGGAGTGCCGACGTCGCGGCATCGGTTTGGATCATGCCCTCGCGGCGGGACCGGACGACGTCCTCGGACCGACCTGACCGTCGGGGGGCGTCCCGCGACTTGCCCGAAACCGCCCGGCGCGCTATGGGGCACCATGGCCAAGCTCTACTTCCACTACTCGACGATGAACGCCGGCAAGAGCACGCTCCTGCTGCAGGCGTCCTACAATTACATCGAGCGCGGCATGCAGACCTTCCTCGTCACCGCGCAGATCGACGCGCGCGCGGGCGAGGGACGGATCGCAAGCCGCATCGGCATCGACGCCGGGGCCGCGACCTTCACCCCCGAGACCGACATGGCGGCGCTGATCGCGGCGCGGCTGGCCCTGGGCCCCTGCGCCTGCATCTTCGTCGACGAGGCACAGTTCCTGACCCCCGCCCAGGTCTGGCAGCTGGCCCGCGTGGTCGACGATCTCGGTGTGCCGGTGATGTGCTACGGGCTGCGCGTCGACTTCCGCGGCGTGCTCTTCCCGGGCTCGGCGGCGCTGCTGGCGCTCGCCGACGAGATGCGCGAGGTGCGCACGATCTGCCATTGCGGCAAGAAGGCGACGATGGTGGTGCGCATGGGGCCCGACGGGCGCGCGCTGCGCGAGGGCGCACAGGTGCAGATCGGCGGCAACGAGACCTATGTCAGCCTGTGCCGCCGCCATTGGCGCGAGGCGATGGAAGAAGCCCCCGGCCCCGCGGAAGAGTGAGTCTTCAGGCCAAGGAAAAGCCAGGGGACGGTTCTTTTGCCCCCGGGCCTTTCCTTGCCCAGGTCCTTGCGCCGGAGGCATGCTTCGCCCCCGGCCGCGCGCGGTCTCAGAACTTCTCGACGATCACCGAGCCGACGGAATACCCCGCCCCGAAGGAGCAGATCAGCCCGGTCTCGCCCGGCGCGAAATCGCCCGAGAAGCGGTCGAAGGCGATGATCGAGCCGGCCGAGGAGGTGTTGGCATATTCCTGCAAGATGTTCGGCTGCTCGCCGGGTGCCGGATCGCGGCCCAGCACCTTGCGGCCGATGAAGTCGTTCATCGTCTTGTTCGCCTGATGCAGCCAGAGCCGGCGCAGCGCCGCGGGCTCGAGCCCTTCCTCGGCCAGATGGCCAAGGATATGGGCGCAGACCATCGGCAGCACTTCCTTGAAGACCTTGCGGCCCTCCTGCATGAACTGCATGTCGCGCCGGTCGGCCAGCCCGTCGGGCCGGGTGCGGCGCAAAAAGCCGTTGTTGTTGCGGATGTTGTTCGAGAACTCGGTGGCGCAGCGGCTCGAGCGGATCTCGAAGCCGCCGGCCTTCGCCTCGTCGCGCCGCTCGATCAGCGTCGCGGTCGCGACATCGCCGAAGATGAAATGGCAGTCGCGATCGCGCCATTCGAGATGGCCCGAGGTGATCTCGGGGTTCACCACCAGCGCGCGCCGCACCGAGCCGGTGCGGATCATGTCGGCCGCGGCCTGGATGCCGAAGGTGGCCGAGGAGCAGGCCACGTTCATGTCGAAGGCAAAGCCCGAGGCGCCCAGAAGCTTCTGGATCTCGATCGCGATGGCGGGATAGGCGCGTTCCATGTTCGAGGCGGCGCAGATCACCAGATCGACCTCGCTGCCCTCGCGTCCGGCGGCGGCAAGGGCCTTGGCGCAGGCCTCGAGCGCCATCTCGGCCATGATCCCGGGCTCGTCGTCGCTGCGCTGGCGCAGCTGCGGATACATCCGCGCGGGGTCGAGAACGCCCGTCTTGTCCATCACATAGCGGCTCTCGATGCCCGAGGCCTTGAAGATGAACTCGGACGAGGAATGATCCTTGGCCGCAAGCGTGCCCGCCGCGATCTCGGCCGCATGCTCGGCGTTGTAGCGGTCGGCATAGGCGTTGAAGGCGGCGACCAGCTCGTCGTTGGTGATGGTCTCTGGCGGGGTGAAGACCCCGGTTCCGGTGATCGCAGGGGTGAACATCTGGTCCTCTCGAAAGTCGCGGCACAGTCTTGCGAACCGCGCCGGGGGTCAAGGGTCAGACCGCGTTCGGCGGCACCTTGCCGTCACGGAAGGCGGTCAGATTGGCAAGCGCCATGAAGCCCATGGCATCGCGCACCTCAAGCGCCGCGGTGCCAAGATGCGGCAGCAGCGTGACGCAGTCGAGCGCGCGCAGCGCCGCGGGCACGAAGGGCTCGCGCTCGAAGACATCAAGCCCCGCCCCGGCGATCTGCCCGCCCTCGAGCGCCGCGATCAGCGCCGCCTCGTCGACGATGTCGCCGCGGGCGATGTTGACGAGATGCGCATGGGGCTGCATCCGCGCGAGTTCCGCCGCCCCGATCAGGTGATGCGTCTGCGGCGTCGCGGGCACCGCGATCACCACGAAATCGGAGATCGCCAGCAGCTCGTGAAGCGGCACCTGCCGCGCCGGCAGCCCCGGCTCGGTCACGGTCGAGCGGTTGTGGAACACCACCTCCATGTCGAAGCCGTAATGGCAGCGCCGCGCGATCGCTTTGCCGATCCGACCGAGCCCGACGATGCCGACGCGCTTGCCGGTGACGTGATGACCGAGGAACTGGGTGGGCGTCCAGCCGGTCCAGGCGCCCGAACGCACGAAGCGCTCCCCCGCCCCGGCGCGGCGCGCGCTCATCAGGAGCAGCGTCAGCGCGATATCGGCGGTGGCGTCGGTCACCGCGCCCGGGGTGTTGGTCACGGTGATCCCGTGCGCCTTCGCCGCCGCCGCGTCGATATGGTTATAGCCCACGCCGAAGTTCGCCACGATCTTCGCGCGCAGCGGACCGGCGAAGGCCGCACCGCGGACCTGATCGCCCAGCGTCACCAGAAGCGCGTCATGGGTGGCCAGCGCCGCGGCCGCCTCGGCCTCGGTCATCGGGGCGGCGCCGTTGCGGAAGGTCGCGTCGGGAAACTCCGCGCGCACCCGCGCCTCGACAGCCGGGGTGAGGGCACGGGTGACGAGCAGCTTCATCAGTAGAGCCTTCCGCCGATCGGCACGTCCTGACCGGGACCGATCAGCACCACCTCGCCGCTCTCGTCGGACACGCCGAGCGTCAGCACCTCGGACATGAAGGGGCCGATCTGGCGCGGCGGGAAGTTCACCACCGCCATCACCTGCCGGCCCACCAGCTCCTCGGGCGTGTAATGCTTGGTGATCTGCGCCGAGGAGCGCTTGGTGCCGATCTCGGGACCGAAGTCGATGGTCAGCTTGTAGGCGGGCTTGCGCGCCTGCGGGAAGGTCTCGGCGGCGGTGATGCGGCCGACACGGATGTCGACCTTGAGGAAATCGTCGAAACTGATCGTCACTTGCCAAGCTCCCGTCCGCGGTCGGCGGCGGCCTTGACCGCACGTTTCAGAAGCGCCGGGAAGCCGGTCTCGGCATCCATCAGCACGGCAAGCGCGGCGGCGGTGGTGCCGCCCGGGCTGGTCACGTTGACGCGCAGCTGCGCGGGGCTTTCGGCCGCATCCTCGGCCAGCTGGCCGGCGCCGCCGACGGTGGCCTTGGCGAGCCGCATCGACAGCTCGGGCGACAGCCCCTCGGCCTCGGCCGCGGCGGCGAGCGCCTCGATCAGGTGGAAGACATAGGCCGGGCCCGAGCCCGACACCGCCGTCACCGCGTCGATCTGGCTTTCGGCATCGAGCCGCACCACCTGACCGACGGCCGACAACAGCCCCTCGGCCATGTCGAGATCGGCGGCGGAGGCCTGAGTGTTGCCGACGATCGCGGTGATGCCGCGGCCGATCGCGGCCGGCGTGTTCGGCATCGCGCGCACCAGCCGGGTGCCGGCGCCCAGAACCCCCTCGAAGGTGGCAATCGTCGTGCCCGCGGCGATCGAGACGAAGAGCGTGCGCCCGCCCCCCATCGCCGTCAGCTGCGGCAGCGCCGCGCCCATCATCTGCGGCTTGACCGCGACCAGCACCACCGCCGGCGCCCCGGGCAGCGGCCCGTTCACCGCCACGCCCGTGCCGATCAGCCAGTCGGACGGGTGCGGGTCGATCACATGCACCGCGCTCGGGCTCAGCCCGCCGCGCAGCCAGCCGGCAAGCAGCGCCGAGCCCATCTTGCCGCAGCCCAGAAGAACCAGACCGCGTGCCTCAATCGTCGAAAAGTCCATCGCATTTCCCCTTTGCGGGGGAGAGCTTAGGCGCGGCCGTAGGCCTCTGCAATGGCGACCTTCAGCGCCGCTTCGGGGGTCTCGTCGCCCCAGCAGGCAAGCTGCATCGCCGGGTAGAAGCGTTCCGAGACGCTGACCGCGGCGCCGATCATCCGGTCGATCTGCGCCGGCCCCGCGATCTGGCCGCCAGACAGCACCAGGCCATAGCGCCACACCATCAGCTTCTGCTCGCGCCAGAAGGTGAAGGCGCCGGTCCAGCACTGATCGTTGATGCGGTTGAGCAGATCGTAAAGCGCGCCCTCGCGCGCCGCGGGCGGGTCGATCTCGAAGGTGCACAGCAGCCGCAGCACCTCGTCCTGCGCCGACCAGGCGAGGGTGAGCGAATAGCTGCGCCACTGCCCCTCGACCATCATCGCGATCTGGTCATCGGCGACGCGGTCGAAATCCCATTCATGGGCCTCGGCCAGCGTTTCCACCACGTCGATCGGGTGGATGTCCTCGACGCCGAGATAGTCCTCGATCAGTGCCATGCCGATACCCCCCAACGCGTTTCGTGCAGATCCCGGGATGTTTCCCTAGGATTCGATCTATCCACAAGGATCGGCGTGGCAGCGCACGACCCCTACAAGATATCGTGCGGCGGGATCTGGCCCCTGTAAAGCAATTTGTCGTGGATAACTGCCCCTGCCGACACGATATCTGGGGACAACCACCGGGAAAGGAGCAGAAATGCGAAACCGGCACCGGGCGGGCCCGATGCCGGTCGAGGCGCGGACGGTGCGCTCAGGCGGTGATCGAATAGCCGCCGTCGATGTCGTGGATGCCGCCGGTGAGGTTCTTCGCCTCGGGCGCGGCGAGGAAGGCCGCCATCGCGCCGACGTCATCGATCGTGGTCAGCACATGGGTCGGCGCGCGCTCGGTCGCCTCGGCCAGCAGGCTGTCGAACTGGTCGATGCCCGAGGCGGCGCGGGTGGCGAGCGGTCCGGGCGAGAGCGCATGCACGCGGATGCCCTTCTCGCCAAGCTCGGCCGCGGCATAGCGCACCGTGCTTTCGAGCGCGGCCTTCACCGGGCCCATGATGTTGTAGTGCTGCACGACGCGCGACGAGCCGAAGAACGAGACCGACAGGCAGGTGCCGCCCTCGGGCATCAGCGGTTCGGCCAGACGGATCATCCGCAGGAAGGAATGCACCGAGACGTCCATCGCCTTGCCGAAGCCCTCGGCGGAGCAGTCGATGACCCGGCCGTGCAGGTCGGCCTTCGGCGCGAAGGCGATCGAATGCAGGATCGTGTCGACCTTGCCCCAGCGTTTGCCGATTTCCTCGTAGACCGCTTCCAGCTCGCCCGGCACGGTGACGTCGAGCGGCATCATGATCTCGGCGCCGAGCGATTCGGCGAGCGGCCGGACATGCGGTTCGGCCTTGGCGTTGAGCCAGGTGACGGCCAGATCCGCCCCCTGTTCGCGGAAGGCGCGGGCGCAGCCATAGGCGATGGAATGGTCGTTGGCGATGCCGACAACGAGAATCTTCTGTCCCTTCAGCGAGAACATGGTGCCTCCATGAGTTCAGGTGCACCCGAGTCTTAGCAGGGTTTCACGCGCCCCGCCCGGACTTTTCTGCGTTGCAGAAAGGTTCTCGCTGCAACTGCGAAAGAGCGTGGCAAAAACTCCACGGCCAGGCGGCGGGGCCCCGCCGGGGCCCCTGCCCCGGGTCAGTCGGGGAAGATGCCCGGCGAGGTCGGCGCGCCGTCGTCGAAGGGCGCGAGATAGTCGACGATGGTCGGCCGGTTCACCGCGAAGCCCTTGTATTCGGCCAGCTCATTGGGCAGGTCGCGCAGCACCCGGTGCAGCCGGCGGCCCCATTTCGGCACCGTCACGATATCCTCGAGCGAGCACAGATAGCAGCGGATCGGGAAGGCGATGGCGTTCGAGCGCGGCAGCCGCCACAGCGTCTGCAGCTCGACCCGCAGATACTGTTTCGCACCGACGTTATCGGCCGCGACGGTGCGCTTCTCGGGGCCCCATTTGTGGTAGTTCTCGGGGCTGGTGTCGAGGCGCGGATTGACCGTCATCGTCCAGTTCAGCCGCCGCACCGGCGCGCCCTGCTGCAGGTTCAGAAGGAACTTCAGCGCGCGCTGGAACACCCCCATCTCATGCGCCTTCGGCACCGGCGCATGCCACTCGAAGAAGTTCATGCCGATGTCGAAATCGAGCGACCAGTCGGCCTGGCTTGTCACCATGCCGGCATCCATCCACAGGTTGCCGTCGCGCTGGTCAAGGAGCGCATGATCGCCCTGGGTCTGGCGGGTGATGTATTCCATCGGCCCGCAAGGCAGCGTGGTGGCATCGAGGAAGGTGAAGCGCTGCTCGATCCCGAGCGGGCGGTTGATCCAGTGCCAGCGGTCGCCGTCGCGGTTGAGCGTGAAGAGCTCGGGGTAATCCTCGGATTTCGAGACCATCACCAGTTCGAGGAAATCCCAGCCGGCGAGTTCCATATGCGCCAGCGACTGACAGCGCAGCGGGTCTTCGGCCAGCGTGATCGCCCGGTCGCGCATCTCGGCGACGTAATGCTCGTCGACGTCGAAGCGTTTTTCAAAGGGCGATCCGGCCTTGCCGCCCGCGTGCGGCTCGAGGTTGACCGAATACATGTAGCTGTCCTGATCGAAGGGGAACGGGAAGCGCCGCACCCCCTCGGGCGAGTTGTGGAAGGTGTAGTCGTCGCGGAAGGTTTCGTCGTGGAACTGGATGGTCATCCGTGCCTCCTAGAGGTCGAGAACGAGGGTTTCGCCGGTGAAGCGCGAAACGCAGGGCATGATCTTCGTCCGGCTCGCGCGCTCGTCGTCGCTCAGCCAGTGGTCGTGGTGCTCGATCGTGCCGTGACAGGCATGCACCCCGGTCTCGCAACGCCCGCAGGCGCCGCCGCGGCACATCCACTGCACCTCGACCTCGGCCTGTTCCAGCGCCTCGAGCAGGCTCTGGTGCGGGCCCACGGTGACCACCTTGCCGGTCTTCGCCAGCGTCACCTCGAAGGGCGCGCCGGGCGGCGGCGCCATGAAGACCTCGGAATGCAGCGTCGTCCTCGGCCAGCCGAGCCGCGCGCCGGTCTCGGCCACCGCCTCGATCAGCCCCTCGGGGCCGCAGGTATAGACATGGGTGCCAAGCGGCTGGCTGCCCAGAATGGCGCCCAGGTCCATCCGGTTACCCTCCTCCGAGATGTGCACATGCACCTGCGGCGAGGCAGGCAGCAGCGCGAGCCCCGCGGCCTCGGCCCGGCTCCGCGCGGCATAGTGCAGCTCGAAGGGCATCTGCAGCCGGGCGAGCTGCTTGAGCTGGGCCAGAAACGGCGTGATGCCGATGCCGCCGGCGATCATCACATGTTTCTTCGCGCGCAGATCGAGCGAGAAGAGGTTCACCGGCGCGGAAATGCGCATCAGATCGCCCACGGCGACCTGCGTGTGCATGAATTTCGAACCGCCGCGGCCGCCGTCCTCGCGCCGCACGGCAATCTCATAGCCCGAACCGTCCATCGGATCGGAGATCAGCGAATAGGCGTTGCGGCGCAGCACGCCCGCATCGGGCATTTCGACGACCACATGCGCCCCGCCGGAAAAGAGCGGCAGCAGCGCCCCCTCCGGGTCTTCGAACCGGAAGCGGGTGACGAGGGGCGAAAGCTTCTCGATCGCGCTCACGCGCAGCATGCGGCTGGTCATGGTTTGATCTCCTGCACGGCGGGCACGATGCCGGGGGTTTCGGCATCGACGCAGACGCCCTGAAAGGCACCGAGGCGGCGCGAGAAATGGTCGCGCACGAAGAGAGTGAGGCCGCAATGGCTGCATACGAAGGGGTCGGTGGTGACATTCTCGGTCACGCCCTTGCAGTGGACGCATTGCATCCGGCGCGCGATCGTGCCGCGGTGCTCGGTCTGGATCGCCTCGGGCGGCAGGCCGGCGGCGAGCGCCTCGGCCACGGCCTGACCGATCATCCCCTCGGAGCCGGCGAGGTAAAGCGTCGTGCCCATCCGGGCATCGGCAAGCGCCTTGCGATAGCGCTCGAGCGCGGAGGCATAGCTCGGCGCCTCGCGATACATCTTCGCGCCAAGCGCGGCGAGGCGGGGCCCCGCGTCATGGCCGGCGGGGATATAGATCAGATGCGCAAGATCCATCACCGAGGCATCGAGCGCGGCGAGGTCGAGGATCGCCTCGGCGCCCGGCCCTTCGGCGAGCATGATCGCCGGGGTGGCGCCCTGCGGGGTGAGCCCGGGATAGACCGGACGCGAGGTGATCGAGGGGGAGAATTCGGTGCGCGGCATGGCATGGTTCCTGTTGGGTCTGGGTGGGGCGGTCTGCTGCCGCCCCTGCCCGTTTCGCGTCAGCCCTTGGCGGTGCGGCGCTTCTTCTCGATGTCGAAGAAGGGCATCGGCGAGGTGGTGGCGCCGATCGTGCCGGCCTCGGTGCTGGCGACGGTGAGGGGCATCCCCTCGACCGCGCAATCGACCGGCAGGCGGGCGATGGCGACGGTCCAGTCGTTGAGCGGCGAATACATCGCCTGAGTCACGACGCCGATCTTGACCCCGTCCTTCAAGACCGGCGCGCCGTTCTCGGGGGGCACCTTGCCCTCGAGCTTGAGGCCCCAGATCTTGAAGCGCTCCTTGCCCTTGAGGCGGTAATGCTCCTCGGCGCCGCGGAAACCGGTCTTGCCGGGCGAGACGGTGAAATCGAGACCCAGCTCCCAGAGCGTGTCGCCGCAGGGCGCGTCCTCGAACGGATACATTTCCGAATTGTCATAGGGGAAGAACAGCAGGTAGCTCTCGGTGCGCAGCAGGTCGAGCGTGGTGAAGCGGCAGGGGATGATGCCCATCGCCGCGCCCTCTTCGAGGATGCGGTCCCAGATCATCGGCGCGTCCTGGCCGCGCACGAAAAGCTCATAGCCGCGCTCGCCGGTGTAGCCGGTGCGCGCGATCATCGCCGGCACGCCGAAAAGCGAGGTGCCCATGTGGCTGAAATAATTGAGATTACGGATGCCCGGCACGTATTTCTCGAGGAAATCGACGGCAAGCGGGCCTTGCAGCGACAGGTCATGCAGGTTGTCGTCGAAGCGGATCGAGACGTCGCGGCCGGTCGCGGCCATCGTCAGCTGCTCGAAACCCTGACCCGAGCCATGCACCACCATGAAGGCGTTCGGCGCGGTGCGGTAGATCACGCAGTCGTCGACGAACTTGCCCGCGTCGTTGAGCATGCAGGCATAGACGGCGCGGCCCGGCATCAGCTTCTCGACGTTGCGCGTGGTGGCGCGGTCGATGACGTGGGAGGCCGCCGGCCCGGTGATATGGACCTTCTTCAGGCCCGAGACATCCATCAGCCCGGCCTTCGTCCGGATCGCCATGTATTCGGCGAGCGGATCGCCGTCATAGGACCAGGCGGTGCCCATGCCGCTCCAGTCTTCCAGCGCCGAGCCCAGCGCGCGGTGCCGGTCGGCCAGCGTCGAAAATCTCCAAGATGCGGTCATTCCCTGTCTCCCTGGGGGTTCGTCAGTCGTTGAAGGACCCCGCCGCGAGCGTCGCGGCGGGGGATTGCATGGCTCAGGCCGGCAGCTGGAAGAACCAGTTCGCCCAGAGCACCACCGCCACACCCGCGATCAGCGCGAGATAGGGCAGGAAGCCGGCGCGACGCGGCCCGAGATCGCCGTGATCGGTGAGGCCGAGGTCTTCCATCGCCTCGCGCGGGAAGTGGCCCTTGTCCTGCACATAATGGCGGAAGGCGAAGACCGGCAGGATCAGCGCGGCGAAGATCACCCCCGACCAGAGCGCGTTCGAATAGCCCCAGACCTTGGCACCGGCGCCGAGGAAGAGCGCGTTGACGAAGGCGAGCAACGTGTTGAAGCCGATCAGGATGGTCGGCGCCTTCCACGGACGCGGCAGGTGCGGGCTGTCGATGCGGTGGATCCAGCCGGCGTTCAGGTTCAGGAAGTTGAACATGATGTAGCCGACGTTCGAGATCGCGAGCACGTAGAAGTAGCCCGTCGCATCCGAGGCGAGCGCGAGCAGGAAGATGTTGAAGACAAGGTCCGTCCACATCGCCCCGGTCGGCGCGCCATGATCGTTCACATGGGTGAGGTATTTCGGCAGCCAGCCGTCACGGGCGCCCTGATAGAGCGTGCGCGACGACCCGGCCATGGCGGTCATGATCGCCAAGAAGAGTGCCATGATCATCAGGATCACGAAGAGATGGGCGACAAGCGGCCCCGCGCCCACCATCTGGCCCAGCACCTCGCCGACGCCGGTGCCGTCGACGATCCCCGGCGCCAGCATCCCCGCCTGCCCCAGCACGCCCTGGAAGGCGAAGGGGATGATGAAGAAGAACACCACACACAGGAGGCCCGAGAAGAAGATCGCCCGGAAGGTGTCGCGATGAGGGTTCTTGAACTCGGCGGTGTAGCAGACCGCGGTCTCGAAACCATAGGTCGACCAGGCCGCGATGTAGAGCGCGCCGAGGATCAGCGTCCAGCCGCCCACCGACCAGCTGCCATCGGTGCCGGAATAGGCGGCCGAGGGCGGCACGATCGAGGTGACGTTCATCCAGTCGATGGCACCGGTCAGGATCGGCATCAGCCCGGCCAGAAGCAGCGGGATCAGCACGACGACCGCCATGATCTTTTGCGATTTCGCCGTCGAGGCGATGCCGCGGTGCTGGATCGCGAAGATCATCAGCATCAGCACGACGCCGATCACGAAGGTCGAGTTGAAATGCAGCGTGCCAAGGCCCGGAACGGGAATGCCGAAGGCTTCCCAGACGCGGAAGGCGGGCGTCAGCGCGGCGACGCCATCGGCCGAGGCCACGGCCTGGATCGCGGCCTCGGGGGCGGTGCCCGGGTTGGCGGCGATGTAGTCGATGACCGCCTGCGTGCTGGCGCTGTATTGCGACAGATGCGCCGCGACCCAGTCGAGCACCGGCTGGCTTTCCGCGAGCGGGATCGGGAAGAGCGCGTTCAGGATATAGCCCGCCGCGATCGCGCAACCGAGCGACAGCACCGGCGACCAGGCGAACCAGTTGCACCACACCGACAAGGGCGCGATCAGTTTCGAATAGCGCAGCCAGGCGGTCGCGCCATAGACCGAGGCACCGCCCGACTTGTTGCCGAACATGCCGGCCATCTCGGCATAGGTGAAGCTTTGCAGGAAGCCCATCACCATCGAGACCATCCAGACGACGAAGGCGGCCTTGCCCGCGACGCCGGCGATGCCGCCGATCGAGAAGAGCACGAGCGGCGGCACACCGGCCGCGACCCAGAAGGCGCCTTTCCAGTCAAGGGCACGCTTGAGCGTCCCCGCGGAGGGTGTTCCCTCCGGTCCGCGCGCCATCGGCGCTGCGGAAGCCATGTTCTGTTCCACGTCCAAACTCCCTGTTGAGTGGAAGGGGGCTGTTTCCGCCCCGTTTTCTTGCCTCCCCACCCGGTTTCCCGGGGCCTTCGGCCGGGTCTCCCCACCCGGCCCGCCACACCCTCACGAGCGCGGACGTTCCTTTTTCGGGTCGTAATGCGGGAAGGGCGCGACGCGCGCCGCGATCCGCTTCAGGTGGCCATCGAGCTTGCCGACCTCGACCGCGGTGCCGGGCTCGGCATGGGCGACGTCGAGGCGCGCGAGCGCGATCCACTGGTTGGTGCGCGGGCTGTGCATGGCCGAGCAGACCTCGCCCACCTGCGCCCGCCCGATCCGCACGCAATCGCCGTGAAAGACCGGGTCCTGGCCCTCGATCTCGAGGCCGACGAACTTGCGCGCGGGGGTTTCCTTGCGCCGGATCAGCGCCTGGCGCCCGACGAAATCGGCGGTTTTCGATTTCAGCGGCACGGTGAACCCGATGCCGGCCTCGAACGGGTCGGTCTGGTCGGAAAAGTCATAGCCCGCGAACACCAGCCCCGCCTCGATCCGGCACAGGTCAAGGCCGGCAAGCCCCATCGGCTTGATGCCGAACTTGGCGCCGGCACCGAAGACCGCGTCGAACACCGTTTTCCCGTCCTTCGGATGACAGAAGATCTCGTACCCCAGTTCCCCCGTGTAGCCGGTACGCGAGACGACGACCGGCACCCCCTCGGCCCCGCCGATGCGGCCCACGGTGAAGCGGAACCAGCCCAGATCGGCCAAAGCGGGCTGATGCGGCGCGGTCCAGATGATTTCCGTCATCAGCTCGCGCGAGCGCGGCCCCTGCACCGCCAGATTGTGCATCTGATCGGTCGAGGCGCGGATCATCACGTTGAGGCCAAGCCGCGCCGCCTCCTCGCGCATCCACACCCCGCCCTCGTCCGAGCCGCCGATCCAGCGGAAGTTCTGCGCCCCCAGCCGGAACAGCGTGCCGTCGTCGATCATGCCGCCATGCGGATAGCACATCGCCGAATAGACGACCTGACCGTGGCCCAGCTTCGTCACGTCGCGCGTCAGAACCCAGTTCATCAGCGCCTCGGCATCGGGGCCGGTCACCTCGAACTTGCGCAGCGCGCTCAGGTCCATCGCGACCACGCCCTCGCGCGCAGCCCAATAGCTTTCGACCGCATCGCATTCGGGGAAGGCATTCGGCAGCCAGAAGCCGCGATATTCGACGAAATCGCGGGTCAGGGCGGCAAAACTGTCGTGGAAGGCGCTTTCACGCGTCATGATCGGCTCCGCGTCGGGGGTGGCGCGCCAGGCCGAGGCGCGCGAGAACCGCTCGCCCGCGCCATAGCTGCGCACATGGATGTCGGTGAGATCCCAGCCATTGGCCGAGGAGGTGTCGTCCGGGCAGGCCGAGGAGACGCAGACAAGATCGGTCAGCGCGCGCATCAGCACGTAATCGCCGGGCCGCGACCAGGGCTCGTCGGCGACCAGCACGCCATGCGCGTCGATCCCGGTGTTGAAGAAGAAGTTCGCCGCCATCCAGCCCGCGCGGGCGGGCACGCCATGGGCGGCCAGCGCGGTGTTGAAGTTGTCCGAGCAGTTCGCGTGCCCCGGATAGCCGATGTCGTCGTAATATTTCGACGAACAGGCCATGGCGAAGGCGTCGTGGCGGCCGCAGGTGTCCTGGATCACCTCGACCAGCGGGGTGAAATCCTGGTCATAGTATTTCGCGTGCAGCCCCGGGTTCGGATAGGCGTGCCCCATCAGCGTGCGGGTGGTGGTGACGTCGAGCGGGTTGATGATGCCGCGGTCGAGCTTGCGCGCGTCGAAGCACTGGAAATCGGTGCATTGGCGACCGTCGACGTCGAGGATCTGGATGAACTCGCCCGCCTTCACCACATAGGCCTCGGCGGTGGCCGATTTCACCCGCAGATCCAGAAGCGGATCGGCGAGCGGATCGGGCAGCGCGAAGCGGCCCGCGGCGCGCGGCGTGGCACGGGTGAGCCTGACCGTCAGCGGCGTCGCGGTGTCCTGGCGCTCGAAATCCATCACCGGGCCCGGCGCGGCGACGATCACCACACCCTCGCCTTGCGCGGTAAAGCCCACGGCCTCGCCAGCGCGCGATCCGGCGCCGAAAAGCCCGATGGCGCGGGCAGTGCTGACCTCGATGCCGCGGCGTTCAAGCGCACGGCGCAGCCGGGCAAGCGAGGGCTCGCCCGAGGCGAGCAGCTCGCGCAGCCCCTCCGCCGCACAATCTCCCGCCCAGCCCAGAAGGCCGCAGTCGAGCCGCCCGTCCGGGTGCGCGGCCAGCAGCTCGGCGCGCTGCCCGCCCTCGTCATTGATCACCTCGATCCGGTCGCCCGCCCGGATCTCGAGCACGAGCGCCCCGCGACCGGGCACGGCGTGACGCTCCTCGGCCGGGCCGGTCCGAAAGGCCTGCGGCCGGCGCGCGCGCGAGGGCACGGGCGGACCGGGGCGAAAGAGCGTGTCAGCGGGCAGAAGCACCATGGTCTGTCCTTGCAGTCAGGAAAAAAGGCTGGGCCGTCAGGAAAAGGAGGCGGGAGGCCCGAGGCCCCCCGCCCAGGGGGGACACGGCTCAGTTCGCCAGATAGGCTTCCATCGAGTCGTCGAGGGCGTCCTTCCACGGCGTGTGGTGGGTGGGCGCCATCGTGCCGGTGATCACCGATTTGTAGGCGTGGTTGCGGAAGGTCATGATGTTTTCCGCCTTGTGGTGCTTCCACTCGAAGAAAGCCTCGCAGGCGCCGTCGACGTCGAAGGACGGATAATCCGTCTCGGCGATCAGTTCCTTGACGTAATCGCCCTGATACTTGATCGCGTATTTGACGTCGTCCGAGGCCTCTTCGCGTTCCTCGCGCTCGGCCACGTCGGCGATCAGCGTCTGCTTGTCGGCGGGCACCGCGATCCGGCCTAGGATGATGTCGCGCACATACCAGGCCTGGGCATCGAACATGTTGAAGGTGAACCACTGGTCCTGCATGCCGAGGTAGAACATCTTCGGATTGTGGACATAGACCACGCCCTTGTAGAGGTCGGCGGTCGCGAGCCGGTTCGCCGTCTTCAGCCGCAGGCTGTCGGGCAGGAACGGGAAGTAGTGCTTGTAGCCGGTGCACAGGATGATCGAGTCGATATGCTTCGACGAGCCATCCTTGAAATAGGCGGTCTTGCCCTCGACCCGGACGAGGCCCTGCTTCTCTTCCCAGTTCTCGGGCCATTTGAAGCCCATCGGCGCGCTGCGATAGCAGGAGGTGACGCTTTTCGCGCCGTATTTCCAGCATTGCGAGCCGATGTCCTCGGCCGAATAGGAGGAGCCGACGATCAGCACGTCCTGGCCCTCGAACTCGCGCGCGTCGCGGAAGTCATGGGCATGCACGATGCGGCCGTAGAACTGGTCGAAGCCCGGATATTCCGGCACGTTCGGCGAGGAGAAGTGCCCCGAGGCGACGATGACGTGGTCGAAGCGCTCCTTGTAGACGTGGTCGCGTTCCATGTCGTGCACGGTGACGGTGAAGTCCTCGGCCTCCTCGTCGAACTCGATCCAGCGCACGACCGAGTTGAAGCGGATCCAGCCGCGCACGCCGGCCTTGTTCACCCGGCCCTCGATGTAATCGACCATCACGGCGCGCGGCGGATAGGAAGCGATCTGCTTGCCGAAATGTTCCTCGAAGGAATAGTCGGCGAATTCCAGCCCCTCCTTCGGACCGTTGGTCCAGAGGTAGCGATACATCGAGCCATGGATCGGCTCGCCGTTCTTGTCGGTGCCGGTGCGCCAGCTGTAGTTCCACAGGCCCCCCCAGGTCTCCTGCTTCTCGAAGCAGACGATCTCGGGGATCTCCGCCCCCTTCTGCGCGGCGGACTGGAAGGCCCGGAGCTGGGCAAGACCCGAGGGGCCGGCACCGATGATGGCAACGCGTTTGGTCATGGTAGTCTCCCTGTTCGATCCGGTATGGACCAGATTTCAAAACTGGTTCCTTCGGCATGGACCAATGAGGCGGACCAAAATCTTTTGGGTCAACAAATTTTCCTGTGCGGAATATTGCTTCACCGCATTTTTCGGCATTCCAGCCTGCCGAAAAAGGGCTATAGATCAAATTATGAGCAGCCCGACACTCGCGCAGCGCCTTCTGGTAACTGGTTCCCTGCCCCGACTCGGCGTGAAGACTCGCGCGCCGGTGCGGATCGGTTTCCTCACGCCGCTCTCCGGTCCCGAGGAATCCTGGGGCCGGCCGGGGCTCGACGGCTGCCGGCTCTGGGCCGAGGGGCTGAACGCGCGCGGCGGGCTGATGGTGGGCGGGCGCCGCCACCCGATCGAGATCGTGGCACGCGACAGTGCAACGGGCGCCGCGGCGACCCGCGACGCCGCCCATGAGCTGGTCGAGCGGCTCGACTGCCGGCTGATCCTGACCCTTGGCGGCGACAGCTTCGCCCCCGCCCTGCCCTGGCTGATGAAGACCCGCGCGCTGGTGGCGACGCTGCTGCCCTCCGACCTCTCGCCCGACACGCCCTATCTGATCGCGCCGGCCGAGGTGCATCCGCTGTTCAACGTGACCGGGGTCGAGTGGCTAGCGAAGAGCCGCCCCGCGGCGCGGCGTGTCGCCCTGTGCAGCCAGACCGACAGCCTCGGCCTGCCCTCGCTCGCCGTCTATCGCGCCGCCTTCGAGGCCGCGGGCCACGCCCGGGTGAAGGAGCTGCGCTATGCGCCCGCCGAGACCGACGCCGAAGGCATCGTGCGCGCGATGCTGGCCGAACAGCCCGACGTGCTGTGCTGGTGCTCATCGGCGCCACCGATGATCCATGCCCTGACCGAGGCGGCCCACGCCCAGGGCTTCACCGGCGAGATCCTCGCCTGCACCGCCGACGACTATCCGCGGATGATCGCGCGCACCTCGGCCGCCTTCATGGCGCGCTACACCTTCCAGTTCCCCGATTTCGACGACCCGGCACTGGCCGACACCGCCTTCTTCTTCCACCGCCCCGAGGCCTTCTTCGCCGCCTATGGCGCGCGCTTTCCGGGCAGCTGGTCGGCGGTGAGCTGGGAATATGCCTCGATCCTCGATCTGTGGCACGCCGCCGTCGAAAGCGCGGAGACGACCGACCCGGTCTCGGTGCTCGCCGCGATGAAGCGCTCGCAGATCATGCCGCACGCCTTCGGCCCGGCGCGCTGGTGGGGGGCCGAGATCTTCGGCATCGACAATGCGCTGGTGGGCGACTGGCCGGTGGTGCGGATCGAGGGCGGGCGCGCGAAGATCGTCGAGTTCGGCTCGGTGCTCGGCTGGCTCGAGGCACACGGGCCGCGCCTCACCGAGCACCTCGGCGCGCTCGGCCAGCTCTGGCACCAGCGCCTGCGCCCCGCGCCGCGGCGCCGCCGGATCAGTCTTCCTGCATCAGAAGCTTCTGATCCTCGATCAGCGTGAGCTTCATGAATTCGCTCGCCGCCTCGATGTCGCGCGCGGCAATGGCATTGAACAGCGCATTGTAGCCGCGCTGATACGAGGCGATGCGGTTGGGCGTCAGATGCCGGCGATACATCGCGCCGCGAAAGCTCTGCCGGCGCGCGTCGATCACCAGATTGTAGCAGGCGATCAGCAGGGGGTTGCCGGTGCCCGCCGCGATCTGGCGGTGGAATTCCTCCTCGAGCCGCACGAAGGCGCCGGCATCGGCCTGCACCGCCTCCATCTGCGACAGCGTCTCGCCAAGCGCCTCGATCGCGCGCGGTGGCATGTTGATGATCGCGAGCCGCACCATCTCGGGTTCGAAGATCCCGCGCACAACCTGCAATTGCAGCGGCCCGGTCTCGGCCGCGACGGTCGAGACGGCCGCCTGCGTGCCCGAGGGGTCCCAGGTGACGAAGGACCCCGACCCCGCCCGGCGCCGGATCATGCCGCGCTCCTCGAGCTGATCGAGCGCCTCGCGCACGGTGTTGCGCGCCACCCCCAGATCCTGCGCCAGCGCGCGTTCGGAGGGCAGACGTTCATCGACCCCGTATTCTCCCGAAACGATCCGCGTCGTCAGCGTGTCGATGACATATTGCACCGTCGCGCCGACGACAGGCTCGCTTTGCGGCGCGGAAAGAAGACGTCCGGAAGAAGGCGGCACTTGCAAATTCCCTTGAGCAGTCCCGCACGGGACGGCCAAAGAATAGCCGCTTTGCCCAAGGAAAATCCAGACGCGAAACGCGCCTCGCAGGCCTCCTGTCTCCCGCTTCCAATTGCCCCAAATATCCCGGGGGTGAGCGCCAAGGGCGCGAGGGGGCAGCGCCCCCTGCCCCGGCCGGGCACTCGCGAGGGCCGGGAAAAGGGGGCGCTGCCCCCTCTGGCCTGCGGCCATTCACCCCCGGGATATTTGGGGCAATTGGAAGCGGGGAAGGGCCGGTTGCTTGCCCGGCGTTCGCCAATGGCACCCGGCCCTCGCTTGCGCTCCGGGCGTTCGCCGCTTGAAACGCTCCACCGGAGCGTTTCATCGGGGCGCGCGAGCGCGCCCCGAGCGCAGCTCACCCCATCCGTTCAGACGCGTAGGAGCCGGGGCTTGCCGGGAAGACCACCGTCTTGTTGCCGTTCATGAACACCCGGCGATGGATATGGGCGTGGATCGCGCGGGCGAGCACCTGGCTCTCGACGTCGCGGCCGAGCGAGACGTAATCGTCGGGCGATTGCGCATGGGTGACGCGGATCGTGTCCTGTTCGATGATCGGGCCCTCGTCGAGGTCGGCGGTGACGTAATGCGAGGTCGCGCCGATCAGCTTCACGCCGCGCTCATAGGCCTGCTTGTAGGGGTTTGCGCCCTTGAACGACGGCAGGAACGAGTGGTGGATGTTGATGATCCGGCCCGACATTTCCTTGCACATCTGGTCCGACAGGATCTGCATGTAGCGCGCGAGGACGATCAGCTCGGCCCCGGTCTCGTGCACGATGCGCATCTGCTCGGCCTCGGCGGCGGCCTTGTTCTCCTTCGTCACCTTGATGCAGTGGAAGGGGATGTCGTGGTTCACCACCACCTTCTGGTAATCCATGTGGTTCGAGATCACCGCCACGATGTCGATCGGCAGCGCGCCGATGCGCCAGCGATAGAGCAGGTCGTTCAGGCAATGGCCGAAGCGCGAGACCATGATGATGACCTTCATCTTCTCCGCCTCGTCATGGAATTTCGCCACCATGTCGAAGGT
The DNA here is from genome assembly GCF_056590935.1 of Paenirhodobacter sp. YD-8. NCBI lineage: Bacteria > Pseudomonadati > Pseudomonadota > Alphaproteobacteria > Rhodobacterales > Paenirhodobacter > Paenirhodobacter sp. YD-8. The sequence continues at coordinate 1,300,661 of NZ_CM152649.1, read as the reverse complement.
CTTGGCGGTCGGGCCGAAGCCGGTCTCGAGCGCCGCGAGGTCAAGCCCCGCTTCGGAGACGAAGCTCACCCGCATGAAGAACTTGCCGGTCTGGGTGTCGTCGAACTGCGAGCTGTCGGTGATGTTGCAGCCGTTCTCGGCGAGATAGGTCGCGATCGCGGCGACGATGCCGCGCGTCGTGGGGCAGGCCACGGTCAGGCAGTATTTGGTCATTTCGGTCTCCCGTCGGTATGAGTGTTGGGTCGGCCAGGGCCGGGACGCGCTCTCCCAAGCGCGGGTGATGGTCTTGGGTTTTACGCCGTGAGCCCCTCGGGCTCGGGCAATCCGTTGGCGCGGCAGCAGGCGGTGAGCGTGTTCGCCAGCAGACAGGCGATGGTCATCGGCCCGACGCCGCCCGGCACCGGGGTGATCGCACCGGCGACCTCGACGGCGCTCGCGAAATCGACATCGCCCACCAGCTTCGTCTTGCCGTCGCGCTCGATGCGGTTGATGCCGACGTCGATCACCGTCGCGCCCGGCTTCACCCAATCGCCGGGGATCATCTCGGGACGTCCGACGGCCGCCACCAGGATATCCGCGCGCCGGCAGACCGCGCCCAGATCCTTCGTGCGGCTGTGCGCGATCGTCACCGTGCAGCTGTCGCCCAGAAGCAGCTGCGCCATCGGCTTGCCGACGATGTTCGAGCGGCCCACGACCACGGCATCGAGGCCGCTCAGCGCGCCCAGATGGTCGCGCAGCATCATCAGGCAGCCGAGCGGCGTGCAAGGCACCATCGCCTTCTGCCCGGTGCCCAGCAGCCCGACATTCGAGATGTGGAAGCCGTCGACGTCCTTCGCCGGATCGATGGCGTTGATGACAAGATCGCTGTCGAGATGTTTCGGCAGCGGCAGCTGCACCAGGATCCCGTGCACCGCCGGATCGGCATTGAGCCGCGCGATCAGCGCCAGCAGCTCGGCCTCGGTGGTCTCGGCGGAGAGCTTGTGCTCATAGGAGTTCATCCCGACCTCGACGGTCTGCTTGCCCTTGTTGCGGACATAGACCTCGGAGGCCGGGTCCTCGCCCACCAGCACCACGGCGAGGCCCGGGGTGATCCCCTGCTCTTCCTTCAGCCGCGCCACATGCCCGGCGACCTGCGCCCGCACCTTGGCCGCAAAGGCCTTCCCGTCGATGATCGTCGCGGTCATGTCGCGGCCCCTTCCAGATGCTGCGCGGCGCCTTCCACCGCATGCCAGAGCGAGCCCGCAAGCGAGCGCATGCCGAGGATCGCCAGCCGGTCCTCGGCCCGGCGGATCACGAAGACCGTCATGTGATGCAGGCCCGTGCGGGTCGCCGAGCCCGGGCCGAAGCGGCCCAGATCGACGTTCACCAGCTTCTCGCACAGCCGCTCGATCGGTGCGGCACCGGCCGCGGAGACCACCTCGAGCGCGACGAAACCGTCGGTCTGCTCGGTCACCGAGCAGTCGGGCGCGGCAAGCTTCACCGTGCGGGCGAAATCCTCCTCGGCGCGGTCCTCGCCCTCGAGCATCCATTGCCCGGGGCCGGTCCAGAAGGCGGCGATGCCGTTGCCCGCGTGCCACAGCCCGGGGCCGGGCAGCGCAAGGCCCATCGGCACCGGCTGCGCGCCGCCGCGCCGCAGCGCGAGCGAGGCAAGGCCGAGGCCCGCGTTCTCGGCGAGCGTGAGCGCGCCGATCTTGGTGAGGCGCGCGGTCGAACCGCCGAGCGCAGGGATCGGGGACAGGTCAGTCACGGAGACGTCCTCCTTCGGGATCGACGAAATGGGTCGGGACCACGCGCAGCGCGATCTGCTGGTTCTGCAAGGGGTTGGCGGCGGTGATCACCTCGCCCATGCGGGCGGCGCCCCCCGTCAGGAAGCCAAGCCCGATCATCGAGCCGACATGCGGCGAGTAGCAGGCGGAGGTGATCCAGCCCTGATCGGTCTCGGTCTTCTGCTCGGCCCCTTGCGCGAAGAGATGCGAACCGGCGGTGACCGGCTGCGTCGGATCGACCGGTTGCAGCCCGACGAGGACGCGGGTTTCCGCAAGCAGCCCCTCGCGGCGGCTCATCACCGCGCCGATCGCGTCCTTCTTCGTGGACACCATCTTGCCCATGCCGAGCATCTGCGCCGTGGTCTGGCCGTTCAGCTCATTGCCCGCGGCATGGCCCTTCTCGATGCGCAAGACGCCCAAGGCCTCGGTGCCGTAGGGGGTGGCGCCGAGATCGGCGCCGAGCTCGATCATCCGCGCCATCAGCGCATTGCCATAGCGCGCCGGCACCGCGATTTCATAGGCGAGTTCGCCCGAGAACGAGATCCGGAAGAGCCGCGCCCGCAGCCCGCCGCAGACGGTGAGTTCCGAACAGGCCATGAAGGGGAAGGCGTCGTTCGAGAGGTCGAACCCGTCCACCACCCGTTCGAGCAGCTTGCGCGCATGGGGGCCGGCGACCGAGATCTGTGCCCAGGCGTCGGTCGTCGAAATCAGCTGCACGTCGAGCTCGGGCCAGAGGCACTGGCGGCAGAACTCCATGTGGCGATAGACGGGGCCGGCCTGCGCCGTCGTCGTGGTGACGACGTAGTGATCCTCGCCGAGCCGCGCGCAGGTGCCGTCGTCATAGGCGTGGCCGTCCTCGCGCAGCATCAGGCCATAGCGCACCATGCCGACCTTCAGCGAGGCCATCGCATTGGCATAGACGCGGTTCAGGAACTCGCCCGCGTCGGCGCCCTGCACATCGACCTTGCCAAGCGTGGTGACGTCGCACAGCCCGACGCCCGCGCGGGTGGCGAGCACCTCGCGATCGACGGTCTCGCGCCAGGTTTTCTCGCCCTTGCGGGGGAAATACTGTGCGCGCATCCACTGGCCGACCTCGACGAAGACGGCACCCTGCGCGCTCGCCCATTCATGGGTGGGCGTCAGGCGGCGCGGGCGGAAATGGGTGCCGGTGTCGCCATTGCCCAGCGTCGAGAGCGCAACGCCGGTATAGGGCGGGCGGAAGATCGTGGTGCCGGTCTGGGCGATCGTCTTGCCGGTCAGCTCCGCCATCACGGCAAGCGCGGTGACGTTGGCGGTCTTGCCCTGATCGGTCGCCATGCCCAGCGTCGTCCAGCGTTTCAGATGCTCGACGGGACGCATGTTCTCCTGATGGGCCAGCTTGATGTCCTTGACGGTGACATCGTTCTGGAAATCGACCCAGGCGCGGCCCTTGCCCGGCACATGCCAGAAGGCGGCCTGGCGCTGCGGCGCATCCTCGGCACGCGGCAGAACGGGCAGGCTTGCGGTGATGCCCAGCTCGGCGAGTGCCGCCTGTGCCACCGCGGCGCCCGAGGCAAGCGCAGCGGCAGTCGTGCCCTGCCCCGCGGCAGCGCCTGCAGCGACAAGGCCCGGCACCGCGCCCGGTTCGGGCAGGAAGGCCTGAGCCGCGTCGTCCCAGAGCGGCCGGCCACGGTGATGCGAGGCGAGATGCACATTCGGGTTCCAGCCGCCGGCGACGCCGAGCGCACCAACCTCGAGCCAGCTCGTCTGCCCCTCGCGGGTGACGGCGATCCGCTCGAGCCCAAGCCGCCCCTTCGCGTCGCTGACCACGGCGCCGGCGAAAAGCGGGTATTTGCCAAGCGCCTTCGCATCGGCGCGGGTGTCGATCACGCCGGCGATGGTGACGCCTTTCGCGCTCAGATCCAGCGCGGTGCGGTGGCCGTCGTCTCCGCTGGTGAAGATCGCCACGGTCTGCGCGGGCGACACCGCCCAGCGGTTCGCATAGGCGCGCATCGCGCCCGCCAGCATGATCCCCGGCCGGTCGTTGTTGGCGAAGGGGATGTGCCGCTCGGTCGCACCGGCGGCAAGCACGGTGCGCGTCGCGGTGATCCGCCACAGCGTCTGGCGCACCGCGGTCCCCGGCGTGGCGAGATGGTCCGACACCCGCTCGACCGCGCCGAAGATGCCGTGATCGAAGGCGCCGAAGACGGTGGTGCGGCGCATCACGCGCAGGTTTGGCAGCGCGCCGAATTCGGCCTCGACCGAGGCCACCCAATCCATCGCGGCGGCATCGTCGAGCGTGTGGGTTTCCGCCATCAGCCGCCCGCCAAGGCGGAAGTCCTCGTCGGCCAGGATCACCTTCGCCCCGGCCCGCGCGGCGGTCAGCGCGGCGGTCAAGCCCGCGGCGCCGGCGCCGATCACCAGCAGGTCGCAATGCAGGAAACCCTTGTCGTAGCTGTCGGGGTCCGGCAGCATCGACAGGCTGCCCAGCCCCGCCGCGCGACGGATCATCGGCTCGTAGAGCTTTTCCCAGAACGCCTTCGGCCACATGAAGGTCTTGTAGTAGAAGCCCGCCGCGAAGAAGGGCGACAGCAGGTCGTTCACCGCGAGGAAGTCGCGCTCGAGCGAGCCCACACGGTTCTGGCTGTTCGCCACAAGCCCGTCGTAAAGCTCGGCCATGGTGGCGCGGGTGTTCGGCTCCTGCCGCGCGCCCGAGCGCAGCTCGACGAGCGCGTTCGGCTCCTCCGAGCCTGCCGCGACGACGCCGCGCGGGCGGTGATACTTGAAGCTGCGCCCGATCAGCCGCACGTCATTCGCAAGCAGCGCCGAGGCCAGCGTGTCGCCCGGATGGCCGGTGAAGGACTTGCCGTCGAAGGTGAAGCTCAGGCGTTCGGAGCGGTCGATCAGACCACCGGAAAGACGGGTCATTTCGCCCCTCCCTTCTGTGCGAGCGCCACGTCGCGGGCGAGTTCCGCGCCGAGGATTTCATGGGTCAGCGTGTTGCGGGTGACGACCAGCCAGCTGCGGTCGCCCTGTTCGTGGAACCACAGCTCGCGGTGCACGCCGGCGGGGTTGTCGCGCAGATAGACATGGCGGTTGAAGGCATCGAGCGCGCCCTCTGCCATGCCGTCGGGGCGGTTCAGAAGCGACGCATCGCCGAGATAGGTGAACTCCTGCGCGTCGCGGGGGCCAAGGAGGGGATGGGGGATCAGCATGATCTTGCCTTGATATCCGGAGGTCAGTGCAGGTTGGGCTGGGCGCCCATGCCCTTTTCGTCGATCACGTAGCCGCGCTCGAACCGGTTGAGGCGCATGAAGCGCGCGGTCTCGTGCGGGCGGTCGGTGGCGAGCAGATGCGCGAAGCAATACCCGCTTGCCGGCGTCGCCTTGAAGCCGCCATAGCACCAGCCGCCGTTGAAATAGAGCCCGTCCACCGGAGTGCGGTCGATGATCGGCGAGCCGTCCATCGACATGTCCATGATGCCGCCCCAGACGCGCAGAAGCCGCGCGCGCCCGATCGCAGGCATCAACGCAAGGCCGCCCTCGGCCACCTCCTCGATCACCGGCAGGTTGCCGCGCTGCGCATAGGAGTTGTAGCCGTCGATGTCGCCACCGAAGACGAGCCCGCCCTTGTCCGACTGGCTGACGTAGAAATGCCCCGCGCCGAAGGTGATGACGCCGTCGACGACGGGCTTCAGCCCCTCGCTCACGAAGGCCTGCAGGACGTGGCTTTCGATCGGCAGGCGCAGGCCCGCCATCTGCATGACGCGGCTCGAGGACCCCGCCACGGCCACGCCGACCTTTTTCGCGCCGATATAGCCGCGGGAGGTTTCCACGCCCAGAACCTTGCCGGCCTCGATGCGGAAGCCGGTGACCTCGCAATTCTGGATGATGTCGACGCCGAGAAGATCGGCGCCGCGCGCATAGCCCCAGGCGACACCGTCATGGCGCGCCGTCCCCGCGCGGCGCTGCAGCAGGCCGCCCTTGATCGGGAAGCGCGCATTGTCGAAGTTGAGCCAGGGATACATCGCCCGCACGCCCTCGCGGTCGAGCAGTTCGGCATCGGCGCCGGCAAGCAGCATCGCATTGCCGCGCCGCCGATAGGCGTCGCGCTGGCCGTCGGTATGGATCAGGTTCAGGATCCCGCGCTGGCTCACCATCGCGTTGAAGTTGAACTCCTGCTCCATATTCTCCCAGAGCTTCATGGAGAATTCGTAGAACGGCTCGTTGCCCGGCAGCAGATAGTTCGAGCGGATGATCGTGGTGTTGCGCCCGATGTTGCCCGAGCCGAGCCAGCCCTTCTCCAGCACCGCGATGCGCTTGCCCTTGAACACTTTCGCAAGGTGATAGGCGGTCGAGAGCCCGCCACCACCGCCACCGACGATGACATAGTCATAGGCGGGCTGCGGCTCGGGGTTGCGCCACAGGGGTTTCCACCCGTGGTGGCCGGTCAGGGCCTCTTTGAGGACGCGAAAGCCGGAAAAGCGCATTGTGTTCATCCGAGTAGAGGAAGCGGGCCCGGCATCGCGGGCGCGCATTTTTGGTTCAGATATCGAGGGTGTTGTCGCGTTCCCAGTGGGAGAAGTGGTTCACGAAGGCGTTCCACTCCTGCATCTTGAGCTTGAGATATCCCGCCGAGAACTCCTCGCCCATGGCGGCCTTGAGGCCGGGGTCGGCGTCATAGGCGCGGATCGCGTCGAGAAGGTTCAGGGGCAGCTTCGGCGCGCCCTCGATCTTGTGGCCCTCGGCATACATGTCGATGTCATAGCGCGGGCCCGGATCGGCGTCGGTCTTCAGACCCGAGAGCCCCGCGGCGATGATGACAGCCTGCAGCAGATAGGGGTTCACCGCCCCGTCGGGCAGCCGCAGCTCGAACCGGCCGGGGCCCGGCACGCGCACCATATGGGTGCGGTTGTTGCCGGTCCAGGTCACGGTATTGGGCGCCCAGGTGGCCCCCGAGAGCGTGCGCGGCGCATTGATCCGCTTGTAGCTGTTCACCGTCGGGTTGGTGATGACCGCAAGCGCCGAGGCGTGCTTCATGATGCCGCCGAGGAAGGCGCGGCCGCTGTCCGACAGGCCGAGCTCCTTGGTGTCATCGGCGAAGGCGTTCCTGCCGGTCGTCGTGTCCCACACCGAGATATGGGCGTGGCAGCCGTTGCCGGTCAGCCCCTGGATCGGCTTCGGCATGAAGGTCGCGCGCAGCCCGTGCTTTTCCGCGACCGATTTCACCATGAACTTGAAGAAGCTGTGCTTGTCGGCGGTGGCCATCGCGCCGTCGTATTTCCAGTTCATCTCGAACTGGCCGTTCGCGTCCTCGTGGTCGTTCTGATAGGGCTCCCAGCCGAGCTCGAGCATGTAATCGCAGATCTCCGCGATCACGTCATAGCGGCGCATCACCGCCTGCTGGTCGTAACAGGGCTTCGCCGCGGTGTCGGCCGCGTCCGAGATCGTGAGCCCGTCGGGGGTGAGCAGGAAGAACTCGGGCTCGACGCCGGTCTTCACCTCGAGCCCCATCTCGGCGGCCTCGGCGATGAGGCGGGACAGCACGTTGCGCGGCGCCTGCGCAAGGTCGGCGCCCTCCATCACGCAATTCGAGGCGACCCAGGCCACGTCCTTCTTCCAGGGCAGCTGGATCACCGAGGGCGCGTCGGGCACGGCGAGCATGTCGGGATGCGCCGGCGTCAGGTCGAGATGCGTCGCGAAGCCCGCAAAGCCCGCACCGTCGGCCTGCATGTCGGCAATCGCCGAGGCCGGCACCAGCTTCGCCCGCTGCGCGCCGAAGAGGTCGGTGTAGGAAATCATGAAGTATTTCACGCCCTTTTCGCGGGCGAAGGCGGCAAGATCGGTCATCGTCGTTTCCCTGTTGCGGCCTCTCGGGCCTCGCGGGCCTTGTGGCCCTTTTCACGTGACGGAGGATCGGCACGGGCGGGTCGCCCCGCCCGTCCGCTCAGAACCCGGACTGGCCGGGGATCCAGCTGGTGCCCGCAAGCGGCACACCCGCCATCGCCGCCGCCTCGATCGTCAGCGCGCACAGATCCTCGGGCTCGAGATTGTGGACATGGCTCTTGCCGCAGGCCCGCGCGATCGTCTGCGCCTCGAGCGTCAGCACCGCGAGATAGTTGCGCAGCCGGCGCGCCGCCTCGACCGGGTCGAGCCGCTTCATCAGCTCGGGGTCCTGGGTGGTGATGCCGGCCGGGTCCTTGCCCTCGTGCCAGTCGTCATAGGCATCCGCGGTGGTGCCGAGCTTGCTGTATTCGGCCGCCCATTTCGGGTCGTTCTCGCCAAGGGCGACGAGCGCCGCGGTGCCGATCGAGACCGCATCGGCGCCAAGCGCAAGCGCCTTGGCCACATCGGCACCGGTGCGGATGCCGCCCGAGACGATCAGCTGCACCTTGCGGTGCATGCCCAGATCCTGCAGCGCCTTCACCGCCGGCCGGATGCAGGCAAGCGTCGGCTGGCCGACATGCTCGATGAACACATCCTGCGTCGCCGCGGTGCCGCCCTGCATGCCGTCGAGCACCACGACATCGGCCCCCGCCTTCACCGCGAGCGCAGTGTCATAGTAAGGCCGCGCGCCGCCGACCTTGATGTAGATCGGCTTTTCCCAGTTGGTGATCTCGCGGATCTCGAGGATCTTGATCTCGAGATCGTCGGGGCCGGTCCAGTCCGGATGCCGGCAGGCCGAGCGCTGGTCGATGCCGACCGGCAGGTTGCGCATGCCCGCGACCCGCTCGGTGATCTTCTGGCCCAAGAGCATGCCGCCGCCGCCGGGCTTGGCGCCCTGGCCGACCACGATCTCGATCGCATCGGCGCGGCGCAGATCGTCGGGGTTCATCCCGTAACGGCTCGGCAGATACTGATAGACGAGCTTTTCCGAATGGCCGCGCTCCTCGTCGGTCATGCCGCCGTCGCCCGTGGTGGTCGAGGTGCCGGCCATCGTCGCGCCGCGGCCGAGCGCCTCCTTCGCCGGGCCCGAGAGCGCGCCGAAGGACATCCCGGCGATCGTCACCGGGATCTTCAGCTCAATGGGTTTCTTCGCGAAGCGCGTGCCGAGCACCACCCCGGTGCCGCATTTCTCGCGATAGCCCTCGAGCGGATAGCGCGACATCGAGGCGCCAAGGAACAGCAGGTCGTCGAAATGCGGCATCTTCCGCTTCGCACCGCCGCCGCGGATGTCATAGATGCCGGTCGCCGCGGCGCGCCGGATCTCGGCGTTGATCTCGGGCGAGAAGGTCCAGCTGTCGCGCGGCAGGGTCTGGGGGGTCTTGTCCATGGGTCGGGTCCTCAATACGCCGAGGCGTGGTCGACGTGGAAATTGTAGAGCGTGCGGGCAGAACCGTAGCGTTTGAACTCCTCGGGCTTCGCCGGCGCGCCCGAGCTCTCCAGAAGCTCGGCCAGGATCGCCAGATGCTCGGGCCGCATCTCCTTCTCGATGCAATCGGCACCGAGCGACTTGACCGAGCCGCGCACGAAGAGCCGCGCCTCGTAGAGGCTGTCGCCAAGCGCCTCGCCGGCATCGCCCAGCACCACCAGATTGCCCGATTGCGCCATGAAGGCCGACATGTGCCCGACGTTGCCATAGACCACGATGTCGATGCCCTTCATCGAGATGCCGCAGCGCGAGGACGCATTGCCCTTGATCACCAGAAGCCCGCCATGGCCGGTGGCGCCCGCATATTGGCTCGCGTCGCCCTCGATGATGACGGTGCCCGACATCATGTTCTCGGCCACGCCCGGCCCGGCCGAGCCCGTCACATGCACGGTGGCCTGCTTGTTCATCCCCGCACAGTAATAGCCCGTCGAGCCCTTCACCGTGACCTCGATCGGCGCATCGAGGCCGACGGCCACGGCATGCGCGCCCTTCGGATTCTCGATCACCCAGGCGGTCTGGTTGGTGCTGGCGGCCTGCGCCTGCAGCGCGGCATTCAGCTCGCGAAGGGCCGTGGTGGACAGGTCGATCGTCTGCATGATCAGCGCTCCCAGAAGTAGACGGTGGCGGGTTCCGGTTCCCAGACCCGCGCGGCCTCGATCCCCGGGAGTTTGGCGAAGGCGCGGTATTCCGAACCGAAGGCGACGTAATCCTCGGTCTCGGCCATCACCGCGGGCTTGCACGCGATCGGGTCGCGCACCACGCCGAAGCCATTCTTCGTGCCGACGACGAAGGTGAAGAAGCCGTCGAGATCCTCGAGCGTGCCCTCGAGCGCCTCGCCGAGGTTCGCGCCCTCGGCAAGCCGCGAGGAGATGTAGCAGGCCGCCACCTCGGTGTCGTTCTGCGTCTGCGGCGCAAAGCCCTTCGCGCTCAGCACCCGGCGCATCGCGTTGTGGTTCGACAGCGACCCGTTGTGCACCAGGCACTGGTCGTCGCCGGTCGAGAACGGATGCGCGCCCATCGTGGTGACCGCCGATTCCGTCGCCATCCGGGTGTGGCCGATGCCATGGCTGCCCGCCATCGCCCGGATCCCGAAGCGCGCCGCCACGTCCTTCGGCAGCCCGACCTCCTTGAAGATCTCCATCGCAGATCCGACGCCCATCACCCGCAGGCCCGCCTCGGCCGCGAAGGCCCGCGCCGCCGCCTCGGTCCCGGCCGGGATCGTCAGCACCGCATGGGTGTCGATCACCGCCATCGCGACCGGCGCGCCGAGCGCCGCGCCAAGCGCCGCGTCGAGCCCGGCGAACGCCGTCTCCGGCGTGTCCGACTGGACCGTCATCTTCAGCCCCTCCGACGCATCGCCATAGATCGCGATCCCGGCACTGTCAGGGCCGCGGTCGGTCATGGTGATCAGCATGTCGGTGAGCATGTCCCCGAGCCGGGGGCGCAAAGCGTCCTTCTTCAGAAAGAGGCCAACGATGCCACACATGGTCTTCTCCGTTCAGCTTCGGCTTGAGCCGTCACGGATTGACTAGCAGGCAATTTATTTTCTTCACAATTCATTTTGCTTCTTGAGAAGAAGAATTTCTCACGATGCAAATCGTGCCGCTTTTCCGGGCAGTTTTCCCCGCGCCCCAGCCCCCCAAGCCGCAATTCCGGGCAGATCACCCCGCCCGCCCACCCCTCACGCAACCTGCGGATAGGTGATGATCGACAGATAGCGCGCCGGAAGCTCGATCAGCTCCTCGGGCCCATGCGGCGCATCCGAATCGAAGAGCAGCGTGTCGCCGGGTTCGAGGCGATAGACCTGCTCGCCGTGGCGGTAGTCGACCACGCCCTCGAGCATGTAGAGCATCTCGATCCCCTCGTGCTGGAAGGTCTGGAAGCGGTCGCTCTCGGTGGTCAGCACGATCAGATAGGGTTCGACCACCACGCCCGAATTGTTCGAGCCGATATGGCCGAGCAGGTGATACTGATGCCCGGCGCGGGTGCCGGCACGTTCGATCTCGACCCCCTCGCCCGCCTTCACATGCATGCAGCCGCGCGGCTCCTCATAGCCCGAAAAGAGCTGCACCAGCGGCACCCGCAGCGCATGGGCGAGCGACTGGATCGTGGTCAGCGAGGGCGAGATCACCCCGTTCTCGATCTTCGAGAGCATGCCGACCGACAGCCCGGTCTGCGCGGCGAGGTCCGAGCCCGTCATCCGCTGCCGCTTGCGCAGCTCGCGCACCTGGCGGCCGATCGCCACCTCGAGGTTCTTCTCGCGCGTCTCGCGCACCGCGTGCGGGTTCTGCGACAGACGCTCTTCCGTTGCAGCGCTCTTTCCGGCCATGCCCAAATTCCTTCCGCAATCCCTGCGCGCCCGGGCCGGGGCCCGCGGCAAATCCTTCTGCTTGTCGCGGTTTCGCGGGCCGCTGTCCATGCCCGACCGCAAGAGCGCCCGCTCAGTGCGCCACGTCACCGCACCCGACGCCGCGCACGATCGCCGCGATGCCCGCCAGCTGATCGGCGAGCGGGCTCGACCGGCGCCAGACCATGCCGATGGTGCGCCGCGGCCGCGGCTCGGGCAGGCGCGCGATCGCGACCTCGGCCGAGCGGGTCTCGACCGGCACCGCCATCTCGGGGATCAGCGTCACCCCGATCCCCGCCCCCACCATCTGCACCAGCGTGGCAAGCGAGCTGCCCTCCATCAGCGCGCGCGGCGCCGAGGGCGGGATCTTGCAGAAGGAGAGCGCCTGATCGCGGAAGCAATGCCCCTCTTCCAGCAGCAGAAGCCGCATCTCGCGCAGTTTCTCGGCGCTTGGCACCGGCTTGCCGGCATCGGCGGGGGGGCGGACCAGAACGAATTCCTCGTCGAACAGCGCGACCTCGTCGAGCGCGGGCTCGGAAACCGGCAAGGCGACGATCGCCGCATCGAGCCGCGCCGCCAGCAGATCGGCGATCAGCTTGCCGGTCACCGCCTCGCGCGGGCGCGGATCGAGGCCGGGGTGGGTCTCGGCCAAGGCGTGGATGATGCGCGGCAGCAGATAGGGCGCGACGGTTGGGATCACCCCCAGCCGGAAACGGCCGGCCAGACTGCCGCGCGCCGCGCGCGCCAGATCACCCAGCTCGTCGACCGCGCGCAGGATCTCGCGCGCGCGGGTGGCGAAATCCTCGCCAAGGGCGGTCAGCCGGATCTGCCGCGCCGCGCGCTCGACCAGCGGCGCGCCGACGATCTCCTCGAGCTCGCGGATCTGCATCGACAGCGCCGGCTGGGTGATCGCGCAATCCTCGGCCGCCCGGCCGAAATGGCCAAGCCGCGCCAGCGCCTCGAAATAGCGCAGATGTTTCATCGTCAGCGGATTCATCAGGTGAACTTATCAACGCCGTAAGGAAATGCAATTATCCTTTATCACGCCCCTCCGCTAGCCTGCATCCATCGGGGAACCGGACGCAGCGCCGGCCCCTTTCAGATCATGACCCAAGCCCTGGAGGAGACCATGGACGGCAACGAGATGAAAACCGCCGGCAAATGCCCGGTGATGCACGGCGCGATCACCAGCGAGGCGCGCTCGGTGATGGAGTGGTGGCCGAATGCCCTCAAGCTCGAGATCCTGCACCAGCACGACACCAAGACGAACCCGCTTGCGGGCTTCGACTATCGCGAGGCGGTGAAGGGCCTCGACGTCGCCGCGCTGAAGCGCGATCTGGCGGCGCTGATGACCGACAGCCAGGACTGGTGGCCGGCCGACTGGGGCCATTACGGCGGGCTGATGATCCGCATGGCCTGGCACGCGGCGGGCAGCTATCGCGCGGCGGACGGGCGCGGCGGTGGCGGCACCGGCAACCAGCGCTTTGCCCCGCTCAACTCCTGGCCCGACAACGTCTCGCTCGACAAGGCACGCCGGCTGCTGTGGCCGATCAAGCGCAAATACGGCAATGCCGTCAGCTGGGCCGACCTGATCCTTCTGGCCGGCACCGTCGCCTATGAGACGATGGGGCTGAAGACCTTCGGCTTCGGCTTCGGCCGCGCCGACATCTGGGCGCCGGAGATCGACACCTATTGGGGCGCCGAAAAGGAATGGCTGGCGCCGTCGGACGAGCGCTATGGCGACGTCGACAAGCCCGAGACCATGGAGAACCCGCTCGCCGCGGTGCAGATGGGGCTGATCTACGTCAACCCCGAGGGGGTGAACGGCAAGCCCGACCCGCTGAAGACCGCGGCCCAGGTGCGCGAGACCTTCGCCCGCATGGGGATGAACGACGAGGAGACGGCGGCGCTGACCGCGGGCGGGCATACCGTGGGCAAGACCCATGGCAACGGCTCGGCCGCGGCGCTTGGCCCCGATCCGGAAAGCGCCGGCCCCGAGATGCAGGGCCTGGGCTGGGCGAACCCGAACCAGCACGGCAAGGCAGCGAATGCGGTGACCTCGGGGCTCGAGGGCGCCTGGACAACGCATCCCACGGTCTTCGACATGGGCTTCTTCGACATGCTCTTCGGCCATGAGTGGGAGCTGCGCAAGTCGCCCGCCGGTGCCTGGCAATGGGAGCCGGTCGCGATCGCGGAAGAGGACAAGCCGCTTGACGCCTCCGATCCCAGCAAGCGCCACAACCCGATGATGACCGACGCCGACATGGCGATGAAGGTCGACCCGGTCTATCGCGCGATCTGCGAGAAGTTCATGGCCGATCCGGCCTATTTCAACGACACCTTCGCGCGCGCCTGGTTCAAGCTGACGCATCGCGACATGGGGCCGAAGGCGCGCTACATCGGGCCCGAGGTGCCGGCCGAGGATCTGATCTGGCAAGACCCGGTGCCGCAGGGCCCGACGGGCTATGACGTCGCCGCGCTGAAGGCGAAGATCGCGGCCTCGGGGCTGGGCACGGCCGAGCTTGTGGCCACCGCCTGGGACAGCGCCCGCACCTTCCGCCAGTCCGACTATCGCGGCGGCGCGAATGGCGCGCGGATCCGGCTGGCGCCGCAGAAGGACTGGGAAGGCAACGAACCCGCGCGTCTGGCGAAGGTGCTGGCGGTGCTCGAACCGCTCGCCGCGGAAGCCGGCGCGAGCCTCGCCGACACCATCGTTCTTGCCGGCAATCTCGGCGTCGAGACGGCGGCCGCGGCCGCGGGCGTGGCGCTCGATCTGCCGTTCTCGCCCGGCCGGGGCGACGCGACCGAGGCGATGACCGACGCCGAGAGCTTTGCCCCGCTCGAACCGATCCATGACGGCTTCCGCAACTGGCTGAAGAAGGACTATGTCGTCGCCCCCGAGGAGCTGCTGCTCGACCGCGCCCAGCTGATGGGGCTGACCGCGCCCGAAATGGTGGTGCTGCTCGGCGGGCTGCGGGTCATCGGCGCGAACCACGGGGGATCGGCACATGGCGTGCTCACCGACCGGGTCGGCGCGCTGACGCCCGACTTCTTCGTCAACCTGACCGACATGGCGAACACCTGGGTGAAGGCGGGCGACCATTACGAGATCCGCGACCGCAAGAGCGGCGCAGTGAAATGGACGGCGACGCGGCTCGACCTCGTCTTCGGCTCGAACTCGATCCTGCGCGCCTATGCCGAGCTTTACGCCCAGGACGACAACGCCGGAAAGGTGGTGCGCGACTTCGCCGCCGCCTGGACCAAGGTGATGGAGGCCGACCGCTTCGACCTCGCCCGGTAAGACCCACCGAAAGGCGCCGCCCCCGCGCGGCGCCTTTTTCCTTGCGCGCCGCCCCGAGTCGGTTTTCGAGCCCCCCGGGGGGCGAAACCGCCCCACGACTGCCTGAAATCAATGCAGTTCGACGCGCGCCCCGAGTGCTCCCCCGCGGCGACAGCCTTCGCGACCCCGCCCACCGCCTGACGCCCGGGCGCGAAAGCCACAATGACGGCCTCGCGATGGTCGCCCGCACGCTTTGATCTGCACAAGGTCGCGGCCCGGAAATATGGTGCGCCGGACGCATCTCAACGCAGATCACAGACATGAACAGACGAACTTTCCTGCAGGGCGCAACCTTCCTCACGGGCGCCCTGATCCTGCCCTCGGCCGAGGCCTTCGCCGCCCCCGACGCGCAACCCTTCTCCTATGACGCGCTGATCGCGCGGGCGCAGAAGATGGCCGGCGCCGCCTATGTCCCGCCGCTGATGCCCAATCCGGCGGTGGTGCAGCAGATCGACTATGCCCGCCACGGCGAGCTGGTCTTCCGCACGCAGAAGGCGCTGTTCTCGGGCCAGCCCGACACCGGCAAGGAACAGGGCTATCCGCTCGAGTTCTTCCCGCTTGGCATGTATGCGCCGAAGCGGGTGCAGATGTTCCTCGTCGAGGACGGGCTCGCGACCGAGATCCGCTACAATCCCGACCTGTTCGACATGCCGGCCGACAACCCGGCGCGGCAGCTGCCCTCGGATGCGGGCTTCGCGGGCTTCCGGCTGCAGGAATGGTATCAGGCCGACGACTGGGTGCGGCAGGACTGGGTTGCCTTCCAGGGCGCATCGTACTTCCGCGCGATCGGTGCGGACGGCCAATACGGGCTTTCGGCCCGCGGCATCGTGCTGAACGCCGCCGCCGCGACGCCCGAGGAATTCCCCGACTTCCGCGAATTCTACATCGCGCAGGAACGGGACTCGACCCCCGACACCCCGGTCACCGTCTGCGCGCTGCTCGACGGGCCGAGCGTCACCGGCGCCTATCGCTTCCGCATGACCCGCGGGCTTGACCGCTCGAAGGGCGTGATCATGGAGATCGAGGCCAAGGTCTTCCTGCGCGCCGATGTCGAGCGGCTCGGTCTGGTGCCGCTGACCTCGATGTTCTGGTTCGGCGAATACGGCAAGGGCCGGATGCAGGACTGGCGCCCCGAGGTGCACGATTCGGACGGGCTCGCGATGTGGACCGGCATGGGCGAGCGGATCTGGCGCCCGCTCAACAACCCCGACGAGACCCGGATCTCGGCCTTCGCCGACGAGAACCCGCGCGGCTTCGGCCTGCTGCAACGCGACCGCAACTTCGACCACTTCCTCGACGGCGTCTTCTACGACCGCCGCCCGAGCCTGTGGGTCGAGCCGATCACCCCGCTCGGCAAGGGCGCGATCGAGCTGATGGAGATCCCGACCGACGACGAGATCAACGACAACATCGGCGCCTTCTGGGTGCCCGAGGGGCCGGCGCTGAAGGGGGCGAGCTACGACCTGCACTATCGGCTCCACTGGCTGAGCGACGAGCCCTTCCCGGCGACCAACATCGCCCGCACCATCGCCACCCGGATCGGCCGCGGCGGCCAGCCGGGCCATGTGCGGCCGCCGAACGTGCACCATTTCGCGGTCGAGTTCGACCGCCCCTCGGTGATGACGCAGATCCCCTACGGCGTCTTCCCGAAGGTGGTGGCGAGCGCCAGCGCCGGCGCGATCAGCCGCACCTTCTCGGAACCCGTGCCGAACGGCAACGTCTGGCGCGGCAACTTCGACCTCGAGGTGTCGCCGGGCACGGTGGTCGACCTGCGGATGTATCTCGAACTCGACGGCAAGCCGCTGACCGAGACCTGGCTTTACCAGTTCGAGGCGAACTGACGACAGGCGGCCGCCGGCGCGACAGCGTGCGGCGGCCGCCCTCCCGGGCCTGCGCCCGAACGAAGCTCGCGCCTGAAAACAGCACTCCCCGCCCCTGCACGGCAGGAACCGCGCCACGGAAATTCCGCGGTTCGTGATCTTGGAAGAGATGGTGGGTGATGAGGGACTCGAACCCCCGACATCCTCGGTGTAAACGAGGCGCTCTACCAACTGAGCTAATCACCCGGCTGCGCCGTTCTTAGAACGACGGCGCGGCGGCATGCAAGCCCCGCCCCCGCGGCCTGCCCCGTGACGCAGCTGCGGAAATCGCCACCCCGAAAAACCAAACCCCCGGGAGCTTGCGCCCCCGGGGGTTTAGAATGGTGCGGTTGAAAAGACTCGAACTTTCACGGGAGTTACCCCACAGCGACCTCAACGCTGCGCGTCTACCAATTCCGCCACAACCGCACGTTCTGGCTTGGTGGAGAGGCATTTAGCGGAGCCCATCGGGAATGAAAAGCGGAAAATTTCGTTTCCTCGCATTTCTTTGCGAAAAAATCGGGGGCGCCGTGGCGCCCCCTCGCAAAACCCCAGTCCTGCTTGGAAATTCCGGGTTCAGGGCTGTGCGGGCGCGGGCTGGATCGGCGCCGCCACCCCCACGGCCGGGATCAGCGCCCCGGCCGCGGCGGCGAATCCGGGCACGCCGGGCACCGGCTGCGACGCCGTGGCAGGCGCCTCGGCCCGGCCATTGAGCACAAGCGCCGCCTTGTGAATCAGCGCCCCGCGATCCGCCCCGCCCGCCACCGGCAGCGGCACCTGCGCGCCCTGCGCCATGTCGAACCAGTCAAGCGCGAGATCGGGGCGCTTGTCCGTTCCAAGACCCGCGACAAGGTGATGGCCCACCAGCTCGGCATAGGCGAGATCCCCCGTCCCCGCGAGCACCAGCGCCGAGCCGAGCGCCACCGGCATCGCGTCGCGCGCATAGCCGCTCGAGAGGCAGACCTTGGCGGTGCCCGCCAGCTGCGCCGCGCTCATGCCCGTGCTCTTCAGGAAGCCCTGCACCGCGGCGATCTCGTCGTCGCGGGGCGTCTGCGGCAGGGCGGCGACCTGATCGGAGAGCAGCGCGCCGAAGTCCGAGCATTGCTGCGCCACCTGCTCGGCGGTGAAGCCCTGGATCTGGGCCACCAGACGCTCGCCCTCGGCGGTGACCGCCTGCCCAGCGGCACAGAACTGCTCGCCCAGCGCCTGCGCCGGGTCGCTCATCACCGCCACCGTCTGCAGCCCGCCATTGCTGCCGGTCGCCGCCGCGATTTTGGCACAATAGCCGGTCCAGGTCGGCGCGGGGGGCACCATCGCCGCGCCGAAGGCCGGCATCGCGGGCACGGCCGGGGCGGGCTGCGCCACCTGCGTCGCAAAGCCCGGCATCGCCGGCGCGGCGGGCTGCGCGGCCATCACCGCGGGCGGCAGCGCGGGAGCCGCCGGAACGGGCGCGGGCGTCGCCACCGGCACCGGCGCCGCCCCCGGCGCGACGATCGCGCATTGCCCCTGCTGGCAGCTGAAGGCCGCGGGCGTCGCCCCGGCCAGCTGGAAATCGTTGCGCTGATAGCCCGAGGGGGTCGAGGCAAAGACCTCGACCGTGCAGGCCGACCCGTTGCACCAGAACCCCGAGCCGGTGACCGAGGTGTCGATCAGATAGTCGGTGCGGCCGTCGCTGTTCATGTCGGCCAGCTGGATGAAGCCCGCGCGGCTGATCAGCTGCTGCCCCTCGACGCCCGAGTTGCGCGCGATCTCGTCGACCGCCTTCGCCACCTCGGGCGGCAGGCCGCCATAGCTGTTGGCGGCATAGCTGCCGCCCGCGCCGCCCCCCATCATCTGGTCGCGCTGCTGCAGCAGCAGGCCGCGGATGCCCTGCGGGCCCGCCATCGCCTGCTGGATCTGCGGCCCGCCGATCATCGCCCGCTGATAGGCGGTGACGAGGATCTGCCGCTCGACCTCGCTCAGCGCGCCGCTTGCCGGATAGCCCAGAAGCGCCTGATATTGCGAGATCGCCGAGCGCGAGCGCGCCCCGATCACCCCGTCGGGCGTGCCGACCGGATAGCCGAAATAGTTCAGTGCGGTCTGCACCTCGCGATTCTGCTCGCGCTGGTAGGAGCTGACCGAGGGCTGCGCCGGCACGGTGCGCACCACGGTACGCGGCGGCCGCGAGCGGTTCGCCTCGTTCACGATCGCGCCGCCGATCATGCCGCCGATGATGCCGCCCACGATGTCGGACCCGCCCGCGAAGGCCGGCGCACCGGGTCCCGCGGCGATGGCAAGGATCAGCCCCGCCCCAAGCAATCTGCTGTTCATCCATCCCTCCTCAAATCGCGCGGCGCACCGCCCCCACGGCAAAAATCCCGCCGCCCCTGTTCAAACAGGCGTGAAGTGTTTGGGCGAATCGCCCTTGAGGCAAGGTGATTCTTCCCCTACCTCCGGCACAGCCGCAGGAGGTGCCGATGCCCGAATGGATCCAGTCCGACCGTCTTGTTCCCTATGAGGAGGCGCTCGCCTTCATGGAGGAGCGCGTGGCGAAGATCGCCCGCGGCGAGGCCGACGAGGCGATCTGGCTGCTCGAGCACCCGCCGCTCTATACCGCGGGCACCTCGGCCAGGCGCGAGGATCTGGTCGATCCCGACCGCTTCCCGGTCTATGACGCCGGCCGCGGCGGGCAATATACCTATCACGGCCCCGGTCAGCGGGTGGTCTATGTCATGCTCGACCTGAACCGGCGCGGCCGCGACGTGCGCTGCTTCGTGCGCGACCTCGAACGCTGGGTGATCGCGGCGCTCGCCGAGTTCAACGTGACGGGCGAGATCCGGCCGGGCCGCGTCGGGGTCTGGGTCAGCCGCCCCGACCGGCCGCGCGGGCCCGACGGCGCCATCGCCGAGGACAAGATCGCCGCGATCGGGGTGAAGCTGCGCCGCTGGGTCAGCTTCCACGGCATCTCGATCAACGTCGAGCCGGACCTGAGCCATTTCGGGGGAATCGTGCCCTGCGGGATTCGCGATCACGGCGTGACCTCGCTCGTGGATCTCGGCCTACCGGTGGCGATGGCCGATCTCGATGCCGCGCTGCACAAGACTTTCGTCGCAATTTTCGATACCCCGGCGGGGTCCTGTGCAGAATTGAATAACGCGACCATTTGACCCGTGGTATTGAGGGGGACCGGCTGCCAAGAGCAGCCAGCCCGGCCGGACCCCGGGCCGAGACAAGAACCAAGGAACCCGCGATGAAGCTCAGCCTCTACGTCACTCTCGCCGCCGTCGCCTTCGCCGCCCCGTCCTTCGCGGACGATGTCGAAGCCGGTGCCAAGCTCTTCACCAAGTGCAAGGCCTGCCACTCGATCGTTGCCGATGACGGCACCGCGATCGTCAAGGGCGGCAAGGTCGGCCCGAACCTCTACGGCGTCGTGGGCCGCCCCGCCGCAAGCTATCCCGACTTCAACTATGGCGACGGCATCAAGGGCGCCGCGGCCGCCGGCCTCGTCTGGAACGAAGAGCTGATCGCCGAATATGTCGTCGACCCGACCAAGTTCATCGACAGCCACGGCGGCACCGGCGCCTCGAAGATGACCTTCAAGCTGCCGAAGGGCGGCGAGGAAGTCGCGGCCTACCTGGCTTCGGTCAAGAAGTAAGATCGGGATCTTCCCGACCGGGCCCGGGCGGCGCGATCCGCCCGGGCCTTTCCATGTCCGCGCCCCTGCCCCCCGGCATCCGCGCGGCCCTGCGACATTTTTTCGCATCCCCTCTCTCGAAATCGTTGCCCGGCGCGGAATTGCACCCTAGGCTTCCCCCAATGCGGCGCAAACGGGAGGGGAGACCCGGCCGCACACAGGGAGGAAATACATGGCGGACGCAGCCCTTCACGGCGGTGCGCATGACAGCCGCGGCTTCTTCACGCGCTGGTTCATGTCCACCAATCACAAGGACATCGGGGTTCTCTACCTGATCACCGCAGCCTTCGTCGGGCTGATCTCGGTCGGCTTCACGGTCTACATGCGGCTCGAGCTGATGAACCCCGGCGTGCAATACATGTGCGAGGAAGGCGCGCGGCTGATCGCCGATCCGAGCCAGCCATGCACGCCGAACGGCCATCTGTGGAACGTGATGATCACCTATCACGGCGTGCTGATGATGTTCTTCGTGGTGATCCCGGCGCTCTTCGGCGGTTTCGGCAACTACTTCATGCCGCTGCATATCGGCGCGCCGGACATGGCATTCCCGCGGCTGAACAACCTCAGCTACTGGCTCTATGTCGCGGGCGTCGCGCTCGGCATCGCCTCGCTCTTCGCGCCCGGCGGCGGCGGCGGGCATGGCGCGGGGGTGGGCTGGGTGCTCTATCCGCCGCTGTCGACCTCGGAAGGCGGCTATGCGATGGATCTGGCGATCTTTGCCGTGCACGTCTCGGGCGCCAGCTCGATCCTCGGCGCGATCAACATCATCACCACCTTCCTGAACATGCGCGCCCCGGGCATGACGCTGCACAAGGTGCCGCTCTTCGCCTGGTCGGTCTTCGTCACCGCCTGGCTGATCCTGCTCAGCCTGCCGGTGCTGGCGGGCGCCATCACCATGCTGCTGATGGACCGCAACTTCGGCACCACCTTCTTCAACCCGGCCGGTGGCGGCGACCCGATCCTCTATCAGCACATCCTGTGGTTCTTCGGCCACCCCGAGGTCTACATCATCATCCTGCCGGGCTTCGGCATCATCAGCCACGTCATCGCCACCTTCGCCCGCAAGCCGATCTTCGGCTATCTGCCGATGGTCTATGCGATGGTGGCGATCGGGGTGCTGGGCTTCGTCGTCTGGGCGCATCACATGTACACCGTGGGCCTCAGCCTGACGCAGCAGAGCTATTTCATGCTGGCCACAATGGTGATCGCGGTGCCGACCGGCGTGAAGGTGTTCAGCTGGATCGCCACGATGTGGGGCGGCTCGATCGAGTTCAAGACGCCGATGCTCTGGGCCTTCGGGTTCCTGTTCCTGTTCACCATCGGCGGCGTGACCGGCGTGGTGCTGAGCCAGGCGCCGCTCGACCGGGTCTATCACGACACCTATTACGTCGTGGCGCATTTCCACTATGTGATGAGCCTTGGCGCCGTCTTCGCGATCTTTGCCGGCATCTATTTCTGGATCGGCAAGATGTCGGGCCGGCAATACCCCGAATGGGCGGGCAAGCTGCATTTCTGGATGATGTTCATCGGCTCGAACCTGATCTTCTTCCCGCAGCACTTCCTTGGCCGGCAGGGCATGCCGCGGCGCTACATCGACTATCCCGAGGCCTTCGCGACCTGGAACAAGGTCTCCTCGATCGGCGCCTTCATCAGCTTCGCCTCCTTCCTGCTGTTCTTCGGGATCATGGCCTATACGCTGCTCGCCGGGCGCCGCGTGGCCAAGGCGAATTACTGGAACGAATACGCCGACACGCTGGAATGGACGCTGCCGAGCCCGCCGCCCGAGCATACCTTCGAGCAGCTGCCGAAGCGCGAGGACTGGGACCACGCCCACAGCCACTGACGGGCGCGGAGCAATCGCACCGAAAGGCCCCGGCAGCCCCGGGGCCTTTTGCCGTTTCGCCGGGAAAACGTGCTGGCAGATGGAAATCCACGCGGCACAGACAGAACATTGATCTGCGCAGGTGCCAGATTCCGCACACGCGTTCCGCCCCTCCTCCCCGCACCGAACCCGGGTTCCGACGCCGGGCAGCCCCGACGCGCCGCGGTCCTTATTTCCCGCGACCGGTGGACTTGGCCCCTGCCCCGCCCCAGATTCCCGGGCAGGAACGAAAGGACCGCCATGTTCGCGATGATTCCCCATGACTGGATCGCCGGCCTTGCCGGAGGGCTGATGATCGGCGCCTCGGCGGCGCTCTTGCTGCTCGGCAACGGCCGCATCCTCGGCGCAAGCGGCATCCTCGGCACGCTGCTGGCGGGAGAGGATCCGGCGCGCGAGCGGATTGCCTTCGTCGCGGCGCTGATCGCGGCCCCGGCACTCGCCGCCCTCGCCTTCGGCGCGCCGGCCTTCGCTCAGGCGCGCGAGCTGCCGCTCGTGGTGCTGGCGGGGCTTCTCGTGGGCATCGGCACGCGGATGGCGAATGGCTGCACCTCGGGCCATGGCGTCGTCGGCATGGCGCGCTTTGCGCCGCGCTCGATCGTCGCCACGCTCGTCTATCTGGGCGCCGGCTTCGTCACCCTGTTCCTTGTCCGCCACCTGCTCGGAGCGATCTGATGCGTCTCGTGATTTCCGCCCTTTCGGGCGCGCTCTTCGGCCTTGGCCTGCTGGTCTCGGGGATGACCGATCCGGCGAAGGTGCAGGGCTTTCTCGACCTCGCCGGCGCCTGGGACCCGACGCTGATCTTCGTGCTGGGCGGCGCGGTGGCGCCGATGATCGTCGCCTGGCGCATCGCCGCGCGCACCCGCCGCGCGCTGACCGGCGCCCCCTTCCCGCCCGCCCCCGCCCCGCGCATCGACGCGCGGCTTGTCGCGGGCTCGGTTCTCTTCGGCGCGGGCTGGGCGCTGGCCGGCTTCTGCCCCGGCCCGGCGCTTGCCTCGCTCGGCTGGAGCGGGGTCACCGGCCTCTCCTTCACCCTCGCGATGGCGGGCGGCATGATCGTGCACGCCCGCCTCGCCGCCCGGCGCAGCCTGCAGCCGGCCTGATCCTCCCCCGAAGGCCCGCCTGCAGGCTTGCCGCGTCGCGCCCTCCCGCCTAGGCTGGGGGGCGCGATGTTGCGAGGCATCCCCATGCCCTACCGCTGGTTAGGCTCTGTGCCCGAGGTCAGGCTCCTGCTCTGGCCCCATCGCTCGCTGCCGCCCGCGGGCTTCGTCACCTTCATCTCGATCACCGCGGCGCTGCTCAGCCTGCCGCTGCTCGCCGCGCTCGGCTCGCCGGTGCTGTGGGGGCTGCTGCCCTTCATCGGCGCCACGCTCTGGGCGCTCTGGGTCGCGCTTGGCCGGTCCTGGCGGGCGGGCGAGATCGTCGAGCGGCTCGATCTGAGCCCCGGACGCATCACCCTGACCCGGCAGGCGCGCGGCACCGTGCCGCGCGAATGGCAGGCGAACCCGTGGTGGGTGCGTCCCTGCCTGCACCCGAGCGGCGGCCCGGTCGCCGATTACCTGACCCTTGCCGGCGGCCCGCGCGAAGTCGAGCTGGGCGCCTTCCTCACCCCGGCCGAGCGCCGTGCGCTCCATGCCGAGCTGAGCGCCCGGCTCGACGCGCTGCGTGCCGCCGCGGGGCCCGGCGCAACCGTGGATTGACGGTTTTCCGTGCGGATCGCCCGCTTTTGCGGCACCCTAGGGGTAAACCCCGATATCCCGACACGGCACGATCCAATAGGACAAAACATCGCACCACGCATTTCAGGGACAGGACAGGGAGGTCCAGCCATGCACGCCCGTCGCCAGACGCTTGCCGGTCTGACGCTGCTGCTCGCCGCGAGCGCAGCCCAGGCCGGAGACGACATCACCACCTTGATCACCGAGGGCACCGACACCGTTCCCGCCTGCGCCACCTGCCATGGCGAGACCGGGCTCGGCAGTGCCGATGTCGGTGCACCGATGATCGCGGGCATGGACGCGGGCTTCCTCGCCGGCGCGCTGCGCGGCTTTGCCGCCGGCACCCGGCGCGGCGACACGATGTCGGGCATCGCCCCCGAGCTGAGCGAGGCGCAGATCGATGCGCTTGCCGCGCATTTCGCCGCGCTTGCGCCCGAGAAGCAGGACTGGCCGCTGCCCGAGACCGACACCCCCGCCGATGTCGCCCGCGGCGAGGCGATCTTCCGCAATGGCGCCTGGGATGCGGGCGTGCCTGCCTGCGCCAGCTGCCACGGCCAGAACGGCGAGGGCCAGAGCGCCACCTTCCCGCGCATCGCCGGACAGGAGCCCGCCTATGTGATGACCCGGCTCGAGCAGCTGGCCGAAGGCGATCAGCCCTCGGACGACAGCACCGTGGCGCTGATGGCCGCGGTCGCGCGCAAGCTCACGCCCGAGGACCGTGCGGCGCTCGCGGCCTTCGTCGCCACGCTCGACCCGACCGCGGGCCATGTCACCGGCTACACCGCGGCGAACCTCGCCTGGGACATGCCGAAGATGAAGGCCTCGCCGCTCGCGGACGCCATCGACTGGACCGCCGCGCAGACCGCCTATGAGAAGCAGCAAAAGCGGATCAACAACCCGAAGGTCTATACCCACACCCCGCCCACGCCCGACCAGATCCCCGAGGGGCCCGAGGGCGAGATGATCCGCTTCGGCCGCGACATCTTCATCAACACCCAGCAGCTGCGCGGCACCTATGTCGGCAACGACCTCGCCTGCACCAACTGCCACCTGAACGCCGGCGCCAAGGCCGATGCCGCGCCGATCTGGGCGACGACCGTCGACTTCCCGCAGTATCGTTCGAAGAACCTGCATGTGAACACGCTCTACGAGCGGCTTGCGGGCTGCTTCACCTATTCGATGAACGGCACGCCGCCAGCGCCGAACAGCAAGGTGATGGTCGCGCTCGAAAGCTACATGAAGTGGCTGGCGACCGGCATCCCCTCGGACGCGATCATCGAGCCGCGCGGTTATATCTACCTGCCGGTGCCCGAACAGAAGCCCGATTACGCCCGCGGCGAGGCCGTCTACGAGGCGCGCTGCGCCGCCTGCCACGGCAGCGACGGCGCCGGGGTGAAGAACGGCGATCACGTCGCCTTCCCGCCGCTGTGGGGCGAGAACTCGTTCAACTGGGGCGCGGGGATGCACGACCTCGAGAAGGCCGCGGGCTTCATCAAGCACAACATGCCGCTCGGCAATGCCGATCTCAGCGATGCCGATGCCTGGGACGTGGCGCTCTACATCGACAGCCACCAGCGGCCGCAGGACCCGCGCTGGCTCGGCTCGGTCGAGGACACGCGCCGCTTCTTCCAGCGCGGCTCGAACACCTACGGGCTGACGACGCCGGCGGGCAAGATGGGCGACATCGGCGCGCCGCTGCCGAAGCCCGCGGGGCTGAGCGCGGCCGAGAGCGTCTCGCCGAAGCTGACCGACGTCGCGCGGGCGCAGATCGCGGCCGAGGGCGCGGCGAACTGATCGCCGGCCCTTGAAACGACGAAGGGGGCGGCCCGGCCGCCCCCTTTTCATGTGTTCGGGCCGGATCAGGCCGACAGCGCCTCGATCGGCGGCGGCAGCACCCAGGGCCCGCGCGCCGGCGCCACGCCGACCCGCAGCGGGCAGCCGTAGACCCGCGACAGCAGATCGTCGCGCAGCACCGCCTCGGGCGGGCCCGCCGCCTCGATCCGGCCCGCAGCCATCAGCACGATCCGGTCGGCAACGCTGGCCGCCAGGTTCAGGTCATGCAGCACCGCGACGACGCCGCCACCGCCTTGCGCAAAGCGGCGCAGGATCGCCATCACCTCGACCTGATGACCGATGTCGAGGCTGGCCACCGGCTCGTCGAGCAAGAGCCAGCGCGGCCCGGCATGGCCCGAAGGGTGCCAGACCTGCGCCCGCACCCGCGCCAGATGCGCCCGCGCCTGCTGCCCGCCCGACAGCTCCTGGATCGGCCGGTGGGCAAAGGCCGAGAGCCCGACCTCGGCCAGCGCCGCGGCGACGATCTCCTCGCCCGCCTCGATCCCCGATTGCAGACCAAGGCGCACGACTTCGGCGACGGTGAAGGGGAAGGCGACGGTGCTCGCCTGTTCCATCACGCCGCGCAGCGCGGCAAGCCGCCAGGGCGCGGTCTGCGCCACCTCGTGGCCGGCAAGGCGGACCGAGCCGGCATAGGCGATCTCGCCCGAGACCGCGCGCAGAAGCGTCGACTTGCCCGAACCGTTCGGGCCGAGGATCACCGTGACCTCGCCCGGCGCGGCGTCAAGGTCGATGCCCGCCAGCACCTCGGACCGGCCAAGACGCACATGCAGATCGGCGATGCGCAGCATGTCACAGCCCCCCGAAGCCGCGGCGGCGCAGCAGGATCCACAGGAAGACCGGCGCGCCCAAGACCGCGGTGACGATGCCGATCGGCAGTTCTGCCGGCACCACGACGCGGCGCGCGACGAGATCGGCGAGCACCAGCAGCGCCGCGCCCAGCAGCGCCGCATCGACCAGCAACCGGCGATGGCCGGGCCCGGCCAGCAGCCGCAGCAGATGCGGCACGACGATGCCGACGAAACCGATGCCGCCCGCCAGCGCGACCGCGGCGCCCGCCAGCGCCGCGACGACAAGGACACTGTGCCGCTTCAGCCGCTCGATATCCGTGCCCATATGCGCGGCCGCCGCCTCGCCAAGCGCCAGCGCATCAAGCCCGCGCGCAAGCCGCGGCGCAAGCAGCAGTGCCGGCGCGATCAGCGCCGCCCCCGCGATCAGCCGCAGCCAGCTTGCCCCGGCAAGCGAGCCCATGCCCCAGAAGGTCAGATCGCGCAGCTGCCGGTCATCGGCGAGATAGGTCAGCACCCCGGTCAGCGCCCCGGCCATCGCGGCAAGTGCAATGCCCGCGAGCAGCAGCACCGCGACCGAGGTCCGCCCGCCGCGGCTGGCCACACGATAAAGCAGCAGCGTCGCGCCCCAGGCGCCGAGAAAGGCCGCGACCGGCACAAGGTATTGCCCCAAGGTCGCGACCAGCGCGCCGGGCAGAAGCCCGCCCAGAACGATTGCCCCCACCGCACCAAGCCCGGCCCCCGCGCCGACACCGACGATGCCCGGATCGGCAAGCGGGTTGCGGAAGAGCCCCTGCATCACCGCGCCCGCCACCGCAAGCCCGGCGCCGACGAGGATCCCCATCGCCAGCCGCGGCAGGCGGATGTCGAGCAGAACCACCTTGTCGCGTGCCGAGATCCCCTGCCCCGAGAGCAGATCGCCCAGCACACCGTGCAGCGAGACGCCGGCGGCGCCGCTGCCCACCGACAGGAGCGCCGCCGCCAGCAGCAGCGCCACCAGCCAGGGCCGCAGCCGCGCCGCCCGCGGCTGCCCCGGCCGCGGCAGGTCGAGCGCCATCGCCATCTCAGCCGCCCTCCGCCGGGGCATAAAGCGCCGCGTGCAGGGCCTCGACCGCCTCGGGGGTGCGCGGGCCAAAGCCCAGAAGCAGCATCCCGTCCATCCGGATCACCGCGCCCGCCCGCGCCGCGGGCGTCGCGCCAAGCGCCGGATGCGCCTGCACATCGGCATCGGTGACCGCCAGATCGCCCTCGCGGTCCATCATCACGATCACATCGGGCGCAGCCTGAAGCACCGCCTCGTCGGTCATCTGCTTGTAGCCGGTGAACCCGGTCGCGGCGTTCTCGGCCGCGGCGAGGCGCAGGATCGCATCGGCCGAGGAGCCCTCGCCCCCCGCCATCACCCGCCCGCCTTGGATCGCCAGCACGAAGAGCACGCGCTTGCGCTGCGCGACCTCGGCCGCGGCGCGCTCGGCCGCCGCCATCCGGGCGCGGAAACTGCTGGTCAGCTCGGCCGCCGCCGCCTCGCGGCCAAGGGCATGGCCCACGACCGCGATCTTCTCGAGAACGCCCTCGGGCGAGGCCGCGCCCGGCAGGGTGATGAACGCGACCCCCGCCGCGCGCAGCACCTCGATCGCCTCGGGCGGCCCCGCCGTCGCCTCGGCGAGGATCAGGTCAGGGCCAAGCGCCAGCACCCCTTCGGGGGACAGCGCGCGGACATAGCCCACATCGGGCAGCGCCGTGACCGAGGGCGGATAGTCCGAAGTGCTGTCGCGCGCCACCAGCCGGTCTTGCGCGCCAAGCGCCACGACGATCTCGGTCACCGCGCCGCCAAGGCTGACCACCCGTTCGGGCGGCGCGGCGAGCGCCGGCGCGGCGAGCAACGCCGCCAGCAGCGGCGCGGCAAGGCGCGCGCCGATCATTGCGCCGCCTCCTTGCGCGGCAGCCCCGCAAGCGTCGCGTTGAAGGCGTCGATGCCGCCATGCTTGCGCGAGCCGAAGATCTGCAGGATCAGCCCGCCATCGGCGTCGAAGGCCTCGAGGCTCAGCGCCGGGCCGTTGTTCGTCGGCTTGTCGACCAGCCAGACCTCGGCGATGTGGTCGCCGCGCAGGTGCAGGTTGAAGCGCGGGTCGAGCACGTTGATCCAGGGCCCCATCGGGGTGACAGTCTCGATCGTGCCGCTGTGGATCTCGATGCAGCCCTGATTGCCGACGAAGATCATCAGCGGCGTCTGCGATGCCGCGACGCGGTCGAGCAGCAGCCCCACCGACTCGGGCGCCATCGCCACGGCATAGGGCGCGCCCGCATGGCGATAGGCGCCCAACCGGTTGAACTTGAGCTTCGAGACGAGGCGCAGGAACTGATGCGTGTCGGTCATCTTCGCCCATTCGGCGCGCAGCACCTCGACCCGCTCGGCATCGCCCTTCGGTGCCTCGGTCAGCGCGCGGGGCTCGAGCGCAAGGCTGTCGGACTGATCGTCAAGCCGCAGCGCCTCGACCAGCCGGGCAAAGGCCGCGACATCGGATTCCGGCTTGAGATGCACCTTGTGCACGGCGTCCCCCGCCGCATCGAAGACCTGGATCGAGCGGCTGTCGCCGTCTTCCAGCGCGAAGGCATGGAGCCAGTGCCTGCCGAAGAATCGCATGTCGATCTCGTCGCCCAGAACCATCTGCGCATGCGCGCCCGAGTGGTATTTCTCGTAGGTGCCGCGCCGCTCGATCACGCAGCTCTCGTTGCGGGTCAGCGCCATCACGTCGCCAAGCGTGCACACCAGCGGGATCAGTTGATCGGGATGGGCGGCGATACGGGTTGCCCCGTGGCCGACCTGCGCCGCCACCAGCTCGGCCTCGGCAAGGCCGTGGCGGGCGGCAAAGTCGCGCGCCCGCAGTTTCGGCTCCTCCGCGCGCAGGGCGCGGATGCGGTCGCTCGTCAGGGGATGGGTCAGGGTGCCGTCAGCGGCCATGGCGTTCCTCTTGTCGATGGAGGCGCGGATCTGGCGGGAGGCAGGGCCTCGGCTGGGCGCGATGAGATGTCGGAAGACATACTTGACTAATTAACTCGGATTCCTTAAGGCCCGTCGCCAGAGAGATCAAGCCAGATTCTGCACCGCCAGCTTCGTGCCAGCCCCCCGCAGAGACACAAAGGGGACACCATGGCACGCTTGCCTTCCGCCCGTCGCGGGCACCTTCTGCTCACCGTCACCACCGCCGCGCTGATCGCGGCCCAACCCGGCGCCCTTGCGGCGCAAGAGGCCGAAAGCGCCTTCACCCTGCTTGGCCGGCTGGTCTTCGGCTGGGGCACGCCGAAAGTGGCGATCGACACGCCGCAGGCGGTGACCGTGCTTGACCAGCAGGACCTCGACCGCGAACAGCCGCGCAGCATCGGCGATCTTTTCGCCAATGTGCCGGGCGTGCAGGCGGCGGGCGCCTCGGCGCGCGCCCTTGGTCAGGCCTTCAACATCCGCGGCATCGGCAATGCCGAGCAGACCTCGAGCCAGAACCGGATCATCGTCACCGTCGACGGCGCGGTGAAGTTCTTCGAGCAGTATCGCACCGGCTCGTTCTTCGGCGACCCCGAGCTTTACAAGCGTGTCGAGGTGCTGCGCGGGCCGGCGTCCTCGACCCTCTACGGCTCGGGCGCGATCGGCGGCGTGGTGAACTTCACCACCAAGGACGCCACCGATTTCATCCCCGAGGGCCAGACCGGCGCGGTGCGCTTCAAGGGCAGCTATGACAGCAACGGCGACGGCACCGTCGGCACCGTGACGCTGGCGCAGAAGCTCGGTGCGAACGCCGACCTGCTCGCCAGCTTCTCGACCGGCAACTCGGGCGACATGAAGGACGGCGCCGGCGACACCATCCAGGCGACGGCGGGCGAGCGCTGGTCGGGGCTGATCAAGGGCAACTACCACTTCGGCGAGGCGGGGGACCAGCGCCTGACCTTCAGCCTGTCGCGCACCGACAGCGACCTCGACAAGGCCGCGGTGGCGCAGACCGGCGGCGCGGTGGCCAGCTATTTCGGCACCTCGGACCTGCATGCGATCGACGACACCGTGGCGCTGACCTATGCGCACGAGGGCGCGGGCAATCCCTGGCTGAACCTGAACGCCACGCTCAGCTATTCGAAGACCTCGACCGAGCGCGACAACTTCTCGCTCGGCGCCTATTGCTCGCCCGGCAGCTATCAGGTGCTCTGTCCGAACACCGCAAGCTACGAGACGACGGCGCTCAAGGTCGAGAACACCATCGAGATGAGCCGCGGCGCCTGGGAGAACTATGTCACCCTCGGCGCGCAGCTCTCGCATCAGAACCGCTTCGCCACTTCCTCGCTCGGCGCGCTGGCCTTCCACCCGGGCGGCACCGAGGACAAGCTCGGCCTCTATGTGCAGGGTGAATTCGTCTGGAACGACCGGCTGACGATCACCCCGGGCCTGCGCGCCGACCGCAGCTGGCTGAGCCCCGACAGCGCGGCCGCGGCCGCCGGCGGCACCGATCAGAGCGGCACCGCCGTCTCGCCGAAGATCGCCGCACTTTACGAGCTGAACGACAGCTGGGGCGTCTTCGGCTCGCTCGCCCGCACCGAGCGGATGCCGACGCTTGACGAGCTGTACCAGAGCGACGGCCGCGGCAGCGCCGGCCGCACCCCGAGCCTCAACCTCGACAAGGAAAAGGCGACCACGATCGAGGCGGGCCTGACCTATCAGACCCAGGGCCTGCTCAGCGAGGGTGACAGCCTGACCGCGAAGGCGACGCTCTTCCACAACGACCTCACCGACCTGATCGCGGCGAACCCCTCGGGGTCGGTCAACGTGCCCTATTTCCACAACATCGACTCGGCGAAGATCTGGGGCGGCGAACTCGAGGCGGCCTATGAGGCCGAGCGCTGGTTCGGTCAGCTTGCCTATTCCAAGGTGAAGTCGAAGGACGACGCGACCGGCAAGACCCTGACCGACACGCCGGCCGAGAACATCGCGCTGACGCTGGGTGCCAAGTTCCCCGATCAGGGCATCCGGGCCGGCTGGCGGGTGCAGGGCTTCTCGGGCATCACCACCGCCTCCAGCACGACCTCGGGCGCGGGCTTTGCGGTGCATGACCTCTTCGTCACCTGGGCGCCGCAGGATGGCGCGCTGCAGGGGCTCCAGGTCAACCTCGGCGTCGAGAACGTCTTCGACCGCGACTATCGCAACAACCTGTCGCTCGACAACGCGCCCGGGCGCAACGTCAAGCTGTCGCTGGCGAAGGCGATCACGTGGTAAGGGCAGCGCTTCTTGCAGCGCTTTGCGCGGCGGCGACCCCGCTTGCCGCGCAAGACGCCCCCCGGCTCGGACTGACACTGGCCGGAGCCGCCCCCGAAGGGGCGGCCTGCCGGCTGAGCTTCCTGGCCGAGAACCAGCTTGGCGCCGATCTTTCGGCGCTGGTGCTGGAAGCGGTGGTGTTCACCAAGGCGGGCGAGGTCGAGCGGCTGATGCTGCTCGATTTCCGCGACCTGCCGGCGGGCAAGCCGCGGCTGCGGCAGTTCGATCTGGCCGGCACCGACTGCGGCACGATCGGGCAGGTTCTGATCAACGGCGCGACGCGCTGCGAGGGCGTGGCGGAGGGGGCCTGCATCGGCGCCCTCGCCCCCGCCTCGCGCGTTGCGGGCATGGAGGTGACGGGATGAGCGGATGGTTCGCGGCGGCGCATGCGGCGCTCGTCGATTTCGTGGCCCTCGGGGGCTGGGTGGTGGCGCTGCTGCTCGCGATCTCGGTGATCGCCGGCGCGGCGGTGCTGTGGAAACTGTGGGATCTGGCCATGCTGCGCGTCGGCCCGCATCCGGCGCTTGCCGCCGCGCTCGCCGACTGGCAGGCAGGCCAGCGCACCGCCGCGATGGCCCGCCTCGCCTCGGGGCGCAGTGCGCTTGACCGGCTCGCTGCGCGGGCGATGGCCGCGGGCGCGCCCGAAACGCTCCGCCCCCGCCTTCAGGCCGAGACCGAGGCCCATGCCGCGCGCGCCGAGGCCGGGCTGCGCCTTCTTGACGCGATCGCGCAGACGGCGCCGCTTCTGGGCCTGTTCGGCACGGTTCTGGGGATGATCGAGGCGTTCCAGACGCTGCAGGCGGGCGGGTCCTCGGTCGACCCGTCGCAGCTCGCCGGCGGGATCTGGGTCGCGCTGCTGACCACGGCGATGGGGCTCGGCATCGCGATGCCGGTGTCGCTGTTTCTCAGCTGGACCGAAAGCCGCATCGCGCGCGAGGCGCAGGGCGCGGCGCTGATGGTCGAGGTGCTGTGCGGCCCGGCCCTGCCCGAGACGCCCGAAACCGCATCCCGCCCGCTGGTTGCCGTGCAGGGCTGAGCCATGGCCACCCGTCCCCGCCTCCGCCGCCCGCTGTCGATGACATCGCTGATCGACGTCATCTTCCTTCTGCTGATGTTCTTCATGCTCGCCACCACCTTCACCCGCACCACCGAACTGCCGCTGGCGACCGGCGGCGCGGGGGCGGTCACGACGGGCGAGCGGCCGATGCTGGTGCGGCTGAGCGCGGACGGGCTGAGCCTGAACGGCCGCGCCCTTGACACCGAGGCCCTGCCCGAGGCGCTGGCCGGCCAGACCTCGCCGCGCCTGCTCGTCGCGCTGGCGCCCGGCGTCAGCAGTCAGCGCCTTGCCGATCTCCTTGCCACCCTGCGCCGCGTGCCGGGCGCCCGGGTGCAGGTGCTGGGGTAAGCCGATGCACCGTTTCGCCCGCCGCCGCTCGGAACCGACGATCGCGCTGATCAACGTGGTCTTCCTGCTGCTGACCTTCTTCCTGGTCGCCGGCGCGATCGGCGCGCGCCCGCCCGCCGGGCTGCAGCTGGCGCATCTGACGGGCGGCGACCCGGCCCCGATGCGCGGCACCGTCGCGCTCGATGCCGAGGGCACGGCCCTCTGGCCCGAGGGGGTGGCAGATGCGGCAGGCTTCGTCGCCACCCTGCCCGCCGACACCGCCGGCACCGCGCGGATCCTGCCCGACCGCGCCGCCCCCGCCGCGGCACTGGTGGCACTTGCCCGCGCGCTGCGCGCCGCCGGTGCGCAGGAGGTGCGCATTCTCGCCGAACGGGAGGGGAAGGAATGACCCGCAGATCCATCCTTGGCCGCACGGTGGCGGTTGCGGCGCTGCTGCTGTCGGGCGCGGTCCACGCGCTGGTTCTGGCCGGCTCGGCCCCGGGGCTGAACGAGGCGCCGCCCGGCGGCGGTGGTGGCACCGAGATCGCGCTTCTCGGCAACGGCTTTGCCGATCTCGCTCAGGGTACCCTTGCCCCGGTGGCGCCGGCCGAGACGGCCGAGGGCGCGCAGCCGGTCGCGCCCGTCGCGGCGCTTTCTCCCGTGGCCGAGGCGCTCGATCCCGTGGTGCCGGCCGTACAGGCCCCGGCGCCCACGCCCGAGCCCCTGACCGCCCTGCCCGATCCCGCGCCTCGGCCGCAGCCGACCCCCGCCGCAAAGCCGAAGCCCGCCCCGAAAGCCCCCGGCAAGGCCGCAGAGGCGCCGCGCAAGGCCGCCGCCGCGCCGCAAAAGGCGCAGGCCCGCGGCAATGCCGATCACGACGCGCGCCGCGGCGCCGCACAGGGCAGCGAGGCCGGCCGCGGCACGCAGGCGCAGGGCACGGCGGGGGGCGGCGGTTCTGGCACCGCCGCCTCGCCCGCGCGCTATGCCGCCGCGGTGATCCGCAAGATCCGCGCCGTGCCGCAGCACCGTGGCTCGGGCCGCGGCACGGCGCTGGTCGGCTTCGAGATCGCTCCGGGCGGCGGGCTGGCGCGGGTCACGATCCTGCGCAGCTCGGGCTCGGCACCGCTCGATGCCGCGGCACTCGACCATATCCGCCGCGCCGCGCCCTTCCCGCCGCCGCCCGAGACGCCCGCGCGCTTCTCCTTCGAGTTCAGCGCCCGCGGCTGAGCCCCGATCGGGCTGGACGGCGACGCCGCGCCGGGGCAGATCTGGGGCTCCCCTGCCCCGGAGCCCGCCGATGCCCGACGCTTTCCGCCCCCTCTACACCACCACCGCCAAGCCACAGGTCAACGCCCCGCCGCTTGCCGGCGAGATCCGCGCCGATGTGGCGATCGTCGGCGGCGGCCTGACCGGGCTGTCGAGCGCGCTGCATCTGGCCGAGGCGGGACTGTCCGCCACGCTGCTCGAGGCCCAGGCGATCGGCCATGGCTGTTCGGGGCGCAATGGCGGGCAGGTGAACCCGGGGCTGAAACTGCTGCCCGACGCGGTCGAGGCGCGGTGGGGCCAGGATCTGGGCGGGCGCATGGTGGCGCTGGCGCATCGCGCGCCCGGGGTGGTCTTTGACCTGATCGACAAGCACGGCATCGACTGCGCCCCCGCCCGCACCGGCACGATCCGCGCCGCGGTCGATGCCGCGGGGGTGGCCGAGCTGCGTGAACTTGTCCGGCAAAGCGCGGCGCGCGGCGGGGCGGTGCGGCTGCTCGATGGTGCGCAGATGCGGGCCGCGACCGGCAGCGACTTCTACCGCGCCGGGGCGCTTGATCCGCGCGGCGGGCATCTGAACCCGCTCGCCTATACCCGCGGCCTTGCCCTTGCCGCGCAGCGCGCCGGCGCCCGGCTGCATGGCGAGAGCCCCGCCCTTGCCGTCGCCCGCCAAGGCGGGCTGTGGCGGGTACGCACGGCACAGGGCGCGGTGCTGGCGCCCGAGCTGGTGATCGCCACCAACGGCTATACCGGCAATCTCTGGCCCGGGCTGAAGCGGGTGATCGCGCCGGTCTACACCTATATCGCCGCCACCGACCCGCTGCCCGAGGCGCTGCGGCGCGCCGTGATGCCGGCGGGATCGGCGCTGTACGAGGCCGACTGGGAGGGGGTCTATTACCGGCTCGACGAGGCCGGGCGGCTGCTGATCGGCGGCCGCGGGCCGCAGCGCGACGCCCGCAGCGCCGCCGACTATCGCCACCTCGCCCGCCATGCCGAGGCGCGCTGGCCGGCGCTGAAGGGGCTCGACTGGCCTTTCCGCTGGCATGGCCAGGTGGCCGTCACCGCCGACCATTTCCCGCATCTGATCGCGCCCGAGCCGGGCGTGCACCTGATGCTGGGCTATAACGGCCGCGGCGTGGCGATGGCGACGGTGGCGGGCGCGGCGATCGCCACCCGCATCGCCAGCGGCGGCCGCGCCCGGATCGACCTGCCGGTGCGGCCGCGGATCACGCCGATGCCGCTTCAGCGCTTCTGGCGGGCGGGGGCCGAGATCGCCACTGCCGCCTTCCTGCTGCGCGACCGCCTGCGCGGCCGCTAGAGCGCGGCAAGCCGGCGGCGCAGCACCGCGGCGAAGGCGGTGGTCTTGTGCTGACGAAAGGCCGTGGGCAGGGTCAGCAGGTGAATGGGATGCGCCGGCCCGGCGAAATCCCCCAGCACCTCGACCAGCGTTCCGGCCGCCAGATGCGGCGCCAGGAAGATATCGGGCGCATGTACCAGCCCGTCGCCCGCCAGGGCCATGCGAATGGTGATCGCCGCGCTGTTCACCGCAAGGCTGCCCGGCAGGGTCATCGTCACCGGCCCCTCGGGCGTCTCGAAGCCCCACCGGCCCGGGCGCGCCTCGTTCAGGTCGAGAAGCGCGCGATGGCCCTGGGCAAGGTCGGCCGGATGCAGCGGCACGCCCGCCTGCGCGAGATAGGCGGGGCTCGCCGCGACACGCAGCACGGTCTCGCCCACCTTCTGCATCCGCAGGCTGGAATCGAGCGGGATGCCGATGCGCACCGCCATGTCGAAACCGCCCGCGGCAAGGTCGGTCAGCCCGTCCGACATCACCATCTCGACCCGCATCCCCGGATGCTCGGCCAGGAAGGCGCGCACCGTGTCGGCCACCACGAGTTCCCCCAGCGTCGTGCCGCAGGCCAGCCGCAGCCGCCCGGTCAGCCCCTCGCCCGGCTCCTGCAAGGCGCCCTGCGCCGCCTCGACCGCATCGATCGCGGCCCGCGCAAAGGGCAGCCAGCGCGCCCCGTCATCGGTCAGCGAGACCGCCCGCGTGGTGCGGTACAGCAACGTGTGGCCCAGCCGCTCCTCGAGCGCCGCGACGTATTTGCTCGCCACCTTGTTGGTGATGCCCAGCCGTGCCGCCGCGGCGGTGAACGAGCCGCTCTCGGCCACGGCGACGAAGGTGCGGATGCCGTCGAGCAGATCCATTCAGATTATCTCCAAAATGGCGAAATTGATTGAATGATAATGCCCATTCTGTGCCGTGATGCAAGGCGCTATCTCTTCCCCATCACAGGGACGGCCACGGCGGCCGCCGACACGGACAAGGATACGGATCATGACTTCGCTTCTCTCGACTTTCGGTTTCGGCTCGGCCGAGGCCATCGCTCTCGCCGCGCTGGTGCTGCGCGTCAGCCTCGGCGGGCTCTTCCTGGCGCATGCCTGGCTGAAGATCTTCGTCTTCACCCCCGCGGGCGCCGCGGGCTATTTCCGCTCGCTCGGCCTGCCCGGCTGGTTCGCCTATGCGACGATGGCGGCCGAGGTGCTGGGTGGCATCGCGCTGATCGTCGGCTTCGAGACCAGCCTCGTGGCGCTGGTGATGATCCCGGTGATCCTGGGCGCCGCCTGGTTCGGCCACCGCAAGAACGGCTTCTGGTTCACCAACCCCAACGGCGGCTGGGAATACCCGGCTTTCTGGGGGCTCGCCCTCTTCGTTCAGGCGCTGATCGGTGGCGGCTTCCTCGCCTTCACCCTGGCCTGACCGCCCGATCCCTCTGATGCCCGGCCGGGCGATACGCCCGGCCCCTTCTTCCATCCCGACACAGGAGACAGGACCATGGCCAGCAATGATGCCCCGATGACCGTCAACCGCGTGGCGCTGACGGTGCGCGACCTCGACCGGGTCGGCGATTTCTACCAGACCGCGATCGGCCTTGCGGCCCTGCGCCGCGATGGCGAGAGCCTGGTGCTCGGGATCGGATCGACACCGCTTCTCGAGCTGCGCCACGACCCGGCCGCCGTCTTTGCTCCGCGCGGGGCGGGCCTCTTTCACACCGCCTTCCTGCTGCCCGAGCGCGCCGACCTCGGCCGCTGGATGCGGGCTGCGATCGGGCGCGGGCTGCGGATCGACGGCGCCTCGAACCACCTCGTGAGCGAGGCCGCCTATCTGCGCGACCCCGAGGGCAACGGCATCGAGATCTATGCCGACCGGCCGCGGGCCGAGTGGCAGACCGACGGCACGCGGGTAAAGATGACCTCCCTCCCGCTCGACGTGCAGGGGCTGATGCAGGCCGCGCCCGGCGACTGGCGGGACGCGCCCGCAGGCACGGTGATCGGCCATGTGCATCTTCAGGTCGGCGATCTGGCCGCGGCCGAGGCCTTCTATGCCGGCACCCTCGGCTTTGACGTGACCGAGCGCAGCCCGGGCGCCACCTTCTATGCCACGGGCGGCTATCACCACCACCTCGCCACCAACACCTGGCGCAGCGCCGGGGCGGGCGCACGGGCCGAGGGCACGGCGGGGCTGGCGGAACTGGTGCTGAGCGTCGCGCCCGGCGCGGGGCCCGCGGGCGCGGCCTTCGCCGACCCCTGGGGCAACCGCGTGACGCTCGAACCCGCGCCGCTTGCCCGCGCCGCCTGAGCGGTGCAAAGAAAAAGGGCCGCCCCGTCGCCGGGACGGCCCTTTTCGTGTCAGGCCGAGACGGCGAGTTCCGTCATCATCCCGCTAGCCAGATGCCCCATGTGATGGCAATGCAGCATCCAGGGCGCGGCCTCGCCGGCATCGAAGGCAATCGTCACGCTGCCCATCGCCGGCACATGCACGGTGTCGCGCAGCGCCCCCGCGAAGCGGGTGCCGTTCACCTCGACCACCTGGAAGACATGACCGTGCAGGTGCATCGGATGCGCCATCATCGACATGTTGTGGAACATCAGCTCGACCCGCTCGCCGCTCTTCGCCGCGACCGGAATGCGATTCTCCCAGGTCCGGCCGTTGATCGTCCACAGATAGGGCTGCATCGATCCCGTCAGCATCACCATCTGCCCGTTCTGCACCGGGCGCGCGGCCAGCGGCGCGGCGGCGCGCAGTGCAAGCTCCTGCGTCATGTCGCCCGAAACCGGCGGGTGATCGGCCTCGGACAGCCCCGCGAGCTTCGGCACCGCAGCGCCCTTCGGGGCCAGCACGA
Source organism: Paenirhodobacter sp. YD-8 (assembly GCF_056590935.1). Lineage (NCBI taxonomy): Bacteria > Pseudomonadati > Pseudomonadota > Alphaproteobacteria > Rhodobacterales > Paenirhodobacter > Paenirhodobacter sp. YD-8. The sequence continues at coordinate 1,261,972 of NZ_CM152649.1, read as the reverse complement.
TGCCGGTGCGCTCGCGCGCGCCCTCGCGCAGGGCAAGGACCGGCAGCGCCGTGCCATCCGCGGGCAGCTCGAACTCGATGTCGAGCCGCTGCGCCGGCGCGGCCGCAAAGCGCGTGCCCGAGAGCGGCACCACCGGCTCGCCATCGACCGCCACGAGCCGCCCGGTCACCGCGCCGAGGTCGATCCAGAACGCCGTCATCGCGGCGCCGTTCACCACCCGCAGCCGCACCCGGCCGCCACGCTCGACCGCGATCACCTCCGGGTCGTCGAGGGTACGGTCATTGGCGAGATAGGCGTCGAAGTCGAAGTCGTTCAGGTCCATCGCCATGCCGCCCATCATGCCGGACATGCCGCCGGCGCCGGGCATCATCGAGGCCATGTCACCCATGCCCTGCATCCCCGCCATCGCCCCCATGCCGGACATGCCCGCCATGCCGCCGCCCATCGGCATCGCCGAATGGTCCATGGCGGTGTGATCGATCGCAGTGCCGCCGGTCACCTCGGCCAGCACCTCCTGCGGCGTGCGGAAGGCGAAATCGTGCAGGAACATCACCACCTCCTGCCGGTCGGCCGCGACCTCCTCGGGCCGGCGCACGATCAGCGGCGCGGCAAGCAGGCCGATCTCCTGCTCGGGGATGTGGCTGTGCATCCAGAAGGTGCCGGGGCGCGGCGCGAAATCATAGGCGCGGGTCTCGCCCGGTTTCAGCATCGGGTTGGTGTTCGGCACACCGTCCTGGGCATTGGGCGGGATCTGCCCATGCCAGTGCACGATCGTCTCGATCTCGAGTGCGTTCGTCAGATCGGTGCGGAAGCGTTGGCCGGGGGCGAGTGTCAGGCCAAGGCCGCCTTGCGCGTTCACCAGCCCCATCACGGTGGCGGCGCGGCCCTGCACCTCGATCACCCGGGTGGTGGCGGTCAGGGCGAAACTGTCGGTGGCGGCGCGCACGCGCGCGGGCAGCACAAGCGATGCGGACGCGGCCGCAGAAGCGGCCAGAAAGCCGCGGCGGGAAAGTCGGGTCATGATGATCTCCGGGAAAAAGTGTCGACGAGGGTCGGGACGGAGGATCAGACGCGGGGCGGATGCCCCTCGGGCAGGGGCCAGAGCGAGGGCGCGGTCTCGACCAGCGCCACCACATGCAGCGGCACGACGCGCACGGCATGCGGGATGGGCATCGCCGGCACCACCAGCACGCTGACGCCCAGGCAATGCGCCCGGCAGCTTTCGTCGGTCGGCATCGGCGCCGCATCGGGCAGAGCATGATGGGCCGCGTGCATCTGCGCCATCGCCGGCATCGGCATCGGCATCGGCATCGGCATCGGCATCGGGGCTGCCGTCGCAGGTGCCGCGGGCAGGCCAAGCCCCGCCGCGAAAACCGCGACGATCACGAGGCGCAGAAGGGCGGACACGAACGACATGCCACAAGCCTAGCCGATCGCGCCGCCGCTGTCAGATCACTTTCGCGTCCACGCTCAGCCGCGCTCGCCCCCGGCCGAGCGGCGAGCGTGGCGCTGCAGCCAGCTGCGGAACTGCATCGCCGCGGCATTGTCGCTGCGATGCTCGGGATAGACGACCCAATAGCTGTCCTCGGTCGGCACCGGCGGGCCGAAGGGCATCCACAGCTCGCCGCGGGCAAGCTCGGCCTCGACATAGGGCACCGGCACCACGGCAAGGCCAAGCCCGTTCACCGCGGCCGAGATCAGCAGCTCGCTGTGCGGCAGGCGCGGCCCCTGGATCGCGCCCGAATGCGGCACCCGCGACTGCCGCAGCCAGGTCAGCCACAGGTCCGAGCGGCTGGCGTTCTGCAATGTCGGGGTCGCGCCGAAATCAAGCGTCGCCGGGGTCTCGCCGCGCGGGATCAGCCGGGGCGAGGCGACGACGGCGATCTCTTCCTTGAAGAGCTCATAGGAGATCGCGCCGCGCCACGAGCCACGCCCGCGCAGGATCGCGATGTCGACCTCGGTCGCCTCGAAGTCGAGCCCCTGCGTCGCGGTGGTGATCTCGATCATCACCGCCGGGTTGGCGGTGAGAAAGCCCTGCAGCCGCGGCGTCAGCCAGCGCGAGGACAGCGTCGGATGGGCGCAGATCAGCAGCCGGTCATCAAGCTTGCGGCCGCGCACCGTGTCGATCGAGGCGCGCTCGATCTCGTCGAGAAGCCGCGAGATCTCCTTCAGATAGGCGCCGCCGGCATTGGTCAGCACGATGCGCGAGCCGATCCGCTCGAACAGCCGCACGCCGAGGAAGGTCTCGAGATTGCCGATCTGCCGGCTGACCCCGCTCTGGGTGATCGCCAGATCCTCGGCGGCCTTGGTGAAGCTGCCATGGCGGCCGGCCGACTCGAAGGCCAGCAGGGCGGAAAGGGACGGAAGGAATCTGCGCATCACGGCCTCCTCATGACCAAAACTCATGACGAAGTGACGATTTCAAGAGTTTTCAGCCGGGCAACGCACTGCCATGACTGAGGCAGGAAAACACCGCTCGCCAACGCCCAAAACATGGGCACGGCGCAAGAAATACACGATGATCTTCCGGCATGGCGCTGCGTTCCGGGCCCCGACGGCCCCGGCGCGCCGCAGCCCGCCATGCGGGAAAATCATTCCAGCACGGAGAGGTTTGCGCCATGGCTGCAAACTCGAAACATGTCGTCGTCATCGGCGCGGGCATCATCGGCGCCACGACCGCGCTCCGCCTCGTGCAGGAGGGGCACCGCGTCACCCTGATCGAGCCGGGCACGCCCGGCGGGTCCCAGGCCGCCAGCCACGGCAACGGCGCCTTCCTCAGCCCCGCCTCGATCATCCCGATGTCGGGCCCGGGGCTGTGGAAGCAGGTGCCAGGCTATCTGCTCGACCCGACCGGCGCGCTGACGATCCGCTGGCGTCACCTGCCCCGGCTGCTGCCCTGGCTGTGGCGCTTCCTGCTCTCGGGCATCACCGCGGCCCGGGTCGAGCGCACCGCCGCCGCGCTGTCGCAGCTTCTGCGCGACGCCCCTGCCCGCCATGCCGCGCAGGCCGAGGCGATCGGCCGGCCCGACCTGATCCGTCGCGACGGGCTGATCTATGCCTTTGCCGACCGCGCTGCCTTCGAGACCGAGGCCCTCAGCTGGGGCCTGCGGCGCAAGTTCGGCGTGCAGATGCGCGCGCTTGACGCGGCCGAGCTGCACCGGCGGCTGCCGGCGCTCGCCCCCACCTATCACTTCGCGATCGAGCTGACCGAGGGCGGGCATTGCACCGATCCAGGCGGCTATGTCGCGGCGCTCGTCGCGGCGGCGGTGCGCGGTGGGGCGACCTTGCGCGCCACCGCGGCCACCGGCCTTGCGATCGAGAACGGCCGGCTGCGCGCGGTGCGCACCGCCGCAGGAGAGATCCCCTGCGACGCGGCGGTGATCGCCTCCGGCGTACGCTCGAAGCGGCTCGCCCGGGCGGCGGGCGAGTGCATCCCGATGGAAAGCGAGCGCGGCTATTACGTCGAGATTGCCGATCCCGCCGTCGAGCTTGCGGTCCCGGTGATGCCGCAGGACGGCAAGATGGCGAATGTGATGACCACCGGCGGGTTGCGCGCCTCGGGTCAGGTCGAGCTTGCCTCGGACGATGCCGCCCCCGACTGGCGCCGCGCCGACATCCTGCTTGGCCACCTCAAGCGCACCTGGCCCGGGCTTGACCGGCCCGAGACCGACCGCAGCGCGCGGCGCTGGCAGGGCAACCGCCCCTCCACCCCGGACGGCAAGCCGGTGATCTGCGCGGCGCGCGGCTGCCCGCAGGTCCTCCATGCCTTCGGCCACGGCCATATCGGCCTTTCCTCCGCGCCGATGACCGCCGAGATCGTCGCCGCGCTGATCGACGGCCGCGAACCGCCGATCGACATCGCCCCCTTCGCGGCCAGCCGCTTCGGCTGAGCCCCGTTTCTTCCGCGCCCCTTCCCCCGCCTCAGGCCGCCCTCCCCGCGGCCCGGCCTCTCACACCCCGAGATCAGGATATTGCCATGACCAAGCATGACACGATGACCTCCCTGCTGCCGCCCAAGGACAGGCTGCACATCCTTTTCGCCCACGGCGCCTATGACATGAAGCCGATCTTCGATGCCCGCGGCAGCGGCATCACCACGGCGCAGGTCTCGACCCGTGCCGATCTTGCCGCGGCCCTGCCCGAAGCGGATGTGCTCGTCGTCTCCGGCCTGTGGCAGAACGACCTGCTCGCCCATGCGCCGAAGCTGAAATACATCCAGTCGGTCAGCTCCGGCACGAACCAGTATGACAAGGCGGCCTTCGCCGCGCGCGGCATCCGCCTTGCCTCGGGTCAGGGGGTGAACAAGAACGCGGTGTCCGAACATGCGATCGGGCTGATGCTCTCGCTCACCCGCCGCCTGGCGCTCGCCCGCGACAACCAGTCCGCGAGGATCTGGCGCCCCGAGCAGACCGACCCGATGGCGCGCGAGGACGAGCTGCCGGGCAAGGTGATGGTGATCGTCGGCACCGGCGGCATCGGCGACCGCATCGCGCGCATCGCCAGGGCCCTCGACATGCGGGTGATCGGGCTGCGTCGCGATCCCGCCAAGGGCAAGGGCGCGGCCGACGAGATCCGCAGCTTTCATGACCTGAAGGCGGTGCTGCCCGAGGCAGATGTCGTCGTGCTGAGCTGCCCGCTGACCGAGGAAACCGCGAACCTGATCGATGCCGGGGCAATCGCCCTGATGAAACCCACCGCGCAGTTCATCAACGTCGCCCGCGGCGGCTGCGTCGACGAGGCGGCGCTGATCGCGGCGCTGACCGAGGGTCGCATCGCCGGCGCCGGACTTGACGTGACCGCGACCGAGCCCCTGCCCGCGGACAGCCCGCTCTGGTCGCTGCCGAATGTCGTGCTCACCCCGCATGCGGCGGGCGAGACCCGCAACTACGAGCTCAATGTCCTGAGCATCCTCGAGCGCAACCTCGACCGTCTGTGGGCGGGCGACGAGGCGCTGGTCAACCGCATCGTCTGAGGTCAGCCCATGCCCGACATCCCGAACACCGGCTTCCGCCGCGCCCGCCGACTGGCGACGCAACAGGTCTCGGAGATCCTGCGCATCGGCGCGCGCGCGGCCGAGATGAAACGCGCGGGCCTGCCCGTCATCGTGCTTGGCGCGGGCGAGCCCGACTTCGACACGCCGCCGAACGTGATCGAGGCGGCGCATCGCGCGATGCTGGCCGGCGAGACGAAATACACCGCGCTCGACGGCACGCCGGCGCTGAAGGCGGCGCTGGTGGCGAAATTCCGTCGCGAGAACGGGCTCGACTTCGCGCAAAACGAGATCACCGTCGCCGCCGGCGCCAAGCAGGTGATCTACAACGCGCTGATGGCGACGCTTGATCCGGGCGACGAGGTCATCATCCCGATGCCCTACTGGACCACCTATTCCGCGATGGTCGAGATCGCCGGCGGCACCGCCGTCACCATCGCCTGCGGCGAGGCGGACGGGTTCCGCCTGACGCCCGAAAAGCTCGAGGCGGCGATCACGCCGCGCACCCGCTGGCTGATGCTGAACGCGCCCTCGAACCCGACGGGCGCAGCCTATGACGCATCGTCACTTCTGGCGCTTCTGGCGGCGCTCGAACGGCACCCGCAGGTCTGGCTGATGTCGGACGAGATCTACGAGCATATCGTCTACGACGGCTTCCGCGCGGTCTCGCCCGCAGCGCTGGCGCCCGGGCTGCGCGACCGCATCCTGATCGTGAACGGGGTTTCCAAGGCCTATGCGATGACCGGCTGGCGGATCGGCTATGGTGCCGGCCCTGCACCGCTGATCGCAGCGATGGCGGTGGTGCAGAGCCAGTCGACCTCGAACCCCTGCTCGATCGCGCAGGCGGCGGCGGTCGAGGCGCTGAACGGGCCGCAGGACTTCCTCACTGACCGCGCCGAAAGCTTCCGCGCCCGCCGCGACCTTGTCGTCGAGGCGCTGAACGCGATCCCGGGGCTGTCGTGCCGCCGGCCCGAGGGCGCCTTCTATGCCTTCGCAAGCTGCGCGGGCCTCCTTGGCGCCACCACGCCCACGGGCGAGGTGCTGGCCACCGACCGCGACTTCTGTTCCTGGATCCTCGAGACCGCACAGGTCGCGATGGTGCCGGGTGCCGCTTTCGGCCTGTCGCCGTTCTTCCGGATCTCCTATGCCACCGGAACGGCCGAGCTCGCCGAAGCGATGCGCCGGATCCGTGACGCCTGCGCCACCCTGAGCCGGAAGGCCTGACCGATGCCCCCCGAGACACGCCCCGCCCCCGCGCGCCCCCTTGCCCTGCCCGCCCTGCCGCCCGCGGTCTGGCTGCAGATCGCGATGCTGCTGTGCCTGGTCGTCGGCGCGTTCTCGCATCACCTCGGGCCGATGCGGGCGGCGGCGGCGCTGGCCGTCGTGTGGATCGCGACGCAGTGGCGCCGGCTGATCCCGCTCGCACGCGTCTTCTTCGCGCTCGCCGCGGCGCTTGGCGCGCTGGCGTTGGCGGTGGCGCCCGCCACGGCACCGGGGCTGCTCGCCTCGGCGCTGGTGCAGGGCACCGGCTTTGCCGCGCTGATGATGGTTCTGGGCCTGCTGCGCCAGCCGGTGCGGCGCGCCGAGACCACGCTCGCCGCGACCGAATACCTGCTCGCCTTTCCGCCGCGGCGCCGCTTTGCCGCGCTGTTTGCCGGCGCGCATTTCATGAGCCTGATGTTCAACGTCGGCATCATCGCGATGATCGGCGACCTGACCCAGCCGCGCGACGGCCGCGACGTCAGCCGCGACCCGGCGCGGCGCGCGATGGTGATGGCGGCGATGCGCGGCGCGGCGCTGGTCTCGATCTGGTCGCCGATCGGGCTGGGCTTTGCCATCGTCAGCGCCGGGCTGCCCGCGCTCGAGCCGCTGCGGCTTGTCGGCGCGGCCTTCCTGTTCTCGGCCGTCGCGGTGGCGATCGGCGCGCTCTGGCCGCTGCTGCCGGCCGAGGCGCGGATGCCGCGTGACGCCGCCCCCGCCGCGGATCTGCAAGGCTCGGGCGCCGCGCTGGCCGTCACGCTGGCGATCTCGGCCGGGCTGCTCGGCGCCACCTGGGCGATCCACGTCGGGCTTGGCGTCGGCTTCACCATCGCCTCGGTCACCGTGCTGCCGGTCTTCGCGCTGATCTGGCTGGCGCTTGAAAGCCGTCATGCCGCGGACGGCTTCGGCACGCGGCTTGGTCAGGCGCTGGCGGCGCTGGCCGACCTGCGCTCGGAAAGCGCGATCTTCCTGTCGGCCAATGTGATCGGCGCGGTGCTGTCGCTGGCGCTGCAGGCCTCGCCACTGTGGGAGGCGCTCGCCGGAAGCCGCTTTGCCGGGTTGCCGCTCGCGCTCGCCTGCCTCGTCGCCGTGCCCGCCGCGGCCGCGGTCTACCTGCCGAATTCGATCGTCGTGGTGATGGGGGCGCAGCTGCTCGGGCACACGCCGCTCGGCCTCGAGCATCCGGTCGCGCTTGGCCTCGCGCTCTGCATCGGCTGGGGGCTGGCGATCTGCGTCTCGCCGATCAGCGCGATGACGCTGATTGCCGGACGGTTCTGCGCCACCTCCTCGCGCCGGATCGCGCATCGCTGGAACCTGCCCTATGCCTTGCTGTTGCTGTTGCTGGGCGCGGCAACGGTCAGCCTTGCCTATCGCCTCGGGCTGTAACCCGGAGGCGCCACCATGACCGCGATCACCGCCTTTGGACGAGAACGTCCTCGACGCCTGCAAGGGCGCCCCGCCCGGCCATTCCCGCTACAGCCGCCGCGTCTGCGGCCCTTTCCTGCAAGACCGGATGCCCGCGCATCAGCGTGGCCTCTTCCGGGCGGGCGCCGGCATCAGCGGGCCCCGGGCGATCGTTCCCCCGGGCTGGGCCCGTCGCCCTGCCCGCCCCCGCCTCGCACTCATCGCCGTCATGACTTTTTGTCATGCACGCGCAAATATTCGGAAATGGGCGCACCTGTCCGTTTCTGACAACACTGGGAAGAAGGGCGGCCAACGCCCCAATCACAACAATGACCAACAGAGAGATGCCCCGATGAAACCCCTCCTCCCCCTGCTTCCCTCCGCCCTGCTTCCGTCCGTCGTGCTGGCCTCGGCGATGATCACCGCCGCCCATGCCGAAAACTGGGACATGCCCGTCGCCTATCCGGCCGACAACTATCAGACGAAGAATGACGTGGCCTTCGCCGAAGACGTGAAGACCTGCTCGGGCGGCGCGCTCGAGATCACCGTCCATCCCGGCGGCTCGCTGTTCAAGGGCGACGAGATCAAGCGCGCGGTGCAGATGGGCGAGGCGCAGATCGGCGAGCGGCTGCTTTCGGCCCATGCGAACGAGAACCCGATCTTCGCCTATGACTCGGTGCCCTTCCTCGCCTCCTCCTTCGAGGCTTCGGACAAGCTGCGCGACGCGGCGAAGCCGGTGCTGTCGAAGGTGCTGGCGGCGCAGGGGCTGACCCTGCTCTACTCCGTGCCGTGGCCCGCGCAGGGGATGTATTTCGACAAGCAGATCAACTCCGTCGCCGACATGAAGGGGGTCAAGTTCCGCGCCTACAACGCCACCACCGCAAGGGTCGCCGAGTTGTCGGGGATGATCCCGACGCAGATCGAGGCCTCGGAGCTGAAACAGGCGCTCGCCACCGGCGTCGTCGCCTCGATGATCTCATCGGGCTCGACCGGCGTCGATGAGAAGGTCTGGGAGGACATGAGCCACTTCTATGACGTGAAGGCCTGGCTGCCGCGCAACACCGTCTTCGTCAACACCGAGGCCTTCGCGGCGCTGCCCGCCGAGGTGCAGTCCTGCCTCACCTCGGCCGCCGAGACCGCCCAGACCCGCGGCACCAAAGAGGCCGAGAGCCTGGCCGACGGCTTCGTCAAGACGCTGGGCGACAACGGCATGACCATCGCCGATCCCTCGCCGGAACTCGCCGCCGGGCTGAAGACGATCGGCGACACGATGACCGCCGACTGGCTGGCGCAGACCGGCGCCGACGGCAAGGCGATCCTCGACGCCTACCGCGCCAAGTGAGCCGGAAGCGCCCGCCGTCACCGCGGCGGGCGCGTCATCCCGCCATGTCCATTTCCCTCCCCCTCCTTTCGCGCCCGGCCCTGCGCCGGGTCCAGGCGTTGCCCATGAGACCTCTCCTCGACTCGCTCTACAAGACCGCCGGCGCCGGCGCGGCGATCGCGCTGGTCGCGATCCTGCTCATCGTCATCGCGCAGATGGTCGCTCGCTGGCTCGGCCTGCTGCTGCCGGGCGGGGCGAATTATGCCGGCTATGCGATGGCCACCGCCTCCTTCCTCGGCCTCGCCTATACCTTCACCCGCAACGAGCACATCCGCGTCAGCCTGTTCGTCGACCGCGCCGGGCGCTGGCGCCGCGGCGTCGAGATCTGGTGCTATGCGCTCGGCTCGGTGATCGGGCTGTTCTTCGCCTGGCATGCGGTGCGCACGCCGCTCCTGAGCGCGAAGTTCAACGATGTCTCGCAGGGCCAGGACGGCACGCCGCTGTGGATCCCGCAGATCGCCATGGCCGTCGGCGCGGTGATCTTCGCGCTTGCGCTGATCGACAACCTCCTGCGGGTGCTGTTCACCGACAGCTATGGCGCCGACAGCCCGCTGATCCCGCCGCGGCGCGACATGCTCGCCGGCCGTCTGGCGCGGATCGTGCTGTTCGGGCTGAGCCTGCTCGTCGTCTGGGGTGCGCTGCACGCGATGACCGGCTTCGACCGCGACGCGACCGGGCTGAAGATCAGCGTCTTCCTCTTCGTGATGTTCTTCCTGCTCGGCTCCGGGCTCTGGGTCGGGCTGGCGCTGATGGGGGTGGCCTATATCGGCATGCTCGGCTTCACCTCGCGCAATCCCGGCAGCTCAATGGCGATCACCGTCTGGACCAGCGCCTCGAGCTGGACGCTGACCTCGCTGCCGCTGTTCATCTGGATGGGCGAGATCCTCTATCGCACGAAGCTGTCCGAGAACATGTTCAAGGGGCTCGCGCCCTGGCTCTCGCGCTTTCCGGGCGGGCTTTTGCACACCAATGTCGTCGGCTGCACCGTCTTCGCGGCAGTCTCGGGCTCCTCGGCCGCCACACTGACCACGGTCGGCAAGATGTCGATCCCCGAGCTGCGCCGGCGCGGCTACCCCGAGTTCATGATCGTCGGCACCCTGGCCGGCGCCGCCACCCTCGGCCTGATGATCCCGCCCTCGATGACGCTGATCGTCTATGGCGTGAGCGTGCGCGAAAGCGTCACCAGCCTGTTCATGGCGGGCGTGCTGCCGGGGCTCGTGCTGGCCGGGCTCTTCATGGGCTATATCGCGCTCTGGTCGGTCATCCGCCGCGATCAGGTCCCCGCGCCCGAGCCGCGGATGAGCCTTGCCGCGAAGCTGCGCAACTCGGTCCTGCTGCTGCCGGTGATCGCGCTGATCGTGCTGGTGATCGGCTCGATGTATGCAGGGATTGCCACCGCGACCGAGGCCGCGGCCTTCGGTGTCGTCGGCGCGCTGGCGCTGGCCGGGCTGCAGGGCTCGATGAGCTGGGTCTCGTTCCGCGACAGCCTGCTCGGCGCGGTGCGCACCTCGGCGATGATCGCGCTGATCCTGATGGGGGCAAGCTTCCTCACCCTGTCGATGGGCTTCACCGGCGTGCCGCGCGCGCTGGCGGGCTGGATCGCCACGATGCACCTGTCGCCGGTGGCGCTGATCGCGGCGCTCACCGTCTTCTACATCATCATCGGCATGTTCCTTGACGGGATCTCGGCGGTGGTGCTGACGATGGCGATCATCGAGCCGATGATCCGCGCGGCCGGGATCGACCTGATCTGGTTCGGCATCTTCATCGTCGTCGTCGTCGAGATGGCGCAGATCACCCCGCCGGTCGGCTTCAACCTCTTCGTGCTGCAGGGGATGACGCGCCACGACATGGGCTATATCGCGCGCACAGCGCTGCCGATGTTCGCGATCATGATCCTGATGGTGGGGATTCTGGTGGCCTTCCCGGGGCTTGCCACCTGGCTGCCCCAGGTGATGACGCAGGCGGGGAATTGAGCGCCCTCGCCCCTCTCGAATGGATCGGCCGGCACGCCCGGCTGATCCTGCCCGCGGGTCTGGTCACCGTGCCCTTCCTGCCCTCGAGCGGCGGCGCGCTGGCCCCCGCCCTGCCCTGGCTCGTCGCGCTGCTGATCGGCCTGGCCGTCGCCCGCGTCGATCTGCGCGCCACCCTGCGCGACCTCACCCGCCCCGGCAGGGCGCTGCCGCTGATCGCGGCGCTGGTCCTGTTCCAGCCGGTCCTCGCCTTTGCGCTGACCCGCGCCGGGCAGGAGCTCGGCCTCGCCGCGCCGGTCCTGCTGGTGCTGCTCGTCTTCGCCGCGGCGCCGCCGCTCAGCTCGGCGCCGAACCTCGCGCTGATGCTCGGCTATGACGCGCGGCTTGCGCTTGGCTTCACCCTGCTCGGCACGCTGCTCTCGCCGCTGCTGGTGCCGGCGAGCTTCTGGCTCGTCGCGGCAGGCGGCATCGACCCCGCCCGGATCGCGCTCAAGGTCCTGGCGATGCTCGTGGGTGGCATCGCGATCGGCGCCGCGCTGCGCGCGGGGCTGGGCGCCGCCCGGATCGGGGCCCGGGCCCGCGCCTTCGACGGGATCGGCACGCTGATCATGCTCGCTTTCCTCTTCCCGCTGCTCGACGGGGTGGGCGCGCAGGTGCTGGCCGCCCCGGGGCGGGCGCTGCTGCTTGCCGGCCTTGCCGTCACGCTGAACCTCGGCGGCAACCTCGTGGCGCGTGCGCTTGCCGGCACCGCCCTGCCCCGGCCCACGGCCGCAAGCCTCGGCCTCGTCTTCGGCAATCGCAACATCTCGGTCCTGCTCGCCGCGCTGCCGCCCGACCCGACCATCAGCCTCTTCGTCGCGCTCGCGCAGATCCCGATCTACGCCACGCCCTTCCTGCTTTCGCTTCTCGACACGGTGCCCCGCAGATGCCTGCCTTCATCGGAATCCTGAGCCTCGACACCCGCTTCCCGCGCATTCCGGGCGATGCCGGCAATGTCGGCAGCTACCACCTGCCCGCCCGGCTGCGGGTGATCGAGGGCGTCAGCAGCCCCGAGGTGGTGCGCGACGGCCGCCCGACGCCCGAGATCGTCGCGCGCTTCATCGCCGCGGCGCAGGCGCTCGAGGCCGAGGGCGCGGTGCTGATCACCTCGACCTGCGGCTTCCTGATCTCGGTCCAGGCCGAGATCGCCCGCGCAGTGCGGGTGCCGGTGCTGCTCTCGGGGCTCGCGCTGGTGCCGATGGTGCACAGCCTGACCGGCGGGCGGCCGGTCGGCATCCTCACCGCCTCGCGCGCAAGCCTCGGCCCCGCGGCCCTTGCGGCGGCGGGCTGCACGCCCGATCAGGTGCGGATCGCCGGGATGGACACCGACCCGGTCTTTGCCGCGACCTTCCTCGCGGCGAAATCCGCGCAGGCCGAAAGCCTCGATCCCGCACGCATCGGCGCCTCGGTCTGTGCCGCCGGTTGCGCGCTGGTGGCCCGGACCCCCGAGATCGGCGCGATCGTGCTCGAATGCGGCAACCTGCCTCCCTATGCCGCACAGCTGCGCGCCGCGACCGGCCGGCCGGTGGTCTCGATCCTCGACGGCGCCAGGCTGATTGCCCCCTGAGCGCGCCCCGATCGCGGCGCGGGCCGACCACGTCGCGATCGGGCCTGCCTCGCCGGCCGACACTGCACCGGCCGTCGAATGATCCGATCCCGCACGTCGCGCGTAGAGGTTCCAGGGCGCGCGCGAACCGCCCGCACCGCAAGCCGGGGCCGGTCTGGCCGCGCACGACCGGCGCGGAGCGAGACGGGGCCTGCGGCCCGGACACAGCGAGACCATGGCGAGGCAAGGCCCGCCCCACGGATGGAGAGACACGATGCTGGACCGTTCCATGACCGACCCCACCCCCCAAGACGCCGCCGGGGCGGCCCCGGTGTCCGAGCGCATCCGCGCCCGTCTGATCGAAAGCGGGCAGCGCTTTCACGCCAACGACAATATCTCGGCCGTCCTGCGCGAGGGCGAGCTCGAGGCGCTGCGCCGCGAGGTGGCCGAGCGGATGCAGGGCGTGCTGAGCGCACTGGTGATCGACACCGCCGCCGACCACAACACCGCCGAGACCGCAAAGCGCGTCGCGAAGATGTTCGTCGACGAGGTCTTTGCGGGGCGCTATCGCCCCGCGCCCGAGCTGACCACCTTTCCCAATGTCTCGCGGCTGAACGAGCTGATGATCGTCGGCCCGATCACGGTGCGCAGCGCCTGTTCGCACCACCTCTGCCCGATCATCGGCCGGGTCTGGATCGGAGTGCTGCCGAATGCCTCATCCGAACTGATCGGGCTGTCGAAATATGCGCGTCTGACCGACTGGATCATGTCGCGTCCGCAGATCCAGGAAGAGGCCGTCGTCATGCTGGCCGACGAGCTGGAGCGCCGCATCCGCCCCGACGGGCTCGCCGTGGTGATGGAGGCCGATCACTTCTGCATGCACTGGCGCGGCGTCAAGGACGACCAGTCGGTGATGACCAATTCGGTGATGCGCGGCGCGTTCCGGACGAACTCGGATCTGCGGCGTGAATTCCTGAGCCTGCGCCGCGCCGCACGCGCCTGACCCTGCCAGACCAGACGGAGCTCCCGCATGGCGAACTATGCGCTGTTGTATCTGACCACCGCCGCCGCTTTCCTCGTGACCGACATCATCGGCATCCGGTTGCTGATCCGTCCGGTGTTCGAACGCCATGTCGGCCACCTGCTGGCCGACCCGATGCGGATCGGGGCGGCAGCGGCGTTCTATCTGGCCTATGTCGCGGGGGTGTTGTGGTTCGTCTCGATCCCGGCGCTGAAGGCCGGGGCGCCGGTGCAGGCGCTGCTCGGAGGCATGGTGCTGGGGCTGTTGTGCTACGGCACCTACGAGATGACGAATTACGCCACCCTGCGCGACTGGTCGGTGCAACAGGTGGTGATCGACGGGCTGTGGGGAATGGGGCTGACGGGCTTCGCCGCCTGGGCGGGGGTCGCGGTGCTCGGCGGCAAACTTGGCTGAGCCTGCACGGCTCAGCCGATCCGCCGCATCAGGCGCAGGGACACCGCATGGGGCAGCAGGCGGAGCAGCTTGAGCGGCCAGGTGAAGCGACGCGGAAAGTGGATCTCGAAGCCGCGCCGCGCCATGCCGCGCAGCACCGCCTCGGCCGCCTGTTCGGGGGTGACGATCGCGGGCATCGGAAAGCGGTTCTTGGCGGTCAGCCGAGTTGCGACGAAACCGGGGCACACAAGGCGGACATCGACCCGCGGCGCCAGCTCGACGGCCAGGCTTTCCGCAAGATTGTTGATCGCCGCCTTGGTCGCGGAATAGGGCTGGCCGCCCGGCAGGCCGAGATAGCCCGCGACCGAGCCGAAGAGCACAAGTTGCCCGCCCTCGCGAAGCAGCGGCGGGCAAAGCCGCGCCACCTCGAGCGTGCCCAGCAGGTTGACCCGCACCATCGCCTCGGCCCGTGCCGGGTCGAGATCGGCGATGCGGCCCGGATCATAGAGGGCTGCCGTGCAGATGATCACATCGAAGGGCGCCTCGGTGCGCAACCGGTCGCAATGCGCCGCCAGCTGATCCGGCTGGCCGAGATCGAGCGGCGCAATCGTGGCGCCGCCGCAATCGTCCGCCAGCGCGGCGAGCGCCACCGCGTCGCGGGCCGACAGCACAAGCTGTGCGCCGCGCGCCGCGAGGGCCCGTGCCAGGGCCGCGCCGATTCCGGCGCTGGCCCCGATGATCCACACGCGCTGCGCGACCGCGGTCATGGTCAGATCCGGAACATCGGTTGCAGCAGTCGCGGCAGCATCGCGTGAAAGCGCAAGGGCGCATCGGTCGCAGCCAGACAGATGCAGGGCGCCCCCGGGCCCGCGACGGGCTGATGGTCGATGTCGTCATGCGCCGTCTCGACGTCCCCCCGGCGGAACGCGCCTTCGCTGTCGACAAAGCTGCCCTGCAACACCAGCGTCAGTTCGAGCCCGCGATGGCCATGCTCGGGCACCGCCTTGCCCGGCGGAATGTAGAGCAGGCGCAGCGATCCGCTGCGATCGGCCGACAGGATCTGCTGCCGGATGCCGCCGCCCAGCATGCGCCAGCGCGGCGGACGGCCCTTCAATTCGGCCATCACCGGGGCCGGGAACACGCCCGAGCCGCGCGGCGCGGGCGGTGGCGGCGGAGTGTCGAGCGCGGCCATCATGCGGTCGCGCGCCCCGGCGCTGATCGTCGCCGCTTCGGCACGGTTCAGCAGCGCGCCGCCAATCATGTCGCGCGCCTCGTGCCGGGCGCGGCATTCATCGCAGAGCGAAAGATGCGCCGCCACCACGACCGAAAAGGCATGCGGCAGACGCCCGGCACGATAGGCATCGATAAGGTCGTCGGAGATGTGGTGATCGATATGTGTCATGGGGCTATGCTCCTCAGCTCGTGTCTGAGGCGTTCGAGACCGAGGCGGATGCGGGATTTGATGGTGCCGAGCGGCAGGCCGGTCATCTCGCTGATGCGGCTGTGGGGGAGATCTTCGAAATAGGCCGCACGCAGCGCGTCCGCCTGTTCCGGGGCGAGGCGGGACAGGGCCGCCGCGAGGTGGCCGGCCTCCTGTTGCAGCGCCAGAACCTGACCGGCATCCGGCTCGAGGCTGGGCATGTCGGGCATTTCCTCGGGTTGCGAAAGCGGTTTGCGGCGCGCCAGATCGATCCGGCGGTTGCGCGCGATGCCGTAGATCCAGCCGGCCGCATCGGCACGGTGCGGGTCGAACTGGGCCGCCTTGTGCCAGACCGACAGCATCACATCCTGAACAAGGTCTTCCGCACTGCCGCCGGTCAGGCCACCGCGCAGCATCATCGCCTTCAGGCGCGGCGCGAAGTGGTCGAAAAGGCGGCCGAAGGCCTCGCGATCGCGATGGTCCCGCACCGCGATCAGGTCACGGCTGAGGTCGGAAAGCTCGTTGGTCACCGGGGCCTCCCCCCTGATAGGTGCGTTGCGCGCGCACTCCCGCCCCTGCCCGGGCAGGGGCATTGTCGAGGTATGAGGCCTGGACCTTGCGGGTGCAATGACGGTTTCCATGCCCGATCTACGCGCCACCGGCCGCCGCGGATCAGTCGGCGCGGAAAAATTTCCGGCGCGGTGATCCAAACACGCCGAGGCAGCGTAACCGTGATGGATCAACAAGAAGATGTGCCATGCCATTCGACCTGACTCAGGCTGCCCCGCAACGCATCGCGATCATCGGTGGTGGCATTTCCGGCCTCGCGGCGGCCTGGCTGCTCTCCCGGGAGCACCACGTGACCCTTCACGAGGCCGAACCGAGGCTGGGAGGGCACGCGCGCACGGTGATCGCCGGACGGCGCGGGGACCAGCCGGTCGACACCGGTTTCATTGTCTTCAACTACACCAATTATCCGCATCTCACCGGGCTGTTCCGGGACCTCGACGTGCCGGTGATCCGCTCCGACATGAGCTTTGGCGTCTCGCTTGATGGCGGGCGCATCGAATACGCGCTGCGCTCGGCCAATGCGGTGTTCGGGCAGCGCCGCAACCTGGCCGATCCGCGCTTCTACGGGATGATCCGCGACATCTTGCGCTTCAACGCGGAGGCCGAGGCCGCGGTTGCCGCCGCGCCGGATCTGACGATCGGCGCGCTGGTTGCCCGGATGCGCCTCGGCACGAGATTCCGCGATGCCTATCTCTATCCCTTCTGCGGCGCGATCTGGTCGACGCCGGATCAGGGGATCGCCGATTTTCCGGCGCAGGCTCTGGTGCGGTTCATGCGCAACCACGGGCTGATGTCGAAGGGGCAGCATCACCAGTGGTGGACCGTCGCGGGCGGCTCGGTGTCCTATGTCGCGCGGCTCGAGGCGGCACTGCTGCACGCCGGGGTGCGCCTGCGTAAGGGCGCACCGGTGCGGTCGATCCGCCGCGACGGCACCGGCGTGCAGATCCGCGCCGAGGGCGGCACGGCGGAAGACTTCGATCACGTGATCCTCGCCACCCACCCCGATCAGGCTCTGGGCATGCTCGCCGATGCGGATGCTGCCGAACAGGCGGCACTGTCGGCGATCCGCTTTCAGCCCAACCGCACCGTGTTGCATGCCGATCCGCGGGTGATGCCGCGCCGTCGCCGCTGCTGGAGCTCGTGGGTCAGCCGCGGCGACAGCGGGACCGGCGCCGTCGATGTCAGCTACTGGATGAACCGGCTGCAAAGCATCCCCGAGGACGACCCGCTCTTTGTCAGCCTGAACCCGACCCAGCCGATCGACGAGCGCCTGATCTATGACGAGGTCGCGTTCCATCATCCGGTCTTCGATGCCGCAGCCCTTGCCGCACAGGCGAAGATCGCCGCCCTGCAGGGCACGCGCAGGACCTGGTTTGCCGGGGCATGGCTGCGCAACGGGTTCCACGAGGACGGCTTTGCCAGCGCCTGGCGCATCGCGCGACGCCTGCCGCGGCTCCGGGTGCGGCCATGACGCTGGCCGCGCGCCTGCTGCGGGGCGAGGTGCTGGCGCTGCGCGCCGAGATCACCCACGCACGCCGCGGCGCCTTGACGCACAGCTTTCGCAGCCGGACCGACCACGTTCTTCTGGCGCCGGAAACCGCGCGCCCTCCGCGCGGGCTGTCGCTGGATCGCTTCAACCTGCTGGCACTGCACCGGCGCGATCATGGCGGTGTGCGCGGGGCGGGCAAGGGGGTGGACTGGGCCTGGGAGCAATTCGCGCGGGCGGGACTTGACCGCGGTCCCTCTCGGGTGCTGGCGCTGCTGACGC
Source organism: Paenirhodobacter sp. YD-8 (assembly GCF_056590935.1). Taxonomy (NCBI): domain Bacteria; kingdom Pseudomonadati; phylum Pseudomonadota; class Alphaproteobacteria; order Rhodobacterales; genus Paenirhodobacter; species Paenirhodobacter sp. YD-8. The sequence goes on along the minus strand of NZ_CM152649.1, from coordinate 1,244,207 downwards.
AGCCGCGCTTTCTGGGCTACGGGTTCAATCCGGTCAGCTTCTGGATGCTGATCGAGGGCGACGCCCTGCGCGCGGTCATTGCCGAGGTCAACAACACCTTCGGGCAGCGCCACAGCTATCTGCTGGTGCCCTCCGACGGCGCCCCGATCACCGCCGGCACCCGGCTGAGCGCGCGCAAGGTCTTCCATGTCTCGCCGTTCCAGGACATCTCCGGCGAATACCGCTTTCGTTTTGCCCTGCGTCCAGACAGCCTGTCGATCCGGATTTCGCAGATCGACGGCGAAGCCGGGGTCGAGACCGCGATGACCGGCCCGCTTGTGCCGCTCACGACCCGTGTCATCCTGGGCGGTGCGCTGCGCCGGCCCGGGGGGGCGCTGCGGGTCATCGCCCAGATCTACTGGCACGCGCTGCGCCTGAAACTGAAGGGGGCCGCCTATCGCCCCTGCCCGCCCCCACCCCATGAGGAGATCAGCCGATGACCATCGCGACCCGCGCGCTCCAGACCCGTTTCCTCTCGGCCCTCGAGGGCATCTGCGAGGGACGGCTGACCGTCACCACTCCCGATGGCGCGCGGCTGAACTTCGGCGCGCAGGGCCCCGAGGCCGAGATCCGGATCCGCGACTGGCGCCTGCTGCAGCGACTGATGCTGCGCGGCGATGTCGGGCTGGCCGAGGGCTGGATCTCGGGCGAGTGGCACAGCGACACGCTCGAGGGGGCGCTGGCGATCGCGATGCGCAACCAGGCCGGCCTCGCGCAATGGTCGGAGCCGACGCGGCTGCAGTCCTGGCGGATGCGGCTGGTCGACCGGCTGGTGCGCGCCAACAGCCTGCGCGGCGCGGCGCGCAACATCCGCGCCCATTACGATGTGGGCAACGAGTTCTATCAGCTCTGGCTGGACCCCGGCATGACCTATTCCTCGGCGCTCTTCGCCGAGGGCGACGATCTGGAACGGGCGCAGGCGCGCAAGAACGACCGCATCCTGTCGCAGCTCGCCCCGGGCGAGAGCCTGCTGGAGATCGGTTGCGGCTGGGGCGGTTTCGCCGAGGCCGCAAGCGAGCGTGGCCATCGCGTCACCGGCCTCACGCTCTCGCCCGCGCAGAAGGGCTATGCCGATGCCCGTCTCGACGGGCGCGCCGAGATCCGGTTGCAGGATTACCGTGCGGTCACGGGCCGGTTCGACAACCTCGTCTCGATCGAGATGATCGAGGCGGTGGGCGAACGCTACTGGCCGACCTATTTCGCCGCGATCAGGGCGCGGCTGGCCGAGAGCGGTCGGGCCGTGCTGCAGGCGATCACCGTGCCCGATGCGGAATTCTCGGTCTATCGGCGCCGCTCGGATTTCATCCGCCAGCATGTCTTCCCCGGCGGCATGCTGCCTAGTTCGGCCAGCATCTCGCATGCGGCAGGGCAAGCCGGGCTGCGGGTGTGCGACACCCATGCCTTCGGTCAGGATTATGCCCGCACCTGCCGGATCTGGGCGCAGCGGATGCTGGATCAGCGCGCGCGGATCAACCGGCTGGGCTATGGCGATGCCTTCCTGCGCAGCTGGCAATTCTACCTCGAAGGCTGTGCGGCGGCCTTTGCCACGGGCCGGTGCGACGTGGTGCAGGTCACGCTCGGTCACGCGCGGTCGCGGGCGTGACCGGGCGGCAAGGCCCCGGGGCTGCGGTCACCACCCGCCCCTGCGCACAAAAAAAGGCCCCGGGAAACCCCCGGGGCCTTTCGTCTGTCCGGACCGCGATCAGTTCGCCGGCGGCATGATCACCTTGTCGATCACATGGATCACACCGTTCGAGGCCTCGATATCGGCCGTGGAGATCTTGGCATCGTTGATCATCGCCCCGTCCTTGAGCGAGAAGGTCACCGGCGCGCCCTGCACGGTGGCGGCGGTCATGCCCTCGCTCAGGTCGGAGGATTTCACCGCCCCGGGCACCACGTGATAGGTCAGGATCCCGACCAGCTGATCCTTGTTCTCGGGCTTGAGCAGCGTCTCGACGGTGCCCGCGGGCAGCGCGGCGAAGGCGGCATCGGTCGGGGCGAAGACGGTGAACGGGCCCTCGCCCTTGAGCGTATCGACCAGCCCGGCCGCCTCGACCGCCGCAACCAGCGTCTTGAACCCGCCCGCGGCGACCGCGGTGTCGACGATGTCGGCCTTCTGCTCTCCGGCAAGGGCAGCCCCGGCGAGCAGCAGCGTGGCGGTGGTCGTCAGCATCAGTTTGCGCAGCATCAGGAAACTCCTCTGTGTTCTGTAAGCTTGGGTCAGGAGGCATCGTCTCGCCGTCCTGTGATGGTCTACGCAGGCGAGGGCGGCGCGGATCACCGCGCGCCGTGCGATGGCCGCACCAGGTCGCCAATGTCACGCGGACGTGACCGGGCCTGCCGGCGGCTGCGGGGCAAGGTCGATGCGCGGCGCCATCAGTCGGTGGATGGCCCCATGTTTCGTGGATGCGTTCTTCGCTCACTTCGAGACCGGGTGGCCCTGATGGGCACAGGCAATTTCACTGACGACTTGAAGCGCGATGCGGTCGCACAGATCACGGAGCGGTGGGTGATCCGGTCGGCGAAGTTTCGCAACGGCTCGGGAGGAACAAGCACTCGCTCCATGCAGGGAAGCGCAGGTTCGCGAGGATGGATGCCGAGATCCGGCGCCTGAAGCGGGAGCTGGCGCGGTTCTCCGAGGAACGTGACATCTTCACCAGCATGGATTGGGCGGCGTTTCTGCGCGCCCGCAATCTCGAGCATTCCATGAGCCGGCGTGGCAATTGTCACGACGATGCCGTCGCCGAGAGCGTCTTTAACCTGCTGACGCGTGAGCGGATCAGACGACAGACCTACCGAAAACGCGAAGAAGCGAGGCTGGATGTGTTCGACGACATCGAGATGTTCCACGATCCGGAGCGCAAGCATGCGAGGAACGGCATGCTGTCGCCCGCCGAGGTCGACCGGCAGCAGAGGACGAGACGCGACGGCGACTACGAAACTCGGGGCTATTCATAGTCTTGATCGCCGCAGCCGACCTCAAACTGACCTCAGATGTGAGTACCCCCCCGAAAATCGGACAGGGACGGAAGCTGCGATCTGCCGTCTGCTGGTCTCCGGGAACGTGGAGATCGGAACATGTCGAAACGCCGGAACCATGACGCTGGCGTCAAGGCTCGCGTGGCGCCGGAAGCCGTGAAGGGCGAGCGCACCGTGTCGGAGCTGGCCGCGGAATGCGGTGTGCATCCGACGATGATCCATCGGTGGAAGAAAGCTCTGCTCGAGGGGGCGTCGAAGATCTTCGACCGCGGCGGGAAGAAGACGGCCGAAGTCGACGAGGAGACGGTGCGGTCGCTGCACGCCAAGATCTGAGAGCAGGCCGTCGCCAACGGCATGGGCGGCGTGCGTGGCCCCACTGAGACCACGGTCCACCCTGAGCTTTGCCACGAAAGCTCAAGCCCTGGACCGCAAGTGATGAGGCATTCGTTCGGCATTGGTCCGAGAACCAATGCCGAACGGGAGGATCGCACGCAACCACCGGACGCTGTCGATCGGCGCGCAAAGCCGCCTGGCTCGTCGATCTCGCGGTCGTCGTTCTGCCACGCACCGCAGGGCGAGACCGAGGTGAACCTGGCGCTCATGCGGCTGATCGACCGGCAGCTCCCGGAAACCCCGTTCCACGGCGTCCAGCAGATGACCTGGCACCTGTGCACGAAGGCCACGCCGTGAATGTGAAGCGTATCCGGCGGCTGACGCGGCTCATGGGGAAGGGGACCGTGGCGCCAGTGGCGCGGCGCAAGCCCCCTAAACGATGCCGATCGACCAGAAGCCCGACATCAGCAAGCCCGCGAAGGGGCACATGACCTGCCCCTCCCTGCTGGGCGGGCTGCGGGTCGATCGGCCCAACCAGGTCTGGTGCGCCGACACCACCTACCTGCCGATACGACGCATTCGCCATCGGGCTTCAACCGGTGGCGCCTCGATGGCTCATTCCGCTACCTGGTTGTCATCATGGACCGGTTCACCCGCAAGGTGCTGGCGATCCCTGAGGTATGAGCGCATCTACCTGCACGCATGGGGGACCGGCTCTCGGGCGAAAGCGGACGTCGGGCGCGGGATCGCCTTCGACAACACCAGCGGCCCCACGCCGCCCATGGCGGACAGCCGCCCGCCGTGGCCAACTTCAACCAGATCGAAACCGACCAGCGGGGGCAGAGTGTAGCTTAAATTACGCCAGTTCCTGGCCAAGAGATGGGGAGGAGCTCACGACATCCGGCTGGAGCGGAGCGTCGACGGCGGCTTTCGCAATAGCGTGGAGGACAGGTTCGACGCCGGGATCCGTCTGGGCGAAAGTGTCGAGCATGACATGATTGCGCAGCGCGTCGGCCCCGACTGGCGGCAAGTCGCGGTGGCCGCGCTACGGCTTTCAAGGGCACGCGTTTTGTAGCCCAGGCAAGAAAAACAGAGACGCCACGATCGGAGGCGGAGCCATCTAAGTCAACATTTATTGGGGTTTTAAGTGGTGCCCAGAGCCGGAATCGAACCAGCGACACGCGGATTTTCAATCCGCTGCTCTACCAACTGAGCTATCTGGGCACCGTGCCGTTTAGTCCGGCGTTGGTGTGGGCTTCCTACTGGAGCGGGCGGGGGCTGTCCAGAGGATTTTGCGGATTTTTTCGTCCCGCGCGCAGGAAAATTCACCCCCTCCCCTGAAAACCCAAAGGCCCTCCGTCGGGAGGGCCTTTCGCCGCCGAAAGGCGGGCATTTCAGGGGCTTGGCCGGGTTCAGTGCGGCCGGTCGGAGACCCCGCCGGGCGGGCCTTCGGGGGCGCGTTCCTCTTCCTCAGCCAGATCGCCCGGAATCACGTAGGACCCGTTCAGCCAGCGCGCAAGGTCGATGTCGGCACAGCGTTTCGAGCAGAACGGGCGGTATTTCTCGGCGCTTTCCTTGCCGCAGATCGGGCAGCTCATGCCCGCCCCTCCAGAAGCGCCGCCAGCGCCACGCGGTCGCGCTTGCGCACCAGCTCGTAAAGACCGAGCGGGGTCCAGCCGGCAAGGCTGGTCTCGGCGGCCTCGCCCTTGAAGGCGGCGCGCAGCTGCTGTTCCAGCGCGGCGCGGTCCTTCTTCGGAATCGGCGCGAAATCGACCACCACCTGACCGCCGAGGCCACGCAGCCGCAGCTGCCGCGGCAGCTCGCGCGCAGCGGCGATATTCGCCTTGAGGCTGGCAGCCGGCGAGGTATCGGCGCCGGTGTTGACATCGACCGCGATCAGCGCGCGGGTGGGCTCGATCATCATGTGGCCGCCACCGGTCAGATCGACCCGCGGCGACAGCAGCACATCGACCGCTTCCGGCACGCCATGCTCTGCCATGCCCTCGACCACCTCCTCGGGGGCGGGGTCGGCCCATTCGCGCCAGGCCTCTTCCTGCGGGCTCGGCGCATCGACCAGCAGCTCGGGCTCGCCCGTGCTGTCGCCGGTCACCGCCTCGGCCAGCTCGCGCAGCGCGGCGATGTCCTCGACGATCTCGCCCTCCTCGGCCTCGGCACAGGCCGAGCGGAGGATCAGCCCCATCTCGGAGCCTTCCATCACCACCGCGGCAATCGCCTGCAGACCGTCGCGCAGATCCTCGTCCTGGATCCGGCGCGAGACGTTCAGCCCCGGCGCACCGGGGGTGACGATGCCGTAACGGCCCTTGAACAGCAGCCGCAGCGAGACCGGAAGCGCCTTGCCGGGTTCGGTGCCGCCGGTGACCTGCACCACGACGCCCTGCCCCGGGGTCAGGCCCCGCGCCTCGCGCAGGAAGCCCTTCTCGCCGCCCGGCAGGCGCAGGAACACACCGCCCTGCCCCTTCATCTGCCGCTCGACCTTGCCGCGGCAGATCGCTCCGGGCGCGAGCGTCACCGCGTCCGAGCTGTCGAGGAGCAGATCCTCGAGCCGGCCATCGACCATCAGCGCCGCGGCTTCGAGCCCGTGCAGCTCTCCCAAAACGACGATGCGGCCCTTCATGCGCTCACCCCTACCGCGTTCAGAAGCAGCGCGGTCTCGGCCAGCGGCAGGCCGACGACGCCGGTAAAGGAGCCCTGGATCCAGGGCACGAAGGCGCCGGCGCGGCCCTGGATGGCATAGCCGCCGGCCTTGCCCTGCCACTCGCCCGAGGCGAGATAGCCGTTCACCTCGGCGTTCGAGAGCGGGCGGAATTTCACGATCGTGTCGACCAGCCGCTCGCGCAGGCCGGTGGCGCTGCGCACGGCGATGGCGGTCAGCACGTGATGGCGCCGGCCGGACAGCAGCCAGAGGAACTCGGCCGCCTCCTTCTCGTCGCCAGGCTTGCCGAGGATGCGCCGGCCGCAGGTCACGGTGGTGTCGGCGGTGAGGATCACCTCGTCCGCCGCGCAATCAAGCACGGCGGCCTTCTCGCGCGCCATCCGCGCGACGTAATCGCGCGCAAGCTCGCCGCGCTGCGGCGTCTCGTCGATGTCGGGCGCGCGCACCTCGTCCGGGACCAGCCCAAGCTGGCCCAGAAGCTCCCGTCGGCGCGGGCTTGCGGAACCGAGGATAAGCTTCACTTGAAGCGGTAGTTGATGCGGCCTTTCGACAGATCGTAGGTGTTCATTTCCACCTGAACCTTGTCGCCCGCGAGGACCCGGATGCGGTTCTTCCGCATCTTGCCTGCCATATGCGCGATGATTTCATGGCCGTTCTCGAGTTCGACCCGGAAAGTCGCGTTCGGCAGGAGTTCCTTCACGACGCCGGGGAATTCGAGCATTTCTTCCTTGGCCATGTTCACTCCTGAAGACACACCCGCCAGATTCCGCGGGCGCGCGATACATGCGCCGTGAAGCGGCAAAATTCAAGGAGAATGTCAAGCGTCGCGGAGCTTTTCCGGTGCGACGTGAAGGCGCGCGGCCTGCGCCGCCTGTTCGGGCCAATGCGCGAAGGGCAGCACGGCACCGCCCGAACGACTCGCGGCGACCTGATCCAGATCGACGGTGGCGACGACCCAGCCGGGCTCGTCCATCGCGCCCTCGGCAATCACGCCCGTCGCCGGCCAGCCTGTGTCCGAGGGGCCGTAGATCGCCGCCGCGCCCCGGTTCACGTCGATCGCCGGGCACCACAGCGCCTCGCCCACGGTCGGCGCCTGCACGACGACGCACTGGCTTTCAAGCGCGCGCGCCATGGCGCCCACGCGCACCCGCCAGAAGCCCGCCTCGGTGTCGGTGCAGGACGGGACAAGAAGGATCTCGGCCCCCGCCTCGGCGAGTGCCCGGGCCAGCAGCGGGAATTCGCTGTCATAGCAGATCAGCACGCCGATGCGGCCAAGCGCGGTGTCGAAAAGCGTCAGCCCCGCGCCCGCCTCGACCGACCACTCCTCGCGCTCGAAACGGGTCATCATCGCCTTGTCCTGATGGCCGATGCGCCCTGCCGGGCCGAAGAGCGTGGCGCGGTTCAGCCGCCGCCCGCCCTCGATCACCGGGCCCGAGGGGGCGAGGATCGTCAGCCCGAACTCGATCGCCAGCCCTTCGAAGGTCGCCTCCATCGCGGCGCGGTGGCGCACCACCTCGTTCAGCGCGGCCTCGAGATCGGCCGCGACCTGCGCCCCGCCAAGCGCCGCAAGCTCCATCGCCGCGTATTCGGGAAAGACCAGCAGATCGGCGCCCTTCAGCACCGCCTGCTGCACCCAGGCCCGCGTCTTCGCCGCCCATTGCGCGACATCGGCGACCTGATCGAAGGGATAGGCGGCGGCCGCCACGGTCACATGTCTCACAGCGCTCGCCCCCAGAATTGCAGCGGTTTTTCGGTCTGTTCACCGTCGCCGAGATCGGTCCAGCGGAACCGCGCGACGACGCCCGGCATCGGCTCGTAGCCGCGCTTGCGCCAGAACCCGTCGAGCGGGCGATAGTCCGCGGGCCGCATCGGGTGATCGGCCGACCGCATCACCGAGCAGAAGGCGGAAAAGCTACGGCCAAGCGCCCGGGCATGAGCCTCGCGCGCGTCGAAGAAGGCGTGGCCGAGGCCATGGCCGCGATACTCGGGCAGCAGCACCGACTCGGCGCAATAGAAGACCGCCTCGAGCGGCAGCCCGGTGTCCGCGAAGGGGGCGGCGAAATCCTCGGCGTGATCCTCGAGCGGCGTGCCGGTCGCGGCGCCGACAAGCCGCGCGCCATCGAAGGCGCCGACCACCACCGCCGTCTCCGAGGCGCGATAGCTTTCAAGATAGCGCCGCTCGTAGTCGAGCGAGCCGTCGTAAAGGTAAGGCCAGTCGCGGAACACCGCGATGCGCAGCCGCGCCACGTCGTCAAGCGCCGCGTCGAGCGCTGCGCCGGTCAGGCTGCGGACCTCGACCATCAGCTGACCTGCCGGACCCAGTCGGAAAGGTTGTAATAGGTCGTCACCCGGGTGATGCGGCCGTCCTTCAGGCTGAGGAAGGCGCCGGCCGGCAGCACGTATTTCTGCCCGCGCGCCTCGGGCAGGCCGTCGTCGGTCTCGAGATAGACGCCATGGACGACGAATTCGGCCGCCGCGCGGGTGCCCGCGTCATTCGCCATCACCACGACATCGGCCAGATGCTCGCGGTAGCAGCGCGTCATGTGGGCGTTGAAGGCGCGGAAGGCCTCGGCGCCGCGGCGGATCTCGCCCTCGTTCACGTGATGCTCGAACTCGTCGGCGATCAGCGCTTCCATCGCGGCGGTGTCGCCGGCATTGAAGGCCTCGTAATAGCGGGTGACGGCGGCAAGGGCCTCGGCGCGGGGCATGGGCGAACTCCGGTCGGATGGAACTGACCGAGATGTGGCATGCGCAAGGCCCCGCGTCAAACCCCGCAACCGACGTCGGGGCGCGCGAAACCGTCGCGGGGACAGCGGCTCAGATCGGCTGCTTCGGCGGGCCGAAGCGCTCGACCATATGGGCGCGGATCTGATCGCGGGTCAGCCGATAGGCGGCGAGCCGCGCCTCGCGCCCCTCGCCCACCCCGGTCGGGTCGTTGATCGGCCAATACTCGACCGAGACGTGATGCACCCGCGCCGCCTCTTCGGCCAGCGCGCGCGAGGCCGGCGTCAGCGCCACCACCAGATCGAAGGATTCGATCTCGTCGCCGAAATCCGACAGCTCGTTGAAATCGCGGGCGCGGTGGCGTGTCAGGTCGATGCCGATCTCGTGGCACACGGCGATGGTGAAGCCGTCGATCTCCAGATCCGACTTCACCCCCACCGACTGCACATAGACCTCGCGGCCATAGAACTTCTTCATCATCCCCTCGGCCATCGGCGAACGCGTGGCGTTGTGGTCGCAGCAGAACAGGACCGAATGGGGAAGCGACGCCATCATTTTACCGGGGTAAGAACACAGACGAGAGTGAAAAGACGGCGCGCGGTGTCGATGTCGAGCTCGGCCTTGCCCTCGAGCCGCTCCTGCAGGATCCGCGCGCCCTCGTTGTGGATGCCGCGCCGGGCCATGTCGATCGCCTCGATCTGGCTCGGCGGCAGCTTCTTCACCGCGTCGAAATAGCTGGCGCAGATCTGGAAGTAATCCTTCACCGCCTGCCGGAACGGGCCGAAGCTGAGGTGGAACTCGGCCACCTTCGCGCCCGCCTCGGTGGCGGTATCGAAGACCAGCCGGCCGTCGCGCACCGCAAGCGTCAGCGCGAAGGGGCCCTCGGGCGGCGGGGCGCCGTCGCGGCCCGGGAGGGTGAAGCTGTTGTCCTCGAGCAGGTCGAAGACCGCGACGCGGCGCTCCTGCTCGATTTCCGGGGCGGGGGCCGGCAGGCCGCTGTCATCGATCTCGAGACGGGTGATGCGGGCCATCAGGCGTCCCCTTCCTTCAGCGCCTCGGCGCAGTTCAGCGCATCAAGCCGGGCACGCACCGACAGGCCATGCGCCTGCAGGCTTTCCGAGGTGGCGAGGATCTCGGCCGAGGGACCGATCGCGCGCAGCGCCTCGGGCGTCATCCTGGCAAGCGTGGTGCGCTTGAGGAAGTCCATCGCGCTCAGCCCCGAGGAGAAGCGCGCCGAACGCGCCGTGGGCAGAACGTGGTTCGGCCCGCCGACGTAATCGCCGATCGCCTCGGGCGTCCATTGGCCAAGGAAGATCGCGCCGGCATGGGTGATCTCGGCGCTTAGCGCCTCGGGATCTGCAACGCACAGTTCGAGGTGCTCGGGCGCGACGCGGTTCGACAGCGCCGCCGCCTCGCTCAGGTCGCGGGTGACGATGACGGTGCCGAAATCGCGCCAGCTGGCGCCGGCGATCTCGCGCCGCTCAAGCGTGGCAAGCCGTTTTTCCAGCGCCGCGACGACCTCCGTCGCAAAGCCCGCATCGGGCGTCAGCAGCAGCGCCTGCGCCGACTGGTCGTGTTCGGCCTGGCTGAGCAGGTCGATCGCCACCCAGTCGGGGTTGGCGGTGCCGTCGGCGATCACCAGAATCTCGGAGGGGCCGGCAATCATGTCGATGCCGACCTTGCCGAAGACGCGCCGCTTCGCCGCGGCGACAAAGGCGTTGCCCGGCCCGGTGATCTTGTCGACCGGGGTGATCGTCGCCGTGCCATAGGCGAGCGCCGCAATCGCCTGCGCGCCGCCGATGCGGTAGACGGTGTCGACGCCCGCAAGCCGCGCCGCGAGCAGCACCAGCGGATTCACCGCGCCCCCGGGCGTCGGGCAGGCGATGACCAGCCGCTCGACCCCGGCGACCTTGGCCGGAATCGCATTCATCAGCACCGAGGACGGATAGGAGGCCAGCCCGCCCGGCACGTAAAGCCCCGCCGCCGAGACCGGCGTCCAGCGCCAGCCAAGCTCGGCGCCGTTGGGTTCGCTCCAGCGTTCCTCGGCCAGCGGCATCTGCCGCGCGTGATAGGTGCGGATCCGCTCTGCCGCGAGCTCGAGTGCGGCACGCTCGGCCGCCGGCACCTTGGCAATTTCCGCCTCCATCTCAGCAGGCGAGAAGGCGAGGGTTTCCGGGGTCAGCGACAGCCGGTCGAATTTCTCGGTCAGCTCGATCACCGCCGCATCGCCGCGCGTGCGCACATCGGCGATGATCGCGGCGACGGCCGCATCGACATCGGGGCTGTCCTCGCGCTTCATCCCCAGAAGCGCGGTGAAGCGGGTCTCGAAATCGGCGTCGGCGGTGGCAAGGAAATGCGGCATGGGGAGGCTCCTTCTTGCCCAAGGGATTAAGGCCTTGCCGCGCGCGGGGCAAGCACTCGTGTCCCCTGCCCTGCGCCCCGTGCTTTTTCCTGGTTCAAATACGCATGCGACGGCTCGGCCCGAGACGCCACCGGGGGGCTCGCCCCGGACCCCCGAGAGTATTTCCACCAGGAAAGCACCTGTGGCTCGCCGGCTCAGCCCAGCGTCTTGCGCATCGGATGACCGAGGATCCAGCGCCCCTCGCGTGCCGGGCCCGCGGCGTGCCAGCCGTGGTGGCGGTAAAAGGCGAAGGCCGTCGCGGTGGCGGTGAGCAGGCCGTTCGTGCGCCCCATCGCCACGAGTTCCGCCTCCATCGCCGCCAGCAGCGCCGCCGACAGCCCCTGCCTGCGGGCCTCGGGATCGACATAGAGCAAGGTGATCTTGCCGGTGTCCGGCGCCTGCCCCGCCCAGTCGATCGCGCCGACCGCCTCGATCCGCCCGCGCCCCGCGACATAGAGCCGTCCGCCCGGCACGGCGATCATCGCCGCGACGCCCTCGGGGGTCTTGTCCGCGAGCCATCGGGCGATCCGCGCCGGGTCATCGTGGTGGTCGGCCGCGCAAAGCCCGGTGATCGAGGCCACCAGAACCTCGGAGATCCGTGCGGCATCCTCGGGGCGGGCCGCGCGGATCATTCGGGATGATGCGGTGCGGCGCCCGAGACGGCGCGGTAGGGACGCGTCACGTCGTGCAGGTCGACCTCGAGGCATTCGGTCGAGATCGCAATCGCGCCGTCGCCCGCCAGCGTCAGCAGCACGCGACCGGCGGGGTCCTCGCCCGGCTCCCAGCCGAGATCAAGGAGCGACAGCACGAGATCGGGATCCTTGCGGTCGATCCCCTGCGAGGCGATGCCGGTGACGCCCGAGATCACCAGAAGCGCCCGCACCCGCTCGTAGGGGCGCTTTTCCGCCTCGGCCGCGGCCTTGTCTTCCCAGCGGAAGCGGTTGACGAGCACCACCAGCCGGCGCGCCTTCGCCTCCCAGGCGATGTCGGCAGTGGAGAAGACCGCGTCCTGCACCAGCGCGGCGATGACCTTCAGGTCCTCCGCCGTCTCGGCCCGCAGCGCGAGCGCCCCCTCTGCCCCGTCCTCGAATCGCGCGTCGGTCGTCATGCGTCCTCCTGCGGCAGCACCGAGAGCGTCTCGGCCTCCCATTCCTTGTAGGTCTTCCCCTCCGGGGTCTTCCACTCCAGCGTGCCGTTCGCAGCGCGCCCGAGGATCACCGAAGCCGCGGCCGAAGGGCTCGCGAAGGCGTAATTCTCGGCGAAGACACAGAAGTCCCCCTCGGGAACAAGCACGCCGGACTGCCTCAACTCGGTGTAAAGCCCCTTGTAAGTGGCATAGTCCACACCAGTCCAGTTCCCGCGCGCATGGGTGCCAGCTTCCACCACGAACTCACCAAGCACAAGGCGCGCCTGCGCCGTCAAGCCCGCGCGCGGCGCCGACAGCCGAAAGAGCGGCCCTTCGACCGCCTCCCCCCTTGCACGCTGTTCCAGCTCGGCCGGCGGCACAACAGCGGGCCGTTTCCGTTCCACAAACATGTCGATGCGCAGCGCCGGCAGCACGATGAACAGGGTCTCGAGGAACTCTTCCATATTGGCACGGGCGGCTTCGGAGAGGCCCGGGCGCGCCGGGGCGGTGCTGTTCTCGAGCGGCATCCGGCCGATCCGCTTCGCCTCCTCGATCAGCCGCGCCTCGAGGTATTTCACATGCGCCTTGTGCAGGTTGTTCGCCTGGGTGGTGATCAGCGCCGCATGGGTCCAGAAATCCTTCTGCACGTCATGGCTGCGGATCCGCTGCGACACGTCCTCGCTCTCGCCGATATAGGCAAGCGGCCCGGTCTCGCCCTCGCCCAGCAGGACATAGACGCCGGTGTGCCGCGCAGCGGGCCGGCTCAGCGCCGCGGCGATCTGCGTGCGCGGGAAGTACAGGACATGGCCGGTCCAGTTGAACACCTCTGCCGTCTGCATCCCCTCGGGGTTGCCGTCGACGAAGAAAAGCTCAAGCGACCGGCCCTGCGCCATCACTCGCCCTTCACCCGCTCGATCTTGGCGCCGACCGCGCCGAGCTTTTCCTCGACCCGTTCATAGCCGCGGTCGAGGTGGTAGACGCGGCTGACCACGGTCTCGCCCTCGGCCGCCAGCCCGGCAAGGATCAGCGACACCGAGGCCCGCAGGTCGGTCGCCATCACCCGCGCGCCCTTCAGCCGCTCGACGCCATGCACCGTCGCCTGACCGCCCTGCACCTCGATCCGTGCGCCCATGCGCATCAGCTCGGGCGCGTGCATGAAGCGGTTCTCGAAGATCTTCTCCTCGAGGACCGAGGTCCCGTCGGCGGTGGCAAGCAGTGCCATCATCTGCGCCTGCAGGTCGGTCGGGAAGCCCGGGAAGGGCTCGGTCACCACGTCGACGGCGCGGATCCGGCCGTTCTTGCGCTTCACCTTCAGCCCGGTCGCCGTCTCCTCGACCGAGACCCCGGCCGCGTCGAGCTTCTCGCAGAAGCTCTCGACCAGCTCGATCTTGCCGCCGAGGCATTCGACCTCGCCACCGCAGATCGCCGGGGCGAGCATGTAGGTGCCAAGCTCGATGCGGTCGGTGACCACAGGGTGGGTCGCACCATGCAGCCGGTCGACGCCCTGGATGGTGATGGTCGAGCTGCCCTCGCCCTCGATCTCGGCCCCCATCGCGCGCAGGCAGCGGGCAAGGTCGACGATCTCGGGTTCGCGCGCGGCGTTCTTCAGCACCGAGGTGCCCTTCGCCAGCACCGCGGCCATCAGGAAGTTCTCGGTCGCACCGACCGAGGCGAATCGCATCTCGTGCACCGCGCCGCGCAGCCCGCCAAGCGCCTTTGCGTGCAGATAGCCTTCCTTCAGCTCGATCTCGGCCCCCAGGGCCGAAAGCGCGTCGATGTGGATGTCCATCGGCCGCGCGCCGATCGCGCAGCCGCCCGGCAGCGACACCACCGCATGACCAAGCCGCGCCAGCAGCGGGCCGAGCACCAGATTCGAGGCGCGCATCTTCCGCACGATGTCGTAATCGGCGACCGGGTTGATCTCGCCATGGCAGGAGGTGGCCAGCACCTTGCCGTCCTGCAGCCCCGTCACCTCGGCGCCGAGGCTTGCCAGAAGCTCGGTCATGGTGCGAATGTCGCTCAGCCGCGGCGCATTCGTCAGCGTCAGCGGTTCCTCGCTCAGAAGCGTCGCCGGCATCAGCGCGAGGCAGGCGTTCTTGGCCCCGGCAATCGGGATCTGGCCGTGAAGCGGCCCGTTGCCGCGTACGATGATCGAATCCATCTACTCGTTCTCCTGCCCGCCCCGACCCGATTCCGTCTCGGCCGCATCCGCCGCCCGCCCGCGCGCCTGCGCCTTGCGCCGCGCGAGATTCGCCCGCAGCGCGGCACGCAGCCGTTCCTCGCGGGTTTCGGGCGCAGCTTTCGCGCCGCCCTTGCCGGGTTTCTTCTCGGGGGTATCCTCTGTCATTGGCCCTCTCTACCCCGCCCGAAAAAATGTGTCGAGAGAGAGTGAAAATTTGCCCTTGCGCCCCCGCGCGATGTCCTCTAAATCCCCGCCCACGGTCGACGCCGACCGAAACGGCGCTGCAGTAGCTCAGTGGTAGAGCACTCCCTTGGTAAGGGAGAGGTCGAGAGTTCAATCCTCTCCTGCAGCACCATCTTCCTCCTGAAAATCCACGTGAAATCGGCCGGGTTCGCTGCTGTTCGCAAGCGATTGCGCCGCTTTTGCCGTTTGCGCCCGGGCCAACCGCGGCCTGTCCCTTCGCGCCGCCGGCGAAATGCCGCGCAGCAAGGCCCCAGCACCCCGCGCAGAGGGGGCCAGCGCGAATCCTCCCGCGTCGGCCGCATGTTCCGGACACGAAGACGCCGGGGTGCGCAGGAACGCCCCGGCGTCAAAGTGAGCGAAAGTCAGGACCGAGCTCAGGCCGCGGTGCCGGCCCCGACCGTGCGCGCAATCGCCTGACCGAGATTCGCCGCGGCGGCGACGCCGTCGATCACCGGCAGGTCGGTCAGCGCCGCAAGCGCGCCGCGCAGCCCGCACATGCCCGCGCAACCAAGCGCGATCGCCCCCGCCCCCTCGGCGCGGGCGGCCTGCATCTCCTCGGCAAGCCGCGCGATCACCGCTGCCCCGCCCTTCTCGACGGCGAGCACCGGCAGCCCGCTCGGCCGCACCGAGACGCAGCCTGTCGCAAGCCCGTAGCGGCCGAGGTTGTCCTCGAGTACCGGCACCGAGACGGCAAGCGTCGTCACCACCGAGAACCGCCCGGCGACCAGCGCGGCCATGTGATAGGCCGCCTGCCCGATGCCGATCACCGGGCAATGCGCGGCGGCGCGCAACTCGCCCAGGCCGGTATCGTCGAAGCAGGCAATCACCAGCACATCGGCGCCGGCCGCGCGCGCCGCGGGCAGCATCGCCATCAGCCCCGCCACCGCCTGGCGCCCGTGCTCGGGCCCCTCGATCGCCGGCGGCCCGCCGGTGTTGGTCCAGCCGAGGATCTCGGCCTCGGGGGCGGCGGCACGCGCCACCTCGACCACCTGCCGCGTCATCGACTCGGTGGAATTGGGGTTCATGAAGATCAGTTTCATTTCAATCGTCCGTTCTGCGCCCGCGCCTCAGCCCGCCTTCGCGAGGCTCGCCATGCGCCGCGCCCGCCGCCGCGCGGTGATCCAGACGGCCAGCAGGAAGACGCCGATGATCAGCAGCGAGAAGGCCGTGGTCAGCGTGCCGAGCGCATAGATCACCGGCTTCGTCACGTTCGTCGTCATCCCGAAGATCTCGAGCGGCAGGGTGTTGTAGCTGCCCGCAGTCAGCAGCGTGCGGGCAAACTCGTCATAGCTGAGCGAGAAGCCGAACAGCGCCACCCCCACCACCGAGGGGAAGATGATCGGCAGCACGACATGGGCAAAGGTCTGCCAGGCGCTGGCGCCCTGATCGCGCGCCGCCTCCTCGTAGGAGGGGTTGAAGCGGTTGAAGACCGCGAACATCACCAGAAGGCCGAAGGGCAGCGTCCAGGTCAGCTGCGCGCCGAACCCCGAGGTCGCCCAGTGCACCTTCAGCCCGAAGCGGTCGAAGATCAGCCCGACGCCCAGCGAGACGAGGATCGAGGGGATCACCAGCGAGGCGATGGTCAGATAGAACAGCGCCGCCGAGCCGCGGAAGCGCTTGCGGAAGGCGAGCCCCGCCATCACCGAGATCACCACGGTCGCCACCATCACCATCAGCCCGAGCGCGAAGGAGCGGCGGAACGAGCCCCAGATGTCGCCCACCGCCTGCTGCTCGAACAGGTTGTGGAACCAGTAGGTCGAGACCCCGTTCATCGGGAAGGTCAGCCCGCCCTGCGGCCCCTGGAAGGACAGGATCGCGATGGTGATCGTCGGGCCATAGAGGAAGATCACGAACAGCACGAAGAAGGCGGTGAGCGCGTAGAAGCTGCGCGGACGCGGTTCCATGTCAAAGCTCCTTGCGGATGTTCACGAAGCGCATCAGCGCGCCGATGATCAGAAGGACGACCGCCAGAAGCACGATCGAGGTGGCGGAGGCGGAGGGATATTGCAGCAGCGCGATGTCATTCGAGATCAGCCGCCCGACGTTCGCCGATTGCGAGCCCGACATGAACCGCACGGTGATGAAATCGCCCATCACCAGCGCCAGCACGAAGATCGTGCCGATCATGATCCCGGGCTTCGAGAGCGGGATGATGACATGGGTCAGGATCTGCCGCCCCGAGGCGCCATTGTCGCGCGCCGCCTCGACCAGGCTGCGGTCGATGCGCATCATCGTGTTGAAGATGGGCGTGATCATGAACAGCGTGTTCAGGTGCACGAAGGCCAGCACCACCGAGAAATCGGAGTAAAGCAGCCACTCGACCGGCGCATCGACGATGCCGAGGCTCATCAGCGCCTGGTTCGCCAGCCCGTTGCGCCCGAGGAAGGGAATCCAGGAGATCATCCGGATGATGTTCGAGGTCAGGAAGGGAATGGTGCACAGCAAAAACAGCACCATCCGCGTCGCCTCGGACCGGATGTGGAAGGCAAGGTAATAGGCGACGGTGAAACCGATGCCGAGCGTCAGCCCCCAGACCAGCGCGGCATAGACGAAGGTCTTGAAGAACACCTGATAGGTCACCGGAGAGGTCAGCAGGAACTGGTAGTTCTCGAGGCTGAAGGCCGGGATGATCGAGAATTCCGTGGCCTGCCAGAAGCTCACGATGAAGATGGTGAGGATCGGCAGCACCAGGAAGCCCGCCAGCACCGCGGTGAGCGGCGCGGCCAGAAGCCAGCCCTGCAGATTGCGTGAAACCGCCATGACGCGCCCTTTTCCTTGGCCAAATACTCGCGGGGGGATGCGGGGGGCCGCGCGCCCCCCGCGCGGTTCATCACGAGGCGATGAACTCGTTCCACTTGCGGACCATGTACTGGTTCTCGTCCATCACCGAGTTCCAGCATGCGACATGGCCCATGCGCTCGTAGAACGAGCCGCCGTCGCGGCTCTCGCCGGCCTTGGCCATGACCTTGCCGAACGGGTCGGCGATATCCTCGGCCGCGGGCTTGCCTTCGAACCAGTAGCCCCATTCGTTCGGCGTCATGAAGTCCTTCGAGGTCGCCGGCACCGCCGAGTAATAGCCCTGACGCATCAGGAAGGCGCCGACCCAGCCCGAGAGATACCAGTTGATGTATTCATAGGCGGCATCAAGCTGCATGCCGGTCAGCGACTTCGACAGGCCGAGCCCGCCGCCCCAGGCGCGATAACCTTCCTTCAGCGGCTGGAACACGCAAGGAATGCCGCGCGACTTCACCGCGGTGACGGCGGGCGACCACATCGACTGGATCACCACCTCGCCCGAGGCCATCAGGTTCACCGACTCGTCGAACGACTTCCAGAAGGCGCGGAACTGGCCGGCTTTCTTCGCCTCGGTGAAGATCGCGATGGTCTGGTCGATCTCGGCACGGGTCATGTTGCCCTTGTCGCCGTACTTGATCTTGCCCGAGGCCTCGCAGACCATCGCCATGTCCATGATCCCGATCGAGGAGATGTCGAGGATCGAGGCCTTGCCCTTGAACTCGGGGTTCAGCAGCTCCGCCCAGCTTTCGATCGGACGGCCGATCAGGTCGGGGCGGATGCCCAGCGTGTCGGCGTTGTAGATCGTCGGGATCAGCGTCATCCACTGCGTCTGTTCCTTGGCGAAGGCGGTCGAGCCCGGGCCTTCGACGAAGCCCACGGTGTTCGGCGCGGTGCCCTGCGCGACAACGCTTTCCGGGGTCAGCTTGCCATCCTTGAAGATGCCGACGATCTTGTCGTAATTCTTGATCTTGGTCGTATCCATCGCCTGCAGGTTGCCGGTCGGCCAGACCTTCTTGCAGATCCAGTATTCGATGTCGGCGATGTCGAAGCTGTCGGGCTGGGTCGCGGCGCGCTGCGTGACGCTGTCGCTGTCAAGCGCGGTCATCTCGAGCGTGAAGCCGAGCTCTTCCTTCACCTTCTGGCCGACCTCGTTCAGGTTCGACACGCCGGTGCCGAACTGGCGCAGGGTGATGTTCTTGATCTCCTGCGCCCAGATCATCGGCGCCGGAAGCGCCGAGGCGGCGGCGACGGCGGCGCCCGATTTCAGGATGGAGCGGCGCGAGTAACGCATCTTCGACATGGGAAATTCCTCTCTGTTGGGGAGTGTCAGGCTTCGAGGCGGTGCAGCCGCCCCTCGTCCCAGCCAAGGCGCAGGGCCTCGCCCGGGTTGATCGGTTGCGCGAAGAAGGCGGCGTCGGACACCAGCGCGGTGATCTCCTCGCCGCCCTCGGTCTTCGCGGTCAGCGCGACGCGGTCGCCCTGATATTCGACGGCGCTCGCGGTGGCGGCGACGCCGCCGCTCGCGACGATGCGGACCTCGTCCGAACGGATCGCGACGCGCGCGCCATGCCAGTCGAGCACATTGTGCCCGCCCATGAAGCGGGCGACGAATTCGGTGCGCGGCGCGCCCCAGACCTCGCGCGGCGGGCCCGCCTGCTCGATCACCGCGCGGTTCATCACCACGCATTCATCGGCCAGCGCCAGCGCCTCGTCCTGGCCATGGGTGACATGGATGAAGGTGATGCCCAGCTCGCGCTGCAGCCGCTTCAGCTCGGCCCGCATCCGGATCCGCAGGAACGGGTCAAGCGCCGAGAGCGGCTCGTCGAGCAGCAGCACCCGCGGCTCGGTGATGAGGGCACGCGCCAGCGCCACGCGCTGCTGCTGCCCGCCCGAGAGCTGCGCCGGCAGCCGGTCGGCCAGATGCGCCATGTCGACAAGCTCGAGCAGCGCCATCGCCTTCTTGTGCCGCGTCGCCTTGTCGACGCCCTTCATCCGCAGACTGAAGGCGACGTTGTCGCGCACATTCAGATGCGGGAAGAGCGCATAGTTCTGGAACATCATCGCGGTGCCGCGCTGCGCCGGCGGCAGGTTCGAGATTTCCATGCCGTGCAGCACGATCCCGCCCGAGCTGACGCTCTCATGCCCCGCGATCATCCGCAGCGTCGAGCTCTTGCCGCAGCCCGAGGGACCGAGCAGGCACACATAGCTCGCCGGCGCGAAGATATGGCTGATGTCGTCGACGGCGACGGTGTCGCCATAGCGCTTCGTCAGATGCACGAGTTCGAGATCGCCCTGAGTTCTCATCTTCGCTCCTGTCGGCTCAACTGCGCCCACCCTGCGGCGACCGGTTGCCGGAGCGGGAACGGATTCGATCCGGCCAGACGGGCAAAACATGATCTGCGCATAATTTATGCACCATCGGATACGCGTTGCACGATATCCGGCACAAAATCGTATACAATCTTGTGTTCGAAGCTCGCCCCTTGCTCCTCCGCCCCGCACCCCCCAAGAATCACAGGGAAGGAGACACGCATGGACCTGCCGAGCCGAGACACCAGTTCCGACAGCATCGCCGAGGAGATCGCCCTGGCGATTCACGAGCATCGCCTGCCGCCGGGCTCGAAACTGTCGGAAGACGAGGTCGGCGAGATCTTCGGCGTCTCGCGCACCGTGGTGCGTGCGGCGCTGCAACGGCTGGCACATGACCGGCTGGTCGAGCTGCGGCGCAACCGCGGCGCCTTTGTCGCGCAGCCGAGCCTGCGCGAGGCGCGCGAGGTGTTCGAGGCCCGCGCCCTGCTCGAACCGCGCACCGCGCGCTCGGCGGCCGAACGGATCACCGAGGCCGATCTTGCCCTGCTGCAACGCCATATCGACGCCGAACACGAGGCACTCGCGGCGGGCCAGGCCGGTCGCGCGCTCTACCTCTCGGGCAAGTTCCACATCGAGATCGCCCGCATCGCCGATCAGGACACGATCGCCGAGTTCATCACCCAGCTGGTCGCCCGCTCGTCGCTGATCATCGCGGTCTACTGGCAGCGCCGCGGCGCGCTGTGCGAACGCCACGCCCATCACGCGCTGATGCGCGCGCTGGCCGCCCATGACGGCGCACTGGCCGAGGAGCTGATGAAGAGCCACCTGCTCGATCTGCTCTCCTCGCTCGACCTGCGCAGCCGCGTGGCCGCCCCCTCGAGCCTGCGCGAGGCGCTCGGCGGCTGAGCCGCGCCCATGGTGTTTCCCTGCGTTCCCGGCTACTTCGGGGAGGTGCCGGACGTGGCGGGATCAACGCCCCCGGACGCCAGCAGCGGAGAGGAAGATGCGCAGCACAAAGGTCATCCACGTCGTCTCGTGCCATGCCGAGGGTGAGGTCGGCGATGTCATCGTCGGCGGCGTTGCCCCGCCCCCCGGCGCCACCGTCTGGGAACAGCGGGCCTGGATCGCGCAGGATCAGGGGCTGCGCAATTTCATGCTGAACGAGCCGCGCGGCGGCGTCTTCCGGCACGTCAACCTGCTGGTGCCGCCGCGCGCCCCCGAGGCGCAGGCCGCCTGGATCATCATGGAGCCCGAGGACACGCCGCCGATGTCGGGCTCGAACTCGATCTGCGTCTCGACGGTGCTGCTCGACAGCGGCATCATCCCGATGCAGGAGCCGGTGACCGAGATGGTGCTCGAGGCGCCGGGCGGGCTCGTCCGGGTGCGGGCCGATTGCGCGAACGGCAAGGCCGAGCGCATCCATGTCGAGAACCTGCCCTCGTTTGCCACCCGGCTCGGCGTGCCGCTCGAGGTGCCGGGGCTGGGCACGATCACCGTCGACACCGCCTTCGGCGGCGACAGTTTCGTGGTGGTCGACCCGGTGGCGCTTGGCGTGACGCTCGAGGCTGACCGGGCGCGCGAGATCGCCGAACTCGGCATCCGCATCACCAATGCCGCCAATGCCCGCTATCGCTTCGAGCATCCGGAAAAGCCCGACTGGGCGCATCATTCCTTCTGCCTGTTCGCCGGGCCGATCACCCGCGAGGGCAACCGGCTGAGCGCGCAATCGGTGGTGGCAATCCAGCCCGGCAAGCTCGACCGCTCGCCCACCGGCACTGCGGTCTCGGCGCGCATGGCGATCTTGCACGCGCGCGGCGAGATGGGGCCCGAGGACCGCTTCACCGGGATCTCGATCATCGGCTCGCAATTCGAGGGGCGTATTCTGGGCACCACCCAGGTGGGCGATGTGGCGGCGATCCGGCCCGAGATCAGCGGCCGCGCCTGGATCACCGGCACGCATCAGCACATGCTCGACCCCGCCGATCCCTGGCCCGAGGGTTACCGGATCTCGGACACCTGGCCGCGCCTCTTCTGAGGCACCGGGCCGGGGCGCAGCTGCGTCCCGGCCCGTTCTTTGCAGCGCCTCAGAACCGCTCGGCCGCGAAGGGGGCAAGCGAGATCGCCGGTGCGCGCCGCGCGACCAGCGCCGCCACCAGTTCCGCCGTGCCCGCCGATTGCGTCAGGCCGAGATGGCCGTGGCCGAAGGCATAGACCACCCGGTCCGACTTCGGCGAACGGCCGATCACCGGCAGGCTGTCGGGCAGCGAGGGGCGGAATCCCATCCATTGCGTGCCGCCGGTCGGGTCGAAGCCCGGCAGGAACTCGACCGTCTTGCGCACCAGCAGCTCGGCGCGGCGATAGTTCGGCGGCAGGTTCAGACCGCCGAGTTCCACCGCCCCGCCGACCCGCAGCCCCTCGCCGATCTTGCTGACCACGAAACCGTGGTTCGAGAAGGTCAGATGGGTGCGCAGATCGAAGCTCGCGGTCGGGAAGGTGGTGTTGTAGCCGCGTTCGGTATCGAGCGGGATCCGGTCACCGAGCGTCCGCGCCAGCCGGTGCGACCAGGCGCCGGCGGCAATCACCACCTGCGCCGCGCGCCGCAGCCCCGCACTGGTCGCGACCTCGACCCCCGCCGCACCCGGCGTCACCGATTGCACCTCGGCCGTCTCGATCACGCCCCCCGCAGCGGTGAAGGCGCGGGCCAGGTGTTCCGTCCAGAGCGCGGGATCGACGGTGTTCATCCAGGTCGGCGTGTAACCGCCATGGGTGAAGCGCGGGCTCAACCCGGGCTGGATCTCGGCCAGCGCGCCGGCGCTTTCGATCAGGCGGAACTCGATGCCGTGGCGGCGGCGCTGCTCCCAGGCCGGCAGCGACGCCTCGAACTGGCCGCGCCCCTCATAGACCTGCAGCTGCCCCTCGCGCCGCATCAGCGGCTCGCCCGAGACGCGCCCGATCAGCCGCTCGAGCGCCTGCGAGGAGAGCTGCATCATCGAGGATTGCGCCGCCACCGCCGCCTCGTAGCGCGACTTCGAGGTGGCGCGCCAGAAATGCAGCATCCAGGGCAGGATCTGCAGCGCATAGGCCGGCCGCAGCGACAGGGGCCCGAGCGGATCGAGCAGCCATTTCGGTGCCTTGCGCATGATGCCCGGGGTGGCAAGCGGCTCGACCTCGGCAAAGGCGAAGGCGCCGGCATTGCCGCGCGAGGTCTCGGCCGCAACGCCCTTGCGGTCAAGGAGGCGCACCTTGTGCCCCTCGCCCACCAGCGCGAGCGCGGCGGCGACGCCGACGATCCCCGCGCCGATGACCAGAATTTCAGTGTTTTCGGACTGCCCCATCTCGGACCTCGATCATGCTCGCAGCTGCAAAAAGGAACGCCGCCCGGCACCACAGGGGTGCCGGGCGGCCGGGATCACAGGACGATCCCGTTTCGGAATGGATCGTTCGGCAGGAAGATCAGCGTGCTTTCCGCCATCACATAGGCCTGACCGGTGATCGAGGGGATCACCCCTCCCGTCGGCCCCTTGGCGTAGGACAGCCGATAGCTGCTGCCGATGGTGCTTTCCTGCACGATCTCCTCGCCCTCGGCGAGCAGGCCGCGCGCCGCAAGGCACGACAGCCGCGCCGAGCTGCCGGTGCCGCAGGGCGAGCGGTCGTAATCGTCGTCGGGGCACAGCACGAAGTTGCGGCTGTGGCCTTCGGGCGTTTCGGCCGGGCCGTAGAAGATGACGTGGTCGATCAGCATCCCCTCGCCGCAGCCGACGCCGCACGCGCGCAGCGCCTCGCGCACCGCCACCGTCACCTCGGTGAGCTGGCGGATGTTCGAGGAGGCCACCGGGATCGGGCTCGGGTCGACGATGAAGAAGCAGTTGCCGCCATAGGCGACATCGCCCGTCACCATGCCGATGCCCGGAACCTCGACCGAGACATCGGCCTCGACGCGGCGGCTTTCGATGTTCGTCACCTTGACCGTGTTCGCGTCCTGCACGTCGACGGTCACCACGCCCACCGGGGTCTCGATCCGGCTTTCGCCAAGGCCGATGCGCCCCATGTAGAACAGCGTCACCGCGAGACCGATGGTGCCGTGGCCGCACATGCCCAGCACCGCCTCGGCGTCGAAGTAGATCACCCCGGTGACGCAGCTCGGATCGACCGGCGGCACCAGCAGCGCACAGACCATCGCCGCCTGCCCGCGCGGCTCGAGGATGACCGAGCGATAGAAATCGCGGTGCTCGGTCGCGAGCCGGCGCGCGCGCTCGGCCAGCGGCCCGGACCCGAGGTCCGGAGCGCCGTCGAGGATCACCCGGGTGGGCTCGCCCCCGGTGTGACTGTCGATCACATGCATTCGGCGATCACCCCGCCCTGCTTCGACCAGTTCGCGAACCAGCGGTTGAACTGGTGGAACTGCGCCTCGCAGAATTTCGCCTGCGACGGCGACAGCGCGTCGGTCTCGTTGATGTTCAGTTCGTACTCCTTCTCGCCCTTCAGCACCATCAGATGCTTGAAGTAGAGCACGAGATCGACGCCCTCGTCGAACTTCGCCAGCACCGAGAAGGCCTCGGCCAGCTCGCGGGCGCGCAGATCGGCCTCGGGGCAGCCTTCGGCGGCACGGCGCGACAGCGCGACCTGCAGCAGCGCCTCCTTCGGGAAGATCGTGCCGATGCCGGTGATCGCGCCGACCGCGCCGCATTTGGCGAAGCCGTGATAGACCTCGGTGTCGACGCCGACCATCAGGATCACGTCGTCATCTTGCGAGGTGATGTGCTCGGCCGCATAGCTCAGATCGGCCTTGCCGCCGAATTCCTTGAAGCCGATCAGGTTCTTGTGCTCGGCGCGCAGGGCGAAGAACAGGTCCGCCTTGGTCGAGTAGCCATAGTAGGGGCTGTTGTAGATGATCGCCGGCACATCCGGGGCGGCCTCGAGGATCGCCTTGAAGTGGTTGCGCTGCGCCGCGACGGACAGGCCGCGCGACAGCACCCGCGGGATCACCATCAGACCGGCGGCGCCGACCTTCTGGGCGTGGGCGGCATGCGCCACGGCCGATTTCGTGTTGATCGCGCCGGTGCCGACGACGACCGGCACGCCGGCCTTGGTCAGCCGCTCGACGCCTTCCATGCGCTGTTCGTCGGTCAGCAGCGGCCAGTCACCGCAGGACCCGCAATAGACCACGCCGGACATCCCGGCCTCCATCATTTCGGTGCCCTTGCGCACCAGCGCGTCGAAGTCGGGCGCGCGGTCGGGGGTGCAGGGGGTGAGCAGCGCCGGGATGGTGCCGAGGAAGACGTCTTTCTTCATGGGAAGCTCCTTTGAATGAGGGTGTCGGGATCGTCGCGCCGCCAGGCGCAGCGCCCGGGTGTCAGGTCGCGCCGCCGGAAATCCAGGCGGGCGGGGTTGCGGGGGCAAGGCCGCTTCGGGCGGCCTCGGCGCAATGGGAGAGCGGGCCGAAGCGGACGGCACGATTGCTCAGCCCCGGCGCGTAATGGGCGTATTTGCCCGAGTTGGTCATCAGCACCTGCGCCTCGGGCGGGAACACCGGCTCCGAGATCGAGCACCAGCACAGATCGGGCACGATCCGCACCCCCGCGGCCTCGAGCGCCGCCTTCACCCCGTTCGCGGCGATGGTGGCAAGCGTGGCGCGGCCGAGGGTGACGATGGCGGCGACGCCCGGTGCGACGCGGGTGCCCGCCATCAGCGCGGCGAAGGCCGCACATTCGGCGGCAGAGAAATGCGGGCTGCCAAGCGCCACGAGGTCGATCTTCTCGCCGCCCGCGTTGAACTCGCGCCACAGCCGGGCGAACTCCGCGGGCCCGATCGAGACGACATCGGCGCCCGGTGCCGGCGGCAGATCGGCCTCGGGCGTGTGGCCCGCCACATGCAGCATCGGCGCGGCCGAGGTGGTGCCATAGGCCGCACAGAGTGCCTTGAGGTCATCCTCGCCCGGGCGCGCGGCCTCGAGCCCGCGGATCAGCGGGATGCGGTCGGGCGCGGCCTGACCGACGAGCCAGCCGAGCATCGGCCAGAAGGCATCGTCGGCGCCCGCGGGCATCGTCACCTCGACGATCCGGCGCGGCGCGCGGTTCTCCGTGAGATAGACCCCGGCGCGCGCGGTGCGGCCGGTGAGCGCGATGCACAGATCCATGAAATCGGCGTGTTTCACCGTGCGCGCGCCCAGCACGCTGTTGGCATAGATCACCGCATTGCTTTCGGCCCAGGCGATGTCCTCGCCCTTGGCCGGGCGATCCTCGAGCAGATAGGGCGCGCAGGTGAAGCTCGGCCGGGCGCCCATCTCGACATAGGCATCGGCAAGCCCCGCGGCGCCCGCGCCGAAGGCCGGATCGACCCCTTGCTTGCGCCAGTTCGCATGATCGACCGAGATCGCGTTCATCGTCGTCGGCACCCGCACCCGGGCGCCCTTGTCGGCCATCGCGCGCGCGAAGGTCAGGAAGGCCGGGCTTGCATAGATGCAGCCGTCGATATGCACGCGGCTGACGTCGGTCAGGCAGGTCGCGCCCTGCGCCGTGGCCATGGTGACGATGATCTCCATCGCCAGACGTGCGGCCTCGCCCGCCTCGCCCGCCAGCATCGCGCGGTCGCCATCGCTCAGCGCGATCTCCCCTGCCCCGGCCGGAACCAGCGGCCAGAGGTGATCGCCGGCGCGCAGATGCGTCGCGGTGATCTCGGCCACCGGCTCGCGGGCGAGCGCATCATATTCCTCGGCCGTGAGCCGCAGCACGGCGATGTCATGGTCGAACAACCGCCCCGCGACCAGCGCACCGAGGGTGAGGATATCCTCGCCCTCGCGGAAGATCAGCGCCCGCGGCGCGGTGCCGGCGAAGGCAAGGCCGAGCAGCACGCCGCTGCCGGTGCACGAGCCGCGGCTGGTCGGCATCATCACGATCCGGCCGGCCAGCGACTGGCCATGCTGCGGGTGATGGGCATCGATGATCCGGCTGCTCTGGGGGTGCACACCGCCCCAGACGCTCAGCCCCTCGTCGCACACGAGGATCGGACCTTCCACCGAAGCGGACACGATCACGGTCGCCATGACTCACCCCTCCGCAGACCAAAAATCCAGCAAGTCGAGTGCCCTGCTCCATTCCGGACCGGCACGGCCGACTTTTGGATACCCTTTCCGTTTCGCTGACTGCTAATGTTGCAATCAGCGCAAAAATATGCTTAAACGATCACAACTGGTAAGAAAAGAAAAATATGACACAAATGGAAAAATCCCCCGGAGATGAGGCCGAGGGCGACGATTGGGAAGCCGAAAGGCTGCAGCTGCGCTCGGAACTGGGCAGCCGGATGAAGGCGGTGCGCCAGGCCTGCGGTTTCACCCTCGAAGTCGCGGCGCAACGCACCGGGCTTGCGCTCTCGACCATCCACAAGATCGAGAACGGCCGGGTTTCGCCGAGCTATGAGAACCTGGTGCGAATCGCCCGCGCCTACGACATCGGCATGGAACGGCTGTTCTCCTCGGATCACGAGGCGCAGCAGACGACGCGGATGACCGTCACCCGCGCCGGCCATGGCCGCAAGGTGCGCTCGCGCAACTTCGAATACGAGGTGCTGTGCAACGCGCTGGCCGAGAAGAAGATCATCCCGCTCGTGACCATCGTCGAGCAGCGCGCGCCGCTGCGCCCCGAGGAACTCGAATCGCATGACGGCGAGGAAACGCTCTACGTCATCTCGGGCCGCATCGAGCTGGTGGTCGAGCATTACGAGCCCGTCATCCTCGAACCCGGCGACTGCGCCTATTTCGACAGCACGCTGAAGCATGGCCTGCGCTCGGTCGCCGACGAGGAAGCCAAGATCTTCTGGGCCTGCACCTACGTCGACGTCGACAAATAGGGCCCCCACCCCCCCCCTGATGCCCCCCCCCCGGGAGCCTGCGGCCCCCGGCCCCAGACTGCCCAGACCTGCAAGGAGACTGCCCCAATGACCGACCCGACCCCGATTTCCTTCGACGCGCTGCTGGCGCGCGTGCAGGGCATCCTCGAGACCTGCGGCGTGCGCCCCGAAAGCGCCGCGGCGGTCGCGCAGGTGATCGTCGCGGGCGAGCGCGATGCGTGCAAGTCGCACGGCATCTACCGGCTCGAGGGCTGCCTGCGCGTGCTGGCCGCGGGCAAGGTCGATCCGCAGGCGGTGCCGCAGATCCATGACGCGGGCCGCGCGGTGATCGAGGTCGACGCCGGCGGCGGCTTCTCGAACCCGGCCTTCTATGCCGCCAAGGACCTGCTTGCCGCCCGGGCGAAGGAGATGGGCCTTGCGGCGCTGGTGATCCGCGACTGCCTGCATTTCTCGGCGCTGTGGCACGATGTCGAGGCGCTGGCCGCCGACGGGCTTGCCGCGCTCTCGATGTGCCCGAGCTATGCCTTCGTGGCGCCGGCGGGCGGGCGCGAGCCGCTTCTGGGCACCAACCCGATCGCCTTCGGCTGGCCGCGGGCGGGCGCGACGCCCTATGTCTTCGACTTCGCGACCAGCGTCGCCGCGCGCGGCGAGATCGAGCTGCACCGCCGCGCCGGGACGCCGATCCCCGAGGGCTGGGCCGTCGACCGCGAGGGCAAGCCCACGACCGACCCCGAGGCGGCGCTTGCGGGCGCGATGCTGACCTTCGGCGCGCACAAGGGCTCGGCGATCTCGACCATGGTCGAGCTGCTCTCGGGCGCGATGCTGGGCGAGTTCATGAGCCGCGAGGCGCTGGATTTCATGGGCGGTTCGGCGGCGCTGCTGCCGCGCCACGGCGCGCTGGTGCTGGCGCTCGATCCGCAGGTCTTCGCCGCGCGCAGCGGCCGCGACCCGATCGCCGAGGGCGAGAAGCTGCTCACCGCGATCGGCGCACAGGGCGCCCGCCTGCCCTCGGAACGCCGCTTTGCCGCCCGCACGAAGGCGTTGCGCGACGGCATCCCGCTGACCGCGGCGGAACTTGCACAGCTCGAGCGCTTCGAGCGTCTCGGCCTTGCCGCCCTCGACGCCTGAGGCGTTCGACAGACAGGAAAAAGGCGCGGGTTTCGGCCCGCGCCTTTTTCATTCCGGGATGCCCGGCGGCCCAAGGCCACCGGAGCAGGATCTCAGCGCACGCTCGCTAGGAACTTGCGCGTCTCGGGGTGCTGCGGATCGTTGAACAGCTGATCCGGCGCGCCGATCTCGGCCATGATCCCCTTGTGGAAATAGGCGACCCGGTCCGACACGTCGCGCGCGAAGGCCATCTCGTGGGTGACGCAGATCATCGTCATGCCTTCCTCGGCCAGCATCTTCAGCGTCTCGAGCACCTCGCCCACCAGCTGCGGGTCAAGCGCCGAGGTCACCTCGTCGAACAGCATGTAATCGGGCGACATGGCGAGCGCGCGGGCAATCGCCATGCGCTGCTGCTGGCCACCCGACAGCCGCGTCGGATAGGTCGAGAGCTTCTCGCCCAGACCGACGTGCTTGAGCTGCTTCTCGGCGATCGCCTCGGCCTCGGCCTTGCCGATGCCCAGCACCTTGCGCGGCGCGAGGGTGACGTTTTCCAGCACGGTCAGATGCGGGAAGGCGTTCCACTGCTGAAACACGATGCCGATCTTCTGGCGCAGCTTGTTCAGGTTGGTCGTCTTCGCATGCACCTCGGTGCCGTCAACGAGGATCCGGCCCTTGTCGATCGGCTCGAGCCCGTTGATGCAGGTCAGCAGCGTCGATTTCCCCGAGCCGGAGCCGCCGATCACGGTGACCACCTCGCCCTTCTGCACGGTCAGGTCGATGCCCTTGAGAACCTCGAGCTGGCCAAAGGACTTGTGGACGTTCTGGATCTCAATCATTGGACCACCTTTTTTCGAGATATCCGCCGAACCGCGCAAGCGGGAAGCTGATGATGAAGTAGAAGGCGCCGCAGATCAGGAGCAGGAACAGCGGCTCCTGCAGGCGCGTGATGAGGATCTGGGTCGATTTCAGCAGCTCGGTGACCTGCACGACATAGACGAGCGCCGAGTCCTTCATCACCCCGAGCGCGAGGCCGATCCAGGACGGCAGCGCGATCCGCGTGGCGAGCGGCAGCACGATATAGCGCATGTCCTGCAGCCAGCTCATGCCGAGCGAGCGCGCCGCGCGGCGGGTGGTGGCGGGCACGGCATGGATGCCGCCGCGCACGATCTCGGTGCAATAGGCCGCGGTATAGAGCGACAGCACCATGCAGGCGACGGTCAGCCCCGAGATATGCAGCCGCAGCACCATGCCGACGAAGGCATTGGCCAGCACCAGCTGGATCAGCAGCGGCACCGAACGGAAGATGTCGAGCACGAAGGTCACCGGCGCGAACCAGATCGGGCCGAGCTGGCCGCGCAGCACGCCGAAGACGATGCCGAGGAGGGTGCCGATGAAGACCGAGATCGCGGTGACGAGGATGGTCATCCCCGCGCCCTTGGCGAGGAAGATCAGATCGGCCGAGGTGAGGGCGGTATGAAACATGGTCGGTCCTCCCTCAGTACCGGAACAGGCGCGACGCGATCAGGCGCGCGCCGAGCGTGATGATCTTGGTGATGATGTAGAAGATCACCGCCGCGATCGCGAAGAGCTCGAAGGTGCGGAAGGTCAGCGCGTTCAGATCCTGGGTGACGCCGTAGAGGTCGGTGTTCATCCCCACGGTGACGCCGAGCGAGGTCATCAGCACCGCCCAGACCATCTGGTTGGTCATCGGCAGGAAGGCGATGCGCAGCATCTGCGGCAGGATGATGTAGCGGAAGGCCTGCAGCTGCGACATGCCGAGCGAGCGGCCGGCGCGGGTCTGCGTGTCGGGAATGGCCTTGAGCGCGCCGCGGAAGTTCTCGGCCAGGTAGCCCGCATTGTTGAAGGTGATGCCGATCAGCAGCGAGGTGAAGGGGCTGAAGTGGATGCCGAAGCTCGCCACGCCGAAATGCGCCATGTAGATCTGAAAGAGCGCCGGCGTGTTGCGGGCGATCTCGACCCAGGTGGTCGCGATGGCCTTGAGCGGGCGCGAGCCGGACAGGCGCAGCAGCGTGAGAAGGACGGCGAGCGCGATGCCGATCAGCATCGACAGCACCGCCACTTCCATCGTCACCGCCGCACCGTCCAGCATCTTCGGAAGCCGGGCAAGCGCCTGGTTCCATTGGAAGGTGTAACCGAACATTGCAGGGTCCTGCCTGTTGGGGAGCGAAAGGAAAGACGGCGCGGAAGGCCCGCGCCGCCGTTATTTCCCGTGTCCGCTCAGCGGTAGGCGTTCGGAACGGTCAGCGAGGGCAGATCGCCGCCGACCCACTTCTCGTAGAGTTCCGCATAGCGGCCGGTGCGGACCTGCTGGTTCACGAAGAGGTTCAGATAGTTGATCAGGCCGTATTCGTCGCGGTTGGTGAACAGCGCGACATAGTCGGTGTCGAACGGCGCCTTGCCGACGACCGAGATCCCCGGGAAGTTGCCGGTCTTCACGTTCGCCATCGCCACGGTCGAGGTCGAGACGGTCGCGTCGATCTGGCCCTGGCTCAGCGCGAGGAAGACGTCGGCCTGGGTCTGGTAGGGACGGAACTCGCCCGTGCCCCATTCCTGCACCTGCTTCTCGAGCGCGATCGCCTCGAAGGTGCCGGCGGTGGCGCCGACGGTGTGGCCCTTCATGTCGTCGAACGACTTGATGCCCGACTTTTCATTCGCGGTCACCGCCATCTCGAAGGCGAAGTAGGGGACCGAGAAGCCGACCGTCTTCGCACGCTCGAGCGTGTCCGAGGTCGAGGCGACGCCGACGTCGACGCGGCCCGACATCAGCGCGGGGATGCGCTCGGGGAACGGCGTCTCGACGATCTCGGCCTTCACGCCGAGCGCCTTGGCTAGGTCGTTGCAATAGTCGACGTCGAAGCCGATCGGCTCGTTGTTGGCGTCGCGCATGCCCATCGGCGGGAAGTCGAGCACGACCGCGCAGCGCAGCGTGCCCGAGGCGATGATGTCGTCGAGCTTGTCGGCCTGGGCGACACCGGCAAAGCCCGTCGCGGCGACCAGGGCGGCGGCAAGGGTGATCATTTTCATTGGTTGGAAACCCCTCTGTTGATTCTGGAGTCAAGATGAAGCGTTTTTCCCTTTCTTGCAAGAAATTTTCATATAAGAAAAATACTGGTGTAACGGGAAAATTCTGGCTATGAGCAGGCCAAAGCGTAATCGCCTGAATTCATGCGCTTGGAACCCGACGCTTGCGGCGTTTTCCGCGCCGACCTGTCGCCGTGACGCCCCCGTCGCGGGCCCGCCCCGCCCGACGGCCCACCTGAAAGGACACGCAATGACCTTCACGCCCCATGGCAAGCACCTGATCGCCGGAGAGTGGATCGGCACCGAGGAGACCTTCCTCTCGGCCCCCGCCCATGGCACCGCGCATGCCTTCTCGGTCGGCTCGCCCGAGCTGGTCGACGCCGCCGCTCGCGCCGCCGAAGAGGCTTTCTGGAGCTATGGCTATACCACCCGCGCCGAGCGCGCCGCCTTCCTGAACGCAATCGCCGACGAGATCGAGGCCCGCGCCGAGGCGATCACCGAGATCGGCACCTCGGAAACCGGCCTGCCCGTCGCCCGCCTGCAGGGCGAGCGCGGCCGCACCACCGGCCAGCTGCGGCTGTTTGCAGAGCACATCCTGAACGGCGCCTATCTCGACCGCCGTCACGACGTGGCACTCCCTGACCGCGCTCCGCTGCCCCGCCCGGACCTGCGCATGATGCAGCGCCCGATCGGCCCGGTCGCGGTCTTCGGCGCCTCGAACTTCCCGCTCGCCTTCTCGACCGCGGGCGGCGATACCGCGGCCGCGCTTGCCGCCGGTTGCCCGGTGGTGGTGAAGGGCCATGGCGCGCATCCCGGCACCGGCGAGATCATCGCCGAGGCGATCCATGCCGCGGTGGAGAAATGCGGCATGCCGAAGGGCGTGTTCTCGCTCGTGCAGGGCGGCAACCGTCGCGTCGGCGAGGCGCTGGTGCAGCATCCCCGCATCAAGGCGGTGGGCTTCACCGGCTCGCTCGGCGGCGGCCGCGCCCTCTTCGACCTCTGCGCACAGCGCCCCGAGCCGATCCCCTTCTTCGGCGAGCTCGGCGCGGTGAACCCGATGTTCATGCTGCCGCAGGCGATCGCGCGGCGCGGGGCCGAACTCGGCCGGGGCTGGGCGGGTTCGCTTGCCATGGGCGCGGGCCAGTTCTGCACCAACCCGGGCATCGCGGTGGTGATCGCCGGACCCGAGGCCGATGCCTTCGTCGAGGCCGCCCGCGCGGCGCTGTCCGAGACCGGCGCGCAGGTGATGCTGACCGACGGCATCGCGCAGGCCTATAGCAAGGGCGCGGCGGTGATCGGCGAACAGGCCGGGGTGCAGACGCTCATCACCTCGATGTGCGACCGGCGCGAGGCGAAACCCTTCCTGTTCCGCGTCGAGGCAGAGGACTGGCTGGGCAATCACGCGCTGTCCGAAGAGGTGTTCGGGCCGCTCGGCCTTGTGGTCGTGGCGCGCGATGCCGACGAGATGGACCGCGTGGCGCGCAGCTTCGTGGGCCAGCTGACCACCACGCTGCACATGGATGACGACGACGCCCCCCTCGGCCGCCGGCTGCTGCCGGTGCTCGAGCGGATGGCGGGCCGGGTGCTCGCGAACGGCTTCCCGACCGGCGTCGAGGTCTGCGATGCGATGGTCCACGGCGGGCCCTACCCGGCCTCGACCAACTTCGGCGCGACCTCGGTCGGCACGCTGTCGATCCGCCGCTTCCTGCGGCCGGTGTGCTACCAGAACCTGCCCGAGGCGATCCTGCCCGCCGATCTGGCCTGACCCCCCGCGCCTGCGGCCCCAAGCGGGCCGCAGGCGTTGCGCTTGCCTGCGCGCCCTGCGCCCGGCTATAGCGGGGCATGACAAACACCCTGCCCCCGTGCCCCGAATGCCGCTCTGCCTATACCTACGAGGCGGATTCCCTGCTGGTCTGCCCCGAATGCGGGCACGAATGGTCGCCTGACGCCGCGCCCGAAGGCGCGCTGCAGGTGCGCGACAGCGTCGGCAACCCGCTCGCCGATGGCGACAGCGTGACGGTGATCAAGGATCTCAAGCTCAAGGGCTCGTCGACCGTCATCAAGGTCGGCACCAAGGTGCGCGGCATCCGTCTGGTCGACGGCGATCACGACATCGACTGCAAGATCCCCGGTATCGGCCAGATCGGCCTGAAGTCGCAATTCGTGAAGAAGGTCACGGACTGAACGAGATCGCGCGGCCTCAGCGCCGCGCGAACATCACCACGTTGCCGATCAGCGTCAGGGCCAGGCCGGCGAACGCCCCGGGCGTCCAGTGGAAGCCCTCGTAAAGGGTCGAGAGCAGCAACGCCACCACCGGGAAGACCACCGTCGCATAGCCCGCCCGCGCCGAGCCGATCCGCGCCACCAGAAGCAGATAGGTGGTGAAGCCGACGACCGAGCCGATCAGCGACAGATAGGCCAGCGCCGCCCAATAGCGCGCCCCCGTGGGCCAGACCACGCCCTGCCCGCTCGCCATCATCAGCACGACGAGCACCAAGGCCCCGATCCCCATCCCCCAGGCGTTCGCCGTCACCGGCGTCACCCCAAGCTGGCCGTTCTTGCGCGAGGCCATGTTGCCGAAGGAGAACATCAGCGTGCCGAAACAGGCCCAGCCGATGCCGCGCAGGGTGTCGCCCATGGCCGCGCCGCCAAGGTCGTCGCGAAACAGCAGCCCCAGCCCCGCCGCCCCGATCGCCCCGGCCAGCAGCGTGCGCCCGGTGATCCGCTCGCCGAAGAAGATCCGCGCGTTCACCGCGTTGAAGATCGAGGCAAGCGAGAACACCACCGACACCAGCCCCGAGGGGATCAGCGCCGCGGCATTGTAGAGCCCGATGAAGTTGAAGCAGAACAGGCACAGCGCCTGCACCACGACAAAGCGCCAGTGCACCGGCCGCCGCAGCCGGCCAAGCGCCGCCAGCCCGGCCAGCATGACAAGCCCCGCAACGGCAAAGCGCAGGAAGATCGACTCGATCAGCGGCACCGGCCCGACCTGCGCGGCGATGGCGATCCATGTGGTGCCCCAGATCAGGACGGTGGCGGCGAAGAGGAAAAGCGTGTTCA
Source organism: Paenirhodobacter sp. YD-8 (assembly GCF_056590935.1). Lineage (NCBI taxonomy): Bacteria > Pseudomonadati > Pseudomonadota > Alphaproteobacteria > Rhodobacterales > Paenirhodobacter > Paenirhodobacter sp. YD-8. The sequence goes on along the minus strand of NZ_CM152649.1, from coordinate 1,209,346 downwards.
TGCCCTGCCTCTAGCGCATCCGCGCCCCCGTTGTTTTGCACGTTCTTGCGGTGAAATCGCGCGCGGGGCTTTCGCGGCGCGGGGCGCGGCGCTACCGATGTCTCATGCGCCCCACGGTCCATGATTTCCTCGGCCGCTCCGCCGTTGCGCAGAGCACCGCGCGCCTCGATCTCGGGGCGGGCTGCGCGGTGGCGATCTGGCACAACCACGACGACCGGATTCGGTACGAGACGCCGCAGAACCACACCTTCAGCCTCTATCTCGAGGGCGGCACCGGCACCCGGCGGCTCGATGCCGGGGGCATTGCCGGGCATCCGGGCGCGATCTGCGTGATGCCCGAGGGCTGCGGCTCGGAATGGGAGATCACCGCGCCCTTCCGCTTCGTACATCTCTACCTGTCGGACGCGCGGCTGCGCGCGGGGTTTTCGGCGATCCACGACTGTGACGCGCGGCTGCTGGATCTGCGCGAGAGCACCTTCGCCGAGGACGCCCGGCTGGCCGCAGGCCTGCGCACGCTCGCCGCGGCGGCGACGGCGGGCGATGTGCTCCTGGCCGAGGCGGCGGTCGCGGGGCTGATCGGCGGGCTTGCGCGCCAGCACCCGCAGCTGCGCGGCGGGCTGACGGCGGCGCAGCTGCGCCGGGTCGACGACTGGATCGAGGCGCATCTCGAGGAGGCGATCCACCTCGACGATCTGGCGGCGCTGACGGGCCTTTCGGGCTATCACTTCCACCGCATGTTCCAGCTCTCGCGCGGCAGCGCCCCGCATGCCTGGGTCACCGCGCGCCGCATCGCGCGGGCGCAGGCGCTGCTTGGCGGGACGATGCCGATCGCGACGGTGGCGGCGGCCTGCGGCTTTTCGAGCCAGAGCCACCTGACCCGCACCTTCCGCACCCGGACCGGCCGCACCCCCGCCGAGTATCGCGCCCTCGTCCGCGCCGACCGGGGCGGCGCCTAGAGGCCGGCGGCGAAGCGGTCGGTCGCGCGGATCAGCCGGTCGCGGATGCCGGGCTCGGTCGCGGCATGACCCGCCCCCTCGACGATATGCAGCGTCGAGCCCGGCCAGCGCCGGTTCAGCTCCCATGCCGTGCGCAAGGGACAGGGCATGTCATAGCGGCCATGGACGATCTCGCCCGGGATGCCGGCCAGCTTTGGCGCGTCGTCCAGCAACTGCCCCGGCCGCAGCCAGCAATCATGCAGGAAATAGTGGTTTTCCAACCGCGCGAAGGCCAGCGCGAACTGCGCATCGCCATAGTGCGCCTCGACCTCGCCCTGTGGCAGCAAGGTGATCGTCGTGCCCTCCCAGATCGCCCAGGCCCGCGCCGCCGCAAGCCGTTCGGCCTCGTCCTCCGAGGTCAGCCGCTTGCGGAAGGCAACGATCAGGTCGCCGCGCTCCGCCTCGGGGATCGGCGCGACGAAGTTCTCCCAGGCGTCGGGGAACATCTCGGAGACGCCGAAACGGTAATACCAGTCGATCTCGGCCCGGCTGACGGTATAGAGGCCGCGCAGGATCAGCGCGCTGACCCGCTCGGGATGGGTCTGCGCATAGGCAAGCGCCAGGGTCGAGCCCCAGGAGCCGCCGAAGACCAGCCAGCTGTCGCAACCGACGCGCGCGCGCAGCCGCTCGATGTCGGCGACCAGATGCCAGGTGGTGTTCGCCTCAAGCGAAGCATGCGGCGTCGAGCGGCCGCAGCCGCGCTGATCGAAAAGCAGCACGTCATAGCGCGCGGGGTCGAAAAAGCGCCGGTGATCGGGATGGATCCCGCCGCCCGGTCCGCCATGCAGGAAGACCGCGGGCTTTGCCCCGGGCGTGCCGACCCGCTCGTAATAGACCCGGTGCCCGTCGCCGGTGTCGAGAAAGCCGGTCTCGTAGGGCTCGATCTCGGGGTAGAAGTCGCGCAGCCTGTCCATGATGTCCTTCCGTCGATGCCGGGCCATCATCGCGCCTCGCGCCGGCGGGGGCAATGACCGGCGCCCCTGGCCGCCCCCGGGCGTTTTCGCCCGGCCCCCGGCGATTTTCTGCGCCTGCCCGCGCGCGCCGGCCCGCCGTATCTGTGCCCCACCGCAGCAACGGAGGCGCAAGATGAAAGCGATCGGCATCTGGAAGGCCCTGCCCGCCGACGACCCCGAGGCGCTCGTCGAGCGCGAGATCCCGGTGCCGGTGCCCGGCCCCGACGACCTTCTGGTGCGGGTCGCGGCGATCTCGGTCAACCCGGCCGACATCCGCACCCGGCTGCGCAAGACCGACGACGGCCATTTTGCGGTGCTGGGCTGGGACGTGGCGGGCGAGGTGGTGGCAACCGGCGCGAGCGTGCGCGATTTCGCCCCGGGTGACCCCGTGCTCTATGCGGGCGACCTGTCCCGCCCCGGCGCGAACAGCGAATACCACCTGGTCGAACGCGCGATCGTCGGGCGCCGCCCCGAGACGCTCGCCCCCGCCGCCGCGGCCGCCCTGCCGCTCACCGCGCTCACCGCCTGGGAGGCGCTCTTCGACCGGCTCGGCCTGACGCCCGGCGCGGCGCCCGAGCCGCGCAGCCTGCTGATCGTCGGCGGTGCGGGCGGCGTCGGCTCGATGGCGATCCAGCTCGCGCGGCTGGTCCCCGGCCTGACCGTGATCGCCACCGCCTCGCGGCCGCAATCGCGCGCGTGGTGCCTGTCGCTTGGTGCCGATGCGGTGATCGACCATTTCGCCGACCTCGAGGCGCAGATCGCCGACCTCGGCCTGGCGCCGCCCGCTCTCGTCTTGCTGGCGAACGACCCCGACCGGCATTTCCCCGCCCTCGCCCGGCTGATCGCGCCCGGCGGCCGGATCTGCTGCATTGTGCCCTTCACAAGCCCCCCCGACATCGGCGCGCTGATACGCAAGAGCGCGGGGCTGGTGTGGGAATTCATGTTCACCCGGCCGATGTTCGCCACCCCGGACCGCGCCCGGCAGGGCGAGATCCTGACCCGCGTCGCGCAGATGGCAGCCGAGGGCCGGCTGCGCCCGACCGGCACCGAGACGCTGTCGCCGATCTCGGCCGACACCCTGCGCGAGGCCCACCGCCGCATCGAGAGCGGCCGCACGATCGGCAAGATCGTCCTTTCCGGCTTCTGAAATTCCCGACAAGACAAGGAGATACGAATGTCTGCCGTCGACCTGACCCAATCCTTCCTCGGCGCGGTGTTTTCCGGCCAACTCGAGGAGGCCCTCGCCCTGACCGCCCCCGAGGCGCGCTTCATCTCGGTCAGCCCGCGCGACAGCGCGGCGAACCCCCTGCATGGCACCTTCGTCGGCCCCGAGGGCGCGAAGGCCTTCTTCGGCGGGTTCGGCGCGCTGCTGGAACCGGGCGATTTCACCGTCGAGGCGGCCTTCGGCGATGACCACCACGCCGCCCTTTACGGCCAGTTCCGCCACACCGTGCGCGCGACCGGCAAGCCCTTCGCAAGTGACTGGGCGCTCATCACCCGGGTCGAGGGCGGCAAGCTGACGCTCTATCACTTCTACGAGGACAGCGACGCGCTGACCCGGGCCCGCACCTGACGGGGCCGGCAGGGGTTGGCCTTGCGGCCGATCCCTGCTTTCTGTCATCCACGATACCGACCGAGGGGCACATGGACGAGCTTGCCGCGCTGCAATGGGATGACATCCGCTTCTTCCTGGCGCTCGCCCGCGCGGGCAGCCTGTCGCGGGCGGCGCGCGCGCTGCGGGTCGAACATTCGACCGTCGCGCGCCGCGTCACCAGCCTTGAAACCGCACTGGCGCTGCGCCTTTTCGACCGGCTCGCCAGCGGCTGGAGCCTGACCGCCGAGGGCGAGGAGCTGCTGGCGAAGGCCGGCGCGGTCGAAGCGCAGATCCTCGGCCTTGCCCGCATCGCGCGCGAGCAGGACCCGATGGCGGGGCGGGTGCGGATCTCGGCGCCGCCGGTGCTGCTTGCCGAACTTCTGATGCCCACCGTCGCGGCGCTGAGCGCGGCGCATCCCGGGCTGACGATCGACCTCGAGGGCAGCCGGCGCGAGGCCGACATGATGCGCGCCGAGGCCGATATCGCTTTGCGCATCGGCCTGCCGGAAACCGGCGACCTGATCGCGCGGCGCATCGCCGAGATCGGATACGGGCTTTACGGCGCGCCCGGCCTGCCCGAGGGGCCGGCACCGCGCCGCTGGATCGGCTTCGACGACAGCCTGCCGGGGCTGGCGCAGAAACGCTGGCTCGAGGCCGAGATGGCGGGCGCCGAGCCCGCGATCCGCAGCAACGACATGGCGACGATGGCACAGGCGGCACGCGCCGGGCTCGGGCTGGCGCTGCTGCCGCATTTTCTGGGCGCGACGGACCCGGCGCTCTGCGCCTATCCGGCGCGCCAGCCCGCCTTCAGCCGGCCGCTCTATCTGATCCTGCACGCCGACATGCGCCGCGCACCGCGGGTGCGGGCTGTGGCCGATGCGCTGGTTGCCGACCTGAAGGCGCACCTTGAACCGATGGCGCGGCCCTGACGAGGCGGAGGATCGGGCCCGTGCCCATTTCGGGAAACGGGTTCGCCGGTCCCCGGGAATCAAAATGCGCCGCGATGAATCTCGCTCATCTTTTCTCCCGATGATGGAAATGGCCGCAATTCGCCCTGTTTCTGTTGCGCGAAAAGCCCATTCACCCCGACCGACCGATTTTCTGCACGAATTGCGCAACGTCCAGATTGAAACGAGCCCGCATCGCCGTTCTGATTAAATAGCCGCGAGAAATTTGGCTGGCGGAAACATCCGGGACTTTGCTTGCACCGGATCAATTCGGTGCAGGGTATATTTTTTTATCGGAGCAGATGCCGCGTCACTCCGAACAGGTATAGACAGGCCGTTCATGATTTTGAATGCCCGCGAAACACTCGTCGTCGATCTCGACGGAACGCTGCTTCGCAGCGACATGCTGTTTGAAAGCTTCTGGTCCGCATTCAGCAAGGACTGGCGCAGCCCATTCCTTTCGGTTGCGGCGCTGCTGGCGGGCCGGGCGGCGCTGAAACGCCATCTGGCGTCGACCTCGGCGGTCGAGGCCTCCACCCTGCCCTATGACGAAAAGGTCCTTGCCTTCATCCAATCCTGGCGCGACGCTGGCGGGAAGACCGCGCTCGTCACCGCCAGCGACAGCGCTTTCGCCGAGGCGATTTCCGCTCATCTCGGTCTCTTCGACGAGGCATACGGGTCGGATGGCCGGCTCAATCTCAAGGGAGACCGCAAGGGGCAGTTTCTGGAGGAGCGGTTCGGAGCGCAGGGCTTTTCCTACATGGGCGACAACAAGGCCGATCTGGCGATCTGGAAACGGGCCGCCGGGGCCATAACCGTCAACGCTCCGGCGGCGCTGCGCCGGGAGGCCGAGCGCGATTGCGGCAGGGTCGAACACCTTGTCACCGAAACGCGCTCGGTCAAACCCTACATCAAGGCGGTGCGCCCGCATCAGTGGCTGAAGAACCTGCTGGTCTTCCTGCCAATGCTGGCGGCCCATCAGTTCGACGGCCAGACAGCCGTTCTTTCGCTGCTCGCCTTTGTCTGCTTCAGCCTGGTCGCCTCAAGCGTCTACGTGCTGAACGACCTGCTCGATCTCGCGGCCGACCGCGCCCATCCGCGCAAGAGGATGCGCCCTTTCGCCTCGGGCAGCATCCCGATTGCCCACGGCACCTGGATGGCGGCGGGCCTGCTTCTTCTGGGAGGCCTGCTCGCGATGAGCATCAGCCCGGCCTTTGTGCTGACGATGATCGCCTATTATGCCCTCACCACCTCCTATTCCCTCAACCTCAAGCGCCGGATGGTCATCGACATCTGTGTTCTGGCCGGGCTTTACACCGCCCGGATCGTCGCCGGCGGCGTCGCAACCGGGATTCCGCTGTCGGTCTGGCTGCTCGCCTTTTCGGTCTTCTTCTTCCTCGCGCTGGCCGCGGTCAAACGGCAGGCTGAGCTGATCGACAGCGCCGAGCGCGGCAATCTGCAGCCAAGCGGGAGGGGATACACCGTCGACGATCTGCCGATCATCACGATGATCCCGATTGCCTCGGGCTATGTTTCGGTGCTGGTGCTGACACTCTACGTCAACTCCCCGGCCGTCGTCGAAATCTATGCCCATCCCGAAGCCCTGTGGGGGGTCTGCGCCGTCCTGCTTTACTGGATCACGCGCACGGTCATGGTCGCCCATCGTGGCAACATGCACGACGACCCGGTCGTCTATGCCGCCAAGGACCGGATCAGCCAGATCTGCTTTCTGGTGATCCTCCTCTTCGTCCTTGCCGGAGCGCTGACGTGACGCTCGGCACGCTCATCCTGCGCTATGGCAGCTTTGCCGCGATCGCGACACTCGCCAATCTTGCCATGCAACGGATCGTGCTGCAGTTCGGGCAGACGGGCCCGCATTTCGCCGCCGCCGTCGGGGCGGGAACACTGGTCGGGCTGGTTCTCAAATATCTGCTCGACAAGCGCTGGATCTTTCACGACGTCGAAACCGGTGTGAGGAACCACAGCCGCAAGTTCACCGTCTACACCGCGATGGGGCTTGTCACCACGGCGATCTTCTGGGGGGCCGAAACGGGGTTCTGGCTGCTCTGGAAGACCGACATGATGCGCGAGATCGGCGCGATCCTCGGCCTCGCCGTCGGCTATATCGTCAAATACCACCTGGATCGGCGCTTCGTGTTCTGCGACACGCGCCTGGCGGCCCCGACATGAGGGCCGGGCCCGCGACAAGACCGCCGGTCCTCATTCTCGGCGCGCGCTCGGACATCGGCAGAGCGGTGGCCGAGGGGTTTGCCGCGCTCGGTCATCCCGTCCAGCTGGCGGCCCGCAACGCCGCCTCCCTCGCTGCCGAGCGGACGGAGATCGCGATGCGCCACGGCGTCCCGGTCACCGTGCACGAGTTCGACGCGCTGGCCACCGAGACGCACGAAGCCTTCGTCCGCGCCTTGCCCGGTTTGCCGCAGATCGCCGTCTGTGCGGTCGGATCGATGGGGCAGCAGGCGCAGAACGAGAGTGACATCGCCACCGCGCTCCGGGTGATGCGAAGCAATTACGAAGGCCCCGCAAGCATCCTCGCCGTGCTCGCCAACCATTTCGAGGCGCGAGGAGCCGGCACCCTCGTCGGCATCAGCTCCGTCGCCGGAGACCGCGGCCGCGCCGCGAATTACGTCTATGGCTCGGCCAAGGCGGGCCTCACCGCCTTCCTGTCGGGTCTGCGCAACCGGCTGGCCGGGCGGGGTGTGCATGTCGTGACGGTGCTGCCGGGCTTTGTCGCGACCCGGATGACCGCAGGCATGGACCTGCCCGCCTGGCTCACAGCGCAGCCCGAGGAGGTGGCCGCGGCGATTTTGCAGGCCGTCCGGCGGCGGCGCGACATCATATATGTGCGCGGAGCATGGTGACTTATCATGGCGATCATTCTGTTAATTCCGGAACGGATATTCAAGAGATCCAGCATTTGACGCGAGGAGCGAGGCGCTTGGAAAATCATCAAGAATCAAAAATCTCCGCAAGGATGCTCAACTTGTCGGTGTTCTTGTCAATCTTGGCATCCGCGTTCCTGGTGCTGATTTACACCGGAAACTTCGAACTCATACGAATTGACGGCACGACATATGTGCACACGGCAGATGACCACATGATCACCATGCGCGTTGCCAGAAATTTCTCGGAATATGGCGTCCCATATTACAACCGCAACGAAGCGGTCGCAGCCAACACCAGTCTCTTCTGGCCGTTATTTCTCGGATCGACGATTTTCTTCTGGGGCCTCAACAAGGCCGTCATCGTCAACATAATACTGAGTTGCGCGCTATCTGCCTGCACCATCGCCATCACAACGCTCTTCATTAAGAATCTCCCGCTCAAGATTGCCGCTGCCGTCTTTCTAGCCATGAGCCCAACATTCCTCCGTTACGGAGCAACCGGCTGGGAACACATCCCTCAAACCTTTCTTGTCACCACCGCGTTCTACATTGCATACTTGGATGTCCAAGCGGGGAAAGGCATAAAGTTCACGACCATTCTATTGATTGCAATATCTTTTCTTGCACGGCCGGATTCTGCATTCATCATCGTTGCCGTTGGCGCGGCGTGGATTGCATCAGGTGAAGACTACAAGAAGCCGAGAACATATGCGCTTGGCGCTGCTCTCTTGGCTTTTCCAGCACTATATCTTCTCCTGATGAATCACTTTTATGGAGATCTTGCCCCCAATACTGCCCATCTGAAAAACCTTGGATTCTGGGCATCCCTGCGGTCCGGGGGATCCTACATCATGAACCCGTATCGTTCCGGGCTATTTCCCGCCTTCCTTCTCACCCTCATAATTCTCAGGCCACGCGGATTTTTCCCGAGACTTGTAATCGCAACCTGCATCGCCCATCTCGCTTATGTCCTCCTAAGTGGCGGCGATGTTTTCCCGGATGGCAGGTTCTTCCTGGTCATGCTGCCGACGCTCACAGCCACATTGCTCAATGAGATCGACGAGCGCGTTCGACCGAACCTGTCTCAAGGTTCCGCAATCGTAATTCCATCTCTCCTCATGATCTCCGTCATCGCATGGAACTCCAAGAATGTTATCAACGACATCTTCTGGCTCCACAGCTCAGAAAATATCGAGCAGATCAGAATAAGTCAGAAGGTAAATGATGCGATGAGCCCAGACGAAGGATCAATCGGCCTGCACTACCTCGGGGCCGGATATCATTTCGCCGACTTTCACATAGTTGACTTCCTCGGCAAAGCGGATCCGCACATTGCACGAACTGATGTCAAATTTGGACCAGTCGGGCACAACAGGTGGGACTACGATTATGCGTTTGAAAAATTCGACATTGCCGTCATACCAATTGAACAAAGTGTGGTTTCACGGGTCACCACGAGCGGCTTCAACATAACAAACCATGATTTCATGTTCTGGGATATCTCTGCCGTTAAGATCCTCAGCCTCGGAAGCTATGTCTATCTGCCTCCGGAGGTATTTGGAAACGAGGACTTTGGCGCATTTGTCAAAAGAGAACTTGCCCCCAGATTCATGACGCGTTGAAGCGAGCCCGCAGACATCCCCCAGGCTCGAGAAAGAGCCCTTGACCGACGAGCTGGCCTGAACACCTGCCCGAGTTGACCAGGCAGGAAGAGCTTGGGGCTCACGCTCGCACCTCCTCAGATGGCGGAGGTGCAGCGCCTCTCAGGCAAAAGTCATCGCGAAGCGAGCCCGAGAGCGGATCACTCCGGGCTCAACGTGCCAGCCCCGAGGTCATGCAGGCGGTCAGGTCACAGCACAGCTTGCGCTGCACTCCCGTCGGCTGCCGGCCAGCCGCACCAAGGCTTATCTCAGTCCTGTTGCGGTCGTGACGCCCGATGATCGGCCGGAGCCGCAGTTCGATGAGGTCCACGAAAATTGGCGGAAGCGGTGGGATTCGAACCCACGGTGGGGTCTCCCCCACGCTGGTTTTCAAGACCAGAGCCTTAAACCACTCGGCCACGCTTCCGGCCCGCTCCGCCTAGCGGGCTTCACGCGATTCTGAAAGCCACCCGCCGCCGATTTCCGCCCCGGACGCTCCCGGATGCTTTCCTTGCAACGCCCGAAACGCTACAGTCGGCGCGACTGCGCGGGGGGCCGCGCCGGTGGGACAAGGGCCGCAGGGCCCGCAACGGACGCGGGAACAGCCCGCGCGAAGAGGGGCATGATGGGCGACACGACGCAGGGCAAACACCCGGGCAAGCGATTTGGTCTGATGCTGGGGGCGGCGCTCGCGCTGGCGGGCTGCCAGGAGGGCACGCAGCCCTTCGGCTTCCTGAAATCCGCCCCGAAGGCCGCCGCAGACGGCACCGCCGCCGATGTCGCCCCCGCCACCTCTGCCCGGCTGGTCGAGCGTGACGTCGAGGCGCCGCAGGCCTTCTCCGTCGAGGAGGAAGGCCTGTGGGATGGCCGCCCCTCGCTCGGTGGCGTCTGGGTCGCCCATCCGACGGTGAAGGACCCCGAACGGGTGATCATCCGCAACACCGCGAACGGCAAGTTCGTGATCGGCGCGCTGTTCCGGCGCGAGCGCGACAACCCCGGCCCGAAACTGCAGGTGTCCTCGGACGCCGCGGCGGCGCTTGGCCTGCTTGCCGGCGCGCCGGCGAAGCTTTCGGTCGTCGCGCTGCGCCGCGAGGAGGCCCCGGCCGAGGGCACCGCCCCGATCGTCACCGACCCGGTGATCGCCGCCCCGGAACCGATCGCGGCACAGCCGCTTGCCGACAAGGGCGCGAAGCCGCCGAAACCGGGCGAAAAGCCCGCCCCTGCCCCGGCCACGCCCGCCGCCGCAGGCAAACCCGCCGCCGCGGCCCCCGCCGCGCCGGCAAAACCCGCCGCGCCGGCCGCCAAGGCGCCGGCCGGAAAGGTCTATGTGCAGATCGGCATCTTCTCGGTCGAGGCGAACGCCAAGCGCGCCGCCGAGCAGATCAAGAAGGCGGGCGTGCCCGCCGCCGTGCGCACCGAACAGAGCCAGGGCAAGACCTTCTGGCGCGTCGTCGCCGGCCCCGCCTCGGGCGCGGGCGAGCGCGATGCGCTGCTCAAGAAGATCCAGGGCCTCGGCTATCCCGACGCCTACGCCGTCACGAAATAAGGAAGTCCCGTCCCGATGCCGTTTCTCCGCCTCGCCGCCGTCCTGACCCTCGCGCTGCTTGCAGCGCTTCCCGCGCGCGCCTTCGAGACCCGGGCCAATTCCGCCTGGGTCTACGACATGACGACCCGCACGGTGCTGCTCGAGAAGAACGCGGACGTGCCACTGCCCCCCGCCTCGATGTCGAAGCTGATGACGCTCGAACTGCTGTTCGACGCGCTGCGCGACGGCCGGGTGACGATGGACACCACCTTCGCCGTCTCGACCCGGGCCAAGCAGATGGGCGGCTCGACGATGTTCCTCAACGAGCTCGACCGCCCCTCGGTGCGCGAGCTGATGCAGGGCATCGCGATCAACTCGGGCAATGACGCCTGCGTCGTGGTGGCCGAGGGGCTCGCCGGCTCGGAAGAGGCCTTCGCGCGGCTGATGACCGAACGCGCCCGCGCACTCGGCATGACCGACTCGACCTTCGCCAATGCCTCGGGCTGGCCGGACCCGGGCCAGCGCATGTCGATGCACGACCTCGGCGTGCTCGCCGCCCACATCATCACCACCTTCCCGGAATACTACCCGCTGTTCTCGGAAACGACCTACAATTACAAGGACCGCGCCCCGGCGAACGCGCATAACCGCAACCCGTTGCTGAAGATCTCGGCCGCCGACTGGCACGCCGACGGGCTGAAGACCGGCCACACCGAAGAGGCGGGCTTCGGCCTTGTCGGCTCGGCGGTGATGGGCGAGCGGCGCATCGTCTTCGTGCTGTCCGGCATGGCCTCGGACACCGAGCGCGCGCAGGAGGCCGAGGCGGTGGCGAACTGGGCGTTCCGGCAATTCGTGCTGAACACCATGGCGACGAAGGGCACGCAGCTCGCCGAGGCGCCGGTCTGGCTCGGCGCCGCGCCGAAGGTCGGCCTGGCGCCGGCCGAGGACGTGACGCTGCTGCTGCCCGCGGGCGCCAAGGAAGGCGTGAAGGCCGAGGCGGTGTTCAACGGTCCGGTGCAGGCGCCGGTGAAGGCGGGCGACGCGCTCGGCCAGCTGGTGATCCACATCCCGGGCCTTGACGAGCCGACGACGGTGCCGCTTGTCGCCACCGCCGATGTCGCCGAGGGCGGCTTCCTCGTGCGGATGAAGACGGCGATCGGCCGGCTTTCGGCCCGCGCCTTCCAGGCCGCCTCCGGCGCGAACAGCTGAGGCCGGATGTTCATCACCTTCGAAGGCATTGACGGATCGGGGAAATCCACGCAGGCGCGGCTGCTGGCCGAGGCGCTGACGGCCGAGGGCCATGACGTCGTGCTGACGCGCGAGCCCGGCGGCTCGCCCGGCGCCGAGGAGATCCGCCGCCTTGTCCTTGAAGGCGACCCGGACCGCTGGTCGGCAGAGACCGAGATCCTGCTCTTCACCGCCGCCCGCCGCGACCATCTCGAGCGCACCATCGCGCCCGCGCTCGCCGCCGGCCGGATCGTGATCTGCGACCGCTTCGCCGATTCCACGCGGATGTATCAGGGCCTCAGCCGCGGCGACCTGCGCGGCCTCGTCGACCAGCTGCACAGCCTGATGATCGGGCGCGAGCCGGACCTGACCTTCCTCATCGACCTGCCGCCCGAAGTGGGCCTTGCCCGCGCCAAGGGCCGGCAGGGCAAGGAGGAACGCTTCGAGGATTTCGGTCTCGATCTGCAGGTGCGGATGCGCGCGGGCTTCTTGGCGCTTGCCCGCGAATTCGCACCGCGCTTCCGCATCTTCGACGGCGCCGCGCCGAAGGACGAGGTCTCGGCCGCGATCCTTGCGACCGCGCGCGCGGCGCTCGGGGCGCGGGCATGAGCGCCGAGGACCTGCCCGACCCGACACAGGTCGAAGGTGCCCCCCACCCGCGCGACACCCTGGCCCTGTTCGGGCAGGAGCGCGCCGAGGCCGATTTCCTGACCGCCTTCACCACCGGCCGGCTGCACCACGCCTGGATGCTGACCGGCCCGCGCGGCACCGGCAAGGCAACGCTTGCCTGGCGCATCACCCGCTTCCTGCTGACCCGCGGCGCAGCCGAGCCCGCGGGCCTCTTCGGCGCGCCCGAACCGCCCACGAACCTTGACACCGCCCCCGACGACCCGGTGTGCCGGCGCATCCATGCGGGCTCCGAGGCCGGGGTCTTCGTGCTGAAACGCGGCCCGAACGCCACCGAAAGCGCGCTCTCGCTCGACATCCGCGTCGACGAGGTGCGCAAGCTGAAGAACTTCCTGCAGCTCTCGGCGGCCGAGGGCGGGCGGCGCGTGGTGATCGTCGATGCCGCCGACGAGATGAACACCCAGGCCGCGAACGCGCTGCTGAAGCTGCTCGAGGAACCGCCCGAGCGGGTGACCTTCCTCCTCGTCACGCATCAGCCGGCGCGGCTGTTGCCGACGATCCGTTCGCGCTGCCGCGAGCTGCGGCTCGCCACCCTTGCCCCTGCCGACATGGCGCGCGCGCTTGCCGCCGCCGGCGCCGAGACCGAAGGCGAGGAACAGGCACTCGCGGCGCTCGCCTCCGGCTCGGTCGGCGAGGCGATCCGGCTTCTGAACCTCGGCGGGCTCGAGACCTATGCGGCGCTCGTCGCGCTCTTCGCCACCCTGCCCCGGCTCGACCGGCAAAAGGCGATTGCGCTGGCCGACAGCATCACCGGCAAGGCGAACGAACCGCGCTATGACCTGCTTCTGGGGCTGATCGAGCTCTTCCTGGCCCGCCTTGCCCGCGCCGGGCTGGTCGGCCCGCCCATGCCCGAGGGCGCACCGGGCGAGGCCGAGCTGATGGCGCGGCTTGCCCCCGACGGGGCGGCGGCGATGAAATGGGCGTCACTTCACCAAAGCCTCGGCGCCCGCGCCCGTCACGGCAAGGGGGTCAACCTTGACCCTGCCGCCCTCGTGATGGATATGGTTCTGGAGATGACCGCGGCCGCCGCCTGACGGCACCGCGCCGAAAGGACAAGGCCCGTGGCTGACAATACCCTCATTTCCGAAATCCCCCCCATTTCCGAAATCGTCGACAGCCACTGCCACCTCGATTTCCCCGATTTCGCCGAGGAACTGCCCGAGGTGATCGCGCGGGCGCGCGCCGCCGGCGTCACCCGGATGGTGACGATCTGCACCCGTCTGCGCTCGGAACCAGCGGTACGGGCGATCGCCGAGGCCTATGACGGCGTCTTCTATGCCGCCGGCACCCATCCGATGAGCGCGGCCGAGGAACCGATGGCGACGGTGGACGAGCTGATCGCCCTCGCCCGCCATCCGAAATTCGTCGGCCTGGGCGAGACCGGGCTCGATTATCACTACACCCCGGACAGCGCCGAGGTGCAGAAGGTCTCGCTGCGCGTCCACATCACCGCGGCGCAGGAGACCGGCCTGCCGCTGATCATCCACACCCGCGACGCCGACGCGGACACCGCCGCGATCCTGACCGCGGGGATGAAGGAGAAACCCTTCAGCTGCGTCATGCATTGCTTCTCGTCCGGCCCGGAGCTGGCCCGCACCGCGATCGATCTTGGCTTCTACCTGTCGATGTCGGGCATCGCGACCTTCCCGAAATCGCAGGAGGTGCGCGACATCTTCGCCGCCGCGCCGCTCGACCGGATCCTGGTCGAGACCGACAGCCCCTATCTTGCGCCCAAGCCCAAGCGCGGCAAGCGCAACGAGCCCGCCTATACCGCGATGACCGCGGCCGTCGGCGCCGAGGTCTTCGGCCTCGACTATGCCGCCTTCGCCGCCGCCACCTCCGCCAATTTCGACCGTCTCTTCACGAAGGCCGCCCGATGACCCGCATGCGTTTCACCATCCTCGGCTGCGGCTCCTCCGGCGGCGTGCCGCGCCTCGGGGGCATCTGGGGCGAGTGCAACCCGGAGAACCCGAAGAACCGCCGCACCCGCTGCTCGATGCTGGTCGAGCGGGTGGCGCCCACCGGCATCACCCGGGTGCTGATCGACACCTCGCCCGACATGCGCGAGCAACTGCTGCGCGCCGAGGTCGGCGAGCTCGATGCGGTGGTCTATACCCACAGCCACGCCGATCATGTGCACGGCCTCGATGACCTGCGCCAGATCACCTTCAACATGCGCCGCCGCCTGCCGGTCTGGGCCGACAGCGACACGCAGGAGGCGCTGATCAACCGCTTCGGCTATGCCTTCGTGCAGCCGCCGGACAGCAATTATCACCCGATCTGCGATTTGCGCGCGATCCACGGCCCGTTCGAGATCGACGGCGCCGGCGGGCCGATCCGCTTCACCCCGTTCCGGGTCGAACACGGCAATATCGACGCGCTCGGCTTCCGCATCGGCGGGCTCGCCTATCTGCCCGACGTCAGCGACATTCCCGAAGAGGCCTGGCGCCATCTCGGCGGGCTCGACTGCTGGGTGCTTGACGCGCTGCGCCGCACACCGCACCCGACCCATGCCCACCTAGCCCTCGCGCTCGAATGGATCGAACGCTCCGGCGCGGCCTCGGGGGTGCTGACCAACATGCACATCGACCTCGACCACGACGCGGTCGAGGCCGAGACGCCCGAGAACATCCGCGCCGCCTATGACGGCATGGTGCTGGAGTTCGCCGCCGAATGAGCGGCCTCGTCAACGTCGTCCTGCCCGTCTTCCTGGTCCTCGGCTTCGGCTATCTCGCCGCCTGGCGCCGGCTGATCTCGGAAAGCGCGATCGACGGGGTGATGCGCTTTGCGCAGACCTTCGCGATCCCGGTGCTTCTGGCGCGCTCGATCGCCAAGCTCGACCTTGGTGCCAGCTATGACGTGGGGCTGATGATCTCGTTCTATGTCGGGGCCTTCGTCGCCTTCGGCCTCGGCATCGCGCTGTCGCGGCTCTGGCTCGACCGCACCCCCGTCGACGCGGCGGCGATCGGCTTTTGCTGCCTGTTCTCGAACGCGCTGCTGCTCGGCATCCCGATCACCGAGCGCGCCTATGGCCACGACGCGCTCGACGGCAATTTCGCGATCATCTCGATCCACTCGCCGCTGCTGTTCACCGCCGGCATCCTGACGATGGAGGCCACGCGCTCGCGGGGCGCGGGGCTGGGCACGGTGGCGGTGAACGCGATCCGCGGTGTGCTGACCACGCCGATGGTGATCGGCATCCTGTGCGGTTTCGCGATCCGCGGCTTCACCGCGCTCACCGGACAGGACCTGCCCGAGCCGGGCTGGGCGGCGATCGACATGGTGGCCCGCGCGGCGCTGCCGGCGGCGCTCTTCGCGCTTGGCGGCGTGCTGATGCGCTACAAGCCCGCGGGCGACGGCCGAGCGATTGCCATGGTCACCACGCTGTCACTCGTCGTGCATCCGGCGGTGGCCTATGTGCTGGCGCAATGGGTGTTCCACCTGCCGGCGGCGGGGCTGCGCTCGGTGGTGATGAGCGCGGCGATGGCGCCGGGCGTCAACACCTACATCTTCGCCAACATGTATGGCGCGGCGAAACGCGTCGCCGCCTCCTCGGTGCTGGTCGCCACCGCGATGTCGGTGCTGACGATCTGGGCCTGGCTCGCGATCCTGCCCTGAGCGCTCAGACCGCCCGCGCCAGCTCGGGCGCCACGGTCAGGCCGCGCACCAGCCGGTCATAGCCCGCGCGGAACTCGGCCTCGGCGCCGGCCACCGCGGCACGGCCGGCCAGCCGGCGCGTGCAGGCCTGCGCCGGATCCTGCGCCGCGAGATCGGTGAGCGCCGCGGCCCAGTCCGCAGCCGCCCGCCCCCGGCACAGCCGCGCGCCGCGCCCCACGTGATCGGCGAGCCCGTCGACGCCCGAGACCAGCAGATCCCGCCCCGCCGCCATCGCCTCGAGCGCGACAAGGCCATAGGCCTCCCACCGCGAGGGCATCACCACCGCATCGAAGCGGCGCATCATCGTCGCGGGGCTGGCCGAATAGCCGGCGAAACCGATGCGCGGATCGCCCGAGGCCAGCGCCTCGAGCCGGCCGCGCTCGGGCCCGTCGCCCACCAGCGTCAGCGTCGCGCCCGGCACCGCGACCCGGCGGAACGCCTCGATCAGCAGGTCGAACCCCTTCTGCCGGTCGAAACGGCCGATCGCACCAAAGGCGCGCGGCGCGCCCTCGGCCAGCGGCAGGTCGAGGAAATCGGCGACGCCCCCGCAGGAGCGCAGCACCTGCAGCCGCTCGCGCCCGACCAGACCGCGCGCCACCAGCCACTCGCCCTGCGCCGCGCTGACCGAGCAGATCCGGTCGAACATCGCGAAGGCGCTGCGCAGCAGGGTCTGGAAGCGCAGCCGGTGCAGCACGTTGCCGGCCACGAAGCCCTCGCAATAGCTGTGCTCGACATGGGCCATCGGCAGATGCGCATAGCGGGCGCGCAGCGCGGTCAGGAAGGGCAGCGCGCGCCAGCTGATCGCCAGATGCGAGACGATCACATCGGCCTCGAGCGCCGGGGCGGACAGCGCGCTGCGGCTGACGGTGACGACCGAATGCTGTGCCGAGGCGGCCAGGTCGGCATCGCGGCCGAGGAACTTCATGCCGCGGGTGACGCCGCCCCAGTTCCCGTCATCGACGAGGTGGACGACGCGCAGGCGGGCGGGGGCAGCGGCGGGGAGGATCTGGGTCATGGCGGGTCTCCGGGATCAGGGGATCGGGGGATCAGGCGGAACGGCGGGCGAAGGGGGCGGGCAGCACGGCGGCACCGAAGAGCCGCAGCGCCAGCGCGGCGGCCAGCGTGACCAGGGTCTTCGTGGGCTCGTTCACCAGCGGGTGGCGCGACAGGCGCAGGCTGGCAAGCACAAGGCGCAGCGCCTCGCGCCCGTCGCCCGCCGAGACCGCGCGCCGCGCGAGATAGCGCAGCTGATAGGCGCGCGCCGCCGGCGTGTGCCGGGCGAAAAAATCGGGGGCGAGCGGCGCGAGTTTCGCCACCACCCGCTCCCAGGCGGCAAGCTGCCGCCCGCCCGCCGCCGACAGCCCCGCCGGATTCACCCGATAGGCAGTCAGCGCGCCCGGCACCCCCTCGATCTGCCAGTCGGTGGTCAGCGCCAGACGCAGCCAGCATTCGATGTCCTCCGACTGCCGGAAGCGCTCGTCGAACCACCAGTCGCGCACCGTCTCGCCCGCCGGACGCCAGGCGATGGCATCGAGCGCCGCGCGCCGCAGCACCGCGGCCGAACCGTTGCCGACCGGGTTGCGCAGGAAGACGTGATCGGGTCGGATCCCCCAGAGCCGCGGCCGCTGCGCGAGGCCGAGCGGCTGCCCGGCCCCGTCGATCAGCGCCGATCCCGAGAAGCTGAGCCCCACCGCCGGCGCCTCGGCCAGATGCCGGACATGGGCGGCCAGCTTGTGCGGGCGCCACAGGTCGTCGGCGTCGCAAAAGCCGATGATCGCGCCGCGGGCAACCTGGATGCCGCTGTTGCGCGCGCCGGCAAGGCCGCGGTTCGCCTGCATCACCAGCTGCACCCGGCCATCCTCGCCGGCATGGTCCGCGGCGATCCGCGCGGTGCGGTCGCTCGAGCCGTCATCGACGACGATGATCTCGAGATCGGTGAAGGTCTGCGCGCGCAGGCTGCGCAGCGTCGCGTCCAGCGTGGCTTCGGCGTTGAAGGCGGGCACGATGATCGAGGCGTGGGGCATGGTGGGCACTCCGGGGAAAAGGAACAGGTCAGGCAAAGAGGATGCGGCGCAGCGAGCCGGGCAGCAGCGGGGCGAGCAGCGCGCCCCCCGCCGTCAGCGCACCGCGGCGCGGGGGGGCGAAGAAACCGCCGGGGCTCGCCGCGATGCCGGCAAGCGCCAGGCGCAGCGCCGAGCCGCCACGCTGGTCAAGCCGCAGCGCCCGGCGCGAGAGATAGCGCAGGAACACCGCCTCGTGGCGCGGATCCGGGGTCTCGCCATAGCGCGCGGCGCTTTCGACCGCGGCGGCGCGCCCGGCCTGCATCGCCGGCAGGTCGGCCGACAGCCCGCTGACGCTGGTGCGGTAGAAGGTCAGCACCGCGTCGATGCCGATCACCACCGCACCGCCCCCCACCAGCCGCACCAGCCATTCGAGGTCCTCGTTCTGCACCAGCTCCTCGTCGAAGCCGCGGGTGGCCTCGAAGGCCGCGCGGCGGATCGCCAGGTTCGACATCGTGCAGACCGGGTTCTCGCCCAGCAGGTCGAGGATGGTCAGCGGCACCTCGGCAATCTCGGAGGCGGTGCTCGGGCGGTCGGGATCGGCGCGGAAGAAGGCGACGCGGGCATAGACCGCGCTCACCGCCGGATCGGCGAAGGCCGCATCGAAGCGGGCGAGCTTTTCCGCCGCCCAGAGGTCGTCGGCATCGCAGAAGGCAAGGATCTCGCCCTTCGCCTCGGCAAGGGCCGCGTGGTTGCGCGCGGCCGAGGGGCCGCGGCGCGGCGCGGTCACGGCGCGGATGCGCGGGTCGGCGGCCGCGGCCGCGGCGATCAGCGCGGCGGTGGCATCGGTCGAGGCATCGTCGACCAGCAGCGCCTCCCAGTCGGGCAGGGTCTGCGCGGCGAGGCTTTCGAGCGTGGCCGGCAGGGTGGCGGCGGCGTTGCGGCAGGGGATGATGATCGAGAAACGGGGCATGGCGGGGCCTTTCTGTCGGTCAGGCGTTGGCAAGACGCAGCGCCGGGCGGCGCGGCAGGCGAAGGGCGGAGGCAAGGGCGGGCAGCGCCGCACCAAGCTGGGTGAGGGAAGCGACGGCGAGATAGCCCGCCGCGGTCACGCCGAGCCCGAAGGGGGCGGTCAGCGCGGTGTTGGCGATCAACAGCACGGTCATCGCCAGGGTGACGCGGAACTCGAGCGCCGGGCGGCCCTCGGCGCGCAGCCATTGCGCCGCGGCGGTCCAGACCAGCGCCGGGATCGCGGCCAGGCACAGGGTCGAGACGATGGCGCTCATCCCCGCCCATTTCGCACCGAAGAGGATCGGCACATACCAGGGGGCGAGAAGCGCCTGCACCACCACCACCGGGGCGATCAGCCCGACCGAGAGCAGAAGCGCGCGGCGCAGCGCCTGCGCCCGGTCCTCGGCCCGGCACAGCGCCGGGAACAGCGCCACCCCGAAGGCATTGGCGAAGGAGCTGGCCAGCCCGAGCCCGGCGTTGAAGGCGAGGAAATAGGCACCCAGCAGCTCGGGCCCGAGGATCAGGCCGATCACCAGCTTGTCGGCCTGCAGCCGGGCGGCCTTGACCACCTCGACGCCCAGCACCGCGGCGCCATAGCCGGTGAAGTGGCCGAGCGGCAGGCCCTCGAGGCCCGGCACCGGGCGCCACGGCCGCAGCCGGCGCATGCCGATCAGCCACACCGGCGCCGCGATCAGCCGCGGCAACACGAGCGCCAGCGGCCCGGCCAGCACCAGCGCCAGCACCGCGGTGAGCAGGTTCGCGAAGACCACCTGCATGCCGCCGATCGCCGCGGTGCGGGCCAGCCGCCCCTCGCGCATCGCAAGCGCGCAGTGAATGAGCCCCGCCGGCATCACCAGATATTCGCCGGCGAGCAGCACGATCATCCCGAAGACGAGCGCATCGCCCGTGCCCGCCCAGACCCCGGCGCCAACCAGCACCTGCAGCGCGAAAAGGCCCAGGCACCAGGCGCGGTGGATCTTGCGCCCGGTGATGCAGGCGGCCTCGAGATCGGCCTCGGGCGCGGCGATGATGCGCTGGTTCACACCGTTCTCGGTCAGCGCCTTCAGCAGGTCCGAGGCGGCCATGGCGCCGGCCGCAAGGCCGATCGCCCCGGCGTCGAGATTGCGCGCCACCACCACCACCACGGCGAGGCGCGAGGCGCGCTGCGCCACGTCGGACAGGCCAAGCGCCATCAGGTGCGAGGCAAAGCTGCCGGCGGTGGGGAAACGGGGCGTGCGCATGGTGTCGGGTCCGGTCTGGGGCGAAATGCCGTTAGGTCATGTCCCCGTTTTACCGCGCCCCCTGCCCCGCCGTCGCGGGAGCCCCCGGAGAGCCGGGCGACGCCAAGGGATGTCCCCCTATCCGAAGGGAGAGGGTCGCCCACCCCCGCCGCGCGCGTAGACGCCCGCCCGGCCATCCGATACTCTGCCCGTATTCGCCCCATGTCTTTCACGGAGCAAAGCTTGCGCCCCATCCGCCCCGCCGCCCTCCGGACCTCTTCCGCCCTTGCCCTGTCGCTTGCCCTTGCCGTCGCCTGCGCGCCGGAACGCCGGCCCGACAACCTCGAACCGGCGGCGACGGGCGGCGGCTTTCAGGCGCAATACCGCACCCCCGGACCGAAGCCGAAGGAGGCAGTGGCGCTGCGCTCGGCCGCGATGAATGCCGAGACCTGCCGCGCGCCGGCGGGCGGCACCGGCCGCGCCGCGCACGCCCCCGCAGGCCTGGGCGGCGAGGCGCTCTCGCGCGGTGATCTGCTCGACATCCGGATCTTCGGCGACACCACCTTCAGCGGCGCCTACGAGGTGTCGCGCGACGGCACGGTGAAACTGCCCTTCCTCGGCGCGGTGCCGGCGGCCGGGCGCGGCGCCGGGTCGGTCGCCAAGGACATCGACGCGCGGCTCGTCGCCGGCGGGCACTACCCCGAGGCACCCGAGGTCTCGGTGCTGGTCTCCGATTTCGGCTCGGTCCGCGTCGGCGTCTCGGGCGCGGTGTTCGAGCCGCATGTGATCGAGCTCGGCCTGCGCGGCGACACGATCGACACCCGCCGGCAGGAGGCGCTTGGCGGCTCGACCGAGGGGCGCAACCTGTCCGCCGCGCTGCGCGCCGCGGGCGGCATCCGGCCCGACGCCGACCTGTCGGCGGTGCGGCTGACGCGGGCCGGGCGCAGCTATTCGATCGACATGCGCGGCGCGATCGAGGGCACCGCCTTCGACGACGTGATGCTGATCGCGGGCGATACCGTCGCCGTGCCCTCGCGCGGCTGCTTCCAGGAGGCGCTGATGGTGCCGAGCCCGGTCAGCCCGCCGGGCGTGTCGCTCTTCCTGTCGAACCTGACCCAGCCCGCCACCGGCAACGCCCCCTCGGCCAATGGCGCCGAGACCCGGCAGGTGCCCTATGGCACGCGCTTCCTGCAGGCGGCGATCAACGCGAACTGCGTCGGCGGGGCGCTGGCGACCAGCGGGCACCGCTCGGCCGCGCTCTTGTCGCGCAATCCGCTCACCGGCGTCTCGGTCGTGGTCGAGCGGCGGCTCGAGGACATGATGACCCGCGCCGACCGCGACGATTACGACCCCTATCTGCTGCCGGGCGATGCGCTGGCCTGCTATGACAGCACGGTCACCAACATCGCCGACGTGGCGCGGGTGATCGGCGCGGTGGCCGGCGGGTTCTAGCCCGCCACCTGCCCCGCCGCCTGCCCGGCGCGCTGCGCCGCAAGCCAGCCCTCGATCTCGGCCCGGGTCCCGGCCCAGAGCGGCGCGAGCGTCTCCGCCGCACCGGCCAGCGGCGCGTCATCGCCGCGCTTCGCCGCCGTCTCGATCGCCTGCAACACCGCCTGCAGCCGCAGCGCGCCAAGCGCGCCGGCCGAGCCCGCACAGCGATGCACCGCCGCCACCGCCGCCGCGCGCGCTGTCGCCTCGGTCATCGGCCCGAAGGCGCCGCCGGCAAGGTCGCCCAGCAGCCCGTCCCCCTGCGTCACGAAGCGCTCGAACAGCCCCTGCAGCGCCGCACCGGAAACCATGCCGCCGAAGCGCTCGGGATCGAAGAGCGGCTCGGGGGCCGGAGCCGCCGGCACAGCCGGAACCGCCGCCTCCATCGCCCGCACCGTGCCGGCGAGCAGCCGCACCAGCGCCGGCCGGTCGATCGGCTTCTTCAGGATGTCGGTCATTCCGACCTCGCGGAAGGCGGCCAGCTCCTCGGGCAGGGCATGGGCGGTGACGCCGACGATCGGCACATCGCGCGAGGCGCCGCGGCCGGCGCGGATCTCGCGCGTGGCGTCGCGACCGTCCAGCACCGGCATCGAGACATCCATCAGGATCAGATCGAACCGGGCCGCCGCGGCGCGCTCCACTCCCTCGCGACCGTTCACCGCCTCGGTGACGATATGGCCCTCGGCCTCGACCATCTCGCGCAGGAGCGTGCGGTTGATCTCGTTGTCCTCGACGACCAGCACAGAGAGCCGCTGCGCCGGCGCCCGCTTGCGCGGCGCGCGGCGCGGGCTGCGGGCCTCGGAAGGCGCGGTCTCGGCCCGTTCGAGCGGCAGGCGCAGCCAGAACAGGCTGCCCTCGCCCGGCGTGCTCTCGACGCCGATCTCGCCGCCCATCAGCTCGACCAGCCGCCGCGCGATGCCAAGCCCGAGCCCGGTGCCGCCCTGCCGGCCATAGGAACTGTCGACCATCTCGAAATCGCGGAAGATCCGCTCCTGATCGGCCTCGGCGATGCCGGCGCCGGTGTCGATCACCCGGAACTCGACCTCGCGCAGCCCGCCCTCGCCCGGCATCGCCTCGACCTCGATCCGGATCTCGCCGTCGGTGGTGAACTTGGTGGCGTTGTTGACGAGGTTCAGCAGCACCTGGCGCAGCTTGGCCGCATCGCCCATGCAGGGATCGAAGGGCGCGCCGCACCAGCTCCAGCCCAGCCGGTTGCCATGCGCCCGCGCCAGTTCACGCTGGTTCGACACCACGTCGTCGAGCACCCGCGACAGCTGGAACGGCGCGCGCGTGAGCACCATCATCCCGGCCTCGAACTTCGACAGGTCGAGCACGTCGTTGACCAGCCCGCTGAGCAACCGCCCCGACAGCTCGACCGTGTCGACATAGCGGCGCTGACGCGCATCGAGCCCGGTGTCGCGCAACAGCGAGATCGAGCCGAGAAGCCCGTTCAGCGGCGTGCGCATCTCGTGCGACATCACCGCGACGAAATCGGCCTTCGCCTTCTCGCCGGCCACGGCCCGGTCGCGCGCCTCGGTCAGCGCCGCCTCGGCCTGTTTCAGCACCGAGATGTCGCGGATGAACAGCACGAACAGCCGCCGCCCGCCGGCATCGGCGAGCCGCACCGAGACCTC
Organism: Paenirhodobacter sp. YD-8; assembly: GCF_056590935.1. Classification (NCBI taxonomy): domain Bacteria; kingdom Pseudomonadati; phylum Pseudomonadota; class Alphaproteobacteria; order Rhodobacterales; genus Paenirhodobacter; species Paenirhodobacter sp. YD-8. Next base: position 1,185,865 of record NZ_CM152649.1, on the reverse strand, counting down.
GGCCGGGAAGGTGGTGCCGTCGCGCCGCACCCCGTCGAGATAGATCCGGTCATGCGCGCCGGGCAGCGGGTCGCGCAGCTCGGCCGCAAGGGCAAGGCCGCCCGGCGCGGTCTCGGCCCCCGGCGGCAGGATCAGGCCCAGCATGTCGCGCCCCTTCGCCTCGGCCGCGGTATGACCGAAGATCGTCTCGGCGGCCGGGCTGAACTCGATGATCCGGCCGCGACGATCGCACAGGATGATGCCGTCGAGCGAGGTCTCGATCACCGTGCGCATCCGCGCGGCGGTGACGGCACGTTCATCCGCGCGGGTCTCGCTCAGCCGGAACAGCCGCAGCAGCGACACCGCGAGCAGCGAGATCGCGACGAACAGCACCGAGGCGACGCCGCCGAGCCGCATCAGCATGGTGGTGACGGCGACGCGGCCGGCATCCGACTGCCGGGCGAATTCGGCAAGCCCGATCAGCGAGAGCGAGCGCACCGTCGGCGCCACCCGCTCGGCCGCGGAATCGAGCGTGGGCAGGCTGGCCTCCAGCGCGTCATCCGGCCCGTCGATCGCCGGCATCATCTGCGCAAGCGCCGCGCTGGTGTCGGCAAAGGCGCGGGAGAATTCCGCGTCATCGCGCAGCTTGGCATAGGTGCCGGTGGCGCGGAAGGTGTCGATGCGGCTGTAGAAGATGTCGAAGCGGGTGCGCAGCTGGGCCAGGTCGGCGGTTCTCAGCATGCCTTGCATGCTGTCGATCCGCGCCTCCTCGATCGCGTGGTGATAGCGCAGGAATTCGGTGTCGACCTGGGCGAGCGTCCATTGCAGGTTGTCGGACGAGGCGGTGCGCAGCGCGCGCATCTGCCCCATCACGCTGACGCTCATCACCGCGATCAGCCCGAGCGCCAGCGCGAAGACCAGGACGATCAGCCCGGGGCGCAGCCATCGCAACCGGCTGCGCCGGGGACTGTCAGGCTGCGCGCTCTCTGCCTCGACCTGCCACACGATCGGTCCGCCTCCCGCCCGTCAGGGCTTCAGTTCCAGCCGGTCGAGCTGCCAGATGCTGCGCGAATAGACCACCTCGCTGCGATAGTCGGCGCGCGCGTCATAGGGATAGACGATCCACAGCGGCCCCTTCTCGCGCACCGACATCGGCTTGCCGTTGCGCAGATAGGCGACGATCGGGCCATCGGAGGGCCATGTCTCGACCGGGATCTCGACCGAATAATCGTTGATCGCGCGGGCGAGGATCGCCCGGCCGGTCATCCCGGTCGCGGCCAGCAGCGCCGAGAGCGGCACGCCGGTGAAGGTCTGCGGCCCCTCGGTCCAGATCGTGGTGGTGGTGAAGCTTGCCTGCGGCAGCGCCGCCAGCATCGCCTGATCGAGCTGCACCGTCACCGGCGCGGCGGCGCCGGCGACCGACCCGGTGATGGTCAGCAGCACGGTGCCGGTGGGCTTTTGCGCCAGCACCTCGGCGCCGGAGGTGTCGGTGCCGGCAAGGCCCGGCAGCGGCCCGGTCAGGAACAGGCAGCCGGCAAGGGCGAGCGAAAGGAGCGGATGAAAACGTCTGGTCATGGGATCCCCGGGGTCGGACAGGGTTGCGGAAGGCATGGCGGAAGAATCTCCCGCCACGGTTGAGATCAGGCTAACACGTTTGCCGTGCGCAGCTGCGGGAACATCGGCACAGCTGACCTATCCGATGGGATAGGTCAGCCTATCTGTCCGTTCAGCAGGCCCCGCGCCCGGTGACCAGCGCCCGGAAGGTCAGCGCGATCACCACGAGGTCGAGCACGATCGTGGCCGCGCGCGCATGCACGCGGTCCATCTCGACCATCCGCTCGAAGCTGATCTCGGCGCGGCCCGAGACCTGCCAAAGCCCGGTCAGCCCCGGCTTCACCGCCAGCCGCTCGCGCGCATGGGCGGGATAGGCGGCGACCTCCTCGGGCAGGGCCGGGCGCGGCCCGACGATCGACATCTCGCCGCGCAGCACGTTGAACACCTGCGGCAGTTCGTCGAGCGAAAACCGGCGCAGCAGCCGGCCAACGCAGGTGACGCGCGGGTCATGGCGGGCCTTGAAGCAGATCCCGGCGCGGTCCGAACTGGCCAGAAGTGCGTCCCGCCGCGCCTCGGCATCGGCGTGCATCGAGCGGAACTTGAACACCGTGAAGGGGCGGCCGTCGCGGCCGATCCGGGTCTGGCAGAAGAGTGCGGGGCCGCGCGACTCGAGCCGGATCGCCAGCGCGATCAGGGCAAAGAGCGGAGCAAGCAGAAGCAACGCTCCCCCGGCCACGGCCAGATCGAGCAGCCGGCGCTGCACCCCGATCGCGCCGCGCAGCCGCAGTGCCTCGGTCGCGGCGCGGGCGAGGAAGACGGGATTGCCGGCGAGGTAGCGGCGGGCCATGCGGCGCGGCTCCATCGCCAGCCGCCACACCCATTCGGCGCGCACCCGGCGCACCAGCGCCGGCGCCCGCCGCTGCCGGCCGGCGAGGAAGTCGATCAGCGCGCCCACGCCGAGCGTCAGCCGCGGCGCAAGCCGCTCGGCATGCTCGGCCAGCCACAGGTCCTGCGCCGGCACGCCAAGCGCGACAATCAGCAGATCGGCGCCCGAGGCGTTGATCGCGGCGATCGCCGCGGCGCTGTCGCGCGCGCCCTCATAGCCGTCGCGGGTGCCGGCGATGCGCAGGTCGGGCATCCGCCGGGTCAGCGCCGCGGCCGCGGCCTCGGCCACGCCCGGCGCCGCGCCGAACAGGAACACCGACAGCCCGCGCAGCGCCGCCTCGTGCAGAAGCGCCGGCACCAGATCGGTGCCGTTCAGGTTGGCGGTGAAGCTTTGCCCCTGCATGCGCGCCGCAAGCTCGACCCCGATGCCGTCGGGCAGGACGAGGTCCGCCGAGGCCAGCGCCGCCGCATAGGCCGGATCTTGCGCGGCGACATTGCCGCAATGCGCGTTCAGGAAAGCCACGCGGCGCCGGCCGGGGGCGAGCATCGCCGCAATCGCGGCATCGGCACTGGCATCGACAAGGTCGAGCCCGAACAGCCGGATCGCGGGCAGGCCGGCACTGCGCGGCGCGGCGGCGGAGACGGGGGCAGAGGCGGTGAAGGCGGCGGAGGGAAGCGGGAAGGTCATGGCGGGTCTCCGGAAGCATGGATCTGCCCCCAACCTGCCTGCCCTGCCCCTGCCCGCTCCAGCACGCGGCGGGAGGGGCGCACCCCGCCCCGGGATAGGCCGCTGTCCCGCCGCAGCGGCCCTCTGCCCCGCCGCGACAGGCTGTCCCATCCGACCGGATAGGTCCCCCTATCCCGCAGCCCACCCCAAAATCGCCATGATCTGATGCAATGAAAGCGACGGGAGGGCCGCAACATGCAACCATATCCGCCAGGCGAATCAACCGGGAGGAGAGCAGCCGTGACCACGAGACCGGCCGGCGGCCCCGGGGCGCCCCTGCGCGTCCTGATCGCCGACGACCACGACCTGCTGCGCGACACGCTGGTGCTGTTCCTCGAAAGCGAGGGCGGCATGGTGGCCGAGACCGTCGCCGACCTGCCCGCGGCCATCGCCGCGATCCGGCGCGGACCGGCCTATGACCTCGTGCTGCTCGACCTCGCGATGCCGGGAATGAACGGGCTCGAGGGGCTCGAGCAGATCCTTGCGCTCGACGGCGGGCAGCGGGTGGCGCTGATCTCGGGCACCGGCACGCCGGAGCTTGCCGAACGCGCGCTGGCGCTTGGCGCGGCGGGTTATGTGCCGAAGACGCTTGCCGCGAAATCGCTGGTCAATGCGGTGCGCTTCATGGCCATGGGCGAGCAATATGCGCCGCTCGACTTCCTGCGCGGCGCCGCCGAGGAACCCGCCCACCCGCTGCGCGAACGGCTGACCCGGCGCGAGGCCGAGGTGCTCGAGGGCCTCGTCGAGGGCAAGTCGAACAAGGAGATCGCCCGCGATCTCGAGGTGACCGAGCCCACGGTCAAGCTGCACGTGAAGACGCTCTACCGGAAGATCGGCGCCCATAACCGCACCCAGGCGGCGATGATCGCGCGCGACGCGGGGCTGTTCTGACCTATCCGGACGGATAGGTCGCCCTCTCCCATCGCGCCCCCGGCCGATCCCTCCTCGCGGCGGCATTCGCCGGCGCGCTGCGCTAGAAGGAAGGAGAGGAGGCGCTGGCCATGATGTTGAATGACACGCCGCTTGCAAGCGCCGAAGCCACCACTCTCAGCACGGCGAGCGGTCGCGGCGGGCGTCTCCTCTTCAAGCGACGGACGTGGCGCGAGCTCTCGTGGCTGCGGCTCGTCGGCGGCGGTCGGCTCGATGATGCCGGCCGCCTGCCCCGCTATGGCGTGATTGCGCTGCTGGGCGCGGCGGCGATCTGGACGCCGATCGGCGCCTATCTGGCGAAGGCGCCGCTGCGCTACAGCTCCGAACTGTCGCTGATCCTGCCGGGCTCGGGCAGCTCTGCCTCGGTCAATCTCGACCAACTCGGGCAGGCCTCCTCGGCGGCGCCCTCGCCGTTTTCGTCAAGCACCGTCAGCCCGACCGAGACCTACAAGCGGCTGCTCTCGGCCGACCGCATCCTTGCCGCCGCCGCCGCGCGCCGGGGGATGGCGCCGCGGGACTTCGGCAAGCCGCGGATCGAGCTGGTCGATCAGACTGGGCTGATCCAGCTCGACCTGACCGGTCCCAGCCCCGAAGAGGCGCAGGCGCGCGCCGGCGCGCTGCTTGCGGCCTTCTTCAGCGCGCTTGATGCGCTGCGCCATGACGAGCAGGCGCAGCGGCGCGGCAGCGAGGATCGCGCGATCGAGGAATACCGCGCCACCGTCGCCGCCACCCGGGCCGAGGTGGCACGACTGCAGAGCGAAAGTGGCCTCGCCTCGGCCGCGCAATATGCCGGGCTGGTCAGCGAAACCGACGCCCTGCGCGCCCGCGTGGCGGATCTGTCGGCGCAGCTTGACGACCGGACCGAGGCCGAGGCGAGCCTCGAGACCCGGCTGGGCGTCACCCCGGAACTCGCGGCGGCGCTGCTCAAGCTGCAGGCCGATGCGCAGCACGCGGCCCTTGCCACCGCGGCGGCCGAGGCGGCGGCGGCGCTCGCCCCGCTGTCGCGGCTCGGCCCCGGCCATCCCGAACGGCGCACCGCCGAGGCGGGCTTTGCCGCGGCGCGCGCCCGGATGCTCGCCCATGCCGAGGCGCTGACCGGGCTTGAGGCGGCGCAGCTTGCCACGCTCGACCTCACCCGCGCGGACGAGCGCGCCGGGCTGCTGCGCGACCTCGTCGCGGCCGAGACGGCGCGGGCGGGGCTCGCGGCGGAACGTGCGAGCCAGCGCGCGCGGCTCGCGACGATGGAGACCCGCGTCGAGGCGCTGCGCGCGCCTGCCGCGCGGCTCGAGGATGGCGAGCGCAACTTCCGCGTCGCGGAAACGGTTCTCGCCTCGGCGATGGCACGCTCGGGCAGTGCGAAGACCGATCTTTACGCCTCCTACCCGCTGGTGCAGGTGCTCGAGGACCCGTCGCTGCCCGATGCCCCCTCCTCGCCGCGGCGCGGGCTGGCGATTGCGGCGGGCGGTGCGGCGACGATCTTCCTGCTGATCGGGCTGACCCTCGGCTGGGTGCGCAAGCCGCTGATCGGCCGGCTTCTGGCGCCGCGCCCGGTCGCGACCGCCGCGCCATGACCGCGCCACTCGCCCCCGCCAACCCGGCCGAGGCGATGGTGTGGAAGGCCCAGGTCTGGACCTGGCCGCTCTACTTCCTCGGCGCCCTCTATGTCGCGGGGCCGGTGCTGGGCTGGACGCTGGCGATGCTGGCGGCACTGTCGCTCTACCTCGGCCCGGCGATCCGGCCCGACCTGCGCGCCACCGGCCCGGTGCCGGGGCTGGTGCTGGTCTGGTTCGCGGGCATGGCCGTGCTGCTGATCGCGCTCTGGGTCGGGCATCTCGACTGGGGCCTTGGCACGGGCGCCACGATCAAGTCGACGATCGGCTGGATGAAGGGCTGGGCGCTGATCCCGCTGTTCCTGCTCGCCGGCGCGGTGCTGCCGGTGCGGCGCGAGATCCTGGTGCGCGGGCAATGCGTCGTCGGGCTGTGGACAGCCTGTCTGACGCCCTTCCTGTTCCTCGCCCCGATCCTGCATCTGCCCGAGAAGATCTTCACCTCGCCGCTGAAGGCGATCGGCGGCCCGGGGCCCGAGTATTTCAGCGTCTATCTCTTCACCTATGACCCGGCGAGCTGGACCCCGCGCTGGCAGTTCTATGCCCCCTGGTCGCCCTTTGCCGCCCTTCTGGGCGTCCTCATGGTGGTCTTCGCGCTGGAGGAGAAAGAGAGGCGCTGGCGGATCGCCGGGCTGGCGGGCGGGCTGGCGATGATCGTGCTGTCGAAATCGCGCATGGGGATGATCGGCCTTGTCGCCTGCACGATCGGGCCGCGGATGGTGCCGCTCGTCGCCCGCAGTGCGGTCTGGATGACGCTTGCGGGGCTCGCGGCCTCGCTTGCCGTTCTGGGCCCGGCGCTTGCGCGACTCATGGGCGATGCGGTCGCAGCCTTCAAGGGCGCGCGCGCCGACAGCACCCGGGTGCGCGAGACGCTGCAGCGCATCGCCGGCGAGCGCTGGCGGGCCGAGGCCTTCTGGTTCGGCCATGGCACCGTCGCGCCGGGCGGTCATGTCGTCGAGCACATGCCGATCGGCAGCCATCACACCTGGTGGGGGCTCTTGTTCGTCAAGGGCATCGTCGGCTTCACCGGGCTTCTGGTGCCGATGGTGCTGCAGACCCTGAACGCGCTGCTCGAGGCCGGGCGGGGCGCCGCGGGGCGGCTGCCCCTTGGCGTGATGATGACGATCCTGCTGCTCTCCTTCGGCGAGAACCTGGAGATCGAGGCCTATATGCTGTGGCCGGCACTGATGGCGCTTGGGGTGAACCTGCGCGAACAGGCCCGCCGCGCCCGGCCCCCCGAATGCCAGCCTCCGCAACGCGACAGGGGGGCCGAAGCCCCCCTGCCTGCGTCGTCCGGTTCCGGGGGCCCGCTCAGCGCGGGCTGAGGCCGCGCAGCCGTTCCGAGCGGCGGCGCAGCAGCTCGACCGTGGCCAGAAGCGCGATCGAGATCACCACGAGGATCGTCGCCACCGCGAGGATCGCCGGCGAGATCTGTTCGCGGATGCCGTTCCACATCTGCCGCGGGATCGTCTGCTGATCGTGGTTGGCGATGAAGAGCACCGCCACCACCTCGTCGAACGAGGTCACGAAGGCGAAGAGGCCGCCCGAGACCACGCCCGGCAGGATGAGCGGCATCACCACCCGGAAGAAGGCCGTGCGCGGGTTCGCGCCAAGCGAGGCCGCCGCCCGCACCAGCGACTGGTCAAATCCCGAGAGCGTCGCCGTCACGGTGATGATGACGAAGGGAATGCCAAGCGCCGCATGGGCGAGGATGATGCCCGCATAGGTGCCGGCAAGCCGGCCCCATTCCATGTGCGCCCCGCCCGACAGGCTGATGATCGGCAGCCACTGGCCCGAGTAGAAGAAGAACATGCCGGTGGCCGAGATGATGATCGGCACGATCATCGGCGAGATCAGCACCGCGGTGATCTGCTTGCGGAAGGGCATCTCGGGCCGGGTCAGACCGAGCGCCGCGATGGTGCCGAGGCCCGCCGACAGCAGCGTCGCACAGACGCCGATGATGATCGAGTTCTTCGTCACCTGCATCCAGGTGGCGTTGTTCCAGAAATCCCACCAGAAGGCCGAGCCGCGTTCGGCCTCGGGATTTTGCATGCCGAAGGTGATGAGCTTGTCATACCAGCGCATCGAATACCCGGACGGGTCGAAGGTCAGCATCTTGTGGGTGAAGGTGAAGTAGGGCTCGGCGTTGAAGCTGAGCGGGATCACGATGATGATCGGCGCGATCAGGAACAGCAGGATCAGCGCGCAGATCACCAGGTAAGTGTAATGCCACAGCCTTTCGAGCGGGCTTGCGTAGACGGGAAGCGCCATGGGTCCTCTCTCCTCAGCCGAGCTTCATCTTGTCGATGCCGACAAGCTTGTCGTAGATCCAGAAGAAGATCAGCACGATCGCCAGCAGCTCGGCGGCCAGCGCCGCGGCCAGCGACCAGTTCAGCGTCTTCTGCATGTGCATCGCGATCATGTTGGAAATCATCTGGCCATCGGCGCCGCCGACAAGCGCCGGGGTGATGTAATAGCCCATCGCCAGGATGAAGACCAAAAGCCCCCCTGCGCCGATGCCGGGCAGCGTCTGCGGCAGATAGACCCGGCGGAAGGCGGTCCAGGACGTGGCGCCAAGCGAGCGCGCCGCGCGCACATAGCTGGGCGGGATCGTCTTCATCACCGAATAGAGCGGCAGGATGGTGAAGGGCAGCAGGATGTGGGTCATCGCCACGATCGTGCCGGTCTCGTTGTACATCATCTGGATGCGGTGATCGTCGCGCACCAAGCCAAGCCAGACCAGCAGGTCGTTCACCACGCCCTGGCTTTGCAGCAGCACCATCCAGGCGGTGGTGCGCACCAGGAGCGAGGTCCAGAACGGCAGCAGCACCAGGATCATCAGCAGCATCGCCTTGCGCATCGGCAGCGAGGACAGCAGGAAGGCGATCGGGAAACCCAGCAGCAGGCACAGCGCGGTGATCTCGAGCGAGAGCATCAGCGTGCGGCCCATCAGCTTCTTATAGATCGCCTGGCCCTCGGCCACCGGCACGATCTTGCCGGTCTCGTCGCGGGTCAGGTCGTTCGCGGCAAGGTAGAAGTCGAGCGTGAACGGGTTCGAGGCCGAGCGCATCGCGCGCCAGACATTCGGATTGTCCCATTTCTTCTCGACCTTCAGGATCGCCTCCTTGAAGGGCGGCTGGAACTTGTCGGCGCCGCGCGCGGTCGAGGTGAACATCGAGCGGGTGCCCGAGACGTCATAGTTGATGCGCGTGCCCGCCTCGCCGGCACTGCGGTTCGTCTTCATCAATGCAAGGTCTGCGGCGAGCGCGGCATAGGCGCTCTCGTCGATCTCCGATCCTTCGGGATGGGTCGAGAACCACTCGACCAGCGCCGGAGCGTTCTTGCTGAAGGTGTCGTTGTAGAACGACTGGAACAGCATCTGCCCGATCGGCACGATGAACGAGATCAGGATGAACAGAAAGAGCGGCGCGACAAGCAGGAAAGCGCGGCGGCGGCGCACGGCAAGCGAGGCGGCAAGCGCGGCCTTGAGCGGCTTGCCGTCGGCGGTGGTGATCATTTGGGAGGTCGCGTCGGTCATTCGGTTCCCCTTCGGAATGCGCGTCGGGGCCACCGCGGCGAAGGCGGCGGCGCGGGGGGAGAGGGAGGACGGGGCTGCCCCGTCCTCCGCAGTCAGACGATCAGGCGATCAGCTGGCAGACGATCAGCTGGCGAGCCAGGCGTTGAACTTCTCGGCCAGTTCCGCATCGTGGTCCGCCCAGAAGGTCGGGTCGGTCCAGATCGGGTTCTTCATGTTCTCCGGGTTCGTCGGCATGTAGGGGGCCATCTCGGTCTTGCCGTCCTTGTACATGCCGATCAGCGCGTTCGACGATTTCCGGGCCGGGCCGTAGGCGATGTATTTCGCCTGATCGGCCAGACGCTGGGTGTCGGTCGAGAAGGCCAGGAACTTCTTCGCGTCCTCAAGATGCGGCGCGCCCTTCGGGATCGCCCAGAGGTCATAGTCCATGTATTCGCCGTCCCAGATCGTGCCGAAGGGCTTGCCCTCGCCCACTTCGGCGGCGAAGAAGCGGCCGTTGTAGCCGGTGGTCATCACCACTTCGCCATCGGCCAGCAGCTGCGGCGGCTGCGCGCCGGCTTCCCACCAGACGATGTCCTTCTTGATGCTGTCGAGCTTCTTGAAGGCACGCGCCACGCCCTCGTCGGTGCCGAGCACCTCATAGACCTTGTCGGGCGCAACGCCGTCGGCGACCAGCGCCATTTCCATGGTGCGCTTGGCGGTCTTCAGCAGGCCGCGCTTGCCCGGGTATTTGGTGGTGTCGAAGAAATCGGCCAGCGTCGAGGGCTCGTTGCCCGGGAACTTGGTCTTGTCATAGGCAACGACCGTGCCCCAGACGATGTTCGCCACGGCGCAGTCCTGGATCGCGCCCGGCACGAAGTCCTCGGTCGCCGGGGTGCCATCGGGCGCCGGCGGCAGCATCGCCGGGTCGATCGGCTCGAGCAGGCCTTCGTCGCACAACCGGATCGCGTCGGAGAGCTCGATGTCGGCGAGGTCGATCGAGACGTTGCCGGCCTCGACCTGCGCCTTCAGCGGCGTGGCCGGGTTGTCGGCGTCGATCGAGTTGATCTTGACCCCGGTCATCTCGGTGAAGGGCTTGTGATAGGCCTCCACCTGCGAGACGGTATAGGACCCGCCCCACGACACCACGTTCAGCTCCTGCGCCGAGGCCGCGTAGCCCGTCGCCACCAGAGCCGTGGTGAGGATCAAAAGTTTCTTCATGGTTTACTCCCCTGTTGGTCTTGTCTGACTTGTCGTCATTTCTGTCGGGCGACGGTTCCGCCGCCCGTGTTTTTGAGTTGCGCCCGGATCACATCGGGTCGAGGGCGCGCGCATCCTGCGGATGCCAGCCGATCTTCAGCCTCTCGCCCGGATGCAGCTTGGTCTGGCCGAGCGTGTTGCGCGACTTCATCACGAAATCGTCGATCCCGGCAACCCGCATCCGGGTGCGGAAGATGTCGCCCATGTAGATCACCTCGAGCACCTCGGCGTCGATCATGTGGGCGCCCGGCGGCATCATCTCGGGCTTGAACTCGATGCGCTCGGGGCGGATCGAGACCAGCGTCTCCTGCCCGACGTGGCGTATGTTGACGGGCGTCGCGTTGATCAGCTCCCCGGTCTGCAGCCGCACCGTGCAGGTCTCCTCCTCGAGGCTCTCGACGGTGCCGGGCAGCTTGTTGTTCTCGCCGATGAACTGGGCGACGAAGCTGTTCTTCGGCCGCTCGTAAAGCTCGTCGGGCGGGGCAAGCTGCTGGATCCGGCCATCGTTGAACACCGCAACGCGGTCCGACATGGTCAGCGCCTCGCCCTGGTCGTGGGTGACATAGACGACGGTGATGCCCAGACGTTCGTGCAGCGCCTTGATCTCGAACTGCATGTGCTCGCGCAGCTGCTTGTCGAGCGCGCCGAGCGGCTCGTCCATCAGCACGAGTTCCGGATCGAAGACGAGGGCGCGGGCCAGCGCGATGCGCTGCTGCTGGCCGCCCGACATCTGCGCCGGGCGACGGTTCGCGAACTTGCCCATCTGCACCATGTCGAGGGCGCGCTTCACCTTCTCCTCGCGGTCGGACTTGCCCATGCCGCGCACCTCGAGCGGGAAGGACAGGTTCTCGGCCACCGTCATGTGCGGGAAAAGCGCATAGTTCTGGAACACCATGCCGATGCCGCGCTTGTGTGGCGGCAGGTGGTTGATGTTCGTCCCGCCAAGGCGTATCTCGCCGTGCGTCGCGGTCTCGAACCCCGCCAGCATCATCAGGCAGGTCGTCTTGCCCGAGCCGGACGGGCCGAGCATCGTCAGGAATTCGCCCTTGCCGATCGAGAGGTTAAGGTCCTTCACAACCAGAGTTTCGCCGTCATAGCTCTTCTGGACGTGATCGAATACGACGAAACCTTCGTCGGTCGCTGCAGTCGTCAAATTCGGGCTCCCCTGTCGTTTTTTTGGTTCGTTTGCTCCCGTGAGGGAAGCTTAAGCAAGCGGGCAATCGGATTTCAACCCGGAAAACCCGTCGCGACAAAATGGGACCGAAACGGACCGACCCCCTGTCACCGAACCGTCAGAAAGCGGCGCACTAGCCTCAAAGCGCGACCTGCCTCCTGCGTCAGACTGTCCATTTTCGAGGCATCGCGACAACGGCCCCCGCCGCGACGGCAGACGTCGCGTCAACCGCGCGAGGCTGGCGGAGGTCGAATCGTCGCGCCAAATGCCGCCGCCGCGCCGCTTTCAAGGGCGCGGACGAATCGCGGCCGGGGCCGCTCGCGTCACCACTGTCGGGAAAAGATGCGGGCCGCCCCGCGCCATCCGTCCGGACGCGCGCGGCGGCACGGCGCGGGCTCAGCCGAGCCGGGTCTTCACCATCGGGCCGACGGCGCCAAAGTCCATCCGCCCGGTGTATTTCGTCTTCAGTTCGGCCATCACGCGGCCCATGTCGCGGATCGAACTGGCGCCGACCTTGGCGATCGCCGCATCGACCGCGGCGGTGACTTCCTCGGCGGTCAGCTGGCGCGGCAGGAACTCCTCGATCACCTTGACCTCGGCGAGTTCCTTCTCGGCCAGTTCGAGCCGGCCGCCCTCTTCATAGGCGCGCGCCGATTCCTGGCGCTGCTTCACCATCTTGCCGAGGATGCCCAGCACCTCGGCATCGCCGATCGACACCGCCTCGCCTTCGGTCCGCATCGCGATCTCGCGATCCTTGATGGCCGCATTGATCAGCCGCAGCGTCGAGAGACGGGCGGCATCCTTCGCCTTCATCGCCTCTTTCAATGCCGCGGAAAGCCGCTCGCGCATCTGCATCACGTTGTCCTCATCTGACCCAAGGGCGTCAGGATACCCCTGCCAACGCCTCGGCGCAAGCGACGTAACTTATTGATTTCAAACGACAACATCTTTTGCCGCAAGGGCCTTGACCCGGCAGCCCCGCCCCCGTAGGTTCCAGCAGATTTTGCCCCGGGGAGTCGCGCCATGCCTGCAATCAACCAGTCATCGGAAAAGCCCACCGCGCTGATCGCGCTTGCGGACGGGCAACTGTTCTACGGCAAGGGGTTCGGCGCCGCCGGCGTCACCGTCGCCGAGCTGGTGTTCAACACCGCGATGACCGGCTATCAGGAGATCATGACCGACCCGAGCTATGCCGGTCAGGTCGTCACCTTCACCTTCCCGCATGTCGGCAACGTCGGCGTCAACACCGAGGATGACGAGACCGCCGAGCCGGTCGCCGCCGGCCTCGTGGTGAAATGGGACCCGACCGATCCCTCGAACTGGCGCGCCACCGATGACCTTGTCGACTGGCTGGTGAAGAAGGGCCGGATCGGCGTCGGCGGCGTCGACACCCGCCGCCTGACCCGCGCGATCCGCCAGCAGGGCGCCCCGCATGTCGCCATCGCCCACGATCCCGAAGGCAACTTCGACATCGAGGCGCTGGTGAAGAAGGCGCGCGAGTGGAAGGGCCTTGTCGGCCTCGACCTCGCCAAGGACGTGACCTGCGCGCAAAGCTACACTTGGGACGAGAAGCGGTGGGCCTGGCCCGAGGGCTACAGCCGCCGCGAGGGCCCCGGCCTGAAGGTCGTCGCGATCGACTATGGCGCGAAGCGCAACATCCTGCGCTGCCTCGCCTCGGCCGGCTGCGAGGTCACCGTGCTGCCCGCCTCGGCCACCGCCGAGGACGTGCTCGCGCTGAACCCCGAGGGCGTGTTCCTGTCGAACGGTCCGGGCGACCCGGCCGCGACCGGCGCCTATGCCGTGCCGATGATCAAGGGCATTCTGGAAACCGAGCTGCCGCTCTTCGGCATCTGCCTCGGCCACCAGATGCTCGCCCTCGCGCTTGGCGCGAAGACGATCAAGATGAACCACGGCCACCACGGCGCCAACCACCCGGTCAAGGACCTGACCACCGGCAAGGTCGAGATCACCTCGATGAACCACGGCTTCACCGTCGATGCGCAGACCCTGCCGAAGGGCGTGCAGGAGACCCATGTCTCGCTCTTCGACGGCTCGAACTGCGGCATCGCGATGGCGGGGCGGCCGGTGTTCTCGGTGCAGTATCACCCCGAGGCGAGCCCCGGCCCGCAGGACAGCTATTACCTCTTCGAGCGCTTCGCCGAGGCGATGCGCGCCCGCCGCGCCGGCTGAGCGCGTCGAGGCAGGACATGCGGGGGCGGCTTCGGGACACCGGGCCGCCCCTTTTCGTTTCCGCCCAGCCCCGGCGCCGGGACCCAGATTAACTTTGCGTTAACCTCGATCTGGAATCCTGCTTCCCGCAACACCAGCGCAGCGGGGGCGGCATGATCTCGGACGACGGGGGCCGGATCGACGGAGCGGCGGCAGACGGCACCCCGGGGCTTGCCGGGCTTGCCGCCAGCGGGCGCATCGGCATCACCGCACGCCGCTCCCGCACGCCCCGCCCGGTCAGCGGACGCCGGCCGCTCGGCCGGATCCTGCTCGATCACGGCGCGATCACGCCGGGCGACCTGACCACGGCCCTTGCCCTGCGCGAGCGCGAGGACGTCCGGCTTGGCGACATCCTGCTGACCCATGGCTGGGTGAGCGAGGCGGCGCTGATGGCGGCGCTGGCCGAGCAATGGCAGGCCGCGCGCGTCGATCTGGCCGCCGAACCGCCCGACCCGCGGCTGATCGACGCCCTCGGCCCCGAGCTGTGCCTGAAGGAGGCGATGGTGCCGTGGCGGCGGATTGGCGCGACCACGGTGATCGCCACCGCACGGCCCGAGGAGTTCACCCGCCTGCGCGGTGCCCTGCCCGTCGAGTTCGCCCCCTACCGGATGGTGCTCGCCCCCGAGCGGGCCGTGCATGACGCACTGCTCTCCCGCCGCCAGACTGCCCTGATCCGCCGCGCCGAATGCCGCGTCGCCGCCGCCGAAAGCTGCCGCAGCCACGACGGCGAGCGCGCCTCGCGCCTCGCGCTCGGAATGATGGCCGGGATGGCGCTCGGGCTGCTGCTGGCCCCGGTGGCGGTCTTCGCGCTGCTTTTCGGCTGGGCCGTCGCCACGCTCGTGCTGAGCATGGCGCTCAAGCTTCTGGCCTGGCTTGCCGAGCTGCAGCGCTTTGCCTCGACCCTGCCGCCGGCCCGGGTCACGGCGCCGATCCGCCTGCCGGTGATCTCGGTGATGGTGCCGCTGTTTCGCGAACACGACATCGCCGAGCGGCTGGTCCGCCGGCTCGGCCGGCTGACCTACCCGCGCGAGCTGCTCGACGTGCTGCTGGTGGTCGAGGAGGAGGACAGCACCACCCGCGACGCGCTGGCCGGGGCGACGCTGCCACGCTGGCTGCGCGTCGTGACCGTGCCCGACGGGCCGATCCGGACGAAGCCGCGGGCGCTGAACTTCGCGCTGAACTTCTGTCGCGGCTCGATCGTCGGGGTCTGGGATGCCGAGGACATGCCCGACCCCGACCAGCTGCACGCCGTCGCCCGCCGCTTTGCCGAGGCCCCGCCCGAGGTCGCCTGCCTGCAGGGGGTGCTCGATTACTACAACCCGCGCACGAACTGGCTCGCGCGCTGCTTCACCGTCGAATATGCGGTCTGGTTCCGCGCCGTCCTGCCCGGCGTCGCGCGGCTCGGCCTGGCCGTGCCGCTGGGTGGCACCACGCTGTTCTTCCGCCGCGACCTCCTTGAGGCGGTCGGCGCCTGGGATGCCTTCAACGTCACCGAGGATGCCGATCTGGGCATCCGCCTCGCGCGACGCGGCCTGCGCACCGAGCTGCTCGCCACCGTGACCCGCGAAGAGGCGAACTGCCGCCCCCTGCCCTGGGTCAAGCAGCGCTCGCGCTGGCTCAAGGGCTATGCGATGACCTGGGGGGTGCACATGCGCGCGCCTGGTCAGCTGTGGCGCGAGCTGGGCGCCTGGCGCTTTCTCGGCCTGCAGGTGATGTTCCTCGGCGCGCTCTCGCAATACCTGCTGGCGCCGCTGCTGTGGAGCTGCTGGCTCATCTTCCTCGGGGTCTGGCATCCGGTGCGCGACCTGCTCTCGGCCGGAAGCGAAACGGCGCTGCTGAGCGTCTTCGCGCTGGCCGAGATCGTCAATCTCGCGGTCGGGATCTGGGCGGTGCGCGGCCCCCGCCATCGCCACCTGCTGCCCTGGGTGCCGACGCTGCACTTCTATTTCCCGCTCGGCGCGCTCGCCGGCTGGAAGGCGATCTACGAGGTCATCACCCGGCCGTTCTACTGGGACAAGACCGCGCACGGGCTGTTCGATGCGCTGCACGGCGTCGCGGCGCCGGCAACGCCGGCCCCGGCCCTCGCCCCGGCCCCCGTCGAGCCCGCCCGGCCGCCACGGGCGCCGCAGATCGACTAGCGCCCCTCGGCCACGCCCTTGTGCCCGCCTTGGGCATCGAGCTTCAGCCGCGTCTCGAAGGCCTTCGAGATATGCGCCCGCAGCGCCGCCGCGGCCCCGTCCTCGTCACCCTTGCGGATCGCGTCCACGATCGCCTGATGCTCGGCAAGCGCCGTCTCGCCCCGCCCCTCGGCCGCCAGCGATGTGGTCGCCAGAAGCGCCATCGAGCGGTGCACGAGATCGAGCTGCTGCACCAGATAGCGGTTGTGCGAGGCCAGATGGATCTGCCGGTGGAAGCGCTTGTTCGCCTGTGACAGCGCGATCGGGTCGCGGGTGCGGGCGCGATCCTCGTCGACCATCTCCTGCAGCACCCGCACCTCCTCGGGCGCGGCATGCTTGGCCGCCAGCGCCGCCGCCAGCGCCTCGAGTTCCGAGCGCACGACGTAAAGCTCGGCCAGCTGGTTGTGATCGAGCGAGGCGACGATCAGCGAGCGGCCATCGCGCGCCAGCATGGATTGCGTCTCGAGCCGTTGCAGCGCCTCGCGCACGGGCGTGCGCGATACGCCGAACCGCTCGGCGAGTTCCGATTCCACCAGCCGGTCGCCCGGCCGGTAGACCCCGGCGTCGATCGCCTCGAGGATCAGCGTGTAAGCGTCTTTCTGCATTGGCCCTCTCTCGGTTGCGCACAAGACTTAAGAGCGCATCCGCCGCCTGACAAGCCGACAAAAGGATCCCTCCCCCTTTCCCCCGCCCGACGGGCGGGATAGGGTCCGCGCCATGTCAGCCGCAGATTTCGCACATGTCACCGACTGGGTGTTCGACCTCGACAACACCCTGTACCCGCCCGAAGCCCGTCTCTTTGCCCAGATCGAGGTGAAGATGACCGAATATGTCATGCGCACGCTCGGCGTCGACCGCGGCGAGGCGAACCGGCTGCGCGACCATTACTGGCGGCTCTACGGCACCACGCTCGCCGGGCTGATGCACGAGCACGGGCTCGACCCGATGCCCTATCTGGCCGAGGTGCACGACATCTCCTTCGACTCGCTCAGCCCCGACCCGGCGCTGCGCAGCGCCATCGACGACCTGCCCGGGCGCAAGATCGTCTTCACCAACGGCTCGGCCCCCTATGCGCAGCGGGTGCTGTCGGCGCGCGGGCTGAGCGGGCTTTTCG
Source organism: Paenirhodobacter sp. YD-8 (assembly GCF_056590935.1). Taxonomy (NCBI): domain Bacteria; kingdom Pseudomonadati; phylum Pseudomonadota; class Alphaproteobacteria; order Rhodobacterales; genus Paenirhodobacter; species Paenirhodobacter sp. YD-8. The sequence continues at coordinate 1,168,715 of NZ_CM152649.1, read as the reverse complement.
ACGGGGTGTTCGGCGTCGAGGATGCCGAGTTCCACCCCAAGCCCGAGCCGCAGGCCTTCGAGACGGTCTTTGCCAAGGCCGGCATCCGCCCGCCGCAGGCCGCGATGTTCGAGGATGACCCGCGCAACCTTGCCGCGCCCCATGCGATGGGGATGCGCACCGTGCATGTGGCGGCCGATCCCGCCCCCGCGGCGCATATCCAGCATCACACCAACGACCTCACGGGATTCCTTGCCGCGCTGCGGCATCCGCGTCACAGCTGAGCCATTTTGCCCCTGCGACAACGTGGCGCGGTTCCCATGCGCGACGCCAGCCGCTATGCAGGCCGGACTGTCAGGGAGACAGCCAAGGGAGATTCTGCCATGACCGCCGAGCACGCGGACACCAAAGACAATTCCGCCCAGATGTACCTTCTGGCGCTCGTGATCATCGGCATCGCCGTTGGCCTCGTCGCCTTCATGGGGCTCGGCGGGCTGATCCTCTGGGCCGTTGTGGCCACCTGGATCATGCTGGCCTTCCTCGTGGTGATGACCGCGGGCGGCTGAGCCGGCACGGCACGACCGACACGGCCCACACGGCCCGAGCCCCCGGCTCCGGGCCGTTTCCGGTTATGTGCAAGGCCGATCGCTTCCGCGGCGCGGACCGATCGCCGCACCCGATTGCAACGCGCCGCCCGCCGGGGCATCTTGGGCGCGCTGTAACGGAGGCCCGAGATGGAGCAACAGACCCTGCGCACGACCGACATCCTGATCTCGGGCGGCGGTGTCGCCGGCCTGACTGCCGCGGCGGCCTTCGGGGCGGCCGGTTTCACCACGATCTGCGTCGACCCGCAGCCGCCCGTCACCGCCGAGGGCGAGGCCGGCGCCGACATGCGCACCACCGCCTTCCTGCACCCCTCGCGCGCCGTGCTCGAGGGCGCGGGGCTCTGGGCGCGGCTCGCCCCCTATGCGGCCCCCCTGCAGATCATGCGCATCATCGACGCGGGCGGGGCCGAGCCCGTCGCCCGCCTCACCCGCGATTTCGACGCGGCCGATCTGTCGGACGAGCCCTTCGGCTGGAACTTCCCGAACTGGCTGTTGCGGCGCGAGATGGTGGCGCGGCTCGCCGAACTGCCGCTCGTCGATTTCCGCCCGGGCGTCGCCACGACCGGCCTCGTCACCCGCGAAAGCGGGGCCGAGGTGACGCTGTCGGACGGCAGCCGGGTGCGCGCGAAGCTGGTGGTGGCCGCCGACGGCCGCAACTCCTTCATCCGCGAGGCCGCGGGCATCCCGGTGAAGACCACCCGCTATGGCCAGAAGGCGCTCGCCTTCGCCGTCACCCACCCGCTGCCGCACAATGATGTCTCGACCGAGATCCACCGCTCGGGCGGCCCCTTCACGCTGATCCCGCTGCCCGACCGCGACGGGCTGCACAGCTCGGCCATCGTCTGGATGGAACGCGGCGCCGAGGCCGAGCGTCTGGCCGCCCTGCCGGTGCCGGAGTTCGAGGCGGCGATGAACGCGCGCTCGACCGGGCTTCTGGGCCCGCTCACCCTCGTCACCCGCCGCTCGGTCTGGCCGATGATGACGCAGATCGCCGCGCGCTTCGCGGCCGAGCGCGTCGCGCTCATTGCCGAGGCCGCGCATGTGATCCCGCCGATCGGGGCGCAGGGGCTGAACATGTCGCTTGCCGATCTGACCTGCCTGCTGCGGCTGGCCGAGAAGGACCCGGCGCATCTCGGCGAACCGGCGATGCTTGCCGCCTATAACCGCCGGCGCTGGCCCGAGGTGAAGGCGCGCGAGATCGGCATCGACTTCCTCAACCGCGCCTCGATGGTCGCGCCGCAACCGCTGCGCGACCTGCGCGCGGGGGTTCTGGGCGCGCTCTATTCGCTCAAGCCGGTGCGCAAGACGCTGATGCGGGCGGGGCTTGGCGTGCGCTGAAGAAAAAGGGGGGCGCTGCCCCCCTCGGCCTGCGGCCTCACCCCCCGGGATATTTGGCGCAATTGGAAGCACAGGACGGCTCCCGGCTTCCAATTGCCGCAAATATCCCGGGGTGAATTGCCCCGCAGGGGCAAGAGGGGCAGCGCCCCTCACACGCTCACCACCTCGCGCAGCGCCTCGCGGGTCAGCGACACCTTGGTGCCCTCCATCGCCACCGCGCCGCGCTTGAGCACATAGAAGCGGTCGCCGAGGTCATGGGCGAAGTCGAAATACTGCTCGACAAGGATGATCGCGATATCGCCGCGCGCGCGCAGATAGGCGATGACGCGGCCGATCTGCTGGATGATGTTGGGCTGGATCCCTTCGGTCGGCTCGTCGAGCAGCAGGATCTTCGGCTTCATCAGCATCGCCCGCGCAATCGCCAGCTGCTGCTGCTGCCCGCCGGACAGATCGCCGCCGCGCCGATGCAGGAATTCCTTCAGGATCGGAAACAGATCATAGATCTCGTCGGGGATGAAGCGTTCGGATTTCGGCAGCACGGCGAAGGCGGTTTCCATGTTCTCGCGCACGGTGAGCAGCGGGAAGATCATCCGCCCCTGCGGCACATAGCCGAGGCCGCGCCGCGCCATGCCCTGCGGCGCCACCCGCGGCACCTCCTCGCCATCAAGGACAAGCGTGCCGCCCGAGCGCGGATGGGTGCCCGAGATCGCCTTCAGAAGCGAGGTCTTGCCCACGCCATTGGTGCCCATGATGCAGGTCACCTCGCCCGCCTTCGCCACCATGTCGATGCCGTAAAGGATCTGCGATCCGCCGTAGTGAAGCGTAAGCCCCTTGGTTTCCAGCATCTTCAGCGCCCCAGATAGACTTCGATGACCTGCCGGTCGGCGGTGACGTGATCGAGCGAGCCTTCGGCGAGCACCGATCCCTCATGCAGCACGGTGACCCGGCAGTTCAGCCGGCGCACGAAATCCATGTCGTGTTCGACCACCACCACGGCGCGGGTCTTCGCCAGATCGACCAGCAGCGCGGTGGTCTGCTCGCGCTCGGCCAAGGTCATCCCGGCCGCGGGTTCGTCGACCAGCAAAAGCCGCGGCTCCTGCGCCAGCAGCATGCCGATCTCGAGCCATTGTTTCTGACCGTGCGACAATTCCCCGGATTTCCGCGTCAGACTGTCGGCAAGCCCGACCTGCGCCGCCAGCGCCGCGACGCGGGCGTGATCGGCCGGCCCCGGGCGCCAGACCAGCACCTTCCAGGGCGCGCGCGCCGCCTTCAGCGCCATCATCAGGTTCTCGGCCACCGACTGGTCCTCGAACACCGTCGGGCGCTGGAACTTGCGGCCGATGCCGGCGCGGGCGATCTGGGCCTCGTTCATCCGCAGCAGGTTGACCGATTTCTCGCCCCAGAGCACGCGGCCCTCGTCGGGGCGGGTCTTGCCGGTGACGATGTCCATGAAGGTGGTCTTGCCCGCCCCGTTCGGGCCGATCACCGCGCGCAGCTCGGCCGGGCCGATCGAGAAGGACAGGTTGTTGATCGCGCGGAAGCCGTCGAAGGAGACGGAGATGCCGGAGACTTCGAGCAGCGCCTTCATTCCACCGCCTCCTCTTCGCGCAGCGAGCCGTCATCGGGGCCGAGCGGGGTGCCGCCACGCCAGGGTGTCCGCAGCCCGGCAAGCAGGTCGACAAGCCCCGAGAGCCCCTTCGGCGCGAAGAGCGTGACAAGGACGAAGCTGAGGCCCAAGAGCACCTGCCACCAGTCGACCCATTTCACCGTGTAGATCCCGAGGGTCAGGTCGGGCGCACGCCCGCCGGTGAACCAGGTCGAGACGAGCGAGACGAAGGCCGCCCCCATCACCGCGCCGTAAAGCCGGCCCCGGCCCCCGATCGCCACCCAGACCGCGAGATAGATCGAGGCGATCGGCGCCATCTCGGCCGGGTTGATGATGCCCGCCTGCGGGTAGTAGAGCGCGCCGGCGATCGCGGCGATCACCGCGGTCAGGGTGAAGACGAAGAGCTTGTAGCTCTCGACCGAATAGCCGAGGAAGCGCACCCGCGCCTCGTCGTCGCGGATGCCACGCATCACCGAGCCGAACTTGCCCGAGGTGACGAAGCTGGCGAGCAGATAGCCGAGCCCGAGCGCCGCGGCCGAGGCCCAGAGAAACCACACCGACAGGTGATCCTGATCGGCGGCAAGCCCCGGAATGTTCTGCAGCCCGGAAAGCCCGTTGTTGCCGCGCAGGCCGGAGTCGTTCTGGAACAGGTAGAGCGACAGCGCGAGCGTCATTGCCTGTGTCAGGATCGAGAGATAGACGCCGGTGACGCGCGAGCGAAACGCGAGCCAGCCGAAGAGGAAGGCGAGGAGCCCCGGCACCAGCACGACGAACAGGAGCTGCATCGGCAGCGATCCGGCGAAATGCCAGATCGCCGGCAGCTCGGAGGAGCCCACGACGCCGAAGATCTGTGTGGCGATCGCGTCGCTCAGCTCCTGCGCCGTCATCGGCAGCACGCCCGCGGCCGAGGCGAGCACGATCTCGCGGGTGCGGGCGACCATCAGCCACATGCCGATCATGTAGCCGCCAAGCCCGAAGAAGGCGAAATGGCCGAGGCTGAGGATGCCGGTATAGCCCCAGACCAGATCCATCGCGATTGCGATGAGGCACAGGCAGAGCGTCTTGCCCAGCGTCTTGACCATCGAGGTCGAGACGATCTCGGCCCCGTAGGCGGTCGAGAGCAGCGTCACCGCGAGGGTGAAGAGCGCAAGCAGCGCGAGGAAGGCGAGAACCGAGGGGTTCTTTGCGAGAAAGCCGGGTTTCATCTCTGGGCCTCCCGGATTGCGGCGGCGTGCCGGGGGGCCAACCCCCCGGGCCCCCCGAGGTATTTCGGGCAAGATGAATGCAGAGCGAGGGATGCGTGCCGGGTCATGCTCAATCCCCCGCCGCGCGGCCCTTGAGGGCGATGATGCCCCGCGGCCGGAACTGGATGAAGATGATGATGAAGAGGATCATGTAGGTCTGCGCGGCCAGCGTGTTCGAGGGGTTCAGCGCCTCGATCCCCTTTTGCAGGAAGCCGACGAGGGTGGCGCCCGCGAGCGTGCCCCAGATATTGCCGACGCCGCCGACGACCACGGTCATGAAGCTCTGCACGATGTAATCGGAGCCGAGTTCCGAGGTGACCTTGGCGAAGAGGCCGATGGCGACGCCCGCGATGCCCGCGATGCCCGAGCCAAGCCCGAAGGCCAGCATGTTGATGCGGTCGGGGTTGATCCCCATCGAAGCCGCCATCGAGGGGTTCTGCGTCACCGCGCGGACCTCGAGGCCGAGCCGGGTGCGCTTCATCACGAAGAGGTAGAGGCCGAGGAAGATCAGCGCCAGCACGAAGATCGCGATGCGGATGTAGGAGATGCCGACGATGTCGTTCAGCACCCAGGCGCCGTCGAGCCAGTCGGGCGCGGTGAGCGGCCGGGCCTGGGTGCCGAAGATGTTCTTGAAGAGCTGCTGCAGCGCAATCGAGATACCGAAGGTGGCGAGCAGCGTTTCCAGCGGGCGCTTGTAGAGATGGCGGATCACCAGCCGCTCCATCGCCACGCCGGCGGTGAAGGTAACGGCGAAGGCGAGGGGAAGGGCCACGAGGATCGAGGCGGTGTAATCGTGGATCCAGAGCTGCACGACATAGCCCGTATAGGCGCCCATGGTGATGAACTCGCCATGCGCCATGTTGATGACGCCCATCACGCCGAAGGTGATGGCAAGGCCGATCGCCGCGAGGAAATAGATCGAGGCGAGCGACAGTGCGTCGAGGCCGAGGTCGATCCCCTGCATCGCGTCGACCTTGAGCGAGACCGATTGCAGCGCCGCGGCGGCGGCCGTGGTGACGGCGGCCTCGGGCTCGGCGTAGATCTCGGCATAGCGGTGTGCGGCGACGGCGTTTGCGACCTCGTCATCGGTGGCGGCGGCGGGAACGGCACCGGCCGCTTCGAGCGCAGTATAGGCGGCGTCGCGCTTTGCCGGGTCGTCGAGCGCGGCCAGCGGCACGCCGCCGACCGCGCCGTTCTCCACATGCGCCTCGAGCGCGGCGCGCAGGTCGGCGCGGATGAGCCGTTTCGGCGCGAGCCCCTGGGCGACAAGCAGCGCATAGGCTTCCTCGGCGGTGAAGCCGCCTTGCCCCGGGCGCAGCTCTTTCGCCACATTGCCCGCAGGGGCGCCGTCGAAGGCCGCGCGCGCGGTGGCGAGGATCGGGTTCAGCGCCGCGCGGAAATCAAGCCCCATGTCGGCGCCGAACCCTTCGATCGCGGCAACGCGCGCGGCGGGCGTCGCGCCGAAGCGGATGGTCAGAAGGCCCAGCAGGCGCTCCTTCTGCGCCCGGATCACCGGGTCGCTTTCGCCCTCGATCGCGGCGGCGAGCGGGGCGAGATGCTCGGCCCCGCCCTCGCGGGCCAGCGCCTCGAGCGCGGCGCGACGCTGGGCCGGGTCGGGGTCGGAGAGCTGGAACTGCACCAGCGCACCGGCGATCAGCCCGCGCACGCCGGAATTCGGCTTGATCTCGGCGATCTCGGCTTTCGCCGCGGTGCCGGCCAGGGCGCCGCTGACCGGGTCGCTCAGCGCATAACCGGCGCCCTGCTTCTCGACCACGAAGATCGCCCCGTCGGACTTGCGTTGCCCCAGCCGCTTGTCGGCCCAGGCGGCGAGGAAGGCGGGCGCGCCCTCCCCTGCGGCCACGATCGCCGCCACAACAGGCCCGATGGTCTGGCGCGAGGGCCTGGCGATCGCCTCGGCATTCCCGGCGATCACCGCGGCGAGGCCGGTGAGGGCCGGCGCGGCAATCGTCGTTTCGGATGGAGCGGGGGCAGCGCTTTCCTGCGCGAGGGCGGGCAACGCGAGGCACAGCGAGGCACTCAGCGCCAGAAGGAATTTGCGCATCTCGGTTTCCCTGCAAGGGTCGTCGGAGGGGGCGCGAACGCCCCCTCCTGGGTGCCGAAGCCGATCAGTAATTCGACTTCAACTGAACGCAGGTCTTGGTGTCGGTGTTGTACATGCCGCATTTGAGCGTCTTCCAGTCCGACGAGAGCACGGCGGATTCGGGCAGGAAGTCGGTCCAGGCATCGCCCGGCACCGGGTCGGTCTGCGAGATGATGTCGAACTGGCCGTCGGCCTGAATCTCGCCGATCAGCACCGGCTTCGTCAGGTGGTGGTTCGGCAGCATCTCGGCCGTGGTGCCGGTGAGGTTCGGGAATTTCTGCCCGATCATCGCATCCTCGACCTTGTCGACATTGGTGGTGCCGGCCTCGGTCACCGCGTTCACCCACATGTTGAAGCCGATATAGGTGGCCTCCATCGGGTCGTTGGTGACGCGCTTGTCGTTGCCGGTATACTTGTGCCAGCCCTCGATGAAGGCCTTGTTCTCGGGCGTGTCGGCGCTTTCGAAATAGTTCCAGGCGGCCAGCTGGCCGACGAGGTTCTTCAGATCACCCTCGCCGAGCCCCGAAAGCTCCTCTTCGCCCACCGAGAAGGCGACGACGGGGATGTCCTCGGCGGTGATCCCCGAGGCCGCGAGTTCCTTGTAGAAGCCGATGTTCGCGTCGCCGTTGATCGTCGAGATCACGCCCACCTTCTTGCCATCGGCGCCAAGCGCCTTGACGTCGGCCACGATCTTCGACCAGTCCGACTGCCCGAAGGGGGTGTAGTTGACGAAGATGTCGCTCTCGGCGATGCCCTTCGACTTCAGATAGGCGGTCAGGATGTTGTTCGTGGTGCGCGGATAGACATAGTCGGTGCCAAGCAGCGCAAATTTCTGCACGCCGAGCTCGTTCAGGAAATAGTCCACCGCCGGGATCGCCTGCTGGTTCGGCGCGGCGCCGGTGTAGAAGACGTTGTAGGAGCTTTCCTCGCCCTCGTATTGCACCGGGTAGAACAGCAGCCCGTTCAGCTCCTCGAGCACCGGCAGCACCGACTTGCGGCTGACCGAGGTCCAGCAGCCGAAGATCACGTCCACCTTGTCGACGGTGATCAGCTCGCGCGCCTTCTCGGCGAACAGCGGCCAGTCGGAGGCCGGGTCGACCACCACCGGCTCGATCTTCTTGCCCAGAAGGCCGCCCTTCTTGTTCTGTTCGTCGATCAGCATCAGGACGGTGTCCTTCAGCGTCGTCTCCGAGATCGCCATCGTGCCCGACAGCGAATGCAGCACGCCGACCTTGATCGTGTCGCCCTCGGCGAGCGCACCGCCCGCCGCGAACAGCGTGGCCAGCGCCGCGCCCGCCATCAGGCTCCCAAACCGCGTCCCAAACCGCATCATCGTGAAAATCCCCCTGTTCCGGCCCGTCGTTCGATGCGCGGGCAGATTGTCGGCCGCCGGTTGCGGCGGCGCGGCCCGGTTCCGGTGCCGCTGAGGACAGCAGAGCGCAGCACGCCGCGCTGCGGCAAGCGGCGGCGCACGGGAGGATCACGTCCCCCGCACGAATTCGTGAATTACGGCCAAAAATTGGGCGAATGCCCGGGCGTCGCGCAACGCCCGGGCACCATTTTGATCAATTTGTCGGTTTTTCTGCCAATCAGGTCGGAATCGCCGCCAGTTCGAGCCCCCCTTCGCGCTCGAGGAAGGCGACGATCTCGGCGATGCCCCGGCCCTGGCGCAGCTGCGCCATGACATAGGGCCGGGCGCCGCGGGCGCGCTGCGTGTCGGATTCAAGCAGCACCGGATCGACGCCGACATAGGGCGCAAGGTCGGTCTTGTTCACCACCAGCAGGTCCGAGCGGGTCACCCCCGGGCCGCGCTTGCGCGGGATGTCCTGCCCCGCCGCGGTGTCGATCACATAGATCGTCAGATCGGCCAGCTCCGGGCTGAAGGTGGCGGCCAGATTGTCGCCGCCCGATTCGATCAGCACGAGGTCGAGATCGGGGAAAGCCGCGTTCAGCTCGGCGATGGCGGCGAGGTTGATCGAGGCATCCTCGCGGATCGCGGTATGCGGGCAGCCGCCGGTCTCGACGCCGCGGATGCGCTCGGCCGGCAGCACCTGCGCGCGCATCAGCGCCTCGGCATCCTCGCGGGTGTAGATGTCATTCGTCACCACCGCCATCGAGCAGCGGCCGGCGAGGGCGCGGCACAGCTGTTCGGTCAGCGTGGTCTTGCCCACGCCCACCGGGCCCCCGATGCCGACGCGAAGCGGTCCGTTCGTCATGTCTTGAAGATCCTCACGTCAAGCGTTTCATGCGCCGCCGCCTGCAGCTCGGCGCGGAAGGCCGCGCTGGCCAGATCGGCGCGCGCGGCCGTGACTGCGCGGGCGGCGAGCGCAGCGATCATCGGGTGCAGGCCGGCCAGCACCGCCTGCCCCGCCGATTGTCCCAAAGGGATAAATCTGACCCCCGCCGAGACGAGGTTCGAGGCGAAGGAATGTTGGAAAAGTGCAATCACTTGCCCGGCCGGAAGGGCCAGTCCGCGCGCCGCCCGGGCCACCGCAAGCGGCAGTGGCAGGGGGGCAAGCGGCACGCCGGTCATCTCGGCCTGCGCCCGGGTGAAGGCCGCGCCCTGCGCCTCGGTCTCATGCAGCCGCTCGGCACTGCCGGCAAGCGCGCGGGCCAGATCGGCGAGCGGCGCCAGATCCTCGCCGCGCAGCGCGCAGGCCAGAAGCACCGCGTCGTTCCAGCCTGCGCCATGGGCGAGGATGTCGGCAAGCCAGTCCGCCAGCGCCGGCGCGTCGCGCACGTCGCCCTCCGCCACCGCCTGTTCAAGCCCGTGACTATAGGCAAAGGCGCCGGTTGGGAAGGCCGGCGACAGCCATTGCACGAGACTGAGCAGGCCAAGCGCCTCAGGGGTGGACATGGAACTGCCCCGGCCCGTGCGAATGCCCCGCCCCGTGCGCATGGCCGTGGTCATGGCCCATCGTCCGCCCCATGCCATAGGCGCCGCCCTCGGGGGCGAAGGGCTCGACCGTCGCGGTGACCCGCGCGCCAAGCTGGCGCAGCATCGCCTCGAGCACGTGGTCGGCGCGGATCACCAGCCGCGTGGGCTCGATCTGGCAGGGCGTGTGGCGGTTGCCGATATGCCAGGCGAGGCGCGCCAGGTCGCCCGAGATGCTCAGCACCGGCTCGAGCCCGCAACGCACCTCGACCAGCCGCCCGTCATCAAGCCGGAACGCCTCGCCGCCGGTCAGGTTCACCACCTCGGGCAGGTCGATAAGGAAGGCGATCCCCCCCGCCGACACCAGCCGCTTGCGGCGCAGGAAACGGCCTTCGTAGTCCAGCGCGACGTGATCGGCCGCGCCCTGCCAGTGGCCCTTCGGCACCACGGACTGCGCATGGGGAAGTTCTGTCATCTCGGACCTTCGCTGTTAGACGTTTCTTAAAGATGGCGGGGCAGGCTGGTGCTTTAACTTCGCGAGGGAGGCGAAGATGCATTTGACACCCCCTGCCGACGAGCTGGTCGCCATTCGGACCGAGATTGCCCGTCTGCGCCGACGCGAGGCCGAACTGCGCGCCGCGTTCCTCACCCGTCCCGACCTGCCGACCGTCGGCCGCTGGCACAAGATCGAGGTGGTGACGCAGCGCAGCCAGGTCTTCGACCCGCGGCTTCTGCCCGACGAGATCCGCCTCGACCCCGGCTATACCCGCGAGAAGGTCTCGCGCGTGCTGCGCTCGTCGCGCCGCACGGCCGAGGAACGGGGACCGGCGATCGCCCTGCCCGACCTTGCCGGCGCCCTGCGCACATTGCCGCGCGCAAGGCTGTTCACCCGGTTCAGCCTGACCTGATCGCTCAGTACAGGAAGTAGCGCTGCGCAAGCGGCAGGCTTTCCGCCGGCTCGCAGACAAGCAGCTCGCCATCGGCGCGCACCTCGTAGGTTTCGGGGTTCACCTCGATCATCGGCGTCGCGGTGTTCAGCATCATGTCCGCCTTGCCGATGCCGCGCGTGCCCTTGACCGCGATCACGTCCTTCTCGAGGCCAAGCCGCCCGCTCACCCCCTCGGCCACCGCCGCCTCGGAGACGAAGGTGGCGCAGCTCGCGGACAGCGCCTTGCCGAAGGCGCCGAACATCGGCCGGGTGTAGAAGGGCTGCGCCGGAATCGAGCCGTTCGGGTCGCCCATCTGCGCCGCGACGATCATGCCGCCCATCAGCACCATCTCGGGCTTGGCGCCGAAGAAGGCCGGATCCCACAGCACCAGATCCGCGCGCTTGCCGACCTCGACCGAGCCGATATGTGCCGCGATGCCATGGGTGATCGCCGGGTTGATCGTGTATTTCGCGACATAGCGGCGGACCCGGAAGTTGTCGTTGGCGCCGGTTTCCTCGGCCAGCCGCCCGCGCTGCTTCTTCATCTTGTCGGCGGTCTGCCAGCAGCGGATGATGACCTCGCCCACGCGCCCCATCGCCTGACTGTCCGAGCTGATGATCGACATCGCGCCCATGTCGTGCAGGATGTCCTCGGCGGCGATCGTCTCCTTGCGGATCCGGCTTTCGGCGAAGGCGACGTCCTCGGGCACCTTGTTGTCGAGGTGGTGGCACACCATCAGCATGTCGAGGTGTTCCTCGATCGTGTTCTTGGTGTAGGGCCGCGTCGGGTTGGTCGAGGACGGGATCACGTTCGGCGCCGAGACGACGCGCAGGATGTCGGGGGCATGGCCGCCGCCCGCGCCCTCGGTGTGGAAGGCGTGGATGGTGCGGCCCTTGAAGGCGGCGAGTGTGTTCTCGACAAAGCCGCTTTCGTTCAGCGTGTCGGTGTGGATCATCACCTGCACGTCCATCGCATCGGCCACCGACAGGCAGCAGTCGATCGCCGCGGGCGTTGTGCCCCAGTCCTCGTGCAGCTTGAGCGAGCTTGCCCCCGCCTTCACCATCTCCTCGAGCGCCTCGGGCAGCGAGGCGTTGCCCTTGCCGGCCAGGGCAAGGTTCATCGGGAAGGCCTCGAAGCTTTGCAGCATCCGGCCGATGTGCCACGGCCCCGGGGTGCAGGTGGTGGCAAGCGTGCCATGCGCGGGTCCGGTGCCGCCGCCGAGCATCGTCGTCACGCCCGAGGCCAGCGCATCCTCGATCTGCTGCGGGCAGATGAAATGGATATGCGCATCCATGCCGCCCGCGGTCAGGATCTTGCCCTCGCCCGCGATGATCTCGGTGCCCGGCCCGATGATCAGCGTGACGCCGGGCTGGGTGTCGGGGTTGCCCGCCTTGCCGATGCCGGCGATCCGGCCCGAGCGCAGCCCGACATCGGCCTTGTAGATGCCGGTATAGTCGACGATCAGCGCATTGGTGATCACCGTGTCCATCGCCCCCGCGGCACGGCTGATCTGGCTTTGCCCCATGCCGTCGCGGATCACCTTGCCGCCGCCGAATTTCACCTCCTCGCCATAGGTGGTGAGATCCTTCTCGACCTCGATGATCAGGTCGGTATCGGCCAGGCGCAGCCGGTCGCCGGTGGTGGGGCCGAACATGTCGGCATAGGTGGCGCGGGAAATCGTTGCGGGCATCAGAGGTCCCCCATCACGGTCTGGTTGAAGCCGAACACCTTGCGCGCGCCCCGATAGGGCACCAGCCGCACTTCGCGGGTCTGGCCCGGCTCGAAGCGCACCGCGGTGCCCGCGGCGATGTCCAGCCGATAGCCGCGCGCGGCGGCGCGGTCGAAGCTGAGGCCCGGGTTGGTTTCGGCGAAATGGTAATGCGAGCCCACCTGCACCGGCCGGTCGCCGGTGTTCGAGACGGTGAGGGTGATCGCCTCGAGCCCCTCGTTCAGGGTGATCACGCCTTCGGCGGGGAAGATTTCTCCGGGGATCATCGCGGCACCTCAGCGGATCGGATGGTGAACGGTGACGAGCTTGGTGCCGTCGGGGAAGGTCGCCTCGACCTGGATCGAGTGGATCATCTCGGGGATGCCCTCCATGCACTGCTCACGGGTCAGCACCTGGGCGCCGGTCTCCATCAGCTCGGCGACCGAGACGCCGGCGCGCGCGCCCTCGACCACGAAGTCCGAGATGATCGCGATCGCCTCGGGGTGGTTGAGCTTCACGCCGCGCTCGAGCCGGTTGCGCGCCACGATGGCGGCAAGGCTGATCAGCAGCTTGTCCTTTTCACGGGGGGTCAGGTTCATCGTTCCCTCTTACAATTGCCAGACGCGCGGCGGGGCAGCACCCCGGCGCAGCGCATCCATCAGCTTCAGGATCTGTCGGCGCAGCGGCCAGCCGTCACGGGCCAGCAGCCGCACCACGCATTTGCCGTCAAAGCCCGAGGCAGCGCCTTCAACCCCGGGTTCGGCCAGCGCCGCGCGGGCGGCCGCGACCGCATCCTCGCCCCCCGGGGCGCAGAGCACCAGCGTCGCGAAGGCACGGGCGGGACCCAGGATCGCCGCACGCGGCCCACGGGCCAGAATGTTCGAATTCAGCGCGAAAGGCTCGAAAAACACCGGTTTTCCGGCCCGCAGGATGGTGCGATGGTCGGAAAACTGCAAGGTCTCTACCGTCTCGCCCATCGCAGCCCGGCCTAGGACCACCGCCTCGAGCAGCAGGCAGGAGGCATCGGGGGCAAGCTCGATCACCGTCTCGCGGGCAAGGTTCGCCGCCTCGAACAGGATCGTCTCCTGCGGCACCCAGTCGAGCGATCCGCCCGGACCGACCTTGTGGTGCACGGTGACACGGGCGGGGCCGGCGTTGGCGCGATAGGCGCGCTCGGCCGCCTGGGTGGTGGTCACGGCGCGCGCGCCGCCCTCGAGTGTCACGGCATAGGAGAGCGTATCGCCCGAGGTCAGCCCGCCCGAGGTGTTGAGAAACACCACCTCCGGCACGCCGCGCACCCGCGGCAGCAGCGCCTTGCCCGAGCCCTTCTGCCGCAACCCGGTCAGGCGCACGCCATCAAAGGCCACGGCGGCCTCGCCATGGCTGCGCTGCATGCGGGACTGGCCGGCTGTGTCGAACATCATTTCCTCTCGCCCCGATCCAATCCCCGGCGTGCGGGAAGGTCCATCCCGCGCCCTGCGGCACCCTCTGCCCTGGCGAAGGCACGAGGCCGTAATGCCCGCCAGAATGGCGCCATGCCCACAAAGCGGGCAATTTGAAAATCAGCCAAGCGGCCCCGGCAGCCGCTCCTCCGACAGCAGCACATTCGCCTCGACCTGGCCAAGCCCGGGCAAGGTCATGATCCGCCGCCGCAGCACGCGTTCGAAATCCGCGATGTCGCGGGCGCGCACCTTGATGCGATAGTCGAAGAGGCCCAGCACATGCTGCACCACCTGCACCTCGGGGATGGCGGTCACCGCGCGCTCGAAATCCTCGAGGCTGACGCGGCCCTTGGTCGCCAGCTTCACCCCCAGGAACACCGTCACCCCGAAGCCGAGCGCGGCATGGTCCAGCACCAGCCGCCGCCCGGCGATCACCCCGGCCTCTTCAAGCCGCCGGATCCGGCGCCAGCAGGCGGGCTGCGACAGGCCCAGCCGGCGGCCAAGTGCCCCCGCGCTCAGCGTCGCATCGGCCTCGAGCGCGCGCAGGATCGCCCGGTCGGTATCGTCGAGCGCGATCACAGCGGCAGCTCCGCACTGTCCTTGATCGTCGAGATCAGCATCAGCGCCTCGGTGTCCTGGATATGCGGCAAGGTCAGGATCCGGGCGCGATAGATCTCCTGCCAATGCGCCATGTCGCGGGCGATCACGTTCAGCCGCACATCGGTCTGACCGAGGAAGGTCTGGATCTCCAGCACCTCCGGCACCTCGCGCGCGGCGGCCAGAAACTCGTCGAAGGCGCGCGGATGGGTCTTGTCGAGGGTGAAGCGCAGGCTCACCTCGACCTCCCAGCCAAGCGCGCGCCAGTCGATCACCGCCTGCGCGCCACGGATCACCCCGCCCTCGCGCAACCGTTCGAGCCGGCGCCAGCAGGTCGCGGTGGTCACCCCCGCCCGCTCGGCCAGATCCGCCGTCGCCATCGCCGGTTCCGCCAGCAACTGGCGCAGAATCCTCCGGTCGGTATCGTCGATGAGCATGAATATTCCGCCAATGCCGATTTTCAGGAATGATCTTTAACGCATCACGCGAAAATCTTCAAACAATGAACCGACAATCTTCGCAAGGCGCCTATCCTGTGCGCATCAAGCAATGGAGGAGCGCCATGCGCGTCTACTACGATCGCGATTGCGATGTGAACCTGATCAAGGACAAGAAGGTCGCCATCCTGGGCTATGGCTCGCAGGGCCACGCCCACGCGCTGAACCTGCGCGACTCGGGTGCGAAGAACGTGGTCGTCGCGCTGCGCGAAGGCTCGCCCTCGGCGAAGAAGGCCGAAGCCGAAGGCCTGAAGGTCATGGGCATCGCCGAAGCCGCCGCCTGGTGCGACGTGATCATGTTCACCATGCCCGACGAGCTGCAGGCCGCGACCTACAAGAAATACGTGCATGACAACCTGAAGGAAGGCTCCGCCATCGCCTTCGCCCACGGTCTGAACATCCACTTCGGCCTGATCGAGCCGAAGCCGGGCGTCGACGTCATCATGATGGCGCCGAAGGGCCCGGGCCACACCGTGCGCGGCGAATACGTCAAGGGCGGCGGCGTGCCCTGCCTCGTGGCGGTGGCGCAGGATGCGACCGGCAAGGCGATGGACATCGCGCTAAGCTATGTCTCGGCGATCGGTGGCGGCCGCTCGGGCATCATCGAGACCAACTTCCGTCAGGAATGCGAAACGGACCTCTTCGGCGAACAGGCCGTGCTGTGTGGCGGCGTGGTCGAGCTGATCCGCATGGGCTTCGAGACGCTGGTGGAAGCCGGCTACGAGCCCGAGATGGCCTATTTCGAATGCCTGCACGAGATGAAGCTGATCGTCGACCTGATCTACGAAGGCGGCATCTCGAACATGAACTACTCGATCTCGAACACCGCCGAATACGGCGAGTATGTCTCGGGCCCGCGCGTTCTGCCCTACGAAGAGACCAAGGCCCGCATGAAGGCGGTGCTGACCGACATCCAGAACGGCAAGTTCGTGCGTGACTTCATGCAGGAAAACACCGTCGGCCAGCCCTTCTTCAAGGCGACCCGTCGCATCAACGACGAACACCTGATCGAACAGGTCGGTGAGAAGCTGCGCGGCATGATGCCGTGGATCGCCAAGGGCAAGCTGGTCGACAAGGCCCGCAACTGATCCTTGCGACAGTGAACCACGGACGGGGCGCCTTGCGGGGCGCCCCTTTTGTTTCTACGCTGCGCGCGCAGAAGGAGAGCAGCGATGGCCGAACTGACGGAACGAGAGATCGAGAAGATCGAGGCGGAACGCGCGAAGATCTTCACCGCGCCGTGGTTTGGCGACCTCGTCGCCGGCCGGCTGGGTCTGGGCGATACCTTCTGGATCGGCAATTACGGCGTGCTTCTGGGCGTGGTGCCGCTGGTGGTGCTGATCTCGGGCCTGCTCTATGCGCAGCTGCCCGACCTGCTGACTCCCTTCTTGCGGCTTTTCGCGGCGGCGCTCGGCCTGTGGCGGCTGGTCACGCTGCGCGCGCTGGCAAAGGCACGCGCCCGCCTTGGCGCCCGCGGCGCCTGGCCCATCGTCGGACTGATCTGGACGCTGGGCGAGGCGATCGCTGCGGTCGTCTACGCCGCGACGCTCTGACCGGGGGCACCGATGGACGGAACGTCCGACGCGCGCCGCCTGCCGAAGCTGCTTGTCGTCGGCTTCCCGAAATCGGGCACCAGCACGATCCAGCGCGCGCTCGAGGAAAGCGGCCTCGTCAGCGCGCACTGGATGTGGCGCAACCGCCCGGTCGGCCGGCTGATCTATGACGGCTGGTTCTCGCGCGGCGATCCTCTGGCGCTGCTGGAGGGCGTCGACGCGGTGACGCAGATGGATTTCTGCATGCCCGCGCAGGGGGTGAACCTCTGGCCGAACCTCGACATCGCGCTGCTGCTGACGATCCGCCGGCTGCATCCCGACTGCCGCTTCATCCTGAACTATCGCCCGCCGCAGGCGACCGAAAACAGCTTTGGCCGCTGGAACACGCTGGTCGAGCGGATCACCGAAAGCGACATCCCGGGCCTGCCCCGCGGCCGCGGTGGCCGCCCGGGCGAGGTGACGCGCTGGATCGGGGCGCATCTCGACGCGATGCGGCAGGTCTTTGCGGGCGATCCGAATTTCCTCGAACTCGACATCACCGCGCCGGACGCGGCCGAGAGGCTGGGCGCCTTCCTCGGCCACGAGATCCGCTGGTGGGGGGTGGCGAACGCGAACCCCGACGGCAAGCGCTGAGTTACGCCGCCGCCTCGACCGCGGCGACGATGCCGTCGACGGTCTCGGACAGCAGCGCCGCATCCTCGCATTCCGCCATCACCCGGATCAGCGGCTCGGTCCCCGACTTGCGGATCAGCAACCGGCCCTGACCGGCCAGACGCGCCTCCGCCTCGGCGATCACTTTTCGAACATTCTCGGTCGAGAGAGGCTCTTGCCCGGCAGCATAGCGCACATTCTTCAACAATTGCGGCACGGTCTCGAATTGCTGGGTCAGTTCCGAGGCGCGCGCCCCGCTTTCCGCCATCGCGGCGAGGAACTGCAGCCCCGCCATCAGCCCGTCGCCGGTGGTGGCATAGTCGGTCATCACGATATGCCCCGACTGCTCGCCGCCCAGATTGAAGCCGCCCTCGCGCATCCGCTCGACGACATAGCGGTCGCCGACCTTGGTGCGCTCGAGCCGCAGCCCGCGGCCGGACAGGAAGCGTTCGAGCCCGAGGTTCGACATCACCGTCGCTACCAGCGCGCCGCCGCGCAGCCTGCCCTCTTCCGCCCAGCGGCGGGCGAACAGCGCCATGATCTGGTCGCCATCGGCCACCTGCCCGCGCTCGTCGAGGATCATCACCCGGTCGGCATCGCCATCGAGCGAGATCCCCAGATCGGCGCCATGGCGCAGCACCGCCTCGGAGGCGGTCTCGGTATGGGTCGAGCCGCAGCGGTCGTTGATGTTGTGCCCGTTCGGAGTGACGCCCACCGGGATCACCTCGCAGCCCAGCTCCCAAAGCACCTCGGGCGCCGCCTTGTAAGAAGCACCGTTGGCGCAGTCGATCACCACCTTCATCCCGGACAGCCGGCCACGCGCCGGGAAGGTGGTCTTGGCATATTCGACATAGCGCCCGACGCCGTCGTCGATGCGCTTCGCCCGGCCGATGTTGTGCGGCTGCGCCGGGCGGATCTCGCCGGCGACGATCGCCTCGATCTCGGCTTCGGCCTCGTCCGACAGCTTGAACCCGTCGGGCCCGAAGAACTTGATGCCGTTGTCCTTGGCGGGGTTGTGGCTGGCCGAGATCATGATCCCGAGATCGGCGCGCATCGAACGGGTCAGATAGCCCACCGCCGGCGTCGGCACCGGGCCGAGCAGCAGCACGTTCATCCCGGTCGAGGTCAGCCCCGCGGTCAGCGCGTTCTCGAGCATATAGCCCGACAGCCGCGTATCCTTGCCGATCACCACGCGGTGGCCGTTGCCGGCGTCACGGCGGAAGTAGCGCCCCGCCGCGGCGCCGAGTTTCAGCGCCATCTCGGCGGTCATCGGCCAGCTGTTGGCCTCGCCCCGCACCCCGTCGGTGCCGAAAAGCTTGCGCGTCATTGCTCGTACCCTTTCGTGATCGCGTTCCACAGCCGGACGCCCTGGGCGATCTCGGCGACATCGTGCACGCGGTGGATCTGTGCCCCCTGCGCGATCCCGGCGAGCGTCACGGCCAATGTGCCGGGCATCCGCGCCTCGGCGGTCTCGACCCCCGCGACGGTGCCGATGAAGCGCTTGCGCGACACGCCCAGAAGGATCGGGCAGCCGAGCCCGTGGAACAGGCCAAGACCGCGAATGAGCGCCAGGTTGTGCGCCACGGTCTTGCCGAAGCCGATGCCCGGATCGACGACGATCTGCTCGCGCGCGATGCCCTGCGCCTCGGCGAGCGCGATGCGGTCCTCGAGATAGTCATAGACGTCGAGCAGCACATCGCCGTACTTGGGGTCGTCCTGCATCGTCTCGGGCAGGCCCTGGGCGTGCATCAGGCAAATCGGCAGGCCGGTGATCGCCGCCAGTTCCGCCATCGCCGGATCGAATTCCATCGCCGAGACGTCGTTGAGCATCTCGGCCCCGGCCTCGACCGCGGCATCGGCGACCAGCGCCTTGCGGGTGTCGATCGAGATCGGCAGCGGGAAATCCTCGTCGCGCAGCGCGGCAATCACCGGGGCGGTGCGGTCGATCTCCTCGTCCTCGGGCACTTCCTGCGCGCCGGGGCGGGTGGATTCGCCGCCGATGTCGAGGATGTCGGCCCCGGCCTCGGCCAGCGCGCGGGCATGGTCGAGCGCGATCTCCTCGTCGTCATAGCGGCCGCCATCCGAGAAGCTGTCGGGGGTGACGTTCAGGATGCCCATGATCCGCGGCGCGTCCATGCTCAGACCGGCGACCGGGCGGCGCGGCGCGCACAGGCGTTCGGCCACCTCGGGCGGCAGATGGGTTGCAGGCAGGATCTCGCTCTCGCCACCACGGCCGAGGACTTCGACCTCGGTGAACCAGCACCAGCCGCCGGCAAGCGGCAGGGCACCTTCGGGGCGGAGGGCATCGGACTGGACGAGCGGGCGGTAATACGGACGGGTCATGCCGCCCGTATCGCGCGCGCAGCCCGGCTTGGCAAGCGTCAGACCGGCACCGAGACGACCGGCACGCGGCTTCCTGCCGGGGCTGAAACATCGCCGTGAAGTTCCAGCCGCAGCGCCGCGCTCTGCTCGGCCAGCCACAGCGCCAGCGCCACCGCGTCGCGCGCCGGCCCCTTCGGGCCGTCGACCGCGTCGAGCACGATCTTCGAGGGCGCCCAGACCACCATCTCGCCGTTGCGCATCGCCCAGTCGATCTCGGTGCGGGTCGCGACGACCATGCAGCGGCGGTCGCGCGCGGCGAGCCGCCAGGCGTTCTGCTCGATCGCCAGAAGGTCGATGCGCCGCTGCGTCGGGCGCTGCCCGGTTTCGGGCACGGGGGTGTCGGGCAGACCCACGGTCAGGATCACCGGCGCGCCCGAGGCCGCCAGCCGGTCAAGCCGTGCGCCAAGGTCGGGTGCCGCGATCGCGGCATTCGTCAGATAGGCCACCACCGGGTGCAGCGCCTCGGCCCCCTGCCCCTCGTGCGCCGCCACCGGCACCGAGGCGCGCGAGCGCACGATCTCGACGCCAAGCGCCCCCGGGCCGCGGTCGAGCTTCTCGATCCGGACGAAGACGCGCATCGCTTGCGGTTCGGCCAGGATCCGTTCGGCCACGCGCTCGGCCAGCGTCTCGAGCAGGTTCAGCCGCTCGGCCGCCAGCTCGGCCGCGATCGCCTCGGTGATCCGGTCATAGCTGAGGATGCGGTCGACGTCGTCATCGAGCGGCGCCGGCGCCGGGCGCACCTCGACCACCACGTTGAAGCGCAGCCGCTGGCCGTGGCCACGCTCCTGCTGGAAGGCACCGATATCGGCGGTGACCACATGGTCGCGCAGCGAGATCCGGTCGCGCGGATCGGCCGAGGCGGAGGCGATCGCCCGCTCTTCGGGATGGGCGAAGGCCAGCGAGGTGTCGGAGATGGGATCGGGTGTCATCGGCGTCCTGTGCAGTCACGCCCCGCCGTTATAGAAACGGGGCGGGCAAAGGCCCACCCCGAAACGTCATTCTTCAGGCCTGAAACGACCCCACCTCAGTTCGAGGCAGTCTGGATCGGTCGGCGATAGAACAGATGCGCGCCGATCGACGCGGTGTTGACGAAGCGGTTCGACCAGCTCGGGCGGACGCTGCGGGCGTGGAAGAAGGTCGCGCCGTCGGTCAGACTGCGCGGCATCCCGTCCAGCATCGCCCGCGCGACCTTGGCGACCTGCTCGTAGGTTGCATCGCGGCGCACGGCATCCGAACGGCCGTCACAGGCCCAGCTGAACTGGCAGCTGCCACCGGCACGCTGATGCACGACACCGCAGATGGTGTGGGGGAACCGGCCGTCGTCGACACGGTTGAGGATGACCTCGGCCACGGCCTGCTGGCCTTCGACACTTTCGCCGCGGGCCTCGTGATAGAGGGCGCTGGCGAGGCACTGGAACTGCTGGTCACCGCCGGCGGGAACCGGCTGGGCAGCGAGCCAGTCCTCGGTGAGGACATCGGGCGCCTCCCCGGCTTTCGGGCGGGGCGCGGTGGTGATTGCGGAAATCCGGCTCGCTGGAACCGAATCGAACCCGCTGCGTTCCTGGGACAGCAGCGCGACAAGGCTCGACTGAGCGAAGCCGGGCTGCGCAATCCCGATGGGGTCGTTTGACTGGCTTACCGTAACTTCGGCACGCAAGCCTCCGGCAAGGGCAAGGAGGAGCACCGCTCCACCCGTCCAGCTTTTCAGCACTGACATGTGTATCTTCCGATAAGGACGTCGCCCCGACAAATGCCGGGACCCGGCGCTCATAGCCCAGATGGCTGCACCGCGTCTACCTACCGATTTGAAAACAAGGACTTCCTTCCGCCTTTACGGCGGAATTCCGCTGACTGGCGCCCCGAATCACCCCCGGAGCCACGTTTCTGTGAGTAGTCCCGCGCCGGGCGAAATGCCAGTGGAATCAGCGAAAAAACGCAAGATCAGGGGCCCGCGCGATGCTTCGGCGCAAGAAGGGCGAAATGCGCGGCGGCAAGGCGGGCAACCGGCACCCGGAAGGGGGAACAGGACACATAATCGAAGCCCGCGGCGCGGCAGAAGGCGATCGATTCGGGGTTGCCGCCATGCTCGCCACAGACCGAGATCGTCACGTCGGGCCGCGCGCCCTTGCCCCGCCCGGCGCCGATCAGCAGCAGTTCCCCCACCCCCTCGACGTCGAGGATGTGGAACGGGTCCTCGGCATAGACGCCCTGGTTGACATAGGTCGACATGAAGCGCCCGGCGTCGTCGCGCGACAGGCCATAGGTCATCTGCGTCAGGTCGTTGGTGCCGAAGGAGAGGAAATGCGCGTGTTCGGCGATCTCGCCCGCGCGCAGCGCGGCGCGCGGCGTTTCCACCATCACGCCGAGGCGATAGGTGAACTCGGCCTTCATCTCGGTGCGCACCGCGGCCGCCACCGCGTCGATCCGGGTCTTGACGATCTCGACCTCGCGCGCGGCCGAGACCAGCGGGATCATCACCTCGGGCACCACCTTGGCGCCGCGCCGGCTGGCCTCGACCGCGGCCTCGAAGATCGCGCGGGCCTGCATGTCGTAGATCTCGGGCACGGTCACGCCAAGGCGCACGCCGCGCATGCCCAGCATCGGGTTGAATTCGGACAGCGCCTCGCAACGCCGTGTGACCTCGCTCAGCGGACGGTCGAGCGCCTCGGCCAGCTCGCGCATCCCCTCGCGGTCATGCGGCAGGAACTCGTGCAACGGCGGGTCGAAGAGCCGGATGCAGACCGGCTGGCCCGCCATGATGTCGAAGAGCGTGATGAAGTCGGCGCGCTGCATCGGCAGCAGCCGTTCCAGCGCGATGCGCCGGTCGTTCGGCGTGTCGGCAAAGATCATCTCGCGCATCAGCGTCAGGCGATCCTCGTCGAAGAACATGTGCTCGGTGCGGGCAAGGCCGATGCCCTCGGCCTCGAACATCCGCGCGGTGCGGGCGTCCTCGGGGGTGTCGGCATTCGCCCGCACCCCGATGTCGCGCACATTGTCGGCCCAGTGCAGCAAGGTGCGGAACCCGTCGTCGAGCGCCGGCTCCAGCATCTCGGCCGCACCCGCCAGCACCTCGCCATTGGTGCCGTCGAGGGTGATCACGTCGCCCTCGCGGAAGATCCGCCCGCCGGGCGCCAGCATCACCTTCTCGCGCGGGTTGATCGAGATGTCGGCACAGCCCGCGATGCAGGGCAGGCCAAGCCCGCGCGCGATCACCGCGGCGTGGCTGGTCATGCCGCCACGCTCTGTCAGCACGGCGACGGCGGCGTGCATGCCGCGGATGTCCTCGGGCACGGTCTCGCGCCGCACCAGGATGCAGGGTTCGTCCCGCGCGGCCGAGGCCTGGGCGGCGGCGGCGGTGAAGACGATGCGGCCGGTGGCGGCGCCGGGGCTGGCCGCGATGCCGCGGGCAAAGCGGTCGCGCGCGCCGCGCGGGTCGACCTGATAGTGCAGAAGCTCCGACAGGGCCCGCGGCTCGACCCGCAAGAGCGCCTCCTCGCGGCTGATGATGCCGTCCTTTGCCAGCGCCACGGCGATCTTCACCGCCGCCCTGGCCGAGCGCACCACCCGCACCGCATCGATCACCGAGACCCGGCCGCCCTCGACCGCGAATTCGATCTGCATTTCCTCGCGCAGCTTCGCGCGGCAGGCGAGGCCATAGCCCTGAAGCTCGGCGAAGACCTCGGGCGAGGCCTCCTCGAGCGAGGCGCCGCGCGGGTCGCGGGTGAGGTAAAGCGTCTCGACCGAGGCCTTGCGGCCCTGGCTCTGGCCGCGGAAGCGGCCGGTGATGCGGCGCGCGCCGGTGACGCCATCGGCGAATTGCATCGTGCCCGAGCCCGACAGCCCCGGCCCGATGCCAAGCGCCATGCGCTGCACCAGAAGGCCCAGCACCGCCTCGAGCGGCGCGCCCTTCGCCTGACGCAGAAGCCGCGCCGTCGTCCCCTCCCAGGCCCGCGCCATCGAGCGCAGCACCTCGCCCAGCTGCCGCGCCGGCGATTGCGGGAAGTCCTCGTCGGTCTCGGCGCGATAGGTGGCGAGCGCCGAGGCGAGCGCCCCCGGCCCCGGCTCGTCATGGAACATGTCGGGATCGAGCCGCGCGACATGGGTCGCGTAATTCTGCACGAAGCGCAGATAGAGCGCGTCGGCCGCCTCGCGCCCGTGGCTGTCGGTCAGCCGCGCGTGCATCGCGTCGTTCATGCCGACGTTCAGCACCGTGCCCGGCCCGCCCCATTCGGGGTTTTCCGGGCTCGAGCGCACCGAGACAAGGAAGTCCGGGCCGAAGACTGCCGCCAGTTTCTCGGTGTCGGGCAATTGCCCGGCGACGATCGCGCGCACCGTCTCGGAGGGCAGCGCCACGGTCTGCGGCACCGGCAGATCAAGCCGGATCAGCCGTTGCAGGCACTTCGCCCGCCAGCCATGGCGCGCGATGCTGATCTGCGCCGAGGGCGTCAGCGTGACGAATTCAGCGAAGTCAGCATGTTTCTGCATTGCAGCAATCCCCCGGTCCCCCGCAGGATATGCGGAAACGCGCCCCGTGCAAGTGCGACGATCAAGTGACGGACGCAACGTCGGTGCCGCCGCGTCAGCCAAAGCACGGGAAAGCCCGCCCGGAAGACCCGGACAGGCCCGTTCTCAGATCAGCCCTTCGGCCCGCAGCGCCGCCTGTGCGGCCGGCCGCGCCATCACCCGCGCGCGCAGTGCCAGCGCCTTCGGGCAGGCCGACAGGTCAAGTTTCAGCGCCAGCCCCCAGCCGAGGATGGTGGCGACATAGGCGTCTGCCTGGGTGAAATCGGGGCCGAGCCAATAGCCCTCGCCCGCCGGCATCATCGCCTCGAGCTCGCCCAGACGGCGGCTCACCCGCGCCATCACCATCGCCCGCGTCTCCTCGGACATGTTCGGGGCGAAGAGACCACTGAAGGCCGCGTGCAGGTCCGAGCAGAAGCCGAGCGCCTCGTGCAGCCGCGCCCGCGCGATCGTGCCGCAGGCGGGTTTCAGCGCGGCAATCTGCGACAGATCGCCGAGGAAGGGCAGGATCGCCGCGTTCTGGGTCAGCACCGTGCCGTCATCGAGCTCGAGCGCCGGCACCGCGCCGCGCGGGTTGATCTCGAAATAGTTGCGCCCGCCGGCGGTCACCTTGCCCTGCAGATCGACCGCCTCGGTCTCGAAGGGCACGCCCATCTCGCACAGCACGATATGGGAGGCGAGCGAACAGGCGCCGGGCTTGTAGTAGAGTTTCATTCTCGGTCCTCGGAAAACAGGTCGTCCCCCCGATCTAGCAGCCCTGCCCGGCGCGGCAATGGCAACCGCCCCCGGATCGCTCCGGGGGCGGCGAATATCCTCGCGTCACTCGGCAAGGTCGGGCGAGACCTTCCAGTCGCGCAGCTTGTAGACGGTGCCCGGCCGCGGGAAGGGCGTGTCCGACTTCTCGCGCAGGCGCCGCTTGAACGAGTGGATCGGCGTCGCGCGGTCGTCGATGCGGATCTCGACCACCGAGGGTCCGTCATGGGCGAAGGCACGGTCGAGCGCCGGGCCGATCTCGTCGGGGGTCTCGACATAGATCCCGAGAAGACCAAGCGCCGCCGCCGCCCCGGCATAGCCCGGCTTCACGCTTTGCGTTTCCAGCACCGCCGATTGCACGTTGTTGAAGTAGAGCTCCTGCCACAGCTGGATCCAGCCGAGCTTGCCGTTGTTGATGACCACGTTGACGATCCGCTGGCCATATTGCGCCTGCGTCGCAAGCTCGCCCACGGTGTAGGAAAAGGCGCCGTCGCCCGCGACGGTGACGATGCGCGCATCGGGCCGCACCGCCGCCGCGCCGATCGCCGCGGGCACCGAATAGCCAAGCCCGCCCTGCCCGCGCGCGAACAGGAACTGCCGCCCCGCCCGCTTCGCCGGGATGTAGCCCGAGATCCAGCCCGCCGAGAACGAGGCGTCCGAGACCACGATATCCTCGGCGCCGAGCCGGCGCGCGATCTCGTCCATCACCCGCGGCGGCTGGATCGGCATCCGGTCGCTCTCGATCTCGGCGCGCTTGTCGGCGTCGCAGGCGGCCTTCACCTCGGCGATGCGGGCGCGCCATTCGGGATGGGCCGGGATCTCGGCCAGCGCCGCGTCGATCGCCGCCACCGTCTCGCGCACATCACCGAGCAGCGCCACCGTCGGGCGGAAGGTGCGGCCATGTTCGAGCGGGTCGGCGTCGATGGTGATCGTCGCCTGCTCGGGCAGCGGCAGCGACCAGTTCATGCCGGTGTTCTGGCTGACCTTGGAGCCGCACCAGATCACCAGATCGGCCTCGCGGACGAGATCGATCGCCGCCTTCGAGCCGAGCGGGTTCAGCACCCCCGCCGCATAGTCGCGGGTCTCGGGGACCGAGCCCTTGCCCGAGAGCGAGGTGACGACCAGCCCGTCGAGCCGGTCGGCGAAGGCCGTCACCTCGGCCGTGGCCTCCGATCCGTGCACGCCACCGCCGCACACGAGCGCCGGCCGCTTCGCGCGCCGGATCAGCGCCGCGGCGCGGGCGATCTCGCCATGCGGGGCGCAGCTGCGCAGATAGGGGATCTGCCGGGCGCGGTCGTCGATGCGGATCTTCAGCACCTCCTCGTCCCACTCGGCATCGAAGATGTCATGCGGGATGATCAGCGCGACCGGCCCCGGCCGCGGCGCGGTGGCGATGCGGAAGGCGGTGCGGATCAGCTCGGGCAGCGCGGTGACCGAGGGCACGAGGAACGCCTCCTTGGTGCAGGTCTTGAAGAAGGAGAGCTGGTCGAAGCCCTGGCTCGCGATGCCCTTCTCCTTCAGCGGCAGCCAGTCGAGCGGCAGCTCGCCGATGATGCCGATCATCGGGATCGAGGCGTTCAGCGCCTCGAGGAAGCCCGCGGGCAAGAGGTTGGCGCCGGGGCCCACCGTGACGTCGCAGATCCCGGGCTTGCCGGTCAGCCGCGCATAGGCGTCGGCGGCATAGGCGGCGTTGCGTTCGTCGCGCATCAGGATGTGGCGGATGCGGTCGGTGCGGCGCGAGATCCCGTCATGCAGCGCCGTGGTCTGCCCGCCGGGCATGCCGTAGACATACTCGACCCCGTATTGCGCCAGCATTTCCGCAATGAGGTCACCGATATGAGCCATGATCTTTCCTTTCGTCAGGCATCGTTGGGCCGTGCCGCGACGCAGGGCGCGCCGCAGCCGGCAGGAGGCAAGGTCGTGAATGGTGTGTGGTCGGCCCGGGATCAGGCGGGCACGGCGGCCGGCGGCGCCGCCACCGGCGCGGGGCTCGCCCGGCTGCGCGCCGCCATCCGGTGCATTAGCGGCCGCAGCGCGGCATGGGTTTCAAGGTAAAGGTCAAGCTGCGCGCGGAACTGCGCGGTGCGCCCGGGGTCGGGATGCACCTCGTCGCGGATCCGCACCATCCGGTCCGCCGCCGCCTCGAGCGAGGGATGCAGCCCCGCCCCCACCGCCGCCGCGATCGCGGCGCCGAAGGCGGTGGCGTCGCCCACCTCGGGGATGCGCAGCGGCGTGCCGGTGGCATCGGCGTGCATCTGCACCCAGAAGGGCGAGCGCAGCGCCCCGCCCGCGAGCGTCATGCTGTCGACGGCAAGTCCCTTCGCGCTCAGCCGGCCGAGGATGTTCGCGGTGCCAAGCGCCACCGCCTCCATCAGCGCCCGCGTCACATCGGCGCGCGAATGCTTGAGCGTCAGCCCCCAGATCGCGCCCTGCAGGTCGTAATCGGTGAAGGGGTTGCGATTGCCCTGCCAGAAGTCGAGCACGACGAGCCCGTTCGCCCCGGCCGGCGCCGCCTCGGCCTCGGCCAGCAACGGCCCATAGCCGTCGCCCGCCTCGTGCAGAAGGTCATGCCACCAGCGCAGGATCGCCCCCGACGAGACCTGCCCGCCCTCCATCACGAAACGCCCGCGGGTGACGCAATCGGGATGCGGGCCGAAGAGGCCCTCGATCTCGACATCCTCGGCCACCACCGGCAGCACCAGATGCGAGGTGCCGGTGATGAGGGCGGTCTCGCCCGGGCGCAGGGTGTTGAGCCCGACCATCGCGACATAGGCGTCGGTGCCGCCCGCCACCACCAGCACATCCGCGGGCAGCCCGGTCTCGGCCGCGGCCGCAGCGCAAAGCGGCCCGATCGGATCGCCAAGCGCGGGCATCTCGGACGGGAACCGCGCGGTGATGCCCTGAAGCCCGATCGCATTCAGGAAATCCTCGGGCCAGCCGCCGGCGCGCGGGTCATAGAACCAGCGGTTGATCGTCAGGTTCTGCCCGAGCGTCAGCCGGCCCGACAGTTTCAGCGCCAGATAATCGGCCATCTCGACGAACCAGCGGGTGCGGGCAAACCGCTCGGGCGCCTCTTCGCGCTGCCACAGGATCTTCGGCAGCGCGGTCTCGGCGCTGACCCCGGCGCGCGAGCGGCGCAGCGCGGCATGGCCCGTCGCCTCGATCCGGCGCGCCTGCGGCGAAGCGCGGTTGTCCATCCACAGGATCGCCTCGGCCACCGGCTCGAGATCGGCATCAAGCGCGACCAGCGTGCTCGAGGTGCCGTCGGCGCAGATCGCGGCGATGCGGGCGGGGTCGATCCGGGCGCGTTCGACCGCTTCGCGGATCGCGCCGCAGGCCGCGCGCCACCAGTCGGCCGGCGCCTGCGTCGCCCAGCCCGGGCGCGGGTAGTGGGTGGGGTAGTCGCGCGTTGCCATGGCAAGCACCTGCCCCGCCGCATCGCACACCAGCGCCCGTGCGCCGCCCGTGCCGCAATCAAGCCCGATGGTGATGTCACGCGCCATCGGCATGCCCTCCCGCGCCGTGGTGGCGAGCGGCCAGCGTGGCAACCGCAAGCCCGATCAGCAGCAGCGCCCCCTGGATGATCTGGCGCTGGTAGTCCGGCAGGCCGAGCAGCGCCGTGCCGCTGAACAGCACCCCGATGAAGAGCGTCGCGGTCAGCGTGCCAAGGATGTTCGGCTTGCCCACCCGCACCATCATGCCGCCGAGCAGCACCACGGTGAGCCCGTTGATCAGGTAGGGCCCGCCGATCATCGGCTGCCCCGAGGCGAGATGCTCGGCGAGCAGCACACCCGCGGCGGCCGCACTCACCCCCGAGAGGGCGAAAAGCAGCACGCCAAGCCCCACCACCGGCACGCCGACGCTGCGCACCGCGGCCTCGTTCTGCGCCATGGCATAGATATAGCGCCCCATCGCCAGCCGCTCCTGCACGACCCAGGCCAGCGCCGCGATCAGCAGGACCGGCACCACCACCGGCGGCACCGCGCCCCCGAGCACCGGGTCGAGCAGCGGTGCGAGCGGCCCCGGCGCCTCGATCCGGATCACCGTGCCCTTGCCGAGCGCCGCCGCGATCGAGGCGCAGATCCCCGCGGTCGAGATCGTGACGATCAGCGCGGGCAGCCGCATCGCCGAGACGAGCAGCCCGTTCACCACGCCGACGACCAGCCCCGCCGCCAGCGCCGCGCCGATCGCCGCGCCCCAGCCCCAGCCCTGCGCCAGGCTCCAGGCGCAGATCATGTTGGCGAGCGCCGCGACCTGCATGAAGCTGACGTCGATCTTGCCCGCGGCGATCACCCAGGTCAGGCCGAGCACCATCACCGCCATCACCGAGAAGGATTTCAGCATGGCCGCGATATTGCCGGCGTCGAGGATCTGCGGCCGGACGCTCGCCACCGCGAGGGTCAGCACCACCACCGCCGCCGGCAGCCACAGATCGGTCGTCAGCCGCGCCATGCGCCGGCGCAGGGTGCCGCCCGGGCGGGTCGTCTTGTCGATATAGGTCATGGTCATGCCCTGTTCTCCGATTTCCGCGCCGCGCGCGGGCGCAGCAGGCCAAGCCCGGTGATCCACTCACGCAGGCTGTCCGAAAAGGCGATCACACCGCCCAGCAGGATCAGGCTGACGACCCCGTCGCTGTAGTAGTAGGGCACCCCCATCAGCGCGAAGCCGTCGAGCAGCATGGTGATGAGCAAGATCCCCCCGAAGGTGGCGACGACCGAGGTTCCGCCCATCACCGCAGCACCGAGGAACACCCCGGCATAGGCCGGCATCATCAGGTTCGCGCCCTTGTTGGTCTCGGCATTGCCCGATTCCGCGAGGATCAGCAGCACCGCCAGAACCGTGCACAGCGCGCACAGCACATAGGCGAGCGCCACGAAGCGCCGCGTCGCGATGCCCGAGAAATGCGCCGCGACCGGGTTCTCGCCGGTGGCATAGAAGGCCATGCCGGTGCGGGTGCGGCTCATCACGAACCAGGCCGCGGCATAGACCGCGAGCAGGATCCACAGCGACACGCCAAGCCCCAGCAGCCGGGCATCGTTGAGGTCGGTGATGCCGCTCTGGAAGAAGTTCTGGAAGATCGAGCGCCCGCCCGTGTAGAGGAACGCCAGCCCGCCGCAGATCGAGCCGACGGCGATGGTGGTGACGATGTCGGGCAGCTCGAAATAGCTGATCGCGATGCCCGAGATGGCGCCCAGCACCGCACCGAGCGCCAGCCCGCCCATGATCGCCGCCCAAAGCGGCAGCCCGGCGGCGATCAGCGCCCCCATCGACATCGCCGCAAAGGCCGCGATGCCGGCGATCGACAGGTCGAACTTGCGCACGATCACCACGAAGGTGAGGCCAAGCGCGGCAAGCCCGTTCGCCGCCATGTGCCGGGCGATGCCGCTCAGGCTGGCGTGGCTCAGAAAGCGCGGCTCGATCAGCGCGAAGACCGCGCCCACCCCCAGCACCAGCGCGACAAAGCCCAGAACCCGGGCCGCGCCGCGGAAATGATCGTTCAGCCGGCTCATGCCGCAACCTCCCCCATGATCCCCGCCATCAGCAGGTCGTCGCGGCTGAAGCCGCGTGCCCCCGGCGCCACCAGACGCCCCTTGTGCAGCGCCACGGTGCGGTCGGCGACGCCGTGCACCTCGTCGCAGTCGCTCGAGATCACCACCACCGCGGCGGTCCGGGCGAGCGCACGCATCTGCGCATAGATCTTCGCCCGCGCACCGATGTCGACGCCGACCGTGGGCTCGACGAAGATGTAGATGTCGGCCTCGCTGTAGAGCCCCTTCGCCAGCACGATCTTCTGCTGGTTGCCGCCGGAGAAGCCGCTCGCCGGCGTGGTCAGGCTTGGCGGATGCAGCGCCACCTGGCGTGTCAGCTCCTGCGCGTCGCGGCGCAGCCTTCCGCGGCGCAGCGCCCAGAACCCGCCCGAGGCGCGGCGCAGGTTGGCGAGCGGCACGTTGAACAGCGCCGGCCGGCTCAGCGCCAGCCCCTCGCTGCGCCGGTCGCCCGGCACGAGGAAGATCCCGGCATCGAGCGCCGCGCGCGGCGAGTGCAGCGCCACCTCGCGGCCATGCACGCGGATCGTGCCGCGCGCGGCCGGCAGCGCGCCGAAGATCGTCTTCGACAGCTCGTCGCAGCCCGACCCCACCAGCCCGAAGATGCCGAGGATCTCGCCGCGCCGGGCCTGAAGGCTGATGTCGGTGAATTCATGCGGCCGGCCGAGCCCCTCGAGCTCAAGCAGCGCCTCGCCCGCGGGCGCCCCGGCCTTCGGCGGGAACACGTCCCCCACCGCCTCGCCCAGCATCAGCTCGGCCAGAGACACCCGGCTTTCGCGCGCGTCGGCGACGCTCATCCGCGCCACGCAGGTGCCGGCACGGAACACCGAGAAGCTGTCGGCGATGGCAAAGACCTCTTCCAGCTGGTGGGTGATGTAGATGATCGAGATGCCGCGAGTCTTGAGCTGGTTCATCAGCGCGAAGAGGTCCTCGCGCTCGACCTCGGTGAGCGTCGAGGTCGGCTCGTCGAGGATCAGCACGCGGATGCCGTCGACGGCAAGCGCCTGCAGGATCGCCACCGCCTCGCGCTCGACCGCGGACATCTGCCCGACTTCCTGCCGCAGGTCGAGCGGCACGGCAAAGCGCGCCAGCAGCGCCTCGGCCCGGGCCTCGAGCGCGGCGCGGTCGATGCGGGCGAACAGCCCGCGCCCGGCGGTCTCGCGGCCGAGGAAGATGTTGTCGAGCCCGCTCATGTCGGCCACGAGCTCGGGGTGCTGCTGCACCGTGGCGATGCCGGCGCGGATCGCGTCCTCGGGGGTGCGGAAATGCACCTCGCGGCCGGCGACGGTCAGGGTGCCGCCGTCTTTCTGGATGATCCCCGAGAGGATCTTGATGAAGGTGGATTTTCCCGCGCCGTTGATGCCGAGCAGGGCGTGCACCTCGCCCGGCCCGACGTGGAAGTCCACGCCGCGCAGGGCCTGCACCGGGCCGAACCGCTTCGACACATCGGACGCCGTCAGAACGGGCGTTGCCATGGCTTCAGTTCCTCATGTTGCGTTTGCGGGCCGCGGGCGGGGGTCACCCGCGGCCCGACCCGGGTCAGAGCGCGCGGGTCCAGCCCAGCTCTCCGGCGCGCCCCGGCACGTCGTAATCGTCGGGAATGCCGTCCTTCAGCATGTCCTTGGTCACCGCATAGGTCGGGGTGATGATCAGCCGCGGCGCCTTGCGCCCGGCCAGCACCTCATGCGCATAGAAGACGCTGGCATAGGCCATCTCGTAGAAGCTCTGCGCCATCGACAGCTTCAGCGGCGTGTCGGCGGCAATGTAGTTGAAGGCCTGCGAGCCGCCGTCGATGCCGGTCAGGATCAGATCGGCCCGCCCTGCGGCACGGGCGGCGAGCGTGCCCTCGACCGAGGCGCCGTCCCAGGCGCACCAGATCGCGTCGACATCGGGGTTCGAGGTCAGGATGTTGTCGACCGCCTGACGCGGCGTGACGTTGCCGGCCAGCGCAAAGGCCCATTCGGTGACGATCTCGATCCCGGGATAGCGGCGCAGCGTCCATTCCATGCCGTAGGTGCGCTGATCCCAGCTTTCGTTTTGCGGCAGCATCACCCGGGCGATCTTGCCCTTGCCGTTCAGTGCCTTGCAGATGAACTCGGCGGAATACTGGCCCATGCCGAAGTTCGAGGACATCGCGGTGGTGGTGACCATCGCGCCCGGCACCGAGCTGTCGGCACAGAACACCGGGATCCCCGCGGCAATCGCGCGCTGCACCGCCGGGGCGATCGCCACCGCATCGGCCGGGGTGACGAAGAGCGCCTCGGGCTTCGAGGCGACGAGCGAGTCGATCTGGTCGGACTGCACCCGCGCGTCAAAGCCCGCGTCGGTGGTGGTCAGGGAACCGCCCAGCTCCTTCACCGCGGCGTTGAACCCGTCCTGCAGGTGGCGGCCCGAGTCATAGGTCGTCCAGCCGAGCGAGGCGGCGAACTTGCGGTCGGCGGCGGCGGCGCGCATCTCGCGCGGCCAGAGCGCGGCCGATGCGGCGAGCGTTGCCGCCCCGGTCAGGAAGGCACGGCGGCCAAGGCCCGCGCCGGTGAATTCTTCGGTCATGTCGTCTCTCCTCCACTGTTGCACCGCCCTGTTCCCGGGCGGGGTCCTCGGCCGGCGCCCCGCAAGGCGCCCGCCCTTCGTCAGCACAGCGCCGCGACCGTCCTCCAGCGGTCGTAGGCCTGTGCGTAGCCGTCGGCATGGGCGGGCTCGGGGCCGATCGCCTCGCGCAGCGCCGGGCGGCGCAGCACGGTGTCGGGCGCCGCCCCGCTCGCCGCGATCATGCCGAGCCGCGCCGCCCCGAAGGCCGCGCCAAGGGCGCCGGTGCGCGGCACGTCGAGCTCGACGCCGAGCGAGGTCGAGATCATCGACAGCCAGGGGCGCGAGCGCGAGCCGCCGCCGATCGCCAGCAGCCGGCGCAGCTCGGAGCCGCCCGAGCGGAAGGCGTCGGCGCATTCGCGCAGCGCGAAGGCCACGCCCTGCATCACCGCCTGCGCCATCGCCAGATCGTCGTGCTGATGCGCCAGGCCGTAGAAGCCGCCGCGCACCGAGGCGTCCGAGCGCGGCGACCAGCAGCCGTCGAGGAAGGGCACGAAGATCAGCCCCGTCGCCGGCAGCGGCGCCTCGCCAAGCGCCCGGGCCAGCTCGCCGGGCTCGCGCTTGAGCCGCGCGCCGAGCCAGGTCAGGCAGGAGGTCGCGGACAGCAGCACCGACATCTGGTGCCAGCGGCCGGGGACGGCATGGCACAGCGTCTCGATGGCGAAATCGCCGGCCGGGCGCGGGCTGTCGTTGGCCACGAACAAAACCCCCGAGGTGCCGAGCGACACGGTGCCGTCGCCATCCTCGATCACTCCGGTGCCGCAGGCGCCGCAGGCGTTGTCGCCGCCGCCGCCGGCGATCACCGGGCGACGGTGCATGCCCCAGCGGGCGGCGAGCTCGCGCCGCAGCCGGCCCGAGACCTCGGTGCCCTCGACCAGCTGCGGCATGTGCGAGCGGTTCAGCCCCGAGGCCTCGAGCATCCGGTCCGACCAGTTCCGCGCCGCCAGATCGACCCACATCGTGCCGCTCGCGTCGGCGAGGTCGGTCGATTTCTCGCCCGACAGCCGCAGCCGCACATAGTCCTTGGGCAGCAAGACCTTGCGGATCTGGCGATAGGTCTCGGGCTCGTGCCGGCGCAGCCACAGGATCTTGCTGGCCGTCACCCCGGGCGTCGGCCGGCGCCCGACGCGGGCCACCAGATCGGGCACCCCCGCCATCAGCTCGTCGCATTCGGCGCCGCTGCGGGTGTCGTTCCACAAGATCGCCGGGCGCAGCGGCTGATCGCGTGCATCGAGCACGGTCGCGCCATACATCTGCCCGGACAGCCCGATCCCCTCGACCGCCGCCATCGCCGCCGGATGCTCGGCCGCAAGGCTGTCGAGCGTCTCGCTCACCGCCTCCCACCACAGTTCGGGGTCCTGCTCCGACCAGCCCGGCCGGTGCCGGTTCACCTCGAGCGGCCGCGAGGAGGCCTCGCCGATCACGCTCTGGGCGTCATCCATCAGGATGCACTTCACCCCCGACGTTCCAAGGTCGATCCCCAGAAACATCGCGTCTCCTCCCTGTTGCTCGGCCGCCTCCCGTGCGGCCGGTTGGATCAGAGCGCCCCGGGCCTCCACTCCCGGCGCGATCGCGCTCAGGCGCTCTGACGTTTCGGCATCTGTCCTTCCATGTAGCGCTCGAGCGCGGCGACCTCGTCCGGGCTGAGCACAAGGCCCAGCTTCGAGCGGCGGAACAGGATGTCCTCGGCGCTGCGCACCCATTCGTGCGCGCGCATGTAGTCGACCTCGCGCGCGGTCAGACCGCCGCCGAAGGCCTCGCCCAGATCGGCACGGCTGCGGGCCCCTCCCAGAACCCGTCGCGCCCGCGATCCGTAATAGCGCAGCAGCCGGGTCGCCTCGGCCTGGGCCAGGAAACCATACTCCGCGCGTAGCGCGTCGCGCTCGGCGTCGAACGCCAGCGGCGCGAAATCCCCGCCCGGCAGCGCCTTCTGCCCGGTCCATCCCGCCGGCAGCCGCGGGCCTCCCTCAGGATCTCCGAGGCACGAAGCAATGCGCTCCAGCGCCGATTCGGCAAGTCGGCGATAAGTCGTGATCTTGCCGCCGAAGACCGACAGCACCGGTGCCTCGGCCCGGGTGTCGAGCTCGAGCACGTAATCGCGGGTGGCCTTCTGCGCCTCGGAGCTGCCGTCGTCATAGAGCGGGCGCACCCCGGAATAGGTCCAGACCACATCGGCGGGCGTGACCGGGCGCTTGAAATAGCTGCTCGCCAGCGTGCACAGATAGGCGATTTCCTCGGGCGAGGCCGCGACCTTGGCCGGGTCACCCGGATAGTCGCGGTCGGTGGTGCCGATCAGGGTGAAGCGCCCCTCGTAGGGGATGGTGAAGACGATCCGGCCGTCGCCGTTCTGGAAGATGAAGCACCGATCGTGGTCGTAGAGCTTCGGCACGATGATATGCGAGCCCTGCACCTGCCGCACCCGCCCCTTCGGCGGGCGCCGCGCGATGGTGCGCGCGACATCGTTCGCCCAGGGACCGCCGGCGTTGATCAGCATCCGCGCCTCGACCACCTCCTCGCGACCGCTCTCGCCGCGCAGGGTGACGCGCCAGCCGCCGCCCGGGCGCGGCTCGGCCTTGGTGCAGCGGGTGCGCACCCGCACCGTCGCACCGCGCTCGACCGCGTCGATGGCGTTCAGGATCACCAGCCGGTTGTCCTCGACCCAGCAATCCGAATATTCGAAGCCAAGCGTCAGCCCGTCGCGCAGCCCCTGCCCGATCGGCCCCGACTTCAGGTCGACGCGCGCGGTGCCGGGCAGCAGCTTGCGCCCGCCGAGGTGGTCATAGATGAACAGGCCAAGCCGCAGCAGCCAGGCCGGCCGCATCCCCTTGCTGTGCGGCAGCACGAAGCGCAGCGGGCGCACGATATGCGGCGCGATGTTCCACAGCACCTCGCGTTCGATCAGCGCCTCGCGCACCAGCCGGAACTCGTGATGCTCGAGATAGCGCAGCCCGCCGTGCAGCAGCTTGGTCGAGGAGGACGAGGTCGCCCCACCGAGATCGCCCTGCTCGCACAGGACCACCGAATAGCCCCGCCCGACCGCGTCGCGCGCGATGCCGCAGCCGTTGATGCCGCCGCCGATGATGAACAGATCGACCATGTCAGGCATCGGCCGCCTCCGGCACCCGCGCGCCAAGGATCCGCTCGGCGATCTCGACGAACCCCGCGCCCCCTTCCGAGCCTGCGACGAAGGCCGGCGGCGTGAAGCTGCCCGGTGCGAAGTCGCGCACATTCGCCACGCCGCAGCTGTTCGGGAAGAAGCCGAACATCGGCCCGTCGTTCGGGCTGTCGCCGGCAAAGATCACCCGCGCCCGCTCGGCGTCGATGTCGAGCCCGAGGATGTCGCGCGCGAAGATCCGGGTCATCGACAGCTTGTCGTAATCGCCGAACCAGCCGTTCACATGGATCGACGACAGTTTCGCCACCGCCCCCGCCTCGGCGAAGATGTCGAGGATGCGCTGCACCTCGGCCTCGGGCAATGCCGGCACGTCCTCGCAGAAGTCGATGGCGAGATCGGCCTCGCGGTAAAGCTGGTCCGAGGCGATCCCCGCCCCCGGCACCTCGCGCAGGATCCGCTCGCGCAGCGCGCTCAGCCGGGCGCGGTTCGCCTGACGCTCGGCCTCGGAGGCAAAGAAGCGCTGCCGCATCACCCGCGCCGTGCGGTCATAGCTGAAGTAGAAGGCGCCGTTCTCGCCCACCACCCCGGCGACCGGCCAGAACCGGGCGATCATGTCGCACCAGCCCGCCGGGCGGCCGGTGATCGGCACCACCGCAAGCCCGGCCTGCGCCAGCCGCTCGAGCGCCCCATAGGCGGCGGCGGGCAACTGCCCGTCGGTGGTCAGCGTGTCGTCGATATCGGTCAGCACCGCGACGCAACCGCGCAGCGCGGCCGGGTCGAGCTCGGCAAGCGGTCGCATCAGACTTCCTCCTCGATGAAATCGTCCAGAATGCCGATGTCCTCGGCCAGATCGAGCAGCGAATAGCGGTCGCGCATCTCGCGGCAGTGGCGCAGCGCCTCGATATAGAGGTCGCGATCGAGGCCGATCTCGGCCGGCGTCGCACCGCCGCCGGCCGCGCGCAGATGCGCCGCCATCTCGTCCGGCGGCAGCATCATCGCGCCAAGCGTCGCACGCAGCTCGGGCCAGATCGCGGCAAGCTTGACGTTGAAGGCCTCGGCCTGACCGGCCGTCATCGCCTTCGCCCGGCTCGCGGTCAGGCAATCCTCGACCGCGGCGGCCGGATAGCGGGCCCGGATCGCCGCCTCGTCGGGCTGCCAGGGCCGCAGCCGCGGCGCCTCCTCCATCGCGAGAATCCGCGCCTGCAACCGCGCCATGGTGACCGAGGCAACGCCGACCTGCTGGCCATGCACCGTGCCCGGATGCCGCGCGCCGGCAAAGCTGTCGATCCAGTGCGAGATCTGATGCTCGCCCATCGAGCCCGGGTGGCTCATCCCCACCACCGCGATGCCCAGCCCGCCAAGCGTCAGCAGGCGCTGCAGAGACCCGATGGCGTCATGGTCGCGCGCACCGAGCCCCGCACTGCGCGCCAGAACCGCCGCCTCGTCCTCTTCCTGCAGCAGATAGGGGGCGGTGGCATAGCGCGTGCCCAGCATCACATGCGAGAAATACCAGTCGACCTGCGCGGTGGGGCGGCACAGGCTGTCACCGAGCCCCGCCCCGATCAGGTATTGCGGCGCCGCGGCCGAGACCCCGATGTCGATGAAGACGCCGCGCGCGGCATGGGCCTTCTGCGTGGTCTTCAGCCCGGAATCGAGGGTGATCGAGGCGGTCGACGAGGTGTATCCGTTCATCGAGGGCGCGGTGCCGAAGACGCTGTAGGCCCGCCCGTCGCGGAAGGTCGCGTATTTGCACAGATCGTTGATCGTGCCCGAGCCGACGGCGATCAGCGCCTCGACATCGCGGGTCTCATCGCTCAGCGCCCGCACCTGCGCCTCGTCGGCATGCGGGTGATCGAGCACGACAAGCCGTGCCTTCGCCCCCATCGCCCGGGCAACCTCCGCCCCCATCGCCTCGGCGGTGTCGGCATCGCAGACCACGGCATAGCTCCCGGCCCGCATCACCCGCTCGACCAGATCCCGCGCCCCGGCGGCAAACCCGTCGCCGATCTCGATGCAGCGGAACGGCACGGTGACCGCAGCCCCGGTGTCCGGGTCCTGCCAGCGGCCGGTGGTGACGTCTTCGATGAGGGCATTCCAGCCCCCGGTCGCGCTCTCGCGCGCCGTCAGCGGCAAGCTCATCTGCTCCTCCCAAGCAAGTGCTCTCCCTTGATGTGAAAGTTGCCAGACGACTCTGTCATTCGTCAACAACAATTTTCACGCAACGTCGGCATTTGCCAAAACGCCCACTTTCATGCGAGACTGCCCGACAGGTCGGGGCGCATTTCGGCCCCGACCGACGAAGGGAAAAGGCATGGCGAAAAAAGCGGATTTGATCGAGACGACCGAGCCCCGGACCGGCCGGCGCGCCGTTCCGGCGCAATTCGGCATGGACGAGGTGCTCTGGGCGGCATGGCTCTATTACGAGCAGGGGCAAAAGCAGGACCGGATCGCCGAGGAGCTCGGGATCTCCCGCGCCTCGGTGTTCAACCTGCTGCAGAAGGCACGCGACGAGGGGGTGGTGAACATCTCGATCGACCCGACGCGAATCGCCGGCATGGCGCTGTCGCTGAAGATCTGCGCCGCGACCGGCCTTTCGGAATGCTACATCCTGCCGCGCCAGCGCGAGGGCGAGGGCGGATCACTGCATGGCCAGATCGGCCATCTCGCGGCACGGGTGCTGGAAAACCGGCTGCGGCCCGAGGACACGATCGGCGTCGCCTGGGGCCGCACGGTGCTCGCGCTCTCACAACACCTCAGCGCCATCGCCTGCCCGACCGTCACCGTGGCGCAGATCACCGGCTCCTCCGCCGCCACCTTCGACTTCTCGCCGGTGCTGTGCACCTCGAACATCGCGGCGCGGCTGAACGCGCGGGCGATCAACCTGCACGCGCCGGGCGTCGTCTCCTCTCCGCATGTGAAGGAGATCCTGATGCACGAGCCGGCGATCCGCGACCATTTCGCGCTGCTGCGCGGCTGCACCAAGGCGGTGTTCGGCGTCACCCAGCTGACCGGCGAGACGCTGCTGGTGCAGGGCGGCTTCATGACCGAGGCCGAGCTGGCCGCCTATCGCGACCTCGGTGCGGTGGGCTTTGCCGCGGGCTATTTCTTCGATGCGGAAGGCAGGATCGTGCACAGCGAATTCGACGGCCGCCACATCACCATGGCGCTCGGCGACCTGCTGCAGGTGCCCGAGCGGATCTGCATCGGCGGCGGTCCGGAAAAGGTGGAGGCGATCCGCGCCATGCTGCGCGGCGGGCTGGCGAGCGTCCTCGTCACCGACGAGGCGACGGCCCTCGCCCTCGCGGCCGCCTGAGGGAACACCCCGGGGCCTTCATCTTGCCCGAAATACCTCGGGGGGCCTGCCAGCGGCAGGCGGGGGCAGCGCCCCCTCCCCGGCCGGGGAAGGGGCGCCGCGCCGGGGCTCAGCCCTCGATCTTCGTCAGGTCGGCGACGCTCAGGCAGATCTGGCGGATGCGCGAGAGCAGATTGAGCCGGTTGCGGCGCAGGATCTCGTTCTCGGCATTGATCTGCACCGCGGTGAAGAAGGCGTCGATCGGTGCGCGCAGGGCGGCCATCGCGGCCATCGCGGCGCCGAAATCCTCGGCCGCCATCGCCGGCCCGATCGCCGCCTCGGCGGCATCGAGCGCGGCGAACAGCGCGGTCTCCTCGGCCCCTTCGGCGAATTTCGGATCGGCGCCGAAGCTGTATTCGACCCCGTCCTTCGCCTCGGCCTGGCTGAGGATGTTGTTGGCGCGCTTGAAGCCCTGGATCAGGTTGCCGCCATCCTCGGTCTTGAGGAACGCCGCGAGCGCCTCGGCCCGCTTCACCACAAGCGTCAGATCGTCATTGCCCGGCATCGCCAGAACCGCGTCGATCACGTCGTGGCGGATGTTCTGGTCCTTCATGAACACCTTCAGCCGGTCATGGAAGAAGGCGAGAAGGTCGGCAACTGCCGCCCAATAACTATCGAAAACAACACGCTGCCTGTGGTCAGCAAGTTGTTCCTGCGCGGCACGAATACGAACGGCAAAGTGGCCGTCGGCTTGAAGCCCCGCCAACAGAGCTGACACATAGCCTTCGCCAACTTTCTCCGCAGCGACTAGCCCAAAATATCGCTCGGACATGTCATAGGCTACCCCCAACAGTCCGATCCGCAGCCTGTTCGCGAGCACCAGCCGGATCACGCCAAGCGCCGCGCGGCGCAGCGCGAAGGGGTCCTTCGAGCCCGTGGGCTTCTCGTCGATCGCCCAGAAGCCGGTGAGCGTGTCGATCTTGTCGGCCAGCGCCACCGCCACCGTCACCGGCTCCGAGGGCACCTCGTCCGAGGGACCAAGCGGCGAGTAATGGCCCTTGCAGGCATTCGCAACGGCCTCGGGCAGGCCCGCGGCCTTGGCATAATAGCTGCCCATCAGGCCCTGAAGTTCCGGGAACTCGCCGACCATCGCCGAGCGCAGGTCGGATTTCACCACCCGCGCGGCCTCGGCGGCCAGATCGGGCTGCGCACCGACCATCGGCGCGATCTCCTGCGCCAGCGCCTCGATACGTTCGATCCGCGCCGCCTGGGAACCGAGCTTGTTGTGGAAGGTGACCTGGGCCAGCCCCTCGCCCATGCCCTCGAGCCCCTCGGTCTTCACGATCCGCAGGTCGTGTTCCCAGAAGAACTTGGCATCCGACAGCCGCGCCGACAGCACCTTGAGGTTGCCCTTCAGGATCGTCGCGCCATGATCGGCGGTCTCGCGGTTCGCCACGGTGACGAAGCCCTCGATCCGGCCGGTCTTCGGGTTCTTCACCGAGAAGAACTTCTGGTGCTCCTTCATCGAGGTCTGCAGCACCTCGGGCGGCAGGCCGAGGAAGGTCTCGGCGATGTCGCCCATCAGCGCGACCGGCCATTCGACCAGCCCCGCGACCTCGGCCAGCAGGCCCCGGTCCGGCACCAGTTCGAGCCCGCGCGCGAAGGCGAGCGTCTGCGCCTCGTTCCACAGGATCTCCTCGCGCTCGGCACTGTCGAGCACGACCTTCGCCGCCTTCAGCTTGGCGACGTAATCGTCAAAGCCCGTCACCGCGAAGCGGCCCGGCGCCATGAAGCGGTGGCCCTCGGTGGTGTTGCCCGAGCGGATGCCCTCGACCTCGAGGTCGACGACCTCGGCGCCGGCCTCGGTGGTCAGCAGGCACAGGATCGAATGCAGCGGCCGCACCCATTTGAGCGTGCCCGAGCCCCAGCGCATCGACTTCGGCCAGGGGAAGGTGCGGATCGTCTTTTCCAGCACCTCGGCGACGATCTCGGGCGCGGTGCGGCCGGGCTTCTCGACCACGGCGAAATAGACCTGGCCCTTCTTGTCGTCGCGCACCTCGAGCTGGTCGAGCGTCAGGCCGGTCGAGCGCAAAAAGCCCTCGATCGCCTTCTCGTTCGCGCCGGTCGAGGGGCCCTTGCGCTCTTCGCGCAGCGTCGGGCTCTCGGCGCTCAGCCCCTCGAGGGCGAGCGTGAGGCGCCGCGGCGTCGAGAAGGCCGCGGCATGACCATAGGTCAGGCCGGCCTCGACGAGACCGTCGGTCACCAGCTTCTTCAGCGCTTCACGCGCCCCCGGCTGCATCCGCGCCGGGATCTCCTCGGAGAAGAGTTCAATCAGCAGATCGGGCATGTCACTTCCCCGCTTCGTCATTCAGTTGCTGCCAGGCATAGGCCCGGCCATCGGGATAAATCGCCACCACGCGGTCGACGCCGGGGTGGATGTCGTGTTCGGACAGGAAGGCCACCGCCCGGCCGGTCTCGATGTCGGCGCCGATCCGGGCCGCGTCGAAACAGGAGAACCAGCCCGGCGCGTTGAGCGGCGTGGCCTTGTCATAGACGGTGAAGGTCTCGGTCAGCAGCGCAAGGCTCATCGGCGTGCGGAAGCAGCCGCGATAGCGCAGCGGCGAGCTGTCGGCGTCGATGCCCTGGAAATCCTCGGCGAGGATCGGTTCGGGCGCGCCGGTCTCGATCGCGGTCAGCCGCACCTCGGCGGCAGGCGCCGCCGCATCGACCGCGTGATAATAGCCGTAGACCTGCAGATAATAGACCGCGGCCCCGGTGATCAGCGCGCTGAACACAAGAAAGCCTCCGACATATCGTCCCCTGATCGCCATACCCGTTGCGCATACAGGCCCGTCCGCCGCCGCGCAAGCGCGGGCAGGAGGATTTTGCACAATCGGCCCCGTGCCGTTAGACAGAGGGCACCCGCCCCCCGCAGGAGAACCGGCTTGGACAGCGCATTCTTCGTGAAATCGCTCGGCGCCCTTTTCGCGATCATGAACCCGTTCATGGCGCTGCCGATGTTTCTCAGCCTTACCGCGGGCTATGACGGTGCGGCGCGGCGGCGCACGGCGCTGGCGGTGATCGGCTTTTCCGCGGCGATGTGCCTGCTGGTCGGGGTGGCGGGGATCGGCGTGCTCTCGGTCTTCGGGATCAGCGTCGACGATTTCCGCGTCGCGGGCGGGATCGTGCTGATGATGATCGCGCTTGGCATGCTGAACGGCAACGGCATGGCGGCCCATACCGGCAGCCAGGCCGAGCGGGCGGATCATGTCGATCTGGAAACCGTGGCCTTCTATCCGATGACCTTCCCGATGATCATCGGCCCGGGCACGATCACCACGCTCGTCATCTTCACCGGCCGCGCCACGGGCCCCGCGCAGGTCGGGGCGCTGGCGCTTGCCGTAACGACAGTGCTGGCGGCGACGGCCGTGGTGTTGCTCGCGGCCGACCGGATCGGCCACGTGATGTCCCAGCGGCTGCGGGTCATCATGACCCGGCTGATGGGGATGATCCTCGCCGCCGTGGCGGTCGACATGGTGGCGACCGGGCTCAGGGCGCTGCTGCCGGGGCTGGGCTGAGCGCCCTGCCCCGCGCAGAGGTCACGCGGCCGCGTCGGGCGTCCAGCCGCCGGCGGTGGTCTGCACGAAGGCATCGGCGCATTTCTTCGCAAGCGCCCGGACCCGGCCGATATAGGCCTGCCGCTCGGTCACCGAGATCACGCCGCGCGCGTCGAGCAGGTTGAACAGATGCGAGGCCTTGATGCACTGGTCATAGGCCGGGTGCACCATGAGGATGCGCTTGCCCGAATTCGGGTCCTCGGCCGGGAAGGACAGGAGCCGCTCGCATTCCGCCTCGGCATCCTCGAAATGGCGCAAGAGCATCTCGGTGTTGGCCGCATCGAAGTTGTGGCGCGAATATTCTTCCTCGGTCTGCCGGAACACGTCGCCATAGGTCAGCGGGATCGGCGCGTCGGGGGCGTTGAACGGCATCTGCATGACGTGGTCGATGCCGAGCACATACATCGCAAGGCGCTCGAGCCCATAGGTCAGCTCGCCCGAGACCGGCTTGCAGTCATGCCCGCCGACCTGCTGGAAATAAGTGAACTGGCTGACTTCCATGCCGTCGCACCAGACTTCCCAGCCCAGGCCCCAGGCGCCGAGCGTCGGGCTTTCCCAGTCGTCCTCGACGAAGCGGATGTCGTGCAGATCAAGGTCGATGCCGATCGCGGCGAGCGAACCGAGATAGAGCTCCTGCAGGTTCGAGGGGCTCGGCTTGAT
Source organism: Paenirhodobacter sp. YD-8 (assembly GCF_056590935.1). Lineage (NCBI taxonomy): Bacteria > Pseudomonadati > Pseudomonadota > Alphaproteobacteria > Rhodobacterales > Paenirhodobacter > Paenirhodobacter sp. YD-8. The sequence goes on along the minus strand of NZ_CM152649.1, from coordinate 1,125,118 downwards.
CAGCACCTGATACTGGTAATAGTGCTGCAGCCGGTTCGGGTTCTCGCCATAGCGGCCATCGGTCGGACGGCGCGAGGGCTGGACATAGGCCGCGGCCCAGGGGTTCGAGCCGAGCGAGCGCAGCGTGGTCGCCGGGTGGAAGGTGCCCGCGCCCACCTCCATGTCATAGGGCTGCAGCACCGCGCAGCCTTTCGAGGCCCAGTAATTCATGAGCCGCAGGATGATTTCCTGGAACGACCGCGGAGCGACAGGGTTCGACATGGCTTCCCTCTGGTTCAAAGCGCCTTCTCTCTAGGCAAGCGCCGGGCAAGGGTCAACGCCCCGCCCTGCCCCCGCGCCCGATTTCACGCGATTTCCGGGGTGACGTGCGCCGCCAGCCTGTTAACCTCACCCCGTTTTGAGAACAGGAAGTGGGTTTCACGATGACGGGAATGCGCAGGGCGATGCGCCTCGCGACGGCGGCGGGTCTGGCGGGGATGATCTGGACGGGGCCCGGCGCGGCCGAGCCGGTCTGGGTGCAGATCGAGGCGCAGCCCTCGCTCCCGCAGGCCGAGGAACGCGCGCGGGACTGGGCCGGCATGTTCCCCGACATCGCCGGCTTCGCGATGTCGACAGGCTGGTATGCGATCGCCATCGGGCCCTTCGCCGACACCGCCGAGGCGACGGTGCGGCTGCGCACGCTGCGCCGCGAAGGGCTGATCCCGCGCGACAGCTATGTCTCGGACGGCGGCCGCTTCCGTGACCAGTTCTGGCCCGGCGCGGGCGCCCCCCTGCCGCCGGCGGCCGAGCCGCCCGCCACCGGAACCGCCACCGGAACCCCGCCGCCCGAAACCGCCGCGATCGAACCGCCGCCAGTCGCCCCCGTGGCCGAGGCCCCGCCCGCGGTCGCCGCCCCGGCGCCCGCGCCCGAGATCCCGGTCGAGACGCTGGCCGAGTCGCAGCGGCTCGAGGCGGCGCTTGACCGCGAGGCACGGATGGAGATCCAGGCCGCGCTCGAATGGCAGGGGTTCTACAACGCCACGATCGACGGCGCCTTCGGCCGCGGCACGCGCGCGGCGATCGCCGCCTGGCAGACGGCGCGGGGCTTTGCGCCGACCGGCGTGCTCGCCTCGACGCAGCAGACGCAGCTTCTCGCCGCCGTCGCGGCCGACCGCGCCGCGCTCGGCCTCGAGACCGTCGAGGAGACCGACGCCGGCATTGCCATCGACCTGCCGCTCGGCCTCGTCGAGTTCGACCGCTACGACCCGCCCTTCGTCGTCTATCGCGCCAAGGACGGCTCGGGCGTCACGGCGCTGCTGCTGTCGCTCACCGGCGACCAGAACGCGCTTTACGGGCTTTACGACCGGATGCAGGCGCTGGCGCTGGTGCCCGCCGAGGGCGAGCGCAGCCGAAACCGCAGCGGCTTCACCATCGCCGGACAGACCGACAGCCTGCACTCCTGGACCGAGGCACATCTGGCGGGCGGGCTGATCAAGGGCTTCACCCTGGCCTGGCCGCCCGGGCAGGAGGCGAAGATGCAGCGCGTGCTGGCGGCGATGAAGGCCTCGTTCCGGCCGATCGGCAGCACCGCGCTCGATCCCTCGCTCGGCACGCCGATGACGGTGACGCGCGGCGATCTGATGGCGGGGCTCGAGCGGCGGCACCCGGAGTTTGCCCGCTCGGGCGCCTTCATCGACGAGAAGGGCGCGGTTCTGACGGCGGGCGCCGGGCTCGACGCCTGCACCAAGATCACCATCGAGGACGAGGAGGCCGATCTCGCCTTCTCCGATCCGGCGCTTGGCATCGCCGTCCTGACGCCGAAGAAGGCGATGGCGCCTGCCGGCGTCGTCGCCTTCGAGACCGCGGCGACCGCCGCCGGTGCGCAGGTGGCGGTGGCGGGCTTTTCCTATCCCGAGACGCTGACCGCGCCGGTGCTGAGCTTTGGCACGCTCTCCGATCTGACCGGCCTTGCCGGCGAGGCGAACCGGGCGCGGCTGGCGGTGCACACGCTGGCGGGCGATGCGGGCGGGCCGGTGCTGGATGGCTCGGGCGCACTGGTCGGCGTGGTGCTGCCACGCGCGGCCGATGGCACCAAGCTGATGCCCGCCGGTCTGACCGAGGCGGTGCAGGCGATGCCGCTCGTTCAGGTGCTGGCCGAGCATGGCTTCATGCCCACCGCATCGGAGGCCACGGGCACGCTTGCGGCAGAGGATCTGGCCGTCGAGGCGCAGAAATTCACCGTGCAGATCGCCTGCTGGAAATGACCGCCCGCCCCTGACCGCGGGCGCGGCGCTCAGCCGCGCCAGAACTTCGGCAAGAGCAGCACGAAGGCCGACATCAGCTCGAGCCGGCCAAGCATCATCCCGAGCGCCATCAGCCATTTCGCGCTGTCGGGGAAGCGGTCGACGGCGCCATTTGCCGACACCTCGGGCCCCCAGGCCGGCCCGACATTGGCGATCGCCGTCCAGGCCGCGGTCAGCGCCGTGCGCGGCGCGAGCCCGGTCAGCGACAGCGCCACGATCAGCCCGCCGAAGGTCAGCACGAAGAGGGTGAAGAAGGCGACGACGGAATCGAGCACCTCGCGCTCGACCGCGCGGCCGTCATAGCGCATCCCCATCACCCGGTGCGGGCTGTAGAGCCGCCGGATCGCCACCTTGATCGCCTGGAACAGGATCAGATAGCGGAACACCTTGACCGAGCAGCCGGTCGAGGAGGTGCAGCCGCCGATCAGCCCGGTGATGATCAGCACCACGAAGGCCAGATGCCCCCAGGAGGTGATGTCCTCGGACGCATAGCCGGTGCCGGTGAAGGTCGACACGACGTTGAAGGTCACCTCGCGCAGCGTCGGCCAGAACGCGCTCTCGTGCCGGATCAGCCGATAGAGCACGATCACCGCGATCGCATAGCCGTGCCAGCGCAGGAAGGCGCGCACCTGCGGGTCGCGCCACAGCGGCGCGGGATTGCCCTGAGCCAGCTGCACGAAGCGGATGAAGGGCATCGCGGCCAGCAGCATGAACAGCGAGGCCGCATATTCCGGCGCGCCGCGATAGACACCGAAGCTCGCGTCGTAATTCGAGAAGCCCCCGGTCGAGAGCGTGGTCAGCGCATGCACCACCGCGTCGAAGGCCGTCATCCCCAGCACGCCATAGGTCACCGCGCAGGCCACCGTCAGCCCGACATAGATCCGGATCAGCGCCGCCGAGATGTCCATCGCCCGCGGCAGGATCTTGCCCAGGGTGTCGAAGCCTTCCGAGCGGAAGAACTGCATGCCGCCGACCTTCATCACCGGTAGGAAGATCATCGCCACGATGATGATGCCGAGCCCGCCCAGCCATTGCAGGATCGCGCGCCACAGGTTGGTGCCGGCGGGCAGCTCGTCGAGCTCGGGAATCGCCGTCGTGCCGGTGGTGGTCAGCCCCGACATCGCCTCGAAATAGGCGTCGGTGAAGTCGAGCCCCGGCGCCCCGGTGATGAAGGGCAGCGCGCCGAAGGCGGGCAGCACCGCCCAGGCGCCGGTGGTGACAACGAAGCTCTGCCGCAGGCTCAGCATCGTGCCGCGCCCGTCATGGGCCGCCAGCGCCACCAGACCGCCCGCGGTCATGGTGACGATCGCCGCCTCGAGGAAGGCGCCGGCATTGACGTCGCCGCGCAGGAAATCGAGCGCGGCCGGGATCAGCATCGCCGCCCCGAGGGCCGTGGCCAGCAGGCCGATGATGTAGCCCACCGGGCGCAACTCGATCATGCCCCCTGCTTGCCCGCCGCCTTGCCGCAGGTCAATAGCCGCCCGGCCACCCAAACTTTGCAAACATTTCCAAATTGGTCAGTTAATTTGCTCAATTTCGCAGATTTGACTTGCGCTGCATCGCAGCGACGCTAGGTTTTCCAGCACCACTGCGGGGAGGGTCCATGATGTTCCGCAAAATCCTGATCGCCAACCGGGGCGAGATTGCCATCCGCGTGATGCGGGCCGCAAACGAACTCGGCAAGAAGACCGTCGCCGTCTATGCCGAGGAAGACAAGCTCTCCCTGCACCGCTTCAAGGCGGACGAGGCCTATCGCATCGGCGCGGGGCTGAGCCCCGTCGGCGCCTATCTCTCGATCCCCGAGATCATCCGTGTGGCGCAGGAATCGGGCGCCGACGCGATCCACCCGGGCTATGGGCTGCTGTCGGAGAACCCCGATTTCGTCGAGGCCTGCGACAAGGCCGGCATCACCTTCATCGGCCCGCGCGCCGAGACCATGCGCGCCCTTGGCGACAAGGCCTCGGCCCGGCATGTGGCGATGAAGGCGGGGGTGCCGGTGATCCCCGCGACCGAGGTGCTGGGCGACGATTTCGACGCGATCAAGACCGAGGCGGCCGCGATCGGCTATCCGCTGATGCTGAAGGCGAGCTGGGGCGGCGGCGGGCGCGGCATGCGCCCGATCATGGGCCCCGACGAGCTGGTCGAGAAGGTGCGCGAGGGCCGGCGCGAGGCCGAGGCCGCCTTCGGCAACGGCGAGGGCTATCTGGAAAAGATGATCCTGCGCGCCCGCCACGTCGAGGTGCAGCTGCTGGGCGACACGCATGGCCATCTCTATCACCTCTACGAGCGTGACTGCACCGTGCAGCGGCGCAACCAGAAGGTGGTCGAGCGCGCCCCCGCCCCCTATCTGACGCCCGAACAGCGCGCCGAAGTCTGCGGCCTCGCGCTGAAGATCGGCAATGCCGTCGGCTATCAGAACGCCGGCACCGTCGAGTTCCTGATGGACATGGACTCGGGGCATTTCTACTTCATCGAGGTCAACCCGCGCGTGCAGGTCGAGCATACCGTGACCGAGGAGGTCACCGGCATCGACATCGTGCAGGCGCAGATCCGCATCGCCGAGGGCGCGACGCTGGCCGAGGCGACGGGCGCCGCCGCGCAATCCGAGGTGACGCTTTCCGGCCACGCGCTGCAATGCCGGGTGACGACCGAAGACCCGCAGAACAACTTCATCCCCGATTACGGCCGCATCACCGCCTATCGCACCGCGACCGGCATGGGGATCCGGCTCGATGGCGGCACGGCCTATGCGGGCGGCGTCATCACCCGCTATTACGACAGCCTTCTGGTGAAGGTCACCGCCTGGGCACAGACCCCCGACCAGACCATCCACCGCATGGACCGCGCGCTGCGCGAGTTCCGCATCCGCGGCGTCTCGACCAACATCGACTTCGTCATCAACCTGCTCAAGCACCCGACCTTCCTGAGCATGGGCTACACGACGAAGTTCATCGACACGACGCCTGACCTGTTCAGCTTCAAGAAGCGGCGCGACCGCGGCACCAAGATCCTGACCTACATCGCCGACATCACGGTGAACGGCCATCCCGAGACCGCGGGCCGGCCGAAGCCGCCGGCCGAGGCGCGCCCGCCGCGCCTGCCCGAGATCAAGGGCCCGGTGCGCCCGGGCACCCGGCAGCTGCTGGAGGCCGAGGGGCCGAAGGCGGTGGCCGAGTGGATGAAGGCGCAAAAGCGGCTTCTGCTGACCGACACCACGATGCGCGACGGCCACCAGTCGCTTCTGGCGACCCGGATGCGCTCGATCGACATGATCAAGGCGGCGCCGGTCTATGCGGCCAACCTCGGCGATCTGTTCTCGGTCGAATGCTGGGGCGGCGCCACCTTCGACGTCGCCTATCGCTTCTTGCAGGAATGCCCGTGGCAGCGGCTGCGCGACATCCGCGCGGCGATGCCGAACGTGCTGACGCAGATGCTGCTGCGCGCCTCGAACGGGGTGGGCTATACCAACTATCCCGACAACGTGGTGCAGTTCTTCGTGGCGCAGGCGGCGAAGACCGGCGTCGACGTGTTCCGCGTCTTCGACAGCCTGAACTGGGTCGAGAACATGCGCGTCGCGATGGATGCGGTGATCGAGGCCGAGAAGATCTGCGAAGGCACGATCTGCTACACCGGCGACATCCTGAACCCGGACCGGGCGAAATACGACCTGAAGTATTACGTCGCGATGGCGAAGGAGCTCGAGGCCGCGGGCGCCCATGTGCTCGGCCTGAAGGACATGGCGGGGCTTCTGAAGCCCGCCGCGGCGCGGGCCCTTGTCACCGCGCTGAAGGCCGAGGTCGGCCTGCCCATTCACTTCCACACCCATGACACCTCGGGCATTGCCGGGGCCACGGTCCTCGCCGCGGCCGAGGCCGGCGTCGATGCCGTCGACGCGGCGATGGACGCCTTCTCGGGCGGCACCTCGCAGCCCTGCCTCGGCTCGATCGTCGAGGCGCTCGCCCATACCGAACGTGACACCGGCCTTGATATCGACGCGATCCGGCGGATGTCGAACTATTGGGAAGCCGTGCGCACGCAATATGCGGCCTTCGAATCGGGCACGCGGGCGCCCGCGTCCGAAGTCTGGCTGCACGAGATGCCGGGGGGCCAGTTCACCAACCTCAAGGCGCAGGCGCGCAGCCTTGGCCTCGAGGAACGCTGGCACGAGGTGGCACAGGCCTATGCCGACGCGAACCAGATCTTCGGCGATATCGTGAAGGTCACCCCCTCGTCGAAGGTGGTGGGCGACATGGCGCTGATGATGGTGGCGCAGGGGCTGACCAAGGCCGATGTCCTCGACCCCGCCCGCGACATGGCCTTCCCCGACTCGGTGGTCGACATGCTGAAGGGCAACCTCGGCCAGCCGCCCGGAGGCTGGCCCGAGGCGATCGTGAAGAAGGCGCTGAAGGGCGAGCCCGCCTCGACCGAGCGGCCGGGCCTGCATCTGCCGGCGGTCGACCTTGAAGCCACGCGGGCGAAGCTCTCGGCCGAGCTCAACGGCTATAGCGTCGATGACGAGGATCTCGCGGGCTATCTGATGTATCCCAAGGTCTTCCTCGACTACATGGGGCGGCACCGGCAATACGGGCCCGTGCGCACCCTGCCGACGCCGGTCTTCTTCTATGGCATGCAGTCGGGCGACGAGATCTCGGCCGAGATCGACCCGGGCAAGACCCTCGAGATCCGCTATCAGACGATGAGCGAGACCGACGAGGCCGGCGAGGTGAAGGTGTTCTTCGAGCTGAACGGCCAGCCGCGCGCGGTGCGCGTGCCGAACCGGGCGGCGAAATCGGCGGTGAAGGCGCGGCCCAAGGCCGAGACCGGCAACCCCGCCCATGTCGGCGCACCGATGCCGGGGGCCGTCGCCTCGGTCACCGTCGCGGTCGGGCAGAAGGTGGCGCAGGGCGACCTGCTGCTGACCATCGAGGCGATGAAGATGGAAACCGGCATCCACGCCGATCGCGCCGCCACGGTGAAGGCCGTGCATGTCGCGCCCGGCGCGCAGATCGACGCCAAGGACCTGCTCGTCGAGCTCGAGTAAGTCCTTCCGTTTCCCCTTGTTCTCGCGCCCGTGGCCGGTCAGGCTGCGGGCGCGATTGCATGGGAGACATTGATGATCACGGCTTGGTATGCGCTGCCGCTGGTGGCGCTTTACATTTTCCTGTCGCTGCATGTGGTGAACGCGCGCAAGGCGCAGCGCGTCTCGATCGGCGATGGCGGCAACGGGGATCTGGCGCTGCGGATCCGCACGCACGGAAACCTCGCCGAATACGCGCCCTTCGGCATCGTGATGCTGCTGCTGGCAGAGCTGGCCGGCGCCGGGGCCATCGCGCTGCACCTGTCGGGCGCGGCGCTGATTCTCGGGCGCGCGCTGCACGCCTGGGCGCTCGGCTTCGGCGGCCCGATGCGTGCGCGCGTCGCCGGCATGGGGCTGACCTTCCTGTCGCTCGCCGCAAGTGCGGTGCTGGCGATCCTCGCCTGAGACGCAAAAGGGGGGCCTGAGCCCCCCTTTTCACCGGAATCGTCCCGGTCAGAGCGAATCGATGAAGTCGTTGACCTCGCGCTTCGCCTCATCCTTCGAGCGGCCGTATTTCTGCTGGATCAGCCCGGCCAGGCGTTCGGTATTGCCGGCCACCTGCTCGACCTCGTCATCGGTCAGCTCGCCCCATTTGGCGCGCACGCTGCCCTTGATCTCCTTCCACTTGCCTTCGAGCATGTCGGTGTTCATCGCTTGCCTCCGTCTGTGGTTTCGGGTCGGGGCGGATCTTTCCGCCCTTCCCCCTGCCAACGGCCAAGCCCTGTTGACGGTTCCCGCATCGCGCCCGCCCTGCGCCGGAAGATGCCCACAGGATTTTTTCGGAGCGACGAATTTTTCCTCTTGCGGCCCCCCGCCCGATCCCATAAATCGCCTCCACCGAACAATGGTGCGGGCGTAGCTCAGGGGTAGAGCATTACCTTGCCAAGGTAAGGGTCGTGAGTTCGAATCTCATCGCCCGCTCCAGTTCGGAAACATATCGCTGCATGCGGGCGTAGCTCAGGGGTAGAGCATTACCTTGCCAAGGTAAGGGTCGTGAGTTCGAATCTCATCGCCCGCTCCAGCGAAATGAATGCGAAACGGACCGCTTCGGCGGTCCTTTTGCTTTTCCGGCCCGCGCCACGCTTGCGGCCGACACACGCGCCCCGCTCAGACGCCGCGACCGCCGCCGATGCAGCACGACCATCCCCCGGCCTCCTCCCTCTCGCGCACCGCGGCGGCATCGTGGCACTGATCGGCCACACGACACCGCAGACAGGCATGCGGGACAGCCCGCAGACCGGAGCCCCGCGCCCGCGCCAGAAGATGCCAGACCACCTCGGCCAGGTCCTCAGCCGCGATCGTCTCGGCCAGGACGCAACGCAGCGAGCCGAGCATATCGAAAAGCTCGCCATGCGCGAAAAGCGGCGAATCGGTCAGCAGGATCGTCATCAGATCCGGCGTGTGCGCCTGCATCGTCAGGATCAGGCCAAGCGCACTCTCCCCGGCCTCGGCATCTTCCCCGGGGAACAGCCCCGCCACCACCACCCCGGGCCGCAGCAGCCGCGCGCGGATGCGCGCCTCGGCCAGGGTCAGGGCCTGCGCCACCTCGAAACCGGTCTCATGCATCAATGAACAAAAGCGGCTCATCGCGGGCGAGCGCCCGGCCAGGACCAGAATTCTCATGTCGCGCTCTCCACCCCGCCGGGCAAAAGATGCCGCGCAAGAGTTTAAGAAACCCTTGCCCCACCCCTGCTTTGCAAGCCGCGCCCCGCGCCCTATAAGGCTGTGACACGGAAGGGAGCGACGATGCGCAAGGCCACCATCACCCGCAAGACCGCCGAGACCGAGATCTCGGTCGAGATCAACCTCGACGGCACCGGCAGCTACCGGAACGTCACCGGGGTGGGCTTCTTCGACCACATGCTCGACCAGCTCGCGCGCCACTCGCTGATCGACATGACGATCACCGCGGTGGGCGATCTGCACATCGACGACCACCACACCGTCGAGGACACGGGCATCGCCATTGGCCAGGCCCTGGTGCAGGCGCTTGGCGACAAGAAGGGGATCCGCCGCTACGGCCATTTCGCGCTTGCGATGGACGACACCCAGGTCGCCACCGCGCTCGACCTCTCGGCGCGGCCCTTCCTCGTGTGGAACGTCGAGTTCCCGACGCAGAAGATCGGCACCTTCGACACCGAGCTGGTGCGCGAGTTCTTCCAGGCGCTCTCGACCAACGGCGGCATCACGCTGCATGTCGACAAGGTGCACGGGATCAACAGCCACCACATCGCCGAGGCGGCCTTCAAGTCGGTCGCCCGCGCGCTGCGCATGGCGGTCGAGATCGACCCGCGCATGGCCGGGGTCCTGCCCTCGACCAAGGGCGCACTCTGAGAAGGGAAGACAGATGAGCCTCACCGTTCTGGTCGATTACGACTCGGGCAACCTGCACTCGGCCCGCAAGGCCTTCGAGCGGATGGCGCTCGAGCTCGGACAGGGCTCGGTCGTCGTCACCTCGGAACCCGATGTGGTGGCCCGCGCCGACCGCATCGTGCTGCCGGGCGACGGCGCCTTCCCGTCGTGCCGCGCCGCCCTCACCCGCTTCACCGGGCTCTTCGAGGCGATCGAGGAGGCGGTGCACCAGAAGGGCACGCCCTTCCTCGGCATCTGCATCGGCATGCAGATGATGGCAAGCCGCGGGCTCGAGTTCGAACCGACCGAGGGCTTCGGCTGGATCCCGGGCGAGGTGGTGCGCATCGAGCCCGCCGATCCGGCGCTGAAGGTGCCGCACATGGGCTGGAACGATCTGGTGATCGACCGCCCGCATGCGCTGTTCGAGGGGATCGAGACCGGCGATCACGCCTATTTCGTGCACTCCTACCACTTCCGCGTGGCGAACCCCGCGCACCTGCTTGCCCATGTCGACTATGCCGGGCCGATCACCGCGATCGTCGGGCGCGACAACATGGTGGGGACGCAGTTCCACCCCGAGAAATCGCAGCGCACCGGGTTGCGGCTGATCTCGAACTTCCTGCAGTGGAAACCATGAAAAAGGGCGCCCGAGGGCGCCCTTTCCGTTGCCGCCGGCAGGCCGGTCACTTCACCCGCGACCAGTCCTGCTTGGCGCAGAACAGCCCGCCCAGCACACAGCCCGACAGCTTCATCGCATCGCCCGCAAGGGCGATCTTGCCGATGTAGGTCTTGTCGTTCGAGGGCCGCCAGACCTTGCCCTCGTAGGCGCCATTGCCCTTCGGCGCCATGTCGATGACGATCTGCCGCCCGATGTTGGGCGACTTGTACTCGCCGCCGTCCTTGAAGGTGCGGGTGATCTTGCCGCAATAGGCCGCCCCGCAGGGCGCGATCTGCACCAGCGCATAGGCGCCGTCATCGGCTTGGGTCTGCCAGACCCCCTCGATCGGATCGGCGCCCGCGGCGCCCGCGGCGAGCGCAAACAGCCCCGCCAGCAGAATGCGTTTCATGGTCTCTCCTCCCGGTTTCCCTGCGCGTCATCTGGTCACGCCCCCCGATTCCCGGCAAGCCTGACGTGGCGTTTTGCAAGGCTTGCCGCGCGCCCCGGCCCGTGGCATGAGGCCCGAAAGCCCAAAGCCCGAAGGCAAGGAGAGCCGCGATGATCCTCTACCCCGCGATCGACCTCAAGGACGGCCAGTGCGTGCGCCTGCTGCATGGCGAAATGGACAAGGCCACGGTGTTCGGCGACGACCCCGCCGCCCAGGCCGCCAAGTTCGAGGCCGCGGGCTGCGAATGGGTCCACCTCGTCGATCTGAACGGCGCCTTCGCCGGCGCGCCAGTGAACGCCGCCGCGGTCGAGGCGATCCTCGCCCGGATCACCGTTCCCGCCCAGCTCGGCGGCGGCATCCGCGACATGGCGACGATCGAGGGCTGGCTCTCGAAGGGGCTTTCGCGCGTCATCCTCGGCACCGTGGCAGTCGAGAATCCGGCGCTGGTGCGCGAGGCGGCCCGTGAATTCCCGGGCCAGGTCGCGGTCGGCATCGACGCCCGCGGCGGCCGTGTCGCGACCAAGGGCTGGGCCGAGGAGACCGACGTGATGGTCACCGACCTCGCGAAATCCTTCGAGGACGCGGGCGTCGCGGCGATCATCTACACCGACATCCTGCGCGACGGCGCGATGACCGGCCCGAACATCGAGGCGACCGAGGCGCTGGCCCGCGCCGTGACGATCCCGGTGATCGCCTCGGGGGGCGTGTCCTCGCTGCCCGACCTGATCGCGCTGCGCGATACCAGCGTCATTGCCGGCGCGATCTCGGGCCGGGCGATCTATGACGGGGCGCTCGACCTGACCGCGGCGCTTGCGGCGCTGAAGGCGTAAGAGGGGCTCCGCCCCGCCGAGGCGATGCCTCGGCTCCCCGAGGTATTTTCGGCAAGATGAAAGCGCCGGGCCCTCTCTTCATCTTGCCCGAAATACCTCGGGGTGCAGGGGCAGCGCCCCTGCCCTTTCGCTTCCCATCCCGCGCGACGGGCGCTATCAAGGCGCCAAAGGAGGCGCCTCCATGCTGAAAACCCGCATCATCCCCTGCCTCGATGTCGCCGATGGCCGTGTCGTCAAGGGCGTCAACTTCGTCAACCTGATCGACGCGGGCGACCCGGTCGAGGCGGCGAAGGCCTATGACGCGGCGGGCGCCGACGAGCTGTGCTTCCTCGACATCCATGCGACGCACGAGAACCGCGGCACGATGTACGACCTCGTCACCCGCACCGCCGAGCAATGCTTCATGCCGCTCACCGTGGGCGGCGGCGTGCGCAGCCACGAGGACGTGCGCAAGCTGCTGCTCGCGGGGGCCGACAAGGTCAGCTTCAACTCCGCCGCCGTGGCCGATCCCGATGTCGTGGCCGAGGCCGCCGACCGCTTCGGCAGCCAGTGCATCGTCGTCGCGATCGACGCGAAGACGGTGGAACCGGGCCGGTGGGAGATCTTCACCCATGGCGGGCGCAAGGCGACAGGCATCGACGCGGTCGAATTCGCCCGCACCGTCGAGGCGAAGGGCGCGGGCGAGATCCTGCTGACCTCGATGGACCGCGACGGCACGCGCGCGGGCTTCAACCTGCCGCTGACCCGCGCCATCGCCGATGCGGTGGAGGTGCCGGTGATCGCCTCTGGCGGGGTCGGCACGCTCGACCATCTGGTCGAGGGGGTGACCGAGGGCCATGCCTCGGCGGTGCTTGCCGCCTCGATCTTCCACTTCGGCACCTACACCATCCGGCAGGCCAAGGAACACATGGCCGCCGCCGGCATCCCCGTGAGGCTGACATGACCACGCTCGAACGGCTTGAAGCCACGATCGCGGCGCGCAAGAGCGCCGATCCCGACAGCTCCTGGACGGCGAAGCTGCTGTCCAAGGGGGCGCAGAAATGCGCGCAGAAATTCGGCGAGGAGGCGATCGAGGCCTGCATGGCCGTGGCCAAGGACGACCGCCAGAATCTCGTCTATGAAAGCGCCGACGTGCTTTACCACCTGCTGGTGATGCTCGCCGCGAAGGAGGTTCCCCTCGCCGAGGTGCTGGCCGAGCTCGAGCGCCGCGAGGGCACCTCGGGGATTGCCGAAAAGGCCGCGCGACGCTGAGTCGTCTTGCAAAATCCGCGTTCTCCCGCAACGCTTTGGCAAAATGGGAGGCGCAGATGAGCAAGAGCGCGAAAGGATATTGGATCGGCCACGTCACCGTCGACGACCCGCAGGCCTATGCGGCCTATCGCGAGGCGAATGCGGAGGCTTTCGGGAAATATGGCGGCCGGTTTCTGGTGCGCGGCGGTGCGCAGGAGGTGGTCGAGGGCGACCTGCGCCCGCGCGCCGTGGTGATCGAGTTTCCGACGATCGAGGCGGCGCGGGCCTGCTACCTGAGCCTGGAATACCAGCGCGCAATGGCGCTGCGCACGCCGGTGTCCGAGGCGGACATCTGCATCGTCGAGGGCTGGGATGGTTGAGCCCGACGGGCGGATGACACCGGCATACTGGGTGGCACAGGTGCGTGTGCACGACCGTGCGGGCTATGCCGCCTATCGCGCGGCCGCCGCCGCCCCGATCGCCGCGGCGGGCGGGCGCCTTCTGGTGCTCGGTGGCGCGCCCGAGGTGGTGGCGGGCACGATGGCGCCCGAAACCGTGATCGTCGAATTTCCCAGTCTGGCGGCGGCGCGTGCCTGCTATCACGGCGCGGGGTATCAGGCGACGCTGGCTGGGCGCGATGCCGCGGCCGAGGTCTCGCTCGCCATTGTCGAGGGCCACGCCGGCTGAGCCCGCCTTGCCCCGGCCGCGAAAGGCGCTAGAGTGTCGGCCATGTTCAAGGCACTTCTCAACCTTCTCGCCGACCCCCGCCCTGCCCCGCTCACCTCGGATGATGCGGAACTGGCGCTGGCGGCGCTTCTGGTGCGGCTTGCCCGCGCAGACGACCAGTATGACGAGGGCGAGAAGATGCGCATCGACCGCGTTCTCGCGATGCGCCGCGGGCTTGGGCCCGAGGCCGCGCAGGCGCTGCGCGAGCGCGGCGAGGCGGTCGAGGCCGAGGCCCCCGACACCGTGCGCTTCACCCGCGCACTGAAGGACAAGATTGCCCATGAAGACCGCGCCGGGGTGATCGAGGCGATGTGGGACGTGGCGCTGGCGGACGACGCCCGCGCCCCCGAGGAAGAGGCGCTGATCCGCCTGACCGCAAGCCTTCTGGGCATCAATGACCGCGATTCGGCTCTGGCGCGACAACGGGTGGAAGCCCGGCGCGGCTGAGGGGGATGCCCGCTCTGCATGCTTCTGCCCGACATTTTGGCGCATCTCCTTGCGTCAAGCGTCACTCCGCCGTTGCATTCCCCCCCGGAATCGCGCCAACTTTACCAACCGGACAAAGAGAAGCCGAAAAGTGACAGCGACCGCACCCGTCATCGAAATCCGCGACCTGCACAAAAGCTACGGGTCGCTCGAGGTGCTCAAGGGCGTCTCGATCCGCGCCGACCGTGGGGAGGTGATCTCGCTGATCGGCTCCTCGGGCTCGGGCAAATCCACCCTGCTGCGCTGCTGCAACCTGCTGGAGGACAGCCAGCGCGGCGAGGTCCTGTTCGGCGGCGAGGCGGTGAAATGGGCGGGCGAGGGCCTGGCACGGCGTCCCGCCGACCGCGCGCAGGTGACCCGCTTCCGCACCAACCTGTCGATGGTTTTCCAGCAGTTCAACCTGTGGTCGCACATGACGATCTTGCAAAACGTCATGGAGGCGCCGGTGACGGTGCTGAAGCGCGACCCGAAGGAGGTCGAGACGCTGGCGCGCAGTCTGCTGGCCAAGGTCGGCATCGGCGACAAGGCCGACAACTGGCCGGCACAGCTCTCGGGCGGCCAGCAGCAGCGCGCGGCGATCGCGCGCGCACTGTGCATGCAGCCCGAGGCGCTGCTCTTCGATGAACCGACCTCGGCGCTCGACCCGGAGTTGCAGCAGGAGGTGGTGAAGGTGATCAAGGATCTCGCGAACGAGCATCGCACGATGATCCTCGTCACCCATGACATGCGCCTTGCGGCCGATGTTTCGGATCACGTCATTTTCCTGCACAAGGGCCTGATCGAGGAAGAGGGTCCGCCTGCCCAGCTTTTCGGCGCGCCGAAATCGGAGCGCCTGCAACAGTTCCTGTCGGCCAGCGTGCCGGCTTGATGCCAACGATAGACAATCAACGATTGCAAACACTGCACAGGGGAAACACATGAAGAAGCTGATCCTGACCGCCGCTGCCGCGCTGGCGCTGTCGACCGGGTTTGCCAGCGCCGAGGATGTCGTGCGCATGGGCACCGAGGGCGCCTACCCGCCCTTCAACTTCATCAACGACAAGGGCGAGGTCGACGGCTTCGAACGTGAACTCGGCGACACGCTCTGCACCAAGGCCGAGGTCAAGTGCACCTGGGTGACGAACGAATGGGACAGCATCATCCCGAACCTGCTCGGCGGCAACTATGACACGATCATGGCCGGCATGAGCATCACCGACGAGCGCAAGCAGACCATCGACTTCACCGAAGCCTATTACCCGCCGGCGGCCTCGGCCTATGCCGCGCTGAAGGACGGCGCCGACCTCAAGGGTGTGGTCGCGGCGCAGGTCGGCACGATCCAGGCCGATTACGTCGCGAAATCGGGCGCGACGCTGCTGGAATTCGCCACCCTCGACGACACCGTCGCCGCGGTGAAGAACGGCGAGGCCGACGCGGTCTTCGCCGACAAGGACGCCCTGGCGGCCTTCACCACCGATCAGGGCGGCGCGCTCGTCTGGACCGGCGAGGATGTTCCGCTTGGCGAAGGCATCGGCATGGGCCTACGCAAGTCCGACACCGCGCTGAAGGAGAAGTTCAACGCCGTCATCACCGCGATGAAGGCCGACGGCTCGCTCAACGCGATGATCAAGAAATGGTTCGGCGACGACGCCCTGACCTTCTGATCCCCCCGGCGGGGGCCGTCTCACGGTCGGCACCCGCCCCTTCCTGACAGGTTCCATGTTCGCAAGCTGCGCCGACCCGAAGGCCCTCGACGGCCTCGCCTGGATGCTGTGCTACCTGAGTTCGGGCAAGCACCTGCTGTTCTACGGCTCGTTCCTCGTGGTGATCGCGCTGATGCTGGTGGTGGCGCCGGTGGCGCTGGCCTTCGGCTTTGGCGGCGCGCTCGCCGCGCGCTCCCACATCGCGCCGCTGCGCTGGTTCGGCAAGGGCTACACCTCGATGGTGCGCGGCATTCCCGACATCATCTTCTTCCTGTTCGTGCCGGTGGCAATGGACCAGGGGCTGGAATACATCCGCCACAAGATCCTCTGCCCGGACTGGACCGCGCCGATCCGGCAGGGCAACGACTTCCTCGTCTGCCCCGCGGCGAAGCTGCCGCTGAATTCCGCGCCGCAGATCTATCACGAGGTCTATGGCTTCCTCCTCGCCGTGGTGGCCTTTGCCATCGTCTTCGGCGCCTTTGCCTCGAACGTGATCTATGGCGCGATGCGGGCGGTGCCGCATGCCCAGCTCGAGACCGCAGAGGCCTATGGCATGACGCCCGCACAGGTGCGCCGGCGCATCCTGATCCCGCAGATGTGGACCTATGCGCTGCCCGGCCTGTCGAACCTGTGGATGATCCTCATCAAGGCCACACCGCTGCTGTTCCTGCTGGGCGTCGAGGATATCGTCTATTGGGCGCGCGAGCTGGGTGCGACGAAGTCGCAAATCTATGACTTCCCGCACCCCGACTGGCGGCTGTGGTATTTCCTGCTGCTGCTTGCCTTCTATCTCGGCATGACCCGGGTCTCGGAGATCGTGCTCGGCCGGCTCGCGACGCGGCTCGCGCGGGGCCAGGCGACGATGGCGGGCGAAGCTATGCGAAAGGCCGGCGCATGAGCTCCTCCTGCCTGCAGACGATCTCCGATTACGGCCTGCGCTCGCTCGGCTTTGGCGAGCGGCTGCTGCCGCGCGGCGATTTCACCCTGTGCGACCAGTTCACCCTGATCGGCTCGGGGCTGATCTGGAACATCTACTTCGGTGTCTTCGCCCTTGCCTTCGGCTTCTTCTTCGCCACCGCGCTCGCGCTCGCGAAGGCCAGCCCGAACCGCTGGCTGCGCAAGCCCGCCGAGTGGTTCATCTTCGTCTTCCGCGGCTCGCCGCTCTTCATCCAGTTCTTCATCGCCTACGAGGCGCTGGTGATGCTGCCGCGCACCGGCTTCGACCTGTGGGGGCTTCTGGTCCCCACCGACTGGATGACCTCGGCCTGGGCCGGCGCATTGTTCGTACTGTTCCTCAACACCTCGGCCTATGCCGCCGAGATCTTCTATGGCGCGCTCAACGCGGTGCCGAAGGGCGATCTCGAGGCCGCCGACGCCTATGGCATGACCGGCTGGACCAAGTTCCGCCGCGTCGTCTGGCCGACGATGCTGCGCCTTGCCTGGCCCGCCTACACCAACGAGGCGATCTTCCTGTTCCACGCCACGACGCTCGTCTTCTTCTCGGGCTTCCCGGCGTTCCAGCAGCGCGGCGACGCGCTCTATTACGCGAAGTTCTTCGCGGACAAGACATTCAACCCCTTCATCCCCTACCCGATCGCGGCGTTCTACTTCGTCTGTCTGACCGTCACCCTGATCGCGCTGTTCGGGGTGATCAACCGCCGCCTGAACCGGCATCTGCCGGGCGCGATCCGCCCGAAACTGAGGATCAGGCCGCAAATCGTCAGGTGAGGATATGGACTGGCTGATTGAACACCCCGAAGTGCGCACCATTCGCGTGGCAGCGGCGGACCTGAACGGGGTGGCGCGGGGAAAGCGCATCCCCGCAAGGTTCGCGGACAAGATCTTCACCGAGGGAACCCGCTTCCCCTTCTCGGTGATGAACCTCGACATCTGGGGGGAGGATATCGAGGACAGCCCCCTCGTCTTCGAGACCGGCGATTGCGACGGGCTTTTGCGCCCGACCGAGCGGGGTTTCATGCCGATGCCCTGGCTTGCCTCGCCGACGGCGCTTCTGCCGATCTGGATGTTCCACATGGACGGCCGGCCCTATGCGGGCGATCCACGTCAGGCGCTGGCCCGCGTCGTCGACCGCTACAAGGCGCGCGGCCTGACGCCCGTGGTGGCGACCGAGCTCGAATTCTTCCTGATCGACGACAGCGGCAAGACCCTGCGGGTGCCGCCCTCGCCCCGCTCGGGCAAGCGGCGCACCGGCGGCGAGACGCTGTCCCTGCGCGCGCTTGATGCCTTCGATGCCTTCTTCAGCGCGCTCTATGACGCCTGCGAGGCGATGGACATCCCAGCCGACACCGCGATTTCCGAGGCCGGTCCGGGCCAGTTCGAACTGAACCTGATGCACCAGCCCGACGCCCTGAAGGCCGCCGACGACACCTGGTTCTTCAAGATGCTGGTGAAGGGGCTCGCGCGCAGCCACGGTTTCGCCGCCTCGTTCATGGCGAAACCCTATTCGCTGTGGTCGGGCAACGGCATGCACATGCATTTCTCGATCCTCGACGAGGCGGGGCGCAACATCTTCAACGACGGCAGCGAGAAGGGATCGGCGGCGATGCGCGCCGCGGTCGCAGGCTGCCTCGCCGCCCTGCCCGGCTCGACCCTGATCTTCGCGCCGCATGCGAACAGCTACGAGCGGCTGGTGCCGAACGCCCATGCGCCCACCGGCATCGGCTGGGCCTATGAGAACCGGACCGCAGCGCTGCGGATCCCGGCCTCGGGCCCCGCGGCGCGGCGGATCGAGCATCGCGTGGCGGGCGGCGACGTGAACCCCTATCTGAGCATCGCCGCGGTTCTCGGTGCCGCGCTGATCGGCATCGAGGATGGCATGAGCCCCGACGAGCCGATCATCGGCAACGCCTATGCGCAAAGTCTTGCGCAGTTGCCCGCGACCTGGAACCTCGCGATCAACACCTTCGCCGAAGACCCGCTGATCCGGCGGATCTTCGACGAGGAACTGATCGAGAACTTCCTGATGACCAAGCGTCAGGAGGTGCATTACATGGCCGAGCTGTCCGAACAGGAACAGACCGAGCTCTACCTCGACACCGTCTGAAACGGCCGGGCGGGCCATGCGCAAAGGGCCGCCGCCCATGTGCAAACGGCCCGCCCGCCGCCCGTTCCGGCCCCCTTGCCCGCTTCGGGACGGAGGGCTAGGCTTGCCCGACCCAACTGCACGAGACTTCCATGCTGATCGGCATCCTGCAAACCGGCGAATCCCCCGACATCCTTCGCGAGGGCTCCGGCGACTATCCCGACATGTTCGAAACCCTTCTGGCGGGGCGCGGCCTGACCTTCCGCACCTACCGGGTGAAGGACATGGACTTCCCCGCCGACGTCCATGACTGCGAGGGCTGGCTCATCACCGGCTCGCGCTTCGGCGCCTATGAGGACCACCCGTTCATCAAGCCGCTCGAGGCCTTCATCCGCAAGGCGATCGCGGCGAAGGTGCCGATGGTCGGGGTGTGCTTCGGCCACCAGATCATCGCCCAGGCCATGGGCGGCACGGTCGAGAAATTCCCCGGGGGCTGGGCCGTCGGCGCGCAGGACTATGATTTCGGCGGCGAGAAGGTGACGCTGAACGCCTGGCATCAGGACCAGGTGACGAAGCGCCCCGAGGGGGCCGAGGTGGCGGGCTCGAACGCCTTTTGCGAGAATGCCGCGCTCGTCTATGGCGATGCCGCCTTCACCGTGCAGGCCCACCCCGAGTTCCGCGACAGCTTCGTCGAGGGGCTGATGAACACCCGCGGCAAGGGCGTGGTCCCCGACGACCGGCTCGAGGCCGCCCGCGCCCGGCTTGGCCAGCCGAAAGCTTCCGGCACGCTTGCCGACCGGATCTCGGCCTTCTTCCTCAAACCCCGGGCCTGAGCCCCGAAAGGCACATCATGTCAGACTGGACCGATCTGATCCCGCAGGCCGCACGCAACTACATCGCCGGACGGCGCCTCGACGAGGTCGAGTGCATCGTCGCCGACATCGCGGGCGTCGCCCGCGGCAAGGCGATGCCGGCCTCGAAATTCGTGCATCAGGACCGCTTCTTCCTGCCGAACTCGATCTTCCTGCAATCGATCACCGGCGAATGGGTCGACAACCCGATGGGCGCCTTCACCGAGCCCGACATGATCCTGACGCCGGACTGGGCCACCGCCACCGCCGCACCCTGGACTGCCGATGTGACCTTGCAGATCATCCACAACGTCGAGGACCAGCAAGGCAACCCGGTGCCGACCGCGCCGCGCAACCTGCTCAAGCGCATCCTTGCGCTTTACGAGGCCGAGGGCTGGAAGCCGGTGATCGCGCCCGAGATGGAATTCTTCCTCGTCGCGCGCAACCTTGACCCGAACCAGCCGATCATCCCGCCGATGGGCCGCTCGGGCCGCCGCGCCGCGGGCAAGCAGGCCTATTCGATGTCGGCCGTCGACGAATACGGCAAGGTGATCGACGACATCTATGACTTCGCCGAGGCGCAGGGCTTCGAGATCGACGGCATCTTGCAGGAAGGCGGCGCCGGTCAGGTCGAGATCAACCTCGCCCATGGCGACGCGGTGCATCTGGCCGACCAGATCTTCTTCTTCAAGCGGCAGATCCGCGAGGCCGCGCTGCGCCACGACTGCTTCGCCACCTTCATGGCGAAACCGATCGAGGGCGAGCCGGGCTCGGCGATGCACATCCACCAGTCGGTGGTCGACGTGAAGACCGGCGAGAACATCTTCTCGGAGCCCGACGGCAGCGAGAGCATCCAGTTCATGTATGCCATCGCCGGGCTGCAGAACCACCTGCCCGCGGTGATCGCGCTGCTCGCCCCCTATGTGAACAGCTACCGGCGCTACGTGCCGGACTTCGCCGCGCCGATCAACCTCGAATGGGGCCGCGACAACCGCACCACCGGGCTGCGCGTGCCGATCTCGGAACCCGCCGGCCGGCGCATCGAGAACCGCCTCGCCGGGATGGACTGCAACCCCTATCTCGGCCTCGCGGCCTCGCTCGCCTGCGTCTATCTGGGCCTCAAGGAACAGAAGATGCCGCGCCCCGAGTGCATCGGCGACGCCTACATGAACGAGACCGACCTGCCCTACAACCTCGGCGACGCGCTGGATCTGTTCTCCGATTCCGCGCCGGTGCGCGAGGTGCTGGGGGTCGAGTTCTGCACCGTCTACGAGGCGGTGAAACGCAACGAATACAAGGAGTTTCTGCAGGTGATCTCGCCCTGGGAGCGGGAACATCTGCTGCTGAACGTATGAATCTTCTCTTCGCCAACGACCGTCCCGGGGAATTCCCGCAAAGCTTTTATGCCGCAAGCCGCGATGCCGCCCCCGACCGTCCCGCCCTGGCGGGGGCGGTCCGCGCCGACGTCGCGGTGGTCGGCGCGGGATATACCGGACTGTCGGCGGCGCTGCATCTCGCCCGCGCGGGGCGGCGCGTCGTCGTGCTCGAGGCGCATCGCGCGGGCTTTGGCGCCTCGGGCCGCAACGGCGGGCAGATCGGTTCGGGCCAGCGGCTCGAGGTGACGGATCTCGAGCATATGGCCGGCAAGCCCGCGGCGCGGCGGATGTGGGACATGGCCGAGGAGGCGAAGGCGCTGACCTATGCGCTCGCCACCGAGGCGGGCGTGCCCACCCATCGCGGCATCGCCCATTGCGCCGTGCACGAGCGCGAGGTTGCCCACGCCCATCACATGGCCGAGCACCTCGCCACCCATTACGGCTATGACGCGATCACGCCGCTTGACCGCGACGGGCTTGCCGCGCTGATCCCCTCGCCGCTTTACGTCGGCGGCGACATCGACCGCGGCGCGGGGCATGTGCATCCGCTGAACCTCGCGCTTGGCCTCGCCCGGCTGGCCGAGGCCGCGGGCGCGCAGATCTTCGAGCGCTCGGCGGTGACGAAGATCCGCCATGCTCATCACGCGGGCGAGACGAGCCGGGTGATCACCGCGGCGGGCGAGGTCAGCTGTGACCACGTGATCCTCGCCGCGAACGGCTATCTCGACCATCTCGAGCCGAAGATCGCCGCGCGCGTGATGCCGATCAACAATTACATCGTCGCCACCGAACCGCTCGGCCCCCGCCTGCGCGAGGTGCTAACCGAGAACATCGCCGCGCATGACACGAAATTCGTGGTGAACTACTGGCGCGCGCATGAAGACCGGCTGCTCTTCGGCGGCGGCGAGACGGTCAGCTATCGTTTCCCGCGCGACATCGCGGCGTTGGTGCGCAAGCCGCTCGAACAGGTCTATCCGCAACTGAAGGGCGTGAAGATCACCCATGCCTGGGGCGGCACTCTGGCGATCACCGTGAACCGGATGCCCTGCTTCCGCCGCCCGCATCTGAACTGCCTCTCCGCCTCGGGCTTCTCGGGCCATGGCGTGGCGCTCGCCACCCACGCGGGCAAGCTGATGGCCGAGGCGGTGACGGCGACCGGCGACGGTTTCGACGTGATGGCAAGCCTGCCCGCCCATATCTTCCCCGGCGGCAGCCATCTGCGCTTCCCGCTCCTCGCGCTCGGCATGGGCTGGTACAGCCTGCGCGACAGACTGGGAATCTAGGCGACAACTCGCCGGCGACACGAAACTTTCACTTGGCCTGCGGCCCGCAGCATCTTACTGCTTTTCTGAATGTGACATTCAGGAAAGCTGAAACTCATGCCCCGTGACGGCGATCTCGCCCCGACCTGTCCCCCGCCGAACTGCTACGACGCCGAGCCCATCCCCGAGGCCGCCCGTGCCGAGATCGAGCGGCTTCTCGCCTCGGGCGACCTGTTCCGCTACACCTCGGAAAACGCGCCGGTGTCGCAGCTCGAGGCCGAATTCGCCGCCTTCATGGGCACCCGCTATGCCGTCGCCGTCGCCTCCTGCTCGGCCGCGCTCTTCCTCTCGCTGAAGGCGCTCGACCTGCCGCGCGGCGCGCGGGTGCTGGTGCCCGCCTTCACCTTCGCCGCCGTGCCCTCGGCGATCGTGCATGCCGATTGCGTGCCGGTGCTGGTCGAGGTGGGCGAGAATTTCCGCGTCGATCTCGACGACTTCCGCGCCAAGTTCGACGACAGCATCGCGGCTGTGCTGATCTCGCACATGCGCGGCCACACCTCGGACATGGACGCGATCATGGAACTGGCCGACGCCAAGGGCGTGCCGGTGATCGAGGATGCGGCGCACAGCCTCGGCACCGTCTGGGACGGCAAGAAGATCGGCACGATCGGCAAGATCGGCTGCTTCAGCTTCCAGAGCTACAAGCTGGTGAACGCCGGCGAGGGCGGGGTGCTGGTGACCGATGACCCGGAACTCGCCGCCCGCGCGATCATCATGTCGGGCGCCTACGAGCACAACTGGAAGAAGCACCCGGGGCTGCAGAACAGCTTCGTGCACTGGCAAAACCAGCTGCCGCTCTACAACACCCGGATGCAGAACCTGTCGGCCGCGGTGATCCGGCCGCAGCTGGCCGAAGTGCCGCGCCGCGTGCGCGACGGGCTGGCGAACCACGATTACGTCGCAGCCAAGCTGAACGAGAGCCCCTGGCTCGACGTGCCGCCCGCCCTCGGCCCCGAGACCCGCGCCCCCGACAGCCTGCAGTTCAACCTCACGGGCGACTGGACCGATGCCGAGGCGCTGCGCCTGCAGGACGAGGCCAAGGCCCGCGGCGTCGGCGTGCAGGTCTTCGGGCTGAGCAAGGACAACGCCCGCGCCTTCTGGAACTGGCAGTTCCTGGGCGAGCTGCCCGAGCTGCCGAAGACCCGCGCGATGCTGATGCGCGCCTGCGACACCCGCCTTCCCGCGCGGCTGACCCGCCCCGAGCTCGACTTCATCGCCGATGCGATCGTCGAGGCGGCGGCGGCGGTCAAGGGTTGAGGGCGCAGGGGGCGCTGCCCCCTCGCGGCTGACGCCGCTCACCCCCGAGGTATTTCAGGCAAGGAGAAAGCAGGAGCCTCGTCACCAAGGCGAGGCCCTTCGCTTTTCATCTTGCCAAAAATACCTCGGGGGGCGCGCAGCGGGGGGCAGAGCCCCCCTCCCCGCTCACAGCCCGAGCCGCGGGATCTCCATCTTCGGGCAACGGTCCATCACCACCCGCTTACCAGCCGCGCGGGCGCGTGCCGCGCCCTCCGCGCTGATCACGCCAAGCTGCATCCAGACCGTGCGCAGCGCCGGCAGATGGGCAAGCGCCTCGTCGACGATGCCGGGCACCGCCTCGGGCGCGCGGAAGATGTCGACCATGTCGACGGCGATCTCGGGAGGGATCGAGGCGAGATCGGCAAAGACCGTCTCGCCGAGGAAGCTCTGGCCGGCGAGGCCCGGGTTGACCGGAATCACCCGGTATCCCTTCGCCTGCAGGAAGGCCGCGACGTAATGCGAGGCGCGGTCGGCTTTCGCGGAAAAGCCCACGACGGCGATCACCTTGGTGGCCTGCAGGATCTCGCGGAGTTCGGCATCGGTCATGGCAGCCTCCCTTTCAGCCGGACAGATAAAAATGCGCCCGAACCAGAACGGCCGGGCGCACAGGTGCGGAACGAGGGACAGTGAACTGAAACACAGCGGTTCCAAGCTGCGCTTCTGTCATCATACATAGGAATGCGTCCCCCCGGTTAAAGGGGGGCGGCCGCGAATCGCATCTTTGTGAAGCTGCGACAGGCATCCGTCCGCCCGCGCGCGTCAGCGGTTCGAGGCCGCGTAAAGCGCCACCGCCGCGGCGTTCGACACGTTGAGCGAGCCGAATTCCCCGCCGAAGGGGATCTTCACCAGACGGTCGCAGGTGTCGCGCGTCTTCTCGCGCAGGCCCGGCCCCTCGGCGCCAAGCACCAGCGCCACGGGCCGCGTGCCGACGGCGGCCAGCGCCTCGGCCAGCGTCTCCTCGGCCTCGCCCGCAAGGCCGAGCAGCACATAGCCCATCTTGCGCAGTTCCTCCATCGCATCGGCGAGGTTCGTCACCCGCAGATAGGGCTGGCGCTCGAGCGCGCCCGAGGCGGTCTTTGCCAGCGCGCCGGTCTCGGGCGCCGAATGCCGCGCCGGGGCGACAACGGCGCGCGCCCCGAAGACCTCGGCCGAGCGCAGGATCGCGCCGACGTTGTGCGGATCGGTCACCCGGTCGAGCAGCACGACCAGCGGCGCGCCGCGGCCGGTGAGCGCCACGTCCTCGAGCTTGCCCCAGTCGAGCGGCTTGACCTCGAGCGCGGCCCCCTGGTGCACGGAATCGGGGGCCAGCGGCACCTGCGTGTCGAACTTGCGCGGATCGACGATCTCGGCCGTCATGCCCGAGGCGGCGATCGCATCGGTCAGCTTGTCGGACGCGTTCTTCGTCAGCACGAGGCGCAGCCTCACCCGCGCCGGGTTCACCAGCGCGTCGCGCACCGCATGCAGGCCGAACAGCCACACGGTTTCCGCCGCCGCCGCGCGCTTGGCGCGCTCCTTCTCGATCACCCAGGTCGGTTTCTTCATCGCCGCTCCCCTTTTGTCCCTTCCTGCGCCGGCAGCGCCGTTTTGGCAAGAGCCGCGAAATCCGTGAAAAACCCGCTTGACGCCCCCCCACCCCTTCGGTAAATCCCGCCCCACGTCGGGTGACGAGCTGCAAGGTGCGGCAGCGGACTGTAACTCCGCCGGGGAGACCCACGCCTGGTTCGATTCCAGGGTCACCCACCATTCCCCCCAGGATTGGTGATTTTCGCAAGGCCTGCGGGCACTTCTGCTGCGGTCTGCGCGCGCGCGGCACCTTCCCTCTGCCGCCGCTCTGCCGCTATAGTGTCGCGACAGTGAAAGGCATTACGATGACGGGCACAGCGGCCAGCGGGCAAACCTACAACGTGTTCTGTGTGGCGCAGGCCGGGCGGCTCGAATACGAGGCGATCCTCTTCGCCCTCTCCTTCCGCAAGACCAATCCCGATTTCGCCGGCCGGCTGCTGATCGCCGAGCCCACGGGCGCACGCTGGTCGCAACCGGTGCGGATCTCGGACCCGGTGCGGGCGCTGCTGACGGAAGCCGGCGCCGAGATCGTTCCCTTCGAGAACAAGCACTTCGGCGAAAGCTATCCCTACGGCAACAAGATCGAGGCGATGACGGCGCTGCCGGCCGAGCCCTTCGTCTTCTTCGACACCGACACCGTGTTCACCGGACCGCTGAGCAGCGTGGGCTTCGATTTCGCGCGCCCCTCGGCCTCGATGCGGCGCGAGGGCACCTGGCCCGAGCCGCCGCTCTACAAGGTCGGCTACACCGAGATCTGGAAGAGCCTCTACGACCATTTCGGCCTCGATTTCGAAAGCTCGCTCGACCTGAGCAAGCCCGATGAATACTGGCAGCGCTATCTCTACTTCAACGCCGGCTGGTTCTTCGGCGCCGACGCCCAGGCCTTCGGCAAGCGCTTCATGCATTATGCGCACTGGATCCGCTGGAACACGCCCGACGAACTGGCCAGCCAGTCGCTCGATCCCTGGCTCGACCAGATCGCGCTGCCGCTGGTGATCCACGCCTTCGGCGGCGGCCGGCCGGGGCCGGAGCTTGCCGGGCTCGATGGCGCCGTCTCCACCCATTACCGCGCCCTGCCGCTGCTCTATGCGCGCGAAAGCGACGCAGCGGTGGCGATGGTCGAGGAGGTCACGGCGCCGAACGCGGTGAAGAAGGTGCTGAAGACCTACCTGCCCGCGAAGAAGCTGATCTATCAGCACAAGGGCCAGAAGCTGCGGCGCAAGTTCGACCGCGACGCCCTGCCGCGGCGCGAGCAGGTGCTGCGCAACGCGATCCGGCGCGAGGGGCTCTGGCTGCGCTGAGGCGCCGCCACATTTCCACCACGGTCTTCCCGCAATCCCACCGCAGTTTGCCGTTAACTTTTTGGCAGAGCGTAGAGGGAGAAACCCATGGATCGGCTCATGGAATTCACGATACCGATTCTCGGTGCGGAAGTTCCCGTCGTCATGACGACCCTGACCGGCATCGGCCTGGCGATCTTCGCCGAGGCCGTGCACACCGGGCTGTCGGGCTGGTTCCGGCCGCTGCGGTTTCTCGGCACGCTCGTGGCGCTGGCGCTGGCCTCGGCCTTCGCGGCAGAGCTGCTGGCCTTCATCGTGCAGCCCTTCTCGACCACCGCGACGGCGCCGCTCAGCCTTGACCGGATGATCGCGGCGGCGGCGCAGCTTGGCGCGATCGGCTTCACCTACATGGTGCTGAAATGCTTCATCGCGCCGGCCTGGTACCGGCTGCGCGGGCATCTGCACCTCGGCCTCTAGCACGCGCAGCGGAACACCCCGCGCAAAACGAATGTGTTTGAAGCGCCCCGGACCCGGCGATAGGGTTCGCCCCGATGCATTTCGGGAGGCGCATATGACCGACTTTTCCTTTGACACGCTGCAGGTGCACGCCGGGGCCGAGCCCGACCCCGCGACCGGCGCCCGCCAGGTGCCGATCTATCAGACCACGGCCTATGTCTTCAAAGACGCCGATCATGCGGCGCGGCTCTTCAACCTGCAGGAAGTGGGCTACATCTATTCGCGGCTTACGAACCCGACGATCTCGGCGCTCGCCGGCCGCATCGCCGCGCTCGAAGGCGGCGCCGGGGCGGTGTGCTGCTCCTCGGGCCATGCGGCCCAGATCATGGCGCTCTTCCCGCTGATGGGGCCGGGCCTGAACATCGTCGCCTCGACGCGCCTTTACGGCGGCACCATCACCCAGTTCGGCCTGACGATGAAGCGCTTCGGCTGGGGCTGCACCTTCGTCGATTTCGACGATCCCGCGGCGATCGAGGCCGCGGTGGACGAGAACACCCGCGCGATCTTCTGCGAGTCGATCTCGAACCCCGGCGGCTACATCACCGACCTCGACGCGGTGGCGAAGGTGGCCGACAAGCTCGGCCTGCCGCTGATCGTCGACAACACCCTTGCCTCGCCCTACCTGTGCCGCCCGATCGAGCATGGCGCGACGCTGGTCGTGCATTCGACGACGAAATACCTCACCGGCAACGGCACGGTGATGGGCGGCGCGATCGTCGATTCCGGCAAGTTCGACTGGTCGGCCTCGGACAAGTTCCCCTCGCTCAGCGCGCCCGAACCGGCCTATCACGGGCTGAAGTTCCACGAGGCGCTCGGGCCGATGGCCTACACCTTCCACTCGATCGCGATCGGGCTGCGCGACCTTGGCATGACGATGAACCCGCAGGCGGCGCATTACACGCTGATGGGGATCGAGACGCTCAGCCTGCGCATGGAAAAGCACGTGGCGAACGCAAAGGCCGTGGCCGAGTGGCTCGAGAACGACCCGCGCATCGACTATGTCACCTGGGCGGGCCTGCCGTCCTCGCCCTGGCACGACCGGGTCGCGAAGATCTGCCCGAAGGGCGCCGGCGCGCTCTTCACCGTGGCAGTGAAGGGCGGCTATGACGCCTGCGTCAAGCTCGTCGACAATCTGAAGCTCTTCAGCCACGTCGCGAACCTCGGCGATGCGCGCTCGCTGATCATCCACCCCGCCTCGACCACGCACCGCCAGCTGAGCGAGGAACAGCAGGTCGCCGCCGGCGCCGCGCCGGGCGTGGTGCGGCTCTCGATCGGGATCGAGGATGTGGCCGACCTGATCGCCGACCTCGATCAGGCCCTGACCGCCGCCACCGCCTGAGGCGACGCCGCGAGAACCGACAAGGCCGGGCCCTGCGCCCGGCCTTTTTCCGGGTGCGGGGCGCAGCAGAAATCCGTCCGCGGCCTGCGGGTGACAGTCCCTCCAAGGATCGCCCGCATCACTTTTTCAACATTCGGCGGAGAAATGCCGCTCGAGGCGGGTGCAGGTGGGTCCTGCAGCCCGGGCGCCGCTTTTCATGGCGGAGAAGATGCTTTACCAAGGGAGGAACCGCCCGCGCCCATTCCGGCGCCCGTTCCGCAGGTCCAGAGCCCCCGACATGAAACCCAGCTTCGCGCTCAATCTTTCGCATGACGGCATCGGCCTGCTGCACCGCACCCCGACCGGCTGGGAGGTCCTGGGCGAGGTCAGCCTCGATGCGCCGAACCTGTCCGAGGAACTCGGCCGGCTGCGGCGTCTGGCCGAGGCGCGCGCCCCCGCGACCGGCGTGCTGACCAAGCTGATCATCCCGGCGAGCCAGATCCTCTATGCCGAGATCGCCGCCCCCGGCCCGCGCCCCGCGATGCGCCGCCGCCAGATCACCGCCGCACTCGAGGGGATGACGCCCTACGAGGTGCCCGACCTGGTCTTCGACTGGTCGGGCCGCGGCGAGACGGTGCAGGTGGCGATCGTCGCGCGCGATACCTTGGCCGAGGCGGAAAGCTTTGCCGAGGACTGGGGCTTCTGCCCGGTGGGCTTCGTCGCCGTGCCGGCGCCCGGCAGTTTCGCCGGCGAGCCCTGGTTCGGGCTGAGCTCGGTTGCCGGCCGTCACCTGCCCGAGGGCGTGCGGCTGGATCGCGACCAGGACCCGGTGCCACTGGCCACGGCCCCCCATGCCGCGTCGGTCGACCTGGTGGAGGAAGGGGTCGAAGCCGTTGCCCCCCTCCCGGAAGCGCCGGTGCCGCCTGCCGCCGAGGAGATCGTTCCGGCCGAGGACACGCCGCCCCCGGACAGCGGGATCGCGACCGAGGCGCTCGCGGTCGAGGAGATGATCGCGCCCGCCGAGGCGGAGCCTGCGACGGAGACGGCGCCCGCGATGGACACGGTCGCCGAGCCCGAGGTGGTCGTCGCGGAGGCGGAAAGCATCGAGGCAGCGCCCGCCGAAGAGAGTGCCGAGACGGCCTTTCCCGAGCCGGCCGATGTCCCCTCCGACGTTCAACCCGACTCCGACGTTCCGCCCGAGCCGCCGGTGGCCGAGGCCGCTCTCGCCGAGGCAGACCCCGAACCTGCGGCGGAGGTACCTCCCCGCGCCGAGCCCGATGATGAGATCGACGACCCCGAGGCCCTTGCCGATCTCGAACACGCGCTGAACGCGCCGCTCGAGGAGGCGCCCGCCCCCGCGGACCGGCACGCGACCGAAGGCGACGCGGAAGACAGCGCCGATGCGCCGGTCGCGGCCGAGGAGCCCCCGGCCGACGCGGACGCCCCGCTCGCGCCGCTCGACGCGGTACCCGAGGCGGAAGCGGCCGAGCTTGCGACCGAGGAAGGCCCCGCCGAAAGCGACACGCTGGCGGTTGCCGCGGCCCTTGTCGCCGCCGAGGCGAGCGCGATCGAGGTGACGGCGGCCGAGATCGACACCCCCACCGAGGTCTCCCCCACCGAGGACACCCCCGCCGCGGACACCGCGGCAGAGGATGCCGTCGCCGCGACGGCAGAGGCGACCGAAGACACCTCCGCCCCCGCGGAAGAGGACTGTGCCGAAAAGGCCCCGGAAGCGGCCGAGACGGCCGACGAGGCCGCCACGGAACCGGAAGCGGCCCCGGTCGAGGACCTCGCCAACGGCGCCTCCGAAACGGATGACGCCCCCGACTCGGATGCGAAGACCGCGGCCGAGAGCGGGAAAGAGGCTGAGGAGCCGAAGGCCGGCGCCGCCCAGCGGGCGCCCCGTGTTCCGCCGCTTGCCGGCGTCGCGCGCGGCGCGGCCCCGCCCCGCCCGCTGGGCGGTGCGCTGCGCACCGCCGCGATCACCGCCCCCGGGCTCGACCTGCCCGAAGAGGAGGTCGCCCCCGTCCTGGCCGCGCCGCGCAAGGCACAGCGCAGCGAGAAGAAGAAACCCGCCCCGGTCGAGCCCGCGCCCGCCCCGCCCGAGACCACGGTCTTCGGCGCGCGCCGGCACAAGGAGGTCGGCGGCAAGCCGCGCCATCTGGGCGTCACGCTGGTGGCGGCGCTGGTGATCTTCCTCGGGCTGGTGGCAATCTGGGCCTCGTATCTCGATGTGCCCGCACCGCGGGTCGGCACCGACACGGCGCTTGCGCCCACGATCGACGGCCAGGCCGAGGAGCCCCCCGTCAGCACCGAAACCGCGGCGAGCGACCTTCCCGCCGACACCGCCCCCGAGATGCAGGCAGCCGATGGCGACGCCCAGCCAAGCGCCGCGGACGAGGCCGCAAGCGACATGGCCGCCGATGGCGATCTTGCGGGCGCTGATCCTGCCGGCACCGATCCCGAGATGGCGGCCGATGGCATCGCGCCGGAGGCCCTCGCAGCACGCGACGCGGCCGGCCCCGACGCTGTGCTCCCGGATGCCGTGGCCCCAGACGCGACGCTGTCGAGCGCGCAGCTGCCCGCCGAACCCGCCGCCGACGCACCGGAGGCCGCCCCCGCGGAACCCGGCACCGGCGACGCCGCCCTCGCGGCGGCGTCCCCAGCGGCCGAGACCGCGGCCGGCGCGCCGGCCGGCGCCGTGCTCGCGCCCGCCGCACCGCAGGCCGATGCCCAGCCCGTCGTCCCGGCTGCCCCGCCGCCCTTCGAGGATCTGGCCCGCGTCACGCCGGGCAACAGTTTCGAACCGACGCCCGCGGGCGTGGTGACGCCCGGCGGCTTCACCCTCTACGCCGGCCGGCCGCCGCGCGCCTCGCGTGCCCGCCCCGAGGCGGTGACGCAGGCCGCCATCGCCGCCGAGGCGGCCGCCGCGCTGCCCTGGGCAGACCCGGCACTGAAACGCTTCAAGCCGAAGACCCGCCCCGCGACGGTCGAGGCCGCCGCCACCGCCGCCGCAGCGGCGCCTGCCGCGCAACCGGCCCCGACATCGGCCCCCGCGCCGGCCCCCGACACCGCAGTGGCCGCGCCCGCCGCCCCGCTCTCTGCCGAAGAGCAGCGCCTTGCCGCTCAGCGCCCCTCGGCCCGGCCGGCAGCCGTGCAGCGCAGCGCCGAGATGGCCGCCGCCGAAGCCGAGGCCGAAGCCGAAGCCAAGGCGGCCGCCGCAGCCGTTGCCGATGCCAGCTCGCAGGCGGTCTCGGTCTCGCGCCGCCCCGCGGCCCGCCCGCGCAGCTTCAAGACCTCGGTCGAGCAGGCGCTCGCGCTTGCCATCGCATCCGAACCCGAGCCGGTCATCGCCGCTGCGGCACCGGCGCCGGTGGTGGCCCCGCCCGCCCCGGTCGCCTCCCCGGCGCCGCAGAAGGCCGCCCCCGCGCCGCAGCGCACCGTGGCCACCGCGCCCGAGCCGCCGGTCGAGCTGGACGAGCCCGAGCCGACGATGCCGACGCGCAACATGCCGACCTCGGCCTCGGTGGCGAAACAGGCGACCGAACAGAACGCGCTGGCGCTGCGCGAGATGAACCTGATCGGCGTCTACGGCGCCTCGGGCAATCGCCGCGCGCTGATCCGCATGCCGAACGGCCGGTTCGTCAAGGTCTCGGTCGGCGACCGGCTCGACGGCGGCAGGGTCACCGCGATCGGCGACGGGCAGCTGACCTATCAGAAGGGCAGCCGCACCCTGTTGCTGAAGATGCTCAAGGGCAGCTGACGGGCGATAACAGCTTCGACAAACGCCGGTTTCTGCCTTGCCGCCGGAGCGTGATGCTCTAGGCTTGTCGCGTTCACCCTCCCCCTTTCCTCCGGCCGCTTCGCACGGCCCAGTTGACGAGTCCCCGCGCACATGACCGGCTTCCTGATTCAGGCCACGCTCTATCTTTTCGCGATGGTGATCGCGGTGCCGCTCGCCACCCGCGCGGGGCTGGGCTCGGTGCTGGGATACCTTTGCGCCGGCATCCTGATCGGGCCGGTGCTGGGCCTGTCGGGCTCGGAGATGACGGATCTGCAGCATTTCTCCGAATTCGGCGTGGTGATGATGCTGTTCCTGATCGGGCTGGAGCTGGAACCGCGCGCGCTCTGGGCGATGCGCGACAAGCTGGTGGGGCTGGGCGGCTTGCAGGTGCTGCTGACGATGGCGCTGGTGACGATCGTCACGCTGTCCTTCGGCCAGACCCTGCCGGTCGCGGTGGCCCTTGGCATGATCTTCTCGCTCTCCTCGACGGCGATCGTGCTGCAGACGCTGAACGAGAAGCGGCTGATGCAGACGGCGGGCGGGCGCTCGGCCTTCGCGGTGCTGCTGACGCAGGATATCGCGGTGATCCCGATGCTGGCGCTGCTGCCGCTGCTGGCGCTTCCGGGCGCGCGCGCCGTCGCCAAGGCCGAGGCGGCGGGCGATCACCCGGTCAGCCGATTCATCGACAGCATGCCGGGCTGGGGCGTGACGCTGATGACGCTGGCCGCCGTCGCCTTCATCATCGCCGCCGGGCACTATCTGGTGCGCCCCGTCTTCCGCTTCGTCCACGGCGCGCGGCTGCGCGAGATCAACACCGCGATGGCGCTGCTGATCGTGGTCGGCATCGCCTCGCTGATGAGCCTCGTGGGGCTCTCGCCGGCGCTTGGCACCTTCCTTGCCGGCGTGGTTCTTGCCGACAGCGAATTCCGGCACGAGCTCGAAAGCGACATCGAGCCGTTCAAGGGCCTGCTGATGGGCCTCTTTTTCATCACCGTCGGCGCCGGCATCAATTTCGCTGTGATCACCGCCCAGCCGTTCCAGATCATCGGCCTCGTCGCCGCGCTGGTGGCGGTGAAGGCCGGGGTGCTCTACCTGCTCGCCCGCATCTTCCGGCTGAAGGGCGCGGACCGCGGCCTCTTCACCCTTGGCCTGGCGCAGGCGGGCGAGTTCGGCTTCGTCCTCGTCTCCTTCGCGGTCAGCCAGCGGATCCTGCCCACGCCTGTCGCGGAAAAGGTGCTGGTGCTGATCGCGCTCTCGATGCTGATCACGCCGCTGCTGTTCATCCTGAACGAGCAGCTCGCGCGTCGGTTGCGGCGCGAGGACGACGGCCCCGATGCCGACGAGATCGACGAGCAGCAGCCGATCATCATCGCCGGCGTCGGCCGCTTCGGCCAGGTGGTGAACCGGATGGTGACGATGTCGGGCTTCCGCACCACGGTGCTCGATGCCGATCTGAAGACGATCCAGCTGATGCGCACCTTCGGCTTCAAGGCCTATTTCGGCGACCCGACGCGGCCCGACCTGCTGGCGGCGGCGGGGCTGGCCAAGGCGCAGGTGCTGGTGGTGTGCCTTGACGACAAGGCCTCGGCGAACCGGCTGGTGGCCTATGCCCGCTCGGTCCGGCCCGATCTGCACATCATCGCCCGCGCCCGCGACCGGATCCATGTGTTCGAGCTCTACAAGGCCGGCGCCAACGACATCGTGCGCGAGCTGTTCGACTCGTCGCTGCGCGCCGCGCGCTATGTGCTGGAAAACGTCGGGCTGAACGAGTTCGAGGCCTCCGAGCTCGAGAAGATCTTCTTCAAGATCGACCGCGCCGCGGTGCGCGATCTGGCGCAGGCCTGGAAGCCCGGCGTGCCGATCGAGCAGAACCCCGACTACATCCAGCGTACCCGCGAGCTGAACGCCGAGCTGGAAGCGGCGATGATGAAAAGCTTTGCCCGGCGCGAGGAGAAGGGCGAGGAGCCCGAGGCCACCCCCGCCACGCCGCTCGACAGCAAGGGCTGAAATGCGAACGGGCCCCGCAAGGGGGCCCGTCGTGAGGACATGTCGGGAAGGCTCAGGCCGCGCGGCCCACGAGCACGTCGTCGACCTTCTTCGCCGCGCCCGCCTCGTCGGTGCCCGAGACCGCCGCAACCTCGCGGGTCAGACGTTCCAGCGCCGCCTCGTAGAGCTGACGCTCGGAATAGGACTGCTCGCGCTGGTCATCGGCGCGGTGCAGGTCGCGCACCACCTCGGCGATCGACAGCAGGTCGCCCGAATTGATCTTCTGCTCGTATTCCTGGGCCCGGCGCGACCACATCGCGCGCTTGACCTTGGCCTTGCCCTTCAGGGTTTCGAGCGCCCTCGACACCACGTCCGGGGTCGAC
The DNA here is from genome assembly GCF_056590935.1 of Paenirhodobacter sp. YD-8. Lineage (NCBI taxonomy): Bacteria > Pseudomonadati > Pseudomonadota > Alphaproteobacteria > Rhodobacterales > Paenirhodobacter > Paenirhodobacter sp. YD-8. The sequence continues at coordinate 1,090,629 of NZ_CM152649.1, read as the reverse complement.
AGGCCACGCATGCCGATGTCGAGCGCCTTGTGGGTGGGCACGCGCAGGGTCATCTTGTCCTTCTCGAAGGAGATGACGAAAAGCTCGAGCCGGAGACCGGCAATCTCCTGCTCCTCGATCGACATGATCTTGCCGACGCCATGGGCAGGGTACACAACGAAATCGTCCGGACGAAACTCGGTCTTCTTGGTCTTGGTCATTCAGTCGCTTCCTCGCAGCCGGTCCTTCGCCCACCGATTTCAGCGCAGAAAACATCCCCGGCGCCGAAGCTCCGCGATGTCATTTTCTCTCACCAGAAACGCCTCGGGCAGGCGAGCAGGTCCGCCGAGGTTTGGGGGGTCGAACTCCTTGTCACAGGAATGTAGCACAAAATAAGGTCATTTCAAAGCGCTGCGGCACAGCACGAGACCGTGATGCCGCAGATTCAAGGCCTTGGCCGCGAAAAATCCGATTCTTTCCCTTGGGGAAGCAGCGCTGACACAGCCGAATCAGGTGCTCTCCCCGTTCCCGGGCGCTCCGGGGGAATCGCGCGATCAGTCGCCGGTGCCGGGATTCGGCGAGAAGTACTTCTCGAGCTTGCCGGTCTCGCCGTCGTGCTTCTCGTGATCGGGAAGCGGTTCCTTCTTCTGGGTGATGACGGGCCAGATCTCGGCATATTTCCGGTTCAGCTCGACCCAGCTCTCCATCCCCGGCTCGGTGTCCGGGCGGATCGCGTCGGCGGGGCACTCGGGCTCGCACACGCCGCAGTCGATGCATTCGTCGGGGTGGATCACCAGCGTGTTCTCGCCCTCGTAGAAGCAGTCCACCGGGCAGACCTCGACGCAGTCGGTGTACTTGCAGGCGATGCAGTTGTCGGTGACGACATAGGTCATGGAGAAACCCCGGATCGTTTGCGCTTTTTTCGTTTCCTAGCCCTGCCGTGCGGATCAATCAAGAGCGCGAGGGCCGGAAAGACCGGCCGCGGCATTCTTGCCGCGGGGTCAGGACGGGCGTTCCGCGGTTTCGGCGGCCGGGGAAACACCGGCCTCGCCCAGCTCGAGGAACAGCTCGGCCGCCTCGGTCGCGGGGCCGCGGCGCAGGCCGCAGCCGAGGACGCGCAGAACCCGCACCCGCCCGGCGACCGCAATGGTCAGAACGTCGTCCGGGCCGACGGCGCGGCCCGGCTTGTCGGTGCGGTTGCCGTTCACCCGGACCCGCCCCTTCGACACCAGTTCGGCGGCAAGCGCGCGGGTCTTCACCACACGCGCGTGCCACAGCCACTTGTCGATGCGGATGCGGTCCGGGCCTTCGTCCACTCAGGGCTTGCTCTTGAAGCCCATCAGCGCGGCGGCGAAGGGGTTGTCCGGGTCGATCGGCTTGTCCTTCTTCGGCGGACGGGCCTCGAAGGCGCGGGACTTGTCCTCGTCGCGCGGCTTGCCGTGCGGCTTGCCCTTACCCTTCGGCTTGCCGCCCTTGGCGCCGTCGCGGTCGCCACGGAACTCGGGCTTGCCACCCTCGCGGCGCGGCTTGCCACCGCCCTCGCCCTCGCGACGCGGGGCGCGTTCGGGGCGCTGCGGGCGCGGACGCGGGGCCCAGGCGAAGGTGTAGAACACCTCGGTCTCGGGCTCGGCGGTCTCGGGCTCGGCCGCGGCGGCCTCGGTCTCGGCAATCGGCGAGGTCTCTTCCGGGATCGGGTTCTCGGCGCCCTCGACCGGCGGCTTCGGCTCGACCACGGGACGGGTCTTTGCCCGCTCGCCCTTCTCGGCGCGATATCCCAGCCCCTGCATCAGGTCGGAGAACTGCTCGAGCGTCATGCCGGTGATCGACAGCATGTCGGGCGTCGCCTCGAAGCCGCCACGGGTGTCTTGCGTGCGCAGCAGGTCGGCCAGCCGTTCGAGCATGTCGATGCGGATGGCGCGGCTGCCAGCCGGGCGATAGCCCGAGAGCGTGTAGGCCGAGACCGGGACTTCGGCGATATGCGGGATCGTCACGAGGCCCGGAGGCGGGCTTTCGGGGAATTCCTGCAGCCCGTCCCAAAGCGAGGCGAGCACCAGCCGCAGCCGGGTCGGCGCGGGCTTCAGCAGCGCCTGCTGGAAGATCGTGTACTGGCCGAAACGCACGCCATGCTTGCGCAGCAGGCCGCGGGCGTCCTGGTCAAGCTCCTTGACCTCGTTGGCCACGCCCTCGCGCGGCAGGATGCCCATATGCTCGACCAGCCGGAAGGCGAAGCCGCGGGCAAGCCCCGTCAGCGCCTCATCGCGGCTCATCGCCAGAAGCGGCTCGAACAGCGCGGCGACCTTGCGGTCGATGAAATGCTGCAGGCGGCGCTTGACCTTCTCGGCCACATCGGCGCCCGCTTCCTCGTCGACGAAGGCCTCGACCGAGGGCTTCATCGGGTCGGAGCCCTTCACCAGCTTGCCCACCGCGAGCTCGCCCCACATCAGGCCACCCTGCTCGGTGAAGTCCATCTCGGTGTCGGGCGCGTTGTAGAAGCGGTCCGCCCGCAGGCTGAACTCGGGCTTCAGCGCCTCGTAGGCGGCGCGCGCCAGCATCTTCGCCTCGTCAGGCGACGTGGTCGCGTCCTGCCGGAAGCGGAAGCCTTCCAGACGGCCGGCGAATTCGCCCTCGACCGCCACTTCGCCCTTGTCGTTCACCTCGGCCACGAGGGTCTCCTTCTGCTTGAGCCGGCGCAGCAGCACAGAGGTGCGCCGGTCCACAAATCGTTGGGTCAGCGCACCGTGCAGCGCATCCGACAGGCGGTCTTCTACCGCGCGCGTTTCCTCGCGCCAATGGGTTTCGTCATCGACCCAGCCCTTGCGTTGCGCCACGTAGGTCCAGGTGCGGATGAAGGCGAGCCGTTTCGACAGCGTGTCGATGTCGCCCTGAACCTTGTCGATGCGCGAGATCTGGCCCGCAAGCCAGTCCGAGGGCACACCCTTGCCCTCGCGCAGGAAGCCGAAAATGCGTGCCAGAAGCGTGGCATGTTCGGCCTCGGAAATCGAGCGGAAATCGGGGATGCGGCAGACGTCCCACAGCAGGCGCACGTCATGCGGATGGCCGATCCGGCCGGAAATCTCGGGCATCTCGACCAGCGCCTTCAGCGCGCGCAGGTCGTCCGCCTCGCGGCCGCGGGTCAGCCATTCGTTCTTTGGGCTTTCCTCGAGCGAGCGGATCAGCCGCTCGGGCGTGCCGAATTCAAGCCGCGGGTTGCGCCATTGCAACCGCTGGATCGGGGCGAAGCGGTGCTCCTCGACCGCAGCGATCACCTCGGGCGGCGGCGGGCTTGCCTCGCCGGTCACGCCGAAGGTGCCGTCCATCGTGTGCCGCCCGGCGCGGCCGGCGATCTGGCCGATCTCGTGCGGGAACAGGGCGCGCATCCGGCGCCCGTCAAACTTCGCCATCGAGGAGAAGGCGACATGTTCGATGTCGAGGTTCAGCCCCATGCCGATGGCGTCGGTGGCCACGAGGTAATCGACGTCGCCCGACTGATAGAGCGCCACCTGCGCGTTGCGCGTGCGGGGCGAAAGCGCCCCCATCACCACCGCCGCCCCGCCCTTCTGGCGGCGCAGCAGTTCCGCGATGGCATAGACATTTTCAACCGAAAACCCGACGATCGCGCTGCGCGGTTTCATCCGGCTTGTCTTTTTCGAACCTGCCCAGCTGAGTTTCGAGAACCGCTCGCGGCGGGTGAACTGCACCCCCGGCACCAGCGCCGCAATCGCGCCCTTCATCGTTTCCGAGCCCAGGAACAGCGTCTCGTGCAGCCCGCGCATGTGCAACAGCCGGTCGGTGAAGACATGGCCGCGCTCGGGATCGGCGCAGAGCTGGATCTCATCGATGGCGACGAAATCGGCGCCGACCTCGGGCATCGCCTCGGTGGTCGCGACCCAATAGGCCGCGCGCTCGGGCACGATGCGCTCCTCGCCGGTGACCAGCGCCACGACCGAGGGGCCGCGCGCGCTCACGATCCGGTCATAGACCTCGCGCGCCAGAAGCCGCAGCGGCAGCCCGATGACGCCGGTGCGATGCGCCAGCATCCGCTCGATCGCGTAATGCGTCTTGCCGGTGTTGGTCGGCCCGAGGACCGCGGTGATCCGCCCAGACATTTCCCCTGCCCCCTTGCGGCCGTCACAGCGCGACGCCCGCAAGCTCCTTTTCCAGCCTTGCGATAGCGTCTTTCACATCCTGCTGGTGCGGGTTCAAGGCGAAAGAGGCGCGATAGGCGGCAAGCGCCCGGGTCCGGTCGCCGATCTCGTCGAGAATCGCGCCCAGCCCGGCCAGCGCCTCCCAGTGCCGCGGCTCGAGGGTCAGCGTGCGGGCGAGATCCTCGACCGCCGGACCGAAGAGCCCTGCCCCCGCATAGGCGGTGGCGCGCGCATTCCAGCCCTCGGCGAAATCGGGGGCGTGATCGGTGAGTGCCGTCAGATGCTCGATCGCCGCGGTCGTGTCGCCCGAATCAAGCGCCGCCTCGCCGCGCTTCAGAAGCAGGTCCATCGACGCCGAACCGGAGCGCGACCAGGCGCGGCGGATGTCCGACTCGGCGCGGCTCCAGCCGGGGTAGTCCGGATCGGCCAGTTCGGCGAAAGACCGGTCGAGCCCCGCCGTCTCGGCATGGGCCGGAACGGCGAAGTTGACGATTACGGCAACTGCCGCAACGATACATTTGTTTGTGGCCCGGAGCGCGCGCATATACCAAACTGTAACCCAAGCGCCGGAGAAAGCGAGAGCCCGGCGTTCACTTTCGGAGGAACTCAATGAGCGACATCATCGACAAGGCGGTTTCGGCGCTGGCCGAGAAACTGCCCAATGGCTTCTCGTCGACGGCGAAATTCATCATCAAGGACGAGGGCAGCATCATCATCGACGCCGACGGCGTGCGCGCGGGCGATGACGAGGCCGATGTGACGCTGATTGCCGACGCGACCACCTTCCGCGGCATCCTCGAGGGCGACGTGAACCCGACGATGGCCTTCATGACCGGCAAGCTGAAGATCGACGGCTCGATGGGCCTCGCGATGCAGCTCGGCGCGGCGCTCAGCTGATGCAGACGGCCCCGTTCCATGCGGCGATGGCACGCGGCCCCGAGGGTGGCCGCGCGGTCTGGCTGCGCACGGAGGACGGGGCACGCATCCGCCTCGGCCTGTGGCCGGGGCCCGCGGCGGCGAAGGGCACGGTGTTCCTGCTGCCCGGCCGCACCGAATATGTCGAGAAATACGGCCCCGCGGCCGCCGATCTGGGCGCGCGGGGCTATGCGATGCTCGCCATCGACTGGCGCGGCCAGGGGCTCGCGGACCGGCCGCTCGACGACCCGCTGAAGGGGCATGTCGCACATTTCCCCGACTTCCAGCGCGATCTGGCCGCGGTGATCGCCGCGGCGACCGCGCTCGAGCTGCCGCGGCCGTGGTTCATCCTCGGCCATTCGATGGGCGGCGCGATCGGGCTTCGGGCGCTGATGGGGGTGCATCCCTTCTCGGCCGCGGCCTTCTCGGCGCCGATGTGGGGCATCGGCCTGCCCCGGCTGATCCACCCCTTCGGGCCGCAGATCTCGCGCCTCTTCGACGCGAGCGCCCTTGCCGAACGCTATGCCCCGGGCACCGGCCCCGGCACCTATGTGCTGAGCGCGCCCTTCCTCGACAACAAGCTGACCACCGATCCCGGCATGTGGGCCTTCATGGTCGGCCATCTGGGCGAGGCGCCCGAGCTCGCCCTTGGCGGGCCGACGCTGCACTGGGTGACGCAGGGCGTGCTGGAATGCGAGGCGCTGGCGGCGCTTGCCTCGCCCGACCTGCCCTGCCTGACCGCGATCGGCGGCGCCGAACGGATCATCGACATCCCGGCGGTGACGGCGCGGATGGCACGCTGGCCGAAAGGCCGGCTCGAGGTCTTCGAGGGCGCCCAGCACGAGCTGATGATGGAGGGCGCCGCCACCCGCGCGCGCTTCTTCGACGCGGTGGCCGAGACCTTCGCACGCGCCTGAGCCCCCAGCCCCGGGGCTCAGATCTCGATGCGGGTGAAGCCTTCGCGCAGCGCCTCGGACCAGGCCTCGGACATGCGGGCGAAATCCGGGTCCTTCTTCTCGATCCGGCGGCGCGTGGTGACGCGGCAGGCATCCTTCGCGATCACCGCGAAATCGAGCGGCATGCCCACCGACAGGTTCGAGCGCAGTGTCGAATCCATCGACAGCAGCACCGCCTTGCGCGCGTCGTCAAGCGAGGTCGCGGGCGTCACCACCCGGTCGAGGATCGGCTTGCCATATTTGTGCTCGCCGATCTGCAGATAGGGCGTGTCCTCGGTCGCCTCGATGAAGTTCCCTTCCGGATAGATCAGGAACATCCGCATCGCGCCGCCCTTGCGCTGGCCCGCGACGATCATCGAGGCCGCGGTCGAGACCTTCGACGCCTCCATCTTGCTGTCGATGTCCTGACGCACCGAGGAGAGCGTGTTGCCGACGATCTCGGCCACCTTCAGCATCGTCGGCGCCAGCATGATCGAGGTTTCCGAGGTCGCCTCGTGGTCGTCGACCGCCTCGTGCAGCCGCGCCATCGTCGTCTGCGTGACCGAGAGCGAGCCCGCGGTCAGGATGGCAACGACGCGCTCGCCCGGCTCCTCGAAGACGAACATCTTGCGATAGATGGCAATGTTGTCGAGCCCCGCGTTGGTGCGGGTGTCGGACAGCAGCACCATCCCCTCGTTGAGCAGAAGGCCAACGCAATACGTCATGTTCTTCCCCGGAAAAGCCCGGGAACCCTTCTATTGCTGGATCGCGTCAAGAGCAACGGTGACGTCAAGCTTCTCCTCGCCCGCGCCCATGGCGACACCCTTGACCGGCGCCGCCTCGCGCGCGTCGAGCCCCGAGCCGAGCCGGATGTAGCGCTCGTCCGGGCAGCAGCCGTTCGCCGCGTCGAAGCCGATCCAGCCGATGCCCTCGACCCAGATCTCGGCCCAGGCATGGCTGGCCTCGTGCGGCGCGCCGTCGTCGCGGGCGTAAAGATAGCCCGAGACATAGCGCGCCGGCATGTCGAGGGCGCGCGCGCAGGCGATCAGCGCATGCGCATGGTCTTGGCAGACCCCCTCGCCCAGATCGAGCGCCTCGGCCGCGGTCGTATGCGCATGGGTGCTTCCCGGCGCATAGGTGATCGCCCCGGCCACGGCCGCGCTCAGCCGGTGCGCCCGGTCGAGCGCGTCATCGGCGCCGGCCGCGGCCTCCTGCGCCAGCGTCTCGATCGCGTCATCGATCCAGGTCGCCACCGTCTCGCGCAGATAGGCGAAGGGCGGCACGATCTCGCGGTGGCCGCGCAGCACCCCCGCCATGTCGATGGTCTCGACCTGCCCCGCGACGGCGATCGACACCTCGCTCACCGGGCCGCGCATCGACCAGCCCTCGACCTTGTCGCCCGCGCCGTCGCGGAACGAGCCGCCGCGGGTGCCGCCCTCGACCGTCACATCCCAGCGGATCGCCCGCTGACCGTCGAAGCGCGACGGGAACAGCCGCAACGACTGCACCGCCGCGCGCATCGGCGCGTCATAGCGGTAGGTGGTCACGTGGTTGACCGTCAGGATCATCTCGCCTCTCCGCTCAGATACGCGTTGTAGACCATGTTCGAGAGCTCGCCGATGTCGCGAATGAAGCGGGTCAGGAACTCGTGCAGACCTTCCTCGAAGATCTCCTCGACGGTGGTCTCGGCCAGCTCGCCCACCAGCGCGCGGGCGCGCATCTGTGCCGGGCCGGACTTGTGATAGGCATGGGCGAGATCGTCGAGATGCTCCATCGCCGAGGTCGTGGCGGTGATCAGCGAGCGCGGCGTCTGCCGGTTCAGGATCAGGAAATGCGCTATCTTCTTCGACGTGATGTCGCCGCCATAGGCCCAGTGAAAGGCGCGCTGCGCCGACATCGCGCGCAGCAATGTCTGCCACTGATAGTTGTCGAGCCCGGAACCGACGAAATCGACGCTCGGCAGAAGGACATAATATTTCACGTCGATCAGCCGCGCGGTGTTGTCGGCACGTTCCAGCGCGAAGCCGAGGTTCAGGAAGTTGTAGCCGTCGTTGCGCAGCAGCGTCGCCTCGATCGCGCCGCGGATCATCGCCGCCTGCCGCATCACCCATTCGGTGAGTTCGGTCAGCTCAAGCTCGGAGCGTGCCTTGCGCTCGAGCTGGCGCATCTCCTGGAACGCCATGTTGAGCGCGTCCCAGACCTGCGCGGTCAGCGCCGTGCGCACGATGCGCGCATTTTCGCGCGCACGCTCGATGCAGCTGACCACCGAGGACGGGTTGTCGCGGTCGAAGAACAGATAGCTCTCGATGTTGCGCTGCACCGGGTCGCCGTATTTCTCGGCAAAGCCCTCGGCCGTGCCCGAGGCCTGCAAGAGGCTTTCCCACTCGCTTCGATAGCCATGCCCCGCCGAGGGCATCAGCGCGATCCTTGCGCCCACCTCGAGCAGGCGCGCCATGGTTTCCGCCCGCTCGATGTAGCGCGCGATCCAGAACAGGTTTTCCGCAGTCCGGCTCAGCATCTTGTCGTCACTCCGCCAGCACCCAGGTGTCCTTGACCCCGCCGCCCTGCGACGAGTTGACGACCAGCGAGCCTTCCTTCAGTGCCACGCGGGTCAGCCCACCCGGCACCAGTTCGATCTTCTCGCCGACAAGGCAATAGGGCCGCAGATCGACGTGCCGCGGCGCGATGCCCTCCTCGACGAAGGTCGGCGTGGTCGACAGCGCCAGCGTCGGCTGCGCGATGTAGTTGTCGGGATTTTCCGTGATCTTGATGCGGAAGGTCTCGATCTGGTCCTTGGTCGACTTCGGCCCGACCAGCATGCCGTAGCCGCCCGAGCCGTGCACCTCCTTCACCACCAGCTCGCCCAGATGCTCGAGGACATATTTGCAATCTTCGTCCTTGGCGCATTTCCAGGTGGGCACGTTGTTCAAGAGCGGCTCCTCGCCGAGGTAGAAGCGCACCATGTCCGGCACATAGGTGTAGATCGCCTTGTCGTCGGCCACCCCGGCCCCCGGCGCCGAGCAGATCGTCACCCCGCCCGAGCGGTAGACATCCATCAGCCCGGGCACGCCCAGCATGCTGTCCGGGCGGAAGCACAGCGGGTCGAGGAAGGCATCGTCGAGGCGGCGATAGATCACGTCGAGCTTCTTCGGTCCCTCGGTCGTGCGCATCCAGCAAAAGCCGCCCTCGACGAAGAGATCGGCGCCCTCGACCAGCTCGACCCCCATCAGGTCGGCGAGGAAGCTGTGCTCGTAATAGGCCGAGTTGAAATGGCCCGGCGTGAGGATCGCGATCGTGGGTTCCCGGTCGCATTTCGCCGGGGCGACCGAGGCCAGCGTCCGGCGCAGCGCATCGGCATAGCCATCGACCGGCTCGATCCGGTTCTCGCGGAAGATCTGCGGGAACATCCGCATCATGATCTCGCGGTTTTCCAGCATGTAGCTGACGCCCGATGGGGTGCGGCAATTGTCTTCCAGCACGAAGAACTCGTCCGCGCCGGTGCGCACGATGTCGATGCCGACGATATGGCTGTAGATGCCGCGCGGCGGGGTGAAGCCCGCGACGGCGCGCTCGTAGGCCTCGTTCTGATAGACCAGCCGCGCCGGGATCTTACCCGCCTTGACGATTTCGCCGCGCCCGTAGACGTCGAGCAGGAAGGCGTTGAGCGCGCGGGCGCGCTGCTTGATGCCCTTCTCGAGCCGGCGCCATTCGAACTGGGTGAAGACGCGCGGGAACATGTCGAAGGGGATCAGCCGATCCGGGTCGCCACCTTCGCCATAGACCGCGAAGGTGATGCCGATGCGGCGGAAGAGTGCCTCCGCCTCGGCCTGTTTCAGGTGCCGCAATTCGGCGGGCATCGCCTTGGTCCAGTCCTCGAGCCGTGCATAGGGCTCGCGGACTTTTCCGGCGTCATACATTTCGTTGAAGAAGTCAGTCATGGCGCGTTGATTCCTCCGGCCTTGCTCAAACCTTAAGGAGCGGTTTCGGCGAGCGGAAGCGGCGCCCCGGTGTCAAAGCACCCGCACCCCGGAATTAAGCGCGAACACGGGGCATTTGATTAAGTTTTATACAGCTATCGGCTTACTTTCGCAGCGAAATGATAACTTTAGCCGCCAAATCGGGCAATTCATCGCGCTTTTTTCGGCAGGGCGGCGACAGGCCGGGCCGCCGGGATCGACCACGGCGGCGCCCCGGCACCGGCGCCCCGCCGCCGTCCGATCCGCACCGCGGCTTGAACCTGCCCCCTGCCTGCGCCTATCTCTGGGACAACCACAGATGAGGGTGCCATGAAAAAGAACCTGCCGCTTCTCGATGCCAACGCCAGTGCAGGGGGCGCTTCGGGCGGCTTCGGTGACCTGCCGGACTGGGACCTGAGCGATCTCTACACCGCCCCCGACGCGCCGGAACTGGCCCGCGACATGGCATCGCTCGAAACCATGTGCGCAAGCTTCGCGGCCGATTACGAGGGCAAGCTTGCCACGCTCGACGCCGCCGCGATGGCCGAGTGCATCCGCCGCTACGAAGCGATCGAGACGACGGCCGGGCGGATCATGTCCTATGCCGGGCTGCGCTATTATCAGAACACCGTCGATGGCGCGCGCGCCAAGTTCCTGTCGGACGCGCAGGACCGGATCACCGGCTACACCACGCCGCTCGTCTTCTTCTCGCTCGAGTTCAACCGGATCGACGACGCGACCTATGAGGCGGTCTTCGCCGATCCGGCGGTGGCGCGTTACAAGCCGGTGTTCGACCGGATGCGGGCGATGAAGCCCTATCAGCTGTCCGACGAGCTGGAAAAATTCCTGCACGACCAGTCGGTCGTCGGCGCCGCCGCCTGGAACCGGCTCTTTGACGAGACCACCGCCGCGCTGACCTTCGAGGTCGAGGGCGAGACGCTGAACCTCGAAGCCACGACGACGCTGATGACCGACCACGACCGGCCGAAGCGCGAGGCTGCGGCCCATGCGCTGGCCAAGGTCTTTTCCGACAACATCAAGATCTTCGCGCGCGTGCACAACACGCTCGCCAAGGAAAAGGAGATCGAGGACCGCTGGCGCAAGATGCCGACGCCGCAGACCGGCCGGCACCTATCGAACGACGTCGAGCCCGAGGTGGTCGAGGCGCTGCGCAACGCCGTGGTCGCCGCCTATCCGCGGCTCAGCCACCGCTATTACGCGCTGAAGGCGAAATGGCTGGGCCTCGAGACGCTGGAGATCTGGGACCGCAACGCGCCGCTGCCGAGCGAGGCGCCGCGCAAGATCCTGTGGGACGAGGCGAAGGACACGGTGCTGACCGCCTATGCCAGCTTCTCGCCGAAGATGGCCGAGATCGCCCAGCCCTTCTTCGAGAAGGGCTGGATCGACGCGGGCGTCAAGCCCGGCAAGGCGCCGGGCGCCTTCGCCCATCCGACGGTGACCACCGTCCACCCCTATGTGATGCTGAATTACCTCGGCAAGCCGCGCGACGTGATGACGCTGGCGCACGAGCTCGGCCATGGCGTGCACCAGGTGCTGGCGGCGGGCCAGGGCGAGATGCTGGCCGACACGCCGCTGACGCTGGCCGAGACCGCCTCGGTCTTCGGCGAGATGCTGACCTTCCGCAAGCTGCTCGATGGCGCCAAGACCCAGGCCGAGCGCAAGACGCTGCTCGCCGGCAAGGTCGAGGACATGATCAACACCGTGGTGCGGCAGATCGCGTTCTATGACTTCGAATGCAAGCTGCACGCCGCCCGCGCCCAGGGCGAGCTGACGCCCGAGGACATCAACGCGCTGTGGATGTCGGTGCAGGCCGAGAGCCTCGGGCCAGCGTTCACCTTCATGCCGGGCTACGAGACCTTCTGGTCCTATATCCCGCATTTCGTGCACTCGCCCTTCTACGTCTATGCCTATGCCTTCGGCGACGGGCTGGTGAACGCGCTCTACGCCGCCTATGCCGACGGGCTGCCCGACTTCCAGGAGAAGTATTTCGAGATGCTGAAGGCCGGCGGCTCGAAGCACCACAAGGAGCTGCTCGCCCCCTTCGGCCTCGACGCCTCGGACCCCGCCTTCTGGGACAAGGGGCTGAGCATGATCGCGGGCTTCATCGACGAGCTCGAGGCGATGGAGGCCTGAGCCTGACGCAAGGGTGCCTCTGGGCGCCCTTGCCCCGCCCTGCTAGCCTGCGCACCGGAGGATTTCAGGGAGGAATTTCAAATGGCACGCAAATGGCTGTGGCGCCTTGCGGGGGTGCTGGTTCTGGGAGCCGGCACCTTTTTCACGCTCGCCCCGCGCATTGCCGAAAACGGGCAGAACGCCGTCACCCCGCACGCGCCCTGGCCGGTCTCGCCCGAGGCCGCCGCGCTGCATGCCCGGCTGTTCGTCGGCGACTGGCATTCGGACGCGCTGCTGTGGGGGCGCAGCCTGCTGATGCGCTCGACCCGCGGCCATGTCGACCTGCCGCGGCTGCGCGCGGGCCATGTCGCGCTGCAGGTCTTCACCACGGTGACGAAAAGCCCCGCCGGGCAGAATTACGAGCAGAACTCGGCCAGCGCGCGCGACAACATCACCGCGCTGATGATCGCCGAGGCGCGTCCGCCGCAGACCTGGTTCAGCCTGATGGCGCGCGGCCTCGATCAGGCGGCCCGGCTGAATGCGACCGCGGCGAAGGCGCCCGAGCAGCTGACCGTGATCCGCACCCGCGCCGATCTCGACGCGCTGGTGGCCGCGCGCGCGGCGGGCGCCGAGACCGTGGGCGGCCTCCTCGGCGCCGAGGGCGGCCATGTGCTAGAAGGCCGGATCGAGAACCTCGGCCGGCTTTACGACGCGGGGTTCCGGCTGATGGGGCTCACCCATTTCTTCGATAATGAACTTGGCGGCAGCCTGCATGGCGAGGACAACGCCGGCCTCACCCCCTTCGGCCGCGAGGTGGTGGCAGAGATGGTCGCGCGCCACATGGTGATCGACCTCGCCCATGCCTCGCCACAGATGGCGCGCGACGTGCTGGCGATGCCCGGCACCCGGCCGATCGTCAGCCACACCGGCATCCACGGCACCTGCCCGACGAAGCGCAACTTCCCCGACGAGCTGATGCAGGCGATCGTGGCGAAGGGCGGCGTGGTCGGCATCGGCTTCTGGGACGAGGCGGTCTGCGATGCGACGCCCGCGGGCATCGCGAAGAGCATCACGGCCGCGGTGGCGCTTCTGGGCGAGGATCACGTCTCGCTCGGCTCGGATTTCGATGGCGCGGTGACCACCGATCTCGACAGCTCCGAGCTTGCCACGATCACCCAGGCGCTGATGGACACCGGGATGAGCGAGGCGGTGATTGCCAAGGTGATGGGCGGCAACATGCTGCGCTACCTGCGCGAGACCCTGCCGGGCTGAGCCTCAGCCCCTAAGCCCCTCGGCCTCGAACCGGGTCAGACGCGGCTGCGCGGGCGGGCCGAAATCGGCAAGACCGCGCAGCTGCGGGAACTGCGCCAGAAACAGCGACAGCATCCGCGGCTCGACCATCGTCTCGAGCCCGCCGCCGGGGTGATAGCTTTCGACCTCCATCCCGGCGACGCGCAGGCTGCCCTGCCGTTCAAGCACGAGATGATGCACGGTGACCGGCGTTGCCGGGCGCAGCTCGATCACGCTCTCGCCGTCGACAAGGGCGCGCACCGGCACATAGGCCGCCTCGAGCCCCGTCGCCCGCTTCAGCCGCGCATCGCGCAGGCACAGCCGCGCCGCGGGCCCCAGCACCAGGTCCGGCATCGGCCGCCCCGGACCGAAGGCCTCGGCGGTGACGCGGACAAGGCGGGCCTCCTCGCCCCTCTCGGCGCCGGGATAAAGCACCATCGACCCGATCCAGGTGATCGTCTCGGCCCGCCCCTCGGCGGTCAGCGCGCGCATCCCGGGCACGAGGTCCTCGACCGCGACAGGCCCGTCCCCGGTCGCGATCACCGCACCGCGCGCGAGCGCCGAGAACGCCTCCTCGAACAGCGGAACCGCGGGGCCAAGCCGGGTGGCGCTGTCGATGCGGCCATCGGCTGCGAGCCAGCAGGTCTCGTAACGGCGGGTCAGGGGCACGGGGCGCGGCGCACGCCCATCGGGCGCGGCAGGCGCCGGCGTCGGGCGCGCAGAAATCTGGGCAGGGGTCGCGGGCGCAAACGGCCCGGCCGCCAGAGGGCGGTTCTGGGTCATGAAAACAGCCTTGATATGCGTCGGATCTGCGGGGCCCCCACCCTTTCGCAGAGAGACCCTGAAAGGATGCGCACGCCCCGTCGAGCGGTCAAATTTTACTGAAAATTGCAGTGCCCCGCGGGATCAATCCACGGGGCCTGCGGGAACTGTTTCGCGAAAGCCGCGCCCGGCGCGGATCTTGCCAAAATGGGCAGCGAATCGACCGCGCGGACGACGCGGCCTCGGCGGGCCGGGAGTGGCAGCCCCCGGCCCGGGGCCAGCCCGCTCAGCGGGCGGCCAGCACCGGACGCTGCGGCGCGCGCGAGGCGGCCTCGTCAGCAGCCCGGCGCACAATCATCGCCTCGCGGCGCGCGCCACGAGCCCAGGGCATCTGCACCTCGGACTGCGCGGCCTCGGCGAGGACCGATTTCATCCAGCGGGGGGTCTTGGTGGTGCTCATCTCTGCTCTCCTGCCTTGGGGCGTGTCAGTGCGGGATCGTCCCGGATGCCCTCTTTATCGCGGCCCATTGCGGCACTGTTAAGGCTTTGGAACCAATCCGTCACGGGGCCATCTGCGGGAATTATGGCCCCCGATTGTTGCGCCAGACGAACAAATCAACGGGTTTTCACCGAAATCCGCCGCAGGGCGCCACAATTGCGGCAAGAGCGTGGCAGCCCCCGGCGCAATCGCGCCGCAATCAAAGCCGAATCGTCGAGATCAGCCGGCCGTAATCCGCCTCGCCGGCATGGGTCGCGCGGCGGTAGGAATAGAATCGGTCGGGGTCGGAATAGGTGCAATGCCCGGTCCATTCCGCCGCGCCCACCCCCGCCGTGCGCAGCCGGTGCAGGCCGAAGGACGGCAGGTCGAACATCGGCTTGCCATTCGGGCCGCCGGCGAAGAAGCGGTCATACTCCGGGTCTTCGGCGAGGAAATTGTCCATGAAGTCGAAACCGACCTCATAGGCGCGCTGCGAGATGCAGGGGCCGATCACCGCCACGGTATCGGCGCGCTGCGCCCCCAGCCCCTCCATCGCCTCGAGCGTCGCCTCGAGCACACCGCCCAGCGCGCCGCGCCAGCCGGCATGGGCCACGCCCACCACCCCCGCGGTGCGGTCGGCAAACAGCACAGGCTCGCAATCGGCGGTCAGCACGGTCAGCAGAAGGCCGGGCGTCGCGGTGACGATGGCATCGGCGGTGACCGGCGCGTCGAGCGGCGCCTCGACCACCGAGACATCGGCGGAATGCACCTGGTTCACGCCCACGACCTCGGCCGGGCTGACCCCCATCGCCATCGCCACGCGGGCGCGGTTGAGGTTCACGGCTTCGGTCAGGTCGCTCGACCCGTGGCCGCAGTTCAGCCCGTGGAACACCCCCGAGGAGGCCCCGCCGCGGCGAGTGAAGAAGCCATGCTTGACGCCCGAAAGCGCGCGCGAGGTCAGGATATCAAGAGTTGTCGGCATCATCATCTGCGGTGGCTGCATCGAAGCCCGGAGGCCGCGGGGCGGCCTTGGGGTAAAGGGCAAGCGTCTGGAACAGGTGACCCATTTCGGCCGGGTGGGTCAAGCGCCGATGCGCGGCAACATGCGCGTCAAGCGCCTCCCCGGTCAGCGCCTGCGCCAGACGCTCGGCCCGGGCGGTGATGCCGAGCCGTTCGAGCAGCACCCCCTGCGGGGTCATCGCGCTCACCGCAACGCCCGCGGCGCGGGCCGCGCGCGCGATCGGCTCGAAATCGACATGGGCGGTCAGGTCGGCCTCGCCCGGCGCCTCGAACGGGTCGCAAGGCGCATGGGCGCGCAACGCCTGGAAGGTGTCGCCAAGGCTGCGCCAGTTGCCATAGTCGATGACCAGCGCCGCGCCGCCATGGCGCGCGATCCGGCCGGCGATCTCGGCAACGATGCCGGGCACGGCGGGGCAGATCTCGACGATGTCGCCGTCCTGCGTGTCGGCGAGACGATCGTCGAGCAGCGCCAGCGCCACCGGCGGAGCGAGCCCCGGCACCAGCCGCCCGTCCGCAAGCCCCACCTGCCGCTCGGCCCAGGCCCCGCCCCGGCGCTCGAAGGCGCGGACCGGCAGGGCGTCGAAGAACTCGTTCGCCACCAGGAACAGCGGCGCCTCGGGCAGATCGGCCACGCTGTCGTGCCACTGCACCGCATGGCCCGCAAGGCGCGCGCGCTGCACCTCGCGCAGGCTGGCCGAGGCCTCGACCAGATGCACCTCGGCCGCCGCCGCCATCCCCGGCACGGCGCGCATCGCGCGCAGCATGTCGGCCATCAGTGTGCCGCGCCCGGGGCCGAGCTCGGCCAGCACGAAGCGCATGGGCGCGCCCTGATCGAGCCAGGCCTGCGCCAGACACAGCCCCAGCATCTCGCCGAACATCTGCGAGATTTCCGGCGCGGTGATGAAATCGCCCGCCCGGCCGAACGGGTCGCGGGTGGCGTAATAGCCATGCGCCGGGTGCAGCAGGCATTCGGCCATGTAGGCATCCAGCCGGATCGGCCCCTCGAGCGCGATGCGCCGCGCGAAGATCTCGGCAAGCGGGGTCACGCCTGCCCCCGCCGCGCGCGCAGCGCAAACCACAGCCCGACGGCGATCATCGGCAAGGACAGGATCTGCCCCATGGTCAGGCCCCAGTCACCGAACTGCAGCGCAAGCCCGAGCGGGTTGCCCGGCCCGACGAATTGCGCGTCGGGCTGACGGAAGAGCTCGACCACCGCGCGGCTGAGCCCATAGCCGGTCAGGAACACGCCCAGCAGCAGCCCCGGCCGCTTCAGCGCCCCCGTGGCCATCAGCGCCCAGAGGATGGTGCCCAGCAGCAGACCTTCGAGCCCCGCCTCGTAGAGCTGCGAGGGGTGGCGCGCGCAAATGCCGTCGATCTGCCCGGCGATGCCGTTGCAGACCTGCGCCGCCTCGACCGGGAAGATCACCCCCCAGGGCGCATCCGTGGGCCGGCCCCAGAGCTCGGGCTTGATGAAATTCGCGACCCGGCCCAGGAACAGCCCGATCGGCGCGACCAGCGCGAAGGCATCGGCCACGCGCAGCGCCGGCAGATCGTGGCGGCGACAGAACCACAGCCCCGCCACCACCGTGCCGAGGAAGCCGCCGTGGAAGGACATGCCGCCCTGCCAGACCTTCACCACCTCGAGCGGGTGGGTCAGGTAATACCCCGGCTCGTAGAACAGCACGAAGCCGAGCCGGCCGCCGATCACCACGCCAAGGATCACCGCCGTCAGCAGATCCTCGACCAGCTTCGGCCGCATCGGCGCGGTGCCGCCCCAGAGCGCGGGGCGGTTCATCAGTGCCACGATGATGCGCCAGCCGGCCATCAGCCCGGCGATATAGGCCAGCGCATACCAGCGGATCGGCAGGTTCACGACCGGAATGACAAAGGCGTTCGGGTCGATCTCGGGGAAGGGAATGGCCATGGTGCTCCTCGATGTCGCGCGCAGGAAGCCCGCGGGCCGGGGCGAAGTCAACCTTGTCTCTTGCCGCGGCTGCGCTCATATAGGGCAAAACCCCGTGACCATGAGGGATGCGATGCAAGCGCCGAACAAGTTCTTCGACGAGATGTCCAAGCTGATGACCAACGCCATGGGCGTGGCGCAGGGCGCCCGCACCGAGGCGGAAACCGCGATGAAAAGCTGGATGGACCGCTGGCTTGCCGACCGCGACTTCGTCACCCGCGAGGAATTCGACGCGGTGAAGGCGATGGCGCAGAAGGCGCGCGAAGAGAACGAGGCGCTGAAGGCCCGTCTCGATGCGCTCGAGGCCGCAAGCCCGAAGACCGGGGCCTGAGCCCCGCCCCGCGGGCTTTTCTCCCGCGGTTTTTTTCTTGGCTCAAAAACTCCCGCCGGAGGCTCCCGCCCCCTTGGCCGCGCCTCTGGCGGGAGTCTTTGTGCAGGGAAAAGCCTAAACTCGCGCCGCCAGAGCCCGGGCGAGGACCTCTTCGACGCGCGCACTCATCGGGCGGGCGCGGGCCAGCACCTCGGGCACCGGCACCCATTCCGCCTCGAGCGCGTCATCGGCCGCCTGCGGCTCGCCCTGCGCCTGCGCACAGGCGACGGCCACGAGGTGATAGTGGAACTGCACCGCGCCGTCCGCATCACGGCTGATCGCGTCGGTCTGGGCGATGACGGTGCCGGCGCGGGCCACAAGCCCGGTCTCTTCCGTCAGTTCGCGCAGTGCCGCCGCCTCGACCGTCTCGCCCCAGTCGACCTTGCCGCCCGGATAGCCCCAGAGCCCGGCATCGGGCGGGTTCGCCCGGCGCACGAGCAGCACCTCCTCGCCGCGCAGCACCACCGCCAGAACGGCCAGCCGCGGCACCGGCGCGCTCATGGCGCGGGCGCCCCGGGGGCGGGGGCAAGCCGGGTCTCGCCCAGCAGCGTGCCGTCGCGCAGATAGACCAGCACCCGGTCGTCGGCGCCCAGCACCACGATGCGGTTGCCGGCGAAAGCGAGCGAGATCGGGCGCAGCCCCTCGGGCAGCACCACCGCCGCGGGCAGCTCGGGCAGCGGCACCGGGCCCGACAGGCGGGTGACAAGCAGCCCGACGATCGTTACAAGCCCGAGGATCATCGTGACGGCCAGCGCCGTCACCAGGATTTTCAGAAACCGGACCTCGGGCAGCGGGGCCGGATCGGAAGGCAGCATGTCGGACATCGGGCAGACCATCCTTCGCGTCGAGATCGGGGACACCCCCGCCGGCCGCCTTGATAAGGCCTTGGCGGCGGCAGTGCCAGAGGAAGCGGCGCTGTCGCGCTCGCGGCTGGCACGGCTGATCGCCGAGGGCGCGGTGACGAAGGACGGCGCGCCTGTCACCGACCAGAAGGCGAAGGTCGAGCCCGGCGAGGTCTACGAGATCGCGCTCGAGCCGCCGAGGCCGGTCGAGACCCTGGCGCAGGAAATCCCCCTCACCGTGATCTGGGAGGACGAGGATCTGATCGTCATCGACAAGCCCGCGGGGATGGTGGTGCATCCGGCGCCGGGCTCGGAAGACGGCACGCTGGTCAATGCGCTGCTCCATCATTTCGGCGGCACCCTGTCGGGGATCGGCGGCGAGGCGCGGCCGGGAATCGTGCACCGCATCGACAAGGACACCTCGGGCCTTCTGGTGGTGGCAAAGTCGGACCGCGCCCATCACGGCCTTGCCGCGCAATTCGAGAAGCACACGGTGCACCGGCATTACTCGGCCGTGGTCTATGGCGTGCCCGATGCCGGGGACCCGCGGCTGCGCGGCACCCGCGGCGTCAGCTTCGAGGCGGGCAACGTGATGAAGGTCACCTCGCAGCTCGCCCGCCACAAGACCGACCGGCAGCGCCAGGCGGTGCTGTTCGAGGGCGGCCGCCACGCCGTCACCCGCGCCCGCGTGGTCGAGGCATTCGGTGGTGTCGCGGCGCTCGTCGATTGCTGGCTCGAGACCGGGCGCACGCATCAGATCCGCGTGCACATGGCCCATGCCGGCCACGGGCTAATCGGCGATCCGGTCTATGGCGGCAAGCGCAAGCTGCCTCCGAAGGCCGTGGGCGAGGTGGGCGCGGCGGCGGCGGCGGCCTTCCCGCGTCAGGCGCTCCATGCCGCGACGCTTGGCTTCATCCACCCGGTGACCGGCGAGGAGCTGAGCTTTTCCTCGCCCCTGCCCGCCGACATCGAGGCGCTGCTCGCGGCCCTGCGCTCGGGCGAAAACTGAACCCGAAAGTTCACATCTTCGTCATTCGGCCCTTGCGGGGCATCGGAAACGGCCCCATCATCCGTAGGACTTCCCGTGCACGCGCGGCCTGGCCCCATCCGGGGGCTTGAAGGCGGCGGGGGCCTTCCCCATCTGTCGGGGTCGATCAGGGAGAAAGGGACCAATGACGAGTTACGCGAACCTTCCCGCGCCCAGTCCCGAACAGGGGCTGAACCGCTATCTGCAGGAAATCCGCAAGTTTCCGCTGCTGGAGCCGGAAGAGGAATACATGCTGGCCAAGGCCTGGGTCGACCACCAGGATTCCGAGGCGGCGCACCGGCTTGTCACCTCGCACCTGCGACTCGCGGCGAAGATCGCCATGGGCTATCGCGGCTATGGCCTGCCCCAGGCCGAGGTGATCTCGGAGGCGAACGTCGGGCTGATGCAGGCGGTGAAACGCTTCGACCCGGAGCGCGGCTTCCGTCTCGCCACCTATGCAATGTGGTGGATCCGCGCCGCGATCCAGGAATACATCCTGCGCTCGTGGTCGCTGGTGAAGCTCGGCACCACCTCGGCGCAGAAGAAGCTGTTCTTCAACCTGCGCAAGGCCAAGGCCCGGATCGGCGCCTATGAGGAGGGCGACCTGCGCCCCGATGCGGTCAAGCAGATCGCCCATGATCTGAACGTCACCGAGACCGAGGTGGTCGAGATGAACCGCCGCCTGTCGGGCTCGGACGCCTCGCTGAACGCACAGGTCGGCTCGGCCGAGGGCGACGGCGCGGCGCAGTGGCAGGACTGGCTCGAGGACGAGGACGCCGATCAGGCCGAGGCCTTTGCCGAGGCCGACGAGCTCGAGGCGCGCCGCGCCATGCTCGTCGCGGCGATGGACGTGCTGAACGAGCGCGAGCGCGACATCCTGATGGAGCGGCGGTTGCGCGACGAGCCCGTCACGCTCGAGGAGCTGTCGGCGAAATACGAGGTCTCGCGCGAGCGGATCCGGCAGATCGAGGTGCGCGCCTTCGAGAAGCTGCAAAACCGGATGCGGGTGCTGGCGAAGGACAAGGGGATGACGATCCCCGCCTGAGGCGGGGCGTCCTGCGGGCATCTGGCGGGACAAGGAAGGGGCGCTGCCCCCTCGCGGCGGACGCCGCTCACCCCCGGGATATTTGTGGCAATTGGAAGCGGGACAGGGGATATCGGAGGCCCCTGCCCGCTTGCGGCATTTTGAAGCGGAGGCGCCGCGAGGGGCCCGATGCCGGTCTTTCGGGGATGTTTCTTGCGCCGGAGCACCGAATCGCCTCGTGCCCCGGTCAGACCTCAGGCCTGTTTCGCGAGACGTTCCTCGAGCACGTCGAAGGGCACGCCGGGCTCGTCCTTGGCGCAGCGGATGACGAGCGAGGTCTTCACGCTCGCCACGTTGTCGGCCGGCGTCAGCTCGCCCATCAGGAAGGACTGGAAGGTCGACAGATCCGGCGCCACGCATTTCAGCACGAAGTCGATCTCGCCGTTCAGCATGTGGCACTCGCGCACGAGCGGCCAGGCCCGGCAGCGGTTTTCAAAGGCGCTGAGGTCGGCCTCGGCCTGGCTTTGCAGCCGCACCATGGCGAAGACCTGCACCTCGAAGCCCAGCTCGCGCGGGTTCACGTCGGCATGGTAGCCGCGGATGTAGCCCGCCTCCTCGAGGGTGCGCACCCGGCGCAGGCAGGGCGGCGCCGAGATGCCGACGCGCTTGGCCAGCTCGACGTTCGTCATGCGACCGTCCGCCTGCAACTCGGCCAGGATCTTCCGGTCGATCTCGTCAAGCTTGGTGCTGGCCATCTTACCCTCCGCAGTTGCGCAGAACTTATCCGCGAGAAGAAGATGGCGCAATAATCTTTCGCCCGAACCGCTGCAAGAGCAATTCGACCGGTTTTCAAAGCGTTTTGGCCGGGGGGTTCCGTCGGCGCCCGTCTATGCCTATATCTGCGGCGCCAGAAACCGGGAGGCTGCCATGGGCGAGACGAAGAAGACACGCGTTCTGATCATCGGGTCGGGGCCTGCGGGCTATACCGCCGCCGTCTATTCCGCGCGCGCGATGCTGAACCCGGTGCTGGTGCAGGGCATCCAGCCCGGCGGCCAGCTGACCATCACCACCGAGGTCGAGAACTGGCCCGGCCGCACCGCGGTCGAGGGGCCCGAGCTGATGGTGCAGATGGAAGAACACGCCCGCGCCATGGGCACCGAGATCATCTCGGACACGATCACCAGCCTCAACCTCGGCGACCGGCCCTTCGTGGCGCTTGGCGATTCCGGCACGACCTATGTCGCCGATGCGGTGATCCTCGCCACCGGGGCGCAGGCGCGCTGGCTCGGCCTGCCCTCGGAAGAGACGTTCAAGGGCTTCGGCGTCTCGGCCTGCGCCACCTGCGACGGCTTCTTCTATCGCGGCAAGGAGGTCGTGGTGATCGGCGGCGGCAACACCGCGGTCGAGGAGGCGCTGTTCCTGACCAATTTCGCCACCAAGGTCACGGTGATCCACCGCCGCGACAGCTTCCGCGCCGAGAAGATCATGCAGGACCGGCTGTTCCGCAACCCGAAGGTCGAGGTGATCTGGGACTCGGTGCCAGAGGAAATCCTCGGCACCGACGCGCCGCTCGGCGTCACCGGGGTGCGGATCCGCAACGTGAAGACCGACGCCGAAACCGTGGTGCCCTGCGACGGCTTCTTCGTGGCGATCGGCCATGCCCCCGCCTCGGAGCTGGTGAAGGATCAGCTCGAGCTGCACCACGGCGGCTACGTCAAGGTCGAGCCCGGCACCACCCGCACCTCGATCGAGGGGGTCTTTGCCGCGGGCGATCTGACCGACCACACCTATCGCCAGGCAGTGACCTCGGCGGGCATGGGCTGCATGGCCGCGCTCGACGCCGAGCGCTGGCTCGCCGAGCAGGAGTGACGCTACGTCCGGGGGGCAGCGGAAAATCCGTCGCCCGCCCGCTCGAAATGCCGGATTTTGGCCCAAAATGGTGCCGAAATACCCGATAACCGGCTTTTTTCTGCCGGTTCACGACCAGACGCTTGCAACACGCGCGTTTTGCAGGCTAAGGCCCGGCAGGGTGTCTTCCAGCACTCTTTCCGCATTTGACGTCAATTAGACAGGTCCCGCGATGTCCCTTCCCAATCTCGCCCCGATCCCGGAGCTCTACGTTTCCCACGAGTCTGCGCAGAAGCTGAAGATCGAAGCGGGCAACCTCGTTTCGTGGGATCTGACCCCGCGTCAGATCTGTGACCTCGAGCTGCTGATGAACGGCGGCTTCAACCCGCTCAAGGGTTTCCTGAGCGAGGAAGACTACAACTGCGTCGTCGAGGACATGCGCCTCGCGGACGGCTCGCTCTGGCCGATGCCGATCACCCTCGACGTCAGCGAGAAATTCGCCGAGGGCATCGCGCCCGGCACCGACATCGCGCTGCGCGATCAGGAAGGCGTGATCCTCGCGATCCTGTCGGTCACCGACAAGTGGGTGCCGAACAAGGCGCGCGAGGCCGAGAAGGTCTTCGGCGCCGATGACCTCGCCCACCCGGCGGTGAACTACCTGCACAACGTCGCGGGCCCGGTCTATCTCGGCGGCCCGGTCACCGGCATCCAGCAGCCGGTGCATTACGACTTCAAGGCCCGCCGCGACACGCCCAACGAGCTGCGCGCCTATTTCCGCAAGCTCGGCTGGCAGAAGATCGTCGCCTTCCAGACCCGCAACCCGCTGCACCGCGCCCACCAGGAACTGACCTTCCGCGCCGCGCGCGAGGCGCAGGCGAACCTGCTGATCCATCCGGTCGTCGGCATGACCAAGCCGGGCGACGTCGACCACTTCACCCGCGTGCGCTGCTACGAGGCGGTGCTCGACAAATACCCGCAGTCGACCACGACGATGTCGCTGCTGAACCTGGCCATGCGCATGGCCGGCCCGCGCGAGGCCGTCTGGCACGGGCTGATCCGCCGCAACCACGGCGTCACCCACTTCATCGTCGGCCGCGACCACGCCGGCCCGGGCAAGAACAGCGCCGGCAAGGACTTCTACGGTCCCTATGACGCGCAGGAACTCTTCAAGAAATACGAAGAGGAAATCGGCGTCGTCATGGTCGACTTCAAGCACATGGTCTATGTGCAGGAGAAGGCCCAGTACTACCCCGCGAACGAGGTGCCGGAAGGCTGCACCGTGCTCGACATCTCGGGCACCGAACTGCGCCGCCGCCTGCGTGAAGGTCTCGACATTCCGGAATGGTTCTCCTTCCCGGAAGTGGTGACCGAGCTGCGCCGCACCTCGCCGCCGCGCGCCAAGCAGGGCTTCACCGTCTTCTTCACCGGCCTCTCGGGCTCGGGCAAGTCGACGATCGCCAACGCGCTGATGGTCAAGCTGATGGAAATGGGCGGCCGCCCGGTGACGCTGCTCGACGGCGACGTGGTGCGCAAGCATCTGTCCTCGGAGCTCGGCTTCTCGAAGGAGCACCGCGACATCAACATCAAGCGCATCGGCTATGTCGCCTCGGAAATCACCAAGAACGGCGGCATCGCGATCTGCGCCCCGATCGCGCCCTACACCGCGACCCGTCGCGCCGTGCGCGAGATGATCGAGGCCTATGGCGCCTTCGTCGAGGTCCATGTCGCGACTTCGATCGAGGAATGCGAGGCGCGTGACCGCAAGGGCCTCTACAAGCTCGCGCGCGAAGGCAAGATCAAGGAATTCACCGGGATCTCGGACCCCTATGAAGAGCCCGCGACCCCCGAGCTGCGCGTCGACACCGCCGGCGTCGATGTCGACCACTGCGCGCATCAGGTGATCCTGAAGCTCGAGTCGATGGGCCTGATCAAGGCCTGATCGGCCCTCAGCCCGAAAAGACGAACGCCCCGGCCTGCGCCGGGGCGTTTCGCTTTTCCGCCGGGGTGTTTCCCTCGGGCGGGGCCATCGGGGCGAGGCCCCCTGCCCGCGGGTCAGTGCACGTTGACCGCCTGCACCTCGTTCTCGCGCGCGAGCGCAAAGGCCATCCAGCGGTCCTTGACGAGGGCAAGCCGCTCGCCATTCGCGTCGCACAGCGCGTAAAGCTGGGTCAGCCCCGCGGCCTGTGCCCGGATTTCCTCGGGCAGGTCCGCCACCGCCACCGGCCGGACATAGACGATGCGCTCGCCCGTCTCTGCGCCGAAATCATATCTCGTGTCCATTTCAGCCTCCTTGCCTGATGTTCACCGCCGCCGGATCGGGATCGACTGCACCACCGGATCGGGCATCACCCGCTTCAGATCGACATGCAGCAGCCCGTTCTCGAGCGCCGCCCCCGCCACCTCGACGCCATCGGCCAGCACGAAGCTGCGCTGGAAGGCGCGCGCGGCGATGCCGCGGTGCAGGAAGATCCGCTCGCCGAGGTCATCGGCCTGCCGGCCGCGGATCACCAGCGCCCGGTCCTCCATGGTGATCGCCAGGTCATCCTCGGCGAAGCCCGCCACCGCAAGGGTGATGCGGAAGGCATCGGGGCCGTTCTGTTCGATGTTGTAGGGCGGATAGGAGTCGGAGCCGGACTTGGCCGTCCGCTCGACAAGGCGCTCCAGCTGGTCGAAGCCCAGCAGATAGGGATGCGCGCCAAAGCTCAGTTTCGTCATCAGGCAAGCCCTTGATCAGCGACGTTGCGGTTGCGGGCCCCGCACTTCGGCAGCCCGTTCTGCACAGATATGGGCAGGCGACGCGGCGGCTGCAAGGGGGCGCCCCCGGCCGCCCGCACCACGAATTTTTCCCCGCAAGCGCAAGGAATTGTTATATTTGTCTTCACCCGGGGGCCGAGTCGCCCGCGAGCCTTGCAAGCCAGAGCCAGTCAGAAGCCCGAAAGCCGGACATGAACGCCCACAGCGATGCCCCCGTCGAGATGAACACCGAAGAAGTGCTGCGGCTGAAGCTTGCGGTCCTTCGGCGCGAACATCGCGATCTGGACGAGGCGATTGCGGCGCTCGTCGACACCGGCCATCCCGATCAGCTGCGCATCGTGCGGCTGAAGAAGCAGAAACTGTCGCTCAAGGACCAGATCGCCCGGATCGAGGACCGCCTCACCCCCGACATCATCGCCTGATGGCGGCCCCTGCCCCGCCCGGCCCCCTTGCCGTTCCGGACCTGCCGCCTATAGTGCCCGCGCGACAACAGCGAGGGCGGCGATGAGCGTGAAAGTGGGAATCATCATGGGCAGCCAGTCCGACTGGGCGACCATGCGCGAGGCGGCGGCGGTGCTCGACGAGCTCGGCGTTCCCTACGAGAAGAAGATCGTCTCGGCCCACCGCACCCCCGACCGGCTCTGGAGCTATGGCAAGACCGCGGTCGAGCGCGGGCTCCATGTCATCATCGCCGGCGCCGGCGGCGCCGCGCATCTGCCGGGCATGATGGCCTCGAAGACCCGGGTGCCGGTGATCGGCGTGCCGGTGCAGACGAAGGCGCTCTCGGGCGTCGACAGCCTCTATTCGATCGTGCAGATGCCGAAGGGCTTCCCCGTCGCCACCATGGCGATCGGTGCCGCGGGCGCGGCGAATGCCGGGCTGATGGCCGCGGGCATCCTCGCGATCTCCGACGCTGCGCTCGCCGAACGCCTCGACGCCTGGCGCGCCGCCCTTTCCGCCTCCATTCCCGACGAGCCGCAAGATGACTGAGACCCTGAAACCCGGCGCCACCATCGGCATTCTCGGCGGCGGCCAGCTTGGCCGCATGCTCTCGGTCGCGGCCTCGCGGCTCGGCTTTCGCTGCCACATCTTCGAGCCGGGTGCCGAACCGCCGGCGGGCCAGGTCGCCTGGAAGGTGACGACCGCGCCTTACGAGGACGAGGCCGCACTGACCGCCTTTGCGGAAAGCGTCGACGTGGTGACCTATGAATTCGAGAACATCCCGACCGCCGCGCTCGATCTGATCGAGCGGCTGCGCCCGATCCACCCGAACCGCCGGGCCCTGGCGATCTCGCAGGACCGGCTGCAGGAAAAGGCCTTCCTGAACGGGATCGGCCTTTCGACCGCCCCCTGGGCCGCGGTCGAGGACATGGCCTCGCTCGAGGCGGCGCTCGCCACGATCGGCACGCCCTCGATTCTCAAGACCACCCGGCTCGGCTATGACGGCAAGGGCCAGGCGCGGATCAAGACGCCCGAGGACGCGCCCGCCGCGCTTGCCGCGATGGCGGGCGCGCCCGCCGTGCTCGAGGGCTTCGTCGAGTTCAGCTGCGAGATCTCGGTGATCGCGGCGCGCGGGCTTGACGGGTCGGTCTCCTGCTTCGATCCGGGCGAGAACGTCCACCGCGACGGGATTTTGCACACGACGACGGTGCCGGCGCGGATCTCGCCCGCGCTGCGTTCGGACGCGGTGCTGATCGCGGCGAAGATCCTCAACGCGCTCGATTACGTCGGCGTGCTGGGGGTCGAACTCTTCGTCACGCCGAAGGGTCTTCTGGTGAACGAGATCGCGCCGCGGGTCCACAACTCGGGCCATTGGACGCAGGCGGGCTGCACCGTCGACCAGTTCGAACAGCACATCCGCGCGCTCGCCGGCTGGCCGCTGGGCGACGGCAGCCGCTATGCCGATGTCGAGATGCTGAACCTGATCGGCGACGATGTCGCACAGGTGCCGACGCTGGCGAAGGAGCCGCGCACGCAGATCCATCTTTACGGCAAGGCCGAGGCCAAGCCCGGTCGCAAGATGGGCCACGTCAACCGCGTGCTCTGAGCGCCGGGCTCTGCCCCGGACCCCGAGGTATTTCAGGCAAGATGAAGAGGCTTTCATCTTGCTCAAAATACCTCGGGGTGAATGGGCCGCAGGCCCAGAGGGGCAGCGCCCCTAGCCCTTGCGCAGCGACAGCGCGATGCCCCCCAGAACCAGCACCGCCGCCACCCAGAAGCGCGGTCCCGGCACCTCGGCGAGCAATATGGCCCCGCCAAGCGCCGCCAGCACCGGCACGGAGAGCTGCGCGACAGCCGCAAGGCTTTTGGCAAGGCGCGGCACCACCGCATACCACAGCGCATAGCCAAGCCCCGAGGTGACCGCCCCCGAGACGAGCGCCGGCCAGATCCCCCAGGTGGGTGCCGGCACCGCGCCCCGCAGCGCAAGCCAGGCCAGCGCCGGCAGCAGCGCGAGTGAAAAGTTCACCGCCGTCGCGCCGAGCGGATCACGCGCCCGCCGGCCGTTCAGCGAATAGAGCCCCCAGCCGAACCCGCCCGCCGCCATGAAGGCCGCGCCCAGCGGATCGACCGAGACACCGCCCGCGGGCGCCACCAGCACTGCAAGCCCGGCAAAGGCCACACCCGCCCCGATCAGCCGCCAGCGCCCGACCCGTTCGCCGCCGATCAGCGCCGCCGCGAACATGGTAATCTGCACCGAGCCGAAGAGGATCAGCGCGCCGACGCCTGCGTCGATGCGACCGTTCGCCAGGGTGAAGCCGAGGATATAGAGAAAAAGCGTCGCCATCCCGGCGAGCGCCACCCGCGGCGGCAGGCGCAGCGCGGCACTGCCCCGCCGGGCGAGCGTCAGGGCGATCAGCACCCCTGCCCCCGCACCGAGCCGCACCACGCCCGCCAGCGCCGGATCGAGCCCCGCGACGCCGACCGCCATCCGGTTCAGCACCGAATTCGCCGCGAAGGCGATCATCACGAGGGTGGTGAGCAGGAACAGCCGCATCGCCCAAGACTGCGCCGATCGGCGCCCCCGCGCAATCCGACCTTCGCGCAAGGAAAAGGCCCGGGGAAATCCCCGGGCCCTTGATCCGTCGCCTCGGCTGAGATCAGCTTTGCGAGTAGAAGCCTTCGTAGATCGGCACCAGCGTGTCGGTCTCGAACAGCGAGCTGACCGAGGTGCCCGACCAGGTGTTCAGGATCGCCTGGGCGAACATCGGCGCGGTCGGCACGATGCGGATGTTCGGGCAGGCAAGCGTCGCCGGCGTCGCCTGGATCGAATCGGTGATGACAAGCGATTTCATCACCGAGTTGCGCACGCGCTCGACCGCCGGGCCCGACAGGACGCCATGGGTGATATAGGCATGAACCTCGGTCGCGCCGGCTTCCATCAGCACCTCGGCCGCCTTGCACAGCGTGCCCGCGGTGTCGCAGATGTCGTCGACGATGAAGCATTTCTTGCCGGTCACGTCACCGATCACCGTCATGCCGGCAACCTCTCCCGCCTTCTCGCGGCGCTTGTCGACGATGGCGAGCGGCGCGCCGATGCGTTTTGCGAGCTCGCGGGCACGGGCCACGCCGCCGACGTCGGGCGAGATCACCATCACGTCGTCGAGCTGCCCCTTGAAGTTGTGCAGGATGTCGAGCGCGAAGACCGGCGAGGCATAGAGGTTGTCGACGGGGATGTCGAAGAAGCCCTGGATCTGCGCCGCGTGCAGGTCGAGCGTCAGGATCCGGTCGACGCCGGCCTCGGTCAGCAGGTTGGCGACCAGCTTGGCCGAGATCGGCGTGCGGGCCTTGGCGCGGCGGTCCTGACGGGCATAGCCGAAATAGGGGATCACGGCGGTGATGCGATCGGCCGAGGAGCGCTTCAGCGCGTCGGTCATGATCAGCAGCTCCATCAGGTTGTCATTCGCCGGGTTCGAGGTCGGCTGGATGATATACATGTCCTCGCCGCGGACGTTCTCGTAGACCTCGACGAAGATCTCCTGATCGTTGAAGCGCTCGACCCGGGCGTCGACGAGGTTCACCGACATCCCCCGGTGCATCGACATCCGGCGCGCGATGGCATGGGCGAGCGGCGTGTTGGCATTGCCAGCAATGAGTTTCGGTTCAGTCATGACGGGCATCAGCTACCTCTGGTCTGCGCCGGGAGCAGACCGGCGGATTCGCGAAGATTGCGCCTGCCTTAGCACCGGGCTAGCCTCCCCGCAAACGCCGTGCATGCCCCAAAGGAGCCCTGATGGCCCATATCGACTACTTTTTCTCGGTCTTCAGCCCCTGGACCTACCTTGCCGGGCTGCGACTCGAGGAAATCGCCGCCCGCCACGGGGCCGAGATCGCCTACAAGCCGCTTGACCTGCTCGGGCTCTTCGACCGCACGGGGGGCACCCGCCCCGCCGGCCGGCACCCGAACCGGCTCGCCTATCGCAGCCAGGAACTCACCCGCTGGTCGAAACGGCTCGGCCTGCCGCTGACGCTGGCGCCCGCGGGCTATCCGCCGAACCCGGCGCCCGCCTCTTACGCGGTGATCGCGGCGCAGGCGGCGGGCGGCGGCGATCTCGGCGGGCTCGTGCACGCGATCGGCCGCGCGCTCTGGGCCGAGGGGCGCAACATCGCCGAGGACGAGGTGCTGCGCGATCTTCTGACCGCGCATGGCTTCGATCCGAACCTCGTCAGCACCGGTCTCTTCACCGGTGCGCTCGCCTACGAGCGCAACCTCGAGGAGGCGGTCGAGCGCGGTGTCTTCGGTTCGCCCTTCTACATCCTGCGCGAGACCGATGCGCGGTTCTGGGGCCAGGACCGGCTCGACTTCCTCGACGAGGAGCTGGG
This sequence comes from Paenirhodobacter sp. YD-8, assembly GCF_056590935.1. Classification (NCBI taxonomy): domain Bacteria; kingdom Pseudomonadati; phylum Pseudomonadota; class Alphaproteobacteria; order Rhodobacterales; genus Paenirhodobacter; species Paenirhodobacter sp. YD-8. The sequence goes on along the minus strand of NZ_CM152649.1, from coordinate 1,060,367 downwards.
AGCGCTGTGATGGAAAAGGACATCCGCGAGGGCACCGGCATCAGCTGGCAGGTGTTCGGCACCGGCCCGCGCCCGGCGCTTGCCATCCACTGCATGCTCGGCACCTCGGACATGTGGGGGCCGCTGCTGGCGCCGCTCGCCGAGCTCTCGACCATTGCCTTCGACCTGCCCGGCCATGGCAAGTCGGACCCGTGGGAGGCCGAGGGCGCGGCGCCCGGCGCCTATCAGACGCTCGCCACCCGCATCGCCGCCTCCTTCATCGAGCGGCCCGTCGACCTGATCGGCCACAGCTTCGGCGCCTCGGTCGCGCTGCGCATTGCGGTGGCCGCCCCCGAGGCGGTGCGTTCGCTCACCCTGATCGAGCCGGTGCTCTTCGCCGCCGCGAAGGACAGCCCCGAATGGGCCGAGCTGCGCCCGCATCAGGACCACCTCGACACCCTCCTCGCCGAAGGTTCGCTGGAAGAGGCCGCGCGCCGCTTCGTGCGCGACTGGGGCGCGGGCGTGCCCTGGGACACGATCCCCGACCGCCACCGCGCCCGCTTCATCGCGCAGATGCCGATCGTGGCAAATGTCACCCCGGCGAATTTCGAGGACCCGGGCCGGATCTGCCGCCCGGGCGGGATCGAGGCGATCGACGCGCCGGTGATGCTGATCCATGGCGATCAGAGCCCGCCGATCTCGGCGCGGGTCTGCGAGGCGCTGGCCGCGCGCATGGCCGATGTCGGCACCGCCTGCGTGCCGGGCGCGGGCCACATGCTGCCGCTCACCCACACGCGCCAGGTCACCGATCTGATCGCGCTGAACCTCGAGCGCAGCTGAGGGGGCGACGCCCCTCCCGCTTCGGCCTTGCCTTGGAAAAATACTCCGGGGGGGAGCGCAGCGGGGGGCGGCGCCCCCCTGGCCTCAGCGCAGAAGCGAGAGGAACTCGTCGATCTCTTCCTCGGTCGTCGCCCAGCTGCACACCAGCCGCGCGGCAAGCGGCTCCTCGCCCGGGCCATCGAGCGACTGGTCGAAGGGCCACAGGTAATAGGCCGCGCCCGCCGCTTGCGCGCGGCGATGCGCGGCGCGCGGGACGGCGGCGAAGACCGCGTTCGCCTCGGTCGGATGCACGAGGCTCGCCCCCGGCAAGGCCGCGATCCCCTCGGACAGCCGCGCCGCCATCGCATTCGCATGGGCGGCAAGATCGAGCCACAGCCCGCCCGCCAGATAGGCCAGCATCTGCGCCGCAAGGAAGCGGTGCTTCGAGAAGAGATGCCCCCCACGCTTGCGCCGCAGCTCGAAGTCGCGCGCGCGGGCGGGGTCGAACAGGATCACCGCCTCGACGCCCATGCAGCCGTTCTTCGTGCCGCCGAAGCTCAGCACATCGACACCCGCCTTCCAGGTCATCTCGGCCGGGCTCGCCCCGGTCGCGACCAGGGCATTTGCGAAACGCGCCCCGTCCATGTGCACCGGCAGGCCGAAATCGCGCGCGACCTCCGCCAGCGCCGTCACCTCGGCCACCGAATAGACGGAGCCCGCCTCGGTCGCATTGGTGATCGAAACCATGCCGCGCTGCAGGTTGTGGATGCCGCCGCGGCCGGTATGGGCGATGGCGCGGCGCAGCGCCGCCGGGTCCATCTTCGCATGCGGCCCGTCGACCAGCGTCAGCTTGCCGCCGCCGATGAAGAATTCGGGCGCGCCGCACTCGTCTTCCTCGATATGGGCGGTGCGGTGGCAAAACACCGTCTCCCAGGGCGCGCAGAACATCGCACAGGACAGCGCATTCGCCACCGTCCCCGTCGCCACCAGATAGACCGCGGCCTGCGGCGCCTCGAAGATCTCGCGCAGCCGCACCGTCACCGCCTCGGTCAGCGCATCGGCGCCATAGGAGGGCACGTTGCCGGCATTCGCGGCCTCGAGTGCCGCCATGATCTGCGGAGCCACCCCCGCGGTGTTGTCAGAGGCGAAATGCATCACGGTTCCTCGATGATGAACTGGTCCCACAGATCCTCGGGCACCTCGGTTTCCGACACCGTCCGCCCGCGCACCGAGACCCCCGCCTCGTGCACGGTCTCATGCGAGCCCGAGATCAGGTAGTGCCAGGGTTCGAGCGGCTTGCCCTCGAAGCGCAGCCGATAGGCGCAGGTCGCGGGCATCCAGTAGGCGATCTTGCGGATCGACTTCGGCGTCAGCAGCACGCATTCGGGCACGTATTGGTGGCGCGTTTCATAGCGGGTGCAGCGGCAGGTCTCGTCATCGAGCAGCCGGCAGGCGACGCGGGTGAATTCAAGCTCCCCCGTGTCCTCGTATTCGAGCTTGTTGAGACAGCAGCGGCCGCAGCCGTCGCACAGCGCTTCCCATTCCGCGGGCGTCAGCTTCGCGAGCGGCAGGGTCCAGAATTCGGGGCGAAGATCGGTCATCGGCGCACCCTGCCGTAAACTGGGGCCAAGGGGAAGGGGGGCGCGCGTCACGCCCCCGAGAGGATCATCCGCGCCTGCGCGCAATCGGCCTTCATCTGGTCGACAAGCGCGTCGAGGCTCGAGAAGCGCAGCTCGGGGCGCAGATACTCGACCAGCGCCACCGACACGTCGGCGCCGTAAAGATCGCCCTTGAAGTCGAAGACATAGGTCTCGAGATTGGGGGTGTTCTCGCCGAACATCGGCCGCACGCCCAGGCTTGCCGCACCCTCGTAGCTGCCCGCATGCGGGCCTGTGAGCACGTCGAACTTCACCGCATAGACGCCAAGCCGCGGCAGGTGCAGCCCGGCGACGCTCATGTTCGCGGTCGGAAAGCCCAGATCGCGGCCGCGCTTGTCGCCGTGCAGGACCGGCCCCTCGATGCGGTGCAGGTGACCGAGCATCGCCGCGGCATCGCGCGGGCGGCCCTCGGCCAGGGCCTTGCGGATCGCGGTCGAGGAGATCTCGACGCCCTCGAGATGCAGCAGCGGCGCCACCGTCACCTCGAAGCCGAAGCGGCGGCCGAGCTCGATCAGCGTCGCGGTGTCGCCCTCGCGCGCCTTGCCGAAGCGGAAGTCACCGCCCACGGCGACATGGCGCACGCCCAGCCCCTCGGCCAGCACGTCGCGGGCAAAGGCCTCGGCGCTCATCCCGGCAAGGGCGCGATCGAAGGGAAGCTGGAACAGCCGCTCGACGCCGAGCTTCGCCAGCCGGTGCGCCCGCGCCTCGGCATTCATCAGCCGGAAGGGCGGCGCCTCGGGGGCGAAGACCTGCCGCGGGTGCGGTTCGAAGGTGACGATGCCAAGCGGGCCCTTGCCGCGCGCGAGATCGATCACCGACTGGTGGCCGAGATGGATCCCGTCGAAATTTCCCATCGCGACCGAGGCGCCGCGAAACGCCTCGGGCACATCCTGCCAGTGGGTGAACGTCTGCATCTTCCCCGTCTTCCGGCGCCGTGGCCGGCGCGTCTCAGTTCCGCGAGGGCGCCAGAACCAGCGCTTCGCCCTTGATGACGGTGGTATCGCCCACAGAGCAGGTGGTTTCAAGAGTGACACGACGACGGGCGTGGTCGATCGCCACCACCTTGACCTCGGCGACCACCTCGTCGCCCGGACGCACCGGCGCGAGGAACTTCAGCGACTGGCCGAGGTAGATCGTGCCATGGCCCGGCAGCTGCTCGCCGATCACCGCCGAGATCAGCCCGGCCGACAGCATGCCATGCGCGATGCGGCCCTTGAACATGGTCTTCGCGGCATAATCGGCATCGAGGTGCACCGGGTTGTGGTCGGTCGAGACCTCGGCGAACATCTCGATGTCCTTGTCGGTGATGACCTTGTGCAGCGAACGGCTCATGCCGATTTCAAGGTCTTCCAGATAGATCGTGCCGGGGGTGAAGTCGTTCGCCATTGTCGCTGTCCTGCCGCGGTTCATGTTGCACTGCGGCATAACACTCCCGCCCCCCGCGCGCAAGTCATTGCGCAACTTCCGTGCCAAAATGAGACAGGTTGCGCAAGAAAATTGCAGAATGGAGACAGGGCACCCCGACAGCACGCCGGGGCGCGAAGCACCTCAGCGCAGACGGCCGATGGCGAATTGCGGCGCCTGCTGGCGCGCGGCAAGCCAGGTGTCGAGCAGCTCGGCATCCGGAGACTCGATATCGGGACCGAACTGGTCGGCCGCAAGCCCGCCGGTGACGAAAAGCACGTCGATGCCCTCGCCCGCGGCGCCTGCGACATCGGTGTTGACGCCATCACCGATCGCCAGGAGGCGCGCATCCTCGGCGACGCCGAGCGCGGCCAGACGGCGGCGCGCAAGGTCATAGATCGGCGGATGCGGCTTGCCGAAATAGAGCGCCTCGCCGCCCATGTCCTCGTAAAGCGCGGCCAGCGCGCCGGCGCAGTAGATCCGCGTCTCGCCCATGTCGACGACGATGTCGGGGTTGGCGCAGAGCATCGGCAGGCCGCGGGTCTTGGCCAGCAGGAATCGCGGCCGGTAATCCTCGGGCACCTCGTTCATCTCGTCGAAGGGGCCGGTGCAGACGATGCCCTCGGCTTCGGCAAGCGACACGCGCTCGACGCCGGGCTGGCCCTGCCAGGCCTCGGGCACCTCCTCGAAGAAGCCGTTGTCCTTCTCCGGCCCGAGATGCCAGACCTTGCGACCGACGGCGCCGGCGAACATCGCGTCCTGCGCCGCATCGCCCGAGCTGACGACCAGATCCCAGGCGTCGCGCGGCACGCCGAGCCGGTCGAGCGTGGCGATCACGTATTTCGCCGGCCGCGGCGCGTTCGTCAGCAGCACCACGCGACCGCCCTTGACGCGGAAGTCCTGAAGCGCAGCAACGGCCGCCGGGAAGGGCGCGACGCCGTTGTGCAGACAGCCCCAGAGGTCGCAGAAAAGCGCGTCATAGGGCGCCGAGATCTCGGCCAGGGATTGCACGATACGGGTCATCACAGCCTCAAGTCCTTGATGCGGCGCGCTGCCGCCCCGCCGCGTTGTCCTACAGGCGCTATATGACACGCCCGCGACGGAAGGCAAACCCGCCCCGGGCGCTTTCCGTTCCCCGCAAGACGACAGCGGGGCGGAGGTTTCCCCCCGCCCCGCAAGCTTGCCCTGTGCGAAGGATCAGACCTTCAGCGCCGGGATGATCTGCTTCTTGCGCGACATGACGCCCGGCAGGACGACGGTGTCGCCCTCGACGGTGCAGCCGAACGACGCCTCGGCGATCTTCTTCACCAGATCGTTCGGGACGAGCAGCGTGGCTTCCTCGTTCAGGATGTCGATGACGAAGAGCAGGACCTGATCGGCACCGTCTTCCTTCGCCACGTCCACCATCGAGGCCATCAGGCTGTCCTTGCGGTCAAGGAGCAGCTTCGGCGCGGTGGTCTCGAGGACCGAGACGCGCAGCTCGGTGCCGTCGACGTTGTATTCCTTCGAGTCCATGCGCAGCAGCGCGGCGTCGGAGAAGGCCGAGACGTCCGATTTCGCCTCGAACATCGCCGAGGCGAGCTCGTTGATGTTCACGCCCAGATCGGCGGCCAGCTTCTCGGCAACGGCCTTGTCGTGGTCGGTGGTGGTGGGCGAGCGGAACTCGAGCGTGTCCGACAGGATGCACGACAGCATCGCGCCCTTGATCGCCTTCGGCGCCTTTTCGACGGCCTCGCCCATCAGGTCGTGCATGATGGTGGCGGTGCAGGCGAGCGGGCGGATGGTGATGTCGATCGGGCCCTTGGTCTCGATCCCGCCGACCAGCTTGTGGTGGTCGATGATCGCGGTGATGTCGGCCTTGTTGATGCCCTCGGGCAGCTCGGCCGGGTTGTTGGTGTCGACGATGACGACCTTCTCGCCCGGCTCGACGCCGGCGATGATCGCGGGCTTCGGCAGATCCCAGTGCTTCAGCACGAAGGCGGCCTCGGTGTTGGGCTCGCCCAGCAGCGCGGGCTCGGCAGCCACGCCCTTCACTTCGGTCAGATACCAGGCCCAGACGATGGGCGAGCCGGTCGAGTCGGTGTCGGGAGATTTATGGCCGAAAACCTTGATGGTCATGGATTCCTCGGGGTCTGAAGCGATGTCGCGCGGGTTATACGGAAAGCCGGGTCCGTTGTCACGCCTTGCGCGGGAAGCTTCGGCGCTAACAGGCGCGCTTTCCCGCAGCATGCACGCCCTGCCCCGCCGGATGCTCCGGATCGCCGCGGCGCGGCGGAAATTTTCGGCAATCGGGGTGTTGACAGGCCCGGGGGGGCGTGACTAACTCCCGCCTCGTTAGCACTCGCCAGTGCTGAGTGCTAAAAGCTTTCAACCTGGAACCTTAGGGAGTGACCCAGATGGCATTCAAACCGCTTCATGACCGCGTGCTGGTCAAGCGCGTGCAGAGCGAAGAAAAGACCAAGGGCGGGCTGATCATTCCGGATTCGGCGAAAGAAAAGCCGGCCGAAGGCGAAGTCGTCGCCGTGGGCGAAGGCGCGCGCAAGGACTCGGGCGAGCTGATCGCGCCGTCGGTCAAGGTCGGCGACCGCGTCCTGTTCGGCAAGTGGTCGGGCACCGAAGTGACCCTCGACGGCACCGAAATGCTGATCATGAAAGAATCCGACATCATGGGGATCATCGCCTGAGGCCCATCCGCCCACGCGATCCCCTGATCTCAACGCTATTCTGAAGGAGCCAAACAATGGCAGCCAAGGACGTCAAGTTCTCGACCGATGCCCGCGACCGCATGCTGAAGGGTGTGAACATCCTCGCGGACGCCGTGAAGGTCACTCTCGGCCCGAAAGGCCGCAACGTCGTCATCGAGAAGTCGTTCGGTGCCCCGCGCATCACCAAGGACGGTGTCTCGGTCGCGAAGGAAATCGAGCTTTCGGACAAGTTCGAGAACATGGGTGCGCAGCTGGTGAAAGAAGTCGCCGCCCGCACCAATGACGAAGCCGGCGACGGCACCACCACCGCCACCGTGCTCGCCCAGGCGATCATCAAGGAAGGCCTGAAGTCGGTCGCCGCCGGCCTCAACCCGATGGACCTGAAGCGCGGCATCGACCTTGCCACCGCGAAGGTCGTCGACGCGATCAAGGCCGCCTCGCGCCCGGTCGCCGACAGCGACGAAGTCGCCCAGGTCGGCACCATCTCGGCGAACGGCGAAGCCCAGATCGGCCGCTTCATCGCTGACGCGATGCAGAAGGTCGGCAACGAGGGTGTCATCACCGTCGAAGAAAACAAGGGCATGGAGACCGAAGTCGAAGTCGTCGAAGGCATGCAGTTCGACCGCGGCTACCTCTCGCCCTACTTCGTCACCAACCCGGACAAGATGATCGCGGATCTCGACGATGCGCTGATCCTGCTGCACGAGAAGAAGCTCTCGTCGCTGCAGCCGATGGTTCCCCTGCTGGAAGCCGTGATCCAGTCGCAGAAGCCGCTCCTCATCATCGCCGAGGACGTGGAAGGCGAAGCGCTGGCCACCCTCGTGGTCAACAAGCTGCGTGGCGGCCTGAAGATCGCCGCTGTCAAGGCTCCGGGCTTCGGTGACCGTCGCAAGGCCATGCTGCAGGACATCGCGATCCTGACCGGCGGCCAGGTGATCTCGGAAGACCTCGGCATGAAGCTCGAGAACGTCGGCATCGACATGCTCGGCAAGGCGAAGAAGGTGTCGATCTCGAAAGAGAACACCACCATCGTCGACGGCGCCGGCGACAAGGCCGAGATCGAGGCGCGCGTCGCCCAGATCCGCACCCAGATCGAGGAAACCACCTCGGACTACGACCGCGAGAAGCTGCAGGAACGTGTGGCCAAGCTCGCTGGCGGCGTCGCTGTCATCCGCGTCGGCGGCATGACCGAGGTCGAAGTGAAAGAGCGCAAGGACCGCGTCGATGACGCGCTGAACGCGACCCGTGCGGCCGTTCAGGAAGGCATCATCGTCGGCGGCGGTGTCGCCCTCGTGCAGGCCACCAAGACGCTCGAAGGGCTGAAGGGCGCCAATGCCGATCAGGACGTCGGCATCTCGATCATCCGTCGCGCCCTCGAAGCGCCGCTGCGTCAGATCTCGGAGAACTCGGGCGTCGACGGCGCCGTGGTCGCCGGCAAGATCCGCGACTCGGAATCGCTCTCGTTCGGCTTCAACGCACAGACCGAAGAATATGGCGACATGTTCAAGTTCGGCGTGATCGATCCGGCCAAGGTGACCCGCACCGCGCTCGAGAACGCGGCTTCGGTTGCCGGCCTGCTGATCACCACCGAGGCGATGATCGCCGAGAAGCCCGAGCCCAAGGCTCCGGCTGGCGGCATGCCCGACATGGGCGGCATGGGCGGCATGATGTAATCACGCCTTCCCTTGCGGGAAACGGAAGGGCGCCCCTCGGGGCGCCCTTTTGCTGTTTGGCTGCCGGGAAAAAGGGGGGCGCTGCCCCCTCGGCCCTTGCGGGCCTCTCCCCCCGGGATATTTGGGGCAATTGGAAATGTGCAGGGGCGCCGTGCACGGCGGCCTGGAGCGACGGCTTGCGGGAACGCGGCGCCCCCCTGCCCTGCCCCTCAGTAGACCTCCCAGTCGTCTTCGTGTCCGACACCGCCGATCGCCATCCAGTCCGCCCGCACCCGCGCCACGCGGGTGTCGCCCCAGGTGCGGAACACGATGACGAAGCCCTCGGGCGTCACCATGTCGGCCGAGATGTCCATCCGGCCGTTGTGCTTCTGGTCGATGTCCCACATCGACAGCGAGACCTGCACCGCAGGCGCCTCGCGGAAGGGCTCGCGGAAGGTCACGACGCGGCGCAGCTCGCGCGGGCCCTCGCCGGTCCACATGATGCCGCCGTCCTGGAAATCGGAGAACAGCACCAGCGATCCCCGGGCAATTCCCACGCGGTGGGACGCGATCTTCAACATGCCTCAATCTCCGGCTTTTCCGAAGGTCTACGACGCCTCGGGAAAAGAAAAAAGCCCCGGGGTTTCCCCCGGGGCCTTCGATCTTGCGGCACCGTCCCTCAGAGGGTCATGTGCGAGCCAAGGGCTTCCATGTCGGCGAGCACCTTCATCGCGGCGTCGACGAGCGAGGGCGCAGCCTCCTCGACGGCCTTGCGGGCCTCGGCGACCATCTCGGCGTGCACGTCGGGCGTCAGTTCCGCCTTCGGCATGCCGCGCTCGGCCAGCACGATCACGCTTTCGGGCGTGATCTCGGCGAAGCCGCCGGTCACCGCGTATTCCGCGGTCCCTGCAGCGCTGACCACGGTCAGGATCCCCGGCCGCAGCGTGGTGATCAGGGGCGCATGCCCCGGCATCGCGGACAGGTCGCCATCGGCGCCCGGAATCCGCACCTCGGCCACCGGAGCGGAAGCAAGCTTCCGCTCGGGCGCGACGAGGTCGAACTGCATCGTATCGGCCATGGGTTATCCCCCTTACGCCGCAGCAGCGAGTTTCGCGGCCTTGGCGATCACTTCGTCGATGCCACCCACCATGTAGAAGGCGGCTTCCGGCAGGTGGTCGTATTCACCGGCCACCACCGCCTTGAACGACTTGATGGTGTCCTCGAGCGGAACCTGCTTGCCGTCGGCGCCGGTGAAGACCTTCGCCACGTCGAACGGCTGGCTGAGGAAGCGCTGGATCTTCCGGGCGCGGGCCACGGTCAGCTTGTCCTCTTCCGACAGTTCGTCCATGCCGAGGATGGCGATGATGTCCTGCAGCGACTTGTAGCGCTGCAGCATGCCCTGCACGTCACGGGCGACCTGATAGTGCTCTTCGCCGACGATCTGCGGATCGAGGATCCGCGAGGTCGAGTCGAGCGGGTCCACGGCCGGGTAGATGCCGAGTTCCGAGATCGCACGCGACAGAACCGTGGTGGCGTCGAGGTGGGCGAACGAGGTCGCCGGCGCCGGGTCGGTAAGGTCGTCGGCCGGAACGTAGATCGCCTGCACCGAGGTGATCGAGCCCGCCTTGGTCGAGGTGATGCGTTCCTGCAGCGCGCCCATGTCGGTGGCGAGCGTCGGCTGATAGCCCACGGCCGAGGGGATACGGCCGAGCAGCGCCGACACTTCCGAACCCGCCTGGGTGAAGCGGAAGATGTTGTCGACGAAGAACAGCACGTCCGAACCCGACTGGTCGCGGAACTGTTCGGCCAGCGTCAGGCCCGAGAGGGCGACGCGCATACGGGCCCCCGGAGGCTCGTTCATCTGGCCGTAGACCAGCGCCACCTTCGACTCCTCGAGGTTGTCGAGGTTGATGACGCCCGACTCGATCATCTCGTGATAGAGGTCGTTGCCTTCACGGGTCCGTTCACCCACGCCGGCGAACACGGAGAAGCCCGAGTGCACCTTTGCGATGTTGTTGATCAGTTCCATGATCAGAACGGTCTTGCCCACGCCGGCGCCGCCGAACAGGCCGATCTTGCCGCCCTTCGAGTAGGGGGCGAGCAGGTCGATGACCTTGATGCCGGTGACGAGGATTTCCGACGCGGTCGACTGCGCCGCGAAATCCGGGGCCGGCTGGTGGATGGCGCGGTATTCGGCCGCTTCGACCGGGCCGCGCTCGTCCACCGGCGCGCCGATGACGTTCAGGATGCGGCCGAGCGTCGCGTTGCCGACCGGCACCGAGATCGGCGAGCCGGTGTCGACGACTTCAGCGCCGCGCACGAGGCCTTCGGTGGCGTCCATCGCGATCGCGCGGACGGTGTTCTCGCCGAGGTGCTGGGCGACTTCGAGCACCAGCTTCTTGCCGTTGTTGGTGGTCTCGAGCGCGTTCAGAATTGCGGGCAGGCCGCCTTCGAACTGCACGTCGACGACGGCGCCGATGACCTGGGTCACTTTGCCTTTGCTTGCCATTGTCTATCTCCGGTTCCGTCAGAGCGCCTCGGCGCCCGAAATGATTTCGATGAGCTCTTTGGTGATCGCGGCCTGGCGCGAGCGGTTGTACTCGATCGTCAGCTTGTCGATCATGTCGCCCGCGTTGCGGGTGGCGTTGTCCATCGCCGACATCTGGGCGCCGTTGAACGAGGCGTTGTTCTCGAGCAGCGCCGAGAAGATCGCCGTCGAGACACCGCGCGGCAGCAGGTCGTGGAGGATCGCCTCCTCGCTCGGCTCGTAGTCGAAGAGCGCCGAGGAGCCATGCCCCTCGCTTTCCTCGAACTGGGCCGGGATCACCTGTTTCGCCGTCGGCACCTGCGAGATCACGCTCTCGAAGACCGAGTAGAAGATCGTCGCGACATCGAATTCGCCGGCGTCGAAGCGGGCGAGAATGTCACGGCCGATCCCGCGGGCGGTGAGATAGGTGAGTTTCTTCACCTCGCTCAGGTCCACGTGCCCGACGAAATACTGGCCATAGTCGCGGCGCAGCGCGTCGCGGCCCTTCTTGCCGACGGTCAGGATCTTCACCGTCTTGCCGGCAGCCAGCAGTTCGTCCGCCCGGTGCCGCGCAAGCTTGGCGATGTTGGCGTTGAAGCCACCGCAAAGCCCGCGTTCGCCGGTCATCACCACCAGGAGGTGGGTCTGGTCAGAGCCCGTCCCGGCCAGAAGCCGGGGCGCAGAGGCAGAGCCGCCGACCGAAGCCGCAAGGCTGGTCATCACGGCGTTCATCCGCTCGGCATAGGGCCGGGCGTGTTCGGCGGCTTCCTGGGCGCGACGGAGCTTTGCCGCCGCGACCATCTGCATCGCCTTCGTGATCTTACGAGTGTTCTTGACACTCGCGATCCGGTTCTTGAGGTCCTTAAGGCTGGGCATGTCCCTGTCCTTTCAGGCGGGTCAAGCGAAAGTCTTGGCGAATTCTGCGATCGCGGCTTTCAGCTTGGCTTCGGCATCGCCCTTGATCTTCGGATCTTCGTTGGTGATCCAGTCAAGGACATCCTTGCGGTTCGAGCGCAGGTAGCTCAGCAGCCCCTTCTCGAAGCGGTCGACTTCCTTCACCGGCACGGTGTCGAGGAAGCCGTTGGTGCCCGCGAAGATGACCGCGACGATTTCCGCGTTGGTCAGCGGCGAGTACTGCGGCTGCTTCATCAGCTCGGTCAGGCGCGCACCGCGGTTCAGCAGCTTCTGCGTGGCGGCGTCGAGGTCCGAGCCGAACTGCGCGAAGGCGGCCATTTCGCGATACTGCGCGAGTTCCAGCTTCACCGGACCGGCGACCGACTTCATCGAGTTGGTCTGGGCCGAGGAGCCGACGCGCGACACCGAGAGACCGGTGTTCACGGCCGGGCGGATGCCCTGGTAGAACAGTTCGGTTTCGAGGAAGATCTGGCCGTCGGTGATCGAGATCACGTTGGTCGGGATGTAGGCCGACACGTCGCCCGCCTGGGTCTCGATGATCGGCAGAGCGGTCAGCGAGCCGAGGCCGTAGTCCTCGTTCAGCTTCGCCGAACGTTCCAGCAGACGCGAGTGCAGGTAGAACACGTCGCCCGGATAGGCTTCACGCCCCGGGGGACGACGCAGCAGCAGCGACATCTGGCGATAGGACACGGCCTGCTTCGACAGGTCATCATAGATGATCAGCGCGTGCTGGCCGTTGTCGCGGAAGTATTCCGCCATCGCGGTCGCCGAGTAGGGGGCGAGGAACTGCATCGGCGCCGGGTCCGAGGCGGTCGCGGCGATCACGGTGGTGTATTCCATCGCGCCCGATTCCTCGAGCTTCTTCACCAGCTGCGCCACGGTCGAGCGCTTCTGGCCGACGGCGACGTAGAAGCAGTGCAGCTTGTTCGAGGGGTTGGCCTCGTTGTACGACTTCTGGTTCAGGATGGTGTCGAGCGCGATCGCGGTCTTGCCGGTCTGACGGTCGCCGATGATCAGCTCGCGCTGGCCACGGCCGATCGGGATCATCGCGTCGACCGATTTCAGGCCGGTCGCCATCGGTTCGTGCACCGATTTGCGCGGGATGATGCCCGGAGCCTTAACGTCGGCGATGCGACGCTCGACATAGGTCACCGGACCCTTGCCGTCGATCGGGTTGCCGAGGGCGTCAACGACGCGACCGAGCAGGCCCGGGCCGGTGGGCACGTCCACGATCGCGTTGGTGCGCTTGACGACATCGCCTTCCTTGATGTCGCGGTCGGAGCCGAAGATCACGATACCGACGTTGTCGACCTCGAGGTTCAGCGCCATCCCGCGGATGCCGCCGGGGAACTCGACCATTTCGCCCGCCTGGACGTTGTCGAGCCCGTGCACGCGGGCGATACCGTCGCCCACCGAGAGCACGCGGCCGACTTCGGCCATCTGGGCGTCCTGCCCGAAGTTCTTGATCTGCTCCTTGAGGATCGCAGAGATCTCAGCTGCTTGGATGCCCATTATCCGACCTCTTTCATGGTGTTCTGGAGAGAAGCGAGCTTCGAGCGGATCGAGGTGTCGATCATGCGCGAGCCCAGCCTGACAATCATTCCGCCGATCAGGCTGTCATCGACGGCGACATTGAGCTTGACGGTCTTGCCCGTCTTTTCCTGCAGCGTGGCGGCCAGCTTGGCGGCCTGCTCGTCGCTGAGGGGCGCGGCGGCGGTGACCTCGGCGGTCACTTCGCCCTTCGCCGTGGCAATCGCCTCGGCCAGCGCCTTGAGAAGCTGCGGCAGCGCGAACAGGCGACGCTTGGACGCCATCAGCGCAAGCCCCTGCGCCATCGGCGCCGAGAGGCCCATGCGCGCGGCCACCGAGGCGATCGCCTTGCCCTGATCGTCGCGGCTGTAGAGCGGCGAGGAGATCAGGTCGCGCAGCTCGGCCGAGGCGGCCAGAGCCGCACCGAGCGCACCGACATCGGCCTCGAGGGCATCAACGCCCCCGGCATCCCGTGCGAGTTCGAAGATGGCCGTGGCATAGCGCCCGGCGATGGCTGCGGAAATCGAAGCTGGTTCGGACACGTCCACCCTTCCGATGCTCTTGCCCCCGCGCGTCCGATCCGATCGCACCGACCGGGCCGGGCCGGAGGCTCCCTTCGGCGTTCGGGTTCCCGCCCAGACGCCGCATTCGGGACCGCGTGTAGCAGAGCCATCCCCCCCTCGCAACCGTCTTGCACAAGAGAATGTGAGGTGCGCGAAAGGAATTCGGCCAGGGGCGGAACTGTTAGCGCAAGCCGACCGGAAGTTGTGGCGCTAACACGATGCTGCAATGCAGCATCCCACTTTTGCAGGGGGTGCCGGGCGGGGCGGTTCGTGGCATGATTCCCCTGCGGCAGGGGCCGCCCCGGGCCGCGGCCTCAGACCGGATCGGCCATCGGCTTCGCCGCCCCTTCCAGGATCGACAGCGGCTTGCGCACCGCGGCGCCAAGCCCCGGCCGGCGCGGCGAATGCACCTGTTTCGACAGCTCGAGAAACAGCACGCCCGCGGCAAGGAAGCCCGACACCCGCGCCCCCATCCGCTCCCACATCGCCGCCGAGCGCAGCCAGAACCGGCGGTGCGAGGGCGGGATGTAGAGGGCCGCGGCGTGGCGTTCGGGCACGAATCCGGCGCGCCGCGCCTGCATGTCGAGCTGGGCAAGCGTGTAGGGCCGGCCAAAGCCGAAGGGGGTGGTCTCGCGCGGCGCCCAGAGGCCCGAGCGGTTCGGCACGATCAGCATCGCCCGCCCGCCGGGGCCGAGCACCCGCCAGCATTCCTCGAGCAGCGCATCGGGGTTGTCCGAGACCTCGAGCCCGTGCAGCACCACCAGCCGGTCGACCATGCCGGTCTCGAGCGGCCAGCGCGTCTCCTCGCACAGCACCGAGACATTGGGCATCCCCGCGGGCCAGGGCATCACCCCCTGCGCCGCGGGCATCAGCCCGATCACCCGCCGCGCCGGCGCGAGATAGGGCCGCAGCAGCGGCACCGCAAAGCCATAGCCCGCCACGGTCAGCCCCGCCATCTCGGCCGAGGTCGCGGGCCAGAGCTCGAGCAGACGGTCGCGCACCGCGCGCTGCGCCGCACGGCCAAGCTGGGTGCGATAGTAGAAATTGCGCAGGTCGAGCACGTCGAGGTGCATTGCGTGCGGTCCCTCCCCGGGCGTAACTGGGGGCCACAATAGCGAATGCGACACGAAAAGCCATGACCCTCGAATTGCTGATCGTCCCCTGTCTTGCCGACAATTACGCCTATCTGCTGCACGATGCCGGCAGCGACACGACCGCGGTCGTCGACGTGCCCGAGGCGGCGCCGGTGCAGCAGCTGCTGGCCGAGCGCGGCTGGCGGCTCGACACGATCGTGCTCACCCACCACCACAATGACCACATCGCCGGGGTGGCCGCGCTGGCGGGCGCGACCGGGGCCGCGGTGATCGGCGCCGAGGCCGATGCGCACCGGTTGCCGCGACTCGACACGGCCGTGCATCCGGGCCAGGTGATCGAGGTCGCGGGCCACCGCACCGAGATCCTCGATGCCGCGGGCCATACCCTCGGCCACATCGCCTTTCACATGCCGCGGGCGGGGCTCCTGTTCTCGGGCGACAGCCTGATGAGCTGGGGCTGCGGGCGGCTGTTCGAGGGCAGCCCGGCGCAGATGCTGGCGACGCTGACCCGGATGGCGGCGCTTCCGGGCGACACGCTGATCTGCTCGGGCCACGAATACACCGAAGCGAACGGCCGCTTCGCGCTGAGCCTCGAGCCCGAGGCCCCTGCCCTGCGCGCGCGGATGGCCGAGGTGAAGGCGCTGCGCGCCGAGGGGCGGCCGACGGTGCCGGCCCGGCTGGATCAGGAACTGGCGACGAACCCGTTCCTGCGCGGCGCCGATCCGGCGCTGAAACGTGCCCTCGGCCTGCCGCCCGAGGCAAGCGCGCTTGACACCTTCACCGAGGCGCGGGCGCGCAAGGACCGGTTCTGAGCGATCCGCGGGCCGCTCAGCGCGGCCCGTCGCCGTCCTTGCCGGCGGCGCCCGCGGGCCGGTCGTCCGCAGGGCTGTCCTCGAACAGCGCCTCGGCCTCGGCCACCGCCGCCACCTCCTGTGCCGCCGCCGCACGCCCCGCCGCCCCGGCCGCACGCGCCGCACGCAGCGCATCGGCCACAAAGAGCCGCGACAGGGTGGCATAGAGCGGCTCGGGCGAGATGAAGCGCGAGGTGCCATAGCCGAGCATCGCCGCCGCCATCACTGGCACGATGATGTCGTGGTTGCCGGTCATCTCGATGATGATGACAAACGCCGTCATCGGCGCCTGCGTCACCCCGGCGAAATAGCCAGCCATGCCAAGGATCGCGGCCAGCCCCACCTCGCTCGACAGCACCAGCGCCACGGTGGCGCCCAGCCCCGCGCCGACCGAGAGCGAGGGCGCGAAGAGCCCCCCCGGAATCCCCGAGACGGTGGCGGCCAGCGTCGAGACGAGCTTTGCCAGGAAATAGCTGGGCGGCGGCGCCTGCCCCTCGATCGCGGCGCGGGCGACGTCATAGCCCGTGCCCCAGGTCAGCCCGTCATAGGAGACGCCCGCGACCGCGGTGACGATGCCCGCAACGAGCGCCACCAGCACCGCCTTGCGCCCCGCACTGACCACGCGCAAGCGCCGCAGCCAGCGGGTGATGAAGATCACAGCGCGGCTGAACAGCGCCCCGACGACGCCCCCGACGAGACCGCAGGCCAGCACCAGCAGCCCGTCGCGCCAGCCGCTCGCCAGCGCGTCGGACTGGCCGAAATAGGTGTAGTTGCCGAGAATGCCGAGCGAGGAGAGACCGGCGATGATCACCGTGATCAGCACCACGCCGTTCGTGCGCGCCTTGTAGGCGCGGCTCATTTCCTCGATCGCGAAGACGATGCCCGCGACCGGGGTATTAAAGGCCGCCGCGATGCCCGCGGCCGAGCCCGCAAGGATCAGCCCGCGCCCCGCCGGGATGCCGCCGAAACGCCCCGCCGCCATCATGATCGAGGCGCCGACCTGCACCGTCGGCCCCTCGCGCCCGATCGAGGCGCCGCAGAACAGGCCGGCCACGGTCAGCACCACCTTGCCCACGGCAATCTTCAGGCTCAGCATCGCGCCGCGGTCGGGCAGGTCGCGCAGCACCCGCGCCGCCATCGCCTGCGGAATGCCCGAGCCCTGCGAATTCGGGATCCAGCTCCGCGCCGCCCAGGCACAGGCGACGAAGCCGAGCGGGGTGAGGATCAGCGGCGCAAGGCGGAACTCGTCGGTTCCCGCGAAGGCCGCGAAGGTCTTCTGCGCGAAGTCGGCGGCAATTGCGAAACCGGCGCTGATCGCACCGATCGCGAGCGCACCGATCCAGAACACGAAGCGCGACTTCCACAGCCGTGTCGAGTTCATCGCCCGCGAGCGACGCCACATCGCCAGACGCGAGATCCGGAAGGAGGCCATCGTTCTTTCCGTCATTTCCCTAACGAGAGGCCCTTCCAATGACCCCTTCCCCACCCTATTTCAACCCGGAACTGGTCCCGACGCGGGATTTTCACCCCCGGACACGCCCTCTGCGGACGGCGGGGCACCTGCCCTCGGGGCGGGAAAACGGGCAGAGGTTCTGTTCACTTTTCGGGCAGAGCGGAAACAGTGAGTGATTTTTACGCAAAGAGGGCTTGAAGCGCGGCCGTTTCCGCCGAACTCTAGTCCTATCGGACCAGCACAGGGCCCAGGCCCCGCACCCCAGGAAAGGAGCACCAAATGCCGTCGTTCTCGACCACGCTCGAACAAGCCATCCACGGGGCCCTCGCGCTGGCAAATTCGCACAAGCACGAGCTTGCAACGCTCGAACACCTGCTGCTCGCGCTGATCGACGAGCCCGACGCCAGCCGCGTGATGCGCGCCTGCGGCGTCGATCTCGACGAGCTGCGCCAGACCCTGAACGAATTCATCGAAGACGACCTGTCGACCCTCGTCACCGAGGTCGAGGGTTCGGAGGCCGTGCCCACGGCCGCCTTCCAGCGCGTGATCCAGCGCGCCGCGATCCATGTGCAAAGCTCGGGGCGCACCGAGGTGACGGGGGCGAACGTGCTCGTCGCGATCTTCGCCGAGCGCGAGAGCAACGCCGCCTTCTTCCTGCAGGAGCAGGACATGACCCGTTATGACGCGGTCAACTTCATCGCCCATGGCGTCGCCAAGGACCCCGCCTTCGGCGAGGCGCGCCCGGTCGTCGGCGCCGAGGACGAGCAGAAGGCCGAGGCGGCCCAGCCCGGCGAGGCGAAGGAATCGGCGCTGGCGAAATACTGCGTCAACCTGAACCAGAAGTCGCAAAAGGGCGACATCGACCCGCTGATCGGCCGCGAGGAAGAGGTCGAGCGCGCGATCCAGGTGCTGTGCCGCCGACGCAAGAACAACCCGCTGCTGGTGGGCGACCCCGGTGTCGGCAAGACCGCCATCGCCGAGGGCCTCGCGCTCAAGATCACCCGTGGCGAGACGCCCGAGATCCTGTCGAAGGCGACGATCTTCTCGCTCGACATGGGCGCGCTCTTGGCCGGCACCCGCTATCGCGGCGATTTCGAGGAACGGCTGAAGGCGGTGGTGAAGGAGCTCGAGGACCATCCCGACGCGATCCTCTTCATCGACGAGATCCACACGGTGATCGGCGCCGGCGCCACCTCGGGCGGGGCGATGGATGCCTCGAACCTGCTGAAACCGGCGCTGGCCGGCGGCAAGCTGCGCTGCATGGGCTCGACCACCTACAAGGAGTTCCGCCAGCACTTCGAGAAGGACCGCGCGCTCTCCCGCCGGTTCCAGAAGATCGACGTGAACGAACCCACGGTGCAGGATTCGGTGAAGATCCTGATGGGGCTGAAGCCCTATTTCGAGAAGCATCACGACATCCGCTATACCAATGACGCGATCAAGGCGGCAGTGGAGCTGTCGGCGCGCTACATCCATGACCGCAAGCTGCCCGACAAGGCGATCGACGTGATCGACGAGGCCGGCGCCGCCCAGCATCTGCTGAGCGAGAGCAAGCGGCGCAAGACGCTGGGCCCGAAGGAGATCGAGGCGGTGGTGGCGAAGATCGCCCGGATCCCGCCGAAGACCGTCTCGAAGAGCGATGCCGAGGTGCTGCGCGATCTGGAAAAGACGCTCAAGCGTGTGGTCTTCGGTCAGGACAAGGCGATCGAGGTGCTCGCCTCGGCGATCAAGCTCAGCCGCGCCGGCCTGCGCGAGCCGGAAAAGCCGATCGGCAACTACCTGTTCGCGGGCCCCACGGGCGTCGGCAAGACCGAGGTGGCGAAGCAGCTGGCCGATACGCTCGGCGTCGAACTGCTGCGCTTCGACATGTCGGAATACATGGAGAAGCACGCGGTCAGCCGGCTGATCGGTGCGCCTCCGGGCTATGTCGGCTTCGATCAGGGCGGCATGCTGACCGATGGCGTCGACCAGCACCCGCATTGCGTGCTGCTGCTCGACGAGATCGAGAAGGCGCATCCGGATGTCTACAACATCCTCTTGCAGGTGATGGACCACGGCAAGCTGACCGACCACAACGGCCGGACGGTGGACTTCCGCAACGTGATCCTGATCATGACCTCGAACGCGGGCGCCTCGGAACAGGCGAAAGCGGCGATCGGCTTCGGCCGCGACCGGCGCGAGGGCGAGGACACGGCGGCGATCGAGCGCACCTTCACGCCCGAGTTCCGCAACCGTCTCGATGCCGTGGTCAGCTTCGCGCCGCTGTCGCGTGACGTGATCTTGCAGGTTGTCGACAAGTTCGTGCTGCAGCTCGAGGCGCAGCTGATCGACCGCAACGTGCATATCGAGCTGAGCCCCGAGGCGGCGAACTGGCTCGCCGAGCGCGGCTATGACGACAAGATGGGCGCGCGTCCGCTCGGCCGCGTGATCCAGGAATACATCAAGAAGCCGCTCGCCGAGGAACTGCTGTTCGGCAAGCTGACCAAGGGCGGCATGGTCTTCATCGGGGTCAAGGACGACGCCATCGTCCTCGACGTCGAGGAGCTCGGCAAGCCGCGCCTGACCGGCGAGGCGAAACCGCGCCTGCTGCCCGCCGGCTGATCCCGTGCGGTCCAGACGACATCGGATCCCGGCCCTGATCCTCGGGGCCGGGATTTTCCTTGCCCCGGCCGCGTCGGCCGGGACGATCACGCTTGCCCTGCCCATCGACTGCACGCTGGGCAAGGACTGCTACATCCAGCATTACGTCGACCGCGACCCGGGGCCGGGGATCCGCGATTACGGCTGCGGCACCGTCACCTATCAGGGCCATGACGGCACGGATTTCGCCCTGCCCACCCGTGCGGCGATGGCGGCGGGCGTCGCGGTGCTGGCGGCCGCTCCGGGCCGGGTGCGCGCGGTGCGCGACGGCGAGGCGGATGGCGCCCATCTGGCCGGCGAAAGCGTGAAGGGCAAGGAATGCGGCAACGGCGTGCTGATCGAGCACGGCGCGGGCTGGCAGACGCAATATTGCCACATGAGGCGCGGCTCGATCCGGGTGACGCCGGGCGAGACGGTCGCGGCCGGCACCCCTCTTGGCTTGGTGGGAGAGTCGGGGCTGGCGGAGTTTCCGCACCTGCACCTGTCACTGCGCGAGAACGGCACGACCGTCGATCCGTTCCGGCCCGAGGCCACGGAAAACTGCACCATGACCGCGCAGGCCGGGCTGTGGCAAAGCCCCGAGCCCTATACCCCGGGCGGCCTGCTCGAGGCGGGGCTGGCCTCTGCCCCGCCCGATTACGACGCGGTGCGGGCCGGTCTGCCGGCCGCCACCGTGCTTCCCGCCGATGCCGGGGCATTGCTGCTCTGGGCCTATGGCTGGGAAAGCCTGACCGGCGACGTGCTGCGCGTTCTCATCGACGGGCCCGCGGGCTATCACTTCGTGCAGGAGACGCCGCTCAGGAAGGGACAGGCGCTGTTTCTGGCCTATGCCGGAAAGAAGGCTCCACCGGGCGGCTTTGCCCCGGGCAGCTACCGCGCCACGGCCGAGCTGGTCCGCGCCGGCAAGGTGATCGGCAGCCGGCGCGCGACGGTCGAGCTGGGCGGCTGAGCGCAAGGGGAAAGGGGCGGACCAGCGGCCCGCCCCCAGATCTCAGGTCCGCCTCACTTCGCCCATTCCCAAGGCACGGTGAACTCGCCGAGCTTGCGCTTGACGGCCTCTTCCTCGACCGCGCCGGTGGTGGCGATCTCGGCCACCAGACCGCGCTTCTTGTCCTCGATCACCGAGACGACATGGGCGGCGATCGCCGCCTCCTTCAGCGCGGCGTCCAGCACCCGCTGGATCGCGCGCTTGCGCAGGTCGGGCTTGAAGATCTTGCCGACCGCGGTCTTCGGCAGTTCCGCCATGATCTCGATATGCTTCGGGATCGCGGCGCGCTCGTGGATGTGCTTCTTCGCATGGGCCATGATCTCGGCCTCGGTCACCTCGGCGCCCGCCACCAGCTCGACATAGGCGCAGGGAAGCTCGCCCGCGAAGCTGTCGGGCTGGCCGATGGCACCGGCGAAGGCCACCGCCGGATGGCTGAGCAGCGCCTCCTCGATCTCGGCCGGGTCGATGTTGTGCCCGCCGCGGATGATCAGGTCCTTCGCGCGGCCGGTGATCCACAGATAGCCGTCCCCATCCAGGCGCCCGAGGTCGCCGGTGCGCAGGAAGCGGTCCTCGGCGAACAGATCGTGGTTCTTGTCCGGCTCGGTATAGGTCGAGCCCTCGAAGACGCCCGGGTTGGCGACGCAGATCTCGCCGACCTCGTCGATGCCGCATTCGATGTATTCGTGGTTCACCCGGCGCAGGATCCGCACATGGGTGTAGGGCAGCGGCAGGCCGACCGAGCCGACCTTCTTCTTGCCGTCGGGCGGGTTCACCGCGACGAGGCAGGTCGCCTCGGTCAGGCCATAGCCCTCGCAGACCTCGACGCCGGTCGCCTCCTTGAAGCGGGTATACAGCTCGACCGGCAGCGCCGCCGAGCCCGAGATCGCCGTGCGCAGCGACGAGATATCGGCATTCACCGGCCGCTGCATCAGCGCCGAGATCGCCGTCGGCACGGTGATCAGGAAGGTGACCTGCCAGCGCTCGACCAGCTTCCAGAAATTGTCGAAGACGCCCTCGCCGCGATAGCCCGCGGGCGTCGGCATCACCACATGCGCGCCCGCCGCGATCGCCGACATCATGATCGGATAGGCGGCGAAGACGTGGAACAGCGGCAAGGGGCAGATCATCACGTCGGTCTCGTCGAACAGCAGCGTGCCGCCGAGCCAGCCGTTGTAGATCATCCCCGAATACTTGTGCTGCGCCACCTTCGGCATGCCGGTGGTGCCGCCGGTGTGGAAATAGGCCGCGACCCGGTCGCCGGTGCTGTCCGCGAAGGTCAGCCGGTCGCCCGGCATCTTCGCGCATTCGCGGTTGAAGTCGAAGACGTCGGCGTGATGGCGCGTCTCCATCTTCGGGCGCAGGAAGGGCACGATCCAGCTTTTCGGCGGCGCGAGATAGCGGTTCAGGTCGATCTCGAGCACCGTCTGCACGTTCGGCGCGAACTTCACCGCCTCGGCCGCCTTCTGCGCCACGTCGGTCTTCGGGAAGGCCTTGAGCGTGACCAGGACCTTGGCCTTGGTCTCGCGCAGGATCGCCGAGATCTGCTCGGATTCAAGCAGCGGGTTGATCGGGTTGACGATGCCCGCCGTCGCCCCGCCCAGAAGCGTGATCGCGGTCTCGAGGCAGTTCGGCAGCAGATAGGCGACGGTGTCCCCCTCGCCCACGCCGAGGCTGCGCAGCAGGTTCGCGGCCTGTGTCACCCGCGCATGCAGCGCCGACCAGGTCAGCGTCTGCGCCGGCGCCTTCGGGTCGGAGAACAGCTGGAACGACAGCGCCGGCCGCGCCCCGTGGCGCTGTTTCGCACGCGTCAGAAACTCGTACAGCGTCTTCGCGTTGTCGCGCGCCGCCCAGGGCGCCTCACGCTCGATACGATCACGGTCCGCGACCGTGGCATAGACTTCCGCCATCTCAACCTCCCCTGCCCGTTCCTCCCCGGGCCTCGCCCGCAGAATGCGTCAAAGCGCCGACGGGCGGCAAGGGCAAGGCTTACCAAAACGTCACGTCATGGCAGCCATGACGCGAGGGCATCCCTGCCCCGCCCCGCGGGGGAAGCGGCGCCCGCCTCAGAGGGCGGCGCCGTCGGTGAACTGGAGCTTGGCAAGCTCGGCGTAAAGCCCGCCCTGGGCCACCAGTTCCTCATGCGTGCCCTGGGCGACGATCCGGCCCTCGTCGAAGACGACGATGCGATGCGCCTTCTTCACCGTGGCCAGCCGGTGCGCCACGATCACCGTGGTGCGCCCGACCGACAGCCGGTCGACCGCCGCCTGCACCTCGCGCTCGGAGGCGGCATCAAGGGCCGAGGTCGCCTCGTCGAGCAGCAGGATCGGCGCGTCGCGCAGGATCGCGCGGGCGATGGCGATGCGCTGCTTCTGCCCGCCCGACAGCATCACGCCACGCTCGCCCACATAGGTGTCGAAGCCCTGCGGCAGCGCGGTCAGGAAGTCCCAGGCATGGGCCGCGCGCGCGGCCTCCTCGACCTCGGCATCCGTCGCCTCGGGCCGGCCGAAGCGGATGTTCTCGCGCGCGGAGGCCGCGAAGATCACCGGGTCCTGCGGCACGAGCGCGATGGCCCGGCGGAAATCGGCACGCGCCAGGCTTCGCAGGTCATAGCCGTCGATGGTGACGCGCCCCGTCTCCGGGTCCCAGAACCGCTGGATCAGCTGCACGACAGTGGTCTTGCCCGCCCCCGAGGGGCCGACAAGGGCTACGGTCTCGCCCGGCTCGATCGTCAGCGCGACATGGTCGAGCGCCGAGGTCTCGGGCCGCGAGGGATAGTGGAAGCTGACGTCCTCGAAGCGGATCGCTCCCTTCGCCGGCATCGGCAGCGGCACCGGATGCTCGGGATCGGTGACGCTGTCATGGGCCGAGAGCAGCTCGACCAGACGCTCGGTCGCGCCCGCGGCACGCTGCAGCTCGCCCCAGATCTCGGAGAGCGCCCCGACCGAGCCCGCGACCATCACCGCATAGATCACGAACTGCACCAGCTCGCCCACAGACATCGCGCCGCCGCGCACGTCGCGCGCACCGACCCACAGCACGCCGACGACGCCCGCGAAGACGAGGAAGATCACGATCACCGTCATCAGCGCGCGGGTGCTGATCCGCCGCCGCGCCGAGTCATAACTTTTCTCGGTCACGTCCGAGAAGGCGCGCCGGGTCAGCGCCTCGTGGGTGAAGGCCTGCACCGTCTGCGCCGAGAGCAGCGCCTCCGAGGCCGAGGCCGAGGAGGCGGCGATCCAGTCCTGGTTCTCGCGGCCGAGAACGCGCAACCGCCGGCCCATCACCACGATCGGCACGACGACGAGCGGCACCACCAGCAGCACCAGCCCGGTCAGCTTGGCCGAGGTGACGAGCAGCATCAGCAGGCCGCCGATCAGGATCAGCACGTTGCGCAGCGCGACCGAGACCGAGGAGCCGATCACCGAGAGGATCAGCGTGGTGTCGGTGGTGATGCGCGAGATGATCTCG
This sequence comes from Paenirhodobacter sp. YD-8, assembly GCF_056590935.1. Lineage (NCBI taxonomy): Bacteria > Pseudomonadati > Pseudomonadota > Alphaproteobacteria > Rhodobacterales > Paenirhodobacter > Paenirhodobacter sp. YD-8. Next base: position 1,036,121 of record NZ_CM152649.1, on the reverse strand, counting down.
CCGGTCAGGATGCGTTCGAAGAACGAGGGCGACATGCCGATCACCCGGCCGAACACCGCCTTGCGGATATCGGCAACGACGCGTTCGCCGAAGCGGGTGACAAGGGCATAGCGCAGCCCGGTGCCGATCGCGAGCAGCGCCGCGATGACGAGGGCCGCGCCGAAATACTGGTCGAGCAGTTCGGCCCCCTGCTGGAACCCGTCGACGACGCGGCGCACCGCGATCGGCAGGATCAGGCTGATCGAGGCGGTGAGGACAAGCGCCGCGAGCGCCGCGGCAGCGGTGCCGCGATAGGGCCGCACGAAGGGGGCAAGCCCCCTCAGCGCGCCGATGCGTTTCGTGGTGGGCCGGTCCTCGATCGGGGCTTGCGGTCTGCGTGCCATGGGCTCTCCCTTCGTTTGTTGCCCGTTTAGGCGGCGAAACCGCTCCGGGCAAGCATTGTGTTCCTGCAGGCAGAATCTGCACGCAGCCGTGATGGCGGGGGAAGAAAAGCAGAACGCCGCCGCCACCCCGAAGGGTGGTCAGCGGTGATCGTTCATGTCGCGGAAGATTGGCAGCGCCTACGGGATTCGAACCCGTGTTTTATGGCTGAGAACCACACGTCCTGACCCCTAGACGAAGGCGCCACATCCGTGGGGGGCGATATAGGCCGATGCCTTGGCGGGCACAAGCGGATTTTGCACCTTCCCACGGTCTGGTGAACGGGCCGCATCGCCTTGGCCCGCCATTCCAACGGCACGATCAGCCCCGCCCCCCCGGGCCCGACCTGCCGCCGCGGTCCGTCGGGGAGGACGCCCGCGATCCGCATCCGGAGATCTCAGCCGGGCAGCGTCACGAGCTCGGAACGCCGCAGCGAAATCGTTCCGGGTGCGGCCAACGGATCGAAGCGGAGACCTCGCACCAGCCGCCCGCCGAATTCGAACTGCAGCCGGTTGAACCCGCGGACGACGGCGAGGCTGATGCTGTTCTCGCCACTGAACGTCCGATCACCCTCGGGGATGAAGAAGAACTGCGCCACAGAATCGACATCCGACACGAACTCGACCGTGAACCTCTCGATCCGTTGCCCCGCAGTGCCATGGATCGAGAAGATCGGATCGTTGCCGGTCACCCGGAAGGACGCGCCGGTATCGACCAGATCCTGGACCGGCACGAGTTGCGTTTCCGCAGACGGATGCAGCGCGTCGACAACGGGGGTCCAGCGGTCATAGGCGAGCCGGTGAAAGCGATGCGACAGCTGCGCGTTGAAGGCCAGCTGATGCCGGCCGTCCGACGCATAGTCGGGGGAATTGAGCTGCGACAGCAGGAAGCTTTCCCCGTCGACATCGCGATCGACCTTCATCAGGTATCGCTCGACATTGCCGGAGATGATCGCGTCCGGCTCGTAGAGCGCGACGATGTCCTCCTGGAAGGACGACGAGCGGACGAAGAGGATTTCGCGGAAATAGCGGGCGAGAAGCTTGAGCGACATGTGCAGGAAGCTGTCGCCGAACACCAGAAGCCTGCTCTCGGTCACGGAATGCCGGTTCCGAACGACGACGCTGTGGAACCGGTTTCGGGGCAGAAGGCGCAAGTTGTCGGAAATGAAAAATCTGAACTTCGGCCGGAGCAGCATCTCGGGGACCGTTCCGGACAGTGCGGCCATCTTTGCCAGATCGCCGGCCAGATTGTCCTCGGTGACCTCGAAGGCGTCGTGGATGTCGTCGGCCTCAATCCCGATCTTCGACAGCAGGGCCTGCACAACGATCAGCGCGCCACGATCATTCAGATGGGTATCCCAGGTTCTGAAGACGTGGCCTTGCTTCCGCCCCTCGAGAAGCAGGTCGATCGGATAGAGGATCTCGTCATCGCCGGCGAAATAGCGCTGATAGATGCCGTCGACCCGCCCCGCAAGATCGTCGGGCAGGTGGTCGCGATAGACCAGATGCTTCGACGGATAGACGACATGCGCATAGGGGATGCCCCGTTCCGCGCACCAGGCCCGCCGGGCCGAGATGTTGTCGCGGAAATTGCGCACCGATGCCGACATCGGCACCGCCTCTCCGATCAGGAGCGAGGTTTCGGCATGCGCCCCGTTGTGGAGAAAGAGGAAATTTTCTTTGCCAAAAATTACGTTATCCCGAATCACATTTCCCGTCCTTGCAAGCTCGGGTCAGGCCGTCCCGACCCCGGCACTGTGCCGTGCCACATCTGTCCTGTCCAGCCAGCCGGCCGCATGACGATGACCCACCGTGCCGGAAAGGGCGCGCCGTCTCCCCCGCGCGGGAACGCTCTCAGGTGACGGCTGACACGCGCAATGCGCGGCGATTGCGGAATGCCCCCGTCAGATCGGGGCCGGACAGGTCTCGCTTGGTCGTGGTGCGGGCGACCGGACTCGAACCGGCATGGGCTGGGCCCGAGGGAGTTTAAGTCCCATGCGTCTACCATTTCGCCACGCCCGCACTCGGCCCTTGGCTAGCGTGCCCCGGGCCCGCCGGCAAGCGCTCAGCGGCCCTCGAACCGTGCCGCGCGCTTCTCGAGGAAGGCCTGCACCCCCTCGCGGAAGTCCTGCGTCAGGCCAAGCCCGCCTTGCAGTTCCGCCTCGAGCGACAGCTGCGCCGACAGATCATTGGCCGAGCTTTCCCGCATCGCCCGTTTCACCGCGGCAAAGGCGCGGGTCGGGCCCTTGGCCAGATGCTCGGCGCGGGCGCGCCAGTGATGGGCGAAATCGACGTCGGGCACGGCCTCCCAGATCATTCCCTGCGCGGCGGCCTCGGCCGCAGTGACCTTATCGGCAAAAAGCGCGAGCCCCATGGCGCGGGCAAGCCCCACCTGCCGCGGCAGCCAATAGGTGCCGCCCGCGTCCGGCATCAGCCCGATCCGGGTGAAGGCCTGCAGGAAGACTGCCGATTCGGTGGCGATCACCACATCGGCCGAGAGCGCGAGATTGGCCCCTGCCCCGGCCGCGGCGCCGTTCACTGCGGCAATCACCGGCACCGGGCAGTCGGTGATCGCCTTCAGGATCGGCTCGTATTCCTCGCGCAGCACGGTCTCGAGCTCGAGCACCCCGGTCGCCGCGCCATCGGCCAGATCCTGGCCCGAGCAGAAGGCCCGCCCCGCGCCGGTCAGCACGATCGCCCGCGCCTCGCCCGTGGCGCGGCTCAGCGCCTCGCGCAGCTCGGCCCGCATCGTGGTGTTGAGCGCATTCATCACCTCGGGGCGGTTCATCGTGATGACCGCAAGCCCCTCGGAAATCTCGTAACGGATCGTCTGCCAGCTCATGCCGTCCTCCCTTGTCCCGGTCGAAGATTAACGGGGACAACGGGGGACGAAAGCGAAACCGTGCGTCACGCGCGGGTCAGGAGTTCATCAACTCCTTCAGCCGCGCCTCTTCCTCGGGGCTGAGGGCCTTGGCCGCGGGCGGTTCCTCGCGCCGGCGGCGACGGATCCAGACGAAGGCACCGCCAAGCGCCACCAGCAGCACCGCCGGCCCGGTCCAGTAGAGGATCAGGTTCGCCCCGGTCCTTTCCGGCTCGAACAGCACATATTCGCCGTAGCGCGCGGTGATGTAGTCGAGCACCTGCGCATTGCTGTCGCCCGCCGTCAGGCGCTCGCGCACCAGAAGCCGCAGATCGCGCGAGACATCGGCATTCGATTCGTCGATGTTCTCGCCCTGACAGACCGGGCAGCGCAGCACCTGGCTGATTTCCCGCGCGCGTTTCTCGAGCGCGGGATCGGCCAGCACCTCGTCGGGCTGCACGGCATGGGCGGGGGTGGCCAGAAGCAGCAGCAGCGCAAGACGTTTCAGCATGGTCACTCCGCGGGCTGGATGGTGGAGGCGGCGGGTTTGCGGGCGCCGGCGGCGACGCGATAGCGCCGGTCGCTCAGGCTGAGCAGCCCGCCAAGGGCCATCAGCAGCGCGCCGGCCCAGATCCAGTTCGCGAAGGGCTTGATATAGGTGCGCACTGCCCAGCCACCGCCCTCCTGCGGGTCGCCGATCACCAGATAGACGTCGCGCAGGAAGCCGTTGTCGATGTCGGCCTCGGTCGTCGGCATCGCCTGCACCGGGTAGATCCGCTTCTCGGGATGCAGCGTGGCGACGAACTTGCCGTCCTGGCGCACGGTGATCGTCGCCTCGGTGGTGGTGTAGTTCGGGCCCGGCAGGTGATCGACGGTGTCGAGGGTGATCGCATAGCCCGCGACGGTGAAGGTCTCGCCGACCTGGGCGACGCGGATATCCTCGACCTGACCCGCCATCAGCAGGCCGATGCCGGCGAAGACCACGCCCAGCCCCGAATGCGCGGTGGCCTTGCCCCAGTCGGCGCGCGGCAGACGGGCGAGACGGGCCGGCGTGCGACCGGCGCGCACCCAAAGCTCGGCCGCGGCCCCGAAGACGAGCCACGAGCCCAGCCCCGCCGCGACCAGCGCCAGCACCGGGCGGCCGGTCTCGAGCGTCCAGGCAAGGCCCGCGACCGCGAGCGCCAGGATCGCCGCCGGGGCGAGCGGGCGCACGAGCTTGCCAAGGGTCGCCCGCTTCCACGGCATCATCGCGCCGATCGGCAGGATCAGGGCGAGGATCACCATGAAGGGCGTGAAGGCCTTGTCGAAGAAGGGCGCACCGACCGAAAGCTTGCGGCCCCAGGCCATCTCGGCGACGAGCGGCCAGAGCGTGCCGACAAAGACGACAAGCGCCGCGGTGGCCAGCAGGATGTTGTTCAGCACCAGCGCGCTTTCGCGCGACACCATCGAGAACACGCCCTTCGCCTGCATCGCGCCGGCCCGCGCGGCATAAAGCGTCAGCGCGCCGCCGACGAAGAGGGCGAGGATGAACAGGATGAAGATGCCGCGCTTCGGGTCATTGGCAAAGCTGTGCACCGAGGTGATGACGCCCGAGCGCACGATGAAGGTACCGATCAGCGAGAAGCCGAAGGCCATGATCGCAAGAAGGATCGTCCAGCTTTTCAGCGCCTCGCGCTTCTCGACGACGATCGCCGAATGCAGCAGCGCCGCGGCCAGAAGCCAGGGCATGAAGGAGGCGTTCTCGACCGGGTCCCAGAACCAGAAGCCGCCCCAGCCAAGCTCGTAATAGGCCCACCACGAGCCGAGCGCGATGCCGATGGTCAGGAAGATCCAGGCGGCGAGCGTCCAGGGCCGGACCCAGCGGGCCCAGGCGGCATCGACCCGGCCCTCGATCAGCGCGGCGACGGCGAAGGAGAAGGCCATCGAGAGCCCGACATAGCCGAGATAGAGGAAGGGCGGATGGAAGGCGAGGCCCGGATCCTGCAGCAGCGGGTTCAGGTCGCGGCCGTTGAAGGGCGGCTCGGCCAAGCGGGTGAAAGGGTTCGAGGTGAGCAGGATGAAGCCGAGGAAGGCCACCCCGATCGAGGCCTGCACCGACAGCACCCGCGCCCGCAGCCGCGGCGGCAGCGCCCCGCCGAACCAGGCCGCGGCGGCGCCGAAGAGCGACAGGATCAGCACCCACAGCAGCATCGAGCCCTCGTGGTTGCCCCACAGCCCGGTGACCTTGTAGAGCATCGGCTTGTCGGTATGCGAGTTCTCGTAGACCACCTTCAGCGAGAAATCCGAGGTGACGAAGCCGTGCATCAGCGCGGCGAAGGCGACCGCAATCAGCAGGAACTGGGCCGAGGCGGCGGGGTCGCCGATCGCCATCCAGCCGCTCCAGCCCTTCTGGGCGCCGATCAGAGGGATCACCATCTGGATCAGCGCCACGCAAAAGGCGAGGATCAGGGCGAAATGGCCGAGCTCTGCAATCATGGGAATGTCCTCTCTGTCCGCGGCCGCGATCATAGAGGGTCTGGCGGCCCCGGCCAAGGTGGCTGCGCGTCATTGTCGCGGGGGCACGCGATGGTGATGCTCAGCCGGCGGCGGAGAGCACCGCAAAGACCGCCCCGCCCGCCGCAACGGCGAGCGCCGAGATCACGGCCAGCGCCGCCCAGAACCGCACCGGCCCCGCCAGAACCGACAGGAAGATCCGCCCGACGGTATTCGAGACAAGCGCCATCAGCACCGCCCCGGCGACCATCGGCGCGGCGAAGTCCTCGCCCGTCAGGCGCAGCGCGCTCAGCACCGCCACATCGACGTCGAGAAGGCCCGAAGCGGCCGAGGTGACGATCAGGCCCGAACCGCCGAAGCGCGCGCTGAGCGCGGCGTTCAGCATCGAGACGCAGGCGAAGAGCGCGGCAAAGGCCAGCAGCGCGCGCAGCTCGAAGGGGTTGCGCAGCATGTCGCTGCCCTCGGGCAGGCTTTTCGCCCGCGCCAGCACCAGCCCGCCGACGAGGGCCAGCACCGCCGCCGCCGTGGCGGTGACCGGCAGGATCTGCAGCAGCACCGGCCCGCCGATCAGCCCGACGACCACCGTCACCCGCAGCACCGACACCATCGCCGCCAGCGCCGCGGCGCCGGCGAGCGGCACCGGGCGCTCGGCCTCCTTCGCCATCCGCGCGAGCGCCACGGTGACCGCGGTCGAGGAGACGAGCGCGCCGGCAAGCCCGCTGACGATCAGCCCGCGCGTCGTGCCGAGTATCCGCACCGCGATATAGCCGAGATAGGAGATCGTCGCGATCAGCACGGTGAAGAACCACACCTCGCGCGGGTTGAAACCGCCCCAGGGGTCGATCGTGCGGTCGGGCAGCAGCGGCAGCACGATCACCGTCATTGCGGCAAGGACAAGGGCCGAGCGCAGCTCGACCCAGCTCAGCCGGCGCAACGCGCTGTGCAGCATCTCGCGGCTGGCGAGGATGCCGGCGAGCGCCGTGCCGCCTGCCGCGGCGACCCGATAGTCGCCGACCACGGCGAGCGCCCCAAGGCCGAAGACGCCAAGGCCGGCCATCAGCCCGGTGACACTGAAATTCTCGTCATGCCGGGATTCGCGGTATTCGAAGAGACCGAACAGCGCCGCGAAGCCGAGAAAGGCCGCGCCGAGCACGATCGAGGAACCGAGCGCCAGGCTGACGGCGGCGAAAACGCCGCCGAGCAGGCCGAAGATGCCATAGGTGCGCAGCCCCGCGGTGCGGCTGCCCGAGGGCTCGTCGCGCTCGCGCCAGCCGCGCTCGACCCCGACCAGAAGGCCGATCGCCAGCGCGACGCCCAGCTTCAGCATCGTCTCGTCCATCGCCGCCCCTCCCCTTGCGCGCCCATCATGGCGCGCGCGCGGGCCAGAGGGAAGGCGTCAGAGACGCGCCGAGGGACGGCGGGTCGACAGCTGCAGGTTGGTCTCGGTCCGCTGCACCCCTTCGATGCGGCGGATGTGCAGGATCGTCTCGTCCAGATCGGGCAGGCTGCGCGTGCCGATCTCGACGATCAGGTCCCACTGGCCGTTGGTGGTGTGCACGGCCTGCACCGCAGGCAGGCCGAGCAGCCGTTGCACGACGCGCTCGGTGGCGCGCCCTTCGACGGTGAGCATCATCATGCCGCGCACCGGCGAGGCGGTGACGTCGGCGCGGGTGAGCACGGTGAAGCCCGAGATCTCGCCCCGCGCGACCAGCCTCTCGATGCGCGTGCGCACGGTGGCGCGGGAGAGGCCGAGCTGCGCGGCCAGGTCCGAGACCGAGGCACGCCCGTCCCGCCGCAAGGCGGCGATCAGGCGCTGATCGGTGTCATCGAGCCGTTCCCCGCGCGGAGCCTCTCCCCACATCGTGTCAGCCCTTCTTCACGGCGAGGATCGAGGCCTCGAGGATGTCGAGGGCTTCCTCGAACACCGGTTCCTGGATGGTGAGCGGCGACAGGAAACGGATCACGTTGCCGTAGACGCCACAGGTCAGCAGCACGAGGCCGCGCTCGAGCGCCTCTTCACAGACCTTCTTCACGAAGTCCGGGTTCGGCGTGTCGGTGCCCGCCACGTTGAACTCGGCCGCGTTCATGAAGCCCGGGCCGCGGATCTCGACGAGTTCCGGCACCTGGTCCTGCAGGCTGGCAAGGCGCTGCTTCAGGCGCGCACCCAGACGGGCGGCGCGGTCGCACAGGCCCTCTTCCTCGATCACGTCGAGCACGGCATTCGCCGCGGCCACCGACAGCGGGTTACCGGCATAGGTGCCGCCAAGGCCGCCCGGCTGGGCGTGGTCCATGATCTCGGCACGGCCGGTCACCGCCGAGATCGGCAGACCGCCGCCAAGGCCCTTGGCCATGGTGGTGATGTCGGCGGCAACGCCGTGGTGTTCCATCGCGAAGAGCTTGCCGGTGCGGGCAAAGCCGGTCTGCACCTCGTCGGCGATCATCACGATGCCGTTCTCGTCGCAGATCTCGCGGATCTTCTTCATGAAGCCTTCGGGGGCCGGCACGAAGCCGCCTTCGCCCTGCACCGGCTCGAGGATGATCGCGGCGATGCGGGTCGGGTCGGCGTCGGACTTGAACAGACGGTTCAGCGCCTCGAGCGCGTCATCCCTCGACACGCCGTGCAGCGCGTTCGGGTAGGGCAGGTGCCAGACGTCGTTCATCATCGGGCCGAAACCGACCTTGTAGGGCGCGGTCTTGCCGGTCAGCGTCATGGTCATGAAGGTGCGGCCGTGGAAGCCGCCGGCGAAGGCGATCACGCCCGAGCGGCCGGTGTAGTGACGCGCGATCTTGATCGCGTTTTCAACGGCTTCGGCGCCCGTGGTGGTGAAGATCGTCTTCTTCGGGAAATCGCCCGGAACCTTGGCGTTCAGGCGCTCGGCCAGCACGACATAGTTCTCGTAGGGCATCACCTGGTGGCAGGTGTGGGTGAAGGCGTCGAGCTGGTTCTTCACCGCCTCGATCACCTTCGGGTGACGGTGGCCGGTGTTCACCACGGCGATGCCGGCGGCGAAGTCGATGTAGCGTTTGCCGTTCTTGTCCCAGACCTCGGAGTTCTCGGCCTTGGCGGCGTAGATCTGCGTGGTCATGCCCACGCCGCGGGCGACGGCGGCGTTCTTGCGGGCGGTAAGTTCGGGCGAGGTTTGCACGGTCATGGGGAACTCCGATTCGTGATGACTCACCATCGCACTTTGCATTTTTTCTGCAAGAAATTTCTTGCACCCTTTGATGGTGCCCTGCAGATTGCCAGTGTAAGGCTTAGAAAATGACCGATTCCAGCGCCCCCTCTGACCAGACCGACGGCGAACCGACCTTCCGCGTGACCGAAGCGGCGCGCGCGGCAGGCGTTGCCCCCTCGACGCTGCGACTGTGGGAGACGCAGGGGCTGATCGCGCCGCAGCGCCGCGCCTCGGGGCAGCGGCTTTACAGCGCGGCCGATGTGGCGCGGCTGCAGCGGATCTCGTTCCTGCGCCGCGAGGCGGGGCTGAACCCGGCGGCGATCCGCGCCACGCTCGAGGCCGAGGGCGACAGCACCGGGGCCGCCACGGCAATCACCAACGAACCGCTTGGCGCCGCGCTGCGCCAGCTGCGCAACGCCCGCGGCGAAAAGCTTGATGACGTGGCGCAGGCGATGGCGATCTCGGCCTCGGCGCTGTCGACGCTCGAGCGCACCGGCGCCGGCGTCAGCTTCAAGGTACTCGCCGATCTGGCGCAGTATTACGGCACCACGGTGTCGCGGCTGTCGGGACAGGACGCGCCGGGCAGCCCGGTGGTGCGCTCGGGCGCGGCACGGATCTGGCCGATGCCGGTCGAGGGGGTGCGCGTCGAGGTGCTGGCCGAGGGCCGCCGGCAGATGGACTGTCACCGCTTCATCCTCGCTCCCGGCGCCGCCTCGGAAGGCGGCTATGGCCACGAGGGCGAGGAATTCATCACCGTGCTCGAGGGCCGCTTCCGCATCACCCTCGACGGCGAGGAGGTGCACGAGCTGGGCATCGGCGATTCGATCTATTTCGAAAGCCGCCGCCCGCATGCCTGGGCGAATGCCGCCGACGGCCGCACCGTGGTGATCTGGGTGAACACGCCGCCCACCTTCTGACACGCTTTCGTGATGCGGGTTGCGGGCGCCCGCCCCCGGGCCCACTGTGCGCGGCACATGACCGGAGGACCCCCATGCGCCGCCTGATGCTGACCGCCCTCGCCTGCCTTGCGCTTGCCGCCTGCAAGGACGAGGCCGCCGCCGACCCGCTCGAACTGCTGGGCATGGGCGTCGAGTGGCATGTGACCGAGATCGCCGGCACCGCCGTGCCCGAAGGTGTCAGCGTCACCATCGCCCGCCCCGAGGACGGGATGATCGCCGGCACCTCGGGCTGCAACCGCTATTCTGGCCGGGTCAGCACGCATGACGGCAAGCTCGAGATCGGCGCGCTCGCCGGCACCCGGATGGCCTGCCTCGGCCCGGCCGAAGAGGTCGAGCGCGCCTTCCACTCGACCATCGGCCGCGCCAAGGATGCGCAGATGGCCGGCGATGTGCTCGAGCTCACCGATGCCGCCGGCAAGGTTCTGATCCGCGCGCAGAAATAAGGCCGCTCGCTTGACGGGACGGGGCGGATCGGAAACTCTCGCCCCATGTTCCCGATCCGCGACCACAACCCCTCGATGCGCACGCCCTGGATCACCCGGGGCCTGATCGCGATCAACCTCGCGCTCTATCTGCTGACCGCGCCCTGGGGCGGCAACATGGAGGGGCTGTGGCAGGCCGGCGCGCTCTATCCCGCGGCGGTGTCGCAGGGCGCCTGGCTGTGGGGGCTGTTCACCCACATGTTTCTCCATGCCAGCCTGATGCACGTCGGCGGCAACATGCTGTTCCTGTGGGTCTTCGGCGACAATCTCGAGGATCAGTTCGGCCCCCTCGGCTTCCTTGCCTTCTACCTGCTCTCGGGCCTCGCCGCGGCCGGCGCGCAGATCGCCATCGACCCGACCAGCACGATCCCGATGGTCGGCGCCTCGGGCGCGATCGCCGGGGTGATGGGGGGCTATCTGCTGATGTTCCCGCGCGCCCGCGTCGACGTGCTGATCATCTTCATCATCTTCTTCCGGATCTTCACCATCCCCGCCTGGATCGTGCTCGGCGTCTGGTTCGGGCTGCAGGTGATCGGCAGCACCGAGACGAGCCTCACCGGCGGCGTCGCCTATTGGGCCCATATCGGCGGCTTCCTCGCCGGGCTCGTGCTGTGCGTGCCGCATTTCCTGCGGATGGGCGGGCCGGGCTTCTGGGCGCGCACCCACGGCCGGCCGCCGCATCCGGACATCGAATATATCCGCACCACGATCCCCGTGGTCCGCCGCCGGAGACGCTGATGCTGCCCGAGATCCACACGCCCCACCGCCTGACCTGCCATTGCGGCGCCGTCGAGATCGAGGTGACGCTTTCGGACGGGCTGAACACGAAGCGGCGCTGCGACTGTTCCTTCTGCCGGCGGCGCGGGGCGGTGGCCGTCTCGGCCCCGCTCGACGGCATCCGCATCGTGAAGGGCGCCGAGAACCTGAGCCTCTACCAGTTCGGCACGCAGACGGCGAAGCACTGGTTTTGCAGGACCTGCGGCATCTACACCCACCACCAGCGCCGCTCGAACCCGAACGAATACGGGGTGAACGCGGGCTGCCTCGAGGGCGTGAACCCGCGCGATCTCGACCCCGTGCCGTGGTCGGACGGGGTCAATCATCCCTCCGATCGGCGCGGATGAAGCCCGCCGCGCGCTCGGCGATCATGATCGTCGGCGCGTTGGTGTTGCCGCCGATCAGGCTCGGCATCACCGAGGCATCGACCACCCGCAGCCCGGCGATGCCGTGCACCCGCAGCTTTGCGTCCGTCACCGCCATCGCGTCGCGCCCCATCCGGCAGGTGCCGACCGGGTGATAGATCGTGTCGGCGCGCGCCCGGATGTCGGCCATCAGCCCGGCGTCACTGCCGTCATGCGGGTAAAGCCGCCGCCCGCGCCACGGCGCCAGCGGTTCGGCCCCGGCGATGGCGTCGAGAAGCCGTGCCCCCTTCAGCAGCAGCGCCGCATCCCGCGGATCGCTGAGGAAGGCCGGGTCGATCGCCGGCGCGGCCCGCGGGTCGTCTGAGGCGAGCCGCACCGTCCCGCGCGAAAACGGCCGCAGCGCGCAGACATGGGCCGACCAGCCATCGGCCAGATGCGGGCGGCGCATGTGCCGGTCGACGATGCCGACGACGAAGTGAAGCTGCAGGTCGGGCTCGGCGAGCCCCGGTTCCGAGCGCAGGAAGGCCGCCCCCTCGGCCATCGGCGAGGCGAAAAGCCCCTCGCCGTGCCGTTTCCAGAACCCGGCGGCGCGCGCCATGCGCCACAGCCCGGCCGGGTTCAGCCCGACCACATCGGGTCGCGGCGAGGTATAGGAGACGATGTAATCGAGGTGGTCTTGCAGGTTCGCCCCCACCCCGGGCAGGTCGAGCACCGGGGTGATGCCGTGCTCGCGCAGATGCTCGGCCGGGCCGATCCCCGACAGCATCAGCAGTTGCGGCGAGCCGAAGGCGCCGGCCGAAACGATCACCTCGCGCCGCGCCTCGATCCGCAGATGACGCCGGCCGCGACGGACGAGTGCGCCGGTGGCCCGCCCCTCGGCGATCAGCAGCCGCTCGGCCCGCGCGCGGGTCAGCACGGTCAGGTTCGGCCGCGCCATGACCGGGTGCAGATAGGCCGCCGCCGCGGAACAGCGCTCGCCCTTGCGCGGCCCGTCCCAGAATTGCGTGACCTGGTAAAGCCCCGCGCCCTCCTGCTCGGCCCCGTTGAAATCGTCATTCGGCGCGCAGCCGACGGCGGCGCAGGCCTCGATGAAGGCGCGGGTCGCCGGACGCGGGCGGCGCTGATCGCCGACCTGAAGCGGCCCCGCAGCGCCGTGCCACTCCGACGCCCCGCGCATGTTGCGCTCGGCCGCAAGGAAATGCGGCCGGCAGTCGTCCCAGCTCCAGCCCTCCGCCCCCGCCTCGGCCCAGGCGTCATAATCCGAGGGCCGGCCGCGGATATAGAGCATCGCGTTGATCGCGGAGGAACCGCCAAGCCCCCTGCCCCGCGGCTGAAACCCCCGCCGTCCGTCCAGCCCCGGCTGCGGCACGGTGTGGAAGGCCCAGTTGTGAATCGGCGGTCGCCCCGGCACCATCGCCGCGACCAGCGCCGGCGCGCGCACGAAGATGTCCCGCGCCTCGGTCCCGGCCTCGACCAGACAGACCCGCAGCGCCGGATCCTCGCTCAGACGCGCGGCCAGAACGGCGCCGGCCGAGCCGCCGCCCAAGATCAGATAGTCAAAAATCATCAGGCTCCTCCCCCAATGGGAGAGGAGCCTAACGGGATTTTCAGGACCGGATAGCGTGACGCGAAGTCAGCGCCGCGGCGTCACTTGCGCAGGCTGCCGCCGGTGGCCTTGGCCACCTTGTCGACGATCTTGGCGGACACCGCCTCGATCTCGGCATCGGTCAGGGTCTTGTCCTTCGGCTGCAGCCGGACGGCGAGCGCGATCGACTTCTTGCCCGCCCCCATCTGCTCTTCCGCCTTCGGGCCGGTGAAGGCGTCGAAGACCGAAACCGCCTCGATCAGCGCCTTGTCGGCGCCAAGCGCCGCGTTCACCGCCGTCATCGCCTCGACCGAGGCATCGACGACGAAGGCGAAGTCGCGCTCGACCGCGTGCAGATCGTGCAGGACAAGGGCCGGACGGGTCGGCGTTTTCGCCTTCGGGAAGGGGATGTTGGCCAGACGGATGGTGAAGGCCACCGCCGCCCCCTTCACCCCCATCTCGCGCAGCACGCGGGGGTGGACCTCGCCGAAGGTCGCAAGAACGTTCGGACCAAGCGCGATGTTGCCCGCGCGGCCCGGGTGCCACCAGGCGTCGAGCTTGCGGTTGATCTGCACCCGCGCCGGCGCGCCGATCGCGGCCAGCACCGCCTCGACATCGGCCTTGGCGTCATAGACGTCGACCGGCCGGCGCGAGCCCCAGGGGTCGCGGGCGGCGCGCGCGCCGACCAGAAGCCCGGTCGCCTGCGTCACCTGATCGCCCGGCTCGCCGCCGATGAAGGCGGGGCCGACCTCGAAGAGCGCCAGATCGGCGAAGCCGCGCGCCTGGTTGCGCGCCGCCGCCGCCAGCAGGCCGGGCAGCAGGTCGGGACGCATATGCGTCATTTCCGAGCTGATCGGGTTCTCGATCCGCATCGCTTCCGAACCGCCGCCGAACATCGCCGCGGCCGCGCCGTCGATGAAGCTGTAGGTGACGCATTCGTTGTAGCCGAGCGCCGCGATCGTGCGCCGCGCGGTCTTCTCGCGCACCTGCGCGGGGGTCAGGATCGGCCCCGGCACGCCCGTCGTCTCGCGCGGCATCGGCTTGCCCACCAGCTTCGAGAGCGAGGCGACGCGCGCCACTTCCTCGACCAGATCGGCCTCGCCCTGCACATCGGGGCGCCAGCTCGGCGGGGCGGCCATGTCGCCTTCGAAGGTGAAGCCGAGCGCCTCGAGCGTGCGGCGCTGTTCCGCCTCGGGGATCTCCATGCCGACCAGCGAGATCACCCGCGCCGGGTCGAGCCGATAGGCGCGCGACGTGTCGGGCACCGCGCCGTCGACGACCACGTCCGAGGCCTCGCCGCCGCACAGGTCAAGCACCATCTGCGTCGCGAGTTCGAGGCCCGGCAGGGTGAACGCTGGGTCCACGCCGCGCTCGAAGCGATAGCGCGCGTCCGAGGTGATCTTCAGCGCGCGGCCGGTGGCGGCGATGGTGATCGGGTCCCAATAGGCGCTTTCAAGGAAGACATCGACGGTCTCCTCGGTGCAACCCGAGAGCTCGCCGCCCATGATGCCGGCAAGGCTTTCCGGCCCCTTGTCGTCGACGATCACCATCTGGCCCGGCGCAAGGGTATAGGTCTTGCCGTCAAGCGCCAGCAGCTCTTCGCCGCCCTGGGCCGGGATGATCCGCACCTTGCCCTGCACCTTCGCCGCGTCGAAGACGTGCAGCGGGCGGTTCAGGTCATAGGTGAAGAAGTTGGTGATATCGACCAGCGTCGAGATCGGCCGCAGCCCGATCGCGATCAGCCGCGCCTGCAGCCAGGCCGGGCTCGGCCCGTTCTTCACGCCGCGGATGAGGCGGCCGGCAAAGACCGGGCAGCCCTTTTCCTTCAGGCCCGCGTCGATCTCGACCGCGACCGGGCAGGCAAAGCCGCCGGGCACGGTCTCGACCACCATCGGCTTCAGCACGCCAAGCCCGCGCGCCGCAAGATCGCGCGCCACGCCACGCACGCCAAGCGCATCGGGGCGGTTCGGGGTGATCTTGATGTGGAACATCGGGTCGACCGCCGCCGGACGGTTCTCGGCCAGCCAGTCGGTGAACTTGCAGCCGACCTCGGAATTCAGGCTGTCCTCGGGCAGCTCGATGATGCCGTTATGCTCGTCGCTGAGCTCCAGCTCGCGCTCCGAGCACATCATGCCGGCGCTTTCGACACCGCGGATCTTGCCGATGCCGAGGGTGACATCGAGGCCCGGCACATAGTCGCCCGGTTTCGCCAGCACGACGGTGATCCCCGCCCGCGCATTCGGCGCACCGCAGACGATGGTCTTCTCGCCCTCGTCGGTCAGCACCTGACAGACGCGCAGCTTGTCGGCGTCGGGGTGCTTCTCGGCCTTCAGCACCTTGGCGATGGTGAAGGGGGCAAGCTTGGCGGCCGGGTTCACGACCTCCTCGACCTCGAGCCCGAGGTCGGTGAGCGCATCGGCGATCTCGTCCACGGTGGCCGAGGTCTCGAGATGGTCTTTCAGCCAGGAGAGGGTGAATTTCATTTGGGTTCGTCCTTCTGCTCAGGCAGCTTATATAGCAACGCCAGCGCTGCTCGCTCTTTAGCAGTTGGCTCTGCATTCAGGAGACTTTTCCGGGCGGCGAGGAGAGCACTTAGAAACGCCTCTTTCGCCTTTGCATAAGTGCTGTCGCGTGTTGCCTTATTACTTGCTTTCGCCACGCTGTTTTCAGTTGGGGTCTCGAGATAGGCCTTGACCGCACTGTGATAGGCGATCAGTGCCTGCTGGAGTTCCATGAATTTATGCAAACTGTCACCAGTAACGAAGAGACTTAGCTCAGCTTTCGCCTCGTTCAGAGTCTCAAAAGTTGCTTTGGGCTGAGAATACTTGGCGCCTTTCGCGAGCCTCACCAACTCGACAAAATAGCTCTCACTCGACGTCAGAAAACGGCGCATCACTGCGCGACGTTCCTCATCCACCTTCAGCTCTCGATCTTTGTTTTTCTGCCATGGATACGCGACGAAAGCCACGACAAGGGCGACAGCACCTGCAACTGCATAACCCTTCATTGATGCGGGGGCCACACATGCAGCAATAACGCTAAGGATCACAATCCCGACAACGATGATCCAGTTAAGTTCGGCGAGCTGGCTTAAAGCATCTTTCAGCTGCACACCCAAACGATTTCGCTGGCGATCCCAGTTCACTTGCTCAACCCCCCGAACACCGTCGGCAGATCGAGCGGCGCGAAGCCGTAGTGCTTCAGCCAGCGCAGGTCGCTCTCGAAGAAGGCGCGCAGGTCGGGGATGCCGTATTTCAGCATCGCGATGCGGTCGATGCCCATGCCGAAGGCAAAGCCCTGCCATTCGTTCGGGTCGATCCCGCCCGCGGCCAGAACCTTCGGCTGCATCATCCCCGAGCCGAGGATCTCAAGCCAGCTGTCGCCCTCGCCGATCTTCAGCTGACCGCCTTCCCACGAGCAGCGGATGTCGACCTCGGCCGAGGGTTCGGTGAAGGGGAAATGCGAGGCGCGGAAGCGCAGCTCGACATTCGGCACCTCGAAGAAGGCCTTGCAGAACTCCTCGAGCGTCCATTTCAGGTTCGCCATCGAGATGTCGCGGCCGATCGCCATGCCCTCGACCTGATGGAACATCGGCGCGTGGGTCTGGTCCATGTCCATGCGGTAGACGCGGCCCGGCGCGATCACGCGAATGGGCGCGCCCTTCGCCTCCATCGCGCGGATCTGCACCGGCGAGGTATGGGTGCGCAGCACATGCGGCGGGCGCGGATCGGCCGGGTCGCGCGCCATGAAGAAGGTGTCGAACTCCTGCCGGGCCGGATGCTCGGGCGGGATGTTCAGCGCGTCGAAATTGTACCAGTCGCTTTCGATCTGCGGCCCCTCGGCGACGTCGAAGCCCATGTCGGCGAAGATCGCCGTGACCTCGTCCATCACCTGGCTGACCGGGTGGATCGTGCCCGCGGGCCGCGGCCGGCCGGGCAGCGTCACGTCAAGCCATTCCGCCGCCAGCCGGGCATCGAGCGCGGCATCGGCGAGCGCCGCCTTCTTCGCCCGCAGCGCGGCGTCGATCTCGGATTTCAGCACGTTCAGCGCGGCGCCGGTGGTCTGCCGTTCCTCGGCGCTCATCTGTCCGAGTTCGCGCATCTTCAGGCTGATCTCGCCCTTCTTGCCAAGCGCGGCAAGCCGCAGCTCTTCGAGGGCGGCCTCGTCGCCGGCCTGCGCAATGCCCCCGAGATATTTCGCCTTGAGCTCGTCGAGCGCGTTCATCTGTTCTCTCCTGGCTGGTCGGGGCCCGTGCTAAGCGTGCTCCGGCCCGATTTCAAGCGCGTGAAACGAAAAACCCCGCGCACGGCGAAGCGCCGGCGCGGGGTTCGAAATGCAATCCCGAAATCGGGAGATTACGCAGCCGCGGCAGCCTTCGCCTGTTCGACGATGGCACCAAAGGCTTCCGGCTCGTGGATGGCGAGATCGGCGAGGACCTTGCGGTCGACCTCGATGCCGGCCTTGGCGAGCAGGTTGATGAAGCGCGAGTAGGTCATCTCGGCATCGAACGCGCGCACGGCGGCGTTGATGCGCTGGATCCACAGCGCGCGGAAGTTGCGCTTGCGCTGCTTGCGGTCACGGGTGGCGTACTGGTTCGCCTTGTCGACCGCCTGGGTCGCCGTGCGGAAGTTGCGCGAACGGGCCGAGTAGTAGCCCTTGGCCTTGTTCAGGACCTTCTTGTGCGAGGCGTGGGTGACCTTGCCGGATTTGACGCGGGACATTGTTCAGGCCTCCGTTCAGCGGTTGTAGGGCATGTATTTCTTGACGATCTTCGCGTCCGAGTCGGACAGGATCATCGTGCCCGCGCTGTCGCGGATGAACTTGGTCGTGCGCTTGATCATGCCGTGGCGCTTGCCGGCGGCGCCAGCAATGACCTTGCCGGTCGCGGTGAATTTGAACCGCTTCTTGGCAGCGGATTTGGTCTTCATCTTGGGCATTTCCGTCTCCTCTAGTCGAGAGTGAACGCGCGACTCGGCATGCCTCAACGGCCGGCCGCACGGTGGTCAGGGGGCGGCTGATAGGACCTTGCCGCCGGTTTGGCAAGAGCAAATCCGCCGGTTTCGGCCCGGGGCTCCGGGTTCAGTGCAGCAGCCGCGCCGCCACCCGGGCAAAGGCCGCGGGGATCTGTGCGGGGCTGTAGCCGCCGGGTCGCTGCAGCACCGCCGCCGCGACCAGCACCGCGCCGAGTGCCAGCGCCACGGCCGCCGCGCGCGGCGGCCTGCCCTCGGAAAAGGACGAGAAGCCTGCGGGAATGGCGAAGGCCGCGACCAGCAGCCCTCCCACCAGCAGAACGTCACTGTCGATCATCGCGCCACCCCGCAGCCGCCTGCGGATCAGGCTATTCCGGGTCGGTGCGGAAGATCAACCGCTCGTCGCAGGGCGCGACGCGCAGGATGTTGGTCGTGCCCTGCACGTTGAAGGGCACCCCCGCGATCACCACGATCTGGTTGCTCTCGTCGGCAAAGCCATAGTCGCGCGCCGCGCGGGCGGCGTTGACCACCGCCATCTTGAAGCGCTCGACCTCCTCGCAGCGCACCGCATGCACGCCCCAGAACAGGCACAGCTTGCGCAGCGTCGCCGGCAGCGGCGACAGCGCGATGATCGGCACCCGCGGCCGTTCGCGCGCGCTGAGCGACACCGTCTTGCCAGATTGCGTATAGCAGCAGATCGCCGAGATGTCGGTGGCCTCGGCGATCTCGCGCGCCGCCGCCACGATGCCGTCGGCGATGGTCTGGCGCGCGACCAGCCGCGAGGCCTCGATCACCTCGCGATAGGTCGGGTCGCTCTCGACCGAGCGGGCCACCGCGTTCATCGTCGACACCGCCTCGACCGGATAGCGGCCGGCGGCGGATTCGGCGCTCAGCATGATCGCGTCGGCGCCCTCGTAGATCGCCGTCGCCACGTCCGAGACCTCGGCGCGGGTGGGCATCGGGCTTTCGATCATGCTTTCGAGCATCTGCGTCGCGACGATCACAGGCTTGGCCGCGGCGCGGCACTTGCGCACCAGCCGCTTCTGGATCGGCGGCACCGCCTCGACCGGCAGCTCGACGCCAAGATCGCCGCGCGCCACCATGATCCCGTCCGAGACCTTGAGGATCTCGTCGAAGGCCTTCTCGGCCGCGGGCTTCTCGATCTTCGAGAGCACCGCGGCGCGGCCCTTGGCGAGCGTGCGCGCCTCGATCACGTCCTCGGGGCGCTGCACGAAGCTGAGCGCCAGCCAGTCGACGCCAAGCGCACAGGCGAATTCCAGATCCTTGCGGTCCTTGTCGGAGAGCGCCGCGAGCGGCAGCACCACGTCGGGCACGTTCACGCCCTTGCGGTTCGAGATCGTGCCGCCGACCGTCACCGTGCAGTCGGCGAAATCGGCGCCGCAGGCCTCGACCCGCATCCGGATCTTGCCGTCGTTCACCAGAAGGCGTGTGCCGGGCACCAGCGCCGCGAAGATCTCGGGATGCGGCAGGCAGACGCGGTGGCCGTCGCCCTCGGTCGGGTCGAGGTCGAAGCGGAAGCGCTCGCCCTCCTCCAGATCGGCGGCGCCGGCAGCAAAGGTGCCGACGCGCAGCTTCGGCCCCTGCAGGTCGGCAAGCACCGCGACCGGGCGGCCGGTGTCGGCCTCGATCTGGCGGATGATGTCGAAGCGGGCGCGCTGCTCGTCATGCGTGCCGTGGCTCATGTTCAGCCGGAACACGTCGGCGCCCGCCTCGAACAGCGCGCGAATGGTCTTGTAATCAGAAGATGCGGGGCCAAGCGTTGCCACGATCTTGACGTTGCGAAGGCGTCTCATCCGTCCTCGATCCTGTTGTTTCAGTCGGTTGGCGGGCCGCGCCCAGCTATGGAACAAAAACCGGCAGGGGGCAACTGGCCCTGCCCGCCGCGCTGGCGTAAACCTGTCGTGACCGAAAGAGACGACGAACACATGACGCATCCTGCCTACGAGATCATCGGCGCCGAAAGACCTGCGCGCTGGCTTGTCACCGTGGATCACGCCACGAACCGCGTGCCCGCCTGGGTGAACGGCGGCGCCCTCGGCATCGCGGCCACCGACATGGCACGCCATATCGCCTGGGACGTGGGCGCGCTCGGCCTCGGGCAGGCGCTGGCCGAGCGGCTGCATGCCCCGCTCATCCACAGCGATTTCTCGCGCCTGGTGATCGACCCGAACCGCGGCGAAGATGACCCGACGCTGGTGATGCAGCTGTACGATGGCACGATCATCCCGGCGAACCGCGCGATTTCGGATGTGGCCATCGAGGAACGCCTCGCCCGCCTGCACCGGCCCTATCACGCCGCGCTCGAAACGCTGGCCGCGCGTCGGCCCGACACGGTGATCTGCGCGATCCACTCCTTCACCCCGCAACTGCGCGGCCATGCGCCGCGGCCGTGGCAGGTGGGGGTGCTCGCCTCGCACAAGGACCGCCGGCTTGCCGTGCCGCTGATCGCGGCGCTCGCGGCCGAGGGGATCTGCGTGGGCGACAACGAGCCCTATGCCGGCCATCTCGACGGCGATTCGATCGACCGCCATGCGCTGGCCCCGGGCCGGCCGAACGTGCTGATCGAGCTGCGCAACGATCTGATCGCCGAGACCGGGGGCCAGCAGGCCTGGGCCGAGCGCCTTGCCCCGGTGCTGAGCCGGGTGCTGGTCGAGAGCGGCCTCTGAACCGCAGGCCCGGAAACAATCCCGCCGCGCCACCCGTATTGTGCGGAATGACGCCGCGACTTTACGGCTTTTTCACCAACCTTTCTTGACCTCGCCGCCACTCCGGGGACATTGAAGACAATTCTTTGATTCTTCTGAGGTATTTCGTCATGGAAATGTTGTGGCTCTTTGCGCTTCTGCCGCTCGGCCTCGTCGGGGCCGCGTTCAGCGGGGTCGGCGGTGAGAATGACGAGGACCAGAACGAGCCCCAGAACGATCAGCGTCTGACCGGCACCTCGGGGCCCGACATGCTGACCGGCGGCGCAGGCGATGACACGATCCTGGGCGGCGGCGGCAATGACCGCGACGCCTCGGGCATCGATGCGGACATCTTCGACGGGATCACCTCGCTCGACGACATGACCGGCGCACTGCACGATGCCGGTGTCTTCGGCCTTGATGGTGGCGCGGGCGATGACAGCCTGAACGGCGGCACCGGCCGCGATGCGCTGATCGGCGGGAGGGGCAACGACACGCTCGCGGGCAATGTCGGCAACGACCTGCTTGCCGACGATTCGGGGCAGGACACGCTGCTGGGCGGCTCGGGCGATGACGGGCTGATCGCCCTCGACCCCCTGTCGGGCGCGGCCGACCTGCTCGATGGCGGCGCGGGCGACGACGTGATGCTTGGCGACGATGGCGACACGATGACCGGCGGCGAGGGCGAGGACGGCTTCGGCATCGTCTGGAACCCGGGCGACGCCCCGGTCACGATCACCGACTTCAGCAACGACAGTGACATGGTCGAGGTCGTGGTCGACGGCTTCCGCCCCGGTCACGACAGCTTCCAGATGGACAGCCTCGAGGGCGGCGTCGGCCTCTACGTCAACGACGCGCTGGTCGGCACGCTCGAGGGCGCGACGCTCGAGGATCTGCACACCGGCGACTCGATCTTCCTGACCGACTCCGCGACCGGCTACCGGTATGGGGTCTCGGACATGACAAAGGCCGCCGACGCGACGGACAGCACGGACACCACCGGCACCGAAGGCCACGAGATCCCCGGCACCAATGGCGCCGACGCGCTCGCGGCCGGCAACGCCGGCGACACGCTCCTTGGCTTTGCCGGGCCCGATACGCTGACCGGCGGCCGGGGCGACGACGTCCTTTCGGGCGGCAACGGCTTCGACCAGCTCGCCGGCAACAACGGCGACGACACACTGACAGGCGGCATGGGCGACGACACGCTGGGGGGCGGCGCGGGGCATGACAGCCTGCACGGCGGCTCGGGCGACGACAGCCTGATGGGCGGCGGCGGGCGCGACACGCTGATCGGCTGGGATGGCAACGACGTGCTGGCAGGCGGCGCGGGCGACGACAGCCTGAGCGGTGGCACCGGCGCCGATGCGCTCTCGGGCGGCACCGGCAACGACACGCTGTTCGGCAACGCGGGCAATGACAGCGATTTCTCGGCGCTCGAGTCCGAGGCGATCGACGGCATCACCTCGCCCGACGAGATCACCGGCGCACTGCGCGAGGCCGGCGTCTTCGGTCTTGATGGCGGCGCGGGCGACGACAGCCTGAACGGCGGCGTCGGCAGCGATGCGCTGATCGGCGGCGCGGGCAATGACACGCTTGGGGGCAATGTCGGCAACGATCTGCTCGCCGACGATGCCGGCCAGGACGTGCTGCTCGGCGGTTCGGGCACCGATACGCTGATCGCGCTCGACCCCTTGGCGGGCGCCGCGGACCGGCTTGACGGCGGTGCGGGGAACGACCTGCTGCTTGGCGACGACGGCGACACGATGACCGGCGGCAACGGCGACGACGCTTTCGGCATCGTCTGGGCCCCGGGCGACGCCCCGGTCACGATCAGCGATTTCAACACCAACGACCTGATCGAGGTGGTGGTCGACGGCTTCGACCCGGCGCAGGACAGCTTCCAGATGGACAGCATCAAGGGCGGCGTCGGGCTGTTCGTGAACGACACGCTGGTCGCGCGGCTGGCCGACTGCTCGCTCGACACGCTGGGCGATGGCACCACCATCTCGGTGCTCGACCCGGCGAGCGGCGCCGGCTACGCGGTCTCGGTCGCGACACCGGCGAACGGCTGACGGAGGACCGGCGCGCACGAATGTCTTGCATGCGCGCGCGCCAGCCGGCAGGCTGAAGCAAAGCCCGGAGGCCCGGATGGTCCTGCTTCTCCTCCTGTTCATCGCCCTTGGCGGTGCGCTTGCCCTGCTGGCCTGGGCCGAGCTCGCCCCGTCCCGACGCGCGCAGGAGCAGACGCCCCCGCCCCCGGCCCGGAACGCGCCCCCGGCAGAGGCGGCCGACGCGCCGCCGCCCGAGGACGCCCATGACACGGTTCTGGCCCGGGTCGCGGCCGGGCTTGCACCAGCCGAGGCCGAGGCGGACGACACCGACGCCACCCTGACCCGCGTGCGCGGCTTCGCCCCGGGCGACCTGCTCGAGCTCGAGCTCGACATCCCCACCCCCGCCCCGGAGGAGATCCGCTTCGAACAGGCGGGCCCGCACGCCCGGGTGCTGATCGCGGGCGCGCCGGTGCTGCTGATCGAGGACACCGTGGCCGCACGCCTGACCCCGGAAATCTTCCGTTTCCGAAGCTGACCCCCGAAACGCAAAAGGCCCCGACCGAAGCCGGGGCCCTGATCGGCGCCAGTCGGGGAAAGATCAGATCCCGACCTTGCGGCTTTCCTCGATGTAGATCTCGCGCAGGCGCTTCGACACCCGGCCCGGGGTGCCGTCGCCAAGGCTGACGCCATCCACTTCGACGATCGGCATCACGAAGGACGAGGCCGAGGTATAGAAGGCCTCGTCGGCCGCCTGCGCCTCTTCGATGGTGAAGGGGCGTTCCTCGATCTCCAGCTGCGCCTCGCGCGCCATCTTCAGCACCGAGCCGCGGGTGATCCCGTGCAGGATGTCGTTCGACAGGTTGCGGGTGATGATCTTGTTGCCCTTGACGATGTAGCAGTTGTTCGACGAGCCCTCGGTGACGAAGCCGTCCTCGACGAACCAGGCGTCATCCTTGCCGGCCTTCTCGGCCGCCATCTTCGCCATCGAGGCCCAAAGGAGCTGCACGGTCTTGATGTCGCGGCGGTGCCAGCGCAGGTCGGGCACCGAAATCACCTTGATGCCGGTCAGCGCATGCGGGTCATTCGCCAGGCCCGGCTTCGACTGGGTGTAGAGCACCACGGTCGCGGGCGTGCCGGCCGGCGGGAAGTGGAAGTCGCGATCGCCCGCGTTGCCGCGCGTCACCTGCAGGTAGACGCCGCCGTCGGTGACGCCGTTCAGCTCGACCAGCTTGCGGTGGATCGCCAGCCATTCCTCGCGGCTGATGTCACAGGTCATCTCGAGCTCGCGCAGCGAGCGCTCGAGGCGGGTCATGTGGCCCTCGAACTCGATCAGCTTGCCATCGAGGACGCAGGTCACCTCGTAGACGGCGTCGCCCATGACGAAACCACGGTCGAAGATCGAGACCATGGCCTCTTCCTCGGGCAGATACTGGCCATTCAGATAGACGGTGCGGCTCATGCAGATCTCCTTCTCAGCCCCACAGGCCCGGTTCGGGCGGGAAAACGCGGCCTGCGTCGTAACACAGCGGCGTGTCGCGGTCTTCGGCCAGAAGCAGCGGCCCGTCAAGGTCAACAACCTCCGCGCCCTGCGCAACCAGCACCGCGGGCGCCATCGCGAGACTCGATCCGACCATGCAGCCGACCATCACCCGATAGCCCTCGGCACGGGCCAGATCGCGCAGCGCCAGCGCCTCGGTCAGACCGCCGGTCTTGTCGAGCTTGATGTTGATCATGTCGTACTTGCCCTTCAGGTGGGCAAGGCTCGCGCGGTCATGACAGCTTTCATCGGCACAGACCGGCACCGGGCGGGCAAGCCCGATCAGGTCTTCATCGGCGGCCGCCGGCAGCGGCTGTTCGACCAGCGCGACGCCAAGGCGCACGAGATGCGGCGCGAGATCGGCATAGACCTCGGCGCTCCAGCCCTCGTTCGCGTCGACGATGATCGTCGAGGCGGGCGCACCCGCCCGCACGGCTTCAAGCCGCGGCATGTCGTCGGGGGTGCCGAGCTTGATCTTCAGCAGCGGCCGCGCGGCATTCCTTGCCGCCGCCGCCCGCATCCGCTCGGGCGTGTCGAGCGAGAGCGTATAGGCGGTGGTCAGCGGCCCGGGCGCGGCAAGGCCCGCCAGCTCCCACACCCGCTTGCCCGCGGCCTTCGCCTCGAGATCCCACAGCGCACAGTCGACGGCATTGCGCGCGGCCCCCGGCGGCAACGCGTCCTGCAGCTCGGCGCGGGTGATCGCGGCCGGAAGCGTCGCGATCTGCGCGGTCACCGTCTCAAGGCTTTCGCCATAGCGCGCATAGGGCACGCATTCGCCCCAGCCGGTCACGCCATTGCGCTCGATCCGCACCGTCAGCACCTTCGCCTCGGTGCGGCTGCCGCGCGAGATGGTGAAGACCTCGGCCAGGCGGAACACGTCCGCGGTCACGGAAATCATCCCGTCCCCCTTTTTCTTGGCAAGAATAGTCCCGCCGAGGGCATCCCCCCGGCGGGTGTCACCGTCTCAGATCGCGGCGAGCGCGTCCACGAGCTTTTCCGCACCGAAGCGGAAGGGGTCGGTGGCGGGCAGGCCCATCTCGGCCTCGAGCTTGGCGAGATAGGCCTTCGCCTCGTCCTCGGCCATGTGCTGGGTGTTGACCGAGATGCCGACGACCACGCATGCCGGGTTCGCCACGCGGGCGAGCGTCAGCGCCACATCGCGCAGCGCCTCGAGCGAGGGCAGCGTGTAGCCCGGCAGACCGCGCATGTGGGGCCGCGTCGGCTCGTGGCACAGCACCAGCGCGTCGGGCTGGCCGCCATGCACCAGCGCCATCGTCACGCCGGAATAGCTGACGTGGAACAGGCTGCCCTGCCCCTCGATCAGGTCCCAGTGCTCGGCGTCATTGTCGGGGGTCAGATATTCGACCGAGCCCGCCATGAAATCGGCGATCACCGCATCGAGCGGCACGCCGTCGCCGGTGATGAGAATCCCGGTCTGGCCGGTGGCGCGGAAATCGGCCGCCATGCCGCGGGCGCGCATCTCCTTCTCGATGCAGAGCGCGGTGTACATCTTGCCGACCGAGCAGTCGGTGCCGACGGCCAGCATGCGCTTGCCCGTGCGCTTCACGCCATTCGCGATCGGATAGGCGACCGAGGGCACGCGCACGTCATGCAGGGTGCGGCCGCAGGCCTGCGCCACGGCAACAAGCTCGGGCTCGTCGCGCAGCAGGTTGTGCAGCCCCGACGCCAGATCGAAGCCCTCTTCCAGCGCCGCGACCAGAACCTTCTTCCACGCCGGCGAGATGATGCCGCCGCGGTTCGCCACGCCGATCACCAGCGTCTTGCAGCCGGCGGCCTTCGCCGTCGCGAGGTTCATGTCCGGCAGGCCCATGTCGGCCTTGCAGCCCTCCATCCGGTACTGGCCCACGGCGAATTCCGGGCGCCAGTCCTTGATGCCCTGCGCGACCTTCGCGGCCAGCTGGTCGGGCGCGTCGCCCAGGAAAAGAAGATAGGGGGTCTCGATCTGCGCCATGGGTTCCTCGGCCGTGCTGATGGGGTGTTTGGCGAAAGATTACCGCGGCCGCACCGGATTTCCTGAGAAACATGCGCCGCGATCGCACAGGACATCGCAGAATCTTCTACACTTTCGGAGATTTGCCGAAGAAAGATGCAAGTTTTCTTTCTGCCATGAAATTCATCACCACGACGGGCGCGCGATTCTGCGATTGCGAAACAAGGCTTGCATGCGGATGCGCAAGATTATATCCCAACAGCAACAAAACTCGTAACATACTTGCCGAGAGGTGCCATGAGCTTCCGCGTCCAGCCGCCTGCCCCCGCCCGTCCCAACCGCTGCCAGCTTTTCGGGCCCGGCTCGCGCCCGGCGATCTTCGAGAAGATGGCCAGCTCGGCCGCGGATGTGATCAACCTCGACCTCGAGGATTCGGTCGCCCCCGACGACAAGGCGCAGGCCCGGCGCAACATCATCGCCGCCTCGCATGACATCGACTGGGGCAGCAAGTATCTGTCGGTGCGGATCAACGGCCTCGACACCCCCTATTGGTATCGCGACGTCGTCGAGCTGCTGGAAGAGGGCTCCGAGCGCATCGACCAGATCATGATCCCGAAGGTGGGCTACGCCGCCGACGTCTATGCCGTCGACGCGCTGGTCACCGCGATCGAGGCCGCGAAGGGCCGCAAGAAGCGGATCTCGCTCGAGGTCATCATCGAGACCGCCGCCGGCATCGCCCATGTCGAGGAAATCGCCGCCTCGAGCCCGCGCCTGCAGGCGATGAGCCTGGGCGCCGCCGATTTCGCCGCCTCGATGGGGATGGCCACGACCGGCATCGGCGGCACGCAGGAAAACTACTACATGATCCGCGAGGGCGCGAAATACTGGTCGGACCCGTGGCACTGGGCGCAGACCGCGATCGTCGCCGCCTGCCGCACCCATGGCATCCTGCCGGTCGACGGCCCGTTCGGCGATTTCTCGGACGACGAGGGCTTCCGCGCGCAGGCGCTGCGCTCGGCCACGCTCGGCATGGTCGGCAAATGGGCGATCCATCCGAAGCAGGTCGCGCTGGCCAACGAGGTCTTCACGCCGTCGGAGGCCGCGGTCGCCGAAGCGCGCGAAATCCTTGCCGCGATGGAGAAGGCCAAGGCCGAGGGCGCCGGCGCCACCGTCTACAAGGGCCGTCTTGTCGATATTGCTTCGATCCGGCAGGCGGAAGTTATTGTCAGACAGTCCGAAATGATGAAAGGTTGAGCACTATGAAAACGATTCGCCCAGGCGAATCGGTCTGGATCCCGGAGCGGTGGGGAGGGGAGGCCCCGCCTGCATGAGGGAAACAGGGGCGCCCCGATCCAAGGATCGGGGCGTTTTCCTTTTCCGCCCCCTCAGAGCAGCGGCAGCCGCACCTCGGTCAGCAGGTCGGCCGGCGCGGTGTCGCGCGGATCGTTCAGATAGACCTCGTAGGGCGCCGGGCCGGCCGCCACCTCGCCCGAGGCGGCAAGCCAGTCCTCGATGAACCCGCGCCCGGCCTCGGGCAGCTGATCGCAGGGGCCACGCAGCAGCATGACCGCGTATCGTCCCGCAGGATAACGGATTTCCTCGAACGGCGGGCGCAGCGCGAAGGCCTCGGTGACCAGCACGCAGGCATGGGCACGCAGGTCGGCCTCGGCGGTGCGGCGCGGATTGTCGTGCCCCACCGCCGCCGCGCGGCGCACCTGCGCCCAGTCCCCGGGGCCGAGCAGCTCGCGCAGCCGCTCGAAGCTGGTGCCCAGCTTGCGATAGTCGCCGCGGTGCAGCACCCCCGCCAGCCGCGCCGCGCCAAGTTCCCGAACCGAAATCTCGTGGCCCATCGGATCCGCTCCTTCACCCGTGCCGGATCCTCCCCGGTCCAGCATGCCACCGCGCGGGCGCTCCGTCACCTTCCCGCCGCGTCAGTTGCAATTCCCGCGCCGCGCCGGCATATAGTCGGCAGCACTGACGGAGGGTTTCGATGGCCACCTATCTCGAGTTCGAAAAGCCGCTCGCGGAAATCGAGGGCAAGGCGGAGGAGCTGCGGGCACTGGCGCGCGCCAACGAGGAGATGGATGTCGAGAAGGAGGCCGCCGCGCTCGACAAGAAGGCGGCGCAGCTGCTCAAGGACCTCTACAAGGATCTGAGCCCCTGGCGGAAGACCCAGGTCGCGCGCCATCCCGACCGGCCGCATTGCAAGGATTACATCGAGGCGCTGTTCACCGAATACACGCCGCTCGCCGGCGACCGGAACTTCGCCGACGACCACGCGATCATGGGCGGGCTTGCCCGCTTCAACGACGCGCCGGTGATGGTGATCGGCCACGAGAAGGGCCATGACACCGCAAGCCGGATCGAGCGCAACTTCGGCATGGCCCGCCCCGAGGGCTATCGCAAGGCGATCCGCCTGATGGACATGGCCGACCGCTTCCGGCTGCCGGTCATCACCCTCGTCGACACCCCCGGCGCCTATCCGGGCAAGGGCGCGGAAGAGCGCGGCCAGGCCGAGGCGATCGCCCGCTCGACCGAGAAATGCCTGCAGATCGGCGTGCCGCTGGTCTCGGTCATCATCGGCGAGGGCGGTTCGGGCGGCGCGGTGGCCTTCGCCACGGCGAACCGGATCGCGATGCTCGAGCATTCCGTCTATTCGGTGATCTCGCCCGAGGGCTGCGCCTCGATCCTGTGGAAGGATGCCGAGAAGATGCGCGAGGCCGCCGAGGCGCTGCGCCTGACCGCGCAGGATCTGAAGAAGCTTGCGGTGATCGACCGGATCATCAAGGAGCCGCTTGGCGGGGCACAGCGCGACCGCGCCGCGACCATCGCCTCGGTCGGCTCGGAGATCGCGCTGATGCTCGACGAGATGAAGGGCAAGAAGCCGGCCGAGCTGATCAAGGACCGCCGCCGGAAGTTCCTCGACATGGGCTCGAAGGGCCTCGCCGCGTGAACCCCTGGATCACCCTTGCCATCGCCGGGCTGCTCGAGGTGGTCTGGGCGGTCGGGCTGAAATACTCCGAGGGCTTCACCCGGCTGGTGCCCTCGGTGGTCACCGTGGTGACGGTGGTAATCAGCTTCCTGATGCTGGCGAATGCGATGCGCGCGCTGCCGGTGGGCACCGCCTATGCGGTCTGGAGCGGCATCGGCGCGCTTGGCACGATGATCTATGCCGCGATGTTCTTCACCGAACCGCTCAACCTGATGCACGGGCTGGGCGTGGTGCTGATCGTCGCCGGCATCGCCGCGCTGAAGATCGCCTGAGCCAACCGGGTCCGGCGCCTCAGCGCCGGCCCGCGTCCTTCGCGACGAACCCCGCCTCGGCCATCAGCGCATCCGACGTGCCCTCGACCTCGGCCTCGATGCGCTCCATCAGCGGGTGCAGCTGCATCCCCGGCGCGATCGCCGGCAGGTATTCGACGACGCCCACGCCCGAGCGGATCGGGAAGCCGCGCTTCGACCAGAACAGCCCGACATTGGTCGCCACCGGCACCACCGGCAGCCCCGTCGCCTCGTAGAGCGCGCCGATGCCCGGCTTGTAGCGCCGCTTCTCGCCCGGCTTCACCCGCGTGCCCTCGGGGTAGACGATGAGCTGACCGAGCCCCTCGCCCTGCTGCCGCGCCGTCACTTCCGACAGCATCACCTTCATCGCCTCCGATCCCTTCGAGCGGTCGATCGGGATGCAGCCCGCCTTCCAGGCGAACCAGCCCATCACCGGCACGCGCAGGATCTGCTTCTTCATGATGAAGGCACGCTCGGGCGCGTGGCGGGCAATGATCAGGATGTCGAAGAAGCTCTGGTGCTTGGCGCCGATGATGCAGTCCCCCACGGGCGGCTCTCCGCGGATCTCGTAGCTCAGGCCAAGATCGACCTTCGCCGCCCACAGAAGCGCATGGCTCCAGACCGAGGCGACGCGGTGCACGCCGCTGCGGCCGAACCACGGCACCTGGAAGATCACCCCCCACAACCCGAGAACCAGCGTCACCAGCGCGATGTGGATGTAGAAGAAGACCGAGCGCAGATAGGTGAACCAGGTCACCTTGCCCGGGCGCATCTTGTCTGCCGGCACCATCAGCGCACCTCCTTCAGCATGCGGAAGGCCGCGTGGCGGGTCGCGCCAAAGGCCACAAGGGCTGCCAGCGGCGGGATGAAGAGCGGCCAGAGCCAGCCCCAGCCGGTGAAGCCCAGCCCGGTGAGGAAGCCGCCGGCCTCGTCCGTGGCGGGCAGCAGCGCGATGGCGATCATCGCGACCACGGTGCCCGCGGCGGCGCCGGTCAGCCCGCGCAGGGTGAAACGGCGCACGAAGGCCTGGGCGATGAAGGCGTCGCGCGCACCGACCAGCCGGAGCGTGCGGATCACCTGCCCGTTCGCGGCAAGCGCCGCCTGCGCGGCAAGGGTGATCATCCCCGCCATCGCCCCGCCGATCAGGATCATCGACAGCCAGCCGAGGAACCGCAGCCGGCCGGCGGCCGCGACCAGCGGCCGGCGCCAGCGCGTGTGGTCATCGAGCACCGCCCCGGGCGCCTCAGCGGCAAGCCGCAGCCGCAGCCCCTCGGTATCCATGCCCTGCGCGGTCTCGGTCAGCTCGACCAGCTTCGGCAGCGGCAGGCTGTCGACCGGCAGGTCGGGCCCGAACCACGGATCGAGCAGCTTCTTCATCTCGGCGTCATCAAGGGCGCGATAGCTCTCGACCCCGGGCGTCGTCGACAATGCGTCGAGCACCGCCTTGGTCTGCGCCTCCATCTGCTCGGGCGGGGCCGAGATCCGGATCGTGGCCGAGCGCGCCAGCGCCTCGGACCAGCGATCGGCGAGCCGGCCGGAGGCGAGCGACAGCGCCAGCGCGAAGACGGCGAGGAAGGCCATCGCCGCCGAGGTCAGCACGGTCAGGTTGGCCGTATGCCCCGAGGGCGGCACGACGCGGTCGGTGGCGCTCATGTCGGCGCGGAACATCGTCAGTCGCATCATCACAGATCCGCCCCCGCCAGATGCAACCGCCGGTTCGCGATCCGCAGCACCCGGGCCGAGACCTGCGCCTTCGCCTGACGGATCAGGTTCAGGTCATGGGTGGCGATCACCACGGTCTTGCCCATCCGGTTCAGCTCCACGAGCAGCGACAGCAGGCGCAGCGACATCTCCCAGTCGAGGTTGCCGGTCGGTTCGTCGGCGATGATCACCTCGGGCGACATCATCACCGCGCGGGCCAGTGCCGCCCGCTGCCGCTCGCCGCCCGAGAGCTGCGGCGGCAGCGCACCGGCCTGCGCCCGCAGCCCGACCCAGCTCAGCAGCTCGCGCAGCTCGGCCCCGTCGACCGAGCGCCCGGTCACCGTCAGCGGCAGCGCCACGTTCTCGGCCACCGGCAGGTGGTCGAGGAACTGGCAGTCCTGATGCACCACGCCGATCTTCTGCCGGACATGGGCGATGTCGTCGCGCGTCATCGTGCGCACGTCCTGCCCGAACAGGTTCAGATAGCCCGCCGAGGGCAGCATCTCGGCATAGCACAGCTTGAGAAAGCTGGTCTTGCCCGCCCCGGACGGGCCGGTGAGGAAATGGAACGATCCGGGCACCAGCTTCAGCGTCATCTCGGCGACGAGCTCGCTCCCGCCGTAGCCCATGGCGACATTTTGCAGCTCGATCACTGCACGGCCCCTTCATCTGGTGGCCCCGGGACGGAATTGTCCTCGGAACGCAAACCCTTGGATATTGATCACGCGCTTGCTACAACATGTACAGAAGAATTGCCAGAATGGCTTGTGACAGCGGGATGGGAGCGGGCATGCGGCTGATCTGCCCGAATTGCGGCGCACAATATGAGGTCGACGACGCGGTGATCCCGGAGGCCGGGCGCGACGTCCAATGTTCCGCCTGCGGGCAGCTGTGGTTCCAAAAGAGCCGCGCCATGCTCGAGGCCGAGGAGGACGGGACGCCCGAGGTGCTCGCCGCTCCGGAGGGGTGGGAGATCCCCGAAGAGGACCTGCCCGAGGCGCCGGCAGAGGCCGTGCCCGAGGCGGTTGGCGCGGACGCGCCGCCTGCCGGGCCGGTGGCAGAGGTGCCCGAGGACCCCGACGACGCGGCGCTGGCCGAAGCACTGGCAGAGATCGCCGCGGAGGAGGCGCCTGCGGAGGTTGCGCAGGCGGAAGAGGCCATCGCAGAGCCCTCCCTGGCGCCCGCGCCTGACCCCGACCCCGCGCCCGCAGCCGAACCCGCGGCCCCGCCGCAGCGCCGCACGCTCGACGACAGCCTGCTTGCAATCCTGCGAGAAGAGGCCGAGCGCGAGGCCCGCGCCCGCCGCGCCGAGGGCACGGCCGCGCCCCTCGAGACGCAGGAAGAGATGAACCTCGAGCCGCCGCCCACGGCCGCGGCGAGCCGTGCCGCCGCCAAGCTCGCGGCCATCGCCGCCGCGCCAGCGGCACGCACCGTGCCCGATTTCAGCGACCTGTCGACGCCCGAGGGCGAGCCCGAGGAAGAACGCTTCGCCGATCTGAACGAGCGCGAGGATGCCACGCCCGGCGGCGCTCCGCGCGGCCGCGGCCGGCTGCCGGATATCGAGCAGATCAACTCGACCCTGCGGGCAAGCGCCGACCGGGCGGGCGAGGCCGCGGCGCATGACACGCCGCAAGTGCTCGCACGGCAGCGCTCGGGCTTCCGGCTCGGCTTCACGCTGGTGATGGGGGTCGCGGTGGTGCTGGCCGCGCTTTACGGCTTTGCGCCCCGGCTCGGCGCCGCGGTGCCGCCGCTTGCCCCCGCGCTTGGCGCCTATGTCGGTGCGGTGAACGAGGGGCGCGTCTGGCTCGATGGCCAGCTGCGCGGCGTGATCGAGACCCTGCAGCCGCACACCAAAGGCTGAGCGCGCCAGCCCGGCCCGCTCAGAACCGGTCGAGCAGCCGTTTCAGGTACTCGCGCTCGTCCTCGGGCCGCAGCCGTTCGCCCGAGCGGCGACGGATCTCGTCCAGCAGGTCCTGCGCGCGGCGGCGCACGTCCTCGCCCGAGAGCAGGTCCTGATTGCTGGTGATCCGCCCGCCCTCGCCCGTCGTCCGGCCGAGCGGGTCGCGCGGCAGCTCGCGCGCGCCGTTGCCGCCCGTCGCATCGCCCATCCGCTGTTCGCCATCGGCGCCCTGCCCCGGCGTGCCGCGGCCCTGCTCCTCGGCCATCGCCTGACCAAGGTTGCGCATGCCCTCGCGCAGCGCCTCTATCGCGTCGGCCTGCCGGTCGAGCGCGGCGCCGTTCTCGCCCTGCCGCAACGCCTGCTCGGCGCGATCCATCGAGCGCCCCGCCTCTTCGAGGCGCTGGCGCGCGGCATCGCCCGCCTCGCCGCCAAGCCGCGGCATCAGCCCGCGCTGGCGGTCAAGCTCGCGGCGCAGCGCACGCTGCCGGTCGGCGAGGCTCTGCCCGCCATCCGTGGCTCCCTGCCCGTCGGGCCCGGCCTCGTTGCCCATGCCGTCCTGCCCGGCCCCCGGCGGCTGCTGCATCTGCCGGAAGGCGTCATCGGACAGCTTCTGCTGCTCGCGCAGGGTCTCGCCCAGGTCCTTCATCGACTGGCTGCCCGGGCCGTCGCCCTGCCCGCCCTGGCCCTGCGTGACCTTCAGGTTCTGCATCATCCGGGCGAGCTGATCGAGCAGCTCCTGCGCCTCGGCCATGCGCCCCTCTTCCATCAGCTTCTGGATCGCATCCATCATCTGCTGGATCTGGTCGCCGGTGATCTGCTGGCTCGGCCCCTGCTGGCCGAATTGCGGGCCCTGCTCCTTTTGCGCGTCGCGCTCGGCCAGCATCTTCAGGTAATTGTCGGTCGCCTCCTTCAGCTCCTGCATCAGCTTGGCGATCTCGTCCTTCGAGGCGCCGTTGCGCATCGCCTCGCTCAGCCGCTGCTGCGCCTGCTCCATCGCGGCCAGCGCATCCGACAGCCCGCCATCCTCGAGCAGCTCGGCCATCTGCCACAGCATCGCCGCGACCTCGTCGCGAACCTCGGGCGTCAGCCCCGGCACCTCGACCCGGCGCGCGGCCAGCCGCAGCGTCGGCGCCATGTCGGCCTTCGGGAACAGCCCCTCGGGGCGGTTGGTGATCGCGCGCAGGATCTCGGCGGTGCGCGGGCCGTTCTCGCGCGACCACAGCAGATCGCGGCGCGCCTCGATCAGCGCCGCGGCGCGCGGGTCGAAGAAGCGCCGGCCGGGCAGCACCAGATGCTGCACCCCGGTGTCGCCGATCTGCCCGCGGCCATCCGTCACCGACAGGCTCAGCGTCACCGGCAGGTTCGCCCAGGGGTGCTCGGCCGCATCCTCGACCAGCGCCTCGGAGAAATCGGCGCGCGAGCCCGAGATCGGCATCGGCAGGTCATAGACCAGATCCGGCCGCGGCTCGGGCGCGACGCTCAGCCCATAGCGGCGGTCGACCGCCTCCAGATCAAGGGTGATCCGCGCCTCGCCGGCGGTCACGGCGTAATCGTCGAGCGCGTGGAAGGGCTGCGAGAGCTTGCCGTCGGCGCGCCGTTCCGCCTGTCCCACCAGCACCACCGAGGGCGCCGCGTCGGGCAAAAGCGTGACGATGAAATCGCGCCCGCCCACGCCGCCCAGATGGATGCGCCCCGAGCGCACCGCCTCGAAATCGCGGCGTTGCGGGTCGGCGGCGGCATCGGGCGCGGCGGCGGGGTTCGAGACGCTTTCCTCGAAGGGCACCGGCGCGCCATAGAAGCGGAAGGAAAAGCGCGTGCCCTCGGGCAGCGTCACCGCGTTATGTTCCAGCTTGTTGAGGTAGAGCCCGGGCTTGCCGGTATAGCGCGGCGGCTCGGCCCAGCCTTCCCAGCTCGGCCCCATCGCCGCCTCGGCGCCGCCCGGGGTGCCGGGGCGGGCGCCGGGCTCGAAGAGCGCCAGCGGCGCGCCGAAGATCAGTGCCATCACCGCGGCGCTCAGCGCCGCGATGCGCAGCGCGAAAGGGTCGCGGGGGGCAAGGTCGGGCGCGGGCGGCACCGGGCGGGCACCCGCCGCGGCACGTGCGCTGCGGTCGAGATGCGCCTGCCAGAGCGCGGCGCTTGCCGGGTCGGTCTGGCCAAGCGCCATCGCATCGGTGAGCGCGGTGAGCGGCCGGCCCGGCAGCGTCGCGTCAAGCCGGGCGATCGCCTCGGCCCGTTTCGGCCAGCGAAAGCGCCACAGGCCGGCACCAAGCGCGGCGATCAGCGCAAGGCCAAAGATCCCCGCCGCGATGCGCCCGCCACCGGGCGGCAGCAGCGCGGGCAGGCGGAAGGCGAGCGCGGCAAAGGCCAGTGCCAGCAGCGACAGCGCCGGCCAGAACGTCCGCAGACCCCGCTCCAGCGCCAGCCCCGCCCGGGTCAGCGCAATCGGGCGGGCCAGCGCCGCGATCGGCGCTGTGGGGGCGGAACGGGGGCGTCGCTGCATCTTGCCTTTCCGGCCCCGGGCAAGGGTGCCTAGAGCCACTCGGGAATGCTATCGCGGGCGAGCATTTCCTCATAGCTCGGACGCGCACGAATGACAGCGAAGTGATCCCCTTGCACCAGAACCTCGGGGATCAGCGGCCGCGAATTGTATTCCGAGGCCATCACCGCGCCATAGGCCCCGGCCGAGCGGAAGGCGATCAGATCGCCCGGCGCGAGCGGCGTCAGCGCGCGGGCGCGGGCGAAGGTGTCGCCGGTCTCGCACACCGGGCCGACCACGTCGAAGGGGGTCGCGGGGGTGCCGGGCGCGGGTTCGACCACCGGCACGATGTCGTGCCAGGCGCCATACATCGAAGGCCGCACCAGGTCGTTCATCGCGGCGTCGACGATCAGGAACTTGCGCCCCTCGCCTTCCTTCACATAGATCACGTCCGAGACGAGCAGCCCGGCATTGCCCGAGATCAGCCGGCCCGGCTCGATCTCGATCTCGCAGCCGAGATCGCCGAGCACGTCCTTGACCACACTGACATATTCGACCGGCAAGGGCGGCGCCTCGTTCGAGCGGGTGTAGGGGATGCCGAGACCGCCGCCCAGATCGAGCCGGCGGATGTCATGGCCGTCGGCGCGCAGGTCCAGCGTCAGCTCGCGCACCTTGCGGAAGGCCGCCTCGAACGGGCCGAGCTCGGTCAGCTGGCTGCCGATATGCACATCGACACCGATCACGTCGAGGCCCGGCAGGCTGGCCGCCAGCGCATAGACGGCACGCGCCTTGGCGATCGGGATGCCGAACTTGTTCTCCGACTTGCCGGTGGCGATCTTCTCGTGGGTATGGGCGTCGACATCGGGGTTCACCCGCAGTGCGACGGGCGCGGTGACGCCCAGCCCGGCGGCGATTTCGGAAATCGCCAGCAGCTCGGGCTCGCTCTCGACGTTGAACTGG
The DNA here is from genome assembly GCF_056590935.1 of Paenirhodobacter sp. YD-8. Taxonomy (NCBI): domain Bacteria; kingdom Pseudomonadati; phylum Pseudomonadota; class Alphaproteobacteria; order Rhodobacterales; genus Paenirhodobacter; species Paenirhodobacter sp. YD-8. The sequence continues at coordinate 999,469 of NZ_CM152649.1, read as the reverse complement.
CGGATACCGCCGGTCAGCGCGAGGTGGATCTCGTCCCGGGTCTTGCCGACGCCCGAAAAGACGATGCGGTCGCCCGGCACGCCCGCGGCCTTGGCCCGGCGATACTCGCCGCCCGAGACCACGTCCATGCCCGCGCCGAGATCGCCCAGAAGCTTGAGCACCGCAAGGTTGGAGTTCGACTTGATCGCGAAGCAGACGAGATGCGGCGTGTCGCCGAACGCCTCGTCGAACAGGTGGAAGTGCCGCCTCAGCGTCGCGGCGGAATAGACGTAGAAGGGCGTGCCGACCGCCGCGGCGATCTCGGGGATCGCGACATCCTCGGCGTGAAGCACCCCGTTGCGGTAGAGAAAATGGTCCATTGCGCCCTCGTTCCGGTTTCGCCTCGTTTAACGCGAAGCGCCCCGCGGGAAAAGCGAACTCTTGCGTCGGGAACAGGCGGCGCAGGCCTCAGAACCCCGCGCCGAGGCCGATCGGGCCCAGATGGGTGCCGACAAAACCGCGGCCGGCGCCGGTCACGCCCACCCGGACCGGGCCGAGGCCACCCGAGACCACGCCGCGTGTCTGCCCGTCGGGACGCGGGGCACAGCCGGCGAGACACGCCGCGAGCAGAAGACCCGCGGCGCGCGCCATCACAGGTGCCCCACCACGCCGAGGCTCGCCTCGCCGGTGACGCTCAGGCCTTTCACCGGAACCGCCGGGCCGCCATTGGGCGGCGTCGGCGCACCGTCGACACCGCAGGCGGCCAGGGCAACAAGCCCCGCCAGAAGCACGAGAACCTTCATCGCGGCCTCCTCAGCCCAGCACCTGCTTCCAGCGCGCGATCTGCGCACGGACCTGATCGGGTGCGGTGCCACCGTAAGACTGCCGCGAAGCAACCGAGTTGTGAACCCCGAGCACGCGGAAGATGTCCTCGGTGATCGCCGGATTGACCGACTGCATCTCGGCAAGGCTGAGGTCGGGCAGATCGACGCCCTTCTTCTCGGCCATCGCGACGAGCGTGCCGGTGACGTGATGCGCCTCGCGGAAGGGCAGCCCCGCCTCGCGCACCAGCCAGTCGGCGAGGTCCGTCGCGGTCGAGAAGCCGTTCGAGGCCGCGGCCTCCAGCTTGTCGCGGTTCACCGTGAGGTCGGAGATCATCCCGGTCATCGCCGCGAGCGCCAGCATCAGCGTGTCGGCGGCGTCGAAGACCTGTTCCTTGTCTTCCTGCATGTCCTTGGAATAGGCGAGCGGCAGGCCCTTCATCACGGTGAAGAGCGCGACGGTCGCGCCGAGGATGCGGCCGATCTTCGCGCGGATGAGTTCCGCGGCATCGGGGTTGCGCTTCTGCGGCATGATCGACGAGCCGGTCGACCACTTGTCAGACATCGCGACGAAGCGGAACTGCGCCGAGGACCAGATCACCAGCTCTTCCGCCATCCGGCTCAGGTGCACGGCGCAGATCGACGAGGCCGAGAGGAACTCGAGCGCGAAGTCGCGGTCGGACACGGCATCGAGGCTGTTCGCCATCGGCCGGTCGAAGCCGAGCGACTCGGCGGTCATGTGGCGGTCGATCGCGAAACCGGTGCCGGCCAGCGCCGCGGCGCCGAGCGGGCTTTCGTTCATCCGCTTGCGCGCATCGGTGAAGCGGCCGAGGTCGCGGGCGAACATCTCGACATAGGCCATCATGTGATGGCCGAAGGTGACCGGCTGCGCCGTCTGCAGATGGGTGAAGCCCGGCATCACCCAGTCGGCCGTCACCTCGGCGCGGGCGACAAGCGCGCGGATCAGCGCGTCGAGACCCTTGATCGCCGCATCGGCCTGATCGCGCACCCACAGGCGGAAATCGGTCGCGACCTGGTCGTTGCGGCTCCGCGCCGTGTGCAGACGGCCCGCGGGCTCGCCGATGATCTCCTTCAGACGCGCCTCGACGTTCATGTGAATGTCCTCGAGCGCGGTCGAGAACGGGAACTTGCCGGCCTCGATCTCTGACAAGACCGTGAGCAGGCCTTCCCGGATCGCCGCGGCATCGCTATCGGTAAGGATGCCCTGCGCCGCCAGCATCGCGGCATGGGCCCGGCTGCCGCGGATGTCCTGGGCGTAAAGTCGCTTGTCGAACCCGATCGAGGCGTTGATCGCCTCCATGATCGCGTCCGGGCCGGCGGCGAAACGCCCGCCCCACATCGCGTTCGAGGATTTTTCCGTGCTGTCGGTCATCGGTCGGCCCTTTGTCAGGAGGCATCATGCTGCGGTTGTTCGTCCTTTATACGGCCCTGAGCCTCACTGCAAATGCCGCCGCGGCCGCCGATCTTGGCGCGCTGAAGACCGATGACATGAAGAAGCTCGTCGTCTACGAGCAGCCGCTCGCCACGCCCGAGCTGCCCTTCGTCGACGAGACCGGGGCCGAGCACCGCCTGACCGAGTTCCGCGGCAAGGTCGTGCTGCTGAACCTCTGGGCCACCTGGTGCGCGCCCTGCCGGGTCGAGATGCCCGGGCTCGACGCGCTGCAGGGCGAGCTTGGCGGCGCGGATTTCCAGGTGGTGACGCTGGCCACCGGCCGCAACCCGCAGCCGAAGATCGCGAAATTCTTCGAGGAGGCCGGGGTGACCCGGCTGCCCCGCTTCCAGGACGAGAAGCAGACGCTGTCGCGCGCCATGGGCGTGATGGGGCTGCCGGTCAGCGTGCTGATCGACCGCGACGGCCACGAGGTCGCGCGGCTGATCGGCGAAGCGGACTGGAACGGCCCCGCCGCCCGCGCCGTGATCGAGGCGCTGATCGCCGACTGAACGGCCGCTCAGGCGGCCTTGCTGGCGCGCAGATAGCTGCCCATCGACAGGCCGATCTTTTCTGAAAGGCGCATGATCGTCTCGAGCCGCCCCTTGATCTCGGCATGGAAGGCGTCGAGCTGGTCGATGGTGGCGGCCAGCCCGCCGGTGTCGCGCATCCGCCCGCATTCGACGCGACCGAGCACCCGGATCGTGTCGAGGCCGAGCATGTGGCGGCGCACCTCGGCACTTGCCCGGTTCAGCGTGGCCGAATGCTCGACCGCGCGCAGCATCGCCTCGCGCCCGTCGCGGGCGCAGTCCCGCTCGAGCCCCAGCAGAAGCGTGCGCTCGACCTCCCAGTCGATGCCCGGAGCCGGCGCGGCGGCGGCGATGCTCGCGGTCATCTCGCCCAGAACCCGGCCGCAGCCAAGCAGGAACAGCGCTTTTGCCACCTCGCGCGAGACCCGGTCGATCAGGCTGTCGCGGGCGCCGGCAAAGCTGTGCAGCCGTGCCGAGATCGCCTGCGACGAGATCTTGTAATTCTCCGAGATCGCCGAGATTGGCCCGCCCGTCGGCTCCATCCGCGAGGCGACGATGCGCATGTTGTTCGGGATCGACTGCAGCGAATCGAAGCTGCGCAGCAGGCGCCCCTGCTCGCGCGCGGTTTCCTCGAGCGCCTCGTTCATCTCGGTCAGCACCCGGGTGCGGGCATCCGCCGGCCGTTCGAGCCGCGCATCGCGCGCCGTCAGCTCCTGCCCGAGCGCATAGGCCATGAAGCTCGTGTAGCTGGAAAACCCCTTCTTGTGCGCCACCCCGCGCAGCCACTGCGCCGCCGCCTCGGGGTCGAGCCCCTCCTGTTCGCGCGCGATCAGCTCCTCATAGATCTCGCGGATCTGGCCGAAGAGCGGCGAGGAGGGTTTCAGCCGCACCGACAGGAAGCCCCCCGCGATCGGCAGCATCACCGCGAAGACCCAGTAATGCTGCCCGGATTTCGCGCGGTTCTTGACATAGGCCCCCATCGGATTGCCCTTGCCGAGCGCCCCCCACAGGATGTGGAACACCCCCCGCGGCGTGTCCGGATGGCGCACCAGCCGGTGCGGTGCGCCCAGCAGCTCGGCCCAGTCATAGCCCGAGACACGCTGGAAGATGTCATTGCCCGCAAGGATCACCCCGCGCGGGTCGGTGCGCGAATAGAAGAGTTCGGAAAAGGCGAAGGGGACCTCGCCCGACGAACTGCGCGCGATCTCTGCCTGACTGGCCATGTGCCCCCCGCTTGACGTGCGGCGCCAGACTAGACGCGCGGCCTTACCGAAGCGTTTACGCGGCCGGAAACCCTTTCTTTACCACGAGGAAAGATTTTCCCGCACCTTTACGCGTTGTTAGCAAGCCGCGCGGAGGATGGCAGGGTCCGCAACGGGAGACGAAGATGTCGAAACGCGAATTGCCGCCTCAGGAGCCGATCGAGCCTGCGCTCACGAGCCCGCTGGATTTCGCCATCGCCCAGCGGGACCGGGACGTGATCGACATGGTGCGCCGTGCGATCGAACGGCGCGACGTGATCCTGGCCTTCCAGCCGATCGTGCGCACCGCAAGCCCCGATCGCCCCGCCTTCTACGAGGGGCTGATCCGCGTGCTCGACGAGACCGGGCGGATCATTCCGGCCAAGGATTTCATGGAAACGGTCGAACGGACCGAACTGGGCCGCCGGCTCGACTGCCTCGCCCTCGAAATGGGGCTCGCCTCGCTCGCCGAGGACCGCCACCTGCGGCTGGCGATCAACATGTCGGCGCGCTCGATCGGCTATCCCGACTGGATGAAGACCCTGAACAAGGGGCTCGCGCTTGACGACACCGCGGCCGAACGGCTGATTCTCGAAATCACCGAGAGCTCGGCGATGAGCATGCCCGAGATCGTCAGCGTCTTCATGCGCGACCTGCAGGCGCGCGGCGTCAGCTTCGCGCTCGACGATTTCGGCGCGGGCTACACCTCGTTCCGCTACCTGCGCGAGTTCTTCTTCGACATCCTGAAGATCGACGGCCAGTTCATCACCGGCATCGCCGAGAATGCCGACAACCAGGTGCTGACCGCCGCGCTGATCTCGATCGCGCAGCATTTCGACATGTTTACCGTTGCCGAGGCGGTCGAGAACGCCGCCGACGCCGCCTTCCTCACCTCGCTCGGCATCGACTGCATGCAGGGCTACTATTTCGGCGCGCCGACGGTGATGCCGCCCTGGAAGATGCCGGAATCGGCAAAGGTGAAACGCGCCTAGCGGAACTGCGAAATTTGCGCAAAATACGAAATAAAATTGCGCAACTGTTTGCGCCAACGTCGGAAATCTCCTTGACCTGCCTCCCGCATGGGGCATGCTGCAGACCGGAAAGGGGCAGCCATCCACGCCCCGGGATCCTGTGAGGAGAGAATCCATGACCAATGTCGTGATCGTCTCGGCGGCGCGCACCGCCGTCGGCAGTTTCAACGGCTCTTTCGCCAATGTCCCGGCCCATGAGCTGGGCGCGTCCGTGCTCGAGGCCGTCGTTGCCCGTGCCGGCATCGAGAAGGGCGAAGTGTCGGAAACCATCCTCGGCCAGGTGCTGACCGCGGCCCAGGGCCAGAACCCGGCCCGCCAGGCGCATATCAAGGCCGGCCTGCCGATCGAATCGGCCGCCTGGGGCATCAACCAGGTCTGCGGTTCGGGTCTGCGCTCGGTCGCGCTCGGCGCCCAGCACATCCTGTGCGGCGACGCCGAGATCGTCATCGCCGGCGGCCAGGAAAGCATGTCGCTCAGCACCCATGCCGCGCATCTGCGCGCCGGCCAGAAGATGGGCGACCTGAAATTCATCGACACGATGATCAAGGACGGGCTGTGGGACGCCTTCAACGGCTATCACATGGGCCAGACCGCCGAGAACGTCGCGGCGCAGTGGCAGATCACCCGCGAGATGCAGGACGAATTCGCCCTCGCCTCGCAGAACAAGGCCGAGGCGGCGCAGCTCGCCGGCAAGTTCAAGGACGAGATCGTCCCCTTCACGGTGAAGACCCGCAAGGGCGAGACCATCGTCGACGCCGATGAATACATCCGCCACGGCGCCACGCTCGAATCGATGCAGAAGCTGAAGCCGGCCTTCATCAAGGACGGCACGGTCACCGCCGGCAACGCCTCGGGCATCAACGACGGCGCCGCCGCGGTGCTGCTGATGTCGGAAGCCGAGGCCGAGAAGCGCGGCCTGACCCCGCTCGCGCGCATCGCCTCCTGGGCGACCGCGGGCGTCGATCCCTCGATCATGGGCTGCGGCCCGATCCCCTCGTCGCGCAAGGCGCTGGCCAAGGCCGGCTGGAGCGCGGCCGACCTCGACCTGATCGAGGCGAACGAGGCTTTCGCCGCCCAGGCCTGCGCGGTGAACAAGGACATGGGCTGGGATCTGTCGAAGGTGAACGTGAACGGCGGCGCCATCGCCATCGGCCACCCGATCGGCGCCTCGGGCTGCCGTATCCTGAACACGCTGCTGTTCGAAATGAAGCGGTCGGGCGCGAAGAAGGGCCTCGCCACGCTGTGCATCGGCGGCGGCATGGGTGTCGCGATGTGCATCGAGGGGCTGTGACGCATCACCGAGACAGTTTTTGAAAATTCTGCGCGCAACATTGTTGCGCGCAACGTTCTTCTTGAGTAACAGCGTTTCAAAGGCATTTGATCCAGAGGAGGAGTCATGTCCAGAGTTGCACTTGTTACCGGGGGGTCGCGCGGCATTGGTGCCGCGATTTCGGTCGCCCTGAAGAACGCGGGCTACACCGTTGCGGCGAACTATGCCGGCAACGACGAGGCCGCGGCCAAGTTCACCGCCGAGACCGGCATCAAGACCTACAAGTGGTCGGTCGCCGATTATGATGCCTGCGTCGAGGGCATCGCCAAGGTCGAGGCCGATCTCGGCCCGGTCGACGTGCTGGTGAACAACGCGGGCATCACCCGCGACGCCCCCTTCCACAAGATGACGCGCGAGCAGTGGAAAGAGGTGATGGACACCAACCTGTCGGGTCTGTTCAACATGACCCACCCGCTCTGGCCCGGCATGCGCGACCGCAAGTTCGGCCGCGTGATCTCGATCTCGTCGATCAACGGGCAGAAGGGGCAGTTCGGCCAGGCCAACTACTCGGCGGCGAAGGCGGGCGACATCGGCTTCACCAAGGCGCTGGCGCAGGAAGGCGCGCGCGCGGGCATCACCGTCAACGTGATCTGCCCGGGCTACATCGCCACCGAGATGGTGATGGCGGTGCCGGAAAAGGTGCGCGAATCGATCATCGCGACGATCCCGGTCGGCCGTCTGGGCGAACCCGAGGACATCGCGCGCTGCGTCGTCTTCCTCGCCTCGGACGAGGCCGGGTTCATCACCGGCTCGACGATCACCGCGAACGGCGGTCAGTATCTGACCTGATTTGCCCTTGGCAAAACGGCAAGAGGCCCGCATGGTGCGGGCCTCTTTGCATTTCGAGGACCAGATGTCGCGCAAGCAAGCCACTTTGATCGGTTTTTCCGCCGTTGCCCTCTGGGCGCTGCTGGCGCTGTTCACCGTCGGATCAGCCCCGGTGCCCCCCCTGCAGCTGAACGCGATCTGCTTCGCGATCGGCGGCGCCATCGGGCTGGTCTGGGTCGCCGCGACCGAAGGCTTCGGCGTGCTCAAGCGGATCTCGTGGAAGGTCTATGCCTTCGGCACGGTGGCGCTCTTCGGCTATCACTTGCTCTATTTCTCGGCGCTGCGGCTCGCGCCGCCGGCCGAGGCGAGCCTGATCGCCTATCTCTGGCCTTTGCTGATCGTGCTGTTTTCCGGCCTGCTGCCGGGCGAGAAGCTGCGCGGGCTGCATGTCGTCGGCGCGCTGATCGCCTTTGCCGGCGCCGCGCTGATCGTCACCCGCGGCGGCATCTCGGCCCGGGCCGAGGCGCTGCCGGGCTATGGGCTTGCGCTGCTCTGCGCGCTGACCTGGTCAAGTTATTCGCTGATCTCGCGCCGCCTCGGTCAGGTGCCGACCGCAGCCGTCGCGGTCTATTGCCTGGCCACGGCGATTCTGTCCGCCGTCGCGCATGTCGCACTCGAGGACACGCTCTGGCCCGTCGGGGCCCGCGGCTGGATCTCGGTTCTGGCTCTGGGGATCGGGCCGGTGGGGCTGGCCTTCTACACCTGGGACATCGGCGTCAAGCGCGGCGACATCCAGATGCTGGGCACGGCCTCCTACGCGGCTCCCTTGCTGTCGACGCTCGCGCTGATCGCGGCGGGCGTCGCGGCTGCCAGCCCGGTGCTGGTGCTGGCAGCCGCCATGATCGCCGCCGGGGCCTTCCTCGCCGCCATGGCAGGCCGATCGCGCTGAACGTGGCCCGGCCGCCATCCGGGCCGGGAGGGCGTCAGGCGGTGACGCCTTCGAGGCGGCTGATCTGTTCCTTGATGCGGAGTTTCTGCTTCTTCAGTTCGGCAATATGCAGATCGTCGAAGCTCGGGGTCCGGGTCGCCTTTTCGACCTCGACCGACAGGGCCTGATGTTTCTTGCGAAGTTCGGTGATGTGCGAACCAAGCGACATTGCAGTCTCCTCTCTTGTTTCCGTCCTCTGAGTGCAGCACGTTTTTTGAGTCGTGTCACGCGCCTGTCGCACTGGCGCGACAGAATGTCAGATCGGGTCGCGAAATCTTGCGAAAGGATCAGGGCTCTATGCGCAAGACTTCGCCGCAGCGCAGCACATCTCGCGCAATTTTCGTCAAATCCTCGGCATCACCGGCATGCACCGGCGCCGCATGCAGCACCAGCGGCGCAAGCAGGGCGAAGGGCCCCCGCCCGCCCTTGCGTGCCTGGACGATCACCCGCCCGGCCGCCCGGCCCGTGCGCGCCGCGATCGGCAGCACGCGGATCGAGCCGCCCTGCCCCGCCATCGCGGTCAGCAGCTCGGGCAGGCGGTCGGCGTTCTGGATCACCGTCAGCCAGCCGCCCGGCACCAGACGACGATAGCCCGAGGTCACCCACTCGGCCAAGGGGGTTGCCTCGCGCTGCGCCGTTTCGCGCCCGGGATCGGCGGCGGCGGTGCCGCCCATCGGTGCGAAATAGGGCGGGTTGGCGATGACGTGATCGAAGCTGCGCGCCCGCAGGGACGGCGGCATCGCGGCAAGGTCGCCCTCGACGACCTCGACGGCGATGCCATTCGCCGCGGCATTGGCGCGGGCAAGCGCCGCATAGGCGGGCTGCAGTTCCAGCCCGGCAAGCCGCAGATCGGGCACGCGCCAGCCAAGGCACAGGCTCGCCACCCCGGCGCCGCAGCCAAGCTCGAGCACCGCCTGCCCCGGCCGCGCCGGACAGGCCGCGGCCAGCAGCACCGGGTCCATCGCGGCGCGATAGCCCTTGCGCGGCTGCGCCACCAGAAGCCGGCCGTCGAGGAAGCGGTCCTGCGTCAGATCCTCGGGCGTGAACATCAGTCGGAGCCGATCCGGTTGTCGGCCAGAATCGCCCGCGCCATGAAGGCGTCGCGCTCTGCCACCATCAGCCGGCGCGGCAGAATTCCAAGACTGCCCTCGAGCACGCTCATATGGACGTCCATCTGAAAGGCCGTTATACCCTCGCCCTCGAGAAGGGCCGTCGCCAGGGCAAGTTTCACCGGGTCCGTGGTGCGCAGAAGCTCTTTCATGTTCCCTCACTTAGGGGCAGTGTGACGCCCTGTCGAGACGAGGGGAAGCGGGAAGGAAGAAGAATGAGCCTGGACGACAAGGCCACGAAGCCGCACGACCGCCTGGCACAGGCGCTGGCCGCCGAGATGGAGGCGGTGAACGTGCTGATCCGCGACCGGATGAGCTCGGAGCACGCGCCGCGCATCCCCGAGGTGACGGCCCATCTGATCGAGGCCGGGGGCAAGCGGCTGCGGCCGATGCTGACCCTCGCCGCGGCCAAGGTCTGCGGCTATGAGGGGCCCTATCACGTCCACCTCGCCGCGACGGTCGAATTCATCCACACCGCCACGCTGCTGCATGACGACGTCGTCGACGAAAGCAAGCAGCGCCGCGGCCGGCCGACGGCCAACTTGCTGTGGGACAACAAGTCCTCTGTTCTGGTGGGCGATTATCTCTTCGCGCGCAGCTTCCAGCTGATGACCGAGGCGAACAACATGCGGGTGCTGAACATCCTCGCCAATGCCTCGGCGGTGATCGCCGAGGGCGAGGTGCTGCAGCTGACCGCGGCGCAGGATCTGGCGACCACGCCCGCGACCTATCTCAAGGTGATCCGCGGCAAGACCGCGGCGCTGTTCTCGGCCGCGACCGAGGTCGGCGGCGTGCTGGCCGGCGCGCACGAGAACGCGGTGCGGGCGCTGCATGATTATGGCGACGCGCTCGGCATCGCCTTCCAGATGGCGGACGACCTGCTCGATTACGGCGGGGCCTCGGCGCAGATCGGCAAGAACACCGGCGACGATTTCCGCGAGCGCAAGCTGACGCTGCCGGTGATCAAGGCGGTGGCGGCGGCCTCGGACGCCGAACGCGCCTTCTGGGTGCGGGTGATCGAGAAGGGCGACCAGCGCGAGGGCGACCTTGAAGAGGCGCTGCGGCTGATGCACCTGCACGGCACGCTCGAGGCGACGCGCGACGAGGCGCTGGCCTGGGGCAACCGGGCGCGCGCCTCGCTGAACGCGCTGCCGGCGCATCCGCTGCGCGACATGCTGTCGGATCTGGCCGATTACGTCGTCGCGCGGGTGAAATGAGCGACCCTGCGTCCCGCGCCTAGAGGCGGCGGGGCGCGGCCGCGGCCGTCTGATCGCCAAGCGGGCCGCAGGCACTCCACCAATCCGGCCGCCTCGCCCGCAGTTGCGTCTGCGCCACCTCGGCCTCGGCGTGGGTCGCGAAGAGCGCAAAGCAGGTGGCCCCCGATCCCGACATCCGCGCCAGCCGGCAGCCCGGCAGCGCCGCCAGCAGGTCGAGCACCTCGGCAATCACCGGCGCCGTCGCGATCGCCGGCGCCTGCAGGTCGTTGCGCAGCTGCGCCAGCCAGTCGATGCAGGCCGGCGCATCGGCAAAGGCCGGCAGATCGGGCAGCGGCGGGTTCTCGCGGCAGGCCAGGGCACGGAAGACCGCGGGCGTCGGCACCTCCACCCGCGGATTGACCAGCAGCGCGGGCAGCGGTGGCAGCGAAACGGGGCTCAGCTCCTCGCCGATCCCTTGCGTGCGTGCGGGCGCGGGCACCAGGCACATCGGCACGTCCGCCCCCAGCCGTTCGAGCCCCGCACCCGGCACCGCAACCCCGCGCAAAAGCGCCAGCCCGCGCAGCGCGGCCGCGGCATCCGACGAGCCGCCACCGATCCCCGAGGCCGGCGGCAGGCGCTTTTCAAGCGTGATCGCCGCCCCCTGCCCCGCCGGCAGCAGCGCCGCCGCGCGCAGGACGAGGTTCTCGGGCCCCTCGGGAACGCCCGCGCCCTCGGGCCCCGTCACCCGCAGCGCCATCGCGGGCGCGGGGTCGAGCCGCAGCCGGTCACCCACCGGCGCAAAGGCCACGAGACTGTCGAGCAGATGATAGCCGTCGGCGCGCCGCCCGGTCACGTGCAGCGCGAGGTTCACCTTCGCCGGGGCAAAGACCTCAATCTCCGGCATTGGCCGTCGCCGGATGGAGCGGCGGCGCGCCCTCGGCCTTCAGCACTGCATCCAGCCCGATGTCGAGCTTCTTGCGCACCCGGTCGATGTCGAGATCCTCGCCCGGGCCCAGGTTCAGCGCCCGGCGCCACTGGAACTCCGCCTCGCGCTTGCGCCCGACGGCCCAGTAGACATCGCCGAGGTGGTCGTTCAGCAGCGGCTCGGTCGGGTCAAGCTCGACCGCCTTCTCCATCTGCACCACCGACTCGTCATAGCGGCCAAGGCGATAGAGCGCCCAGCCGAGGCTGTCGACGATATAGCCCTGGTCGGGTTCGGCCGCGACCGCGCGCTTGATCATGTCGAGCGCCTCGTCGAGATTGAGCTTCTTCTCGACATAGGAATAGCCGAGATAGTTCAGCACCGAGGGCTGTTCCGGGCTGAGCTTCAGCGCCTCGCGGAAGCCGGGCTCCGCCTTGTCCCACTGGCCCGAACGCTCCTGCGCGATGGCGCGGGCATACCAGACGAACCAATCGCGCGGCTCGGGCTCGCCCATCAGCGCGATCGCCTTGTCATAGGCCTCGGCCGCCTCCTTGTAGCGTTCCTTGCGGCGCAGGTTGTCGCCCAGCGTCGACCAGACCGCGGGCAGCTCGGGATGCGCCTTGGCAAGTTCCTGCAACACGCCGATCGCATCGTCGACGCGGTCAGCCTGCACCAGCACCTCGGCCTGACCAAGCTTGGCGGCATGGGCGATCGGGCTGTCCGCCGGCACCTGGGCATAGGTCTCGATCGCCAGATCGTATTGCTTCTGCGCCTCGAGGATCGCGGCGCACAGCAGAAGCGCGTCGCCGTCGGTCGGGCGCAGCCAGCTCGCCAGTCGCGCGTGCAGCAGCGCAAAGGCCGTGGGCGAGTCGGTGTTGATCGCCTGCGCCACCGAGAAGAACACCTCGGCCTCGCCATCGGCGGCCGAGCGGATCACGGTGAAGGGCAGCGTCTCCTTGTTCTCGAGCCGGGCACGGAGCGCGGCCAGCTCGGGGTCAAGATTCTGCCCGAAGCTGGTGTCGAGCAGGCGGATCGCCTCGGCGTCGCGCTCGAGCTGCGACAGCACCTGAACATGCGCGACGATGCCGCGCCGGGTGCCGTTCAGCAACTGGGCATAGGTGCCGGTGAAGATCTTCTCGGCGCCCTCGTAATCGCCGACCAGCGCCAGCGCGAGCGCCTTGTGATAGGAGGCGAAGCCCTCGAGCCCCTGCTTTTTCACCATCGCGTCGAAGGCCTTAGCGGCATCGCCCATCTGCCCCTCGCCAACCAGCGCCCAGGCCCGATAGAGCCCGCCCACGAGCGCGCCGGGATCCGCCCCGCCATCGAGCAGCGCAATCCCCTTGGCGAAGTCCCCGCTCTTCGCGTTCTGCGCCAGCATCACCAGCGTGGCGATCTGCGTCGGGTCCTTCTGCGTCACCATCACCGAGGCGAGCGCCCCGGCCCGGTCGAAATCGGCCATCGCGACATGGGTCAAGAGCGCGCCGTCCTGCACGTCGCGGTCCTCGGGCATCGAGACCAGCAGCCGGTCGTAATAGCTGAGCCCCGCGGCATAGTCATTGGCGACGGTGGCCGCGCGCGCCGCAAGATAGGGCCCCGCCACATCCGCACTGGCCGGCGGCACGGCGACCGATCCCAGCAGAGCGGCAAGCAGGAGGGGGCGCAGCAGACGGGGGGTGGCGGGCACGGGCAGGTCCTTTCCGACGAATGGCCCGACCCTAGCCAACGGGCCGGGGCAACGCAATCCGGCCCGGCCCCGCGGGCGGGTGTCCCCCCGGCTTTACACGCCGATGTGACGCGGCGCTCAGCGCGCCGCGGCAAGCATCCGCTCGACATGGGCGGGACCGACGGGGCGGATGCCGGTCGGGTTGAGTGCCTTGATCGAGTAATAGCCGCGGGTGATGTGGTCCATGTTGACGGTGTCGATCACCCCGGGCAGGCGCAGCATCCGCTCCAGATAGGCCGACAGCCGCGGATAATCGGCGATCTGGTGGCGGTTGGTCTTGAACAGGCCGTGATAGGCCGCGTCGAAGCGGATCAGCGTGACGAAGGTGCGGATGTCGGTCTCGGTCAGCCGGTCGCCGAAGAGATAGTCGCCGTCAAGCCGCGCCTCGAGCGCGTCGAGCATCTCGAAGACGCCCGCGACCGCCTCGTCATAGGCCGCCTGGGTGACGGCAAAGCCCGCCTTGTATACGCCGTTGTTCAGCCGGTCATAGATCCGGGCGTTGAGCGCGTCGATCTCCTCGGCCAGATCGGCCGGGTAAAGCCGCAGGTCCGAGGGCACCAGCCCCTCGAAGGCGGTGTCGAACATGCGCAGGATATCGGCGCTTTCGTTGTTCACCATCACGCCCCGCTGCATGTCCCACAGCGCCGGCACCGTCGCGCGACCGGTGAAATGCAGATCGGCGCGGGTATAGAGTTCGTGCAGGTGCTGCGCCCCGAAGAGCGGGTCTTCCTCGGCGCCCGGATAGCCGCCGAAGGCCCAGCCCTCGTCCGAGAGCGTCGGGTTCAGCACCGTCACCGGGATCAGCGCCTCGAGCCCCTTGAGCTTGCGCGCGATCAGCGTGCGCGAGGCCCAGGGGCAGATCAGCGCGACGTAAAGCCGATAGCGCCCGGGCTCGGCGGCAAAACCGCCCTCGCCGGTCGGCCCGGCGCTGCCATCAGGGGTGATCCAGTTCCGAAAGCTCGAGACCTGGCGCACGAAGCGGCCCTTCTCGTCGGCCTTCTGCACCGGCTGCCAGGCCTTCACCCATTTTCCGTCGACAAGCATGGCACCCTCCTCAGGCGTGGAACACGAAGGACCGCATCGACACCGTGCCAAGGTCGATCGAGCTGGTCATGAAGGTCAGATCGTCGCGCGCGTCCGAGGCGCCGGCGATGGTCAGCGCGGGCAGGTAGTGGTCAACCGAAGGATGCGCCATCTGCAGCAGAGCGCCCAGCTTCGGCCGGTCGGCCAGCGCCGCGAAGTCGCGCTCGGTCAGACGGTCGGCGAAGAGCGTGTCGAACTCGATCGCGAAATCGGCGGGACGGCCGTTGAAGCGCATGGCGCGCAGGTTGTGCACAACATTGCCCGAGCCGAGGATCAGCACGCCGCGGTCGCGCAGCTGCGACAGGGTGCGGCCGATCTCGAGCTGATGCTCGAGGCCGCGCGACATGTCGACCGAGACCTGGAACACCGGCACATCTGCCCCCGGGTAAAGGAACTTCAGCACCGTCCAGGCGCCGTGATCGAGGCCCCAGGTGTCATCGGTCTCGGCATGGTGGCTGGCCAGAAGCGTCGCCACCTCGCGCGCCAGATCGGGCGCGCCATGGGCCGGGTATTGCGCGTCGAACAGCGCCTGCGGGAAGCCGTAGAAGTCATGGATCGTGCGCGGCATCGCCGAGACATCGACGAGCGTCGTGCCGCGCGTCATCCAATGCGCCGAGACGACGAGGATCGCCTTCGGATGCGGCAGCTTGCGGCCGAGATCGGTCCAGGCGCGGCTGTAGGCATTGTCCTCGATCGCGTTCATCGGGCTGCCATGGCCGAGGAAGACGAGCGGCATCCGCTCGGTCGGGGGCAGGCTGTCGCGCAGGGCGTCGAGGGTGGGAACGGTGCTCATCGAAAATCTCCTGATCTGGTGCGGGCGACGCGGGCGGCCGGTGCGGCGCCTGCGCCGCCTGTCCTGCCCCGTGCCCCCCGGACTCTCATCCGGCTTGCCCAGAAGGTAGTGCAGGCGCTCCATCCACAAAATGGCGCAAACCGGGAAGCACTGTCGCCAATGCGTTCACAATCGAGGCGCATTCCACCGCGGGCCGCCCCCGCAACCGGGCGCCGCACCGGCCCCGGTCACGGGCTTGTCACAGCCCCGCCGGCGCCCTGCCGCGCGGGGGCGCACAGGGCTCTTGACGGGGGGCGCAACGCAAGGAACAAGGGACCCGCGCCCAGCCCGCCCGCGCATCCTGGCAATCTCCGGCCCGTTCCACATCCGGGCCCCGCTCCCCGAAGGAGAGCCGCATGAAGTTCCGCTTCCCGATCGTCATCATCGACGAGGATTTCCGCTCCGAGAACTCCTCGGGCCTCGGCATCCGTGCCCTTGCCCAGGCGATCGAGGACGAGGGCTTCGAGGTGCTCGGCGTGACGAGCTATGGCGATCTGTCGAAATTCGCCCAGCAGCAGTCGCGCGCCTCGGCCTTCCTGCTGTCGATCGACGACGAGGAATTCACCCCCGGCCCCGATCTCGACCCCGCGGTGATGAACCTGCGCAACTTCATCGAGGAGGTGCGCTGGAAGAACGCCGAGGTGCCGATCTACATCTATGGCGAGACGAAGACCGCGCGGCACCTTCCGAACGACATCCTGCGCGAGCTGCACGGCTTCATCCACATGTTCGAGGATACCCCCGAGTTCGTCGCCAAGCACATCATCCGCGAGGCGAAAAGCTATCTCGAGGCGATCCAGCCGCCGTTCTTCCGTGCCCTGCTCGACTATGCCGAGGACGGGTCCTATTCGTGGCACTGCCCGGGCCATTCGGGCGGCGTCGCCTTCCTGAAATCGCCGATCGGGCAGATGTATCACCAGTTCTACGGCGAGAACATGCTGCGCGCCGACGTCTGCAACGCGGTCGAGGAACTCGGTCAGCTTCTGGACCACAACGGCGCGATCGGCGCCTCCGAGCGCAACGCCGCGCGGATCTTCAACGCCGACCACTGCTTCTTCGTGACGAACGGCACCTCGACCTCGAACAAGATGGTCTGGCACCACACCGTGGCGCCGGGCGATGTGGTGGTGGTGGACCGCAACTGCCACAAGTCGATCCTGCACTCGATCATCATGACCGGCGCGATCCCGGTGTTTCTCAAGCCCACGCGCAACCACTGGGGCATCATCGGCCCGATCCAGCGCTCGGAATTCGAGCCCGAGACGATCCGCGCCAAGATCCGGGCGAACCCGCTGCTCAAGGACTATGACGCCGACCGGGTGAAGCCGCGGATCATGACGCTGACGCAATCGACCTATGACGGCGTCCTTTACAACACCGAGGTCATCAAGGGCCTGCTCGACGGCTGGGTCGAGAACCTGCATTTCGACGAGGCCTGGCTGCCGCATGCCGCCTTCCACCCGTTCTACGGCCAGTATCACTCGATGGGCCGCAAGCGGCCGCGCACCCGCGCCTCCGTCGTCTATGCGACGCAGTCGATCCACAAGCTGCTGGCCGGCATCAGCCAGGCGAGCCATGTGCTGGTGCAAGACAGCGAAGAGACCAAGCTCGACCGCCATCTCTTCAACGAATCCTACCTGATGCATACCTCGACCAGCCCGCAATACTCGATCATCGCAAGCTGCGACGTCGCCGCGGCGATGATGGAGCCGCCGGGCGGCGAGGCGCTGGTGGAGGAGAGCATCATGGAGGCGCTCGATTTCCGCCGCGCGATGCGCAAGGTCGACGACGAATACGGCGACGACGACTGGTGGTTCAAGGTCTGGGGCCCCGAGGAGCTGGCCGAGGAAGGCATCGGCCGCACCAAGGACTGGGTGCTGCGCCGCACCGATGCCGATGGCGTCCACCCCTCGGACGGCGAGGACAGCTGGCACGGCTTTGGCGACATGGCGCCCGGGTTCAACATGCTCGACCCGATCAAGGCGACGATCATCACCCCCGGCCTGAACCTCGACGGCCGGTTCCAGGATTGGGGCATCCCGGCCTCGATCGTGACGAAATACCTTGCCGAGCATGGCGTGGTGGTGGAAAAGACCGGGCTCTATTCCTTCTTCATCATGTTCACCATCGGCATCACCAAGGGCCGCTGGAACACGCTGCTGACCGCGCTGCAGCAGTTCAAGGATGATTACGAGAAGAACCACCCGATGTGGCGCATCATGCCCGAGTTCTGCGCCAAGCAGCCGCGCTATGAACACATGGGCCTGCGCGACCTCTGCGCCCATGTCCATGCGCTTTACGCCAAGTATGACGTCGCGCGGCTGACGACCGAGATCTATCTGAGCGACCTGACCCCGGCGATGAAACCCTCGGACGCCTTCGCCCATATCGCGCGCCGCACCACCGAGCGCGTGGCGATCGACGATCTCGAGGGGCGCATCACCACCTCGCTCGTCACCCCCTACCCGCCGGGCATCCCGCTGCTGATCCCGGGCGAGGTGTTCAACCCGCGCATCGTCGAATACCTCAAGTTCAACCGCGAATTCGCGCGCGAATGCCCGGGCTTCGAGACCGACATCCACGGCCTCGTGCAGGAGACCGAAGCCGACGGAACGGTGCATTACTACGCCGATTGCGTCGCTGCCGGGGACGCACAGGGCTGAGCCGGCCGGGGCGCGGCTCGCCGCGCCCCGCTCTCGGCGATTGACCTCACGTCATTTTCCATGTGCAATGTTCCGGTGCGCCCCGCAGCCCACCGGATTTTGACATGAGCCATTTCAGCCTCAGGACGGAAGATCTGGGCGACCGGCACCGGGTCGCCGAATTCGAGGCGATCTGCACCCGCGTCTGCCACCTGAAGATCGAGCCCGCCGATGCCGGTTTCGCGTCGCACACGACGATCTCGCGCCTTGGCGAGATCATCCTCGCCGACACCACGCATTCACCCTGCACCACCCGTCGCAGCCTCGCGCTGGCCGCCGAGACCGGGGACAACCTGCTGATCCACCTGCCGCTCGCCGGCGGCTTCTCGATCCGGCAAGGCGGCGGGGCCGAGCAGGACTGCCGCCCGGGCCAGCTCTACCTCGACCCGACCGAGCAACCGGGCGTGGCCCGCTTCCACGCGCCGGAAACGAACGTGCTCTACCTCTCGGTGCCCCGCGCCGCGCTGGCCGAGGCGGGTGCGCGTCCCGCCTTGCGCAGCCAGACCGGGATGACGCCGCACTGGCGCCTCGTGGCCGGCTATGCCCGCGCGCTGAACGCCGAGGCCGGGCAGATGCCCGCGGCCGATCTGGCCCGCTGCGCCGAGCATCTGCTCGACCTCGTCACCCTTGCCCTCGGTGCCGGGCGCGAGGCGACCGAGATCGCCCGCGGCCGTGGTGCCCGCGCCGCCCGGCTGCGCGCCATCAAGGCCGATATCGAGGCACATCTGACCGCACCCGAGCTGTCGCCCGGCTGGATCGCGGCACGGCACGGGATCTCGCCGCGCTATCTGCGTGCCTTGTTCGCCGCCGAGGAGACCAGCTTTTCCGACCATGTCGCGGCGCGGCGGCTGCGGCTGGTGGCAGGACGGCTGCGCGATCCGGCCGAGGCCGGGGTGCCGGTCAGCCGCATCGCCTATGAGGCGGGCTTTGCCGATCTGTCCTGGTTCAACGCCCGCTTCCGCGCCCGTTTCGGCCTCACCCCCTCCGGGATGCGCGCCGAGGCGCTGCACCGCGCCCGCGAGGCCCCCTGATGCCGCCTGCCCCGCATGATGTGCCGCTCTCCCCAAGCGCCCGCCCCGCCGCGCCGCTAGTCTCGCCCGGGTGCCGGATCGCGCCGGGAAAGACCCGGCGCGGACATCTGTCGCGCCTCGCGCCCGACCGGCGCAAGACCATCCACGCGCCGTCCGGCACCGGAATGCCGGCGGCGCTGGAGGCGGCCGCGGCAATGCCCCTTGCCGCGGCCGTTGCCACCCCGATCGACCAGACTGAACCCAGGGAAAGACGACGATGAAACAGACCCTTGCCACCGCCCTTCTCCTCGCCGGCCTGCTGCCCGCTCCGCTTCATGCCGATGCGGTGAGCGACGCACTCGAGGCGGCGCTTGCCGCCCATGCCGCGGGCGATCTGTCCACCACCGCGGCGCAGATCACCGTGGCCGGGAAAGAGGTGCAGGCGCTGCAAAGCGCCAAGCTCGCCGCGATGCTGCCCGAGGCGCCCGCGGACTGGACCCGCGAGGTCACCAGCGATGGCGCGCAGGGCATGGCGATGATGGGCATGTCCGGCAACATGGTCGAGGGACGCTATACCAACGCCGCGGGCGACAGCTTCACCCTGACCCTCACCGCCGACAGCCCGATCGTCGCCTCGATGGCCGGGATGCTCGGCAATCCGCAGATGATGGCGATGATGGGCAAGATCGTGAAGGCCGGATCGCAGGACATGCTCGAACAGGACGGCTCGCTTTCCGCGCTGGCCGGCGGGCGGGTGCTGGTGCAGGCGCAGGGAATGGAGAGCGCCGCGATGCTGCCGGTGCTCGCCACGCTCGATTTCGCGCGCCTGCCCGCCTATGACAAATAGGCGCGATCAGGGCTCGCCCGCGATCGCCGCAAGGATCGGCGCGGCGCTGATCGCGGCGGGCTCCTGAAACGGGTTGCCCTGCACCAGCACGATCGCGGCCGAGGGCGCGGCGGCCAGCGCGAAAAGCGCGGTCGCCAGCACCCCGGCCTTCGGCGCGCCCAGATGCACCGCCGCGATCGACAGGATGGTGAGGAAGCCAAGCGCCGCCATGCCCAGCCATTTCAGCGGATTCAAATGGGTGCGCGACAGCGACACGCGCAGGTCGCGATCATCGCGCAGCCGCATCACCTGGCGCAGCATCTCGGCCTGCACCACCTGGCCCGCGGCCGTGGCACTGCCCCCCGCGACCCGGCGCAACAGCGCATCGGCGGCCACCGCCGCCGCGGGCGCCACGTCGCGCGTCCGAAGGTTCGTAAATTCGCCCGCCGCCGCGGTGCCATAGTCGCGCACCGCCCCCGCCATCGCGTCCCGCACAGGCTCGGGCAGGGCCGAGGCCAGCACCAAGAGGCTGCGCAGGCTGTCCGCCTCGCGAAAGACCGCATCCATCGCCCGGTCGCGCGCCGACCAGGTGTCATTGGCGATGAAGGCGAGCGTCAGGCCGAAGAGCATCGCATTGACGTTGATGAAGGGCGCCACCACGCCGCGCCAGGGCTCCAGGCGCGCCGCGACCGCCGGGCGGCCGAGCAGATGATCGACCGCCCAGACCGCCGCCAGCGTTCCGATCACCGCCACCGCGGCATAGCCATAATGCTCGTAAGCCAGCGCGTTCATCCCGCCTCCTCTCAGGCGGTGACGACCGCCTCTCCGACGGCCGCCATCATATCCGGATTGCGCCGGGACAGAACCACGAAGCTCTCGATCTCGACGCCCCGGTCGCGGCGCAAGGCCGCACGCCGCACCGTCACCTCGCCGAACCCCGCCTCGGCCAGCAGCGCGCGCAGATAGGGCTCGGAATGCGCATAGCGGCGGCTTTCGCGCAGGACCAGCGGCTCGGGCCCGTCATGCGCCTCGGTGGTGAAGGCGAAACTGCCCCCCGGCACCAGCGCCAGCGCCACCCAGCCGACGATCCGCTCGAGCGCGCCGAGATAGGCAAAGACATCGGCCGCCGTCACCAGATCCCACCGCTCGGCCGGCACCGGCAGCGCCGAGAGATCGGCCTTCTCGAGCCGGTCATACAACCCCTTCGCCTCGGCCTCGCGCAGCATCTCGGCCGAGATGTCCCAGCCCTCGAGCCAGCCCGCAAGCGGGCGCAGCTCGGCCCCCATCAGCCCGGTGCCACAGCCCAGATCCAGCACCCGATCGTGGTGCCCGCCCAGCCCCGCCCGGATCAGCTGCGGCCCGCGATAGTCAAGGCTGCCGACCAAGGACGCGTCGAAATGGCTGGCATACTGGTCGAAGAGCGTCTCGACAAAGGCCGAGGGCATGGTCTCGGCCGCCGGCCGCGGGCGCAACAGGTCAAGCCGCAGCGCCGCCCCCATCACATCGGCCGGGTCGAGCCGCAGCGCCTCGGCAAAGGCCTCAGCCGCCCCCGGCAGACCATGCTCGGCCCGGATCTCGCCCAGCCGGTACCAGCCCGCGCCCCAGCCCGGCGCGACCTCGAGCGCCTGGCGGTAAAGATCGGCGGCAGCCGCCGCCTCGCCCGCGGCCAGCAGGCCCTCGGCATAGTCGGCGCGGCGATCGGCGATCAGGTCGCCGGAAGAAAACTGGAGGGGGGTCATCGCAAGGCTCCTGAACATTCGGGGAAGAGGTCAGGAGCAGGGGTCACGACAGGGGCTGACGCATGATTTTCCAGTGCAGGGGACAGCGCCAGATGCCGCGCCGCACGGCACCCGTCAAGCCCCCGCGCGCGCCCTCGTGATTTCGTGAAAAACCACCCCCCGCTTCCAATTGCCGCAAATATCCCGGGGGGAGGGGCCGCAGGCCACGGGGGGCAGCGCCCCCCCTGCCCGGCCGCCCTCGCAGACCGCCGCCTCAGCGCTCGGTCAGCTTCAGCTCGATGCGCCGGTTCTGCGCCCGCGCGCTCTCGCTCGTGCCGCCGACCACCGGCTGGTACTGGCCAAAGCCCGTCGCCGCCAGCCGCCGCGGCGGAAAGCCCAGATCGTCGATGAGGTAGCGCACCACCGACAGCGCCCGCGCCTGGCTCAGCTCCCAGTTGTCGCGAAACGCCCCCTGCCCCGAGAGCGGCGTGTCATCGGTGAAACCGTCGACCTCGAGGATCCAGGAGATCGTCGGCGGGATGTCCGAGGCCAGCTCGCGGAAGGTCTCAGCAACGCGGGCGATCTGCGCCTTGCCCTCGTCCGACAGATCGGCCGAGCCGAGCTGGAACAGCACTTCCGAGGAAAAGACGAAACGGTCGCCGACGATGCGCACCCCCTCGCGGCCCTGCAAGAGCTGCGACATCCGGCCGAAGAATTCCGAGCGATACTTCGCCAGATCCTGCGCCTCGGCCTCGGCCTTCTTGCGCGCCTCGGCCTCGAGCTCGGCGCGGCGCTTCTGCTCGGCCGCGGTCTGGGCAAGCGCCGCATTGAGCTGCGCGCCCAGCGTCTCGACCTGCACTTTCGACGCCGCATCGCGCGCCTGCGCGGCATCCAGCACCGATTGCAGCTCTCCGAGCTGATTGCGCAGCGCCGCGATCTGCGCGTTCAGCAACGCCACTTTCTCGGCATTGCGGTCGCTGAGCTGGGTCTGATCGGCCAGCGCCTTCTCGGCCACGGCGCGCAGCGCCGCGGCCTTCTCGGCCTCGGTCATCTGCGTCGCCAGCTGCTGCTTCAGCTCCGCCTCGGAGGCCTGCGCTGCGGCAAGCAGGGTCAGCGTCTCGGCCGCCTTCTGCCGCTCGGCCTCGAGCGCGAGGGTCATCGCCGCGACCTCGTCGCCCGAGGATTTCAGCTTGGCCCTCAGCTCCTCGATCGTCGCCTTGTCGAGCGTGAGCGCCGCGGCGCTGGCCTCGGCATCGGCCTTCGCCGCATCGCGCGCCGCGATCAGACTGGCCACCTGCGCCTCGAAATCGGTGATCTTCTGTCCCGCCGCATCCAGCTGCCCGGCCAGATCCTTCGCCCGCGCCCGCTCCAGCGACAGCGCCTGCGACAGCCCGTCGACCTGCTGGGTCAGTGCGGTCAGCTCGTTTTCCTTGCTGGTGATCGTGTCGCGCAGCATCGACTGCACGATCATGAAGATCGACAGCACGAAGATCAGCACCATCAGCAGCGCGCCCATGGCATCGACGAAGCCCGGCCAGACATTGGTCGAGAACCGCGCGCCGCCGCGGCGGGGGAGTGCCATCTCAGCCCTCCTGCCCGCGCGAGCGGGTCAGGATCGCGCGGGTCAGCGCGGCGAAATCGTTGCGCAGCTCGGCCATGCTTTCCTGCCGGCCGGCCGACAGCTCCTCGAGCAGGCGCAGCATCTGCAGGTCGATCGAGCGCAGCCGCATCCGCATCTCGGCATCGACCTCGCTATCCTGCGCCGCAGCCGCGCGCTGCGTCAGCGCCTCGAGCGCGGTCACCAGCCGGTCCTGCCCGCCCGCCATCTTGGCGAGCGAGGCGCTTTGCTCGGCGCGGGTCGACAGGTCGGCACCAAGGTTCTGCGCCAGTCCCGCGAAGGCATCGGTCAGCTGCGCCAGCTGTGTCTCGGTCTGCCCGCGCGCATGTTCTGATCGGACGAAAAGCGTCTGCAGCGCGTCCATCTGCTCGGCCATGTGGTCGAGGATCTCGACCACCGCCGAGGCCTCGCCATCGCCCTCGGCGGCGGCAAAGCTGAGCCGGGTGATCGAGGAGATCCATTCCTCGAGCTCGCGATAGAAGCGGTTCTGGCCATGCGTCACGAACAGCTCCAGCAGGCCGACGACCAGCGATCCGGCAAGCCCCAGAAGTGAGGAGGAAAACGCCGTGCCCATGCCGCCAAGCTGCGATTCAAGCCCCGACATCAGCCGGTCGAAGACCGCCGTCGCAGTCTCGCCGGGTTGCGGGGCGAGCGCGCGGATGGTGTCGACCACCGCCGGCACGGTCGTCGCCAGCCCATAGAAAGTGCCCAGAAGACCGAGGAAGATCAGCAGGTTGGTCAGATAGCGCGTGATGTCGCGCGCCTCCTCGATCCGGGTGGCGACGGATTCGAGGATCGAGCGGCCGGCCGTGGTCGCGATCGAGCGGGTGGCGCCGCGGCTGCCCAGCAGCGCGGCCAGCGGCGCGAGCATCTGCGGCGCCTGCAGCTGCGGCCGGCCGGGGCGGTCGGCGGCAAAGCTCTCGATCCAGCTCACCGCCGCGACCAGCTGCGCCACCTGCCAGAAGCAGGTCAGGATGCCCAGCACGAAGACCGTGCCGATCAGCCCGTTCAGCCAGGGGTTGGCGAGGAAGACCGGGAAGATCCGGGCATAGGCAAACCAGCCACCCGCGCCGACCAGCGCAAGCGCCATCAGCATCAGCGTGACCTGCCGGACGGGCTGGGAAAAATGCGGTTCGGGCCGCCGGACAGGGGCGCGCATGGTCTGCCTCTCGCTTGTTCTTGGCGCGAGGATAGGCGGCGGCTGCGACAGTGCCAAGACTTAACCGGCGAGGTCGCGCACCCGTGCGGCAAGCGCCTCGAGTTCCGGGTCGGGAATGCCAAGCGCGCGCAAATGTTGAGCAGTGTTCCACAGATAGTCGCGGTTCGGCCCGCGCGCGCCCGCCGCCCGGGCGATGATCTGCGCCTGTTCCTCGGGGGGAAGCGCACAATATTGCGGCCCGGCGCGGTCGATCACATAGGCCAGCACCGACACCTGCTCGCCCTGCTCGCAGGTCACCGTCAGCCGCCGCTCGAGATAGGCGTCCGAGATCAGCTCGCGCGCCCGGATCGCGGCGAGGATCTCGGCGGCCTCCGCCTCGGGCACGCGCAGCGCAAGACCGGTGCAGCTGGCCCCCTCGGCGGCGTCGAGGGCAAGGACGAGGCCCGGCGCCGCGTGGGTGCCGCGAAAATGGATCGAGCGCATGCAGAAGCTGCGTGCCCAGCCGTCAAGCCGCGCGCGCCGCACCTCGGCGGGCGCAAATCCCGGGTCCCAGATCAGCGAGCCGTAGCCGAAGATCCATAACGTTTCGGTCATTGCGCTGGCCCTCCTGCGGGGGCGTGGTTACATGGGAGGCAGGTCTTTGGGAAGGGGGCGGCGATGCGCTGGCTCGGAGCGATCACGGCCCTCGCGGCCCTTGGTGCGGCGGCAAGCTGGGGTGGCGGCACGCTGCTCGCCCGGCAGGCGGCCGAGGGCTTTGCCCGCCTTGCGGCCGAGGGGCGCGGTGGCGCGGCCTCGGTCAGCGCGGCGGGCTTTCCGCTACGCATCGGCGCCGAGGTCACGGCGCCCGCGCTCGATTTCCCCGAGGCGGGCGGGCGCTGGCAGGCGCCTTCGGCCGAACTCGCCGCGCCGCTCTGGGCGCCGCTCGACTGGCGCATCGCCGCAACCGCGCCGCAAAAGCTGACGCTTGCCGGGCAGCGCTTCACCCTTGCCGCCACCGACAGCGTCGCGACGCTGGGCCTCGGGCTGGGCGCCGCGCTGCCGCTGCGCCGCGCGACGCTGACCCTCGACGCGCCGCGGCTGAGCGCCGAGGACGCCAGCACGCCCGCGCTGGCGGCACAGGACGTGACCGCCATCGCGACGCGGGCCGGAGACGGGCGCTGGCAGATCGTCGCCGGGGCCACGGCGCTGGCGTTGCCCGAGGGGCTGACCGACAGCCTCGCCCCCGGCGCGGGCCTGCCCGACGTGATCGAGACGGTGACGGTCGATGCGACGGCAAGCCTTGATACCCCGCCCGCGCTGGTGGCCGAGCGGATGCCCGAGCTGACCGCGCTCGATCTGACCGACGCGCATCTGACCTGGGGCGGGCGGGCGCTGGATGCCCGCGGCGCGCTCACCATCGACGCCAAGGGCCGGCCCGAGGGCACGATCACGCTCTCGACCAGGGACTGGGCCGCCTGGCTGAAGGTCGCGGTGGCGGCGGGGCTGGTCGAGGCGAAACGGGTGCCGATGCTGACCACGCTCGGCGCCTATCTGGCACAGCAGTCAAAGGATGGCGCCGTCGAGGTGCCGCTCGCCTTCGCGCAGGGGCGGATGAGCCTCGGCCCGGTGCCGCTTGGCCGCGCGCCGGTGCTGGTTCAGCGGCAGTAGGGCCCGCCGCGGTTCGCCGCGGTGTCGACGTGGATATGGTCCTGATGGAAGCGGTCCGACTTCGGGCCGAGCACCGTGCCGAAGGTGCCGCAGGCCGAGGCATGCACCGCCTTCAGCAGCCGCGCGTCGCTCTTCCAGCCGGCGAGCACGGTGATCGTCTGGCCGTTGCGCAGCCGCAGGCCCGACAGGTCGACGGCATGGCCGCGGCCATGCTCGGACACTTTCGCCCCGCGCTGGTTGTTGCGCGGCCGGCACATGTAGGAGCCCGCCACCTCGATCCGCGCAAGCCCGCCACCGCGGTTGCCCACGGCCGGCACGATGCCGCGGTCGATCCAGCGCTTGAAGGCCACCGCAGTGCCGCAATCGACCTGGATCGGCAGCGACAGCGGAATCCCCGAGATCGCCGTGACCTCGACCCCGTCGGGCAGGCCGCAGCCCTGCACCCGCGAGGCAATGGGCGCGATCGGATGGCCGGTCAGCCCCGGCACGCCGCACAGCGCGCCGCTGCGCCCGGGCGCGGCAAGACGCTTGGCCGGACCGGCCCCCGAGACCTGGATCAGTTGTTCCCGCGGGGCGGCGGCCGTCGCGGCCCGCACCACCGCGGGCTTCGGCAGCGGCCGCAAGGCGGCGAGCGCCAGCGAGGCGGTCTCGGGTTCGGGGGCAAGCGCCCCCGCGGCAAGGCTGGCCCCGGCGGCCGGTCCGGCCTCGGGCACCAGTGCCGCCGGACGGGCCTGCGGCCGCACCGGCACGGCCGCCGCCAGCAGAAGCGGGGCGTCGGGCGCGGGCGCGGGGGCGGCATCGGCCGGGCGCGCCACGGGGCGCGGCGAGGCGCCGGGCGCCTCGGCATGGGCCAGGCCTGCTGTCAGGCTTGCGAGCAGCGCGAAAGCGCCCGCCGCCCGCCGCATCATGCCTTCTTCTCCGGCACCGGCGCGCCACGGCCGAAGTCGGGGGCGGCGGTGTCCTGACCGGCCTCGATGATGCCGCGGCGGATCTCGCGGGTGCGGGTGAAATAGTCGAACAGCATGTCGCCGTCGCCCATCCGGATCGCCCGCTGGAGCATGAACAGCTCCTCGGTGAACCGGCCGAGGATGTCGAGCGTCGCCTCGCGGTTGGTCAGGAACACGTCACGCCACATCGTCGGGTCCGAGGCCGCGATGCGGGTGAAGTCGCGAAAGCCCGAGGCGGAATACTTGATCACCTCTTCATGCGTCACCCGGCGCAGGTGATCGGCGACCCCCACCATGGTGTAGGCGATGAGGTGCGGCGTGTGCGACACGACGGCCAGCACCAGATCGTGGCGATGCACGTCCATCTCGTCGACATTGGCGCCAAGACCGGTCAGGAAGCCGCGCAGCCGCGCAAGCGCCGCGGGCTCCGTCGCCTCGAGCGGCGTGAGCAGCCACCAGCGGTTGACGAAGAGCGTGGCAAAGCCCGAGCGCGGCCCCGAATGCTCGGTGCCGGCAAGCGGGTGGCCGGGGATGAAGTGCACATGGCCCGGCAGATGCGGCGCCACCGCCTCGATCACCGCCTGCTTGACCGAGCCGACATCGGTGATGGTCGCGCCCTCGGCCAGATGCGGGGCGATCTCGGCCGCGATCGCGCCCATGGCACCGACCGGCACGGCCAGCACGACAAGGTCGGCGCCCTGCACCGCCTCGGCCGCGGTGTCGCAGACCCGGTCGACCAGACCGATCTCGCGCGCCGTCGCCCGCGTCTCGGCCGAGCGGGCATGGCCGACGATCTCTCCGGCCAGCCCCTTCTCGCGCATCGCATGCGCCATCGAGGAGGCGATCAGCCCAAGGCCGATCAGCGCGACGCGCCTGTATTCCGTCATGCCGTCGCACCCGCCTTGAACTGGCCGATCATATGCGCCACGCGCCGGCACGAGGGTTCGTCGCCCACGGTGATGCGCAGGCAATGCGGCAGGCCATAGCCACCGACGCGGCGCACGATCAGCCCGTCCTTCTTCAGGAACTCGTCACAGGCCGTCGCCTCTTCTTCCGAGCCGAAACGGGCGAGGATGAAGTTCGCGGTCGAGGTGTCCGACGGCACGCCCCTCTCGGCCAGCGCCTCGGCCAGCCAGCCGCGCAGCCGGGTGTTGTCATCGCGGCAGCGCGCGATCCAGTCCTGATCGCGCATCGCCGCCTCGGCGGTCTCGAGCTGCGCGGTCGACAGGTTGAACGGGTCGCGGATGCGGTTCAGCACGTCGATGATGTGGCGCGGGCCATAGCCCCAGCCGATGCGCAGCCCGCCGAGCCCGTAGATCTTCGAGAAGGTGCGGGTCATGAACACGTTGGGCAGCCGCGTCGCCAGTTCCGCCCCGCCGTCATAACCCTCGACATATTCCGCATAGGCGCCGTCGATGACCAGGATCGCCTGTTTCGGCAGCCCCATGGCCAGACGCTCGAGCTCGGCCAGACCGATCATCGTGCCGGTCGGGTTGTTCGGGTTCGCCAGGAAGACGAGCTTCGTCTTCTTGTTGCAGGCCTTCAGCAGCGCGTCGACATCGGTGGTGCGCTCGCGCTCGGCCACCGCGACCGGGGTCGCCCCCGCGCCAAGCGCCGCGATGCGATACATCAGGAAACCGTGCTCGGTGAACAGCACCTCGTCCTTCGGTCCGGCATAGGCGTTGACGATCATCCGGATCAGCTCGTCCGAGCCGACGCCGCAGATGATCTGCGCCGGGTCGAGCCCGTGCACATCGCCGATCGCCTGGCGCAGCCCGGCATGGTCGGTCGAGGGATAGCGGTTGAGCTTGTGCACGGCGCGCGAGAACGCCTCCTTCGCCTTGTCGGAAGGGCCGAACGGGTTCTCGTTCGAGCTCAGCTTGATCGCATCGCTGAGCCCAGCGACATGCGCCGCGCCACCCTCGTAGAGGGCGATGTCGAGGATGCCGGGCTTCGGGCGGATCAGGTCGTTCATGGCGGGGTTCCTTGCTCTCGCCGCCGTATTAGCCGGGGCGGGGGCACATGGGAAGGGCTACTTGCGTCGCAGCCCGCCCGCCGCGCCACTGCGGGCGCGCAAAAGGCAAGGGCCGCCCCGAAGGACGGCCCCGCAAGATCGGCGAAGACCGAGAGATCAGTTCTTCGCGTAGAATTCGACGACCAGGTTCGGTTCCATCTGCACCGGGTAGGGCACGTCGCCCAGAGCCGGGGTGCGGACGAAGGTCGCGGTCATCTTGTTGTGGTCGACTTCCAGGTAATCCGGAACGTCACGCTCGCCCGACTGCACGGCCTCGAGCACCAGCGCGAGCTGACGCGACTTGTCGCGAACCGCGATCACGTCGCCTTCCTTCACACGGTAGGAGGCGATGTTGACGCGATTGCCGTTCACCGTCACGTGGCCGTGGTTGACGAACTGACGGGCGGCGAAGACGGTCGGCACGAACTTGGCGCGATAGACGACCGCGTCCAGACGGCGCTCGAGCAGGCCGATCAGGTTCTCGCCGGTGTCGCCCTTGACGCGTTCGGCTTCACCGTAGATGCGGCGGAACTGCTTCTCGGTCAGGTCGCCGTAGTAGCCCTTGAGCTTCTGCTTGGCGCGCAGCTGGGTACCGAAGTCCGACAGCTTGCCCTTGCGGCGCTGGCCGTGCTGGCCCGGGCCGTATTCGCGCTTGTTCAGCGGCGACTTGGCGCGGCCCCAGATGTTCTCGCCCATGCGGCGATCGATTTTGTACTTGGCAGACGTGCGTTTGGTCACGGCTGATCTCCTTCATGTGTTCCGAAGGGCGTTGTCCTCCTCCCTCGGCCCCATCCGCGAGACCTCGGGCGACAGGTTTCCCCTCGCGGGGTCCACCAACACCAATGAAATCCGGAAGACCGCAGCCATCCGGACTGGCGGGGCTTATACAGCCCGCCTGACCGGAGTCAATGCCCGAATGCCCTGCCCCCTCGCCCGGCGTTCTCCTTGCCGAAAATACCTCGGGGGTGACGGCGCCCGCGGCGCCGGAGGGGGCAGCGCCCCCTGCCCGGCCCGCCCTCAGGCAGCCAGATCGTGGCGCAGGATCGCCGCCTCGGACCCGCTCAGCGCGCGCCGCGCGAAGGCGCCATAGCCCAGCGGATCGGTGGCGATCTCGGGCAGCAGCGCCAGCAGCCCCGCCCGCTGCGGTTCGGATATCATCTCGAGCGCGGTCGAGGCCGGGTGGAAACTCTCGCTCTCCATCCCGTTCGCGCGGATCACCTGATGGCGGGCGAACAGCAGATGGATGTAGTGCAGCCCCGCCAGCCCCTGCTCGACCCGCACCGAGCCGCCGTTGACTAGGTCACAGGCCTGCACCAGCACCTCGGCCTCGTTGAACAGCGCCCGCGCCTGCGGGCCGCGGATCAGCACCCGGTGCTGCGGCGAGACGATCAGGTCGCCGGTCGGTCGGCCGATGCCGAAGGCGCCGGCGCGGATCCGCACCGGGCACAGATGCGGCAGCGCATGCAGCCGCGCCCCGGTCATCCGCCGCGAGCCGATCCACAGCAGCTCCTGCGCGCCGTCGTCGCGGGTCAGCACCCGGTCCCCCGGGCGCAGCGCCTCGACCGGGCGCGGCCCGTCCGGCGTGTCGATCAGCGTGCCGGGGGTGAAGCAGATCACGCCGGGCGGCGGCAGCCGCGCCGGTTCGGGCCGGGTGTCGAGCCCGACCTCGACGACCCACAGATCGGCGCCGCGCGGCGGCACTCCTCCCGAGAACATCAGCAGCCGTGCGCCCCCCGTCGCCACCTCGACCAGCGTCACCACCCAGGCGGCATGGCCGTCGGTCACGGTGAAGCTCTGATCGGGAAGCTCGGGCAGCGCCGCCTGCAACGGGTCTTCGGGCAGCGGCGCCTCCTCGAGGGCCGCGCCCAGCAGCCGGCGCACCATCTTCGCCGCACGCAGCCGCACCTCGGCCTCGCCCTCGGCCCGACCGAGCAGCAGAAGACCGCGCGGGCCATCCACGCAGACCGCCTCGCCGCCCCAGCGCCAGCAGGAGCCGATGGCAAGTGCCGACGCCGGCGCAGCGGCCGCGCCGTCGATCTCCGTCTGTGCCCATGAAATGACAAACGTGCCCTGATAGCCCGTTTTCATTGCCTGTATGTCCCGCGCTCGTTTTATAGGGGTCTTTTGACCCTTGATTGGAGAGCACGCTAACATGGGGAAATTCCCTTGGGAATCCCTTTTGTTAACAGTTGTGGCAGCGTGCCGCAGCCGCCCCCTCGCCGTCCCCGGCGTCAGAAGTTGACGCGCGCGCGCAGGCTGCCCAGGAGCTGACCCTCGGGCTGACCCTCGAATTCCTTCGACAGCCAGGTGACGCCGTAGAACAGCCCGAAGGTCTCGGAGCGCAGGCTGACGCCCGCGCGCAGCCGGGTGCGGGTGCCCTCGAAATCGACGCCATCCTCCGCGGGGAAATAGGTGCTGTCGAAGACATGGGCGACATCGG
Organism: Paenirhodobacter sp. YD-8; assembly: GCF_056590935.1. NCBI lineage: Bacteria > Pseudomonadati > Pseudomonadota > Alphaproteobacteria > Rhodobacterales > Paenirhodobacter > Paenirhodobacter sp. YD-8. The sequence goes on along the minus strand of NZ_CM152649.1, from coordinate 968,385 downwards.
CGCCCAGCACCAGGCTCGGCACCAGCGGCTCGGACTGGCCCGAGATGCCGACATAGCGCTGCCCGGTGATCTCGTCGCGCAGCCACAGCGCGCCCTGCTCGCGCATGCCGAAGGCAAGATCGAGCCCCGCGCGCACCAGGGTCTCGTCCCCGGCCCGCGCCTCGACGAAGGGCCGCGCATCGAGCGCGCCGAGGGCGAAGCTGCGGCCCATCTCGCCGTCGATCACCGGATAGAGGTGATCCTCGAGCTGGTCCTTCGCCACCTTCGGGGTCGGCGCCGAAAAGATCCGGTGCACGGATTCATGAAAGTGCGAGACGCCGGTCGAGGGCCCGACGGCGACCAGACCGAAGCCCAGCCCGGTCTCGACCTTCGGCGCCAGCTCGAACTGGGTCTTGGCGGCGAAATGCAGCACGCCCGCATAGCGGCGATCGCCGGCCGGCGGGTGGCTCAGCACCGAGGGCGCGATGATCGAGGCGCCAAAGCGGTATTCCATGATCTCGAACGGGCGCGAGGGCAGCGCCCCGTCCCAGCTCACGCCGCGCACCACCGAGATGTTGTAGCTGCCGGTCTGCCAGCGGTCCTTGCCATCGCCCAGATAGTCGTTGTTGAAGAACCGCCCCACGCCGAGCGTCGAGCGCCCGGAAAAGTCGATCTCGGCCCGGGCCACGGCGGGCACGAGCAGCGCGGCAAGAAGGAGAAGGCCACGCAGGGCGGCTTTCGGGCGGTTCGTCATCGGTCTGTCCTGCTCTGGCGCCCGCGCTTTGCCGGCGGGCCTTGGTGTTTGGCAAAAAGTCTTAAGGCCTCATTCACCTAAAATCAGGCCAAAATGCGGACGGATCCGTGATTTTTTGCCCGCCGTGCCCCGGCTGCACCGCCGCAGGTGATGCGCAGATGCCCCGATGCAGCGATGCAACGACGCATCGCCTGCGGCCGGCGCCGCCATGTCGGGCGGAAGAAACCCCGCCCCTCTCCGCGCCGAGAAATTTCTTTTCCTTGTTTTTCAGAATGATGCGTTTTTCTTCGCCGCCATGGAATATCTTGGAACACAACTTGCATCATGGCCTGGTGAACCGCGCACCCCTGACCGGAGCCTGAGCCGATGACGCAAGAAACCCTCGCCGAAGCGCCCTATCTGGACGTTGCCGACCCCACCTTCTCGATCCGCTCGCAGGCGGTTCTCGATGCCCGCGAGGCGAGCTGGTATGCCCGCACCAACTACGGCATCGCGGTGCTGCGCTATGATGACGTGATGAAGCTGCTGCGCCATCCGAAGCTGCGCCAGGGCTCCTATCGCTGGCCCGAGCTGAGCGACGTGCACGGCGGTCTGTTTGCCCGCTGGTGGGGCGCGATGCTGCTGTCGCAGGAGGGCGAGACCCATTCGCGCCTGCGCCGGATGGCGAACCCCGCCTTCTCGCCCAAGCTCATCACCGAGCTGCGGCCGAAGTTCCAGGCGCTCGCCAACAAGCTGATCGACGGCTTCGCCGCGAAGGGCGAATGCGACTTCATCGCCGAGTTCACCGAACCCTATGCCACCGGCGTCATCTGCGACCTGCTCGGCCTGCCCTTCGAGACCTGGCGCGAGCTTGCCGACATCGCCGCCGAGATGGGCCTCGCGCTTGGCGTGACCTTCAAGCAGGACCTCGCCACGGTCGAGGCGGCAACCGCCCGACTGCTGAAATACGCCGAGGATCTGGTGGCGCTGAAGCGCGCCAATCCGTCGGACGATTTCGTCGGCATGCTGGTGCAGGCCAATGCCGACAAGTCGCAGCTCTCGAACCAGGAGCTGCTCGACATGATCGTTCTGGCGATCTTCGGCGGCATCGACACCACCCGCAACCAGCTCGGCCTGGCGATGGCGACCTTCATCGAGCACCCCGAGCAATGGGCGCTGCTGGCCGAACAGCCCGATCTCGCCCGCGCCGCGGTCGAGGAGGTGATGCGCGTGCGTCCGACGGTGACCTGGGTCACCCGCGAGGCGACCGAGGATTTCACCTACAACGACCTGCCGATCAAGGCCGGCACGACGATCCACCTGTTCTCGCAATCGGCGACCTCGGACCCCGCGGTCTTCCCCGAGCCCGGCTTCGACATCACCGCCGAGCGCAAGCCGCATTTCGGCTTTGGCGGCGGCGCGCACCATTGCCTGGGCCATTTCATCGCCCGCGGCGACATGACCGAGGCACTGAAGCTGCTTGCCCAGCGGCTGAAGAACCCGCGCGTCAACGGCGAGGTGAAGTGGCTCGCCGACAGCGGCAACACCGGCGCCATCACCCTGCCGATCGCCTTCGATCCGGCCTGATCCAAGCCACCCAGACCCCATCAGACACAGGGAAGCGAAAATGAAAGTTGATGTCGACATGTCGATCTGCCTGCTGCACGGCCAATGCGTGATCGCCGCGCCGGAGGTGTTCTCCTTCGACGACGACGGCGGGCTCGTCTGGGTCGCCGAAGTGGACGAGGCGCAGCGCGCCGATGTCGAGGCCGCCGCCGATGCCTGCCCCGAGCAGGCGATCCTTCTCGGCTGACGCCATGACCGCGCCGCGCATCACCATCGTCGGGGCTTCGCTTGCGGGCCTGCGCACGGCAGAGGCGGTTCACGCCGCCCTGCCCGCGGCGCGGATCACCCTTGTGGGCGACGAGCCGCTCGCCCCCTACAACCGCCCGCCGCTGTCGAAGGACGCGGCCGAGACGCTGGCCCGCGACACCGCGGCGCGCGAGGCGGTGTTCGGCAAGCTGCTGCTGCGCTCGAAGCTTTCGCCCGCGGCGCTGAGCCTGCGTCTCGGGTCGGGCGCGGTGGCGCTCGAACCGGGCGGCGTGCGGCTCGCCGATGGCGCGCTGGTGCCGGGCGAGCGGGTGATCGCGGCAACCGGGCTGCGCCCGCGCCGCCTGCCCCTGCCGGGCGCCGAGGCCCGCCGCCACGTGCTGCGCAGCTTCGACGACCTCGTCCGCCTGGCCCCGAGCCTGCGCCCCGGCGCGCGGATGGTGGTGATCGGCGGCGGCTTCATCGGCTGCGAGATCGCCGCGACCGGCCGCAAGCTCGGCCTCGAGGCGACGATCGTCGAGCCCTCGCCGCAACCGATGCTGCGCGCCCTCGGCCCGCGCGTCGCCGCGGCGATGGCGGCGCTGCACCGCGCCCATGGCGTCGTGCTGCTCACCGGCCGCTCGGTCGCGGGCTTCTCGGACGAGGGCGTGATCCTCGACGACGGCCAGGCGCTTGCCGCCGAGGTGATCGTCGAGGCGCTCGGCTCGCACCCGAATGTCGAATGGCTTGCGGGATCGGGCGCCGATCTGCGCGACGGCGTGCTGGTCGACGACCGGATGGTCGCCCCCGGCGCCGAGGGGCTGATGGCGGTGGGCGACGTCGCCCGCTTCGTCAACCCGCTCTTCGGCCCCGAGGCACGCCGCACCGAGCATTGGTGCGTGCCCGGCCAGACCGCGAAACGGGTGGGCGAGACGCTGGCCGCCGAAGCCGCGGGCACGGCCCTTGCCACCCGCTTCGCACCGATGCCCTCGTTCTGGTCGGATCAGCACGGGATGCGGCTGCAGGCCTTCGGCGCGCCCTATCTCGCCGACGCCTGCCGGGTGCTGGAAGGCGAGCTGTCGCTCGTCGGCCGCGCACCGGTGATCGTCGAATACCTGCGCGGGGGCGAGCCGGTCGGCGTGCTCGGCCTCGGCGCAAACCCTGCCGCCCTCGCCAGGGCCCGCGCCCGTCTTGACGCAGCGCTGACCGAAACGCTTACCGCCTGAGGCCCCGATGACCCACGACCTGACCGCCGCCCTTGACGCCCTGAATGCCGAGATCGTGCATGTCGGCCAGTTCGACTATGCCTCGGTGTTCCGCGAACGCCGGCTGCGCCGCCCGCAATTCCTCGACTGGGCGACGGACGCGCGCTTTGCCAACGTCCTCGCCTATTGGGACAGCGCCGACAACCTCTATGGCGGCGATGCCTTCTACACCGAGACGGTCGAGATCGACCCGAGCTCGATGCGCCGCAACCCGTCCGAGCCCGGCGCCGTCACGGTGATCGCCGAGCTCTCGGGTGCCGCGAAGGAGCTGATGCCGCGCGAGGTGCTGCGCCGGCAGATCGACCGCGCCGCCGCCATGGGCTTCACCGTCGACGCGGCCTTCGAATTCGAGGTGATCGTGCTCGACGAGACCGACACCTCGGTGCGCGAGAAGGGTTTCACCGGCCTTGCGAAATTCGCCCCCGACAACAAGTGCTGGTCGGGCGCCACGGCAAACACCCATGCCGCGTTCATCGCCGGCATGGAGGCCGAGATCCTCGGCCATGACGTCGCGCTCTACGGTCTGGGCGTCGAGCTCGGGCCGGGCTGCCTCGAGGCGACGCTCGGCGCGGCCGAGGGGCTGCGCGCGGCCGATGACGCCGCCTTCTTCCGCATGGCGGCGCGGTCCTATGCCCGCAAGATGGGCAAGACGGCGAGCTTCATGCCCTATCTCGGCGCCGAATACCCCGGCATCGGCGGGCACTGCACCGTCTCGCTGCGCGACAAGGCGACGGGCAAGAACCTGTTCTCGGCCCCCGAGGCGAAGACCTCGGCGCTTGCGGGCTCGTTCATCGCCGGCATGATGCAGATCGTGCCGCAGGCCTTCGCGATGTGCACCTCGACGGTGAACGCCTATCGCCGGCTTGCGCCGGGCAGCTGGGCGCCGAAATCGCTGACCTGGGCCGAATACCCGTTCACCGTTGCGGTGCGCTCGGCCCCCCATGCGGGCGACCGCGCGCGGCTCGAATTCCGGGTGCCGCCGGCCGACTGCAACCCCTATCTCACGCTGGCGCTGATGCTGGGCGCGGGGCTCGACGGGATCGAGCGGCAGCTTGCCACCCCCGCCCCCGCCACCGCCACGCATCCCGATGTCGTGCCCGAGGGTGCCCAACGCTTTCCGCGCGACCTTGCCGAGGCGGCCGACCGCCTCGCCGCCTCGCCCGATGCCGCGCGCATCTTCGGGCAGGCCTTCTGCCAGAATTTCGCGGCCGCCTGCCGCGCCGAATACGCCAGCCTCGCGAAAGCGGTCAGCGCCGAAGAACGCGCCCGCTATCTCGAAGGCTGAGTGGTCAGAACAACAGGGAGACGACCATGACCACCACTGACACCGACTATCACCGCGAGATCGAGGCGCCCGGCCGCGCCGCGCTGGTCGAGCGCGTGCGCCGCAAGATCGACGCGCTTGGCGTCGATTACATCTATTACCAATACATCTCGATCACCGGCCGCGTGATGGGCAAGGCCGCCCCGGCGCGGCACTGGGAGACCCAGGCGCGCAAGGGCGTGCAGACCTGGATGGGCGGCGTCGCCGACGTCACCCCGAACTTCAAGGGCAACCTGATCGGGTTCGACAGCAACGCGATGGAATGCATCGCGCTGCCCGATCCCGACACCTTCTGCCAGCTGCCCTGGGACAAGCGCGTCGCGCGCGTCTTCTGCACGCTCTACTACAGCCTCGAAGACCCGAACTTCCCGGGCCAGCATTACGAATACGACACCCGCGGCAACCTCAAGCGCTTCGACCGCGAGTTCCGCGAGGCGCATAACGGCCTCACGCTGCGCGTCGGCCTCGAGCCCGAGATGCTGTGGCTGAAGCCGAAGGATGGCGAGGTCCGCCCCTACGAGGGCATCACCGAGGCCTATGCCTATCACATCGGCCAGTTCGAGAGCGCCCGCAACATCTGGATGCAGGTGTCGGATTACGCCCGCGCCATGGGTCTCGACATGATCCAGGGCGATTGCGAGGACGCCCCCGGCCAGATCGAGCTGAACTATCAGTTCGACGACGCACTGCCGACTTGCGACCGGATGACGACCTATCGCCAGATCTGCGCCGAGGTGGCGCGGCAGAACGGGCTGATTGCCTGTTTCATGGCGAAACCCTTCATGGGCTATGCTGCGAACGGCTGCCACCACAACTGTTCGGTCTGGACCGGCGGCTCGCGCGAGCTGCAGCAGCTGATCCCGGGCGAGCTGCCGGGCATGGAAGAGCTGTGGCACTACTCGAAGGGCGGGGTGAACGAGTTCGAGAACAAGGACGGCGGCTGGCTGCCGACGGAACTTGGCCACCACATCCTCGGCGGCTCGCTCAAGCACATCGACGCGCTCACCTGCATCGGCGCCTCGACGGTGAACTCCTATCGCCGCTTCAACGACTTCGGCCTCTGGGCGCCGATCGGGGCGAACTGGGGTCTGCAGAACCGCTCCTGCACGATCCGCATCTCGTCCCCCGACCGGTTCGAGTTCCGCGCCGTCGACAGCATGGTGAACCCGCATCTCTTCTGCGGCGCGCTGCTGAAGGCGATGGACGACGGGATCCGCAACAAGATCGACCCGGGCGCCCCCGAATCGCGTAACGTCACCGAGGTCTGGCAGTCGGGCGAGCCGGTCAAGCTCATCCCTCTCAATCTGCGCGATGCACTGACCGCTTTGGAAAAGGACGAGGTTATTCGCTCGGCACTGCCGGGGCGTCTCTACGACGTCTTCGACGAATACAAGCAGGATGAGTGGACGCGCTTCCTGCGCGAGGTCACCAATTGGGATGTGGAACGCTACTTGCATTGCGTGCCCTGAGCGGGGCCGACGGGGGAGATCACTTGATGGGAGCACGGGAACCGCAAGGTTCGATGCTGGAAGACTGGCTCGCGCGCGACGGGACGATCCTGCGCGCGAGTCCCCTGCAAGATGCCGCGCTCGGGCTTGACCCGGGCGCGGCCGCCGGCCGTCCGTGGTCGCTGATCTATCCGCTGGCCGCGCGCGAGCGGCTGGAGACGCTGTTTGCCCTCACCGGCCCCTGGCCGCAGGTGCTGGCGCTCGAGCTGCGCTGTGCGGGCGCGGCGCTGCTGCCGGTGACGGCGGTGATCGAGCGGGTCGAGGACCCGCTCGCGGGCCCCTGCCTGCGGCTCTTCAAATGGCCGCGCGGCGGGATGATCGACGCGGTCGAGCGGCTGGCCGAGGAGAACGAGGTGATCGCCTCGATCCTCGCCACCTCGGACGATGCGGGCTGGTGCATGGAATGGGCCGAACCCGTCGACCTGTCCGCGCCCGAGCAGGAGACGATCCGCCAGGTCTTCGAGAACGGCCCGCGCTGGCGTTTCTGCAACGAGGCGATGGCGCGGCTCTACCGCGCCCCGCCCGGCCATGACTTCAACGAACTGCCGGTGCACGAGACCTTTCCGCGCACGCCGGAAAACGAGGATTTCGTCCGCCGTCTGGTGCGCGCGAGCTTCGACGTCACCGCCTCGCCCTCGCGCGATCTGCGCTATGACGGGGTCTGGATCGAGGTCGAGAACGACGTGCGCGGCCATATCCGCGGCAACCGGCTGACCCGGATGTGGGGCACGGTGCGCGACGTCTCGAAACACGCCCGCCGCGCCGCGGTGCTGCGCGACGAGATCGAGGCGCTCGAGGCGGTGCTGACGGCGCTGCCCGATGCGGTGCTGGTGATCGACCGCGCCGGGCACCTGCTGCGCACGAACCTTGCGGCCGAGGAGCTGCTGTCGCTGGCAACCGACGCCTATGCGACGCGCGAACTGGGCGACTACATCGAGCTGCCCCTGCCGCTCGAGACGCTGTTCGAGGCTGCGGCGGGGCGGCTGCCGGGCCATCCCGACCGGACCTGGACGGTGGTGCCGCTGCGCTCGGAAACCGGGGGGCGGGCCGAGATGCAGGCCCGGCCGCTGCGCCTGCGCGAAACCGAGTGCCTGGTCCTCAGCCTGCGGCTGAAGCGCGGCCCGGCGCTCGCGGGCGCCCCCGCGGGGCGCATCGCGCGCTTCCGGGCGGAGCGCTGAGGGATGGGAGGTGACGCGATGACCAGCCACACCCGCCCGCAGCCCCCCGCGCTTGAAACCGCGCTCGATGCGCTGCCCGACGGGCTGATCGTGCTCGATGCCACGGGCGCCGTCACCCATCTGAACCGCGAGGCGGCGATGATCGGCGGGCTCGATGCGGCGACCGCGCCGGGCCAGACTCTGGCCCGTCTCGGTGCCGGCTCGGCGCTGAACTGGCTGCCGGTCGAGGAGATGATCGAGGCCGGGCGCACCGGCTCGGTGATGCTGCGCGGCGACACGGTGGGGGCGGTGCTCGTCACCCTGCGCCGGATCGCGACCGGCGGCCATGTGCTGACCCTGCGCGATCTGGCGGTGCTCGACCATGCCCGCCGCCAGGCCGCGGGCCAGCGCGACGCCGCGCCCTTCCCGACCACCGCCGAGCGCCGCTTGCGCCCCGACTTCGCGCGCCAGCGCCACCTGTCGCCCTGGCTCGACCGGATGATGTCGCGCGGCGAGCGGGCGCTTCTGCAGGGCGCGCGGGTCATCATCACCGGTGAGTCGGGCGTCGGCAAGACCGAGATCGCGCGCCACCTGCACGCCTTCGTGTCGAACGCCACCGACCCGTTCATCGCGGTCAACTGCGCCGCGATCCCCGAGACGCTGTTCGAAAGCGAGCTCTTCGGCTACGAGAAGGGCGCCTTCACCGGCGCCTCGACCGAGGGCAAGAAGGGCCTGATCGAGATGGCCGAGGGCGGCACGCTGTTCCTCGACGAGATCGGCGAGATCCCCCTGCCGCTGCAGGCCAAGCTGCTGACCTTTCTCGAGGACGGGATGGTAATGCGGATCGGCGGCACCCGGCCGCGGCGGGTCAGCGTGCGGGTGATCTCGGCCACCAACCGCGACCTGCTCGCCATGGCCGAGGAGCGCCGCTTCCGCCTCGACCTCTATTACCGGCTGGCGGTGGTGAACATGCCGATCAAGCCGCTGCGCGAGGTGCCCGAGCTGCTCGACCATCTGATCGAGCGCTTTCTCACCGCGATCAACCAGCGCCGCTCGCAGCCGCTCGACCTCAGCGAGGATCTGTGCGCGCGGCTGCGTGCCTACCAGTATCCCGGCAACATCCGCGAGCTGTGGAACCTGATGCAGCAGATCTCGGTGCTCGGCGACGACATCGACGAGTTGCCGCGGCGATTGATGGCCATCGACCTCGATGCCGTGCCTGTCCGGGCCCCGGCGACGGCACCGACCGTCGCCGGGGCGGAAGACCCGCCCGAGGGCCTGCCGCTGCGCGAGGCCCTGGCGGAATACGAATTGCGGATCATCGAAGAGGCGATCCGCATCCACGGCAGCAAGCGCAAGGCCGCTGCCGCTCTGGGTGTCGATATCGGCACCATCTCGCGAAAGACCCGAAAAGAGCCGTGAACGGCCGTTCAACCAACAGTGGAGACACGAAATGACCCGGAAGATCCTGCTCGGCGCGCTTGGCGCCCTCGCCCTGACCACCGCCGCCCCGGCGCTTGCCGAAGGCACGCTCAACGTGCTGACCTGGGAAGGCTATGCCGACTCCTCCTTCATCTCGAAGTTCGAGGAAGAGTCGGGCTGCAAGGTGAACGCGACCTATGTCGGTTCGAACGACGACTTCGCGCCCAAGCTGATGTCGGGCGGTGGCGTCTATGACCTCATCACCCCCTCGATCGACACCACCAAGCTGATGATCGACCTCGACTTCGTCGAGCCGCTCGACACCGCGAAGATCAGCGAGTGGAACAACATCTACAAGAAATTCCGCGACCTCGACGGGATCCAGAAGGACGGCGAATATTACGGCATGCCCTATGTCTGGGGCGCGATCGCCTTCATGTATCGCGACGACGCCTTCACCACGCCGCCGACCTCGATCGCCGACCTGTGGAACCCCGCGCTGAAGGGCAAGGTCGCGCTGTGGGACGACAAGTCCTCGATCTATGTCGCGGCGCGGCTGAACGGCGACATGGACATCTACAACCTGACCGACGAGCAGATCGCCGCCGCGCAGAAGAAGCTGCTCGAGCAGAAGCCGCTGATCCGCAAGTACTGGGCCACCGCGGGCGAGCTCGTCGACCTCTACAAGGCCGGCGAAGTGGTGATCTCGAACACCTGGGCGGGCTACCAGTCGGGGCTGCTGAAGGCCGAGGGCATCAAGGTCACCGAGTTCATCCCGAAGGAAGGCGCCGAGGGCTGGATGGACAGCTGGATGGTGGTCAAGGGCACGCCGAACAAGGAATGCGCCTACAAGTTCCTGAACATGCAGCTGTCGCCGCTCGGTCAGTGCGGTGTCGCCAACATCAACGGCTATTCGGTGACCGACCCGGTCTCGGCCAAGGCCTGCATGACGCCCGAACAGTTCACCTCGCTGCATCAGGACGACCCGGCCTATCTCGACAGCCTGATGGTCTGGCAGCCGCTCGGTGACCGCTTCGAGGCCTACACCAACGCCTGGAACGCCGTGAAGGCGCAATGACGACCCGCCCGATCCGGGGTGCCGCGCGGCATCCCGGGCCGGGCCACCAATCAAAAGGGCGCCGGGTTTTCGGGGGAGGAGAGCCCGGGCGCCACGTTTCAGGGAAAGGCGACATGGCCGCAATCATCGAACTGGAGAACATCTCCAAACACTACAGCCCGACGATCATCGGCGTGGACAATGTCTCGCTGACGGTCGAGGACGGCGAATTCGTCACGCTGCTCGGCCCCTCGGGCTGCGGGAAATCCACGCTCCTGCGGATGATCGGCGGCTTCGAGACGCCCACCCACGGCACCATCCGCCTGGCCGACAAGGACGTCACCTGGGACCCGCCCTACAAGCGCGAGGTCAACATGGTGTTCCAGGACTATGCCCTCTTCCCGCACATGACCGTGGGCGAGAACGTCGGCTATGGGCTCAAGGTCAAGGGCCTCGGCCGGCTCGAGATCGAGACCAAGGTGCATGATGCGCTCAAGCTCGTCGGTCTCTTCGACAAGGTGAAGCTGCGTCCCCAGCAGCTCTCGGGCGGTCAGCGCCAGCGCATCGCCCTTGCCCGCGCCATCGTGCGCGAACCGAAGGTGCTGCTGCTCGACGAGCCGCTCTCGGCACTGGACGCCAAGCTGCGCGAGCAGATGCAGATCGAGATGAAGCACCTCCACGAGAAGGTCGGCATCACCTTCGTCATGGTCACCCATGACCAGACCGAGGCGCTCGTCATGTCGGACCGCGTCGTGGTGATGGAGAAGGGCCGCATCGCCCAGCAGGGCCGCCCGCAAGAGCTTTATGACCACCCCGCCTCGCCCTATGTCGCGAATTTCATCGGCACCACCAACTTCCTGCCCGGCCGCGTCCTGCGCTGTGCGGGCGAGCGCGCCGAGATCGAGATCGGTGGCGGCCGGCTGAGCGCGATCGTCGATGCGCCGCTGGTCGCGGGCAGCACCGTCACCGCCGGCTGCCGCCCCGAGAAGGTGCGCCTGCTCGCCGAGGGCGAAACCGCGGAAAACGTGCTCGAGGGCCGGGTCGCCGAGGTGATCTATTACGGGCTCGGGCTGCGGCTTGCGGTCGAGCTCGCGGACGGCAGCCGCGTCTATACCGACAGCCTACTTCCCGACCGCCTCGCGCTCAGCCCGGTGCCGCCGCTCGGACAAAGCCTGCGCCTTGCCGTCGAGCCGCACAACGTCTTCGTCTTCGAGGGGGAGGTCACGCCGTGAGCCACGCCCGCCGCAACCTCTCGGGGGTGATGGTGCTGGGCATTCCGCTGCTCTGGATCGCCCTCTTCATGCTGCTCCCCTACGGGATCATCGTCACCTTCTCGTTCTGGGTGAAGAAATACCCGACCTTCGTGCCGGCCTTCCAGTTCGGCAATTACGTCACCCTCTTCACCGACCCGCAATATGTGCTGGTGCTGCTGCGCACGCTGAAGATCTCGGTGCTGGTGTCGGTGGCCTCGCTGCTGCTGGCCTATCCCTTCGCCTATTGGCTGGTGTTCCGCTGCCGCTCGGCCAAGCTGCGCACCTGGCTCTACATGGCGGTGATCGCGCCGCTTTGGGTCAGCTATCTGCTGCGCGCCTATGTCTGGAAGACCATCCTTGGCACCGAGGGGGTGCTGAACTCGTTCCTGAAATCGATCGGCCTGATCGACGAGCCCTCCTCGATCTTCCTCTACAACCAGTTCGCGATGGTGGTGACGCTGACCTATATCTTCATCCCCTTCATGGTGATGCCGATCTACACCGCGCTCGAGAAGATCCCCGCGAACCTGACCGAGGCGGCGGCGGATCTGGGCATGGGGCCGTGGCGCAGCTTCTGGACGGTGACGCTGCCGCTCTCGGCACCGGGCATCGCGGCGGGGGCGACGCTGACCTTCTGCCTGTCGTTCGGCGACTTCATCGCGCCCTTCCTGGTGGGCGGGCCGGACGGCAACCTGATCGCCAACGTCATCGCCACGCAATTCGGGGCCGCACTGAACTGGCCGCTCGGCTCCGCGCTTGCCATCGTGATGCTGGTCGTCGTGCTGACCATCGTCTCGCTCAGCGACCGGATGGAGCGCAAGGGCGCCACGGGAGGGATCTGACATGGCACAATCACCGAACCGCGCCCCGGGCCTCGTGTCCCGCTATGGCGCCGACACCGCCTTCATGACCTTCGTCGCGGCGCTGATGGCGTTCCTCTACATCCCGATCTGGGTGCTGATCGCCTTCTCGTTCAACGACTCGCGCTCGCTGACCTGGCCGCTGTCGGGCTTCACCCTCGACTGGTATGTCAAGCTTGCCTCGAACGGCGACCTGCTCGCCGCGATCCGCAACAGCTTCTACGTGGCGACCGGGGCGACGGTCCTGACGCTGTGCGTGGGCGTGCCCGCGGCACTCGCGCTGCACAAGGTCAACTTCCCCGGAAAGACGGTGTTCCGCCGCCTGATCCTGCTGCCGATCACCCTGCCCGGCATCGTCACCGGCATCTCGATGCTGAACATGTTCAAGCTGATCGGCTTCCCGCTCAGCCTGGAAACTGTGATCCTCGGCCATGCCACGGCGCTTCTGGGCGTCGTCGTGACCCAGGTCTATGCCCGGCTGCAGCGGCTGCCGAAATCGCTCGAGGAGGCGGCCTTCGATCTGGGCGCCTCGCCCTGGCGCAGCTTCGTCGACATCACGCTCCCCAACATCCGCACCGCCATCGTCGGCGCCGGCATGCTGAGCTTCGTGCTGAGCTTCGACGAGATCCCGGTCACCTTCTTCCTGACCGGCCGCGACAACACCTTGCCGATGTACATCTATTCCACCCTGCGCCGCGGCGTGACGCCCGAGATCAACGCCGTCGGCACGATCATCGTGCTGCTGTCGCTGGTGCTGATCGTCGTCTCGGTGGTCTCGACCCGCGACACAAAACAGAAATGACAGGAGGTTCCCCCATGACCATGACCCTGAAGGACTGGCAGGCGCGCGCCGCCGCGCTGAAACCCGACACCCGCCTGTTCATCGACGGCGCCTTCGTCGATGCCGTGAAGGGCGGCAAGTTCGAGACCGTGAACCCCGCCACCGGCGAGGTCGTGGCCGAAGTCGCCCGCGGCACCGCCGAGGATGTCGACCGCGCCGTCGCGAGCGCGAAGAAGGCGTTCAAGTCGGGCGTGTGGTCGCGCATGGCGCCCTCGGACCGGATGGCGGTGATGCGCCGCTTCGCCGATCTGATCGAGGCGCACGCCGAGGATTTCGCGCTTCTCGACACGCTCGACATGGGCAAGCCGATCTCGGACATGCTCAACATCGACATCCCCGGCTCGCTAATGACGATCCGCTTCTTTGCCGAGACCATCGACAAGATGGAGGGCGTCGTCACCTCGACCAAGGCCGATGCGCTGCATTACATCCTGCGCCAGCCGCTCGGCGTGTGCGGCATCGTGGTGCCGTGGAACTACCCGCTGATGATGGCGGCGTGGAAGCTGGCCCCGGCTCTGTCGTGCGGCAACTCGGTGGTGCTGAAACCGGCCGAACAGTCGCCGCTCTCGGCGCTTCTGCTCGCCAGGCTCTTCTGCGAGGCGGGCGGCCCCGCCGGCGTCTTCAACGTCGTCACCGGCTTTGGCGAGGAAACCGGCAAGCCGCTCGCGCTGCACATGGATGTCGACAAGATCGGCTTCACCGGCTCGGGCGAGGTCGGCAAGCTGATGATGGTCTATGCCGGCCAGTCGAACATGAAGCGCGTCACCACCGAATGCGGCGGCAAGTCGCCGCAGATCGTGCTGGCCGATTGCGACGATCTCGAGAAGGCCGCGACCTTCGGCGTCGCCGGCATCTATGGCAACCAGGGCGAGGTCTGCTCGGCCGGCTCGCGCATCCTCGTCGAGCGCAAGGTCTATGACGACTATGTCGCGCTTTTCACCGAGGCCGCGAAGGGCATGCATGTGCCGGGCAACCCGCTCGACCCCGCGACCACCATGGGCCCGCTCGTCACCCCCGAGCAGCAATCGCGGGTGCTCGGCTATATCGAGAAGGGCAAGGCCGAGGGGGCGAAGCTTGCCTTCGGCGGCGGCGTGCCGGCGGGGTTCAACGCCGGCTGCTATGTCGAGCCGACGCTCTTCACCGAGGTGTCGAACAAGATGACCATCGCGCAGGAGGAAATCTTCGGCCCGGTCGCCTCGATCATCCCGGTCGACGACCTCGACCATGCGATTGCCACCGCGAACGACACGATCTACGGCCTCGCCTCGGCGATCTGGACCTCGAATCTGAAAAGCGCGCATCGCTTCGCGCAGGAGATCGAGGCCGGCATCGTCTGGGTCAACGCCTACGAGGCGGGCGATGCCACCACCCCCTGGGGCGGCTTCAAGCAATCGGGCAACGGCCGCGACAAGTGCCTCGAGGCGCTGACCCAATACACCCAGACGAAATCCGTCTGGATCGAACTGAGCTGAGAGCAACGGGCGGGGGGCCTCCCCCCGCCCCTTCCGAGGACCCCATGAAGATCTGCATTCTCGAGACCGACACCACCGGCCCCGCCTTCGAGCCCGTCCATGGCAGCTATGCCGACATGTTCTCGCGCTGGCTTGCCCCCGTGCTGCCCGAGGCGCGCTTCACCCGTGTCTTCATCGCCGAGGGCGAGACGGTGCCCGAGGATCTGACCGCCTTCGACGCCTTCCTCGTCACCGGCTCGCGCGCCGGGGTCTACGAGGACCGGCCGTGGATCGCGCCGCTGATCGCCGGGCTGCAGCGCATCGCCGCGGCGCGGGTGCCGCTCGCCGGCGTCTGCTTCGGTCATCAGGTGATGGCGCAGGCCTTCGGCGGCGAGGTGCGCAAGTCGCCCGACGGCTGGGTGGTGGGCCGGCATGACCACGACCTGAGCGCGACCGGCGCGGCGGTCTTCGGGCCGGGCGCGCTGCCCGCGCTGTCGATCCATCAGGATCAGGTCATGGTGCCGCCGCCGCGGGCCGAGCGGCTGTTCTCGACCGCCGCCTCGCCGAACGGCGGCTTTCTCTACACCGACTTCCCGGCGATCTCGTCGCAGGCCCACCCGGAGTTCACCCTCGACTTCCTGCGTGCGCTGATCACCCCGCCCGACGGGGTGCGGCTGGCCGAGGATCTGCATGCCGAGGCGATGGCCACGCTCGCCGGCCCGCTCGATCAGCAGCGCATCGCCCGCGGCTTTGCCCGCGTGCTGCGCGGCGAGGAGATCGCGCGCGGATGAAGCTGCGCCAGGACATCGCGCTGCGCCAGCAGACCCGGCTGACCCTCAGCCAGGACCTGGTGCGCGCGATCGGCCTGCTCGGCCTGTCGAACCTCGATCTGGGCGAGAGCCTGCGCGAGGCGGCGGCCGAGAACCCCTTCCTGCGGCTTGAACTGCCGCGGGCCGCGGCGCTCGAGGATGTCGAGATCGCCGATGAGGGGCCATCCCTCATCGCCCATGTGCTCGAATGCCTGCCCGGTCTTGTTCCCGCCCCCGCCGACCGCGCGGTGGCGCTGGCGCTGGCCGAGGCGCTCGATGCGCAGGGGTTTCTGGCAACACCGACACCGGCAATCGCCGCCCGCCTCGGCCTGCCGCCCGCGCATATCGAGGCGGTGCTGGCACAGCTGCAGCGGATCGAGCCACGCGGGCTGTTCGCCCGCTCGCTTGCCGAGTGCCTGGCCCTGCAACTGGCCGAGGAAGGCCCGATCGCGCCCGAGATGCGCCGCGTCCTCGAGGCGCTGCCCGCCCTTGCCGAGGGCGGCCCCGCGGCACTCGCCCGCGCCACGGGGCTCGCGCCCGACACGCTTGCGCCGCTGCTCGCCCGGTTGCGCGGTCTGACCCCGCGCCCCGCCGCGGGCTTTTCGACACCCCCTGCCCGCGCCCGCATCGCCGATCTCGTCTTCGCCCCCGAGGGGGCGGGCTGGACCGTGCGGCTGAACCGCGAGACCGCGCCGCGCCTTGCGCTGGCCGCGATCACCGGCCCGGCGGGCGAGCGCCGCGCCGCGCAGGCGCTGATTGCCGCGGTCGAGCGGCGCAACGCCGCGCTGCTGGCGCTTGGCACGGCACTCGCCCGCGAACAGCCGGGCTTCCTGCGCGACGGCCCCGCCGCGCTGCGCCCGCTGACCCGCCGCGCCGTCGCCGCGGCGATCGGGCTACATGAAAGCACAGTCAGCCGGATGGTCGCCGCGGGCTCGGCCGAGACGCCCCGCGGGACCGAACCGCTGGCCGCCTTCTTCGGCCGCGCCGTCGCCCAGGCCGAGAATGCCGAGGCCGGCCCCGCCGTCATCGCCCGCATCCGCGCGCTGGTCAGCGCCGAGCATCCAAGCGCACCGCTGACCGACGGCGCACTGGCCGAGGCACTGGCGCAGGCGGGCATCACCGTCTCGCGCCGGGTGGTGGCCAAGCTGCGCGCCCGCGCCGGCATTCCGCCCCGCGCCCTGCGCCGCCGCTGATCCCCCGCGCCCCCTGCGCCACGACGCCGCGCTTGCTTCTGCGCTGCGGCAAAGTTACATTCCAGAGATCGAATATCTCAGCCCGGATCCAGCACATGACCAGAATTGCCATTCTCGGCTCGGGCTTTGCCGCCCTCACCGCCGTTCGCGAACTGCGCCGCCAGAAGGTCGAGGCCGAGATCACCGTCGTCTCGCCGCGCGAGGAACTGCATTACCTGCCCTCCTCGATCTGGATCCCGGCCGGGCTGCGCAAGGCCGAGGCGCTGCGCCTGCCGCTCGCGGCCTTCTTCGCGCGCCACCAGGTGAAGCACGTCAAGGCCTCGGTCACCGGCATGAAGGCCGCCGAGAAGGTGGTCGAGACCGATGCCGGCCCGATCATGGCCGACCAGATCCTGATCGCCACCGGTGGCCGCTTCATCCGCAAGCTGCCCGGCGTCGAGAACGCCATCATCCCCTGCGAGGGCATCCTTGCCGCCGAGCAGATCGCGGTGCGACTGAAGGCGATGGAGGGCGGCACGATCGCGATCGGCATGGCGACGAACCCGAATGAGCCGGGCGCGATGCGCGGCGGGCCGATGTTCGAATATCTCTTCATCCTCGACACGCTGTTGCGCCGCGAGGGCCGGCGCGACAAGTTCCGGCTGGTGTTCTTCAGCCCCTCGTCCCGCCCCGGCCAGCGGCTTGGCGAGAAGGCCGTCGACGGCATCCTGAAGGAGATGGCGAAGCGCGGCGTCGAGACGCATCTGGGCCACAAGATGGTGCGGATCGAGCCCGCCAAGGTGGTGACCGAGGGCGGCGAGATCGCGGCCGACCTGATCCTGTTCCAGCCCGGCATGACCGGGCCGGCGTGGCTCGCGAATGCCGATCTGCCGCTCTCGCCGGGCGGCATGGTGCTGTCCGACGGGCTGTGCCGGGTGGCGGACCGGCCCGGGATCTGGGTCGCGGGCGATGCCGGCAGCTTCCCGGGGCCGGACTGGATGCCGAAACAGGCGCATCAGGCCGACCTGCAGGCCAAGGCCGTCGCCGCCAACATCGCCGCGACGCTGAAGGGCGAGGAACCGAAGGCCGCCTTCGAGGCCGAGCTCGTATGCATCATGGACAGCCTCGACCGCGGCATGCTCGTGTTCCGTCGTGGCAAGATCAACATCGTGCTGCCCGCGCTGAAGCCGCTGCACTGGCTCAAGCGGATGTTCGAGAACCACTATCTGCGCGCCTATCGCTGAGCCGCGTCACAGCCAGTCGACATCGCTCGTCAGGATGTAGCCCGCGCCATAGACGGTGCGGATCAGCTCGGGCGCGTGGCTGTCATCCTCGAGCTTGCGGCGCAGCCGGCACACCCGCGCGTCGATCGAGCGGTCGAAGGGCTCGTCGGCGCGCCCGCGCGTGGCATCGAGCAGCTGCGCCCGGCTCAGCACCCGGTTCGGCGCGTTCAGGAAGGCGCCGAGCAGGCTGGTCTCCGAGGAGCTGAGCGCCACCTGCTGCCCCGCCGGGCCGGCAAGCGTGCAGGCCGTCAGGTTCGCCACCCAGCCGCCGAACCGCGCCTGCGCATGCGCCGCCGCCTCGCTTTCCTCGCGGGCAAGCGTGCCACGGCGCAGCACGGCGCGCACCCGCGCCACCAGCTCGCGCGGCTCGAACGGCTTGGTGATGTAGTCATCGGCGCCGATCTCGAGCCCGATCACCTTGTCGGTGACCGACCCGCGCCCGGTCACCACCACCCGCGGCACCGAGCGCGGCAACAGCCCCGAGCCGAGCAGGCCAAGCCCGTCGCCATCGGGCAAAGACAGGTCGATCAGGCACAGGTCGGGCAATTGCCGGCGCACCTCGCGCTCGAACTCGGCCAGACGGCGGAACTTGCGCAGCGCATAGCCCTGCTGGCTCAGCGTGCGCTCGATCAGCCGGGCGATGTCGAGGTCATCCTCGAGCAGGTAGATCAGGGGCATCAGTCTCTCCCGGCCTGTTGCGGCGCGCGCGCCTGCGCCCGCGCGGTGGCAAGTGCGGCGGCCAGCGCCGCATCGGTGAAGGGCTTGCGCAGGATGGGCAGGCCCGGAAGTTCGGCCGCCGCCTGACCGGCAAGCCCCGCCTTGCCGCTCATCAGCACGACGCCGGTGCCCGGCCGCTCGGCCGCCAGCCAGCGCGCCAGGCCGAACCCGTCGAGTGTGCCCGGCATGTCGATATCCGAGATCACCACCGCAATCGCGCCGATGCGCTGGATCAGCAGCTTCGCCTCGTCGGCACTGTCGGCCTCGATCAGCGGATGGCCAAGCGCGGCGATCTTGCGGCGCAGGGTGCGGCGCACGTCGCGGTCATCCTCGACCAGCAGCAGAAGCGGCGGGCTTTCCTCCTCGGGCGCGGGCTCGGGGGCGGGCAGCGCGAGCGGCGTGGGCGGCAGCGCGGCCAGCTCGACGCTGGGCAGCAGGATGGTGAAGCTCGTGCCCTTGCCCGGGGCGCTGTCGACCATGATCGCGCCATTCGACTGCTTGACGAAGCCATAGACCATCGACAGCCCAAGCCCCGAACCGGCGCCCGCCGCCTTCGAGGTGAAGAAGGGCTCGAAGATCCGCTCGACATGCTCGGGCGACATGCCGCAGCCGTCGTCGGAGAACCGCAGCCGGACATAGCGGCCGGCCGGCAGATAGAGCAGGTCCGCCTCCTGCGGCGGCAGGTCATAGGGCTCGATCGCGATACCGATCCGCCCCGCCCCGCCGGTCGCGTCACGCGCGTTCATCGCAAGGTTCAGGAGCGCCATCTCGAGCTGCGCGCGGTCGACCAGCGCCGGCGGCACCTCGGCCGCGCTTTCGGTGCCGATCACCAGCTTGCGCGGCATCGAGGCACGCAGAAGCGTGCAGATCTCGGCCACCGCGCCCGGGATGTCGGTCGGCTCGGGCGCGAACTGCTCGCGCCGGGCAAGCGTCAGAAGCCGCTGCGTCAGCGCCGAGCCGCGGCGGGCGGCGGCAATTGCCGGCGCCAGGAACTCGCGGTTCAGCTCGCCCTCGCCGATCTCCTCGGCAAGCGGCAGCAGGTTGCCCAGAATGACTGTCAGCAGGTTGTTGAAATCATGCGAGATGCCCGAGGCCATGCGGCCAAGCGCATCCATCTTCTGCGCCCCCATCAAGGCCGCCATCGCCGCCTTGCGCCGGGTGACGTCGATCGACAGCAGGTAAAACCCGATCACGTCGCCCGAGGACGGCCGCTCAGGCCGCAGCAGGGTGCGGATGTCCTTGAAGCGGCCATCGGGCAGCTCCACCCGCATCTCGAAATCGACAAGCGCGCCGCGCCGCGCCTGTTCGAAATAGCACTCGGAGTCGCCCAGCGTGCGGGACGACAGGACCTCGGTCGCGTGCAGCCCGATCATGTCCGCCGGGCTGCGGTGATAGGCGCGGGCGAAGCGGCGGTTGGCATAGAGGATGCGCAACTCGTTGTCGAAATGCGCGATCCCCGCGGGCACCTCGTCGGCGATCAGCGCCAGGCGCTCCTCGCTCAGCCGCAGCGCGCGGGTGCGCTCCTCGACCTGCGCCTCGAGCTGCACGGCGCGGTTGCGCCGCGCCGTGACATCGGCACAGGTCGACAGATAACCGCCCGAGGCGAGCGGCCGCCCCACCGCCTCGATCACCCGATCCATCGGCTTGGCCAGTTCGATCTGGATCCGCTCGGCGCGCCGCGCGCCGGCCATCCGCCCGCGCACCAGCGCCGCAGGGTCGCCCGGGCCGTAATCGCCACGCTCGGCAAAGCAGCGCACGAAGCTTTCGTAGTCCGCCCCCGGAAAGGCCAGCGCCGCGGGCAGGTCGTGCAATTCCAGAAAGCGCCGGTTCCAGGCCAGCAGCCGGAATTCGGCGTCGAAGACGGCAAAGCCCTCCTCGAGCTCGTTCAGCGCCTCCTCGAGCGGCACCGACAGGCCGGGGCGCACGGGTCTGTTCTGCATCGCGATTCCGATCGGTTCTCCTCCACCGCGGCCAGCATGCAACATCCCCCGCCCCCTCCAAAAGCCCGAAGCGGCGGACGTCACATTTCGATACAATTCGACAAAACTTGCGCAACACCCGCATGAGCTAGTGCCGGATGCAGCCGGGGTCGGAGGGGCCCGGGCCGCGCACGGGAGGACCCGTCACCGGATCTTTGGGCCAGCGGCCGGCCCCCCCATGCGGGAGGCCGCCTGCGCGCAAGGCACGGCCAGTGCGTCCCCCGGCCCCGAGACAGACGACCGCGGCGGCGCGCTGCCCGGTCCCGACGGCCCCGCGGGGCATGACGAGAAAGGCACGAAGATGACGGAACTGACGCAGGCCTGGGGCGTGACGACAAGCGGATGCCGCCGCGCCGTGGTGATCGGGGCGGGCTCGATGGGCGCGGGCATCGCCGCGCAATTCGCCAACGCCGGCGTTCCGGTCGACCTGCTCGACATCCCGGCCGAGGGCAACCGCAACGCCCGCGCCGAGGCCGGCATCGCCGCGCAGCTGAAGGCGGGCGGTTTCGCCGGCCCCGGCCCCGCCGCGCTCGTGCGCCCCGGCAACGTCGAGGATGACATCGGCCGCATCGCCGAGGCCGACTGGATCATCGAGGCGGTGATCGAGAACCTCGAAGTCAAGCGCGCGCTCTTCGCCAAGGTCGCGCCGCTTCTGGCGCCGGGTGCCGTGGTGTCCTCGAATACCTCGACGATCCTGCGCGAGCTGCTGACCGAGGGCTTCGGCGCCGCGTTCGCCGCGCGCTTCGCGATCTCGCATTTCTTCAACCCGCCGCGGCACATGGCGCTGCTCGAGCTGGTCGCCGAGGACGGCGGGCCGGCGCAGGCCTTCATCCGCAAGGCCGGGCGCGCGGTGCTGGGCAAGACGGTGATCGACTGCCGCGACACCCCCGGCTTCATCGCCAACCGCATCGGCTGCACCTGGATGTCGATCGCCATGGTCGAGGCGCTGCGCCTTGGCCTGACGATCGAGGAGGCCGACGCCGTGCAGACCGTCTTCGGCATCCCGCGCACCGGCGTCTTCGGCCTGTCGGATCTGGTCGGCGTCGACATGATCCCGAGCATCTGGGGCTCGCTGATGGGCGAGCTGCCCGGCGACGACGCGATCAACCGCTTCGACCTGCCGGCGAACGCGCTGGTCAGGGACATGATCGCCAAGGGCCGCTTCGGCCGCAAGTCGGGTGCGGGCTTCTACCGCAAGGCGGCCGACGGCAGCCGCGAGGTGATCGACCCGGCCACCGGCGAATACCGCGCGGTGCAGCCCGTCACCGTGCCCGGCGGCGGCAAGGACTTGGGCGCACTTCTGGCCGATCAGGGCAAGCTTGGCGCCTATGCGCGCGAGGTGCTAGGCGAGGTGCTGCGCTATGCCGCGGCCCATGTCGCCGAGATCTCGACCGGCCCCGCGGCGCTTGATGCGGCGCTCGAGCTCGGCTTTGCCTGGCGCAAGGGGCCCTTCGCCATCGCCCAGGGCCTCGATGCCGCCAGCCGCGTCACACTGAACCTGCCGGCGATGCCCGCGGTGGTGAAGGACGCCGCGGCGCATGACCCGCTCGACCGGGCGAAGGCGGCGGGGGCGAAGCTTGCCGGCAATGCCTCGGCCAGCCTGTGGGATCTGGGCGACGGCGTCGGCTGTCTCGAACTCACCACCAAGATGAACGCGGTCGACGACGGCGTCTTCGATATGATCGAGGAGACGCTGGGCAAGATCGGCGGCGCGGTGAAGGCACTGGTGGTCGGCAACCACGACCCGCGCGCCTTCTCGGCCGGCGCCAACCTCGCCCGTTTCGTCGAGATGATCGAAAGCGCGAACTGGGACGCGATCGGCGGCTTCATCGCCCGCGGCCAT
This sequence comes from Paenirhodobacter sp. YD-8, assembly GCF_056590935.1. Classification (NCBI taxonomy): domain Bacteria; kingdom Pseudomonadati; phylum Pseudomonadota; class Alphaproteobacteria; order Rhodobacterales; genus Paenirhodobacter; species Paenirhodobacter sp. YD-8. The sequence continues at coordinate 945,923 of NZ_CM152649.1, read as the reverse complement.
GCGCTTTACCCGCTGCTGCGGCAGGCGCCGGTGCCCTCGGTCGCGGCGGTGCAGGGGATCACGCTGGGCGGCGGCTGCGAGCTGACGCTGCATTGCGCGGCCCGCGTCGTGCATCTCGAGGCGAAGATCGGCCTGCCCGAGCACACGCTTGGCATCCTGCCGGGCTGGGGCGGCTGCACCCGGCTGACCGCGCGGCTTGGCGCGGCGAAGGCCTTCGCGGCACTGACCCAGCCGCGCCCGGCGGGCTCGGCGCGCGAGGCGGTGACGCTTGGCTTCCTCGACCCCGCGACGACGCAGGTGGTGATGCACGCGGATGACCGGATCGGCGCGGCGATGCAGACCGCGCTGGCGATGATCGACGGTTACGAGGCGCTTGCGCCCGAGCGGATCACCACCGGCGGCGCCGAGGAGGCCGAGGCGATCCTCGCCCCGCGCCGCGAGATGGTGGCGGCGGGCAAGCTGTCGGCGGCCGATCTCGCGGTGCAGGAGCACATCGCCTCGGTCATCACCGGCGGCCCGCTCGGCGGCGAGCTGGGCGAGGAGGATCTGCGCGCGCTCGAGGCCCGCGCCTTCGTCGAGATGATGCAGGTGCCGCTGACGCTTGCCCGGATCAAGCACATCCTCGAGACCGGCAAGCCGCTGAAGACCTGATCAGACAACCTGCGGCCGGGCGCCCTGCCCGGCCACACCAAGGGAGGACCCATGGAGCACAACATCTACAACATCGGGGTGGAGAAGACCCCGGCGAACTATCTGCCGATCACGCCGCTGAGCCTGATGGACCGCTCGGCCAAGGTCTATCCGGACCGGCTTGCGGTGGTCTACGAGGGCGTGCGCCGCACCTGGGGGGAGACCTATGCGCGCTGCCTGAAGATGGCCTCGGCCCTGTCGAAGCGCGGCTACGGCAAGGGCGACACGATCTCGATCATGGCGACCAACATCCCCGAGATGTTCGAGTCGCATTTCTCGGTGCCGATGGCCGGCGCGGTGCTGAACGCGATCAACACCCGTCTCGATGCCGAGGCCGTGGCCTTCATCCTCAGCCATGCCGAAAGCAAGGTGATCTTCGTCGACCCGGAATTCGCCGAGATCGTCGACCGCGCCGTGCACATTGCCCGGCCGCGCGACCTGCTGGTGGTCGACATCACCGACCCGTCCTTCGGCGCGGCGCGCAAGATCGGCCAGATCGGCTATGAGGAGCTGCTGGCCGAGGGCGATGCCGATTTCCGCTGGATCCGCCCCGACGACGAATGGGACGCGATCACGCTGAACTATACCTCGGGCACCACCGGCAACCCGAAGGGCGTGATCTATCACCACCGCGGCGCGCATCTGAATGCGCTGGCGAATGTCGTGTCGTGGCACATGGGGGACCGGCCGGTCTACCTGTGGACGCTGCCGATGTTCCATTGCAACGGCTGGTGCTTCCCTTGGACCATCGCCGCCTCGGCGGGGGTCGCGGTCTGCCTGCGCGCGGTGCGCGACGAACCGATCTATCGCCTCATCAAGGAAGAGGGCGTCACCCATTTCTGCGGCGCCTCGGTGGTGCTGGCGATGCTGGTGCATGCGGCCCCCGAGATGAAGGACGGCCTGCAGAAGGGCGTCAAGGTGCTGACCGGCGGCGCCCCGCCGCCCGCGATCATCATCGAGAAGATGGAGGCGCTCGGCTTCGACGTCACCCATGGCTATGGCCTGACCGAGACCTACGGCCCCGGCGTCACCTGCGCCTGGCACGAGGAATGGGACGGGCTGTCGCTGCCCGAACGCGCGAAGCTCAAGGCGCGGCAGGGCGTGCGCAACCACGCGATGGAAGAGATCATGGTGGCGAACCCCGACACCCAGGAGCCGGTGCCGGCCGATGGCGTGACGATGGGCGAGATCTTCATGCGCGGCAACAACGTGATGAAGGGGTACCTCAAGAACCCCACCGCCACCGACGAGGCCTTTGCCGGCGGCTGGTTCGCCTCGGGTGACCTCGGGGTGATGCACCCCGATGGCTATATCGAGCTGAAGGACCGCTCGAAGGACATCATCATCTCGGGCGGCGAGAATATCTCCTCGATCGAGGTCGAGGACGTGCTCTACAAGCACCCCGAGGTGATGGAAGCGGCCGTCGTCGCCCGCCCGCATGAACGCTGGGGCGAGACGCCCTGCGCCTTCGTCAAGCTGCGCGCGGGCTCGGAGGTGAGCGACAAGGAGCTGATCGCCTTCTGCCGGCAGAACATGGCGCATTTCAAGGCGCCGAAGACCGTGGTGTTCGGCGATCTGCCGAAGACCTCGACCGGCAAGGTGCAGAAATTCGTGCTGCGCGACCGGGCGCGGCAGATGGAACTGCAGTCCTGAGACAGACGAAGGGGGCCCGGCGGGCCCCCTTTCGCTATCCGGCCAGCGCGCGGACGATCATCGCCGGATCGGCATTGCCGCCCGAGACCACGGCGATCACCGGCCGGTCCGCCTCGAAGGCCGCAGGGCGGGCGAGCGCCGCGGCAAGCGCCACCGCGCCGCCCGGCTCGGCCAGGATCTTCAGCCGCAGCGCCGCCGCCCGCATCGCCGCCAGCGCCTCGGCGTCGCTCACCGCAATGCCCGGGCCGCACAGCCGCGCCATCACCGGGAAGGTCAGCTCGCCCGGCATCGCCGTGACGATCGCGTCGCAGATCGAGCCCGCCGCCTGCGCATTCGCCACCCGCCGCCCGGCGGCAAGCGAGCGTGTGGCGTCATCGAAGCCCTCAGGCTCGCAGGGCCGCACCCGCAGCCCCGGCGCCCGCGCCTGAAGCGCCAGTGCAATCCCCGCCGTCATCCCGCCGCCGCCGCAGGGCACGAGCACATCGGCGGCCGCGATGCCAAGCTGCGCGCAATCCTCGGCGATCTCGAGCCCGATCGTGCCCTGCCCGGCAATCACCTGCGGCTCGTCATAGGGTTTCACCAAGACCAGCCCGCGCTCGGCCGCGATCCGCGCGCCGATCTCCTCGCGGCTTTCCTCGACGCGGTCATAGAGCACCACCTCGGCGCCGAAGGCCCGGGTGTTGTCGATCTTCAGCGCCGGCGCGTCCGAGGGCATGACGATCACCGCCGTCAGCCCGAGACGCCGCGCCGCATGGGCGACGCCCTGCGCGTGGTTGCCCGAGGAAAAGGCGATCACCCCGCGCGTGCCCGCGGGCAGCGCCGTCAGCGCCGACCAGGCACCGCGGAACTTGAACGAGCCCGTGTGCTGCAGGCATTCGGGTTTCACCAGAACCCGCCGCCCCGCGACCGCGTCGAGGAAGGGCGAGGAAAGAAGCGGCGTGCGCCGGGCATGGCCGGCAAGCCGCGCCGCGGCGGCCTCGATCATCGTGATGTCCATGCGCCTTCATCCCACGCCCCGGCGCAATCGGGCAAGAGGGCTTGGGCGGGCAAGAGGGCATGGGCCCACCCCGTCGCTGCACCGCGGCAAATCCGCATCGCCAGCTCACGCGGCCCTCGCGCAGGCTCACGGGCGCTTGACAGCGCCGCCCCCGATCGCGCAAGACGAACGCGCCTCGGTTCCGGGCCCAAAGTCCGGATGAAAAGGGAATGCGGTGCGCCTTCGGGTCATGCCGCAGCTGCCCCCGCAACTGTAAGCGGCGAGCGAAGACGGCAACTGCCACTGGGGCGATCCCCCGGGAAGGCCCGTCCGAGCCCAGACCCGCAAGCCAGGAGACCTGCCGCGGCACTCACCCTTGTCCGATGCGGGGCGCATCGGTTCAGCGGCCATCCGCAGTGGTGATTGTCGCCGTCTGCGGGATCTCCCGTCAGATTTCGTTTCACGAGGGGCCCTGCCCCGCCCTGAGGGAGTTCCGCATGCAAAACCTGCGCATCTCGCTGCTTCTCACCACCGCCCTCGTCACCGCGCTGCCCGCCGGCGCCGAGGACACCACCGCGCTCGACGAGATCACCGTCTCGGCCAATCTCGAGGCCACCGGCACCGACCGCACCGGCGCCACCGTCACCGTCGTCACCGCCGACGAGCTGGCGCAGGCCGGCGACACCCGCGTTGCCGATTACCTCGCGCGCCTGCCCGGGATCTCGGTGAACGGTTCGGGCCCGATCGGCACCACCGCGTCGCTCTATCTGCGCGGCGCGCCGGCGCAATACATCCCCGTGCTGGTCGACGGCATCGAGGTGGGCGATCCGGCCTCGCCCCAGGGGGCCTATGACTTCGGCACGCTCTCGACCGCCGATGTGAGCCGCATCGAGGTGCTCGAGGGCTCGAGCTCGGCGCTTTACGGCTCGCAGGCGGTGGCCGGCGTGATCAACATCACCACCAAGCGCGCGACGAAACTTGGCACCGAGCAGTCGGTCGCCACCGAATACGGCCAGTATGCCACCCGCAAGTTCAGCTATTCGGTCGCCACCAAGACCGAGAATGCCGAGGCCGCGCTGACCTATTCGCATATCTCGACGCATGGCTTCTCGGCCCGCGACGAGAACGACGGCAATTTTGAGGCCGACGGCTATCGCGCCAACCGGCTCAGCTTCTTCGGTCAGTACACTTTCGCGAACGGGCTGACGCTTGGCGCGAACGGCTTTGCCGAGAAGAGCTGGGGCGAATTCGACGATTACACCGGCGATGTCGCCGGCACGCCGGGCGACGACTTCACCACCCGCGACACCAAGGGCGCGCGCGTCTTTGCCGATTTCGTCACCGGCGCCGTCGACAACACGCTCGACGCGACCTGGTTCGACAGCGACCGGCAGTCGTGCTCGAACGGCTGGTGCGACCCGTTCGACGGCACCCGTACCAAGCTTGGCTATCAGGGCGCGACGGATCTGGGGGCGACGGCGCGGCTCGTCTTCGGCGCCGACACCACCAAGGAGAAATCCGCCGGCGCCTCGACCCGCACCAACGGTGTCTTCGGCGAGCTGAACTGGGCCGCGGCCGAAAAGCTCGACCTGACCTTCTCGCTGCGCCATGACGACCACAGCGATTTCGGCGGCTTCACCTCGGGGCGGATCGCGGCGGTCTACCGGCTGCAGGACGACCTTCTGCTGCGCGCCTCGCTCGGCAACGGCTTCCGCGCCCCCTCGCTCTATGAGCTTTTCAGCGTCTATGGCGACCCCGACCTGAAGCGCGAGGACAGCCAGAGCGCCGACATCGGCATCGAGAAACGCTGGGGCGAGACGGCGAGCCTGCGCGCCACCGCCTTCTATCTCGACGCCAAGAACCTGATCGGCTGGGATTACGCCGCCACCGCCTGCGGTCAGCCCTGGGGCTGCTATGCGCAGGTGCCGGGCCATTCGCGCCGCTCTGGGCTGGAACTGGCCGGCCATTACCGGGTCTCGCCGCGTCTCGATCTGGCCGCGGCCTATACCTACACCGACAATTCGGTCTCGACCGGCTGGGCGGCGGTCGCGCGTCATGACCTGACCGTCACCGCCACCGGCACGATCACCGAGGCACTGTCGGGCGACATGTCGGTGCATTACGTCGCCGACCGGCCCGACGGGATGCCCGAATATGCGGTGGTCAACGCCTCGCTCGACTATGACTTCGGCGAGGGGCGGACCGGCTATCTGCGGGTCGAGAACCTGTTCGACAAGGAATACCAGACGAACAAGGGCTATGGCACCTCGGACCGGGCCTTCTATGTCGGGCTCCGTGCGTCGTTCTGAGCGGCATAAGGGCTGGCGGGCGCTTGCGCTTGCCGCCGCGCTGATGCTGGCGCCCCCCGCCGCGGCCGAGGTGCCGCAGCGGGTGGTGTCGATCAACCTGTGCACCGACCAGCTGGCGATGCTGCTCGCCGCACCCGGGCAGCTTGTCTCGGTGTCGAACCTCGCCCGCGATCCGCTCGCCTCGGCGATGGCCGAGGAGGCCGCGGCCTATCCCGAGAACCACGGCCTTGCCGAAGAGGTCTTCGCGCTGCGCCCCGATCTGGTGCTGGCAGGCACCTATACCAGCCCCGCGACGACGGGCCTGCTGCGCCGCCTTGGCGTGCGGGTCGAGACCTTCGCCCCCGCCTCCGACATGGCGGCCGTGCGCGCCGAGATCCTCGCCATGGGAACCGCCCTCGGCCGTGACGAGGCCGCCCGCGCGATGGTGGCGCAGTTCGATGCCGATCTGGCCGCGCTGCGCGCCGATCCCGCCACCGGCCCGCGCGCCGCACTCTACTATGCCAACAGCTATTCGCTGGGCGACAAGACGCTTTCGGGGCAGATCCTCGCCGCTGCCGGGTTCCGCAATGTCGGTGCCGAGGCGGGGCTGAGCATCGGCGGCACCCTGCCGCTCGAGGTGCTGATCCTCGCCCATCCCGATCTCATCGTCTCGGGGCAGCGCTATCCCGGCGCCTCGCGCTCGGAAGAGGTGCTCGACCACCCCGCGCTCGCCGCGCTCGGCTCCGCCTCGGCGCGGGCGGCGATGGCGGATCGTGACTGGATCTGCGGAACGCCCTATGTTCTGCGCGCCGTGCGGGCGCTGCGTGCCGCCCGCGACGGCCTGACGGAGTGACCATGCGCCTGCCCTATCCCGCGCTTCTTGCCGCGCTCGGCCTTGCCGGCGCCCTGCTGTTCCTCGCCTCGCTGCTGGTCGGCCCGGCGGCGATCGGGCTGTCGGACAGCCTCGCCGCGCTGATCCATGGTCAGGGCGAGGCGGTGACGCTGGTGATGCGCGAGGTGCGGCTGCCGCGCGCGATCCTCGGCGCGGCGATCGGCGCGGCGCTCGGGCTGTCGGGCGCGCTGCTGCAGGGGCTGTTGCGCAACCCGCTGGCCGAGCCGGGGCTGATCGGCACCTCCTCCTCGGCGGCGCTCGGCGCGGTGCTGGCGATCCAGACCGGGGTCTCGGCGGCCTTCGCGCTCGCCCTGCCGCTTGCCGCGCTTGCGGGCGCGCTTGCCTCGGTCGCGATCCTGATGCTGCTCTCGGGCCCGCGCGGCTCGACGCTGACGCTGATCCTGGCGGGCATCGGGATCTCGTCGCTCGCCACCGCCACCACGGCGCTGATCCTGAACCTCTCGCCCAACCCCTTCGCCGCGAACGAGATCATCTTCTGGATGATGGGCTCGCTTGCCGACCGCTCGATGCTGCATGTGCAGCTGGCGCTGCCCTTCCTCGGCCTTGGCGCGCTGCTGGCGATCCCCGCCGCGCGCAGCCTCGACGCGCTGACGCTGGGCGAGGATGCCGCGGCCTCGATGGGGGTGAACCTGCGCCGGCTGCGGCTGCTGACGGTGCTGGCCGCGGCGCTGATGGTCGGCGCCGCGACCGCCGTCGCCGGCGCCGTGGGCTTTGTCGGCCTCGTCGTGCCGCACCTGCTGCGCCGCGCTTGCGACGCGCGGCCCAGCCGGCTGCTCGCCGCCTCGGCGCTTGGCGGGGCGGCAGTGGTGCTGGCGGCCGATGTCGCGGTGCGCCTGATCGCGCCGGACCGCGACCTGAAACTGGGCGTGCTGACCGCGCTTGTCGGCGCGCCCTTCTTCCTGCACCTGATCTTGCGCACCCGGCAGGAGGGGCTGTGATGCGGCTTGTCCTCGATCATCTGACCGTCCGCCGCGGCCCCTGCCCGGTGCTGCACGATATTTCCCTGACGCTGGCCGAGGGCGAATTCGTCGGCCTTCTGGGCCCGAACGGCGCGGGCAAGACCACGCTTTTGCGCGCGGCGCTTGGGCTCTTGCCGGCCGGGGGACACTCGTCGATCGCCGCATTGCCGCCCGCCGCCCGCGCCCGTGCCGCGGCCTTCCTGCCGCAGGGCCGCGAGATCGCCTGGCCGATGCCGGTCGAGACGCTGGTCGCACTCGGTCGTCCCGGGCGCCGGCCCGAGGATACCGCCGCCGTTGCCCGCGCCATCGACCGGCTGGGCCTTGCCCCCCTGCGGCCGCGCCGCGCGACCGAGCTTTCGGGCGGCGAACAGGCCCGCGTGCTGCTCGCCCGCGCGCTGGCACAGGAGGCGCCGCTGCTGCTGGCCGACGAACCCACCGCCGGGCTTGATCCCGAGCAGCAGCTTGCGGTGATGACGCTCTTTGCCGGGCTTGCGGCCGAGGGCGGCACGGTGCTCGCCTCGCTCCATGACCTCGGCCTTGCGGCGCGGCACTGCACCCGACTGATCGTGCTCGACACGGGCCGGATCGTTGCCGACGGCGCCCCCCGCGCGGTGCTGACCGAGGCGCTGCTGGCCGGCACCTTCGGCATCCGCGCGCACCTGTCCGAGGGCCCCGAGGGGCTGATCTTCCAGCCGCTCGGGCGGGTCGCGCGATGATCGTCACCTGCGACAGGCCCTGGCTTTGCGCCGATCTCGGCGCGCCGCACCGGGTGCTCAGCTGGGCCGTCCACAACGGCGGGCTCACCCGCGCCTCGCGGATCTGGTGGCGCGAGGTGCGCAATGCCGACCTGCCCGCCGATCTTGACGTCACGCCCTGGCTTGCGCGCGAGATGGCGGGGCGGGGCGGCGCCGATGCGGTCGGCCTGCTCACCTCGCGCGACATCCGCGCCCATGCCCTGACCCGCGCCGAGATCGAGGGCGTGACGGTCGAGGCGCTGACCACCGCGGGCCTCTCGAACGCCGAGGCCGTGGGCCGGCGGCAGGACTGGGCGGGCATGGACTGGGGCACGATCAACATCGCCGTGCAGATCCATGCCGCACTGACCGAGCCCGCGCTTTTCGAGGCGCTCAGCATCGCGACCGAAGCCCGCACCGCGGCGGTGATCGAGGCGGCGATCGAGCTGCCGACCGGGCTTGCCACCGGCACCGGCACCGACTGCATCGCGATCGCCGCGCGCGAGGCAGGCCCCGCCCTGCCCCACGCCGGCCTGCACACCGCGCTTGGCGAGGCGATCGGCGCCGCGGTGCGCGCGGGCGTCGCCCGCTGCATCGCCGACTGGCGCATCGACATCCGCCGGCTGCGGCGCCTGAAGGCGGAGGGCAAGCCGCTCGACTGACCCCGAACTTCGATTTCACTCATAATCTTTACGAAAATTATGAATTTGCGCGCGGGTTGCCGGCGCAGTAGGGTCTTTGCTGCTTTGCAAGGAGGCCCGTACGCCGATGATCAACCTTCGCCTGCCCCGCACCGAGGCCTTCGCCCGCCTCGAGGCGCTTTCCCGCGAGCGCATCCTGATCCTCGACGGCGCCATGGGCACGCAGATCCAGAGCCTTGGCCTGAGCGAAGAGGATTATACCGGCTGCGGCGGCGGCTGCGCCTGCCACATCCATTCGGACAAGCCGCAGAAGGGCAACAACGATCTGCTGATCCTGACCCAGCCCGAGGCGATCGAGGAGATCCACCTGCGCTATGCCCGCGCCGGCGCCGATATCGTCGAGACCAACACCTTTTCCTCGACCACCATCGCGCAGGCCGATTACTGCATGGAAGACAAGGTGTTCGAGCTGAACCGCGAGGGCGCCCGCCTGGCCCGCCGGGCAATGGACCGCGCCGAGGCCGAGGACGGCCGGCCGCGCTTCGTCGCCGGCGCCGTCGGGCCCACGAACCGCACCGCCTCGATCAGCCCCGACGTGAACGACCCGGGCTATCGCGCCGTCACCTTCGACGACCTGCGCCGCGCCTATGGCGAGCAGGTGCGCGGCCTGATCGCCGGCGGCTCGGACCTGATCCTGATCGAGACGATCTTCGACACGCTGAACGCCAAGGCCGCGATCTTTGCCTGTTTCGAGGCCTTCGCCGAGCACGGCGCGCGGCTGCCGCTGATGATCTCGGGCACGATCACCGACGCCTCGGGGCGCACGCTCTCGGGCCAGACGCCCACCGCCTTCTGGTATTCGGTGCAGCACGCGCAGCCCTTCACCGTGGGGCTGAACTGCGCCCTTGGCGCCGCCGCGATGCGCCCGCATCTGGCGGAACTGTCGGCCGTCGCCGACACACGGATCTGCGCCTATCCGAACGCCGGTCTGCCGAATGCCTTCGGCCAGTATGACGAGGGCCCCGAGGACACCGCCCGGCAAGTGGCCGACTTCGCTCGCGAGGGGCTGGTGAACGTCGTCGGCGGCTGCTGCGGCACCACGCCCGAGCATATCCGCGCCATCGCCGAGGCGGTGCGTCCCTTCGCCCCCCGCAAGATCCCCGCCTGAGGTACGACCATGACCAACCACCTGCTGCGCCTCTCCGGGCTTGAACCCTTCACCCTCACCCCCGACATCCCCTTCGTGAACGTGGGTGAGCGCACCAACGTCACCGGCTCGGCGCGGTTTCGCAAGCTGATCACCAATCGCGACTATGCCGCGGCGCTGGAAGTGGCCCGCAGCCAGGTCGAGAACGGCGCGCAGGTGATCGACATCAACATGGACGAGGGGCTGATCGATTCGAAGGCCGCGATGGTCGAGTTCCTGAACCTCGTCGCCGCCGAGCCCGACATCGCCCGCGTGCCGGTGATGATCGACAGCTCGAAATGGGAGGTGATCGAGGCCGGCCTGCAATGCGTGCAGGGCAAGCCGATCGTCAACTCGATCAGCCTGAAGGAGGGCGAGGACGCCTTCCGTGCCCATGCCTCGCTCTGCCTTGCCTATGGCGCCGCGGTGGTGGTGATGGCCTTCGACGAAAAGGGCCAGGCCGACAGCTTCGAGCGCAAGACCCGGATCTGCGAGCGCGCCTATCGCATCCTCGTGGACGAGCTCGGCTTCCCGCCCGAGGACATCATCTTCGACCCGAACATCTTCGCCGTGGCGACGGGCATCGAGGAACACGACAATTACGGCGTCGACTTCATCGAGGCGACGCGCTGGATCAGGGCGAACCTGCCCTACGCCCATGTCTCGGGCGGGGTGTCGAACCTCTCGTTCAGCTTCCGCGGCAACGAACCGGTGCGCGAGGCGATGCACGCGGTGTTCCTCTATCACGCCATTCAGGCCGGCATGGACATGGGCATCGTCAACGCCGGCCAGCTTGCGGTCTATGACCAGATCGACCCCGAGTTGCGCGAGACCTGCGAGGACGTGGTGCTGAACCGCGTGCCCAAGGCCGGCGGCACCGCGACCGAACGGCTTCTGACCATCGCCGAACGCTTCAAGGGCGCGGGCGCGAAGGAGGAGAAGGCACGCGACCTCGCCTGGCGCGAGTGGCCGGTGGCGAAGCGGCTCGAACATGCGCTGGTGAACGGCATCACCGAATTCATCGAGGCCGACACCGAGGAGGCCCGTCAGGCCGCCGCCCGCCCGCTCGATGTGATCGAGGGGCCGCTGATGGCGGGCATGAACGTCGTCGGCGACCTCTTCGGTGCGGGCAAGATGTTCCTGCCGCAGGTGGTGAAATCCGCCCGCGTGATGAAACAGGCGGTGGCGGTGCTGCTGCCTTACATGGAAGAGGAAAAGGCCGCGAATGGCGGCACCGGGCGCGAGACCGCAGGCAAGGTGCTGATGGCGACGGTGAAGGGCGATGTGCATGACATCGGCAAGAACATCGTCGGCGTCGTGCTGGCGTGCAACAATTACGAGATCATCGACCTTGGCGTAATGGTGCCGCCGCAGAAGATCCTCGAGGTGGCGAAGGCCGAACGGGTCGACGCGATCGGGCTCTCGGGTCTCATCACCCCCTCGCTCGACGAGATGGTGCACATGGCCGCCGAGCTCGAGCGCGAGGGCTTCGACATTCCGCTGCTGATCGGCGGCGCGACCACCTCGAAGGTGCACACGGCGGTGAAGATCGCGCCGCGCTACACCCACAGCCAGGCGGTCTATGTCACCGACGCGAGCCGCGCCGTGGGCGTCGTCAGCCAGCTGCTGAGCGCCGAGCACAAGGTCGCCTATATCGACCAGGTCCGCGCCGAGTATCGCGACGTGGCCGAGCGGCACGAGCGCGCGGAACTGGCGAAACAGCGCCTGCCGCTGGCGGACGCGCGGGCGAATGCGCTGGCGATCGACTGGGCGGGCTATGCCGCGCCGGCGCCGCACTTCCTGGGCACGAAGGTTCTGGCCGACTGGGACTTGGCCGAGATCGCGCGCTATATCGACTGGACCCCGTTCTTCCAGACCTGGGAGCTGAAGGGCGTCTATCCGCGCATCCTCGAGGACGAGAAGCAGGGCGAGGCGGCGCGCGCGCTGTTCGCCGATGCGCAGGCGATGCTTGACCGCATCATCGCCGAGAAGTGGTTCAACCCCAAGGCGGTGGTCGGCTTCTGGCCGGCGAATGCCGAGGGCGACGACATCCGGCTTTTCACCGGCGAGGACCGGGCGACGCCGCTGGCTACGCTGCATACCCTGCGCCAGCAGACCCGCAAGCGCGAGGGCCGGCCGAACGTGGCGCTGGCCGATTTCGTCGGCCCGGCGGGCGTGCCCGACCATGTCGGCGGCTTCGTGGTGACCGCGGGCCCCGAGGAGCAGGAAATCGCCGCGCGCTATGAACGCGCGCATGACGACTACGGCGCGATCCTGGTCAAGGCGCTCGCCGACCGGATCGCCGAGGCGCTGGCCGAGCTGCTGCACGCCCGCGTGCGGCGCGAGTTCTGGGCCTATGCGCCCGACGAGGGCTATAGCCCCGAGGAACTGATCGCCGAGCCCTATCGCGGCATCCGCCCGGCCCCAGGCTATCCCGCCCAGCCCGACCACACCGAGAAGGTCACGCTCTTCGATCTGCTCGACGCCACCGAAGCGACCGGGGTGACGCTGACCGACAGCATGGCGATGTGGCCCGGCTCGTCGGTCTCGGGGCTCTACATCGCCCATCCCGAGGCCTATTACTTCGGCGTCGCCCGGGTCGAGCGCGATCAGGCCGAGGAGTACGCCCGGCGCAAGGGCATGACGCTCACCGAAGCCGAGCGCTGGCTTGCCCCGGTGCTGAACTACGTTCCGGTGGCCAGCTCGGCCGCCTGAACCCTCCTCCGCAGACAAGAAAACGCCCGCCGGAAATGGCGGGCGTTTCAGTCTGTGAGTGGTGGCTCTTGCCGGCCCCTGAACGGGTCAGACCTCGACCTCGACCTTGCCCATCGGGTTCGAGCAGCAGGCAAGGATCCAGCCCTCTTCGATATCCTCGTCCGAGATCCCGCCGTTGTGCACCATGTGCACCTCGCCCGAGACCTTCTTCACCTTGCAGGTGCCGCACAGCCCGAAGGTGCAGCCCGAGGGGATGTTCAGCCCCGACCGCTTGGCGACGGCCAGAATCGTGTCGGTCTCGGCGCAGGGCGCGGTGACGCCACTCTCGGTGAAGATGACCTCGGCCTTCATCCCTTCCTCGGGGGTGACGTCCTCGATCACCGGCGCCTCAGCCTCGGTCGCCACCGGGGCACCGAAGCTTTCCTGGTGGTAATGCTCCATGTCATAGCCGAGCGAGATCAGCATCTCGCGCACTGCCTGCATGAAGGGCTCGGGCCCGCAGCAGAACACCTCGCGCTCCAGATAGTCGGGTGCCATCAGGCCCAGCATGATCTGGTTCAGCCGGCCGTGATAGCCCGGCCAGGAGCGGAACGGGTCCGGCTCCTCGACGGTCAGGCGCAGCTGCAGCCCCGGCACCCGGTTCGCGAACTGCTCGAGCCGCTCGCGGAAGATGATGTCCGAGGGCCGGCGGGCGGCGTGGACGAAGGCGATGTCGGGCATCTCGCCCGAATCCCAGGCCCAGGTGGTCATCGACATCATCGGGGTGATCCCCGAGCCCGCCGAGATGAACAGGTATTTCTTCGCCGGGTGGCGCAGGAAGGAGAAGATCCCCGAGGGCCCGAAGGCGCGGATCCGCATCCCGGGCTTCAGGTGATCGAGCATCCAGCGCGTGCCGATGCTGTCCTTCTGCGCCTTCACCGTGACCGAGATCGAGAGCGGCCGCGACGGGCTCGACGAGATCGTGTAGGTGCGCTGCACGTTCCCCGCCGCCCCCTTCGCCGGATCGACCGGCAGGTCGAGGGTGACGAACTGCCCCGGCTGATAGTCGAACCACGCGCCCGAAGGCGCGCGGAAGGTGAAGGTGGCGGTGTCAGAGGTCTCCGGCACCACCATCGCGCATTCAAGCGGCTCCGAATCCTGCCAGGGCTCGGCGCCCCAGTTCAGCCGGGGTTTCGCCATCCGATCACTCCGCCGCCAGCGCGGGTCTGGGCGCAAGACGCGCCGACATCAGGTCGCAATACCAGTCGACGAACTGGATCACGCCCTCCTCGACCACGGTCGAATAGGGGCCGGGCTCGTAGGCCGGCGACAGGATGCCCTTCTGGTTCTCCTCGACGACGCGGCGGTCTTCGTCATTCGTCGCTTCCCAGACCTCGGTCAGTTCCTTGAGGTTGTAATCCTCGCCCTCGACCGCATCCTTCGGCACCAGCCAGGTGGTGGTGACGAGGGTTTCCGTGGCGCTGACCGGCAGCACCCGGAAGACGATCGCGTGATCGGCGAGGAAGTGGTTCCAGCTGTTGGGGTAGTGGTAGAACAGCAGCGAGCCGGCATCGAAGAAGGGCATCTGCCCCATCAGCTTGTTGACCGCGCGCTTCGTGCTCATGGTGTAGCTCTCGGCGTTGTTCAGCAGCGGAATGCGGGCCAGACGCCACTGCATCTTCGGCTCGTTGGTGAAGCGCGAGGGCAGGCCGGCCTCCTCGCAGCGCTTCCAGTGCTCGAGGATCTCGGGCGCGGCGCTGTCGGGGCCTTCCATCGCCGTCATCGTCGGGCTGTCGGAATAGGTGCGGCACAGCGAGGGGTGCGAGCCGCCGCAGTGATAGCACTCGCGGTTGTTTTCCAGCACCAGCTTCCAGTTGCCCTTCTCGACGATGGTCGAGGTGAAGGCGACCTTGGCGTCCGCGATGCCCGAGGGGGCGAGATAGGTCGACAGCTTCTCTTCCAGAAGCGCGGTGTCGGGGGGCGTGTCCGCGAGGCAGACGAAGACCATGCCGCCGATGGTCTTGCACGCCACCGGCTTCAGCCCGTGCGCCGCCGGGTCGAAGCTCTGCTGCATGTCCTTCGCGTAGAGCAGCCGGCCGTCCAGCTCGTAGGTCCACTGGTGATAGGGGCAGACGATCTTCGGCGCCGCGCCGGTTTCCTTCGCGCACAGCCGCTGGCCGCGGTGGCGGCAGACGTTGTGGAAGGCGCGGATCGCGCCGTCGGCGCCGCGCACGATGACGACCGGATAGGCGCCGATCTGCAGCGTCGCATAGGCGCCGGTCTTGGTCAGCTGCACCGCCGGAATCGCGAACAGCCATTCCTTGTACCAGATCTGCTCGAGATCCGCCTCGAAGACGCCCGGATCGCAGTAGAGATCGCGTTCGAGCGCATAGTTCGGGCGGCGTGCATCGAGAAGCGCGCGGATTTCGGTCTTGCCCAGCATGTGGCACCTCTGTTGGCTCCGCGCCTTGCGCACGGATCGGGCTGAAGGGGGGCGGCAGGCCGCCGTGACTCGCTGCGGACGGGGCCGCATGAGCCCACTCTAGCCAGAGTTTTCGTGGCGCCGATCAACATTTGCGACACCGGATCGACGGAAAAAGACCTGCCGCTTCGCACCGCCGCGGATGCAGCAGGATTGTTGACGCATCGCCCTGCCCGCGCCTAGGCTTTCCCCGGCCAAACCGGAGCGCCCATGGACATCCGCACCTACACCGCCTTCGCCGCCACCGCCGAGACACTGAACGTCACCCGCGCGGCCGAACGGCTGAACCTGACGCAATCGGCGCTGTCGCGGCAGATCAAGGCGCTCGAGGATCACCTGGGCGTGGCGCTGTTCGAGAAGGCCGGGCGCAACATCCGCCTGACCGCCGCGGGCGAGGCGCTGCGTGGCCGCGTCGGTGCGGTGCTCGCCGCCGATCGCAGCCTGCTGGCCTGCGCCGAGGATCTGGCGAAGGGCGATACCGGGCTTCTGCGCGTCGGCGCCTGCTCGCAGATGATCGAGCGCTATCTGCCCACCTTCCTGCGCGGCTGGCGCGCGGCCAATCCGGGGATCGAACTGCGGCTCGAGGATGGCGGCGGGCCGGAACTGGCCGGCAAGCTCAAGGACGGGCAGTTGCACCTGACCCTCTCGGCCGCGCCCTCGGCGCCGATCGACGTGCTCGAAAGCCTGCCGCTCGGCCGGCTCGGCTTTCTCGCCGTGGCCGAGCCGGAACTTCTGCCCGAGGGCAATGCGCCGGTTGAACTGGCCGATCTGCTCGACCGGCCGATCCTGACGCTGAACCGCCGCCACGCCTCGCGCGAGGTGTTCGACGCCGCCTGCCGGGTCTCGGGGACCGTCGCCGACATCGTGCTGGAAAGCTATTCACCGCACACGCTGTTCGCCATGGCCGAGGGCGGCAACGGCATCGCGGTGGTGCCCTCTTCGGCCAAGCCCCCGGTCGAGCGGCTGGTGAGCCGGCCGATCGCGCTCAATGGCGACCCGGTGCAGTTCGGCATCTGCGCGATGTGGAACGCGCGGGCCGGGCTGCCGCTCTATGGCCGGCGCTTCATCGAAGAGCTCGGCGCCCATATCCGCGCCGATCAGGCCCCCGAGGACGGCCGCCTGCCCGCCGCCCGCTATGGCCGGCTGCAGGTGGTCTGACCCCCGGATCCATTCCGGTTTCGCATCGGTTTTGGTCGAAATTATTCATTGGACCATGCTGCGCGCGCGCGACTAGCCTGACCGGATCGGCCCGCCCCGCAAGAGGACGGCCGCCACAGGAAGGTCTTGCCGATGGGTTTTCTCGGATCCCTCAATCAGGAGCGCATCGTCTTCGCGATCGCGGTGGGAATCTTCGTCGTCGCGGCGCTGACCCTGCCGGGGTTCTTCACCGCCGACAATCTGGTGGCGATCGTGCGCTCGGTCTCGGTGCTGGGCATCCTCGCGCTCGGCATGGCGATCATCGTGATCGGCCGTGGCATCGACCTGTCGATGGTGGCGGTGATGGCGATGTCGGTGGCGTGGTATCTGCAGATGCTGGGCAACGGCATGAGCGACGGCGCGGCGCTTGGTCTGGCCCTTGCCGGCGTGGTGGCGATCGGCTTCGCGAACGGCTTCCTTGTCGCCTATGCCGAAGTGCCGGCGATCTTCGTCACCCTCGCCTCGGCCTCCTTCGTCTACGGGCTGGTGCGCTCGCAGCTGATCGGCTCGGACGCGGTGCCGGTGCCGCCCGGGCACTGGGTGGCCGAGCTCGGCGCGCTGCGGCTTGCCGACGTGCCGGTCGAGGTCTTCGTCTTCGCCGGTCTCGCCCTTGCCGCCTTCGTCTTCCTGCGCTTCACCAAATGGGGGCGTTATGTCTATTACGCGGGCGACAACCCGGCGGCGGCGCGCAATGTCGGCATGCCGGTGCGCCCGATGCTGGTGCTGCGTTACGTGATCTCGTCGCTCGTCGCCTTCGCCGCCGGGATCCTGACCGCGGGCAGCCTGCAGTCGATGAACACCCGCGTGGTGAACTCGACCCAGCTTTACGACATCGTTCTGGTGACGGTGATCGGCGGCATCGGGCTCGCGGGCGGCAAGGGCGGCGTGCGCAACGTGCTGATCGGCGCCGCGCTGATCGGCATCATGCTGAACGCGATGACCATCCTCGACATCCCGCTTCTCTATCAGAACCTGATCAAGTCCGCGATCCTGCTGGCCGCGATCATCTTCGACGGCGTGCTGAACCCGCGCGACGAGCAGACCGCGCAGCAAGGCGACATCTGAGACCGACGACCGCCCCCGCGCGCGATCCGGGCGGCGGGCCATTTCCAACAGGGGTAACGACATGAAGACACTGCTGAAGACTGCCTTGATGACCGCCGCGGCCGCGGGGTTCCTCGGCGCCGCGACGCTGCCCGCCGCCGCCCTCGACGATCCGGGCCCGGCCGCCTATTCGGCCGCGCTGAAGGGCAAGAAGGTGATGCTGGTGCCGCTGTCGATGGGCTTCGACCTGGCGCAGGGCTGGACCGCCTTCCTCAAGCGCGAGATCGACGCCTTCGGCGGCACGCTCGAGACCCGCGACCCGAACTGGTCGGCCGAGGCCGGCGCGCAGGCGATCACCGAGGCGATCTCCTCGGCCGAGAAGCCCGACGTGCTGATCGTGATGTCGCCCGACCTGAACAGCTATTCGAAGCTGCTGAAGAAGGCGCAGCAGGCCGGGATCTATGTGATCCTTGTCGACAACCCGGCGAACTTCAAGGCCGACGTCTACACCGGCTCGGACTGGACCCAGCTTGGCCGGCTCGAGGCCGAGGCGGTGGTCAAGGGCTGTGGCGAGGGCAGCTCGAAGAAGATCGGCCTTGTCCAGGGCGATCAGGTCAACGCCACCAGCCTGTTCCAATATGCGGGCATCATGGAGGTGCTGGCGAAATATCCCGATTTCCAGGTCGTGGCGAAACCCGACTCGAACTGGGATGCCACCACCTCGCGCAACGTGACCACCACGATGCTGCAGCAAAACCCCGACATCTGCGGCATCATCGACTTCTGGGACGGCGACGCGACCGGCGCCGCTGCCGCGATCCGGGATGCGGGGCTGCAGGACAAGGTCTACCTCGTGACCACCGGCGGCGGCGAGAAGACCGCCGATTGCGACCGGCTCGAGGATGGCACCTATGACGCCGTGGTGATGACCGATCTCGCCCACGAGTCGAGCGACATGGTGGCGATGATCAAGTACCTGCTGCAAAGCGGTCAGGCGCCGGGCACCTCGTCGGCCTATCTCTACACGCTGCTCAAGGCCACCACCAAGGCCGACCTGACCCCCGGCACCTGCTGGGATCTGCAGGCGCTGCAGGCGGCGGCGAAGTAAGCCCTTCCCCACTCACGCGACGACCACTCACGCGAACCGGGGCGGCCCTGCGGGGCCGCCCTCCCCTCCCCCGAGCCGGACATCCCCGACATGCCGTCACGCGAACGCCTGCAGGCCCTGCGCTACAACCTCATTCCCGATCACCTGATCGGCGAGATCCTGACCAAGCGCTGGACCGACAACGCGATCCCGTTCCTCGTGCTGGTGGCGGTGATCGCGCTCTTCGGCACGGCGATCCCTGGGTTCTTCAACCCGTTCAGCCTGCAGGAATCGACCCGTCAGCTGGGCGAGTTCGCGATCGTGGTGATCGGCCTCACGGTGGTGATGCTCGGCGGCGGCATCGACCTCTCGGTGGGGTCGATCTTCGCGCTGGCGACCTTCGCCTCGGTGGGCTCGTTCTTCATCCTCGGCCTGCCGGTCTGGGCGGCCTTCCTGGCGGCGCTGGCGACCGGCGCGCTTTTCGGCGCGATCAACGGCTATCTCGTCGGCTTCCTGCGGCTGCGGGCGTTTCTGACCACGCTGGTCACCTTCATCATCGGCCGCGCCGTCTTCGACATCCTGGTGGTGCAGTTCGGCGCCGCGATCCAGATGTCCTTCGCCAGCTCGGATGCGTGGGACTTCATCGGCGACGGCACCTTCGCCGGGCTGTCGGTGCCGGTGATCGCGGCCGGGCTGCTGGCACTGATGACCCATGTCACCCTGACCCGCGCCCGCATCGGCTGGCACATCCTCGCCGTCGGCGGCTCGCGCCGCTCGGCGCATAACGCCGGCATCAAGGTCCGGCGCACGGTGTTCCTGACCTATGTCTTCTCCGGCCTGTGCTCGGGCGCGGCGGGGTTCCTGATCGCCTGCCGGCTCTCGGGCGCGGGCCCGGGCACCGGCGCCGGGCTCGAGATCCTCGCCCTCACCGCGGCGGTCGTCGGCGGCAATGCCCTCGGCGGCGGGCGCGGCTCGGTGGTCAAGGGGCTGATGGGCGCGGTGATCGTGCTGGTGATGACGAACGGGCTCATTCGCCTGGGCTATGGCACCGGCACCAACCAGATGGTCGTGGGCATCATGCTGGCCGTCGCCGTCACCATCGACATCCGCTGGCTGAAGAACCGCCACAAGGTGCTGAACGAGGTCTATGTCGCGCCGGTCTATCTGAAGATGGGCGAGACCCAGTCGGCCGAGCCGCATTCGGGCACGCCCTATGCGCTGAACAACCGCCTCGCCGCAGCCGAGCATATCGGGCTGGGCGAGCTCGAGGGGCCCGAGGACGTGATCCTCGACGCCGACGACCATTTGTACTGCGGCACCCGGCATGGCGAGATCGTGCGCTATTTCGCGCCCGACTACACCCGTTCCGAGGTCTTCGCCCATGTCGGCGGCTTCCCGCTCGGCCTCGCCTTCGACCGCGACGGCAACCTGATCTCCTGCGTGGGCGCCATGGGGCTTTACAAGATCGCGCCCGACCGCACCGTGACGCGGCTGAGTGCCGAGACCCGGCGTTCGCTCACCTCGGTGCAGGATGACGCGCGGCTGCGCGACCCCAATGATCTCGACATCGCGCCGGACGGGCGGATCTATTTCACCGACTCGACGAAGCGCTATGACGCGCATGACTGGACACTCGACAGCATCGAGAACCGCGGCACCGGCCGGCTGCTGGTCTATGATCCCAGGGACGGCTCGACGAAGACGCTGCTCGACGGCTATCGCTACACCAACGGCGTGTGCATGGCGCATGACGGCAAGTCTCTGTATTTCGCCGAAAGCTGGGCCTGCCGGATCCACCGCTACTGGCTCGAGGGGCCGAAGGCCGGCACCGCGGAATGCGTCATCAAGGACATGCCGGGCTATACCGACAACATCAACCGCGCCTCGGACGGCACCTACTGGATGGCCTGGCTCGGCATGCGCACGCCAAGCTTCGATCTCAGCCTGCGCCATCCGGCGATGCGCAAGCGGATGACCCGCCGCCTGCCGCAGGACGACTGGCTGTTCCCGAACATCAACACCGGCGGCATCGTGAAATTCGACGACAGCGGCCGCATCCTGCAGACCTTCGGCGACCTCACCGGCGAGAACCACCCGATGGTCACCTCGATGCGCGAGCACAAGGGCGAGCTGTTCATCGGCGGCATCCTGAACAACCGCATCGGCCGCTACCGGATCGAGGGCGCCGACCCCGAGTGGACCGGGATGCGCGCC
This sequence comes from Paenirhodobacter sp. YD-8, assembly GCF_056590935.1. NCBI lineage: Bacteria > Pseudomonadati > Pseudomonadota > Alphaproteobacteria > Rhodobacterales > Paenirhodobacter > Paenirhodobacter sp. YD-8. Next base: position 925,165 of record NZ_CM152649.1, on the reverse strand, counting down.
TATTGGGGGACCCGCGCATGATCTTCGATCCGATCCTCGACCTCTTCCGCGGCAAGGCGGTGACGATCCCGCCGATGGACGGCGCTTTCCGGCCGAATACCGCACTCGACGAGGCGCCGGTGCTGGCGCGGCTTGCCGAACCCGACAACCTCGCCGTGCTCGGTGGCGACCTCATCGCCTCCTCGGGCAATGCGCTCTACCGCCTCGTGCCGGGCGCCGAGCCCCTGCTCCTCCAGCGCTTCGACGCACCGGTGACCGCGCTCGCCGTCTCGGCCGAGTGCCAGCTTGCGGTGGCGCTCGAAACCGGCGTGCTGCTGGTCGACGGGGTGGCGCAGCACCTGCTGCCCGAGGTGCGCGCGATCACCGGCCTTGCCTTTGCCGCCGATGGCGCGCTGTGGCTCACGAACGGCTCGGCCGAGCACGCGCCCTCGGACTGGGCCGCCGATCTGATGAAGCGGCGCGCCACCGGCTCGATCTGGGTGCGCCGCGCCGAGGGGCAGCCCTTCCACAAGGTGGCACAGGATCTCGCCTGGCCGAACGGGCTCTGCCCGCGCCCGGGCGGCACCATCGCCTTTTCCGAAAGCTGGCGGCACCGGGTGATGGAACTGAATGCCGAGGGCGGGCTGAAACCGCTGATCGAGATGATCCCGGGCTATCCCGCGCGGATCTCGCCCGCCCCCGACGGCGGTGCGGTGCTTGCGGTCTTTGCGCCGCGCAACCGGCTGATCGAATTCGTGCTGCAGGAAACCCATTACCGCGAGGACATGATCCGCGAGGTGCCGCGCGACTACTGGATCGCGCCGGCGCTCGCCTCGGGGCGCAGCTTCCTCGAACCGCTGCAATGCGGCGGCATCCGCACCATGGGCGTGCACAAGCCTTGGTCGCCCTCACGCTCCTGGGGCCTTGTGGTGCGGCTCGACCGGCAGATGAACCCGGTCTCGAGCGCGCACAGCCGGGCGAACGGCCACCGCCATGGCGTGTGCTCGGCGATCGTGCATGCGGGCCGGCTTGTCGTCGCCTCGAAGGGCGGCGACGTCCTCGTCACCCTGCCGGCGGAGGGCTGAGCATGGACGATGCGATCCTGCGGCTCGAGAAGATCACCAAGGCCTATCGCGGCGTCCCCGCCGTGCGCGAGGTCGATTTCGAACTGCGCAAGGGCGAGATCCACGCCCTTCTGGGCGAGAACGGCGCCGGCAAGTCGACGCTGACGAAGATGATGGCGGGGGTCGTCGCGCCCAGTTCCGGGCGGATGTGGCTCCATGGCCGCGAGACGGTCTTCGCCACGCCGAACGCGGCGCTCGAGGCCGGCATCGCGATGGTCTTCCAGGAGACCTCCCTCGTGCCCTCGATGACGGTGGCACAGAACCTCTATCTCGGCTCCGAGAAATTCCTGAACCGGCTGCGCGGCACCTACATCTCGGCCCAGCAATTCCTGCAATCGCTGAACTTCCCGGTCGATCCGGCGGCGATGGTCGAGACGCTGGGCGCCGCCAAGAAGCAGATGGTCGAGATCGCCCGCGCCGTCCATCACAACGCCGAGGTCATCATCTTCGACGAGCCGACCGCGACGCTGACCCCCGAGGAAAAGCGCCATTTCTTCGCGCTGATCCGCCGGCTGAAGGCGCGCGGCGTGTCGATCGTCTTCATCTCGCACGCGCTCGAGGAGGCGCTCGACCTCTCCGACCGCATCACCATCCTGCGCGACGGCGAGCTTGTGGCGACCGGCCCCACTGCAGACTTCACCCGCGAGACGATCGTCGCCGCGATGGTCGGGCGCACGCTGTCCGATGCGCTCTACCGCGACCGCTCCGCCGCCGGCACCCGCAAGGCCGGGCAAAAGGTGCTGTCGGTGCAGGACCTGTCGATGGGGGCGATGGTGCGCAACACCTCGTTTTCCGTCTTCGCCGGGCAGGTCACCGGGGTCTTCGGGCTGGTGGGCTCGGGCCGGACCGAGACCTTCAAGGTGGTCTCGGGGATCTACAAGCGCGACTTCCTGCGCGGCGGGGCGGTGGCGCTCGACGGCCGGCCGGTGCGCTATACCGTCCCGCGCGAGGCGGTGCGCGACGGCATCGTCTACATCACCGAGGACCGCAAGGCCGAGGGCTTCTTCGAGACGATGTCGATTGCCGAGAACATCTATTCCGGGCTTCTGGCGGCGGGGCACGATCACGCCTGGTATGTCGGGCGGGCCGAGATGGCGGCGGTGGCGGCCGAGTGGACGCAGACCCTGAACATCCGCGCGATCAACGAGAATGCCCGGGTGGTCGAGCTGTCGGGCGGCAATCAGCAGAAGGTGGTGATCGGCAAGGGGCTGGTGCAGAAACCGCGGCTCGTCATCTTCGACGAACCCACCCGCGGCGTCGACGTCGGCGCGATTGCGGAAATCCACGCGCTGATCAACCGGCTCGCGGACGAGGGGCTCGCGGTGGTGGTGATTTCCTCCTACCTGCCCGAGGTGATGAACCTCTCCGACCGCATCCTCGTGTGCCGTCAGGGCCGGATCGTCGAGGAATTCTCGCCCGGCGAGGCGACCGAGGCCAGGATCATGTATGCCGCCGTGCATTGAGCGGCGGAAAAAGGAGGACGCGATGGCGACCGTGAAACTGATGAGCGATGCCGAGGCGGAGACGATCCCGGCGGTCAAGGCGGTGTTCGACGACATCCGCGCGACGCGCAAGACCGACTTCATCAACAACTTCTGGCGCGCGCTGGCCTTCGACGCGGGGCTTCTGGCGCGCACCTGGGAGGGGCTGAAGGCGGTGATGACCGTGCCCGGCGAGATCGACCCGAAGACGCGCGAGATGATCTATGTCGCGGTCTCGATCGCCAACAGCTGCAGCTATTGCGTGCATTCGCACACCGCGCAGGCAAAGGCGAAGGGCATGGGCGCGGCCGAGCACGCCGAGCTTCTGTCGATCGTTGCGCTCGCCGCGCAGACGAACCACCTCGTCACCGGGATGCAGATCCCGGTCGATCCCGAATTCCAGCTGTAAGGAGGCCGCGCGATGGACATGGCCCTTGTCGCCCGCCGCCCGGGCGGCCCCGAGGTGATGGAATGGAGCGCGGTCGAGACCGCCGCCCCCGGCCCCGGCGAGGCGCTGGTCCGCCACACCGCGATCGGGGTGAATTTCATCGACGTCTATCACCGCTCGGGCCTGTACCCCTGGCCCGAGGGCATGATGATCCCCGGCGCCGAGGCCGCCGGCGTGGTCGAGGCGGTGGGCCCCGGCGTCGACACGGTGCGGCCCGGCGACCGGGTGGCCTATGTGATGAAATTCGGCGCCTATCGCACCCGCCGCGTGGTGCCCGCAGGCCGGCTGGTGCGGCTCCCTGACGCGATCCCCGACACGGTGGCGGCAAGCGTCATGCTGAAGGGGCTGACGGCGCAATACCTCGTCACCTCGTCCTATGCGGTGCAGCCGGGCGACACCGTTCTTGTCCATGCGGCGGCGGGTGGCGTCGGGCTGCTGCTCGGCCAATGGCTGCGCGCGATCGGGGCGCGGGCGATCGGCACCGCGGGCGGGCCCGCCAAGGTCGCGCTGGCGCTTCAGCATGGCTACAGCGACGTCATCGACTACACCGCCACCGACTTCGCCCCCGAGGTCGCGCGGCTGACCCGGGGCGCGCTCTGCGCCGCGGTCTATGACAGCGTCGGGCGCGACACCTGGCGCGGCTCGCTCGCCTGTCTGAAGCGCTTCGGCATGTTCGTGAACTTCGGCCAGTCCTCGGGGATGATCGAGGATTTCAAGCTCTCCGACCTTGCCCGGGGCTCGCTGTCGGCGAACCGGCCGATGCTCTTTGATTATGTCGATGCGCGCGAAGACCTCGAACGCCGCGCCGCCGATCTGTTCGGCCGGCTCGAACGCGGCGAGGTCCGCGCCGACGTGGTGGCGACGCGGCCGCTGCGCGAGGCGGCCGAGGCGCATGCGGCACTCGAGGGGCGGCGCACCACCGGCACCACGGTCCTGATCCCCTGACGCGTCAGATCCAGCCCAGCAGTTTCCACCACAGGAAGTCGAGCGGCGCGAGCACGAGAAGCGTCAGCAACGCGAGCGGCAGCACCACCTTGACGAGGTGGGAAAGCCGCTCGCCCGAGAGCTGCATCGCCACCACCAGGGGCCCGACCTGATAGGGGAAGAACACCGTCGAGAAGCCGATCACCTGGGTCATCAGCACCGCCTTCAGGCTGAAACCGGTGAGGGTGGCCAGATCCTGCGCCATCGGCGTCAGCACCGCGGGCACCCCCGGCACGGTGGCGAAGAGGCCGGTGCCGCTCGCCATCGCGACGAGCGACAGGAAATTCGTCGCCTCGGCGCCGGGCGCCATCGGCAGCACCTTTTGCAGCCCCGCGCCCAGCAGCGCACCGAGCCCCGAGGCATTGACCATCGCCCCAAGCGCCAGCGCGCCGACGACGAACAGCAGCATGCCGAAGTCGACGCCCTGCCTGAAGGCCGGCGGCGTCACCACGCCGATCCCGGGCATCAGCAGGATCACCGCCGCGACCAGCCCGACCCAGGCCGCGTTCACCCCGTGCCAACTGTCGGTCATCCACAGCACGAGCGTCGCAAGCAGGATCACCGCCACCCGGATCTGCTTGCCGCGCTCGCCGGGGTTCGCGCCCGCCGCGGCCTCTGCCTCGAGCACGCTCGGCAGCGGCGCACCGACCTCGGCCGGGAACAGGCGCAGCACCAGCGCGACGGTCAGCGCCGCCTTGAGAATGCCCAGCACCGGGTAATGCAGCAGCAGGTATTCGGTATAGCCGAAATGGACGTGGTGGATGGTCTCGGCCGCGCCCGACAGCACCATGTTCGGGATGTTCGAGGGCAGGATCGCGAAGCTCGGCATGTTGCAGCCGATCGCCAGCACCGCGGCAATGCCGATCCGCCCGTTCGAGCCGCGGCCAAAGCCCGCCCGGTCGGCAAGCGCCATGCCGATCGGCACCAGCACCACGGCGCGCCCGACCGAGGAGGGCATCAGGAAGCCGAGCGCCATCGCCACGCCCATCAGCCCGCCGATGAGCCAGGGATAGGAGCGGCCGAGCACCGGCCCCACCGCTTCGGCCAGTCGCCCGCCAAGGCCCGACACGCCGATCGCCGTGCCGATGACGAAGCCCGAGACGATCAGCCAGACCGCAGTCGAGCCGAAACCCGCAAAGACCGTGGCGGCCGGCGCGAGGCCGAGGATCAGCACCACGGCGAAGAAGATCAGGCTGGCCAGATAGCCCGGCACCACCCCCGTCGCCCAGAGCGCCAGCGTGACCAGCACGATGCCGAGCGTGCGCGCCTGCTCGAGTGTCAGCCCGGCGGGCGGCAGCAACGCCAGCACCAGCGCCGCCAGCACGACCAGCCCGACGAAAAGCGGTTTCATCGAAATTCTTGCGACAGACATGGGACCCCCGTTCGCACTCGTCGCCACACTAGCCCGGCGCGCGCCCCTGCGTTAGACCATCATCATGACAAAGGATGTCGCCGAAACGCCAACCCGGCCCGCCAGCGGCGCGGGCTTCGTGCGCGATCCCGCGCGTCCGGTGCTGGTGCACAGCGGGCGGATGCCGGCCGGGCAGATGGTCGAGCCGCACAGCCACCCGCGCGGCCAGCTGATCTGGGCGATGCAGGGGGTGTTGCGGGTGACAAGCCGCGGCGGCGTCTGGATCGTGCCGCCCAGCCATGCGGTCTGGATCCCGGGCGGCACCGACCACCACGTCACCACCGAGACCGAGGTCGAGATCCGCAACCTCTACGTCGACCCCTCGTTGCCGCTGCGCCGGCAGGTGCCGCGTTGCGCCGTGCTGCTGTTGACGCCGCTGCTGCGCGAGCTGATCCTGCGGCTGGCCGCGCTGACGACCGACGCCCCCTTCGACGCGCGGCGGCTGCATCTGGCCGCAGTCATCGCCGACGAGATCGAGGCGCTGGCCGAGGCGCCCTTCAGCCTGCCCGGCGCGCATGACGCGCGGCTCTTGCGGCTGATGCGGCACCTGCGCGAGAGCCCCGACGAGGTGCGCCCGCTCGCCGATCTGGCGGCCCTAGCCGGGGCGAGCCCGCGCACGCTGGAACGGCTGTTCCGCGCCGAGACCGGGCTCACCTTCCGGCAATGGCGCAGCCGGCTGCGGCTGATGGCGGCGATCGAGCGGCTCGAGCGCGGGCAAAGCAGCACCGAGATTGCCTGGTCGCTCGGCTATCGCAGCCCGAGCGCCTTCGTCGCCGCCTTCCGCGCGCAATTCGGCCGGCCGCCGCAAAGCTTCCTGATGGGTTAGGCTCAGAGCCCGCCAAGCACCCGGTCAAGCCGCGCCACCAGCAGGTCGGCCTGCTCCCGGGTGAAGATCAGCGGCGGGCGGATCTTCAGCACATTCGCGCCCTTGGCACAGGCCGAGATCAGCACGTGCTGCTGACGCAACCCGTTGACGATGGCCGCCGTGCGCGCCGGATCTGGGGTCTTCGCGGCGCGGTCCGAGACGATCTCGACGCCGATGAAGAGCCCCGCCCCGCGGACGTCGCCGATGCAGGAATGACGCGCCGCCAGCCCGCGCAGCCCGTCGCGCAGATGCGCGCCGACATCGCGGGCGTTCGCCACCAGCCCCTCGCCCTCGATCACGTCCAGCACCGCGGTCGCCGCCGCAACCGCCACGGCATTGCCGCCGAAGGTGTTGAAATAGCGTGCCTTGCGGCCGAACTCGGCGACCACCTCGGGGCGCAGCGCGACGCCCGCGACCGGATAGCCATTGCCCATCGGCTTGCCCATGGTGACGATGTCGGGGGTCACCCCGTGGCGCTGGAACCCCCACATCGCGTCGCCGGTGCGGCCAAAGCCCGACTGCACCTCGTCGGCGATGTAAAGCCCGCCCGCGGCACGGATCGCGGCCACCGCGCCCTGCAGGAAGCCCGCCGGCCCGTCGAACACCCCGTCCGAGGCGAAGATGCCGTCGCAGATGAAGAGCGCCGGGCGGATGCCGTGGCGGGTCAGATCGGCGATCGCCGCCTCGACCGAGGCGGTGAAGGCGCCTGCCACATCCGCCTCGCGGTAGCTGTCGGGGGCGGGCACGGTGCGCACATGCACGCCCAGATCGACCGCGGGGCCGAGCGAGGGCGAGAACTCCGCCACCGCCTGAGTGACGCCGTGATAGGCGGTCTCGGTCACGATGATGCCGGTGCCGCCGGTGAAGGCGCGGGCGATCCGCACCGCAAGGTCATTCGCCTCGGAGCCGGTGCAGGTGAACATCATCTGCCCGATCTCGTCCGGCAGCGTGGCGAGCAGCCGCTCGGCATAGTCCAGAACGCCCACGTGCAGATAGCGCGTATGGGTCGCCAGAACCCCCGCCTGCGCGGCAATCGCCGCCACCACCTTCGGGTGGCAATGCCCGACCGAGGTGACGTTGTTGTAGCCGTCGAGATAGGCCTCGCCCGCGGCATCATAGAGCCACGCGCCCTCGCCCCGCACCAGATGCAGCGGCTTTTCGTAGAACAGCCGATAGGCGGGCCCGAGCAGCGCCTGCCGCCGCGCGATCAGCGCCGCGGTCTCCGCATCGAGGTCGGCAGCCCCCTCGACATAGGCGTTCACCATCGTCTCGCGCGTCATCGCACGCCCTCCTCAGCCGCGGCCCGCAGTGCCGCCGTGACCGTTTCGCGCGGCAGGGCGGCAAAGCCCGCCATCCCCGCCCGCGCGCCGCGGTTGTTTCGCAAGATATACTCGGCATTCTCCGGATAGCGCGCCGCGCGCCACTCGGTGATGGTGATCGAGGCGACCAGCCGCGCCACGATCAGGTCGCGCAGCAGCTCGACCTCGGCCGCATCGAGCGGCGCGACCGCGGCATAGGCCGCGACCATCCGCGCCACCGGCGCAAGCGGGTCGTCCTCGAGATGGGTGAGATAGGAGGCCGCCACCGCGACATCGACGGCGCGCGGCGTGCGCACCATGTCGCCGAAGTCGAGCACGCCCGCGATCCGCTCGGGCGCCTGCGGGTCGATGACGATGTTGTGGTGGTTGAGGTCATTGTGCACCACCTGCCAGCGCAGCGCGGGCAGACGCGGCGCCACCGCGGCGGCGAAATGCTCGATCTCGGCCTGAAGCTGGTCGCGCAAGGCGCCGGCGGGCAGCGATGCGAGCAGCGGCATCAGCCGCGGCAGGTGGCGGATGTCCCACAGGATCTCGTGCCCCGAGGCGGGATGGCGGAAGCCCGCCAGCCCCGCGCCCAGCTGCGCGGCCAGCGCGCCGATCTGCGCCGCCAGCCGCCCTGCCCCGCCCGTGCGCGCCACCGGCGTGCCCGGCACCCAGCTGAGCAGCCGCACCGTGCTGTTCCGTCCGTCGTCAAGGGCAAGCGGCGCAAGGAAATCGCCCGCCCGCGTCGCGACCATCCGCGGCACCGGCAACGCCGGGGTGCGGCCTTCCAGCCAGCGCAGCGCCTCGACCTGAAACGCGGTGGTGGCGCGCGCCTCGGCCGGGTTTGCGACCTTCAGCACATAGCCCGGCCCGGCCTGGGTGGTGATGCGGAAATTCGCGTCGCGCTCGCAAGCGAGGCTCTCGGCCCGCCCCTCGATCCCCCACAGATCGCGCAACAGCGCCTCGGCCGCCGCGGTATCGACGGGCGGCGGCGGACTGTCGAGGAGGACGGCGAAGATCGGGTCGGAGAGCGCGTCGCTCATCGGCACGCCCGGAAACGGGGCGCGCGCGCCGGTCGCAAGGGGAAGTGGGTCATCGCAGCGCCTCCGCATCGGCGCCCCGCGCGATGGGGCAGCCTTCGTCCGGCGCCGATTAGTTCACCAAGCGCCCCGGCGCGTCAATGCACCGGGGCAGCGGAGTGAGGCAGACCGGCTCAGGGCAGCGGAATGAACTCGTCGTGGTCGGTGGCGGGCAGGTCGAACAGCCCCCGCCCCCACCGCGCCGCACGCCACTCTTCCTTCGCATGCTCGATCCGCTCGCGGCTCGAGGCGACGAAGTTCCACCAGATGTGGCGCGGCCCGTTCAGCGTGGCACCGCCAAGCGCCATGATCCGCGCGCCGCGCTCTCCCGCCTCGACGGTGATCCGGTCGCCCGGGCGGAAGACCATCATCCGCCCCGCCTCGAAGCGCTGACCGGCGACGCGGATCTCGCCCTCGGTGACATAGATGCCGCGGTCCTCGTGATCGTCGGGCAGCGGGAAGCGGGCGCCGGGGGCCAGCGTCACGTCGAGGTAGAAGGTTTCCGAGAACATCGTCGCCGGCGCCGCCTCGCCATAGGCGGTGCCGAGGATCAGCCGCGCGCTGACCCCGCCATCCTCGAAGAGCGGCAGTGCACCCTTGCCGTGATGCTCGAAGACCGGGGCCATGTCCTCGCGGTCCTCGGGCAGCGCGATCCAGGTCTGGATGCCGTAGAGGCTGTGCGGCCCGTGCTTGCCTTCCTCGCTGGTGCGCTCGGAATGGGTCACGCCCTTGCCCGCGACCATCCAGTTCACCTCTCCGGGCACGATCACCTGATCGGCGCCGGTGCTGTCGCGGTGGTGGAAGTCGCCGCGATAGAGATAGGTCACCGTGCCCAGCCCGATATGCGGGTGCGGACGGATGTCGATGCCCTTGCCGGTGAGGAACTCGGCCGGACCGATGTGGTCGAAGAAGATGAAGGGCCCGACCATCTGGCGCTGCACCGAGGGCAGCGCGCGCTGCACCTCGAAGCCGCCCAGATCGCGGGCGCGGGGAATGATCAGGGTCTCGATCGCGTCGGGGCCGACGGCGTCGGGATCGCCCGGGGCGAGGGCGGGGTTCCAGCTCATGGCGTTCTCCTGTCGTTGATTGACTCTGAGATAGCACGAAATCATGAAACACGTGAGACGCAATTCGTTCGCATTTCGAGAACGCCGAGTTCTGTGCCGGGCCGCTTCGCCGGCGCGCGGCCGCGCCCTATCTTCTGGCCAAACCTCCTTCAGGAGAACTCCCATGACCACCGGTCTCCATCACGTCACCGCCCTCACCCGCCGCGTCCAGGCGAATGTCGACTTCTACGCGGGCTTCCTCGGCCTGCGGCTCGTCAAGCGCACCGGCGGCTTCGAGGATGCGAACCAGCTGCACCTGTTCTACGGCGATGCAGCCGGCGCGCCCGGCTCGCTCGTCACCTTCCTCGTGTGGGAGGATGGCGGGCCGGGCCGCGCGGGCCATGGCGCGCCGGGCGAGATCGCGCTCGCCGTTCCCGCCGACAGCATCGGCCTGTGGCTGACCCGGGCGCTCGCCGCGCATGTGCCGGTCGAGGGCCCGCTGCGCGAATTCGGAGAGACCGTGCTGCGGCTGAAGGACCCGGACGGCATCATCGTGAAGCTGGTCGGCGCCGATCTGCCCGCCACCGCGCCGCTCGGCCCCGTCGAGGCACCGCGCCGGCTGCGTGCGGTCACGCTCTTCACCGAGCGCCCGGACGAGACCGCGGCCTTCGTCGCCCGCTTCGGCTATCGCGAGGCGGCGCGCGAGGGCGCGGTGCGGCGGCTGGTGTCGGCGACCGACGCCCTCGACATCCGCGACGCGACCGGCTTTTGGGAGGCGGCGCCGGGCACCGGCGGCATCGACCACGTCGCCTTCCGCGCCCCCGATGTGGCGGCCGTCGCGGCGATGGAGGCGGCGCTGGCCCCGGCCGAGCCCACCGCGCTGCACGACCGGACCTATTTCACCTCGCTCTATGTGCGCGAGCCGGGCGGCAGCCTGCTCGAATACGCGACGGACGGGCCCGGCTTTGCGGTCGACGAGGCGCCCGGGCATCTGGGCGAGACGCTCTTCGTGCCGGTCGACGACCCGCGCCGCGCCGCCGATCTGCGGGTGATGCTGCCGCAATTCGCCCTGCCGGGCGCGCCGCGCCTGCCGCAGCGCGATCTGCCCTTCGTGCACCGGATCTTCACCCCCGAGGAGCCGGACGGCACGACGCTCGTCCTGCTGCACGGTTCGGGCGGGAACGAGGCCGACCTGCTGCCCTTCGCGCATCGGGTGGCCCCGCACGCGACGCTGGTCGCCCTGCGCGGCCGGGCGGTCGAGGAAGGCACGCCGCGCTGGTTCCGCCGCGAGGGGCTGATGCGCTTCGATCAGGACGACATCCGCGCCGAGACCGAGGCCTTCGACGCCTTCCTGACCGAGGCCCGCCGCGCCTATGGGCTCGACCCGGACGGGCTGAGCGTGATCGGCTATTCGAACGGGGCGGCGTTCCTCGGCGCGGTGCTGCAGCTCTACCCGGGCGCGGTGCGGCGCGCGGTGCTGCTGCGCCCGGCCGCGGCGCTGGAACATGCCCCCGCGGCTGACCTGCACGGCACCCGGGTGCTGGCGCTGACCGGCACGCGCGACTTCTTCCGCGCCGAGGCGCCGAAGCTCACCGCGGCGCTGACCGCGGCCGGGGCCGAGGTCACGCTGCGCGCGCTCGATGCCGGGCATGAGATCACCACGGCCGACGAGGCCGCGGTGCACCACTGGATGACAGGAGAGACCGATGACTGAGATCACCCTGACCCGCGAATGGCGCGACGACCGGCACGGGCGCTATGTCGCCCGCGTCGCCGGTATCGACGCCGAGGCGGAACTCACCTTCACCCGCCGTGGCCCGGCGCTTCTCAGCGCCGATCACACCGGCGCGCCCGAGGCCCTGCGTGGCACCGGCGCCGCCGCGGCGCTGGTCGAGCGGCTGGTGGCCGATGCCCGCGCCGAGGGGGTGAAGATCATCCCGCTCTGCCCCTATGTGCAGCTGCTCTATACCCGGAACCCGGACTGGGCCGATGTCTTCACCACCGCCCCGGGCGAGAAACCGGACCTGCCGCGCTGAGGCGCGTTCTGGATTTGCGAACGGCACGGGCGGCGGATATCCTTCCCGCATGACCTGGACGCTCGCGGATATCGAGACCTTCCTCGCGGTGATGGAGACCGGCAGCGTCTCGGCCGCGGGCGCGCGGCTGCGGCTGTCGAAATCGGTGGTCAGCAAGCGCATCGCCGAGTTCGAGGCGGCGCTCGGCACCGCGCTGTTCCTGCGCAGCGCCGGGCGGATCACCGCGACCGACGCCGCGCAGGAGCTGGCCGAGCGGCTGCGCCCGGCGCTGGCCACCCTGGTTGCCGCCACCGAAAGTGCCGCCAGCGGCGCGCTGCGCGGCCGGCTTGCCATCGCTGCGCCGATGAGCTTCGGCATCCGCCATCTCGGCCCGGTGGTGGCGGGCTTCGCCCGCGCCCATCCGGGGCTCGAGATCGTGCTGAACTATGACGACCAGCACATCGACCTGGCGCGGGCGGGCTTTGACGTGGCGCTGCGCATCGGCCGGCTGCGCGACAGCACGCTGATGGCGCGCCGGCTGTGCGAGGACCCGCGCGCGATCGTCGCGAGCCCCGACTACCTCGCCCGCATGGGTACCCCCGCCACCGCCGCGGATCTGTCCGCGCACGAGGCGATCGGCTATCTGAACACCCGCCCGGGCGAGGCCTGGGAGCTCGGCCCCGGCGTGCCGCCCCCCCGCCCGGCCCGCGTCGCCGCGAACAACGGCGAGGCGATGCGCGACATGGCGATTGCGGGGCTGGGTCTGGCATTTCTGCCCTCGTTCATCGTGCATGACGCACTGGCCGACGGGCGACTGGTTGCGGTGCTGCCGGGCCTTGCCCCGCCGCCCTTGCCGATCAGCGCGGTCTGGCCGCCGATCCGGCCGATGCCGCGCAAGCTGCGCCTTTTCGTCGACCATCTCGTCGCCACCATCGGCGAGCACCCGCCCTGGCTGCCCCGCGGCTGAGCCGGCGCGGCGCTGTTACGCAAGTTTCGCACGGCGGTCGCCGGAACGTCACCTGAACCTGTTCAATGACCGGCAGTCCCGCCGCTCCACCGCGGCGGTCCCTGCTCCCGGGGCCCGGCCCCGTCTTGTGCCATTTCAGGAGACACCGATGATCCGCTTGAACCGCCGCCATGCCCTCGGACTGATGGGTGCCACCACCGGCAGCCTGCTGCTGCCCGGCTATCTGCGCGCGCAGGGCGCCCGCCGCTCGATCACCGTCGCGGTGCAGAAGATCACCAACAACAACACGCTCGACATCTGGAATGAACAGTCGAACGTCGGCGAACGGGTGTTCTTCCCGAACCTCTGGGAAGGGCTGATCCTGCGCAACTGGATGGGCGATCAGGGCCCGGTGCCGGGACTGGCGACCTCGTGGTCGCGCATCGACGACAAGACGATCGAGCTGAAGCTGCGCGAAGGCGTCAAGTTCCACAACGGCGACGAGATGACCGCCGAGGACGTGGCCTTCTCGTTCTCGCCCGAGCGCGTCTTCGGCGACACCCAGCCGGTCGGCGGCACCACGATCTTCGCCGAGAACTACACCCCCGCGACGGCGAAGGACCTGCCGGCGAACGTGCCGGGCATCGGACGCCGCCTGTGGCCGGCGCTGCAGGGCGTCGAGATCGTCGACAAGTACACCGTGCGCTTCCACAACGCGACGCCCGACGTGACGCTCGAGGGCCGGCTCTATGCTTTCGGCAGCCAGATCGCCAACCGCCGCGCCTGGGACGAGGCGGCAAGCTATGCCGACTGGGCGGCGAAGCCCGTCACCACCGGCCCCTACATGGTGGCCGAGTTCAAGCCCGACGTGTCGCTGACCCTCGTCGCCTTCGACGACTACTGGGGCGGTCAGCCGCCGCTCGAGAAGATCACCTTCGTCGAGGTGCCGGAAGTGTCGAGCCGGGTGAACGGCCTGTTGTCGGGCGAATACGACTTCGCCTGCGACCTGCCGCCCGACCAGATCGCCGCGGTCACCGGCGCCCCGGGTTTCGAGGTGCAAAGCTCGACCATCTGGAACCACCGGATCTCGGTCTTCAACACGCAAAACGAGGTGCTGGCCGATCCGCGCGTGCGTCGCGCCATGACCCATGCGATCGACCGCCAGGCAATCGTCGAGGCGCTCTGGGCCGGGCAGACGGTGGTGCCCGCGGGGCTGCAGTTCGACAGCTTCCGCCGCTCGGACATGTTCGTCGAGGGCTGGGCCGCGCCGGAATACAACCCCGAGCTCGCCCGCGACCTGCTGAAGCAGGCCAATTACAAGGGCGATGCGGTGCCCTATCGGCTCCTGAACAACTACTACACCAACCAGACGCCGACTGCGCAGATCATGGTCGAGATGTGGCGTCAGGTCGGCATGAACGTCGAGATCGAGATGAAGGAGAACTGGGCGCAGATCCACGACCCCGCCGGGATCAAGGGCGTGCGCGACTGGTCGGCCTCGAACCTCATCAACGACCCGATCACCCCGCTCGTGGTGCAGTTCGGCCCGAACGGCGAGGCCCAGCAGAAGAAGGACTGGACCAACGCCGAGATGAACCAGCTCTCGGTGGTGATGGAGACCTCGACCGATCACGCCACCCGCAAGAAGGCGATCGCGCGGATGCTCGAGATCGCCGAGCGCGAGGACCCGGCCTATCAGGTGCTGCACCAGAACGCGGTCTTCACCGGCATGCGCTCGGACCTGCACTGGAAGGCGGCGCCGGCCTTCGCGATGGACTTCCGCGCCTCGAACTGGGCCGCGGGCTGACCCCCTGCCCCGGCCATTCCCCGGCGGGCCGCGTGCCCGCCGGGGCTTTGCATTCCGGCCCCGGCCGGACGCGCGCCTTTCGGAAGGATCTCATGGACAGACTGGTGGAAATCCGCGACCTGCGCGTCGCCTTCGACGGCGTCCCGGTGCTGCATGGCATCGACCTCGACGTGGCGCCGGGCGAGGCGCTTGGCCTGGTGGGCGAGTCGGGTTGCGGCAAGTCGGTGACCTGGCTCGCGGCGCTTGGGCTCCTGCCGGCGAAGGCGCGGGTCACGGGCTCGGTCCGGCTGGGCGCGGGCGAGCTCGTGGGCGCGCCGCGCGAGACACTGGAAACCGTGCGCGGCAAGCGCATCGCGATGATCTTCCAGGACCCGTCGAGCGCGCTGAACCCGGTGATCCGGGTGGGCAAGCAGATCTGCGAGGCGCTGCGGCTCCATCGCGACCTGCGCGGCGGGGCGGCGAAGGCCGAGGCGATCCGGCTGATGGAGATGGTCGGCATCCCCGACGCGCCGCGCCGCTTCGACCTCTACACCCACGAGTTTTCCGGCGGTCAGTGCCAGCGGCTGATGATCGCGATGGCGCTGGCCGGCCGGCCCGACCTGCTGATCGCCGACGAGCCGACCACCGCGCTTGACGCCACGATCCAGGCGCAGATCCTCGAACTTCTGGCCCGGCTGCGGCGCGAGACCGGCATGGCCACCGTCTTCATCAGCCACGATCTGGGCGCCGTCGCGCAGATCTGCGAGCGGGTCTGCGTGATGTATGCCGGCCGGATCGTCGAGGCGGGCCCGGTCGAGCGCCTGTTCGCGCATCCGCGCCACCCTTATACCCGCGGGCTCTTCGACGCGATCCCGCAGATGACCGGGCCGCGGCGGCGGCTGGTGCCGATCCCGGGCACCGTGCCCGATCCGCGCGCCCTGCCGCCGGGCTGCGCCTTTGCCCCGCGCTGCACCCGCGCGCATGACGCCTGCAGCCGCACCCGCCCCGATCTGCTCACGCAGCCCGACGGCCGCACCCTCGCCTGCGCCTATCCGGTGCCCGAGGCGCGGCACGACAGTTTCAGCACGGAAAGGGCGATGACATGAGCCGGCCCCCGCTTCTCGAGGCGCGCGATCTGGTGCGCATCTACCGTTCCCGCCGCGGCCTGACCGGCGCCGTGACCGAGGTCCGCGCCGTCGACGAGGTCAGCCTGAAGCTGCGCGCCGGCGAGACGCTGGGCATCGTCGGCGAGTCGGGATCGGGCAAGTCGACGCTCGGGCGGATGCTGCTGGGCCTTGACCCGGCGCAGGGCGGCACGGTGCTGTTCGAGGGGATGGCGCTGCCGCGCTTCGGCACCCCGATCTGGCGCCGGCTGCGCGCGCGCATGCAGATGGTCTGGCAAGATCCGCTCTCGGCGCTTGACCGGCGGCTGACGGTCTCCGCGCAGATCCGCGAGCCGCTCGACATCCACCGCATCGGCACGCCCGAGGAGCGCCCGGCCCGCACCGCCTCGCTGATGACCGCGGTCGGGCTGCGCGCCGATCAGGGCGGGCGCTATCCGCACGAGCTCTCGGGCGGGCAGCGCCAGCGCGTGGTGATCGCGCGCGCGCTGGCCACCAATCCGGCGCTTCTGGTCTGCGACGAGCCGGTCTCGGCGCTCGATGTCTCGATCCAGGCGCAGGTGGTGAACCTGCTGCGCGACCTGCAGGGGCAGAAGGGGCTGGGCATGGTGTTCATCAGCCACGACCTGAAGGTGGTGCGCAACCTCGCCGACCGGGTCGCGGTGATGTATCTCGGGCGGATCGTCGAGGAGGGCCCGGCCGAGCAGATCTTCGCCGAGCCGCGCCACCCCTATACCCAGGCGCTCGTCTCCTCGATCCCGGTGCCGGGGCGGCCGCTCGATGCCCGCATCCTGCTGCAGGGCGAACCGCCGAACCCCGCCGCGCGGCCCGCGGGCTGCGCCTTCCACCCGCGCTGCCCGCTGGCGCAGGGCCTGTGCCGCACCCGCGTGCCGGCGCTGCGCGTGCCCGAGCCCGGCCGCGCCGTCGCCTGCCATGTCACCGCCGGGGCGCAAAGCCCCGTCGCCGCCTGAAAGGACCGCCGATGCTGCGCTTCGTCGCCCTGCGGCTTGCCCGCGCGCTTGCCACGGTGATTGCCGTGATGACCTTCGCCTTCGTCGTGCTGCGCCTGTCCGGAGACCCGGCGCAGGTGATGCTGGGCCCCGACGTGCCACAGGAGGCGGTCGAGGCCTTCCGCCGCTCCTGGGGGCTCGATGCGCCGCTGTGGCAGCAATACCTCGCCTATCTCGGCGCGATCTTCCGCGGCGATTTCGGCGTCTCGATGCGCGACCATTCGCCGGCGCTGGCGCTGGTGCTCGAACGCGTACCGGCGACGCTGCAACTGACGATCCCGGCGCTGATCCTGAAGCTCGGCCTCGGCATCCCGGCCGGTGTCTATGCCGCACTGCACCGCGACAGCCTGATCGACCGCGGGGTGATCCTGCTCGCCGTCGCGGGCTTCACCATCCCCTCCTTCGTGCTGGGGCTGGTGCTGGTGCTGATCTTTGCGGTGACGCTGGGCGTTCTGCCCTCGGGCGGCTCGGGCACCTGGGTGCATGGCATCCTGCCGACGCTCACCATCTCGATCGGCGGCATCGGCGTTCTGGCGCGGTTCTCGCGCTCGGCGATGATCGAGGTGATGGGCCAGCCCTATATCCGCACCGCCGCGGCAAAAGGCGTGAAATGGCGCAACGTCGTGCGCGGCCATGCGCTGCCGAACGCCGCGGTGCCGATCGTGACGCTGGTGGGCTTCATGGTCGGCTCGCTGATCGCCGGCGCCGTCGTGGTCGAGACGATCTTCAGCTGGCCCGGCATCGGGCGGCTGCTGATCGTCTCGGTCAGCAACCGCGACCTTGCCGTGGTGCAATGCATCCTGCTCTTGATCGCGGCGGTGATGGTCGTCTCGAACCTTGTGGTCGATCTGCTCTATGGCGCGCTCGACCCGCGGCTGCGCGCGCAGCCCGCCACCTGAGGAGGACGCCATGGCCCTTGCCGACATCCTGCCCCGCACCCGCCGCCTGCTGCCCGCGGGCCTGCCCGTCTCGGTCGCGCTCAGCCTTTTCTGGCTGGCCGCGATGCTGCTTTGTGCGGCGCTCGCCGATCTGCTGCGCCCCTACCCGATCACCCGCATGGATCTGGCCGCGCGCCTCGCCCCGCCGCTGACGCCGCACCACTGGCTCGGCACCGACGAGCTGGGCCGCGACGTGCTCTCGCGGCTGATCCAGTCGGTGCGGGTCTCGCTGGTGATCGCCTTCGGCGCGACGATCCTCTCGGCGGTCTTCGGCACGACGCTCGGCTTTCTCGCCGCCAAGGCGCGCGGCTGGGTCGAGCATGCCGTCGTCATGCTTGCCGATTTCCAGGCGGCGCTGCCCTTCCTCATCATGGCGCTGGCGGTGCTTGCCTTCTTCGGCTCGTCGATGCCGCTCTTGGTCGGGCTGATGGGCTTTTACGGCTGGGAGCGGTACGCCCGCATCGCCCGCGGCCTGGCGATCTCGGCCGGGGCGCAGGGCTATGCCGCGGCCGTGGTGCAGCTCGGCGCGTCCCCCGCCCGCGTCTATCTGCGCCACATCCTGCCCAATGTCGCCTCGACGCTGATCGTGTCGATGACCCTGACCTTCCCCGAGATCGTCTTGATGGAATCGGGGCTCTCGTTCCTCGGCCTCGGGGTGCAGCCGCCCGAGACGAGCCTTGGCAACATGGTCGGTTTCGGCCGCGATTACCTGACCACCGCGCCCTGGATCATGCTTGCCCCCGCCGTTGTCATCACCCTGACAACTCTTTCGATTTCGCTGGCCGGAGACTGGCTGCGCGACCGGCTCGATCCCACCATTCGCTGAAGGAGCTTCCCATGACCGCCATCAACGGCCACCGCGGTGCCCGCAATCTCTGGCCCGAAAACTCGCTTCCGGGTTTTCGCAACGCGCTGCAGCTCGGCTGCGACGCGATCGAGTTCGACGTGCATCTGACCGATGCGGGCGAGCTTGTGGTGATCCACGATCCGCTGCTCGACCGCACCACCGACGGCACCGGCCCGGTGCGCGCCCTGACGCCCGAGACCCGGCGCCGCACGCTTCTGAAGGACAGCGACACCGTGGTGCCGACGCTCGGCGAGGTGCTCGAGGTGCTGGCGCCGGTGCACGGCCTTGGCCTGCATGTCGAGATCAAGCTCGACGAGGCCGGCCTGCCCTACCCCGGCATCGCCGGCCGCGTCGCCGATGCGCTGATCTCGCACGGGCTTGAACGCCGCGCCCATCTGACCTCCTTCGACGCGGGCATCCTGCGCGACTGCGCCGAGGTCGCCCCCGGGATCGCCCGCCTCGTCTCGGCCGATGCCGACTGGGTGGCGCGGCAAGGGGGGCTTGAAACCTTCCTCGCCACGATGGGCCGGCTTGTCGACATCGTGGCGCTGCGCCACGACTATCTCGACGCGGAATGGGACGCGATCACCGCGCTCTGGCCGAAGGAACGGCTCTGCGCCTGGACGGTGAACGACGAGGAGCGCATCCGCCATTTCCTCGACCTCGGCGTCGGCCATCTGACCAGCGACCGGCCTGACCTCGCGCTGCGCCTGCGCAGCACCGAGCCCGCCTGATCAGCCCGCAAGCCGGGTCTCGACCGTGGCACCGTGCGACAGCGTGCGGTGCACCGGGCAGCGATCGGCGATCTCGACCAGACGTGCGCGCTGTTCGGCATCAAGCGGGCCGGCCAGCGTGATCTCGCGCGAGAAGACGTCGATCCGTCCGCCCGCGGCCTCGACCGCCGCCGCATCCTCGGCATGGAGCTTGCGGTGGCTGACCTCGACCCGGACGTGGTCGAGCGGCCATTTCTTGCGCCGCGCATACATCCGGATCGTCATCGAGGTGCAGGCACCAAGCGCCGCCGAGAGCAGCCCGTAGGGCGAGAGCCCGCGATCGGTGCCGCCTTGCGCCACCGGCTCGTCGGCGATCAGGTGATGGCGCGGGCCGGCGGTGACATCCTGCGCGAACCGCGCGGGGTCGGCCTCGGACACCCGCACCACGCCCTCGGGCACCCCCTCGGGCGCCGGTTCGGCAAGATCGAGGTAATGTGCGGCCCAGGCGGCGATCACGCCGGCGGCGTAATCGGCCTCCTTCGGGTCGCTGATCATGTGATCGGCATCATCAAGGGTGACGAAGCTTTTCGGATGCTTGGCGGCAAGGAAGATCCGCGTCGCATTCTCGATCCCCACCACCATGTCGCGCGGCGCGTGCAGCACCAGAAGCGCGCGGTGCAGCGCCGCGGCCGCGGTGCCGACCTCGATGCCGCCAAGCCCCGCGACAAAGTCCCGCCCGATCCGCAGCCGGGCCGAGCCGAGGGTGACCTCCGCCGCGCCCTCGGCCGCGATCTCGGACATCGCATCGGCGAAATGCCGCGCCATCGCGGCGGGCGCGAACGAGGCGCCGATCACCGCCACCGCCGTCACCGAGGGCATCCCGGAAGCCGCCAGAAGCGCCGCGGTGCCGCCAAGCGAATGGCCGATCAGCAGTCCGGGCGCCATGCCCCGCCCCTCGAGGAACCGCGTCGCGGCGGTCAGATCGGCGACGTTGTCGGCAAAGCTCCGCGTCGCGAAATCTTCGCCCGCCCCGCCGATCCCGGTGAAATCGAATCGCAGCACCGCGATCCCCGCCGCCGCCAGCCGCGTCGCGATCCGCTGCGCCGCCGCGATGTCGCCACCGCAGGCAAAGCAATGCGCAAACAGCGCGGTGGCCAGCACCGGCCCCGCCGGCAGCTCCAGCCGGGCCGCGAGCGGGGTGCCGTCGTGGCCGGGAAAGGTGAGCGATTCCGAGGGCATGGGAGCCTCCTTCCGTAAGTTCCGAAGGCAAAGGTGGGGCAAGCCCCGGGCCGCGGCAAGGGGCGGGGCTGCGGCCCATCGCCCCACGGCGGCCGCGACCCGCCCGCGCCTTGTGCGGGATCAAGGCGCGGGCGGCCGGTTCATGGCATGATCGACGCAGGACAGGAGGAGACCGCATGGCGCAGCCCGCCGTCTTTCGCGTCGAGGGGGTGACGAAGACCTATGTCACCGGCAGCGTCACCGTTGCCGCGCTGCGCGGCATCGACCTGGCGCTGAACGAGGGTGAGCTTGTGGTGCTGCTCGGTGCCTCGGGATCGGGCAAGTCGACGCTGCTCAACATCCTTGGCGCGCTCGACAGCCCGACGACCGGGCGGGTGTTCTTCCGCGACACCGAGCTGACCGGGCTCGACGATGCCGGGCTCACCGCCTTCCGCCGCGCCCATGTCGGCTTCGTCTTCCAGTTCTACAATCTGGTGCCCAGCCTCACCGCGCGCGAGAACGTCGCGCTGGTGACTGAGATCGCACGCAACCCGATGCCGCCCGAAGAGGCGCTTGACCGCGTCGGCCTTGCCGCACGGCTCGACCATTTCCCGGCCGAGCTCTCGGGCGGCGAGCAGCAGCGCGTGGCGATCGCCCGGGCGCTGGCCAAGCGGCCCGAGGTGCTGCTGTGCGACGAGCCCACCGGCGCGCTTGACAGTGCGACCGGGGTGACGGTGCTGCAGGCGATCTGGGAGGCGAACCGCGATCTGGGCACGGTGACCGCCCTCATCACCCACAATGCCGCGATCCGGCAGATGGCGCATCGGGTGATCCGGCTGGCCGACGGGCGCGTCACCGCGATCGAGGAGAACCCCGACCCGCAGCCGCCGCAGGGGATCGAATGGTGATGCGCGCCCTCGACCGCAAGCTTTTGCGCGATCTGCGCCGGATCTGGGCACAGGCCCTTGCCATTGCCCTCGTGCTTGGCTGCGGGGTGATGGTGCTGGTGCTGGCGACCGGCACCGAACGCTCGCTGCGGCTGGCGCGGCAATCCTTCTACGACCGCATGCAATTCGCCGAGGTCTTCGCCAGTGCGACGCGCGTGCCGAAGGGGCAGCTGGCCGAGATCGCCGCGATCCCGGGCGTCGCGCAGGCCGAGGCGCGAATCTCGATGCAGGTGGTACTCGACCTGCCCGGGCAGACGAAACCGGCGCAAGCGCGGCTCGTCTCGCTGCCCGAGGCGGGGGCGCCGGTGCTGAACCGCCCGGTGCTGCGCACCGGCCGCCTGCCCGACCCGCGCGCCGCCGACGAGGTGGCGCTGTCGGAAAGCTTTGCCGAGGCGAACGGCCTTTTCCCCGGCAGCAGTTTCGGCGCGATCCTGAACGGGCAGTGGCGCGAGCTGCGGGTGACCGGGCTGATGCTCTCGCCCGAATTCGTCTATCTGATCGGGCCCGGCTCGCTGATGCCCGACGACAGCCGCTATGGCGTGATCTGGATGGGCGAGGTGCCGGCCGCCGCCGCTGCGGGGCTGACCGGCGCCTTCAACGACCTCAGCCTCACCCTGACCCGCGGCGCCTCGCGCGATCGGGTGATCGACGCGCTCGACCGGCAGCTTGCCCCCTGGGGCGGCACCGGCGCCTATGGCCGCGACCTGCAAAGCTCGGACCAGTTCCTCTCGGGCGAGCTCGATCAGCTCGGCGCGATGGCGGTGATCCTGCCGCCGATCTTCCTGATCGTCTCGGCCTTTCTGGTGAACATGGTGATGGGGCGGCTCATTGGGCTCGAACGGCCGGTGATCGGGCTTCTGAAGGCCATGGGCTTCACCGGACGCGAGATCGCGCTGCATTACCTGAAACTCGCCGCCGGCATCGGGTTGGTCGGGGTGCTGATCGGCTGGGGCGCGGGCTGGTGGCTCGGCGCCGAGCTGACGGCGCTTTACACCCGCTTCTACCGCTTCCCCTGGCTCGTCTACACCCCGGGCACGGCAAGCTTCGCGCTTTCGGCGCTGATGGGGCTTGGCGCGGTGGTGGCGGGCGCGCTGCGCGCGGTGCGCGGCTCGGCCCGGCTTGCCCCGGCGGTGGCGATGCAGCCCCCGGCCCCGCCGCGCTTCCGCCGCGGCCAGATCGACGCGCTGGCGGTGCGGCTTGGCCTGCGGCAGACGACGATGATGATCTTGCGCGCGATCACCCGCTGGCCGGGGCGGGCGCTGGTCACCTCGCTCGGCGTCGCCGCCTCGATCGCGGTGCTGGTGGCCTGCTTCTTCACCTATGACGCGATCTCCTCGGTGATCGACGCCGCCTTCAGCCGGACGAACCGGCAGAGCGTCACCCTGACGCTCGCCGAGAACGCGCCGCGCTCGGTGATCGAGGATGCGGCCCATCTGCCCGGCGTGCTGCGCGCCGAGGGGGCGCTCGCCGTGCCGGTGCGGCTGAGCCACGGGCCGCGCTCGGAACGCACGCTCCTTGAGGCGCGCAGCCCCGAGGCGACGCTGGTGCAGACCCTCGATGCCGAGGGCCATGCCGTGCCGCTGCCCGCTGACGGGCTTGCCCTGCCCGAAAGCCTTGCGACGAAGCTTGATCTGCACGCGGGCGAGCGCGTCACCGTCACCCTGCTTGCGCCGCCGCGCGACAGCTACGAAATTCCGGTGACCCGGGTGATCCGTCAGGATCTGGGCGAGACCGCCAGCATCCCCGCCGCGGCCCTCGCCGCGCGGATGCGCATGGCCGAACAGGTGAACCGCATCGACCTGCTGCTCGACACCGACCGGCTGGCCGAGTTCGACCGTGCGGTGAAGGCCACCCCGGCGATCGCCGGCACGCTGTTCTGGCCCGACGTGCAGCGCCAGTTCGACGCCACGCTGAACGAGAACCTGACCCGCTCGGTCAGCATCTATGCCGTGCTGGGCGTGCTGATCACCGTCGGCGTCGTCTACAATGCCGCGCGCATCCGGCTGTCGGAACGCTCCTATGAACTTGCCAGCCTGCGCGTGCTCGGCTTCAGCCGGGCCGAGGTCGGCGCCGTGCTGGTGGGGGAACTCATGCTGCTCACGCTCCTCGCCATCCCGCCCGGGTTGCTGGGCGGCTACGGTTTCGCCGCACTGATCGCCGAGGGCTTCTCGACCGATGTCGTGCGCATCCCGCTGGTGATCGCGCGCCGCACCTATGCCGTGGCGGCGCTGATCGCCACCGTCTCGGCCCTTGTCGCCGCCCTTGCCGTGCGCCGCCGGCTTGACCGCGTCGGCCTCGCCACTGCCCTGAAACAGAGGGAATGACATGACCGCTCCCCGCCGCCCCGCCCGCCGTTTCCTCGCCCCGCGTTCCCTCACCTGGGCCGCAAGCGGTCTGCTTGTCGCCGCCGCACTGGTCTGGGCGTTCTGGCCCGAGCCGGTCACCGTCGATCTGGCCCGCGTCACCCGCGCGCCGATGGAGGTCACGGTCTCGGCCGAGGGGGTGACGCGGGTGCGCGACCGCTACGAGGTGACGGCGCCGCTTGCCGGCACGGTCCTGCGCGCGCCGGTCGCCGTGGGCGATGCGGTGCGGGCGGGCGAGACCGTCGTCGCGCAGATCCAGCCGCTCGAACCCGCCTTCCTCGACGCCCGGGCGCGGGCCGGGGCCGAGGCCGCGGTGGCCGAGGCACAGGCGGCCCTCGCCCTGGCGCGCGCGCGGCTGGCGCAGGCCCGCGCCGATCTCGAGCAGGCGGAAAGCGATTATGCCCGCAACGAAGCACTGGCCGCGCTTGGCCGGGTGTCGCAGCACCTGCTCGAGGAGGCGACGACCACCCGCGCCGTCGCCCGCAGCGCGCTCGAGGCGGCGCAATCCTCGGTCGACCTGCAACAGGCGACGCTGGCGCGCAGCCAGGCCGCGCTTCTCGGCCCGGGCGAGGATGGCGCCGGCAGCGCCTGCTGCATCGAGATCCGCGCCCCCGCGAGCGGCGCCGTGCTCGAGCTTGCGAACGAAAGCGCGCGGCCGGTGCAGGCGGGCGATGTGCTGATGACGCTCGGCGATCTGGGCGATCTCGAGATCGAGGTGGATCTGCTCTCCTCGGACGCGGTGCGGGTGCCGCCGGGGGCGAGCGCCCATGTCGAGCGTTGGGGCGGGACCGAGACCTTGGCCGCGCGGGTGCGCCAGATCGAGCCCGCCGCCTTCACCAAGGTCTCGGCCCTCGGCATCGAGGAGCAGCGGGTGCATCTCAAGCTCGACCTGCTCACCCCGCCCGAGGCGCGGCCGGGGCTCGGCGATCAGTATCGCGTCTATGTGCGGGTGGTGACCTGGCAGGCGCCCGCGGTACTGCAGGTGCCGATCGGGGCGCTGTTCCGCGACGGCGGGGCCTGGGCGGTCTTCGTCGCCGAGGACGGGCGGGCGCGGCGACAGGTGGTGAGCGTCGGGCATCAGACCGACCTTGCCGCCGAGATCACCGCGGGGCTGGCCGAGGGCGCGCAGGTGATCGCCTTCCCCGGCGCGCGCATCGCCGAGGGCAGCCGCATCACCGCCGCCCCGGGCGGATGAGCGCCCAATCCTTGGGCAGATCCGCCGGGCCGAGGCGATTTCCGCCCGCGCAGTTCCGGAAATAATTTGCGTATCCGCAAAATTCTTGCACATGTTCGGCGCAACGAAAGGACCCGCAATGTGGAAGACCGAAATCCGTGACAGCGCCGAAACCGCCCCCGCCGCCGCGCCGGCGCCCTCGCTGGGCGCCAGCCTGAAGGCGATGCGGCTTGACCGCGCGCTGACCCTGACCGCGCTGGCGACGGAAAGCGGGGTCTCGGCGGCGACGCTGTCGCGCATCGAAAGCGGTCAGCTGTCGCCCACCTTCGAGGTGATCGCGAAGATCTGCCGCGGCCTCGGCACCGGCATCGAGGAATTGCTCAGCTATGGCACGATGAAGCGGCTCGCGGGCTGGCGCTCGCTGACCCGGGCCGGCGACGGGCGGGTGATCGAGACGCCGCATTACCGGCTCGAACTGCTGTGCGACGACGTGATCCGCAAGCCCTACCTCGTCTTCCGCGCCGAGATCCGCGCCCGCAGCCTGGATGCATTCGAGACGCTGCAGGCCCACCCCGGTCAGGAACAGGTGGTGGTGCAAAGCGGCCGCGTGCGCGTCTTCACCGAACATTACGCCCCCGTCGACCTCGCCCCCGGCGACAGCTTCGCCTTCGACAGTGCGATGGGGCATGCGCTGGTCTCGCTGGAGGCGGAGCCGGCAATCGTTCTGTGGGTCTGCGACCTGCGCGAGACCCCGTAAGGAGAAAAAGATGCAAGACGACCGGGTGGTGGTGATCGGTGCGGGGGTCATCGGCACGATGACGGCGCGTGCCCTGGCGAAACGCGGGCGGCGCGTCACGCTGATCGAGCGGTTGCCGGGCGCGGCCGAGCTGTGCTCGCGCGGGAATGCCGGGATGATGGCGGTGGGCCATGCCAAGGCCTGGGCCGAGCCCGCGGCGATCCCAGCGCTTGGCCGGGCGTTGCTCGGTCGCGAACCGGCGGTGCGGGTGAGCCGGCTGATGGACCCGGCGCTGTGGCGGTGGGGGATCGACTTCCTGCGCCACTGCACCGGCTCGGCCAATGCGGTGAACAGCGACCGCGAGCGGCGGCTGGCGCGGTTCAGCCGCGACATGCTGAAGGCGGCCGAGACCGAGATGGGCCTGCCCGTCGCCACCTGGCACGAGGGCGCGCTCTACCTGTTTCAGGACGGCGCGCAGTTTCGCAGCTATGCCGCCAAGGTCGGCACCGGCGGCGAGATCGAGGCGCTGGATCCCGCGGCGCTGATCGCGCGCGAGCCGGGGCTTGCGGCGATGCGCGAGCGTCTGGCGGGCGGGCTGCTCAGCCGCATCGACTCGGTCGGCGATTGCCATCTCTTCACCCGCCGCACCGCCGCCTGGCTGGCCGAAACCGGCCGCGTCGAGATCCGCTATGACACCGACGTCACCGGCTTCACCCGCCGCGACGGCAGGATCGTCACGGTCGAGACCTCGGCCGGCCCGGTGCCCTGCGCGCAGGTGGTTCTGGCGACCGGGGTCGAGACCCCCGACCTGACCCGCCCGCTCGGCTTTGCGCCGGCGATCTATCCGGTGAAGGGCTATTCCGGCACCTGGCGGATCACCGACCCCGCCGGCGTGCCGCGCCTGCCCTTCGTCGACGAGACCGAGCTGCTGGCCGTCGCCAATTACGGCGACCGGCTGCGGGTGACGGCGATTGCCGAATTCGCCGGGCGCGACCGCAGCCTGCCGGCCGAGCGGGTGAAGCTGCTCGATGACTATGTGCGGCGCAGCTTCGGCGCGGCGGTCGACCTCGACACGCCCGAATTCTGGACCGGCCTGCGCCCGACCACCCCCGCGGGCCCGCCCTTCCTCGGCAAGGTGAAGGACTTCGCCAACCTCTGGATCAACGCCGGACACGGCCAGCTCGGCTGGACCATGAGCCTTGGTGCGGGCGAGATCCTGGCTCAGCACCTCACCGGCGAAACCCCGGCGCTGCGCGACGTCTCGGCCCGCGCGCGCTGGCTCGAGGCCGCATAGGAGAACGCCCGTGAAGATCCTGAGCCTTGCGGAAACCCGCGCCGCCCTGCCCTTCGACGCGCTGATCGAGGCCCTCGACGCCGGCTTTCGCGCCGGCGGCGAGGTGCCGCTGCGACACCAGCACCTGATGACCACCCCCGGCGGCCCCGAAGACGTGCTGCTGCTGATGCCCGCGTGGCAGGCGGAGGGCTGGGGCGGGGTGAAGATCGTCAACGTGCACCCGGGCAATGCCGCGCTCGGCCTGCCGGCGATCGCCTCGAGCTATATCCTGTTCGACCGGCGCACCGGCGCGCATGCGCTGATCCTCGATGGCGGCGAGCTGACGGCGCGGCGCACCGCGGCGGCCTCGGCGCTGGCGGCGAAACGCCTGGCCCGCCCCGACAGCCGCCACCATCTGATCGTCGGCGCCGGCCGGGTCGGCGCGAACCTCGCGCAGGCCTATCGCGCCGCGCTGCCGATCGAGACGGTCGAGGTCTGGAACCGCACCGCGGCCTCGGCCGAGGCGCTGGCGGCCGAGCTGCGTGCAGAGGGCATGGCGGCGCAGGCGGTCACCGACCTGGCCGCGGCGGTCGGGCGCGCCGATGTGATCTCCTGCGCCACGCTCGCCCGCGCGCCGCTGATCCGCGGCGACTGGCTGCGCCCGGGTCAGCACATCGACCTGATCGGCTCCTTCACCCCCGAGATGCGCGAGGCCGATGACGCGGTGATGCGTCGCGCGCGGATCTTCCTCGACACCGATCACGCGCGGGTGGAAAGCGGCGACATCGCGCAGCCGCTCGCCTCGGGCGCGATCGGCCTTGCGGACATCGAGGGCACGCTCGACACCCTGTGCCGCGAGAACCTGTTCCCGCGCCGGTCAGAGGGCGAGATCACGCTGTTCAAGGGGGTGGGCTCGGGGCTCGAGGATCTGGCCGCGGCGATCCTCGCCCATGACCGGATGGCGGGCTGATCAGCCCGCCGCAGCGGCCCGCGCCGCCTCGAAGGCGCGGGTCTCGGCCGTCAGCCATTTGCAGAACACCTGCAGCGGCTCGTAGCTGTCCTGATCGTGCGGCCAGCACAGGTAATAGGCCTCTTCCGAGCGCATCGGCGCATCAAGCGCCCGCACCAGCCGCCCCGCCGCGATCTCGTCGTCGATGAGGAAGGTCGGCAGCAGCGCCACGCCCAGCCCCGCCGCGGCCGCCTGCGCCGCCGTCGCGAACTGGTCAAACAGCATCCCATGCACGTTCTGCGCATCGACGTCATGGCGCAGGAAATACCGCTCCCACGCGTCGGGGCGCGAGGTCAGGTGCAGAAGGGGCGCCGTGCGCAGATCGGCCGCCGTGCCGAAGCGATAGCGTTCCAGCACCTCCGGCGCGCAGGCCGGCACCACGTCCTCGCCCATCAGATAGACGCAATCGGCACCCGGCCAGTCGGTGCGGCCGAAATGGATCGCGGCATCGACCGCCTCGTTGCGGAAGTCGAACTGCGTCAGCCGAGTGACAAGGTTGATAGTGATGCCCGGGTTCGCCGCCAGAAACCCCGGCAGCCGCGGCGCCAGCCAGCGCGTGCCGAAGGTGGGCAGGATGGCGAGCGACAGCGTGCCACCATGCGGGTTCGCGCGCAGGTTCATCGAGGCCTGCGAGATCTTCTGCAATGCCTCGCGCACCTCGCGCGCATAGGAGGCGCCGCCCAGCGTCAGCCGGATCGTCTGCTTCTCGCGGTGGAACAGGCAGGTGCCCAGCTGTTCCTCGAGCGCCCGGATCTGCCGCGACACGGCGCTTTGCGTCAGCGACAGCTCCTGCGCGGCGCCGGTGATCGACTGCAGCCGGGCCGCAGCCTCGAAGGCCTGCAGCAGCGACAGCGACGGCAGAAAACGGCGCGGGGTTTTCATCAGCAGGGCTCCGAGCAGATCGCGCCTGCTTTCGCCCGCCCCCCGCGCCGAGACAAGCATTTTCTGCCGCTCAGACAGCAAGGCGACGCAGGATCCGCGCCTCGACGCGGCCGACGATGCGGGTCAGCGGGAAGGCCACGGCGAAATAGATCACCGCGATCGCCGTCAGCATCTCGACCGGGCGCCCGGTGCGGTTCGAGATCGAGGAGCCGATGAACATCAGATCCGCCATGCCGACCGCCGAGATCAGCGCGCTTTCCTTGAAGAGCGCGACCGCGTTCGACAAAAGCGTCGGGATCGCCCGCAAGAGCGCCTGCGGCAGCACCACCCAGAGCGCGAGGCTCATCCCGGTGATGCCGAGCGCGCGGCAGGTGTCATATTGCTCGCGCGGGATCGACTTCAGGCTGGCGCGGAAGGTCTCCGAGGTGATCGCCCCGGCATAGAGGGTCAGCGCCACCACCGCCGAGGCGAAGTTGCCCGGCTCGAAACCCAGAAGCAGCGGCAGGCAGTAGAAGATCCAGAACAGCTGGATCAGCACCGGCGTGCCGCGGAACAGCTCGACATAGAAGGTGGCGAGCGCCCGCAGCGGCATGAACCGCGACCGCCGCGCCTGCGAGGTGAGGAAGCCGAGCGCGATGCCGAGGGCCAGGCAGATCAGCGTCAGCCGCAGGCTCATCCACAGCCCGATCAGCAGCGCGTCCCAGTACTTGAACGGGACCATGGGGTCGAAATGCATCATCGGAACGCCTCCTCAGGCCTGGACGCGGTCGAACCGCGCCTCGATGCGCTGCACGATCAGCGAGACCGGCGCCGAGATCGCGAAATAGATCGCGGCGACGACGGTATAGGTCTCGATCGGGCGATAGGTCTCGGTGGCAAGCATCTTGCCCTCGTACATCAGGTCCGGAATCGCCACGAGCGCGACCAGCGCACTTTGCTGGAAGATGGTGATGCCATTCGTCATCAGCACCGGCAGCGCAGCGCGCAGGGCATGGGGCAGGATGACATGGCGGATCCGGGTCCAGCCGGTCAGGCCAAGCGCCGCGCAGGCGTCATATTGCTCGCGCGGGACGGACTGGATCGCGGCGCGGTAGCCCTCGGCGTTGAAGGCGGCAAGGTTCACCCCAAGCGCCAGCACCCCCATCACCATCGGGTCGATGAACAGGTTGAACAGGATCGGCACGCAGTAGAAGAACCACACCACCTGCACCAGCACCGGGGTGCAGCGAAAGACCTCGACCATCGCCGCGGCGGGCGCGCGCAGCAGCGCGCTTTTCGCGCGCAGGAGCAGCGCGACGCCAAAGCCCAGCGTCAGCCCGATCAGGTTCGCAAGCCCCGTGAGCTCGAGCGAGACCACAAGCCCCTGCCCCAGCTTGTCGAGGTTCTGCCAGACGTAGAAGAACTGCAGATCGTAGCTCATCGCGCCCTCACCTCTTCTTCGCGAAGACGCGCTCGACGAATTCGCGGGTGCGGGCGACCTGCGGGGCGTCGAGCACCTGCTCGGGCGGGCCGTCCTCGACCACCACGCCGCCGGCGGCAAAGACCACGCGGCTGGCGATGTTGCGGGCGAAATGCATGTCATGGGTGACGATCATCATCGGCATGCCGGCCTCGGCCAGCTCCATCATCACCGCCTCGACCTCGGCCACGAGTTCCGGGTCGAGCGCCGAGGTCACCTCGTCGAACAGCAACAGATCGGGATCGAGCATCAGCGCACGGGCGATCGCAACGCGCTGCTTCTGCCCGCCCGACAGCTGCGAGGGATAGGCGCGGGCCTTCGCATCCAGCCCGAAGCGGGTCAGCAGCCCCATCGCCTTTTCCTCGGCCGCGGCGCGCGACATGCCGCGGGTCTTCACCGGGGCAAGGGTCAGGTTGCGCAGGATGTCGAGATGCGGGAACAGGGTGTAGTGCTGGAACACCATGCCGACGCGCGCCTGCAGCTTGCGGTCGATCTTCGTCTTCGCCCCGTCGCGCAGGATATAGGGCTTGCCGTTCATGTAGATGTCGCCGCCGACGATGTCCTCGAGCCCCATGACGATGCGCAGGAGCGTCGACTTGCCGCCGCCCGAGGGGCCGATGATGACCAGCCGGTCGCCGCGGTCCATCGAGAGCGTCAGGCCCTTGAAGATCTCCAGATCGCCATAGGATTTGTGCAGGTTGTGAATTTTGAGGAGCTTGTCCTGAGCCATCGTCCTTGCCTTCGTGCAGTGGGGCGGGCGGAGGTCGGCCCCCGCCCGCCGGTTTTGGGTGGGGCTCACTGGCCCTCGGCCAGAACCTCCTGCACCGATTTCTCGACCAGCGCCTCGACGTGGCCGGTGGCGACCTTCTCCTCGATGAAGATGTTCAGCGCGTCGATGTCCTTCGCCGGGAAGCCGGCATTCAGGCCGAAGCCGATGCCCTGCTTGGCGATGGCGGGTTCGGGCGCCAGATCGACGGCCCAGTCCTTGTTCGCGGCGATAAACAGCCGGTTGGTGTCGGACGGGTCGGCCAGCACATCGGCGCGGCGCGACATCACCGCAAGGCGCGCCTCATCCGAGGACGGCAGGCGCACGATCTTCGCCTTCTTCACCAGCGGCGAGACCGACTTGTCCATTGCGGTGCCCGAGACGACGGCGATGGTGACGTCTTCCTTGTCGAGATCGGCCAGGCTCTTCGCCCCCGCCGGGATCTTCGGGTTGTCCTTGTTGTAAAGGAGCGTGATCTCGTAGGGCACGGCCGGGTCTGAGAAGGCGATGGCGAGCGCGCGGGTCGGCGTGCGGTTCAGCGCGAGCGACAGGTCCCATTTGCCGGCCTGCAGCCCGGCGACGATGTTGTCCCAGGTGGTGTCGACGAATTCGACCGGCACGTTCAGCACTTCCTCGCCGAACTCGCGGCACAGGTCGGCGAAGAAGCCGCTGTATTCGCCGGTGACCGGGTCACGCATCACATAGGGCGGGAAGACGGCGGCGCCGCAGCGCAGCTTGCCCGCGGCCTGCACGCCCGCCCAGCCCTCTTCGGGCGAGCCGGCGGTTGCGGCGAGGGGGGCGGCAAGGCCGAGCACGGCGGCAAGGCCGAGCGCGGCGAGGGTCTTGAACGGGTGGATCACGGGGGCACTCCCTGATGAGACGGTTCTTCTGCTGGCACCCGGGGCGGCAGGGCCGCGGGCTCGTCTTCAGATCGGCGACGAAGCGGCATCGCAGACAATCAAGCGATGCGCAAAAGCTCATTCCGTTTCAGAATGAACATTCGGATTTCCATTGAATCCCAGCGGGCTGCACAGTGCGACGGCGGGCCACAGGAGCATTGCGGCGGAACGCGCTCCGCGAAGCGCCCAATCTTTGGGCGCGATTTCGCCGGCAAAGAACGATTCTTTGCCGGCTGTGAAAGAACGGGATTTTCGGAATTTCCGTCCGTTTCCGCCGAGTCCGCCGCGCGCTGGCCTCGAAAGCGGCCACATCGGCAGCACAGCGCGGTCGGTTCGCTCCGCGGCGCAGGTGCGATCAGCGCATGCGGCACAGCATTCCGCAACGGAATGACAGGGCAGAAAGACGCGCCGCCGGGGCGTGGCCGGCGGCGGCCGAGCTCAGACGCCGCCGCGCCAGGGCAGCACCCAGGGGGCCGAGCGGCGCGCGATGCGGTCGGTCAGGAGCGCCAGCGCCAGCACCAGGGCAAGCGACAGCACCGAGAGCGCCGCTGCTCCGGTCGAGTTGCCCTGCTGTTGCAGCGCGAAGATCATCACCCCCACGGTCTCGGTCCCGGCCGACCACAGCAGCGCCGAGAGCGTGAGCTCGTTGAAGGCGGTCATCACCACCAGCACCGCGCCTGCGGCCGCGGCGGGCGCCGCAAGCGGCGTGAAGATCAGCGCGATGCGGCGCAGCGCGGGGGCGCCGGCGATCCGCGCCGCCTCGTCAAGCGCGGGCTCCATCGCCTGCGCGACGCCCCCCACCGGGCGCAGCACCAGGGGCAGGAAGCGCGCGAGATAGGCAAACAGCAGGATCGCCGGCGTGCCATAGACGGACACGCCCAGCCCCGGCAGCGGCGGCAGGAAGACCAGGATCATCGCCAGAGCGAGCACCGTTCCCGGCACCACGAAGGGGGCGTCGGCGAGCGTGTCGAGCCGGCGCAGAAGCGGCTGCCGGGCGACCTGCGCGAACCAGGCGAAGGGCAGCGCCACCAGCGCCGACAGTGCCGCCGCGGTCAGCGACAGGCCCAGCGAATTCGCAAAGGCGCGGCGGATCACCGGATCGGCGAGCGTCTGCGTGACATTCGCGAGCGTCACCGTCTCGGCCGTCAGCCGCATGCCAAGCGCCGGCACCAGCGCCGTGCCGAGAAGCGCCGCGATCGGCGCGATCAGCAGCACCCCGAGCACGGCCCAGAGCGCCGCAAGTGCCAGCCCGCGCCCGCGCCCCGGATCAAAGCCCGCGAAGGGCCGCCCCGCGGCCACCGGCACCGACAGGCGGCGGATCAGTGCGGCGCGGGCGAGCAGCGCCAGCCCCGCCAGCCCGATCAGCATCAGCGCCAGCACCGCGACCTGACCGAGCACCTGCGGGCCGAAGCCATTCAGCCGCTGATAGATCAGCGTCGTCAGCATCGGGAAACGGCCGGGAATGCCCAGAAGTGCCGGCACGCCGAAATTGCCGACCGCCGCCGCGAAGGCGAGGATCGCGCCGGCCAGGATCTGCGGCAGGCAGAGCGGCGCGATCACCCGCGCGACGATGCGCATCGGGCCCGCGCCCGCGATCCGCGCCGCCTCGACCAGATCCGAGGGCACCGCGCCCAGCGCCGCCCGCACGGCCAGGAAGACGAGCGGCATGTGCTCGATCCCCATCAGCCAGGCGACGCCGGCGCCCGAGTAAAGCGGATTGCGCGCCCCGGCCCCGGGGGCAAGGCCCAGCGGCGCGAGGATCGGCGAGGATGACCCGAAAAGCTCGATCCAGGCGAGCGCCATGATCTGCGACGGGATCAGCATCGGCGCGAGCGCGAGGAAGGTCATCGCCACCCGCCCCGGCAGCCGCATCAGCCCGAGCGCCAGCGCCAGTGCGGTGCCGAGCGTGACGGAAACGACGACCGATCCGGCCGAGGCGGCGAGCGTGTTCGTCAGCGCCGCCCCCGCCGCGCGGCTGAAAAGCGCCTCGCGGATCAGGCCAAGGGGGCGGCCGGCATCGTCGGGCCCGAAGGCCTCGAGCAGCAGCCGCGCCAGCGGCCACAGGCCAAGGCCGAGGACGTAAAGGGCAATCAGGGCGATGACGAGACCGTCACCGCCCGGAAGGCGCGCGCGCAGACCCGCGCGCGCGGCAGAGGCCGTCAGATCAGCCACCGAAGAGATCCGAGAAGGTCTCTTTCGTTTCCTTGTCGGCGGCGAGCATCTTCGCCGGATCGGCCGACAGGATCTTCAACGAGGCGGGGTCGGGATAGCCCGCGGGCTGGGCCACGCCCTCGAGGATCGGGAAATAGCCCTGCGCAGCCGACTGTTCCTGCGCCGCCCGGCCCAGTTCCCAGTCGACGAAGACCTTCGCCGCCTCGATGTTGTCGCTGTCCTTCAGGATCGCGACCGGCTGGGTGATCGACGAGACGCCCTCCTTCGGGAAGACGAAATCGACGGGCGAGCCCTTCGCCTTGGCGTTCATCGCCATGTATTCGATGATGATGCCATAAGCCTTCTCGCCGCGCGCCACGGCCTCGAGCACGGTGCCATTGCCCTGGCCCGCGACCGCGCCGTTCTTCGCCAGCGCCTCGTAATAGGGCCAGCCGAATTCGGGCTGCTGCACCATGGTGCCGACATGGATCACCGCCGCACCGGAATAGAGCGGGCTCGGCATGATCGTCTGCGCCGCGATCTCGGGTTTCTCGAGGTCGGCCCAGGAGGTCGGCGCCTGTTTCACCAGCGTGGTGTTGTAAACGATGCCGGTGGTGATCAGCTTGGTGCCGAAGAAGGTGTGGTCGGGATCGACGACCGCGGCCGGAATGCCGGCAAGCGGCGCAGTGTCATAGGCGTAAAGGCGGCCGTCGTTCTTCAGCTGGGTCATCGCCACGGCATCGGCGATCAGCATCACGTCGGCCGGGCTGCTGCCCGCGGCAAACTCCGCCTGCAGCTTCGACATCAGCTCGGTCGTGCCGGTGCGGAAGACCTCGACGGTGATCTCCGGGTGGTCCTTGTTGAACGCTTCGACGACGGCGGCCATCTGGTCGCTCGGCTGCGAGGTGTAGACGGTGATCGTGCCCCCGGCCTGGGCCAGCGCGCCGGTGGCGAGCGCGGTGGAGGTGAGGAGCCCGAGGGCGAGGCGGCGCAGGATCGTCATTGTAGGGTATCCCTGATCTTTGAAACTGGGCGTGGGCTAGCGCCGCGATGCGACAGCCGGGTGACGGTGGCTTTACAGTTCCGTGTCGGCGAGCGGTCTTTCGTGCCAGCGCCCGTCGGGGGCGGGCGACCAGCGCGAGACCTCGCCGTTCAGCGGCCGGCGGAAGGCGCCCGTGCCGATCAGCGCATGGAGTTCGCGCGCCACGCCCGAATGCGCGACGATCAGCACCGGAGTGCGGCCCTCGAGCCCGGCGAGCGCGGCGCGGATCCGGGCACGGAAATCGAGCGGCCCCTCGCCGCCCGCCGGGGTCTCGTCGCGGCGCAGCGTGGCGCGTGGCGCGCCCTCCCAGACGCCCCAGTTGCGCTCGGAAAGCCCCGCATGAAGCCGCACCGGCAGGCCGAGGCGGGCCGCGACCGGCGCCGCCGTCTCGCGAGCGCGGGCGAGCGGCGAGCACCAGATCGTCGCCGGCCGCTCCTCGGCAGGCAGCGCCGCAAGGGTCTGCGCCGCAGCGCGTGCCTGCGCCCGGCCGGTGGGGGTCAGCGGCAGGTCCATCGCGCCGGCAATGAGGTCGGCGGCATTCGCCGCGGTCTCGCCATGGCGCAGGAACAGGAAGGGGGCGTCGAAGGGCAGGATCACCAGTGCAGCTCCGCAGTTTCGGCAAGGGGGGCAGCAGGCAGCGCGGCGGCCAGCGCGCGCCGGCCCGCGGCCGGGGTGAAGGCCGCCATCGCCTGCGCGGGGGCGATCGCGTCGAGAAGCGCGCGGGTGGTGGCAAGCGGCGGGTGCACGTTCCAGCGCAGGAACGCGGCCCGGCCGGTGCGGGTCAGCGCCTCGGCCGGGGTTTCAAGGCCCAGATGCCCGGTGAAGACGATCCGCGCCGCCCCGGTCTCGGCAAAGCGCGCGGCAAGCACCGCGGCCACACCGCCCTCGGCATTCGGCCCCGCGGCGATCATCACGCCACGCGCCGGCGCCTCGGGGGCAAGCGGTCGGGTTGCCGCCAGCAGCTGCGCGAGCGCCGCCGCACCACCCGGCGCGAGCCAGCCCGGAAAGGCCTGCATCACCGCGGCAACACGCCGATGCGCGGGGCAAAGGAAGACCTCATGCCCGGCCTCGAGGAAGACCCGCGCCATCTCGAGCCCACGGCCCGCGGCCGGGGCGGGCAGCAGAAGCGGCCCCTCGGCGGCAAGCGCCAGCACTGCCGCGCGCTGATCGGGCAAGGCCTCGTCCGCCGCACCATAGCTTGCGTCCAGCACCGCGGCGCGGGCCCTGGGCGGGGTCATGCAGGGCCAGAGGCTGCCCTCGACCGACAGATCGCCGGTGTAGAGCAGCCCGTCTTCGCCACCGACCCGCATCCAGACCGCCCCCGGCGCATGGCCCGAGGGGCCAGTCTCGATGGGCACGCCCAGCACCGCGCCGCGCGCCGGCAACAGCCCGCCCGAGACCGCCCGCACCGCCGGCGACAGCGCGGTGACCGGCGCCGTGGCAAAGACCGGCGGCAGGCCGATCTGACCAAGCAGGGACAGCGCCCCGATGTGGTCGGGGTGGCCGTGCGAGATCAGCACCGCATCGACATGCCCCACCCCCGCCAGATCGGGCATCCGCCCGGCATCGGGCCCGGTGCCGAGGTCGAGCAGGAACCGCCGGCCAGCGATGTGCAGCAGGAAACAGGCGGGCCCCTTCGCATCGAAGCCCGAGATCGCGATGAGGGACGGCATCAGGCGAAGGCCGGCTCGGCGGACGCGGTGTCGGGCGCCAGCTCCTCGCGCGGCAGGACCCAGCCGCCGCGCAGCTGCAACCCGACGAGCGTGCCCGGCGCCACCGCCGCGCGGCTGCGCAGCTCGAGCGGTTCGGGCAGATCGAGCCCCTCGGGCAGGCAGGCGAGCACATATTCGCCGCCCTCGAAACGCTGGTCGATCACCCGCGCCGCCAGATCCGCCGTGCCCACGGCCAGCGACAGATCGCGCGGGCGCAGGCACAGCCAGGCCGGGCCGGGCGGCGCCTCGCCGGGCAGCGACAAGAGCCGCGATCCCAGCCGCAGCTTCACCCGCCCGCCCTGCGCCGCGAGTGCCGTCACCGGCAGCGTCCGGCCATTGCCGACGAAGCGCGCCACCATCGGCGTCGCCGGACGGTCGAACAGCACCTCGGGCGGGGCGATCTGCTCCATCCGGCCGCGGTCCATCACGCCCACCAGGCTCGCGATCGCCATCGCCTCGTTCTGGTCATGGGTGACGAAGACGAAGGTGGTGCCCGAGGCGCGGTGGATGCGGCGGAACTCGGCCAGCATCGACTGGCGCAGATGCGCATCGAGGTTGGCCAGCGGCTCGTCGAGCAGGATGAGCGCCGGCCGCGCGGCGAGGCTGCGGGCAAGCGCCACGCGCTGGCGCTGCCCGCCCGACAGCTCATGCGGGCGCCGCCCGGCGGCATGGGCAAGGCCCACGGTGGAAAGCGCTTCCTCGACCCGGCGCGCACGCTCGGCTGCGGGCAGCCGGTTCAGCCCGAAGGCCACGTTGCCCGCCACCGTCATCTGCGGCCAAAGCGCATAGGACTGAAACACCATCCCAAGCCCGCGCGCGCCCGGCTCGACGAAGCGCCCGGGCCCGGCCACCTGTTCACCCGCGATGCGGATGGTGCCGGCATCGGGCCGCTCGAGCCCGGCGATCAGGCGCAGCAGCGTGGTCTTGCCGCAGCCCGAGGGGCCGAGCAGCGCGAAGAAGGCGCCCGAGGGCACCTCCATGGTGATGCCGTCGACGGCATGTGTCGCCCCGAAGGCAAGCCGCAGGTGCGAGGTCTCGATGCTGGCCATTCCCGTTCCTTCCGTTCGGGGCGGCGCCTACATCCGCAAGATGACCGTGGCATGACACCCCGGCCCCCGCCCCGGTCTGGCCAAAGTCTCTGGCCTTGCCCGCACAACCGCGTTAAACCGCCGCAAAACCGGAGCAAGGGCGGGATCATGGCGCGTCACCTCATCACCTCGGCGATTCCCTACATCAACGGCATCAAGCACCTCGGCAATCTCGTGGGCTCGCAGCTGCCGGCGGACCTCTACGCCCGCTATCTGCGCGCGCGCGGCCATGAGGTGAT
Organism: Paenirhodobacter sp. YD-8; assembly: GCF_056590935.1. Classification (NCBI taxonomy): domain Bacteria; kingdom Pseudomonadati; phylum Pseudomonadota; class Alphaproteobacteria; order Rhodobacterales; genus Paenirhodobacter; species Paenirhodobacter sp. YD-8. Next base: position 887,113 of record NZ_CM152649.1, on the reverse strand, counting down.
GTTCATCTGCGCGACCGACGAGCACGGCACGCCGGCCGAGCTGGCCGCGGCGAAGGCCGGCAAGCCGGTCGATGTCTATTGCACCGAGATGCACGAGGTTCAGGCCGAGATCGCCGCCGGCTTCCGGCTGAGCTTCGACCACTTCGGCCGGTCGTCCTCGGCGCAGAACCGGGTGCTGACCCAGCATTTCGCCAAGGTCCTGGCCGAGCACGGGCTGATCCGCGAAGTGACCGAAAAGCAGATGTATTCGGTCGCCGACGGCCGCTTCCTGCCCGATCGCTACATCGAGGGCACCTGCCCGAACTGCGGCTATACCTCGGCGCGCGGCGACCAGTGCGACAATTGCACCAAGCAGCTCGACCCGGTCGACCTGATCAACCCGCGCTCGGTGATCTCGGGCTCGACCGATCTCGAGATGCGCGAGACGAAGCACCTGTTCCTGCGCCAGTCCGAGATGAAGGACAAGCTTGCCGCCTGGATCGACAGCAAGACCGACTGGCCGGTGCTGACCACCTCGATCGCGAAGAAATGGCTGTTCGATGGCGACGGGCTGCAGGACCGCGGCATCACCCGCGACCTCGCCTGGGGCGTGCCGGCGCAGTTCGAGGGCGCGCCGTGGCAGGGTATGGAAGGCAAGGTCTTCTACGTCTGGTTCGACGCGCCGATCGAATACATCGCCGCGACCCAGGAATGGGCGGACAAGACCGGCGGGGACTGGGCGCGCTGGTGGCGCACCGACAAGGGCGCCGAGGACGTGACCTATACCCAGTTCATGGGCAAGGACAACGTGCCCTTCCACACGCTCTCCTTCCCCTCGACCATCCTCGGCTCGGGCGAGCCCTGGAAGCTCGTCGATTACATCAAGTCGTTCAACTACCTGAACTATGACGGCGGCCAGTTCTCGACCTCGCGCGGGCGCGGCGTGTTCATGGACCAGGCGCTCGGCCTGCTGCCGCCCGACTACTGGCGCTGGTGGCTGCTGAGCCATGCGCCCGAAAGCGCGGACGCCGAATTCACCTGGGAGAATTTCCAGGTCTCGGTGAACAAAGACCTTGCCGATGTCCTCGGCAACTTCGTCAGCCGCATCACCAAGTTCTGCCGCTCGAAATTCGGCGAGGCCCTGCCCGAGGGCGGGCTCTGGGGCGAGCGCGAGATCGCGCTGATCGCCGAGCTCGCCACCCGCGTGCGCGAGTACGAACGGCTGATGGACGAGAAGGAAGTCCGCAAGGCCGCGACCGAGCTGCGCGCGATCTGGGTCGCGGGCAACGAATACCTGCAGGCCGCCGCGCCCTGGACCGTGTTCAAGACCGATCCGGCGCAGGCTGCGGCGCAGACCCGTCTCGCGCTGAACCTGGTGCGGCTCTATGCGGTGCTGTCCGAGCCCTTCATTCCCGATGCCGCCGCCACGATGCTGGCCGCGATGCAGACCGAGGATCGCAGCTGGCCCGAGGACATCCGCGCCGCGCTCGAGGTGCTGCCGGTGGGCCATGCCTTCACCACGCCCGAGGTGCTGTTCCGCAAGATCGCCGACGAGGAACGCGAGGACTGGCAAAACCGCTTCGCCGGCATCCGCGACTGAGCGCCCCTTTCCTTTCCCGCGCAAGGCCCCATCATCGGGGAAAAAGGAGACAGCCATGGCCCAGACCTGCATCCTGATCGGCGCCCCCGTGGACAGCGGGCAGAAGCGTGCAGGCGCCTTGATGGGCCCGGCGGCCTATCGCGTCGCCGGCATCGCCGCCGCAATCGAGGAGCTTGGCCACAAGGTGCTCGACCGCGGTGACGTGACGATTGCGCCCTGTGCCCCCCTGCCCCATCCGAACCCGGCGGTGCATCACCTGGCCGAGACCCTTGCCTGGACCGAGGCGCTCGCGCGCGCCGGCGAGGCGGCGGCGGCCGAGGGGATGCCGGTCTTCCTCGGCGGCGATCATTCGCTGTCGCTCGGCTCGGTCGCCGGCATGGCCGCCCATGCGAAGAAGGCAGGCCGGCCGCTTTTCGTGCTCTGGCTCGATGCGCATACCGATTTCCACACGCCGGAAAGCACCGTCTCGGGCAACCTGCACGGCACGCCCGTCGCCTATATCGCCGGCCGACCGGGCTTTGCCCCGTTCCCGCCCTTCCCTGCGCCGGTGCCCGGCGAGCGGATCGCGATGCTGGGCATCCGCTCGGTCGATCCGGCGGAGAAATCCGCGCTGATCCCCGAGGAGATCGAGATCGCCGACATGCGCGTCCTGGACGAGCGCGGCTTCGGTGCGCCCTTGCGCGAATTTCTCGACCGGGTGCGGGCGGCGAACGGGCTGCTGCATGTCTCGCTCGACGTCGATTTCCTCGACCCGGCGATCGCGCCGGCGGTCGGCACCACCGTTCCGGGCGGCGCCACCTTCCGCGAGGCGCATCTGGTGATGGAGCTGTTGCACGAATCGGGGCTCGTCACCTCGCTCGATCTGGTCGAGCTGAACCCCTTCCTCGACGAGCGCGGCCGCACCGCGAAGCTGATGGTCGATCTGGTCGGCTCGCTGATGGGCCGGAAGGTCTTCGACCGGCCCACCCGCTCGTTCTGAGGCCTAGCCCGCCGGCACCTCGGCCACCGCGCCCTTCGCCATCAGCTCGGCGAGCGCCGGGTTCTCGCCCGGCTCGAGCGGGGCGGGCGGCGGCGCGGGCGTCGAGCGGTGGCGCAGGTAATAGGCCTCGCGCGCGCCGAAATAGAAGCTGACGATCGCCCCCAGCAGCCACCACAGCGGCTCGGGCACATAGTTCAGCCCGACCATGCGCTGCGCGAAGGCGACGGGGTCGAGCATCGCATAGACGAAGAGCCCCAGCGTGCCGAGCGCCAGCATCGGCCGCGGCAGCCGGTTCAGCCCGTTCACGACGCGGTCGAAAAGGCCCGCCCGGGCATATCGGAACTCGGCCCCGTGCTCGTCGAGTGCGGCGCGATAGGCCTCGGCCTCGGCCTCCATCTTCTTCGTCGCGTTGACGGTGAACACCTCGGCGACATGCGTCACCGCGGTGCCGAGGGCCGAGGTCGCGGCCGGCCCGCCAAGGATCCGCCCGATCAGCCCCATGCCGCCACCCGTGCCTTGTGCTGCGCCGGGCTCAGGTGGAAGCGCGGCGAGATGAACTCCTCGGCACGCAGGATCCAGCCGCCCTTGGTGCCCGCCGTGGTCGTCGCATATTTGCGCGAGGCCGGGCGGGCGGCGGCGAGGTCGTAATAGTAGTTGCGCCGGGCAATGCCATAGGCGTCGGCGAAGAGCCCCGTATCGGGGGCGGCGGCGCGGCGCGCGGCGGCAATCGTCTGCGGCCCGACCTGCCCGTCGACCGCGACCGCCTGCCCCATCCGGTTCAGCAGCCGCTGCAGGATCTTCACCGCATTGTCGCCGGCGTTCACCTGCATGTCGAAGACCGAGGGCTGCACCGCCTCGGGCAGCTCGCCAAGGCGCGGCGCGTCGAAGAAATGGCGCACATAGATCTGCACCGCCTGCGCGGGGGTCAGCAGTTTCACGTCGCGCTCGCTGACCATCCCGTCGCGGTCGAGGTCGATGCCGAGCCGGCGCAGCGTGGCAAGCGTCACGCCGTAGTTCGTGGCCCCGCCGGGATCGTCGGGGTCCTTCACATAGCCGCCCTCGCGGGCGACGATTTCCTTGGCAATGTCGGTGACTGATTTCATGCGCATTCCCCAGAGGCTCCCCCGGGGAATGCTGTCGCGATCCGGTTAACGGCGCCGCAAGCGGGCGCGCGGATCAGGAATTGGGCTTCGGCGGCTCATAGACGCCCTGTTCCTTCAGCGCCTCGATCACTTCCTTCGGCATGTAGTTCTCGTCATGCTTCGCGAGGATCTCGGAGGCGACGAAGGTGCCGTCCTCCATCTTGCCGGTGCCGATCATCCCCTGCCCTTCCTTGAAGAGGTCGGGCAGCACGCCGGTGAAGCGCACCGGCACCGAGGCGCCGCCGTCGGTGACGCTGAAGGTGACCGTCTCGCCCTGCCCGCGCTTCAGCGTGCCGGTCTCGACCAGCCCGCCAAGGCGGAAGGTCTCGCCCGGTTTCGGCGGGTTCTCGGCCAGCTGCGAGGGCGCGCGGAAGAAGTTGATCCCGTCGCGCATCGCATAACCGATCATCGCCGTCGAGATCAGCAGCGCCAGCGCCGCGACCACCAGCACCTGGATCCGGCGCTTCTTCTTCAGGCTCTTCATCCGCGTCTCCTTCGCCGTGTCGGCGCGTTCTCGGGCCAAACGCCCCGCGCCGCCTTGACCTTGATCAAGGGAACACGGGGGCCAGCATCAGCCCCGCTGTCTCCTCGAGCCCCAGCATCAGGTTGGCGTTCTGGATCGCCTGCCCCGAGGAGCCCTTGCACAGGTTGTCGAGCGCCACCATCACCAGCGCGCGGCCGGGAAGGCGGTCGCCGACCACACCGACATGAACATAGTTCGAGCCGGCGATGGATCGAGTCGAAGGGAGTGTGCCAAAAGGTAGCATTTCGAGGAACACTTCGTCCGCATAACGGCGCGAAAGCGCGTCATGGATCGCCTGCGGTTCGCCCCGGACATAGACGGTGGCGAGGATGCCGCGGTTAAAGGGCATCAGGTGGGGAGTGAACTGCACCCGCACGTCGCGCCCCGCGATCTTCGAGAATTCCTGATCGAACTCGCCCAGATGGCGGTGCTTGCCGCCGGCCGAATAGGGCATGGTGCCGCCCGAAAGCTCGGCATGCAGCAGGTTTTCCTTGAGTGAGCGGCCCGCGCCCGAGACGCCCGCCTTCAGGTCGATGATGATCTCGTCGAGGTCGATCACCCCCGCCTCGATCAGCGGGCGCAGCGCATATTGCCCTGCCGCCGCGTTGCAGCCGGTGCCGGCGCAGAGCCGCGCGCCGCGGATCTCGTCGCGGTAGAACTCGGTCAGGCCATAGACGGCCTCTTTCTGCAGCTCGACCGCCGCATGCGGCTTGCCATACCATTTCTCGTATTCGGCCGGGTCGCGCAGCCGGAAATCGGCCGACAGATCGACCACCTTCAGATCGCGCGGCAGCTCCTTGATCACCGCCTGGCTGGTCGCATGCGGCAGCGCGCAGAAGGCCAGATCGATGGTCGAGAAGTCGATCTCCTCGATCTTCACCAGATCGGGCAGGTTCATGTGGCGCAGATGCGGGAAGACCTCGCCCATGCTCATCCCCGCCTTGCGGTCGCCCGAGAGCGCGGTGATGCGCATCGAGGGATGGGTGGCGATGATCCGGGCGAGTTCGGCACCGGTGTAGCCCGAGGCGCCGAGGATGGCGATATTCTGGGTCATGGCAATCTCCGCGACTTGTCGGCCTGTCCTGCCTCAGCCTAAAGTCCCGCGCAAGCGATGTTTACCGCCCACGCAGAATTTGAACGGCCGGAAGGGAATTGCATGACGAAAGACTGGCATTACGCCTGGCAGGGGGAAAGCCACGGGCCGGTGAGCGCCGAGACGATGGCCGATCTGATCCGCGCCGGCCGGCTGCGCGCCGACACGCTGGTGTGGAGCGAGGGGATGGCGAACTGGGAAGCCGCCTCGGTCCATTTCGACTTCGGCGCGCCGCCGCCGCTGCCCGCGGGCGCCCCGGCGCCGCGCGCGCAATGGATGGCGCAGGGCACGGCGGCCGGCGGCTCGGGTGTAGGGCCGGACGGGCTTTACCCTGGGGCACCACGGCGCAGCTTCGGCGAGGCGATCAAGGTCTGCTTCACGAAATACGCCACCTTCAAGGGCCGGGCGAGCCGCTCGGAATATTGGTGGTTCACCCTCTTCACCACGCTCGGCAGCGCCGTCGGTGGCGTGCTTGAAGCCGCCATGGGCAATGACGGCGCGGCGATCTCGGGGCTGTTCGGTCTGGCCACCTTCCTGCCCTCGCTTGCGGTGACGGTGCGGCGGCTGCATGACACCGACCGCTCCGGCTGGTGGGTCGGGGGCTTCTACCTCGCGATGATCGGCCTCGGGCTGGCGATCGGCGTCTTCGCCGCCATCACTTCGCAGGCCGGCGCCTCGGAAAGCACCGGGCTCGGGCTGCTCGCGATCTTCGGGATCGCGATCTTCGCCTATGCCATCGCGATGCTGGTGTTCATGGTGCAACGCGGCACGCGCGGGCCGAACCGTTTCGGCTGAGGCCCGCGGCCGGAACGGGGTCGGGGCGGCTCAGGCCGCCTCGAACCGGATCTCGTGACGCAGGAACTGCGTCGCATGCACCGAGACCGAGGCCGGGTCGCCGGTGGTCAGGAATTTCGACACCGTGCCCTTGCCCACGAATTCCGGCCGGCGCTCGAGGTAATCCTCGAGGCTGTCGGCCACCAGATTCGCCTGCGAATAGACCTTCACCTGCGCGCCAAGAGCCTCCTGGAAGGTCTTCTGCATCAGCGGGTAATGGGTGCAGCCGAGAATCGCCGCCTCGGGATGCGGCATTCGCCGCTTCAGCGCCTCGACATGGGATTTCACCAGCGCCTCGGCGAGGATCTCGTCACCGGTCTCGATCGCGTCGACGACGCCACCGCAGGGCTGCGCCTCGACGTCGACACCGATCGCGCGGAAGGCCAGTTCGCGCTGGAAGGCGCGCGAGGCGACGGTGGCCGGGGTGGCGAACAGCGCGACATGCTTCACCGCGACCTCGCGCGGCGGAGAGTTGTCGCCCCATTTCCGTTCGGTTAGCGCCTCGATCATCGGCACGAAGACACCGAGAACGCGCTTGTCCTTCGGGATCCAGGTCTCCTGCATCCGCTTCAGCGCCGCGGCCGACGCGGTGTTGCAGGCGAGGATGACAAGGTCGCAGCCCTCATTCCACAGCCGCTCGACGCCCTTGCAGGTCAGGTTGAAGATGTCGTCGGCGTCGCGCACGCCATAGGGCGCGTTGGCATTGTCGCCGTAATAGACGAGGGCCAGATCAGGCAGCTTGCGCGAGATCGCCTCATAGACGGTCAACCCACCGAGACCGCTGTCAAAAACACCAACCGCCATTGCTCCCTCCCACGCCAGAGCGCCCCGCCGAACCGGGCGGGGGTTGTCTCTTCTAGTCCCGCGGACGACCGGAGGGAAAGCCGAAAACGCGCCGGTCCTGCCCCCCTCATGCAAGCCCGGGGCCAGCCCCGCGCTGCCCGTCCCTTGGGCAGCCCCCGGCCGGCCGGTGGCGTCTTCGCGCCGAAAGGCGGAAATCCTTGGGCCGAAAGGACGTTTTTCGGCGTGAACGGGTTTGGCTTCGGACCATGATCCCTATATGCAGAAAAGTGGTAACACGGGGCCGACGACGCGATCATGAGTGGCATGGACTGGGACAAGTTGCGAATCTTTCACGCGGTGGCCGATGCCGGCTCGCTGACCCATGCCGGCGACGCGCTGCACCTGTCGCAATCGGCCGTGTCGCGGCAGATCCGCGCGCTGGAAGATGCGCTTGGCACCACGCTGTTCCACCGCCACGCCCGCGGCCTGATTCTGACCGAACAGGGGGAACTTCTGTTCGAGGCGACCTCGACCATGGCGAAGAAGCTCGATTCCGCCGCCGCGCGCATCCGCGACAGCGAGGAAGAGGTCTTCGGCGAGCTGAAGGTGACCACCACCGTCGGGTTCGGCACGCTGTGGTTGACGCCGCGGCTGTCGAAGCTCTACGAGCGCTACCCCGAGCTGAAGATCGACCTGCTGCTCGAGGAACGCGTGCTCGACCTGCCGATGCGCGAGGCCGACGTGGCGATCCGGATGAAGGAGCCCTCGCAGGCCGATCTGGTGCGCAAGCGGCTGCTGACGCTGCGGATGCGGCTCTATGCGACGCCCACCTATCTCGATGCCGTCGGCCGGCCCGAAAGCCTCGCCGATCTCGAACGCCACCGGCTGATCTGCCAGAACCCGACCACGCCGCAGGTCCATGCCGGCGCGCAGCTTGCGCATATGGTGATGGCGCAGGATGTGCATTCGATGCTGACGGTGAACAGCTATTTCGGCGTGCTGCAGGGCGTGCTGAACCATATCGGCATCGGCATCCTGCCCGATTACCTGACCGTCGACTTCAACAATCTCGAGCGCGTCCTGCCCGAGATCGAGTCGGTCGAGGTGCCGGTCTTCCTCGCCTACCCCGAGGAACTGCGCCAGTCGCGCCGCGTCACCGCCTTCCGCGACTTCGTGCAGGAAGAGATCATCGCCTACCGTCGTCAACAGACCGGCGAACCCAGCCTCGACTGAGGTTTTTGCCCGGTGTTTTCCCCCGCGGATGACGCCGGATTCAGGCTGCAACCGCAGGTTGCACTGAGGCATAACCGCAACGCATGGCGGGCATGTTGCAGATGCAGCGTAATTCTCCTTGAACCGTTTCAACTCTGCACATAAATCAGGCGCAGAAGGGGATGATACGAGGAAACTCTCATCACCTTCTACCTCCCTGTTGGACTACGGCCGAGACTTTGTCTCGGCCTTTTTTTTGGCCCTATGCTCCGCCGCCCCTCGCCGGTCGCGCACGAATCGTCTTGCCGCCCAAGGGCCGCCGCCGCTCACGCCGCGCTCACGAAAACGCGTCTGAACCTTTCCGGCCGATGTCCGTTGCCTTCTCACAAGCCGCAACGGCTGCAGTTCCGAAAGGAGTTCGACATGAAGAAGAATTTCGTCCTGAGCACCGCCCTCGTCTCCGGCCTTCTGGCGGCGCCGCTGGCCGCGGTCGCCGCCGATGATCCGCACGGGCTGATCGACTACACCATGGGCATCGCACCGGCCCAGGTGACGCAGACGCCCGCCGACATGACGATCACCGCCCCCGACCCGGGCACCAAGAACGGCGACGCGCTGGACCAGTATGGCATTGCCGACATCAAGACCGGCACCGCCCGCACGCTCGAAAGCTCGACGGGTGCCGACACGATTCCCGCCGACCAGCAGCTCGCCCGCGACGCCGGCATCGCCGACAACAAGTCCGAGACCGGGACCCCGGGCGCCGTGGTGACCGCCGACGACGCCGCGATCGGTCAGGTCGAGCGCGTGATCCCCGGCGACACCACCGACACCGTCTTCATTCGCGTCTCGGACACGCTGAACACCAATGTCTCGATGTTCAAGGTCGAGGTGCCGAAGGGCGCGCACAAGGATGGCAGGGTGCAGCTTGGCTGGACGCTCTCCGACCTGCTCGACCATCTCGAGGCGCAGGTCTGATCCGACCCCGCCCGCAGCACGAGGGGCCGGCCGTCGCGCCGGCCCTTTTCGCGTGCGCAGCCTCTTTCCCCGCAAGGCCACATGGCTTATGGGATGCGCAAAGCCGCCCGCCCCGCATCCCCGGAGGACATCGATGACCGAGCCGCAGATCACCCCCGAAATCGTCGCCGCCCACGGCCTCAAGCCCGACGAATATCAGCGCATCCTCGAGATCATCGGCCGCGAGCCCTCCTTCACCGAGCTGGGCATCTTCTCGGCGATGTGGAACGAGCACTGCTCCTACAAATCCTCGAAGAAATGGCTGCGCACCCTGCCCACCGAGGGCCCGCAGGTGATCTGCGGCCCGGGCGAGAACGCCGGCGTCGTCGACATCGGCGACGGCCAGGCGGTGATCTTCAAGATGGAGAGCCACAACCACCCGTCCTACATCGAGCCGCATCAGGGCGCCGCGACCGGCGTCGGCGGCATCCTGCGCGACGTCTTCACCATGGGCGCGCGCCCGATCGCGGCGATGGACAGCCTGTCCTTCGGCGTGCCCGCGCATCCGAAGACCGCGCAGCTGGTCAAGGGCGTGGTCGAGGGCATCGGCCATTACGGCAACTGCTTCGGCGTGCCGAACGTCGGCGGCGAAGTGCGCTTCCACCCCTCCTACAACGGCAACTGCCTGGTCAACGCCTTCGCCGCGGGCCTCGCCGACACCGACCGCATCTTCTATTGCGCGGCTTCGGGCGTGGGCATGCCCGTCGTCTATGTCGGCGCCAAGACCGGCCGGGACGGCGTCGGCGGCGCCACCATGGCCTCGGCCGAGTTCGACGACACCATCGAGGAGAAGCGCCCCACCGTCCAGGTCGGCGACCCCTTCACCGAGAAATGCCTAATGGAAGCCTGCATGGAGCTGATGCAGACCGACGCGGTGATCTCGATCCAGGACATGGGCGCGGCGGGTCTGACCTGCTCGGCCGTCGAGATGGGCGACAAGGGCGGGCTGGGCATCAAGCTGGTGCTCGACGCCGTGCCGCAGCGCGAAACCGCGATGACCGCCTACGAGATGATGCTGTCGGAATCGCAGGAACGCATGCTGATGGTGCTGCATCCCGACAAGCAGGACGAGGCCCGCGCGATCTTCGCGAAATGGGACCTCGACTTCGCCGTGGTCGGCGAGACCATCGCCGAGGACCGCTTCCTGATCCTGCACGGCAACGAGGTGAAGGCCGACCTGCCGCTGTCGAAGCTCTCCTCCTCGGCGCCCGAATACGACCGCCCGTGGATCGAGACCCCCGCCCCCGCCGCGATGGCGCCGCTGCCGGCGATTGCGCCGATCGCCGCGCTGAAGGCGCTGATCGGCTCGCCGAACTATGCCGCGAAGGATTGGGTCTTCGAGCAGTATGACACCCAGGTGATGGGCGACACCGTGCGCCGTCCGGGCCTTGGCGCCGGCGTCGTGCGCGTGCATGGCACCGACAAGGCGATCGCCTTCACCTCGGACGTGACGCCGCGCTACGTCAAGGCGAACCCGTTCGAGGGCGGCAAGCAGGCGGTGGCCGAGGCCTATCGCAACCTCACCGCCGCCGGCGCCCTGCCGCTTGCCACCACCGACAACCTGAACTTCGGCAACCCCGAGAAGCCCGAGATCATGGGCCAGTTCGTCGGCGCGATCAAAGGCATCGGCGAGGCCTGCCGCGCGCTCGACTTCCCGATCGTGTCGGGCAACGTCTCGCTCTACAACGAGACCGACGGCTCGGGCATCCTGCCGACGCCGACGATCGGCGCCGTGGGCCTGCTGAAATCGCTCGACGAGATGATCGCCGGCCTGCCCGGCGAGGGTGACATCGCCCTGGTGATCGGCGAGACCGCGGGGCACCTTGGCCAGTCGGCGCTGGCGCTCGAGGCCTTCGGGCTCGAGACCGGCGACGCGCCGCCTGTCGATCTGGCGGCCGAGCGCCGCAACGGCGAGTTCCTGCGCGCGAACCGCGCCGCTCTCAAGGCCGCGACCGACCTCGCCGATGGCGGGCTGGCGCTTGCCGCCTTCGAGATGGCCGAGGGCGCGGGCCTTGGCGTGACGCTTGACCTGGCCGAGATCGACCAGCTCTTCGGCGAGGATCAGGCGCGCTATCTCGTCGCCTGCGACGCGACCGGCGCCGCCGCGCTGGAAGCGGCCGCCAAGACCGCGGGCGTGCCGCTCGCCCGTGTCGGCCGCTTCGGTGGCACCGCAGTGACCCTTGGCACCGACAGCGCCCCGCTCGCCGAGCTCTCGGCGCTCTACCGCGCCGCCTTCGCCGCCGCGATCGGCGACTGAGACGGGCGCACAGTCACACTTGGGAAAGGGCCGGCCTTCCGGCCCTTTTTCATGCCGCTTTCCCTGGCCCAAATCCTGCCGCCGGAGGCGCCTTGCTCCACGCGCCCGCGGGCGGCCCCTTGCCCCCCCTCCCGGCCCGGCCTAGATTGGGGCAAAGGACGAGGAGTGCCACATGCCGATGGAAGCCAAGGACATCGAAGCCCTGATCCGCGACGGGTTCCCCGACGCGAAGATCACCATCACCGACCTGGCCGGTGACGGCAATCACTGGGCGGCCGAAGTCATCGACGCCTCGTTCAAGGGCATGAACCGCGTGCAGCAGCAACGTGCCGTCTTCGCCGCGCTGAAAGGGGCGATGGACGGACCGAACGCGCCGCTCCACGCTCTCGCGCTGACGACGAAGGCGCTGGAATAATCCCCTCCCAGGGTCAGAAAGGACGACAGGAATGAGCGCGCTTGACCAGATCAAGGCCGATATCGAGGCGAACGACGTGGTGCTCTACATGAAGGGCACCAAGGAAATGCCCCAGTGCGGGTTTTCCAGCCGCGTCGCCGGGGTGCTGAACTATCTCGGCGTCACCTACAAGGACGTCAACGTCCTCGCCGATGCCGACATCCGCCAGGGCATCAAGGACTTCTCCGACTGGCCGACGATCCCGCAGCTCTACGTCAAGGGCGAGTTCGTCGGCGGCTGCGACATCGTCACCGAGATGACGCTGTCGGGCGAGCTCGACAAGCTCTTCGACGACAAGGGCGTCGCCTACAACAAGGATGCGGCGGACCAGATCCGCGCCGCGAACGCCTGAACGCAGCCGCAAGGTTTCGGGGCCCCGCCGCCGTGCGGGGCCCTTCGCATGTCCGAAGGCGCCCGTTGCGGCCGGCCCCGCGCTTCGCTAGCCTCGCCCCCGAACGCCCTCAACCCCGGCGGAGCCGATGACCCAGACCCATCCGCGCAATCCAGGCCACCCCCTCGAGCCCTCCTGGTTCGAGCATGTCGCCGTCAACACCCCCGCCGCCGAGGCCCGCGTCGCCGATCTGACCGCGCGCCGCGGTCTCACGCGCGAGTGGCAGGCGGCCTGGCTCGTCAATGCCATCCGCTGCATCGACCTGACGACCCTGGCGGGCGACGACACCGAGGCGCGCGTCGCGCGGCTCTGCGCCAAGGCCCGCCGCCCGCTCGCCGATCACATCCTTGAAGGGCTGGGGCTCGAGGCGCTGACCACCGGCGCGGTCTGCGTCTATCCGACGATGGTCGGCGCCGCGGTGCGCGCGCTCGCGGGCTCGGGCATCCCCGTGGCCTCGGTCGCGACCGGCTTTCCCGCCGGGCTGATGCCGCTGCCGCTGCGCCTGGCCGAGATCCGCTATGCCGTCGAGGAAGGCGCCGCCGAGATCGACATCGTCATCACCCGCGCCCATGTGCTGCGCGCCGACTGGGCCGCGCTTTACGACGAGATCGCCGCGATGCGCGAGGCCTCGGGCGCCGCCCACATGAAGGCGATCCTGGCGACCGGCGAACTTGGCTCGCTCGCCAATGTCTATCGCGCCGCGATGGTGGCGATGCAGGCGGGGGCCGATTTCATCAAGACCTCGACCGGGAAGGAGGCGGTGAACGCCACCCTGCCGGTCTCGCTCACCATGGTGCGGGCGCTGCGCGACTATGGCGCGCGCACCGGCGCCCGCATCGGCTTCAAGCCGGCGGGGGGGCTGCGCACGGCCAAGGACGCCCTCGCCTGGCAGATCCTGATGCGCGAGGAGATGGGGCGCGACTGGCTCACCCCCGCCCTCTTCCGGATCGGCGCCTCCTCGCTTCTGGGCGATATCGAGCGCCAGCTCGAACAGCATGTCACCGGACGCTTTGCGTCCTCCTCCCGCCACGCGCTTGCCTGAGGGAAAGATGGTCACCGTGAAAGAGATCCTCGAGACGATGGACTATGGCCCCGGCGCCGAGAACCCGGCCGAGGTCCGCGCCTGGCTTGCCACGCACGGCCGCTTCGGCCATTTCATCGCCGGCGCCTTCACCGCCTCGAGCGCCGTGCGCGCGGTGCAGAACCCGGCCACCGGCGCGGTGCTCACCGAGGTGGCGCGGGGCAGTGCCGAGGACATCGCCGCGGCGCTCGCCGCCGCCCGCGCGGCGCAAGCCGGCTGGGCGGCGCTGCCCGATCAGGCGCGCGCCGAGGCGCTTCATGCCCTCGCGCACCAGCTGCAGAAACGCGCCGCCTTCCTGGCCGGTCTTGCCACGCTCGACACCGGCACGCCGATCCGCGAAAGCCGCGATCCCGACCTCGCGCAGGCGGTGCGGGCCTTCCATCACGCCGCCGGCCGCGCGGCGCTGCGTGGCATGGATCATCCCGGCCGCGCGCCCCATGCGGTGACCGGCGTCGTCCTCGCCCCGGCCCTGCCGCTGATGGGGCTTGCAACCGCGATCGCCCCGGTGCTCGCCGCGGGCGGCACCGTCGTCGTCGTGCCCGCGCCCGAGGCGCCGCTCGCGGCCCTTGCAGTCGCCGAGATCTGCGCCGAGACCGGCCTGCCCGCGGGCGTGGTCAACATCGTCACCGGCGATGCCGACACCGCGCTCGCCCTCGCGGGCGCCGATCTCGACCGGCTGATCTTCGCCGGCACGACCGAGGACGGCCGCGCGGCACGCCGCGCCAGCGCCCCCCACGGCCCGGCGCTGAGCCTCAGGCTCGACGGCAGCAGCCCCGTCCTCGTCTTCCCCGACGCCGATCTGGATGCGGCGGTCGAGGGCGTGGTGGCAGGCTGGCTCGCCGGCGGCCAGCTCCCTTCGGCCGGGGCGCGACTGCTGGTCGCGGAAGCGGTGGCCGAGCCCTTCACCGCCCGCCTCACGGCCCGCCTCGCGAAGCTGCAGGTGGGCGACCCGCTCGCCAGGGGCAGCGACATCGGCGCGCTGGTCTCCGAGGCCGAGGCCACCCGCCTCGCCGCCCTGATCGCGGCGACCGAGACCGAGGGCGCCGTGGCACTCCGCCCCGCGGACCCGCTGCCCGAGACCGGCGCCTTCGTCGCCCCGACGCTCCTTCTGGGCACCGCCCCGGCAACCCCGCTCAACGCGGCGCCGCTGCGCGGCCCCGTCGCGACGCTGATGACCTTCCGCACGCCCGCCGAGGCGGTAGAGCTCGCGAATGCCAGCCGCTTCGGCGCCGCCGCCTCGGTCTGGTCGGAAAACATCACCCTTGCCACCGACATCGCCGCGCGGCTGCACACGGCCACGGTCTGGATCAACAGCACCGCGATTTTCGACGCCGCCGCGCCCGCGGGTGCGCGCCGCGACAGCGGCTTCGGCGCCACGGGCTTCGAGGCCGCCCTCGCCCCCCTGCCCCCGAGGGCCCTGCCCGAGGCGGCGACGGGGGGGCTCGATGCCGCCCCGGCGCCGGGCCCCGGCACGATCCCCGGCGCCGTCGAGGCGGCGCAGAAGGCCGCGGGCTGGGCGAAGATGTCGGGCCATGGCCGGGCGCAGGTGCTCCGGTCCATCGCCGAGACCCTGTCGCGGCGCCACGCCGAGATTGCCGCGCGACTGCAGGCGGCCGGCCATGACGCCGGAGAGGTCGCGGCGACGATCGAGCTTGCCGTCCGCGCCGCGGCGCTGGCCGATGCCGGCGCGGGCCATCTGGCCGCGACCGGGGCGCAGATGCAGACGCTGCTCCGCGCCGAGCCCCTTGGGGTGATCGGCATCGCGAGCCAGAACGCGCAACCGCTGCTGGGGCTTGCCGCGCTGGTGCTGCCCGCGATTGCCGCCGGCAACCGCGTCGTCGCGATCCCGGCCGAGGCCTTCCCCGCCGCCGCGACGGAGCTTGCGCAGGTCTTCGCCAGCGCGGGCCTGCCGGCCGGGGTGGTGACCCTCGTTTCCGGCCCGCGCGACGCGCTGGCCTCGGTGCTCGCCGGTCACGACGAGGTCGCGGCGCTTTGGTATTGCGGCACGCCCGAGACCGCGGCGCGGCTGTGCGCCGAAACCGCCACCTCGCTCAAGCCCGTCTGGTGCCCCGTCCCGCAGGACTGGGCCGCCGCACCGATCCGCGCGACGCTGGCCGAGGCGCAGCAGCACAAGACGATCTGGCTGCCCTACGGCGCATGAAAAAGGCCCGGGAACTCCCGGGCCTTTTTCAATCTGACAAGGGGCTTACTTGCGGCCGCGCCCGACCAGTCGCGCCCAGAAGCCGCGCGCCTTGCCGTCCATCGCCTCGGCCCGGTCACCGAGCTCGTCCCACTTGTCGGCGGCCTCGTCGATCAGCGGGTCGATGGTGCGTTCGCGGAACTGTCGCCACATCGCGCGAATGAGCAGGATCAGCACCAGCAGCCCGCCAAGGATCACGATGTTCACCCAGGGGATGATCCGCACATCGGGCCCCGCCACCGGCCGGATGCCGACCGCGTTCGGGAAGATCGACAGGAACTGGTTGCGCCAGCCGTAATGGGTGACGACCGCCCATTTCGGCGCCTCGGCGGTCGAGCGCAGGTCGTCGGCCTGGGTCTGCAGCGTCGCCGTGTCGAACTTGAAATAGGGCGGCCAGCGCCAGCCGGTATCCTCGTTGCGATAGACCATCGGCTTGCCGTTCGCGCGGATCGCCTGAATGAACTGCACGTCGCGATTGGTCAGCGTGCCGGACTGGTCGTCGGGCGTCGACCAGAAGATCCGCGTCCAGTCGGTCAGGTCCTGACGTTCCTGATAGGTGCCGACGACGCGCACGATGTCATGCTGGGGCAGCGTGTAGTGCAGAAAGCCCCCCACCACGAGCACGATCACCGTCCAGAAAGCCCATTTCACATAGCGCATGATCGCCTCACCGATAGTTCATGACAAAGACCACGACCGCGAAGACCGCGATCGGGAGGAGGAAGACAAGCCAGACGAGCCACCGCGTCAGCCCGTGCTCATAATCCTGCATTCCGGCCTCGACATAGGCATCGCGCGGGCCGAGGTCCACTCCCGCCGCGCTTTCCCGCGCCCAGTGTTTCTCGAGCGCCTCGCGGCGCAGCGAGCGGGCATAGATCCGCACCAGCCAGAACAGGATGGTGAGGGCCGCAAGCCCGAAGACCGCAAAGCGCAGGAACCCGATCATGCGTCCCCTCCCCCGCGCCCCGGCTCAGGCCGCGCGCCGGCGCGACAGGCCAAGGCCGATCAGCTTGAACACCACGCTACCCGCCAGCACCATCGGGATCGAGATCACGTAAAGCGCCGCGAAGGCTGCCCGCGGTGTCGCGCCGCCGGTGCAGGCGCCGTCGCCCAAGATATCGGCCAGAAAGCCGATGCCGCAGTTGACCGCCGCGCCGTAGAACCCGGGCACCAGCGCGCCGAGCGGCACCAGCGCCAGCATCTTCGCCCAATCGGCCCGCGCGAGCCACAACGCCATGGCGAGCGAGATCGTCACCAGGACAATCACGAAGAGGTTCATTCCGTCATCCCTTTCCGCCCGGCCTCAGCCGAGCCCCAAGTCGCGCCGGTGCCGCAGGCACCAGTCCTGCACTGCGTAATCGGGCGCATACCATTCCTCAAGCGCGGCGCGCGCCCTGTCCGACAGCACCTTCTCCACCTTCGCGGGGTTGCGATGCGCGCCGATGTCGTCGTCGGGCAGCGCTGCCGCGGCCGACAGGCCAAGCCGCCGGCGCAGCCAGGCGACATCGGCTGCAAGGGTCTCCTGCCGGCCGATGAAACCGATCCGCGGCGCGTGGCGTTCGAGCACAGCAATCCCTTCGAGGTAATGTGCAAGGCCGCGGCGCAGGTGCAGAACCCCCTCCATCGCCCGATGCGCGGCGAGGTCGTCGGCGGCCAGCGCCCGGCCCAGGGCATCGGGGGTCGCGAAGCGCGCGAAGGCCTCGGCCTCGGCCGGGGTCCAGGCATTGTCATAGCGCGGCCTGCCGCGGCGCTGCCGGCTGTAGAAGCCCGAGATGAACCGGTCGACCGGGTCGCGCAGGCAAAAGCCGATCTCGCGGCCGGGATAGCTGTGCGCAGCGCGCGACAGCGTTTCGGAATGGCCCAGCACCCGCGCCCGCTCGATCCCGCACTGCGCCCGGTCCGCCGCCAGCGCCGAGGCGAGCGCCGTGCCGCCGGTCTTGCCGACATGCACGATGACCATGCGCAGATGCGGCGGCGGCGCGGAGCGGCGCCATTGCCCCAGAAGTCTCGTCAGTCCCCCCTTCACGCCGCCCTCCTTCGCCTGCGCCCCCGCTCCGTCCTCTTGCCCGGCAGGCTAGCGAAAACACCCCTGTCCCGCCACCCTTTCCGGTTTACCGCGGCAATCGGCAGCGCTAGCCTCGCCCGCATGGACATCACTGCCCGTCTCAAGTCCGAGGTCGAGAACCGCCGCGACGCGCTCATTGCGCTGACGCAGGCGCTGATCCGCGTGCCGACGCTGAACCCGCCCGGGCGCAATTACCGCGAGATCTGCGAGCTCCTGGCCGAACGGCTGGCGCGGCAGGGCTTTGCCATCGAGCTGCTGCGCGCCACCGGCACGCCGGGCGATTGCGAGGAGTTTCCGCGCTGGAACCTCGTCGCCCGGCGCGAGGGGGCACGGCCCGGCGCATGCGTGCACTTCAACGGCCATCACGACGTGGTCGAGGTCGGCCATGGCTGGAGCCGCGATCCGTTCGGGGGCGAGCTGATCGACGGCCGGATCTACGGCCGCGGCGCCTGCGACATGAAGGGCGGCCTCGCAAGCGCCGTGATCGCCGCCGAGGCCTTCCTTGCCACCTGCCCCGATTTCGCCGGCGCGATCGAGATCTCGGCGACGGCGGACGAGGAATCGGGCGGCTTCGGCGGCGTCGCCTGGCTTGCCGAACGGGGCTATTTCTCGCCCGGCCGGGTCGATCACGTGATCATCCCCGAGCCCTTGCACAAGGACCGGATCTGCCTTGGCCACCGCGGCGTGTGGTGGGCCGAGATCGAGACGAAGGGGCGCATCGCGCATGGCTCGATGCCCTTCCTCGGCGACAGCGCGATCCGCCACATGGGGGCGGTTCTGGCCGAGATCGAGGACACGCTCTACCCGCTTCTGGCACACAAGCACACCGCGATGCCGGTGATCCCCGAGGGGGCGCGACACTCGACGCTGAACATCAACTCGATCCACGGCGGCGAGGCGGAACCCGAGCCCGGCTCGACCGCCCTGCCCGCGCCCTGCGTCGCCGACCGCTGCCGGATCGTGATCGACCGCCGCTTCCTGATCGAGGAGGACCTCGAGGAGGTGAAGGCCGAGGTCACCCGCCTTCTCGACGGGCTGAAGGCGCGCCGGCCCGCGTTTGATTACGAAATCCGCACGCTCTTCGAGGTGATCCCCTCGATGACCGAGCGCGCGGCGCCCGTGGTGCGCTCCACCGCGGCGGCGATCGAGGCGGTGCTGGGCCGCGAAGCGGGCTATGTCGTCTCGCCCGGCACCTATGACCAGAAGCATATCGACCGCATCGGCCGGCTGAAGCACTGCATCGCCTACGGGCCCGGGCAGCTCGAACTGGCGCATCAGCCCGATGAATGGGTGGGAGTCGAGGACATGCTCGACAGCGCGAAGGTGCTGGCGCTGGCGCTGGCAGAACTGCTCGCCTGATCGCGAGGGGGGCGCTGCCCCCCGCTGCGCTCCCCCCGAGGTATTTTAGCAAGATGAAACGAACACAGCTTTCATCTTGCTAAAAATACCTCGGGGGTCCGGGGGCGGCGCCCCCGGGCGTCGGGTTCAGACCGCGATATTGTCGATCAGCCGCACGTCGCCGATCCAGGCGGCGACCAGCAGGCGGGCCGGTTCGGTGGCGTGCCCGAGCGGGCGCAGCCCCTCGACCGAGCGCAGGTCGAGATATTCGACCTCGCGGAACCCCGCCTCGAGGATCTCGGCCTCGGCGTCGAGCAGCGTCTCACGCGCGGAAGCCCCATCGCGCAGCGTCGCGGCGGCGGCCTGCAGGATGCGGTGCAGTGCCGGGGCCGCAGCGCGCTCGGCCGTGCTCAGCCGCACGTTGCGCGAGGACATCGCCAGCCCGTCCGTCTCGCGGATCGTCGGGCAGCCGATGATCCTCACCGGGATGTTCAGATCCTCGACCAGCCGGCGCACCACCTGCAGCTGCTGCCAGTCCTTCTCGCCGAAGAAGGCGCGGCCGGCCTGGGTCATGCCGAACAGCTTCGCGACCACCGTCGCAACGCCGTCGAAATGGCCCGGACGGAAGGCGCCCTCGAGCGGCTCCGACACGCCAGAAACCGAGACCTTGGTGGCGAAGCCCTCGGGATAGACCTCGGCGACCTCGGGGGCGAAGAGCACATCCACCCCCTCGGCATCGAGCAGCGCGAGGTCATGGTCCTCGTCGCGGGGGTATTTCTTCAGGTCGTCGGCATTGTTGAACTGCATCGGGTTGACGAAGATCGTCACGATCACCCGGTCCGACTGCCGCCGCGCCTCGCGCACCAGCGACAGGTGGCCATCATGCAGCGCGCCCATCGTCGGCACCACGCCGACCAGCATCCCCGAGCGTTTCCAGCCCGCGACCTTCTCGCGCAGCTCGGCCGAGGAGCGGATCACCTGGGTCATTTTTTCACCTCGTCGGCAAAGGAATGTTCGGGGGCCGGGAAGGCGCGGGTGCGGACCTCGGCGGCATAGGCGGTGATCGCCTCGGCCGCCTGCGCGCCAAGCTCGGCATAGCGCTTGACGAATTTCGGCCGGAAATCGGTGAAGAGGCCGAGCATGTCGTCGATCACCAGTACCTGACCGTCGCAATCGACACCGGCGCCGATGCCGATCGTGGGAATGGCGAGTTCGCGCGAGACCTGGGCGGCCAGCGCCGCGGGCACCTTCTCGAGCACCACGGCGAAGGCGCCGGCGGCGGCCACCGACAGCGCATCGGCACGCAGCCGCGCCGCGTCATGGCCCCGGCCCTGCACCTTGTAGCCGCCGAGCGTGTTCACCGATTGCGGGGTCAGACCGATATGCGCCATCACCGGAATGCCGCGGGCGGTCAGGAAGGCGATGGTCTCGGCCATGTGCTGCCCGCCCTCGAGCTTGACGGCGCCTGCGCCGGTCTCGGCCATCAGCCGCGCGGCGTTGCGGAACGCCTGGGCCGGGCCCTCCTCGTAGCTGCCGAACGGCATGTCGATGACGATCAGCGCCCGATCCGAGCCGCGCGCGACCGCCTGGCCGTGCAGGATCATCATCTCCATCGTCACGCCAAGGGTCGACGGCAGCCCGTGCAGCACCATGCCGAGCGAATCCCCGACGAGCAGCACGTCGCAGCTCGCATCGGCCAGACGCGCGACGGGCGTGGTGTAGGCGGTCAGGCAGACGACGGGCGCGCGCCCCTTCATCGCGGTGATCTCCGCCGGCATCAGGCGGCGGGTGGTTGCGGTTGCGCTCATGGCTTCCCCCTGTCCCGAGGCTCCTCTTCCTCGGGGCGCAGCCTTAATCCCCCGGGCCCGGCAATGCAAAGAAAGAATGCCGCGGCGCGGCGGCCTGTGCGACTGTCGCCGCGTTGCAGCGGGGCGGCGGCGCAAATGCCTTGATCCCCGGCGGGCTTCGCATCAATCATGGCGCGAACCGCGCCCTGCCGGCGCGCGCCCGAGGAGAACCGATGCCCCATCGCCTGACCGCGGCGCTTGCCGCCCTTGCGCTTTCGGCAACCGCCGCCATCGCCGCGCCCGATGCTGTCACCCTGGGCATGGTGCTCGAACCGCCGAACCTCGACCCGACCGCAGGCGCCGCCGCGGCGATCGACGAGGTGGTCTATGCCAACCTCTTCGAGGGGCTGACCCGTTTCGGCCCCGATGGCGCGGTGCTGCCCGCACTTGCCCGCAGCTGGGAGGTGTCGGAGGACGGCACCAGTTACACCTTCCACCTGGTCACCGGCGCGACCTTCCACGACGGCACCGGCTTCGACGCCGAGGACGTGAAGTTCAGCCTCGACCGCGCCCGCGCCGAGGACAGCGCCAATGCGCAAAAGGCGCTCTTCGCCGGCATCGCCACGGTCGAGGTGATCGACCCGGCGACGGTGAAGGTGGTGCTGAGCGCCCCCGACGGCGCCTTCCCGGCGAAGATGGCCTGGGGCGATGCGGTGATCGTCGCCCCCGAAAGCGTCGCGACCGAGGCCACCCATCCCGTCGGCACCGGCCCCTTCGCGCTCGCCGACTGGGTGCAGGGCGATCACGTCACGCTCGCCGCCTATCCGGGCTACTGGGGCGCGAAGCCGGCGCTTGCCAAGGCCACCTTCCGCTTCATCGCCGACCCGACCGCGGCCTTCGCGGCAGTGATGTCGGGCGATGTCGACGCCTTCCCGAACTTCCCCGCCCCCGAGACGCTGGTGCAGTTCCAGGCCGATCCGCGCTTCAAGGTGATGGTCGGCACCACCGAGGGCGAGACCATCCTCGCGATGAACAACCGCACCCCGCCGCTGAACAACGTGCAGGTGCGCGAGGCGATCGCCCATGCGCTCAACCGCCAGGACATCATCGACGGCGCGATGTTCGGCTATGGCACGCCGATCGGCACCCATTTCGCGCCGCACAATCCCGATTACGAGGATCTGACGGCGCTCTCCGCCTATGACCCCGGGAAGTCGAAGGCGCTGCTGGCGGCGGCCGGGGCCGAAGGGCTGACGCTGCGCCTTGCCCTGCCGCCGCCGACCTATGCCCGGCGCGGCGGCGAGATCGTCGCGGCGGAGCTCGCCGCCGTAGGGATCAAGACCGAGATCACCAATCTCGAATGGGCGCAGTGGCTCGAGCAGGTGTTCAAGGGCCATGACTTCGATCTGACCATCGTCAGCCACACCGAGCCCGCCGACATCAACATCTACGCCCGGCCGGATTACTATTTCGGCTACAACAACCCCGATTTCGTCTCGCTGATGAGCGAGCTCGACCGCGCCACGGATCCCGCCACGCGCCGGACGCTGACGCAGCGCGCCGAGGAGACGATCGCGCGCGATTACGTCAACGCCTACCTGTTCCAGCTGGCGAAGACCGGCGTCGCGAATGCGAAACTCGAAGGGCTGTGGCTGAACGCGCCGACCCCCGCGAACGACCTGACCCAGGTGCACTGGACGGAGTAAGACCGATGCTGCTCGAAGCGCTCACCCCCGCCGCGGCGGAGCCCGAAGTCACCCGCCCCGATCCCGCGAAACTGGTCGAGGGCGATCCCGTCCACACCACCTGGAACGTCGAGGACGAGAACGGGCTTTACTGCGGCATCTGGCAGTCGACGCCGGGGGCCTGGCGCGCCTCCTACGAGGAGTGGGAATACTGCCGCATCCTGACCGGCCGCGCGGTGATCGAGGGCGACGACGGCAGCCGGCTCGAGGTCGGCCCCGGCGATGCCTTCGTGCTGCGCCCGGGCTTTTCCGGCATCTGGCGAGTGCTCGAGACCCTGCGCAAGGATTACGTCATCCTCTATCGCTGAGCGGCGCGGGCTTTTCCGAGGCGCTGCGGGAAGGCGAGGCGAACGGAGCGGACGTTGGGCGGAGATGCTACCGGTGCAATGCTCAGGTCGAGTTGTTGCGCATATTCCTGATCGCGGGGCGAAGCCACACCACGAACGCCGCAAGCGCCAAGCAGGGGATCATCGCTTTCCAAAAGTCTAGCCAGTTGAAGAGACTAAAGCCGATAACACCCTTGGCGACACAGAAGCCCGCAACCATTGCGGTCATCATATTCACCTTACGCTTGATTGAATATTCCATGGGTATCGCAAGTGAGGCGACACCTGCTGCACAGATCATGGTGCCAATCGCCAAAATCCTCAGACGCTGGAATACCGGTGGCGCGCTATTTTTCTATCATCTTATGTAATTTGGGACCCGCATCAGCTTCTTCAGAGAGGACAAGGATAAGGAAATCGGCTGAAGCTCGGTGTGCTTCCTGCCTCATCCCCAACGATGCGTAGAAGAGCACCGTCGCCGCGACGACGGGAAGCACGAAAACAAAAATGTAGCGCATATTTCTGCCTGGTCTAAAATACCAAGGGTCGTCCCATCGTCACGTGGAAGTGTGCCCCGTGAAGTTCAGCAAGGCAACACGCAACTCTCGGTCACATGCTGATGTACTGCCTTTGACCGGCAGCCAAAGGCTCAGATCGAAACAGTCAGAAAGTCCATCGGGGCCACGCCGGCCCCGAGGAGAAATGGAAGCAAGGCGTCCCCCGAATCCGCCACGCATCAATTCGTGCCGTGCAGCTGCGCCTCACGCTCCTCGGCCGAGGCGACGGCGGCCTCGTGCTGTTCCTGCTCGACCTGCGAGTAATCCTGGATCTGCCCGGCCTCATAGGCGGCCTGATCGGCGGCGATCGCCTCGGCGTCGGCGGCGGGCACGACATAGCCGGTGTGCAGCTCGACCACCGGCCCTTCCATCGCCAGGCTCTCCTCACGCGAGCGGACCTTGACCTTGGTGCCCAGCTCGGTCTCGTCGAACATGTCGATGATGTCCTGGTTGAACAGCCGGATGCAGCCTGCCGAGGTGGCCTTGCCGATCGAGGACGGGTCCATCGTGCCGTGGATGCGGTAATAGGTATCCTTGCCGTTCCGGTAGAGGTAAAGCGCGCGCGCCCCGAGCGGGTTGTCGAGCCCGCCCGGAAGCCCGCCCGCGAGCGGCCCGTAGAGGTCGGGGTCGTTGCGGATCATGTTCTTCGTCGGCGTCCAGGACGGGTATTCGACCTTGCGCGAGATCACTGCATTGCCGGAAAAGCCCTTGCCCGCCTTGCCCACGGCGATGCCGAAACGCATCGCCCGGCCGGGCGAGACAACGTGATAGAGAAGCCGCGCATAGGGGTCGACGACGATCGTGCCCGGCTCCTCGGGGCCGGTGTAATCGACCCAGCGGCGGCGGTTGCGGTCATTGAGGTAATGCGGATTGACCGCCGGGATCACCCGGTCCTCGTCGGGCCGCGACTGATACTCGGGCGGCACCGCCGAACTCGACGACACGGTGGCGGGCGTCATCGGCTGTTGCGCGCAGCCCGCAAGGGCCGCCACCAGCAACACGGGAAACACGATCGCATGACGACGCAGCGAGACAGACAGCACGGCAACACCTGTTCCTGAAAACCATTCGGGCCGACGCGACGTCAGCCTTTTCCCAAGAAAGGCCATCGCCACCTCCGTTGGTCAAGTCCCGTGCGTGCGTTCCGGTTCCATCAAATGTGAAAATGGCCCGGAAACCACAGGGTTTCCGGGCCAATCGAGCTTTTTCCGGCGTCACTCGACCGTGCCGACCGGGAAGAACAGGGTCTCGCCCGAGCTGTCGTCGACGCCGTCGTTGTCGGTCACCACCCAGCCGGTGCCGGCCGCGTCGACGGTGAAGCCCTCGACCTTGTCGACGACATAGCCGCCCGTGGCCTTCAGGTCGGGGATCAGGTCGCGCACCTCTTCCTTCGCCACCACCGGCAGCTCGGAGCCGAGCGGCGCCGCGACCAGATCGGCGCGCTTCACCCGGTAGAGCCGCTTCACCACGGCCTTGTCGCCGATCAGGTTGTCGCGCTCGATCACATAGGCCCAGTCCCCGTGGAAGGTCAGCTCGGACAGCCCCATCCAGCCCTCGCCCTTCGGCTCGAGCGGATAGTGCACCGCGCCCCATTCCTTGGTCTCGGTGTTGTAGGACACGAGCTTGACCATCCCCTTCGGGTCGTCCTTCCACTCGCGCTGCACCGCCATCCACAGCGTGTCGCCGTCCTTCGCGATGCCCTCGAAGCCGAAGCGGGTCTCGACCGCGGCGAGCTCCGGCGGCAGGCCGACCTGCTCCTTGATCTTGCCCTTGGCGTCGACATGCAGCAGCCCGTGCGGCACCATCTTGGCACTGTTGCCCTCGGTCGACAGCCAGAAGCCACCCTTGCCGTCGGGCGTGATGCCCTCGAGGTCGGTCAGCTGCGCCGGCGCGCCGTCGCGGGTGATGTCGAGCGCGGCGACGATCTTGGCGGGTTTCTGGGTGGTGTCGATGGTGAAGATCCGCGGTTCGGCCGAATAGAAGCTGTCCGAGATCGTGTAGAGGATGCCCGCCTTTTCGGGATCGGCGGCAAGACCCGAAAGCGCGCCCCAGCCGATCAGCGGGTCAGAGCCCGCCGAGGTCAGCATCGGATAGGCGGCCGGCGCCTCCTGCCGCTGATAGATCATCACATGCGCCCGCGCCGCGCCGTCGGCGCCCAGATCGGTCTCGTTCGCCGAGACCAGCAGGTTGCGCTCGGGGATCGCGATATAGCCTTCCGGCCCGATGCCCGAGGGCAGGAGCTGCAAAAGCTTCGGCGCCGCCGGATCGGTGCCGTCATAGACGCCGACGACCGAGCCGCGTTCCGAACCGATGAAGATCAGCTTCTGACCGCCGAAGGTGCCGGTCTCGACCGACTCGGGCTCGACGCCCTTCTTGCCGGCACGCTTGTCGGGGAAATGCCCGATCGCCGCCACCGCGCGTTCGAAGCTGTTGCCGCTGTCATAGACCATCGTGCCGTCCTTGGCGAAGATCGTCCAGCCGCGGGTGCCGCCCTTCCAGTCGCCCTCGTTGGCGATGGCGATATGGTCGTCGTCGATCCATTTCACCGCGTCGGGTTCGCGCGCGATGTTCTCGATCTTGCCGGTGAAGTCGAGCTTGCCGTCCTTCTTGGTGTCGATCCCCTCGACCGTCGCGGTGCCGGCGCCGAAGGCCTTGGCCACCTTGCCGTCGGCACCGACGATGACGATCGCGTTGTTCTCCTGCAGGGTCAGCGCGATCTCGCCCTTGCCGTTGATGTCGACGAATTCGGGCTCCGGGTCCTCGCCGGCGATCTCGGACAGCCCGGTCACGTCGATCGTCTGCAGCGCGCCGCAATCGGGCAGGCCCTTCTTCAGCGGCAGCTTGACCAGAGTGCCCGCCGGCATCTGCGGCAGCGCGCCATCGTTCAGCTCCTCGTCACGCTCGTTCTCGATCGCGATGGCGAGGAACCGGCCGTCCTTCGATTTCGCGATGGAATCGGGCTGACCGCCGAGATCGCAGCTGGCCACCTCGGTCTTGGTCGCAAGGTCGACGACGTCGAGACGCCCCGACGGGTTGGCATAGCTTTCAGACGTGTTCACCGCGACGAAGGCCTTGCCGCCCAGCACCGTGACCGAGGTCGGCTCGCCCTTCACCGATACCTCGCCCAGCCCCTTCGGCGCCGCCGGGTCGGTGATGTCGATCAGACCGATCACGCCCGCCGGGCTGTCGGTGTAGACGAGCGTCATGCCGTCCTCGGTCGCCGAGATGATCTCGGCCGAGGTCTCGCGCGCGGCATCGGTGCCGGCGGGGGTGTTGTCGGCCACCGGGAAGGCGGCGATGCGGTTGAAATTCATCTCGGCCAGGGCCGGAAGCGCGGTGGTCAGGGCAAGAACGCCGCCGAGCGTCAGTCGCAGGATCATCGGATGCTCCGTCAATTACGTGATGCGCTGCGGATGCCCGGCGCGGGTAACAGCGGAGCGACGTGCAGGTGACGTTTCGGTAACGCGGCCGTGATCGGCGCCCGCGGAGGCATTTTGCGGGTGTCACACACACTCCGGGCGCGCACATGTCGAATCATGTTCATCCCAGGGTTGATTCGCAAACCTTCCGTTAACTCTTCGCCGGAATGCTGGAGGAGCGACGGGGCGAAGATCGGAGGAAGCAGCGTGTTTTCTGGTCCCATGCCCGATACCCCGCCGATCACGGAAGCGGAAACGCTGTCCCGTCTCCGCCTGGCGCGGTCCCGCCGTGTCGGCGCCACCACCTTTCACCGCCTACTGGCCGAACATGGCAGCGCCGAGGCCGCCCTTGCCGCCCTGCCCGCGATTGCCCGCGCCGCCGGGGCCGAGGGCTATGAGCCCTGCCCCGAGGGCGTCGCGCGGGCCGAGCTTGCGGCCGGCCGGCGTGCCGGGGCGCGGCTTCTGCCCTTCGGTGCGCCGGGCTACCCGCCGGCGCTCGACGATCTCGACGATGCGCCGCCGCTGCTGTGGGCGCTTGGCGATCCGGCGCTGGCTGCGCGGCCGATGGTCGCGCTTGTGGGCGCGCGCAACGCCTCGTCGCTCGGCCTGCGC
Organism: Paenirhodobacter sp. YD-8; assembly: GCF_056590935.1. Taxonomy (NCBI): domain Bacteria; kingdom Pseudomonadati; phylum Pseudomonadota; class Alphaproteobacteria; order Rhodobacterales; genus Paenirhodobacter; species Paenirhodobacter sp. YD-8. Next base: position 859,719 of record NZ_CM152649.1, on the reverse strand, counting down.
ATGGCGCAGCGGCTGGCGCGGGAGCTGGGCGCGGCGGGCTTCACCGTGGTCTCGGGCCTTGCCCGCGGCATCGACGCCGCAGCGCATGAGGCGGCGCTTGCCACCGGCACGATCGGTGTGCAGGCGGGCGGCATCGACGTGGTCTATCCAGCTGAAAACGCCACCCTTTCCGCCCGCATGGCGCGCGAGGGGCTGCGGCTGGCCGAGCTGCCCCCCGGCACACAGCCACAGGCGCGCCACTTCCCGCAGCGCAACCGTATCATCGCCGGGCTGGCCCGCGCGACGGTGGTGATCGAGGCCGCGGCGCGTTCGGGCAGCCTGCTGACGGCGCGCAACGCCCTTGATTACGGGCGCGAGGTGATGGCGGTGCCGGGCCATCCGATGGATGCGCGTGCCGCCGGCTGCAATCTGCTGATCCGCGACGGCGCGGTTCTGGTGCGCAATGCCGAAGACGTGATCGAGGCGCTTGGCGGCCCCGCGCCCGTCGCCTCCGGGCCAGCCCCGCCCCCTGTCGCGGCGCCGGTTCAGTCCCCGCTCCCGGGGCCGGAGACCGGCGCGGCCGAGGCCCGCATCCTGGCGGCCCTCGGCCCCAGTCCGACGCCCGAAGACCTGCTGTTGCGCAGCCTGGGCCTTGCCCCCGCGGAGCTGGCCCGGAGCCTCGTCCTGCTCGAGATCGAGGGGCGGGTGATCCGCCATCCCGGCGGGCTGCTGAGCCTTGGCTGACGCCCCCGGAGGCACAGGCACGAAAGCCCCGGCGGGAAAACCGCCTGTCGGTGCGTCATTGACAATCCCCCCCCAACGCCCACATGTTCCGCGCCCAAGTGCTGAACCTGCGCATTGAAGAGGAAGTCATGGCCGTCGTCGTTGTCGAATCTCCCGCCAAGGCCAAGACGATCAACAAATATCTGGGCTCCGATTACACGGTTCTCGCCTCTTTCGGCCATGTTCGCGACCTGCCGCCGAAGGATGGCTCGGTCGATCCCGAGCATGATTTCGAGATGAAATGGGAAGTCGGCGCCGACTCGAAGAAGCACATCAAGGCGATCACCGACGCGCTCGCTTCCGATGACGAACTGATCCTCGCAACCGACCCTGATCGCGAGGGAGAGGCGATCTCGTGGCACCTCGAACAGGCGCTCGAGAAGAAGCTGAAGGGCAAGAAGGTGTCGCGCGTCACCTTCAACGCGATCACCAAATCGGCGATCACCGAGGCGATGAAACACCCCCGCCAGGTCGACGGCCCGCTGGTCGAGGCCTATCTCGCCCGCCGCGCGCTCGACTATCTGGTGGGCTTCAACCTGTCGCCGGTGCTGTGGCGGAAACTCCCCGGCGCGCGCTCGGCCGGCCGGGTGCAATCGGTCTGTCTGCGCCTCATCGTCGAGCGCGAGATGGAAATCGAGGCGTTTCACGCCCGCGAATACTGGACTGTCACCGCCGAGCTGACCACGCCCCGCGGCCAGGTCTTCACCGCCCGGCTGACCGTTCTGGGCGGCAAGAAGCTCGACAAGTTCGACCTCGCCACCGCGACCGATGCGGAGCTGGCGGTGCAGGCCGTCACCTCGCGCGATCTGACGGTGAAGGCGGTCGAGGCGAAACCCGCCACCCGCAACCCCTACCCGCCCTTCATGACCTCGACCCTGCAGCAGGAGGCCAGCCGCAAGTTCGGCATGGGCGCCAAGGCCTGCATGTCGGCGGCGCAGCGGCTCTACGAGGCAGGCTACATCACCTACATGCGAACCGACGGCATCGACATGGCGCCCGAGGCGGTGATGGCCGCGCGCGACGAGATCAAGCGCCGCTTCGGCGAAAATTACGTGCCGTCGAGCCCGCGCATGTACAAGAACAAGGCGAAGAACGCGCAGGAGGCGCACGAGTGCATCCGGCCGACCGACATGTCGGCCAGCCCCGAGAAGCTCAAGCTCGCCGATGACCAGCGCAAGCTCTACGAGCTGATCTGGAAGCGCACCCTCGCCAGCCAGATGGCCGCCGCGGTGATGGAACGCACCACCGTCGACGTCGGCTCGGCCGATGGTCAGGTCGAGCTGCGCGCCACCGGCCAGGTCGTCACCTTCGACGGCTTCCTGAAGATCTACGATCAGGGACGCGACGACGACGAGGGCGAGGACGGCGCCCGCCTGCCGCAGATCATGCAGGGCGACCCCGCGAAGAAGAGCCAGATCACCCCCGAGCAGCACTTCACCCAGCCCCCGCCGCGCTACACCGAGGCGACGCTGGTCAAGCGCATGGAAGAGCTCGGCATCGGCCGGCCCTCGACCTATGCCTCGATCCTGACCACGATCGTCGACCGCGGCTATGTGCGCAAGGACAAGAACCGGCTCATTCCCGAGGACACCGGTCGCCTCGTCACCGCCTTCCTGACGAACTACTTCCGCCGCTACGTCGAATATGATTTCACCGCCGATCTCGAGGAACAGCTCGACGACATCTCGGCCGGCGACCGCGATTACAAGGACGTGCTGGCCCGCTTCTGGCGCGACTTCTCGGCGGCGATCGGCGAGACGTCGGAGCTGCGGATCTCCGAGGTGCTCGACAAGATCGACGAGGTTCTCGGCCCGCATCTCTATCCGCCGCGCCCCGACGGCACCGACCCGCGCGAATGCCCGGTGTGCCACAAGGGCCGTCTGCATCTGAAGACCGCGCGCTCTGGCGGCGCCTTCATCGGCTGCGGCAATTACCCCGAATGCCGCTACACCCGGCCGCTCTCGGCCCCGGGCGACGGCGAGGCGGCGGCGCTCGACGGCAAGGTTCTGGGCCATGACGAGGGCCAGCCGGTGACGCTGCGCATCGGCCGCTTCGGCCCCTATGTGCAGAAGGGCGAGGCGAGCGAAGAGGTGCCGAAACCGCCGCGCGCCAGCCTGCCGAAGGGCTGGTCCCCCGAGTCGATCGACCTCGAGCGCGCGCTGATGCTGCTGTCGCTGCCGCGGGTGATCGGCCCGCACCCCGAGGATGGCGAGCCGGTCGAGACCAATCTCGGCCGCTTCGGCCCTTACGTGAAATGGGGCAAGACCTATGCGAACCTGCCCGATGCCGAAGAGGTCTTCAGCATCGGCATGAACCGCGCCGTCGAGGTGCTGGCGCAAAAGCTCGCCCGCAGCCCGGGGCGTGGCGGGGCTGCCGCGCAGCCGCTCAAGGTGCTCGGCGAGCATCCCGAGGGCGGCGAGGTGCAGGTGATGCCCGGCCGCTACGGGCCCTATGTCAAATGGGGCAAGGTCAACGCCACCCTGCCGAAGGATGTCGAACCCGAGGCGGTGACGCTCGAGATCGCGCTGCCGCTGCTCGAGGCGAAGGCGGCGAAGGGCGGCAAGAAGAAAGCCGCACCGAAGAAGGCCGCACCGAAAAAGGCGGCGGCCAAGAAGCCCGCAGCGAAGAAGACCACCGCCGCCGCGAAGGCGCCCCCGGAGAAGGCCGCGCCGAAGAAAACCGCCGGCAAAGCCGACGCCGCGCCGGAATGATGCCTGTTGCGGCGGCGCGGCGGAGGGCCCGCGCCGCTGCGCAGCATCGCCGCGATTGACTCGCGCCCTCCCCTTGGTCACAAATTCCGCACAGGAAACGGGAGGATTTCATGAGAAAGATCTACGGCTCGGCGTCGGAGGCCCTGGACGGGCTTCTGGTCGACGGGATGACGATTGCGGCGGGCGGGTTCGGCCTGTGCGGCATTCCGGAACTTCTGATCGACGCGCTGGTCGCAAGCGGGGTCAAGGACCTCACCATCGCCTCGAACAATTGCGGCGTCGACGGCTTCGGCCTCGGCAAGCTGCTCGACACCCGCCAGATCCGCAAGATGATCTCGTCCTATGTCGGCGAGAACGCGGAATTCATGCGCCAATACCTGTCGGGCGAGCTCGAGCTCGAATTCACCCCGCAAGGAACCCTGGCCGAGCGCATGCGCGCCGGCGGCGCCGGCATCCCGGGCTTCTACACCAAGACCGGCGTCGGCACCGTGGTCGCCGAGGGCAAGGAGCACAAGGACTTCGACGGCGTGACCTATATCCTCGAGCGCGGCATCGTCGCCGATGTCTCGATCGTCAAGGCCTGGAAGGCGGACGAGAGCGGCAACGCGATCTTCCGCAAGACCGCGCGCAACTTCAACCCGCCGGCGGCGATGTGCGGGCGCGTCTGCGTGATGGAGGTCGAGGAGATCGTGCCGACCGGCTCGATCGACCCCGACCTGATCCATCTGCCCGGGATCTACGTGCACCGGCTGATCCAGGGCACGCACGAGAAACGCATCGAACAGCGCACCGTGCGCAAGCGGGAGGCAGTGTGATGGCCGAGGTCGTGAAGGGCTGGGACCGCAACCAGATGGCCGCGCGCGCCGCGAAGGAGCTGCACGACGGCACCTATGTGAACCTCGGCATCGGCATCCCGACGCTGGTGCCGAACTTCATCCCCGCGGGGGTGAACGTGACGCTGCAGTCGGAGAACGGCATGCTCGGCATGGGCCCCTTCCCCTATGAGGGCGACGAGGATCCCGACCTGATCAACGCCGGCAAGCAGACGATCACCGAACTGCCGCAGACCGCCTATTTCGACAGCGCCACCAGCTTCGGCATGATCCGCGGCGGCAAGATCGCGATGGCGATCCTCGGCGCGATGGAAGTGAGCGAAAAGGGCGATCTGGCGAACTGGATGATCCCGGGCAAGCTGGTCAAGGGCATGGGCGGCGCGATGGACCTCGTCGCCGGCGTCAAGCGCGTCGTGGTGGTGATGGACCACACCAACAAGCACGGCGAGTCGAAGGTGCTGAAGGCCTGCACCCTGCCGCTGACCGGCCAGGGCGTGGTCGACCGGATCATCACCAATCTCGGCGTGCTCGATGTGACGCACAAGGGGCTGCACATCGTCGAGCTCGCCGATGGCGTGACCGAGGAGCAGCTGCGCGCCGCGACCGAGGCGACGATCGTCGACTGATCCGACCGCCGCGAAGGCCCCGCGCCACCGCGGGGCCTTCACATCCCATCCCGCCGGCGGCGCTTCCAATTGCCCCAAAATATCCCGGGGGTGAGGCCGAAGGCCGAGGGGGCAGCGCCCCCTCTCCCCCTCAGACCCGAAAGAAATTGTCTCCAATTCCGCAACAGCATCACAATTCCGCCTGAATCCCCGAGTATCCGGGACCAATGATGAGCCTCACACCCGACCTCTCCTGCCCCCCCCGCCGCCCCCGGCTGCGCGATCGGCTGCTGATCCCGGTGCTGCTGCTTGCGGTGCTGGGCGGGCTTGTGGGACTTGCCGCCGGGACCGGCTGGGACGAGATCCGCGAGCAGATCGGCGCCCTGCGCCCCTGGCAGCTCTGCGTGCTCCTCGGCCTCTCGCTCGCGAATTACCTTGCCCGGGCGGTGCGCTGGCACCGGCTGGCGCGCCGGCTCGGCCTGCCCACCGATCTCGCGCAGGACACCCGCCACTATCTGGGCGGCTTCGCGATGGCGGTGACGCCGGGTCGGGTGGGCGAGCTGGTGCGGATGCGCTGGCTGCGCCGCGAGACGGGCTGGAGCGCGACCCGCACCGCCCCGCTGGCGCTGATGGACCGGGCGGGCGATCTGGCCGCGATGGGGCTTTTGCTCGCACTCTCGCTCTCGCTCGCCGCCGGTGGCGTCGCCGGCGCGCTGCCGGTCACGGGGCTCGCGCTGGCGGCCGCGGTGATCGCCACCCGCCCGGCGCTTCTGACAGCGCTCGTCACGCTGGCCTTCCGTGCGCTCGGCCGCTTCCCGCGCGCCTTTGCCCGCGCCCGCGGCGCCGCACGCTCGCTTTCCCGCTTCAGCCATGGTCCGACCCTGACCCTTGCCCTCGCCCTCGGCCTTGCCGGCTGGGGCGCCGAGGCGTTTTCCTTCCACCTCCTGCTCGGCTGGATGGGCGCCGATGTCGGGCTGTGGAAGGCCGTCGCGATCTTCGTCTTCGCCACGCTCGCGGGCGGGCTCACCGGCGCACCGGGCGGGCTTGGCGGGGCCGAGGCGGCGATGGTCGCGCTGCTGTCCCTCGAAGGCGTGCCGCTCGCCGTCTCGGTCCCCGCAACGGCGCTGATCCGCCTCACCACGCTGTGGTTCGCGATCGCGATCGGCCTTGCGGCCTTCCCCATGGCCGAGCGCGCTTCCCTGAAAGCCCAAGGATAAGGGTCTGACAATGGACTGGAAACAGGCAGACTATACCGGTTGGGGGCGTGCCCTCAGCGCCCGCGGCGAAGTCGCCCGTCCCGAACGGCGCGCGGCGCTCACCGGCCTCGACGCCGCCCCCGCCTTCGGCATGCGCCGCTCCTATGGCGATGCGGCGCTGAACGCGGGCGGGCGGGCGATCGACATGACCCGTCTCGACCGGCTGCTCGGCTTCGAGCCCGAAACCGGGGTGCTCTCGGTCGAGGCCGGTGCGCGGATCGGCGATCTGGCGCAGGCCTTCGCGCCGCGCGGCTGGCTGCCCGCGGTGATGCCGGGCACCGGCTTTGCCACGGTGGGCGGCTGCATCGCACAGGACGTGCACGGCAAGAACCATCACCACGCCGGCAGCTTCGGCGTCCATGTCGCCGAGATCACCCTGCTGCAGGGCGAGACCGAGATCACTGTCGAGCCCGGCGCGCCGCTGTTCCGCGCGACGGTGGGCGGGCTTGGCCAGACCGGGGTGATCGTCGCGGCCAAGCTGCGCATGACCCCCTGCAAGGGCGACGTCATGCTGGTGACCGAGCGTCGCGCAAGGGACTGGGACGAACATCTCGCCTTCCTCGACGGCTCGACCGCCACCTATACCGTCGGCTGGATCGACGCGACGGCGACCGGCAAGGCGCTTGGCCGCGGCATCGTCGAGGAGGGAGAGACCGGCGCCGGCCTCGTCCGGCGGCGCGAAAAGGCCCGGCGCGTGCCGATGGATGCGCCGAATTTCGCGCTCTCCGCCCCGGTCGTGCATCTCTTCAACCGCGCCTATTACGGCCGGGTACCCGCCCGCGGCCGGACGCTGGTGAAGCCGATCGGCGATTTCTTCTTCCCGCTCGACAAGATCCACGACTGGAACCGGCTCTATGGCAAGCGCGGCTTCCACCAGTTCCAATGCGTCGTGCCGCTCGCCGCCGCGCCTGCGCTGCGCGAGATGCTGACCGAGATCGCGACCTCGGGCCTTGCCTCGCCGCTTGCCGTGCTCAAGCGCATGGGGCCCGGGCGCGCGGGCTTTCTCAGCTTCCCGATGGAGGGCTACACCCTCGCCGTCGACTTCCCGAACCGCGAGGCCGCCCGCGCCCTCATCGCGCGCCTCGAGGACCGCACCGCAGACGCCGGCGGGCGGCTTTACTTCGCCAAGGATGCGCTTGCCCGCGGCGCGCAGATCCGCGCGATGTATCCCGAGCTTTCCGACTGGCAGGCCGAGGTGGCCAGGGTCGATCCCGACCGCCGCTTTGAAACCGACCTTGTCCGCCGGCTGAACCTGAGGAACGCGTGATGGAAACCTGGATCCTCCTCGGCGCGACCTCGGCCATCGCCCGCGCCTTCGCCCGCCGCCTGTCGGCCGAGGGCGCCACCCTCGTCCTGGCCGGCCGCGACGAGGCCGAGCTTGAGGCGATCGCCGCCGATTGCCGGCTGCGCGGCGCAGCCGGGGCCGAGGTGCTGGCCTTCGACGCACGCGACCCGGCGGGCTATCCCGCGCTGATCGAGCGGCTCGCGGCGCAGGACGGCGTGCTGAACGCCGCCTCCTTCGTCGGCTCGATGCCCGAACAGGCGGCGATCGACGCCGAACCGCGGCTGATCGCCGGCGTCATCGCCGACAGCTTCACCGGCCCCGCGACCTTCCTGCAGATGCTCGCGCCGCTCCTCGAGGCGCGCGGCGCGGGCACGATCGTCGGCATCGGCTCGGTCGCGGGCGATCGCGGGCGGCTTGGCAATTACGTCTACGGCGCGGCGAAGGCGGGGTTTGCGACCTATCTGTCGGGCCTGCGCAACCGCTGCGCCCGCAAGGGCGTGCATGTGCTGACGGTGAAGCCGGGACCGGTCGACACCTCGATGACCTGGGGGATGAAGATGCCCTTCATGACCAGCCCCGAGGCCGTCGCCGCCGATATCGCCCGCGCGGTGAAACGCCGCCGCAACGTGATCTATTCGGCACCGATCTGGCGGCTGGTGATGGCGGTGATCCGGCTGATCCCCGAACCCGTCTTCAAGAAGATGTCGTTCTGAACGGGCAGGCAGCCGCGCTGCCGCAAGCGCCGGACGCCTCCGGCAAGAGGATTTGGGCCGGGAAGACCCCCGGCCCTTTTTCATGGCGGAAATACGCCCGGGGGTGCGGGGGCAGGCAGCCCCCGCCGCACCCGCTCAGCCGCCGAACCACTTCGCCCAGAGCCCGGCCGCCCAGAACATCAGGCTGAGCGTGATCATCAGCAGGCCAAGCCCGAACTTGTCCTTCATCGCGAAGACGATCGGGTCGTAATCCTGCTTGCCGAACCAGCCGAGCATCACCATCCGCACCAGCCACCAGCCCATCGGCAGCATGGCGAGCCACAGCAGCCAGGTGTCGGGGTAAAGCGCCTGTCCCTGCGGCGAGACCGAATAGAGGAAGAAGATCACCAGCGCCCCGGCGACACCGATCCCCGCGACGTTCAGCAGGTCGCCCCGGTCGGGCCGGCCATAGCCGCGCCCGGGCAGGCGCTCGTCGTTCTTCGCCAGTGTCAGCTCGGTCAACCGCTTCACGCAGCCAAGCGCGAGGAACACCGGGAAGACGAAGATCAGCATGTAGATCGAGACATCGACCTGCCCCGCCGCGGCCCCCGCCACGACGCGGATGGTATAAAGCGTGGCGAGCGTCGCGATATCGACCCAGCGCATCCGCTTGAGCTTGAGCGAATAGGCAAGCGACAGCGCCATGTAGAGCAGCACGACGCCGACAAAGCCCGCATTCAGCGCCGCGCCAAGGCCCAGCGCCAGCACGATCAGCCCGGCGCAGGCGATCATCCCCACCCGGATCGGCACCGCGCCCGAGGCAAAGGGCCGGCGGCATTTCGTCGGATGCAGCCGGTCCGCCTCGAGGTCAAGGAGGTCGTTGACGATGTAGATCGCCGAGGCCGCGGCCGAGAAGGCGATGATGCCGAAGAACACCGGCCAGAAGGTCGCGCCGTCGAAACGATGCGCCGCGATCAGCGGCAGCAGCAACAGCACGTTCTTCACCCATTGGTGCGGGCGCATCGCCTTCCACAGCGCCGCCGCGCTCCAGCCGCCGGGGACGCGCGCGACGGGCTGGCCAAGGGTCTCGAGCTGGGTGACCTCGGCCACCTCCCCCACCACCACCGCGGCCCGCGCGGCACGCCACACCGGCAGGTCGGCGGCCTCGTTGCCGGCATAGTCGAAGCCCGCACGGCCGAAGGCGTCGATCAGCGCGCCGGCCTTCGCCTCGCCCTTCAGGTTGGTGACCCCGTCCGAGGCGAAGACCCGCGCCGAAAGCCCGTAATCGGCGGCCAGCGCCGACACCAGACGCCGGTCCGAGGCGGAGGCAAGGCAGACCTCGATCCCCTCGGACATCGCCTCCTCGGCCATCGCCGCGATTTCGGGATTGACCGGCATCAGGTCGGTGCGCAGCGGCGCAATCTCGACCAGCGCGGCCTTCAGCCGCGCCGGATCGCGCGCGTGCCGCGCCGCCGCGGCGAGCGTGGCAAGCGGATCGCGGCCAAGCCCGGCCCAGAAGGTCTCGAACAACAGATCAGTTTTCAGGAACGTCCCGTCGACGTCCAGCACCAGCGGCCTGGTATCGGTCATGCTTATCCTTTCAGGGCGAAGACGCAGCCGTCCGTCACCAGCTCGGGCGGCGAGAGGCACAGCCCCCGCGCCACCTGCCAGGCGGCCAGCACCTTCGGCACGTAATCGCGCGTCTCGGCATAGGGCGGCACGCCCCCTGCCCGCTTCACCGCGTTCTCGCCGGCGTTGTAGGCGGCGATGACCATCAACGGGTCGCGGTCGAATTCCTTCATCAGCCAGTCGAGATAGGCCACCCCGCCGCGGATGTTCTTGCCCGGGTCGGTGCTGTCGTCGACGTCGAATCGCGTGGCCGTCGCGGGGATCAGCTGCATCAGCCCGACCGCGCCCGAGCGCGACACCGCATCCGGCCGCCCGCCCGATTCGGTCGAGATCACCGCAAGCACCAGCGCCGGCGAGACCTCGGTGCCGATCGTCGCCGCCAGGATGTCGCGGCCGTGGCGATCGGCGATGTCCTGCAGATGCGCCAGACGCGGCGCGCGCACGCTCTGCCCGCCCGGACCGGAGGAGAGCGCCTCAAGCGCCTTCTGGAACCGCCCGGCGCGGTCGCCAAGCGCCGGCGAGACCGCGGTCCAGTACCAGCCATAGGATGAGGGGGCGCCCTGCGGCATCACTCCGCCCGGGGTGATGATCTCGGCCCCCGGCATCCGGGTCACCGGCGCGAAGGGACGGGACGCGGCGGCGGCAAGCTCGCGCGCCTGTTCCTCGGGGTTGATCTGGATCGTCAGGAATCGCTTCGTGCCCGGCGCGGGCGGCAGAACGCGCTTGGGCTTGAAAAAGTTCACGGTGGGGGTGTCATGGCGCACTTCGGCACCGACCGGCGCGGCCAGAACTGCCGCGCAGACCAAGATACTCGCTGCCCATCTGCTGCGCATCTGCGCTGTCCTGCTCGTTACGGGTCTGCTGCCCTTTGCTCCCTTATCCGTGAAAATCGCGAAAAAATCCAGAAGAACGGAGCGGAATCGGGCATCCGGGAGTGCGATTCGCAGCCAATCCGCCACGTGCAGAGCAAAAGCCAATGGCATTGCCACAATTATATCTTTTATTTTCAATGACCTGATGCCAGTCCGCCAAAAGTCTTCATTTTTCGTAAAAACGCCCGGCAGCTGCCCCAATCGAGCCACGATCGGGGAGCTAACTGCACTCATCCCGCAAGGCGAAGCGCCAAGGTCGAAAGTGGCAGCCGAAGCGCGGAGCAACCAGATCCCAGGAGAGACAGACATGAAATTCTTCAAATTCGCCCGCAAGATCCGCACCGAAGAAGACGGCGCCGTGACCGTTGACTGGGTCGTGCTGACCGCCGCTGTCGTCGGCCTCGGCGCCGCCGCGCTGCTGACCATCAGCACCAACACCAAGACTGCGGCCGGCAAGATCGGCAGCTACCTCGCCACGGTCAGCGTGAACTGAGGCGATCTTCTCGCATGAGATCAGGGCCGTGCCGAAAGGCGCGGCCCCTTTCGCATGTCCATGCCGCCACCACCCCCACCCAGTCGCGAGCGCCTCCTCCGCAAACGCCGCAAAGAAGAGCGCAATCAGCCCAAATCAGGACAAGATTCGCCGGCAAAACATCTCCATACCGCGATGCAGGGGCCGAGCAGAGGTGCCCATGACGGCACCGCGGCACCCCGCAACCTGACCCCCAAAGGAGAGATCCCATGAACTTCTTCAAACTCGCCCGCAAGATCCGCACCGAAGAAGACGGCGCCGTGACCGTTGACTGGGTCGTGCTGACCGCCGCCGTCGTCGGCCTCGGCGCCGCCGCGCTGCTGACCATCAGCTCGAACACCAAGACTGCGGCCGGCAAGATCGGCAGCTACCTTGCCACGGTCAGCGTGAACTGAGGCGACGCGCCTGCATGAGATTGGGGATGCGCCGAAAGGCGCACCTCCCTTCGCGTGAGAGGCCCGGTCCGGGCACCGGTTCCCGAGGTGCCCGCCCCTGCCGCAATACTGCGGTCGCAGGTTCTGGAAATTCTCGTGCGCGTGTTTTCCGCGACGTCCCCATACCCGCCCCGGCAGAGGAGAGGTGCATTCATGAGACTGTTTCCGCACTGGCTTCGGAGGCTCCGTTCCGAAGAGGGGGCCGTGACTGTCGACTGGGTCGTGCTGACGGCCCTGCTGGTCCCGCTCGGCATGGTGGTCGGCACCCTGATCTGGGGCCCGACTGAAAATGCCGCCGAACATATCGCAAGTTTCATCGGAGCACAGACGACGCTGGTGCCCGGCAACTGATGGCATGCTCCCGGCAGCCGCCGGCCGCCCCCGCAGCGAAGGAAGTGTGAAATGCGACTCATCGTCGTTCTTGTCCTGGCTCTCGGCGTCTCGCTCGCCGGCGTCGCGGTCTACATGTTTCAGGGACAGCTGACGCAGTTCCAGCAGCAGCGCGACATGCTGATGGCCATTCAGGAGAAGATCCCTCCGCTGACCGATGTCGTCGTCGCCAAGCGCGCGCTGAAATACGGCGAACGCTTCACCATCGCCGATCTCGACATCGCCAAGGTCCAGGCCGACAAGGTGCCCGACGGCGTCTTCCACCTGCTGACCGCGAAACAGGGCACGCCCGAGGCCCAGGTCGCCGCCTTCCTCGAAGGCGAGACGCGGCCGCGCGCGGCCCTGCGCTCCTACGAGGCGAACGAGCCGATTCTCGGCACCAAGATCACCGTTCCGGGCGTCGATGCCGGGATCATGGCCAATCTCGCCCCCGACATGCGCGCCTTCACCATCCAGGTCGACGTCGCTTCGGGCGTGTCGGGCTTCCTGCGGCCGGGTGACCGCGTCGACGTCTACTGGTCGGGCACCGTCAACAACGAGCCGGTGACGAAGCTGATCGACACCAACCTGCCGCTGATCGCCATTGACCAGAGCGCCGATGCCGACCGCAGCGAGGAAACCAAGATCGCCCGCACCGTCACCGCCGAGGTCACCCCCGAGCAGGTCGCGGCGCTGACGCTGGCGCAATCGACCGGGAAACTCACCCTGTCGCTCGTCGGGATGAAGAACACCGCCGAGCTCGGCGCGATCGAGATCGACCGCGACAAGCTTCTGGGCATCCAGGCGCAGGAAGCGGTGAAGGTCGAGGCGCCCAAGGTCTGCACGATCACGACCCGCAGGGGCGGCGAGGCGGTCGAGACGCAGATCCCCTGCGCGAACTGACCCCGGCCGATCCGCCGCCCGCCCCGGCCCCTGCCGGGGTGCGTGAATTTCACCTCACAATCGGTTGATTCTTGCAATAATTAACGCTTTCCGGCACAGTCGGTCGGAAGTGGGCATGCAAGACCCAGAAACGGACGCGCGTTCCGGGCAGTGTGACGTGATCGGAGAGGCAGGATCACAATGAAGATCAAGGGTTTCCTGAGGGCCTGCGCGGTCGGCGTCGCGCTTGGATGTGGTGTCGTGCCGATGGCCCAGGCCGAGACGCTGCGGGTGATGTCGGGCTCGACCTCTGCCCCGCTGAGCGTGCCGATGAACCGCGCCGTGGTGGTCGAAAGCGATCAGCCCTTCTCGGAACTGTCGATCGCCAACCCCGGCATCGCCGACATCACCACCCTCTCCGACAAGACGATCTACGTGCTCGGCAAGCTGCCCGGCCGCACCACGATGACCATCCTCGGGCCGGACGGGAAGCTGATCTCGAACGTCGAGGTGCAGGTCACCCCCGACATCGCCGAGTTCAAGGAACGGCTGAAGCAGATCCTGCCCGGCGAGAGCATCGAGGTGCGCACGGCGAACGACGGCATCGTGCTGTCGGGCACCGTCTCCTCGGCCGCCAAGCTCGACCGCGCGCTCGATCTGGCCAAGCGCTATGCGGGCGACCGCGTTTCCAACCTGATGACCGTCGGCGGCACGCAGCAGGTGATGCTGAAGGTCCGCTTTGCCGAGATGCAGCGCTCGGTCTCGAAGAACCTCGCCGCCTCTCTGGGCGTGCGCGGCACCGTGGGCGGCGGCAGTGCCCAGACGGGGGTGATCACCGGCACCGGCAACTTCGGCTCGGCCACCGCGATCAACAATGCCTTCGACAACGGCACCATGCCGCTTTCGGGCGGCGGCAAGGGCGCGCTCGGGCTCGGCTTCACCGCCGGCAACCTCGAATTCGCGGTGCTGCTCGAGGCGCTCGAATCGAAGGGCATGGTGCGCACCCTCGCCGAGCCGAACCTGACCGCGCTCTCGGGCCAGCAGGCGAAGTTCCTCGCCGGCGGCGAATATCCGATCCCGGTGATCGACTCGACCTCCGGCGGCATCTCGATCGAATACAAGCCCTTCGGCGTCGAGATGGCGTTCACCCCCCGCGTCGTTGACGGCGACCTGATCAACCTCGAGATCGCGGCGTCGGTCTCGGCCATCGACACCTCGGTGACGATGTCGAACGGCAGCTTCTCGGTGAACGCCTTCAAGAAGCGCGAGACCTCGACCACCGTCGAGATGCGCGACGGCGAAAGCTTTGCCATCGCCGGCCTCCTGCAGGACGACTTCAACGACCTGAACGACCAGATCCCGTGGCTCGGCGACGTGCCGGTTCTGGGCGCGCTGTTCCGCTCGACCTCGTTCGAGCGCAAGCAATCCGAACTGGTGATCATCGTCACGCCGCACCTTGTCCAGCCGACCCGCGGCGAGGCCTTGGCGCTGCCGACCGACCGGGTCCGGCTGCCGAGCGAGAAGGAGCTGTTCCTGTTCGGCAAGACCGCGGGCTCCGGCGCGCCGACCTCCGGCCCGGCAGCCGAGGTTGCCAAGCAGGACTTTTCCGGCTCCTATGGCTATGTGATGGAGTAAGCGATGGAACGGGAACGTCCGGCACTGCGGTTTGGCCTGATCCTGGCAGCGGCCCTCGCGCTGGCGGGCTGCACCTCCGATCGCGAGGTCGGCTCCGATTACGAGGGCGGCGGCTTCGGCAACGCCACGATGAACAACACCCTGATGATGAGCGGCGAACGCAACATCGCCATCAGCCTGACGAAGAAATTCGCCGCCGATGTGCAGAACACGGTGAACTTCGCCTTCAACTCCTCGACGCTCGACGGCCAGGCACAGGAGATCCTGCGCCGCCAGGCGGACTGGATCCGGCAGTTCCCCGAGGTGCGCTTCCGTGTCTATGGCCATACCGACCTTGTCGGCTCGGATGCCTACAACAAGGCGCTCGGCCTGCGCCGCGCCCAGGCGGTGGTCGCCTTCCTGACCTCGCAGGGGATCTCGCGCGCCCGGCTCGAGGCGGTCGTGTCCTTCGGCAAGACCCAGCCGCTGGTCTACACCCAGGCCCCGAACGAGCAGAACCGCCGCACCGTGACCGAGGTCTCGGGTCTGATGGCACGCACCCCGCAGCTGCTGAACGGCAAATATGCCGAGGTGATCTTCCGCGAATACGTGAGCGGCGCGACGCAGATCCCCACCAACCGGGTCAACAACCAGAACGCGGCGGGTGTCGGCATGGCAGGCGGCGGCAACTGAGCCTCACGCAAAACGTCAACAGTCGGGGCGGGCTTTGCAACAAAGCCCGCCCCTTTGCTTTGATCGTCGCCCGATACCCCACAATTGGAACAATCCGGCCCCAATGTCGCCCAGATTGACCGCGACCTTGAGCGCAGACGGAAAGGCACGACATCCGAGTCGTGCCCGGATCGCATCCGCGCCGGCCTCCCGGCCCCGGCTGCGGAACGCGCAACAAAGGACGTGAGGCAATGACTGCAGCAGCTGTACTGACCCCGGAACCGGCACCGATCGTGGCCTGCACCGTGTCCCGCGACGTCTCGAACTTCGATCTGCTGATCGAGGACATGGAAGCCGAGCTGGGCGAAAGCTGGGGCGACCTCAGCTTTGACGATGCGGTCGTGTTCCTTGGTCAGCCGGATGCGCAGACGCTCGAATTCATCGCCATCGCCATCGACAATGACGACGAGGACGACCTTGCCCGGATCTCGGGCATCATCACCGAGGCGAAGAACCGCGGCATCCGCGTGATCCTGATCGCCGAGGAGGTGAGCCCGATCGCCCTGCATCAGCTGCTGCGTCTTGGCGCCGACGATTTCGTTCCCTACCCGCTGCCCGAAGGGGCGCTGCACGAGGCGATCGAGCGGCTCGGCCAGTCCGAACTGCCGCCCGAACTGCCCGCCCATGCCGCACCGCCGGCCTTCAAGCCGACCGGCGGACGCAACGGCGCGGTGCTCGCCGTGCACGGGCTCGCGGGCGGGGTCGGGGCCACCACCTTCGCGGTCAACCTGGCCTGGGAACTCGCCAATCCCGAAGCGAGCAAGAAGAACCCGGTGACGCCGCCGCGGGTCTGCATCCTCGATTTCGACTTCCAGTATGGCTCGGTCGCGACCTATCTCGACCTGCCCCGCCGCGAGGTGATCTTCGAGCTGCTCTCGGACACCGCGCAGATGGATGCCGACAGCTTCAGCCAGGCGCTGCTGACCTTCAACGACAAGCTGCACGTGCTGACCGCGCCCTCCGACATGCTGCCGCTCGACATCGTCAGCGGCGAGGACATCGAGCGGCTGATCGAGATGGCGCGGACCAATTTCGACTATGTCGTGATCGACATGCCGAAGACGGTGGTGAGCTGGACCGAGACGGTGCTGAACCAGGCCCATGTCTACCTTGCCCTGCTCGAACTCGACATGCGCTCGGCGCAGAACGCGCTGCGGATGATCCGCGCGCTCAAGGCCGAGGGGCTCGCCACGGAAAAGCTGCGCTACATCCTGAACCGGGCACCGAAATTCACCGACCTGAACGGCAAGTCGCGGGTCAAGCGGCTGGCCGAAAGCCTCGATATCGCGATCGAGGTGCAGCTGTCGGATTGCGGCAAGCTGGTGACCCAGGCGAATGACCACGGCCTGCCGCTCGCGCTCAGCGCGGCCAAGGCGCCGCTGCGCCGCGACATCCAGAAGATCGCCCAGTCGGTGATCGAACGCAACCAGCAGGAGGCGGAAGCCGCCGCCTGAGTCCGCGCGTCCGGAGGTAGATGATGTTCTCCCGCTACAAGAAATCCACGCCTGCCACCCGGACCGCCGCGCCCGCCGCGGCCCCTGCCGCGGCTTCGGCCGCCGGTGCCACGCCGCCGCCGCTTCCGCTGCCGAAGACCGAGGCCGCCAAGCACGCCACGGTGCACCGCAAGCCCACGCCCGCCGCGGCCGCGCCCGCCCAGGTGGTGCAGGCCGAGAAGGACCGCAAGCGCAAGGAGCGCATGGGGGAGCTGAAGGTCGAGCTGCACAAGCGCCTGCTCGAGAACCTTAACCTCGCCGCGCTCGAACACGCCTCCGAGGCCGAGCTCAAGGCCGAGATCGCCGCGATCTCGAACGAGGCGATGTCCGAGATGTCGGTGGCGCTGAACGCGACGGAACGGCAGACGCTGTACCAGGAGCTCTACGACGAGGTGATGGGCCTCGGCCCGCTCGAACCGCTGCTGAAGGACGAGACCGTCTCGGATATCCTCGTCAACGGCCCGCAGCAGATCTTCGTGGAACGCAGCGGCAAGCTGCAGCTGACCGACGTCACCTTCAAGGACGAGAAGCACCTGCTGCGGATCATCGACAAGATCGTTTCCGCCGTCGGCCGCCGCGTCGATGAATCGAACCCCTATGTCGACGCCCGCCTTGCCGACGGCTCGCGCTTCAACGCGATGGTGCCGCCGGTCGCCGTCGACGGCTCGCTCGTCTCGATCCGAAAGTTCAAGAAGGACAAGCTCGGCATCGACGACCTCGTCCGCTTCGGCGCCTTCACCGAGGAGATGGCCGCCTATCTGCAGGCCGCCGTGGCCACCCGGCTGAACGTCATCGTCTCGGGCGGGACGGGCTCGGGCAAGACGACGACGCTGAACGCGCTCAGCTCCTTCATCGACAACTCCGAACGCATCCTGACGATCGAGGACACGGCCGAACTCCAGCTGCAGCAGACCCACGTGGGCCGGATGGAAAGCCGCCCGGCCAACGTCGAGGGCCGCGGCGCCGTCACCCAGCGCGACTGTCTGAGAAACGCCCTGCGGATGCGGCCTGACCGCATCATCGTCGGCGAAACCCGCGGCGAGGAAGTCATCGACATGCTGCAGGCGATGAACACCGGCCACGACGGCTCGATGACCACGATCCACGCCAACTCGGCGCGCGACGCGGTCTCGCGCCTCGAGAACATGATCGCGATGTCGGGCATCGACATGCCGATCAAGGCGATGCGCTCGCAGATCGCCTCGGCCGTCAACCTGATCGTGCAGGCCTCGCGCCTGCAGGACGGCTCGCGCCGCATGGTCTCGATCACCGAGGTGACGGGGATGGAGGGCGAGGTGATCTCGATGCAGGAAATCTTCCGCTACGAGCGGCTGGGGCTGGCCCCCGACGGCAAGATCATCGGCCGCTTCACCGCGACCGGCGTGCGCTCGCATTACTCGGAACGCTTCCGGCAATGGGGCTACGACCTGCCGGCCGCGATCTACGAACCCGTCCAGGACTGAGGTGACGCCATGGTGATTTCCCCAACCCCGATCATCTACGGCCTAATCTTCGTCGCCGTCATCCTGCTCGTCGAAGGCATCTACCTGCTGGCCTTCGGCAAGTCGATCTCGCTCAACCGCAAGGTCAACCGCCGACTCGAGATGCTCGACAAGGGCGTGCGCCGCGAGGAGGTGCTCGAACGTCTGCGCAAGGAGGCGACGCAGCACCTGACCTCGAAGGGGATCCCGCTCTATTCGATGCTCGCCTCGAAGGCGCAGAAGGCCAACATCGCCTTCTCGCCGAAGATGCTGGTCGGGATCATGGCGCTGCTGTGCGTCGTGGCCTTCCTCGGCCTGTCGATCGGCACAGACACGAGCGCGCCGGTGCGCGTCGCACTGTCGGTGGCCATGGGCGTCGGCGGCATCTATTTCTGGGTCTCGTCGAAGGCCTCGAAGCGGATCAAGCTCGCCGAGGAACAGCTGCCTGACGCAGTCGAGCTGATCGTGCGCGCGCTGCGCGTCGGCCACCCCTTCTCCTCGGCGATCCAGACCGTCGCGCGCGAGATCCCCGACCCGCTCGGCACCGAATTCGGCATCATCGCCGACGAGGCCGCCTATGGCCGCAACGTCGTCGACAGCCTGCGCGATCTGGCCGAGCGGCTCGACATGCAGGACCTGCGCTTCCTCGCCGTGGCGGTGTCGATCCAGCAGACCTCGGGCGGCAACCTCGCCGAGGTGCTCGATGGCCTTGCCAAGGTGATCCGTGCCCGGTTCCGGCTGTTCCGCCGCGTCCGCGCCATCACCGCCGAGCCGAAATGGTCGGGCATGTTCCTGTCGGGCTTTCCGCTGGCCGTGCTGCTGGTCATCCAGATCGTCGCGCCCGACTATTACGACACGGTGAAGGACACGCCGCAGTTCATGCCCGCGGCGCTGATCGTCTTCGCCCTGCTCGGCGCGAACATGCTGTTCATGAAGATCATGACCACGATCAAGGTCTGAGGAGGCCCCGATGAGCGACATCCTGAACATGTTGACGGGCGCCTTCGGTCCGATGGGCCCGGTTCTCGCCATGGCGGTGATCGGCCTTCTGCTTGTCGTCGCCACCCTGCCCGCGCTGCTGAAGAAGCAGGCCGACCCGCTCGACAAGCTGCGCGCGGCAAGCGAGGCCCCCGCCCCGGCGCAGGGCGCCGCCCGTGGCAAGGGCAAGCCGCAGAAACTGCGCGCCGATCAGGGCTCGGACAAGCTCGACAAGTATGCGGGCTTCCTCGAGCCGAAGAACAAGGACGAGATGACCGAGGCGCGCAAGTGGCTGCATCGCGCGGGTTATCGCAGCCCCTCGGCGGTGCGCACCTTCCACGCGATCCAGTTCGCGATGGGGCTCGGGCTGCTCGGGCTCGGCATCGCCTATGCGCTTTACATGAACACCGTCGGCCCGACGCCGCTGACCCCCACGCAGATGATCCTCTATGTGCTGCTGCCCGGCGCCTTCGGCTACATCGCGCCGAAACGCTGGGTGAACAACCGCGTCAAGGCCCGCACCCAGGAAATCCAGGACGGCTTTCCCGACGCGCTCGACATGCTGCTTGTCTGCGTCGAGGCGGGCCAGTCGCTTGACCAGGGCATCGTGCGCGTCGCCAAGGAGCTGCAAAGCTCCTACCCGGCGATGGCCGAGGAATTCGAGACCATCGCGCACGAGATCAAGGCCGGCCTCGACAAGGCCGTCGTGCTGCGCGCCTTCGGCGAGCGCTCCGGGGTGAGCGACGTGATGTCCTTCACCACGGTGATGATCCAGAGCCAGCAGTTCGGCACCTCGATCGCCGACGCGCTGCGCCTGTACGCCGCCGACATGCGCGACAAGCGCGTGATGCGCGCCGAGGAGGCGGCGAACAAGATCCCGACGAAGATGACGCTCGGCACGATGATGTTCACCGTCCCGCCGCTGCTGATCATTCTTGTCGGCCCCTCGGTCCATGATATGATTGAGAACTTCAAGTCAATCGGCGTTCAGTGATGGTCCGTTTCCCGCGCAGCCCGGCGCTGGCTGCCCTGCTTCTGTGTCTTCTGGCCGCCTGCACGGGCGGCCTTTCGACCCCGAAGAACAGCCCCTATGCCCCCGGGGCCGCGCAGGGCGACGGCGTCGACGGGCTGATCGTCGGCCATCGGCTGATGGCGGCGGGGGAATACGAACTGGCGCTCAAGGCCTATTACCGCGCCGCGGCCGAACACGGGGCGAATGCCGACGTGCTCTCGGCGATCGGCTCGGCCGATCTCAAGCTCGGCCGGCTGAACCAGGCCGAACAGATGCTGCGCCGCGCGGTCGAGGAGGACCAGACCTTCGTGCCCGCCTGGAACAACCTCGGCGTCGTGCTGATGGAGCGTGGCAAGGTGCCCGAGGCCGCGCGCGTGTTCCAGACCGCCTATGCGCTCGACAGTGGCCAATCGGACGCGATCCGGGAAAACCTGCGCCTCGCGCTCGCAAAGATGGAGAAACCCGCCTATGATCCGCCGCAGGACAAGCCGTTCAAGCTGGTCCGGCGCGGGGCTGGCGAATACCTTCTGCTGACCCGGCAATGAGGTACGAGCAAGAAGGACGCAGACAAATGCGCCACCCGATCCTGTCAACGGTGCTCGCGGGTGCCGCCCTTGGTCTCGTGCTTGCCGGCTGCGGCGGCCGTCAGGATGCCGAGGCAGCGCGGGCGCTGAAAAGCGTGAATGCCGTCGACGAGACGAACCTTTCCGACATCATGCTGACGGTGGGCGACCCGCAGGAGGCGGTGAACTATTTCTCCCGCACCGCGGCCGAGAACCCCGACCGCATCGACCTCCAGCGCGGCCTGGCGAAATCGCTGATCCGCAACAGCCAGCCCGCCGAGGCGGCGAAGGCCTGGGCCAAGGTCATCACCATGCCCGGCGCCACCCCCGACGACAAGGTGGGGCTCGCCGATGCGCAGATCCGCTCGAACGACTGGACCGGCGCCAAGGCGACGCTGAACACCATCCCGCCCACGCACGAGACCTTCGAGCGCTACAAGCTCGAGGCGCTGGTCGCCGACAGCGAGAAGAACTGGACCAAGGCGGACAGCTTCTATGACACCGCCGTCGGGCTCACGACGCGGCCGGGCGGGGTGCTGAACAACTGGGGCTTCTCGAAACTGACCCGGGGCGATGCGAAGGGCGCCGAGAAGCTGTTCTCCGAGGCGCTGACCTACGACCCGTCAAGCTTCACCACCAAGAACAACCTCGTCCTCGCCCGCGCGGCACAGCGCAAGTATGACCTGCCGGTGATCGAGATGACGCAGACCGAACGCGCGCGGCTGCTTTACACCGCGGCGCTGTCGGCGGTGAAGCAGGGCGATGTGACGATCGGCAAGGGGCTTTTGCAGGACGCGGTCGACACCTCGCCCACCTATTTCGAGGAAGCGGCACGCGCGCTCGAGGCGCTCGATTCCGGCTCGAAGAAGAGCTGAGCGATGCTGGGCCTTTCCGCCTCGGCCGCGGCCATCATCCTCTTGCTTCTGGCCACCCCGATCTGTCTTTGGGTGATCTATACCGACCTGAAATACATGAAGATCCGCAACAGCGCCGTGCTGGCACTGGTGGCGGTCTTCGCGGTGGCGGGCGTGCTGGTGCTGCCGGTCGAGGTCTGGCTGTGGCGCTGGACCCATCTCGTGGTGATCCTGGCAATCGGCATCGTGCTGAACGTGATCGCGCATTTCGGCGCGGGTGACGCGAAATTCGCAGCCGCGGCCGCGCCCTTCTTCTCGTCCTCGCCCGACTCGATCCGGCTGACCGTGATCCTGCTCGCCGGGCTGACGCTTGCCGCCTTCACGGCGCATCGGCTGCTGCGCGCGATCCCGGCGGTGCGTGCGCTCGCCCCCGACTGGGTCAGCTGGCGGCGGCGCGACTTCCCCTTCGGCCTGGGCCTTGCCGGCACGCTCTGGGCCTATCTCGCCATCGTTGCCGTGCTGGCCTGACGGCGGCGCTCAGTCCCGGACCGGGCGCAGCAGGATATAATCCGCGGTGCGCCGCTCTTCCTCGAGCCGCCATCCCGCCTCGGCGATCGCCTTCAGCATCGTCGCGGTATATTTCGGCTGCATCGGGCACAGCGGCACAAGCAGATGATCGGCCGCCGCGATCCCGGGCGCCCCGGCATAATACCAGGGCGCCGCGCCCTCGACCGGGCGGAAATCGCCATAGAGCCACAGCCCCGACAGCAGGTCGGCGACCAGGATCGCGCTGCCGTCATAGCCCGCCGCCCGCAGGTCCGCCGCGCTCCCCTCGAACCAGCCCTGGCCACCGAGCTCAAGCGTGCACAGGGGCAGCGTCTCACCGTTCAGCACCACCGGCTTCTCCCTGTCCTTCTCCGGCACCTGCGTGCCGAGCGAGGCCAGGGCGGACCCGGCCCCGAAGCCAGAGAGCCGGCGCTGCAGCCCGTAGGCGTGCTCGGTCCGCAAAAGCAGCCCCGCCGCCTCGGGCCGTGCGGGCAGCATCGGCATCAACCCCTCGCGCGACATCGTCGCCGCCCGCAGCGGACTGAGCAGCAGGTTCTGCATCGGCCCCGCGCCAAGAACCAGCGCCGCGAGACCGACGCCGAACAGCGCCGGACGCAGGCGCCAGCCCAGCCCGTTCGTCAGCGCCTCCGCCGGCCGCAGCGCCAGCGCAACCAACCCCAGCAGCGACAGCCATTGCGGATCATTGCCGAAGTTCTGGTAGGTGACATAGAGAAAGCCCGGCACCAGCAACAGCAGCACAAGCCCCGCCGCCCGCTCGCCCGCCTGACGCAGGAAGATCACCGCGACCAGCACGAGAACGGTGGCGGCGAAATACTTCGGCCCGGTCATCACCGTTGCGAAATCGTCGCCGGGCGCCGCGCGCGTCTGCGATCCCGCCACCGCGCGCAGATCGTGCAGGTAGCCCACCCAGAAATCGACGCCCAGCAGCGCCGTCGCAAGACCCGCAACCGCAAGCCCCGCAAGCACCGCCGCCAGCAGCCCCGCCCCGTCGCGGCGCGCCATCAGGCCAAGCAGCATCGCCGGAGCGAAGGCGACGAAATAGGTGACCTTCAGCAGCACCAGCATGGCCATCGCCGTGCCGAGCAGGGCCCCGTCGAGAACGGGACGCCGCCGCCCGATCGGCGCCAGCAGCGCCAGCGGCAGCGCCAGATAGGCCAGCGCCCAGGCCCAGCGGTTGTAATGCATCGACAGCGCCAGCCCCGGCACCGTCTCGCCATGCACGAGGCCAAGGCACAGCACCAGCACGCAGGCCCCGTAAAGCCAGGCCAGCCCCCCCGGAAAGCGCGAGAGCGCCACCCGCAGCATCGGCCCGAAGAGAAGCGCCGCAACCAACGCCTGCGCCGCAAGGAAAGCCGGCCCGAAGGACAGCCCCAGCCGCACGACCCCCGCGATCGGCGCAAAGCCGAGCACGCCGAGCGGCGTCATGAAATCACGGTGCGGCAGCTCTCCGAACAGGGCCATGCGCAGCACGATATCGACAAGATGCTGTGCATCGCCCTCGTAGAGCGTCACCGGCAGCCCCTGCCCCGCGAAGGGCAGCCCCGCCAGCACCAGCGCAAGGACCGCCATCCCCGCCGCAAGCCGCCCCGGCTGCGCCGCCTGCCGTTTCTCCGCCATCCCAGCCTCTCCGCCAAATTTCCAATTTTTGGCCACAATAGCCGCGCAAGGTCGCGCTGTGAATCCCGATGCCGCAGCGCCCAAGGCGTGGCGGCACAGCCATGGCAGGACCGCCGATGAACATGATGGCCTCGAATGTGATCGCCCCGCCGCCGCCGCGCACGCTGGCCGAGGTCGGGCTGAACACGGTGATGATGCGTGACATCCTGCTGAAGACGATGTTCCGCACCAACATGGACACGGCCACCGGCCTGTCGAAGCTGGTCTGCCTGCCGCTCACCCTGACACAAGAGCTGATCGACCTGTGCCGCAGCCAGCGTCTGGTCGAGGCGACGGGCACGCTGCATGCGAATTCAGGCGGCGAGATGGGCTATCAGCTCGCCGATGCCGGCAAGGCGCGCGCTCTCGATGCGCTGTCGCAATCGGAATATTACGGCGCGATGCCGGTGCCGCTCGCGATCTACCGCGAACAGGTCAAGCGCCAGTCGATCCGCAACATCCAGCTGACGCGGGCGCAGCTGACCGCGGCGATGGGGCATCTGATCTTGCCGCCGACGCTGATCGACCAGCTTGGGCCGGCGGTGTCCTCGGGCCGCTCGATCCTGATGTATGGCCCGCCCGGCAACGGCAAGTCCTCGATCTCGAACGGCATCCGCGACGCGATCGGCGACCGCATCTTCGTGCCCCGCGCGGTCGAATACGCGGGCCAGGTGATCGTCGTCTATGACCCGATCGTACATTCCGCCGCGGTCGAGAGCGAGGACGACCCGACCGCCCTGCGCAAGAGCGGCAACCGCTTCGACAACCGCTATGTGCTGTGCGACCGGCCCACCGTCATCACCGGCGGCGAGCTCAGCCTCGACATGCTCGACCTCACCTACAATCCGACGGCGCGCACCTATACCGCGCCGCTGCAGATGAAATCCTCGGGGGGCGTGTTCATCGTCGACGACCTTGGCCGCCAGGCGGAACCGCCGCAGAAGCTCGTCAACCGCTGGATCGTGCCGCTCGAGGAAAGCCGCGACATCCTGGCCCTGCAATCGGGCGAGAAATTCGAGGTGCCCTTCGACACGCTCGTCATCTTCTCGACCAACTTCCACCCGAACGAGATCTTCGACAAGGCGGCGCTGCGCCGGATCTTCTTCAAGATCAAGATCGACGGGCCGAGCCAGTCGGATTATCTCAAGATCTTCTCGCTCGTCGCGAAGAAGCGGAAGATGCCGCTCGACGAAAAGGCGCTGCTGCATCTGCTGAAGGTGAAATACCCCACCATCGACAACGTCTATGCGAATTATCAGCCGATCTTCCTGATCGACCAGATGATCGCGATCTGCGAGTTCGAGGGCATCCCCTACCAGATGAGCCCCGAGCTGATCGACCGCGCCTGGTCGAACATGTTCGTGCGCGAGGAAGAGATCATCCACTGAGCCTGACCGGCTCAGGCCCCGGCCTCCGCAGGCGGCAGGCCAAGCGCCTCGACCTGCGGCAGATAGGTGCGCGACACCGGTACTTCGGACCCGTCGCACATCACCAGAAGCACCTTGCCGCGGCGCCGCGCAATCGCCCGGATCGCCGCCCGCGCCACCCAGTGCGAGCGATGCACCTGCAGCCCCTCGACGCCCTCCATCTCGGCCACCGCATCGGCAAAGCGCATCAGCAGCGAGGCGCGCCCGGCGCGGGTCACGACCTCGACATAATGGTCGCGGACCTGCAGCCGGATGATCGGGCCACCATCGCCCTCGGGCAGGCGCGCGGCAAGCCGCGGGCCGCTTTCGCGCGGGTCGGAACGGGGGCTTGCCTCCTCCTTCGCGTCCGCCTCCTCCGCCTCGGCAAGCGCGGCGCCGCCCTCCTCCTCGCTCCACATCCGCATCAGGTCGGAGTTCGGGTTGAAGGCATGGCGCAGGGTCGAGACCCCCATCGAGGCGACGAAGACGTAAAGCGCCATCGCCGCAACATCGGGCGCCGCGCCGCGATCCGAGGCCAGCAGATCGGTCAGCCACCAGAACGGCGGGGTCAGCAGCAGGGCGGAGAAAAGGGCAAGCGCCGGCGCCTCTGTCGCATAGCGGCGCAGTCCCATGTAGTCCTGCACCACCACGCGCAGCACCGCACCGACCAGCACGCCAAGCCCGATGATCACCGGCCAGTAGATGCAGCGCATGCCGAGTGAGATCGACTGCAAGGTCCCGAATGGCCCCGCGACGATGCCGAAAATCGACATCACCCCCCAGATCACGGGGACCACGGGCTGAAACAGGGCCCGCTGATACGCTTGGACGAAGGAGGTCATTTCGCCCGGCCCCCCCGCAGTTAAGGTTTACTCATTACCGTGCTAGCGCCTCAATCCCGATCCCGCAACACGCTATCGGCGTTTCTGACGCGGCCAGCCCCTCACGTCAGCTGACTTACGCCGTGAGCCCCTCGGGCTCGGGCAATCCGTTGGCGCGGCAGCAGGCGGTGAGCGTGTTCGCCAGCAGACAGGCGATGGTCATCGGCCCGACGCCGCCCGGCACCGGGGTGATCGCACCGGCGACCTCGACGGCGCTCGCGAAATCGACATCGCCCACCAGCTTCGTCTTGCCGTCGCGCTCGATGCGGTTGATGCCGACGTCGATCACCGTCGCGCCCGGCTTCACCCAATCGCCGGGGATCATCTCGGGACGTCCGACGGCCGCCACCAGGATATCCGCGCGCCGGCAGACCGCGCCCAGATCCTTCGTGCGGCTGTGCGCGATCGTCACCGTGCAGCTGTCGCCCAGAAGCAGCTGCGCCATCGGCTTGCCGACGATGTTCGAGCGGCCCACGACCACGGCATCGAGGCCGCTCAGCGCGCCCAGATGGTCGCGCAGCATCATCAGGCAGCCGAGCGGCGTGCAAGGCACCATCGCCTTCTGCCCGGTGCCCAGCAGCCCGACATTCGAGATGTGGAAGCCGTCGACGTCCTTCGCCGGATCGATGGCGTTGATGACAAGATCGCTGTCGAGATGTTTCGGCAGCGGCAGCTGCACCAGGATCCCGTGCACCGCCGGATCGGCATTGAGCCGCGCGATCAGCGCCAGCAGCTCGGCCTCGGTGGTCTCGGCGGAGAGCTTGTGCTCATAGGAGTTCATCCCGACCTCGACGGTCTGCTTGCCCTTGTTGCGGACATAGACCTCGGAGGCCGGGTCCTCGCCCACCAGCACCACGGCGAGGCCCGGGGTGATCCCCTGCTCTTCCTTCAGCCGCGCCACATGCCCGGCGACCTGCGCCCGCACCTTGGCCGCAAAGGCCTTCCCGTCGATGATCGTCGCGGTCATTCGGCATCTCCCTTGCCCAGAACCCGTTCCTCGCGCGCGATCGACCAGTCGACCAGCGCGCGCCAGATGCCTTCGACCAGCCTGGGGTCGAGCCCGCGCGCGGCGGCGGCGGCGGCGGCATTGCCGACCACCTCCTCGACCCGCGCGGTGATCCGCGCCGGCATGCCCTCGCCGGGCTTCAGCTCGGCCGCGCGGTCGATCAGCCGGGCCCGGTCGGCGAGAAGCGCGACGAGACGTTCGTCAAGCGCATCGATCTCGGCGCGCAACTCGGCCATCGTCGCAATCGTGGAGGGCTCTTTCATCGGCATCCTTCGCATTTGCTGTGCGGGATCTATTGCAGCTTCCGCGCCGCGGCTCAAGCCCGGCCGCTCAGAACAGCCCCTCGACCTCGCCCGAGGGGGTCAGGCCGATGCGCTCGGCCGCGGGCGCGCGCGGCAGGCCCGGCATGGTCAGGATCTCGCCGCAGATCGCCACGACGAAGCCCGCCCCGGCCGACAACCGCAGCTCGCGCAGGGTGACGCTGTGACCGTTCGGCGCGCCGCGCCGCTTCGGATCGGTCGAGAAGGAATATTGCGTCTTCGCGACACAGACCGGCAGCGCACCGAAACCCTGCGCCTCCCATGCCGCAAGCTGGGCGCGCAGCGAGGCCTCGGCGATCACCGCATCGGCGTGATAGATCCGCTTTGCCACCTCCTCGATCTTCTCGAAGAGGCCCATCTCGTCAGGATAGAGCGGCGCGAAACCGCCCGGCCCCTCGGCCAGCCGCACCACCTCGCGCGCGAGGTCCTCGGCCCCGGCGCCGCCCTCGGCCCAGTGCCGGCACAGCACCGCGCGGCAGCCCTGATGCGCGGCATAGTCGACGAGGGCCGCGATCTCGGCCTCGGTGTCGCTGTCGAAGGCGTTGATCGCCACAACGACCGGCACACCGAAGCCGCGGGTGTTGGCGATGTGGCGGCCAAGGTTCGCACAGCCCCGGCTCAGCGCCGCCACGTCCTCGCGGCCAAGGTCGGCGAGCGCCGTGCCGCCCTGCATCTTCAGCGCCCGCACCGTCGCCACGATCACCGCGACCGAGGGCACCAGCCCGGCGCTGCGACACTTGATGTCGAAGAACTTCTCGGCGCCGAGATCCGCGCCGAAGCCCGCCTCGGTCACCACGTAATCGGCCAGCCGCAACGCCGTGCGGGTGGCGATGACCGAGCTGCAGCCATGCGCGATATTGGCGAAGGGGCCGCCGTGGACGAAGGCCGGCGTGTGCTCGATCGTCTGCACGAGGTTCGGCTGCAACGCGTCGCGCAACAGCACCGCCATCGCCCCCGCCGCGCCCAGCTCGGCGCAGGTCACGTGGCTGCGGTCGGCCCGCTCGCCGATCACGATCCGGCCAAGCCGCGCCTCGAGATCGCCCAGATCGCGCGCGAGGCACAGGCAGGCCATCACTTCCGAGGCCGCGGTGATGTCGAAACCGGTCTGCCGCGGCGCCCCGTTCGCGACGCCACCGAGCCCCGTCACGATGTCGCGCAACGCCCGGTCGTTCATGTCGATCACCCGCCGCCAGCTGATCCGCCGCGGATCGAGGCCAAGGGCGTTGCCCCAGTAGAGGTGGTTCTCGATCATCGCGGCAAGCAGGTTGTGCGCCGCGGTCACGGCATGGAAATCGCCGGTGAAATGCAGGTTCATCGCCTCCATCGGCACCACCTGCGCCCGCCCGCCGCCGGCCGCGCCCCCCTTCATCCCGAAGTTCGGGCCGAGCGAGGCCTCGCGGATGCAGCTCGCGGCGCGCTTGCCGATCCGGCTCAGCCCGTCGCCAAGCCCCACGGTGGTGGTGGTCTTGCCCTCGCCCGCCGGCGTCGGGGTGATCGCGGTGACGAGGATCAGCCGGCCCTCGGCGCGCGGTTCGATCTCGTCCAGGAAGGCGCGGTCGATCTTGGCGATCTCGCGGCCATAGGGGATCAGCGCGGTATCCGGGATGCCGATCTTTGCGGCGACCTCGGGCATCGGACGTTTCGGGGCGGCGCGGGCAATCTCGATATCGGGCAGCATCGGGTCCTCCTCGGCGGAGCCTAACCCGTTACGGCGACAGGGGAAAGCGGGCTCAGCCGCGGACGTCGGACATCCGCGACCAGGCGCGCTGATCGGGGATGTGCAGGCGCAGGCTCTGACCGAGTTCCAGCACGCCCGGCCGCTCGACCCAGGCGGTGACGCCACGCCGGCCCTGCGCCGCGGGCTTGTAGCGCAGCCCGGCGCCCGGGTGCACGGTCTCGATCACCTTGCCGGGCAGCACGCAGGCGCGGTTCTCCATGTCGACGACAAGCGTCGCGCCATCGGGCCCCTGCAGCCGCGACGAGGGGGGCAGATGCGTCAGATCGGGCAAGCCGCGCAGCACGATCGAGGCGCCGACCCATTCGGGCGCCAGATGCGGCAGGCGCATGGCAAAAGCGGTCTCGGCCAGCTCCTCCTCGGACAGGATCGTCAGCTGCCGGGTGTTGGCGATCTCGGTGCCCGGCGGGTGCTGCTCGGTCACGCGCGAACAGCTGACGCGGGTGCGGCCGGAATGGGATTCCCCCGTGGCGCCGTCAAAGCCCAGAACGAGCTGCGACACCGGCTCGGACGCCAGCCCGGCGCCGGGGCGCACAAGACCCAGAAAGACGATCTCGCCATGAAACTGGGTGGATTTCAGCGCAGGCATCAGGCGACCCTCAGAACCAGGAAGAGACGGCGGAAGGGGAAGAGCACGGTGCCGTCCGGCTCGACCGGATAGGCGGCGTCGAGCGCCCCCTCGTAGCGCACGAGAAAGCCCGCAAGCTCGCTCTCGTTCAGCTTCGCGGCGAAGGGGCGCAGCGCGGTCGACTCGGTGAAGCGGCGCACCGGGTGCACCGCCCCCTCTGAGCCGAGGCGGTGGATGTAATCGGTGGTCCAGACGTCGACCTCGCCGAGCGGGGCGAGCATCCGCGCATAGTCGAGCGGTGGCGCCACCGGCGGCTCCCAGCCGGTGAAATCGAAACGGTCGGGGAACATCTCGGTTGCCAGATCGCGCAGGAACCGATGCGAGGGCGCCCCCCATTGCATCGGCATCTGCACCGCCAGCACCCCCGTGGGCGCCAGCAGCCCCGCCAGCCGCGGCAGAAGCGTGGCGTGATCGTCAAGCCAGTGCAGCGCGGCGTTCGAGAAGATCAGCGCCGGCGGCTTGCCCGGCTCCCAGGTCCGGATATCGGCCAGATCGCAGCGGCGATAGACGCCGGTCGCGGCCGCCTTGCCGATCATCGCGGGCGAGGCATCGACGCCGACGATCTTGCGCCCGGGCCAGCGGTCGGCGAGCGCCGCCCCCACTGCCCCCGCGCCGCAGCCGAGGTCGATCACCTTGCCGGCGGGCAGTTCGCCCACCCGCGCCATCAGATCGAGCGCCGGCCGCACCCGCAGATCGCGGAAGCGGCCGTAGCTTTCGGGATTCCAGTCGGCGCTTTCGGTGCGAGACCGGGCCATCGCCGCCGCCCCCGCTTACGCCGAGGGTTCCGGCGCGGCGTCGGGCCCCTTGGCGGGTTTCGTCTTCGGCACCGAGGTGACCGAGGGCAGGCCGCCCGGCGTGTTGCCGTCGTCGCCGTGGATTGCCTCGCCCGCCATCACCTTGCGGATCTCCTCGCCGGTGAGGGTCTCGTATTCCAGCAGCCCCTGCGCCAGACGCTCCCAGTCCTCCTGGTTCTCCATGAGGATGCGGCGCGCCTCCTTGTAGCCGGCGTCGATCAGTTCGCGGACCTCTTCCTCGATCAGCTCCTTGGTCTTGGTCGAGACCGAGAAACCGCCGGTGTTGCCCTGATAGCCCTCATGCGCCTCGGAATAGTCGATGTTGCCGACCTTGTCCGACATGCCCCAGCGCATCACCATCGCGCGGGCAATCGCCGAGGCCTGCATGATGTCGCCGGCCGGGCCGTTCGAGACATGTTCCTCGCCCCATTTCAGGATCTCGGCCGCCTTGCCCGCCATGGTCATGGCGATCTTCTGCTTGGCCTCGTCCTTGTGGTAGTTCAGCTTGTCCATCTCGGGCAGCGACACCACCATGCCAAGCGCCTGACCGCGCGGGATGATCGTCGCCTTGTAGACCGGGTCGCATTTCGGCAACTTCATCCCGACGACGGCGTGGCCGGCCTCGTGATAGGCGGTCATTTCCTTCTGCTCGGGGGTGAGGACCATCGAGCGACGCTCGACCCCCATCATCACCTTGTCCTTCGCCTGCTCGAAGTCTTCCATGGTGACGAAACGGCGGCCGACGCGGGCGGCCATCAGCGCCGCCTCGTTCACCAGGTTCGCGAGATCGGCGCCCGAGAAGCCCGGCGTGCCGCGCGCGATCACGCGCAGGTCAACATCGGGGCCGACCGGCACCTTGCGGGCGTGCACGGTGAGGATCTTCTCGCGGCCCTTGATGTCGGGGTTCGGCACGTGGATCTGACGGTCGAAGCGGCCGGGGCGCAGCAGCGCCGGGTCAAGCACGTCCTTGCGGTTCGTGGCGGCAATGATGATGATGCCCTCGTTCGCCTCGAAACCGTCCATCTCGACCAGAAGCTGGTTCAGCGTCTGCTCGCGCTCGTCGTTGCCGCCGCCGATGCCGACGCCACGGGCGCGGCCCACGGCATCGATTTCATCGATGAAGACGATGCAGGGCGCGTTCTTCTTCGCTTGCTCGAACATGTCGCGCACGCGGGAGGCGCCGACGCCCACGAACATCTCGACGAAGTCGGAGCCCGAGATGGTGAAGAAGGGCACGCCCGCCTCGCCGGCGATGGCGCGGGCGAGAAGGGTCTTGCCGGTGCCGGGCGGGCCGACGAGCAGCGCGCCCTTCGGGATCTTGCCGCCGAGGCGCGAGAATTTCTGCGGGTTGCGCAGGAATTCGACGATCTCCTCGAGCTCTTCCTTCGCCTCGTCGATGCCGGCGACATCGTCGAAGGTCACGCGGCCCTGCTTTTCGGTCAGCAGCTTGGCCTTCGACTTGCCGAAACCCATGGCGCCGCCCTTGCCGCCACCCTGCATGCGGTTCATGAAGAAGATCCAGATCCCGATCATCACGATGAAGGGCAGCCAGACGCCGAGCAGCGACATGAAGCCCGACTGCGCCTGCTTGATCACGTTGACCTGCACGCCCTTGTCGATCAGCTTCTCGGCGATCTCGTCCGCCTCGGGCTTCACCGTGGAATAGGTGGTGCCGTCGGCGATCTGATAGCGCACATCCTCGCCGTCAAGCTGCACGGACTTGACCTCGCCCTTGTTGACGGCGGTCATGAATTCCGAATAGGCGACCTGCCGCGCATTCATCGAGGCCTGCCCGTCTCCGAAAAGGTTGAACAGCGCGAGAATCAGCAGGAACAGCACGGCCCAGAAGGCCAGATTGCGTGCGTTGCCCAAGGGGAACCTCCAGAATAGACGGGGACCGGTCTCCGCCGGGCCTTTACCGGGTGAAAATAGGGATTACGCGGTCAGGTTCAACGTCTGATTAGCGACTCCGCAAATGCGCCGCAGCCAATTCGCGCTTTCCAGCCGTTTTCGAGCCCGGCCAGAGGCGCCGCGATCAGCGTGGCGCCGCTCCAGACTGCGGGGCTTGCGAGCAGGCTTGCACGCGGCAGTCCGGTCTCGCGCCAGTGCGGGCACAGGGCAAGCCCGCCCTCGCCAAGCGCCGCGATCTCGAGCCCCGGTGCGGCGGGGCCGGTCAGGTCCCAGCGGTCCCAACGCTCGCCCGCGGGCACCCGCAGCGCGGCGACCGCCGCCGCCTCGCGGGTCAGGCGCAGCGCATCGCGTCCGATGCGGATGCGGCAGCCATGCAACGTGCGGTCGCCCTGCTCCGCCAGCCCCGCGAGCAGAGCCGCCACCTTGGCCGCGCGCGGGGGGTAATCGCTGCCCGAGATCCAGCGCAGCGCGGCGTTCAAAAGCCGCCGCTGCAGCTCGGGGGCGAGCGCCTCGACCCCTTCCCGCGCGATCACCACGTCGCCCGCGGGGGTCGTCACCGCCTCCGCCACGAAGCGGCACAGGGTTTCGCTCAGCACCGCATCGGCCGCGGCCAGGTTGCGCACCACGGCGCCCAGCGTCGCCGGCGTGATGCCAAGGGGCGCGAGCGTGGCCAGCGCCTGACGCGCCCGCACCCGGCCGAAGCGCGGATTGTCGTTCGAGGGATCGTCGATCCAGCCAAGCCCGCGTGCGCGCAGCGCCGCGCGCAGGTCGGCGCGGCTCACGTCCAGAAGCGGCCGGTGCCAGGTGACCCCCTCGGTTACGAAGCGGCGGCGCATTCCGGCAAGGCCCTCGAGCCCGGCCTCGCGGCCAAGCCGCATCAGAAAGGTCTCGGCCTCGTCATCGGCGGTGTGGCCAAGCGCGACATGACCGATCCCCCGCCCCCGCGCCCAGGCCCCGATCAGCCGCAACCGCGCCCGTCGTGCCGCATCCATCAGGTTGCCCTCGGCCGCAGCGCCCTCCCAGCTCAGCACGCTGTGCGGCACGCCAAGACCCGCGCAGAGCCGGCCGACCCCGGCCGCCTCCTCGGCCGAGCCGGCGCGCAGCCCGTGATCCACCGTCACCGCGGCAAGGTCGAAGCCCGCCTCGCGGAGCCCGACCAGCAACGCCGTCGAATCCCCGCCGCCGGAAACGGCAACCCCGACACGCGGGGGCGCATCGGGGCCAAATGCCTGTTTCAGGATCGCGGACAGGTCCGGCGTCACTGGCAGCCGAGGCTCGCCTGTGCCGAGGACACCTGTCCCGCCGCCTGCGACGAGGGGAAGCGGGCCGGAACCTCGGCCAGCGTCGCGCAGGCCTCGTTCTTCTGACCGAGTTCGCCAAGCGCCTTGCCGAGCTCGAGCAGGTTGTCCGCCGCGCGCTTGCCCTCGGGCGCCGCCGAGAAGGCGTCGAGCCAGGCCCGGGCCGCACCCGGAACATCCCCCGCCTGATGCAGCGCGTCGCCGCGCAGATACATCGCGTCGTCGGTCAGGGGGCCACCCGGATAGGTTTCGGCAAAGGTCGCAAAGAGGTCAGCGGCGCCGCGAAAGTCACCCTGACCGAGCACCCCCTTGGCCCGGTCGAAATCGCTCTGCTCGTTCATTGCCAGATCGCCACCGCCCGAAGAGGAGGAGGAGGCGGACCCGGTGCTCGGCGCCGACGGCGCCGTCACCGCGCTTGCGGCCGGCGCCGCGCCACCAAGCGGCGCGCCCTGGCCGACGCTGGAGGGATCGCAGCCCTCCTCGAGCTCGCAGACGCGGAATTCCAGATCGCCAACCCGGTTGGTGCCGTCCTTGACGACCCGGTCGATGCGGTTCTGCAATTCCTCGGTGCGGGAGGTGAGCGTGCTCAGCTCGGCCTCCATCGTGTCCATGCGCTGCAGCGCCGAGGCACCGCCCGCCGCCTGCATGCCCTTCGCGCCCGACGCCACCAGCTCCGAACGCAGGTCCTGAAGCTGGGCCGACAGCTGCGCGAGTTCCGCGCGGATGTCAGCCAGCGTCTGCTTGTCGGCCGCATGGGCGGGCGCTGCCAGCGCCAGCGCCACGGCCGCCCCCAGCATCACCCGCCGCATCAGATCAGCTCCCCGCGCCGAGCGAGATCACGGTGACCGCGCGACGGTTCTTGGAGTAGCAGTCTTCCGACGAGCACACGGCGAGCGGACGTTCCTTGCCGTAAGAGACGGTGCGCAGACGCGAGGCCGACACGCCCTGCGAGATCAGGAATTCCTGCACCGCCGAGGCGCGGCGCGCACCAAGCGCGAGGTTGTATTCGCGGGTGCCCTGCTCGTCGGCGTGGCCTTCGATGATGGCCGAGTACTTGCCGTGCGCGTTCAGCCACTTGGCCTGGCCCATCAGGATGTTGCGGGCCTCGTCGTTCAGCGTCGACTGGTCGACCACGAAGTGCACCATGTCGCCGACGGTGGCGTTGAAATAGGCCGGCGAGTTCGGGTCGCTGATCGAGCCCTGCGAGACCGAGCCGTCGCCGCCGCCGTAGACCCCACCCGGATCGACCACGCCGTTGCCCGAGCCGTACTTGTCGGGGTTGTTACAGGCCGCGAGGCCCAGGACTGCCAGCAGGATCACTGCCTTGGGTGCAAAGTTCATGTGTACCGCCTTTTGGTTTTGCCCTTTCGGGCGAAGGTAACAGGTTCGGAATGCTTTGTGAATCGGGCTCAGGGCAGAAGCGGCGACCAGGCCGGATCCGAGGCCCCGCCGGCATTGCCGACCTTCTTCAGGTTCCGCCCCGAGATGTCGATGGTGAAAAGCTGGGCGCCGCCGCCGGCGCCGGGGCTTTCCCGGGTGAACATGATCACGCGGCCGTTCGGCGACCAGGTCGGGCCCTCGTCGAGGAACGAGGCCGTCAGCAGCCGCTCTTCCGAACCGTCGGTGCGCATCACGCCGATGAAGAAGCGCCCGCCCGCCTGCTTGGTGAAGGCGATCATGTCGCCGCGCGGCGACCACACCGGGGTGCCATAGCGGCCGTCGCCATAGGAGATCCGGGTCGGTTCGCCGCCGCCTGCCGGCATGATGTAGAGCTGCTGGCCACCCGAGCGGTCGCTTTCGAAGACGATGCGCGAGCCATCGGGGCTGAAGGACGGCGCGGTCTCGATCGCCGGCGAATTCGTCAGCCGGGTCGGCGCGCCACCCGAGGCCGACATCTTCCACAGGTCGGTGTTGCCGTTCTGCTCGAGCGAATAGACGATCGAGCCGCCATCGGGCGAGAAGCGCGGCGAGAAGGTCATCGTGCCGGGCACCTCGGGGAGCAGCTGGCCGCTGACATTGCCGACGTTCATCAGCTTGATGCGCGGGAAGCCGGTCTCGAAGGTGGTATAAAGGATGCGGTCGCCGGTGGGCGAGAAGCGCGGGGCCAGCACGATCGTGCTCGAATCCGTGAGATAGTTCACGTTCGCCCCGTCGTAATCCATGATCGCGAGGCGCTTCAGGCGCTTGTCCTTCGGCCCGCTCTCCGAGACATAGACCACGCGGCTGTCGAAATAGCCGCTTTCACCGGTGATCCGGCTGTAGATCACGTCGGCCACCTTGTGCGCCAGACGGCGCCAGCTTTGCGGGCTGGCCGCAAGCTGCTGGCCATCGCCGAGCTGCTGGTTCGAGTAGACGTCGAACAGGCGGAACTTGACCACCACCTTGCCGCCCGACATCGACACGCCGCCGACGATCAGCGCCTGCGCGTTGATCGCCTGCCAGTCGGCATAGCTGACCGGGGTGTCAAAGCTCGAGAAGCGCTGCAGATAGGCGTTC
The DNA here is from genome assembly GCF_056590935.1 of Paenirhodobacter sp. YD-8. Lineage (NCBI taxonomy): Bacteria > Pseudomonadati > Pseudomonadota > Alphaproteobacteria > Rhodobacterales > Paenirhodobacter > Paenirhodobacter sp. YD-8. The sequence continues at coordinate 823,432 of NZ_CM152649.1, read as the reverse complement.
TCGGGGATCTGCCGGAAGAGGCCCGTGCCGCTCAGGTCGGCATTGATGACCTGCGAGATCTGCGCCGCCATCTCGGAGGCGCCGCCGGTTTCCGCGACGAAGCTCGGCAGGGCATAGGGCAAGGGCTCGATCACGCCCTCGTCGATCTCGATATGCAGCGGGCCCTGCTGCGCCAGCGCCGCCCCCGGGCCGATCATCAGCGCCGCCAGTGCGGCCAATGCAAAACGGAACATGCTCTTTTCCCTGGCTTGGGCTTTTGCCCGTTGTATCCAATTTCTGCGTCGCGGCACATCACAAGCGGCGGAGAGCCGGATTTTTCCGGCTCCCCGCGGCGCACGCGTCACTTCATCCTCATCTTGTTCGGGTCGAAGACGATCTCGATCTGCTTCCACCAGCCGTATTTCTCGGCGGGCAGCGGGAAACCGTCCGAGCCGCAGCGCACGATCGCGCGGCGCGCCGCCTCGAAGGCCTGTTTCGCCGCGGTTTCCGAGCCGCCGGTGAAGCCCTTCATCTTGATCGACTTCACGTCCGGCTTGCCGTTCTGGCCCATGTCGACGAGCACGGTCACCGTGGTGCGCAGCGCTTCCGAGCTGAGCGCGCCGGTGTTCCAGCAGGCCTTCACATCGACGATCAGCGCCTCTTTCTCGCCGGCGGTCACGGGCGGGCCGTTCTCGGCGATGCCGAGACCGCCGGTGCCGGTGCCGGTTTCCGAGGTCATCGCCTCGGCCAGCGCGTCGTTCACCCCGCTCGCGCTGCCAGACTTGCCGGAGGTGCCCGATTTCGCGGGCGTGCCCGAAGCCTTGTCGGTGGCCTTGTCGCTCGCCTTGCCGGTGCCTTTGTCCGTCGCCTTGCCGGTGCCGGTGCCAGAGGCCTTGTCCGTCGCCTTGTCGGCCGGCTTCGCCGCGGGCTTCGCCGCCGGCGCCTTGTCGGCAGCCTTGTCGGCGGGCTTGTCCGAGGCCTTGTCGGTCGCGCTGTCGTTCGAGGCGGTCTTGGTCTCCGCGGGCTTCGTCTCTGCGGGCTTCGTCTCGGCCGGTTTCGTCTCGGTCGGGGCGGGCTTCGTCGGGCGCGTCTGCGGACGCGGCACGCTGGCAGGCGCCGAGGTCTTGGCGGGCTCCTCGACCGGCTTCGTCTCGGGCGTGATCTCGGTCGCGGCCTCCTTCGGCGCCGCCTCGGGCTTCGGCTTCTCGACCGGCTCGGGCTTCGGCGTGTCGGCGGGCTTCGTCTCGGCGACAGGCGCCTCGGCGACCTTCGCGTCAGGCTCCGGCGCGGGCGCCGGGGTCGGCGCGACGCGCGGCGCGGGCTTGGCCACCGGGCGCGGCGAGAAATCGGGCGAGGTCGTGTCCTGCGGCTCGACCACCGGCGGCATCATCGTCGGCGGCATCTCGACCACCTCGGCGGGCGGCGTCGGTTCCGCGACCGCGGTCATGTCGGGCTGCGGCTCGGGCGCCGGGGCGGGCTTCGAGGGCGGCACGGGCGAGGATTGCGGCGCAGGCGCGGGCGCCTCCTCGGCGGGCGCCGGGGCGGGCTCGGCGGCCGCGGGGGCGGGTTCCGGCTGTGCCGGCGCATCGGTCGCGGCCGAGGCCTCGCCGCCCGCGGGCACGGCGGGTTCGCTGTTCGCGCCCTGTTTCGGTGCGGCGGCGGCGATCGCGTCGAACTCGGCCTGCGAGATCACCGAGACCTGCGTCATCTGCACCTGTTCCTGCGGCTCCGGCGGGAACCAGTCGGTGCCAAAGATCGCCAGCAGAATCACCGCGATATGCAGTGCCGCCGAGACCTCCGTGCCGATCTTCTCTGCCCTGTCCATGCGCATGGCGCGTCAGTTCCCCGAAGGAGCCTTGCCCGTCAGCGAGGGGCCGCCGGTGTCGGTGACCAGAATGATGTTGTTGAAGCCGCCCGCGTTCAGCGCCCCCATCACCTCGACGACGCGCGAATATTCGATGCCGCCATCGGCGCGCAGGTAGATCTTGTCGCTGTCGCGCTCCTGCGCGATGGCGTGCAGCCGGTCGACGAGTTCCGCCTCGGGCACCGTCGAGTTCATCAGCGACACCGTGCCGTCAAGCTGCAGCGAGACCGTCAGCGGCTCTTCCTGCTCGGTCGGCACCGCCTTCGCCGCCGTCTTCGGCAGCTCGAGCGGCACACCCACCGTCATCATCGGCGCCGCCACCATGAAGATGATGAGCAGAACCAGCATCACGTCGACCATCGGCGTGACGTTGATCTCGCCCATCACGGCGTGCCGGCCCTTGCCCCCGCGCCGGCGGCGTCCGCTGCCACCGGCCTTCTTCATCACCCCCGCGCCCATGGCTCAGGCGTCCAGCTGGCGCGAAAGGATGGTGGCGAATTCGTCGGCGAAGGCCTCGTAACCCGAGGTGATCTTGTCGGCATCGCCCGAAAGCTTGTTGTAGAAGATCACCGCCGGGATAGCGGCGATCAGGCCGATCGCGGTGGCGACGAGCGCCTCCGAGATGCCCGGTGCCACGACGGCAAGCGAGGTGTTCTGCGAGATCGCGATCTCCTCGAAGGCGACCTTGATCCCCCAGACGGTCCCGAACAGACCGATGAACGGCGAGGTCGAGCCCACCGTGGCGAGGAAGCTCAGCCCCGAGTTCAGGTTTTCGGCCTCTTTCGCGATCGCCACATCCATCGAGCGGTCGATGCGCGCCTGTGCGCCGGCGATCAGCTCGCCGTCATGTCGGTGCGAGCGTCGCCACTCGAGCATGCCCGCGGCGAAGATGCGCTGGCTCGCGCCCTCGGGCGAAGGCCCGATCTGGTCGAAGAGCTCGTCGAGCGGTTCCCCCGACCAGAAGGCGCGGTCGAAGGCATCAGCCTCGGCGCGCGCGGCGCGGAAGGTGATGAATTTCCGGATGATGATCGACCACGACCAGAAGCTGGCCATGGTGAGCATAATCATCACAAGTTTCACTGTCAGCGATGCGCGCAGGAAAAGTGCAAGCAGCGAGAAATCGATCTCCTGCCCCATCGCAAGGGTTTGCTGGTCCATAATCGTGCCTTTAGGCGTTCACTGCTCTCGGTCGAAGCCGTTTTCGCGGCTCTCTTAACAGTGATTCTATCCGAGGTTCAGGGGGAGCGCCATAACATCTGCGTCATCGCGCCACGGCTGATGCGGCATTGCAGCAGATGCAGGGCTCGTTCCGGCCCAGGTCTCAGTGCCGCGAGGGCACCAGACGCTGACGCAATTCGGCCGGCAGACGCGCGGGCGCGCCGGTCTCGCTCAGGCACACGATGGTCACCGCGGCGCTGAACAGCTTCTCGCCCGCGCGCCACACCGCCTGTTCGACGATGAGTCGCGCGCCCGCCACGGCGGACAGCCCGGTCGTCACCGTCAGCTCGTCGTCGAATTTCGCCGGCCGCAGGTATTCCGCCTCGACCCGGCGCACCGCGAAGACCAGACCGTGATCGCGCTTCAGCGCGACCTGATCGATGCCGAGGCTGCGCACCCATTCGGTGCGGCCGCGCTCGATGAACTTCAGGTAATTCGCGTAATAGACGATACCGGCAAGGTCGGTGTCCTCGTAATAGACCCGGACCGGGAATTCATGTGTCATGCCGAGGCCTCCGGTCGCGGCGCGGCGAGCCGGGCCGCGAGCCGCAGCGCATGGCTCGCGTCCTGGGCGACGGCGGGCAGCACCGGGTCATAGGCCGCACGGATCAGCGCCGCCACCTCGGGGCGCAGCACCGTCACGCCGCGCGCCGTGGCAAGCGGCGGATGGCCGGCAAAGGCGCCCTCGCCCCAGAGCAGGATCATCTGCACCGCCTGGCTCAGCGCGATGGTCTCGGCCGGCACCTCGTCGAGCGCCGCATCCATCCGCACGAAGGCAAAGCAGGCGCGGATCGCCCCCGCCGGATCGAAGCGGAAGACCCGATACTGGTTCGCCCCCGCGCCCTCGAGCCGGCCGACAAGGTCGCCGAGCCCCTCGATCATCCGGTCGAGGTTCGGCACCTCGAGCAGTTCCTGCCAGTCGCGGAAGAAGAAGATCATCAGGTTCGCGCCAAGCTCGGGGTCGGTCTCGGCCATCTGATGGCCGGCCAGCGTCACCACCGCCTCGACCGCGCCCTTCACCGTGGCAAGCGTCGCCGCATCGACGCCGAAGACCACCGGCACCACCGGACGCCCCCAGCGGGCAAAGAGATAGTCCTCGCCCGCGCGCGTGAACATCGCCGCGATGTCTTCGGCTTTCGGCATCCCCATCTCGTCGCTCATCGGCCCCTCCGCAGATCGGCGCCACCCTAGGCCATCGGCCGGGCAAGGAAAAGGCCGGGCAAGGGGGCGCTGCCCCCTCGGGCTTCGCCCTCACCCCCGGGATATTTGGAGCAATTGGAAGAGGGGCGCGGGTCTCGGCTTCCAATTGCCTGAAATATCCCGGGGGTGAATTGGCGCAGCCAAGAGGGGGCAGCGCCCCCAACCGGCGCTTGCCGCGCGCGCGCGCGCCGCCTATAAGGCGCGCCATGACCCGGCTTGTGCACATCATTCGTCGAATTACCGGCCCGGCGCTCTGACGCGTCAGGGTGGCCGGGACTGCTGCAAGCCGCGGGCGCGGGCTGCGCGCCCCTCTTCCTTCAAGCCGAGGATATTCTTCCGATGTGCGCTGACACGCCCGAAACCACCGTCGACTATCGCGACACCGTCTTCCTGCCCGAAACCGAATTCCAGATGCGGGCCGGCCTGCCCGCGCGCGAGCCCGAATGGCTGGCCCGCTGGGAGCGTCTGGCGATCTACGACCAGCTGCGCGCCAAAGGCAGCAATGACGCCCGCCCCGCCTTCGTGCTGCATGACGGCCCGCCCTACGCGAACGGCCATCTGCACATCGGCCATGCGCTGAACAAGACGATCAAGGACATCATCGTGCGCAGCCACCAGATGATGGGCCACGACAGCCGCTATGTCCCGGGCTGGGACTGCCACGGCCTGCCGATCGAATGGAAGATCGAGGAGCAGTATCGCGCCAAGGGGCTGAACAAGGACGACGTCGACACCGTCACCTTCCGCCAGGAATGCCGCAAGTTCGCCGAGAACTGGGTCACCGTGCAGCGCGAGGAGTTCAAGCGGCTCGGCGTGACCGGGAACTGGGCCGATCCCTATCTGACGATGGACTTCCATGCCGAGGCGGTGATCGCCGAGGAATTCATGAAATTCCTGATGAACGGCACGCTCTATCAGGGCTCGAAGCCGGTGATGTGGTCGCCGGTCGAGAAGACCGCGCTCGCCGAGGCCGAGGTCGAGTATCACGACCATACGAGCCACACGATCTGGGTGCGGTTCCGCCCGGTTGCCGGGCTTGACGGGGCGGCGGTGGTGATCTGGACCACCACCCCCTGGACGATCCCGCAAAACCGCGCGGTCGCCTATAGCCCGGGCATCGCCTATGGGCTTTACCGCGTCGATGCGGCGGACGAGAAATCGACCGCCGTCGCGGGCGAGCTTCTGGTGCTGGCCGATGCGCTGGCCGAAGCCGTGATGACCGCGGCGAAGGTGACGGGCTTCACCCGGCTGCGCGACGTCGCGACCGCCGAGTTCGAGGGCGTGGTGCTGAAGCACCCCTATGCCGGGCTCGAGGAGGCGCAGGGCGAGTGGGATTATGACGTGCCGATGCTGCCCGGCGATCACGTCACCGAGGACGCCGGCACCGGCTTTGTCCACACCGCGCCCTCGCATGGCGACGACGACTATCAGCTCGGCGTGAAGTTCAAGCTGCCGATGACCTACAATGTCGAGGCCGACGGCTCCTATCGCACCGACCTGCCGATCTTTGGCGGTCAGGCGATTCTGGACCAGGACGGCAAGGAAGGCCCGGCGAACGTGTCGAACATCAAGCAGCTTGCCTGGGCGGGTGCGCTGCTGGCGAAGGGCAAGATCAAGCACTCCTACCCGCATTCCTGGCGTTCGAAGGCGCCGGTGATCTATCGCAACACGCCGCAGTGGTTCGCCGCGATCGACCACAAACTCGACGACGGCATGGGCAGCTATGGCGACACCATCCGCGCCCGCGCCCTGCGCTCGATCGAGGAGCTGGTGAAGTTCACCCCGGTCTCCGGCCGCAACCGCCTGCATTCGATGATCGAGCACCGGCCGGACTGGGTTCTGTCGCGTCAGCGCGCCTGGGGCGTGCCGCTCACCTGCTTCACGAAGAAGGGCGCGAAGCCGACCGACGCCGACTTCCTGCTTCGCAATGCCGAGGTCAACGCCCGGATCGCCGCCGCCTTCGAGGTGGACGGCGCCGATGTCTGGTATGTGCAAGGTTTCAAGGAAAAGGTGCTCGCGGGCATCGTCGATCCGTCGGATTATGAACAGGTCTATGACGTGCTCGACGTGTGGTTCGATAGCGGGTCGACGCATGCCTTCGTGCTGCGCGACCGCGCGGACGGCACCAGGGACGGCATCGCCGACGTCTACATGGAAGGCACCGACCAGCACCGCGGCTGGTTCCACTCCTCGCTGCTGCAGGGCTCGGCCACGATCGGCCGCGCGCCCTATCGCAACGTGGTGACGCATGGTTTCACGCTCGACGAGAAGGGCATGAAGATGTCCAAGTCGATCGGCAACACCGTCGCCCCGCAGGAGGTGATCGACGAATACGGCGCCGACATCCTGCGGCTGTGGGTGGCGCAGACCGACTATACCGCCGACCAGCGCATCGGGCCGAAGATCCTGAAGGGCACCGCGGACAGCTATCGCCGCCTGCGCAACACGCTGCGCTTCATGCTGGGCGCGCTCGCGGGCTTTGACGAGGCCGAGCGCGTGGCGGTTGCCGAGATGCCCGAGCTCGAACGCTGGATGCTGCACCGTCTGGCCGAGCTCGATGCCGAGGTGCACGCCAACTACCGCGCCTTCAACTTCTCGGGCGTGTTCCAGGTGCTGTTCAACTTCTGCACCGTCGACCTCTCGGCCTTCTGGTTCGACGTGCGCAAGGATGCGCTTTACTGCGACGCGCCCGACAGCCTGCGCCGGCGCGCGGTGCGCACGGTGATGGACCTGCTGTTCTTCCGGCTCAGCACCTGGCTCGCACCGATCCTGCCCTTCACCATGGAGGACGTCTGGCTCAGCCGCTTCCCGTCCGAGGATGGCTCGGTCCATCTGCAGGACTTCCCGGCGACGCCCGCCGACTGGAAGGACGAGGCGCTCGCGCAGAAATGGGAGGGCATCCGCCGCGCCCGCCGTGCGGTCACTGCCGCGCTCGAGGTGCAGCGTGCCGCCAAGGTGATCGGCGCCTCGCTCGAGGCGGCGCCGGTCGTGCATGTCGAGGACGAAGGCCTTGCCGCGGCGCTGCGCTCGGTCCGCTTCGATGACTTGTGCATCACCTCGGCGCTGACCGTGACCACCGATCCGGCGCCGAACGAGGCCTTCCGCCTGCCCGAGGTTCCGGGCGTCGCGGTGGTCTTCGAGACCGCCGAGGGCGAGAAATGCCAGCGCTGCTGGAAGATCCTGCCCGACGTCGGCACCCACGCGCATGCGCACACCTGCAAGCGCTGCGACGCCGCGCTCGCCTGAGCTGAAGCCCGATCCCGCACTCGAAGGGCGCCCCATGCGGGCGCCCTTTCGCATTCCGCCAAAGCCCTTCGTTCCGTGCAAGGCCGGGGTTGCGAATCCGGAACGGCTTGCCTATATGACCGCTTGAGAGGTTGGCGCGGGCGAGCGCCTCGCCAACCCGGTCAGGTCCGGAAGGAAGCAGCCGCAACGAGCCCCGCTTGGGTCGATGTCCAGCCTCTCACCCCTCCCCTTCACCGCCGCCGACGCGACAGCCCTTCAGGGCTCCGCGTGGCGATTCAGCCTTTGCCTCGGCGCGGGGGCGGTGCGATGCTTGCCCCATCATGCGCATCGCGACCTTCAACCTTCAGAACCTGAAACTGCTGAAATCCGCAGACGGGCCGCAGCTGCACGGGGCATGGGACAGCGACGATCCCGAGGAGACGGGCCTTGATGCCATCGACCGGCGCCTGACGGCCGAGGTGTTGACAAAGATCGACGCCGATCTTCTGGCGCTGCAGGAGGTCTATGACCTCGCGACGCTCGAGCATTTCTATCAGCGCCACATGCTCCCCGCCGGGCTGCGCCCCTATCCCGAGAGGATCTGCCTGCCCGGCAATGACGGCCGCGGCCTTGATCTTGCACTCCTTTCGCGCCGGCCGCTCGACGAGCTGCGCAGCCATGCCGCGCTGACGCTCGATGACTTCGACATCGCGCCGCCGCCGGGCGTCGACCCGCTCGCCCCGGTCTTCCGCCGCGACTGCCTGATGGCGACGGCGGGGCAGCTCACCCTGTTCCTGTGCCATTTCAAGTCGCCCTACCCCGATGTCGCCACCGCCTGGACCACGCGCCGGCTCGAGGCCCTGGCGGTGCGGCGTCTGATCGAGCGCTATTTCGAGACGCCCGCAGCGGGGCTGTGGCTGATCGTCGGCGATCTGAACGAGCCGCACGGCGCCCTGCCCGGTGCCGAGCGCGCCATTGCGCCCTTGGAGAACGGCTTCACCGTCAACCTGATGGAGCGCCTGCCCGAACCCGAGCGCTGGACCTATTTCGACGTGCATTCCGGGCGCTACGATTGCCCTGACGTCCTGCTGGCCTCGCCCGCCCTTGCGCACGTCTTTCCGCAGGCGGTGCCCGTGATCCTGCGCGCGGGACTGGGCCGCGAGGCGCGGCGCGACACCAGCGCGCGTCTTTCAGGCGTCGGGCAGCATCGGCCCCATGCCAGCGACCATGCCGCGGTGATGATCGACCTGCCGGGCCTGTGACCGCCCCTGACCACGCGACGCACCGCCGCCCCCCCGGCCCGCATCCCTTGGCGCGACTCGCGCGCTCTGGTATTCTTCCCGGCAACGAGGGCGAAACGCCCCGGGCAGAGAAGCAGGCACATCATGGCATTCGTTACACCGGGCATGCGCGGCCCCCTTGTCCTTGCCGCCGCACTGGGCGCATTGGCAAGCTGCGGACACACGCCGCTCGATTGCATGGAGCGGGCGATGTATTTCGAATCGAACCGCTCGAGCCGCGACGGCATGGTCGCCGTCGGCAGCGTGGTGATGAACCGCGTCGAGTCGGGGAAATACCCGAATTCGGTCTGCGGCGTGGTGCGCCAGCGCGGCCAGTTCGCCCCCGGCATCATGACCAAGCGCATGAAGGAGAAGACCAATGTGCGCGAGGCGGCACAATCCGTGCTGCGCGGCGAGCGCCACCCGCTGATCGGCGACGCGATGTTCTTCCACACCGCGAACCGCAGCTATCATTACGACAACATGAATTACGTGCTGACCGCCGGCGGGAACTCCTTCTACGAGCGCCGGCCTTCCGCCTATGTCACGCAGCCCGTCCCGCCGGCCCCGATCGAGGGCATCACCGGGCGCTGAATCCCCTCATCGGCGCCCGGCGCCCGTCACGCGAATCTCCCGCAGAAACCCTGAACTGTGCTATTCTGTCGCAGCCAGTAGGGAGGTTCAGATGACCGACGCACAGGCCATTTCTGATCATTGGGGCAACGGCGACGTCTATTCCAGAATTCTGGAGGCGATGCGGCAGGCCGGGCTTGCCCCGGAGACCGTGACGATCGAACAGCTCGCCCCGGTGGACCACTTCCACGCAAGGAGCTTTCAGGCCACCGTGGAACTTGCCGAGGTCCTGCCGATCCATGCGGGAGACCGCCTTGTCGACATCGGCTGCGGGATCGGCGGACCCGCCAGATATCTTGCCCGGCGTTTCCACTGTCATGTCGACGGCATCGACATCACCGCCCCCTTCGTCGAGGCCGCCAACCGGCTGAGCGCGCTGGTCGGGATGCAGGACGCGGTGGAGTGCCGGCTCGGGGACGGGCAAACGCTCCCCTATGGCGACGCGACCTTCGACGGCGGTTACGCCCAGCACGTCACGATGAACGTGCCCGACCGCGACGCCTTCTTCGCCGAGGCCTTCCGGGTGCTGAAGCCCGGCGCCTTCTTTGCGCTGACCGAACACGGGCTCGGCGAGGTCGGTCACCCGCACCACCCGGTGCCCTGGTCGAAGGATGGCAGCGGCGCCTATCTGATGCGCCCCGAAGACACCGTCGCGGCGCTCGAGCGGGCCGGGTTCACGCAGATCGAGGTGACGGATACCGGCAAGAGATACCTGCAAAGCTACCGGGCCGCGATCGCGCTTGCGGAGGCAGGCCAGGCCCCGGTCTTCGGCCTGCACATCCTTCTGGGCAAGGAGGCGCTGCAGATCGTGCGCAATACCGCACGCAACATCGAGGAACGCCGCACCCACCCGGTTCAGATCCTCTGCCACAAGCCCGCGCCCGCCGGTTCCTGAGCGCCCCGCCCCCTCATCGGTTTGACTCGGCCCGCCCCGCGACTAGACTGCGCGCCGACGAGAGGAGCACTCATGTCCGACACGCCCGCGACCGGCTATCAGGTCCTTGCCCGCAAGTATCGCCCCGCCACCTTCGCCGATCTGATCGGTCAGGAGGCGATGGTGCGCACGCTGAAGAACGCCTTCGCCTCCGACCGAATCGCCCATGCCTTCATCATGACCGGCGTGCGCGGGGTCGGCAAGACGACCACCGCGCGGATCATCGCCAAGGGGCTGAACTGCATCGGCGCCGATGGCACCGGCGGCCCGACCACCGAGCCCTGCGGCGTGTGCGAGCATTGCCGGGCGATCGCCGAGGGCCGCCATGTCGACGTGATGGAGATGGACGCGGCCTCGCGCACCGGGGTGGGCGACATCCGCGAGATCATCGAATCGGTGCATTACCGGGCCGCCTCGGCGCGCTACAAGGTCTACATCATCGACGAGGTCCACATGCTGTCGACCTCGGCCTTCAACGCGCTTCTGAAGACGCTCGAGGAACCGCCGGCGCATGTGAAATTCATCTTCGCCACCACCGAGATCCGCAAGGTGCCGGTCACCGTGCTCAGCCGCTGTCAGCGCTTCGATCTGAAGCGGATCGAGCCCGAGGTGATGATGGCGCATCTGGCGGGCGTCGCGGCGAAGGAAAACGCCGAGATCGCGGGCGACGCGCTGGCGCTCATCACCCGCGCGGCCGAGGGCTCGGTGCGCGATGCGATGTCGCTCCTCGATCAGGCGATCGCCCATGGCGCGGGCGAGACCACGGCCGAGCAGGTGCGCGCGATGCTGGGTCTGGCCGACCGCGCCCGCGTGCTCGACCTTTTCGACATGGTGCTGAAGGGCGATGCGGCGGGCGCCCTGACCGAACTGGCCGAGCAATATGCCGATGGTGCCGATCCGATGGCGGTGCTGCGCGATCTGGCCGAGATCACCCATTGGGTCTCGGTCATCAAGATCACCCCCGAGGCCGCCGATGACCCGACCGTGCCGCCCGAGGAACGCACCCGCGGCCAGGCGATGGCGGCGGCGATCCCGATGCGGGTGCTCTCGCGGCTGTGGCAGATGCTGCTGAAGGCGATCGAGGAGGTCTCGGCCGCGCCGAACGCGATGATGGCGGCCGAGATGGCGCTCATTCGCATGACCCATGTGGCCGACCTGCCCGACCCGGAAACGCTGATGCGCAAGATCCAGTCCGGCCCCGGCGCCCCGGCGCCGGCCGGGCGCGGCCCCGCCCCGGGTGGCGGTCCGGTGCACGGCCCCGCGGCGCTGGCTGCCGCGACCACTCGCGCAATGCTCGGCGGGGCGCCGGTCGGCCGCGCCCCCTCGGGCGCCGCGGTGGCCCTTGCCGCCGCCCCCGCCACCGGTGCGCTTGCCCGCTTTGCCCGGTTCGAGGACGTGGTCGAGCTGATCCAGCGGATGCGGGACGTGAAGCTGCTGGTCGAGGTCGAGACCTGCCTGCGGCTCGTGCGCTATGCCCCCGGCCGGATCGAGTTCGAGCCCACCCCCGCGGCACCGCGCGACCTTGCGGCCACCCTCGCCGCCCGGCTGCAGGGCTGGACCGGCGCCCGCTGGGGGGTCTCGGTGGTGTCGGAGGGCGGCGCGCCCACCATCGCCGAGGTCCGCGACGCCGGCCGCCGCGCCGCCGAGGCCGAGGCGCGCGAGACGAACCCGGTGGTGCAGGCGATCCTCGCGGCCTTCCCGGGCGCCGTCTTCGACGACATCAAGCTCGCCGCCGACCTCGCCCAGGAACAGGCCGCCGAGGCCCTGCCCGAGGTCGAGGACGAATGGGACCCGTTCGAGGACGGCTGACGCCCCCCTTGTTCCGCCCGGTCGGGCTGCGTATCTGTGACAGACACTCATAGCGGGGAATGACGATGTTCAAGGGACTGGGCCAGCTCGGCGACATGGCCAAGATGATGAAGGCCGCGAAAGAGATGCAGGAGCGGATGATGACGCTCCAGGAAGACCTCGGCCGCATCGTCGTGGTGGGCGAGGCGGGCGCCGGCCTTGTACAGGCGCGCGCCACCGCCAAGGGCGAGCTCACCGGCCTGTCGATCGACCCCTCGATCCTCGTCGCCTCTGAAAAGGAAGTGGTCGAGGATCTGATCCTTGCCGCGATCAAGGATGCCCAGGCCCGTGCCGCGGCCCGCGCCCAGGACGAACAGCGCAAGCTGCTGACCGAGATGGGCCTGCCCGCCGACATGAACCTGCCGCCCGTGTAAGATGGCCGGCGCGCAGGACGAGATCGAGGCGCTGATCGCGCTGATGGCGCGGCTGCCGGGGCTTGGCCCCCGCTCGGCGCGCCGCGCCGTCCTGCAACTGATCCGCCGTCGCACGCAACTGATGGAACCGCTCGCCCGCGCCATGGCGCATGTGGCCGAGACCGCGCAAGACTGCCCGGTTTGCGGCAATATCTCGCTGGGCGGGCTGTGCGAGATCTGCGCCGATCCGGCCCGCGCGACGGGCGAGATCTGCGTCGTCGAGGATGTGGCCGACCTCTGGGCGATGGAGCGCGGCCATGCCTTCAAGGGCCGTTATCACGTGCTGGGCGGGCTGCTGAGCGCGCTTGACGCCGTCGGGCCCGAGGAACTCGGCATCCCGCGGCTGATCGAACGGGTCCGCTCCGAGGCCACGCGCGAGGTGATCGTCGCACTCAACGCCACGGTCGAGGGCCAGACCACCGCCCATTACATCGCCGAGGCGCTCGAGGAGAGCGGCACCGCCGTCACCGGCCTTGCCCAGGGCGTGCCGATCGGCGGCGAGCTCGACTATCTCGACGACGGCACGATCCAGGCCGCGCTGCGCGCCCGGCACAGCCTCTGATGCCGGTCTCTCCCGATCTCGAGCTGTTCTTCCGCGAGCAGTTGCAGGGCCGCGTGCACTCGCGCCCGATGTTCGGCGGCTTCGGGCTTTATCTCGGTGAAAAGCCCGCGGGATACCTGTTCAACGACGCGCTCTATCTGCGCCGGCTGCCCGCGCTCGAGCCGCTGCTCGACCTCCTCCCCGAACGCCCGCCGGCCGAACCGCCGGTGCGCGGCGCGCAGCCCTATTGGCGAATCGAACCCGACCTCTGGGAAGACCCCGACTGGCTGCTTGACCTGCTGCGCGCGGCCTCCGAGGCCGCCCCCGCCCGCCGCCCGCGCCGCACCCGTCGCGCAAAGACGCCCGCAGAGCATTGAACGCCCCGCCCCCGGCCGCTATCACGGGGAAAACACCAACCGGGGCCGTGTCCATGAACCGCCTGTACCACGTCGCGCTCTCGCCCTTTTGCCGCAAGGTGCGCCTGACCCTCGCCGAGAAGAAGATCGAGGTCGAGCTGATCGAGGAGCGCTACTGGGAGCCGAGCCCCGATTTCCTGCGCCGCAACCCGGCCGGCAAGGTGCCGGTGCTGCGCCTCGACAACCGGATGATGTCGGAAAGCCAGGCGATCTGCGAATATATCGAGGAAACGGTGCCCACGCCGCCGCTGCTGCCGCGCGACCCCGAGGGCCGCTACGAGGTGCGCCGGCTCTGCGGCTGGTTCGACGACAAGTTCAACCAGGAAGTCACCCGCAAGGTGATGGGCGAGCGGGTCTGGAAGAAGGTGATGAAGAAGGGCTATCCCGACAGCAAGACCGTCAAGGAAGGGCTGTCGGCGATCAAGTTCCACATCGACTACATGAGCTGGCTGCTCGATCAGCGGCGCTGGCTTGCAGGCGATGTGATGACGCTCGCCGATTTTACCGCCGCCGCGCATCTGAGCTGCCTCGACTACATCTCGGATGTCGACTGGAACCGCTCGGACGCCGTCAAGGACTGGTATGCGAAGATCAAGTCGCGCCCGGCCTTCCGCTCGCTCTTGGCCGACCAGCTGCCGGGCATGCCGCCCGCCCCGCAATACGCCGAGCTCGATTTCTGAGCGCGAGAGGGGGCGCTGCCCCCTCACCCCCGGGATATTTCGGGCAATTGGAAGCAAAGGACCGTCTTCTCTTCCAATTGCTGCAAATATCCCGGGGGCGCGGGGGCAGCGCCCCCGCCCGGCATCACGGAGACCGACGTGGACGATCTGAAGCGCCGCCTGATCGAGACCGCCCGGGCCGAGGGTTTCGCGAAGGCGCGGGTGACCACCCCCGACGCGATCCCAGAGGCAATGGCTCGGCTGAAGACCTTCGTCGCGGCCGACATGCACGGGCAGATGGGCTGGATGGCCGAGCGGATGGAATGGCGCGGCAACCCCGCCGCGCTCTGGCCCGAGGCGCGGGCGGTGGTGATGCTGGCCGAGCCCTACACCCCGGCCGAGGACCCGCGCGCCGTGCTGGAGGCGCGCGAGCACGGCGCGATCAGCGTCTATGCCCAGGGCAAGGATTATCATGACCTGGTCAAGCGCCGGCTGAAACGGGTCGGTCGCTGGCTGATCGAAGAGGCCAAGCGTCAGGGCGAGACCGCCGAGATCAAGGTCTTCGTCGACACCGCGCCGGTGATGGAAAAGCCGCTCGCGCAGGCGGCGGGGCTCGGCTGGCAGGGCAAGCACACCAACCTGCTTGCCCGCGATCTGGGCAGCTGGTTCTTCCTCGGTGCGATCTTCACCACCCTGCCGCTGCCCCCCGACGCCCCCGAGGTCAGCCATTGCGGGCGCTGCACCGCCTGCCTCGACGCCTGCCCGACCGGCGCCTTTCCCGCGCCCTACCGGCTCGATGCGCGGCGCTGCATCTCCTACCTGACGATCGAGCATCGCGGCCCGATTGATGCCGAACTGCGCCCGATACTCGGCAACCGGATCTATGGCTGCGACGATTGCCTGGCCGCCTGCCCCTGGAACAAGTTCGCCGCCGCGGCGCGCGAGATCGGCTATGCCGCGCGCGAGGCCGGGGCGCCCCGGCTCGCCGAGCTGGCCACACTCGATGACGCGGCCTTCCGTGCCCGCTTCGCCGGCTCGCCGATCAAGCGCATCGGCCGCGACCGGATGGTGCGCAACGTGCTCTACGCGATCGGCAATTCGGGTGCACCGAAACTCGCCGCGGTGGCCGCCCGGCTGGTGGATGACGCCGACCCGGCCGTCGCCGATGCCGCCCGCTGGGCCCTGGCCCGGCTTTCTCCCCTTGCCGGCCCCGCGCCGCACGATAGGTGAGGCCGATGATCGAGACCTCCCCCTCCCCCGCCAAGGGCATCGCCCTGAAACTTGGTGCCGTCGTCGGCTTCGTGGTGATGCAGGCGATGATCAAGGCCGTCGCGCCGCATGTGCCGCCGGGCGAGGCGGTGTTCTTCCGTTCGGCCTTCGGCATCGTGCCGATCCTCGTCTGGCTTTCCGTCACCCACGAGCTCTCGGGCGGGCTGCGGGTGCAAAGCCCGCTCGGTCATGTCTGGCGCGGCGTGATCGGCACCACAGCGATGGGGCTCGGCTTTGCCGCGCTGGCCTTCCTGCCACTGCCCGAAGCGACGGCGATCGGCTATGCGACACCGATCCTCGTCGTCGTCTTCGCCGCGCTGTTCCTCGGCGAGCAGGTCCGCCTCGTGCGGATCTCGGCGGTGGTGATGGGGCTTGCCGGGGTGCTGATCGTGCTCTGGCCGCAGTTCGGCGGCAGCGCCGGCGGCACCGAGGCGCTTGGCGCCGGGCTTGCGCTTGCCGGCGCGGCCTGTGCGGCGCTCGCCCAGATCCAGATCCGCCGGCTGGTGGGGTCCGAGCGCACCTCGGCGATCGTGTTCTGGTTCTCCTTCACCGCGACGGCGCTGTCGCTGCTGACGCTCCCCTTCGGCTGGGTCGTGCCCTCGCCCACCGAGGCGGCACTGCTGATCGGGGCCGGGCTGCTCGGCGGGATCGCGCAGATCCTGATGACCTCGGCCTATCGCTTTGCCGATGCCTCGGTCGTCGCGCCCTTCGACTATGCCTCGATGCTCTTCGCGCTGGTGATCGGCTATGCCGTCTTCGCCGAGGTCCCCTCGGCCAGCACGCTTGCGGGCTCGGCCATCGTGATCGCGGCAGGGGTGCTGATCATCTGGCGCGAGCATCAGCTGGGCCTCGAGCGACGCAAGCAGCGCAAGGCGATGACGCCGCCGGGCTGAGGCCCTGCGCCGATCCCCGCCGAGGCGCCGCGCTGCGGCGGAAGGTCCGGTCGAAACCGGTGGTTTTTCGTGCTAGGGTTGCGCGCAAGCATCAGAAGGAGGCTGCCATGACCCGTCACATCATCGACCGTGCGGCACCGAAGGCCGAAGGGGCCCGCGTGAAGCACTTCCTCGACCTTGCCCGCAAGGAAGGGGTCCATCCCGCGGTTCTCGAGCTGAACCAGCGCCCGGCAGACCGTGGCGCCCGCAAAGTGCAGGAATTCCTGCGCATTGATCGCGAGGAACGGGCCGAGGCCTGAGCCGCACCGTGCCGGCGCGCCCGGGGGCGCGCCGTTCCGGGACGGGCCCGATCAGGCCCGGACCAGCGCCTCGTAGCTGCGCACCATCTCCTGCGCGAGCGCGCCGACCTCGAATCGGAAGTCGCCGATCCGTGCGACCGGGGTCACCTCGGCGGCAGTCCCGGTCAGCCAGCATTGCTCGAAGCCGGCCATCTCGGTCGGGCTGATGTGGCGTTCGTGCACGGCAATGCCCTTTTCGCGCAACAGCCCGATCACCGTCTGCCGGGTGAGACCGTTGAGGAAGCAATCCGGCAGCGGCGTGTGCACCTCGCCGTCCTTCACGAAGAAGACGTTCGCCCCCGTCGCCTCGGCCACATAGCCGCGGTAATCCATCATCAGCGCGTCCGAGCAGCCCTTCGCCTCGGCCGCGTGCTTGGACATGGTGCAGATCATGTACAGCCCCGCCGCCTTCGCCTCGCAGGGGATCGTGCGCGGATCGGGCCGGCACCATTTCGAGATGTCGAGCTGCGCGCCCTTCATCTTGGCGTCGCCGTAATAGGCGCCCCACTCCCAGCCCGCCACCGCAAGCCGCACCGGGTTGCGCCGGGCCGAGACGCCCATGTCGTCCCCCGCCCCGCGCCAGGCCACGGCCCGCACATAGGCATCGGTCCAGCCATTCGCCTTCAGCATCGCGTATTTCGCCGCCTCGATCTCGTCCACCGTCCAGGGGATCTCCATGTCGAGAAGCTCGGCCGAGCGGCGCAGGCGGTGCGAATGTTCCACCCCCTTGAAGATCCGCCCGCCATAGCAGCGCTCGCCCTCGAACACCGAGGAGGCATAGTGCAGCGCATGGGTCAGGACATGGACCTGCGCCTCGCGCCAGGGGACGAGCGTGCCGTCCATCCAGATCCATCCATCGCGATCGTCATAAGACCCGGCCATACTGGTCCCCCTCGGGTTGTTTTTACACAAGTTGCGCACAACGACACTTTCGAATCATAATGTTGCGCAGATTGTGTGTCCGGCTAACAATTCATTCTTGGAAAGTCAACAACACTGACATAAAGTCGCGAAAAAGCGAGGAAGACCGATGGCCGACAGCAGCACCCAGGGCGGCGAGACCCTGCTGTTTCTGACCGACGAGCAGTTGCGCAAGGGGATCGAGGCGATGTTCTTCGCCTATCGCGGCTTCACCGCCGATCCCGACCGGATTCTCGACAAGCACGGCTATGGCCGGGCGCATCACCGCGCGATCCATTTCATCAACCGCGAGCCGGGGCTGACGGTGACGACGCTGCTCTCGGTGCTCGGTGTGACCAAGCAGTCGCTGAACCGGGTGCTGCGCACGCTGATCGACGACGGGCTCGTCGAAAGCCGGGTCGGGCGCAAGGACAAGCGCGCGCGTCACCTGCACCTGACCGCGACGGGCGAGGCACTGGAACGCGAGCTGTCGGGGGCGCAGCGCGAGCGGATGCGCGGCGCCTATCGCACCGCCGGGCCGCAGGCCGTCGCCGGCTTCCGCCAGGTGCTCGAGGCGATGATGGACCCCGAGATGCGCCGCCACTACCAGATGCTGAAGGATGACAGCTGATGCCGGGCGCCGCGCAAGTTCCCCACCTACTGATCGTCGACGATGACGAGCGGATCCGTGGCCTTCTGCAGAAGTTCCTGATCCGAAACGGCTTTCTTGTCACCGCGGCACGCGATGCGGCGCATGCGCGGCGGCTGCTGGCCGGGCTCGAGTTCAACATGATCGTGCTCGACGTGATGATGCCGGGCGAGGACGGGCTGAGCCTGACGCGCGATCTGCGCGCGCGCCGGGTGGCGACGCCGATCCTGCTGCTGACGGCGCGCGGCGAGACCCGCGAGCGGATCGAGGGGCTCGAGGCCGGGGCGGACGACTACCTGCCGAAGCCCTTCGAGCCGAAGGAACTCTTGCTGCGGATCAACGCGATCCTGCGCCGCGTGCCCTCCGAGGTGCAGGCCGGGCCGAAATACCTGACGCTCGGCCCGCTGCGCTATGACCAGGACCGCGGCGAGCTGTGGCAGGGCGAAAGCCCGGTGCGGCTGACCGCGACCGAGATGGCGCTGATGCGGATCTTCGCCGCCCACGCGGGCGAGGTGGTCAGCCGCGCCGACCTGATCGACGAGCTGGGCCGCGACCGCCAGGCGGCGACCGAGGAGGGCGCGGGCGACCGCGCCGTCGACGTGCAGATCACCCGGCTGCGCCGCAAGATCGAGCCCGACCCGCGCGAACCGCGCTATCTGCAGACGGTGCGGGGCCTGGGCTACATGCTCGCCCCCGACTGAGCCGCGCCAGCCCCCGCCCCGAGACGTGAGCGCTACCAGCCGGCGCGCAGGCCGTGGCGCGGCCCGAAAGGCCGGCAAGGGCAAGGATCCTGCGGCATTTCGCCCCACGGGGACAAGAATGTTCGCTGGACTGACAACATCGTGATTGCTAAACGAAACGCATGTTCGGCGGCACGTCACGTGCGGCCCGGCAAGTCGCATCGGCCTGATCCCAGGCCCGGGAAGGGAGAAGAATTCGTGTCCCACGCAGAAGACGCAGGCACCCGGAGGGATTTCCTCTACTATGCCACCGCCGGAACCGGCGCGGTGGTGACCGGCATGGCCGTCTGGCCGCTGATCAACCAGATGAACGCCTCGGCCGACGTGAAGGCCATGGCTTCGATCTACGTCGATGTCTCGGGGATTGAGACGGGCACCCAGCTGACCGTGAAATGGCGCGGCAAGCCGGTGTTCATCCGTCGCCGCACCCAGGAAGACATCGATCTCGCCCGTTCGGTCGACGTCGCGACGCTGACCGACACCACCGCCGAGAACGCGAACAAGCCGGGCGCTGACGCCTCGGACGAGAACCGCTCGCTGCCGCCTTTCTCGGGCGAGGACAAGGGCGAGTGGCTGGTGATGATGGGCGTGTGCACCCACCTCGGCTGCGTGCCGCTCGGCAATGCGGGCGACTTCGGCGGCTGGTTCTGCCCGTGCCACGGCTCGCATTACGATTCGGCCGGCCGCATCCGCAAGGGCCCGGCGCCGCGCAACCTGGACATCCCGGTCGCGGCCTTCACCGACGACACCACGATCAAGCTCGGCTAAGGGCAAAGGGACAGGAACATGGCTGGAATTCCGCACGACCATTACGAGCCCAAGACGGGCGTCGAGAAGTGGCTGCACGAGCGTCTGCCCGTCGTGGCGCTGATCTATGACACGATCATGATCCCGACGCCGAAGAACCTCAACTGGTGGTGGATCTGGGGCATCGTCCTCGCCTTCTGCCTGGTGCTGCAGATCGGCACCGGCGTTGTGCTGGTGATGCACTACACCCCCCACGTCTCGCTGGCCTTCGCCTCGGTCGAGCACATCATGCGCGACGTGAACGGCGGCTACGCGCTCCGCTACGTGCATGCGAACGGCGCCTCGCTGTTCTTCTTCGCCGTCTACATCCACATCTTCCGCGGCCTCTACTACGGCTCGTACAAGGCCCCGCGCGAAGTGACCTGGATCGTCGGCATGATCATCTACCTGCTGATGATGGGCACCGCCTTCATGGGCTACGTGCTGCCCTGGGGCCAGATGTCCTTCTGGGGCGCCACCGTCATCACCGGCCTGTTCGGCGCGATCCCGGGCATCGGGCCGTCGATCCAGGCCTGGCTGCTGGGCGGGCCGGCCGTCGACAACGCGACGCTGAACCGCTTCTTCTCGCTGCACTACCTGCTGCCCTTCGTCATCGCCGGGCTGGTGATCGTCCATATCTGGGCCTTCCACACCACCGGCAACAACAACCCGACGGGCGTCGAAGTGCGTCGCACCTCGAAGGAAGACGCGAAGAAGGACACCCTGCCCTTCTGGCCGTATTTCGTGATCAAGGACCTGTTCGCACTGGCCCTGATCGTCACCATCTTCTTCGCCGTCGTCGGCTTCATGCCGAACTACCTCGGCCACCCCGACAACTACATCGAGGCGAACCCGCTCGCGACTCCCGTGCATATCGTGCCGGAATGGTACTTCCTGCCGTTCTACGCGATCCTGCGCGCCTTCACCGCGGACGTCTGGGCCGTGCAGTTCGTGCACTGGATCACCTTCGGCATCGTCGACGCGAAGTTCTTCGGCGTGCTCGCCATGTTCGGCGCGATCATCGCGATGGCGCTGGCGCCCTGGCTCGACACCTCGCGCATCCGTTCGGGCCAGTTCCGTCCGGTGTTCAAATGGTGGTTCTGGCTGCTCGCGATCGACTTCGTGGTGCTGATGTGGGTGGGCGCGATGCCGACCGACGGGATCTATCCCTACATCTCGCTGATCGGCGCGACCTACTGGTTCGCCTACTTCTTCGTGATCCTGCCGCTGCTTGGCCTGGTCGAGAAACCGGCGCCGATGCCGGCGACGATCGAAGAAGACTTCAACAACCACTACGGCACTCCGGCCGAGTAAGGACAAGGACCGTACATCATGAAAAAACTTCTGATCTCGGCCCTTTCCGCGCTCGTGCTGAGCACGGGTGCGGTGGCTGCGAGCGAGGCCGGCGGCGTCAAGGACTTCGCCTTCTCCTTCGAGGGCCCCTTCGGCCGCTTCGACCAGCAGCAGCTGCGCCGTGGCTTCCAGGTCTACCGGGAGGTCTGCTCGGCCTGCCACGGCCTGAAATTCGTGCCGATCCGTTCGCTCGCCGACGAGGGTGGCCCGCAGATGGACCCGCAATGGGTGCGTGACTACGCGGCCGAACTCGACCCGGTCATCGACGCCGACACCCAGGAAGAGCGTCCGCGCAAGGACACCGACTTCTTCCCGATCCGGACCGGCGACGGCATGGGCCCGGACCTGAGCCTGATGGCGAAGGCCCGCGCGGGCTTCCACGGCCCCTACGGCACTGGCATCTCGCAGCTGTTCAACGGCATCGGCGGGCCGGAATACATCCACTCGCTGCTGAACGGCTTCACCGGTGCGGACAAGCAGGAGGCTGGCAACACCTTCTACGAGAACCACATCTTCTCGACCGGCTGGATCAAGATGCCGCCGCCGCTCTCGGATGACATCGTCACCTACGAGGACGGCACCCCGGCGACGGTCGAGCAGATGTCGGAAGACGTCGCGACCTTCCTGATGTGGACGGCCGAACCGAAGATGATGGCGCGCAAGGACATGGGCTTCACCGCCGTGCTCATGCTCGGCCTGCTGACGGTTCTGCTCTACCTCACCAACAAGCGGATCTGGGCGCCCCACAAGGGCAAGCACTGAGCCCACCGCAAGGACGACACGAAACGCGCCCTCCGGGGCGCGTTTTCTTTTGCCGTGGTGCGCGTGCCGCGGATGGCATAGTCTCGCCGTCAAAGGAGACCCCATGACCCAGCCCCGCGCGCCCCGCCTGTGCGTCCTGATCGACGCCGACAACATCCCCTGCGCCCATGCGGAAGCGATCTTCGAGGAGATCGCCGGCCTCGGCGAGGCCTCGGTGCGGCGCATCTACGGCGACTGGTCGGCGCAGCGGCTGGCCGGCTGGGCGAAGAAGGTGAACTCGCTCGGCCTCGTCGCCGACCAGCAATTCGCCAATACCAAGGGCAAGAACGCCTCCGACATCGGCCTCGTCATCGCGGCGATGGACTTCCTGCACTCGGGCCTCTTCGACGGTTTCGTGCTGGTCTCCTCGGACAGCGACTTCACCCGCCTCGCCTCGCGCATCCGCGAGCAGGGGCTCGATGTCTATGGCATCGGCGAGAAGAAGACCCCCGAGGCCTTCCGCAACGCCTGCAAGCGCTTCATCTATGTCGAAAACCTCGGCGCCGAGGAGGCCCCGGCCCCGATGGTCGAGACCGGCTCCGAGGCGCAGCCCTCGACCCCGTCGACGGCGATGCCCACCGCTCCGGCGCCGACCGCCTCGGGCAAGCTCGCGCCGCCGCAGGCGATCCCGCTCGTCGTCGCGGCGATGAAGCGCATCGGGCTCGAGGAGGACTGGTATTCGCTCGGCCAGATCGGCCAGTTCATCACCCAGGCGAACCCGGATTTCGACACCCGCACCTATGGCTGCGCGAAACTGTCGGATCTGCTGCGCAAGACCGGCCGCTTCGAGGTGAAGCAGGGCCAGGGCAACCACCTGATGGTGCGCGACAAGGCCTGAACCCCGCGCGCCTCAGCCCTTCACGCCATAGCGGGCAAGGAACATCTCGACCGCGCCGTCGACGGTGCGCTTGATGTGATGGGCGGTGCAGCAGCAGCTCCCCTCGAAGAGCAGCCGGGCGTGGATGTCGGCCTTGCACAGCTCGATGAACTGATCGGCCGCAAGGTCGAAATCCTCGATCGCCAGCTCGCCGCGTTCGACCGCGCATTTCAGGTAATCGACCAGCCGGTTGTGCAGCAGCATCGGCCCAGCCTGGTAGAACCCCTGCTTCAGCTGCGGAAAGCGGTCGCCCTCGGCGACGCAGATCCGGAAGAAGCCGAAGCCGAAATCCGACGACATGAACTCGACGATCCGGCCGCCGGCAAAGCCCAGCACCTCGCGCGGCGGGGCACCGGCCGCCAGAAGCTCACCCGCCTCGTCGGCCTGGCGCGCGCATTCGCCCCGCGCCACCTCGAGAAACAGCAGCTTCTTGTCGGGGAAATAGCTGTAGAGCGTGGCCTTCGACACCCCCGCCTCGCGCGCGATATCGTCGACCGAGGCGCCCTCGAAGCCGTCGCGCAGGAAGATCTTGCGCGCCCCCTCGAGCACCTGGTCGAACTTGCGCCCCTTGCGGATAGCCGGTTTCGTCTCTGTCTGCGCCATCTTGCCCCCTGCCCGCGACCTTGCGGGCCCCCCAGCATAGCCCCTCCGCTCCGGCCGGAGCAAGGGAGCCGATCGCGCAGCCGTGAGCGGCTCAGCCGATCCGGCCGCGGGTGCCGCCGGTCTGGCCGCGATCCAGCAGCAGGTGATCGAGGATGACACAGGCCATCATCGCCTCGGCCACCGGCACCGCGCGAATGCCGACGCAGGGGTCGTGGCGGCCCTTGGTGATGACCTCGACCTCGTTGCCGGCGACGTCGATCGAGCGGCGCGGCGTCAGGATCGAGGAAGTCGGCTTGACCGAGAAGCGCAGCACGATCGGCTGGCCGGTGGTGATGCCGCCGAGGATGCCGCCGGCGTGGTTGGTCTCGTAGACCGGGCCCGAGGGCCCCATGCGGATCTGGTCGGCATTCTCGGCGCCGGTGAGCCCCGCCGCCGCCATGCCCTCGCCGATCTCGACCGCCTTGACCGCGTTGATCGACATCATCGCCGCGGCCAGATCGCTGTCCATCTTGGCATAGATCGGCGCGCCGAGCCCGGGCGGGCAGCCCTCGGCCACCACCTCGATCATCGCGCCGACCGAATTCTGGTTCTTGCGCACCGCCTCGAGGTAATCGGCCCATTCGTCAACGACCGCCGCATCGGGGATGAAGAACGGGTTGCGCAGGATCTCGTCGCGGTCGAACCGCTCGCGGCTGATGTGCTTCACCCCCATCTGCACCATGTAGCCGGTGATCCGCAGACCGGGCACCAGCGCCTTCAGCACCGCCTGCGCGACGCCCCCCGCCGCGACCCGCGCCGCGGTTTCCCGCGCGCTCGACCGGCCGCCGCCGCGATAGTCGCGGATGCCGTATTTCTGGTGATAGGCAAGGTCGGCATGGCCCGGGCGGAACTGCCGGGCGATCTCGCCGTAATCCTTGCTGCGCTGATCGGTGTTCTCGATCATCAGCTGGATCGGCGTGCCGGTGGTGCGGCCCTCGAAGGTGCCCGACAGGATCTTCACCCGGTCGGGTTCCTGCCGCTGCGTCGTCATCTTCGACTGGCCCGGACGGCGGCGGTCGAGGAAGACCTGGATGAACTCTTCCGAGATCTCGATGCCGGGCGGGCAGCCGTCGACCGTGGCGCCAAGTGCGGGCCCGTGGCTTTCGCCCCAGGTGGTGACGCGGAACATGTGTCCGAAGGTGTTGTAGCTCATCGCGGGCCTCCCCTTTGCCTTTCTCCTAAGGCATGGCGGCGTGTCGATAAACTGGAAAGTGCGGCGATGCGCGCGGCGACCCCCCGTGCTCCTTACAGCCAATTGACGCAACGCCAGCCGCCTGCGACACTTTCCCGGCACAGGAGGAGCCCGCCATGGCAGCCGAGCAGCTCACGATCGCCGCCACCATCGCCGCCACGCCCTGCACCACCTGGCGCGCCTGGACCGACCCCGCCCATATCACGCGCTGGAACTTCGCCTCGCCCGACTGGCACTGCCCGCGGGCCGAGGTCGACCTGCGCCCGGGCGGCAGATACCTCGCCCGGATGGAGGCGAAGGACGGCAGTTTCGGCTTCGACCTCGAGGCGGTCTTCGACATCGTCGAGCCCGAGCGGCGCATCGCCTTCACCCTGTCCGACGGGCGGCGCGCCGTGACCACCTTCGAGGCGATCGGCGGCGGCACCCGCGTCACCACCACCTTCGACGCGGAAACCGAAAACCCGGTCGAGATGCAGCGCGCCGGCTGGCAGGCGATCCTCGACAATTTCGCGCGCTACGCCGCCGCACTCTGACCGGCGCTCGCGGTCTGCGCCTCGGGCCAGGCAGGACATGCCCGGAACCACCGCGTCGTGCGGCGCGGTCGCGCAGCGAAGCCTCCCCTTTCCAAGCCCGGCGGACGGAGGGGGCGCTGCCCCCGCTCCTGCGGAGCCCCCCGAGGTATTTCGGGCAAGATGAAAGCCCGCCGCTTCTTCCTGGCAAAAATACCTCCGCCGGAGGCGCCGCCCGAGGCACGCGCTCCTGCCGCGATTTTCCTTGCATCGCCCCTGCGCGGCCCTATCCTGCGCCCCACCTCGGGGTGCCCGGGCCCGAAAGCCCGGCTGAGATGCGCAAGCGAACCCGTTGAACCTGAACCGGTTAAGACCGGCGGAGGGAAGGTATCCGGGCACTCTCCCGGCCTGACCCCGTCCGTCACGCCATTGGAGAGACCGATGAAGAAAACTCTGATGCTGGCGGCATGTCTGATCGCGGCGAGCCCCGCGCTCGCCGAAGACAAGCCCGTCCTCACCGTCTATGCGCCCGACTATTTCACCTCGGAATGGGGCCCGGGCCCCGCGATCGAGGCGGGCTTCGAGAAAGACTGCGGCTGCGATCTGCGCTTCGTGGCGGGCGACGTGCTGCCGCGGATCCTGCTCGAGGGCGACAAGACCGCAGCCGATGTCGCGATCGGGCTGAACACCGATGTGATGGCCCGCGCCCGCGCCACCGGCCTCTTCGCGCCGCATGGCGAGGATGTCGGCCGCCTGACCCTGCCGATCGCCTGGACCGACGTCATCTTCCTGCCCTTCGACTGGAGCGAGACCGCCTTCGTCTATGACAGGACGAAGCTGAAGACCCCGCCGAAGTCGTTCCAGGATCTGCTCGACGCGCCCGCCGATGCCTACAAGATCGCGATCGAGGATCCGCGCTCGGCAATCTCGGGGCTCGCCCTCCTGCTCTGGGTCAAGGCGGTCTATGGCGAGAAGGCCGGCGAAGCCTGGGAAAAGCTCGCGCCCAAGGTGCTGACCGTCACCCACGACTGGTCCACCGCCTATGGTATCTTCACCGATGGCGAGGTCGACATGGTGCTCAGCTTCACCACCTCGCCCGCCTATCACCGCATCGCCGAGAACGACGACACCAAGGTCGCCGCGATCTTCCCCGAGGGGCATTATTTCTACACCGAGGTGGCGGCGCAGCTGAAGACCTCGAAACAGCCCGTGCTCGCGCAGAAATTCATGGACTACCTGCTGTCGGACGCGTTCCAGGGCATGATCGCCACCGCGAACTGGTCCTATCCCGCGATCATCAAGCCGGGCTTCCTGCCCGAGGGCTTCGAGACCCTGCCGCGGCCGGAAAAGAGCCTGTTCTTCTCCGAGACCGAGGCCGAGGCGCTGCGCGGCCCGGCGCTCGAGGAATGGCGGGCGGCCTTCGGCAAGTGAGCCCCGCGCGCGCCCTTCCGGCGGCGCTGGCGGCGGTGCTTGCCGCGGCGCTGGTGCTCGCCCCCCTGGCCGCGGTGATCGGCCGGGCCGGGGGGCTGTCGGCGCTGACGCGGGCCGACGGGGCGGCGCTGTGGTTCACGCTGTGGCAGGCGGCGCTGTCGGCGCTGCTGTCGTGCCTGCTTGCGGTGCCGGTTGCCCGCGCGCTCTACCGGCGCCGTTTCCCGGGGCGCGAGGCGCTCATTGCGCTGATGGGCGCGCCCTTCCTGCTGCCCTCGATCGTCGCGATCCTCGGGCTGATCGCGGTCTTCGGCCGGCGCGGCGCGCTGAACGCCGCGCTTGCCGCGCTCGGCCTGCCCACGCTCAGCGTCTATGGCGCGCATGGGGTGATCCTCGCCCATGTCTTCTTCAACCTGCCGCTCGCCACGCGGATGGTGCTGCACGGCTGGCAGGCGATCCCGTCCGAGCGGCTGCGGCTGGCCGCCAGCCTCGGCCTCGGCCCGGCCGAGGTGACGCGCCATCTCGAGCGGCCGATGCTGCGCGCGGTGCTGCCCGGCGCGGCGCTCGCCATCTTCCTCGTCTGCCTCAGTTCCTTCGCCGTGGCGCTGGTGCTGGGCGGCGGGCCGCGGGCGACGACGGTCGAGCTGGCGATCTATCAGGCCTTCCGCTTCGATGCCGATCTCGGGCGGGCGGCAGCGCTGGCGCTGGTGCAGGTGGGGCTGGCGCTCGCGGCGCTCGCACTCGCCGCACGCTTCACCCTGCCCGCGGGCTTCGGCGCCGGGCTTGACCGGCCGGGCGCCCCCCTGCCCTCCCCGGGCCTGCGCCGGATCAAGGACGGCGTGGCGATCACCCTTGCCGCGGCCTTCCTGATCGCCCCCCTCGGCGCGATCGCGCTGCGCGGGCTGCCGGCGCTCACGGACCTGCCGCCCTCGGTCTGGCGCGCCGCCGCGACCTCGCTCGCGCTTGCCGCGGGCTCGACGGTTCTCACCCTCGCCCTCGCCCTGCCGCTTTCCCTTGCCGCCCCCCGCGCCCGCTGGGCCGAGGCGGCGGCGATGCTGCCGATGGCGGCCTCTCCCCTCGTCCTCGGCACCGGGCTCTTTCTCCTTGCGCGCCCCGTCGTCAGCCCCACCGCCCTCACCCTGCCGGTCACGCTGATCGTCAATGCCGCGATGAGCCTGCCCTTCGCGCTGCGCCTGCTGCTGCCCGAGGTGCGCAGCCTGCAGGCCGATTACGACCGGCTGGCCGCCGCGCTGAACCTGACGGGCCTCGCGCGGCTGCGGCTGCTGACCCTGCCCCGCCTCGCGCGGCCGCTCGGCTTTGCCGCGGGGATCGCCGCCGCCTTCTCGATGGGCGATCTCGGCGTCATCACCCTCTTCTCCGACGGCCGCACCCAGACCCTGCCGCTTGCGCTTTACGCGCTGATGGGCAGCTACCGGATGGATCAGGCCGCCGGCGCCGCCTGCCTGCTGATGGGCCTCACCTTCGCGCTCTTCTGGGCGCTCGACCGGATCGGACGCCATGCTGACCCTCGATGATCTTCTGCTGGAACAGGGCGACTTCCGCCTGAGCGCCGACCTGACGGTGACCAGAGGCGCGCGCGTCGCGGTGATGGGGCCGTCGGGCGCGGGCAAGTCGACGCTGCTCGCCGCGATCGCGGGCTTCCTCGCCCCGGCGCGCGGCCGGATCCTGTGGTCTGGCACCGACATCACCCGCCTTGCCCCGGGCGCGCGGCCGCTCTCGATCCTGTTCCAGGACCAGAACCTCTTCCCGCATCTGAGCGTCGAACAGAACATCGGCCTCGGCCTCGACCCGAAGCTCCGCCTTGGCCGGGCCGAGCACACCCGGATCGCGGAGGCCCTCGCGCAAGTTGGGCTCGACGGCATGGCCCGGCGCAAGCCCGCCGAGCTCTCGGGCGGGCAGCAAAGCCGTGTCGCCCTTGCCCGCACGCTGCTGCGCGACCGCCCGCTCCTGCTGCTCGATGAACCCTTCGCGGCGCTTGGGCCCGCACTCAAGGCCGAGATGCTCGCCCTCGTCGCCACGATCGCCTCGGCCCAGGGCACGACGGTGCTGATGGTCAGCCACGACCCGGCCGATGCCCGCAGCCTCTGCCCCGAGACGATCCTCGTGGCAGAGGGCCGGGCACTGCCACCGCAGCCGACCGCGCCGCTGCTCGACAGCCCGCCGCCGGCCTTGCGGGCCTATCTGGGCGACTGATCTTTCCCGGCGGAAAGGCTCTGGGGGGCCGGGGGCAAGGCCCCCGGCCGGCCTCAGTAGATCACCACCGAACGGATCGACTCGCCCTTGTGCATCAGATCGAAGGCCTCGTTGATGCGCTCGAGCGGCAGGGTGTGGGTGATCATCGAGTCGATCTCGATCTTGCCGTTCATGTACCAGTCGACGATGCCCGGCACGTCGGTGCGCCCGCGCGCGCCACCGAAGGCGGTGCCCTTCCAGACGCGCCCGGTCACCAGCTGGAACGGCCGGGTCTGGATCTCGGCCCCCGCCGGCGCCACGCCGATCACCACCGACACGCCCCAGCCGCGATGCGTGCATTCGAGCGCGTCGCGCATCACCTGCACATTGCCAGTGCAGTCGAAGCTGTAATCGGCGCCGCCGATCTGGTCGAAGGGGGTCTTCGTCATGTTGACGATATGCTGCACGATGCCGCCCTCGATCTTCTTCGGATTGACGAAATGCGTCATCCCGAAGCGACGGCCCCACTCTTCCTTGTCGTCGTTCAGATCGACGCCGATGATCATGTCGGCGCCGGCCATCTTCAGGCCCTGGATGACGTTCAGGCCGATGCCGCCCAGACCGAAGACCACCGCCTTCGCACCGATCTCGACCTTCGCGGTGTTCAGCACCGCGCCGATGCCGGTGGTGACGCCGCAACCGACATAGCACACCTTGTCGAAGGGCGCGTCGTCGCGGATCTTGGCGAGCGCGATCTCGGGCACCACGGTGTGGTTGGCGAAGGTCGAGCAGCCCATGTAGTGATGGATCGGCGTGCCATCGAGCATCGAGAAGCGCGTGGTGCCGTCGGGCAGCAGCCCCTGCCCCTGGGTCGAGCGGATCGCGGTGCACAGGTTCGTCTTGCGGCTGAGGCAGGACGGGCATTCGCGGCATTCCGGGGTGTAGAGCGGAATCACGTGATCGCCCGGCTTCAGCGTCGTCACGCCCTCGCCGACTTCCAGCACCACACCGGCGCCCTCATGGCCGAGAATCGCCGGGAAGATCCCCTCGGGGTCGGCTCCCGACAACGTGAATTCGTCGGTGTGGCAGATGCCCGTTGCCTTGATTTCGACCAGAACCTCGCCCTTCTTCGGGCCTTCCAGGTTCACTTCCATGATTTCAAGCGGTTTTCCGGGGGCAACAGCCACTGCGGCACGGGTTCTCATCGGCGTTTCCTCGCTGTATAGAGAGGGCAAACTGAGCCAATATGCCCGTCAACGCAAGCAATGGGTGCGACATGTTGTTCCGAATTTCCGTCATAGCCACCTGTGCGGTGCTCCTCGCCGCCTGCCAGACCACGACCCGGGAGGAGCCGGCCGAGCCGATGCCGACGCCGCACCTGACGCCGAAGGTCACCGAGGGCGCGCTCGAGCAGCGCGAGCCCGACACCTGCCACGCCGCCGATTACGTCTCGGCGCTTGGCCAGCCCGGCTCGGTGATCCCGACGCTCGGCATCTCGCGTCCGATCAATGTCGTCGAATGGCGCGGGCTCGAGCCGCAGGAATACAACCCGCAGCGCATCGTGTTCCGTCTCGACCAGACCGGCAAGATCTTCAACATCGATTGCGGCTGAGCCCCGGCGCAGCGTCCCGACGACAAAACCCCGCCCTTTCGGGCGGGGTTTTTGCATCTGGGGCGCGGAAAGCCTCCCGGGGGCGCGAACTGGGTGGGGGCTTTCGACCGCATCCCCGGGAGGCAGCGTTTTCCGCTGCCCCGATCCTCCACCGCGATCGCGGCGGAATGCGGCGGCAAAGCGGGTCTTTTGCGGGCCGTTTCACGGCGATTTCATGGCGCCCGCCCCGCCGCGCGGGCTTGATTTGCCGGCGCCGCGGTGTCACCCTTTTGTCATGACGGTCCAGTCGCCCACGCCCTTTCCCGCCCAGCCCTCTGCCCCGCAGCAGATCGCCTTCGATCGGCAGGAGCTTGGCGCGATTCTCACCCTTTACGGCCGGATGGTCGCCGCCGGCGAATGGCGCGACTATGGCATGAGCTTCCTGCGCGACGTCGCGATCTTCGCGGTCTTCCGCCGCGCCGCCGAGAATCCGCTCTACCGCATCGAGAAGCGCCCCGCCCTGCGCAACCGGCAGGGCATGTATGCGGTGATCGGCATGGACGGGCAGGTGCTCAAGCGCGGGCAGGATCTGGCGACCGTGCTGCGCGTGCTTGAACGCAAGCTGATCCGCCCGGTCGACTAGGCGCCGGGCCGCTTCAGCCCGAGGAAGGGCCCGTCGCCCGCCGCCTCGATCCGCGCCAGACAGGCGGCGATGCCCTCATGTGCGACGCTCATCGTGTGGCCGTTCGCGTGGATCAGCCGCTCGCCGTCGCAGGCCATGGCGACATGCCCCTTCCAGAAGAACAGGTCACCCCGCTGCGGCACCGTGCCCGCGGGCAGGAAATCGCCGAAGGCGCGGCTCTGCTGGTCGGAATCCGCCGGACAGACGCGCCCGCACAGGGCAAGCGCGATCTGCACGAGGCCCGAGCAGTCGATCCCCTCGCGCGAATTGCCGCCCCACAGATAGGGCGTGCCCAGCAGCCGCTCGGCCACCGCGACCGGGTCGGTCTCGGGCGGGGCGAGCGGGCGCAGATGCGGACGCGGCACGTATCCCTCGGCGATGCGCAGGAATTTCGCGTCTTCGTCGAGCACCGCAAGCCGCGCGCCAAGGCTGAGCGACATCACCTCGCCGCGCTTGATCGAGGCTTCGCGATAGACATGGGTCGCGGCGGCGCTGACGACATGGGTCGGCCGCGCGGGCGCGCCGAACGCCACCGCGGGAACCCAGCCGCAATAGCCGTCCGCCGCGGCCTGCACGAAGGCCGCCGCCCCGCGCCGCTCGATCACCGTGACCGCGGCGCCGAAGATCAGCTGACGGTCGCGCAGCGCGCCGGGCGCGGGGCTCAGATCGACCACCGGCAGGATAACGCGGGCGGGCTCGCCCTCGGTGAAGGCCTCGGCCGCCACCTGCCCGCGCAGGGTTTCAAGCGCGATGCGGCCCGAGAACGGGGTGAGGCGCCGGTCACTCACAGCCCGAGCACCCCGGGCAGCGCGGCAAGGATCGCCCGCGCGCCCTGCCCGACCGCGCCCTTCGGCCGGCCGGGCGCCGCTGCGGGCTGCCAGCCGTAGATGTCGAAATGGGCGAACCGCTCGGTCTCGGTCACAAAGCGGCGCAGGAACAGCGCGGCGGTGATCGAGCCCGCCATGCCACCCGAGGGCGCATTGTCGAGATCGGCGATGCCGGGCTCGATCAGCGTCTCGTAGGGCTCCCACAGCGGCATCCGCCAGAGCGGGTCGGCGACCGCCCCCGCCGCCCCGGCCAGCGCCGCGGCAAGGGCGTCGTCATCGGTGTAGAAGGGCGGAACCTCGGGGCCAAGCGCCACGCGGGCGGCGCCGGTCAGCGTCGCCATGCACAGGATCAGGTCCGGGCAGGCCTCGTCGGCCGCGGCCAGCGCATCGGCCAGCACCAGCCGCCCCTCGGCGTCGGTGTTGTTGATCTCGACCGTCAGCCCCTTGCGCGAGGTGTAGATGTCCTGCGGCCGGAAGGCGGCGCCCGAGACCGCATTCTCGACCGCCGGGATCAGCACCCGCAGCCGCAAGGGCAGCGCGAGCGCCATGATCATCGCGGCAAGGCCGAGCACGGTGGCCGCGCCCCCCATGTCCTTCTTCATCAGCCCCATCGACGAGCCGGGCTTCAGGTTCAGCCCGCCGGTGTCGAAGCACACGCCCTTGCCGACGAGCGCAAGCTCCGGCCCCTCGCCGCCCCAGCTCAGCTCGATCAGCCGCGGCGCGCGCGGACTGGCCCGGCCGACGGCGTGAATGAGCGGATAGCCCTGCGCCAGAAGGTCATCGCCCGCGATCACGCTCACCGTCGCGCCGTGGCGACCGGCCAGCGCCCGCACCGCGGCTTCGAGCTCGTCGGGCCCCATGTCGTTCGGCGGCGTGTTGATCAGATCGCGGGTCAGCGCCTCGCCTGCCGCAATCGCCTCGAGCCGCGCGGCATCGACGCCCGCCGGGCAGACAAGCCGCGCGCCGGGCGCCTTCGCCGGCGCATAGCGGCCAAAGCGATAGCCCTCGAACAACCAGCCAAGCGCCTCGGTCTCGGCCTCGGGAAGATCGGTCGCCAGCCGCCAGGCACCGGCGGGAAGCGCAGCCGCGGCACGGGCGAGCGGGAAGCGGCCACGGCGGCGTTTCGCGGCACTGCCCCAGCCGAAAAGCGCCCCCTCGAGCGCGCCCGAAGCACCTGGCAGCAGGCACAGCGTGCCCGCGGCCCCGTCGAAGCCCTGCGCCTGCGCGAAGGCCCGCTGCGCCGGGCTCAGATCCGCGGGCAGCTCGGCGCCGCTGTCCACCAGCCACAGCGGCAGGGCCGCGGCATCAGCGGGGGCAAAACGCATCTCGGGGTGGTCAGAAAAGGGCGCGTCGGTCATCTCGGTCTCCGGACAGGCGGAGCGCCGCCGCCCCGCGCCGCAAGGGTAGCGCCCCGACCGGCAGCCGCAACCCCCGGCCCCGCATCACGATCGGGCGAGGCTCAGCCGCGGCGTCCGGCCAGCACACCCATCGCCGAAAGCGAACGCTCGCCGATGCGGATCAGCCGCGCGGTCACGGCCTCGAGCGCCGGACGGTCGTCGCGGGCGCAGCAGTCCTGCAGATCGCGCGCCACGCGCGCGAGCCCGATCATCCCGACCTGATCGGCCAGCCGCTCGACCTCGACCGCGGTCCAGGCCGCCTGCTCGGCATCGCCCTGCCCGACCGCCAGCTCGATGCGGGCGAATTGCTCGATCAGATCCTGCCGTGTGGCCGAGATCAGATGCGCGGCGTCGATCCGGCCGAGCCGAGCCGCCAGCCTCAGCACGCGGTCGGGATCGACACGCACGCCCTCCTCGATCCGGATACTGGACACGGTTCCCACAGCCATCCTCCTTCCCACAGTGCGCAGCCTGGCGCCGCGCGCGGTCTCCTCCGAAACCAGACTGGCACGGATGCCTCAAGAAAACGTTGAGACCTTGGCCAAAGAATGACGGCCGCGAAAATTTCCTCGCACTTGCACGCGGCTCGGCCTATCTAGTGCCTGCAATCAATGGGGATCACGATGAAGGAACACGTTCGGCCTCTGCCTTCGTATCTGGTCAGCCGCTATCATGGCTGGAAAGCGACCACCTACACGGAAAACCGCTCCTGGTATCGCCGCCTCGCCGATGAAGGCCAGCGCCCGCGAGCGATGATCATCGCCTGCTGCGACTCGCGGGTCCACGTGACCTCGATCTTCGGCGCCGACTCGGGCGAGTTCTTCAGCCACCGCAACATCGCGAACCTGGTGCCGCCTTACAACCCGGACGGCGACCACCACGGCACCTCGGCCGCGGTCGAATATGCGGTGA
Source organism: Paenirhodobacter sp. YD-8 (assembly GCF_056590935.1). Classification (NCBI taxonomy): domain Bacteria; kingdom Pseudomonadati; phylum Pseudomonadota; class Alphaproteobacteria; order Rhodobacterales; genus Paenirhodobacter; species Paenirhodobacter sp. YD-8. The sequence goes on along the minus strand of NZ_CM152649.1, from coordinate 789,243 downwards.
CCTCGCTCAAGGTCGCGCATCTGATCGTGCTGGGCCATTCGCAATGCGGCGGCGTGCACGGCTGCCATGCGATGTGCACCGGCCACGCGCCCGAGCTGGAGGAAAAGACCTCCTTCGTCGGCACCTGGCTGAACCTGCTGCGCCCTGCCTATGAAGAGGTGAAGGAGCTGCCCGAGGAGACGCAGATCGAGGCGCTCGAGAAGCAGGGGGTGATCACCAGCCTCGAGAACCTGATGACCTTCCCCTTCGTGCGCGCCGCGATCGAGGCGGGCAACATGACGCTGCATGGCCTGTGGCACGAGATCGGCTCGGGCGGGCTCGAGCAGTTCAACCCCGAGACCGGGGTCTTCGAACAGATCTGACGGCGCCGCCCGCAAGGGCCGGCACCGGGACGGAACAGGAAGGGGCAGCCGCAGGGCTGCCCCTTTTCATGTCATTGCAGGACCTGATCGGCCGGCCAGCGGATCGTGGTCTCCAGTTTCACCGCCTGGGTCTTGCCGGCGGCAAGGTCGAACTCCCAGGCCAGCAGCCCGCGCTTGTCGGTCCAGTCGGTCGCCGTGGGGGCCGGCGTGGCGGTCCAGTCGATCTTCAGGTCCTCCTGCTCGGAATAGGGCACCTGATCGATCAGCCGCACCGGCCAGTCGCGGCCGCTCAGGTTTTCGACCGAGATCTGCGCCACCTCGCGCCGCTCGTTCGATTTCGAGATCAGGCCGCGGTCGCCCTCGTTCGCCTCGGGGACAAGGCGCTTCAGCCGCAGCCCGTCGATCGCCCCGAAGCCGAAGCGGAACGGCGCGCCGGCCGCGACCGCGGGCATCTCGGCGGTGCCAACGACCGCGCCGTCGACGAAGAGCGTCGCCGGGCCCGGCAGCAGCGCCTCGACCCCGGTGTTGGTGCCCTCGGCCACGCGATAGGCGGTGTCGTCGCGCGCCGGCACCGCCTCGGCCAGCACCTTCGCCGGGCGTTCGAGCGTATCGAGGCCAAGGCGCAGGTTCTCGACCCCGTCGCGGATGTCGACGGGCGTCGCATAGCGATAGGTCACCGTCTCGCCCTGCATCGCAAGCGTCATCGGCATCGGCGCGGCCTCGGCCACCGGCATCGCGAAGCTGTCGGCCTCGCGCATCGCGGACTTGGCCATCACCCCCACCGGCTGTTCCGGCCCGATGCGCAGAAGCTGCGGCCAGAGCTCGGACGGATCGGTGCGGTCCGAGGGGCGCGCGGTCGACAGCGTCAGATCGACCCCGGTCCAGTCCTCGCCCGTCGCCTGCCGCACCGAGACGAAGCGGTCGATGGCAAGCCGGCCCGCCGTGCCGTCCAGGCGCAGGTCATAGCTCGGCGTCCAGCCGGCCCCCTGCACGAAGGTGGTGATCGTCAGCGTGCCCGCCCCCGTGGCGGTGACCAGCAGGGAATCGCTGCCCTTCTCGGGGTGCTCGAGCGCCGCAAGCGCCTTCTGCGCCGCCTCGAGCGCGTCGCGATCGGGCTGCAGCGCGACCTCGGCGCGGCGCACCTCGGCCTCGGCGGCGATCGCCTCACCATTCGCGGCCAGCACGCCCTCGGCCACGGTCTGGGCAAGCTTGGCGATATCGGCGGGCGCGGTGTTCGCGGTGTCGAGCCCCTTGAGGAACTCGGCCTTCGCCCGCGCCGCCTCGGCCTTGGCGCGGATCTGGGCAATGCCGTCCTGCTTTGCCGCCAGCGCCTCGGTCAGGTCGGCGACCTTCGCCCGCGCCGCGGCGAGGGCGGGCGAGACGACGTCCTCGGCCGCGGGCTGGCGCTCGTCGATCAACGTGACGGCGCCGATCGCAAGCCCCGTTCCGGTGACGCGCAGCCCGGCCGGATCGGTGCCGTCGGGCAGGTTCGGCACCAGGATCTCGCCGCCCGCGGGCACCGCGACGGTGCGGGTGACCTGCGCCCCCTCGGGGAAAAGGGTGACGGCGGTGACGGTGGCGGGCAGTGCGACCGGGGCCGCGAAGAGCGCCGCGGGGGCGGTGGATGCAAGAAGCGCGATGAAAAGGGAACGCATGGAAACTCCTCCGACTTTCCCGTGCAGGGTCGCCGGGGGGCGGTGCAAAAGCAAGAGGGCGCCGGTTCACGGCGCCCTCACGTTCAGGTCAGAGGATGGGGAGAACGGCCCGGCCCTGCGCTTGCGCTCCGGGCGTTCGCCAAAGGCACCCGGCCCTCGCTTGCGCTCCGGGCGTTCGCCGCTTCAAACGCTCCACCGGAGCGTTTGATCGGGGTGCATGGCCCCCCGACCGCGGCTCACCCCTTCTTCAGGCAACGATTGCCGAGGGTTTCGGCGATCTGCACCGCGTTCAGCGCCGCGCCCTTGCGCAGGTTGTCCGACACGCACCACAGGTTGATGCCGTTGTCGATCGTGCTGTCCTGGCGGATGCGCGAGATGAAGGTGGCGTAGTCGCCCACGCATTCCTTCGGCGTGATGTAGCCACCGTTCTCGCGCTTGTCGATCACCATGACACCGGGCGCCTCGCGCAGGATGTCGCGCGCCTCGTCCTCGTCGAGGAACTCCTCGAACTCGATGTTCACCGCTTCCGAGTGGCCGACGAAGACCGGCACGCGCACGCAGGTCGCGGTCAGCTTGATCTTCGGATCGACGATCTTCTTCGTCTCCGCGACCATCTTCCACTCTTCCTTGGTCGAGCCGTCTTCCATGAAGACGTCGATGTGCGGGATCACGTTGAAGGCGATCTCCTTGGTGAACTTCTTCGGCGGCACGTCCGAGGTCGGGTTGTAGACGGCCTTGGTCTGATCCCAGAGCTCGTCCATGCCTTCCTTGCCCGCGCCCGAGACCGACTGATAGGTCGCGACGACGACGCGCTTGATCTTGGCGCGGTCATGCAGCGGCTTCAGCGCAACGACGAGCTGCGCGGTCGAGCAGTTCGGGTTCGCGATGATGTTCTTGTTCTTGTACATCTCGACCGCTTCCGGGTTCACTTCCGGAACCACCAGCGGGATCTCCGGGTCGTAGCGGTAGAGCGACGAGTTGTCGATCACCACGCAGCCCTGCGAGGCGGCGATCGGCGCATACTTCTTCGTCGGCTCCGAGCCGATGGCAAAGAGCGCGATGTCATAGCCCGTGAAGTCGAAGCCTTCGATGTCTTTGGTCTTCAGGGTTTTGTCGCCGTAGCTGACCTCAGTGCCAAGGCTCCGGCGCGAAGCCAGAGCGACAACCTCATCAGCAGGAAACTCGCGCTCGGCGAGAATGTTCAGCATTTCGCGGCCCACATTGCCCGTGGCGCCCGCGACGACGACTTTATAGCCCATCTTGGGACCTCCATGCTCAAAGCAGGCAGGCCATATCGGAAAAGCGATGGCTTGGGAAGCGATTTGCGCTCAAATCACGCGGCTGATGCGCGAATCCCGCGCCATCAGAGCCGCGACAAATTGCGCCTCGGCGTCAAAGTCATGCGGCACCTGCTCGGCCGTGCGCCGCCCGGAGAGCGAGAGCGAGGCGAAGAAGTCGAAGCCGAAGAGGGTGAGGCGCGACAGCTCCGAGCGTGCGAAGAGGTCGATCAGCATCGCCCCGGTCGTCGGTTGCGCGCCAAGCCGCGCCTTCAGCCCGGCATAGTCGGCGCGCGGATGCAGGTAGAACCCCGGGCTCGTCGCCGTTTCCCAGTCGAGCCGCTTGCGCTTGTGGCTCATCCACAGATAGCGGCCGGGATGCAGCCGGGCGCGATCGGCGGCCGGCAGCGCGGTCGCGAGCGCCAGCCAGTCGGTGCGGGTGCCGTGGCTTTGCGCCGCGGGCATCGGCGCGCGGTTGATCCGCACCACGAGGTCATGTCCGTCGATCGCCGCGCCGTGCTGCGTCCCGGCGAGCGAGCGCGCATTGCCGACAAGCGCCACCGAACGGCCGGCCAGATCGGCCAGCAGCGCCGCCTGCGGCACCGACAGCGCGGCAAGCGGCGCCTCGCGGCGCAGGGTGCGGGCGATCAGGAAGCCGAGCCGGGTCATGCCAGCAGGTCGCGATAGAGCGCGACCAGCGCCGCGGCCTCGGTCTCGATGCGGAAGCGCGCCTCGACATGGGCGCGGGCGGCCTCGGCCGCCGCCGCGCGGCGGGCGGCATCGTCGAGGAAGGGCGCGCAGGCGGCGGCAAGCGCCGGGATGTCGCCCGGATCGACCAGCGCGCCGGTCTCGGGGGTGACGATCTCCTCGAAGGCGCCGACGCGGGTCGCCACCACCGGCACGCCGCAGGCCATCGCCTCGATCGGGGTGAGGCCGAAGCCCTCCCACCGCTGCGGCGCGACGTAGAGGTCCAGCACGCGATACCAGTCAGCCATCCTGTCGACGGTGACCTCGGGCGGGAAGAGGATGCGGTTCTCAAGCCCCGCCTCCTTCACCTTCGCCTTCAGCCCGTCGAGGAAGGCCCCCTGCCCCTCGGTCGCGCGGCCCATCACCAGGGCGGTGACGCCGGGTCGGGTCGGCAGCAGCGACAGCATCGCATCGACGAAGGCATCTGTTCCCTTCTGCGCGCGGATCCGGCCATAGCAGCCGACCAGCACCCCCTCGGGCAGGCCGAGCCGGGCGCGCAGCGCGGCGCGGCTGCGCGGCGGGGTGAAGCCCTGGGTGTCGATGCCATGCAAGATCACATGCGCCGGGCGCTCGAGATAGGCCGCAGTGCGCGACGAAGTGGCGACGACGTCGTCCATCTGCCCGATCAGCCATTTCGTATAGCCGGTGTGGCGGCGCTGGCTGGCCGAGGTGAAGAGAAGTTTCAGCTCCATCCCGAAGAGGCGTTTCAGCGCCAGCCCCAGCAGCATCTCGGTGTTGCGCCGCGCGTGCCAGACCCGGCGCCGGCGCGGCAGCAGCGGCAGGCGCCAGACGGGCACATGCGGCAGCGCGGCGGGCAGGCCCGGGCCGGTGGTGACGATGCCGATCATCCGCGCCTGCACCGGCACCAGCCGCGCGATGGTGGCGGTGACCCCCGACAGGCGGCGTTTCAGGTTCGGTGCGATGACCTCGATCGGGTCGGGAAGGGACGTCTTCATGCGGTCTTTCTAGTCGAGTGCCACGGGCTTGTCTGCCGCGAAGAGATAGAAGGCAAGCGAGAGCACCAGCGGCACGAGGAAGAACAGGAACAGCATGCCATAGGCGAAGGTCACGTCGCCCCCGGCCGAGGCCGCGCGGAACAGCGGCGCGGTGCCGAATTGCGCCACCGCGATGCCGCCGATCGACATCAGGTTCAGCACCGTCATGCCCCGCCCGACCAGATGCGCCGGGAAGAAGGCGCGGCCATGTGCCATCAGCACCGGGTAGGAGCTGCCGAAGAAGCCCACCGCGGCCAGCGCCACGGCGCCGCCGACCAGCGACATCCCGGGCATCGCGACCAGCACGGCGAGCGCCAGGCACAGGCACAGGTTCCCCACCAGAACCACGCGCTTGTGGCTGCCAAGGATGCGGTCGGCCGGCCCGTAGACGAAATTGCCCAGCACCATGGCAAGGCTCATCGCCAGCGTGACATGGCCGATGGTCAGCGCATCGGCGCCATGCACCTCGCCCGCCCAGGGCCCGGCCCAGAGGCCGCGGATGCCGGCCGAGGCGGCATTGTTGGTGAAGGCAAGCGGCAGGATCAGCAGGAAGCCCGGATTGCGCAGCACGTCGAGAAGCGAGCCGCGGCGGGCGTCATGGCCGCCCTCGCGTGCCGGGTCGCGCGCAAAGACCGCGAGCCCCGCCGCGACGACCAGCGTCGCCGCCATCAGCCCCCACATCACCGCGCGCCAGCCCCAGGCCTCGACCGCCGCCGCCATCGGCGCCGCGCCGAGGATGTTGCCCAGACTGCCGCCACCCAGAAGCGCCGCGGCCAGGATCGAGAACAGCGCCGGGCGGAAGGCATGGGCGACGACGTAATAGCCCGCCATCAGCACCGGCGAGCAGCCGAACCCCAGAAGCGCCATCGCCAGATGGATCTGCACCGCCCCCTGCGCCGTGGCGAAGAGCGCCGCGCCGCCGGCCCCGCCAAGGCCAAGAAGCAGCGCCGTCGTCATCCGCGGCCCGAAACGGTCGAGCGCGGTGCCCACCGGGATCTGCATCGCCGCGAAGGCGGCGAACCAGAAGCCGAGCGCCAGCGCCAGCTCTTCGGCGCTGATCCCGAGATCCGCCCCCAGAACCGGCGTCAGCACCGCCAGGAACACCCGGTAGAACTGGCTCAGCACATAGGCGGCCAGCAGAAAGACGATGGTCATGCGCATGGTTTCCTCCCCCCAGCCCGGCGAAGCTGACCGATGCCGCCGCGCGGTGCAAGGGGGCGGCTTGCCTGAGCGGGCCGAACGCGACAGGATGGGCACAGGAGGAGCCCATGGACCTGACACGCGCCACGCTGCGGCTTTACTACGGCAAGCTGGTCTTCGGGCCGGGCAAGGCCGACCTGCTTCAGGCGATCTCCGAGGAGGGCTCGATCTCGGCCGCCGGGCGGCGGATGGGGATGAGCTACAAGCGTGCCTGGTCTCTGGTCGAGGAGATGAACGACGCCTTTGCCGAGCCCCTGGTGCTGAGTGCGCGCGGCGGCGCGCACGGTGGCGGCGCGCAGCTGACTGCCACGGGTCAGGCGGTTCTGGCCGAATATCGCGCCCTGCTCGCCCGACTTCTTGCGGACGGCGCGGGCGAGATTGCGGCGATCGGCGCACGGCTGCGCGACGGCGCGGCAGAGGGGCAGGAAAGGGATATTCCCGATGGGAAATAACGCTTGCCGCCAGCCGGGAGCGGCGGTTATGGTCGCGCAAACATAACGTGACCCGGAGGTCCCCATGCGTCTCGCATCCCTCGCCCTCGGCCTGCTGCTGGCCGGCGCGACCCCTGTCCTTGCCGCCGATCCGGTGATCTTCGCCGCCGCCTCGATGAAGACCGCGCTGGACGAGATCGCCACCGAGTTCACCGCCGAGACCGGCACCAAGCCGGTGATCTCCTATGCCGGGAGTTCCGCGCTGGCGAAGCAGATCGACGCCGGCGCGCCGGCCGACATGTTCATCTCGGCCTCGGTCGCCTGGATGGACGATGTCGAGAAGGCCGGCATGGTGCTGCCCGACAGCCGCAAGGATCTGCTCGGCAACACGCTGGTGCTGGTGTCCGACAGCGAGGCGCCGGTCGATCTGCCCAAGCTGCCCGCGGTGCTCGGCGATCACAAGCTGGCCATGGCGCTGGTGGATTCCGTGCCGGCGGGCCAGTACGGCAAGGCCGCGCTGACCTTCATGGGGCTGTGGGACAAGGTCGAGCCGCAGGTGGCGCAGGCCGACAACGTGCGCGCGGCGCTTGCCCTCGTCGCGACCGGCGAGGCGCCCTATGGCATCGTCTACAAGACCGATGCCGCGGCCGAGCCGAAGGTGCATGTCGTCGCCACCTTCCCCGAAGACAGCCACAAGCCGATCACCTACCCCGCCGCGCTGATCAAGGACGGCCCGGCGCCCGCCGAGGCGAAGGCCTTCCTCGACTACCTCGGCACGCCCAAGGCGGCCGCGATCTTCGAGGCCCAGGGATTCGAGGTGAAATGAGCCGGTGAGCTTTCTCAGCCCGGAAGAATGGACGGCGGTTCTGCTGTCGCTGAAGGTCGCCACGGTCGCCGTGGCGGCCTCGCTGCCGTTCGGCATCGGCGTGGCGCTGCTGCTCGCCCGCAGCCGGCTGCCGGGAATGTGGCTGCTCAATGCGCTGGTGCATCTGCCGCTGATCCTGCCGCCGGTGGTGACGGGCTATGCGCTGCTGCTGAGCTTCGGCCGCAAGGGGCCGATCGGCGGCTTTCTCTATGACGTCTTCGGCCTGGTCTTCGCCTTCCGCTGGACCGGCGCGGCGCTTGCGGCCGCGGTGATGGGCTTTCCGCTGATGGTGCGGGCGATCCGGCTCGCCATCGAGGCGGTCGATCCGAAGCTCGAGCAGGCGGCGGCGACGCTCGGCGCCCCGCGGATCGCGGTCTTCGCCACCGTCACCCTGCCGCTGATCCTGCCCGGGGTGCTGGCCGGCGCGATCCTCGCCTTTGCCAAGGCCATGGGCGAGTTCGGCGCCACCATCACCTTCGTGTCGAACATCCCGGGCCAGACCCAGACCCTGCCCTCGGCGATCTATGCCTTCCTGCAGATCCCGGGCGGCGAGCTGCAGGCGGCGCGGCTGGCCGGGGTCTCGGTCGTGGTGGCGCTTGGCGCGGTGCTGATCTCGGAAGGGGTGGCGCGGCGGGTGGCGAAACGGATCGGGGGCGCGTGATGCTGGAAGTGTCACTTAGCCACGATTTCGGCAGCTTCGCCGTCGATGTCGCCTTCACCGCGCCCGCCGGCGTCACCGCGCTTTTCGGGACCTCCGGCGCGGGCAAGACCACCGTCATCAACGCCGTCGCGGGCCTCTTCCGCCCGACGCGGGGCCGGGTCGTGGCGCAGGGCGAGGTGCTGCTGGACACAGAGCGCGGGGTGAACCTGCCCGCGCGCCGGCGCCGGGTCGGCTATGTCTTTCAGGAACCGCGGTTGTTCCCGCATCTCTCGGTGCGCTCGAACCTGCTCTATGGCGCCCGCTTCGCGCCGAAGGCCGCGCCCGGGCCGGGCTTCGATCAGGTGATCGAGATGCTCGGCATCGGCGCGCTGCTCGAGCGCCGCCCCGGCGCGCTGTCGGGGGGCGAGAAGGCCCGTGTCTCGATCGGGCGGGCGCTGCTGTCGAAACCGCGGCTCTTGCTGATGGACGAGCCGCTCGCCGCGCTTGACGCCGCGCGGCGCGAGGAGATCCTGCCCTTCATCGAGCGGCTGCGCGATGCGGGGCTGCCCGTTCTCTACGTCAGCCACGCGATCGGCGAGGTGGCGCGGCTCGCCTCGACCGTGGTGCTGCTCGATGCCGGCCGGGTGCTGGCCGCCGGCCCCGCGGCCGAGGTGTTCTCGGACCCCGGGCTGGCCGCCCGCCTTGGCGGGGCCGAGGCCGGCACCGTGCTGGCCGCCACCGTGGGCGAAACCGCGCCCGACGGGCTGGTCCGGCTTGACACCGACGCCGGGCCGGTCTGGGTGGCCGAGAGCCCGGGCGCTCCCGGCACCCGGCTGCGGCTGCGGCTCCATGCCTCGGACGTGATCCTGTCGCGCGCGCGCCCCGAGGGGCTGTCGGCGCTGAACATCCTGCCCGGCATCGTCGAGCGGATCGAGCCCGAACCGGGCGGGCGCGCCTTCGTGCGGCTGCGGATGGGACGCGAGGCGGTGCTTGCCCGGCTGACGCAACGCTCGGTCACCGCGCTTGGCCTTGCCCCGGGCGTCGCCTGCCACGCGATCCTGAAGACGGTGGCGGTCAGCCGCGACGATCTGGGGGCGGGCTGACACGAAACGGGGCGCGGAGGGTCTCCCCCGCGCCCCGTTCCGTTCATCCGGTCACGGCGATCAGGCGTTCAGCGGCTTTGCCTCAACCGTCTCGACGCGTTTCGCCTCGACGGTCGCCGGGCCCGCGATCTCGATCCGGCGCGGCTTCAGCGCCTCGGGCACCTCGCGGACAAGGTCGATGTGCAGCATGCCATCGGCATGCGAGGCGCCGGTGACCTTCATGTGGTCAGCCAGCGCGAAGCGGCGCTCGAAGGCGCGGGTGGCGATGCCGCGATGCAGGAAAGTGGTCTCGCCCGCCTCCTCGGCCTTGCGACCGGCGACGATCAGCGCGCCCTCGCGCAGCTCGACGCTCAGCTCGTCCGAGCCGAAGCCCGCGACGGCGACGGAGATGCGATAGGCGTTCTCATCGGTCTTCTCGATATTGTAGGGCGGGTAGGTCGGCTGCGCCACATCGGCGGCAAGCACCCGATCCATCATGTCGGCGACGCGATCAAAGCCGACGGTGGCACGGTAAAGCGGCGAAAAATCAAAAGTACGCATGGGTCATCCTCACATGAGCGATGTCGTTGCGCCCGCCCCGACGGGGCCGGGCATGGGGTTCGCCGGGGCCCGTCATGGCACCCCGGTGGTGGGAATCTGGGAAGGAGAACAGCCCGTTTCAAGGCCTGCGCGCGGGGCGTGGCGGCAAAATCCGGCCCCCTCAGGGGCGGACGAACTTCGCCCCGCTGGTGCGGGTTTCCTGCGTCGCGGGGGCGGTGTCGCGGCGCGCCATCGCCTCTTCGAGATCGCTGACCCCGTCGACCAGCGCACCGAGCGAGACCGGCTCCTGCCGCAGCTCGGCCTTGGCCGAGACGATCGAGACGATGCGCGGTTCGCCCTCGCGCATTGCGAAGACCGGCGCGCCCGAGGCGCCGAAATCGGCGGCGCAGTTCATCAGCACCACCCCCGCCTCGCGCTTGAGCACCTCGCAGATCGACTGCAGCGCCGGCGCTTCGGCCCGGTCATGGGCATAGGAGACGACACCGACCTGATCCCCCTCGCCCGGCCCGCGATCGAGCGCGAAGGGCTGCACCTGCGGCAGCCGGATCGGCGCGTCAAGCTGCACGAGGGCGAGGTCCCAGGCGACACGGTCGAACCGGTCGGGCCCCTGATAGAGATAGGACGGATGCGCCATCGCGCGGCGCGCGCCGCGATAGGCGACCGCCCGGCCATTGCGCCAGCCGGCGCGGAACTCGATCTGCTGGGCCGGGATCATCTGCCCCGAGCGGTGATCGTAGAGGCAATGCGCCGCGGTGAGCACGAGGTCGGGCGCGATCAGCGTGCCAGTGCAGAAACTGCCCCGGCCAAGGTCAAGCCGCCCCACGGCCTCCCAGCCCCGGCTCTCCGCCCCGGTCGCCAGCAATTTCAGCCCGCTCTCGAAAGCCGCAGCCGGCCCGGCAAGCAGGGCAAAGACGGCAAAGGCTCTGGCAAGGCGGTGCATCGGGCCTCCGTGAAAGGGCTGGGAACAAGTCCAAGTGCTAGGCGCCCCCTGCGGCGAGATTATGGCGTTTTCGAGAGTGCGCGCGGGCAGGGCCCGCCCGTCGCCCAGTCAAGCAGTTCAACCGTGTGCACCACCCGCACCTCGGTGCCCGAGCCGATCTGCAGCATGCAGCCGATGTTGCCCGCGGCGATCACCTGCGGCGCCGTCGCCTCGAGCGTGGCGACCTTGCGCCGCTTCAGCTCGGCCGAGATCTCGGGCTGCAGCAGGTTGTAGGTGCCGGCCGAGCCGCAGCACAGATGGCTGTCGAGCGGCTCGACCACCTCGAAGCCCGCCGCGCGCAACAGATCCTTCGGCGCGGTCTTCACCTGCTGACCGTGCTGCAAAGAACAGGCGGCGTGATAGGCGACGCGCAGCCCCTTCGGCCCGCCCTGGGGCAGGTCGGCACGGGCCAGGAACTCGGTCACGTCGCAGGCAAGGCCCGCGACCCGCCCGGCCTCTGCCGCCAGCGGATCACCCCGGAACATGTGGCCGTAATCCTTCACCGTCGTGCCGCAGCCCGAGGTGTTGAGGATGATCGCATCGAGCGGCCCGGCGGCGCCATAGGCGCGGATGTTCGCCGCCGCCTGCGCATGGGCCTCGCCCGCCCGGCCCATGTGATGGCTGAGCGCCCCGCAGCAGCCCAGCCCGCGCGGCACCACCACCTCGCAGCCGATCCGGCGCAGCAGGCGGATGGTCGCGTCGTTGATGTCGGTATCAAGCGCGCGCTGCGCGCAGCCGATCTGCAGCGCCACGCGAAAGCGCCGCGTCCCTTCGGCGGCAAAGACCTGCGGGCGGTCGTTCGGGCTTGGCCGCGGCAGGCGCGCGGGCGCCATCTCGAGCATCGCGCGCAACCGCGCATCGGGCAGATGGCGGGCGAACGGCCGGGCCAGCCGCGCCGCGTGCAGCGCCAGCCGGAAGCGGCCCGGATAGGGCACGAGCTTCGCCAGCACGACGCGCAGCGCACGCTCGTGCCAGGGCCGGCGGAAGGTGCGCTCGACATGGGCGCGGGCATGGTCGACCAGATGCATGTAATGCACGCCCGAGGGGCAGGTGGTCATGCAGGCAAGGCAGCCGAGGCAGCGGTCGATGTGGCGCGCGGTCTTCGCATCCGCCGGCCGGCCGCTCTCCAGCATGTCCTTGATCAGATAGATCCGGCCGCGCGGACTGTCGAGCTCGTCGCCCAGCACCTGATAGGTCGGGCAGGTGGCGGTGCAGAAGCCGCAATGCACGCAGGCGCGCAGGATCTCGTTCGCGCGTGCGATGCCCGGGTCGGCCAGCTGCTCGGGGGTGAAGGAGGTCTGCATCAGCCGGCCCTTTCCGGATCGAGAATGCCGCGCGGGTCAAAGCGCGCCCGCAGCGCGCGGCTCAGCGCGGCGACGGCGGGCACCTCGGGCTCGGCGCGGGGCGCGCGACCGCGCAGGCAGGTGGCGTGGCCGGTATAGGGCGCGGCGCGCGCCCGGGCATCCGTGCCCTCAGGCAGCAATGCCCAGATCAGCCCGCCGCCCCAGTCGAGCACCACCTCGCCGCCCAGCCGCGCCGCGATCGCCGCCGCCTCGGAGGGTTTCACCGAAAACCGCCAGATGTCGCCCGCGCGGCCATGGAACGGCAGCACCTCGGCCAGATCGCACCAGATCGCGGCCGAGCCCTCGCGCTCGATCCGCGCCCCCCAGGGCGCAAGCCGCGCCGCCAACCGCCCGGCGCGATACTCGACCGATCCCGCCAGCCCCTCGAGGCGCACCACCGCCCCCTGCCCCGGCAGCCAGCCCGCCCCCGACACATCGAAGGGCGAGGCCAGCGCCGCGGCCAGCACCCGCCCGGCCTCGGAAAGCGGCACCTCGGCCCGCACCGTCGCCTGGGCAGGCGCCGCCGGCAGCAGCTTGAAGGCCACCTCGCTCAACACCCCAAGCCGACCGCCACTGCCCGCCAGCAGCTTGACCAGATCATAGCCTGTGACGTTCTTCATCACCCGCCCGCCGGCCTGCACCGCAATGCCCGCACCATCGACGAAACGCAGCCCGATCAGGCTGTCGCGGCAGGCCCCGGCCTGCACCCGCCGCGGCCCCGAGACATTCGCGGCGGCAACCCCGCCAATCGTGCTCTCCCCCGCAAGGCCCAGAAGCGCCCCCCAGCGGGGCGGCTCGAAGGGCAGGCGCTGCCCCTCGGCGGCCACCGCGGCCTCGATCTCGGAAAGCGGCGTGCCCGCCCCGGCGATCAGCGTCAGCGCGCCGGGCTCGTAAAGCCGGACGCCCGAGATCGCGACCTCGAGCCGCGCCCCGGCCCCGACCTCGCCCCGCGTGCCGCCGCCCACCACGCGCAAGGGCGCGCGCGCGCCCCGCACCGCCTCGACCAGCTCCGCCTCGCTTTCGACCCGCATCGCCCCTGCTTTCATCTTGGCCCAAATACCTCGGGGTCCGGGGCAGCGCCCCGGGACGCCCCGCCCGCGCGCCGCCCGGCACTTGCAGAGAGCGGAAACACCTTGGCCGGGTTCAACAGCCAGGGCGGATCGAAGACATCCTTCACCCGCATCTGCGCCTCCAGATCGGCGGCGGTGAACTGCACCGCCATCAGGTCGCGCTTCTCGATGCCCACGCCATGCTCGCCGGTCAGACAGCCGCCCGCCGCCACGCACAGCTTCAGGATCTCCGCCCCCAGGGCCTCGGCCCGCTCCTGCTCACCCGGAGCGTTGGCATCATAGAGAATCAGCGGGTGCATGTTGCCGTCGCCCGCGTGGAACACATTTGCCACCTCGAGCCCGAAGTCGCGACCAAGCGCCGCGATGCCGCGCAGCACCTCGGGCAACGCGCTCACCGGGATCGTGCCGTCAAGGCAGATGTAATCGCCCTTCTGCCCCATCGCGCCGAAGGCCGACTTGCGGCCAAGCCAGATCCGCCGCGCCTCCTCGGCATCGCGCGCCTCGCGGAACTCGACCGGATCGTGGCGCAGCGCGATCTCGCGGATCAGGCCCAGCTGCTCGGCGATCTCGTCCGGGCTGCCCTCGCATTCGACGATCAGCAGCGCCTCGCAGTCGGGATAGCCCGCGGCGCAGAAGGCCTCGGTCGCCTCGATGCAGGGGCGATCCATGAACTCGATCGCCACGGGCAGGATGCCGGCGCGGATGATGTCGGCGACACAGGCGCCGGCGATCTCGTTCGCGGCAAAGCCGATCAGCACCGGCCGCGCGCCCTCGGGTTTCGGCAGGATGCGCAGTACCGCCTCGGTGACGACGCCCAGCTGCCCTTCCGAGCCGCACACGACGCCGAGCAGATCGAGCCCCGCGGCATCGCAGAAGGGACCGCCCAGCTCGATCACCTCGCCCGCACCGGTGACCAGGGTGACGCCGAGCAGGTTGTTCGTCGTCACCCCGTATTTCAGGCAATGCGCGCCGCCCGAATTCATCGCGATGTTGCCGGCGATGGCGCAGGCAAGCTGGCTCGAGGGATCGGGGGCATAGAACCAGCCCTCGCCCTCGATCGCCGCGGTGACCGACAGGTTCGTGCGCCCGGCCTCGACCCGGATGAAGCGGTTCTCGAAATCGACCTCGAGCACCCGGGTCATCCGCGCGAGTCCCAGCACCACGGAATCGGCCGTGGGCATGGCGCCGCCGGCAAGCGAGGTGCCGGCGCCGCGCGGCACCACCGGCACCGCCTCCGCGGTGCAGACCTGCAGCACCGCCGCCACCTCGGCCGTCGTGCGCGGAAGCACCACCGCGAGCGGCGCACAGCGCCAGGCCGAGAGCGCATCGCATTCATAGGCGCGCGTCTCGGCCGGGTCGTCGATCACCGAATCGGCGGGCAGCACCGCACGCAGCCGCGCCACGATCTCTTGCTTGCGCGCGAGCACGCGCGCGGCTGGCACCGGCATATCCATGCGATCTCCTCCACTGGTAAAAAATTATAACCAGTTATCGCATGAATCAAGCCAGAGCTTGCAGGATCCCCAGAATGCAAGACCCCGCCGGCTGCGACGCAGCGGCGGGGTCATGAAACGAAAACCGGCCCCACGAGGGGGCCGGAGAATTCTGGTGGGCGATAACGGATTTGAACCGCTGACATCTTCGATGTGAACGAAGCGCTCTACCGCTGAGCTAATCGCCCGGTGGAGTGGCTTCTAGCGTCACTCCTCGGCCTCTGCAAGAGGGGCCTCGTCGGTTTTTTCGCCCTTCTTGCCACCGGCCTCGATCCGCTTCAGCTTGATCTGCAGCAGATCGCCGTCCTTGCCGGCCTGCCGGGTCACGCGCAGCTTGCCAAGCGGCGGGATGGCCAGGCTTTCGCCATTGGCCAGCGCCTCGCCCAGAACCTGCAGCACGGCTTCGGTGACATCGCGCACCTTGCCCTTCTTCACCCCGGCGACAAGCGCGACGCGCTCGACGAAGTCCTTCTTGCGGACCACGAGGCTTGCGCCCGCCTCCTCCGCCTGTGCCGAATCGGCCTCGCCCGCCGCCATTTCGGCCTGCGCGTCGTCCTCGACAAGATCTTGCATCATGGAACTGGTCATCTGCGCCTCTCGCAACTGATTCGTGATGAGAATACGGTGCAAAAATACGTCGAACCAGTGCCGGCGCGGCATGGCGTCGGCAATTTTTTTCGCAGCCGCGGCATGAATTCTTGACCGAAGGGAAAGATGCCCGCAGGCTGAGGGAACTACCAGACATAGCCATCAAGGAGTTCCGATGCGCAAACTGTTTCTGACGGCTGCCGCGCTGTCCTTCGCTGCTCCCGCGGCGTTTGCCGGCGGTTACGAAAAGCCCGTGATCGAAGCCGAACCCGTGGTCGTCGCCGCGCCCTCGACCAGCAACCCGGGCCTTGTTGTTCCCGCGGTGCTGCTGCTCGCGCTCGCCGTCGCCGCCGGCGGCTCGTCGAGCAGCTCGACCGGCGGTTCCGGCAGCTGATCCCCCCGATCGGATCGCCTCGATCGGACCCGGCTGAAACGAAAACGCGCCCCTCGCGGGGCGCGTTCTCCTTTTCCGGGCGGGTCCGCGCTCAATGCGCGGTGGCCGCCTGACCTTCGCGGGCGGCAAGAGCGGCCGCCGCAGCAGCGGCCTCCTCGGCCTCCTCGTCCCATTCGATCGGCTCGGGCATCCGCACCAGCGCACGCGGCAGAACCTCGCGCACATGGCTCACCGGGATGATCGTCAGCCCCTCCTTCACGTTCTCGGGGATGTCGATCAGGTCCTTCTCGTTCTCCTCGGGGATCAGCACGGTCTTGATGCCCCCGCGCAGCGCGGCAAGCAGCTTCTCCTTGAGACCGCCGATCGGCAGCACGTTGCCGCGCAGCGTCACCTCGCCGGTCATCGCAATGTCCTTGTGCACCGCAATGCCGGTCAGCACCGAGACGATCGAGGTGACCATGGCAATGCCCGCACTCGGCCCGTCCTTCGGCGTCGCGCCCTCGGGAACGTGGACGTGGATGTCGACCTTCTCGAACTTCGTCGGCTTGATGCCAAGCTCGGGCGCGATCGAGCGCACGTAGCTGGACGCCGCCTCGATCGATTCCTTCATCACATCCCCGAGCTTGCCGGTGGTCTTCATCCGCCCCTTGCCGGGCAGCTTCAGCGCCTCGATCTGCAGCAGATCGCCCCCGACCGAGGTCCAAGCAAGCCCGGTCACCACGCCGACCTGGTCTTCCTTCTCGGCCAGACCATAGCGGAAACGCTTCACGCCGAGGTAATCCTCGAGCTTCGCGCCATCGACGGTGACGGATTTGACCGTGCCCTTCGACTTCAGGATCTCGGTCACCGCCTTGCGCGCCAGCTTGGCGATGGCGCGTTCGAGCGAGCGCACCCCCGCCTCGCGGGTGTAATAGCGCACGATGTCGCGCAGCGCCTCGTCGGTGACGGTGAACTCGGTCTTCTTCAGCCCGTTCGCCTTCGTCTCCTTGTCGACAAGGTGCTGGCGCGCAATCTCGATCTTCTCGTCCTCGGTGTAGCCCGAGAGCGGGATGATCTCCATCCGGTCCATCAGCGGTTCGGGCATGTTGTAGCTGTTCGCCGTGGTGATGAACATCACGTTGGACAGGTCATACTCGACCTCGAGATAGTGGTCGACGAAGGTGCCGTTCTGTTCCGGGTCGAGCACCTCGAGCATCGCCGAAGCCGGGTCGCCACGGAAGTCCTGCCCCATCTTGTCGATTTCATCGAGCAAGATCAGCGGATTCGTGGTCTTCGCCTTCTTCAGCGCCTGGATGATCTTGCCGGGCATCGAGCCGATATAGGTGCGCCGGTGACCGCGGATCTCGCTCTCGTCGCGCACGCCGCCAAGCGAGATGCGGATGAACTCGCGCCCCGTCGCCTTGGCGACCGACCGGCCGAGCGAGGTCTTGCCGACGCCGGGCGGGCCGACGAGGCACAGGATCGGCCCCTTCAGCTTGTCAGACCGCGCCTGCACGGCGAGGTATTCGACGATCCGCTCCTTGACCTTCTCGAGGCCATAGTGATCGGCATCGAGCACCTTCTCGGCGGCGGCGAGATCCTTCTTCACCCGGCTCTTCACTCCCCACGGCAGGCTCAGCAGCCAGTCGAGATAGTTGCGCACCACCGTCGCCTCGGCCGACATCGGCGACATCGACTTCAGCTTTTTCAGCTCGCCCTCGGCCTTTTCGCGGGCCTCCTTGGAGAACTTCGTGGCGCGGATCTTCTCCTCGAGCTCGTTGAGCTCGTTCTGGCCTTCCTCGCCGTCGCCCAGCTCGCGCTGAATGGCCTTCATCTGCTCATTCAGGTAATATTCCCGCTGGGTCTTCTCCATCTGCGACTTGACGCGCGACTTGATCTTCTTCTCGACCTGCAGGACGGAAACCTCGCCCTGCATCAGGCCATAGACCTTCTCGAGCCGCGTGCTGACGTCGAGCGTCTCGAGCAACTCCTGCTTGGCCTTGACCTCGAGCCCGAGATGGCCGGCGACGAGATCGGCCAGCTTGTCGGCCTCCTGCGTCTCGGCAACGGCGGCCAGCGCCTCCTCGGGGATGTTCTTCTTGATCTTCGCGTAGCGCTCGAATTCCTCGGCGACCGAGCGCAGCAGCGCGCGGATCGTCTCGGTGTCGCCCTCGGTCTCTTCGAGCACCTCGGCCTCGGCCTCGAAATAGGCGTCATTGGGCAGGAAGTCCGCGATGCGCACGCGGGTGCGCCCCTCGACGAGCACCTTCACGGTGCCGTCGGGCAGCTTGAGCAGTTGCAGGACATTGGCCAGCACGCCGGTGCGGAAGATCCCCTCCGTCGTGGGCTCGTCCACCGCCGGGTCGATCTGGCTCGCAAGCAGGATCTGGCGATCATCCGCCATCACCGCCTCGAGCGCCCGGACGGATTTCTCCCGGCCGACGAACAGCGGGACGATCATGTGCGGAAACACCACGATGTCGCGCAGCGGCAGGACGGGATAGGTGGTCGAGAGGGTCTCGGTCATCATCATTCCTCTTTGGCGAAAGGGCACCGGCCCCGCCCCTGCGGCAGCCCCGGCCCTTCCCGGTTTGACCATATCTAGGGGTGAGGCAGGCCCGCTTCAACCAGCGCACCGGCGGACCGCGTCACGTCTCCTTTACATTGCAGGCAGGCCGGCGCCGGGGCAAGCCCGGATCGGCAGCGGGGATCAGCGCGGCAGCACCAGTTCGGCGCACAGTCCGCCAAGCCGCGCGCTCTCGCCAAGCCGCAGGCTGCCGCCGTGGCGGCGCATCACGTCGGCGGCGATCGACAGCCCGAGCCCCACCCCCGGCCCGCGGTCCTGATTGCGCGACGGATCGAGCCGGGCGAAGGGGCGCAAGGCCTCCTCGCGTCGCTCGGGCGGGATGCCGGGGCCGTCGTCCTCGACGAGGATCCGCACCGTCTTCGGCGACAGCACGACCGAGACCTCGGCCCGCGTGCCATAGCGCACGCCGTTGCCGATCAGGTTCTCGAGCGCGCGGCGGATCGCGTCGGGGCGGGCGGTGATCTCGACCTGACCGGGGCCCGGACAGGCAGTCAGCGCCACCTGCTGCCCGGCGCGTTCGGCATCCTCGACCACCCGCGCGACCAGCCGGCAGGGGTCGACCCGCTCGGGCTCGCCCGCCGTCGCCCCCTCGCGCGCGAAATCGAGGAAGGCGTCGACGAGCTTGCCCATCTCGGCCACGTCGCGCTCCATCGCGGCGATCTCGTCACGGCTGTCGTCATCTTCGGGCAGCATCGACAGACCAAGCCGCAACCGGGTCAGCGGCGTGCGCAGGTCGTGGCTGATCCCCGAGAGCATCAGCGTGCGCTGCTCGATCTGCCGGATGATGCGGGCGCGCATGTCGACGAAAGCCGCGCCCGCGGTGCGCACCTCTGTGGCGCCGGACGGATGATAGGGCACCACCTGCCCCTTGCCGAAGGCATCGGCCGCGCGCGCCAGCCGCTGGATCGGGCGCAGCTGATTGCGCAGGAAGATGAAGGCGATCACCGTCATCAGCAGCGACACCACGACCATCAGCACCAGCAGCTGATGCGGGTTCGAGGCCGAGACCCAGGCACGCTGGAAGGTGATCCGCTCCACTCCCCAGGGGGTGTCGACCAGGAGCTTGACGCGCGAGCCCTCGCTCAGGTCGATCGCGCGCAGATCGGCAACGCCCGCCCGGATCGTGTCGATCACCACGATGCCGGTCAGGTCGGTGAAGGGGCGCTGGTCGGAGGTGATCTGATCTTCCGGGTCCTCGGCCGGCAGCTCGACCTGCAACCCCAGCGGCTCGGCCAGATCGCCGATCACCGCCTGCGCCGCGGCCAGCGAGGGCGCCGCCTCGACCCGGTCGACGACCAGCGCGATCTCGCGCAGCATCGAGGCCGTCATCTGCCGCGTCACCCGCTCGAAATGGCGCTGGATGAAGACCACCGAGACGACAAGCTGGATGGTGACCACCGGCAAAATCAGGATCAGCGCGGCCCGCCCGTAAAGCCCGCGTGGCATGATCTGTTTGAGCCAGCCGAATTTCATGGCAGAACCCTAGCCGGACGGGCGGCAGAGAGGAAGCGGAAGATGGCGATGGAACAGCTCGAGGCGGGGCTGCGGCGGATCGTGGCACCGAACCCCTCGCCGATGACGCTCGACGGCACCTGCAGCTATGTGCTTGGCACCGGCGCGGTGGCGGTGATCGACCCGGGCCCGGCCGATGCGGGCCATCTGCGCGCGATTCTCGACGGCCTCGAGCCGGGCGAGCGGGTCGCGGCGATTCTCGTCACCCATGCCCATCTCGACCATTCCCCCGGCGCGCGTCTGCTCGCCGAGGCGACCGGGGCGAAGGTCCATGCCTTCGGCCCGCCCGAGGCCGGCCGCTCCGAGGTGATGGCGCGGCTGGCGGCCGAAGGGCTGGCCGGCGGCGGCGAGGGCGTCGACCACGCCTTCCGCCCCGACGTGACACTGGCCGATGGCGAAGAGATCGGCTTCGGCGACTGGCAGGTGACGGCGCTGCACACGCCCGGGCATTTCTGCAACCACCTCAGCTTTGCCTGGGGCGATGCGCTGTTCTCGGGCGACCATGTGATGGGCTGGGCCTCGACGCTGATCTCGCCGCCCGATGGCGATCTGGGCGACTATTTCCGCTCTCTCGACCGGCTCGCCTCACGGGACTGGCGGGTGTTCTACCCGGGCCACGGCGCCCCGGTCGGGGCGACGGCCGCACGGCTGGGCGAGCTTGCCGCGCACCGGCGCGACCGCAGCGCGCAGATCCTTGCCGCGCTCGAGGCCGGGCCGGCGACGGTTGCGGCGCTGACCGCGGCGATCTACACCGATACGCCCGCCGCCCTGATGCCCGCCGCCGCCCGCAACGTCTTTGCGCATCTCGTTGAAATGACGTCACAAAATTGCGTATCGCCGGAAGGCCCCCTATCGCCCGGCGCGCGTTTTGCGCGACGCTGACGGAAACGGCAAAAAACGCGCATGTCCCCCTTGCGCCATTGTCACGTCGCCTTTATAGAACGGCGCGTGTTCCGGCGTAGCTCAGCGGTAGAGCAGTTGACTGTTAATCAATTGGTCGTAGGTTCGATCCCTACCGCCGGAGCCAGATCCCCCTGTCAGGGATGCACGCATGACAGATACCGTGTTCCGGCGTAGCTCAGCGGTAGAGCAGTTGACTGTTAATCAATTGGTCGTAGGTTCGATCCCTACCGCCGGAGCCAAATTCCAGCAAGAACAGGAATTTAGCCGCAGGACAGCGACAAGCTGACCCGCGCTTCCGTGGCCGCGGCAACACCCCGCATCGCGGCGTCGGCTCTTCCGACCATTCCAGGACGGCGCAGCCGCAGGGCGGCAGGACCGCGGGGATGCAGGGCCCCCGCTCCGGCGGCGGAGCCACCGCCCGTGGCTCTGGGGCCGCCTTGAAAATCCGCCGATCAGGTCCTAGCTTGATCGGAGCACGCCATCGGAGATGCCACCGCCATGGACCAGACCCTCGCCACCGTTCGCCCCTCGGCCTCGCTGCGCGAAAGTTCGTCCCATGCCCGCCTCCGTTTCCCTTTCCGGCCTGTCCTGGTCAACGCCTGACGGCACGCCGCTTCTCACCGACATCACACTGACCTTCGGCCCGGAACGAACGGGCATCGTCGGCCGCAACGGCTCCGGCAAGAGCACGCTCCTGCGCCTGATCTCGGGGGATCTGCGCCCCGCTTCGGGGCAGGTGCACCGGACCGGCAGCGTCGCGATGATGCGGCAGGACGCGATCGAACGCCCCGGGGACACCGTCGCCGACATGTTCGGCGTGCGCGCCGCGCTTGCCCTGCTCGCGCAGGCCGAGGCCGGGCGCGCGGAGGCGGCGGCGCTGGCGGAGGCGGACTGGACATTGCCCGCGCGGATCGAGGCGGCGCTCGAGCGCTGCCGCCTCGCCGTGGCGCCCGAGACCCCGCTTGCGACGCTCTCCGGCGGTCAGCGCAGCCGCGCCGCCCTGGCCGCCCTGATCCTTGCCGAACCGGATTTCCTGCTGCTCGACGAGCCCACCAACAACCTTGACCGCGACGGGCGCGACGCCGTGCTCGAGCTGGTCCGGAGCTGGCGCGGCGGGGCGATCCTCGTCAGCCATGACCGCGAGCTGCTCGAGGAGATGGACGCCATCGTCGAGCTGAGCTCGCTCGGGGCGCGCCGCCATGGCGGGGCCTACAGCGCCTTCCGGCAGCGCAAGGCGGCCGAGCTGGAGGCGGCATCGCACGACCTCGATCAGGCCGAGAAGGCCCGCACGGAAGCCGCGCGGCGCGCGCAACAGGCGGGCGAGCGCAAGGCACGCAAGGATGGCGCCGGGCAGCGCGCGCGGGCCCGCGGCGATCAGCCGAAGATCGGGCTGGATGCGGCGCGGGGGCGGGCCGAAGCCTCGGCGGGCGCCGGCGCGCGCCTGCGCGAGGCCCGGCGCGCGGCGGCGGAAGAGGCCATGGCCGAAGCCCGCCGGAAGATCGAGGTGCTGCAACCGCTGCGCATGGACATCCCCCCGACCGGCCTTGCTCCCGGCCGGGTGGTGCTGCGGCTCGATCACCTGACTGGCGGGCATGACCCCGCCCATCCGGTGATCCGTGATCTGTCGCTGACCGTGAGCGGCCCCGAACGCGTTGTCATCGCCGGGCCGAACGGCAGCGGCAAGAGCACGCTGCTGAAGATCATCACCGGGCAGCTCGCACCGCAGCGCGGGCAGGTGGAGCTGCGGGTGCCCTTCGCGATGCTCGATCAGCATGTCGGTCTGCTCGACCCGGCCCGCAGCCTGCGCGATACCTTCTTGCAGCTGAACCCCGCCGCCGACGCCCATGCGGCCCATGCGGCGCTCGCCCGCTTTCGCTTTCGCGCCGAGGATGGGCTGCGTCTGGCGGGCGAGCTGAGCGGCGGCGAGCGACTGCGCGCGGGTCTTGCCTGTGCGCTTGGCGCGCTGCCGCCACCGATGCTGCTGATCCTCGACGAGCCGACCAACCACCTCGATCTGGACGGGATCGCGGCGCTGGAGGCCGCGCTGGAGGGCTATGACGGCGCGGTCCTGGTCGTCAGCCATGACGCCGCCTTCGTCGGGTCACTGTCAGCGGACAGGGTGGTGCGGCTCGGGCCCGGGGACGGTGACCGGCAGGCGCCCTGCTGAGCCCCCCGTGTCACCCGCGGTCAGCGGGGCGCGTCGGGGCGATGGCCCGCCCCGCCCCGGCCGAGCCATAGCACCCCCGCCAGCGCCGACGCGGCAAACAGCGCGCCCGTCAGGAAGGTCGCCTGCGCGCCGATCCCTTCCCACAGCGCCCCGGCGATGACGCTTGCCAGCAGCAGCGCACCGCCGGTGACGAGGTTGAAAAGGCCGAAGGCGGTGCCGCGCAGCGGCGCCGGCGCGGCATCGGCGACAAGTGCCGACAGCAGCCCCTGCGTCGCGCCCATGTGCAGCCCCCAGATCAGTACCCCGACCGCGACGCCCCACAGCCCGGGGCCGAGCGCCAGCACCAGATCGGCGAGGATCAGCAGCGCCAGCCCCGCGACCAGCAGGCCGCGCCGGCCGATGCGGTCCGACAGCGCCCCCACCGGATAGGCGGCCAGCGCATAGACGAGGTTCATCCCGACCAGCACCAGCGGCACCAGCGCCGCGGCAAGCCCCGCCTCGGCGGCGCGCAGGATCAGGAAGGCCTCGCTGAACCGCGCCAGGGTGAAGACCGCCGAGACCGCGACCGCCGCCCAGTAGCCGGGCGGCAGCTGCGCCAGCTCGGCGCGCGACAGCGGGTTGCGCGGCGGGTGCCGGTCCTGCCGGGGCGGCTCGTGCACCACAGTCAGGATCAGCGCAAGCGCCAGGAAGGCGGGGATCACCGCCACCCAGAACACCTTGCTGAAATCATCCGCGAAGAGCGCCATCAGCCCGATCGCCGCCAGCGGGCCGATGAAGGCGCCGACGGTGTCGAGCGACTGGCGCAGCCCGAAGGCCGCGCCGCGCAGCCCCTCGGGCGTCAGATCGGCGATCAGCGCGTCGCGCGGGGCACCGCGGATGCCCTTGCCGACCCGGTCGACGAACCGCGCCGCAACCACCCAGCCAAGCGAGGAGGCAAGAGGAAACACCGGCTTGGTCAGCGCGGCCAGACCATAGCCAAGCGCCGCAAGCTCCTTGCGCCGGCCGATCCGGTCCGACAGCGCGCCGGAGAAGACCTTGGTGATCGCCGCCGTCGCCTCGGCGATGCCCTCGATCACGCCGACGGCGAGCGCGGTCGCGCCAAGCCCCGCGGTCAGATAGATCGGCAGGAGCGCGTGGATCATCTCGGACGAGACATCCATCAGCATCGACACGAAACCGAGCGCCCAGATCCCCGCCGGCAAGACGCGCCAGCTTCCCGTCCTCGCCGCCGTCTTTGCGCGCATCGCCCGTCTCCTGCTAGACCGATGCCTGCACCCTTAGCACGGCCCAGGCAAGCACGGCATAGCGCCCGCCCTTCGCCGCCGTCACGATCACGAGAAAGCGCCACAGCGGCTCGCGCATCACGCCGGCGGCAAAGGTCAGCGGATCGCCGACGATCGGCAGCCAGGCGCCGAGCAGGCTCCAGTGCCCCCAGCGGCGATACCAGCCCGTCGCCCGGCCGAGCGCCGCGCCCGAGACCGGAAACCAGCGCCGGCCGGCATAGCGGATCAGGAAGCGGCCAAGCGCCCAGTTGATCGCCGCGCCCAGAACATTGCCCGCCGTCGCCACCAGCAGCAGCAGCGAGACCGGGTGGCCGCCCGCAAGGATCAGCCCGGTCAGCACCGCCTCGGATTGCGCCGGGATCAGCGTCGCCGCGACCAGTGCGGCAAGAAAGAGGACCGTCAGCGCCATCACCCGAACCGCCCCCTGCCGATGGTTCCCGCCGGCAGCTCCCGGCGCCCCTTCGTCGCCGAAATCCCCGCCGAAGGCCAGCCCGGCACGCGCCGATCGGCCGCGGCGGAACCCCATCGACCGAACCGGCCGCGGGGCGTAGGCTGGGACCGTTGCAAAAGGAGGATGCGATGCGAACGGTTCTTCTGCTGGCCTTGGTGCTGACGCTTGCCGCCTGCGGCGACAGCGTGCCGCTGGTGCCCTTCATCTGAGCGCAGGAAAAAGGCGGCCCGAGGGCCGCCTTTCGCGTCTTGTCGGTGCCGCGCGGCTTACGCCTGCAGCGGGCGGACGACGATGTCCCCCTCGGCCCGGCTCTTCATCGCCGCCACCGCCGCGATCGAGGCCGCAGCCGTGGTGAAGTAGGGGATGTGGTCGTGCAGCGCGACGGCACGGATCGAGCGGCTGTCCGAGATCGACTGCGTGCCCTCGGTGGTGTTCATCACCAGCGCGATTTCGCCGTCCTTCAGCCGGTCGACGATGTTCGGCCGGCGCTCGTAGACCTTGTTCACCAGCTCGGAGGCGACGCCCTTCTCCTGCAGCCAGGCATTGGTGCCGCGGGTCGCGACGATGGTGAAGCCCATGCCGATCAGATCGCGCATCGCCTGGGCCAGCTCGTCCGACTTGTCGGCATCCTTGATCGACAGGAAGACGCGGCCACTTTCGGGCAGCTGCGTGCCGGCGCCGAGCTGCGCCTTGAGGAAGGCGCGCGGGAAGTTGCGGTCCCAGCCCATGACCTCGCCGGTCGAGCGCATTTCCGGCCCGAGCAGGGTGTCGACGCCCGGGAAGCGGGCGAAGGGCAGCACCGCCTCCTTCACCGAGAACCACGGCGTGATCGGGTCGGCCAGCGTCAGCGAATCGGCCAGCGGCAGCGGCGTTTCCGGGCCCACGCCTGCCGGATAGGGCGCGCGGTGCGGGAAGGCCGACATCGGCTCGCCCGCCATCAGCCGCGCCGCGATCGAGGCGATGGCCGAGTCGGTCGCCTTGGCGACGAAGGGCACGGTGCGCGAGGCGCGCGGGTTCACCTCGAGAACGTAGATCACCCCGTCCTTGATCGCGAACTGCACGTTCATCAGGCCGACGACGTTCAGCCCCTTGGCCATCAGCACGGTCTGGCGCTTCACTTCCTCGATCAGCTCGGGAGAGAGCGAATAGGGCGGCAGCGAGCAGGCGGAGTCGCCCGAGTGGACGCCGGCTTCCTCGATGTGCTGCATGATGCCCGCGACATGCACGGTCTCGCCATCCGAGAGCGCGTCGACGTCCATCTCGATCGCGCCCGAGAGGTAGCTGTCGAGCAGCACCGGGCTGTCGCCCGAGACCACCACCGCGGTGGTGATGTAGCGCTTGAGCTGTTCGAGGTCGCGCACGATCTCCATCGCGCGGCCGCCCAGAACGTAGGACGGGCGGATCACCAGCGGATAGCCGACGCGGCCGGCGATCTCGAAGGCCTCGGCCGCCGAATGGGCGATGCCGTTCACCGGCTGCTTGAGACCCAGCTCGTTCAGCAGATGCTGGAAGCGCTCGCGGTCCTCGGCCAGGTCGATCGCGTCCGGAGTGGTACCGAGGATCGGGATGCCTTCGGCCTCGAGCGCATTCGCGAGCTTCAAGGGCGTCTGGCCGCCGAACTGCACGATCACGCCGTGCAGCGTGCCGTTCTCCTGCTCGACGCGCAGGATTTCCAGCACCGATTCGAGGGTCAGCGGCTCGAAATACAGACGATCCGAGGTGTCGTAGTCGGTCGACACGGTCTCGGGGTTGCAGTTGACCATGATCGTCTCGTAGCCGGTCTTGCTGAGCGAGAAGCAGGCATGGCAGCAGCAATAATCGAACTCGATGCCCTGGCCGATGCGGTTCGGGCCGCCGCCGAGGATGACGACCTTCTTGCGATCGGACGGCCGCGCCTCGCATTCGACATCGCCCATCGCCGGGGCTTCGTAGGTCGAATACATGTAGGGGGTCTGGGCCTCGAACTCGGCGGCGCAGGTGTCGATGCGCTTGAACACCGCCTTGACGCCGAGGTTGCGGCGGGCGCGGCGCACCTGCGCCTCGTCGCGGCCGGTGAGCTTCGCAAGACGCTTGTCGGTGAAGCCCATCATCTTCAGCTTGCGCAGACCTTCCTCGGTCAGCGGCAGGCCCGACTTGCGGATCTCGGCCTCGGCATCGACGATCTCGCGGATGCGGGCGAGGAACCAGGGGTCATAGCTGGTCGCAGCCTGGATCTCGTCGTCGCTCAGGCCGTGGCGCATCGCCTGGGCGATGATCCGGATCCGGTCCGGGGTCTGGTGCGACAGCGCCTTGACCACCGCGGCCTTGTCGGGCGCGCCGGGGATCTCGATCTCGTCGAAGCCCGACAGCCCGGTCTCCAGCGACGCGAGCGCCTTCTGCACCGATTCGTGGAAGGTGCGGCCGATCGCCATCGCCTCGCCCACCGATTTCATCGCGGTGGTCAGGTCGGGCTTGGCGCCCGGGAACTTCTCGAAGGCGAAGCGCGGGATCTTGGTCACGACATAGTCGATCGTCGGCTCGAAGCTGGCCGGCGTCACCTTGGTGATGTCGTTGTCGAGCTCGTCGAGGGTATAGCCGATGGCCAGCTTCGCCGCGATCTTGGCGATCGGGAAGCCGGTGGCCTTCGAGGCGAGCGCGGAGGAGCGCGACACGCGCGGGTTCATCTCGATCACGACCATGCGGCCGTCCTTCGGGTTGATCGCCCATTGCACGTTCGAGCCGCCGGTCTCGACGCCGATCTCGCGCAGCACGGCGATCGAGCCGTTGCGCATGATCTGGTATTCCTTGTCGGTCAGCGTCAGCGCCGGGGCGACGGTGATCGAATCGCCGGTGTGCACGCCCATCGGGTCGACGTTCTCGATGGCGCAGACGATGATCGCGTTGTCCGCCTTGTCGCGGACGACCTCCATCTCGTATTCCTTCCAGCCCAGAAGGGATTCGTCGACGAGGATCTGCGCCACCGGCGAGGCATCGAGGCCCGAGTGGCAGATCTCGATGAAGTCGTCACGGTTGTAGGCGACGCCGCCGCCGGTGCCGCCCAGCGTGAAGGCGGGGCGGATGATCGCCGGCAGGCCGATGTGCTCGAGCTCGGCCAGCGCCTGCTGCACGCCGGCGTTGATGTCGAAATGCCCGTTCTCGAGCTTCGGCGCGGTGATGATCGTGGCCTTGGGGTTCTCGAGGCCGATGCGGTCCATCGCCTCGCGGAACAGCTTGCGGTCCTCGGCCATCTCGATGGCGTCGCGGTTCGCACCGATCAGCTCGACGTCGAACTTCTCCAGAACGCCCATGTCGGCAAGGGCGAGCGCGGTGTTCAGGCCGGTCTGCCCGCCCATCGTCGGCAAGATCGCGTCGGGGCGTTCCTTCTCGATGATCTTCGCCACGACCTCGGGGGTGATCGGCTCGATATAGGTGGCGTCGGCCATCTCCGGGTCGGTCATGATCGTCGCCGGGTTCGAGTTCACCAGGATCACCCGGTAGCCCTCTTCGCGCAGCGCCTTGCAGGCCTGGGCACCCGAGTAATCGAACTCGCAGGCCTGGCCGATCACGATGGGGCCTGCGCCGATGATGAGGATGGACTTGATGTCGGTTCTCTTCGGCATGGACGACCCCTTTTTTGCGACAGGTTTTCAGCAGCGAAACGGGGCCGGCAGGCCCCGCGCAAATTGATGGGCGTTATAGTCAGACCCGCGCGCGGCGCAAGGGTGAAAGGCGGTCGGCGCGCATCGGCGTGCAGGCGGCGACGAGCGAACCGAGGAAGAGCACGCCGATTCCGGTGATGCGGACGACCGGCGCCAGGGCCGGCGGGCCCGCGCTCAGCACCATGCCGAACGGCTCGCTCAGCAGGATGAGCGCCGAGCCAAGCCAGATCCAGCCCCGTCGCGGCAGGCACAGAAGCACGGCCGGCGCCAGCGCGGCGGGCGCGATGTAGTAATAGACCCAACCGATCGGCCCGAAGAAGGCGATCGCGGTCATCGCCGCACTCCAGAGCGCGGCGCGGCGCGCCGGATCGTCAAGGCGGCGCAGGGCAAGCCCCGTGCCGAGAACAAGGGCGATCAGGATGACCCGCTGTGCAAGGCTGTAAAGCGGGGGCTTGGGCAGGACGAGCCATCCCAGCTGCGGCGCGGCGGCCGCCCCGACGATGGTCGGGTCGGTGATCTCCGCGGGCAGCGAGGAGATCAGCTGCCCCCCCGTGCCCCCGCCAAGAACCGCGACGATGACGTCCATCGAATAGGCGGCGGAGCTGACCAGCATGGTGTGATCGATCGCACGCAGCTCGGCCAGGAACTGCGCATGCGGCGCCCAGCCCGCCAGCCCGACCGAGGCGAGCCCCAGCACGCCCCCCGTCACCGCAGCCGCACCGAAGGCACGCCAGCGCCCGGCGACCAGCCAGATCAGCGCCAGCGGCAGCGGGCTGAGCTTGAGTGCGATCGCCAGCCCCATGGCGACACCGCCTGCCAGAGGATGGCCATTGCGGTCACGCTCGAGCCCGAGCAGCACGAGGAAGGCCACCGCGATCTGCGGCTGCCCCTGCAACAGCGCGACCGGTCCGATCCGGGTCAGCAGCAGCAGGGCCAGCCCGAAAGCCAGTGCCGGCCCCATGCCGCGCACGGCGGCCTGCCCGCCAAGGGCAAGGCGCAGCCCGACGAGCGGTGCCGTCAGCAGCATCAGACTGTTGAACAGGAAGGCCCCCGCGGCGACCGTCCCGAAATCGAGCCAGCGCGTCACCGGTGCCAGGAGCCAGGCCCAGAGCGGCGGGTAGAGATAGGGATAGACCTCCCCCGGCCGACCGAGATCGCGCGCCTGTGCGAACCAGTCAATCGGCGGGCGCATCTCGAACAGCGGCGAAAGCGGCGGATAGACCGATCCGGGATCGCCCGCGGCAACGGCCTTCGCCGCCAGCCACAGCGCCATCAGGTCGCGCGACGGAACCGCTGGGCCGAAACGCACCACGACAAGCGCAACGGCAAGGAGGGCAATGAGTCCCGCAAGGCGCAGGGCGGGGCTTTGCATCATGGCAACGAACTCTCGAACACCGGATCTGTTTCTTGCCCCGCCGCAGCGGGCCTCGTTGGCGGGCTTCGTTTCTGATCACGCGAAAATGAGGCTTCAATGCGGCGATTGCCGCTCGCGTGCGAAAAATCCTCGCGCCGTTTCTCACGATCGCCTGAACAGCCGCCGCGCCGGCCGCTTCGGGCCGGCCCCACCCCACCCTATCGCTTGACTTTGCCGCGCCTTCGCGGTTGATCGGGCCCAAATCCGCCATGCCCGTTGAAAGGGGAGCCTCATGCACGCCTATCGCAGCCATACCTGCGCCGCGCTCACCGCCGCCAATGCCGGCGAAACCGTCCGTCTCTCGGGCTGGGTGCACCGGGTGCGAGATCACGGGGGCGTGCTGTTCATCGACCTGCGCGACCACTACGGCATCACCCAGATCATCTGCGACGGCGACAGCCCCGCCTTCGCCGCGCTCGAGAAGGTGCGCGCCGAATGGGTGATCCGCATCGACGGCACGGTGAAGCCGCGCGCCCCCGAGCTGATCAACCCGAAGATCCCGACCGGCGAGATCGAGGTCTATGCCCGCGAGATGGAAGTCCTCGGCGCCGCCGACGAGCTGCCGCTGCCGGTCTTCGGCGATCAGGACTACCCCGAGGAAACCCGCCTCGCCTATCGCTTCCTCGATTTGCGCCGCGACAGCCTGCACCAGAAGATGATCCTGCGCTCGAACGTCGTGCGCTCGCTTCGCAACCGGATGTGGGACGCGGGCTTCAACGAGTTCCAGACCCCGATCATCACCGCCTCGTCGCCCGAGGGCGCGCGCGACTTCCTGGTGCCCTCGCGTCTGCACCCCGGCAAGTTCTACGCCCTGCCGCAGGCGCCGCAGCAGTTCAAGCAGCTGATCATGGTGGCGGGCTTCGACCGCTACTTCCAGATCGCGCCCTGCTTCCGCGACGAGGACCCGCGCGCCGACCGCTCGCCCACCGACTTCTATCAGCTCGACATCGAGATGAGCTTCATCGAGCAGGAAGACGTCTTCGCCACGGTGCAGCCGGTGGTGCAGGGCATGTTCGAGGAATTCGGCAACGGCAAGACCGTCGACCCGGTCTGGCCGAAGATCGCCTACAAGGACGCGCTGCTGTGGTACGGCTCGGACAAGCCCGACCTGCGCAACCCGATCAAGATGGCCGATGTCAGCGCCCAGTTCCGCGACTCGGGCTTCGGCATCTTCGCCAAGCTGCTCGAGAACGAGGGCACCGAGATCCGCGCGATTCCCGCGCCGACCGGCGGCAGCCGCAAGTTCTGTGACCGGATGAACGCCTTCGCCCAGGCGAACGGCCTGCCGGGCATGGGCTACATCTTCTGGCGCAAGGCCGAGGACGGCACGATGGAGGCCGCCGGCCCGATCGCCAAGGCCCTCGGCGCCGAGCGCACCGAGTCGATCCGCACTCAGCTCGACCTGAACGAGGGCGACGCGGTGTTCTTCCTCGGCGGCAAGGCCGAGCAGTTCGAGGCGGTCGCCGGCAAGGCCCGCAACGAGATCGGCCGCGAGCTCGGCCTGACCGAGGAAGGCGTGTTCCGCTTCTGCTGGATCGTCGACTTCCCGATGTACGAGAAGACCGATGACGGCAAGATCGACTTCTCGCACAACCCCTTCTCGATGCCGCAGGGCGGTCTCGAGGCACTGCAGGGCGACCCGCTCAAGGTGCTGGGCTATCAGTACGACCTCGCCTGCAACGGCTACGAGCTGATCTCGGGCGCGATCCGCAACCATGACCTCGACACCATGTACAAGGCCTTCGAGATCGCGGGCTATCCCGCCTCCGAGGTCGACAAGCGCTTCGGCGGCATGGCGAAGGCCTTCAAGTTCGGCGCGCCGCCCCACGGTGGCTGCGCCATGGGCATCGACCGTGCGGTGATGCTGCTGGCCGACGAGTCGAACATCCGCGAGGTCATCATGTTCCCGATGAACCAGCGCGCCGAGGACCTGATGATGGGTGCGCCGAGCCTGCCCACCAACGAGCAGCTGCGCGAACTGCGGCTGCGCGTGCTGCCGAAAGAGGCCTGAGGCGCTTTCTCGCGCAGCTCACGCCGGATTGAGCGGAAGGGCGCCGGGTTGATCCCCGGCGCCCTTTCCTTTTGCCCCTGTTTCTGGCGCAATCCGGAGAAACAGCCCCGGAGGTGGTGATGCAGTTCTCGACCCTGGCGCCGGTGCGGTTCGGCTTCGGGCTCTCGCCCCGGCAGGCGCCCCCGGCCTCTCCCGACGAGATCCTGGCGGCCCTGCGCGGCCCCGACCTGATGGCGCAGCGCTGGCCCGGCCAGAAGACGCCGGAAGCCCTGCAGATGCGCGCTGATTTCCTGCGCCTGCGCAAGGCCGAGGCGCTGAACGAGCCCGGCGCCACCGAAGCCTTCAAGCGCCAGCGCCAGGCGATGGACGCCAGCAATCTCGGCGGCCTGCAGCGCGCCCTTGCCCGCGCCGTCGAGGACCCGACGGGGATGCGCGAGCGCCTGCATGCCTTCTGGCGCAACCACTTCACCGTGCGCGCGAAACGCGTCCCGGAAATGCCGCTCGCCATCGCCCATGTCGAGGCCCTGCGCCCCGAGATCACCGGCAGCTTCCCGGCCCTGCTGCGCACCTCGACACTGCATCCGATGATGCTGATCTATCTCGATCAGGTCGCCTCCTTCGGGCCCGATTCGAAGCGCGCCCGCAAGCGCCCCGACCTCAAGCTCGGTCTGAACGAGAACCTCGCGCGCGAGTTGATGGAGCTGCACACGCTCGGCGTCGGCGGCAGCTATACCCAGGACGACGTGCGCCAGCTGGCCGAGCTCCTGACCGGGCTGCGGGTGATGGACGATCAGGGCACGATCTTCGCCCCGGATTTCGCCGAACCCGGCGCGGAAACCGTGCTCGGCCGCGCCTATGGCGGCGACCCGGCCAAGCTTGCGGATATCGAGCAGGTGCTGACCGCGCTCGCCCTGCACCCCGACACCAGCCGCCACATCGCCACCAAGCTCGCCGTGCATTTCGTCGGCCCCGAGCCCCACAAGGCCCTGACCGGCGCGATGGCCGAGGCCTATCTCGGCGCGAAGGGGCAGCTGATGCCGGTCTACGAGGTGCTGCTGACCCACCCCGAGGCCCAGCTTCCAAGCTTCCCCAAGGTGCGCCAGCCCTTCGACTACATCGCCACCGGGTATCGGGCCATGGGCTTCGACGGGGCCGCGGTGATGGCCTTCAACGGCGTGCAGATCCGCCGCCACGCCTTCCGCTCGCTGCGCGAGATGGGTCAGGGATGGCTCAGCGCGCCGGCGCCGAACGGCTGGCCGGAGGAAGCCGAGGAATGGGTCTCGCCGCAGCAGCTCGCCTCCCGGATCAACTGGGCGCTGAGGGCCCCCGCGGGGCTGCAGGCGAAACTGCCCGAACCGGCCGAGTTCGCCCGCACCGCGCTTGGCCCGCGCCTGAGCGAGCTCGTCGCCCAGGCCGTGCCACGGTCCGAAAGCCGCGCCGAGGCCACCGCCCTCGTGCTCGCCTCTGCCGAGATGAACAGGAGATAACGCCATGATTTCCCGTCGCTTCTTCCTGCAGGGCGCGGCCATAGCTGGCTGTTCTGCCGCCGCCCACCCGTTCATGAGCTCGGTCACCCTGGCCGCGGTGCCGGGCGAACAGCGCCTTGTCGTCATCATCTTGCGCGGCGCGATGGACGGGCTGGATATCGTGCAGCCCTATGGCGACCCGCTGCTCGCGCAGCTGCGCCCCGATTTCCCGGTCGGCCCCGACAAGGGCGCGGCCGATCTCGACGGCTTCTTCGCGCTGCACCCGGCGATGGTCGAGCTGATGCCCTTGTGGAAGACCGGCGAGCTCGGCTTTGCCCATGCCGTCTCCACCCCCTACCGCGACAAGCGCAGCCATTTCGACGGGCAGGACATGCTCGAGGCCGGCACCGGCATGGACGTGCCGCTGTCGATGGTGCGCGACGGCTGGTTGAACCGGCTGTTGCAGCAGATGCCCGGCGCGCGGGCCGAGACCGCCTATTCCGTCGGCGATGACGAGCTGAAGGTGCTGTCAGGCACCGCGCCGACGCTGTCCTGGGCGCCCGATGCCTCGCTGATCCTGTCCTCGCAGGGGCGGACGCTGCTCGACATGATCTATCACGACGACCCGCTGTTCCGGCAGGCGGCCAGCGCAGCGGTGCAGATCACCGATGGCGGCAAGACCGCCGATGACGGCATGGCCGATCCCGACAGCCCCGAGGCGATGGCCGACCCGGCGATGGCGCAGATGCCGGCGGGCGGCATGGCCGCCCCCGGAACGCCCGCACCGCCGAAGGGCGCGGCCGGCGCGGCCGCCTCGCTCGCCGAATTCGCCGCAAGCCGGCTGCGCGGCGAGACCCGGATCGCGGCCTTCTCGCTCAATGGCTGGGATACGCACCGCGCCCAGGAAGGGGCGATCCGCGGCCCGGCGACGCAGCTTGCCGCGATGGTCACCACGCTGAAGCAGCAGCTCGGCCCGGTCTGGGACAAGACGCTGGTGCTCGGCATGACGGAATTCGGCCGCACCGCGCGGCAAAACGGCACCAAGGGCACCGATCACGGCACCGGCGGCGCGATGCTGATGGCGGGGGGCGCGCTGAAGGGGCGCAAGGTCTATGGCAAGTGGCCGGGGCTGGCGGATGCCGACCTCTACGCCGGGCGCGACCTGATGCCCACGGCGGACATCCGCGCCTATGCCGGCTGGGCGCTGCGGGGCATGTATGGCGTGCCGGTGGACGTCCTGGAAAAGTCGATCTTCCCGGGGCTCGACATCGGCGCCGACCCGCGCTTCCTCGCCTGATCTCAGGCGAGGAAGGCGCTGTAGAGCGTGCCGGCGACCGAGACCGTCAGGCTCAGCGCGCCAAGGGTGAAAACCGCCCAGTGCGTCGCCCGGATCAGGCTTTCGTCGGTGAACAGGCGGATGGCGTGATCCTTCATGGGCGGCTCCTCTGGCTGTCTGCCCTGTTTCGCGTCCGATTGCGGCAGCAATCGGGAGCCATTCGCACCCTTTGGCGGCAATTGCGGAGGCCGGCGCGGCAGGCTAGCGTGGCCGCGAAGGACATCGAACGCGGGGGGATATGATGGCGACGAAGGACTTTGGCACGCCGCTGCCGGACTGGGTGGCGCCGCCCGCCCCCGATGCCACGCTGCTCGAGGGGCGCTATGCCCGGCTCGAGCGGCTGGAGGAACGCCACGCCCACGCGCTCTTTCGTGCGAATGCGGCCGATGATGCGATCTGGGATTACCTGCCCTATGGCCCCTTCCCTTCGGAAGTGGGCTATATCCGCTGGGTCAAGGACATGGCGGCGCTGTCGGACCCGTATTTCTTCACCGTGATCGACCGCGAGACCGGCGCGCCCGGCGGCGTGATGTCCTACCTGCGCATCACCCCGGCGATCGGCACGATCGAGCTGGGCCATATCTGCCTGTCGCCGCAATTGCAGCGCAGCCGCGCCGCGACCGAGGCGATGGTGCTGTTGATGAGCTGGGCCTTCGGCTCGGGCTATCGCCGCTTCGAGTGGAAATGCGACGCGCTCAACCTGCCCTCGCGCCGCGCGGCCGAACGGCTGGGGCTGAGCTACGAGGGCACCTTCCGCCAGGCGACGATCGTCAAGGGCCGCAACCGCGACACCGCCTGGTTCGCCGCGACCGATGGCGACTGGCCGGCGCTGCTTGCGGCCTTCGAGGCCTGGCTCGACCCGGCGAATTTCGACGCCGAGGGGCGGCAGCGCGAGCGCCTGTCCGATCTGACCCGGCTGGTGCGGGTGAGTTCGGACCCGGTGCTGGCAACCCTGCCCGGCTGAGGGGCTAGAACACCGCGGCGCGGTCGAGCCGCGCCTGCACGATGCCGCACAGGCGCGACACTGCCGCGCGCGAGGGCCGCTGCCGCGCCACGGCCTCGGCCGCGGTCTCGAGATCTTCGTCATGGGTCGCCCGCGCGATCCCCGCGACGAATTGCGCGACATAGCCGGTCGCCGCGGCGTCGCGGCGCGCGGCCAGCACCTCGGCCGCGTGGCTGAGATCGTCGCGCAAGGCCAGCGGATCGGGGGTGACGGTGTCCTCTCTGCCCTGCGGCATCACCGTGCCGCGCACCTCGCTGGGCAGCACCGACAGCACGGCCTGCTGGAACAGCGCCAGGCTTTCCACAGGTTTCGGCAAGAAGGCGTCCGTGCCGGCGCGCAGCGCCTCGGCCGCGCGGGCAGGATCGCCCGACAGTCCCAGCACCGCCGGCACCGGCACGGGCAGCGCCTTCGCCTCGGCGATCAGCTCGGCCCCCGAGCCGTCGGGCAAGCCGATGTCGACGATCAGCACCGCCGGGCGATAGGTCTGCAGATGGCGCCGCGCCGCCCCCAGGCAATCGGCGCGACGGATCCGCGCACCCGAGCGCACGCACATCAGGCGCAGCGCCTCGGAGGCGAAGCGGCTGTCCTCGACCACCAGCACGGTCAGCCCGAACAGCGGGCGCGCCCAGCTTGGCGGGCCGGCGGGCAGGCAGGGGCTCATGGTGTCGGGCATCGGCGTCATCCCCGGGCAAGGAATCGCGGTCCCGCCCACTAGAGCCGATTTCGCCTAACGGCCGGTTAAGTCCGCCACGCGACGCTTGCATGAAGCCGCGGGCGCCCCTATGCCCAAGGAAACCGAACGGAGGAAGCCATGATCGGACGTCTGAACCATGTCGCCATTGCCGTACCCGACCTCGAGGCGGCGGCGGCGAAATACCGTGACACCCTCGGCGCGAAGGTGAACCCGCCGCAGGACGAACCCGACCACGGCGTCACCGTGGTGTTCATCGAACTGCCGAACACCAAGATCGAGCTGCTCTATCCGCTCGGCGAGAATTCCCCGATCCAGGGCTTCCTCGACAAGAACCCCTCGGGCGGCATCCACCACATGTGCTTCGAGGTCGAGGACATCCTCGCCGCGCGCGACACGCTGAAGGCCACCGGCGCGCGCGTCCTGGGCACCGGCGAGCCGAAGATCGGCGCGCATGGCAAACCCGTGCTGTTCCTGCATCCGAAGGACTTCAACGGCTGCCTGATCGAGCTGGAACAGATCTGATGAACCTCACGGGCGGTATCGTGCTTTTCGCCGTGATCTGGTTCATGGTGTTCTTCGTGGTGCTGCCCGTGCGCTTCCGCAGCCAGGAGGAGGCGGGCGAGATCGTTCCCGGCACGCCCCCCTCGGCCCCGGCCGATGCGCAGATCGGCCGCAAGGCAAAGATCACCACGCTGATCGCCGTGCCGATCTGGGCCGCGCTCGCGGCGGTGATCCTGTCGGGCGCGGTCTCGATCGCCGATCTCGACTGGTTCGGCCGGCTTAACCGCTGAGCACTCAGCGCCCGGCGCGCAGCCGGCCCAGCACCGCGGTGTGGCAGCACCAGTCGGGCACCGCCGCCGCCGGGCCATCGCGTTCCGACAGGAAATCGAGACAGCCCTGCGCGCCCGGGCAATCGCGGCAGCGCTCGACCATGCGCGCCAGATCGGCCTGGCTCAACCGCCCCTCCTGCATCGCCGCGTTCAGGTTCACCCCCATCCGGCGGGCCATGCCGCGGGTGATCCAGAAATGCAGATCGAGCCCTCCCTGAATGCCCATCGGACCCTCCGCTCACTCGGCCGCGCAGGCGGCCCCGTCGTCTCGCCCGATCGCATCACGCAGGCGCGCCAGCATCAGCCGGTTGTTGCAGTAATGCGGGGCAGCCGCGGCCGCGACCCCCTCGGCATCCTCGGGGGCGGGACGTTCCGACAGCCAGACCGTGCAGGCCTCTGGCGCCGTGCAGCCGGTGCAGCGCACCACCGCCTCGCGCCAGTCCTCGCCGGAGAGTTTGCCCTTGCCCATTGCCTCGGTCAGGTCGATACCCAGAACCTGGGCCATGCGGTTCACCAGAGCGGCGTGGCGGTTGAGAGTCTTCAATCCGAACATGGGCCTTTCCTTTCCGGCTGGACTGTCCGGACGGTGCGGGAAAGCCCCGCGCGGCGCCATGATTCAGATCAATCCTGCCCGGCAAGCGCCTGCGCCATCGCCGTGACCCGCTCGCGATCCTCGGGCAGCGGCAGCGCCGCGGCCGCCATCCGCGCCGCCCGGTCGGCCTGCCGCACCGCCGCCGCGCCGAAGTCGCGCGGCGCGATATGGGCCAGCGCCGCCAGCGCCTCCTGCAGGCGCACCGCCACCTCGACCATCCCCGCCCCGTCGCGCGCGATCGCGCCGAATGCGTCGTCGATCAGCTTGCCGGGCGCGGCGGGGCGCAGGAAGATCCGGTCCTGCACCACCTCGGGCAGCTCGACCGGGCGCCACTCGGCAAGCACCCGGGTCAGCCGGCCAAGGATATCCATCGCCGTGCCCGGGTCGTTCACCGCGGGCGACAGCGCCCGCTGTGCGATCTCGGCCAGCGCGATCAGACCGAAACGCGGGTCCTGCTCGTAGCTGCGGCCATGGTCCACGTCGAAACCGGCGCGCAGCCGCATCTCGAGCGCCGCGCGCGCCGCGGCGTCGCCGGGCAGCGCATCGCACAGCAGAAGCGGCGTCGCCGGATGCAGAAAGGCGCCGGGCCGCGCCAGCAGCCACAGCCGGAAGCCCTCTGCCTCGGCCGTCTCCTGCAGCAGCGCAAGATCGATGTGCTGCACATGGCCGGTGAGGCGGGCGGTCACCGCAAAGGCGCCGGGGGGCGGCTCCTGCCAGCGCGCACAGCCCATCAGCGGCGCAGCGGCCCATGACTGCAGCGCCTCGAGCGCCGCCGCCTCGACCCGGCCGATGGTGTCATCGAGCAGGCCGAAGACCGTCAGGTGCTGCACCCAGCGCAGCAGCACCCCGATCACCAGCGCAATCACCCCGATGGTGACGACGAACAGCACGAAGCGCCCGGCATCGCCGTAAAGCCGGGTCTCGAGCGCGACGATGCCGACGACGGCATAGACGAAGGCGCCGATGAAGGTGGCCAGCACCCGCTGCGTCGTGCGGTCGCCCTGCAACAGCGCCAGCGCCCGCGGTGTCGCCCCGCTGGCCGCCGAGCCGAAGGCGGTGACCATGATCGACAGCGAAAAGGTCGTCACCGTCAGCATCGAGGAGGCGATGATCGTCAGGATCTTGCCCACCGAATCGGCGCCGATCCGGGTCACCGCACCTTCGGGGATCACCGGTGCGAAAAGCGCGGCCCCCAGCGAGGCCGCTAGGCCCAGAAGCCCCATCAGCGCCACCGGCACCCAGATCTGTTGCAACAGCCGCCGCAGCCGCCAGCGCCATCTTTCCCGCATCACAGCCTCCTTGCGCCCATCCTGCCGCGCCGCGCGCGACAGGGCAACGCGCCAGGGCCGGGCTCAGATCCGGCCGCTGCGCAGCTCGGCCGCGGTGGCGCGCACCACGTCGAGGCGCAGGGCATTCGCCGGATGCGAGCCGAGGAACACGTCACCGGGATCGGGGATGCGAGCGAAGAACTGCGCCCCGTTCAGCGGGTCATAGCCCGCGTCCCAGGTGATGATCGTGCCCAGCCGGTCGGCCTGCAGCTCGTAATCCTTGGAATAGGCCCGGCTGCCGACCGTGGCGCCGATGTCCTGCGCGTGGGAAATCTGCGTCGCGTCCGCGCCCGAGGCGGCCGCAAGCACCCCCATGATCATCGCCCCCGCCGCGGCATCCTCGCTCTTCGACTGCAGATGGCCAAGGATGTGATGCGCCGCCTCGTGCCCCATGACGAAGGCCAGCTCGTCGGCATTGCGCGCCTCGGCGATCAGCGCGAGGTTGAAGGCGACGACCGGATGGCCCGACTTGTCCACCGTCTGGAAGGCATTGGGCGAACGGTCGGGGCGATCGTCGACCATGATGCGATAATCGCAATCGCGGGTGCCATGGGTGCGGGCACGGCATTCCGCCTCGATCCGCGGCTCCATCGCCTCGGCCACGGTGATGAAATTCGAGGCCGCCTCGCGCGCGGTCAGCCGCGGCGGCGCCACGGCGGCGACCGTCGCGACCGGCGCGACCGGCGCCGGGCGCGTGCCGACAGGCTGCGGCGCCTCGCAGGCCGCCAGGGTGAGGATCGCGAGAAGGACCGCCAGCGGACGGCCAAGGGAATGCAGCATGATCAGGGCCCGAGGAACGCGCCCCGCGGCGCGCCAACCGCGTCACATTAGCCATCGTTGCCGCGCGCGCAAAGCCCATGCGGCCGCCTCACCGAAATGTTTGCCCTTCCCCGCCGCGGCGCGGCGCGCTAGCATGACCCCATGTTCACCATCGAGCACGAATTCGACGCGACCGTGATCACCCTCGTCGACGAGGGCGACGATCCGCGCGACTACCTGCAGGAAGACATCACCATCCAGTCCTTCGAGGATTGCGTGGTGCTCGAGCAGGTCGACGACCAGACCGAGGCCGTGCACCGGATCGTCTTCTCGCATGCCCAGCTGCGCGAGCTTGCCGCGGCGCTGAACCTGCCTGAAGGCGTCTACCGGTTGCGCGCGACCGAGAAGACCGAAAAGAAGTGAGGGGGCGCTGCCCCCTCTTTCGCTGACGCGAAATTCACCCCCGGGATATTTGCGGCAATTGGAAGCAGGGAGCCGTCCTCCCTTCCAATTGCCGCAAATATCCCGGGGGGGAGGCCGCAGGCCGAGGGGGCAGCGCCCCCTGCGCGCTCAGTCGAGCCGGAACACCTTGTCGCGCGCGGTCTGCCCCCGCACGAGGGTGAGCCGGGTCTTGGCGACGCCCAGCGCCTTTGCCAGCAGCTTTGCCACGGCCGCATTCGCCTTGCCGTCCTCGGGCACGACCGTGACATAGGCGCGCAACCCGTCTTCCGCCGCGACGATCGCGTTGCGCGAGGCCTTGGGGGTCACCCGCAGGGCGATTTCCGTGCCGGGCACGGCAAGATGGGCAAGATCTGTCATACCCCTTCCTAACCGCCGCCGCGGGCGCGGAAAAGTCCGCTGCGGCGTTGCAATCGACGTTTTCCACGCCGATATGGGAGGGCAGCAGAAGGAGATCCGCGATGGACATCGCCCCGGGCACCGTCAATCCCGCCACGCGCAACGAGGAGGCGCTGCGCTTCCTGCTCACCCGCCGCTCGCGGCCGCCGAAGACGCTGGTGGCGCCCGCCCCCGACCGCGCCGCGCTGACCGAGATCCTGACCGCCGGGCTGCGCGTACCCGATCACGGCAAGCTCGAACCCTGGCGGCTGATCGTGCTCGAACGTCCCGCACTCGAGCGGCTTGCCGCCGCCGCCAGCAGCTATGCCGAGGCCCATGCGATCCCCGAACGCGACGCCGCGAAGGGCGTCGGGCAATTCGCGCAAAGCCCGCTCTGCGTCGCGATCATTGCCGTGCCGCGCCCGACCGACAAGGTGCCCGCGATCGAGCAGACGCTTTCGGTCGGTGCCCTGGGTGTCAGCCTGGTGAATGCGGCGCTCGCCGCGGGCTGGGGCGCGGGCTGGCTCACCGGCTGGGTCGCGCATGATCTGGGCTTTGCCGGCCCCGCCCTCGACCTCGCACCCGGCGAATGGGTCGCGGGCTATGTCCATATCGGCACCGAGACCGCCCCCCCCCCCGAACGCCCCCGCCCCGACCTTGCCACCGCCGTCACCTGGGTTTCCGCATGATCGTTTCCGTCTTCCTGCGGGGCTGGGAGGATCTGTTCCGCCCCGGCGCCCTGAAGATCGTGGGCCTGGGCGTGGCCCTGTCGCTCAGCCTTTTCGTCGCGCTCTATTTCGCGCTGCTTTGGGTGATGGGCTGGGTGCTGCCCGACACCATCACCCTGCCCTGGATCGGCACCGTCACCTGGCTGCGCACCGCCGCCGACTGGGCGACGCTCGGGCTGATGATGTTCGCCTCGATGTTCCTGATGGTGCCGGTCGCCTCGGCCTTCACCGGCTTCTTCCTCGAGGACGTGGCCGAGCTGGTGGAGAAGGAGCATTACCCGAGCCTGCCCGAGGTGCGGCAGCTGAGCTTCCTCGAGGGGCTGGGCGACACGCTGCGCTTCTTCGGCGTCATCATCGTCGCGAACCTTCTGGCGCTGATGATCTATCCCTTCGTCATCCCCTTCGCGCCGCTGCTGTTCTTCGGGATGAACGGCTATCTGCTCGGGCGCGAGTATTTCCAGATGGCCTCGCTGCGGCGGATGGATCGCGGGGCAGCCCGCGCGCTCTACGAGCGCAATCGCGCCACCGTCTGGGCGACCGGCGCGCTGATGGCGCTGCCGCTGTCGATCCCGGTGCTGAACCTGGTGGTGCCGGTGGTGGGCGCCGCGGCCTTCACCCATCTCTTCCACCGCCTCGCGCGGCGCTGAGCGCCGCCGCCTCTGACCGCTGCGCCGTGGCCTCTGCTGCGACGCGGCGTCAGTCGGCAACACATTCAGAAATTCGCAGATGATTGATGCAAATCAAGGCCGCCCACCCGCGGCCATGGCACCTGCACGCCAGAACGTGAACAGGAGAACCCCATGAGCTACAAGGTGAAAATCGACGACATGCGCGGCGAGCTGCGGGTGATGAGCAAGCTCATTCCCGACGCGATGCAGGGCTTCGGCACGCTGTCGAAGGCGGTGAAGGACAATGGCGAGCTCGACCTCAAGACGAAGGAATTCGTCGCCCTCGGCATGGCCGTGGTGCTGCGCTGCGAGCCCTGCATCATGTTCCACACCGAGGCACTGATGAAGGCCGGCGCCACCCGCGAGGAGCTGGGCGACGTGCTGGCGATGGCGATCCAGATGGGCGGCGGCCCGGGCGTGATGTATGCGGGCCATGCGCTTGGCTGCTGGGACGAGCTCGCCGCCAAGGCCTGAGCCCCTGCCCCGGAAAATTCGACGGGCCCGCGACGGAAGTTGCGGGCCCTCGCGTTTTTCAATCAAGCGATTGATGAAAGGACGCAGATCATGCACCGCCTTCTCTCCCTCACCGCCGCCCTCGCCCTTCTTGCCGGCGCGGCACAGGCTCAGACCGTCACCCCCGGCGAGCAGTTCATGACCCAGTGGGATCTCGACGGAAACGGCCAGGTCACCCTTGCCGAGGCGCGCGAGCAGCGCGGCAACATCTTCGACATGTTCGACGCCGACAGCAACGGCCGCTATTCGGATGACGAGATCAAGGGCATGGACGAGCACAAGCTGGCGCAGCTCGAGGCCGGCATGGGGCCCGGCCACCAGATGCCTGCCGGCATGACCCCGCCGGCCGGTCGTGGCCCCGGCAAGGGCCCCGGCAACGGCCAGGGCATGGGCATGGGCCCGGGCCGGCAGCAGGGCGCCGCGGGCCAGGGCCTGACCCGCCCGGCCGAGGACGGGTTGCGCATGTTCGACGCGAATCGGGATGGCACCATCACCCGCGATGAATTCATCGCCGGCACCGATGTCTGGTTCGCGATGCGCGACCGCAACCGTGACGGCGTGCTGACCACGGCCGACTTCGGCCGCGGCAACTGAGCACCGTCGCGCAAAAATCCGCCGC
Organism: Paenirhodobacter sp. YD-8; assembly: GCF_056590935.1. NCBI lineage: Bacteria > Pseudomonadati > Pseudomonadota > Alphaproteobacteria > Rhodobacterales > Paenirhodobacter > Paenirhodobacter sp. YD-8. The sequence goes on along the minus strand of NZ_CM152649.1, from coordinate 746,243 downwards.
CCCCGCCCGGCTGCCCCCGTGACAGCCGGGCGTTTTTGCGCGATTCTGTCAAAAAACAAAGGAGGCGCAGATGGGGCAGTATCTTGCGTGGATGATGATGGGCGTGTCGGCCGTGGCGCTGACCGCCTGTGGTGGCGGGCGCGACAGCGCGCCGAGCCGGGGCCGGCTGATGGCACCCGAAAAGCTGAATGCGGCGGCGTTCAGCGCCTCGGGCCTGCCCTCGCGCTTCGGCGATACCTCGCCGCATGAATGGGACGGTCTGGTGCCGGCACTCTACTCGGTGCACGGCATCGACGCGGCGCGCTATCAGGGGATGATCGACTGGTCGACCGCGCGCAATGCCGGCGTCAGCTTCGCCTGGCTGAAGGCGACCGAGGGCGGCGACCACATCGACCCGGGCTTTTCCGCCAATGCCCCGCAGGCGCGCGCTGCGGGGGTGCCGGTCGGCGCCTATCACTTCTACTACTTCTGCCGCACCCCCGAGGAGCAGGCGAAGTGGTTCATGCAGAACGTGCCGCATGTGCCGGGCGACCTGCCGCCGGTGCTCGACATCGAGTGGAACCACCAGTCCTCGTGCAAGCGCCAGCCGGACCCGCAGACCGTGCGCAGCGAGATGGCGCGCTTCGTCAACATCCTGAACAAGCATTACGGCACGCTGCCGGTGATCTATACCACGCCCGACTTCTACGCCGACAATGACCTCGGCCAGATGCGCGGTGCCGAGTTCTGGCTGCGCACCGTCGCCGCGCACCCGTCCGAGCGCTATCCGGGCGAGGACTGGTCGTTCTGGCAATACACCGGCACCGGTGTGGTGCCGGGCGTGGGCGGCAATGTCGACATCAACGCCTTCGGCGGCTCGCCCGAGAGCTGGTCGCGCTGGCTTTCCGCCCGCCGGCAGTCCTGAGGAAACAATGAAGGGGGCGCTGCCCCCTCGGCCTTCGGCCTCACCCCCGGGATATTTGAAGCAATTGGAAGCAGGAAAGCCCTTGTCTTCCAATTGCTCCAAATATCCCGGGGGTGAATTTTGCCGAAAGGCAAAAGAGGGGGCAGCGCCCCCTCCCTGTTTCAGCCGTCGACGCGGATGCGGCTGTTCGACGGGTCGTGCGGGCTGTCCTCGGCCACCACCGCATCCCATTCCTGCAGACGCATCTTCACCTTCAGCTTCGTGCCCGGCTCGGCCAGATCGGGGCGGACATAGCCCATGCCGATCGACTTGCCGAAGACGACCGAATAGCCACCCGAGGTCAGGCGCCCGACTTTCTCGCCGTCGAGCAGGAGCGCCTCCTTGCCCCAGGGATCGGCATCCTCGGGCCCGTCGATCAGCAGCGTCACGCATTTCGCCCGGATGCCCGTGTCGAGCATCGCCGCCTTGCCGTGGAACTCCTTCTCGAGATCGACGAAGCGGTCGAGACCGGCCTCGAGCGGCGTCGCGTCGCGGCCAAGCTCGGTGCCGAAGGCGCGATAGCTCTTTTCCTGACGCAGCCAGTTCTGTGCCCGCGCGCCGACCAGCTTCAGCCCGTGCTTCTCGCCCGCCTCGAGCAGCAGGTTCCACAGATAGCGGCTCATCTCGATCGGGTGGTGGAGTTCCCAGCCAAGTTCGCCGGTATAGGCCACGCGCACCGCGCGCACCGGGCACATGCCAAGCTCGATGTTGCGCCAGCTGAGCCAGGGGAAGCGCTTGTTCGAGAGCACCGTCTCGGGCGTCGCGTCCTTCACCACCTCGTTCAGGATCGCGCGCGCATTCGGGCCGGCGATCGCGAAGACGCCCCATTGCGTGGTGACATCGTGGATGTCGAGATGACCGCCGCCGGCCGCGATGAAGTCCTCGGCCGATTTCATCAGGAAGTCGGCGTCATAGGCGGTCCAGGCGCCCGCCGAGACGAGGTAGTATTCGTTCTCCGCCAGCCGCACGATGGTGTATTCGGTGCGGGTGGTGCCGGCCTCGGTCAGCGCATAGGTCAGGTTGATGCGCCCGACCTTCGGCAGCTTGTTGCAGGTGAAGGCATCGAGGAAGGCGGTGGCGCCCGGGCCGCGCACGAGGTGCTTGGTGAAGGCGGTGGCGTCGATCAGGCCGGCGGTCTCGCGCAGCGCCGTGGCCTCGGCCTTGGCATATTGCCACCAGCCGCCGCGACGGAAGCTGCGGGCGTCGTGGTCGAAGCTTGCCGGCGCGTCGAGCGGGCCATAGTAGTTCGGCCGTTCCCAGCCGTTCACCTGGCCGAACTGGGCGCCAAGCGCCTTCTGCGCGTCATAGTTCGGCGCGGTGCGCAGCGGCCGGCAGGCCTCGCGCTCCTCGTCGGGGTGGTGCAGGATGAAGACGTGCTCATAGCACTCCTCGTTCTTGCGCGCGGCATATTCGGTGGTCATCCAGCTGCCGTAGCGCTTCGGGTCGAGGCTCGCCATGTCGATCTCGGCCTCGCCCTGGGTCATCAGCTGGGCGAGGTAATGGCCGGTGCCGCCCGCGGCGGTGATGCCGAAGCTGAAGCCCTCGGCCAGCCACATGTTGCGCAGACCCGGCGCCGGGCCGACCAGCGGGTTGCCATCGGGGGTGTAGCAGATCGGGCCGTTGAAATCGTCCTTGAGCCCCACCGTCTCGGAGGACGGCAGGCGGTGGATGAAGGACATGTATTCGTTTTCGATCCGCTCGAGGTCGAGCTGGAACAGGTCGGCGCGGAAGCTTTCCGGCACGTCATAGAGGAAGCGCGCCGGCGCCTTGCGCTCGTAGGGGCCGAGGATCCAGCCGCCGCGTTCCTCGCGCACATACCACAGCGCGTCGGAATCGCGCAGCACCGGGTGTTCGGGGTTGCCCGCGGCGCGCCAGGCGACCAGCGCCGGGTCGGGCTCGGTCACCACATACTGGTGCTCGACCGGAATCGCCGGGATCTTGATGCCCAGAAGCCGTGCGGTGCGCTGCGCGTGGTTGCCGGTCGCGGTCACCACATGCTCGGCCCGCACCTCGACGAGTTCGCCCGAGCCGACCAGCATGCCGCCCTTCTCGACCATCTTCTCGAGCGTGACGATCCATTCGTCGCCGGTCCAGAAATAGCTGTTCACCTGCAGCTTGCGGTTGATCTCGACGCCGCGCTGACGTGCGCCCTTGGCCATCGCCTGGGTCACGTCGGCGGGGTTGATGTAGCCGTCCTGCGGGTGGAAGAGCGCGCCCACGAGGTCGTCGCAGCGCATCAGCGGCCAGCGCTCCTTCATCTCCTTCGGGCTGAGGAACTCGTGATAGACGCCCGCGGTCTCGGCGACCGAGGAGTAGAGCATGTATTCGTCCATGCGCTCCTGGGTCTGCGCCATGCGCAGGTTGCCGACGATGGCAAAGCCCGCGTTCAGCCCGGTTTCCGCCTCGAGCGTCTTGTAGAAGTCGACCGAGTACTTGTGGATATGGGTGGTGGCGTAGCTCATGTTGAAGAGCGGCAGCAGGCCGGCGGCGTGCCAGGTCGAGCCCGAGGTGAGCTCGTCGCGTTCGACAAGCATCGTCTCCCAGCCGGCCTTCGCCAGATGATAGGCAATCGACACGCCAACGGCGCCACCGCCGACGACCAGAGCTTTGACATGGGTTTTCATGGGCGATTCCTTAGAGGTCCTGCCCTCAGTTCTGACAGTTTGACGCAGGCTCGGGGCGTTCCACCCGACGCTTGCGGGCGAAAAGCGACATGTCGGCGCGGCCGCGCGCGAACGCACGGGGCGGCGCGGGGTTCCGCCGGGCGCGGTCAAGGAGTGTTGATCGTCCGTGGCGAAACCCCTGCGGCGCGGCCCGGGTTGAGAGGGCTCAGACGGGGCGAGACGTCCCGGGCCATGATGAAAGGGAGACAGTCATGAAGAAAGTCCTTCTCACCACCGCCATGGGCATGATGCTGGCGCTGCCGCTGGCGGCGCAGACGGTTCCGGCCGCGACCGGCACCGAGACCGCGCCGCAGGTCTTCTTCGACCGGGTCGGCGCCGGGGTGAAGGCCTCGGACCTCGTCGGCAAGCGCGTCTATGCGGCGAAGCCCCTGACCGGCACCGAGGCCGCGCTGGAGAAACCCGCCGACGACTGGGAAGATGTGGGCGAGGTGAGCGACCTGGTGATCGACCCGGCGGGCGACATCGAGGCGGCACTCGTTGACGTGGGCGGCTTCCTCGGCATCGGCGAGAAGACCGTGGCGGTGAACATGGAGGCGCTGCACCTGGTGCCCGACGCGGCGACGGCGGGGCGCTTCTTCGTGGTGATGCAGGGCGACCGCGCCGCGCTCGAGGCCGCGCCGGCCTATGCGGCGGTCGAGCCCGGCACCACCGAGGCCCGCAACGCGGCCGGCAGCCTGCCGGTGACCGACATCACCGCGCTGAGCGCCGACGTGCTGACCGGCAAGCCGGTCTACGGCATCGGTGACGCCAAGCTGGGCGAGGTGAGCGATGTCGTCGCCGGCGCCGATGGCACGACCGAGAAGGTGATCGTCGACGTGGGCGGCGTGCTTGGCATCGGCGCGAAGCCGGTGGCGCTCTCGCCCGCGCAGATCGAGGTGAAGCCCGCGACCGACGGCGGCGAGATGACGCTGCATGTCGCGGCGACCGAGGAAGAACTGACCGCGATGCCCGAATACAAGGGCTGATGCCGCAGGCTGATCCCCACGACGGACCGAAAGGACACGGGCCCGGAGCGATGCTCCGGGCCCGTTCTCACCTCACACCACGCCCGGCACGACCAGATCGGGCGGCCGGTGCCCGTCGGCGAAGGTCTTGATGTTGATGATGACCTTCTCGCCCATCTCGGCGCGGCCCTCGACCGTGGCCGAGCCCATGTGCGGCAGCAGCACCACGTTCGGCAGGTTGCGCAGCTCCGGATTGACCTCGACGCCATGCTCGAAGACGTCGAGCCCCGCCCCCGCGATCTCGCCCGCCTTCAGCCCGCGCACCAGCGCGTTCTCGTCGATCACCTCGCCACGCGAGGTGTTCACCACCACCGCCGTCGGTTTCAGCATCTTCAGCCGGCGCGCGTTCAGCAGGTGGAAGGTCGAGGGCGTGTGCGGGCAGTTGACCGAGATCACGTCCATCCGCGCCACCATCTGGTCGAGGCTTTCCCACCAGGTCGCCTCGAGCGGCGCCTCGATCTCGGGGCGCAGGCGGCGGCGGTTGTGATAGTGGATCTGCATGCCGAAGGCGCGGGCGCGCTTGGCCACCGCCTGGCCGATCCGCCCCATGCCGAGGATGCCAAGCCGCTTGCCGCCGATCCGTCCGCCGAGGAACGCATTCGGCGACCAGCCCTCCCAGCTGGCCGACTGCATCGCGTGGAGGCCCTCGGGCAGGCGCCGGGTGACCGACAGGATCAGCGCCATCACCACATCGGCGGTGTCCTCGGTCACCACGCCCGGGGTGTTCGAGACCAGGACGCCGCGCTGCCGGGCCGAGGCGACGTCGATGTGATCGACCCCGGCGCCATAGTTCGCGATCAGTTTCAGCTTCTGGCCGGCGCTGGCGCGGGCCAGCATGTTGGCGTCGATCGTGTCGCTGAGGGTCGGAACGAGGACATCGGCGCGCATCATCGCCTCGACCAGCTCCTCGCGGGTCATCGGCGCATCGCTCTCGCGCAGCTCGACGTCGAACAACTCCTTCATCCGGGTCTCGACGACCTCGGGCAACCGTCGCGTCACGACAACAGTCAGTCGCGGTGCGGGCATGACTGGACTCTCCTCTCTTCCAAACGCCTTTGCTTGGGTGCAAAGTGGCCTTCAACGGGGCAAGGCACAAGGCCCCGAGAGAGCAGATATGGCATAAAAGTGGATGTTAGCGCAATTTTATTGCGCGGCCGTTGCGTCGAAACCGATGCGGCGGGGCATCCCGGGCGGGCAGGACGATGCGGGCAGGCAAGGGTACGATGATTGCGGTGGCGCTGGTGCTGGCGCTGACGGGCGCGGCGCTGGCGCAGGAGGAGGAAGACGATTCTCCCCCGCCCTCGGATCTCGACGTCTCGCTCGCCGTCGCGGCGCAAAGCGGGCGCGGCCCGGTCACCAACCTGCCGCTGCCGCGCTATGTCTCGCTCAAGGGCTCGGAGGGCAACGCCCGCCGCGGCCCCTCGCTCAGCCACCGCATCGACTGGGTGTTCAAGCATGCCGGCATGCCGCTGCGGATCACCGCCGAGTTCGGCCACTGGCGCCGGGTCGAGGACCGCGACGGCGCCGGGGGCTGGGTGCATTACGCGATGCTGTCGGGCGTGCGCACGGTGATCGTCGAGGAAGACATGACCGAGCTTCACGCCCGCGGCGACGAGAAATCCGCCGTGGTGGCCCTCGCCGAAAGCGGCGCCATCGCCAAGCTTGGCGATTGCACGCTTGACTGGTGCGAGATCAGTGCCGGCGATGCCGACGGCTGGGTGCCGAAGACCAAGATCTGGGGCGTCGACCCCAAGGAAATCCGTGACTAGCCTGCCCTGACGCGATACGGACGGGGCCCGGAAACGACTCAGGACCCTGCGCCATGTCCTACAGCGAAGACCACCAACGCCTGAACCTCTCGGCCGGGCTCGCCTCGGTCGGCGTCGCGGCCGCGCTGGTGCTGCTCAAGCTCTGGGCGTTGTGGGCGACGGGCGCATTGTCGATCGCCGCCTCGCTGGCCGACAGCTCGATGGATCTGCTGATCTCGCTCGCCGGGCTTGGCGCCATCGTCTATGCCGCCCGCCCCGCCGACGAGGACCATGCCTTTGGCCATACCTCGGTCGAGGATCTGACCTCGCTCGGTCAGGCGGTCTTCGTCTTCGGCTCGGGCTGCGCGATCCTGTGGGCCGCGGGTCACCGGCTGGTGACACCCGCACCGCACGAGCTGGCCGAGGAAGGCGCGGGCATCGTGGTGATGTCGATCTCGGCCGTTGTGACGCTCGCCCTCGTCGGCTGGCAGGCGCGGGTGGCCAGGCGCACCGGCAACAAGGTCGTCGCCGCCGACATGCTGCATTACGTGGGCGACCTGATGCCGACGCTCGGCGCGATCCTCGCGCTGATCCTGTCGGCACAGTTCGGCTGGTCGCGGGTCGACAGCGTGGTGGCAATCTTCGCGGCGCTGATCATGCTGCGCGGCGCGGCGAAGATCGGCGTCGAGGGCTGGCATGCGCTTATGGACCGCTCGGCCCCGCATGAGGTGGTCGAGGGCATCGCCGAGATCGCGCAGATCTGGCCGGGCGTGCATGGCTTCCACGACCTGAAGACCCGCACCGCCGGGGCGAAGCTCTTCGTGCAGCTGCACATCGAGCTCGACCCCGAACAGTCCCTGATGGCCGCGCACGAGATCGCCGCCAGCCTGAAGCGCGCGATCATCGAGGCCTATCCGCAGGCCGACGTGATCATCCACATGGACCCCTGGCTGCGCGACAAGCGGCGCTGAGGGGCAAGCCCCCGGGGGCGCTGCCCCCCGAGGTATTTCAGGCAAGATGAAAGGGGACGCGGCGCTCAGGCCGCGTCGAGAAGCCCCTTCCCCTTCAGCAGCGCCTCGACCCCGGGCATCTTGCCGCGGAAATCGAGCCATTCCTCGTCGGCCGGGCGCGAGCCGCCCTTCGACAGGATGCAGGCCTCGAGCCGCTTCGCCGTCGCCGGATCGAAGGGATTGCCGGTCTCCTCGAAGGCCGCGAAGGCGTCGGCGTCCATCACCTCGGACCACATGTAGCTGTAATAGCCCGAGGAATAGCCGTCGCCCGAGAACACATGGCTGAAATGCGGCGTCGCGTGGCGCATCCGGATTGCATGCGGCAGCCCGATCGCGGCCAGCACCTCGGCCTGTTTCGCCATCGGATCGGCGGGCGCCGCGCCATCATGGAATTCAAGGTCAACGAGCGCCGAAGCGATGTATTCGACGGTCGAGAAGCCCTGATCGTAGGTGCCCGCTGCCAAGAGCTTGTCGCGCAGCGCCTTCGGCATCGGCTCGCCCGTCTGCCAGTGGCGCGCGTGTTTCTCGAGCACCTCCGGCACGTCGAGCCAATGCTCGTTCAGCTGGCTCGGCAGCTCGACGAAATCGCGCGCGACCGAGGTGCCCGAGACGAACTGATAGGTCACGTCACTCAGCATCTGGTGCAACGCATGGCCGAATTCGTGGAACAGCGTGCGCGCGTCGTCATGGCTCAGCAGCGCCGGCGTGCCCTTGGTGAAGTTGCACACGTTGACGACGATCGGATGGGTCTCGCCGCCGAGCTTCTTCTGGCTGCGCATCGCCGAGCACCAGGCGCCCGAGCGCTTCGAGCCGCGGGCGAAATAATCGCCGAGGAAGACCGCCACATGCCGGCCGGCGCGCGTCACCTCCCAGCCCCGCACGTCGGGGTGGTAGAACGGGCCGTCGAGCTCGCGGAATTCGAGGCCGAAAAGCCGGTGCGCACAGTCGAAGACCGCGCCGATCATCGCCTCGAGCGAGAGATAGGGTTTCAGCGCGGCCTCGTCGAAGTCATGTTCGGCGACGCGGCGCTTTTCCGAGTAATAGCGCCAGTCCCAGGGCTCGAGCGCGCCGTTCAGACCATCGGCATGCATCATCCGGGCGAGGATCTCGCCATCGGCCTCGGCCCGCGCCTTGGCGGGCGCCCAGACCCGCATCAGCAGGTCGCGCACATGTTCGGGCGTCTTCGCCATCTCGGGTTCGAGCTTGTAGGCGGCAAAGCTCGGATAGCCCAGAAGCTTGGCGCGTTCCTCGCGCAGGCTCAGGATTTCGGCCGCGTTCGCGCGGTTGTCGGTCGGCCCGCCATTCGCGCCGCGCGCGGTCCAGGCCTCATAGGCGATCTCGCGCAGCTCGCGGCGCGGGCTGAACTGCAGGAAGGGCACGATGAGCGAGCGGTTGAGGGTCAGCACCGGCCCCTCGGCGCCGCGCTCGCGCCCGGCCTCGCGCGCCGCCTCGACGACGAACTCGGGCAGGCCCTCGAGGTCTTCCTCGGCAAGCGGGCGGAACCAGTCGCGCTCGTCGGCGAGCAAGTTCTGCGAAAAGGCGGTCGAGAGCACCGCCAGCCGCTCCTTCACCGCACTCATCCGCGCCGCGGCCTCGCCCTCGAGCGCCGCACCCGAGCGGATGAACATCTTGTAGTAGAGCTCCAGCACCCGGGCCTGCTCGGCCGTCAGCGCAAGCCCCTCGCGCCCCTCCCACAGCGCCGCGACGCGGGCGAAGAGCGGGCGGTTCATCGTCACCTCGGAGGCGAAACCCGCCATCTTCGGCGCCAGATCGCGCATCAGCGCCTCGCGCGCGGGCGTGCTGTCGGCGCCGGCGAGGTTGTAGAACACTCCCGCCACCCGGTCGAGCAGCCCCTCGGCCAGTTCCATCGCCTCGATCGTGTTGGCAAAGCTCGGCGCCTCGGGATTTTCGGCAATCGTCGCGATATTCGCGCGTGCCTCGGTCAGCGCCGCCTCGAAGGCGGGGGCGAAGTCCTCGTCGCGGATCTCGGCGAAGGGGGGAAGCTCGAACGGGCCGGTCCAGCCGGCCAGAAGCGGATTGGTCATCGCATGTCTCCTTTGCGCTCAAGCTAGGCGCGCGGAGCACTAAGGGAAAGGGCCGGAGGCGCCTTTCAGCGCGTCATGCCGCGCCCGCGCAGCCGGGTCTCGAGCCGGCGCAGGGCCAAAGACAGGGTGATCGTCATCGCGAGGTAGAGCAGCGCCACCATGTTGTAGGTCTCGAGGTAGCGGAAATTGCCCGAGGCCGCGACCTTGCCGAGCTGGGTGATGTCGGCCACGCCCAGCACCGAGACGAGCGAACTGTCCTTGACCATGGCGATGAAATCATTGCCGAGCGGCGGCAGGATGGTGCGCAGCGCCTGCGGCCAGACGATCAGGCGAAAGCGCAGCCAGGGACCGAGGCCGAGCGCCGAGGCGGCCTCGATCTGGCCCTCGGCGACCGAGAGGATGCCAGCGCGGAAGATCTCGGCGAGGAAGGCGGCATAGGCAAGGATCAGGGCAAGGACCGCCCGCGCGATCAGCGGCACGGCGCGGGTCTGCGCCTCGGGCAGGCCAAGCGCGTTCCAGCCCGCGACGCCCAGCGGCACCAGCGCGAAGGCGACGTAGAGGAGCAGCACGATGATCGGCACGCCGCGCATCACCTCGACATAAAGCCGCGCCAGTTGCCGCAGCCAGAGGTGACGCGAAAGCGAGGCGACGGCGAGCGCGAGGCCAAGCACCATCGCGCCCAGGAAGGCCGTGACCGTCACCGCGAGGGTGAGGCCGATGCCGCGCGACAACGTGGCGAGGATCCGCGCATAGACCGGGTCGCGCGCCACTGTCACCGCCACGACAAGGCCCGCGGCGGCGAGCGCCACGAGCCACCAGGGGAAGTCGTTGCCCTCGGGCCGGGTCATTCCCCGAGCTTGGTGTCGACGAACCACTTCCTCGTCAGCTTGGCGAAGGTGCCGTCCGCTTTCATCTCCTTGATCGCGGCATCGACCGGGGCGATCAGCTCGGATCCCTTCGGGAAGATGAAGCCGAAATCCTCGGAGCCGAGCCGGCCGCCGACGATCTTCAGCGCGCCGTTCGAGGCGGCGGCATAGGCCTCGCCCGCGGCGCTGTCGGTCAGCACGAGATCGACATCGCCCGCCTTCAGCGCCTCGAGCCCGGCGCCGAAGGTCTCGAACATCTTGATGCGCGGGTTCGCCTCATTGCCGTCGAGCACCTCGTAGACGCCGACGTAGAAGGGCGTGGTGCCGGGCTGCGCCGCCATCAGCAGCTTCGGATCGGCGGCAAAGCTCTTCGCATCGGCAAAGCGGCTCTCGTCGCCGCGCACCAGCATGATCATCTCGGACCGCATGTAGGGGGTTGAGAAATCGACCGATTCCTTGCGGTCGTCGCGGATGGTGATGCCATCCATACCGATGTCGAACTGACCCGAGGAGATTGCCGGGATCATCGCGTCCCAGCTCGAATGCTGATAGTCGACCTGCATGTTCAGCCGCCGCGCGATCTCGTTCATCGCGTCATATTCCCAGCCGACGGCGACGCCTTCCTTGTCGAGGAATTGCAGCGGCGGATAGGTGTTCTCCGTGACCACCGTGACGGACCTGCCGCCAAGATCGGGCAGTTCGGCAAAGGCCGGAACTGCGGCCAGAAGGGTGGCGAGGAGAAAAGCGACTTTCATTGCGATGAAACTCCGCAGGACAAAACTGCGGCCAAAGCTATGCGCCGGACGCCGGGGTGTCCAGCGGGGCACCATGCCGCGCCCCGCAAACCGGGCAGTCGTTGCGCCGTTTCACCACGATCTGCCGGCTTTCCCCCCAGAGCGCATCGTGGATGAGCAGCCGCCCGCGCAGGCCTTGCCCGGCGCCGGTGATTTCCTTGATTGCCTCGCTCGCCATCATCGTGCCGATCACGCCCGGCAGCGCGCCGACCACCCCCGCCTCGGCGCAGCTGGGCGCGAGCCCCGCCGCCGGGATCACCGGAAAGACGCAGGCAAGACAGGGCGCGCCGCGGGCCGGGTCGAAGAGGCTCAGCTGCCCCTCCCATTGCGCGATCGCGCCCGACAAAAGCGGCTTTCCCGCCGCCACGCAGGCGCGGTTGACGAGATGGCGGGTCTCGAAATTGTCGGAGCCGTCAAGGATCAGGTCATAGTCCGCAATCAGCGCCCCGGCCTCGGCTTCGGTCAGGCGCAGGGGGTGGGTGCGCACCTCGATGTCGGGGTTCAGCGCCAGCATCGCGTCACGGGCCGAGGCGACCTTGGGCCGGCCGATGTCGGCCGTGCGGTGGATCACCTGGCGCTGCAGGTTCGAGAGCGAGACGGTGTCGTCATCGACCACGCCGATCGTGCCCACCCCCGCCGCGGCCAGATACAGCAGCACCGGCGAGCCAAGCCCGCCCGCCCCCACCACCAGCACCTTCGCCGCCTTCAGCCGGCGCTGCCCGGTGCCGCCCACTTCGCGCAGGAAGATGTGGCGGGCATAGCGTTCAAGCTCTTCGGGGCTCAGCGCGCCGGGCTTCGGTGCGGCGGCCTGCGGCAGCGGCGGCGCGGGTTCCGGCAGCGGCTGCGCATGGGCGCGCAGCCAGCGCAGCCCGGCGCGATAGGTCAGCACAACCGCGGCCGTGGCGCCAAGGCCAAGCCAGCCCGAAAGCGAGCCGCCGACCGCGCCACGCAGCGGATGCCCCTCGGCGAAGATCAGATGGGCCAGCACGAAGGCCGCCCAGAGTGCCGCCAGCACGGCGAGGATCATCCGCCCCGGCACCCGCAGCACGAGGCCGAGCGCGATCACGCCCGCAAGCAGCACGAGGCCGGTCATCACTGCCTGCCGGTCGAGCCGAAGCCACCCGCGCCGCGATCGGTCTCGCTCAGCGCCTCGGCGAATTCATAGCGCGCCTGCAGCACCGGGGCGATCACCGCCTGGGCGATGCGCTCGCCATGGTGGATGGTGTAGGGCTCGCGGCCGAGGTTGATCAGCAGCACGCCAAGCGGGCCGCGATAGTCGCTGTCGATGGTGCCGGGCGTGTTCGGCAGGCTGATCCCATGCTTGAGCGCGAGGCCCGAGCGCGGGCGGATCTGCATCTCGAACCCCTCGGGGATCTCGACCCGCAGCCCGGTGGGCACCACGGCGCGCTGCAGCGGATAAAGGGTGAAGCCGTGCGTGCGGTCGTCAGGCTGCAGGTTGGCGCGGATGTCGGCCCCGGCCGAGCCCGGGGTCTCGTAACGCGGCAGGGCGATCTCGGGATCGGCCCAGTCCTCGCGCATCACCTTGATGATCGGCGTCACCTGTCGTTCCTTCCCTGTCTCAGCCGGCATTCAGCGCGGCGGCAATGCGGGCGGCCAGACGCCGGGCGACGGCATCCTTGCCCATCCGCTCCCAGCTTTCGGCGCCCGCGGCGTCGATGATCGTCACCGCGTTCTCGCTGCCGCCCATGATCCCGGTGGCGGGGCTGACGTCATTCGCCACGATCCAGTCACAGCCCTTGCGGGCGCGTTTCTCGGTGGCGTGGCGCAGCACGTCATGGGTCTCGGCGGCAAAGCCCACGACAAGGCGCGGCCGCCCCTCGGCGCGGCGCGAGATCGTGGCGAGGATGTCGGGGTTCTCGGCGAAGTCGAGCATGGGCGCCCGGCCGGTGTCGTCCTTCTTCATCTTCTGCCCGCTTTCGTTCGCCACCCGCCAGTCGGCGACGGCGGCGGCAAAGACCGCGGCCTCGGCCGGCAGCGCGGTCTCGACGGCGGCCAGCATCTCGCGCGCGGTCTCGACCCGCACCACCTCGACGCCCGAAGGCGGCGGCACGGTGGCGGGCCCGGTGACGAAGGTCACCCGCGCGCCAAGGTCGCGCAGCGCCGCGGCGAGCGCCGTTCCCTGCGCCCCCGAGGAGCGGTTGGCGATGTAGCGCACCGGGTCGATCGGTTCATGCGTCGGCCCCGAGGTGACAAGGATATGCCGCCCCGAAAGCGGCCCGGTGGCCAGCGCCTGGCCGATCGCCGCGACGATCATGGCGGGCTCGACCATCCGGCCCGGACCGAATTCGCCGCAGGCCATGTCGCCCTCGGTCGGGCCGGCGAAAAGCACGCCATCGGCCCGCAGCGTCGCGATGTTGCGCTGTGTCGCGGGGTGGTCCCACATCCGCACGTTCATCGCCGGCGCGATCAGCACCCGCTTGTCGGTGGCCAGAAGCAGGGTCGAGGCCAGGTCATTCGCCAGCCCCGCCGCCATCTTCGCCATCAGATCGGCCGTCGCCGGCACCACCACGACCAGATCGGCCGCACGGCTGAGCTGGATATGACCGATCTCGGCCTCGTGCGTCAGATCGAAGAGGTCGGTGTGAGCCGCCTCGCCCGCCAGCGTCGAGACGGTGAGCGGGGTCACGAACTGCGCCCCGGCCGCGGTCAGCACCGGCGTCACCGCCGCCCCCTGCCCGCGCAACAGCCGGATCAGTTCGGGCACCTTGAAGGCCGCGATGCCGCCGCCGATGATCAGAAGTATCCGCTTGCCTGCGAGCATCGTCCCCTCCGCCTTTCGCACAGCTTTAGGCGCGCCGTCGCGGGGGCGCAACTATTGGAAGGCCTTGCACGGGTCTTCGCGGTCGGCGGGCGGGGTGACGATCCAGACATCGAAGGGCTGCGCTCCCTCGGCCGGCGCCTCGATCTGGCCAAGCGCCAGCAGCCGCACCCCCGGCTCGGCGGCACGGATCAGCGCCGGCACCGCGCGGTCGGTGCGGGCATGGCCCGAGCCGGTGATCAGCGCCACCGGCCCGCCGGTCTCGGTCAGCGCGCGCAGCGTCGTCTCGGCGAACGCGCCGTCGCGCAGCCGCTGCGCCGCGACCATGCCGGGCAGGATCTCGACCGGCAGGGCATTGCAGTGATTGGCCTGCGTCTCGGCTTCCAGGTCGGCCTGCAGCGCCGCCGGATAGGGCTGATCGAGGCCGAAACGCGCCGCCTGCGGGAAGACCTGTGCCAGCGGCTCCTTCATCGCGCGGCGCACCTCGTCACGCGGCAGCGCCGCGCCATAGATCTTCGCCGCCGGGGCCGCCGCGAAGATCGGCGCGTAGATCGCGAAATCGGGCCAGCCGGCCTCTTCCCAGCCAAGCGCCTTGCCAAGCGCGACCGGATCGGCGCGCAGCTCGGGCGTGACCTTCGCCGCCTGTTCGGGGCTCAACATCTCGAACACCAGCGCGGCGGGTTTCAGCGCGGCCACGGCCGCCGCCTGAGTGCGGTGGTGAAGCGCATTGTCATGCACCTCGCCCAGCACCGCGACCTGCGGCGGATCGGCGGTGATGCGGGCGATGAGTGCGTCGGCGGAAATCTCCTGCGCCGCGGCGGGCGCCGCGAGAAGGGCGAGGCAAAGGGCAAGTGTCTTCATGCGAAGAAACTTGCAACCTCCGGCCCGTGACCTTCAAGGCTTTTCCGCATCTTGCCGAAGGCCTGCGCCTCGAGTTGGCGGATTCTCTCCTTCGAGAGGCCCAGCTCGGCGCCCAGGCTTTCAAGCGTGCGCGGTTCGTCGATCAGCCGCCGCTCGGTGACGATGTAGCGCTCGCGCGGCGTCAGCCGCCCCATCGCCTCGTCAAGCCAGCCCCGCATCAGCGCGCCGTCATGGCTTTCGGTCACCGCCTCTTCCGGGCTTGCGCCGTCGTCCTCGAGCGTGTCGACCCATTCGCGCCCGTCCTCGTCGCCCGACTGCATCGCGTTGAGCGAGAAGTCCGAGCCCGAAAGCCGGCCCTCCATCATCTCGACATCGGAGAGCGGCACGCCGATCACCGCCGCCACCCGCTCGCGCAGCTGTGCGCCATCCAGGCTGACGCCCTCGGCATCGGCCTCGCGCTCGATCTGCGCCTGCACGCGCTTCATGTTGAAGAACAGCGACTTCTGCGAGCTGGTCGAGCCGGTGCGCACCATCGACCAGTTGCGCATGACGAATTCCTGGATCGAGGCCTTGATCCACCACACCGCATAGGTCGAGAAGCGCACGCCGCGTTCGGGGTCGAACTTGTCGGCCGCCTTCATCAGCCCGAGCGAGGCTTCCTGGATCAGGTCGTTCATCGGCGCGCCATAGCGCCGGAACTTCGACGCCATCGAGATCGCAAGCCGCATGTAGGCGGTGACAAGGCGATGCAGCGCCTGCTCGTCGCGCCGGTCACGCCAGGCGCGGGCAAGTTCCGCTTCGGTCTCCGCGTCGAGATACTCCGCGCGCATGGCCTGCCGCGGCAGCGTTTCGTCGTTCATTCCATCGAGTGCCATGGCCAGTCTCCCGGGTCTCCCACCCAACTGTCGGCGTGCTCTGCCCCGACACTATGACCCATCCCCGGCTCAATGTCTCGCCCGGCGAAAGGTTCCTCACAAAAAAGTTTAGTCTTTCATGCAGGATTTCCGGGCGCGGTTTTCGGCGCAACGAAGGACCAGGCAATATTGGGATGTTATCGTTAACGTTTCAGCAACTATGCTGCGCGAGGCTGGAGCGATCTGGCGGAGGGGGCGATGGTCGCGACGACCTACACGGTGGCGTTCGAGGGGGTCGAGGCGCGACTCGTCGAGGTGCAATGTGCGCTCGCCGCCGGCATGCCCGCCTTCTCGATCGTCGGCCTGCCCGACAAGGCGGTGAGCGAAGCGCGCGAGCGGGTGCGCGCAGCGCTGGCGGCGCTGTCGATCGCGCTGCCGATGCGGCGGATCACGGTGAACCTGTCGCCCGCCGACCTGCCGAAGGAGGGCTCGCATTTCGACCTGCCGATCGCGCTTGGCCTGCTTGCTGCGATCGGCATCGTGCCGCCCGAGGAGGTCGAGGGGCTGGTCTCGCTGGGCGAGCTGTCGCTCGACGGCCGGGTGGTGGCGGTGACCGGGGCGCTGCCCGCGGCGATGGCCGCGGCCGAGGAGGACCGCACGCTTCTCTGCCCCGCCGCCTGTGGCGCCGAAGCCGCCTGGGTCGCCGCGACCCCGGTCTTTGCGGCGGCCACGCTGAACGACGCGATCCGCCACCTGACGACGCAGGCGCCGCTGCCCCCGGCCCGCCCGGGCGAGGTCACCGCCCCCGCCGCGGCGCGCGATCTGCGCGACGTGAAGGGGCAGGAACGGGCGAAACGCGCGCTCGAGATCGCCGCGGCGGGGCGGCACCACCTGATGATGGTCGGCCCGCCCGGCGCCGGCAAGTCGATGCTCGCCGCCCGCCTGCCCGGCATCCTGCCCGATCTGACGCCGCTCGAGGCGCTCGAGACCTCGATGATCCACTCGGTTTCGGGGCTGCTTGGCGACGGCGGCATCTCGCGCAGCCGCCCCTTCCGCGAACCGCATCACACCGCCTCGATGGCGGCGATGATCGGCGGTGGCCGCGGCGCCCGGCCGGGCGAGGTCAGCCTTGCCCATAATGGCGTGCTGTTCATGGACGAATTCCCGGAATTCCCGCGCGCCGTCCTCGAGACCCTGCGCCAGCCGGTCGAGACCGGCGAGGTGGTGGTGGCGCGCGCAAATGCCCATGTGCGCTATCCCTGCCGCTTCCTGCTGGTCGCGGCGGCGAATCCCTGCCGCTGCGGCCATCTGGGCGACGCGGCCCGCGCCTGCGCCCGCGCACCGGGCTGCGGCGCCGATTACCTCGGCCGGATCTCGGGACCGCTGATGGACCGTTTCGATCTGCGCATCGAGGTGCCGGCGGTCGACTGGCGCGCGCTCGAGCTGCCCGCCGCGGGCGAGGGCTCGGCCGAGGTGGCCGCACGGGTGGCGGCGGCGCGCGCCGTGCAGGCGCGCCGCTTTGCCGAGGTGCCCGGGGTACGGGTGAATGCCGAGGCGGAGGGGGCGCTGCTGGAGGAGATCGCCGCCCCCGACGCCGAGGGCCGCGCGCTTCTCGGCCGCGTCGCCGAGCGCTTCGGGCTGACCGCCCGCGGCTATCACCGGGTGCTGCGCACCGCCCGCACGATCGCCGACCTCGACGGGGCAGACCGGGTCCGCCTGCCGCATCTGGCGGAAGCGGTCAGCTATCGCCTCACTGCCGGTCCGGCAGGCTGAGCATCCGCCGCGCCGCCCGCGCCGCATCGCTCAGCGCCGCGCGCGCCTCGGGCACCCAGCCGTCGAAGAAATGCCATACATGCAGCGCATCGGGCCAGCTCTGCACCGTGACCTCGGCGCCGAAGCCACGCAGCCGCTCGGCCATGCGCAGACTGTCGTCCCGCAGGATCTCGCTTTGCGAACAGTGCAGCAGCACCGGCGGACAGCCCGGGAAGGCCGCGAACAGCGGCGAGGCATCGGGGTCGTCGGCAGCATGAGCGCCAAGGTACAGCCGCGCCACCTCGTCCAGCCGCTCGGCCGGCAGCATCGGGTCGGTCGCCGCATTCTCGCGGATCGAGGCGCCCGAACCGGTCAGGTCGGTCCAGGGCGAAAAGGCGATCAGCCCGGCCGGCGGCGTGCCCCGTGCGCACAGCCGCGCCAGCAGCGACAGTGCCAGCCCGCCGCCCGCACTGTCCCCCGAGAGCACGATCTGCCCCGGCGCATGGCCGCGTGCGATCAGATCGTCCCAGACCGCAAGCGAATCGGTCAGCGCGGCGGGGTGCGGGTGTTCTGGCGCAAGGCGATGATCGGGCAGGATCACCTCGACGCCCGCCAGTCGCGCAAATCGCGCCATCATCGCCAGATGCGTGCGCGGCCCGCCCGCGACATGGGCACCGCCATGCAGATGCAGGACAAGCGCCCCGCGGGCGGCGGGACCGGAGCGCACCGAGAGCGCCGGACGCCCGCCCAGCACCAGGGGCAGCGCGGCGACGAAGGGCGGCATGCGGAAGAACAGCACCGCGCCGCGCTCCATCGCGCCCCGCGCCAGATCCGGATCGATCACCCGCGCCATCTGCGGCTTTGCCAGCAGCCCCGCGAGGCGACCGAGCAACCGCAGCCGCAGGCTCACCGCGTTGCCCGCTTCGCCTCGATCACCTGCCAGATCTTCTCGGCGATGTTCGTGCCCTCGAACCGCTCGAGTTCCTGGATGCCGGTGGGCGAGGTGACGTTGATCTCGGTCAGCCAGTCGCCGATCACGTCGATGCCGACGAAGACCTGGCCCTTCTCGCGCAGCACCGGGCCGATGCGGGCGCAGATCTCGAGATCGCGCTCGGTCAGGCCGACCTGCTCGGGACGCCCGCCGACATGCATGTTCGAGCGCGTCTCGCCCTCGGCCGGCACCCGGTTGATCGCGCCGACAGGCTCGCCATCGACCAGGATGATGCGCTTGTCGCCCTTGACCACGGCGGGCACGTATTTCTGCACGATCAGCGGCTCGCGGCTGATGCCGGTGAACAGCTCGTGCAGCGAGGCGAGATTGCGGTCGTTCGGATCGAGCCGGAACACGCCCGCACCGCCGTTGCCGTAAAGCGGCTTCAGGATGACGTCGCCATGGCGCGCCTTGAATTCGCGGATCGTGGCCAGGTCGCGCGCGATCAGCGTCGGCGGCGTCAGGTCCGGGAAGTTCAGCACCAGAAGCTTCTCGGGCGAGTTGCGCACCCAGAACGGATCGTTGACGACCAGCGTCGCGGGGTGAATGCGCTCGAGGATATGGGTCGTGGTGATATAGCCCATGTCGAAGGGCGGATCCTGGCGCAGCCAGACCACGTCGAACTCCGACAGATCGACCTCGGCCTCGGCACCGAGGGTGAAGTGATTGCCCTTCTCGCGCCGCACGGTCAGCGGCCAGCCGCGGGCCAGCACCCTGCCCTCGCGGTAGATCAGCTTGTCGGGCGTGTAATAGAACAGCTCATGCCCCCGCGCCTGCGCCTCTTCGGCCAGCCGGAAGGTGCTGTCGGCGTCGATGTTGATCGCACCGATCGGGTCCATCTGGATCGCAACTTTCAAGGCCATGTCGCCCCCTTTCGTTGCGCCCTTGATGCCCCGGCCGTGACCGCGATGCAATCGGCTCAGTCGAAGTGATAGGCGTTCTCGAGAATCTCGATCCGCCCCTCGGCATCGACCAGCGCCACATCGAAGCGCCGGTCGAGATTGGCGCAATCGGGCGCGCCCGCGACGAATTCGTCGGCCGAGACGAAGATCCGACGCATCTGCCGCACCGTCAGCCGCTCGGCCGCCCAGGCATGGGTCTGCGCCCGCTTCACCTCGATGAAGATCACCGTGTCGCCCTCGCGCGCGATCAGGTCGATCTCGCCGCCATAGTGGCCGCGCCAGCGCTGCGCGGTGATCCGCCGCCCCGCCTGCCGGTAGTGATCGGCGACCTGATGCTCGGCCGCAAGGCCGGCATGATAGGACATCGCTCCGCTCATCTGTCCTTCTCCAGCTCCAGCGCGGCCTGATAGACCTCCCGCCGGGGCAGCCCCAGCAGGCCGGCCACCTCGGCCGCCGCATCCTTGACGCTCATGCGTGCGAGACGCTCCCGCAACGCAGCTTCCACCTCCTCCGCGCCGACCACGCGCTCGGCAGCGCGATCGACGAGAACCACGATCTCCCCCTTCACCGGTGCCGCCGCATAGTCCGCGGCGAGGGTGGCAAGGGTGCCGCGCCGCACCTCCTCGAATCGCTTGGTGAGTTCGCGGCAGACCGCGGCATCGCGATCTGGTCCGTATTCTGTCACCAGATCCCCTAACATTTCCCCAACGCGTTTGGGCGATTCGTAGAACACCAGCGTCGCCGGCACGGCGGCGAAGTCGCGCAGCCACTTGCGGCGGGCGGAACCGCTGCTCGGCGGAAACCCCGCGAAGAGGAAGCGGTCGGTCGGCAGGCCCGAGACGGTCAGCGCCGCCAGCACCGCCGAGGGACCGGGGGCGGCATAGACCGGGTATCCCGCCTCGATCGCGGCGCGGCCGAGGTGATAGCCCGGGTCCGAGACGAGCGGCGTGCCCGCCTCCGAGGCATAGGCGACCGAACGCCCCTCGCCGAGCGCGCGCAACAGCCGCGCCCGCGCGCCCTCGCCGCTGTGGTCATGATAGGCGACGACCGCCCGCCCGGCGAGCGGCACGCCGTGGATCTCCATCAGGTGGCGCAGGGTGCGGGTATCCTCGGCCGCCAGCACGTCGGCCTCGCGCAAGATGTCGAGGGCGCGCAGGGTGATGTCGCGGGCCGCCCCGATCGGCGTCGCGATGAAATGCAGCCCCGGCACCAGCGCCCGTCCGCCCGCACCCCGTTCCCGCGCCGGCAGGCTTTCGCCGCCTTCCTCTTCCAGATCCATCGCCGGCACCTTTCGTCGCTGCTGCAAAGTTTACTTCACGGGGCGAAACGCTTAGGGTTCGACCGTGGTCCCCCTGCCGTTGGAACAGAGGTCGTACATGTTTGCGAAATTGCGTAGCCCCCGCAACCCCGTGCTGAAGGTCGGCGCGATGCTCTCGGCGCTCTGGCTCGCGGCCTGCACGCCCGGCACCAGCGGCGGGCCGGCGCCGCGGCTGAGCTCGGGCGAGGCGGTGCCGGTGGCGCTGCTGGTGCCCGGCGGCTCGGGCGCGACGGGCGACGAGACGCTGGCGAAATCGCTGCGTCAGGCGGCGGAACTGGCGATTTCCGACCTCGACGGGGTGAAGATCGACCTGCGCGTCTACAACACCGGCGGCAGCCCGGCGCAGGCCGCCGAGGCTGCGACCAAGGCCGTCGACGCCGGCGCGAAGATCATCCTCGGCCCGGTCTTCGCCGAGGCGGCGAATGCCGCGGGCCTCGCCGTCGCCAGCCGCGGCGTGAACGTGCTGTCCTTCTCGAACAACACCGATATCGCCGGCGGTAACGTCTTCGTGCTCGGCCCGACCTTCCCGAACACCGCGAACCGGCTGGTCAGCTATGCCGCGGCGCAGGGCAAGCGGCGGATCCTGACCGTCAGCGACCAGACCACCGCGGGCGAGATCGGCGCGCGGGCGATCCAGACCGCAATCTCGCGCAGCGGTGCGAGCAATGCCGGGCAGATCTCCTACCCGTTCTCGCAGCAGGACGTGACGAATGTCGCACCGCAGATCGCCGCCCAGGTGCAGGGCGGCGGCGTCGATGCGCTGTTCCTGACCGCCGACACCGCCGGCGCG
This sequence comes from Paenirhodobacter sp. YD-8, assembly GCF_056590935.1. Classification (NCBI taxonomy): domain Bacteria; kingdom Pseudomonadati; phylum Pseudomonadota; class Alphaproteobacteria; order Rhodobacterales; genus Paenirhodobacter; species Paenirhodobacter sp. YD-8. Next base: position 724,902 of record NZ_CM152649.1, on the reverse strand, counting down.
CTGCCGCTGCTGGCGCAGCTTCTGCCGCAGCAGGGGGTCGATCCGGCGCAGACCAAGTTCATCGGCCTGACCCGCTGGGACATCCCGCCCGCCACGCTCGCCCTGCCCGGGCTGCAGGGCGGCTGGTTCGCGCTGCCGGACCCGAATCTGAACACCCGCTTCAAGGCGCGCTATCAGACCGCCTTCGGCTCCGCCCCGCATCCGATCGCCGGGCTTGCCTATGACGGCATCGCGGCAATCGGCGCGCTGGTCAAATCGGGCCATGCCGATGCGCTCTCGCGCGGCGCGCTGACCCAGCCCGCGGGCTTCGTCGGCGTCAACGGCATCTTCCGTCTGCGCCCCGACGGCAGCAACGAGCGCGGTCTGGCCGTGGCCGAGATCCGCAACAACCAGGTCGTGGTGATCGACCCGGCCCCGAGATCCTTCGGCGGCGCCGGCTTCTGAGCCGGCCCCGCCCCTTCCAGCAGAGGCCCCACCCGGGACATGGCGACCAAGTGACCGACCTTCCGACCTCCGCCCCGGCAACCGCCGGGGCGCCCTTGCTTCTGAGCCCCGACCGCCTGATCCCCGCGCTCGACGCGGCGCTCTCCGAGACGCGCGACGAGCGCACCTTGCGCACCGAGACCGTGGCCTTCCTCGCCGCCGCGCGCGAGGAGGCGACGCCCTGGATCGAGGCCGATTTCGCCGGCCATCCACGCTCTGCGCGCGAGACCGTCCTGCATTATGCCCAGATGACCGACGGCATCGTGCGCGCGGCGCTGCATGTCGCCACCGGCCGGCTGCATCCCCACCCCCGCCCTTCCGACGCCGAGCGGCTTTCGGTGCTCGCCGTGGGGGGCTATGGCCGCGCCGAGATGGCGCCCTCCTCGGATGTCGACCTGCTGTTCCTGACGCCCTGGAAGATCACCCCCTGGGCGGAAAGCGTGATCGAGTCGATGCTCTACATGCTGTGGGACCTGAAACTGAAGGTCGGGCACGCCTCGCGCAGCATCGACGAATGCCTGCATCTGGGCCGCGAGGATGTGACGATCCGCACCGCGCTGCTGGAGCTGCGCCATGTCGCCGGCGACGAGGGCCTTGCCGTGCAGTTGACCGAGACGCTGCGCAACGACCTGTTCCGCTCGACCGGGCCCGAGTTCATCGAGGCGAAGCTGGCCGAGCGCGCCGAGCGCCACAAGCGCCAGGGCGGGCAGCGCTATGTGCTCGAGCCGAACGTCAAGGAGGGCAAGGGCGGGCTGCGCGATCTTCAGACGCTCTACTGGATCGCGAAATACATCCACGGCGTGCACAAGGCGGCCGAGCTGGTGCCGCTGGGCGTCTTCACCGCCGAGGAATACCAGCATTTCCGCGATGCCGAGGATTTCCTCTGGGCGGTGCGCTGCCATCTGCACCTGATCGCCGGGCGCGCCTCGGACCAGCTCACCTTCGACATGCAGGTCGAGGTGGCGCGGCGCATGGGCTATGCCGACACCGCCGGGCGCCGCGGCGTCGAGGTGTTCATGCAGAACTACTTCCGCCACGCCACGATGGTGGGCGAGGTCACCCGCATCTTCCTGACCAAGCTCGAGGCGCAGCATGTGCGCGTGCCGCCGATCTACAAGCGCCTGTTCCGCCGCCGCAAGCCGCTGATCGCGCCCCTCGTCGACGACAACGGCCGGGTCAACATCGGCGACAGGAAGGCCTTCCTTGCCGATCCGCTGAACCTTCTGCGGATCTTCGAGGAGGCGCTGCGCACCGGGATGCTGATCCACCCCGACGCGATGCGGGTGATCTCGGCGCATCTCGACCTGTTCGACGACAAGCTGCGCGAGAACCGCGAGGCGTCGCGGATCTTCCTCGACCTGCTGCTCAAGCACGGCAACCCGGAACGCTCGCTGCGGCGGATGAACGAACTCGGCGTGCTGTCCGCCTTCATCCCCGAGTTCGAGCCGATCGTGGCGATGATGCAGTTCAACATGTATCACAGCTACACCGTGGACGAACACACGATCCAGGTGATCTCGACCCTCGCGCAGATCGAGCGCGGCGAGCTGGTCGAGGAGCTGCCGCTGTCCTCCCACATCCTGAAGGAGGGGATCAACCGGCGGGTGATGTATGTGGCGCTGCTGCTCCACGACATCGGCAAGGGCCGGCCCGAGGACCATTCGATCCTCGGCGCGCAGATCTCGCGCAAGGTGGCGCCGCGGCTTGGTCTGAACGCCGAGGAATGCGAGACGGTCGAATGGCTGATCCGGCATCACCTGCTGATGTCCGACGTGGCGCAGAAACGCGACCTGTCGGACCCGCGCACGATCCGCGACTTCGCCAAGATGGTGAAGTCGAAGCGCCGGCTCGAGCTGCTGACCGTGCTCACCGTATGCGACATCCGCGGCGTCGGGCCGGGGGTGTGGAACAACTGGAAGGCCTCGCTGCTGCGCCGGCTCTATTCCGACACCGCCCGCGCGCTCGAGCACGGGATGGAGGCGCTGAACCGCGAACAGCGCTCGAGCGAGGCGAAGCGCGCGCTGCGCGAGGCGCTCTCGGGCTGGGACGCGAAGGACCTGCGCACCGAGCTGGGCCGGCATTACGATCCCTACTGGCAGGGTCTGTCGACCGAGACCCAGGTGATCTTCGCCGAACTGCTGCGCGATCTCGGCGATGACGAGATCCGCATCGACCTGCACCCCGACCCCGATCACGACGCGACCCGCGCGGCCTTTGCGCTGGCCGACCATCCGGGCATCTTCTCGCGGCTTGCCGGCGCGCTGGCGCTTGTCGGCGCGAACGTGGTCGATGCGCGCACCTATACCTCGAAGGACGGCTATGCGACCGCCGTCTTCTGGGTGCAGGACGCCGAGGGCCACCCCTACGAGGCCTCGCGCCTGCCGCGACTGCGCAAGATGATCGACCGCACGCTGAAGGGCGAGGTTGTCGCGCGCGACGCGCTGAAGGACCGCGACAAGGTGAAGAAGCGCGAGCGCGAGTTCCGCTTCCCGACCCATATCACCTTCGACAACGAGGGCTCCGACATCTACACCATCGTCGAGGTCGACACCCGCGACCGGCCGGGCCTGCTTTACGACCTGACCCGCGCGCTGGCCTCGTCGAACATCTACATCGCCTCGGCGGTCATCGCGACCTATGGCGCGCAGGTGGTCGACAGCTTCTACGTCAAGGACACCTTCGGGCTGAAGCTGTCGAAGACCAAGCAGGAGGCACTGGACAAGAAGCTGCGCGAGGCGATCGCGCGCGGCGCGGAAAGGGCTGCCACGGCATGAAACCGGTCCGCCTGGTGCGCGGATTCCTGACGGTGGGGGGCTGGACCTTCGGCTCCCGCCTGCTGGGATTCGTCCGCGACATGATGATTGCCGCCTATCTGGGCTCGGGCCCGGTGGCCGAGGCCTTCCTCGTCTCCTTCTCGCTGCCGAACATGTTCCGCCGCTTCTTCGCCGAGGGCGCGTTCAACATGGCCTTCGTGCCGATGTTCGCGAAGAAGCTCGAGGCGGGCGACGACCCGAAGGGCTTTGCGCAGGACGCCTTCTCGGGGCTTTCCGCGGTGCTGATCCTGTTCACCGTGCTCGGCACGCTCGCCATGCCCTGGCTCGTCTGGGCGATGGCCTCGGGCTTTCACGGGGACGAGCGTTTCACCCTCGCCGTGCTCTATGGCCGGATCGGGTTCTCCTACATCCTCTTCATCTCGCTCGTCGCGCTGCTCTCGGGCGTGCTGAACGCCTTCGGCCATTTCACCGAGGCCTCGCTGGTGCCGGTGCTGATGAACCTGATGTTCATCGTGGCGATGTGGATGGCGGACAAGGCCGGCTGGGACATGGGGCTGACGCTCGCCTGGACGGTGCCGGCGACGGGGGTGGCGCAGTTTGCCTTCACCTGGGTCTCGGCACAGCGGCTTGGCTTTGCGCTCTGGCCCGGGCGACCACGGATGACGCCCGAACTGAAACGGCTCCTGATCATCGCCGGCCCCGCGGTGCTGGCGGGCGGTGTGGTGCAGGTGAACCTGCTCGTCGGCCGTCAGGTCGCCTCCTTCACCGAGGGCGCGGTCGCCTGGCTCAGCTATGCCGACCGGCTCTATCAGCTGCCGCTCGGCGTCGTCGGCATCGCGATCGGCACCGTGCTCTTGCCGGTGCTGTCGCGCCACCTGCGGGCAGGCGACATGGCGGCCTCGCGCGACAGCTTCTCGCGCGGCGCGGAATTCGCGCTGTTCCTGACCGTGCCCGCCGCCGTCGCCCTTGTGGTGATCGCGACGCCGCTGATCTCGGTGCTCTACGACCGCGGCGCCTGGCGAGCCGAGGACACAACGGCGACGGCGCTGGCACTCGCCGCCTATGGTCTCGGCCTGCCGGCCTTCGTGCTGCAAAAGGTGCTGCAACCGCTGTTCTACGCGCGCGAAGACACACGCAGGCCGTTCTATTACGCGGTTGTCTCGATGATCACCAATGCGGGCTTTGCCGTCGGCATGATGCCGGTGATGGGCTTCATGGCGGCGGCGCTCGCCACCACCGTCTCGGGCTGGGTGATGGTCGCGCAGCTGTGGTGGGGGGCGCGCAACATGGGCGCGGCGGCACATCCGGACGCCCGCTTCTGGCGCCGGTTCTGGCGCATCGCCCTCGCCTCGGCGGTGATGGGGGTGCAGCTGTGGTTCACCGCCGACGCACTGGCGCCGATGCTGGCCGCGCATGGCGCCCGCTGGGGAGCGCTCGCGATCCTGTGCGGCTCGGGGATTGCCGTCTACTTCGGCCTTGGCGCGCTGATCGGCGCCTATGGCGCGGGCGAGCTCAGGGCGATGCTGCGGCGCAAGCGGGGCTGAGCCCCGCCTGCCCGGGCCTTGGCGCGCAATCTCAGCGCTTGCGCAGCCGCGCCAGCGTGTGGCGCCAGCCGCCCGGCGCGACCAGGAAGCTCAGCCCGAAGCCCGCGGCAAAACCCGCGAATTCGGCGATCCAGTCCGAGGTGCCGCCGAAGATCGCGGCAAAGACCAGCTGGATCGCCATCAGCATGCCGATGAGCGAGAAGGCCCGCGTGCGGTTCGCATTCGCCGCACCAAGCCGCACCCACAGGAGCCAGGTGAAGGCCCCGATCAGCCCATAGGCGCCCGGATAGCCGCCATAGAGCGCGCCCTGGGTGAAGGGCACCGCGGTATAGACCAGCGCGCCGACGATCGAGGCGCCGAAGAACACCGCCGCCACCGCCCAACCGCGGAAGATCTCGCCCACCATCTTGCCAAGCGCCAGCAGGAACACCAGCACCATCGCCGCATGGGTGAGCGAGCCATGCACGAAGGGATAGGTGACGATCCGCGCCACCTGTCGCCAGGGCCAGAGGTTCTGTGCGATCATCTGGCGCAGGATGCCCGGGTCGAAGGCAAAGCGCTGCAGCGCATCGAGCCGCCAGCCGAGCGCCGCATCCCCCGCCACCCCGGCATGACCGATCCCGAACAGGATCTCGCCCAGGATGATCGGGCCCGCCAGAAGCCAGACCACCGGCGGCAGCGGGTTCAGCGGGTGTTCGTTCGTGCGATGGTCCATCAGGCCTCCCTCGGGCGGGTCCGGTTGACGCCCCGCGCGCTTTAGCGATAAGCCCTCGCACAGCCGATTTCCAGCCCGGCTGAGGAGCATTGCCATGACCGATCAACCTGCCGCCATCAACGCCAAGTTCAAGCCCCGCGTGTTTTCGGGGATCCAGCCGTCGGGGAACCTGACGCTCGGGAACTATCTCGGCGCGCTCAAGCGCTTTGCCGAGAAGCAGGACGAAGGGATCGAGACGATCTATTGCCTCGTCGACCTTCACGCGATCACGGTCTGGCAGGAACCGGAAGCGCTGAAGCGGCAGACCCGCGAGGCGGCGGCGGCCTTCATCGCCTCGGGCGTCGATCCGTCGCGCTCCGTGCTCTTCAACCAGAGCCAGGTCTCGGCCCATGCCGAGATGGCCTGGCTTCTCAACTGTGTCGCGCGGATGGGCTGGATGAACCGCATGACGCAGTGGAAGGACAAGACCCAGGGCAAGAACGCCGAACAGCAGTCGCTGGGCCTGTTCGCCTATCCGGCGCTGATGGCGGCCGACATCCTCGTCTATCACGCGACGATGGTGCCGGTGGGCGAGGACCAGAAGCAGCATGTCGAGCTGACCCGCGACATCGCGGCGAAGTTCAACCACGATTACAAGACCGACTTCTTCCCGATGCCCGAACCGCTGATCGAGGGCACCGCGACGCGGGTGATGAGCCTGCGCGACGGCACCAAGAAGATGTCGAAATCCGATCCCTCGGACGCCAGCCGGATCAACCTGACCGACGATGCCGACACCATCGCGAAGAAGTTCCGCAAGGCGGTGACCGACCCCGCGCCGCTGCCCGAAAGCCTTGAGGGGCTGGCCGAGCGGCCCGAGGCGCGCAACCTCGTGAACATCTACGCGGCGCTTTCGAACCGGAACGCCGAGGCGGTGATCGCGGAATTCGGCGGTCAGGGCTGGGGCACGTTCAAGCCCGCCCTTGCCGATCTGGCCGTCTCCAAGCTCGAGCCGATCTCGTCGGAGATGTCGCGGCTGATGAACGACCCGGCCGAGATCGACCGGATCCTCGGCGCCGGCGCCGAGCAGGCCCGCGCCATCGCCCAGCCGATCCTCGAAGGCGCGCTCGACATCATGGGCATGGTGCGCGCGCGATAAGCACCGCGCGGGGGCTTTGCGCCCCCGCCCCCCCCGCAGGATCATTGGAGCGATTGGAAGCGAAAGGCTCGTCTGCTTCCAATTGCCTCAAATATCCCGGGGGGTGAATGACCGCAGGTCAGAGGGGGGCAGCGCCCCCCTGCCCCGGCGCCGCCCGCGCCTCGGCCCGCGGGTAAAGCCGCGCCATCGTCGTGCCGCGGGCGAGGTTCAGCACCATCAGCGCCGCCCAGAGCCCGTGATTGCCGAAGGCGGGCAGCAACAGCGCCAGCGCCGCCGCATAGACCAGCACCGACAGCGCCATCGCGTTGCGCATCTCGCGCGTCAGCGTCGCGCCGATGAAGATCCCGTCGAGCATCCAGCTCGCCACCCCGATCAGCGGCGCAAGGCCGAGCCAGGGTAGATAAAGCCGCGCCGCCGCGCGCACCTCGGGCGCCGTGGTCATGGTGTCGATGATGACCGGACCGGCGAGAAAGAAGACCACGCCCAGAAGCAGCGCACCGCCTGCCGCCCATTCGCCGCTGAGCAGGGCCGCGCGGCGCAGCCGCAGGGGCGACCGCGCGCCGACCGCCTGCCCGACGAGGCTTTCGGCGGCGAAGGCAAAGCCGTCGAGCGCATAGGCGGTGATCTCGAGGAACTGCACCAGAACCTGATTTGCGGCGAGCGTCACATCCCCCTGCCCCGCGCCGAGGAACAGGAAGGCGGCGAAGCTCGCCTGCAGCAGCACCGAGCGGATCATGATGTCGGTATTGACCCGCGCCAGCCGCTTCAGCGGGCCCGCGGCCAGCACCAGCGCGCGGGACAGCCCCGCCGCGAAGGCCGCCCGCGCCAGCCAGAGCGCCAGCGCCACGCCCGACCATTCGGCGATCAGCGTCGCCGCCGCGACGCCCCGCACGCCCCAGCCAAGGCCCAGCACGAAGGCAAGGTCGAGCCCGATGTTCAGCCCGTTCATCCACAGCTGCAGCGCCAGCACCGCCCGCGTGCGCTCGAGCGCGATCAGCCAGCCGGTGACGGCGTAAAGCGAGATCGTCGCGGGCGCGCCCCAGATCCGCACGCCCAGGTATTGCCGCGCCAGCGCCTCGACCTCGGGGCTGGCCGGCGCGATGCGGAAGGCCGCCCAAAAGAGCGGCCATTGCAGCGCGACAAGGCCGAGCCCGGCGAGGCCGGCGATGATCAGCGCCCGCATCAGCCCGGCGGCGACCTCGGCCGCGTCCCCCTCGCCCTTCGCCTGCGCGACAAGGCCGGTCGTGCCCATCCGCAGGAAGCCGAAGATCCAGTAAAGCGAGGCCAGCACCACCGCACCGATCCCCACCGCCCCGATCGGGGCGGCCGTGCCGATCTGCCCGACCACGCCGGTGTCAACCGCGCCGAGGATCGGCACGGTGGCGTTCGACAGCACGATCGGCGCGGCGATCTTCAGAACCCGCGCGTGGCTGATCTCAGCCATGCGGCCGCTCGGGCATCAGGAAATGCCCGGTGGCCTGCGCGTAGAGACGGGTGCGGTTGTCCTGCCAGGCCTCGACATGCACCGAGGCATAGCGCCGGCCCGAGCGGTTCACCCGCGCCCGCGCATAGGCGTCGCGCGGCAGACCAGAGCGCAGGTAATCCACCGTGAAGTCGATCGTCTTCGGCAGCCGCGGCAGCACCGGCTCGGGTGCGCTCAGGTCGATCCGCCCGGTCTCGACATCCTCCCACAGCGTCGCCCAGCTGAGTTCGACGATCGCCGTGACCTCGAGGAAGGCCGCGGTCACCCCGCCGTGCAGGGCGGGCAGCATCGGGTTGCCGATCAGCTTCTCGTCGAAGGGCAGCGTCGCGGTGATCTCGTCGCCGCGACGGTCGAACTCGATGCCGAGGAAGCGGATATAGGGCACGCCCGACACGAGCGCACGCAGCGCGGCGTCGCGGCGCTGCTTGACCACCTGCATCGGCTCCGGTTTCACGCGGGTCATTTCGCCTCTCCCTTCGGACGTTCGACGGTGAAGGCGCCGGTCGCGGTGGCGACGGGCAGGCCCGCCTCCTCGTCATGCGCGGTGGCGCGCAGGAAGGCGACGGTGCGGGTGATGTGATAGACCTCGGCGCGGGCGGTGATGCGCTGGCGCGGCGTCGCCGCGCGCATGTAATCGATGCGCAGGTCGATCGTCGCGGTGCCCGCGGGCGCCTCGGGGTGGCTCATCACCGCGGCGCCACAGCAGGTGTCCATCAGTGCCGAGACCGCGCCGCCATGGATCACCCCGGTGCGCGGATCGCCCACCAGCCGCTCGTCCCAGGGCATCGAGATCACCGCATGCCCGCCGCCGATCGCCTCGAGGTGCATGGCCAGCGCCCGGCTGTGCGGGATCGCCTCGATGAAGCGTCGCGCCAGCGCGAGCTTTTCCTCGTCTTCCGACATCTGCGCCATCTCCGTTCCTCCCGTTTGCGCCGACTATCCTTCGCCGCGCGCCGCCGCGCAAGTCGGCCGCCCCCGGGTCGCAGCGTCACGAAAGGGCGCAATCGCAGTTGAAGCCCGTCCGGCGAGGCGCTAGCTTCCGCGCCAGGGGAGACCACTATGCCCGAACCTGATGTTTTGACCTTCAAGGAAATGTGCGCCCGCTTCGACGTGACGCCCCGCACATTGCGCTATTACGAGTATATCGAATTGCTGTCGCCGCAGAAGGAGGGCCGCGCCCGCTTCTACGGGCCGCGCGAAGTCGCGCGGATGACGCTGATCCTGCGTGGCCGCCGCTTCGGCTTCTCTCTCGAGGAGCTGCGGCAATGGCTCGACATCTACGACAAGAAGGGCACGGAAGAGCAAAGCCGTGTCTGGGTCGAACTGGCCGATCGTCAGCTCAAGGTGCTGCAAGAGCAGTATGACGAACTTGCCGGGACCATCGGCGATCTGCGCGAGCTGCGCGACCAGGTCGCGAAATCCCTTGATTCCTGAGCGCCAAAGCGCTTCGATCTGTTCAGCCGAACCGTTCGCCGGGCGACCCTCGCGGCCGCCCGACGTCGTTTCCAGCCAACAGATTATTGCTTTTTCCCGTGTGGCTTTTTGCTGACATTACGTCAGCGTCACCGTGACGCCACGTTACAGTGACGCAAACGTCAACTTCACTTGTAATGTGGTTGCGGAAATTCGATCTGCCGCGTCGCATTACGCAGGGACAACGCGAGGGGCGGTCGAATGAGTGATGAAGTGATGACGATTCGCGAGATGTGCGATGCGTTCGACGTGACGCCGCGCACCTTGCGCTTCTACGAGGCAAAGGAACTGCTGTTCCCGATCCGCGAAGGCCAGAAGCGGCTGTTCACCCGGCGCGACCGGGCCCGGCTGAAGCTGATCCTGCGCGGCAAGCGTTTCGGGTTCAGCCTGGAGGACATCCGTCAGCTGCTCGACCTCTACAACATGGGGGATCAGCAGAAGACGCAACTGGCCGAGACGCTGAAGCTGGCGCGTCAGAGGCTTGATGAAATGCAGCGCCAGCGCGACGAGCTTGGTCAGGCGATTGCCGAGCTGAGCGAACAGATTGCCTGGGGCGACCAGCAGCTTGCCGGCGAAGATCCGGAGGAGGCGGCCGCCGCAGAGTAAGGCAGATTTGGGAGAGAGAGATGCCGAGCTACACCGCCAACACCCGCGACATGCAATTCGTCCTGCACGAGGTCCTCAAGGTCTCGGAAGCGGGGATCCCCGGCTACGAGGAGATGGAGCGCGACTTCACCGAGGCCGTGCTCGATGCCGCCGCAAAGGTCTCGTCCGAGGTTCTCGCGCCGCTGAACGCCGTGGGCGACAGCGAGGGCTGCGTGCTTGAAAACGGCGTGGTGCACACGCCGAAGGGTTTCAAGGCCGCCTTCGAGGCGATGAAGGAGGGCGGCTGGACCGCGCTCGACTGCGACCCGGACTTTGGCGGCCAGGGCATGCCCTATGTGCTGAACTGCGCCGTGGGCGAGATGTTCGTCTCGGCCAACATGGCCTTCAACATGTATCAGGGCCTGACGCATGGCGCCTATTCGGCGATCCACGCCCATGGCACCGCCGAGCAGAAGGCGAAATACCTGCCGAAGATGGTGTCCTGCGAGTGGACCGGCACGATGAACCTGACCGAGCCGCATTGCGGCACCGATCTGGGCATGATGCGCACCAAGGCCGAGCCGCAGGACGACGGCTCCTACAAGATCACCGGCCAGAAGATCTTCATCTCGGCGGGCGACCATGACATGGCCGAGAACATCATCCACCTGGTTCTGGCCAAGGCGCCCGGCGGCGGCGAGGGCACCAAGGGGATCTCGCTCTTCATCGTGCCGAAGTTCCTGGTCAATGACGACGGCTCGCTTGGCGCGCGCAACGCGGTCTCGGTCGGCAAGATCGAGGAGAAGATGGGCATCCACGGCAACTCGACCTGCGTGATGAACTATGACGGCGCGACCGGCTGGCTGCTCGGCGACCTGCACAAGGGCATGCGCGCGATGTTCACGATGATGAACGAGGCCCGTCTCGGCGTCGGCCTGCAGGGCTATGCCGTGGCCGAGGCCGCCTATCAGAACGCGGTGATCTACGCCAAGGACCGGCTGCAGGGCCGCGCCGTGACCGGCATCGCCAACCCGACCGGCCCCGCCGATCCGCTGATCGTGCATCCCGACATCCGCCGCTCGCTGATGGACCAGAAGTCTTTCCTCGAGGGCGCCCGCGCCTTCACCTTCTGGGGCGCGCATCTGATCGACCGCGCCCACAAGGCGGGCGACGCCGAAGCCGAGGGGCTGATCTCGCTGATGACGCCCGTCATCAAGGGCTTCCTCACCGACAAGGGCTTCGAGACCGCGGTGCTGGCGCAGCAGGTCTATGGCGGCCACGGCTACATCGAGGAATGGGGCATGTCGCAATTCGCCCGCGACGCCCGGATCACGATGATCTACGAGGGTGCGAACGGCGTTCAGGCGCTCGACCTCGTCGGTCGCAAGCTCGCGCAGGACGGCGGCAAGCACGTCATGGCCTTCTTCGAGATGATCAAGGCCGAGTGCAAGGCGCATGACGGTGACGCGCGGATGAAGCCCTTCACCGACGCGCTCAAGGCCGCCTCGAAGCAGCTGCAGGCGGCGGGGATGTTCTTCATGCAGAACGGCATGAAGAACCCGAACGCGGCACTGTCGGGCAGCTATGACTTCATGCACCTGATGGGGCACGTCTGCCTTGGCCTGATGTGGACCCGGATGGCGCAGGCGGCCTATGCCGCGCTCGACGGCGGCGCCACGGACAAGGACTTCTACGAGGGCAAGATCGCCACGGGCCGCTACTACATGGCGCGCCAGCTGCCCGCCTGCGCGATGCACCTCGCCCGCATCGAAAGCGGCGCCGACCCGGTGATGAGCCTCGCGGCCGAGCAGTTCTGAGAACCGCCGGACTGGAAATGAGAGCGGCGCCCCGAGGGGCGCCGTTTGGTCTTTGGGGCGAATGACTGCGTCGAGCCCATAGCTGCCGGTCGGATTGTGGACTAGAGATTGGCAGGAGCGCGAAATCCTGAACGAGGAACATGCCAGTGACCCGATTGACCTGCGAAGCGCGTCTGACCTGCCGCCCGGAAGTTCCCTCGCTGTGATGTAGAGTCTGCCCAACCTGAGAAGGAGCAGACGACATGAGGAAAAGCCGTTTCACCGATGCGCAAATCATCGGGATGATCAAGGAGCAGGAGGCTGGGTTGCCGACCTCCGAGCTTTGCCGGAAGCACGGGTTGAGCCCCGCGACCTTCTACAAGCTGAATGGCAAGTATGGCGGGATGGACCTGTCGGACGCCAAACGGCTGAAGCAGCTCGAGGACGAGAACGCGAAGCTGAAACGCCTGCTGGCGGATACGATGCTGGACAATGTGGTCCTGAAGGATCTGCTGGGAAAACCCTGACGACACCGATGGCGCGGCGGGACGCGGTGCTGCGGGCGATGAAGGATCATCCGATCTCTCAACGCCGGGCCTGTGTCCTGATCGGTGTCGATCCGAAGACGGTGCGGCATGAACGGCCGCCCGACAACCCGGAAATCCGTGAAGAGATGCACAAGATCGCCGAGAAGCGCCGTCGCTTCGGCGTAAGCGTTACAACTACCCCCCATTTTGACCTCTGTTCTGAGCAAGGCACGGCCTCTATATTGGCGCATAGCGCCAATATGAAACATTGCACAAAGGCTCTTTCGGCCGAGGCTGTGTGGAAACTCGGTCAAGCACGGTCGACCCCGAAGCGACGTTCTCCCCAAGGGGCACCGGCAGTATTTCGTTCTGGCGCAGGGCGCCGCAGACGGGCTACCGAGGAAACTGTTCCCACTAGATTCTCGAGATTGGAGTTTTCACACAGCCTCGACCCATAGCGGCTAGTCGTCAGCTGCTAGTGCTGCACGGCGGCGTTCGCGGAAGCGGTCGTTCGGCATATCGCGCAGCAATCCAAGCTTTTCGAAACCCTGTACGCCGTCGCGTTTCCGGTGACCGCTCACGTCCAGGCCATTCTCAATGATCTGTTCATCAAAATCCGCTCGGAGGTTGCGTGATGGGACCTTTTTTCGACGCGATGTATAGCGACAGGAGCGCCGTATCTACGGAGGTTTTCGGCACGACGTATCAGGTCACGACCGAGCGGCATTGCATGATCACGGTCGCAGCGAACCATAAAGATGATCGCGTCGAAACGATGATCAGCGGGCACGGGGCCAGCCAGCGGATGTCTTTCACGACCTCGATTTAAGGCGTGATCAGTTGATCGCGGCGGGTCTGACGACCCCTGAAGACGACCTTTTCTGCGCCCAGGTCATGATCAACGGTCGCGCCTTCAGTAATAAGGCGCCGCAAGATGACGGGGGGTCATAATCCGGCGCCGTCTCGCGAGGGCCGCCGTGATATCTACCTGATTATCTTTGCCATCGCATGAGCCTGGAACCTGTCGCCGAAGGTCTCGGAAACATTTCTCCACCTGACGATGCCAGCGAGAGTTAGTGCGTGAGGCCTATTGTTCACCGTGATCGCCTGGCCGTGCGCAATTCGGTTCCTCACCTGATTGATCTTGTTCAGGTTGGTCTTCAAAGCACTGGTTGACTGTCCCTGCCATGACAGGCCATCAAACACGTCATGGACCCCGAGCCTGCGGAATAGTGTTATGATGTTCGTGTCACTCGGATTGCCCCATCTGGACCATGTGGCCAGGTAATCATTCTTCTCCGCGTCCGGAAGCGCTCGACCGAACGCCCTTTCGGAGCAGGCCATGAACACATCACCCACGAAGGCCTGAAGCGCCGATGAGAGCATAACAACACAGGCCCGGTTAAGTGATTGGCCCTCATGGCTGCCGTCAACAAGTCTTCTAGGTGCTCCGACCTGGCCACCGTGAAGGGTTCTTCTAGCCGCAATCAGTTCATCGACGAGAGCAAGTGAAAGGGGCAAATCTGTCTCCTGGAGAAGTGGTTTCGAAATAAGACTTCACAGTCACTGGATGAATCAAGGTTGACTTTCTTGTCGAAGTTCTGCCCGTGCGCAACAGATACAGCATCATTGTGAGGGTATTTTCCCACATCCGATCCCAGAACTTCAGGCTGGCCAGTTTGCCTTGGGCGTAACGGTGGAGCTCGAGCCCAAGGGTATTGTCGGTCATGATCAGGCTGAAGCGGGCATTATGAACATCCCCTTTCGATATATGCTCAAGTGCATCGTCGGGCTTCTCCAAGACGCCGGCGATGAATTGCACCATCTCAATCCCCGCGGATCAATTTCTGCTTTTGCGGCTCGGTAACCTTCTTCCGTTGCAGATTAAACTCCTGCAACAGTTCGTCCGTTGTCCGGGGCACGATGGCCGTTTGGACCGGATAGAGGACCCTTGATGGCGGCCAGTTGAGCGGAGCTTCGGCGATGATCTCGGCGACATACCTCTCGATGCTGGTGAACACAGACGAGGAGGTGATATCCTCGACGACGTGCGGGATCTCCTCTTTGATCTCGGAGTAGTTTGCGACCAAGCCCCCTGATACCCCAACAATCGTAGCGATGTGCGCGACGGCCTTGAGACTTCCGGGTTCTAAGGAAGCTGGGTCAAGAAAGATTGCATCCGTGGACACCCACTGTCCGTCGACCGTGAAGCCGGAAGCGTATTCAGTCTCCAGCCTGCGCGAGACCTTATCGATAAATCGCAGTGCCGACCTGCGGTGCGTCTTGAACGCGATGTCAGCTTCGAAGGTAAACGTTGCAGTTCCGATCACAATCCGCCGATAGAGCACAGTAATCCTCCGTGGAATCAGCGCAATCGTGCGGTGATCAATCTGGGCTGGTCAATGACACGTCTGGGGCTACTTCCCAGGCAGGTCTGACTAGTCGGCGACAAATTCTGAACTCAGGCGGATCAGACGACGGTTTGAAGTTGCCGCAGGCCGTCGCGGAACTCAACCCCTTGGATTATCTCTGACAGCCGGTTCTGGCCGTCAAGTTTCCATGGTCGCGGAGTCTAGAACCTCAGTGCTTGATCCGAAACTCAGGCGGAACGTTCCACGGCAGCAACTTCTCATATGCAGAGCGTGGAAGTTTCATCGCGATCTGATCGAAGACCCACTTCAAATAGGGCTCAGCATTCACCGCATTGAGCTTACAGGTTTCGATGATCGAACTGTGAATTCCCCATGCTTCGGCACCCTCATCATTGCCGAGGAACAAGGCATTTTTCCGCAGCAGAATGGTCGGCTTGAACATGCGTTCGACCGCATTGGTGTCAAGATCGATCCGCCCATCATCGACAAATCGCGTCAGATCATTCCATTGCCTCAGCACATAGCGGATCGCTTGCACCATCTTACTCTTCGAAAGATGACGCTCTGCATGTGCGATCAAGAATGCCCTTAGGCGATCCAGAATGGGAACTGAGAATTGTCGCCGATGCGCCGCGCGGATCAGAGGTGGCTTGCCACGAATTTTCACCTCCTCTCTATAGAGCTCTGCAATAATTCGAATGGCCGCTTTTGCACCTGGCGTTTTGTTGAATTCGTACTCGTCTGTGAAATTTCGTCGGGCATGTGCCCAGCATTTCGCTGGCGTGATTTGTTCCACAGGCGTGCCCTGTCGGCCAAGTCGACCGTATCCGGCATATGAATCGGTCTGGAGAATGGCCGTGACCCCGCTCAAAATATCATGAATGTGGTGCATCGCCCGAGTGCCTCGCGGATAGTAGATCACCACTGGCGGTTTATTTCCGGCAAATGCCCGGTCGTCACGAAGGAGAGCATAGAGGTAGCTAGTTTTTGTTTGCCCTTCGCCGGGTTGAAGCATCGGTAAGGTGGTCTCATCCATGAACAGCCTTTCGCTGTTCGTCTTGAGCTCATGCTCCATCAGTTGATAAATTGGCAAGAGCGCCTCATTTGCCAAACGGTTCGACCATCGCATCAGGGTGCTGCGAGACAGCTCGACACCTTTCGACAGAAAGATGTTCTCCTGCCGGTTCCAAGGCAACTGCCACCCAAAACGCATCGTGATCGAATTGGCCATGAGCGCGTTGCTCATCGTGGTTTTCGGAAACACGCGCGGTTCAAAGGTCGTCCCGAGGATCTTGTCATGCAAGCGACACCGGTACTTAGGATACTGACGCACCGCCACGTAGTATTGCGCGGGGATCACTTCCAGAGTCTCATTCTCTTCAACTTCAACGATGCCACCGCCACATCCGCAGGGACACTTCCTGTCTTCGGTGCCCATGTATATCGGTCGCTTTTCAAGGTGCTCCGGCCATACTCTCGCACCTCGGCCGCTTAGGTTCCTCGGTTTTGGTTCCTTTGCTTCAGGTTGACCGGCGTTAGCCTTGCCGTTTTCTCTATCACTGCCAACGTTGTTTTCGGCATCCTTGGCTTTTTGATCGTCTACGCAGGAGCTACGATCATAGGTGGCCTTGTTTGGGTTATGATCGGCTTTCGCGCCGAATTGCGCCTTGGTTAATTTTGCTATTTGGCGCTTCAGACGCGCAACTTCAGATTTAAGAATCTTATTCAGCGTACTGGCTTTCAAAGCCTCTTCTCTGAGGGTTTCGTTTTCCGAAATCACCTCACCCCAAAGTTCGCGCAAACGCCGAACCAGCGCAGCGCCATCAAGGTCACGAGCTGCCAGAATGTCATTTTCCAACTGGTCAATTGTATCGAACACGTCCTGTGGCACGGCAAAGAACCGTGCTCTCCATCCCAGGCATGAAGCAAAGTGAATTCGTCCATGCCCGCCGAACTGCGGGCATGTGACTTGACTTTTGTCGCTGTGTCGGGGATAGATGAGGTGTCGCGCCGAGCGATTTTCCGAGGCCCTTGGGATTGCAGTCCCGGGGCCTCAACTCTTCCAGAGCCCTTGACTTCTAGCTCATGTGCCCTCTCCGCTGTTAGCTGGGTAGCGGTCTGGGAAAAGGGCTTCCGGCCGAGTGGCCAAGGCCTGCGCCAGGATCAGCTCGATGCGCGCGGATCTACTTTTTCCAAGTGAAACCGCACTCACGGAAGAAACGCTAACCTCCGCGCGTCTCGCGATCTCAGCGAAGGTCAGACCGCGCAGGGAAAGCTCGTATCGGATTCGAGCATGTCTTTCTCTATCGATGGCCAAATCCAATGGAGCGCCTTTCACCTTCGCGAATCACTTTAATAAGCAGATGACGCACTGAATAGTGAAGATCAACAGTCAAGTTGACATGCAGGCTTGGCGGCTATTTTTCAAACGCCACTAGCGATCGATTAATCGGAATTTTTCGCAGACGCAATAGGCGGTTTTTCGCAAACTGTCATCTCGGCTGGAGCCGGTTATTTATAAGCGCTTCGCGCGGGGACAGAGTTATTTTTCGCAAAGCCTTAATTCGTTTTTTCGCAAGTCTTGCGGACGCCTGCTTGGCGTCAATTTCTTTCTGCACCTTTTTTTGACGTTGACGGCCAGTGACCCATTCAGGGTCGGCAATCTCAAGGTCTCGGCTCGGCTTGCTCTGGCAAGGCCTCTCTGTTCCTCGCGGCCGGGAGACGCTAAGCCTATACCATGTCGCGCGATGAGAACGCGGGCGACTTGGCGAAGGGCAGAGCACGATGGCTATCAAGAAGAGCGATATCTACAGATCGCTGTGGGACAGCTGTGACCAGCTGCGGGGTGGCATGGATGCTTCCCTTTACAAGGACTACATCCTCACGCTTCTGTTCGTGAAGTACGTCTCTGACCGCGTGGGCAAGCCCGACGCGCTGATCGAGGTGCCCAAGGGCTGCTCATTCGAGGACCTCAAGAAGCTCCGCGGCAATAAGGACATTGGTGAAGCTATCGACACGGCCATCGCCGGGATTGCCGAAGCCAACGACCTCAAGAACGTCATCGACCGTGCCTACTTCAACGATTCTGAGAAGTTCGGCCGTGGCGCCAAGATGGTCACGACGCTGACCGCGCTCATTAACATCTTCAGCCGGGAAGAGCTGAACTTCAGCCGCAACCGGGCCGATGGCGATGACATTCTGGGCGACGCCTATGAATACCTGATGCGCAACTTCGCGACCGAGTCCGGCAAGAGCAAGGGCCAGTTCTACACACCTGCGGAGGTTTCGCGTGTTGTCGCCGCCGTTGCGGGGGTCAATCGCGCCACGAGCCCGAAGCAGACCGTTTATGACCCCACCTGTGGCTCAGGATCGCTGCTCCTGAAGGCCGCTGACGCCGCCGACGTCGCGCTCACCATCTACGGGCAGGAATTCGACATCACCACCCGCGGCCTGGCCAAGATGAACATGATCATGCATGGGCGCGAGGATGCAGATGTCGCCCAGGGCGATGTCATCGCCGAGCCCCAGTTCAAGGCGTCTGAGACCGAACTTCTCACCTTCGACTTCGTCGTCGCCAACCCGCCGTTCTCGGCCAAGGCCTGGGGCTCTGGCCTGACCAGCGAAACCCGCTATGGCCGCTTTGACCTCGGTATGCCGCCCGACAAGAACGGCGACTTCGCCTTCCTGCTGCACATCTTGGGTTCGATGAAGGCCACCGGCTCCGGCGCAGTCATCCTGCCCCATGGCGTGCTCTTCCGCGGCAACAAGGAAGCCGAGCTACGCGAAAAGATCCTCAAGCGCGGCTACATCAAGGCGATCATCGGCCTGCCGGCCAACCTCTTCTACGGCACCGGCATCCCGGCCTCGATCATCGTGCTGGACAAATCCCAGGCCCAGGCCGAGCGCCCGGTCTTCATGATCGACGCCTCGCGCGGCTTCATCAAGGACGGCAACAAGAACCGCCTGCGCGAGCGGGACATCCACAAGATCATCGACGCCTTCCGCCGCCAGGCCGAGATCGCGGGCTACTCGCGTCTCGTCCCCTATGCCGAGATCACGCGCAACGACTTCAACCTGAACATCCCGCGCTATATCGACGGCTCCGACCCCGAGGACCTGCAAGACATCGAGGCGCACCTCAAGGGCGGCGTGCCCAACCGCGACATCGACGGGCTGGCCGAGTTCTGGGAGGTCATGCCCCGCATCCGCGCCACGCTGTTCGGTCCCAACCCGCGCCCGGGCTATTCCGATCCGTTGGTCGAACCCGAAGAGGTCCGCACCACCATCCGCAACCACCCCGAATTCGGCGCCTTCCGCGACAGCGTCCATGCGATCTTGGACGGCTGGGCCGGGCAGAACGCGCCACTGATGGATGGCATCAAGGTCGGCGACAAGCCCAAGGACCTGATCTTGCGCCTGGCCGACGACATGCTGACCCGCTTTGCCGAGGCGCCCCTGATCGACCGTTACGAGGCGTATCAGCGGCTCATGTCCTACTGGGCCGAGACCATGCAGGACGATGTCTTCATCATCGCCCATGAAGGCTGGGAGGCCGCAAAGGAGCTGCGCGAGGCCCGCAAGGAGACCGACGCCAAGGGCAAGGTCAAATGGCTGGAAGAGGCCGATCTGACCGTGAACAAGGTGCGCCTCGTGGCCGATGTCATCCCGCCCCGGCTGATCGTCGCGCGCTTCTTCCCGGAATTGCAGCAGGCCGTCGATGACGCGCAGGCCAAGGCAGAGGAGGTGAGCCGCGAGATCGAGGAACTGGTCGAGGAACACGGGGCCGAGGGCGGCCTGCTGGCCGATGCGCTGACCGAAGCTGGCAAGCTGACCGCGGCCTCGGTCAAGGCACGCCAGAAATCCGGCGAGGCCGAGCCGGAAGAGGCCAAGCTGCTGACACAGGTGGCCAAGCTGATGACGGCCGAGACGGCGGCAAAGAAGGTGGTCAAGGAAGCAGAGGAAGCGCTGACCGAAGCCACGCTGAAGAAATACCCCGAGCTGACCGAGGAAGAGATCCGCTCCCTGGTCGTGGATGACAAATGGCTGACCGACATCGCCGATCTGATCGAGGCCGAGATCGAGGCGCGGACCGAGCAGATGACCGCCCGGGTGCGGGTGCTGACGGAGCGGTATGGGCATACGCTCATAGAGATTTCTGATGACGTTGATGAGTTGGCTAAAACGGTGGCGGGGCATCTTGCCGCGATGGGGTTCACTGGATGACTGACGGTAGTAAGCAATCCGACTCGGATGTTGCACCCGAAGGTTGGGATGTTGTCCCATTTTCCGAGTTTGTTTCAATCCAGAGAGGTCATGATCTTACCGCGCGACAAAGGCGTGAGGGCAGCGTTCCCGTTATGGGGTCCGCTGGATTGAATGGCTTCCATGACACATCACTCCAATCTGGCCCAGGAATGGTGCTGGGGCGCAGCGGCGCTTCGTACGGCCAGGCGCATTGGTGCGAGACAGACTTCTGGCCGCACAATACTGCGCTCTATGTCACCGATTTCTTGGGGAATGATCCGCGTTTTGCATACTACTTGCTCCGCGCAACCGATTTCAGCAGGCATAACAGCGGCGGCGCTCAGCAATCTCTCAACCGCAACTTTATTGCAGGCATGCCCTTGGCTCGACCTCCGAAGGCAGAGCAAGAGATAATTCGGCGCTGTCTCGATGATGCGGATTCGCTGATCGAGGGGCTGGAGCGGCTGATCGCCAAGAAGCTGCTCATCAAGCAGGGCGCGATGCAGGACCTCCTGACCGCCAAGCGCCGCCTTCCAGGGTTCTCGGGGGAGTGGGTGGAAGTGCCTTTTGATACTGCGTTCAAGAGGATCAATGCCAAACATTGTCAGGTTCAAACTTCCGAATACGCCTCAGACGGAGAAATTCCAATCATCGACCAAGGGAAAAGCGCAGTTGCGGGCTTCACCAACGTCGAGAGTCGTCGCTTTTCCCCGCCCGAGGGAGGTATCGTTATCTTCGGCGACCATACCAGAAGCGTGAAATTCGTGAACTTTGATTTCGCTTTGGGTGCAGATGGCACTCAGCCGATTGGCGCCAAGGAGGGTTTCGATATGAAGTTCCTGTCATTCTCACTGCAAAACAAAGAAATCCCCAATACCGGTTACAATCGCCACTTCAAGTTTCTGAGGGAGATGAAATTTTCCGTTCCGCAGGAATTTGAAGAACAGCAAGCAATTGCCGGTGTCCTGACCGACATGGACGCCGAAATCCAAGCCCTCGACACCCGCCTCGAAAAGGCGCGGCAGGTGAAGGAGGGCATGATGCAGAACCTTTTGACCGGACGGATCAGGCTGGGCTGCCCCCTTATTTGATCGAGTATTTTCCGAGACACGGAGAGGCCCCCATGAGCAAGATCGGCGAGGCGGAACGCAAGGCGCAAGATAGGGTCATCGACCTACTCTGCGGGGACAAATCCGGCACCCCCGGCGGCCTCGGCTGGCGCTACCTCGGTGACTGGCAAAAGCGTGAGGGCAACGCCAATATCGAGCCCTCCTATCTTCGCCCCTGGCTGGAAGCGCGCGGCTATGCGCCCGAGGTCATCACCCAAGCCATCGCCCGCCTGACGCGCGAGGCGCAGATGGAGGGCACCAAGCTCTACGAGGCCAACCAGAGATTCTACGACATGCTGCGCTACGGCGTGGCCATCGCCCCCGGCCCGGGCGAGGCCCCCGTCACCGTGCGCTTCGTTGATTGGGGCGATGCGGGCGCCAATGACCTCGGCGTGGCCGAAGAGGTCTCGATCAAGGGCCGCGATGCCAAGGCCTGGAACAAGCGGCCCGACCTGGTGCTCTATGTCAACGGCATCGCGCTTGGCGTGGTGGAGCTGAAGAAATCGACCGTGGGCGTGGGGACCGGCATCCGCCAGACGCTCGACAATCAACGGCCCGAATTCATCCAGCACTTCTTCACGACGGTGCAGATCACCTTTGCGGGCAATGACAGCGAGGGGCTGCGCTATGCCTCGATCAAGACGCCGCAGCCTTATTGGCTGGCCTGGAAGGAAGAGAGCGAGATCTCGGCCCGGCTCGACCGCGATGTGACCCAGATGATGGCACCGGATCGTTTCCTGGAACTGATCCACGACTTCACCCTGTTCGACGCGGGTATCAAGAAAATCGCCCGCCCCAACCAGTACTTCGCCGTGAAGGCCGCGCAGGAACGCGTCGGCTCGCGCGAGGGTGGCATCATCTGGCAGACCCAGGGCTCGGGCAAGAGCCTGATCATGGTGATGCTGGCGCGCTGGATCCGGGAGGCGTTCCCGGACGGCCGCATCCTGGTGGTCACCGACCGCAAGGAACTGGACAGCCAGATCGAGGATGTTTTCGGCAATACCGGCGACAAGGTGCGGCGCGCACGATCGGGCAACGACCTGATGGCCGCACTCGCCGATCCGACGGATCGGATCATCTGCTCCCTCGTCCACAAGTTCGGAAAGAAGGAAGAGGGGGAGCTGGAAAGCCTGATCTCTGATATCCAGAACGCCAACATCGGTGCGCCCAAGGGAGAGTTCTTCGTCTTCATCGACGAGGCACACCGCACCCAGTCCGGCAAGCTGGCCAAGGCGATGCGCAAGGTGCTGCCCAAGGCCATGTTCATCGGCTTTACCGGCACGCCCCTGCTGCGGTCCGACAAGGGGACTTCGCTCGAAACCTTCGGCCCCTACATCGGCAAGCCTTACCGATTTGATGAGGCCGTCGAGGACGGCGTGGTGCTGGACCTGCGCTATGAAGCCCGCGACATCGACCAGAGGATCAGTGCGCCGGACAAAATCGACGCCTGGTTCGAGGCCAAGACGAAGGGTCTGACCCCGATCGCGAAGGCGACGCTCAAGCAACGATGGGGTACGCTTCAACGTGTGCTTTCGAGCCGTGACCGGCTGGAGCAGATCGCCAACGATATCATCCTGGACATGGAGATGAAGCCGCGTCTGAATGCGGGCATGGGCAACGCCATGCTCGTGGCGGGCTCTATCCCCGAAGCGTGCGAGCTCTTCGAGATTTTCCGTAAATCCGGGTCAATTCTGGCCGACAAGTGCGCGATCGTCACCTCCTACAAACGCGCGGCACCGGAAATTACCGGTGAAGAAACCGGCATGGGCGAGACCGAGAAGCAGCGCGTCCACCGGGTCTATACCGATCTTTTGGGCGATACGTCGGAGGAAGAGTACGAGGAGGAGGCGCTGCGGCTGTTTAAGAAAGAGCCGGGGCGGATGAAGCTGCTGATCGTGGTGAGCCGGCTGTTGACCGGCTTCGATGCGCCGACGGCGACCTATATCTACATCGACAAGCAGATGCGGGATCATGGGCTGTTTCAGGCGATCTGCCGAGTGAACCGCCTGGACGGCGACGACAAGGATTTCGGCTATATCGTCGACTACAAGGATCTGTTCCGGAACATCGAGAGCGCGGTTGATGACTACACGTCCGAGGCATTCGATGCCTTCGACAAGGAGGATGTCGAAGGCCTGATCACGGATCGTGCCGAGCAGGCCGATACGGATCTGCGGACGGCGCGCGATGCCTGGCTGGGGCTTCTCGATGCGGTCGAGCAGCCCAAGGGCGATGATGAGCTCTTCGCGTATTTCTCCAGCCCCGAAGGCATCGAAAGCGATCCGGACGCGGAAGAGAAAGCTCGCCGCCGCCAAGCGCTTTACAAGTTGGCGGGGCGCTATGCGCGTGCCTACACGAACGTCGCCGCCGAACCGGACGGATCGGACTTCAACGAGCTGGAGCTGGCGGAAATGCGCAAGGAGGTCGAGCATGCCATCGGCATCCGCGATGCCGTGCGGCTCCACAGCGGCGATGCCGTTGACATGAAGCTCTACGAGCCGGCCATGCGCCACCTGATCGACAATTACATCAGGGCCGACGACTCTCAGGTCATCTCTCACCTGGATGACATCAGCCTGATTGACCTGGTCGAGAGCAAAGGGGCACAAGCCGAGGATGATCTTCCGGCGCCCTCCAAGGGGAAGCGTGAGAATGTCGCCGAGGCGATCGAGAACAACGTCAGGAAGCTGATCATCGACGAGACACCCGTGAACCCTAAGTTCTACGAGAAGATGTCGGAGCTGCTGACTGACCTGGTGGCGCAGCGCCGGAGCGGCGCGATCGAGTACGCTGAGTATTTGGAGAAGATCGCGGAGCTGGTAAGGGCCGCGAAATCCGGGCATGGCAACACCTATCCTGAGAGCATGAAGTCGCCCGGGCAGAAGGCGTTATTCGACAACCTGGGACAAGATGAGGTCCTAGCGCGCCGGGTCGACGAGGCTGTACGGGCGACTGCCCCCCACGGGTGGCGCGGTCATACGATGAAAGAAAAGAAAGTCAGACGCTGCCTAGAAGCTGAGATTTCGGACCCCGACACTGTGGATACGCTACTGCAGATACTGAAGAACCATGGCGAATACTGAACACCACATCATCGGAGGTACGCCGGTCGAGGTCCGCTGGAAGGCGATCAAGAACCTCCATGTCGGTGTCTATCCGCCTGACGGCCAGGTCAGAGTTGCCGCCCCGCTGAGCGTCAGTCTCGATGCCATCAAGCTCGCTGTACTCACGAGAATGGATTGGGTTCGTCGCAAACAGGCCCGTTTTCGAGCACAGGAGCGCCAGACGCAACGGCAGTACGTCTCCGGCGAGACACACTTCGTTTTCGGTCGGCCTCTTCGACTCGATGTGATCCACTGGGACAAGAAGGTCCACCGGATCGAACTCATCGGCAGCGACCGGCTCCGCTATTCGGTGCCGGCAGACACAACGCCTGCAGTGCGCAGGCGATGGCTGGAGAATTGGTACAAGGCTCGCCTAAGAGAGCACGTGGCCCCACGGCTCGCGCATTGGTCATCGCGCTTAGGCGTTGCCACCGAAACCTGGGGCATCCGGCCAATGAAAACGAAATGGGGCAGCTGCAATCCGGACAAGAAAATCGTCTGGCTTAATCTCGAGCTCGCCAAGAAACCCGTTCGGGCGATTGAGTACGTACTGCTGCATGAGCTCGCCCACCTGATATCGCCGCGCCATGATGAGCGTTTCATCAAGGTCCTTGATGACAATATGCCGAAGTGGCGCAGCATACGCGACGAGCTCAATCAGTATCCGCTTGCCGCGTGGGAAGATCTGCAGGCTTTGGCTCGGTGATGTCGTCGCTCGGCCGGTCGGTTGCGCGCGATTTTTCCAGGGCCTGCCGCCGCAGCTCCATTCCCCGTTCCACAAATCGCCGAACACGTTCCGGATCTGGTTCGACATCTCGTATCGAAGAGCGGTAGGCGATGGTGACATGGATGGCGCCAACGATGCATGCGCCGATACCAAACACGACGAAGATGATCTCGAATTCAGTCACGAAGCCGCCTCCCTTGTGCGATGAGCTCGTGAAATCGGTTCAATGCAACGTGGGGTGACATTCGAGATCAGCTGCCCTCTGCAACACCCGTGCCGCAGTTCTCAGACTCGGTTGGCTTGCCTGGCCCGCACGCTTGAAAGCTTCGACCGCGGCGTCCAAGGCCACGTCGCTGGTGCCCTGCCTGCGCCCTTCGCGCCAGATGAACATGACCAGTTCGTCAGTCGTTAACGCTCGTAGGGATATCGGTGGGCATCTGCTCAGAAGCGGCTCGGGCAACGCGTGGTAGTTGTTGGATGTCAGGACCCAGATGACCCAGCTCATGTCGAACTTGACCTGATAGAATGGGCAACTCCAGCTTCTTGCGGTCAAGGGCTCCAACAGGGGTAGCAGCGCCTCCGACAGTCCGAACGCACGGCCCGACGTGGACGTTGCAGTCCCCGACTTTTCGACCTCATCAACGACCATGACCGGATTGCCGACATGTTCCATAAGGATCGTGGAAATGAGACGCCCGGGGCCGGCGCTTCCCCATCCACGCTGGGACCCGACGACACCGAATGAAGCATTTTCATTCGTTGCCTCGATAACGGTCGTGGGTACGGTCAAGAGGCGGCCAAGGCGCCGCGCCCAAAAGCTCTTGCCGATCCCGGGAGGGCCATCGAGCAGGATGGGCGGCAGGCGAAGACCTATGGAGCCTTCTCTCACCGACCTGCGCATGGCCTTCCAGATCTGTTCGGTCGCGGGCCCCATCCAGGGCATTTCGTCGTGAAGTGCCGCCGCGATTTCATCCGCTTGGTGTTCGGTCTTCACCGTCGCAAGCCGAACGCCGCCTGCCAAGGCGGTCAATCGCTCGCGCTCATCCCTCTGCAAATGGCCCATCCCTGACGCTTCCTGGCGGCGTGTAATAAGCTTCTTGACGCGTTTCTGGATCCTGCTCTTCTCGAGATGGGTTATCCTCACCTCATGCAGTTCCTGATTATCGCCTCCAAGCAGTTCGACTTCATGCGCCGGCTGGCCGACCAGGCCACTTCGCAGTAGCCGTAGGTGCTTGATGAAGCGCCTTTCAAGGTAGTCAGCGGTTTGCTCGGCGGGAAAGATCTTGCACTGAATGAAAGGGATCGTCGCCATCTCACTCGACCTCCGCGCTTGTTTTGTTGAAAATGGAGGGGTGGTGATAGGCGGCCGAGACGACGCGGCGCCAATCGATCCCTTCAAAGAGAGCTTCAAACTGTGCCTTCGTCAGGGTCATCGTCCCGTCGGAAAGTTTGGGCCAAACGAAGCCCGCGCCTTCGATACGCTTGTAGATCAGCACGAGGCCAGTGCCGTCCCACATCAGGACCTTGATCTTGTCACGACCCTTCGAGCGGAAGACGAAGAACGCACCGGAGAAGGGATCGAGTTCGAAATTGGTCATGACGTAATTCGCCAAGCCATCCATCCCCTTCCGGAAGTCGACAGGGTGGGTAGCCAGATAGATTCGATAGCTGCTGGACGGCGCGATCACTGACACTGCCCCGCAACACGGATCAGCTTCAGAAGGTCTGCTTCGTCGATGGACAAAGGAAACTGTAGGCAGATCCCGCCCACATACAGATGAGCAGAGCCGGCTGAGCCATTACCTGCAGCGGTCGTTTGGGGCGCCGCCGGCGCGAAAGCCGGTTCGACTGATATCTGCGCGAAAGCTGGCCCATCGACGGAGATCTTTTCGCCTCGCTCTCGCCGATCAGCGACCCACCACTTTCTCACCAGGCATTCGTGGGCATCTAGCTCGGCGGCGACATCTCCAGGTGACATGCCATCTTCCCGAAGGCGCCTAGTCGCCTCGCGTTTGAGTTCGCTCGGCCAAATCCTTTTGCCCGACGGGGAGGTCCGGATCTTGAACCCCCAGACTTCGCGTTCCGCCATTGTCGCCTCCGATCGTAGTTCGGATGCAGACTAGCGGACGAGAAGTGGTCAGGTTTAGTGGGCAATCAGGGGGTCAGATGCAACGCTTACGCTTCGGCTACCGGCGTGTCGGCATTATGCTGGAGCGCAAGGGCATGATCATGAACGAGAAGAAACTCTACCGGATTTACCGCGAAGAGGGGCTGTCAGTGCGACGCAGACGTGGCCGTAAACGGGCGCGCGGCAGTCGAACCCCGATGCCGGTGCCGCTGCGGCCGAACCAGCGCTGGTCTCTGGACTTTCTGTCCGACACGTTCGGGGCCTGCCGCAAGTTCCGCATCCTGGCCGTGAACGACGATTGCTGCCGCGAGAACCTGGCGCTGATCGCCGACACCAGCATCTCGGGGGCTCGGGTGGCGCGGGAACTCGATGCGCTGGTCAGGATTTACGGCAAGCCCGCTTGCATCGTCAGCGACAACGGAACCGAGTTCACCAGCAAGGCCATTCTGAAATGGGCCAACGAGAACGGCGTCGAATGGCACTACATCGACCCGGGTAAGCCGCAGCAGAACGGCTACATCGAAAGCTTCAACGGCAGCCTGCGGGACGAATGCTTGAACGAGGAGATCTTCGACAGCCTGGCCGATGCCCGCCGCAAACTGGCCCTCTGGCGCTACGACTACAACAACGTCAGGCCGCATTCCTCGCTGGGCAACAAGACCCCGTCCGACGCGCGCCGGGCGCTTGAGCAATCTGAGGGCTCCGCGCCCGACGCGCTTGCCCAACCCGAAACCGACCACTATCAAACCCAAGGACTCTCGTTATGAACGAGGGACGACCGGGGGGCAGGTCACGTCCTAAACGATTATGAGACGAGTTCTTACTTTCTGCGCTGCATTCGTGACTGGTGCGATAGTTTGGTTCGCGTTGCAGATCGTGAACGTCATAAATCCCTTCCTGAATTGGAAATACCCACCCCTAAGATTGTTCATTGGCATGACATTTCCGGGCGGGGCTCCACCCAGCCTGCACTTTCTTAGCCATATAGCTCAAACTTGGGTGCCGTTTCTGGCCGCGTTCTTGGTCGCCTACGCTCTGACAGGTCACAAGGCACGGTTCTACGGGGCGGTTGCCATGTATGTCGCATTTCTCATCTGGTCGTGGGGAATGGTAACTCTACACACGCTGGGCGTAGCGCAGCAGACCATCTTTGCCATCGGAATTGCAGGCACATTCTTTGGAGGCCTTGGCCTATACCTGTGGCTGATCTGTCCAGTCCGCTCTGAATAAACTCCGCAGGTGCAAATGACCGCTTTGTCCGCAAAGCGGCCAACCTCAAAAATGCGCCTTCGGCTCATCCGGCTTGCCCGCCGCCAAAGCCAGCAGCCCGCCCACCAGACAGAACCCGATCGGGAACATGGTGAAAACGCCGAAGCCGAAGGCGTAATACATCAGCCCGCCGCCCGCGAGCATCAGCACCCCGCCCCAGAGCGCACGGATCTTCGCCATCGCGCCGCCGGCGATCGCCAGAAGCGGCGAGAGGAAGCTCGCCAGCCGGATCAGCTCGGGGTTCTGCACCTCGCCGAACATCTGCCCGACCTCGGCATGGCTGCGCACCACCTCGGTATAGCCATAGCCGAAGAAGCCCACGATCAGGGCGATCAGCCCGCCGATGATGCCCAGCACCAGGGCCGCGTTGCGCATTGCCTGTCTCCCCGGGCCGGCGCGGCCCCTGGGCCTGACATAGGACCTTGCCCCCCGCCCCCGCAAGGGGCTGGTCTCGGGGCGCGGCGCGCTCTAGGCTCGGACGAGCCCGCGACAGGAGGCGCCGATGCACCCGACCCCACGCGATTACCCAGAGGCCCGCGGCGGCTGCCAGTGCGGCGCCGTGCGCTTCACGATTTCCGCAGGCCCGGGCGCCACCGGGATCTGCCACTGCCGGATGTGCCAGCGCGCGACCGGCAACGCCTTCGCGCCGCTCTATCAGGTGCAGGACGACCGCGTGAGCTGGCAGGGACAGGCCGCGGAATGGGCAAGCTCGAACATCTCCTGCCGCGGTTTCTGTCGGGCCTGCGGCACACCGCTCTACATGCGCACCGGCGACACCTACGAGTTCATGGCGGGGTGCCTGCACCCCGACTTCCCCTTCGTCCCGCAGGATCAGGGCGGGATCGAGTCGCGTCTGGAATGGCTCGATACGCTGCCCACCCTGCCGGCACATACCACGCGCGAGAAATGGCTCGCCGTGGTGGTCTCGAACCAAGCCGAGGAAGACTGATGCCCAAGCGCCTGCGCCTGACCCGCCGCTTTCCGGTCTCGCTGACGAATGACGCCTATCGCGTGCTGCACCGTTTTGCCGCCGAGGCGGGGCTGACCCCCGACGAGGCGCTGGTGTTCCTGTTCGAGCATTTCGGCTCGGTCACCCATCACGAGAACCTGACGGCGCGGCTGCGGCTGTTCAAGGCCGAGCTCGAGGATCGCAAGGCCTGAGTGCACGCCGGCGGCACGGTCGGAAGGTGCGTATTCGGGCCAGGAAAAGCACCAGGTGCAGGCTGTGCGCCCCGGCCACGGGAATCGGTCCAGTTCCACGGTGAGGGCATTCACGCGCGACCGGGGCGGCTTTTCCCCGGACGGTCATCGGCTCTCCCGCCCGTAGCGCACCGCCAGCGCGGCAGGCGCTGTTGAAGAAAGCCTTACCGGCGCATTTTCTTGGCCTAGATACTCACTGCGACGGTCCCGACGCAGCGTCCCGGCCTGGTGACGTTGCGCCACATCCGGGGCCGGGGGCTTACGCGCACGTCAATTCATTGCCAATATGACCGTGATCTTGGGAGGGATCGGATGACCGCCACGCTGTATTGTTTCGGGGAATCGGGCAACGCCTACAAGGCTGCACTGACCATGGCCCTTGCGGGCTATGACTGGGCGCCGGTCTGGGTCGATTTCTTCCATGGCGGCGCGCGACGCCCCGAGTTCCTGGCGCTGAACGAGATGGGCGAGGTGCCGGTCTTCGTCGAGGACGGCCTCACCCTGACGCAATCGGCGGTGATCCAGCTGCATGTCGCCGAGCGCAGCGGCAAGCTGATGACGGGCGACCGCGACGAGATCCTGCGCTGGCTCTTCTGGGACAACCACAAGGGCAGTTCGCAATTCGGCACGCTGCGCTTCCTGATGAACTTCCTGCCCGAGGAGAAGCGCCCGGCCGAGACGATCCGCTGGCTCTCGGGCCGGGTGCGGGCGGCGCTGACGACGCTCGAGCAGCACCTCGAGGGCCGCGACTGGATGGCGGGCAATGCCCCCAGTCTCGCCGACACCGCCTGCTGCGGCTACCTCTATTACCCCGAGCCCTTCGGGTTCGAGCGCGACCGTTTCCCCGCGATTTCCGCCTGGCTCGACCGCATCGCGGCCCTGCCCGGCTGGCAACACCCCTACGAGATGATGCCCGGCAACCCTGCGGACCGGGCCTGAGGAGGAACCATGACCGAAGCCTATATCTATGACGCCTGCCGCACGCCGCGCGGCAAGGGCCGCCCGGACGGCAGCCTGCACGAGGTGACCTCGGTCGCGTTGTCGGCGCGGCTCTTGAACGCGGTCAAGGAACGCAACGGGCTCGAGGGCCATGCCGTCGAGGACGTGATCTGGGGCAACGTCACCCAGGTCGGCGAGCAGGGCGGCTGCCTGGCGCGGTCTGCCGTGCTGCTGTCGGATCTCGATGAATCGATCCCGGGCCTTGCGATCAACCGCTTCTGCGCCTCGGGCATGGAGGCGGTGAACCTCGCCGCGAACCAGGTGAAGGGCGGCGCCGGCCAGGCCTATATCGCCGGCGGCGTCGAGATGATGGGCCGCGTCGCCATGGGCTCGGACGGTGCCGCGATCGCCGTCGACCCCTCGCTGGCGATGAAGACCTATTTCGTGCCGCAGGGGATCTCGGCCGACATCATCGCCACCGAATACGGCTTCACCCGCGAGCAGGCCGACGCGCTGGCCGTCGAGAGCCAGCGCCGCGCCGCCGAGGCCTGGGCCGAGAACCGCTTCGCGAAATCCATCGTGCCGGTGAAGGATCAGAACGGCGTCACCATCCTCGACCGTGACGAATACATGCGCCCGGGCACGACGCTCGAAGACCTCGGCAAGCTCAAGGCCTCGTTCAAGGACATGGGCGAGGTGATGCCGGGCTTCGACAAGGTGGCGATGCTGAAATATCCGCATCTCGACCACATCAACCACATCCACCATGCCGGCAACTCCTCGGGCATCGTCGATGGCGCGGGCGCCGTGCTGATCGGCAACAAGGAATTCGGCATCGCCCACGGGCTGAAGCCGCGCGCGCGCATCCGCGCCACGGCGAAGATCGGCACCGACCCGACGATCATGCTCACGGGCCCGGTGCCGGTGACCGAGAAGATCCTGCGCGAGAGCGGCATGTCGATCAAGGACATCGACCTCTTCGAGGTGAACGAGGCCTTCGCGGCGGTGGTTCTGCGCTTCATGCAGGCCTTCGACGTCTCGCCCGACAAGGTCAACGTCAACGGCGGCGCGATGGCGCTTGGCCATCCGCTCGGCGCCACCGGCGCGATCATCATCGGCACGGTACTCGACGAGCTCGAGCGGCGCGACCTGTCGACCGGCCTTGCCACGCTGTGCATCGCGTCCGGCATGGGCGCCGCCACGATCATCGAGCGCGTCTGATGCCGAAGCTCGACCTTGCCAAGGCGCCGGTGAAGACCGGCTCGCTCTACCCGGCGCCTTACGCCGGGCAGATGGCGGGGCGTTCCTCGATCCGGCTCGGCGATCTCGCCGGGCTGACCCAGTTCGGCGTGAACATCGTCACGCTCGAGCCGGGGGCCGTGGCCTCGCTGCGGCACTGGCACCTGAACGAGGACGAGTTCGGCATGGTGCTCGAGGGCGAGCTGATCCTCGTCGAGGACGAGGGCGAGACCGTGATGCGCCCGGGCGAATGCGCGGCGTGGAAGGCGGGGGTGGCGAACGGCCACCGTTTCGTCAACCGCTCCGATGCGCCCGCGCGCTTCCTGATCGTCGGATCGAAGGCCACCGAAGAGGTCGCCACCTATTCCGACGTCGACATGCAACTCCACATCGCGGGCGGCAAGGCCCGCTTCACCTATCAGGACGGCAGCGATTGGGCGGGCCCCCGCGACCTCGCGCCGAAGGGAGAGAGAAATGGCTGATTTCACCTACGAGCTCGGTGCCGACGGCGTCGCCGTCATCACCTGGGACGTGCCCGGCAAGTCGATGAACGTGATGAGCCTCGAGGGCTTTGCGCTTCTCGACAGCTTCATCGACACGGCCCTGGCCGACGCGGCCGTGAAGGGCGTCGTCATCACCTCGGGCAAGAAGGACTTTGCCGGCGGCATGGACCTGAACGTCATCGCGCAGATGCGCGAGGGCGGCGCGCAGGCGATCTTCGAGGGCGTGATGCAGATGCACAAGGTCCTGCGCAAGATCGAGCGCGCGGGCATGGACCCGAAGACGCTGAAGGGGGGCAAGCCGATCGCCGCGGCGCTGCCGGGCACCGCGCTTGGCATCGGGCTCGAACTGCCGCTCTCGACCCACCGCATCTTCGCCGCCGACAATCCGAAGGCCAAGATCGGCCTGCCCGAGATCATGGTCGGCATCTTCCCGGGCGCGGGCGGCACCACCCGCCTCGTGCGCAAGATGGGCGCGATGGTCGCGGCGCCGTTCCTGCTGGAAGGCAAGCTGAGCGATCCGAAGAAGGCCCGCGCGGCCGGCATCATCGACGAGGTGGCCGAGGATCCGGTCGCCGCGGCGAAGGAATGGGTGCTGAACGCCAAGGACGCCGATCTGGTGAAGCCCTGGGACGCGAAGGGCTACAAGATGCCCGGCGGCGCGCCCTATCACCCGGCGGGCTTCATGACCTTCGTCGGCGCCTCGGCGATGGTGCATGGCAAGACCATGGGCGTCTATCCGGCGGCCAAGGCGCTGCTGAGCGCGGTCTATGAAGGCGCGCTCGTGCCCTTCGACCAGGCGCTGAAGATCGAGGCGCGCTGGTTCACCAACGTGCTGATGAACCCGTCCTCGACGGCGATGATCCGCTCGCTCTTCATCAACAAGGAAGCGCTCGAGAAGGGTGCGAACCGGCCGAAGGTCGCCGACCAGACGGTGAAGAAGGTAGGCATCCTCGGCGCCGGCATGATGGGCGCGGGCATCGCCTATGTCTCGGCGAACGCCGGCATCGAGGTGGTGCTGATCGACAGCACGATCGAGGCGGCCGAGCGCGGCAAGGCCTATTCGACCGGGCTGCTCGACAAGGGGATCTCGCGCAAGAAGGTGACCGAGGAGAAGAAGGCCGAGGTGCTCGCCCGCATCACCGCCACCACCGATTACGCCGCCCTGGCGGGCTGTGACCTGGTGGTCGAGGCGGTGTTCGAGGACCCGACCGTCAAGGCCGGCGTCACGGCGCAGGCCGAGGCGGTGATCCCCGAGGACGCGATCTTCGCCACCAACACCTCGACCCTGCCGATCTCGATGCTGGCGAAGGCCAGCACGCGCCCCGAGCAGTTCATCGGCATCCACTTCTTCTCGCCGGTCGACAAGATGCTTCTGGTCGAGATCATCAAGGGCGAGCAGACCGGCCCGGTCGCGGTGGCAAAGGCGCTCGATTTCGTGCGCCAGATCCGCAAGACGCCGATCGTCGTCAACGACGCGCGCTTCTTCTACGCCAACCGCTGCATCATCCCCTATATCAACGAGGGGATCCGGATGCTGGCCGAGGGCGTGAGCCCCACGCTGATCGAGAACGCGGCGAAGCTTGTCGGCATGCCGCTTGGCCCGCTGCAACTGGTCGACGAGACCTCGATCGATCTGGGGGTCAAGATCGCCAAGGCGACCAAGGCCGCCATGGGCGACGCCTATCCGGACGCGGCCGTGGACGAGGTGATCTTCTGGATGGCCGATCAGGGCCGTCTTGGCCGCAAGAACAAGGCGGGCTTCTACACCTATGACGAGGCCGGCAAGCGCGGCGGGTTCTGGGACGGGCTGGCGCCCAAGTATCCCGAGGCCGCCGAACAGCCCGACCTGCACGAGGTGCAGCACCGTCTGCTGATGGCGCAGGTGCTGGAAGCGGTGCGCGCCTTCGAGCAGGGCGTGCTCGAGGACATCCGCGAGGGTGACGTCGGCGCCATCCTCGGCTGGGGCTTCGCGCCGTGGTCGGGCGGCCCGTTCAGCTGGCTCGACATCCTCGGCGCGGCGCGTGCGGCCGAGATCTGCGACGATCTCACCGCCCGCTTCGGCGCCCGCTTCGAGACGCCGGCGCTGCTGCGCGATCTCGCCGCGACCGGCGAGACCTTCTATGGCCGCTACGGCTCTGGCATCGCGGCGAAGGCCGCCTGAGCCGGAACGCACCGCAATGACAGACGCCGGGGGCCTTCGGGTCCCCGGCGTTTTCCGTTGCTCAGAAGCTGTAGCCGAAGCGCGCGATATCCTCGGCGCAGATCTGCGCCACGATCTCGGCCTCGCGGTCGCCGTAATAGGGCCGCCAATCCCGTCCGCGGTCAGAGGGATTCGCCCGTTCGAGCGGCGTGAGGCGAAAGCCCAGATGCGCCTCCAGCAGCGCGGCATCCTCCTCGAGATGCTCGAGCCGCAGGAAGGCGCGGGCACAGTCGGTGCCGTCCGCCAGCCGCAGATAGCTGCCATAGGGCGCGCCACCGATCGAGGCCCGGGTGAAGGGATGGGCGAGGAAGGCCCCGAAATCGAGCGTCTGCGCCAGCGTGACCGCCGGATGCGCGAAGTTCTGCCCCTGCAGCCAGGCGTAATAGCTGACCATCCGGTCCCAGGGGTTGCGCACCAGGGTGAAGGTGAACCAGTCGCGTGCCTCGGCCTCGGTGTAAAGCCCCACGCCCTCGGCAAGCGTCGCGTGTTTCCACAGCCGCCCGGCGGTCTGCACGCCCGCGAGCCGCCCGCGCCGGCGCCGCGCCTTGGGGGTGTCGCCGACCAGGATGTCATCGGCCATCGCCCGCGCCTCGAGCGCCAGCGCAAGCGCCGTGCCCCCGGTCTTGGGGATATGGACGAAGATGAAACGGCGGCCGGGCGAGACGATCATGGCCCCAGCCTAGCGCCTTGGTGCGGGCGGCAGAAGGGGGTCCGGCCCCCCGCGCGGGCTGCTAGCGCAACCACACCATGACGTAACGTAAACTTTCGCGTGACGTGCACCGCGCCCCCTTCCCTTTCGCGCAACAGTTGCCAATGATCGCGGAAATTTTGCGGAATATTTCACAATCTGACGACCGGGGAGGAGAACCGATGGGTTGGCTTGCAGACGAAACAGGGCTCGACAAATGCGCGGCGAACTTCGTGCCGCTGACGCCGCTGTCGCATCTGAACCGCGCGCTCGAGGTCTTTCCGGAACGCACTGCGCTCGTTTACGGCACCACCCGCCGCACCTATGTCGAGTTCCACGCCCGGGTGAGCCAGCTCGCCTCGGCGCTGAAGGAGCGCGGCATCGTCCCGGGTGACGTGGTGGCGGCGATCCTGCCCAACACCGCCCCGCAGGTCGAGGCGCATTTCGGCGTGCCCGCCTGTGGCGCGATCCTGAACGCGATCAACACCCGCCTCGACGTCGACACCGTCACCTATATCTTCGAGCATTCCGGCGCGAAGATGGTGCTGTGCGACACGCAGTTCCTGAAGCTTGCCGAAGATGCGGTGAAGCAGATGCACGGCACGCCGCCGCAGATCATCGAGGTCGCCGACCCCGAGCATGGCTTCGCGGCGGGCGGCCATTACCTCGAATATGAAGAGCTGGTCGCCATGGGCGATCCGATGTTCGACTGGATCATGCCGGAGGACGAGTGGGAGAGCATCGCGCTCAACTACACCTCGGGCACCACCGGCAAGCCGAAGGGCGTGGTCTATCATCACCGCGGCGCCTATCTCGCCACCATGGGCAACGCGATCTCGTGGCAGATGCAGCTCTATCCGGTGCTGCTGACCATCGTGCCGCTGTTCCACTGCAACAGCTGGACCCATCCGTGGATGATGCCGATGCTGGGCGGCACCACGGTGTGCTGCCGCGACGTCACCGCGAAGGCGATCTATGACGCGATCGCCGACGAGGGCGTGACCCATTTCGCCGGCGCGCCGATCGTGCTGAACACCATCATCAACTGCAAGGACAGCGACCGCCGCCCCTTCGACCATGTGGTCGAGGTGTTCACCGCCGGCGCCCCGCCGCCCGCCGCGACCCTCGCCGCGATCGAGCCCTTGGGCTTCAACGTGACGCAGGTCTATGGCCTGACCGAGGTCTACGGCCCCGCCACCGTCTGCACCTGGAAGCCCGAATGGAAGGGCATCGAGGGCGAGGAACGCGCCGAGATCAAGGCCCGCACCGGCGTGCTGATGCCGATGATGGAAACCATCACCGTGCATGACCACGGCCACGAGGTCGCCCGCGACGGCGTGCATCTGGGCGAGATCGTGATGCGCGGCAACTCGGTGATGAAGGGCTATTTCAAGAACCCGCAGGCGACGCAGGAGGCCTTCGAGGGCGGCTGGTTCCGCTCGGGCGACATCGCCTTCATGCACCCCGATGGCTATATCAAGATCACCGACCGCGCGAAGGACATCATCATCTCGGGCGGCGAGAACGTCTCCTCGGTCGAGGTCGAGGGCGTGATCGCGGCGCATCCCGCCGTGTCGCTCGCCTCGGTCGTGGCCAAGCCCGACGAGAAATGGGGCGAGGTGCCCTGCGCCTTCGTCGAGCTGAAGGACGGCGCGACGGCGACCGACAAGGAGATCATCGCCTTCTGTCGCGAGCGTCTGGCCGGCTTCAAGACGCCGAAGCGCGTGGTCTTCGCCGACCTGCCCAAGACCTCGACCGGCAAGATCCAGAAATTCGAGCTGCGCGCCGTCGCGAAGCTGCTCGATTGACCGGATCGCCGCCGCGATGCGCAGGACGGGGGGCTTCGGCCCCCCGCTCTTCTTTCGGCCCTGCGATTGACCCCGGACCCCGATTCGCTATCCTGCCCGAAACAAGGCAGACCCGGACCGGATGACCGCACTCAAGCAATTTCTGAGGCTCGAAGCCCCCGGCATCTGGCGCGAGGGGCCCGAGGCTCAGCGACGTGCGGTGATCGTCTCCTTCGGCGACGCGACGCTGGTGATCGCCGACGACCGCTCGGCGCGGGCGCTCGCGCATTGGTCGCTCGCGGCGCTGGTGCGGCTCAACCCCGGCAAGCGGCCCGCGCTTTATGCCCCTTCCGAGGAACCGGGCGAGGAGCTCGAGATCGAGGACACGACCCTGATCGACGCGATCGAGAAGGTGCACCGCGCGATCGAGGCCCGCCGCCCGCATCCGGGCCGGCTGCGCGGGATACTGACCGCGGGCGCGATCGGCGTCGTGGTGCTGGCCGCCCTCGTCTGGTTGCCCGGCGCGCTGACCGCACAGGCCGCCCGCGTCGCGCCGATGGCGAAGCGCACCGAGATCGGCCGCGCCGTGCTGGTCGACCTCGAACGCGCGACAGGCGCCGCGGCCTGTCATTCGAAGGCGGGCGATGCCGCGCTTGCGGCGCTGGCCGAGCGCCTGCCCGACACCGCGCAGGTCGCGGTGCTGCCGCGCGGGCTGACCGGCGGGCGGCGCCTGCCGGGCAAGATCGTCGCGCTTGGCCGCGACACCATCGCCGGCCCCGACACGCCCGAGGTTGCCGCCGGCGCGGTGATCGAGGCGAACCTCGCCGCCGGGGACCGCGATCCGCTGCTCGATTTCCTCCGCTGGGCGGGGGTCCGCGCGGCCTTCAGCCTGCTCGTCACCGGCGACCTGCCCCGCGATGCGGTCTCGGGCTATGGTGCGCATCTGCTCGACACGCCGCCGCCGCTGCCGCCCGAGGGGGCGCTGCTGGCGGCCTTCGGCGCGGCGGGGGTATCCTCGACGCCCTGGGCCTATGCCCGCGATGCCTCGGGCGAAAGCGTGCTCGGCCTGATCGAGGCGGACCCGTTCAAGGGCCGCCCCGCGCCCGAGCCGGTGCTGGCCGACGAGCAATGGGTGGCTCTGCAGGGGATCTGCGACTGACGGAAAAAGGCGGCCCGAAGGCCGCCTTTCCTATCCCGATAGGACGATCGCTCAGCGCAGGATCGCGTCGCCGAAGCCCGCCGCGCGCACGCTGCCAAGCGCCGCGCCGGCATCACCGCCCGGCATCGGGCCGGCATAGACGATCGTCATCGGCTTGCCCGAGCGGGTGATCCGCGCGCTCGACACCGGCAGGCCAAGGGCGCGCAGCCGCGCCTTCGCGGCCTCGGCATTGCCCGCCACCCCGAAGGTGCCGACCTGCACATAGCGCGCGGCCAAGGCGACCGGTGCCGCCGCGACCGGCGCCACCGACTTCGTCGAGGGCCGGGCCGAAACCGGCAGCACCAGCGGCTGCTGCGCCGCCTCGCGATACTGCACCATCGGCGTCGACACGATCACCCGCGCGCTGGCGGGGGTGGTGGCGGTCAGCGTCTGCGCCGGCACCTGATTGGTCCAGACCTGCGCC
Source organism: Paenirhodobacter sp. YD-8 (assembly GCF_056590935.1). Classification (NCBI taxonomy): domain Bacteria; kingdom Pseudomonadati; phylum Pseudomonadota; class Alphaproteobacteria; order Rhodobacterales; genus Paenirhodobacter; species Paenirhodobacter sp. YD-8. The sequence continues at coordinate 686,253 of NZ_CM152649.1, read as the reverse complement.
TGCTGCACATCGCCCGTGCTTGCCCGCGGACCGCGATAGGGGTTCAGCCGGCCGTCATCGAAGGCGGGCTTGTACCCCGAGGGACCGACCTTCGTCGCCACGATCACCGGGGCAAGGGTCGTCGGCCCGGCCGGGTGGCGCAGATAGACCGCATCGGGGGCGGGCGCCAGCGTGCCCTGATAGGGGCTCGAGGCGGAATAGCCCTGCTGCGGCGTCATCGGCAGCGGCGCGATCGGTTGCGCCACCGGCGCGCGCGAGGCGCGCGGTGCGGCCATGGCACGGCTCGTCCCGGCAACCGGCGCGGTCGAGGCGACGACCAGCCCTGGCACCGCGGCGCGGTTGATGAAGCCCACCGGGTCCTCGGTCTGCGGGCCGCAGCGCACCACGCTGCGCCCGTCCGACAGCGTATAGCGCTGCGCGACCGGCGACAGGTTCGGACAGGTGGTGGTGGCGCCCTGCACAGTCTCGGCGGCGAGAATGGTCACCGGCGCCCCATAGGGGGCCGGGGTCACCGCGGGGGCGGGGGCAGCCGTGCCGCTCCAGTCGCCGCCCAGGGCATAGGGCGAGACATAGCGGCCGGGCGCAGGGGCCGCAGCCATCTTGACCGGCCCGGCGGCCGGCGCGGCCACCGCGGGCGCGGGCATCGCGACCGGCGCAGGGGCCGGGGCGGGCATTGCCGGACGGCCGATCCGCGGCGGGGTGTTGGTGAGCGCAATGGTGGGCATCGGCTTGCCCACGCCGGGCGTCGGCTCGAACGGCGAGGCGGCGCGCATCGGCCGGGCCGGAGCGGTCGGAACCGGCGCCGGAGCGGCGGCAACCCTGGCCGGAGCGGGCGCGGGAGCCGGCGCGGCGGGCGTCGGCGCCGGGGCCGGCGCGCTCTTCGCCACGTCGAGGACCGGCGCCCCCGCCGGCAGCGACGGCTTGTAGCCGCACAGCTGCTTGCGGTCGCGGCCGATCCGCGGCACCCAGTTCACGCTGCCGCCATAGCCCGCCCGGACGAAGACGCAGCCGGCACTGTCGACATATTGGCGACCCGAGAAGGAGGCTGGCGGAAATTCGGCCGGCCCGTTGGTCTCGAGCCCGGCCCATGCCGCCGGAGCCCCAAGCACCGCCACCAGAAGCGTCGTCGTCAGAACCCCGCCAAACCGCATCATTTCCCCCAAATCACCTATCAGGGAAAATGACGCAGGATTGTCTGCGAGTAAAGGAGAAAGGCCTTATTTTGTGCCGAACATGCGGTCGCCCGCATCCCCTAGGCCCGGCACGATATAGCCGTGATCGTTGAGGCATTCGTCGATCGAGGCGGTCACGATCGGCACATCGGGATGCGCCTCGCGCATCCGCGCGATGCCCTCGGGGGCCGCGAGCAGGCACAGGAAACGGATGTTCTTCGCGCCCTGCGCCTTGATCAGATCGACCGCCGCGACCGAGCTGTTGCCGGTGGCCAGCATCGGATCGACGACGATCACCATCCGGTCCTCGAGCATGTTCGGCACCTTGCAGTAATACTGCACCGGCTGCAGCGTCTCGGGGTCGCGGTAGAGGCCGACAAAGCCCACGCGCGCCGCCGGGATCAGCTCGAGGATACCGTCGAGCAGGCCATTGCCCGCCCGCAGGATCGAGATCAGCGCGAGTTTCTTGCCCTCGAGGATCGGCGCTTCCATCTTGCACAGCGGCGTGTCGATCGTCTTCGTCGTCAGCTCGAGCCCGCGGGTGACCTCATAGGCCAGAAGCAGGCTGATCTCGCGCAGCAGCTGGCGGAAACCCGCGGTCGACGTGTCCTTCTCGCGCATCAGAGTGAGCTTGTGCTGCACCAGCGGGTGGTCGACCACCGTCACGAATTCGTCCATGGCATCCCTCAGTCTTGTTCTTGCAAAAAGCTGTGCCCCGGTCCCGCGGCGCGCAAACCGAGATGCGCCGCGACCGAGGCTCCGACGTCCGAATAGGCCACCTGCCCCACCGACCGCAAGCCGACACCGTGTCCCAGCACCGGCACCCGCTCGCGGGTGTGGTCGGTGCCGTGCCAGCTCGGGTCATTGCCGTGGTCGGCGGTGAAGATCGCCAGATCGCCCGGCCGCAGCCGCGCGAGGAAGCGGCCGGCCTGCGCATCGAACCATTCAAGTGCCCGGGCATAGCCCGAAACATCGCGGCGGTGGCCATAGAGGCTGTCGAACTCGACGAAATTCGCGAAGGTCAGGCTGCCCTCCTCGGCCTCGCCCGCCAGCCGCTGCAGGTGGTCCATCAGATCGGCGTCATTCTTGCCCTTGTGCAGCGCGCTGATGCCGCGATGGCTGAAGATGTCACCGATCTTGCCGATCGCATGGGTGGTGCGGCCGGCGTCATAGGCCCAGTCGAGCAGCGTCGGCGCCGGCGGCTCGATCGCGAAATCGCGCCGGTTCGGGGTTCGCACGAAATTGCCCGGGCGGCCGACGAAGGGCCGCGCGATCACCCGGCCGACCTTCATCGCATGCAGCCGCGGCGCGATGTCACGACACAGCTGCAAAAGACGGGCAAGACCGAAGGTCTCTTCATGGGCGGCGATCTGGAACACGCTGTCGGCCGAGGTGTAGCAGATCGGCCAGCCGCTGCGCATGTGCTCCTCGCCGAGCCGCTCGATGATCGCGGTGCCGGGGGCGTGGCAATTGCCCAGGATCCCCGCGGTGCCAGCCTGCGCGGCGACGAAATCGACCAGATCGGGCGGAAAGCTGTTCTCGACCTGAGGGAAATAGTGCCAGTCCCAGGGCACCGGCACGCCGGCCAGCTCCCAATGCCCCGAGGGCGTGTCCTTGCCCTTCGAGACCTCGCTCGCCGCGCCCCAAAGCCCGCGCGGCGGTGCGCCGAGCCCGGGCGGGCACAGCCCCGAGGCAAGCGTCACCGCGGCGCCCAGCCCGAGCGCATCGAGATGCGGCACCTTCAGCGGGCCCGAGCGCCCCGCCTCGGCCCGCCCCGCAGCACATTCCGTGGCGATATGACCCACGGTGTTCGCACCGGTATCGGGTTCGCCATCGTTGAAGAAGCGCGCGGCATCGGGTGCGCCGCCGATGCCGACGCTGTCCATCACGATCAGGAAGGCACGGGTCATCTCACACATCCTCCGGGCCGATGCGGCCATGGATCAGCGGCGGCTCCTCGGGCATGTCCGCGCTCAGCCCATAGGCCGCGCGCACTGCCGCCACCGCCGCCTCGGCCCTGTCGGCCGTCGTCGCATGGACAAGGGCGAGGGGCTCGCCCGCGTCCATCTCCTCGCCGATCACCGCAAGGCCCGACAGCCCGACCGAGGGAATGATCCGGTCGGTGCCGACCAGCCGCCCACCGCCCAGCCGCACCACCGCCTCGCCAAGCGCCCGCGCATCGACCCGCGTCACGAAGCCCGCGCGCGGCGCCGGCACCGGCACCAGAACCGGCGCCGAGGGCAGCCGGTCGGGATAGCGCTCGACGAAATCGAGCGGCCCGCCAAGCGCCGCCACCATCTTGCCGAAAACCTCGGCCGCGCGCCCGGTCTCGAGCGCATGGTCGATCATCGCCGCGCCGTCGTCCATCGTCTCGGCCTTGCCCGCAAGCACCAGCGCCTCGCCGCCAAGCGCCGCGGTCACGTCCCACAGCGCCTCGTTCACCGCCGATCCGGTCAAGGTCTCCATCACCTCGAGCACCTCGAGCGCATTGCCCGCCGAATGGCCAAGGCTCTGGCTCATGTCGGTGATCAGCGCCGAACAGCGGCAGCCCGCCCCGTTTGCGGTGGCGACGAGGCTGCGCGCCAGCGCCTCGGCATCCTCCATCTTCGCCATGAAGGCGCCCGAGCCGACCTTGACGTCGAGGACCAGCCCGTCGAGCCCCGCAGCGAGCTTCTTCGACAGGATCGAGGCGGTGATGAGATCGATCGACTCGACCGTGCCCGAGATGTCGCGGATGCCGTAAAGCCGCTTGTCGGCGGGCGCGATCTCGTCGGTGGCGCCGACGATCGCACAGCCGACCTCGGCCACCACCTTCTTCAGCGCCTCGACACCGGGCAGCGCGCGATAGCCCGGGATCGTCTCCATCTTGTCGAGCGTGCCGCCGGTATGACCGAGCCCGCGCCCCGAGATCATCGGCACGAAGACGCCACAGGCCGCCAGTGCCGGCGCAAGCAGCAGCGAAACGGAATCCCCGATGCCGCCGGTCGAATGCTTGTCGATCACCGGCCCGGGCAGATCCCAGTCAAGCACCTGCCCCGAGTCGCGCATCGCCCGCGTCAGCGCCACGCGCCCCTCGGTGCCGATGCCCTTCAGGAACACCGCCATCGCGAAGGCCCCCGCCTGCGCGTCCGACACTGCCCCCGAGGCCAGTCCCGCGGCGAACCAGGCGGCGGCCTCGGCCGTCAGCCCCTGCCCGTCGCGCACGCCGGCGATGATCGAGCGCGCCTCCATCAGCACTTGTCCATGTGGCTTGCGTCGAAACGGCCGGGCAGCAATTCGCCGATCGTGGTGTCAAACCGCGCACCCGAGGTGGTGGCGAGCGTCACCGGCGTCTCGGCCCGGCCGAACTCGGCCAGCTTCTGCCGACAGCCACCGCAGGGCGGCACCGGGGTCGGGCTGTCGGCGATCACCGCCACCTCGACAAGCTCGGTCTCGCCCGCCGCGACCATCGCCGCGATCGCGCCGGCCTCGGCGCAGGTGCCCTCGGGATAGGCGACATTCTCGACATTCACCCCGCGATAGACCGCCCCCGACTTGCCCCGCACCGCCGCGCCCACCTTGAATCGCGAATAGGGCGCATAGGCGTTCTCGCGCACGTCGCGCGCCAGTTCGACAAGGGACATCGGGGCCTCCGGGGGTGATTTGTCCAAACGGTTCAACTCGCCCGAAGCTTGCGCCGCCTCCCGAAGCGATGCAAGCCGCCATGCAGTGCGCGGGATGCCCCCTTGCGGCCTTGCGCCGACGGGCCTATTTGCAGCTTCAGGCCAAATAGTTTAAAGCTAAACCAGTTTCAGGGAGGCCCTCATGGACGAGTCACGGCACGAACCCGCGCGTCATCCCGCGCTCGACTACCACGAATTTCCGAAGCCCGGGAAGCTCGAGATCCGCGCGACGAAGCCGCTCGCCAACGGCCGCGACCTGAGCCGCGCCTATTCGCCGGGTGTGGCCGAGGCCTGCCTCGAGATCAAGGCCGATCCGACGACCGCGGCGCGCTATACCGCGCGCGGCAACCTCGTCGCCGTGGTGACGAACGGCACCGCGGTGCTGGGCCTTGGCAACATCGGCCCGCTTGCCGCGAAGCCGGTGATGGAGGGCAAGGCGGTCCTGTTCAAGAAATTTGCCAACATCGACGCCTTCGACATCGAGCTGAACCAGCCCGACCCGGAAAAGCTGGCCGAGATCGTCTGCGCGATGGAACCCGCCTTCGGCGCGATCAACCTCGAGGACATCAAGGCCCCCGACTGTTTCATCGTCGAGAAGATCTGCCGCGAGCGGATGAACATTCCGGTGTTCCACGACGACCAGCACGGCACCGCGATCGTGGTGGGCGCGGCGGCGACCAACGCGCTGCGGATCTCGGGCAAGCGCTTCGACGAGATCAAGATCGTCTCGACCGGCGGTGGCGCGGCCGGCATCGCCTGCCTGAACATGCTGCTGAAGCTGGGCGTCAAGCGCGAGAACGTCTGGCTGTGCGACATCCACGGCCTCGTCTACGAGGGCCGCGCCGAGGACATGAACCCGCAAAAGGCGGCCTATGCGCAGAAATCCGACCTGCGCACGCTCGATGACGTGATCGCCGGCGCCGACATGTTCCTCGGCCTCTCGGGCCCCGGCGTGCTGAAGCCCGAACATGTGGCGAAGATGACAGCGCGCCCGATCATCTTCGCGCTGGCGAACCCCACTCCCGAGATCCTGCCCGACGAGGTGCGCTCGGTCGCCCCCGACGCGATCATCGCCACCGGCCGTTCGGACTTCCCGAACCAGGTCAACAACGTCCTGTGCTTCCCCTTCATCTTCCGCGGCGCGCTCGACGTCGGCGCGACGACGATCAACGACGAGATGCAGCTTGCCTGCATCGAGGGCATCGCGGCGCTTGCCCGCGTCACCACCTCGGCCGAGGCGGCAGCGGCCTATCGCGGCGAGAAGATGACCTTCGGTCCCGACTACCTGATCCCGAAGCCCTTCGACCTGCGGCTGATCGGCGTCGTCTCCTCGGCGGTGGCGAAGGCCGCGATGGAGACCGGCGTCGCCACCCGCCCGATCGAGGACCTCGCCGCCTACAAGCGCGCGCTCGAGGGCTCGGTGTTCAAGTCGGCCCTGCTGATGCGCCCGGTGTTCGAGGCGGCCGCCACCGCCTCGCGCCGGATCATCTTCGCCGAGGGCGAGGACGAACGCGTGCTGCGCGCCGCCCAGGCGATGATCGAGGAGACCACCGACCGGCCGATCCTGATCGGCCGCCCCGAGGTGATCGAGGCGCGGCTTGACCGCATCGGCCTGCCGCTGCGCCCGGGCACCGATTTCGAGGTCGTCGACCCGAACAACGACCCGCGCTATCGCGACTATTGGGAGACCTATTACCGGCTGATGGCGCGGCGCGGCGTCACCCCCGACCTCGCCCGCGCGATCCTGCGCACCAACACCACCGCGATCGCCGCGATCGCCGTCCATCGCGGCGACGCCGACAGCATGATCTGCGGCACCTTCGGGCAATATCTGTGGCACCTGAACTATATCCGTCAGGTGCTGGCGCGCGACGGGCTGCACCCGGTCGGCGCGCTCAGCCTGATGATCCTCGAGGACGGGCCGCTGTTCATCGCCGACACCCATGTCCACCACGAACCGACCCCCGAGGAGATCACCGCCGCGGTGATCGGCGCGGCGCGGCACGTGCGCCGCTTCGGGCTGGCGCCGAAGGTGGCGCTGTGCTCGCACAGCCAGTTCGGCAACCTCGACATCGACTCGGGGCGGCGGATGCGGGCGGCGATGGCGCTGCTCGACGCGCGAGAGCCCGATTTCGCCTATGAGGGCGAGATGCACATCGACGCCGCCCTCTCGCCCGAAATCCGGCACCGGCTGATGCCCGAGAGCCGGCTCGAGGGCGCGGCGAACGTGCTGATCTTCGGCAATACCGACGCCGCCTCGGGGGTGCGCAACATCCTCAAGGCGAAGGCCGGCGGGCTCGAGGTCGGGCCGATCCTGATGGGGATGGGCAACAAGGCGCATATCGTGACGCCCTCGATCACCACCCGCGGGCTGCTGAACATCTCGGCCCTCGCCGGCACGCCGGTCGCACATTACGGCTGATCCCGGCCGGCGCGGGGCACAGCGGCCCCGCGCCGGATGCAAAGCGAAGAAACTTTGCAAATTGCGTTATGCCCATCCTACAGCATCAACAAAATCCACTGCTTTGCAAAAGTTTGCGCAAGCATTGGCCGAGGAACTGCAAAATTTTCCGGTCGGAATGTCGCATTCCCCGGTAACAATCTTGCAGGAATCTCTTAGCCTCCGTAACAAGAAATCCAGCTTGGAGGAGGCATACAATGGCATACAAGGACGTCTACGCTGCCTGGCAGGCCGACCCGGAAGGGTTCTGGATGCAGGCGGCGGAGCAGATCGACTGGGTCGAAAACCCCACGAAGGCGCTCTTCGACGAGAAGGCCCCGATCTACGAATGGTTCTCGGATGGCATGGTCAACACCTGCTGGAACGCGGTCGACCGCCATGTGCTGGCCGGTCGCGGCGACCAGATCGCGATCATGCACGAAAGCCCGATCACCCATTCGACCAAGGGCATCACCTACAAGGAACTGCAAAAGCGCGTGGCCTCGCTTGCCGGCGCGCTGCGCATGCGCGGCGTCGAAAAGGGTGACCGCGTCATCATCTACATGCCGATGATCCCCGAGGCGCTCGAGGCGATGCTGGCCTGTGCCCGGCTCGGCGCGATCCATTCGGTGGTCTTCGGCGGCTTTGCCGCGAACGAGCTGGCCGTGCGCATCGACGACTGCACGCCGAAGGCGATCATCGCCGCGTCCTGCGGGCTCGAACCGAACCGCGTCGTGCACTACAAGCCCCTCCTCGACGAGGCGATCGACATCGCCACCCACAAGCCCGAGTTCTGCGTGATCTTCCAGCGCGAGCAGGAAGTGGCGAAGCTGGTCGAGGGCCGCGACTTCTCCTGGCACGGCTTCCAGTATGGCGTGCGCCCGGCCGAATGCGTGGCGGTCGAAGGCAACCACCCGGCCTATATCCTCTACACCTCGGGCACCACCGGCGCGCCGAAGGGCGTGATCCGGGCGACCGGCGGCCATCTCGTCGCGCTGAGCTGGACGATGAAGAACATCTACAACATCGAGGCGGGCGACCGGTTCTGGGCCGCCTCGGACGTGGGTTGGGTCGTCGGCCACAGCTATATCTGCTACGGCCCGCTGATCGCCGGCGCGACCACCGTGGTGTTCGAGGGCAAGCCCGTCGGCACGCCGCACCCGGGCGTGTTCTGGCGGGTGATCCAGAACAACCGGATCAAGAGCTTCTTCACCGCGCCCACCGCGCTGCGCGCGATCCGGCGCGAGGATCCGAACGGTGACTGGATCAAGCGCTACAAGCTGCACGAGATGCAGGCGCTGTTCCTGGCCGGCGAACGCGCCGACCCGGACACGGTGAAATGGGCGCAGGAACACCTCGGCGTGCCGGTGATTGACCACTGGTGGCAGACCGAGACCGGCTGGGCGATCGCGGCGAACCCGCTCGGCATCGAACTGCTGCCGACGAAACTCGGTTCGCCCTCGGTGGCGATGCCGGGCTATGACGTGCAGATCCTCGACGAAGGCGGTCACCCGATGAAGGACGGCGAACTGGGCGCGATCGCGATCAAGCTGCCGCTGCCTCCGGGCACGCTGCCGACGCTGTGGAATGCCGAGGAGCGCTTCAAGAAGAGCTACCTCAGCCACTTCCCGGGCTATTACGAGACCGGCGACGCGGGCTACAAGGACGAGGACGGCTATCTCTACATCATGGCGCGCACCGATGACGTGATCAACGTCGCGGGCCACCGGCTCTCGACCGGCGCGATGGAGGAGGTGCTCGCCTCGCATCCCGACGTCGCCGAATGCGCGGTGATCGGGGCGGCGGACGAGCTGAAGGGGCAGACCCCGATCGGCTTCCTGTGCCTGAACAAGGGCTGCACCCGCGACGAGAAGGCGATCGTGCGCGAATGCGTCGCCCTGGTGCGCGACCAGATCGGCCCGGTCGCGGCGTTCAAGACCGCGCTCGTCGTCGACCGGCTACCGAAGACCCGCTCGGGCAAGATCCTGCGCGGCACGATGGTGAAGATCGCCGATGGCGAGCCCTACAAGATGCCCGCCACGATCGACGACCCGGCGATCCTCGACGAGATCACCGCGGCGCTGAAGGCGATCGGCTACCCCGCCAGCTGACCGTGCCGGCGGAGCCCGCGCGACGGGCTCCGCCGCCTTCCGTCACGTTGCGCGACGGAAAGTCGTATTTTCCCCGTAACATTATTTCCGGATTCTGTTTTTATGATGCGAACCCCGGGGTTTCGGGGAAGGGTTCCGACATGAAGACGCAACATACGCCTTCCGTTCCGCCTGATCCTGCGCTGACCGCGCAGCTGAAGCTTGCACAGATCACCCTGCTTGGACATGACCTGCGCGCGGCCGTTGCAGATATCCTTGCCTCCCTGCGCCTCGTCAGCCGCGAGAGCCTCGCGGATGCCCCCCGGCGCCAGATCGAGCGGGTGCGGGTGGCCAGCGACCTCGTCGCGCGGCTGCTCGACGAGGGGCTGGTGCTGATCGCCGAGGAGGCCGAGGCCGCCGGCGCGCAGCAGGTGCAGACGGCGCGACTGCTGCGCGAGCTCGAGATCCGCTGGTCGGGCCACGCCCGCGAGCGCGGCATCTCGCTGCAATTCACCCTGGCCCCCGACGTGCCGCCGGTGCTGGTGCTCGATCGGCTGGCGATCGAGCGGGCGGTGTCGAACCTGCTGTCGAACGCCTTCAAATATGCGCGCAAGGGGGTGGTGCAGGTCTCCTTCCGCCTCGCCGCCGGGGATCAGCTGCAGGTCTGCGTGCGCGACGACGGGCCCGGCTTCCCGCCCGAGCTGCTCGGCCGGCTGTTCCGCCCGGGCCAGCGCGGCAGCACGCCGAACATGCCCGGCTACGGCCTCGGACTTGCCATCGCCCGCGACATGGCCGAGCGGCTCGGCGGCCGGATCGAGGTGCACAACCGCCCCGAAGGCGGCGCCATCGTCACCCTGATCGTGCCGATGCTGCCGGCACTGCCGCTCCTTGTCGAGGAGGGACCGACAGCGCCCGACCTGAGCGGGCTGCGCGTTCTCGTCACCGATGACAGCCGCACGCATCAGGCGGTGATCTGCCACCTGCTCGACGACATGGGCGCGACCTGCATCACCGCCGACCACGGGCGCGAGGCACTCGCCCTGCTGGCCGCGCGCGACTATGACCTTGCGGTGATCGACATCGAGATGCCCGGGCTTGACGGCCGCGGGGTGATCGCCGCGCTGCGGTCGGGCGAGACCCGGCGGCGCCTGCCGATCCTCGCCTGCACCGCCGATGCAATGCCCGAGACCCGCGACGCGCTGCTCGCCCTGGGCGCCGACGCGGTGGTGGTGAAGCCGCTGACCAGCCTGCCGCGTTTTGCCGCCGCAGTCGAACGCGCCCTGCAGCGCGCCCCATCCCCGCCCGCCCCGCCCGCCGGGGCCGACCCGGGCTTCATCGACGGGCTGCTGATCGTCGACAGCGCGCAATTCAGCCGTCTGCTCGCCATCGCCGGCGAGGACGGCAGCCGCGAGCTCCTGCACCGGCTGCTGGCCGACCTGCGCGGCATCGAGGCCCGGCTGCGCGACGCGCTTGCCCAGGGCGACGGCACGGCGATCCGGCGCGAGATGCACATCCTCACCGCGATCTCGGGCGAGCTTGGGGCACAGTCGCTCTACGATTGCGCCGCTGCACTGGGCGCGGGGCTGCGCGAGGGCCGCCCCGAGGCGACGGCGCTGCTCGGCCGGGCCGTTCTCGCGCGGATCGCACAGCTCATCGCCTTCACCGAGGGCGAACTGGACGCGCGCGAGGATCGCGCAGGAGAGATGCCGTGAACGAAGCCGCCTCGCCGCCGATCGCCGCCGATATCCTGCTGATCGAGGACACGCCGACGCTGCGCGCGATCTATGACGCGCATCTGCGCAGCTCGGGCTTCGTCACCCTTTCGGCCGCCTCCGCCGCCGAGGGGCTGGCGCTGTTTCGCAAGACCGATCCGCCCGTCGTGCTGCTTGACCTGATGCTGCCCGACGGCGACGGCATCGACCTGATGCGCGAGATGCTGGCGTTGCAGCCGCGCACCGCGGTGGTGGTCATCACCGCCGACCGCTCAACCGAGCGCGCGGTGAAGGCGATGCGCGCGGGCGCGCATGACTTCCTCGTCAAGCCGGTCTCGGAACTGCGGCTGATGACGGCGATCGCCAATGCCCGCGCCGCAGCCCAGCTGTCGCGGCCGCAGGCGGTGCCCGGGCGCGAGGCGCCGCTTGCGGGCTTCATCGGCACCTCGGGACCGATGCGCACGGTCTATGCCCGGATCCGCTCGGCCGCGCGCTCGATGGCGCCGGTCTTCGTCACCGGCGAAAGCGGCACCGGCAAGGAGCTCTGCGCGCAGGCGGTCCATGCGCTGTCGCCGCGCGCGGCGGCCCCCTTCATCACCCTCGATTGCGGCGCAATCCCGGTCGAACGCTTCGAGTCCGAGCTGTTCGGCCATCTGCGCGGCGCCTTTCCCGGCGCGGTCACCGACAAGGCCGGGGCGGCGGCGCTGGCCGATGGCGGCACGCTCTTCCTCGACGAGATCTGCGACCTTGCCCCCGAGCTGCAGCCGAAGCTGCTGCGCTTCCTGCAGAGCGCGACGATCCAGCCGCTCGGCGCAGCCCGGCCGCAGCGGGTCGACCTGCGGGTGATCGCCGCCTCGGCGCAGCCGCCGCTGCAGGCGGTGCACGACGGGCGGTTGCGCGAGGATCTCTATTACCGGCTGCGCGTCGTGCCGATCGAGATGCCGCCGCTGCGCCAGCGTCCCGACGACATCGCCCCGCTCGCGGCGGAAATCCTGCGCCGCTTCGCCATTCTCGAGGGCCGCGCCTTCACCCGGCTCTCGCCCACCGCCGAGGCGGTGCTGCGCGCCCAGCCCTGGAACGGCAACGTGCGCGAGCTGATGAACGTGCTGCGCGCCGCGACCGTGACCCATGACGGCGACGAGCTGACCGAGGAGATGCTGCCCGAGGAGATCCGCTTTCCGGCCGAGCATGCCCCGCCCTGCCCCGGGCTGAACATGACCACGCTCGCCGGTCGCAGCCTCGCGGAAATCGAGCGGCTGGTGATCGAGGATTGCCTGACCCGGCACGACGGTTCGGTGCCGCGCGCGGCGCGCGAGCTCGACGTGGCGCCCTCGACGCTTTACCGCAAGCTTGATGCCTGGCGGAAGGATTAGGCGAACTGCTCGCGCATCAGCCGCTCCTCGAGCCCGTGGCCGGGGTCGAACAGGATGCGGTGCTCGACCTTCGGCTCGGAGCGGATCTCGACCCAGAGCACCGGCTTGACCGAGCGCGAGTCGGCATCCGCCATCACCGGTCGCTTCGCCGGGTCGAGCACGTCGAAACGCACGATCGCCGAGGAGGGCAGGATCGCGCCCTGCCAGCGCCGCGGCCGGAAACTGGCGATGCCGGTCAGCGCCAGCACGTCCGAGCCGATCGGCAGGATGGGCCCGTGCGCGGAATAGTTGTAGGCGGTCGAGCCCGCGGGCGTCGAGACGATCGCCCCGTCGCAGACGAGTTCCTCCATCCGCAGCTTGCCATTGACCGAGATCCGCAGCTTCGCCGCCTGCGGCCCGGCGCGCAGCAGCGAGACCTCGTTGATCGCCAGCCCCTCGTGCATCACCCCGTCGACCGTCATCGCCCGCATCGCAAGCGGGTTGATCACCTCTTCCTCGGCCTGGGCGAGCCGCGCCGGCAGGTCATCGGGGGAATAGTCGTTCATCAGGAAGCCGACGGTGCCGCGGTTCATACCATAGACCGGCAGCCCCGCCCCCGCATGCAGCGTCTGCAGCATGAAGCCGTCGCCCCCAAGCGCCACGATCACATCGGCCGCATAGCGCGGCACCTGGCCATAGCGCTCCACCAGTTCCCCAAGTGCCGCCTGCGCGGCCTCGGCATTTGCCGCGGCGAAATGGATGTGGTTCGGCCTGTTCATCTGCGACCCCCGGGTTTCCGTCCTGATGTGACAAGCGACGATCGGAAACACAAGACGCGAATGGGCGCACGGATGCCGCGCCAAAACGTCCTGACGTCGTTTTGAGCGCTTTCGGCCCCGGGATTTCTGCGATAAACGACCCGCGACCATCCCGTTCAGGAGACGCCCATGACCGCCCAACGCGACGCCGGCTTCTTTACCGAAAGCCTTTCCTCCCGCGACCCCGACATCTGGAAATCGATCACCGACGAACTCGGCCGCCAGCGCGACGAGATCGAACTGATCGCCTCGGAAAACATCGTCTCGAAGGCGGTGATGGAGGCCCAGGGCTCGGTGATGACGAACAAGTACGCCGAGGGCTATCCGGGCAAGCGCTATTACGGCGGCTGCCAGTTCGTCGACGTGGCGGAAAACCTGGCGATCGACCGCGCCAAGCAGCTTTTCGGCTGTGCCTTCGTCAACGTGCAGCCGAACTCGGGCAGCCAGGCGAACCAGGGCGTATTCAACGCGCTGCTCGCACCCGGCGACACCATCCTCGGCATGAGCCTCGACGCCGGCGGTCACCTGACCCACGGCGCGCGCCCGAACCAGTCGGGCAAGTGGTTCAACGCGATCCAGTATGGCGTGCGCAAGCAGGACAGCCGGCTCGACTATGACCAGGTCCGCGCCCTTGCCCACGAGCACAAGCCGAAGCTGATCGTTGCCGGTGGCTCGGCCATCCCGCGGCAGATCGACTTCGTCGAGTTCCGCAAGATCGCGGACGAGGTCGGCGCCTGGCTGATGGTCGACATGGCGCATTTCGCGGGCCTCGTGGCCGGCGGCCAGCACCCGTCGCCCTTCCCGCATGCGGATGTGGTCACCACCACCACCCACAAGACGCTGCGCGGCCCGCGTGGCGGCATGATCCTGACGAACAACGAAGAGATCGCCAAGAAGGTGAACTCCGCGATCTTCCCGGGCATCCAGGGTGGTCCGCTGATGCATGTCATCGCCGGCAAGGCCGTGGCCTTCGGCGAGGCGCTGCGTCCGGAGTTCAAGGAATACGCCAAGCAGGTCGTGCTGAACGCGCAGGCGCTCGCCGACGAGCTGATGAAGGGCGGCCTCGACATCGTCACCGGTGGCACCGACACCCATGTGATGCTGGTCGACCTGCGCCCGAAGGGCGTGAAGGGCAACGCCACCGAGAAGGCGCTCGGCCGGGCGCACATCACCTGCAACAAGAACGGCATCCCGTTCGACCCGGAAAAGCCGACGGTGACCTCGGGCGTGCGTCTCGGCACCCCGGCCGGCACCACCCGCGGCTTCGGCGAGGCCGAGTTCCGCGAGATCGGCCGGCTGATCGTCGAGGTCGTCGACGGGCTTGCCGCGAATGGTGAAGAGGGCAACGTCGAGGTCGAGGAAGCCGTCAAGGCCAAGGTCGCGACGCTGCTCGCCCGCTTCCCGATCTACCCGACGCTCTGATCCCGTCGGCGGATCGCAGGAACGAAAGGCCCCCCGCGCGGGGGCCTTTTTCATGCGCCCCGTTCAGAACAGGCCGCGCAACCGCCCCACGGCGAGCACCAGCGCCCCGACCACGACGAGGCCGAAGACCACCGAGGCCGCGGCCGAGCGCGCCAGCCCCTGCACCCGCGCGCCGCTGCCGAGCGGGCGCAGATAGTTGACGCAGATGTCATAGGCTTCGGCGATCTCGCTCATGTCGGCTTGCCGCATCATCCGCGGCGAGGCGGCGAGCGCCTCGGCCTCGGCCAGCAGCGCCGCGGCCCGGCGCACCCTGCGCGGCAAGGCGCGGGAGCGGCTTTTGAGCCGGTCGCGCAGCGTGCGCCCGCGCGCGCCCAGCCGTTCGGCCAGAAGCTGCGAGACGCGCCCGGTCATCTGGCGCAGGGTGATCGGATCCATCGACGCTCCTCCTGACACGAAGCCTAGCCGCGCCGGCGCGCCCGTGCAACGTTCCCCCGCTACGCCCCCACTGGAAGAGCGGCGCGGGCCGCGCTACCTATGCGTCATGCTGAACGTCATCGCCCATGGCAGCGACACCGAGCTGCCCCCGCTCCTCATCGTCCCCGGCCTTTTCGGCTCCGCCCGCAACTGGGGCGTGGTCGCCAAGCGGCTGTCCGAAAAACGGCTCGTGCTGGCGCTCGACATGCGCAACCACGGCGACAGTTTCTGGTCGGACGAGCATTCCTATCCGGCGATGGCCAATGACCTTGCCGGGGTGATCTCGGCACAGGGGCGGGCCTGCGACGTGATGGGCCATTCGATGGGCGGCAAGGCGACGATGATGCTCGCCCTGACCCGGCCCGGGCTGGTGAACAGGATCGTGGTCGCCGACATGGCGCCGGTGAACTATGACCACGGCATCGCGCATGGCTATCTGATCGACGCGATGCAATCGATCCGGATCGACGACATCACCTCGCGCTCGGAAGCCGACCGGCGGCTGAGCGAGCGGGTGCAGGACCCCGCGACACGCGCCTTCCTGCTGCAATCGCTCGAGCTGCGCGACGGCCCGGTGCGGTGGAAGTTCAACCTCGAGGCGCTGAAGAACAGCCTCGAGGGCATCCTGGCCTGGCCCGACCCGCTGCCCGCCGCGGCCCATCCCTTCGCCGGACCGGCGCTGTTCCTCTATGGCAAGAACTCGGCCTATGTCCGGCCGGAGTATCACGCGCCGATCCGGGCGCTGTTCCCGAAGGCGGAATTCGAGGGCATCGAGGGCGCGGGGCACTGGCTCCATGCCGAGCGCCCGCGCGAGGTCGAGGCTGCGGTCGAGGCCTTCCTGTCGCGCTGAGGATTGCGGACAGGACAAGGGCCGCCCCGGTTGCCCGGAGCGGCCCCATTTCTGTCGTCGACGGATGCGCTCAGAGACGCGCGGTGCGCATCCGGTCGATGATATTGGTCTTCGCGAAGAACTGCTGATAGAGCGCGCCGACGATATGCAGGCCGATCAGCACGAGCAGCACGGTGGTGAGCGCCCCGTGCAGGTCGCCCGCATCCTCGACCCCGCCGAACCAGGCCACCGCGCCGGCGGCGACGGTGAGGATCAGCACGAGGTAGAGCCCCAGATGCGTGGCGGCTGCCACGAGCTTCTGGATCGCCGGTTCGTTCGCCGGGGCCGCGGGCACGCCGTTCTTGAAGCGCAGGGCGATCCGCCACAGCACCAGAACGAGGATCGAGATCCCGGTCGCCACATGCAGCGGCGCGAGGATCGAGGCGGTGATCTGCTCGCCTTCGAGGCCGGCGTCGAAGGCTTCGCCGACAGCGTCGTTGAGCAGGAATTGCGGGATGATGAGCACGGCGGTGAGCCAGTGCAGAGCGATGTGAAGGCGGGAATAGCCTTGCGGGGCGGGCATGATGACCTCCGGTTTCCGACAGCGCAGTGCTGCCACGCAGCATTCTAGCCGACAAGCCCGTAAAACCGGCTTAACGGCGCCCTGCAACCTCAGTTGCAGGGTGGTTTGCCGCGTTTTCAGGCGTTCGCGACGATCTGCCTGGCCACCAGCCATGCCGCGGGAATCGCCACGACGAAGCCGATCGCCGCTGCGGCCAGCACCGACTTCATGTCGAACATGTTCATGGTCAGCGCGGCGATGATGAGAACGCCGGCAAGGGTCGGGCCGGCAAGCGCATAGATGATGCCCATCAGGCGGATCATGGAAAGGGTCTCCGTTCAGGCGCGTTTCATGCATCCACAGATCATCATTTGTACGGCGCGAACCTTGATCTGGGTCAGATCGGCACGCCCGGGCAGCCTGTCCGGGCGCGGCGTGCTGTCGCAGCCCCGTGGCGGGTCAGCACGAAAGCTGGAAGGTCGCCTCGCCGGTGTCGCCGATGAGCGAGGGCGAGGCCCACATCCCCCGCCCCGGCCCGACCGTCGTGCAGCCCGTCGCCTGCGCCGCCGCGCGCTCCATCAGCGCCGGCACCGCGTCACGCTCGGCACGGGAGAGATAGCCCAGACGGATCACCTCGGCGTGGTTCTCCTTGCGGAAGACGACGAAGCGGATGTCCTCGAGCACCAGCTCGTGCCGCTCGGCGCCGAAGAAGACCGGGCTTGGCTGCGCACCGCAGGCGGCAAGAAACAGGGCCACGGGCAGGATCAGGACAGGCAGGCGCATCGGTCCTCGCGGGGGCTGAACCCCGCCAGTGTCCCGAAGTATGGTTAACAGATTGTTAATGCGACCGGGGCGAACAGGCCCGCGGCGAGGCGTCGCTTACCAGAACACCGGGCCCCAGGCCGGGCCCATGCGGCTGAGCCGCTCGAGATTGCCCGAGGTGTGGCGGCCGATCTCGACCATGCTCGCCTCGAGCATCGCGTCCGGGCCGCGCCCGCTCAGCGCCGCGACGGTCGCCGCCTCGGCGGCCTCGACGACGGCTTGCGCCTTTTCCGCGACCATCAGGGTGAACTCCGAGGGCGGCGTCGCCCAGAGACCCGCCATGCCGGCCAGACGCATCGCAATCACCGACTGCGCCTCGAAGCCGATGCGGGTGGCCTGGAGAGCCAGCGACACCGGCGAAATCGGTTGATAGTCCATAGGTACCCTCTCTCGCCTGCGCCCCCCGGACACCGGCCCCACCGTCTTGCGCGGCGTGTGGAGGCACCTGAGGAAAATCCTGACGGTTATGACGGTTTTCTGACGCCGGCGAAAGGGAGACTTTCTGGCAAGACCGGGCGTTTTGCGCAATCCGGCCGTGTTCTCTGCGGCACGCTCTTGTCTTTTCCGCAACGGCAGCCAGATCTCGCGCAAGGGTAATTGACTTCCACTCCAGTCTCTGAACTCTAGAGTTCAGGAAGGAGCCAGTGCGGCAGAGCGTGCCACGCTGGCTCTCTGTTTGAAACGAACCGGGACAGACAATGATTAAACGTTTCATCATCGCGATTCTCGCACTTGTTCTCGTCGGCGGCGGCATCGTCGGCTTCAATCTGTTCCGCTCGAAGATGATCGCCCAGTTCTTCGCAACGATGAAGCCGGCGCCGGTCGCGGTGTCGGTCACCGACGCGGTGCCGCAGCGCTGGACGCCGGGGATCGAGGCGATCGGCACCGCCTCGGCCGCGCGCGGCGTCGATCTGGCGACCGAGGCCTCGGGGCTGGTGCGCGAGATCCGCTTTGCGGCCAACGACCATGTCGAGCAGGGCCAGCTTCTGGTGCAGATCGACGACCGCCAGGAGCGCGCCGATCTGGCCGCCGCGCAGGCCGCGCTCGATCTGGCCGAAACCACGCTGACCCGCGCGCGCGAGCTGCGCGACCGCGGCGTCTCGGCCAATACCACGCTCGACAGCGCCGAGGCCGAGGCCGTCTCTGCCCGCTCGACCGTGGCCAAGCTCAAGGCCGTGCTTGAAACCAAGCAGCTGACCGCGCCCTTCGCCGGCACCATCGGCATTCCGCAGATCGAGGTGGGCCAGTATGTCACCCCGGGTACCGTCTATGCGACGCTGCAGGACATCCGCCACATGCGCGTCGACTTCACCCTCTCCGAACAGCAGGCGGGCATCGTCAAGCCGGGCATGTCGGTCACCGTCACCCCGGAATCGGGCGAGGACGTGCTGCAGGGCTCGGTCACCGGCATCGAGCCGAAGATCGACCCGAACTCGCGCCTTGTCACCATCCGCGCCGAGCTGCCCGAGGCCGGCACCACCCTCACCCCGGGCCAGTTCCTGCGGGTGCGGGTGAACCTGCCCGAGGAAGAGGGCATCATCGCCCTGCCGCAGACGGTGGTCTCCTCCACGCTCTACGGCGACTCGGTCTTCGTGGTGCGTTCGGAAACGCCCGAGGGCGCCAGCGAGGCGCAGCTCGTGGCGCGTCAGGTCTTCGTCACCCTCGGCCGCCGGGCGGGCGACAAGATCGAGATCATCAAGGGCGTCGAGGCGGGCGACAAGATCGTCGACGCCGGGCAGAACAAGCTGACCTCGGGTGCGGTCGTGAAGATCTCCGAGGAGAACGGCACCGCCGTTCCGGCCGCCGGCAACTGAGGGACGCGCGATGCATTTCACCGAAATCTTCATCCGACGCCCCGTCCTGTCGACGGTGGTCGGCGCCTTCATGCTGCTGCTCGGCATCCAGGCCTATTTCAACCTGCCGGTCCGGCAATATCCCAAGGTTGACGAGACGGTGGTGACGATCACCACCACCTACGCCGGCGCCTCGCCCGACCTGATCCAGGGCTTCATCACCGCGCCGATCGCCGAGGCGGTGGCGACGACCGAGAACATCGACTACGTCACCTCCTCCTCGGTCAACTCGGCCTCGGTGGTGTCGGTCAACATGAAGCTCGGCTCGGACCCCGATGCCGCGCTGACCGAAGTGCTGTCGAAGGTGCAGCAGGTGCGCGGCAAGCTGCCCTCCGACGCCGATGACCCGGTGATCGTCAAGGGCACCGGGCGCACCTTCGCGCTGATGTATCTCGCGGCGATCAACCCCAACATGACGCCCGAGCAGCTGACCGAATACCTCGAGCGTGTGATCAAGCCGCGGATGTCCACCATCTCGGGCATCGCCGAGGTCAGCATCATCGGCGCCGCGAACTACACGATGCGGGTCTGGATCGACCCCGACAAGCTCGCGGCCCGCGACGTCACCGCCTCCGAGGTGCTGGCGGCGATCAAGGCCTCGAACTTCCTGTCGGCGCCGGGCAAGACCGAGAACATCGACGTCACCCAGTCGATCACGCTGAAATCGACGCTGCAGTCGCCCGATGCCTTCGGCGCGCTGCCGATCCGTGCCACCGGCGACAAGGTGGTGCGGCTGCGCGACGTGGCGCGGGTCGAGCTCGCCTCGGACGACTCGGGCGAGATCGTCACCTTCGCCGGCCGGCAGGGCACCTTCATCGGGCTTTCGCCGACCCCCGCGGCGAACCCGCTCGACACCGCGCAGGCGGTGCGTGACGAGCTGCCCGCGATCAACAACGCCCTGCCCGAGGGGATGAAGATCGAACTCGTCTACGACACGACCGAGCAGATCTCGGCCTCGATCGACGAGGTGTTCAAGACCATCGGCGAGGCCGTGGCGATCGTCGTCGTGGTGATCCTGCTGTTCCTCGGCTCGCTGCGCTCGGTGCTGATGCCGATCGTCACCATTCCGCTCTCGCTCATCGGCGTGATGGCGGTGCTGCTGGCGCTTGGCTATTCGATCAACCTGCTCACGCTGCTGGCCATGGTGCTGGCGATCGGCCTCGTCGTCGACGACGCGATCGTGGTGGTCGAGAACATCCACCGCCATATCGAGGACGGGATGAAGCCGATCCCGGCCGCAGTGCAGGGGATGAAGGAGATCACCGGCCCGGTGATCGCGATGACCATCACCCTCGCCGCGGTGCTCTCGCCGCTCGGCTTCACCGGCGGGCTGACTGGTGCGCTCTTCAAGGAGTTCGCCTTCACGCTTGCGGGCTCGGTGATCCTGTCGGGCATCATCGCGCTCACCATCACCCCGATGATGTCGGGGCGGATCCTGAAATCGGGCCATGCCTCGGGCTTCCAGGCCTGGGTCGACCGCACGTTCGAGCGTTTCGCGGGCTGGTACGAGCGGCGGGTGAACGGCTCGCTCGACTATCGGCCGGTGACGGTGATGATCGTCGTCGTGCTGATCTCGGTGATGGGCTTCATGTTCATCCACACCTCGACCGAGCTTGCGCCGGAGGAGGATCAGGGCGCGGTGATCGCGATGGTGACCGGGCCGCGCTATGCGACCTCGGATTACACCGCGAAATACATCGACCGGATCGGCACCGACACCAAGGACATCCCCGAGCTGCGCACCTATTTCTCGATTGCCGGCTTCGGCGGGCAGAAGAACCAGGGCATCTACATCTGGGCGCTGAAGGACTGGGGCGATCGTGACCGTAGCCAGAAGCAGATCCAGACGCAGATCCAGGCCGCGATCGACACCTCGACCGGGCTCAAGGGCTTTGCCTTCGCGCCGCCCACCCTGCCGGGCACCGGCGGCGGGCTGCCGATCTCGGTGGTGATCCAGTCGATCCACGCGCCCGACCGCGTTTCCGAGGTCGCCGAGGAGATCCGGATCAAGGCGCAGAAGTCGGGCAAGTTCATCATGGTGCAGAACTCGCTCAACTACGATTCGCCCGAAGTGCGGGTGACGATCGACCGCGACCGCGCCGCGACGCTGAACGTCTCGGTCGCCGAGATCGGCAACACGCTTGGCCTGCTCGTCGGCGGCCCGACCGTGGCGCAGTTCGACCGCGACTCGAACTCCTACGACATCGTCACCCAGGTGCCGAAATCGTTCCGCTCGAACCCCGAGCAGCTCGGCCAGTATTTCGTCCGCGCCTCGACCGGCGAGATGGTGCCGCTGTCCTCGGTGGTGAAGATCGAGACCGGCGTCATGGCCTCGGCGGTCGAGCAGTTCAACCAGCTGAACTCGGCCACGATCTCGGCGCTGCCGATGCCCGGCCAGTCGACCGGCGACGGGCTCGCCACGATCGTGCAGATCGCCCAGGAGGTGATGCCCGAGGGCTTCTTCATCGACTATTCGGGCCAGTCGCGGCTCGAGGTGAAGCAGGGCAACACCATCGCGCTTGCCTTCGGGGCGGCGGTGCTGGTGATCTATCTGGTGCTGGCGGCGCAGTTCGAAAGCTTCCGCGACCCGTTCATCATCCTGATGTCGGTGCCGCTGACGATCTTCGGGGCGATCCTGCCGCTGAACCTCGGGCTCGGCACGCTGAACATCTACAGTCAGGTCGGCCTGATCACCCTCGTCGGTCTGATCACCAAGCACGGCATCCTGATGGTCGAATTCGCGAACCAGCAGCGCGAGGAGCACGGCCACACCCGGCGCGAGGCGATCGTGCTTGCCGCCAAGACCCGACTGCGGCCGATCCTGATGACCACCGCGGCAATGGCGCTTGCCGTCGTGCCGCTGGTCATCGCCAAGGGCGCCGGCGCCGCCGCGCGCGAGGCCATGGGCATCGTGATGTTCTCGGGCCTGCTGATCGGCACGATGTTCACGCTCTTCGTGGTGCCGATGTTCTACACCTTCATCGCCCCCTCGGACGAGGCGATGCGCAAGGCGCGCGAGAAACGGCTGGCGGCGGGCTGAGCCCCCTGCCCTGCCGCACAAGACCCGCTGCCCCCGGCCCGTCCGGGGGCAGTTGCATTTCGGACCCTTGCATCCGCCGCCCCGCCCCGCTTTGATGCCGCGACCTCACCCCGGACCTGCCCGTGCTCTTCCTCTATCGCCTGCTCCTGTCGCTCGCCCTGCCCGTGCTGCTGATCCGGCTCGGACTGCGGGCGCTGCGCGGGGCCGAGCCCGCCGCGGCACTCGCCGAACGGCTTGGCGGCGGCGCGCCCTCGGCGCCGGGGGCGATCTGGCTCCATGCCGCCTCGAATGGCGAACTGATCTCGGCGCAACCGCTGATTGCCGCACTCTTTGCCGCGCGGCCCGGGCTGCGGCTTCTGGTCACCACGAACACCGTCACCGCCCGGGCGATGGCGCTTGGCTGGGGGGACGAGCGGATCACGGTGCGGGCGGCGCCGCTCGACACCCGCTGGGCGCTGGCCCGGTTTCTCGCCCGCCACCGCCCCGCGGCGCTGATCGTGGTCGAGAACGAACTCTGGCCGAACCGGCTGCTGGGCTGTGCCGCGCGCGGCCTTCCGGTCTTTGCGATCGGCGCGCGGATGTCGGCGCGCTCGGCCCGGCGCTGGCGCAAGACCGGGCTCGGGCCCCGGCTGATGCGCGCGGTCACCGCGCTTTCGGCGCAGGACCCCGCCTCCGAGGCCGAGTTCCGCGCCCTTGGCCTGCCCGCCCGCGCGACGCTGCCGATCGTCAACCTGAAGACCGCCGTGCGCCTGCCCGAGCCCGATGTCAGCCTGGGCTGGCCGCGCGCCGCGACCCTGCTCGCCGCCTCGACCCACGAGGGCGAGGAGGAGATCGTCCTTGATGCCTTCGCCCGCGCGCGAACGACAAATCCGTCACTCCGCCTGATCCTTGCGCCACGCCACCCGCGGCGCGGGCCCGAGATCGCGCGGCTGATCGCCGCCCGCGGCCTTGCCTTCGCCACCCGCTCGACCGGCGCCCCCGCCACCGCGCCGGTGCTGCTGGCCGACACCATGGGCGAGATGACGAACTGGTATGCCGCTGCCGGGATCTGCTTCATCGGCGGCACGCTTGCCCCGAAGGGCGGCCACACCCCGTTCGAGCCCGCCGCCCAGGGCTGCGCGCTGCTGCACGGCCCGTCGGTCTTCAACCATGCCGACGCCTTCGCCGCCCTCGATGCCGCCCGGGGCGCGATCCGGGTGGAAGACGCCGACAGCCTCGCCGCCGGATTCGCGCTTGCCCCCGCGGCGCAGACCGATCTGGCCCGTGCCGCGCGCCGCGCCCTCGCCTCCCTTGCCGCCGAGGGTGCCCCCGCCCGTCTGGCAAAGGCGCTTCTCGCGCGGATCGACGCCCCGAAACGCCGCTGAAACAGGCATTCCCCGAAAATTTCAGCGATTCTTCGTCCGAACGTTACATGGCTGTTATGGAAATCTGCGGCATTTCGCCCTATTTTTTCCTGACAAGAAGATCAAAGCGGCGCACCAGCCGCAACCACGGGCGAGGCCATGAAATTCGAGAGAAAGCTGGCCCTCCTGCGCGACGCGCAGGGAGCGGTGCCGGTCCAGTTCGCAGCCCTCTGCACCCGCCACAAGGCCGGGCGGCTCGAGGTGCTGCTCATCACCTCGCGCGACACGGGGCGCTGGATCCTGCCCAAGGGCTGGCCGATGGCGGGCAAATCGGCCGGCGAGACGGCGCTGACCGAGGCCTGGGAAGAGGCCGGCGTCGTCGGCCATCTGACCGGCGAGGCGCTTGGCAGCTATGGGGCGCTGAAGGAGCTGGTCGCCGGCACGCCGATGCCCTCGCGCGTCGAGGTGCACCCGGTCCGGGTCGAACGGCTGGCGGCGAAATTCCCGGAAAAGGGCCAGCGCCGGCGCAAGTGGATGACCGCGAAGAAGGCGGCGAAATCGGTGGCCGAGCCCGAGCTTGCGACGCTGCTGCGCGCGCTGGCGCGGGACTGAGCGCCGCCGCGGGCTTGCATTCGGCCCCGCTTCGCTTATCTCAGGGAAACCCCTTTCCCGCAGGCCGCCGATGATCCGCTACACGCTCAAATGCGATCAGGACCACAGCTTCGACAGCTGGTTCGCCTCGGCCGAGGCCTTCGAGAAGCTGCGCGCGACGGGGATGGTGGCCTGCACCGTCTGCGGCTCGACCACGGTCGAGAAGGCGCTGATGACCCCGGCCCTGCGCCCCGGCCGCGACGCCGCCCCCGAGACCGCCGAGCACCCGCTCAGCACGCCGCAGGGCGAGGTCGAGGCGGCGCTGGCCGCGATGCGCCGGGTGATCGAGGAGAACTCGGACTACGTCGGGCGTGATTTCGTCGACGAGGCCCGCGCGATGCACTCGGGCGAGAAACCCGAACGCGCGATCCATGGCGAGGCGCGGCCGGACGAGGCGCGCGCGCTTCTCGAGGAGGGGATCGCCGTGACGCCCCTGCCCTTCCTGCCGCCGCGCAAGACGAACTGACCCCCTTGCACCCGCCGCCGCAAGGCGCATTCTGGGGAAAAAGGACAAGGGAGAGAAGCACATGACCATTCTCATCACCGGCGCGAACCGCGGCATCGGCGCCGCGCTCCTCGCGCAGTATCGCGACGCGGGCCGCGCCGCATTCGGCACCGCGCGCCAGCCCGAAGGCGACCTGCTGCCGCTCGACGTCACCGCGCCCAAAAGCGCCGTGGCACTGGCACAGCGGCTGAACGGGCTGCCGCTCGATCTGCTGGTGTGCAACGCCGGTATCTATCCCGACAAGGGCCAGGAGCTCGAGACCGGCTATGCCGCGCCCCTCTGGGCGCAGGGCTTTGCCACCAATGTCACCGGCGTCTTCCTGACGATCCAGGCGCTTTTGCCGAACCTGCGCGCGGCGAAGGGCAAGATCGCGATCCTGTCCTCGGCGATGGCCTCGGATGCGACGGCACCGGGGGGCAGCTACATCTACCGCGCTTCGAAAGCCGCCGCTCTGAACCTCGGACGCAATCTTGCGGTCGACCTGAAGCCCGAGGGGATCGCGGTCGGCATCTACCACCCCGGCTGGGTGAAGACCACCATGGGCGGCCCCGAGGCGCAGATCGAGGCCGAGGCTTCGGCCGCAGGGCTTGCCGCGCGCTTTGCCGCGCTCGGGCCCGACACCACCGGCTGTTTCGAGGCCTGGGACGGCACGCCGATCCCGTTCTGAGGCAGGAAGGGGGCGCAGCCCCCTCTGCGCCTTTGGCGCATTCACCCCCGGGATATTTGGCTGCAATTGGAAGACGGCGGCAGTCCTTCGCTTCCAATTGCCTCAAATATCCCGGGGGTGCGGCCGAAGGCCGAGGGGGCAGCGCCCCCTGCGCGCCTTGCGCCGCAGCCCACCGTCAAAGATCGTGCCAGAGGCCGAGGGCCCCGAGCCGGGGAGACTTCTTGTTGGTGTGACGGTCCATCCGCATCAGCACGTCGCGCAGGAAGATCACCGCGTCGTCGAGATGCGGGCCCTTGTTCAGCATCACGCATTCGGCGCGCTGGCTCATCGCCGCATCGGTCATCTCGGCGCGGCTCGCCTGACCGTCCTTGACCATGGTCTCGAGCACCTGCGTCGCCCAGACCACCGGTACCTCGGCCGCCTCGCACAGCCACAGGATTTCCTCCTGGATCTCGGAAAGCCGCTCGAAGCCGATCTCAACCGCCAGATCGCCGCGGGCGATCATCACGCCGACCGGCATCCGCCCGCCCGCCTCGACGATCAGGCCGGGCAGGTTGCGCAGCGCAAGCGGGGTCTCGATCTTCAGCATCAGCGAGGGGCCCGCGTGTTCGCCCGCGGGCTCCGAGCGTGCCGCGAGCGCGGCGAAAAGCGCGCGCAGGTCCGCACCGGTCTGCACGAAGGAAAAGCCGATGATGTCGGCGTGGCCCAGCACGAAGTCGAGATGGCCGAGGTCCTCCTCGGTCAGTGCCGGCACCCGCAGATCGACGCCGGGCAGGTTCACCCCCTTCTCGGCCTTGATCTTCGCGCCCTTGCCCGGCGTGCCGGTGATCTCGGCCAGCACCCGGCCAGGGGTCACCTCGAGGATCTTCGCGCGGATCTTGCCGTCGTTGATCCAGAGCGCGCCGCCCTCGGTCATCGCCGCCATCAGCGCCGGATGGCTGAGGGTGATCTGCGGCAGGTCGGGCTTGGCCGAAAGCGTCTCGACGACCTCGAAGCGGTCGCCCTCGAACAGCCGCCCGGTCTCGCCCGGCTCGAGCTTTTCCTTCTTCGCGCCCTTCTCGGTCCTGCCCGGCGCGACCTCCTCGACCCGCAGCTTGGGCCCGGGCAGGTCCATCTGCACCGGCACCGGCCGCCCGGCCGCAGCGGCGGCGCGGCGCACGTGGCCGATCATCGCCGACCAGGCATCGGGGCCGTCATGGGCACAGTTGATCCGCATGCAATCGGCGCCGGCCTCGATCAGCGCGGCCACGAGCCCCGCATCCTCGGCGGCCTCGGACGGCAGCGTGACCATGATCCGGGTGTTCGGATTGCCGCGGCGCGCGCCGAAGAGCGCATCGCGGCGCGCCGCGAGCCGCGCCGGGCCGGCAGCAAAGATCTCGACCGGCGGATACTCGGCCACCCCCTCGCCGCCGATCAGCGCGAGCGATGCCAGCACCGCATCGAGCGAGGGGCGCACATGCGCCTCGGAGCGGCCGAGCGACGACAGCCCGAGCGAGGACAGCGGCGCCTGGAACGGCACCAGGTCGCCGCGCCGCAACGCGAGATAATCGGCCAGGTTGCGCGCCGAAGGCACGAATTCGGGCCGCAGGATCTTGCCATCCCAGGCCTCGAGCGTGGTCTCCGACCGCCGCGCCATGTCGGCGCGCAGCACCTCGAGCGCCCGATACAGGCCACGCGCCTGCGCGCGCCGTTCGCGCCCTTCAACCTCAGTCAGACTCATCGCGACCCTCCTCGCTTGACCGGTTCCGGCTATCCCCGGCACATGACGGCCACGTGACAGCCGCACGACGGCCAGATCACGCCTTGCGGAACAGGCGCACTCTTGCAAGCGTCGCCCCCTTCCGCTAGCAGGGGCGCAAAGTCCGGGGCAGAGGGCCGCGGCGTTTCAGGGGGGTATCATGCCGCTTCTCGTCATGAAATTCGGCGGCACCTCGGTGGCTGACCTCGACCGGATCGCGAATGCGGCGGCGAAGGTGCAGCGCGAGGTCGAGCGTGGCTATGACGTCATCGTCATCGTCTCGGCCATGTCGGGCAAGACCAACGAGCTCGTGGGCTGGGTCGAACAGACCTCGCCGCTCTATGACGCGCGCGAATATGACGCCGTCGTCGCCTCGGGCGAGAACGTCACCGCCGGTCTGATGGCGCTGCGCCTGCAGGAGATGGGCGTGCCGGCGCGCAGCTGGCAGGGCTGGCAGGTGCCGATCAACACCACCTCGGCGCATGGCTCGGCGCGCTTCGTCGACATCCCGCGCGCCAATATCGACGCGAAATTCGCCGAGGGCATGAAGGTCGCCGTGGTCGCGGGCTTCCAGGGCCTGTCGCCCGAGGGCCGGATCACCACCCTTGGTCGCGGCGGCTCGGACACCACCGCCGTCGCCTTCGCCGCCGCCTTCGCGGCGGAGCGGTGCGACATCTACACCGATGTCGACGGCGTCTACACCACCGACCCGCGCGTCTCGTCGAAGGCGCGCAAGCTCGACAAGATCGCCTTCGAGGAGATGCTCGAGCTCGCCTCGCTCGGCGCGAAGGTGCTGCAGACCCGCTCGGTCGAGCTGGCGATGCGCTACAATGTGCGCCTGCGGGTGCTGTCCTCCTTCGAGGACACCGATGAAAATTCTGGAACCCTTGTCTGCGGTGAGGATGAAATCATGGAATCGAAAGCCGTCTCCGGTATCGCCTTTTCCCGTGACGAGGCGAAGATCACGCTCTTCACCATCGAGGACCGCCCCGGCGTCGCCTCGGCGATCTTCGGGCCGCTGGCCGAAGCCGGCGTGAACGTCGACATGATCGTGCAGAACATCTCGGAAAAGGATTATGACGAGCACCACAGCGGCGCCGTCACCGACATGACCTTCTCCTGCCCGATCAATCAGGTCGCCCGCGCGCAGAAGGCGCTCGAGGATGCCAAGGCCGCAGATCTGATCCGCTATGACGAGCTGATCATCGACACCGACGTGGCGAAGGTCTCGGTCGTCGGCATCGGCATGCGTTCGCACGCCGGTGTCGCGGCACGCATGTTCGACGCACTCGCTGCGGAAAACATCAACATCAAGGTCATCACCACCTCCGAGATCAAGATTTCGGTGCTGATCGACCGGAAATATATGGAACTGGCCGTGCAGGCCCTCCATGATGCTTTCGGACTGGAAAAAGCGGCCTGATCTGACCGGGTCAGGCCCCTGAGCACAAGAAGCGGGGCGCGCGAGGTCGATGCCGGATCGCAGCGAGAGCGACAGCCGCAACCTGTTGCGGCGTCTGCGGGATACGCTTGCCACCCCGGGCGGGGGGCAGGACAGGCTCGACCGCATCACCAGCCTGATCGCGGATTCGATGGGCACGCATGTGTGCTCGATCTATCTCTTCCGCGACCCGGAAACGCTCGAGCTGTGCGCGACCGAGGGGCTCAACCCGGATTCGGTGCATCACACCCGGATGCGGCTTGGCGAGGGTCTCGTCGGCCGCGTCGCCCGCACCGGGGTGCCGGTGAACACCGGTGACGCGCCCTCCGAACCCGGTTTCCGCTACATGCCCGAGACCGGCGAAGAGATCTATTCGAGCTTCCTCGGCGTACCGATCCAGCGCGTGGGCGAACGGCTCGGCGTGCTGGTCGTGCAGTCGCGCGAGGCGCGCGAGTTTTCCGACGACGAGGTCTATGGCCTCGAGGTCGTGGCGATGGTGCTGGCCGAGATGACCGAGCTGGGCGCCTTCACCGGCGAGCACAACGGCATCGGCGCCACGCATCGTTTCCCCGTCATGTTCCGCGGCACCACCGGGCAGGAGGGCGCGGCCGAGGGCCGGGTCTGGCTACACGAGCCGCGCGTCGTGGTGACGAACCCGGTGGGCGACGATCCCGAAGCCGAGCAGGCGCGCCTGATCGAGGCGGTGACCTCGCTGCAGGCGCAGATCGACGAGATGCTCACCGCCTCGGTGGCGATGGACAAGGACCAGCGCCAGATCCTCGAGGCCTACAAGATGCTGGCGCATTCCCGGGGCTGGGTGCGGCGGATGGGCGAGGACATCGCGCTTGGCCTGTCGGCCGAGGCGGCGGTCGAGAAGGAGCAGTCGAGCGCCCGCGCCCGGCTCGAGCAATCGCCCGACCCCTATCTGCGCGAGCGGCTGCATGACCTCGACGACCTGTCGAACCGGCTGCTGCGCCTGCTGACCGGCCAGGGCCGCGACACCGGGGCGGAACTCCCCGAGAATCCGGTCCTGATCGCGCGCAACATCGGCCCGGCCGAGCTTCTGGACTATGGCCGGCAGCTGAAAGGCGTGGTGCTGGAAGAGGGTTCGGTCGGCTCCCATGCCGCGATCGTCGCGCGGGCGCTGGCGATTCCGCTGGTGATCCACGCCAAGCGCATCACCACCGAGGCGCTGAACGGCGACCAGATCCTTGTCGACGGCGATCAGGGCATCGTGCACCTGCGCCCCGAGGAAAGCGTCGCCGCCGCCTTCCGCGACAAGATCGCGATGGCCGCCGAGGCGCAGAAGCGCTACGCCGACCTGCGCGATCTGCCCGCCATCGACCTCTCGGGCAAGACCGTTTCGCTGATGATGAACGCCGGTCTGATGGCCGACCTGCCCTCGCTGATGAGCTCGGGCGCCGATGGCGTCGGGCTGTTCCGCACCGAGCTGCAGTTCCTGATCCGCTCGCGCGTGCCGCGGCGCGGGGAACTCGCCGCGCTCTACAAGCGGGTGATGGACGCGGCCGATGGCAAGCACGTGCAGTTCCGCACACTCGACATCGGCTCGGACAAGGTCCTGCCCTACATGAAGCCACAAGACGAGCCGAACCCGGCCATGGGCTGGCGCGCGATCCGCGTCGGGCTCGACAAGCCGGGCGTGCTGCGGATGCAGCTGCAGGCGCTGTTGCGCGCCGCCGAGGGGCGGCCGCTCTCGGTGATGTTCCCCTTCATCGCCACCCCCGACGAGTTCCACGAGGCGAAGGCCGCGCTCTTGCACGAACGCGACCGCGAGGCTGCGCGCGGCCGCCCGGTGCCCGCCAAGCTGAAGATCGGCGCGATGCTGGAAACGCCCTCGCTCGCCTTCGCCCCCGACAGCTTCTTCGAGGCCTGCGATTTCATCTCGATCGGCGGCAACGACCTGAAGCAGTTCTTCTTCGCCGCCGACCGCGAGAACGAGCGCGTGCGGCGCCGCTATGACACGCTCGACAGCGCCTTCCTGACCTTCATCGAGCGGATCATCGCGCGCTGCGACGTCTCGCATACCGCGCTCAGCTTCTGCGGCGAGGATGCCGGCCGCCCGGTCGAGGCGCTGACCTTCGCCGCGCTCGGCATCCGCACGCTCAGCATGCGCCCGGCCTCGATCGGCCCGGTCAAGCACCTGATCCGCCGTGCCGATCTCGACGCGCTGCGCCGCGTGATCCTCGAGGCGCGCAAGGCCGGGGCGCAAAGCGTGCGCCCCGCGGTGATGGCCTATCTCGCCACGCTCTGAGACCCCGCGCCGCCTGGGCGGTGGGGGAAGACGAGGATTTGGGCCAAGAAGAGCCCCCTCGCGGTCTTCGGAGCCCCGGGCTTTTCCTGGTAGAAATGCTCCCGCCGGAGGCGCCTTTTTCAACGCCTGGCAGTGATCCGTGCCACCAGTTCCTCGCGCAGCAGCCCCTCGTCCTCGCCGCTGTCGCGGGCAAGGCGCTTGAGGCCGAAATGCACCCGGGCGATTTCCTGGTAATAGCTGGTGAAGGCATAGTTGACGGCGGCGCCCGCCACCGCGCCCAGCACCGGCGCCGTCTGCGCGGCAAGCTTCTCGCCCAGCACCACCGACAGCCGCGGCGCGACGCGGGCGATCAGCCCCGAGAGCCCGGTGCCGGTGATCGTCACCTTGGCGGTGAAGAAGCCCATGTCGGTGCCATCGTCACGCGCGAGCGGCCCGGCCGAGGCGAAGACACGCAGGCATTCAAGCCGCACCTCGTCCGAGGCCGGGTCGAATCCGTGCTCGGCCGCGATGCCCTGGATCGCGCGCAGCAGCATGGTCACGGTGAAGGGCAGCTCCGCCAGCGCCCCGGGCAGCCCGCCGAAACCGCCCGCCGCGCCCATGGCGGTGGCAAGCGCCGTGTTCACCCAGTCGGGCCGGTCCGCCACCACGCCGCGCGAGCGGCTCGCCGCCGTCATCGCGGTGTCGAGCGCGCGCTCGGTCGCGCCCTCGAGCCCCGTGCGCACGCCCGCCGGCAGCCGGTTCACCAGCCCCTCGGCCGAGCCGCCGAGAAAGCCCAGCACCTGCATCACCGGGCCCGAGGCACCACGGTGGCGCCGGGCAAGGGCATCGAGCTCGGTCACGAGCTTCGGATCGGTGACGGGCAACAGGATCTCAGGCGGCATCGCATCCTCCGTTTCGCCCGATATGGGGGCGCGGCGGGCCGGCGCCAATCAGGCGGTGAATTTTTCCACCGGGCCGCGCACGCCCTCCCAGGCGCCGGGCTGCAATTCAAGCGCCAGGACGCGCTCGGGGTTGGTCGGCGGCGGCATGATCACGCCGTCGATCTTCCAGAAGCCGAAGCGCTGGTAATAGGGCAGATCGCCGACCAGCAGCACCCGCTCCCAGCCGAGCCGGCGCGCCTCGGCCAGGCTTTCGTGCATCAGGATGCCCCCGAGCCCCTCGCCCTGCCGGGTCGGGTGCACGGCGACCGGGCCCAGCAGCAGCACGCGCTGCCCGCCGACCCTCACCGGCCAGTAGCGGATGACGGCGGCCAGCACCCCGTCCTCGCGCAGCGTCAGGCACAGCGGATGGACCTTCTCGACGCCGTCGCGCAGCCGATAGGAGGACAGCGCCGTGCGCCCCGGCGCGAAGCACAGGTCATAAAGCGCCTCGACTTCCCACCAGTCGGCCTCGGTCTCTTCCTCGAGCTGATACATGGCGCCCCCGAATCCCTCGTCAGACGCGCCTAACACGCGATAATGTCAGGTTCAAATCAAAGGGACCCCCGCTGCCATGTTCTACCGCCCCGCCGATGGCCACGGCCTGCCGCACAACCCGTTCAACGCGATCGTCGCGCCGCGCCCGATCGGCTGGATCGCGACGCGTGGCAGCCTCGGCGACAATCTCGCCCCCTATTCCTTCTTCAACGCCGTCGCCTATACCCCGCCGCAGGTGGTCTTCGCCTCGACCGCGGCGAAACCCGACCGCGGCGACACCAAGGACAGCCTCGCACAGATCCGCGAAAGCGGGGTGTTCTGCGTCAACCTCGTCTCCTCCGAGCTGATCGGGCCGATGAACGCCTCCTCGGCTCCGCTGCCCGCGGGAACGGACGAATTCACCGTCGCGGGCCTCGAGAAGGCCGAGTGCGAGACCATCGACTGCCCGCGCGTCGCGCAGGCCCCGGCCGCCCTCGAATGCCGGCTGGTGCAGGTGATCCCGCTGCTCGGCAAGTCGAACTTCCTGATCCATGGCGAGGTGACCGGCATCCACATCCGTCCCGATTGTCTGACCGACGGCCGTTATCTGCCGCCCGACCGGCTCAGCCGGCTCGGCTACAAGGATTACGCCGCGGTGCGCGACACCTTCGAGCTCGACCGCCCGCCGGGGGGCTGAGGCACGACCGCTTCCCGCTTCCAATTGCCCCAAATATCCCGGGGGTGAGGCCCAGGGGGCCGAGGGGGCAGCGCCCCCTCCCTTGCCCGCCGGTCCCGCTGCAATCCGCCCTTTTCTTGCCCGCGCCACGCGCCTAATCTTCGCCGCGCAGCAGCAAGGAGAGGGTGATGGAACGGAAGATCGGGGTGATCGGCGGCTCGGGCGTCTACGAGATCGCCGGGCTCGAGAATGCGGCCTGGGTCACGGTCGACACGCCCTTCGGTGCCCCCTCGGACGCGGTGCTGACCGGCACGCTCGGCGGGGTCGAGATGGTCTTCCTGCCGCGCCACGGCCGCGGCCATGTGCACACGCCGACCTCGGTGCCCTATCGCGCCAATATCGCCGCGATGAAGAGCCTCGGCGTCACCGACCTGATCGCGGTCTCGGCTGTGGGCTCGCTGAAGGAGGCCTATGCCCCCGGCGATTTCCTGATCGTCGACCAGTATATCGACCGCACCTTCGCGCGCGAGAAAAGCTTCTTCGCGCCGGGGCTCGTCGGCCACGTCCCCTTCGCGCACCCGACCTGCGCGCGCCTTTCAGCGCTCTGCGCGGGCGCGGCGCGGGACCTCGGCCTGACCGTGCACGAGGGCGGCACCTATGTCGCGATGGAGGGGCCGCAATTCTCGACGCTCGCCGAAAGCCGGCTCTATCGCAGCTGGGGGGCCGACGTGATCGGCATGACCGGCATGCCCGAGGCCAAGCTCGCCCGCGAGGCCGAGCTCTGCTATGCCTGCATCGCAATGATCACCGATTACGACTGCTGGCACCCCGAGCATGACGCCGTCGACGTGGCGCAGGTGGTGGCCACGGCGATCGCCAATGCCGACAAGGCGCGCGCCCTCGTCGCGGCACTCCCCGCCCGTATCGCCGGCCCCGCCGTGGACTGCGCCGCGGGCTGCACCCACGCGCTCGACAGCGCGATCATGACCCATCCGGCGAAGCGCGACCCCGCGCTCGTCGCCCAGCTGATGCCCGTGATGGGCCGCGTCCTGAAAGGCCAAGAATGAAAACCGTCAAGGATTACATCCGCACCATCGCCGACTTCCCGCATGAGGGGATCCTGTTTCGCGATGTCACCACGCTCTTTGCCGATCCGAAGGGCTTCCGCATGGCGGTCGACCAGATGCTGACCCCCTGGGCCGGCGAGCAGATCGACAAGGTGGTGGGGCTCGAGGCGCGCGGCTTCATCCTCGGCGGCGCAATCGCGCATCAGCTCTCGAAGGGCTTCGTGCCGGTGCGCAAGAAGGGCAAGCTGCCCGGTGCGACGATCAGCCAGGCCTACAAGCTCGAATACGGCGAGGCGATCATGGAGATCCACGAGGACGCGATCGCGCCCGGCGAGAAGGTGCTGATCGTCGATGACCTGCTGGCCACCGGCGGCACCTGCCGCGCCGGCACGCAGCTGATCGAGCGGCTTGGCGGCGAGATCGTCGGCTGCTCCTTCATCGTCGACCTGCCGGAACTCGGTGGCCGCAAGCTCCTCGAAAGCCTCGGCCTGCCGATCAGCGTGCTGTGCGAGTTCGAGGGCGCCTGAGCCCTCAGCCGCGCAGCACCGCGCCGGGGTTCAGGATGCCCAAGGGATCAAGCGCCGTCTTGATCGCGCGCATCATCGTCAGCTTCGCCGGATCGGCGTAACGCTCGAGGTCGCCGACCTTGAGCCGGCCGATGCCATGCTCGGCCGAGACCGAACCGTTGTAGCCGCGCACCACGAGGTCATGCACCGCGGTCTTCACCGCATCCTTCTGCGCGTCGTATTCGCTGCGGTTCCGCCCCGGCGCCGGGAAGACGTTGTAATGCAGGTTGCCGTCCCCGACATGGCCGAAACAGTTGATGCGGAAATCGCCCATGGCGGCGAGCATCGCGCCCGCCTCGGCGACGAAATCGGGGATCGCGGCCACCGGCACCGAGATGTCATGGCTCGAGATCGCGCCGATGCGGCGGTTGGCAAGCGGCAGGCTCTCGCGCAGCTCCCACATCTGCGCGGCCTGCGCCCCCGATTGCGCGATCACCGCATCGAGAACCAGATCTTCCGCCGCCTCGAAGAGCTCGGCAAAGGCCGCCTCGGCGTCCATGCCGGCGGGCAGGCCGAGCTCGATCAGCACCATCCAGTCCGGGTCTTCGGCAAAGGGCATGTGAACCTCGGGCCCGACCTCGCGCAGGAAGGACAGCCCCTGCCGCGAGATCAGCTCGAAGGCCGAGACGCAGCCGGCAAAGCGGCCCTGCGCCAGACCGAGAAGCGCCACGGCAGCGGCGGGCGAGGGCAGCGCGAAGAAGGCAAGGCCCTCGACCGCCGGCGGCTCGAAGAGCCGCAGCGCCGCCGCGGTGATGACGCCGAGCGTCCCTTCGGCGCCGATCAGCAGGTCGCGCAGGTCATAGCCTGTGTTGTCCTTCCTGAGCCGGGTGAGCCCGTTCCAGACCGTGCCGTCGGCCAGGACCGCCTCGATCCCGAGGCAGAGCGCGCGGGCATTGCCATAGCGCAGCACATGCACGCCGCCCGCATTGGTCGACAGGCATCCGCCGATCTGCGCCGTGCCCTGCGCGGCGATGGTCAGCGGGAAGAGCCGCCCCACCGTCTGCGCCGCCTCCTGCACCGATTGCAGCGTCGCCCCCGCCTCGACCACAAGGCTTTGCGGGTCGATCGCGCGCAGCGCCGTCATCCGCTCGAGGCTGAGCACCAGCGGCAGCGGGCCCTCGCCCTTGACCTGCCCGCCGACAAGCCCGGTGCCGCCGCCATAGGGCACCACCGCCACCCGCGCCGCCGCGGCCGCGCGCAGCACCCGCGCCACCTCGGCCGTCGAATGCGGCCGCGCCACGCCCGCGGCGCGCCCCGGCCAGCGCCCGCGCGGCTCCTCGAGGTAACGCGGTTCGGCCTCGCCCACCTCGACGCCTTCGGCGCGCAGCCGGTCGAGAAATGCCTGATCTGCCGGGGTGAGCATCGCGGTCTCCTTCTTCTGTCGGGCCCGCCGGGGCCGCCTCAGCCGATGTCGGTGCGCCCTCGCCGGTCGGTGCGCAGGTTGGAATAGAGCACGTGGTTGCGCCAGCGGCCGTTGATCTGCAGATAGCTCTGCGCCACGCCCTCGTATTTGAACCCGGATTTTTCCAGCGCCCCGCGCGAGGCGGCATTTTCGGGCAGGCAGGCGGCCTCGACCCGGCTCAGGTCGAGGACGTGGAAGGCGTGATGCACGACGGCGCGGATCGCCTCGCGCATGTAGCCCTGCCGGGCATAGCGCTCGCCGATCCAGTAGCCGATGGTGCCGGCCTGCGCCGGGCCGCGGCGGATGTTGTCGAGGGTGATCGCGCCAAGGACGCGCCCGTCCTCGCGCCGGATCAGGAAGAAGGGCAGTGCCGTGCCCGCGCTCTCCGCCCGCGCCGCCCAGTAGACACGGTTGGTGAAGGCCTTGCGCCCGAGGTGATCGGGCGACCAGGCGGGCTCCCACGGCGTCAGGAAGGCCCGGCTTTCCTCGCGCAGCAGCGCCCAGTCCCGGTAGTCCGAATGCATCGGCAGGCGGAGCGTCATGCGTTCCGTCTCGACCTTCGGCTTCCGGCGACGGACGAGCATCAGGCGGCGAGCCTCTGGCGCAACCCCGCAAGATCCGGGGCGCTGGCCGCGGGCCCATAGAGGGCAAGCGCGGTGCGGTCCCGGGTGATCATCTCCTCGCCATAGCGGCGCACATCGGCGGTGCTGACCGCGTCGATCAGACCCGCGATCTCGTCGAGCGGCGGCACCCGGCCCCAGACGGCCAGATTGCGCGCCAGGCGCTCGGCCCGGCTCGACGGGCTTTCAAGCCCCATCAGCATCCCCGCCTTCATCTGCGCGCGCGCCCGCGCCACCTCGGCCTCGGTCATGTCCTCGGCCGCGCGCTTCAGCTCGTCGATGGTCAATGCGGCAAGGCTTGCCACCTCTTCTTCCGAAGTGCCGGCATAGAGGGTGATCATCCCGGTGTCGTCATAAGCGCCGGCCTGCGCGAAGATCGAGTAGCACAGCCCCCGCTCCTCGCGGATCTTCTGGAACAGCCGCGAGGACATGCCGCCGCCCATGGCGGTGGTGTAGACCTGCGCTGTGTAGAGGTCGCGGTCGCGATAGGTCGGCCCCTCGAAGGCGAGGGCGAAATGCACCTGCTCGAGGTCGCGCAGCTCGCGCCGTTCGCTGCCGACCCAGCGGGCCAGCTGCGGCGCCGGCTGGCGCACCGGCGACAGGCCACCGAAGATCGCCGCGGCCTGCTTCACGATCGCGTCGTGATCGACGTCGCCCGCGGCGGCCAGGATCATCTGGTCGGGGCCGTAATGCTCGCCCACGAAACGCGACAGATCCTCGCGGCCGAAATGCGACACCTTCTCGGCCGGGCCGAGGATGGTGCGGCCGATCGCCTGATCCGGATAGGCGGCTTCCTGCAGCCAGTCGAAGATGATGTCGTCGGGCGTGTCGAGGGTCTGGCCGATCTCCTGCAAGATCACGTTGCGCTCGACCTCGATCTCGCGCTGGTCGAAGACCGGGTTCAGCACGATGTCCGAGATGACATCGAGCGCAAGCGGCACATCCGCCCCGAGCACCCGGGCGTAGAAGGCCGTCATCTCGCGCGAGGTATAGGCGTTGATATAGCCGCCCACATCCTCGATCGCCTCGGCGATCTGCAGCGCGGTGCGGGTCTTCGTGCCCTTGAAGGCCATGTGCTCGAGGAAATGGGCGATGCCGTTCTGCTCGGGCCGCTCGTGGCGGCCGCCGGCCAGCACCCAGATCCCGACCGAGACCGAGGCAAGCCCCGGCATCGGCTCGGTGATGATCCGAAGCCCGTTCGGCAGCGTCGTGGTCTCGATCATGCGCGCCGCTCCTTGCGGATCAGCGCCTCGAGCGCGGCCAGATCGTTCGCCACGCGGGTCACCCGCTCGGGCCGCTCGAAGAGGTCGGCCATGCGCGGCGGCAGCGCCGGACGGATGCCGGTCGCTTCCTCGACCGCATCGGGGAATTTCGCCGGATGCGCGGTGGCGAGGGTCACCATCGGCGTGCCCGGATCGCGGTCGATCGCCCCGGCCGCGACGCCCACGCCCACGGCGCTGTGCGGACAGACGAGCTCGCCCGTCTCCTTCAGCGTCTCGCCGATCACCTCGAGCGTGCGCGCCTCGCCGACCGAACCGCTGTCATAGGTGTCGCGCAGATGCGCCATGGCATTGGCCGAGACGGTGAAGCTGCCCCTGGTCTTCAGCTCGTCCATCAGCGCAGAGATGGCGGCGCCGTCCTTGCCATAGGCCCAGAACAGCGCGCGCTCGAAGTTCGAGCTGACCTCGATGTCCATCGAGGGGCTGATCGAGGGGGTGACGCCGTGCTTGGTGTAATCGCCCGCCTTCAGGCAGCGGTCGAGAATGTCGTTCTGGTTCGTCGCAATCACCAGCCGCTCGACTGGCAGGCCCATCTCCTTCGCCAGGAAGCCCGCGAAGATGTCGCCGAAATTGCCGGTCGGCACGGTGAAGCTGACCTTGCGGTGCGGCGCGCCAAGCGCCACGGCCGAGGTGAAGAAATAGACGATCTGCGCCAGCACCCGGGCGAAGTTGATCGAGTTCACGCCGGCAAGGCCCACTTCGTCACGGAAGGCGAAGTCGTTGAACATGTCCTTCAGCTTGCCCTGGCAATCGTCGAAATCGCCATCGACGGCCAGCGCATGGACGTTGCCCTCAATCGGCGTCGTCATCTGCCGGCGCTGCACCTCGCTCACCCGGCCATGCGGGAAGAGGATGAAGACATCGACATTGTCGAGACCGCGGAAGGCCTCGATCGCGGCCGAGCCGGTGTCGCCCGAGGTGGCGCCGACGATGGTGATGCGGCGGCCCTGCTTCGCCAGTTCGATCTGGAACAGCTGGCCGATCACCTGCATCGCGAAATCCTTGAACGCGAGGGTGGGGCCGTGGAACAGCTCGAGCAGGAAGTGGTTCGGCGCCAGCTGCTTGAGCGGCGCGCGCGCAGCATGGCCGAAGCCCGCATAGGCGCGCGCGATGGCGCCCTTCAGCTCGGCCTCGGTGAAGGTGTCGCCGGTGAAGGGGCGCATCACCCGGAAGGCGACCTCCTCGTAGCTCAGCCCGGCAAGCGCCGCGATCTCGTCCGCGGTCATCACCGGCACGGTTTCCGGCACATAGAGCCCGCCGTCCCGTGCAAGGCCCGTCAGCATCGCCTCGCCGAAGCTCAGAACCGGGGCCTGCCCCCGGGTGGAGATATAGCGCATCTTTCGCCCTTCAATTCCGTCCCCGCCTGATACGCCACAACAGGAACGCTGTCATCCCTGCCCAGACGATCGCCAGCAAAAACCAGGTGATCGCATATTCGAGGTGATCGTTCGGGATGCCTTCGGTGCCAAGCGGGCGCGGCACCACGCCCTGCGCATCGCCCTGAACCGCGCGCGCGACGACCAGAACCGGCTCGGTGCCAAGCGCCGCGGCCATCGCCGGCACGTCGCGGGCGAACCAGATCCCGGTCCTGGCGTCCGGCGCGGGGGTATAGGCGTCGGTCTCCTCGGGCCAGTGCAGGGTGCCGGTGACGATCATCGCCGTGGCCGGACGCGGGTCGGGCCCGTGCTCCTCGGGGATAAAGCCGCGGTCCAGCAGAACGCGCCGGCCGTCGCCGGTCTCGAAGGCCGAGATCACCTCGAAGCCCGGCCCGGTGCCCTTCTCGCCGCTGAGCACCCGGATCTCGGTCCCGGTCGTCGCCCCCATCAGCAGCACCGGGGTGTATTTCAGCCCCCGCGTGTCGGTGCCTTCGGGCGGCAGCTCTTGCGGGTCGGCGCCGATCCGCGCCTCGATCGCGGCGAGCATCGCCTGTTTCCAGTGCAGCCGCTCGACCTGCCAGACGCCCAGCGAGATCAGGATCGCGCAGCCGATCAGGCCGAGCAGCAGCGGGAAGACGTAACGACGCATGACACCTCTCGAACGCAAGACGCGGGGGAACGCCCCCCGCGTCAGCTGTCGCGCCGGCCGGTGGGCTCAGGCGCTGCCCCAGATATAGATCGAGGCGAAGAGGAAGAGCCACACCACATCGACGAAATGCCAGTACCAGGCGGCGGCCTCGAACCCCACATGCTGTTCGGGCGTCATCTGCCCGCGGGTCAGCCGGATCAGGCAGACCAGCAGGAAGATGGTGCCGATGATGACATGGGCGCCATGGAACCCCGTCGCCATGAAGAAGGTGTCCCAGTAGAGCGAGCCGGTGCCGATCGC
This sequence comes from Paenirhodobacter sp. YD-8, assembly GCF_056590935.1. Lineage (NCBI taxonomy): Bacteria > Pseudomonadati > Pseudomonadota > Alphaproteobacteria > Rhodobacterales > Paenirhodobacter > Paenirhodobacter sp. YD-8. The sequence goes on along the minus strand of NZ_CM152649.1, from coordinate 646,058 downwards.
CTGCTGTGCGTGCAGGTATTCAAAGCCCTGCAGCGCGGTGAAGCTGAGGCCGAGGATCACCGTCAGCACCAGCCCATTGATCGCGTCGCGGCGGTTGTTCTCGTGCACCAGCGCGTGGTGCGCCCAGGTCAGGGTGACGCCCGACAGCAGCAGGATCACGGTGTTGATCAGCGGCAGGTGCCAGGGGTCGAAAAGCTCGGTCCCCGCGGGCGGCCAGATGCCGTCCTTCAGCGGATAGTCGGGGCCGAGCGGATACATCGCGTTCTTGAAGAAGTTCCAGAACCAGACGACGAAGAACATCACCTCGGACATGATGAACAGGATGAAGCCATAGCGCAGCCCGATCCGCACGACCGGCGTGTGCTCGCCCGCCTCGCCCTCGCGCACCACGTCGGACCACCAGCCGATCATGCAGTAGAGCACCAGCAAAAGCCCCGCGACGAAGGCATAAGGGGTGACGTGCTGCATCCAGAGCACCGCGCCGAACAGCATGACGAAGGCGCCGAGCGCGCTCAGCAGCGGCCAGATCGACGGCGGCAGGATCTGATAATCGTGGTTGCGGCTGTGGGCCATGTCGGGGCTCCTGTCAGTTGACGGGCGTGGGCGCGGCGGGAACGGCGGCCTGCCGCTCGGGCAGGTCGGTCTCGAAGAAGGTGTAGGACAGCGTGATCGAGCGGATGCGGGCGGTGTCGGGGTTGGTCACCATCGCCGGGTCGACATAGAAGGAGACCGGCATCTCGACCTTTTCGCCCGGCGCCAGCACCTGCTCGGTGAAGCAGAAGCACTGGATCTTGTCGAAGTAATAGCCCGCGGTGTCGGGGGCGACGTTATAGGCGGCGGTGCCGGCGACGGTGCGATCCGAGGTGTTCTCGGCCTCGAAGAAGGCAAGCCCCGTCTCGCCGATGCGCAGCGTCATGCTGGTCTGTGCGGGGCGGAATTTCCACGGCATGCCCTTCGCGACATTGGCGTCGAAACGCACCTCGATGGTCTGGTCGAGCACCGCGTCGGGGCCGGCGGTGGCGACATTGGTGGTGCCGCCATAGCCGGTGGTGCGGCAAAACCAGCTGTAGAAGGGCACGGCGGCCCAGGCGGCCGCGCCCATGGCGAGTATCACCAGCACCAGCCGCGCGGCAAGGCGCGTGTTCGCCCGCCCGTTCATGGCTGCCCCCCGGCGACCGCCCGGGCCGCCCCCGGCGCGTCATTCGCGTGCATCCGGTCGCCCTGCCCGACCTTGACCAGCGTCAGCCCGAAGACCAGCGCGACAAAGAGCAGAAGCGCCGCGCCGAGGCCGAGGTTGCGCCCCAGCCGGCGCCGATGCAGATCGTGCACATGTGCAAGCGTCATGCCCAGCCTCCCCAACCCGTCAGATGCAGCGCGCGCTCGGCCAGAAGCGCGGCGAAATGGCCGAAGAGCCACAAGAGCGAAAAGCGGAAGAGCCGCTTCTCGGCCGCAAAGCCATCCGCCTCGGCCACGGCCTCGTCGCGCCGCCACAGCCGCAGCGCGCCGCGCAGGAACAGCGCGTCGAGCACCACGGCGACGGCGAGGCACAGCGGCCCGCCGACCGTGCTGAAGGCAAGCGCCAGCGAGGCCGGGATCAGTGCCAAGGTATAGGCGAGGATCCAGCCGCGGGTCGCCGGGCGGCCATGCGTCACCGTCAGCATCGGCACCCCGGCGCGGGAATAGTCGTCGCGCATGAAGAGCGCGAGCGACCAGAAATGCGGCGGCGTCCACAGGAAGATCAGCGCGAACATCAAGAGGCTCTCGGCCGAGATCCCGCCCGTCGCCACCGCCCAGCCGATCATCGGCGGGAAGGCCCCGGCGGCGCCACCGATCACGATGTTCTGCGGCGTGCGCCGCTTCAGCCAGACGGTATAGACGACGACGTAGAAGAAGATGGTGAAGGCCAGGAACAGCCCCGCGAAGACATTCGCGGCCAGCGCCAGCATCACGCAGGAGATGCCCGCAAGCGCCAGCCCGAAGCCGAGCGCCTCGCCCTCGCTGACCCGGCCCGCAGGGACCGGGCGACGTTCGGTGCGGCGCATCAGCCGATCGATGTCGGCGTCATACCACATGTTCAGCGCCCCCGCGGCGCCGCCGCCAAGCGCGATGAACAGGATCGCCACCGACGCGACGAAGGGATGCACCGGCACCGGCGCCACCACCAGCCCGACGAAGGCGGTGAAGACCACGAGCGACATCACCCGCGGCTTCAGCAGCGCGAGGAAATCGCGCAGACCGGCCTCGCCCGGGGCGGTGGCGGAAAAGGAGGTGTCGCTCATCCCCGCCCCCTCAGTTCGCCGCAACATGCAGCCGCCCGGCGTGCCAGGCGGTGACGTCGATGCGCTCGCCCGCCGGGAAATCGGCCTTGGCGCGGGCAAGCCAGCGGTCATAGATCTCGGCCGGCACGACCTTCACCACGATCGGCATATAGGCGTGGCCCTGCCCGCAGAGCTCGGAACACTGGCCGAAATAGACGCCCTCGCGCTCGGTATCGAACCACAGCTGCGCGATGCGGCCGGGCACCGCGTCCTGCTTCACCGCGAAGGCCGGGATCGTCCAGCTGTGGATCACGTCGGCGCCGGTCAGCTGCATCACGATGCGCTTGCCCTGCGGCACCACCACCGCGTTGTCGACGGCGAGCAGATACTGGTCCGGGTCATAGCCGTTCGCGGCAAGATCGGCCTTTTCCAGCGGCATGGCGTCGAAGCTGATCCCCTCGTCGGGGTATTCATAGCTCCAGAACCACTGGTTGCCGGTCACCTTGATGACGATGTCGCCCTTCGGGATCTCCTGCTGCTTCCACAGGATCGGCAGCGAGAACGAGCCGATCACCACGAGGATCAGGATCGGCACCAGCGTCCAGGCGATCTCGAGCGGGGTGTTGTGGGTGAAGCGCTTCGGCACCGGGTTCGTCCGGCTGTTGAAGCGGATCATCACATAGATCAGCAGCGCGAAGACGAAGATGCAGATCGCGGTGATGATCGTCAGCAGCATGTGGTCAAGCCACTGCTGATCCTGGGCCAGCTCGGACGAGGCGGGCTGGAACCCCACCCCGCCAAGATGCGGCTGACCGATCACCGGCAACCCGGTGATCATGTCCTGAGCCATCACCTGCCCGCTGACACAGGCCAGCAGGAAACCGGCCGCCAAAGGGCGGCAGAGCCTCGCAAGTCGCATGTTTTCCTCCCTCGGACGGCTCTCCCCAGCCGCCCCGCCCAAACCGGTGCTTCCCTTCACCGATCGGGACGTTATGTAGGTATTGCATACACATTCAGCCCGGTCCGGCAAGCAAAAGCTGCGACACTGCGCCGCACCGGGCCGTCAGAGAGGATCGCCATGACCGAGGACCGTTTCGCCCCCTTCGAGACGCAGATCGACGAGGCCGCCGCACTTGCGGTGCTGCGCGGGGCCACCGCGGGGGCCGAGGACGGCGAGCTGTTCCTCGAGCGCAAGCGCTCCGAGGCGCTGGTCTTCGATGACGGGCGGCTGCGCACTGCCTCCTATGACGCCTCCGAGGGGTTCGGGCTGCGCGCGGTCAAGGGCGAGGTCGCGGGCTATGCCCATTCGACCGAGATTTCCGAGCCGGCGCTGAAGCGCGCGGCGGAAACGGCGCGGCTCGCCGTGGGCGATGGCGGTGGCGTGATGGCGCCCCCGCCCGCCGGCACCAACCGCCACCTTTACACCGACGCCGACCCGATGGCCGACGCGGGCTTTGGCGCGAAGATCGACATCCTCGCCGAGATCGACGCCTTCACCCGCGGCCTCGACCGGCGCGTGGTGCAGGTCACCGCCTCGATGGCGGCCTCACATCAGGAGGTGTTCATCCTGCGCCCCGAAGGCGGCCTCGTGCAGGACATCCGGCCGATGGCGCGGCTCAACATCTCGGTCATCGTCGAGGAGAACGGCCGGCGCGAATCGGGCGGGCATGGCGGCGGCGGCCGCTTCGGCCTGTCGGGCCTGATCGAGCCGGCGAACTGGCAGCCCGTCGCGCGCGAGGCGCTGCGCATCGCGCTGGTGAACCTGTCGGCCGAACCCGCGCCCGCCGGGCAATTCGACGTGGTGCTTGGCCCGGGCTGGCCGGGCGTGCTGATCCACGAGGCCGTGGGTCACGGGCTCGAGGGCGATTTCAACCGCAAGAAATCCTCGGCCTTCGCCGGGCTGATGGGGCAACAGGTGGCGGCGAAGGGGGTGACCATCCTCGACGACGGCACCCTCCCCGACCGGCGCGGCTCGATCACCGTCGATGACGAGGGCACGCCCTCGGGGCGCAACGTGCTGATCGAGGACGGGGTGCTGGTGGGCTACATGCAGGACCGGCAGAACGCCCGGCTGATGGGCGTGCCCGCCACCGGCAACGGCCGGCGCGAGAGCTTTGCCCATGCGCCGATGCCGCGGATGACGAACACCTACATGCTCGGCGGCGATGCCGACCCGAAGGCGATCCTCGCCGATCTGAAGGACGGGATCTATGCCGTGGGCTTCGGCGGCGGGCAGGTCGACATCACCAACGGCAAGTTCGTGTTCAACTGCACCGAGGCCTATCGGGTGAAGAACGGCGTTGTCGGCGCCGCGGTCAAGGGCGCGACGCTGATCGGCGACGGGCCGACCGCGCTGCACCGGATCCGCGCGGTCGGCAACGACATGGCGCTCGACCCGGGCATCGGCAATTGCGGCAAGGCCGGGCAATGGGTGCCGGTGGGCGTCGGCATGCCCTCGCTGCTGATCGGCGGGATCACCGTCGGCGGCTCGGCCGCCTGACAGGGCTTGACCGCTGCGGCGCAGCGGGCAAGCTTGCGGCAATGGCGCGCTTCCTTCTCCTTCGCACCCTCTCGCTCGCGGCCTCGCTTCTGGCGGCGAGCCTCGTCATCTTTGCGGCGATCGAGGTGGTGCCGGGCGATCCGGCCTCCTACATGCTCGGCATGAATGCCGCCCCCGACACGGTGGCGGCGCTGCGCGACCAGCTCGGCCTGAACGAGCCGCTGGTCTGGCGCTATCTGCACTGGCTCGCGGGGCTGCTGCGCGGCGATTTCGGCATCAGCTATACCTACAAGACCCCGGTCGCCGGGCTGATCGCGGAACGTCTGGCACTGTCGGCGCCGCTCGCCGGGCTGGCGCTGATCCTGTCGACGGCGCTCGCCCTGCCCGCCGGGCTGATCGCCGCCGCGCGCCGCGGCAAGGGCGCGGATCTGGCCGTCACCGGGCTCGCACAGATCGGCATCGCGGTGCCGAATTTCTGGTTCGCGATGATGCTGGTCGCGCTCTTCGCGCTGCGCTGGCAGCTGCTGCCGGCGGGCGGGTTCCCGGGCTGGGCCCATCCCGGCGCCGCGCTGCGCGCGCTGATCCTGCCCGCCCTCGCCCTCGCCCTGCCGCAGGCCGCGATCCTCGCCCGCATCCTGCGCTCGGCGCTGATCGAGGCGATGGCGCAGGATTACATCCGCACCGCCCGCGCCAAGGGGCTGAGCCGGCGCGCCGCACTGACCCGCCACGCGCTGCGCAACGCGCTGATCCCGGTGCTGACCGTGCTCGGCATGCAGTTCTCCTTCCTGCTGGCCGGCGCGATCATCATCGAGAACGTGTTCTACCTGCCCGGGCTCGGCCGGCTGATCTTCCAGGCGATCACCCAGCGGGATCTGATCGTCGTCGAAAGCGCGGTGATGCTGCTGGTCGTCGCCGTGATCGTGGTGAGCTTCGTCACCGACCTTGCCTATGCGCTGGTCGACCCGCGGCTGCGGAGGCCGGCATGAGGCCCGCGCTGCTGATCGGCGCAGGGCTGAGCGGGCTGGCCGTCGCCGCTGCCGCGCTGTCGCTCGTCTGGACACCTTGGGACCCCGCGGCGATGGCGATCGGCGCGCGGCTGCAACCGCCGTCGACCACGCATTGGATGGGCACCGACCATTTCGGCCGCGACATCCTGTCGATGCTGATGGCGGGGGCGCGCACCTCGCTGGCCGTGGCGCTGGCCGCCGTGGCGATCGGCGCAGGCATCGGCACGCCGCTCGGGCTCGCCGCGGCGGCCAGGCGCGGCAGCCTGCTCGACGCCACGCTCGCCCGACTGAACGACCTCATTTTCGCCTTCCCTGCCCTTGTCACCGCGATCCTGATCACCGCGACGCTCGGCCCCTCGGCGCTGAACGCGACGCTGGCGATCGGGCTCTTCAACATCCCGGTCTTCTCCCGCACCGCCCGCGGCGCCGCGCTCAGCCTGTGGACGCTCGACTACATCCGCGCCGCCCGGGTGGCGGGCAAGGGCCGCGCCCGGATCTCGGCCGAACATGTGCTGCCGAATATCGCCAGCCTGCTGATCGTGCAGGCGACGATCCAGGCCTCGCTCGGCATCCTCGCCGAGGCGGGGCTGAGCTATGTCGGCCTTGGCGCGCAACCGCCCACCGCCAGCTGGGGCCGGATGCTGGCTGAGGCGCAGACGATGGTGGCGCTTGCCCCGCATGTGGCGCTGTTTCCGGGGCTGGCGATCGTGCTCACCGTGCTCGGGCTGAACCTTCTGGGCGACGGGCTGCGCGATGCGCTCGACCCGCGGTTGCGGGGGCGGCTGACATGAGCCTGCTTGCGATCGAGCACCTCGGCGTCAGCATCGGCACGACCGAGGTGCTGCGCGACGTCTCGCTGCAGCTTCAGGCGGGCGAGATCCTCGGCCTTGTCGGCGAATCGGGCTCGGGCAAGTCGATGACGGCGCTGGCGGTGATGGGGCTCTTGCCCGAGGGCGCGCAAGCCTCCGGCTCGGTCCGCCTGGCCGGGCGCGAGATCACCACGCTTGCCGAACGCGAGTTGTGCCGGCTGCGCGGCGCCGGCGTCGGGATGATCTTCCAGGAGCCGATGACCGCGCTGAACCCGCTGATGACGATCGGCGATCAGGTGGCCGAGACGCTGATCGTCCACCGCGGCCTTGCCCGCAGCGAGGCGCGGCGGATCGCCCGCGACCGCCTCGACCGCGTCGGCCTGCCCGCACCGCGCTTTCCGCTGACCCTGTATCCGCACGAGCTTTCGGGTGGCCAGCGCCAGCGCGTGGCGATCGCGCTGGCCATCGCGCTGCGCCCGCAACTGCTGATCGCCGACGAGCCCACCACCGCGCTTGATGTCACCACCCAGGCCGAGGTGCTGGCGCTGCTGCGCGACCTCGTGCGCGAGGAGGGCATGGCGCTTCTGCTCATCACCCACGACCTTGCGGTGACCGCGCAGATGGCCGCGCGCGTCGCGGTGATGCAGGACGGCCGGATCGTCGAGGAGGGGCCGACCGAGGCGCTCTTCCGCGCCCCCGCCCGGCCCTATACCCGCGCCCTTCTGGCCGCCGCGCGCCTTGCCCCGCTGTCCGATGCGTATTTGGACCAGGGAAAAGCAGCGGGGGCTTTTTCCTGGCAAAAAGCCTCGAAACCCGACGCGGACGCCCTGCTGCGGGTCGAGAACGCGCGCCGCAGCTACCGCCTGCCCCGGCCCTCGCTGTTCGCCGCGGCGCCCGAGCTGCACGCCGTCGATGGCGTCTCCTTCAGCTTGCGCGCCGGGGAATCGCTGGGGCTGGTGGGCGAATCGGGGTGCGGCAAGTCGACCCTGACCCGCGCCATCCTCGGCCTCGACCCGCTTTCGGGCGGGCGCATCACGCTCGCCGGCGCGCCGGTCTCGCCGCGCATGCTGCCCGCGCAGCGCGCCGCGGTGCAGGTGGTGTTCCAGGACCCCTACGGTTCCTTCGATCCGCGGCAGACGGTGGCGCGGCTGATCGCCGAACCCTTCCACCTGACCGGTCGCCCACCGGATGCCGAGACCCGGATCGATGCCGCGCTGAGCGATGTCGGCCTTTCGCCCGAAGACCGCGACCGCTACATCCACGAGTTCTCGGGCGGTCAGCGCCAGCGCCTTGCCATCGCCCGCGCGCTGATCATCCGGCCGCGGCTGATCGTGCTCGACGAGGCGGTCTCGGCGCTCGATGTGCGGGTGCGGGCGCAGGTGCTGGCACTTCTCGCCCGGCTGCAGGCGGACCACGGGCTCTCCTACCTCTTCATCTCGCACGACCTGTCGGTGGTGCGTGCCGTCACCACGCGCTGCCTGGTGATGCAGGCGGGCCGGATCGTCGAGGAAGGCCCGACTGCGGATCTTTTCACCGCGCCGCGCCATCCCTACACCCGCCGGCTGCTTGCCGCGACGCCGCGGCTGCCCGAAACGTGGAGCACGCTTGATCCCGCCCCCGCGACCAGCGCATAATGCTGCAGCGCAGCGAGGAGAGCGTCATGCAGCCGGGACCGAAGAATCTGATCACCGACATCGAGGGGCTGCGCGTCGGCAACGCGCACAGCGGGCGGCTGCGCTCGGGCTGCACCGTGCTGCTGGCGGACCGCCCCTTCACCGCCGCCGTGCAGGTGATGGGCGGCGCCCCCGGCACCCGCGAGACCGATCTGCTTGCCCCCGACCGGCTGGTGCAGGAGGTCGATGCGATCGTGCTCTCGGGCGGCTCGGCCTTCGGGCTCGATTCGGCCTCGGGCGTGGCCGAGGGGCTGCGCGCGCGCGGCCGCGGCTTTGCCGTCGGCGAGATGCGCGTGCCGATCGTGCCGGCGGCGATCCTGTTCGATCTGCTCAACGGCGGCGACAAGGGCTGGGGCACCAACCCCTATGCCGCGCTTGGCCGCGCGGCGCTCGAGGCAGCGGGGCCCGAGTTCGCCATCGGCAGCGAGGGCGCGGGCTTCGGCGCGCTCACCGGCACGCTCAAGGGCGGGCTCGGCTCGGCCTCAGCGGTGCTGGAAAACGGGATGACCGTCGGCGCGCTGGTCGCGGTCAATGCGCTCGGCTCGGCCACGGTCGAGGACAGCCCGCATTTCTGGGCAGCGCCCTGGGAGCTCGAGCGCGAATTCGGCGGCCGGGGGCCGGCGCTGCTCTACCCCGCCGCGGCCGAACCCGCGCCGAAGAAGCGGATGGGCGAGGCCACCACCATCGCCATCGTCGCCACCGATGCGGCGCTGAGCCAGGCACAGGCGCAACGGATGGCGACGGCAGCGCATGACGGCATGGCGCGTGCGCTCGTGCCCTCGCACACGCCGATCGACGGCGATCTGGTCTTTGCCGCAGCGACCGGTGCGAAACCGCTCGCCGATCCGGTCGCCGACACCTTCCTGCTCGGCCATGCCGCGGCAAGCTGCCTTGCCCGCGCCATCGCCCGCGCGGTCTACACCGCCACGGCGATGCCGGGCGACCTGCAGCCGAGCTGGACCGCGCGCTTCGGCTGAGCCCTTTCCGCCGCGGCCCCATGCACCATATTGGCAGGCAGACCGCGCAGATCGGTCACCTGCGCCGGCGCGGGTTGCCACTGCGACGGATGGACAAGGGCCGGCCCCGCATGCTTCCTTGCCGCCACGCCCAAAACAGGGAGATACCCATGCTCGACACCGCCACCGATCTCAAATCCCTTCTCAAGGACCCCACCCTGCTCGCCACCAAGGCCTATGTGGCCGGCGAATGGGTCGACGCCGATGACGGCACCACCTTCGAGGTGCTCAACCCCGCCCGCGGCGACGTGATCTGCACCGTGCCCGACCTCGGCCGCGCCGAGACCGCCCGCGCGATCGAGGCCGCCCGCGTCGCGATGAAGGAATGGGCCGCGCGCACCGCCAAGGAACGCGCGCAGGTGCTGCGCAAGTGGTTCGAGCTGATGATGGCGAACCAGGACGACCTGGGCGCGATCCTCACCGCCGAGATGGGCAAGCCGCTTGCCGAGGCGAAGGGCGAGATCGCCTATGGCGCCTCGTTCATCGAATGGTTCGGCGAGGAGGCCAAGCGCATCTACGGCGAGACGATCCCGGGCCACATGCGCGACAAGCGCATCCAGGTGATCAAGCAGCCGATCGGCGTTGTCGGCTCGATCACGCCGTGGAACTTCCCGAACGCGATGATCACCCGCAAATGCGGCCCGGCCCTTGCGGTGGGCTGTGGCTTCGTCGCCCGTCCGGCCGCCGAGACCCCGCTTTCGGCGCTGGCGCTGGCGGTTCTGGGCGAACGTGCCGGCCTGCCGAAGGGGATCTTCTCGGTCATCACCTCGTCGAAGGCCTCGGACATCGGCAAGGAGTTCTGCGAGAACCACACCGTGCGCAAGCTGACCTTCACCGGCTCGACCGAGGTCGGCCGGATCCTGATGCGTCAGGCCGCCGATCAGGTGATGAAATGCTCGATGGAGCTTGGCGGCAACGCGCCCTTCATCGTCTTCGACGACGCCGATCTCGACGCCGCGGTCGAGGGCGCGATGATGTCGAAGTTCCGCAACAACGGCCAGACCTGCGTCTGCGCGAACCGCATCTATGTGCAGGCCGGCGTCTATGACGCCTTCGCCGAGAAGCTGGCCGCCGCGGTTGCCAAACTGAACGTGGGCGACGGGCTCGAGGCCGGCATCACCACCGGCCCGCTGATCTCGGACAAGGCCGTGGCCAAGGTCGAGGATCACATCGCCGACGTGGTCAAGGGCGGCGGCACCGTCGTCACCGGCGGCAAGCGCCACGCGCTTGGCGGCACCTTCTTCGAACCGACCGTCGTCACCGGCGTGACGCAGGAGATGAAGGTCGCCACCGAGGAAACCTTCGGCCCGGTCGCACCGCTGTTCAGGTTCGAGACCGAGGAAGAGGTGATCGAGAAGGCCAACGCCACGATCTTCGGCCTTGCCTCCTACTTCTACGCCCGCGACATCGGCCGCATCACCCGCGTGCAGGAAGGCCTCGAATACGGCATCGTCGGGGTGAACACCGGCATCATCTCGACCGAGGTCGCCCCCTTCGGCGGCGTCAAGCAGTCGGGCCTGGGCCGCGAGGGCTCGCATCACGGCGTCGAGGATTACCTCGAGCTGAAATACATCTGCCTCTCGATCTGAGGCGAGGCGACCGTGGGCGGAGCCTGGCGCTTCGCCCACGTCGAAATCTGCGCGGCGATTTGACGCAGATCAAGGCAGTTGCCTGTTTTTTCGCATGTGTCTTGCGAAAACGGCATCGCGGCGGCTATGCCCGAAGTCAGTCAGGCACGAATCGCACCTTGAGCAAGAACACAACGGTCCTCGCCTTCCCGATGCCCGCCGCGCCCCGTGCGCGGCGCAACCTCCGCCATGTGCAGGAGGCCTATCGTCTGGCCGAACTGATCGCCGCCCCGCGCGATGCCGCCGAGGCGGAACGGGCGCGCGCCGATCTCGACGCGCTCCTCGCCACGCTGGCCGATCCCGCCTGAGCTCTTCCGCAGTTCGCGCCGCAAAAAGGGCCGCCCCACGGGACGGCCCTTTGCGATTTCCGGAACGGACGATCAGCGACGCGGATCGTGCTCGTCGTCCTCGTCCTCGTCGTCCTCGCCATGCGGCAGGTTGAAGAAGCTGTCCGCATCCGAGAAGTCCTTCGGATTCTCGCGCTCTTCCTCGGGGGTGCCGAGGGAGAAGTTCTCGAGCCCCGCGATCGAGGAGGGCAGGCGCGGCTCTTCGGTCATGCCCAGCGACTGCTCGGTCGAGACCAGCTTGCGACGCTCGTCATCCGACATCACGCCCTCGGCAGCACGCTTCTTCGCGGCCTTCTGCACTTCGCCGTCAAGCTCCGACTGCCGGCACAGGCCAAGCGCCACCGGATCGATCGCGGTCATGCTCTGGATGTTCCAATGCGTCCGGTCGCGGATCGAGGCGATGGTGGGCTTCGTCGTGCCGACGAGACGGGCGATCTGCGCATCGGCCAGCTCGGGGTGGAACTTGACCAGCCACAGGATCGCGTTCGGACGGTCCTGACGCTTCGAGAGCGGCGTGTAGCGCGGGCCGCGGCGCTTGTCCTCGCCGACGGCGGCGGCGTTGAACTTGAGCCGGAGCTTGTAGAGCGGGTCAGCCTCGCCCTTGTCGATTTCCTTCTGGTCGAGCTGGTTGTGCGCGATCGGGTCGAAGCCCTTCACGCCCACCGCCACGTCCCCGTCGGCGATGCCCTGCACCTCGAGCTCGTGCATGCCGCAGAAATCGGCGATCTGCTTGAAGCTCAGCGTCGTGTTGTCCACCAGCCACACGGCGGTTGCCTTGGCCATCAGGGGCTTGTTCGTCGTCATCTGATCGGTCCTTTGCACATATCTCTCCCGGGCCGAGAAACCGGCTGCGGCGCGGGGGTCCCCGGCCGCGGTCCATTTCTGGTGGGGAATTGGTCTGCTATATAGGGCGGAAACGGCAACAGGGGAAGCGAAAATGCGGGTTTCGGCGGTTCTCGGCTGCCTGTTCTGGGCAAGCGCGGCACTGGCCGAAGGCGAGCGGGCGGGCGAGTTCGACTATTACGTGCTGTCGCTGAGCTGGGCGCCCGCCTGGTGCGCGACCGACGGCGCGGGCCGCGGCGCCGTGCAATGCGACCCGGCGACGGATGCGAGCTTCGTGCTGCACGGGCTCTGGCCGCAGGACGAGCGCGGCTATCCGAGCGATTGCCGCACCACGGCGCGCGATCCCGCGCGCAGCGCCTCGGCCGCGATGGCGGACGTGATGGGCTCGGACGGGGCCGCCTGGTATCAGTGGAAGAAGCACGGGCGCTGTTCGGGGCTGACCGCCAGCGACTATTTCGCGCTCGCCCGCCGCGCCTATGGCGCGATCGCCATCCCCGAGGTGTTCCGCCGCCTCGACCGGGACGTGAAACTGCCCGCCGCGGTGGTCGAGGAGGCGTTTCTCGAGGCGAATCCGGGGCTTGCCCGCGACGAGATCACCGTGACCTGCAAGGCCGGCCGGATCCAGGAGGCGCGGATCTGCCTGACGAAGGATCTGCGCCCGCGCCGCTGTGGCGCCGATGTGATCCGCGACTGCACGCTGCGCGACGCGCTGATGGAGCGGGTGCGCTGAGCCTTCGGGCGTGGGAGACAACGGCGCCCGCGGGGGCTGCCTGCCCCCGCACCCCCGGAGGTATTTTCCGCAAGGAGAAAGGGATCAGGGCTCTTCCGGGATCCGGTCCTCGAGCGGCGGGATGGTGTAATCGGCGGCGATGCCGGGGCTGCCCGTCCCGCCATGGCCATCATCCGTGATCCAGGCTTTCGCCGCCGCGAGATCGGCAAGGGCGAAGACCTTGACCGCACCCGGGATCATCGGCGCGAAGGCTTTCACGCCAAGACGGATCCACTCGACATCGCTGACCAGCGCGATGCGGGCGAAATCGCCCAGGTGCATCATCCCGACCTTCGCGTCTTCCCAGGCGGCGCCGGCGGTGTAGCTCTCGAACTCCGCCCCGATGACATAGAGGAGCTTCAGCCGCCCCTCGGCCGCGATCTTCGCCTCGATCGCCGGGATCAGGTCGCGGCTATAGGCCTCGGCGTCGATCGTGCCCTTCGCCTCGATCGCCAGAACGTCGGCGGGCAGGCCCGGCAGCGTCTCGAAATATCCCTTGGTCATGGTGCCTCCGTGGGGTGGGTTCAACGGACCTGCAGCACGATCTTGCCGATATGGGCCGAGCTTTCCATGCGGGCATGGGCAGCAGCGGCCTCGGTCAGCGGGAAGGTGCTGTCGTGGATCGGGCGCAGCCGGCCGGCGGCGACCATCGGCCAGACCTGCGCGCGCAGCTCGGCCGCGATCGCGGCCTTGGCGGCATCCGATTGCGGGCGCAGGGTCGAGCCGGTGATCGTCAGCCGGCGCAGCATCACCTGGGCGAAGTTGAGTTCGGCCTTCGGGCTTTCGAGGAAGGCGATGAAGACGAGCCGGCCATCATCGGCGAGCGCCTTGACGTCGCGCGGGATATAGCTGCCACCGACCATGTCGAGGATCAGGTTCGCACCGCCCTCGGCCCGCAGGACCTCGACGAAATCGGCCTCGCGGTAGTTGATCGCGGTGGCGCCGAGCGCCTCGCAGGCGGCGCATTTCCCGGCCGAGCCGGCGGTGGCGAAGACCCGGGCGCCAAGGTTGCGCGCGATCTGGATCGCCGTCGTGCCGATGCCCGAGGACCCACCGTGGACGAGGAAACGCTCGCCCGCTTTCAGCCCGCCGCGCATCACCACGTTTGACCAGACGGTGAAGCAGGTTTCGGGCAGACAGGCGGCGTCGCGCAGGCTGACACCCTCGGGCACCGGCAACGCATGGGCCGCGGGGCAGACCGCATATTCGGCATAGCCGCCGCCGGGCAGCAGCGCGCAGACCGCATCACCCACCTGCCAGCCGGAGACATCGGGGCCAAGCGCCGCGATCCGTCCCGCGCATTCGAGCCCGGGCAGGTCCGAGGCGCCGGGCGGAGCGCGGTAGGCGCCGGCGCGTTGCAGCGCATCGGGGCGGTTCACCCCGGCGAAGGCGACCTCGATCAGGATCTCGCCCGGACCGGGCAGCGGCACCGGGCGCGAGACCGGTTTCAGCACCTCGGGGCCGCCGGGGGCGGAAATCTCGATTGCCTGCATCTGCAGCGGAAGGGTCATTGCGCGCGCTCCTCATGGCCGGGCAGCGGGGTGGGCTGCGGCGCGCGGATCGCGCCGAGCAGGCCCTTGAGCCCCGGCAGGCGGATGACCGCGCCCTTCACCTTCTCGAACTGCATCACATCACCGATGCGGCGGTCGAGGAAGGCGCGGGTCTCGGCCAGCCCCTCGCTCTCGTCGCCAAGCCAGAACAGCACGGTCGAGGAGAACACCCCCGACAGCGTCATCCGCTTGGTGTACCAGTTGTAATCCGCGCTCTCGTCGCCAAGGGCGCGCCAGATCGCATCGGCCGTCTCCCACACCAGCCGGGCGCCGGTCGCACCGTGCTGCGGCAGCGCGAACAACGAGGCGGCGCGGCGCACGAGTTCCGGATCGACAAGACCAAGGCGCAGGGTCACCGCATGGGCGACCTTGTCGCGGAATTTCATCCCCGTGAGATCGGCCGCGGCCAGCGCCGCGACCATCGCCCGGTCGGCCGCGCGGTGATACTCCACGGCGAGATCCACCGCGCCGCGCGGGCAGACCAGACGGGCCAGCGCCGGGTCGCCCCCGACATCCGCCACCGCCTGCCGGAAGGCGGGCTCGGACCAGCCGTCGAAGGGCACGTGCGGCTCGATCGCGGCAAGCAGGTCGGCCCGCATCCGCGCAACGTCGAGATGGTCGTTTTTCATGGCATATTCCTTCGCCACGCCCCGTTTCGGGGAGTGGACAAAACTCCGGTCCCCTGTTATATGGCCCGCTCCTGCAATCTGATGCAACTCTAACTTAGGAAGGTGGTGACACCACATGCAGGTCAGCGTTCGCGACAACAACGTCGAACAGGCGCTTCGTGCTCTGAAGAAGAAACTTCAGCGCGAGGGTGTGTTTCGTGAAATGAAGCTCAAGCAGCATTTCGAGAAACCCTCCGTCAAGAAAGCGCGCGAGAAAGCTGAAGCCGTTCGCCGTGCCCGGAAACTGGCGCGGAAAAAGGCGCAGCGTGAAGGCGCGCTCTGAGCGACTGGAACCGCTGGCGGGCTTGCCCGCACTGATGACCCCCGTGGCCCTGCCATCGGGGGTTTTTGGTTCTTTTGAACAGGTTGACCCCAAGGACACGGGACGCCGCCGGGGCAATCTCACGATTTCGTGAATTGCCTGCCGCACCGCCCGCCTGCATCGCTGGCACCACGATGACCGATTTCGGACCCGTCTTTCATCATCTCGGCCTGATCCTGCTTGCGCTCGGGGTCGCCATGCTTGCGCCAGTGGCGGTCGATATTCTGGCCGCCGACCCGAACGGCTTCGCGGTGTTCGAGGCGGCGCTCGAGACGATTCTCTTCGGTACGCTGCTGGCGCTTGCGGCCAGCCCGGACAAGCCGCAGCCGCTGACCCTGCGCCAGGCCTATCTGCTGACCGCGGCAATCTGGCTGGTGGTGCCGGCCTTCGGCGCCCTGCCCTTCATCCATGGCGAGCCCTCGATCAGCCTGACCGACGCCTATTTCGAGGCGGTCTCGGGCATCACCACCACCGGCTATACGGTGCTGACCGGGCTCGAGGAGCTGCCACGCTCGGTCTTGCTGTGGCGCGGCATGCTGAACTGGATGGGCGGGCTCGGCATCGCCTTCGTCGCGATGATCTTCCTGCCGGTCATGCGTATCGGCGGCATGCGCTATTTCCAGACCGAGGGCTTCGACACCTTCGGCAAGGTGCTGCCGCGCGCGCGCGACATCGCGATCTCGCTGCTCGAGGTCTATGCCGGGCTGACGGTGATCTGCACCGTGGTCTTCGTGCTGTGCGGGATGCCGCTCTTCGACGCCTCGATCCACGCCATGGCGGCGATCGCGACCGGTGGCTTCGGCACCTATGACGCGAATTTCGCGGTCTGGTCGGTGCCCGCGCAATATGCCGGCACGGTCTTCATGCTGCTCGGCGCGATGCCCTACATCCGCTTCTTCCAGCTGGTGCAGGGCCAGTCGCGCCCGCTGTGGCACGACAGCCAGGTGCGCGCCTTCCTGCGCTGGTTCGTCCTCTTCAGCGCGATCATGATCGGCTACCGGCTGTGGCGCGAGAGCCTGCCCGTCGAGCAGGTCGTGCGCGAGACCACCTTCAACTTCGCCTCGATCCTGACCGGCACCGGCTTCGGCGTCAGCGGGGTCGAGCCCTGGGGCACCTTCGCGATGGTGGTGGCTTTCCTGCTCGGCCTGATCGGCGGCTGCACCGGGTCGAGCTCGGGTGCGCTGTCGGTGTTCCGGGTGCAGGTGGTGCTGTCGGTGATCCGCGCCGCGATCCGGCAGCTGCATTCGCCGCACCGCGTGGTGCAGCCGCGCTATGACGGCAAGTCGCTCGACGAGGAAACCCTCGGCCCGCTGATGCTGCATGTCTCGGGGTATATCCTGACGCTCGGCACGCTCTCGGTGCTGATGTCGATGGCGGGGGTCGACCTGACCTCGTCGCTGTTCGCGATCTGGGGCTGCCTTGGCAACATCGGCTTCGGCCTCGGCCCGATGGTGGCGCGCACCGGCACGATGGTCGATTTCAACGACACCGCGACCTGGATCATGATCCTCGCCATGCTGCTCGGCCGGCTGGGCATGCTGGCGATCTTCGTGCTGTTCCTGCCGCGGTTCTGGCGCGACTAGACCGGCAGCGCGGTGGTCTTGAACACCGTGCGCAGCGCGAAACTCGACTGCATCCCCTGCACGCCCGGCAGCCGCGCCAGCTTGGCGCGGTGGATGCGGGCGAAATCCTCGGTATCCTCGGCCACCACCTTCAGCAGGTAATCGGCCGAGCCCGCCATCAGGTGACATTCGAGCACGTCGGGGATCTTCTTCACCTCGCGCTCGAAGGCCTCGAGCACCTCGTCGGCCTGCCCGGACAGTGTGATCTCGACGAAGACGGTGGTCGGCCGGCCGAGCTTGCGGGCATCGAGCAGCGCAACATAGTCGCGGATATAGCCCTCCTCCTCCAGCCGCTGCACCCGCCGGTGACAGGCCGAGGCCGAGAGGTTCACCCGCTCGGAGAGTTCCGCATTGGAGATCCGCCCCTGCTTTTGCAGGACGGTGAGGATTCGACGATCCGTCGCGTCAAGGGTCATGGTCACGCAATCTTCTTCGGCCGCACAGGGCTATGGCCGAAGATATGAGCGCCCGGAGCCCGGAAACGCAACCGCTTTTCGATGCAATTTTCCGCGCGCAGGCGCAGGCTGGCAGCGGAGGAGCATTTCGGATCGGAGGAGGACCGAATGAAGATCGGATGCGTGAAGGAGATCAAGCCGCAGGAATTCCGCGTGGGCCTCACCCCCGGCGCAGCGCGCGAGGCGGTGGGGCACGGCCACGAGCTGCTGATCGAGGCGGGCGCCGGCGCGGGGTCCGGTTATACGGATGCGGATTACGTCGCGGCGGGGGCGCGGATCCTGCCCTCGGCAGCCGAGGTCTTTGCCCAGGCCGAGATGATCGTGAAGGTGAAGGAGCCGCAGGCGGGCGAGCGCGCGATGCTGCGCCCGGGGCAGGTGCTCTTCACCTATCTGCATCTCGCGCCGGACCCGGCACAGACGCATGACCTGCTGGCCGCGGGCGCAACCTGCATCGCCTACGAGACGGTGACCGACCGCAATGGCGGGTTGCCGCTGCTGGCGCCGATGTCCGAGGTGGCAGGGCGGCTCGCGCCGCAGGTCGGCGCCTGGACGCTGCAGAAGGCGAATGGCGGGCGCGGCGTGCTGCTCGGGGGCGTGCCGGGCGTCGCACCGGCGAATGTCGTCATCATCGGCGGCGGCGTCGTCGGCACGGCGGCGGCGCGCGTCGCCACCGGCATGGGCGCCCATGTCACCGTGCTCGACCGTTCGATCCCGCGGCTGAGCTATCTCGACGACGTCTTCATGGGCCGCCTGACGACGCAATATTCCGAGCGCGCCGCGACGGCCGAGCTGGTTGCGACCGCCGACATGGTGATCGGCGCGGTGCTGATCCCCGGGGCGGCGGCGCCGAAGCTGGTGACGCGGGAGATGCTGAAGACGATGAAGCCGGGCGCGGTGCTCGTCGATGTCGCGATCGATCAGGGCGGCTGTTTCGAGACCTCGCGCCCGACGACGCATGAAGACCCGATCTACGAGGTCGATGGGGTGATGCACTATTGCGTGGCGAACATGCCGGGCGCCGTTGCCCGCACCGCGACGCAGGCGCTTGGCAATGCCACCCTGCCCTTCGTGCTGGCACTGGCCGACAAGGGCTGGCGGCGGGCCTGTTCGGAAGACGCACACCTGCTCGACGGGCTGAACGTGCATGCCGGACGGCTGACCTGCGCGCCGGTGGGCGTGGCGCTCGGCCTGCCGGTGATCTCGGGCGCCGAGGCGCTTGGCCTGTAACGCAAAGGGCCCGGTCACGCGGACCGGGCCCTTCCTCGTCCGGCCGGTACCGGATCACTTCTTCAGCGCGTCGCGGATTTCCAGCAGCACGTCAATCTCGCTCGGGCCGGCCGGGGCCGCGGCGGCGGCTTCCTTCTTCACGGCGGCGTCCTTGACCTTGTTCACCAGCTTCACCAGCAGGAAGACGACGAAGGCGATGATCAGGAAGTTGATGACCGCGGTGATGAACGAGCCATAGGCGAAGACCGGCGCGCCCGCCTCTTTCGCCGCGGCGAGCGAGGCATAGTCGCCCGCACCGAGGTTGACGAACAGGTTCGAGAAATCGAGCCCGCCGGTGATGACGCCGATGATCGGGTTGATCAGGTCCGACACCAGGGAATTGACGATCGCGGTGAAGGCCGCACCGATGATGATACCCACGGCCATGTCGACGACATTCCCGCGAGCGATGAAATTCTTGAACTCTTGCAACATGTTATGCCCCTCTCAGCGCCTTCCCAGCCGGCGCGGACGGCGCAGGGTAGCATGCCCGTGCTGCGGCTGCATCTTTTCCTTGGGGGGAAAATGTGCTCGGCTTGCGTCAAACAGGAGGTACCGATGACCGATCTTGCGCAATTCCCGATCACCCGCCGCTGGCCCGCCGAAAACCCCGAGGTGATCCAGCTCTACTCGCTGCCCACGCCGAACGGGGTGAAGGTGTCGGTCATGCTCGAGGAGACGGGCCTCGCCTACGAGCCGCATCTGGTGCGCTTCGACACCAACGACCAGATGACGCCCGAATTCCTGTCGCTGGCACCGAACAACAAGATCCCGGCGATCCTCGACCCGAACGGGCCCGACGGCAAGCCGCTCGGCCTGTTCGAAAGCGGCGCGATCCTGATCTATCTGGCCGAGAAGAGCGGGATGCTGCTGCCGCAGGCGCGCCGCTACGAGGTGCTGCAATGGCTGATGTGGCAGATGGGCGGGCTTGGCCCGATGCTCGGCCAGCTCGGCTATTTCCACACCTTCGCCGGCAAGGAGATCGAGGATCCGCGCCCGAAGGAACGCTTCCGCGCCGAGGCGGCACGGCTGCTGAAGGTGCTCGACGGGCGGCTTGCGGGCCGGGACTGGGTGGCGGGCGACTATTCCATCGCCGATATCGCCATCGCCCCCTGGCTGCGCACGCTGCGCGACTTCTACAAGGCCGCCGATCTGGCCGGCTGGGCCGATCTGGCCCATGTGCCGGCCTATCTCGAGCGTTTCCTGGCCCGCCCGGCGGTGCAGCGCGGCTCGCTGATCCCGAAGCGGGACTGAGGCTCAGCCGCCAAGCGCGCCCCCGGCCTGCCCGGTGCAGTGCCCGGCCAGCCAGGCGCTCTGCCCTTCGGGCTGGGTGAAGCCGTAGTCATCCCCGTCGGCCGGCGCGAGGGCATGGCCCGCGAGCCGCGCCTCGGCCTCGGCGCGGGCCGCGGCGGCGATCGCGTCCGGTGGATGGGACAGCATCGCACGCGCCAGGGCCACCGCCTCGGCCCGGCTCAGCCCCGGAACGGGCTGCGGCAGCGCGGAAGACACAAGCGCCGAACGCAGCCCCGCCTGCGCCGCGACGATCCGCGCCAGCGCCTCGTCGCGCGCATCGGCATGAAAGGCCTGTTCCAGCGGCAGCGTGGTGCGGGCGCGCTCGAGTTCCGCCTCGAGCGTGTCGATCGCCTCGTCCAGCTCGGCCACCACCTCGCCCAGCGCGCGTTCGGCTTGGCAGGCGGCGATCATGTCGACCAGCACCTCGACCCGTCGCGCGGCGATGATCGCGGCCATCTCGGCAAAGACGATGTCATTCGCGGCCTGCCCGATCGCGTCAAGCGCCGTGCCGATTGCGGCCCGCGCCGGCTTGCGCGGGTGGCGGGCAAGGATCTGCCCGGCCTGAGTCCAGTGAAAGGTGTCGTCCATCAAGAAGCCCCCCGGATCTGTGGATCGGGGGGCAGGATGCCATCAGGGAGTGAACAAGCCGTGAACGGCTGCCCGGCTGCGGCCTTACTCGGCGCGCAGCACCTTGCACAGCGGCTCGAACAGCTCGCCGTTCGCGGCGATCACGCTGCCAGTCTCGAAGATGTCGCGGCCCTCGCGCACCGGGCCGACGAAACCGCCGGCTTCCTTCACCAGCAGCAGGCCCGCGGCCATGTCCCAGGCCTTGATGCCGCGCTCCCAATAGCCCTCGTACTTGCCCGCCGCCACATAGGCGAGGTCGAGCGAAGCGGCACCGAAGCGGCGCACGCCGGCACAGACCGGCATCAGCCGGGCCAGATCCTGCAGCGTCGCGGGCAGGGTCGAGCGGCCGCCGAAGGGCACGCCGGTGGCGAAGATCGACTCGATCATCCGGTTGCGGCCCGAAACGCGCAGGCGCATCTCGTTCATGAAGGCGCCCGAGCCCTTCTCGGCCCAGTAAAGCTCGTCCTTCGCGGCGTCGAAGACCACCGCCGAGACGATCTCGCCCTTGTGCTCGAGCGCGATCGACACCGCCCAGTGCGGCAGGCCGTGCAGGAAGTTGGTGGTGCCGTCGAGCGGATCGACGATCCAGCGCCGGGTCGGGTCCTCGCCCGCCTCTTCGCCGGTCTCCTCGCCGAGCCAGCCATAGGAGGGGCGCGCCCCGCGCAGCTCTTCCTTGATGATCCGTTCCGCCTCGCGGTCGGCGCGGCTGACGAAGTCGCCCGGCCCCTTGGCCGAGACCTGCAGGTTCTCGACCTCGCGGAAATCCTTCACCAGCGAGCGGCCGGCCTTGCGCGCGGCCTTGATCATCAGATTGAGGTTGGCGCTGCCTTGCATCGGTTCGCTCCTTCGGTTCAGGCCGCTGCCTTACACGGGCGGAGGCCGGAATCCAAGGGGTTTGCGGCCCGGTCCGGGCGGATTCAGCCGCGCAGGAACTCGCGCCGTCGCGGCAGCAGGATGGTGAGCACGCCAAGCGCCGGCAGACCCGAGCAGATCAGATAGACGAAGCGGATGCCGTGATGGTCGGCCAGCACCCCAAGCGCCGCCGCCGCGATGCCGCCCATGCCGAAGCTGAGACCGAAGAAGATGCCGGCCACCATGCCGACGCGGCCGGGCAGCAGCTCTTGCGCAAAGACCACGATCGCCGAGAAGGCCGAGGCGAGGATCAGCCCGATCAGCACTGTCAGCACGCCCGAGGCCACGAGCCCCACATGCGGCAGCGCGAGGGTGAAGGGAAGCACGCCGAGGATCGAGACCCAGATCACCGCCATCGGCCCCCAGCGGTCGGCGACCGGCCCGCCCAGCACCGTGCCCGCGGCAACGGCGCCGAGGAACAGGAACAGCATCAGCTGCGCGGTGCGGGTGTCCACCTGGAAGGTGTCGATGAGGTAGAAGGTGTAATAGGAACTCATCGAGGCCATGTAGATGTTCTTGGTGAAGGTCAGGAAGGCCAGCACCGTCAGCGCCAGCACCACGCGGTTGCGCGGCAGCGGCAGGGTCTTGTCCATCGCCTTGCGCGCCCGCGCCTTCAGATGCGCGCCATACCAGCGGCTGACCCGGGTCAGGATGGTGCCGGCGATCACCGCGAGCAGGCCGAAGACGGCGACCGAGCCGCGCCCGAAGGGCAGCACGATGAAGGCGGCAAGCAGCGGGCCGATGGCCGTGCCGAAATTGCCCCCCACCTGGAACACCGATTGCGCGAGCCCGAAACGCCCGCCCGAGGCGAGCCGCGCCACCCGGCTCGACTCGGGGTGGAAGATCGCCGAGCCGAAGCCGATCAGCATCGCGCCGACGATCAGCAGCGGCCAGCTCGGCGCGAAGGCGAGCACCATCACGCCGAGGAAGGTCGAGACCGAGGCGACCGGCAGAGACCAGGGCTGCGGCCGGGCATCGGTGAGGATGCCGATCACCGGCTGAAGCAGCGAGGCCGTGCCCTGGAAGGCCAGCGTCATCAGCCCGATCTGCCAGTAGTCGAGGGCGAAATCCGTCTTCAGCATCGGATAGATCGCCGAGAGCATCGACTGCATCACATCGTTCATCATGTGACACAGCGAGATCGCGATCAGGATCGGGAAGACGGTCGCGCCCGCGTTGGCGCGGGCTGGCTGCGGCATGGCGGTCATCGGGCGGTCCCTCGGGGTTGCCCGCCGATCTAGCCCCCGCCGCGGCATTCCGTCACGTCCGGAATTGTGACGGTTACATCACGCGCGCTGCAACTTGACCGGCTCGGTCCGCGCCAGACGCAGGAAATCGGCCATGTAGCCCTCGCCCACGTCCTCGTCGCGGGTGGCGGCGTAAAGGCGCTTGCGCAGTCCTGTCTTGGTCACCGGGCGGGTGATGTAGTCGGGCTGATACTTCACCTCGCGCAACACCCAGTCGGGCAGCACCGCGACGCCGCGCCCGGCCGCGACCAGCAGCAGGATCACCGCGGTCAGCTCGACCTGCCGATGCGCCTTCGGCTCGACCCGCGCCGGGCCCAGAAGCAGCGAGAACACGTCCGAACGCGCCCGGTCGATCGGATAGGTGATCAATGTCTGATCGGCGAAATCCTCGGCGGTGACATAGGGTTTCGCGGCCAGCGGGCTGGTCGAGGCGGCGATGAAGGTCGGCGAATAGTCGAAGAGCGGGTTGAAGGTGATGCCGGCGATCTTCTCGGGATCCGAGGAAATCACCAGATCCACCTCCTCGCGCGCGAGCGCCGGCAGCGCGTTGAAGGCGAGCCCCGGGCGGATGTCGATGTCGACCTCGGGCCAGTCGCGGCGGAACGCCTCGAGCACCGGAAAGAGCCAGTCGAAACAGGCGTGGCACTCGATCGCGATGTGCAGCCGCCCGGCGCGGCCGGCCCGCAGCGCCTCGAACTCGTCGGCGACGGCGTCGACCTCGGGCAGCACGCGCTCGGCCAGACGCAGGAGCTTCATCCCGGCGGCCGACAGCCGCAGCGGCTTCGAGCGGCGCACGAAGAGCTCGACCCCCGCCTGTTCCTCGAGCCCCTTCACCTGATGGCTCAGCGCCGATTGGGTGATGTGCAGGATCTCGGCCGCGCGCGCCAGCCCGCCCGCGTCATGGATCGCCCGCACTGTGCGCAGATGTCTCAGTTCCAGGTGCATCTTGTTGACAGACTCATAACCTTCTTGAGTATTATGAATTTGTCTCACATCGCGAAATCGGGCACAAGGGCGCCGGAAAACAAGGATGCCGCCATGACCACGCCGACCGTCAGTTTCGAATTCTTCCCGCCGCAGACGCTCGACGCGTCGTTCCGCCTGTGGGAGACGGTGCAGGCGCTCGCCCCGCTGAAACCGGGCTTCGTCTCGGTCACCTATGGCGCCGGCGGCACCACCCGCAAGCTGACGCATGAGGCGGTGGCGACGATCCACAAGAACTATGGCCTCAACGTCGCGGCGCACCTGACTTGCGTCGACGCGACCAAGGCCGAGACGTTGGAGATCGTCGACGCCTATGCCGAGGCCGGCGTGACCGAGATCGTGGCGCTGCGCGGCGACCCGCCGAAGGGGGCCACGCATTTCACCCCGCATCCCGAGGGCTTCGCGAGCTCGGTCGAGCTGATCGAGGCGCTGGCCGCCGACGGCCGCTTCACCATCCGCTGCGGCGCCTATCCCGAACCGCACCCCGAGGCCACCGACGCGCTGGCCGACGTGCGCTGGCTCAAGCGCAAGACCGAGGCCGGCGCGACCTCGGCGATCACCCAGTTCTTCTTCGAGGCGGACACCTTCTTCCGCTTCCGCGACGCCTGCGTGAAGGAAGGGATCACCGCGAAGATCATCCCGGGCATCCTGCCGATCCAGTCGTGGAAGGGCGCGAAAGGCTTTGCCAGCCGCTGTGGCGCGGCCATCCCGGCGCATGTGGCCGAGGGCTTCGAGGCGGCGATCGCCGCCGGGCGCGAGCGCGAGCACGCCACCGATCTGTGCATCGCGCTGTGCGAGGCGCTGATCGCGGGCGGCGTGGGCGACCTGCAGTTCTACACGCTGAACCGGCCGCAGATGACGCAGGCGGTCTGCGCGGCACTTGGCGTGGTGCCGGCGGCCGCGGCGGCCTGAGGCAATGTGACGTTACGGAACTTTGACCAGAGGGGGCCTCCCGCCCCCTTTTCGCTGCGCATGCGAGACGGCAGGCTGCCCCCCGACAAGGGAGAGAGACGACCATGACCGAACCGATGTATGCCGAAGGCCCCGGCGATTTCCTGCCCCTCGAGGCGCTGCGCACGATGACCGGGCTCGAATTCATGCGCAAGATGGTCGCGGGCGAGGTGCCGACGACGACGCTGGCGCAGTCGATGAACTACCGCATCAGCGCCGTCGAGGAGGGCCTTGTCGAGGTTCGCGGCACGCCCGAATTCCGCCATTCGAACGCCTTCGGCGGCACCCATGGCGGCTGGTACGGGGTGATCCTCGACACCTGCCTGACCTGCGCCGTCATCACCGGCCTGCCGCGCGGCCAGTTCCAGACCACCCTTGAATACAAGGTCAACATGCTGCGTGCGATCCCGATCGGCACCGAGGTAGTGGGCATCGGCCGGCTCGAGCATCTGGGCCGCTCAACCGGGGTCGCGCGGGGCGAGATCCGCGGCGTGCACGACGACCGGCTCTATGCCGTCGGCACCGCCACCTGCTTCGTCATGGGCGAGGCGCACTGAGCGCCTCTGCCCGAGCCGGCGGATGCGGGCGCCCTTCTCGGCCAGCCACGGCCGGATCGTCAGCCACCATTCCCGCCCGGCGATGAAGGCGGTGTCATGCACGCTCTCGGACGGGTCGCGACCGATCACCCGCGGTGCGCGCAGCCAGAACAGCTTGCCCCAGCTGCTCCAGCTGCCGACCGAGGGGGCAAGCGGGTCGGTCGGAAACTCGTCCTCCCAGCCCTCGGGCAGGGCAAGACCCAGCTCGGCGGCGCGGTGGAGCATCCACACGAGCGGGATGTTGGCCAGCGGCCGCGACGCCTCGAAAACGCCCAGCTGCCCGCCGATGTCGCCATGGCAGCCGCGAAACCAGACCTGCTCGATCCGTGCCGCGCCGGTGTTCTCGCTCGCCCACAGCAGCGGCTCCAGCACCGAGCGGGTCTCGTGCAGCGCAAGCGCGTGAAAGCCGTGGCACACCGAGGGGCCGAGCCGGTGGTCGTGAAAGCGATAGCGCGGCTCGCTCAGCATCCACAGCAGCGGAAACTGCACGCCCAGCGCGCGCACCGTGTCGAAGGCGCCAACCATCTCGATCGCCGTCTCGGCATGGCAATGGGCGTGACGGAAGGCCTCGGGCGACAGCACCCCCTCGTAATGGCGCCAGGCGAGCGTGACGTTGCGCTCGGTCGCCTCCTCGGGGCGCAAGAGGCCGACCCGCTCGATCATCCCCGCCAGCGAGCGCGCGGCAAAGGCGCCGCGGGAATAGCCGATGACGAAGATCCGGTCGCCCGGCCGATAGCGCATCGCCAGCCAGCCATAGGCGCGGCGGATCTGCGCATTCACCCCCCAGCCGAACCAGACATCGGTCAGGTCGCGCCATTCGCGGAACTGCAATCCCTTGCCGTAATAGATCGAGGCGCGCGGCACGCGCCGGCGCAGGAACCGCCAGATCAGCCCGATCGAGGTGATCCGCGCCGGGTCGAGCGCGCCGAGCGTGCCGTCGAGCAGCAGCACGTGATCGACCGGCCCGCGCGTGCGCGGTGCGGGCGGCGGCGCCTCGGGCTGTCGCCGGTGCAGGTGGTGGCGCGCAAAGGCGACCAGCCGCTCGATCAGGCCGCGCATCACCCGGAGCCTCCCGGGATGCGGGCGGTGAAATCCGCGCCCATCTCCCCCTCGCATGAAAAGACCTTGCCCCGAGGATAGGGCAAGGTCGGTAAATGGTCATTGACGATCTCGTGCGCTGCGGGGCGCGACGCGGGGTCAGGCCGCGGTCTCAGCCCTTCAGCGACAGCGCGGTGACGATTTCCATCGCCCCGAAGCCGTTGAACCGGGTGTTGGTGGCCGAGGAATAGGCGCCCATGCCGTGGAAGAGGATGAAATCGCCCTCGTCCAGATCGCCCGGCAGCGGCAGTTCCCCCGGCAACCGGTCGACCGAGTCGCAGGTCGGGCCGAAGACGGTGCGGCCGACCGGCGCGGCACTGCGGCGCGCGCCCCCGGGGGCGATCACCTCGATGCGGTCGATGTTGCCGATCAGCGGCAGCTCGGCCAGCCCGCCATAGATCCCGTCGTTCAGGAACACATGCGTGCCGTCGCGCAGCGCCTTCACCCGGGTGATATGGGTGAAGGCATCGCCCACCAGCCCGCGGCCCGGCTCGCACACCAGCACCGGACGATCGGCGCCGAAGGCCTCGGTCGCCACGCGGTCGATGAGCGCGAAGATCGCCTCGAGTTCCGGCGCCGGCCCGTCCTGACGATGGCTCGGAAAACCGCCGCCGACATTGAGCCGCGCCGCCTTCACCCCGGCCGCGGCGCAGATCCCGGCCGCGGTGCGGATATAGGCGTCCCAGGCCATCGGGTCGGTGCATTGCGTGCCCGGATGGAAGGTGAGCGAGGGGAGGAACCCCGCCGCGGCCGCCCGTTTCAGCAGCTCGGCCGCCAGTTCGGCGGTCGCGCCGAACTTGGCGCCGAAGTTGTAGGCCGCGCCCGCGACCGGCAGCTTGAAGCGCACCGAGATCTCGGCGCCCTCGGCCGGCACCATCTCGATCAGCTTCTCGAGCTCGGAAACGGAATCGACCGACCAGGTCTTCACCCCGGCCTTCACAGCATGGGCGATCTCGGCCCGCGCGCGCACCGGGTTGTGGTAATGCAGCGCCGCCCCCGGGGCGAGACGACGGACGAGGTCGATCTCGAACGGCGAGGCGACGTCGAAACCGCGCACACCGGCGGCCACGAGGTTCTGGATCACCATCTCGTCGGGGTTCGACTTGACGGCATAGGTCACGATGCCCGGAAAGCCCCGCAGGAAGCGCCGCGCGCTCGCCTGCAACGCGGCGGGCGAGAACACCAGCACCGGGTGCTCGGGTTGCTTGTGACGGATGATTTCGGACGGATTCGCCCAGATAGTCTTCGACAGTCCCATCGGCTTCTCCCTCGCCAACAGAATTGCAGCCACCTCTTGCCCCGGCTTCACGGGTCGGGAGACGCTTACAGCGTTTCAACCAACCAGGCCAGGTGCGTATGAGGCGCCCTTTTCCTGTCTTTTCAGATTGCGCTAAATGGGGCACGTTTTCACCGATCAAAAGAGTAGATGTGCGGCATATCATCGTTATAATGACGAGATACCCGGTCAATTTGCAGGCGCTCCCATGGATGAACTTGATACGGCGATCCTCGGCCTGCTCTCGGGCGATGCCCGGATGTCGGTGGCGACACTGGCGCGACGGCTGAAGGTGGCGCGCTCGACGATCCAGGCGCGGCTCGAGCGGCTGGAGACGACGGGCATCATCGCGGGCTATACCGTCAAGCTGGGCGAGGCGGCGCGGGCCGGGCGGCTGCGCACCACCGTGCTGCTGACCATCGAGCCGCGCGCCCAGGCCGCGATCCTGACCCGGCTGAAGGCGATCCCCGAGGTCGAGCGGATCTCGACCACCTCGGGCCGGGTGGACCTGCTGCTGCAGGTGGCGGCGAACTCGACCGCGCAGCTTGACGCGGTGCTCGACCAGATCGGCGAGATGCAGGGGGTGAAAAGCTCGGAAAGCCTGATCCACCTGTCGACAAAACTCGACCGCGCGGTCTAGGCGGCACGTCCGGGGGCGCCGCCCCCGGACCCCCGAGGTATTTCGGGCAAGATGAAAAGCGCCCTCATCCCTTCATCTTGCCATAAATACCTCGGGGGGTGAGGGGGGCAGCGCCCCCCTTGCGGCGCGCGGAAAGGCTTTTCCTTGCGGGGTGTGCGCGCTAAACAGCCGTCAAGCCCTGAAAGGACAAGACCGATGACGATGGAAAAGACCTTCGACGCGCGCGAGGCCGAGCCTCGGATCTATGCGAAATGGGAAGAGGCCGGCGCCTTCAAGGCGGGGGCCAATGCCTCGCGTCCCGAAACCTTCTGCATCATGATCCCGCCGCCGAACGTCACCGGCGCGCTGCACGTCGGCCATGCCTTCAACAACACGGTGCAGGACATCCTGGTGCGCTGGCACCGGATGCGCGGCTTCGACACGCTGTGGCAGCCCGGTCAGGACCATGCCGGCATCGCCACCCAGATGATGGTGGAGAAGGAACTGGCGAAGACCGGCCAGCCCGGCCGCGTCGAGCTTGGCCGCGAGGAATTCCTGAAGAAGGTCTGGGAGTGGAAGGGCAAGTACGGCTCGACCATCATCAATCAGCTCAAGCGCCTCGGCTCGTCCTGCGACTGGTCGCGCAACGCTTTCACCATGTCGGGCGCGCCCGGCGCGCCGGCGGGCGAGGAAGGCAACTTCCATGACGCGGTGATCAAGGTCTTCGTCGAGATGTACGGGAAGGGCCTGATCTATCGCGGCAAGCGGCTGGTGAACTGGGATCCCCATTTCGAGACCGCGATCTCCGACCTCGAGGTCGAGAACATCGAGGTCGCGGGCCACATGTGGCACTTCAAGTATCCGCTCGCGGGCGGGGTGACCTACACCTATCGCGAGAAGGACGAGGACGGCAACGTCACCTTCGAGGAAGAGCGCGACTATATCTCGATCGCCACCACCCGTCCCGAGACCATGCTGGGCGACGGCGCGGTCGCGGTGAACGGCAATGACGAGCGCTATGCCGCGCTGATCGGCAAGCTGTGCGAGATCCCGGTGGGCCCGAAGGAACACCGCCGGCAGATCCCGATCATCGCCGACCCCTACCCCGATCCGACCTTCGGCTCGGGCGCGGTGAAGATCACCGGCGCGCATGACTTCAACGACTATCAGGTGGCGAAACGGGCGGGCCTGCCGCTCTACCGGCTGATGAACACCCGCGCGCAGATGCGCACCGACGGGCTGTCCTATGCCGAGGCCGCGAAGCGCGCGATGGAGATCTCGAAGGGCGCGTCCTTCACCGAGGCCGAGGTCGACGCGCTCAACCTCGTGCCCGAGGAGCTGCGCGGGCTTGACCGCTATGCCGCGCGCGAGGCGGTGATCGAGCAGGTCACGGCCGAGGGGCTCGCCGTGATGGTCGCGAACCCGAAGGCCGGCGAAGAGGGCGAGCCGAACGTGATCCCGCTGGTCGAGGCGAAGCCGATCATGCAGCCCTTCGGCGACCGCTCGAAGGTGGTGATCGAGCCGATGCTGACCGATCAGTGGTTCGTCGACGCCGAGAAGATCGTCGGCAAGGCGCTGGATGCGGTGCGCAACGGCGACACCGTCATCATGCCCGAGGCCGGCGAGAAGACCTATTTTCACTGGCTCGAGAACATCGAGCCCTGGTGCATCTCGCGCCAGCTCTGGTGGGGCCATCAGATCCCGGTGTGGTACGGGCTCGACCTCGGCGCGCCGGGCTTCCGCGACGACGAGGGCGACGGTGCGCTCGACGAGGTGGAACTCGGCCGGCTCCTGAACGAGGGCGGCATGTTGCACCGCAATGACGTCTATCATTGCGCCCCGGCCTTCGAGGCGGTGACGGCGGCCTTCAAGGACGAGATCGCCGATCTGCCGATCCCGCTCAGCCATGCGCGCATCGTCGAGGTGGCCGACAAGCAGGCGGCTATCGACACGCTGGCGGCAAGCCTCGCCGAGTACAACGTCAGCCAGGATCCGACCGTTCTGGTCTATCCGGTGTGGCGCGACGCGGACGTGCTCGACACCTGGTTCAGCTCGGGCCTGTGGCCCATTGGCACGCTCGGCTGGCCGAACTGGGACGAGACGACCTCGCGCTATTTCCCGACCGATGTGCTGGTGACCGGCTTCGACATCCTGTTCTTCTGGGTCGCCCGGATGATGATGATGCAACTGGCCGTCGTCGACCAGGTGCCCTTCCACACCGTCTACCTGCACCAGCTGGTGCGCGACGAGAAGGGCAAGAAGATGTCGAAGACGGCGGGCAACGTCATCGACCCGCTCGAGATCATCGACGAATTCGGCGCCGACGCGCTGCGCTTCACCAATACCTCGATGGCGGCGATTGGCGGCGTGCTGAAACTGTCGAAGGACCGCATCGCGGGCTATCGCAACTTCGGCACCAAGATCTGGAACGCCACCCGCTTCGCCGAGATGAACGGCGTGTTCGAGGGCCCGGCCGCCGCCGGCGTGCCGCAGCCCAAGCACACGGTGAACCGCTGGATCATCGGCGAGACCGCGAAGGTGCGCGAGACCGTCGATGCGGCCTTTGCCGCCTACCGCTTCAACGACGCGGCGCAGGCGCTTTACGCCTTCGTCTGGGGCAAGGTCTGCGACTGGTACGTGGAATTCGCGAAGCCCCTCTTCGACACCGAGGAGGCCGCCGAGACCCGCGCCACGATGCGGTGGGTGCTTGACCAGTGCTATACCCTGCTGCACCCGATCATGCCCTTCATCACCGAAGAGCTCTGGGCGCTGACGGCCCCCGCCGAAGGCCGGGCCAAGATGCTGGTGCATGGCGACTGGCCCATCTATGGCGCCGAGCTGATCGATGCCGAGGCCGACCGCGAGATGAACTGGGTCATCGACCTGATCGAGACGATCCGGTCGAGCCGCGCGCAGATGGGCGTGCCGGTGGGGCTGAAACTGCCGATGGTGCTGGCCGAGGCCGACGAGGCCGCGCGCACCGCGCTTGCCCGCAACGAGGCGCTGGTGTTCAAGCTCGCCCGCCTCGACAGCCTGACCGAGACCGCGATCCCGAAGGGCGCGATCTCGATCCCGGTCGCGGGGGCCCTCTTCGGCCTGCCGCTCGAGGGGGTGATCGACGTCAAGGCCGAGAAGGCCCGGCTCGAGAAG
Organism: Paenirhodobacter sp. YD-8; assembly: GCF_056590935.1. Taxonomy (NCBI): domain Bacteria; kingdom Pseudomonadati; phylum Pseudomonadota; class Alphaproteobacteria; order Rhodobacterales; genus Paenirhodobacter; species Paenirhodobacter sp. YD-8. The sequence goes on along the minus strand of NZ_CM152649.1, from coordinate 614,572 downwards.
ACCCTCGGCAAGCTCGAGAAGGAGGCGGCGGGCCTGCGCGGCCGGCTCTCGAACCCGAAGTTCATCGAGAACGCGGCCGAGGAGGTGATCGACGAGGCCCGCGAGAACCTCGCCGCCCGCGAGGAGGAGGCCGCCAAGGTCGCCGCCGCGGTGAAGCGCCTCGCCGAGCTCGGCTGAGCCATGGCGGGCTGGCTCGAGAAACTCGCCGAACGGCGGATGCTCAAGGCGCGGGCCGAGGGCAAGCTCTCGGGCCTCGAGGGGGAGGGCAAGCCCCTCCCAGACCGCAGCGGAGAGGCCTTTCTCGACGCCGGCGAGGCGGTCGGCTTCCGGATGATGGCGGCGGCGGGTGTGCTGCCCGACGAGATCGTGCTGAAGAAGCAGGTCGAGGCGGTTCGCGCCGAGCTGGCCGCAGAGACCGACGAGACGGCGCGCCGCGCCCTGATGGCGCGCCTCTCCGAGCTGATGATGAAACAGGCGATCGCCGAGGAATCGCGGCGCAAGTTCCTGAAGGGCTGAGCTCCCGTCCGGCTTTTCCTTGTTCAAAGACTTCCGCCGGAGGCGCCGTCCGCAACGCAGGCGCCTCCGGCGGGAGTCTTTGTGCCTAGAAAAACCGGCGGTTCAGAAAACCGGCGCGCGGTGTTGCAGGTTGGCGGCGATCACCTCGCGCTGGTCGGGCTTGCCGATCAGTTCCACCTGCTCGCGGCTTTCGGCCATCAGCACGGTTTCGGCAGGCGCCGCCCAGGCGGTGGCGATCAGCCGCTTCGCCGCCCGGATCGCCGAGGGGCTGCGCATCGCGATCGTCTCGGCCAGTTCGGTGGCGCGGGCGAAGGGATCCTCGGCGATCTCGGTGACCAGGCCCCAGTCGCGCGCCTGCTCGGCCCCGATCTCCTCGGCGGTATAGGTCAGGCGCCGCACCACATCGGCGCGGGTCAGCTCGGGCAAGGTCACCATGCCGCCCATGTCGGGGACAAGGCCCCATTTCATTTCCATGATCGACAGCCGCGTGCCGGGCGCGGCCACCCGGATGTCGGCGCCAAGCGCAAGCTGGAAGCCCGCGCCGAAGGCCACGCCATGCAGCGCCGCGATCACCGGCACCGGCAGCGTCCGCCACACCAGCGAGAATTGCTGGAACCGGTTCGCCGCGCCATGGCTGCGCGGCAGGATCAGATCCTCGGCCCCGCCCTGCGCGAGGCGGGCGAAATTCGCGACGTCGAGCCCGGCACAGAAGGCCCGCCCCTCGCCCGCCAGCACCACCGCGCGCAACCCCGGCTGCGTCGAGAGCGCCTCGCCCGCCTCGATCACCGCATCGATCATCTCGAAATCGACGGCGTTCATCTTCTCGGGCCGCGCGAGCGTGACATAGGCGATCCCGCCCAGAATTTCCGTGGTGAGCCGAGCCATCTTTTCCTCCCGATCTGCCCTTTCGCCAATATATGCCGGGACTTGGCCCATGGCAGCGGGTCCGCGTCCGGGTGACGCGACGAAATCTGCCCCCTTGCCCGACGCGGGCTTTGCTCCTAGGGATTTCGCATCATGACCGGACCTCGCTACACCCCGCTGATCGACACCCTGCCCTCGACCGTGCCCTTCGTCGGGCCGGAAACGCAGGAGCGCCGCATGGGCCATCCCTTCGCCGCCCGGCTGGGCGCGAACGAGAACGGCTTCGGCCCCTCGCCGCGCGCGATCGCCGCGATGGCGGCGGCGGCGGGCGAAGCGTGGAAATACGGCGACCCGGAGAATTACGAGCTGAAGGCGGCACTTGCCGCGCGCCACGGCTGCCGGCCCGAGAACATCGTGGTCGGCGAGGGCATCGACGGTCTGCTCGGCTATCTGTGCCGGCTGGTGATCGCGCCGGGCGATGCCGTCGTCACCTCGGAAGGCGGCTATCCGACCTTCAACTTCCACGTCTCGGGCTTTGGCGGCGTGCTGCACAAGGTGCCCTATGCAGGCGATGCCGAGGACCCCGAGGCGCTGCTGGCCCTGGCCGCTCAGATCGTGCCGAAGCTGATCTACATCGCCAACCCCGACAACCCGATGGGCTCGCACCACCCCGGCGCGACGATCGCCGCGATGGTGCCGCGCGTGCCCGAGGGAAGCCTGCTCATTGTCGACGAGGCCTATGTGGAACTCGCCCCCGAGGGCACCGAAGCGCCGATCGACGCCGATGATCCGCGGGTGATCCGGATGCGCACCTTCTCGAAGGCGCATGGGCTGGCCGGCGCGCGGGTGGGCTATGCCATCGGCGCGGCGCCGCTGATCGCGGCCTTCGACAAGATCCGCAATCACTTCGGCATGAGCCGGATCAGCCAGGCCGGCGCGCTGGCCGCGCTGACCGACACCACCTGGCTGGCCTACATGCGCCGGCTGATCGGCGCCTCGCGCGACCGGATCGGCGCCATCGCGCGGGAAAACGGGCTCGAGCCCCTGCCCTCGGCCACGAATTTCGTCGCCATCGACTGCGGCCGCGACGGCGCCTTCGCCCGTGCCGTGCTGGCGGAACTGACCTCTGCGGGCATCTTCGTGCGGATGCCGGGCGTGGCGCCGCTTGATCGCTGCATCCGCGTCTCCTGCGGCCCCGAGGCCGAGGTCGAGGCCTTTGCCGCGGCGCTTCCCGGTGCGCTTGCCCGCGCCCGCGCGGCGCGTTGAGGGCCACGGGGACTCACGTTTCCCTCGCTCAGTGGTGATTTGCCGCAGGCGCGCCGTGGGCGCAGGCTCCTGTCCAAGGGAACAGGAGTTGAAGATGAGCAGAATCAACCGCACCCGCCGGATCGCGATGCTCAGCCCCATCGCCTTCGCCATCGCCTTTGGCGCCTATGCGCAGGAAAGCGGCGACGCCGAGGGGCATGACAGCCACAAGATGAGCAGCGCCAACGCGACCGCCGATGCAGCCCCCTCGACCGAGGCGTTCCTGGCCGCGAACCGCAAGATGCACACGGCGATGGAGGTTTCCTATACCGGCGATGCCGATATCGACTTCGTCCGCGCGATGATCCCGCATCACGAAGGGGCGATCGAGATGGCGCGGATCGCGCGCGACTATGGCGACGATCCCGACGTGCGCAAGCTTGCCGAGGGCATCATCACCAGCCAGCAGGCCGAGGTCGACTGGATGGTGCAGTGGCTCGAGAAGCACGGCAATCCCTGAGCCTTCCGCCTTGCGGCGCCGGGGTCTCCCCTGACCCGGCGTCGTGTCGCAGGCGGCGAGGGTGTTCCCTCCCCTCGCCGCCTGCCCTTAGTCCCGCGCTCAGCCCTGCGCGCAGACGGCCGCAGCGGCGGCCACGCCGCCCGCCCCGTGCGGAATGCCAAGGGCGATCATCCCCGCCTCCATCACGCCAAGCGCACCGAGCGTCATATGCGCGTTGACATGGCCCATGTGGGCGATGCGCAGGTAATTCGCCACCTCGGGCGTGCCGGGCTCGGCCATGCCCAGCCCGATGCCGAGGGTGAGCCCCGCCTCTTCCTCGCACCAGCTGCGCAGCCGCGCCGCGCCGCCGCCGCCGATCCGTGCCGCCGTCACCGAATGGCCGCGCTGCGCCGGGTCGGCGATGTTCATCGTGATCTCGCCGCCCTCGCCCCAGGCATCGAAGGCCGCCCAGACCGCGCGCGCAAGCGTCGCGTGCCGCGCCCAGACATGGGCCAGCCCCTCCTCGTCGAGCAGCATCTTCAGCGACTCGACCAGACCGAACAGGTGGTGCGTCGGCGCGGTGCCGGCGAAATACTCATAGTAATGCTCGGGGTTGAGGCGCGGCGCCCAGTCCCAGTAGGGGGTCTTCAGATCGCTCGTCCGGCTCGCCTCAAGCGCCTTGTCGGACACCCAGACGAAGCCCAGCCCGGGCGGCACCATCAGCCCCTTCTGGCTGGCCGCGACCATCACATCGACGCCCCAGTCGTCAAAGCGGAACGCGTCGCAGCCGAGCGAGGCGATGCAGTCGACGGCCAGAAGCGCCGGATGCCCGGCCGCGTCGATCGCCGCGCGTACCGCGGCGACGTCATTGCGCACCGAGGTCGCGGTGTCGACATGGGTCAGCAGCACCACCTTGATCTTTTGCGCCGTATCCGCGCGCAGCGCCGCCTCGACCCGGGCCGGATCGACCGGCGCCTTCAGGCCGAAATCGAGCGTCTCGACCGCGACCCCCATGGCGGCCGCATGCAGCGCCCAGTTGATGCCGAACCGCCCGGTGGCGAGCGACAGCGCCCGATCCCCGCGCGAGAACAGGTTGGCGATCGCCGCCTCCCACACGCCATGGCCGTTCGAGATGTAGATCGCCACATGGCTGCTCGACAGCGCGACGCGGCGCAGATCGGCGATGATGCCGCGGGTCATCGTGACGATGTCGCCCTCGTAGATGTTCGGCGCGGCGCGGTGCATCGCGGCAAGGACCCGGTCGGGCATGGCCGAGGGCCCGGGAATGGCAAGATAGGTGCGGCCCTGCGCAAGGCTCATCGGTGTCTCCTGAAACTGATCCTTCCTCGGTACTGAACCGCCCCCACGGGGTCAACGCCCGCGGCCCCCATCCTGCCCCCCGACGGCCGCAAACTTGCCGGGCGGCAGGTTTCGCGCTAGATCGGGCTCACCCCGCGCCCGCCGGCGCCCTCAGCGAGGTTTCCGTGGCAAGGCCCGACACCCCCTACAGTTCCCGCACGCTCTTTTCCCGGATGTGGAACCGCTATCTGCGCCGGCACTGGCCCAAGATGCTGGTGGCGATGGCGCTGATGGTGATCGAGGGCTCGACCCTCGGCGCGCTCAGCGCGATGCTCGAGCCGCTCTTCGACAAGGTCTTCGTGCAGGGCCAGTCGGGGATGATCTGGTGGGTGGGCGGCGCGATCTTCGGCCTGTTCCTGATCCGCGCCGTCACCTCGGTCGGCTCGCGCGCGCTGCTGTCGGACGTGTCGCAACGCTCGTCGTCGGACATGCAGGTCGACCTCGTGCGGCACATCCTGACGCTCGACCAGTCGTTCTTCCAGGAAAACCCGCCCGGCGCGCTGATCGAGCGGGTGCAGGGCGATACCCTTGCGGTGCAGGGCGTCTGGACCACCTTCATCACCGGCGCCGGCCGCGATGCGATCGCGCTTGTCTCGCTGTTCGGCGTGGCGCTGTCGATCGACCCGCGCTGGACGCTGGCCGCGCTGATCGGGGCGCCGCTGCTGGTGCTGCCCACCACCATGGCGCAGCGCTACATCCGCAAGAAGACGCGGCAGATGCGCAATCAAGCGAGCGCCCGCGCCACCCGCCTTGACGAGGTGTTCCACGGGATCTCGGCGGTCAAGCTGAACCGGATGGAACCCTATCAGATGCGCCGCTTCGAGACGCTGGTGGCCTTCATCCGCCGCGCCATGGTGAAGATGGCGGTGTCGCAATCGATGATCCCCGCGCTCATCGACGTGGTGACCGGGCTCGGCTTCTTCGCCGTGCTGGTCCTGGGCGGCCCCGAGATCGTCGAGGGCGAGCGCACGGTGGGCGAGTTCATGTCCTTCTTCACCGCGATGGCGCTGGCCTTCCAGCCGCTGCGCCGGCTGGGCGGGCTTGCCGGCACCTGGCAGACGGCAGCGGCAAGCCTCGAACGGCTCTACCGCGTCTTCGACATCGCCCCGACGATCACCTCGCCCGCCCTGCCCGCCCCGCGCCCGGCAACGACCGAGGTGCGGCTTGACAACGTGCATCTGAGCTATGGCGGCAAGCCGGTGCTGCGCGGCCTCAGCTTTGTCGCCGAGGCGGGCAAGACCACCGCCCTCGTCGGCCCCTCGGGCGCGGGCAAGACCACGGTCTTCAACCTGCTCACCCGTCTGGCCGATCCGACCAGCGGCACGGTCAGCGTCGGCGGCGTGCCGGTCGCGGCGCTCGACCTCGGCACGCTGCGCGACATGTTCTCGATGGTGGCGCAGGATGCGGCGCTCTTCGACGAGACGATCCGCGAGAACGTGCTTCTGGGCCGCACCGATGTCAGCGAGGCGACGCTTGCCCGCGCGCTCGAGGTCGCGCATGTGACCGAGTTCACCGCCGCGATGCCGCTGGGACTCGACACGCCGGCCGGCCCGCGCGGCTCGGCGCTCTCGGGCGGCCAGCGGCAGCGCGTGGCGATCGCCCGCGCGGTCTTGCGCGACGCGCCGATCCTGCTGCTGGACGAGGCGACCTCGGCGCTCGACACCGCCTCCGAGGCGAAGGTGGCACAGGCGCTCTCGCACCTCTCCGAGGGGCGCACGACGCTGGTCATCGCGCACCGCCTCTCGACCGTGCGCGACGCCGACCGGATCGTGGTGATCGCCGAGGGACAGGTGGTGGAACAGGGCACGCATGACGAGCTGCTGGCCATGGGCGGCGCCTATGCCGGGCTGTGCCGGATGCAGCTGGTCGAGTGAGGAGATCGGACGATGGGCGACAGACGGATCTACGAGATCACCGGCGCGGACCGCGAGCATTTCCTGCAGGGCCTCGTCAGCAATGACGTGCGCCACCTGAAGGACGGGCCGGTCTATGCCGCGCTGCTGACGCCGCAGGGCAAGTATCTGGCCGATTTCCTGCTGGTGCCGCAGGGCGAGACCATTCTTCTCGACATCGACGGCAGCATCGCCGAGGCGACGGTGAAGCGGCTGTCGATGTACAAGCTGCGCGCCGACGTGACGATCGTGCCCTCGGCGCTGAAGGTCTTTCGCGGCACCGGCCCCGCCCCCGCCGGCGCCGTCGCCGACCCGCGTGACCCGGCGCTTGGCTGGCGGCTTTACGGCGAGACCGAGGGTGACGACGGCAGCGACTGGGACGCGATCCGGGTCGCGCATCTGATCCCCGAAACCGGCATCGAGCTGACGCCCGAGACCTATATCCTCGAGGCGGGGTTCGAGCGGCTGCACGGCGTCGACTTCCGCAAGGGCTGTTACGTCGGGCAGGAAGTGACCGCGCGGATGAAGCACAAGACCGAGCTGCGCAAGGGCCTCGTGCGGCTGGCGATCACGGGGGCGGCGCCCGTCGGCACCCCGATCGAGACCGAGGGACGCGCCGTCGGCACGCTCTTCACCCAGTCCGGCGGCCGGGCAATCGCCCATCTGCGCTTCGACCGGACGGGCGCACCGATGACCGCCGGCGACGCCCGGTTGCAGCTTGAAGAGAGCGCGGACTAGCTTTCGGCTGCGGCCGTTTTCACGTTTTCGCGAGCCATGTTCCCCGATCATGGCCCGTCCCCCTGCGCTGCCATGTCACGCCGCGCCGAAAAGCCGCGGTTTCTTCGCAGTTTGCCTGAAATCCGGCAATAAATGCCTTGATCGGTGGCAAAGCGGGCCTATATATGCGCGACTGGCCATGGAACAGGGGTCAGTTCCAAGGGTTGGACAGGGCGTCATATGCGCATGGTGCATGGCAGGCATTCCTCGCGGGCCATATCGAATCGCCCCTCATGCGCCCTAGATGGCCCGCACGCCAGCAAACGCAAGAGCAATAAAAAAGGACGGAATAATGCGCGATTTCGTTGACGGCTCCGCATTCAACTATGAGCAGGGACAGAGGGCGCGCAAGCTGTTCGCCGCCGTCGTTCTCGCTGCTCTCGACGATGCGATCGCCGATGACAAGAAATATGGCAATGGCCCGGAACAGATCGCCCGCTGGGCGCGCTCGCGCGATGGTCGCGAAGTGCTGTCCTGCGCCGGGATCGACCCGAACGAGCGCGTTGTGAAGGGCCTGATGGAATTCGTCGCGAAGGGCGTGCGCACCTCGGTCGCACTGTCGCGCGAGGAAAGCGAACGTCGCATGGCGGCGGAAGAGGCTGAGGCCGCCTGAGCTCGGGCGGATCTCCGGATCAGACGGCGCGCCAGTGGCGCGCCGTTTGCATTTTCAGGGGCGCCGCCCGCAAGCGGGACGGATCACTCGAAATCCTCGCCCATCAGCGCGCGCTGGATCTCGCGCCGCACCAGCTTGCGCACGTTGCGGGTGATGCGCTCGCCCAGCACGCCGCGCAGCTCCTCGCGGATCAGCTGCGCCACGAGGTCGCGCAGCGCCTCCTCGTCGATCAGACCGGCATCCATCACCGGCTCGTCATCGAGCGCCGCCTCGATCCCGGGCAAATCCTCGTCGCGCTCATATTCGTCACGGAGCGACTGATAGCTCGAGCGCAGGATCTCGGGTTTGCGGTCTTCCTCGAGCGCATCCGAAAGATGGAGCCGCCGCGGCCCCTGCCCCGCCGTCGCGGCAAGGCTCATCGCCGCCTCGGTCCAGTCCATCGCGCCCTGATCTTCGGTCCAGGCGTCGTCGTGCAGGTCCGGATCGCTCCCGTCCCCGACCGGATCCCCGGCCTCGAGCCCGGCTTCCTCCGCGGGCGGTTCGATCGCCTCGACGAAATCGGCCGCAATGACCTCGTCGATCAGATCCGCGGCCTCGTCCTCGTATTCCGGACCGGCCTCTCCGGCCATGTCGTGCAGCAGCGCATCAAGATCCTCGGGCGAAACATCTTCTGCGAAGGGGGCCTCGATCTCCTCGGTGTCGTTGCGCGGCTCGGCAGGCAGCGGCTCGGCAGACACGGCCTCGGCCGGCGGCACGACCGCCTCAGGCTCCGAGTCGGCCGGCGCGACGGTCTCGGGCAGGTCCTCCCCGCCGAAACCCGCGTCGAAATCGACATCATGCCCGACCACCGCCGCTTCCATCTCGGCAATGCTGCTTTCAAGCCGGCTCAGCTCCGCGACGATGTCCGCGTCGGAAAGCGCGACGACGGGCGCCTCGACCTCCTCTGCCGCGACGGGCCCCTCCGGGGCCCCCTCGCCCGGCTCGACGCGCAGCGCAGGCGTCAGCACCAGGCAAGGCGCCTCCTCGGTCTCTTCGGCGGTCTCCTCTGCCACGGGCACGGCCGGTTTCTCGACCACCGGCGCCGCGACATGACGCGGCATGACGGCGCCGCGCACGCTGCTCGCGTCTTGCGACACAAGGCGGCGGATCGACGTCAGAACGTCCTCGATCTCGATATGGGTTCCGGGCTCATTCATCACGCTGGCCATCCTGCGACGGGGCGGGGCCGCTGTCCAGCCCCGCACAAGGACAGAAAGCCCCGACCGCGACGGTCGGGGCAGATCATGACCGGGCCAGCACCGGCCCGGCCGCTTCTTCGGGGTCGATCAGGGCTTCTTGCCAATCGCCTGCAGCACGCGGTCAAGGCTCTTGCCCTGCACGCTGGTGACAGGTGCCCTCTCGACCGCATTGTAATAGGCCGCCGGATCATAGGTCGGGATGCCGAGCTTCAGGTCGTCGACCGTCAGCAGGCCCATGGCCGACAGAAGCTGATAATAGGCGACCTGCAGGTCGGCCTCGGCAGTGATCCGCGAGGCACGGGCATCGAGCAGCGTCTGTTCGGCGTCAAGCACGTCAAGCGTGGTGCGCGCGCCCAGCGTCGCCTCTTCCTTCACACCCTGATAGGCGATCTGCGCCGCCGAGATCTGTTCGTCATAGGCGGTGATCTGCGCGCGATAGACGTCGATCTGCGCCCAGGCCTGGGCCACCGCATCGGCGATCTCCACCCCCGCCTCGCTCAGCGCCGCCTTCGCCTGATCGCGGCTCGCGATCGCCTGGCGATGCACCGAGGACAGCTTGCCACCGGCATAGAGCGTCTGCGTCAGGCCGACACCGACAGTCGTGCCCTTGTTGCTGCCCTCGTATTTGGTGAAGCCGGCCGACCCGTCGATCGTCGGCAGCCGCTCGGCCGCCGCGGCCGAAACGCCCAGCTCGGCCATGCTGACGCTGTGCTGCGCCTGCTTGATCGAGGGGTGATTGCGCAGCGCGGTCTCGCGCGCGGTATCAAGCGACTTCGGCAGCGTCGGCGCCTTCGGCAGCGGCGAGAGCTTGTCCGGATAATGGCCGATCGACGCCTTGTAGGCCTCGCGTGCGATCTGATAGTTGCCGCGCGCCGCGGCCAGCGCCGCCCGCGCCGCAGCCTCGGCCGCTTCCGCCTGCGACACGTCGGTCTTCGTCACCTCGCCCACGTCGAAGCGGTCCCGCGCGGCCTTCAGGTCCTCGCCGTAGACGCGCACCGAGTTCTCGTTGATCGAAACCTGCTCGGCGGTGCTCTTGACGCTGGTATAGGCGCTGATCGCATTCAGCAGCACGTTCTGCTCGACCGAGCGCAGCGCCTCGCGCGTGGCCAGCACCGCTTCCTTCTTCATGTCGATGGCCAGCCGGGTGCGGCCGAAATCATAGAGCGTCATCTGCGCCACGAGCGAGCTGTAGGCGGTGAGCCGGTCGTAGGTCTTGTGCTGGGCGCGATAGGTGGCAAGCGTCGAATCGGTCGCCGAATAGCCGTAATCGGCGGTCCATTGCAGCACCGGGCGCAGCGCCGACACCGCCTGCGCCACATCCTCGTCCGCGGCGCGCAGCGTGGCGCGGTTCTGCTCGAGCAGATGCGAGGTGCGATAGGCCGACACCAGCGCATCGGCGAGCGTCTCGGCCGAGACAACCAGCGTGGAGCTCATCAGCCCGAGCCCCGCCACGGTGGCGAGAAGAAGCGGTTTCAGGATCTTGCGCGTCATGCCTGGGTCCTCATCTGGGTTGCTCCGGCCACTTCTTTCGGCGGCCCGAGCTCGGGGCCGCGGAACGGCCCAGATATTCAAATCCATCTATATGAACCCTGAATAACGCGAAGCCGCGTTCAGAGCACGAACTCTTTTTCCGCGACGAAGCCCGGAATCACCGGGGCGGCCGCGTTGAAGATGTCCCGCCAGGCGATCGTGCCGTCGATCTTGCGGCCGATCCGCGCGACACCAAGCGCGCCCTGCATGAAGATCGCGGCGATGCGGCCGCCTTCCTTCAGCTGGCCGAGAATCGCGGCGGGAACGGCTTCGACGCCGCCCTCGAGAAGAATCGCGTCATAGGGGCCGTGCTTGTCGGCGCCCGAGATCAGCGGTGCGGCGACGACGGCGGCATTGTCGGCCCCGGCGCGCGCCAGCGCGGCCTCGGCAAGCGTCGCCATGTCGCCCTCTTCGAGCGCCACCACGGCTTCGGCCATGCGCGCGATCACCGCGCTCGAATAGCCAAGGCCGCAGCCGATATCGAGAACGAGGTCGGTGGGCTGGATGTCTAGGGCGTCGAGCATCTTGGCGAAGCTGCGCGGCTCAAGCAGGACCCGGCCCGGCGCCAGCGGAACGTTTTCCCCGATATAGGCGGCCTCGCGGCGGGCGGGGGGGACAAAGTCCTCGCGCGGCACGGCGAGCATCGCCTCGATGATCGGGAATTTCGTCACGTCATTGGGGCGGACCTGAGTATCCACCATCATCGTGCGTCGCGTGGCGAAATCTTGCATCTTCTGAACTCTTCGGTCTGGTGTGCCTAGGTTCGGTTTTGCCACAGAAAAACAGGCGGGGCAACAGATGCCGCGGCATCGCGCGGGGGATTGTGCAAGACCTCTTGCACGAGCGCGTGCGATTGTTTAGGTGAGGGCATCCTTGAGGCTGGCGGGTTGGCGGAGAGGTTACGCAGCGGATTGCAAATCCGTGAAGACCGGTTCGATTCCGGTACCCGCCTCCAAATCTTTCAATGACTTAGCCGAAGGCGCCCGGTAAAGGGTATCACAACGGGTATCAGTTTCCTGTTCTGGTCTCGTTCTGTTCATTGCCGTTTCTCCCGTGCCTGACGCGCCCGCATCTCCTGTCGCGCCTCTCCTGCATACTTCACAACCATCTTTTTTGTGGCATGGCCGGAGTATGCGGAGATCTCATCATCGTCACATCCTGCCAACGCCAGTTCTTTCACGCCACGATAGCGCAGCGCGTGCAGATCATAGGCTTCCAGCCCCAGCCGCTTGCGCTCCCTCAGCATCAGATCCGCCATGTAGCGGTAGCTGATCGGATTACCGTCGCGCTTCATCAGTATGGGGCGAGAGGCGATCGGGATGGCACCGAGTTCAGCCTTCGCCCGGTCCAGCTCCGCCCGGAGGCGTTCCGTGCAGGGCAGCACCAGACGCTTGCCTGTCTTGTTCTGCACCAGTGTCAGAGAATCGCCGTCGTAATCGCCCCAACGAAATCCGACCCAGTCCCCGGGCCGCTGAACAGTCCCAACTCCGATCTCGAAAATGAGGCGACACAGGTCGCTGGCCTTAGCGCGGAACTCCTCCACGGCTTCGTCCGGCCAGGGAGTATGATCGAGCCTTTTCTCCTCCGGCGTCTTGAGGGCGCGAACGCCTTTGGCCGCGTTGCGTTCCAGCCATCCGATCTGGATGGCATGTATGCAAAGGACCACAAACACCTGCGGAATGTAATTCGCAAAGCGGACGCGGTGGGCATTTGCTTTCTGTGCGGCAATCACGTCGGGCGTAGTCAGAGCCTTCACATCCCGCTTGCCGATCTTCTCGCGCAGATAGGTCATCACCTTGTCGTAGTCGGCTCGCGTGCGAGGCTTCAGCCCCTTCCAGCGATCCGATGTGCGGTAGTCATCCATCAGTGCCCCCCATGAAGTCCTGACCTTCATCCGCGTGCCGGTCAGAATCTCCCAGTACTCACGATCAAAATCTGCCGTTCCCTCAGCCGCAACGATCCTGTGCAACTGCCCCTTCACGCGGACATAGATGCGGCCGCTCGGATGGCGCCAAAGGTATTTCTTCCTCACCACTTAACATCTCCCATGCCGTCGACCGCATCGCCCGAAGCAATGCGACGCAGGTCATCCACAGCCCAACGCCATACCCCTGGCACAAATTCCTTGCCGCGAGGCAGAAGTCCGGCTGCCACGAGATCACGAAACTGCCGGTGCGTCATGTCGAGCAGCTTTGCTGCAGTCGCCTCCGAGGCGAATATCGGCACAACCTGAGACATTCGTAAGCCCTGCAGCCTTTTGTTCAGCAGAATGCGGACAAGCATCCACATACACTATAGTGCATATAAAACTGAGCGGTTTGGCTTGCGCTGTCAAGCTATAAGATATACGAATGAACATGTGAGTGAAAATATGAGCCAGAGCAATGCCCGATCAGTCCTTCCGTTTCAGAAAACCGCGCAAGTTGCCCGGCCAGAAAGAACTGGCTGATGACCAATGGGCAGAGCTGGCCGATGACCATCTCAATGAGTCGTTGTCCGAAGAAACCGCTGCTGAGAACCAGGCGCGACGCAGGGCCGAGCTGTGCCTCCCCACCAACCTCAAAGCCCTTCGGCTTCGGCTTGGCCTGAAGCAGGCAGAAATGGCGACCCGTATGGGAGCCGCCAATCGCAGCCTCCACCTCTACGAAGCCGGAGAGCGCTCGCCGACTGCCGATTTTCTCTCCACGTTATACGTGAACTTCGGCATAGACCTGCACAAGCTGTTCACCGGCACCCCGTACGAGCCCTCCGAGGACTGGAAAACCGCCTTCAGCCAGCTCACCCTGAAGGTGGCGCGGCAGGTCGCCGAAGCCTATCCGGATCTGACGACGGAGGAAGCCGACGCGCTGGTAACGCTCTACATGAGCCGCTCCGAAGGGGAGACCAATGTGGACGGCGCAGGCCTCATGCTTTGCTATGATGCCCTGTTCAAACCTGAAGAAAGTGAAGACTGATCCCGCCCCCTAAGCCGTCGGGGGGGCACCTTCTCCGAAGGGAACTCCCCGCCGACGTAAATCGGCGAGAGATTGCGGGCTCCCACGCCGGTCGCAGACGGCTGCATGCGCCAGTCCGGCCAATTTCAATCGCCGTTAATTCGATGTTTGTTCTTGCGGCTGACACTCTTCCGCGACACTATGTTAGAAAAATTCCCGGAGGGACGCGAGCGCATGCAGGCTGATTTTTCGACACTTCTGGCACAGGCCGGATACTCTGTCCCCGAAGCCGCGCGTGCCCTTGGTTACTCTGAGGGGCACATCTATCGCTGGAAGCGCGGAGAGGAAATCCCCCGCGAAGGCGTCATCCGCCTGCTGAACATGGAGATCGAGCGCAAGCGCAGCGCCGCGGATGCCGAAAAGTCCTTCACCTTCATCGACCTGTTTGCGGGGATCGGCGGCCTGCGGCGCGCGATGGAAAGCGCCGGAGGCCGGTGCATCTTCACGTCGGAGTGGAACAAATACGCCCAGCAGACCTACATGGCCAACTTCCCCGACAACCATCCGCCTGTCGGGGATATCCGCGCCATTGATGCGGCAGAGATCCCCCCGCACGATGTTCTGGTCGCAGGCTTCCCCTGTCAGCCCTTCTCGATTGCCGGTGTCTCGAAGAAAAATGCGCTCGGCCGGGCTCATGGCTTTGATGACGAGACCCAGGGCACGCTGTTCTTCGATGTGCTGCGCATCCTGATGCACCACCGCCCTGCGGCCTTCATGCTTGAGAACGTCAAGAACCTGAAAAGTCACGATAAAGGCCGGACATTCGACGTGATCCGGCGCAAGCTGACCGAGGAACTCGGCTACACCCTTGAGACCCGGATCATCGACGCCGGGCACTTTGTTCCTCAGCACCGCGAGCGGATCGTCATGGTTGGCTTCCGGGAAGCCACAGGGTTCAGTTTCGACGATGTAAAGCTGCCGGCCTATGGAAACAGACGTCTGCGCCACATCCTGCATCCGGAAAATGGTACCGAGCGTCCGGAAAGCCACTACACTGTCGGACCGGATGCCATGGTGAGCGACAAGTACACCCTCACCGACAAGCTCTGGGCTTATCTGCAAGCCTATGCCGAGAAGCATAAGGCCAAGGGAAACGGCTTCGGCTTCGGGATGGTGGATGGTGACAGCATCTCCCGCACGCTTTCCGCGCGCTATTACAAGGATGGCTCGGAAATTCTGGTCAGCCGCGGCGAGGGGCAGAACCCGCGCCGGCTGACCCCGCGCGAGTGTGCGCGGCTGATGGGCTACCCGGACGACTTTCGCATCCCGGTCTCGGACACCCAGGCCTATAAGCAGTTCGGCAACTCGGTCGCGGTGCCGGTTTTTGCCGAAGTCGCCCGGGTCATGGCCCCGCATATCCTGTCTCTGATCGGCGCCGAACGGCTGAGAAAAGTTGGCTGACGTTTACGACGGCAAGACCCGGAGCCGCAACATGTCGGCAATCCGGGGCGTCGACACCAGGCCAGAGATGCAGATCCGGCGCGGACTGCATGCCCGCGGATTTCGCTACCGGCTTCACGACCACAAGCTGCCGGGGACGCCCGATATCGTGCTGTCAAAATATCATGCCGTGATCTTCGTGAACGGGTGCTTCTGGCACGGCCACGGCTGCCCGTTGTTTCGCTGGCCCGCAACGCGGGAGGAATTCTGGCGCGCCAAGATCACCGGCAACATGGAGCGGGACGCCCGGAATGAGGCCATGCTCCGCGCCGGCGGCTGGCGCATCGCCACGATCTGGGAATGCGCCCTGAAGGGCCGCGAAAAACTGCCGGCGGACGCCGTGATTGACTCGCTGTCCGATTGGCTGTGTTCTGACGGCCAAAGGCTGACACTTGAAGGCCTGAAAACAGAAACAGGCAGTTAATACATTGGGCGAGCAAGGCATTTTTGATTTCGACGGCGAGGGTTCGGGACAGGCCGGACTTCTGACGGACCTGCTCGGCCGGGCAGAACTTGTCCTTGTCAAGAAACTCTCGAACAATGACCGGGACTGGGCGCGGTATGCCAACAAGCACCAGGCCGGGGTTTACATTCCAGCGGACCATCGGGACGGCGGCTTCTTCCCTGCCCTGGAAGAAAAAGAGCGCGAGGATCCGGCTGCCAGGCCGATACGGGAAGCCCTGTTCGATACGGTCTGGCCCCAGGCTCTGGACGGCAGGCAGAACAGGAAAACCCGGATCGTGCATTACACAAGCAAGGGCCCGGAGACGCATATGACCCGGCTGCCGAAGGAGTGCTTTGGGCAGCTTTCACCGGCATCCTTCCTTGTCATGGGGCGATACCGGAAGGAGCAAGGCACGGTTTACGAATGCCTGACCGTGGATTCCGCGAGCGATGAAGCCGAGCTGCTCCTTGCACAACTCGACATCCCACCGGATTTTCTGATCGGAGAGTTCGAGCCCGCTGCAATCCGGGCACAGGAGCAGGATCGCGTTCTGGACTTTGCTGCCGAGCTGATTGCTGCATGGCAGGCCGGGACGATTGCAGACTTTGCCCGGACCGCGGCCATACCCGGGACAGAGGAGCTCGCCCGCCGGGCACTAGCGCGATACCTTGAGCTCCATGGGCTGGAGGTTCTTGATCCCTTTGCCATCGAACGCCCCGGAGATGCGCTGCGCGAGATCAGCCGCAGCATCGAATGGGAAATGTTCCGGACCTTTCAGCGGCGCGAGCGCGCGGTCGACTTGGTGCGGATCGTTCTGGGCGATGCCCCGCGGGGGATGACCGTCGCAGAGATGATCCGGCAGCTCGTCAACGAACTGCCCCGGATCGACGCGCTGATGCTGTCTGCGAGCCAGCAACGAAAGTCACGGGCCGGCTACTCTTACGAGCATCACATCGAGGCGATGCTGCGCGGAGGGAAGATACCGTTTGAAAAGCAGGTGGTGATCGAGGCGAAGAAGCGCCCCGACTTCATTCTGCCGTCTTTAGCTTTCGTCAGCAGGGCGGATGCCCTCGCCGCGACGGGGCTCATTCTGAGCGCCAAGACGACGCTGCGCGAACGCTGGAAACAGGTCGAGCGAGAGAAAGGCAACCGCAAGCTCTACCTGACAACGGTTGATGAAAATATCGCCGGAAATGCAATTCAGGACATGGAAGGGATCGGCGTGCAACTGGTGATCCCCGAAAGCCTGATGGACGCCAGAGAGACGGAATATGCCGGACATGAAAACGTCCTGACATTCCGGCGGTTCTGCGATGAGATCGTGCAGCCGAATCTGGAGGCCTGGCGCGGTGTCGCCTGATGGGGAGGAGATGGTAACGCAAATACCGATGCTCATCTTCTGGCCGCACCGGAAGGGACGATAAACGATCCCAAAGCATTTCAAGGGAGCATTATCGTCAGCAGATTACATTTACCCCTCTATCTCTAGGAAAATCATATCCGGCTTGCATAACTCCACCATAAGTCATCAATCGTGCCGATCTAAGGCATAGTCAGAGGTAGGGTTTAGCATTTCACGGAGTTCTTCAACCGAAAATGGAGGCGATCTACGGTGCGCTACCGAATGGCAGTTCGGACATAGTGGCACAAGGTCTTTTTGGGGATCAACAATATAGCCCGGCCCAACGTCTGATACTGGTGTAACGTGATGGACCTCAATCAGGCCTAAAGCTTCTGGCCCATAGCGTAGCCCTAAATTGAGACCACAAGCCTTGCAGAAGTACCCGTGTATCGCAAGCGCAGCGGCCCGATTGCGGCGATCACGCTCATATCGGTTAACCGCAACCTGGGTCTTCGCCCCCTCAGGGAGACCTAAAGTTCCGGGCTCGGCGTCCTCGCCATCTTCTTCAAGCGGCAGAAGAGCAGAAACTGCCGCTGCAGCACGTGAAGTCCACAGCTCAATCACACGAGCGTCCGCATTGGAATCGCCCTCATTGATCGCAAGCATTCCACGACCGAGGACAAGGTCCAAGCTGCGCCACGGAGCAGACCAAACCGCCCTGTCCTCGGGATCGACTACCGTGCCGTTCACGGCCATCGAGATGTTGGCGCCGGCCTCGCGGCAGACGCCAAGCAAAGTTCGGAAAGTCTGGCGCCCTGTTTCGTCGGAATTCCCCATGGCGTCTATGAGCTCACCGGCGAAACTGCCGGGGCGGAATTGAACATCGATCCGTCGCCAGCCGATAACAGTACGTAAGGTGAAGGTCTGGCCAGCAGGATAGTCAGCGGGTCGCAGTTCGAGCCAGCGATTACCGTCCGGATCGCGACCTTCGGTGCCGATGAACAGGAGACCAGTTTCAGCAGATACCAAGTCTGCGAGCGAGCGTGGATCAGGCGGCGTCATTGTCCACGTCCGGTTCCGGCAATGTTTCGACTAGCTTTTCCAGGATGCGTGAGATTTCGTAGCGCATGTCTTGGAACATAGCTGCCGTACTGTCCTGAACCGTGGACAGCTCTGCAACTGCCAAAGCCCACATCAACGAGTCCATGCCTTGCATGGTCACGCTTCGGTTGAGGTTGGGGATGTAGACCTTGTGATAGTAGGGATGGCTGGTGTTGATTTGGACGGCCCTGTGCTGTTCGATTAACGCTGGCTGGAACAGAAGCCCATTGGTGATCCCTTCCACCGGCTGCACGAAAACCTCGCCCGGCCGTTTGGCTGAAGTAATGGTCAGTTTCAGCCGCGTTGTCCCGTGCTTATTGTGGACGAAGGCTTCACCCTTGTTCGGGTCCGCAATGTTCACTTCAGGTCCGCCCGCGGCCGCTTCACGATTGCGGATATTGTTGTTCGACGTGTCGTGTGCGCCTTCACCTTTCTTGGAGATCGCCTTTTGCTGGCCCTCGCGCGAGCGACGATTGGCCTCGCGGCGGGGTGCTGGCAGGAACTGTGTCTGCAACCAGTTTGCCAAGTCCTCGTTGAGGATGATCTGTGACTTCTTGATGTCTAGGTGAAATGCGTCGTCCAGCCTGTGATCAAAAGAGAACTCGACTCGCAATAAGGTGAGGTGAGGCTCCTTCTGGTACAGCCCAAGCCAGTCGGCGTCATGGATGAGCCGGTTCTCGCGGTATATGTAGATGCCCTGTCGCTCGTTGGACAAAAGTGCCGCCGATGCCAGCTTGTCGTCAGGGAACTCTTCACGACGCGGCAGAATATAGGCCCGTACTGTGAATGTGGCCTCGCGGCCGTCGGACAACTGGGTCGGCATGACCTGTTCAGCGACCAACTCCGCAAGCCCACGCTGAAACGGATCCCAAGGTGCGACCGCCTTGCCATTGAGTTCAATGCGGACGTTTTGCGCGCGGTCGTCATCAGGATCCAGAAAACGCTGATAGACCATAGCCAAATGGTGACGAAGGGCGGTCTCCTTGGCCTGAAGCGCCTTCTTGGCCGGCGAACCGGTCGGGTTGGTATAGTCTTTGATAAGGCGATCCACGTTTTCCCACAGGACTACTGTTCCCGGCTTGCCGGGAGCGATGGCATCAAGCAAATTGAGTGCCTCCTCGTCGCAGATATCAGTGAGAAGCAGAGACCACTTGTTAACCTTCGCAACATGGTTGAGGTCCCACGTTGCCATGAGCGCAGGCGCGTCGCCTTCGGCGCGCGAAATCACTGAAAGGCGTTTGCAGAACGCGGTGGAGGCGGTCTTGAGGCCCAAGCCGTACTTTCCAAGGCTTGCCGCGCTCGGGCGTACCTTCGACCCATACTGCATGGCATTGACCAGACCTTGCCGATCCATGCCCTCTCCGTCATCAGCGATCAGCAGACGGATATCGCCGTTGAAGTCGGCGGCAAGGAAAAGCTGAACCTTCGAGGCGTTGGCGGCAATCGAATTGTCAACTATGTCGGCGACGGCAGTATCGAACTCGTAACCGGTATCTCGCAGGCCGACGATTACGCGCTCGGGATCGGGCGGCAGCTCGAATTCTTCAATATCGTTCATTCGTTCCCTCTCTCAGAGCTGGATCACACGCCAGCCAGAGCCGAGCTGCAGTACGCCAGAGGCAGCCTTTGTCTGTTGCTTGCGTGCATGAGAAACGCGGTAGCGGTCTTCGTCTTTGGAAAGGATCACCTCATCGCCGACCGAAAGGCGGGCCTGCCGAATATATTTCGTCATCCGGGTCAGTCGGTACTCATTGCGGGTGCCATCAAACAGGGCATTGTTGTAATAGATGAAGGCAAACTCCCAAAAGGTGCCGGCGTCGTCAACAAAGTTCAGGTGAACACGCGGATTATATTGTCTGGCATCGAGTTTCGGAAAAAATGAGAGGAGTGTGGGATCCTTCGGCACAAGGATGCCAGCTTGGTGTCCGCCCGTTTCGCCAGTGTCGTTGGCGCTCAGAACTTTCACGATCTTCGGTTCTGACATGCTCTATTTGCCTGCTTGTCTTGATGGTGAACGGTTCAGTGCAGCGACGATATCGCCATAGTCGTCATCTTTTCCTTCGATTCCAATCACGGCCGTGTTGGACAGCGCGCGTTTACGAGTAAGCCGCTCATCCACCACCTCCTCGACCGTATCGGCGACAAGGAGGCGATGAACTGTAACTGGTAACTCCTGCCCACGCCGGTACGCTCGGGCCGAGGCTTGGTCCTCTAACGCCGGGTTCCATTCGGGATTGTAGTGAATGACGTGGTTGGCCGCGGTAATGTTCAACCCCGCGCCGCCCGCCTTAGGGTTCAGAACGAGGGCTGCTCCGCCTTTCACGGCGCTGAATCGATCAATCAATGGCTGGCGGTCGTCTATGGGAAGACGTCCGTCGATGATTCCGGTGAATGCGTTAAACCGCATGGTAATGTGCTTGGCGATCAAGTCCGCCATTGCTGTGAAAGACGTGAAGATTATGGCTTTTTCTCCCAGCGCGAACACCTCCTCCACGATCTCGGCGAGGCGCCGGAACTTCGAAAATGACATGGGATCGACGGTTGCCGACGTGCCGTCCATCAGACTCGGATGCGCGCAGAAGCGGCGTAGCGACGTGAGGGCGACGAGGGTGGCGGCCGCGCCGTATTCTTCGCTTATGCGCTCGCGCTCGGCGTCATAGGCGGCCGCCTCAGCCTCGTCCAACTCAACCGCTTGTGGTATGTCGATGCGCGGCGGCAAGTCCTTCGCCACCTCGGCAACGCGTCTGCGCAGCATGAGTGGCGAGATTAAAGGTTCCAACCGTTTCGCGCCATCCACGTCGTCAGGAAACTGCGCCGAGAAAGACTTAGCTTCCCCAAGATGC
Source organism: Paenirhodobacter sp. YD-8 (assembly GCF_056590935.1). Classification (NCBI taxonomy): domain Bacteria; kingdom Pseudomonadati; phylum Pseudomonadota; class Alphaproteobacteria; order Rhodobacterales; genus Paenirhodobacter; species Paenirhodobacter sp. YD-8. The sequence continues at coordinate 593,875 of NZ_CM152649.1, read as the reverse complement.
CCGGGGAGCACGAAGTCCATGATGGACCAAAGATCCAGAAGCCGGTTTTCAACAGGTGTCCCGGTCATGGCGAGTCCGGCTTCACGGGGCAAGCGCTTCACGGCCTGTGTGCGTTGAGCTTCCGGATTGCGAATGAACTGCGCTTCATCGAGGATGATCACCTTCCAATGGATCATGTTTAGCAGGCTGTTGTCCCCGACGGCATTGTCGTAAGACGTGATCACGACATCATATCCCTGCAATTCCGCCGGACGGCCAGTGCGCAGTGGACCGTGATGCTTCAACACCTTCATGTCTGGCGCAAACTTTGCAATTTCGCGACGCCAATTCTCAAGCAGAGAGCCGGGCGCCACGATCAGTGAAGGGCGGAGGGGACCGCTACCGGAATCGCGAAGTACCGCGATCACCTGCAACGTCTTGCCCAGACCCATTTCGTCTGCGAGCAGACCGCCTATTCCTTCTGCCAGCAAGAACTTAAGCCATCGCCAGCCAGCCAGCTGGTATCCATATAGGCTCGCATTGACCCCGGCCGGGGTATCGTCAGCAGGCGGGGCAAAAGCGAGCGCAGGGATCGTGTCATCGGCCATCTGGTCGTCGACGGCACCGCCGGCGTTGCCCGCTCTGCGAACTGCAAGAAACGCCCTCAGCGAAGTGGCTGGCCCCAACTCCGCCCCTGTGGAACGCATCAGTTCAACGACCTCTTGTGTGCCTTCGGGCTCAAGTGGGTACCATGTGTCCCCCGCGATGATGTGACCGCGTTCGAGGTCGGCAACCTGCAATTGAACCGTTTTTCCCCGCGTGGTCCCGACTATTGAAAAGGCTGGCAAGCCCTCTGCATTCCGCGCGATGGTCAGCTCCGGAGACAGTGGATAGCGAGAAGCATGCAGTCCCTCAGCAATGGTTGGAATCCATGGTTCCGCCGGCTGGTGTTCCACGAGCGCACGGTAGATCTCAGACGCCGATGGGTGGCGATGCTCACCCCCGGGATCAACCAACGACAACTCGGAATCTACGGCCTCCCATTTCCATACTCGGCCTTCGTCGTGAGAACTTACCGGCAAATATATTCCTCCATTTTGGGCGCCAATACTCACAACCGCCCACGGCTCGATTCTCAAAAATCATCACATAACAAGACAACTAAGCACACACTATCTTGTGCGAACTCTAGCACCTTTCACAACTTATTTGCTCAATTCAACCGGCAATAACTGGCTCAACCTCGCCGAATTCACGCGTGGCGTTGAAGGCTGCGCCTAAACTTAGGCAAGCCGTGTCTTCACGCCCTCGGCTCGACATCCTTCCAGTGGCGGTTCGTGGGCAACGCTTTTGCCCGCCGGGCGGCATCCTGCACCGTGACCGGGTAGTAATCCCAGACGTCCACACCGACATTGACCGCGTTTGCGCTTCCCTTCCAGTTGCCATGCACATGGCCGAACAGATGCAGCGCGCCCTTGCGGGCATGGTTCCACGTCATCATCGGGTAGTGGCAGAGCGTCACCGGCCGGTCGGCCGACGGATCTTCCACCTCGGCCAGAAGCGCCACGCTGTCCCAGGGCAGCGCCTGCGTCAGGGCGCCGTCGTGATTACCGACGATCAGATGCCGGCGTGCTCCGGGAAGCTGTCCGAAGATTGTCAGCAGCCAGCTTTCGTCCTTGGCCTGCGGGCCGAAGGCGAAGTCTCCGACAATCCACAGGTCATCCTCGGGACTGACCTTCTCCCAAAGTCGCTCGATCAGCACAGCGTCCATATGGCTCGTGTCCCGGAACGGGCGATGCGCGTTACGGATGATGTTCTCGTGCCCGAAATGCGGGTCGGCGGTATACCAATGCGTCATCGTGAAAGATCCGTTGCAGGCGGGGCCGCGGTTGTGCCGCACCAGCGGGGGCCGGGTCAATAGCCCGCAAGAGCTACCGTTACAGCCGATCCGGCAGCGAGATCGCGGCGGGCGTCCAGAAGCTCTCGAAATCCGCATCCAGCTCGCGGAGGATCACCAGAAGCTCGATCACATCAAGCCGGCGCTCGCCCAGCTCATATTTCCCGACAAAGGACGGCGGCTTGTGCAGCTTCGCCGCCAGGTCCGCCTGCGACATGGCGCGTTCCGTCCGGAGGGCGATCAGCGCCTTCAGAAGACTGCGATACGCATCTGAATGAACGCTGCCCGCCAATTGTCCGCCTGCCTTTGATTTCGACAGGTTCAGCTATTGACCCCATTATGGGTTTAACCCCAAAATGGGGGTGACAATTGGAGGTCCGCAATGAAAGACGCCATCTCTGCTGCAAGCGACCTGTTGGCCGGCGTGGGGCTCTGGTTTCAGCGCAGGTCGGAGCACGCCGCTGCAAAGCGTGAAGCGAAGGCCTGGGCGAAGGATTTGCCGAAGGCCATGCTGGAAGAGATCGTGGCGGCTGTTCCTATGCCTGCGCACCTGTGGCGCGAGGACTATTGGGTTCTCAATCAGGAGGCGCTGCGAGAAGCCCCGGCGATCTACCGGGCTTATGTGGACGAGAATTTCCCCCATGAGCCGGAGGCTCGGCGCGTGGAGCTTGTGGATCGTCTCATGACTGTCAGGTATTGGCAGTGGAGCGATGCAACCCGCGAGCTGACGCGGGCCGCTGTCAGTGCTGGTATGGCGGCTGATCAGGCCCGTCGTGATGCGAACTACGCGGCCCGGATGGCGGAGGAAGCGGCGAGGCCGCATCGCCTGTCGATGGCCGGTCGGAAGGCCGAGGCGGAAGCCTGCTATCGCAACACCGGTATCTATGCGGACGGAAGCGGTCGCGTGCTGAGCCACGCGGAACGGTTCCAGCTCGGTCTGTCCGCCCGCACAGGCGGCGCGAAACCGGGGCGGATCGACGGATAGTCCCATCCGCGAGATTTTGGTTCGAGGAATTGATGATGAAGAGATTTGTGCTCGGGCTGCTGCTGGCCCTCGCTTCGCCCGCCTATGCCGAAGGGCTCGATCTGGCACCGATCCGGCAGGATCTGGACCGGGCGATGGCGTCCAATGGAAAGGCTGTCTGGCTGATCTACGGCGCGGTCTCGCGCGAGAAGATCGCCGAGGCTATCAAGGTTCTCGCGCCGATCAAGTCACGGGTGACGGTCGGCGTTTATGGCGATATGTTCTTGGACGATCAGGCGCGTGCCGATTTCAAGGCAGCGGGGTTCGAGGTCTGCTCCAAGTGGGGCCGGGATAACCTTCTGATCACGCTGCACAAACCAAACGGCGACGGCGATCTCAAGAACAATGCCATGTTCGATGCAAAGATCCGCTTCTCGGAAACCGATGCGCTGATCTTCGAGGAGGGCAGTCGGCAGCTCGAAGCCATCGCTGGCGAATGGGAAATGGGCGGCACGATGCCGGGGGCAGCGAAGAAGAACTTCTTCTTCGCGAATATCCTGTCCGCCGAACTTGATGGTGAAGCACCGCCCAGACCCACGCGCGTTACCGATGACGCGAAGGTCGGCGGCGTGTCGAGCCTGCTGTCCTTTGAGGGCGGGCGCGGATGTTTCGAGAAATGACCGGGCGCGTTTCAGCGCCCCACCCGCGGATCGCGCCCCATTGCATCGTCAGGAGTCCATTATGTTGAAGAAATGCCTCGCCGCCTCGGTCTGCGCGGTCCTGTTGCCCGGTCTTGCGCTGGCCGACACACTGAAGGCGGTCGACTATTCCGCGCCGCCGGCCTCCGGCGAACTCGCCGTGGTCGGGATCGTTCCGGGCATGACGCTGGACGAGGCCCGCGCGGCGATGGCGAAGCGCGGTCTGGAGCTGTCGACCGAGAAGGTCGATCTGCGCGCCTCCTCGCCCAAGGGCAAGACTTTCGATCTGTCGGCGGTGGCGAAGTTCGGCACGGCCGGCGTAGGCCTCAACACGCGCCTGTCCGGCGCCGGCTATGAAGAGGTTACCGGCACGCTGGATCTGGGGGCGCTTGGCGGCCGGATCATCTCGGTCGGCCGTATGATTCAGGGCAGCAATGCCGATCTGCCGAAGCCGGAAGAGCTGCTCGCGCAGCTCACCGAAGAATATGGTGAGCCGTCGCTCGTGGAGGTCGATCACGGCGGGCAGATGACGATCCTTTACGGCTGGGACAAGGCGGGCGCGAAGCTGACCGCGCTGGATCAGGCGGCCCCGCTGGAGATGGAGGAGAAAACCAGATCCGGGACCTCGACGACAGAATACGTCCCCTGCGTGTCCTCCGGCTTCGGCACGATGCAGGTGGATTACAAAAAGCTGAACAGCGACAAGCCCATCGCCCCGGGATGCTCGGCCCGCTATCAGGTCGTTTACGAATCGAAAGCCGGGCAGTCGAAGATCCGGTTTTCGCTCACCGATTTCGCACGGGCGCGCAAGGCGCGCGAGGAGACGGATCGCCAGATCAACGAGGCCCTGACCGGGACGGCCAAGGCCTCGAACATGGATCTGTAACGGGGCGGCGCGGTCAGGCCCGGGGCCGCGCCCCGTCATTTCCGCGCCATCACCCGGTACATCCGGCCGTTGTAGCGGGCGAGATCGGACAGCCCCGCCGCCCTCCAGCCCCTCAGCTCGTATCCTTCGGGGACAACGATGACCGGCCGGGTGTGGCTCTCGACAAGCTGGATGCCGATGCGGTCGCGCAGGGCGACGAACTGTTCGAGCTCTGCTTTGACGGAGGCCCGCTCGTCCTCCAGCCCCGCGAGCTCCGCCCCGGCGGCGCCAAGGCTCTGCTCGACACCCGCCCGCTGCGCCGCAAGCTGCTCCTCAAGGGTCGCGAGGGCGCGCGCACCGTCTTCCCGGGCCGCCGCCAGTTCCCCGGCATTCGCGGCCCGGATCGTATCGGCCTCCTGCCTCGCCCCGTCGACCAGGCGGGTGGCGCCCCATACCGCCAACAGCAGGATGCCTGCGGCGACGAGACAGATCCCACCGAGCGCGGCCCACGTCCATTTCACCTGTCGCCGGAGTAAAATCCCGTTGGCGTCCAGTCGGGTTCTCAGCTCCTCGTTATCGGTCCGCAAAGCCTCCAGCCTTGCCTGCTCCACGGCGACCTGCCCTGAGACCGCGAACATCATCAGCCGGATCTGCTTCCCCTCGGCGTCGAGTTTCCGCCCGATGCCGTCGGCATGCTCCGCGAGGCCTTGCTTCAGGCGATCCAGCTCGCCCGCGGCATCGTCTTCTTCAGCCCGACGCCGTTGCCGCAATTCCGCGATCCGCGCATCCAGATCAATGGTCATCGCCCGATCTCCCCGTTCCGAAAGGCCGAGGCCGGAAGATCGTGCTCCCGCACCCGCTCGGCCGCATGTTCCTGCTCCCGGGCCAGCTCCGGGGCAGACAGGCGCGCTTTCAGCCGGTCCCAGAGCGAGGTGACGACGGTTACCGCTTCCCGCAGCGCCGGGCCGATCTGCAGGGCCTCGACCCGTTCACGCAGCGCCCTGTCGCGGATCTCCCACCCGGAGCCCTGCGCCGGACGCCAGACCTTGCCGGTCAGCACGCCGACGATGACCAGCACCGCGACAGCCGCCGCTTCCTGCGCGATGCGTCGTGCAATCACCGCCTTCTCGGCCTCGAACGCCTGTCTGTCGTCCTGAAGCCGGCGAGCGCCCGCTTCGGCTTCCCTTCCGGCGGCGGCCCTGATTTCTTCGGCGGCGGAAATCAGATCCGTCGCCTTCTGTTCTGCCGCGCTCCTGATCTTGCGGACCTCCTCCTCTGCCGCCAACCGGAGGGCGACGGCTGTCTTTCTGCGCGCCGCCGCCACAACCCGGTCCTGCGCCGCCGCAGATCGTTCGGCTTCGGCCTCGGCATGGAGCCCATCCGCCTGATGCAGCCTCGCCTCAAGATCGTGTGCCATTCTCTCCGCCGAGGCACTCAGCGCATCCTCCTGATCGGCGAGGTCGCTGACCATCTCCTCCATCTGCCTCAGCGTGCGGGCGTTGCGGCTGGCCTCGTCCTTCCGGGCGCGCCATTGCTGCCGCGACAGCCGCTCCCGTTTCGGGCCGGTGCGGGTCAGCCCGGACGGCAGCCCCACTTCGTGGTGATACTGGTCCTGAAGCTCGCGGGCCCGTGCGCGGTAGGCGTGATTTCCATGCTTCACCGCCGTCTTGTCGTCATGTCCTTCGCCTCGCGCCCCAGCTTCGGCTTCGCTCTTGGCCAGCCAGCACGGGTTCAGATCCCGGGCTGAACAGGCGGGATCATCCAGCGGCAAGACGTAGGCGTGCAGATGCGGGTGCTCCTCGTCGACATGCTCGATCACGCTCACCAGGCGCTCGCCGAAGAGGCTGCGCAGAAACGTCAGGTTCCGCTGCACCCAGGCGTCATAGTCCCGCCGGGCTTCCGGGTTTCCCATGACCTGCGCGGTCAGATGCGGATGCGAGGCCACCGCCGTCAGCAGGGTGTGACGGTCGGCCCGGATGCCCCGGCGCGCCGACCCGCCATCCTTCAGCGTGACCGCGACACTGCCCGCGGCCACCATCTCGTCATGCAGGCGCTGCACCTCCTGAGGCGACACGCCGGCGATCACCCGGAAGGGGCGCGGCTCGGAAACGTGCGTCGAGAACATCGGATCGCGCCGCGCCTCCGCCAGAACCTGTTCGACCGACTGGCCTGCCTTGTTGGGCTTTCGGGAATAGGTCTGCAGGTGGAAAAACTGGGGTCCGGCCATGGCTCAGCCCCCGTTGCCGGAGAAACGCAATATGGACCGACTATTATGTTGCAAGCAACATGTCGGCGAAGGCGCTGCGCCCCTCGACCCAGCCAGCGGCTGCGCCGCCGATCCGTCCCGGATCGAAGCCGCCAATGGCGGCTGCAAAACCCGACCTTCGCCAGCCTTGTGACGGGCGCTCCGGTCGGGTTTTGCGAAGAGGGCGACGCCGTTCAGCAGGGCATTTCCGGCGACCAAAGCAACCAGACAGATCGGGATCATCGCTTGAACCCCGCTGCGTTCACCTCTTCACGCGTCACCAGACCACGTTCGAGAGCCATTGAAATCTGATCTTGCGAGATGAGGCGGCACAGGTCGCTGCCGGATTTCACCCAGGACGCAATCCGGGTCAGCGTCTCTGCGAGCGACGCCTCACGCGTGGCGCGCCGCGACCGGGCGTCACTGACATAGCGCCGCCATTTCCCGTCCCGCAGCCAATTGTCGCTGAAGCTGACCTTCGACCGCGTGAAACCTTCACTCTCGGCTGCATAGGCTTTCACGGCAGCGAGCAGTTCAGCGTGCGAAACCTCCTGCAAGGCCTCCGTCACGAGCCGCGAGCACACCGCCCGATCCCGGCGACGATCATCGGGGTAAGCCGCCCAGATCAAATCCAGATCCGCCTCCGTCGCCGCGCTGCCGGGCGAGGAAGTTGGGTTTGTATCTGGGTTATATCTGTTCTCTAGAGATTTGCCTCCGAGGGCATTCCCTTTGCCATTTGGGGCAAATCCCTCACTCTCCCTTCCGGGCAGCTCGATCTGCCCGGAAGGGCAAGTCGTATCGGCAAGGGCATACCACGCGGTGCGATCATACCTGTCTTCGCTGTGGTTCCCCTTCAGGATCAACCCGGCGTCGAGCAGCTTGTCGAGAGCCGTCCGGATCTGCTTCTCGGAGAAATAAGGGAAGAGTTTGGCGAAGGCCGCTATCGAGTTGTAGGTCCAATATCGCCCCTCTTTGAAATTGTGCCCATTGGCTTCGTTTTTCTCGATCCAGTAGCACAGGTTCTGATAGAGTATGGCGGAGTTGACCCCCACCAGGGCTGCAATCTCAGGGTCGAAGCTGTGCCGGCTCATTGCTGCCACCTCACCACGGTGAAGCCGGGGAGGCCGCGCGAGACTGAAAACGGGCGGAAAAGAAGGGTATCATGTTCACAAGGCGTTCGGCCTTTGTCCTGATACTTTTTACCTTCTAAGTCATTGAATTCATAATTGAACCTGTTGGATTGCAAATCCGTGAAGACCGGTTCGATTCCGGTACCCGCCTCCAAGACTTTTCAAGCAGTTACGAGACAGGCAGCGCGCGGCGGAAAAGCCCGGTGGCGCGCGCGGCAACATTCTCGTTCCGTGCCTGCCCTGTTCCACACAGCGTGACATGGTGGCAACGGCGCACATTTTTCCCGCTCCCGCCCCCCCCCCGCATTCGTCCGGCCGCTCAGCAGCGGACGGCTCCGCCTCCTGCGCGGCTGCGCCCGAGCCGGTGGCGCTTGCCGCTCAGCCATGGAGCGCGGCTCGAAGCCACCGCCTCAAGTTCCGGGGAAAGGCGGGAGCGGCGGAGGGCCCCGACAAGCGCAAGAATGCCGACGCAAGGGGCTCGCCGGATGATCCGCGCGACGGGACCTTCAAGATAATCTCCTTTGGCAGGAAAGGGTTGCCCGAACCTGTCTGCGGGGGTGCTTTATTTTCTCGCAATTCATGGGGCGAGCCCCTATCTAGAACCTGCATCTCTTCTTCTCGGACCCTGTTCCTTCCGGCTCAGCGACGATCTTGAGCTTTGCCCGGCCCCCCGCATCCTGTGGGCGGCACTTCGGAAAGGAACGCACGATGACCGATCCGGCCAGCGTGAAACAGGTCGACCAGACCACCACACAACACGTCCGAACCGCAGCGGCGGTCGACAGACGGGATGGGCTCGTCCCTGCCGCGGCAGGCAGGCAAGCCGAACGTGCCACCGGGCACAGGTCAGCTTGCAACGCCCGACGTCGCGCCTGACCACATGGGCAGGCTTCCTGGCATGCGCAGCGCGCGGCCAGAGCCGATGCCGCACAAATCAACCTGGCGCGATCGGCCCCGCGACCGACACGCCTGCCGTGAGAGGAACACCGGCTTTGCCGAGTGCCCTCACGTTTTCCAAGAAAGACCAATATCTTGATCGAAATCTACTGGGGTGAACCCATGTCTCTCGTGATCTCGCCGGAAGGCGACGTGCAGAAGTTCAGCACGATCGAACAGGCGCAATACTGGCTGCGCAAGAAGTGGCCCGTCGCTGACGCGGCGCGCCAGCATGCGCTTGGCCGTCTCGAGGCTGCGATGGACTGTCTGGGCTCGGTCAGCGAGGCGCGCCACGCCTTCCTGCATGCCGCCCGCAGCGCCGGCTTCGTGCCGCAGCACCGCCAGACCCTGCCCCTCGCCGCCTGATGGCGGCCGGGGCTCACCCGACTGCAGGCTGATGCCAAGGAGCACAAGGCCAAGGATGCTGATCGTCCGATCGAGACTTTTCGACGTGTTTTTCGGGCTCTGGACGTTGCTGCAGAGCCCCTTCATCCCGGCCCTTGCGCTGCTGCAGCGCCCCGGCCTCACCCGCGCCGCGATCCGCTTCTGGACCAGCGGCGTGCTGGGCCTGTCGCACCGCATCCTCGGGCTGTGCCTGCGCGAAGAGGGCATCGAGAACAAGCATCTCGATGCCCCCTGCATCTATGTCTGCAACCACCAGTCCACCTGGGAAACCCTCGCGTTCAACCAGCTGGTCCCCGACGTCTGCATCATCGCCAAGCAGGAGCTGCGCAGGATCCCGGTCTTCGGCTGGTTCCTCAGCCATGCGCCGATGATCCTGATCGACCGCAGCGGCGGTGGCCGGGCAATGGCGGCGATGATCTCCGAGGCGCGGCAGGAGGTGGCGCGCGGTCGCTCGATCCTGATCTTCCCCGAAGGCACCCGCATCGGCGTGCATGAGCAACGCAAGTTCCAGCCCGGGCTGATCGCGCTCTATCGCAAGCTCGATCTGCCGGTGGTTCCGGTGGTGCACAATGCCGGCTGCTTCTGGGGCAAAGGCGCAAAGCGGGGCGGCACGATCGTCGTTTCCTATTTCCCGCCGATCCCGCCGGGCCTGCCCCCCGCTGACGTGATGGCACAGGTCGAACAGCTTCTGAACACCGAGAAGAGCCGCCTCGTCCCGGCAGAGATCTGAGCGCGGCGGTTCCGCCGCAACCGGCGCATCCCCTGCCTGGCTCATCGCCATTTCGCCCACATGCACCCCTCGCGCCGGCGGGGGCGTGACCCGTTCCGGCACCGTCATGCCCTGGCCCATGCGGCCCGCAATCCGGTTTTCCCTGCCGGAAGAGGCCGGCCGCCCGCAGCCGGAAAAGGACATGCCGTTTCCCCCGGGCGCGGCGGAGCGTCGCGATGTCTCAGCCCCCAAAACCGGCAGCGACCTCCGATTCTGCTGCCCCCGGGGCAGGACACGCCGAAAATGCCGGCGCGGTCGCAGATTGTGTTGACCGTTTCACATGCACCCCCCACAGTGATCCCAATTTTATTGGAGAATTCTTTGTCATTGGTTTTTGGCACATCCGGGCTCCGTGGGCTCGTGACCGAGATGACGCCGCACGCGGTGGCGGCATGGACCAACGCCTTCCTTGTCGCCTGCCCGCCACCCGGCCTGATTTTCGTCGGGCGCGACCTGCGCCCCTCTTCCGCCGCCATCGCCGAACAGGTGCGCGCGACCGCGCGCGCCGCGGGCCTTGCGGTGATCGACTGCGGTGTGCTGCCCACCCCCGCGCTCGCGCTGGCCGCCGAAGGGGCGTCGGCGATCATGGTCACCGGCAGCCACATTCCCGCAGATCGCAACGGGCTGAAATTCTACACGCCGGCCGGCGAGATCACCAAGCAGGACGAAGCCGCCATCCAGATCGCCCATGCCGGCAACTGCGTCCCCTCCCCAGGGGCCGGAACCGACGAACAGCGCGATGCGCTCGCGGCCTATGCCGATCGCTACACCGGCGCCTTCGGTCCGGGCGCGCTGGCCGGTCTGCGCATCGGCATCTATCAGCACAGCTCGGTCGCGCGCGACCTCCTCCTCGAGGTGATCGCCGCGCTCGGCGCCGAGGCCGTGCCGCTCGCGCGATCGGACACCTTCATCCCGGTCGACACCGAGGCCGTCGATCCCGGGACCCGCGCCCAGCTCGCCGCCTGGTGCGCCAGCCATCGTCTCGATGCGATCGTCTCGACCGATGGCGACGCCGACCGGCCCATGGTCACCGACGCGACAGGCGCGACGCTGGCCGGCGACGTCCTCGGCGTGCTCACCGCCCGCGCCCTGGGCGCCGAAAGCGTCGTCACCCCGGTCTCTTCCAACACCATGGTCTCGGCAGGGCTCTTCCCCCGCGTCGTCCTGACCCGGATCGGCTCGCCCTTCGTGGTTGCCGGCATGACGGACCTCCTGGCCGCCTCCCCCGCGGCGCGGGTGGTCGGCTTCGAGGCCAATGGCGGCTTCCTGCTCGGCTTTGCCGCCGCGACCGGCAACGGCCACCTCGCGCCCCTGATGACCCGCGACAGCCTGTTGCCGATTCTCGCGCCGCTCGTCGCCGCCCATCGCGCTGGCGAGACCCTGGCCGAAGCGGTGGCGAAGCTGCCCGCGCGCTTTACCGCCGCCGACCGGCTCAGGGGCATCCCGACCACCGTGTCAGCGCCCCTGCTCGACCGGCTCGCGGCGACGCCCGACGCCCGCACCGCCTTCTTTGCCGAGGCCGGCCAGATTGCTGCGGTCGACACCACCGATGGGCTCCGGCTGACCTTCGCGACCGGAGACATCGTCCATCTGCGCCCCTCGGGCAACGCGCCCGAGTTCCGCGTCTACACCGAGGCCGACAGCCCCGAGGCCGCGCAGCTCCTGCTTGCACGCTGGCTGCCCCGTGTCGCGGAGGAAATTGCACCGTAACCCCTTACCATCACGAGTGTTTCCTGCGTTTCCGCCCCTCTTTCCCGGAGAACCCACGCAATGAAAATCACCCCTGTCATCCTCTCGGGCGGCTCCGGCACCCGCCTTTGGCCCCTCAGCCGCAAGAGCTACCCCAAGCAGTTCGTCAACCTCCTTGGCGCCCAGACCCCGTTTCAGGCCTCTGCCCGCCGCCTGACCAGCGCCAACGGCCTGACCTTCGCACCGCCGCTGGTGCTCACCAACGCCGATTTCCGCTTCATCGTCACCGAGCAACTTGCCGAAGCCGGCATTGACCCCGGCCCGATCCTGATCGAGCCGGAAGGCCGCAACACCGCCCCCGCCGTGCTTGCCGCCGCCCTTCATGTCGCCGCCACCGATCCCGACGGCGTGCTCCTCGTTGCCCCCTCCGACCACGACATTCCCGACAGCGCGGCATTCCACGACGCCGTCACCCGCGGCCTCGAGGCCGTGGCCGAGGGCAAGCTCGTCACCTTCGGCATCTCCCCCGACCGCCCCGAGACGGCCTATGGCTACCTCGAACTCTCCACCCAGCCCGACGGCAGCGGCGCCCCCATCGCGCTCTCGCGCTTTGTCGAGAAACCCGATGCGAGCGGCGCCGCCGGGATGCTCGCCGCGGGCAATTACCTCTGGAACGCCGGGATCTTCCTGTTCGCCGCCCGCGACATCATCGCCGCTTTCGAGACTCATGCGCCGGCGCTCGTCGAGCCGACCAGGGCCGCCGTCGCGGCCGCCCAGGCCGACCTCGGCTTCCTGCGTCTCGCCCCTGCCCCCTGGTCCACGGTGGAAGAGATCTCGATCGACTACGCGGTGATGGAAAAGGCCCGCAATCTTGCGGTGGTGCCCTTCACGGGGCGCTGGTCGGACCTCGGCGGCTGGGACTCGGTCTGGCGCGAGATGGAGCCCGACGCCGATGGTGTGGTTGCCGGCGCACGCGCGACGGCCATCGACTGCCGCGACACGCTGCTGCGCTCGGAAAGCGAGCAGCTGGAGGTGGTCGGCATCGGCCTTGAAGGGATCATGGCCATTGCCATGTCGGATGCCGTGCTGATCGCCGACATGCGCGAGGCGCAGCAGGTCAAGAGGGCCGTCACCGCTCTCAAGGCGAAAGAGGCCCGGCAGGCCACCCATTTCCCCAAGGACCACCGGCCCTGGGGCTGGTTCGAAAGCCTCGTCACCGGGCCGCGCTTCCAGGTCAAACGCATCCATGTCCACCCCGGCGGGCGGCTCAGCCTGCAAAGCCACTTCCACCGCGCCGAGCACTGGATCGTGGTCGAGGGCACCGCACAGGTGACGGTGGGCGATCAGGTGCATCTGGTCTCTGAAAATGAGAGCGTGTTCGTGCCACTCGGGATCAAGCACCGGCTGGAAAACCCGGGCCGGGTGCCGATGGTGCTGATCGAGGTCCAGACCGGCGCCTATGTCGGCGAGGATGACATCGTGCGCTACGACGACATGTATGCACGCGGGCAGGGCGAACGCGGATAGCCGAGCGGGAAATGGCTCTGCCTATTGGGCCGGCAACAATGCGCCACCGGGCCATCCGAATTATGGGGTATCTCCGGCCCCGCCATTGAAAAGACCGGAGAGTTCCTGTCTTCAGGATATTGGATAAAAATTGATTAGAAAATATCAGGCCGGCATCGGCCTGATATCTCCATGCGACCCGATCTGTTTTCCCGGTCGAAAAATCCGATGCCACCGGATTGACCCGCGCAGGATCGACGGCAGGAAAACGCGACGATAATCAGCCTCGACTTCGCGGGAAAGATCCCTCCGGATCAGCGATCGCACAGGCGCGCGGCCTGAATGCCTCAGCCGTTGTAATATTTCGATCCATAGGCGGAATAGGCACCATAGCCGCCATACTTGCCGCCATAGCCATAGCGTTTCATCTGCGCCCCGTCGATCTGGCTGAGCACCAGCCCCGAGACCTTCAGCTGCAGCGTCTCGAACATCTGCAAGGACTCGTGCACCTGCCCGTGGCTGGTGGCATTCCACTTCACCGAAAACAGCACCGCATCCGCCTGCTGGGCGATGATGCGCGCATCCGGCACGACCAGAACCGGCGGCGTGTCGATGATGATGTAATCGTAGAGCGAACGCACCTTCCGGACGAACTCGTGCCAGGCGTCCGACATGAAGAGATCCGCGGCATTGATTGCGGACCGTTCCCCCATGATCACCGAAATCCCCAGCTCGGCCGGGCGCAGGATCGCCTCTTCCAGCGTCGCCTCGCCCGACAGGACCGAGACCAGCCCCTTGGCCTTCTGCGCCTGCGCCGGGAAATACTGCCCAAGCGTGTTGCGGCGGATGTCGCCCTCGATCAGCAGGACAGACTTGCCGATGCCCACGAGGTTCATCGCAAGCGCCAGCGAGTTCGTCGTCTTGCCCTCGCCCGGGATCGAGGAGGTCGAGACGATCACCTGCGGCGGATGGTCGACATTCGAAAGCAGCACCGAGGTGCGCAGGTTGCGCACCGCCTCCACCGCCGCCGAAGAGGTCTTGCTTGCCAGATAGGCCAGGATTTCCGCGCGCTCCTTGCCGGGGATGATCGGGATCTGGCCCATCACCACCACACCGGTCTCTTCCTCGAGCTGGCGTGCCGTCCGGAAACCGCTGTTCAGCGCCTCGCGCACCAGCACGAGCCCGACCCCGACGAGAAAGCCGAGCGCAACACACATCGCGACGATCAGGCTCTTGCGCGGGGCGGTCGGAGCCCCGGGAACGACGGCCATCGACAGCACGCGGCTGTCCGCTTGCTGGATGCCCTGCTGCGCCGAGGTCTCCTTCAGACGGCCCAGGAAGTATTCATAGAGCGTGCGGCTCGCCTCGGCCTCGCGGGTGAGCTGCTGCAGCTGGATCATGTCGTCCCCCTGCTTCGCGATCTGCCCGCTCATCGTCTCCAAAGACCGCTCCAACGCGGCACGCTGATCGGTCGCCCGGGCAGCGTCGAGTTCGGCGCGGGCCAGCACCTGGGCGAAACGCGCGTCGAATTCGACGCTGCCCGCCGCCTGTCGCGTCAGCACAATGTCCTGCGCCGCGGCAAGCTTCGCCTCGGGCGTGTCGGCAGCCTTCAGCTGCGCCACGCGCGCCTGCGCCGCCGCCTCCTGCGCCTTGCCCTGCCCGATTCGCTCACGGATATCCTTCAGCTGCACTTCCAGCGAGGCCAGCATCTCGGGCGAGACGAGCGTGGTCGCCGAATTGAAGGCTTTCACCTTCTCCTCGGCCGCCTCGAGATCGCTTTTCAATTCGGCAACACGATTCGTCAGCCAGGCCGTCGCCTGCTCCGTGGCATCGAACTTCACCTCGATCTGATTGAGAATGTATCGCTTGGCGATCGCGTCGGCGATCATCGCGGCCTTTTGCGGATCTTGCGACTGGACCGCGATCTCGAAGACATAGCTCGAGGGAACATTGCGCACCGAAAGGTGGTCGAGCAGCGCATCCACCACCCCCGCCTTCGAGGTCTCGGTCTGGATCTGCGCCCCGAACAGCCCCTTGAGACGCGCTCGCAGCGATGGCGGACGAAGCGCGGTATTGAATTCCGGATCGGCGGCGAGATTGGTCTCATCCACGACCTTTTCGGCCAGGCCGCGCGATCTGAGCACCTCGACCTCGGTATTCAGCTCGTCGGAATCACCGGTAATTCCGCTCATCACGCCTTGCAAATCAACGACCTGGTTCTTGCGCGTGTCGAGCACCACCACCGATTGGGCCGTATAAATCGGCGTCGCGAGGCCATAGGCATAGATCAGGCCAAGACCGATCATCAGAACGGTCACGGCGGCAATCACCCGCCAGCCCGCGCGCAGAGACTGAAACAATTGCGCCAGATCGATTGCGTCATCACCGCCGTCGGCTCGCACATCAGCCATGGGAATTCTATTCATATTCATTCTGCCGAGGCCATCATGTTTTGGATCAAAATTTCCCGACATCATCGGGATGAAAGCGGTGTAATCCCTTCAATTTGTGCAGCCCAAAGCTGAAGATTGCAACCGGATCAAAGAAATTCGCTTAAGAAGTGAACACCGCCGCCCGAAATGATTGCAGCACTCAGCGCCCCGCCTGCGAAAGCGCCGGTATCGACAGAGATTACTCCATCCGCCGCAACCGGCTTCGGAACGATGTTGTGGCCGTGCACCACCCAAAGTCCGTCGGTGCGTCGGCGATGCCCGAAATCCGGACAGCCCCAGGTCAGCGCCTCGCCGCTCTGCTGGGCAATCGGCCGCCAGGGGTCCGCACCGGCATGGGTCACCGCGACGTTTCCGCTGACCACAAGCTGCGGCAGGTGCCGCAGCCAGCGCTCCAGCTCCACCCCGAGCGCGCGGTGCAGACAACCCCGCAGGTCCAGGCACTCGGCACGTGAGGGCGCGGCGCCGGGCGCGAAAATGCCGAAGCTCGCCAGGGTCTGCAGGCCGCCATTGCGCAGCCAGCGCGTCAGCGCAGGCTCGATCTCTGCGTCGGACGCCTCGAGGAACCGCAAGAGCATCTCCTCGTGATTCCCGATGACGACGGTGATGTCATCGCGCCGCGCATGAACAAGGCGCAACACCTCCGCGCTGGCCTCTCCCCGGTCGATCAGGTCGCCGACACAGATCAGCCGTGCCTCGGGCGCCTCCCGCCGGAGCCGGGCGAGCAGACGCTCGAACAGCAGGAACTCGCCATGCACATCGCCGATCACCGCGAGTGTCGTCTCGGGGCGCGGCGGCGGAAAGGCGGGCATCTGCCGGGGGAGCTGCCGCAGGACGGGGCGCGATTTGATTAATCCGAGATGTCGCAAGATCTTACGCATGCCCGCTTACAGCTCCCCGATATTCGGCTTCCCGGCGAATCACGGCTACAATCCGATACGTCAGGAGATAATTCAACTGGTCGTATCTTATTTTCGCGTCCACTATAAAATAATGAAGCGTCGCCACCGGCGGCGTTAATCATTGCGAGCGCCCGTTCTTTGTGCGATCAGGATGGGCAAGGCAATTAATATGGCCTCGATCCCAAGTTTTGGTCGGGATCGATGTTATCAAATATTCAAATGGGGCGTGTATCGTCCAAGCGCGACCCGGGTCATGCCAATTACTAGGCAGGCCGTGTTGATTCACGACACGAGTGACGGTGGTGCTTATCAAGACTTGATTTTCTTGCAGATTATCTGCCCTTCAGGGGAATTTTTTATGGCCATTCAAGACGCTTTCGCGACTGATGAAGCCCCATCGCTTCTGCATGCAGAGGCCACGGGCAAAAGAAACCTTCTTCGGGCGTTCTACGCCACATCCGGCAAGCGAATCCTCGATCTCCTGATCGGCATGGTTCTTCTGCCGGTGCTGCTTCCCCTGATGCTGACAATCTGGTTTGCGCTTCGCCGCGATGGTGGCGCCGCAATCTTTGTCCAGCCGCGCGTCGGGCGCGACGGTCGAATCTATTCCTGCTACAAGTTTCGCACCATGGTTCCGAATGCCGAGCGCGTCCTCGAGGAAATGTGCGCCAGCGATGCAGGAATTGCCGAGGAATGGGCCAAATTCCAGAAGCTCGCAAATGACCCGCGCATCACCACGATCGGCCGGATCCTGCGCAAGACCAGTCTCGACGAGCTGCCGCAAATTCTCAATGTGCTCAAGGGAGATATGAGCCTCGTCGGGCCGCGCCCCTTCCTGCCCGCACAGCGCGATATCTACGATCGGGCCGGCGGCTGCGCCTATTACACCCTGCGCCCGGGCGTGACCGGACTGTGGCAGGTGTTCAGCCGTCACGACACCACTTTTGCCTCTCGCGTGCGTTTCGACGAGGCCTACGGCGCCAATCTCTCGTTGCTGGCGGATTTGAGCCTGATCCTGCGCACCGCGAAAGCCGTTCTTCTACGCACCGGAACCTGATTCTGCCGGCGGCAGGGCCGAAAACGGCCTGCACTGGAAAAAGGGGGCAGACACGCAATCGAAACTCGCCCATGCTATCGAAACAAAAGAGATGCCATTGAAACTATTGCTCAGATTGCCTTCGCTGAATGCTTGATCTTGTCGAACCGCATCTGCGGCCCCTGCGTTTCCTGTGTTGTTCGGCCGCCACGGCGATTGCGCTGAGCACGGGCGCGCAGGCAGACGGACTCTCAAGCTATGGCACCCCCGGGTTGATCGACATGCCGAGCGCCACCGCCACCCGGGATGGCACGCTGAGCTGGACCACCTCCTTGCTGCAGGATCACACGCGCAACTCGCTTCATTTCCAGATCACGCCACGGCTTTCGGGGGTGTTCCGCTATTCGATCCTGCGGGGCTACGATCAGACCGAGGACCGCTTCGACCGCAGCTTCGATCTGCATTATCTCCTGCGCGAGGAAAGCGCCCAATTTCCGGCCCTTGCCATCGGCCTGCGCGATTTTGGCGGCACCGGCCTGTTCGAAAGCGAATATCTCGTCGCCTCCAGGCATTTTCTCGACAACCGCCTCACGGTGAGCG
The DNA here is from genome assembly GCF_056590935.1 of Paenirhodobacter sp. YD-8. NCBI lineage: Bacteria > Pseudomonadati > Pseudomonadota > Alphaproteobacteria > Rhodobacterales > Paenirhodobacter > Paenirhodobacter sp. YD-8. Next base: position 575,804 of record NZ_CM152649.1, on the reverse strand, counting down.
GCGGTATCGGCTGGGGGCGGCTCGGCTCCTTTGGCAGTTTCTCGAACCCGCTCGGCGTGATCGACGACCGGTTCGATCATCGCCCCGGCTTCTCCGGCATCGGGGATACCGGACGCGTCGCCTTCAACCGCTTCTTCCGCGGCGATGCGGCCCTCTTCGGCGGCATCGAATACCAGGCCAGCGAGCGGCTGCGCCTTGCGGTGGAATACTCCTCCGATGCCTACACGGAAGAAGTGAAGCGCATGGGCTTCGAACACCGCACGCCGCTCAATTTCGGTCTCGATTACCGCGCCACGAAGAACCTGACCTTCAACGCCTTCGTCATCGGCGGCGCGCAGGCCGGCTTCGGCTTCACCTATGTGATCGACCCGCGCGCGCCGCAATTCCCCGGCGGGATCGAGCGCAACACCCCTGCCCTGATCCCACCGGCCGACATCGCCGCACTCGGCTGGAAGGCGGGCGACATCGACAGCAGCCGGCCCCGGCTGTCGCAGGCGCTGAGGGCGCAGGGGCTCGAGCTCGAAAGCTATGCCGAGAGCGGCGCCACGGCACGCGTGGTGCTGGCCAACCCGACCTATCCCAACACCGCCGAGGCCCTGGGTCGCGCCGCGCGGGTGATGGCCAACACCCTGCCCGCCGCGCTGTCCACCTTCGAGATCACGCTTGCGGTCGAGGGCATGCCGACCTCGCGCAGCACCTTCCGCCGCGCCGACCTGCACGCGCTCGAGACCGCCTGGGACGGCAGCTGGCAAAGCTTCGTGCGCGCCGACATCGCGGATGCGCCGACCCGGCTTGCCCCGGACGCCGGCATCTATCCCCGGCTCGACTGGGCGCTCACCCCCTATTACAGCACCGAGCTCTTCGACCCGGACAATCCCCTGCGCATCGACGTCGGCGCGCAGGCCAGCCTGCAGTACACCCTGGCCCCGGGCCTGTCGCTGACGGCGATCATGCGCCAGAAAGCCTTCGGCACGCTCGACCAGTCGACCCGCCTGTCGGATTCGGTGCTGCCGCATGTCCGCTCGGATGCGGCGCTCTACGACAAGTTTTCCGGGCCGCGCGTCTCGATCCTCACCGCCGATTACCTGTTCCGCCCGGCCCCCGCGCTCTATGGCCGGCTTTCGGCCGGCTATTTCGAGGCGATGTTCGCAGGGGTTTCGGGCGAGCTGCTCTGGTATCCGCAAGGCAGCCGCCTCGCCCTCGGGGCCGAACTCAATTACCTCGGCCAGCGCGATCCCGAGAGCCGGCTCGACCTGACCGACTACCGCGTGGCAAGCGGTCACCTCTCGGCCTATTACGACTTCGGCCAGGGCTACCGCGGCGAAATCGACGCCGGGCGCTACCTCGCCAGGGACTGGGGCGCCACGATCTCGTTCGATCGCGAATTCGACAACGGCTTCCGGGTCGGCGCCTTCTTCACCCTCACCGACGTGTCCTTCGACGACTTCGGCGAGGGGTCCTTCGACAAGGGCATCCGGCTGTCGATCCCGATTTCCTGGCTCTCCGGCGAACCGGGCCGCGGCGCGCTGTCGCAGACCGTCCGGCCGATCCAGCGCGACGGCGGCGCCCGCGTCGAGATCGCGAACCGGCTCTATGAGCAGGTGCGCGGCACGAACGAGAGCGAGATGCAAAACCAGTGGGGCAAGTTCTGGCGATGAGACCAATCTTCCTCGCCCTCGCCGCGGTGCTGCTGGCCGGATGCGCCTCGGATCCGCAGCTCGACGCGCGGTATCGGAACCTGCTGCCGCTCGGCCGCTCGACCGAGCGCGCCCCCGTCCCCGAGTTCCTTGCCGCCCGGCAGGCCGGCGCCCCGAGCCTCGCCGGCGCGGTCGAAAGCCGGCCCGAGACGATCGGCATCTTCCTGCGCCAGCGCCGCGCCAATGCCGCCGGCGTCAGCACCTGGATCGGCACCGACGGCGCGCAGCTGCTGCTGCAGGATGGCATCCTGGTCGGCACCCGCGGGTTCGGGGCCGATGTGATGGCCTCGGACGTGTCCGAGAGCGCAGCCCTGATCCACGGCCTCGGCAGCGGCACCACGACCCGGGTGATGACCCTGCTCGACGGTGACGATCACGCCGTCAGCCGGGCGCTGCGCTGCACCATCGCGCCCTACGGCACCGACACCGTGCCGCTGCGGGATCGCACAGTCACCACCCGCACCATGACCGAAACCTGCCGCAACGCCGACATCCAGTTCTCGAACTATTACTGGGTCGTTCCCGGCAGCGGCGAAATCCTGCAGTCCAGCCAGTGGGCTGGAGAGTTGACGCAAAAGATCTCCCTGCGCGTCTACGCGCGATGACAGCCCCGCCGACGGAGGATTGACTGTGAGAAGACTGACGATTGCCCTGCTTTCCAGCGTGGTGGCCCTGCCGCTTGCCGCCTGTGGCGTGGTCTATCACACCACGTCGGTCTCGCAGGGGATCAGCTCGGAAGGCAAGGTGCGGGTGCTGCCGCTCACTGCGGAATCGGTTCTGGTGGCGAACCGCGCCCCCTATCAGCCGCGCCAGCTGCCGGCCTATTTCAACCAGAGCGCCGGGATGTCGGGCACGATGTCGGGGCCGGTCACGGCCCCCACCGGCGCCTTCGAACAGATCGCGCGCACCGATCAGGTCGACACCCGCCTGCCGCCGCCCCTGCCGCCCTCGAGCTACAAGATCGGCGTCGGCGACGTCGTGCTTCTTGCGACGCCGAAAAGCGGTTCGACCGTCGAACAGCTCACCGGCATTCTCGCCGCGCAGAGTTCCCGCCAGGGTTACACCGTGCAGGACGACGGCTCGATCTCGATCCCGAATGTCGGGCGCGTCGTGATTGCCGGCCAGACCGTCGACGATGCCGAAGCGACACTGTTCCAGAAGTTCCTCGACAAGCAGATCGACCCCACCTTCTCGCTCGAGATCGCCGAGTTCCACTCGAAGAGGGTCGCCGTGGGCGGCGACGTCGCCGCCCCCACCGTGGTGCCGATCACGCTCAACCCACTCACGCTCGACGAGGCGCTGGCCGCCGCCGGCGGGGCGCGCACGGCGGACACCAACACCGCCGTGGTGCGGCTCTATCGCGCCGGCAAGCTCTATCAGATCCCGCTGAAATCGCTCTACGACGGCAATGCCCGGATCCAGCTTGCCCCTGACGACAGCATCTTCGTCGACAGCGCCTATCAGCTCGACAAGGCCGCGTCCTATTTCGAGGAACAGATCAAGCTTGCCAACTTCAAGCAGGTCGAGCGCACGAGCCGGCTGCAGGCGCTCGAGACCGAGGTCACGCTGCGCCGCGCCGAGCTCGACGAGAAGCGACAGACCTTCAACACCCGCCTGCAGCTCGAGTCCGAGGCGCGCGACTACGCCTATCTGACCGGCGAAGTGGCCAAGCAGTCGCGCTTCCCGCTGCCCTATGACCGCAAGGCATCCCTTGCCGATGCGATCTACGGCTCGGGCGGTGGCCTCGTGACCGCAAAATCGGACCCCAAGCACATCTACGTGCTGCGCGGCTCTGCCGATCCGATGGAATACGACTCCATTACCGCCTGGCACATCGACGCGCGCAATGCCGCCTCGCTGCTTCTGGCCACCCGCTTCGAGTTGCACGCGAATGACGTCATCTTCGTGGCGACCCAGCCGGTGGCGCATTGGGGCAATGTGGTCAACGCGATCACCCCCTCGCTCATCGTGTCGAGCGCAAACGCAGCCGCGAACTGATCCGCACCATGCGACGGAAAACGGCGCCCGAAAGGGCGCCGTTTTCATTCCGTTTGCGGCGCTTTCGCCTCAGTTCGTGGTCGAGGGCGTCGACGTGGTCGAGTTCGTCCCGCCATTGCCGGCCAAGATCAGGATGCCCAGAACGCCCAGGGCCGGGGTCAGCTCTTTCAGGTTCTGCTCCATGTCATCGGACAGAGGCCCACCCGGCAGCACGGTATTCGGCGCGGGATCGGCGCTCACGAAGGCAGGCGCCACGGCAAGGATCAGGCTCAGGGTCGTCGCAGTCAAAATCCGGGTCATTGCGGCCCCTTTCAAAATGAATGTGTGTATTCGGATACCCTAACAAATATTGGCGGAATGTCCACAAAAAGGGCCACAGACACGGCCCCGGAACGCGTCCCGTCCCCCCGCCGCGCGTCAGGGGCGATATGGGGGATCCGGGGCACGCTTCCCGTTTCTGAATACCGGCAACAATTCATCGCTGTATGCACACTGAAATGTTGAATTGCCCTCATCTTTCCACGCCGATAGCCTGCCGCCATCGGCAATCGCCTTTCGAGACATGGAGTTTCCCGTGAGCACGGCGAAATCCGCGAAAACCAAGGGCCGGGCCCCGGTGAAACGCGCGGCTGACGTGGTCGAGAAGGTCTATGGCCAGGTTCGCGAGATGGCGGTCGAATACCGCTTCCGCCCTGGCGAGCGGATCAACGAGGTCGAACTCGCACAGCATTTCGGCGTCTCGCGCACGCCGGTGCGGCAGGCGCTCAGCCGCCTCGTTCATGAGGAATTCGTACATTTCGTGCCGAACCGCGGTTTCTATGCCCGCGAGATCTCGCCCGCGGATGTGCGCGGTCTTTGCGAATTCCGCGCGCTGCTCGAATGCGGTGCCTACCGACTGTCGATGCAGCGCGCCACCCCCGACCAGATCGACACCCTTGCGGCCTTCTGGGCCGAGACCACCACCAGCGAGGACTGCGAACGCCTTGGCAAGGCCGACGAACAGTTCCACGTCGAGCTGGCGAGGATGTCGGGCAACCCCCATGCCGTCACCGCGCTGGTCGACGTGAACGCCAAGCTGCGCTTCTTCCGCCGGATCGACCTCGAGAATCCGAAGCGGCGGCAGAAGACCCAAGACGAACACGCCGCTGTGCTCGACTGCCTGCGCCGGCGCGATCCGGAGGGGCTCGAGATCCTGCACCGTCACATCGTGATGAGCGCGGATCACGCGATCGAGGTCACCAAGGAAGGTCTGGCGCGGATCTTCTTCGACCCCCGACGTTGAGCGACCGCGCGCCCGAAGAAGCCCTGTCGGCGACGGAGGCCGCATCGCAGGAACCCGCGGCGCAGGTTCTCGGCGCGCGCGGGCCGACGGGGGCAGCAGAGCGATGCGCGGCGCCCTTAGTGCGGTGACCGCCGCCGCCGGATCGATGACCGACACGCCCCCAGCCGGCAGGGCGCCTCTCAGCCGGCCGAGGCGCCCACGAGAGCCTTGCGATTGCGGACGATCCGCTCGGCGAACCGGCGCGCCAGCCTGCCGGGCACCAGCAGACGCACGGGCACCGGCGTGCCACCCGATGCAAGCTCCGGGAAAAGCGTGAAGATTTCCTCGCGCGCCGTGGGGCCGACGGATTTCAGCGCCTCGGGGCCGGTGAACAGGCTCTCGGTCACCGCCCCGGCCGAGAACACCAGCTGATGCGCATCGAACAGGATGTGCCAATAGGTGACACCCGCGAGATCCTCGAGAACCTCGATCCCGTCGAGCGCAAGAAGGTGCTTTGCCGCGACCAGAACCTCGGCCTCGCCGAACATCCGCCTGGCCACGGCCGCGCGCACCAGGACCCGGTGCTGCGGCGAAACGATCAGATCGACCTCGGGCAGCCCCGCCCCCAGGGCGCCGGCGCGGATGCGGACCGGCCGCAGCTGCGGGCTCATCGCCAGGTCTCCTGCGGACAGGCGCCGGGACCCGACCCAGCGAATCGGGCGATACCCGTCGTCGAAGCTCAGCACGAGATCGCCCACGCGCAGCCGCTCCACCGGCATCTCGCCGCGCAATGTCTTGATCGGCGTGCCGCCGGCAAAGCAGGGAACCCCACCGCCGGGAAAATACTGCGCATTGGCATAGAAATGCAGCGTCGTGTTCACCGTTCCGGTGATCTGCGTCAGCAGGTCCGGCGCGCCCTCCGGATAGATCAGGTACTGGCTTGCCCCCGAGCGCACCAGAATCACCGGATAGCGCACGGCAAGATCGCTGACGAAGCCGCCCATGTAGCCGACGCCCAGCACCGTCGCGTCGGTCAGGTCGGGAATGGCGTCGAAGAGCGGGATATTGGTGTTGTCGTGGTCGATCGTCTCGCCGACCGAGATGCCGCCATTGCCGCTCTGATCGTCGGCGGTCAGAGTGCCGGTCTGGGTGCGCAGCGAGCCGAGGTTGAGCGGATAGTTCACCAGATATTCGTTGCCGGTCGAGAAATCGATGCGGATCGGGCTCGTGACCCGCTGGATCGCCGTTCCGGAAATCTCGAAGCTCATCCGCCCCCCCGCAGGTCTTGCGTGGCGACGGCAGCCGTCTCGACACGCGCCCGTGCCCCGCGGGCTCCCCCGCCCGACAGACACACCTCACGGCCCTCGGTACAGAGGGCAGGCTTAAGGTGACGTTAAGGCAGCACGCCGCGCGTCGCGCACGAGACGCCCCGCGGATGCGGGAAACGACACAGGGAGAGTTCGGACGAAGGGAGAAGAGTGCGCAGCGCGGCCCGCCATAGGCGGCCAGGCGACACGCCCCCCGACCGGAAGCGACATTCGCGGCTGTCCCGAAACGGAACGCCACTCAGTCGTCTTACAGCACGGAAGGTGAAATGGTGCACCCGGAGCGATTCGAACGCCCGACCCTCAGATTCGTAGTCTGATGCTCTATCCAGCTGAGCTACGGGTGCGCTGTGCGGCGGGATTTAGCCCCTGCGTCGGGGGGGCGCAAGAGCTAAATCGAGATTATCCGAAAGTTTTTTCGCCCGCCCGTCCGGCAGGCCTTTCGGGCCCCTTCGGGCTCAGCCCTGCGGCACCAGTGCGACGCTGAGGATTTCGCGCAGCTTGCCGCCGTCACCCGCGGCGTTCTGCTTCACGGTCTTGGCCGGGTCGATGCCGGTCAGGCCCGCGGCCTCGAGCTCGGCCATCAGCGCATCGGTGGGCTTGCCCGCCATCTCGGCAAGCGAGGTGATCGTGGCATTGCCCATCGCGTCCATCACCACCTTCGGGCCAAGACCCGCCCCCTCGACGACGCCCGGGATCAGATTCGGCACGAAGGTCGCGACCAGCGCGAGCGCACCAAGCCCCATGATCGTCGCCGCGAGCGGCCGGCGCAGATACAGCGTGAACGGACGCCAGTTGAGAATCAGGTGGGCGATGGCGCCCGCCACCAGCACGAAGCCCGCCCATTCGTGAACCGTCTTCATCGTCGCGGTATCGAGATGGAAGAACATCAGCACCCCCGTCACTCCCATCAGGAGGAAGGAGCCGATGACAAGCGGGGTAGCCCAGGAACGCAGAGACACGGAAATGGCCTTTCGAAACGATTGATCTGCCGATGTTACGCCCGCCAGATCCGCTTCCGTCGCGGCGCGATGCCGCAGGCCCGCTATTCCTGCGAGGCGATCGCGAATTCGCTCGGCAGGTGCATCTTGAACTCGGTGCCGTCGGCATCGGTGCGCACGAGGTCGAGCCGCCCGCCGTGACCGCGGATCAGTTCCGCCGCGATCGCAAGGCCGAGCCCGGTGCCGCCCTTCTTCACCCCGCCCGAGAACGGCTGGAACAGGTGCTCGCGGGCGCGTTCGGGCAGGCCGGGGCCGGTGTCCTGCACGCGAATCCACCAGCCCTCGGGTTCCTCGCCCGCGCCGATCTCGATGGTGCCGGGCTTGCCCGTCGCCTCGATCGCCTGGCGCGCGTTGCGCACCAGGTTCGACAGCACGCGGTAGAGCTGTTCGCGGTCGGCCCGGATCTCGAGCGCTGGCGGCACATCGGTGACGAAGTCGATCTGCGCGGCATCGGCCGGCGGCTGCTCGCTTTCGGTCACCTCCTGCACCAGCGCAGCGAGCGGGAAGCGGCACAGGCTGGGCGGCGGCTCCTCGGCCCGCCCGAAGGCCAGCGTCGTCTCGCACAGGTTCACCGCGCGGCCGATCGAGTTCATCAGCTTCGGCGCGGCGCGCTGCACCACCGGATCGTCCGAACCCTCCATGCGGTCGGCGAAAAGCTGGGCCGTGGTCAGGATGTTGCGCAGGTCGTGGCTGATCTTCGCCACCGCCTGACCAAGCTGGGCGAGCCGCTCCTTCTGCTTCAGCGCGGCGGTCAGCTGCCGCTGCATCGAGGCCAGCGCATCCTCGGCCACGCGCAGTTCCTCGATGCTGGCCTCGGGGGCGATGATCCGGCGCGCATCCTCGGGCGCCTCGGCATAGGCCGCCATATGCGCGACGACGCGCTTGATCGGCACCACCATCAGCCGCCGCACCAGCCAGAACAGCAGGAAGGCGGTGATCCCCGAGACCATCGCCGAGAGCGACAGCAGCCGCAGCCCGTATTCGATCATCGCGATCCGCATCGGCCCGGTGGCGAGCGTGACTTCGATCACCAGCCCGCCCTTCTGCACCGGATCGCCGATCACCCGGATCACGTGATTCTCCGGATCGGCCAGAACCGAGAGCGCATCGCGCACCCGGGTCCAGAACGTCGATTCGCGCAGGTCATAGGTATCGGCGATCGGCTGGGGAATCGGCGAGGACAGAACCAGCTGCCGCACCGCATCGCGCCGCAGCACGACGTTGTAGACCCCGGCGTTGTTCAGAAGCTCCTGCTCGAGGTCCGGCTCGATCATCTGGTCGGTGGTCAGCAGCGCCAGCGAGGCGATCTGCGCCCGCTCGAGTCGCGTCAGCAGGTAGTCTTCGCGGAAATTGGCAAGACCGGGCAGAAGGATGAGCACTTCGGCCAGCACGACGAAAATCGTCGTGAGCAACAGGAACCGGCCGGAGAGTGTGTTGATCTTCATCCTGATACGCGCTGCGGACCGCCTGCCGCGGCCTCATTCTCCGCCTGTAACACCAAAGCCGGCATTTCACATGAAATACCAGTTGTTACCGCGAATAAATAGGCGCCGGCAGGGGCGGACGGAAGGGCGCGCATCGCTGCAGCCCCCGCGTGAGCGGCCGCCAGCGCATCGACGCGAGAAAAAGACGCACAGATCAATTGACTTGCCGTCCGGTTGCCCCTAAAGCACGGGCCTCGAATATGAGCGGCAGCCGAATCCGGCAGGTTTGTGTTGCCCGACCGTAGAACGAACCGGAGTAACCGCGATGAAACGCACCTACCAGCCGTCGAAACTCGTGCGCGCCCGCCGTCACGGCTTCCGCGCGCGCATGGCGACCAAGGGCGGCCGTAAGGTCCTCAACGCCCGTCGCGCCAAGGGCCGTAAGGTTCTGTCGGCGTAAGGCCGCACAGATCTGCACGCCATGACACCGCCGGAGGCTCCCGTGACTGACCCACAAGGTCGGGGCGCGGGCAGCGCCCCGGCGGTTTCCGTTTATCCGGAGACCGTCCCCGCGCCGCGCATCGATGTGCTGCGCAAGCGGGCGGATTTCCTGCGCGCCGCCGCGGCGCTGCGTCAGGGGACCTCGGGTTTCCTGCTGCAGGCTCGTGCGCGCAGCCCGGAGGAAACCGCCCTTCCGGGCCTCGTGCGCATCGGCTTCACCTGCTCGAAAAAGGTCGGCAACTCGGTGCTGCGCAACCGGGCCCGTCGTCGCCTGCGCGAGATTGCGCGACTGGTGCTGCCCGGCCTGGCGCAGCCCGGCTGGGATTACGTGCTCGTCGGCCGCCCCGAGGCGACCATCAGCCGCGATTTCGCCGCGCTGCAGGCCGATCTGGCCCGCGCGCTGCGCGACGTCCATTCCGGCCGCGCGCAAAAGGCCCGGCCGCGCAGCGAACCGGCCAAGGGCCGGCGCCGGGGCAAGGGATGAGCCCGCTCGCCCAGATCGTCGCCCTTCCGGTGCGCGCCTACCGGCTGTTCTTCAGCCCCTGGATCGGCCATGGCTGCCGCTATCAGCCGACCTGTTCGGCCTATGCGCTTGACGCGCTTGAACGGCACGGCGCGCTGAGGGGAGCCTATCTCGCGGCGAAACGGGTGCTCAGCTGCCATCCCTGGGGCGGGCACGGCTATGATCCGGTGCCCGGCGCCGATCCCGAGTTCGACGCGCACCGCCGCTGCAAGGATCATGACCATGCTTGACGACGAAGACGCCCCGATCCACCCGCTGTTCGCCGGCGCCCCCTCCTCGACCGAGTTCAAGAAGCTGCGCAAGCGCATCGTGCGCGAGACCCGCGACGCGATCGAGAAATACGGCATGATCGAACGCGGTGCGCGCTGGCTTGTCTGCCTGTCGGGCGGCAAGGACAGCTACACCCTGCTGGCCGTGCTGCACGAGCTGAAATGGCGCGGGCTGCTGCCGGTCGATCTGCTGGCGTGCAACCTCGATCAGGGCCAGCCCGGCTTCCCCTCGACCGTGCTGCCGAAGTTCCTCGAGGACATGGGTGTGCCGCACCGGATCGAGTATCAGGACACCTATTCGGTGGTGAAGGAGAAGATCCCCGAGGGGCGGACCTATTGCTCGCTGTGCTCGCGGCTGCGGCGCGGCAATCTCTACCGCATCGCGCGCGAGGAGGGCTGTTCCGCCGTCGTGCTCGGCCATCACCGCGACGACATCCTCGAGACCTTCTTCATGAACCTGTTCCACGGCGGGCGTCTGGCGACGATGCCGCCGAAACTGGTGAACGAGGAGGGGGATCTCTTCGTCTATCGCCCCCTCGCCTTCGTCGCCGAGGCCGATTGCGAGCGATTCGCCCGCGCGATGAACTATCCGATCATCCCCTGCGACCTGTGCGGCAGCCAGGAAGGGCTGCAACGCGTTCAGGTGAAACAGATTCTCGACGGCTGGGAGGCGCGCAGCCCGGGCCGGCGGCAGATCATGTTCCGCGCCCTGATGAACGCGCGCCCCTCGCATCTGTGCGACCCCTCGATCTTCGATTTCGCGGCACTGATGCGCGGCGAAGCGCCTGAAACCCCGTCCAAAGGCCCCGGGATCCCGGATTTGCGCGGCTGAATTAACCTTCCGCTGACGTCTTCGGCCTAGCGTGACCGCTGCGGGCGAGTCCCGCGCGGCAGCGGGGGGGAAAGGACGATGGGCAGGTTCTGGCAGATGGGCAGGGGCGGCGCCCCGAGACGCACGCGGATCGGGCCGATCTTCGGCCGCAAGGAACTGTTGCCCTTCCTGCCCGCGATGCTGCTGGCCGGGCTCTGGTTCGGCATCGACGCGATGCTGGTGATCGGCCTCACCGCGCTTGCCGTCGCCTGGCTGACGCGCCCCCTCGCCCCGACGGCCGAGGGCGCGGGCGGGGATGGCGCCACCGGCCTGCCGCTGCGCCCGGAAAGCGAATGGCTGATGGACGACCTGCTGCGCGAGGCGGAACGGACCGGGCGCCATACCGCCTGTCTGGTGATCGGCTGCGACGAGGCCGCGCAACTGGAACGGCAGCTGCTGCCCGACGAATACGAGACCCTGCTGCAGCTGCTGGCCGACCGGCTGCGCGGCGCGGTGCGCGAGAGCGACCGGATCGGCCGGCTCGGCGGCACCCGCTTTGCGGTGATGCTGCAGCCGACGCAGCGGCAGGACCTCGAAAGCCTGATCCAGCTCGCCGTGCGGCTGCAGACGGGCTGCGAGGAGCCCTATGCGGTCAAGGGCCGCAACCTCTCGCCCACCATCCACGTCGGTTTCTGCCTGATGCGCCGCGCGCCGGTGCCAAGCGGCGCGGGGCTGATTGCCGCGGCCGAGGGCGCCGCCGACGAGGCGCAGCGCAACGGGCCGAGCGCGATCCGCGCCTTCTCCTCCGAGGTGCAGCGCAGCCAGCGCAGCCGCAGCGCGCTGGCGGCCGAGGTGTTCGAGGCGCTCGAGGCCGGCCAGGTCACCTGCCATTTCCGCCCGCAGCTGTCGACCGACACCGGCGAGGTCTCGGGGATGGAGGCGGTGCCGCGCTGGCTGCACCGCGAGCGCGGCATCCTGACCGAGGACGACCTGCTGCCCGCGATCGATTCGGAGGGGCTGCGCGAAAGGCTGGCCGAGGTGATGTTCTTCCAGGGCTTCGGCGCGCTGCGCAGCTGGCAGCGGGTCGGCCTGCCGGTCGGCACGCTGTCGATCGGCATCTCGCCCGAGGTGCTGTCGAATCCGAAGATGGCCACCCGGCTGAAATGGGAGCTCGAGCGCTTCGACATCGAGCCGGAGCGACTGCGTCTGGTGCTGAGCGGCGGCACGCTCTCGCGCTTCGATGACGAGGTGATCCGCCGCAACCTCAACCATTGCAGCGCGATCGGCTGCCGGCTGGAGCTGGCCGGCCTCGGCACCGGTGCGGTCCCGGTCAATGCGATCCGCAGCACCGGCGCCACGCGGGTGCGCATCCACGCAAGTTTCGTGCGCAATGTCGACACCGACCCCGACCAGCAGCGCCTGGTCACCGCGGTCATCTCGATGGCCGAACAGATCGGCATCGAGACCCTGGCCGACGGCGTCTCGAGCATCGGCGAACATGCGATGCTGGCCCAGCTTGGCGCGAACCACGTGCAGGGTGATGCGATCGCCCCGCCGATGCGCCTCGAGGAAAGCTTTGCCTGGCTCGAGCGCCACGCGGAGAAACTGGCCGCGACACCGCGGCTTCAGGGCGGCTGAGCCGGGCGGGAGAACCGTCGCCGGGGCGGGGAAAACCGCGCCCCGCCCGCGGCCCGGGCCCATGGTTTCCTCGTGATTTCGGGGAAAAGCGCTTGACCTTTGGCCGCCCCTTCGATTGAACCACCGCAAACCCGGACCGGCAGGCGGATGGACCCCCATGGATAGCCAGAACAAGAACCTCATCATCGCGACCGTCCTCTCGGCGCTCGTGCTGATCGGTTGGACCTACTTCTTCCCGCCGGAGCCCGCGGCCCCGACGGACGGCGCCCCGGTCGCGGAGCAGACCGCCACCCCGGCCGCGCCCGCCGCGACGCCCGAGGCCGTGGCCGGCACCGTGCTCGACGCCGCGACGGCCGCAGCGCAGACGAGCGACGCGAACGCCCCGCGCATCAGGATCGACACGCCCGCGCTGACCGGCACGATCTCGCTGCTCGGCGGCCGCTTCGACGACCTGTCGCTGAAGAAATACAAGGAAACGCTCGACGCCGACTCGCCGCTGGTGCGGTTGCTTGCCCCGGTCGGCGGCACCGATCTCGGTGCGGCAAAGCCCTATTACACCGTCTATGGCTGGTCGCCCGCCGGCGGGCTCGATCCGGCGCTGGTGCCCGGGCCGAAGACGCTGTGGACCGCGCCCGCCGATGCGGTGCTGACCCCCGAAACCCCGGTCACGCTGAGCTGGGACAACGGCGCGGGCCTGCGCTTCACCCGCACGATCTCGGTCGACGACAACTATCTCTTCACCGTCGCGCAGGGGGTCGAGAACAACACCGCCGCGCCGGTGCGCCTGGCGCCCTACGGCATCATCGCCCGCCACGGCATCCCGCAGAGCAACCGCGTCTACGTGCTGCACGAGGGTGCGGTGCGGATGACCGACAGCACGCTCGAAGAGATCAAGTACAAGAACCTGACCAAGCTCGACGCCGTCGCCGGCGAGGGCCAGGCCGAACTGACCTCGGCCAGCCAGAACGGCTGGATCGGCTTCACCGACAAGTACTGGATGACCACGCTGATCCCGAATGACGGGGCCTTCACCTCGGTCATCAAGTACACCCCCGGCGCCGATCTCTATCAGGCCGAGACCCGCCTGCCGGTGATGGAGGTTGCCCCGGGCGCCTCGGCCGTCGCGCAGACCCGCCTCTTCGCCGGCGCGAAGGAGTGGGAGGTGATCAAGCACTATCAGGACGACGCCGGCATCACCCGTTTCGTCGACTCGATCGACTGGGGCTGGTTCTTCTTCCTGACCAAGCCGATGTTCCGCCTGCTGCACTGGCTGCACGGCGCGATCGGCAACATGGGCTGGGCGATCATGTGCCTGACCCTCATCATCAAGGCCCTGGTCTTCCCGCTGGCGCGCAAATCCTACATCTCGATGGCGAAGATGAAGGAGCTGCAGCCCGAGATGGAAGCGATGAAGGAGCGCACCAAGGGCAACCCGCAGCAGATGCAGCAGGAGATGATGGCCCTCTACAAGCGCGAGAAGGTCAACCCCGCCGCGGGCTGTCTGCCGGTGCTGCTGCAGATCCCGATCTTCTTCTCGCTCTACAAGGTGATCTACGTCACGATCGAGCTCTATCACGCGCCGTTCATCGGCTGGATCCGTGACCTTTCCGCGCCCGATCCGTCGTCGATCCTGAACCTCTTCGGCCTGCTGCCCTTCGCCACGCCGGAACCGGGCTCGATGTTCTTCATGTTCTCGCTCGGCGTGCTGCCGATCCTGCTCGGCATCTCGATGTGGTTCCAGCAGAAGCTGAACCCGGCGCCGACCGACCCGAGCCAGGCGATGATCTTCGCCTGGATGCCCTGGGTGTTTATGTTCATGCTGGGCAGCTTCGCCTCGGGCCTCGTGCTCTACTGGATCACCAACAACACCATCACCTTCATCCAGCAGTACACGATCATGTCGATGCACGGGAAACGGCCCGAGCTGTTCGACAACATCAAGTCGGGCTTCCGCAAGAAGAAGCCGGCCCTCGAGAAACCGAAGAAATGACGGCGCATCTTGCGCATCTCGTGCGCCACCCGATCAAGTCGGTGGGCCACGAGGACATCACGGGCGCGCTCCTCGACGAGGGGCGCGCCATGCCTTTTGACCGGCTCTGGGCGATCTCGCACGAGGAGGCGCGCTTTAACGGGCCGCTGGCCGAATGGGCATCGAAGCGCAACTTCGTGCGCGGCGTCGCGGCCCCCGGGCTGATGGCGGTGACGGCCCGGACGATGGATGACGGCCGGATCGAGCTGACCCATCCCGAGCTGTGGCACCTTGTGGTCGATCCCGACCGGGCCGAGGACCAGGCGAAGCTGATCGCCTGGCTGGCGCCGCTGTGGCCCGCGAACCGCCCAGCCCCACGCCGGGTCGAGCGTGTGCCGGGCGTGACGCTTGCCGACATGGCCGAACCCTATGTCTCGATCCTGTCGCTCGCCTCGCTCGGCGCGCTGTCCGACGCGACCGGCTCGCCGATGTCGCGCCACCGCTTCCGCGGCAATCTCTGGGTCGAGGGCTGGGCGCCCTGGGCCGAGCGCGACCTCGTCGGCCGGCGCCTGCGCATCGGCGCGGCCGAGCTCGAGGTGGCGATGCCGATCACCCGCTGCCGCGCCACCTGCGCCAATCCCGAAACCGGCACCGAAGACGTCGACACGCTCGCCCCTCTCAGGGCGCTGAACGGCGACACCCTCTTCGGGCTTTACGCGACAGTCACCCGCGGCGGCAAGATCGCGCGCGGCGACACCGTGGAGATTCTCTGATGCAGATGCAGTTCACCCTTGCCCCCGAGCCCGATGATTTCGCCCGCGAGAAGGGCCGGCTGCTGTTTGCCGCCCCCGTCGACTTCCTGAAGGGGGTCGTCGCGATGTCGGGGATGCCGCCCGCCGACCGGGTCGAGGTCTGCTTTGCCGGCCGCTCGAACGTGGGCAAGTCCTCTCTCATCAACGCGCTGACGAACCGCAAGAACCTCGCCCGCGCCTCGAACACGCCGGGCCGGACGCAGGAGATCAACTTCTTCACCACCACCGGCGGGCCCTATCTCGTCGACCTGCCGGGCTATGGCTTTGCCGAGGCGCCGGTGCCGGTGGTGAAGAAATGGCAGGACCTGCTCAAGGCCTATCTCTCGGGCCGGGTGAACCTGCGCCGCGCCTTCGTGCTGATCGATGCGCGCCATGGCGTGAAGAAGGTCGATGACGAGATCCTGACGCTGCTCGACCGCTCGGCGGTGACCTTCCAGGTGGTACTGACCAAGGCCGACAAGATCAGCCGCACCGAGCGCGAGGCGGTGCTCGAGCAGGTCAAGGGCGCACTGGCGAAACACCCGGCCGCGCATCCCGAGCTGGTCGTCACATCGTCCGAGAAGGGCGAGGGCATCGACGTGCTGCGCACCATCATCACCACGCTCGAGTGAGCCTTCGCGCGCGGGGCGCTGCGCGGGAAGCCGCCGGGCCTTCGGGCCCTGCCGCCACCCCGCATGTTGCACCGCAGCGGCACGATTGCTAGATTTCCGTCGCCAGCTCGTGCTCCCGGGGGCGGAGCCCGCAGCGATGAAAACAGGGACCTCGTTCTGAATTGAAGCTTGTCTGCCACATCGGAACCCCGAAGACGGGGTCGACCTATCTTCAGGGCACGTTTCAGCAGAACCGGGACTGGTTTCTCGAACGTGGCATCATCTATCCGGACCTGCTGTCCCCGCTGGCCAATCACATCACCCTCTTCTACGCCGCGGCGACCTATCTCGACCCCTCGGCGGTCGCCTATGGGCTGCACAGCATGGAGGAGGTCTCGGCCTTCCGTGCCCGGCTGGTCGAGCACATCCGCGGCCAGATCGACGCGGCCCCGCCGCATGCCCATACGATGCTGTTCTCCTCGGAGAACCTGACCGGCAACCTCGGCCGGCACGATGTCCTGAACCTCGCCGAGATGCTGCGCCCGCTCTTCGACGAGATCGAGATCGTCATCTACCTGCGCCGCCAGGACGATGCGGTGCTCAGCATGTATGGCGAGTTCATGCGGCGTGGCTACAACAACCAGACCTTCGATGCCTTCGTGCGGGGCGCGACTGCCCACCCGGCGGTGCCGCATTTCCTGCAATACCGCGTCATGCTGGAATTCTGGGTCGAGGCCTTCGGCGCGGAGGCCATCCGCGTGCTGCTGTTCGACCGCGCCCAGATGCTCGGCGGCGACGTGCTGACGGATTTCCTCGCCCGCATCTTCGGCATCACCGACACCGCGGGGCTCGCCCTGCCGCGCGAGGACAACCGCAGCCTCTCGGCCCCGGCGCTGGAATTCCTGCGCCGGATCCAGCCCTTCGTGCCCTTCTACCAGGGCAACAGCATCAACCCGGAGCGCCAGCTTCTCGAGGCGCGGATCAACCAGCTTCCCGACCACCCCCGCGCCTACATGGCGCGCGCACAGTCTGAACGCATTCTCGAACGCTATTTCAAGGGCAACGAATGGGTGCGCCGCACCTTCCTGCCCGACCACCCCGCCCCGCTGTTCCCCCCGCGCTCCGAACTCGGGGAAACCTCCAATATCGGCGTGATCAGCCTGCAGGACTTTGCCTATCTCAGCGCCTTCATGCTGACCGAGGGCAAGGTCGCGGCCGCCGCCCCGGCCCCGAAGGTCGAGGCCTGACGTGAGGGAACCGCGTGCCATGCCCGGCGCCGCGGTGACTGCCCCCCTGCGCATCCCGAACCGACCCGGCACGGACTGCCGCGCCCGGCCGCCCATCCATCCAGAGCGAGAGACCCAGCCATGACCACTGCCACCACCGAAACGCCCTGGGTGCCGCGTGACCCCGACGGGTTCGTCACCTTGCAGGGCATGGTCCGTACCGAGCAGGGGATCTGCACCGAACGCGACCTCTACCTGCGCCTCGACGGGCTTGCCGCCTATTCCGAACGCTCGGGCCAGGTCAGCCTTGCCGAAAACGCCCGGCTGATCGCCAACACCTGGTTCAACCTCTTCAACCTCGGCAAATGGCGCGGCCTGTGCGGGCTCGAGGATCTGCACCTGCGCCTCGAGGGCCGCGGCCGGATGGAGCTGAAGGTCTTCGCGGCCTTCCCCGACCGCTCGTGGGAATGCGCGGTGAACGAGGAGATCGTTCTGGAACAGGGCCGGCCGCTGCGCTTCGAGCTGTCGCATGTGCTGGGCATCAATGACCGCGCCGTCACCTATTTCGAGCTGCGCGCGCTTGAAGACGGCTGCCTGTTCCTCGATGCCGCCTGGCAGACCCGGCAGGCGCCGCAGCGCAGCCCCGAGCTGATGCTGTCAATCACCACCTTCCGCCGCGAGGAGGCCGTGCAGGCCACCGTGCGCCGTTTCGAGACCTTCCTGCCCGGCTCGAGCCTGCGCGACAGGATCCACCTGACCGTCGTCGACAACGGCCAGAGCGCCGGCATCGAAAGCAGCGCCCATGTCACCGCGATCCCGAACGAGAACCTCGGCGGCTCGGGCGGCTTCGCGCGCGGGCTGCTCGCGGCACAGGACCGGGGCGCCAGCCATTGCCTGTTCATGGACGACGACGCCGCGATCCACATGGAAAGCCTCGAGCGGACCTGGATGTTCCTCGCCTATGCGACCGATCCGGCCACCGCGGTCTGCGGCGCGATGACGATGGCCTCGGCCCGCTTCTCGATGTGGGAGAACGGCGCCGTCTTCGACCACAACTGCAAGCCGCAGTTCATCGGCACCGACCTGCGCAACCCCGAGCAGATCCTGGCGATGGAATACGAGACCACGCGCAAGCCGCCGGCGAATTTCTATGGCGGCTGGTGGTATTTCGCCTTCCCGCTCGACCAGGTTGTGCACGAGCCCTTCCCCTTCTTCGTGCGCGGCGACGACATCAGCTTCAGCCTGGCGAACCCGTTCCGCATCGCGCGGCTGAATGGCGTCGTGTGCTTCCAGGACGCCGATTTCTCCGACAAGGAGACGCTGCAGACACTCTATCTCGATCTGCGCAGCCACCTCGTCCATCACCTGACCCAGCCCGGCCTGGCGCTGAGCGCGCGCGGCGCGCTGCGCATCCCGGCCTGGTTCTTCGCCCGCAGCCTGGTGCAATGCCATTACGAGACGCTCGCGGCGCTGAACCTCGCCTTCGAGGACGTGATGAAGGGGCCCGAATTCTTCGCCGAGAATGCCGACATGGCCGAGCGCCGCGCCACCATTGGCGCGCTGCGCCATGACGAGACCCTGCGCGACGGCACTCCCCCCGTGCCCGACCGGATCCGCCTGAGGATCCGCCGTCGCTGGGCGGCGCTGGCGATGCTTGCCACGCTGAACGGCCACCTGATCCCGTTCTACCGGCTGATCGGCAACCGCGTCACGCTGACCACCAGCCAGCGCGGTCAGCTTGCCCCGGTCTGGGGCGCGGCGCAGATCACCTGGCGCGACGAGAAGACCGGCAAATCCTTCACCATGGTGCATTCGAAGCGCCGGGCCTGGAAGGAGACGAAACGCTTCCTGAAGAACGCCCGCGTCTTCCTGCGCGATTACGACAAGATCCGGAGCGAGTGGCGCGCCGGCTATGACCGCCTCGCCACCGAGACCTTCTGGCGCAAGCGGCTGAAACTCGACACCCCGGACTGAGGCTCGAGGTCCGGGGGCCCTGCCCCCGGACCGGCAATCACAGACCGTATTCCCGGCGCAGCTCCGCGATGAATTCGGGCAGCCCCGGCTCGTCGCGGAAGCGGGGTTCCTGCGGCGAGAGCAGACGCAGGACGGCGCGGTTGGCCTCCTCTTCCGGGATCGGCCGCTCCTGACGCAGGGCCTCGAGATCGCGGAAGAAGGGCGTGCGTCCGGTCAGCGTCTCGAGATAGGCCTCGATCGGCGCAAAGGCATCGGCCATCGCCGCCCGCGCCGCAGCCCCGAAAAGCTCGACCTCGGCATTGGCCGGCACCGCCTTGTGCTTGCGCATCTCGATCAGGAACTGGCGCAGCACCTGCGCCCCCTGCGGCGCGAGCACACCGTTGCCCCGGCGCGCGATTTCCAGCGCCGCACTCGGGATGCTGGGGTTCGAATCGTCCCGCGGCATCCGGCAATTGCTGAAGTCCACAGAGACCGTCCGGGTGAAATCGAGAACCGAGCCCCCGGCCTCGACGATCTCCTCGTAGGGCCGGACATGCAGCCGGGCCTCGGGGCTGCGCTCGACCCAGGGCGCCAGCATCAACCGATAGTCGAAATGCACGGTGCTGAAATAGGCCTGCGTGCCGCCGGCGCTGAGACGCGGGATCTTCTGCCCGAACTTCAGACGCTGGCCGTGCCACGACACGATGTAATCGTCCGGGCGGCGCAGCGCGCAGTAGATCTCTGCCGGCCTGGCGCCGAGGATGTCATAAAGCTCGTCGATCAAAGTCTGATCGGCCTTGCCGAAATTCGCCATCACTTCCGAGCAGACGACCATCGTATGCGGCTTGAGATAGGCCTTCTGGTTGCGCAGGAAGGCCCGCATCTGCTGCAGCGACGGGATATCGGTCAGGAAGGGCGGCACCCGCCCCTTGTTGTCCTTCACCCGGGACGCAAGCATCCGGAAGGCCAGCGAGTTGTGCGGCTCGCGGGCGTTGATCGACAGCGTCCGGTCGAATTGCTCGGAGCCGAACAGGCTGCTCGCCAGCATGTAGCTGAGACCGTCGCTTTCCGTCGCGGGGTAGAGCACCCCCTGCCGCGCGAGGGGGATGCTGTTGCCTGCCAGAAACTGCTGCAAGGAAGTCGAGCCGACCTTGTGATGGCCGATGTAAAGGATGAGTTTCATACGCCTGTTGGCCTTGTCCTTGAAAAACGCTGGGCGAGACATGACGCGGGATCTGAGCCTTGCCCCGATGCGGCGCCCGGTCCGCGCAATCACCGGAAGCGCTCCGGCGCCGTGCAAGCCAGAGCGCGCCGCCCGGCCCTGCGCCCGAGCCGAGGGCCGCCCCGGGACCACGCTGCCCCCCGTCGGTGCGCCAGCTGCCGTTGCACCGGCACCGCCCCCGCTCAGAGTGGCGCGGCGACGAAGGCCGGCATCGCGGTTCCCTCCTGCGCATGCGTCAGGAAGGCGCGCGCGGCATCGAGCGCCTCGCGGATCGTCACGTCCATGTCGAGATAGCGATAGGTGCCCAGCCGGCCGACGAAGGTCACGCCCTGCTCGGCCTCGGCGCGCGCCACATACTCGGCCAGAAGCGCCTTCTCCTCGACCTGGCGGATCGGGTAGTAGGGGATGTCCTCGGGCGTGCAGGCGCGCGAGAACTCGCGGTAGCACACCGAGCCCTCGTGGCTTTCCCAGGGGGCGAAATGCTTGTGCTCGGTGATCCGGGTATAGGGCACCTCGACCTCGCCGTAGTTCATCACCGCGCAGCCCTGATAATCGCCCTGATAGCTGAAGCGCTCGAAATCGAGGGTGCGATAGCCGAGCCGGCCGAGTTCGTAATCGAACCAGCCATCCAGCGGCCCCGAGTAGAAGACATGGTCATACGCCCCCGCCTGGTCGCGGCTGAACTGGGTGCCAAGCCGCACCTCGATCGCCGGATGGTCGAGAATGCGCTCGATCATCGCGGTATAGCCGTTCTCGGGCATGCCCTGGAAACGGTGGAAGAAATAATTGTCGTCATAGTTGAAGCGCACCGGCAGCCGCTTCAGGATCGAGGCCGGCAGCTCGGAGGGCTGCACGCCCCACTGCTTGATCGTGTAGCCCTTGAAGAAGGCCTCGTAGAGATCGCGGCCGACGAAGCGCAGCGCCTGTTCCTCGAAGGTCTGCGGATCGGCGATCGTGGTGTCGGCCTGCTCCTCGGTGATGAAGGCGCGGGCCTCGTCGGGGCGCAGGGTCTTGCGGAAGAACTGGTTGATCGTGTGCAGGTTGACCGGCAGCGAGAACACGCCAAGCTCGCCCTGCGGATCGCGCGAGGTGGTCTTCACCCGATTCTTGTAGGGCTGGAAGGTCTCGAAGCGGTTGACGTAGTCCCAGACCTCGGCATCGTCGGTGTGGAAGATATGCGGGCCATAGACATGGACCATCACGCCGGTTTCCGCGTCGCGTTCGGTGTGGCAGTTGCCGGCCACATGATCACGTGCATCGACGATGGTGATCCGGTGCCCGGCCTCGGCCAGATGACGCCCGATCACCGCACCGGACAAACCGGCCCCGACAAGAAGAATATGCACGAAAAGCCTCCAAAACCGTCTCGGCGCACCCTACCAACAGCGCCCGGGGGAGGGCAATGGCACTCGGCGTCTCTCCGCCCGTGCTGCGCCATCGCCCGCCAGTTTCGGCTTGACGGCAGCCGGCCAGTGCCGGAGTGGCTAATTCCGAAGAGACGGACGGCGGAGACGGAATGACGCGCGCGGCAAGGACAGAGACATTGGCGGCCGTGGTCGTGACCTTCAACCGGCTCGGCAAGCTGCAGGTGACGCTGGCGCGGCTGCTTGCCAGCCCGGCCGAGGAGCTGGCGCAGGTGGTGGTGGTCGACAACGCCTCGACCGACGGCACCGCGGACTGGCTGGCGACGCTCGACGATCCGCGGCTCACCGTGCTGCGCGAGCCGGTCAACAGCGGCGGCGCCGGCGGTTTCGCCCGCGGCATGCGCGAGGCCGTCGCCCGCTTCGACCCCGACTGGCTGGTGCTGATGGATGACGACGGCTCGCCCGTGCCGGGCGCCCTTGCGGCCTTCCACGCGCTCGACAAGACGGGCGTCGACGGCATCGCCGCCGCGGTCTATTTCCCCGACGGCACGATCTGCGAGATGAACCGCCCCTCGCGCAACCCGTTCTGGCACGGGCGCGAGTTCCTGCGCACGATGCGCGGCGGGCGCGGCGGCTTCCATCTGCCCCCCGCGGCCTATGCGCTCGACCGGCCGAGCCCGATCGACGTGACCTCCTTCGTCGGCTTCTTCATCTCGCGCGCCGGGATCGCGCGGGCGGGCTATCCCGATCCGGACCTGTTCATCTATGGCGACGACGGGCTTTACACGCTCGGGCTGACGGCGAAGGGCGGGCGGATGTGCTTCGAGCCGCGGATCCGCTTCGAGCACGACATGGGCACCTTCTCGGGCCAGCAGCGCGGCGAGTTCCGGCCGCTGTGGAAGGCCTATTACTATCACCGCAACCTGCTGCTGCTCTATCGGCTGGCGGCGGGGCCGATGTTCTGGCCGGTGCTCCTGGTGATCTTGCCGAAATGGCTGATGAAGGCGCGGGCGCATGGCGGGGCACGCGGGCGCTTCACCGCCCTGATCGGGCGCGCGATCCGCGACGGGCTGACCGGGCGGCGCCATGTGCCGCATGCCGAGGTGCTGCGCTGGAGCGGCGAGGACTGAGCTACCTCAGCCCAGCATCAGCTTGCGGTGATACTCGATCGCCTCGTCGAGATCGGCGAAGACATTGAGCCGGCCGTGGTCGAGCACGATGCCCGCGCTGCACATCTCGCGCACCTGCGCCATGTCGTGGCTGACCAGGATCGCGTCCGAACTTTTCATCCGCTCCTTGAACACCGCCTGGCTCTTGAAGCGGAACGCGGCGTCGCCGACCGCCGTCACCTCGTCGATCAGGTAGGTGTCGAAGCGGATCCCCATCGACACGCCGAAGGCCAGCCGCGAGCGCATCCCCGAGGAATAGACCCGGATCGGTTCGTAGAAGAAGTCCCCGAGCTCGGCGAAATCCTGCACGAAGGCCATCAGCTCGTCGGTATCGACGCCGTAGATGCGGGCGATGAAGCGGGTGTTCTGCGCCCCGGTCAGCTCGCCGTGGAAGGACCCGCCGAAGCCCACCGGAAAGGAAATCGTCCCGTCCGAGGTGATGCGGCCGTGATCGGGGCGCATGGTGCCCGCGATCAGCTGCATCAGCGTCGACTTGCCGGCGCCGTTGCGCCCGAGCAGCGCAAGCGACGAGCCGGTGGGCAGCGTCAGGTTGAGATTGTCAATCACCACCCGGCGCTCGCCCTGCACCCAGAAGCTCTTGGTCAGGTTCTCGAAGCGGATCATGGATCAGCGACGGTCCCGGATCGAGTAGAACACCATCGCCGCGATCGCCCAGGCCAGCGTCAGGAACAGCGCCATCAGCCCGAGGATGTCCCAGCTGCGCGGGAATTCCGATGTCTCGGGCAGGGTCGGGCGGACATAGGCCGCAAGATAGCGGCTTTGCCGCGCGGCATTGGCGCGGGCGACATCGACCGCGGCGAGGGCGGCGCGATAGGTCTCCTCGGCGAATTGCTGGTCGACGTTCAGCCGCTCGTATTCCGAGATCAGGCTCGGATAGTTCTCGGGCAGCGCGCTCGGCTCGCCGGTGGCGCTGGTGAAGCTCTGCCGTTCCTTGACGATTCGCTCGCGGATCACGTCGATGCGCCGGCTGGCCTGCTGGAGCCGCGGGTCGTCGCCCGGCCCGCCTTTCTGGTCGAGCAGCAGATCACGATCGATCAGCGCCTGCGCCAGCTGCTGCTGCAGGTTGTTGAGCACCCCCATCCGGCCAGCGAGGTCAGAGGACGGATCGACCATCTGCGTGCGGGTCCGGAACTGGGTCATGGCCTCGCGCGCGCCCTTCAGCCGGGTCAGCGAGGTATCGAGATCCTCGAGCGCGTAGCGCATCGTGTCCTCGCGCGCCGTCGTGTTGAGGTCGTTGATCATCTTCTGGCTCTCGCGCACGACCTCGGAGGCGACCTTCTGCGCATCCTCCGGCGAGAAGGCGAGCACGCGCACCTCCATCAGCCCGGTCGACTGGTCGTAGGAGATCCGCACCATGCGCTGCCAGTAGTCCAGCAAGTCCTCGATCGTGGCATCGGGGGACAGCGCGAAGACCGGGTCCCGGGGCCAGTTCTGCGAATAGAGGCCGATGAGGTCGATCCGCTTCGAGATTTCCGAAACGATCTCCTGGCTCTGGATGAATTCATACAGGATGTCGCTGTCGCGCGAGCCACCGCTGGTGCCGACGAATTGCGACAGCCCGCCCAGCAGCGAGGTGGCGCCGGAGGTGCCGTCCTCCTGGCGCACGGTGAAGCCCACGGTCGAGGCATACTGGTCGCGCGCGATCAGTCCCAGATAGAGCGCGGCGACGAAAAGCGGAATCAGCACGACGGCGGCAAGGCTGTAGATCAGCCCGCGGTGCCGACGCTTGAGCGTCGCGACCGCGGGCAGCGGCCGGACGATGACCGTCGGCGGTTCCTTGGCTGCGGCACCCGGCCCCACGCGGCCCGCACCGGCCATTCCCCCGGGGCCCATCGCACCCGGCCCCATTGCGCCAGGTCCCGCCGCCCCCGGCCTGCGGCCGACTGCGGCACCGGGACCGGCACCGGGGCCGGCCCCTGCCCCCGGTTGACGCGGTCTCTGCGCCGCCCCTGGTCCCGCCGGCGTTGCGCCGGCAGCCGCCGGAGCCGCCGCAGGGGCGCCCGCCCCCGCTCCGGGCACACGCGGCCTCTGCACCGCCCCCGGCCCCGCCGGTGCGGCACCGGCAGCCGCCTGCGTCCCCGCGGGGGCGCCTGCACCTGCTCCGGCAGGAGCCGCGGCCCCTGCTCCGGCAGGAGAGCCCGCTGGCGCGCCGGCGGGCGCCATCTTCGCAGCTGCAGCACCTGCCGGCGCCACCGCGTCCCGCGCGCCTGCCGTGGGCGCGGTTTCCGGCGCAGTGCCGCCGCCCGCGATCGTGTCTTGTTTTGTCAAATTGCTGTCCCGAGATGGCCGGAATTGATCTTGTTGCGGTTATTCTACATAATGCGGGCCTGAAAAACTAGAACAACAATCCGTGCGATGTCCCCAAGCGATCTGTCTCCGCCAAGCGAGCCCAGCCGTGTGCAGACGCGGCAATTCGCCACCCTGCGCACCATCATCGCCCTGATGCTGCGGGAAATGTCGACCCGCTACGGGGGGTCGCCGGGCGGCTATGCCTGGGCCATTCTCGAGCCCCTGGGCGGCATCCTGGTGCTGGCGGCGGGCTTCTCGCTGATCATGCACGCCCCTGCGCTCGGCAACAGTTTCATCCTGTTCTATGCGACGGGGATGATGCCTTTCCTGTTCTACAACAGCGTGGCCGGCGCGATTGCCAGCTCGCTGCCCTTCTCGCGCCCGCTGCTGCGCTATCCGAGCGTCACCTGGATGGACGCCATCATCGCCCGCTTCGTGCTGAACTCGCTGACCAATCTCATGGTCATCTACCTGCTGTTCACCGGCATTCTGCTGGCTGCGAAGACCGGAACGGTTCTGGACTTCGGCCCGATTCTCGAGTCGCTCGTGCTGTGCGCGCTGCTCGGGCTCGGGGTCGGCACGATGAACTGCCTCCTGTCCGGGCTCTACCCGACCTGGACGCAGGTCTGGTCGATCATCACCCGGCCGCTGTTCCTGGCCTCGGGTGTTCTGAACACGATGGAACAGCTGCCGCACTCGGTTCAGAACATCCTGTGGTACAACCCGCTCATCCACATCATCGGGCTGATGCGGCGCGGCTTCTATCCGATGTACAATGCCGATTACGTGTCGACCGCCTATGTCGTGTCGGTTTCGCTGATCCTGTCCGCGCTCGGGCTCGTGCTGCTCATGCGCTATCACAAGGACATCCTGAACACCTGACCCGGACGGGGTCGGGTGCACAGGGCGCAAAGGGAGACGGCGCCATGCCGCGCGACATTCTCTGGCTCGGTCTGCACAAGACCGGCACCACCTTCCTGCAAAAGTCGCTCGACCGGTCGCAGGAGGCGCTGCAGGCCGCAGGGCTGGGCTGGACCGGGCTCGAGCCGTTCCGCACCGCCTGGACCCGGCCGCTGCTGCACGCCGACCATGACGCCGCCCCCGCCCCGGCCGAGACCTTCCCCGACTGCACCCGCCGCCTCGTCTTCGACGAGAACATCCTCGCGCTGGTGCAGGATGCGGTGACACCGGCCGGGCTTTACCCGCAGGGCGCAGATCGCGCGCAGATCGTGGCGCGCCATCTTGGCTTGCGGGCGCCGCTGCTGGTGCTGGGGCTGCGCGGCTTCGCGGGTTACCTGCCCTCGCTCTATTGCGAGACGCTGAAATCGACGCCGTTCCGGCCGTTCCGCGCCTTCCTGCGCTGGCCGCCCGAGGCGATGAGCTGGCTGCCGCTGATCGGGCGGTTGCGCGCGGCCTTCCCCGACAGCCCGATGCTGCTCTATCGCGCCGAGGATCTTCCCGGAAACGAGGCACGGCTTCTGGCCGCCGTCACCGGCCTCGCGCCCGACGCCTTCACCTTGCACGAGGGCACCGAGCGCCCGGGCTTCTCGCAGGCGGCGATCGACGCGATCACCGCCCGGGCCGAGACGGCACCGGTCGATCCCGAGACGGTGAAGACGGTGGCGGCGACACTGCCGCGCGGCGGGAACCTGCCCGGCTTCGATCCGTGGGAGGCGCGCGAGCACGCGCTGTTTCGCGCGATCGAGGCGCGCGACCTCGCCGTCCTGCGCCGCCGGGCAGAGGCGCGCGGAACCGGGCTGCGCCTTTTCACCCCCTGACCGGCAGCTCGGTCCACAGCGCCACCGGCCCGTCTGCGGTCACCGTGATCGGCGGCGGAAACCGCAGCGCCTCGGAAGCCTCGGCGCCATGCGGCAAGATCAGGGTGAGCGCGATCTCGCCGTGCTCGCCGCGGATGATGTCCGAGGCGAGCCACGCGCAGCCCAGCGCGTCACAGGGCAGCCGCTCGCCCGGGGCAAGCGCGCCGAGATCGAGCGCCAGCCCGTTCAGCGTCAGCACATCGCCGGCGACGGAAACCGAAAGCGCATCGTCGCACCGCATCGGGCTCGGGGTGATGAGAAACATGGGCGCCCCTCTCGATCAGAACCAGCGGCCGACGAACGTCAGCTCGACCAGGCACGCCACGCGTGCCCCGCTCAGATCCCAGCAATGGACACTGACCTGCGTCGCGGTCTTGTTGCTGATTGCGATCACGCCCGGGGTCGTCGCCTGGGCAAGCCCCGAACTGCGATAGGCGCCGGAGATGAAGCTTGCGGGCAATGTCACCACCAGCGCCCCCGTGGCCAGCGTCGCCACCGCGCGCGTGCAGATCTGTGTGCCATCGGCAAAGCGCAGATACTCGCCGTTCGCATTGCTGCCGCGCTCGATCAGCGCGCCGGTCGGCACCCCCGCCGATTGCCCGACCGTGCCGAGGACATTGCCCCGGCAATAGCCGTAATCGGCGCGCATCAGCCGCCCGGCCGTGGTGTCGCTCGCCGATTGCTGCACCGCCTCGCCGGCCAGATGCCCGCTCGCGCGGTCAAGCCTCAGCGCCGAGATCCAGCTGCCGCCATCGGCCGAGACCTTGACCGACAGATCGTCATCGCCCGCAAGCCCGATCTCGGCCCGCCCCGACCAGCCGCTCTGGAACAGCAGCGCCGCGGTCTCGGCCGCCCCCGCCTTGTTGATCTTCAACTGATGCCCCGCGCCCGCGTGGCTGAGCAGCGTCGCCGGCGCCGCGACGGAGAGCCGGTTGACCGCGTCGAAGCCCGTGTTGATGCCGAGACCGGCGCACCCGGAAAAGAGCGATCCCCAGCCCGCCCCGTCCCAGATCCGCAGGTCGGCCTCGGCCCGCCCCCAGGCCCGCCAGCCCGGGCGCGGCGTCACGAAGAGCCACCCCGTCCCGACGCGGACCGCAAGCCTGCCCGCCTGCCCCTCCCAGGCCCCGGTCGGCACCGCCCCCAGCGCCCAGACCTCCCCCTCCCCCGGCGTCGCGGGCGGCGTCTGCGCGTCGAAGCCCTGCACGACAAGCTGCACCACGGCATCGAGAAGCTGCAGCGCCTCGTTGTGGGTGACGTGCTTTTGCGCCTGCGCCGGCAGGATCCGCGGCAGGTCGAGGTTGGCGGTGGTGTCGGCCATCGGGGCTCTCCAGAAGATGCGTCGTCCCCGACTGTTCCGCAGCGCGGCAAAGATCCGGTTAGGGCAGCGCACGCTGCCTCCCCCACGGTTTCGGCCAAGCCCCGCCCATGGTTGCCCCTACGGCACAAACAGCCTTGTCTCGCCCCGGCTTTCCCCCGATAAACCGGGCCGACAGATCAGGCAGGAATTTGGACGATGAAAATTGCGGTCGCGGGGCTCGGCTATGTCGGGCTGTCGAACGCCATCCTGTTCGCCCAGCACAACGAGGTCGTCGCCCTCGACGTCTCGGCCGCACGCGTGGCGCTGGTCAACGACCGCAAGTCCCCGATCGTCGATGCGGAATGCGAGGACTACCTCGCCCATCACGCCCTGAACCTGCGCGCCACCACCGATCCGGCCGAGGCCTTCGCAGGCGCCGATTTCGTCCTCATCGCGACACCCACGAATTACGACGCCCAGAGCCACCGCTTCGACACCTCGAGCGTCGAGGCGGTGATCGGCCAGGTGCTGCAGATCGCGCCCGCCGCGGTGATGGTGATCAAGTCGACCATCCCGGTGGGCTTCGTCACCCAGATCCGCGCCCGGACCGGCTCCGACGCCATCCTGTTCTCGCCCGAATTCCTGCGCGAGGGCCGCGCGCTTTACGACAACCTGCACCCCTCGCGCATCGTCGTGGGCGAGCGCAGCGAGCGGGCCCGTGTCTTTGCCGAACTGCTGCGCGCGGGCGCGATCGACCGCGACTGCCCCGTGCTCTTCACCGACCCGACCGAGGCCGAGGCGATCAAGCTCTTCGCCAATACCTACCTCGCGCTCCGCGTCGCCTATTTCAACGAGCTCGACAGCTATGCGCTGACCAACGGGCTGAACACCCGGCAGATCATCGACGGCGTCTGCCTCGACCCGCGCATTGGGGGGCATTACAACAACCCCTCCTTCGGCTACGGCGGCTATTGCCTGCCGAAGGACACCAAGCAGCTTCTGGCGAATTACAGCCAGGTGCCGCAGAACCTGATCAGCGCGATCGTCGATGCGAACCGCACCCGCAAGGATTTCATCGCCGACCAGATCGTGGCGCGGCACCCGAAGGTGGTGGGGGTCTACCGGCTGGTGATGAAGGAAGGCTCCGACAATTTCCGGCAAAGTGCGATCCAGGGGATCATGAAGCGGATCAAGGCGAAGGGGATCGAGGTCATCGTCTATGAACCCGCCCTCGCCGAGGACAGCTTCTTCCATTCCCGGGTGATCCGCGACCTCGATGCCTTCAAGGCCGAGGCCGGCCTCATCCTCGCCAACCGCCTTGCCCCGGCCCTTGCCGATGTGGCGCACAAGGTCTTCACCCGCGACCTCTTCGGCGTGGACTGAGCGTTTCCGCGTGGATGCTGCATCTGCACAGCAGATGGGCACATCCGCAGATGCCCTGCCTGACCGACCGTAAAGAGGTGGCAGGCGGGGCGGTTCCAAGCTAGGCTCTGCCACAGGCCTTTCTTTTGCGACATACCTCCCCCATGACGACATCCAAAAGCCCCAAGACGTCCGGCACCCGTTCGCGGAGTACCACCCGAAAGAGCTCGCTCAAGCGCAAGGCCATCCTGATCCTCGGCATGCACCGATCCGGGACCTCCGCACTTTCCGAGCTGCTCATCGCGCTTGGCTGCGACGGGCCGGCAACACCGATGCCGGCGGCCGAGGAGAACCCGCGCGGCTTCTTCGAGTCCTCCCCGCTCTTCCGTCAGCACGAGGCCCTGCTTGCCTCCGCCGGCACGAGCTGGAACGACTACCGCCCCTTCCCCGCCTCCTGGCTGGACTCGCCCAAGGCCGACGAGTTCCGCGAACGCATCCGCGACACGCTCGAGGCGGAATATGGTTCCTCCAGCCTCTTCGTGCTGAAGGACCCGCGCATCTGCCGCATCCTGCCGTTCTGGACCGGGCTGCTCGCCGAGATGAAGATCCAGCCCGTCATCGTGCACACGCATCGCAACCCGCTCGAGGTCGCCGCCTCGCTGGGCGCGCGCAATGGCTTCGCCCCCGAATACGCGTCCCTGCTCTGGCTGCGCCATGTCCTCGACGCCGAGGCCGGCAGCCGCGGCCTGCCACGCGCCTTCACCAGCTATGACCGGCTCCTCGCGAACTGGGGCGATGTCGCCAAGAAGATCGGCCGCGACCTGCGGATCTCCTGGCCGCGGCTCTCCTCGGTCAACATGCCCGCGCTGCGCGACACGATCGAGCCCGAGCTGAAGCATCACGCGATCGCCCCCGAGGCGGTGCTGCAGGACAGCCTGATGTCCGAATGGCTGCGCGACACCTACCGGATCCTAGAATCCTGGGCCGAGACCGGCGAATCCGCGAGCGATCATGCGCGGCTCGACGAGATCCGCCGCGCCTTCGACGAAAGCGCCGTGCTTCTCGGCCCGCTCGTCACCGCCGAGGACAACGGCAACCGCGAAGCGCTCGCAGCGTCCCGAGCCCGGCTCGCCGAGCTCGAGGCAGCCCTGGCCGAGGGGGCGAAGGCGATCGAGGCCCTCAACGCCGAACGCAGCGCCGCTCAGGCGCGGCTTGCCGAGATCGAGCCGCGGCTTGCCGAACACGCGCAGGCCATTGCCGCCCTCACCGCCGAACTTGACGCCGCCCGCAGCAGGACGGCCGAGATCGAACCGCGCCTTGCCGAACGCGCCAAGGCGATCGAGACCCTCACCGCGGAACGCAATGCCGCCCGCGCCAAGGCTGCCGAGATCGAGCCGCGCCTCGTCGAACGCGCCCGGGCCGTCGAGGCCCTGGCCGCCGAGCGCGACGCCGCCCGGGCCGAGCGCGAGGAGCTCGCTGCCGAGCTCCTCGCCCAGATCGAGCAGCGCACGGCGCTCAAAGCCGAGCGTGAAGCACTGCAAGACGAGCTGACCCGGGCGCTGAACGCGCTCACGCAGCGCAAGGCCGAGATCGACGACGCCACCGACACGCTTGCGCGCACGCAGGAGGCCCTGGCCCAGGCCGAAGACCAGCTGCAGGGGCAGACCGAAGAAGTCGAGATGCTGCGCAACGCCCGCAACCGGCGCGACACCGAGCTTGCCGAGATCACCAGGGCCATGCTGGCCGCCCGCAGCGCGCTGGCGCAGCGCGAGCGGGACCTCGCCAAGACCGCGGCACGTGTCGCCGAGCTGGAGGCCGAATTCGCCGCCCTTACCGCGCGGCGCGAGACCGAGGCCGCGGCAAATGCCGCCGCCCTGCAGACCGGCCGACAGGAGCTCGAGAGCGCCCTGGCGGCCTTGCGGGCCAGCCGGAACGAGGCCGAGGCCGCCCGCGCCGCGCTGACCCGCCAGCAGGCCGAAGCGGCGCAGCTTGCCGCAGAGCGGCTCGCCCTCGGCAAGGCACTGGAGAACAGCCGCGGCGCACTTGCGCAGCGCGAGCAGGATCTTGCACGAACCGCCGCGCGTCTTGCCGAGATCGAGTCCACGGCCGCGGCCAACGCCAGCGCGTTGCAGACCTCGCAGCGCGATCTCGAGACCACCCGCGCGGCGCTGGCGCGCCAGCAGGCCGAAGCGACGCGGCTTGCCGCCGAGCGCCTCTCGCTCGGTCAGGCCCTAGACGACAGCCGCGACACGCTTGCGCAGCGCGAGGAAGACCTCGCCCGCACCGTCGCGCGTCTCGCCGAGATCGAGACCGAGCTCGTGACCGTCGTCTCCCTGCGCGAGGCCGAGTCCGCCGCAAGCAGCGCCGCCCTGCAGACGGCGCAGAGCGATCTCGAGGCCACCCGTGCTGCGCTCGACTCCGAACTGGCGGAAAACCGCACCACGCTTGCGCTGCGCGAGAAAGACCTTGCCCGCACCACCGCGCGTCTCTCCGAGATCGAGGCGGAGCTCGTGACCCTCGTCACCCTGCGCGAGACGGAAACCGCCGCAAGCAGCGCCGCCCTGCAGAGCGCGCAGCGCGATCTCGAAGCCACGCGGGCCGCGCTCGGCGCCGAGCTGGCGGAAAGCCGTACCACGCTTGCGCAGCGGGAACGTGATCTTGCACAGACCAGCGGACGTCTGGCGGCGGCCGAAGCCGAAATGCAGCGCAGCACCGTGCAGCGCAGCGCGCTTGAACGGCAGGTCCGGACCCAGTCGACCGAGATCGCCACCCTCAGTGCGGCGAATGCCCAGCGCGACGCCGAGCTTGCCCAGATCGCCGACGTCGTTTTGGGCTATCAGAAGAGTCTCGAGGATGCGGCGGCCAGCACCGCGCAGAAACAGCGCGACGCCATCGCGCTGCGCGATGCGCTGTTCGAGGCTCGGGACCTGCTGACGCAGCGCTTCAACCTGCCGCAGCCCGCCATGGACGCCGACAGTGCGGAAAGCGCGGCGGTGCTGCTGGCGACCCTGCGCCAGCAGATCGACGCCCTCGCCGACAGTTATCAGCAGACGAAGGACCAGCTTTCAGCGGCAAGCACCCACAACGAGGCCCTGTTGCACTCGACCTCGTGGCGCCTGACCTCGCCCCTGCGCTGGCTCGTGCAGCACCTCCGCCGGGGCTGATCCCGCGCGCCCGCAACCGGCGCCGGCATCGTCCCGCCGCACGGCGGAGCGTGCCGGCACCGGTGCCGGTCTCGGGTTCCCTTTCGGGATGATCCTTCTCGGGATGAGCCCGCTGCCGTCACAAGCAGGCGGCATCGGCAGTTGTCGCGCGCAACCTGGTCCGGGGCAGCCCGGATCGGCGCCGGCTTACTCCTGCCGGACGGCTTCGGGCGATTGATCCTGCCGCAGACGGGAAACGACACTCTCTTCCATGATCCGCGACAGACAGCGGGTCAGATCCTCGAGATGCCGGCTGTCACGGAAGCAGCGCCGATCGAGGCGGACGTTCTCCTGCGTGACCCTCTCGAGCGCCGCATCCAGCCCGGCGATGCGGTCGAGGTTTTCAGCGAGGCTGCGGTGCAGCTCCTCGGTCTCATGGTTGCGCTGCTCCAGCGCGCTTCGCAGACCATCCGCCCGGTGACTTGCCTCGGCCCGTGCCTCTTCGGTCTGCGCGAGCTGCCCCTCGAGGCGCAGCTGGGCTGCGCGCAGATCGGCGTTTTCCGCAAGGGCGCGCGCCAGTCGCTGCTGAAGATCCGGACAGAACGCGCGCAGGTTCTCCGCCTCGCTCCGCAGCAGATCGCGTTCCGCAGCCAGTTCGGCCGTCCGCTGTTCCAGGATGCCACGGGCCCTTTGCTCCGTCGCATGGTTGGCCCGATGCCCCTCTGCCTCGGTCCGCAGCCCCTCGACCTGCGCGGCCAGCACCGCAAGCTGCTGCTCGGCGGCACCTCTGGCGCGCTCCTCCGCCTCGGCCCGGGTGATGTCGAGACGGGCGGTCAGCTCCACCACTGCGGCCCGGTCCCGCAACTGTCCCCGGCGCAGCTCGAGGCTGTCGCGGAACAGCCCGGCCAAGGCGAATTCCGACTGTTCGATGGCGACGCTGATCCGGTCGAGCGTGGCATGGTCTGCCGGATCTTCGCCGCTGACGCTCCAGCGCGTCATGATCTCGAGCGCGGTCGCCATCCAGTCCTGCGCGCCCCCGGAGACCGCCCCCTGCTCGAAATGCCGCAGATCGCCGCTGAGGAAATCGGCAACGCCGCTGGTCGCCAGGCTGCGCGGCCAGGAGATCCCGATGGTCTTGCCGATCTTCCCGATCTCCTGCTGCCAGCTGCGCATCAGCAGGTTGTAGGAGGTATGGGCCCGCGGCTGGCCGCGGGTTGCGGCCTCCGCCTCGAGAACGTGGCGCAGCCAGATGAACTCCCCATAGCGGAGATCGTGAAACCTGTCGTAGAGCTCCGAGAATTGCGTTCCGCGCTGCAGCGAGGCCGCCACCTCCCGCGGGTCGCGATGCGTCAGCACATAGCGGGTCTGGCAGCCGCTCTGCCCGAGAACCTTCTGCCAGAACGGCAGCAACCGGCAGATCCGCGGATCCTTCAGCACGAAAAGATACGAGCGGCCGAACTCCTCGACCAGGGCCTCTCCGGCCCGCGCCTCGAACTCGCGGGCTTCGGGCGAGGCATACCAGTCGGCAGGCACGGCCTCGAAGCTCGCCCAGTCCCGGCCGGCCGCCCGCAGGATCTCGTCATTCAGCGCCGTGATCCGGCTGGATTCGAAGAACCCCGTCTCGTTCATTGCCGCAGGGGGCATCAGATCTTTGGGCAGATCGCACCCCATGCGCCCGAGGGTCCCGGCCAGAGCCGAGGTGCCAGAGCGATGCATCCCCAGAACGATCAGGGCGATGCGGGACGAGGACGAGGTGCGGGGCTTCGAAGTAACCATGATACGCCTTATCTTCTCAGGTACCGGGCGCGCCCGCCACCTTTTTCTTCAGCTCGGCGATCTGGGTGCGCATCTGCGCAAGCTCCTCGGCCATGGCAAAGATCATCTTGAGCATCTGCTGTTCCACCTCCCAGGAAGTGGGATGCTTCACCTGCTTCGGCGGATTTTCGAAGGACAGAACCGGCTCGCCCGAGGCCACCAGCAGCGCATTGATCTCCGCAATATCCTCGGCCCGCCCTTGGACCAGGGCGGCAAGGGCTTCGGCGGAGGGGAACAGCGTGTCGAGCGTCCCTAGCCGCATTTCGTTCTGGTCCCAGCGATCAACGAAGGACATCGCACGGTCGAAGGTTGGGGGGATGACCTCTGCCTTCTTCGCCCCGTTGTAGACAGCGTGCAGCGCAAGCTCCACCGTGTCGGGCGAGACATTCTCGTTAATCGTCGGAATGTCGACGAGACCGTTCACCTTCATGAAGTGCTGCACGACATCATCGACGGCGTCGAAGTTCATCAGGCGGAAGCTGGCCGGAAACGTGTCGCGCCATGGTGCGATGATCGGCCCAAACTTCGGCCCTTGATGCTCGAAGCGCCTGATCCAGGTGTCGAAGTCCAGCAACGGGCCGGGATAGCTCTTATGCCGCAGCCCCCATTGCGTGTAGGCGCTGATTGCCCATTTGTCGTGGCGCCGGATGAAGGCCTGGATCTCGATCTCGACCCCCTGCGCCTGCAAGTCCCTCAGAACGGGCAGGACCTTTGCCGGCCGCTGCAGGATCCACTCGTTGCTCCAGATCGCCAGGCGCTGCCCCCGATCGGCCAGCAGCGACAGTTCATCGGTCAGGACATCCCTCAGCTCGGCGACGGCGATGTCGCCTGGGACCTGATCAAAGAAGATGTCAGATCCAGTATAGCGCTGCCATTTCTTGCGCTCGGGCGTCTGCGCATGCTCGAGCATCAGCCCAAGATATTTCACACGCTGTTCCGACAGGGCGCTCTCGGCGGCGAGAAGGCTCTTCTGAATCGAACTCGACCCGGTCTTGCCATGGCCGATATGGACAACCAGTTTCATTGAAGCTCCTACCTCCTGTGGTCGAGCGTGAAAACGAAGACCTGCCCCGGCCATCGGCGTTTCAATAGCTGGCCTTGCGCAGCAGATCCAAAACGCGCCGCGTCTTGCGGACCGGGGTATCCTCGCGGTTGCGGACCGTCTCGATCAGCAGCGACTCGACCTCTGGAAGCTGTGCCACCGCCAGATCGCGCAGATCCTGCGCCGTGGTGACCACGAACGCATCCGCGGGCCGCCGCTCCGGCAGCGCCTGGCCTAGCCGCTCTTCCATCCAGGCCAGATCCTCCTGGTTCCGCGCCGTGACCTCGCCCCAAATCTGCGGAGAGACGGTGAAACGGCGGGTGCCGATCTGCCGCCAGGTCTCGATGAAGACATTGTTCCCCATCTGCGCCGACGGAAACCCCGCAACATACCCGTCACCCAAGCTGCGCTGCAAAAACAACAGGGCCGTGGCCTCGGCGCTGAGCGACTGATTGGACTCGTGGCTGCGCTCGGGACTGGTGTCTGTGCCCAAGAGCGCCGCAAAATCGGTGACCACGTCGCCATCGCGCAGATACTCGCGGTCATAGATGCGTAGGGTCGTCCGATCGCGGCCGAAGATCTCATCCAGATGCTCGAACCGCTGCCGGTACCTGGGCCACAGCGTGTCCGGATCGAAGGTCTTGACGGTATGGTCTTTCAGTTGCTGCTGGAACGCACTGACCGCAAAGGACAACGGGTCTCGGACATACCCGATCACGGTAATGTCGTCGGTCCATTCACTGAAGAAATCGAACATGTTCTGGCACGCCAGCGGGAATCGCGGCGAGGAGATGTTCTCGGCGGAGAACACGAAAGTCTTGTCGCGGCTGCGTTCCAGATCCTCGGTGATCGACTGGCGCCACTTCGCCCGTTGCTCTGGCAGCGTCGCCAGGAACGCGGGCCCCCTTGCCTTGAAGCCGTGATAGTCTGGAAACAGCTCCGGATTCTGGAACAACAGGATGAAAAGCCCGCAGTGGTTGCTGCTGCCCCAACGGGCATAGACGATTTCCTCGTCCGTCTGGGCGCCCATAAAATCCTGGATAGAACTCGAGCCTGTCTTGTGCATCCCGGCATGGATGACGATGCGCATCAGATCAGACCCTTCTCTGGTCGAGCTTGTGCACGAAGACCGAGTCGAGCCCCAGATGGGTGCTCATCGCCGGCCACAGCCGCTCGATCAGGTGGAATTCGGTGCCGTCATTGGCGATCGGCTCGTTCGGCCAGGGGTAGCTTGGCCCGAACATCTCGTTCATCGCGAGGACCACCGAGCGGCGGGTCCAGAACATGTTGCCGACCGGGAACAGCAGCGGGTTCTTCGGCATCGGCCCCGGCAGACGGTCGGCGAACTTCGGCAGAAGCTCGCGCGATGCGTTCCACGGGATGAAGTAGGGTTCGAATGGGGCGACCAGCCCCACCTTCTGGTCGGAAAGCCGGGTGATGGCATCGGAAACGGCGCTCTCGGAGCCAAGCAGGATGCGCATCAGGAACTGGCGCCAGATATCCCCCGCATCCGTGGTGCTGACGGATTTCTTCTGATGCAGGTGGCACCAGATCTCGTCCTCGCCGGCTGCCCCTCCGGGATAGAACAGCTCCATGAAGGGCAGGATGTCACGGCCCCGGTTCTTCACCAGCACGATCTCGGGCGAAAGACCTTCGAGCCCCATGATCTCGCAGATCTCGTCGCCCTTCTTCGGCGTGTCGGTGGTCACCACGATCCTGCGCGCCAGGTGATAGGCATGGTGGCTGCGCAGGTCATCCAGCAGATCGTCGGTGTAGAAGGCGTGGATGTGCATGGAGAAGTCGGGCACCTTCGCCTCTGCGGCCGGGATTTCCCCATAGGGGGCCAGCCGCAGGTTGCGATGGATCCAGTTATCGGAGGCCGCCAGCGTCTCCTCGACCTCGTTCAGGTCGCGCCACAGCAGCCGGCGCCGATAGCGCATGGTCTTTTCCCGCTCGCGGATGCGCAACTCGGCATCCTCGTCACGGCTCGTGAACAGCATCGGCAGGTCGATCTGCGATTTGCCGACGACGAAGTGGCGCTGCTCCCCAAGCCTGCGGAACAGCTCGTCGCGCAGGCGCGCGAACAGCTTCGGCCGCGCTGCGCTGCCGCTCGAACCGGGCGAGGGCTCCTTGCGCGGCAGCGCCAGGATCGCGGCAGCTGCGGCTTCCGGGTTGCCGTATTCAACCGAGATGAAATGCTCGGAGCCGCGATAGTGGCTGTCGCCGAAACCGGAGGCGCCCTCGAACTGCACGATCCGGCAGCCGGCATCGAGCGCGTCGAATACCACGTTCGGCAGCGGGTCGAGCCGCGAGGAGACGAACATCGCATCGGACGCTGCCAGAACGTCCGGATAGGCCGGCCCGGCAGGCAGGAAGAACAGGTTGCCGCTCGGATCCCCGGCCCCGATCTGGCGCAGATGGTAGTTCATCCAGGCGCCGAAGCCCATGTCCTCCGGGTTCAGCCCGTCACCGATCCAGACGAACACCGTGTCCGGGTCGCGGCGGCAGATCTGGGCCGCCATGACGAAGATGTCGGTTCCCTTGCGCCACTGCAGATGCCCCGCGCCGCAGATCAGGCGCACATCCGTCAGGTCGCGCCCGATCATCTGCGACAGCCGCGCGCGGGCCTCGGCAAGGCCCTCCGCATCGACGCCGCCGACGGTGAAATTGCGCTGCGGCACGATGGTGCAGTCGCGCTCCATGTCGAATTCGATGTCCTGCAGTCGACCGTCCCAGCTGTCGCGGACATGCTCCGACGAGAACACCAGCAGATCGGTGAAGAGCCCGGTGAAGGTCGATTTGTAGGCCGGGAAGGTATAGTCCGCGTATTCGTGCACATAGGCGAGGAACGGGATCTCCCGCGCGACCAGCAGCGGGATGAAGGGGAAGGCCTCGACCGAGTTGGTGATCGCGAAGTCGATCTCCTGGAAGATCTCTCCGCGGTAGAAGTCGAAGTCGCGCTGCGGCTGCGCGGTGATCAGCACCTCGCAGGCATGGTCGCGGATCTCATCCAGCAGCGGGCCGTCGCGCAGGGCGGCCACGATGACGTTGTGCGTGCGCGCGGCCTCGCGGGCCAGATCCAGCCCGACGATCGGGGCGCCGGTGCGCGACAGCTCGTGCACAACAATCATGCAGGTCGGGCGATCGGCGGAATAGCTGCAGCGCCCGCGGACCTGCGACTTGCGCAGATCGGCGAGGATGCGACGCTTTTCCTTCGCGCCGTAGAGCAGGTAATGCAGCAGCGGATCCATTCGCGCGTGCTTGATGTCGGGATGCATGTCGAGATAGCCGGTCATCGAGAAGTCCGACACCATCGCGTCGACGGGAGCGCCGAGATGGATCAGCTCGCAGGCGAGATGACAGGCCCCGGGCACGCCGTCCCGGATCGCCGCGGCAAGGTGCGGATCGACAACCAGAGCGGTGAGGACGTCGTCGATCGCGCGTCCTTCGTTCAGCAACTTCTGGTAGAATGTCGGCGCATGACCGGCCGGCTGCCCCTCGGCCTCGTAATGGCGCAGCAGACCGGCCGGATCCCCCGCCAGGTCCGGGAAGATCGCGCCATAATGGTCCGGGTCGAAACGGAAATCGGGCCGGTCCGCCAGCACGCCGACGATCGCGGCATATTTCTGCCAGAGCAGGTCGAGAGTCGTCATTTCAGGCTCCAGGCAAATGTCTCGCGCAGCAGATCGACGAAGAGGGCATCGTCGACCGGATTCTCCCCGACCACCCGCATCAACGCGAGGAACAGCGGGCTGCTGGCGATCATCTCTCCGAGGCGCAGCATCGACAGCGTGCCATCATCCGCGAATTCGCATGTGAAATCATAGAGTCCCAGGTTTTCGGGAAGCAGGTTGCCCTCGCTCTCCCCTGCCGTCATGGGCCGGTTGAGATAGAGCAGCGGCTTGTCGGAATCGCGGAACTGCGTGGCCATGAAACGGGCCAGGACCGGGAAGATTCCGGAAACGCCGCCCGGATGCTGAAGGAATTCGAAGGTGAAGAATTCGTCCTCCAGCTGCCGGATGCGCTGCGACGTCAGACCGGAATCCGGAAAAATCACCAGAGCCTTGGGACCTGGCCAGACGGCTTCCAGCCCCGCGGATGGGGCGGATGCAAAGGTAGGGGTCGTTATGATCAGCATGTGGAATTCTGTTCATCCAAGAAATGGGTGAGGGCTTCCCTGGCCCACGCTCCCGTCGCGTCACTTGATACCCGCGGGCCGTGTATTGGTCCACTTGAATTCGGCTCCAACGAGCCACCGTCGACGTGCCGGTGGCCCTGTCTCCTAATTTTGAGGCAGCTCCAGCTCATTCCCCGGCGCCGGAATGACCCATGGTGATTCTGCAGGTGCAGCAAGATTGCGAGGGAATCCCTGCAAAACGCTGCGGCCGACCCCGCGGACATCGGCGAGGCGCCGGCACCTCGGCGGGAATCCGCTACAGCTTGCAGCCCGGCCCCGGCACAACCACAGCTTGCGGTGGCCGCCCCGCGCGAATCCCCTGCGCCGGCGGCTCGCTGCGGCGCAGCAGGGATGGCCCTGCGGCCATGCCCAAGCCGGCGTCAGCCGCCGGAAAAAGTCGCAACTGAAGCCCAAAAATCCGGCGCCGGACCGCCTGCGCCCCATGGCCGGACGGGGCTGGAGCCGCATCTATATTGCTCTTTGACAGTGTTCTGGTATCGATAACGCTCCGGCGACCATCCGGTCGAGCATTTGACGGAGATCCCCTTTGAAAGTTCTATTGATCGGAGGATGCGGCTTCATCGGCTCGCATGTCGCCGACAGGTTGCTCGCAAGCGACCTGCAAGTTCGGGTTTTCGACCGCCGGCCAGAGCTGTTCCGCCCACCGCTTGCCGGGGTGGAATACGTGATGGGCGATCTGGCCGATACCGCCCAGATCTACGAGGCGATGAGTGGGGTGGATGCGGTCATCCACCTCGTCAGCACCACGGTTCCCTCCACCTCGAACCTCGACCCCGAAGCCGACATCACCGGCAACCTGGTGGCAACGGTGCGCCTGCTCGAGATGATGCGGGCCGCCGGCGTGCGCAAGATGATCTACCTGTCGTCGGGCGGCACGGTCTACGGCATCCCCCGCACCGACCCGGTGGCCGAGACGCATCCGCTGCAGCCGATCAGCTCCTATGGCATCGTCAAGGTGGCGATCGAGAATTACCTGCACATGGAGCACCACCTGCACGGGCTCCAGCATGTGGTCCTGCGGGCCTCGAACCCCTACGGGCCGCGCCAGGGCCACACTGGCATCCAGGGCATCATCGGCACCCATCTTTGGCGCATCGCCAAGGGCGAGCAGGTCGAGGTCTGGGGCGATGGCAGCATCGTGCGCGACTTCATCCATGTCCGCGACCTTGCCGACCTGTGCATCGCCGCGCTGAACTCGGATGCCAGCGGCTGTTACAACGCCGGCTATGGCGAGGGGGCCTCGGTCAACGACGTGGTGCAGGGCATCGACCGCACCGTCCAGGCCACCGGCGGGGCGCCCGTCGTCCCGATCTACAAGCCGGGACGCAGCTTCGACGTGCCGCGCGTCGTTCTCGACATCACCCGGGCCCGCAGCGATCTGGGCTGGTCGCCGAAGATCACCCTCGACGAGGGGATCGCCGAAAGCTGGGACTGGGTGCGCGAGCAGATCGGCAATCACGCCCACTGACGGCCACCGACCTTGCTCCCTGACGCGCCGGCGCCGGGGAGCCCTCCCTCTCGCCCTCTAGGGCCAGAACAGCGGCTCGATGACCTGCAGATCGGGCGGATCGTGCCCCTCGTCCGGGCGCGCGGCAAGACGTACATCCAGCTCTTCGGTCGGCCACAGATCCTTGATCTCCTGCAGGAACGGCAGCAGGTGATGCTCGACGTGATAGTGATCGTAGAAGTTCTGCCAGATCGTCATGCGCGGCACGTGACCAAGCTGCCGGAACATCTCGCTCAGCATCAGCCGCGGCCGGTAGTCGCGATAGGCATCGACGAGCGACGACACCCCCAGACAGGATCGCAGCGTGTTGGCCAGCTGCTGCGGGCTGTGCAGCTTCAGCGCATTGGTCTGCGGGTTCACCGCAAGCGCCCGCGCCCCCCGCACATGCGCCGCCATCCCGATCGAGGAAAACCCGCCCGCGCTCGAGCCGAAGAACAGCAGATCGGCGGGCGCAGTGCCGAGCGACGCCGCCAGCGTTTCGACATAGCGCGCGACCACCGGCAGATAGTGGGTCGTCCGGTTGCCGATGAACCAGCCGATCTGGGTGTCGCCCAGCAGCAGAGACGGATCGGCGAGGAAGACGCAGGTGTCCTCCAGCCGCTGCGCCCATTTCATGCGCTGGAAATAGGGATAGGGGAAACGCGTGGCATCGAGGAATCCCGGCGAGAACACCACCATCCGTCCGCTCCGCCCCGGGACGAGATAATAGTCGAGAGAGAACCCGCCCAGATCGACGCAGTAATGCCCCGCCGCCCCCGGGCCGGGCACTTCCCCGGCCCCGAGCCGGGTCGCGACACGGGCCGGCGCGGCAGCGGCGGCCTCCGGGGCCGGTGCAGGGGCAGCCCAGCGGGCCACGACATCCCCGCCGATCGTGCGGATCTCGATGTCACCGCCCCGCCCGGCGAGGCCGGGCAGCCGGCAATAGAACCCCGCAACCCCGTCACCGATGCCCGCCTCGTACAGATCGGCGCGGAAGAGATCCGTCGTCACCTCGGCGATCTGCGTCTCGCCGCGAAAGACCCGGATCCGCCGATCCGGCGCCAGATCCGGATGCACCCAGCCGCCGATCATGCTCTCGCCGTCGAAGCCGTCGATCACCCCGCGCGCACTCGTCGAGGTCTTGCGCGACAGTCGGGAGATGGCGGGCGGCAGCTCCCTGAGCTGCACCGCGGACAGCCTCTCGAAGGCGCGCGCGCCGAACCGGGTCTCGACCTTCTGCGCGTCCGCGATCGAGGTCATCAGCACCAGACCGGACTCACCGTCGATCAGGTAGCCACGCACCCCGAGCTCGCGACAGGCGTGCAGGACCTCCTCCTCGGTCGCGAAGATGCACACGGCGCGGCAGTCCTGAAGCTCTGTATTTGTCATCTGTCCGTGCCTGTCGTCTGTTTCGGGAAAGAGCGAAATCGCCAAACTCACAAATACGTTTTCACTTTATTCCGAGCGCAGGAGAAACAACAAGCCGGGTCATGCCGTGACGAGATGTCCCAGCGATCCCCCGCGCCGGTCCCGCCAGGCGGCCCAGGCCATCCGTGCCAATGCCACGCGGGCGGCCTGTTCGCGGGCGCTCAGCGCCGCGGGAAGGGCGGCCCGGGCCTGCGCCTCGCGTCGGATCGTCTCCTCGGCCTGCGTCTGCGTAACCTGTCGGTCGGGTGCAAAATAGGCCGGGGGCAGATCGAACTGCCCCGCGAAGGTCGCATTGGCCGCGGCGAAGGCCGTGTCCACCCGGTCCCGAAGCAGGCCGAGGAAAGGCTCGGCCGGCTTCGCCCCGCCCGCGGTCACCGCGCCCATATCCTCGAAGAAGTCATTGTGCTCATGCGGCCCGGGCATCGCGTGCCCGGCCTCGATCGCGGCGCAGACCCCCTCGATGAGGGCGGGTGGAAAGGCCGGGTTGCGCAGCTGTTCGACCGCCTCGGCAAGCGTCTCGGGCAGGCCGATCCGGCCGAGGAAATCGGCGATCAGCGGTCGCGCGAAGCCCGGCCGGGGCAACAGTCCGACGGAGAGAGGCACCCCGAGTGCCGCAAGCGCCTCCACCCGCTCCGGCACGCTTTGCGACCAGTCGAGATAGAAATGGCCGCTGAGCTGCCGCCCAGCCATCCAGCCGCCGAGGAGCACCGCGATCAGGTGTCGCTCGACACCCCAGAACAGCGACGGATCAAGCCCGTGCTCGCGCAGCACCGCGGCACTTTCCGCGACCCGTGCCGGGGCGCGGAACAGCCATTGCCCGAAGGCCGAGACAAGGAAATCCGACTGCCGCCGAACATGGGCCACGACCACCACCTCGTCGGCATGCGCCTGCGCGATTCGCGACAGGTTGCGCAGAGCGGACACCATCTTGAACATCATCTCGTGGCTCAGCACGAGCACCGTGCCCGGGCGCTCAGCCTGCGCCTGCATGATGAGCGCATGAAACCTGTCCACGACCGCGGGATCGGGATGGTCGCGGTCAAGCTCCAGCACCTCCGCCGGCGGCAGCAGGACCCCGGTCAGGTGATCGTGCAGCGCCGTCCCGGGCTCGAGGATCGCGGCCTGAATGGAGGAAGATCCACATTTCTCCGGTCCGGCGTGCAAGACGATCCGCGTCATCTGCCCCTCTCCGTCTTGCTCCGGTCCGCGCCAGCTCGGAGAGCCCCCCCGCATTCCGGAAAGGGCGGGCGCCGCAGCCATTGCGCTCAGCTTTGCCCTGCCCCCTCGGAACACAGCATGTCATGCTGCCCCCGGCCGCAAGCCGCCGAGGGGTCAGCCGGGAAGGTTCAGAACACGTCCCAGGGCGGCGAGCGGAAGTTCAGCCGCGCCGCGGTCTCGGCATCCCACTGGTTGCGCTTGAACATCAGCTCGAAGCTCTTGTCTTTCTCGCCCACGTCGCGCAGGTGGTCCGTCGCCTTCTGCAGCTTGTGGATGAAATGCGAATCCGGGACGTAGAACATGCGGTACTCGGTCAGGTTGCGCATCATGTCGGAATAGACCCGGTCCGAGCGGTAATGGCGCCCGTATTCCGCATCAAGCGGCCCGATCTCGTCCAGAAGCTCGCGCCGGATGTAGACCGCGAAGAAGGCGGCATAGTTCAGCTCGAGCTCGCCGCCGTCATGGAACACCGGCACAGTCGCCACGTTGCGGTGATGGGCCGAGATGTTCACGTCGCAATCGTTCGTCTCGCGCGCGAAGGGCACATGGGTGCGCAGCGTCTTGGTGCCGGCGGGCAGGATCTGGCGCGGCACGGTCATGCCGGCGCGCGGATTGCCGAGGCAGGCGCGTTGCAGCGCCTGCACCGCGCCGGGCTGGGCGATCGCGTCGTTGTTGAGCAAGATCACGTCCGACTCGGGCCGGGCCAGTGCGATGCCGATATTGACTGCATAGGTGAAGCCGTAATTGCCGTCGAGCGGCTCGAAACGGATGCGCCCGGCCTCGTGCTCGGCGCGCAGATAGGCCCGCACCTCCTCGGTCGAGTCATTGTCGACCACGATGATGTCGAGCATCCCCTGCCAGTCGCGCCGGTGCAGGGCCTCGATGCAGTCCTGGATGTCCTCGAGCGATTGCCAGTTCGGCACGATGATGCTGACCGGGCGGACCAGATCGGCGGTGTCGAGCTGCGCAAGCTGCGCCTCCTGCCGCGCCGCGAGGTTCGCGCGCAGCACGTCGAGATGGGCGACATGGGTCGGGTTGTCGGTG
This sequence comes from Paenirhodobacter sp. YD-8, assembly GCF_056590935.1. NCBI lineage: Bacteria > Pseudomonadati > Pseudomonadota > Alphaproteobacteria > Rhodobacterales > Paenirhodobacter > Paenirhodobacter sp. YD-8. The sequence goes on along the minus strand of NZ_CM152649.1, from coordinate 530,891 downwards.
ATCGCGTTCTCGGTGCGGCTGTAGTAGTAATGGCACAGCAGCATCGGCACCGAATAGACGCGCCCGAGCTCGGTCGCGCGCAGGATCAGATCCCAGTCGACATAGCGGCGCAGGTTCTCGTCGAACCCGCCCAGCCGGTCGAGGAAGGCGCGCCGATGGACGATGATGTTGTTGTCGATGTAGTTCTTGTTCTCGAGCAGCGCCCGGTGCAGGTGGCCATAGCGGATCGCATAGGGCTCGGTCGCGTGGCCGCTGTAGAGCAGCACGCCGGAATAGATCATGTCGGCATTCGGCAGCTCGAGCAGCGCGCCCACATGGGCCGCAAGGAAGCGGTCGTCCCAGGTGTTGTCGCTGTCGAGATAGGCGATGATCTCGCCCTGCGCGGCGCGCAGCGCGGTGTTGCGCGCCACCGTGACGCCCTGGTTCTCGCCCAGTTCGATCAGCCGGATGCGCGGATCGTCAAAGCCGCGCACCGTCGCCACGCTGTCGTCGCTGCTGCCGTCGTCGACCACGATCAGCTCGAAGTTCGGATAGGTCTGCGCAAGCACCGAGGCGATCGCCTCGCCGACGATGCCCGCGCGGTTGAACATCGGCATCACGACCGACACAAGCGGCCGCGGCTCTGCGGCAAGGCCCTTGCCCGCCATGCGGTTGGCGATGTTCTCCATCACCGCGAAGGCGCGCTTGTCCTCTTCGACGAAGGGGGTCATCACCTCGGGCTCGGTCATCGACGACTTCAGGAAGCCCTGGAAGTCCCAATAGTTGCGCTTCGGTTTCGCCCAGCTGCACTTGTGGCGGCCAAGCTCGATCCCGGTCGCCTCGTCGAACAGCACCACCTCATGCGGCTTGCCATCGCACAGCGAGCCCGGGACCGAGACCTGAAACGCGTGCCAGCCCTCGTTGACGCCGTGCTGCTTGAGGTCGGCGCGGAAGTTGCCGGCGACGAAGGGCAGCCGCTCGCCCTCGATCTGCAGATAGCCGCGGCGGGGCTGCGGATCACCGACCAGCGCCAGCCAGCCGCGCACGAAGGTGGGGCCGCTGCCGTTGATCGCACCGCGCGGCGTCCACTTGCGGGCCAGCTCGGCCGGGAAGTCGATCTTGCGCAGCAGATCCGAGATCATCACCCGCTCGCGCGAGCCGCTGCGCGGGAAGCCGCCGTGCACGATCTCCATCTCTTCGGGGGCGCTCACGTCGCACAGCAGCACCGAGCCGTTGCGCAGGGCCGCGATCATGCCGAACAGGCGCTCGACGCTGTGCGCCACGGTGCCGTCATCGGTATAGGCCGCCGGCTTGAACTCGATCGGGGCGAGGGCGTCGCGGATCTCGGCGAAGGCATCGCCGCGGATCCAGAAGCAGGTGCCGCCGATGAAGCCCCAGTCCCGCGTCATGTAATCGAAGTCGCCGATCAGCCCGGAGAACATCTTGCCGAGCGTCTCGGCGTTCTGCCACATGTAGGTCGGCCCGTGCAGGTAGAGCTGCCGCGCCCCCACCAGCATCAGGCGCGGATCGCGCTCGAAGGCCTCGAGGATCTGCTCGACCTGGGCGCGCGAGCCGAGGATGCCGCGCAGCAGCGCGTGGCGCCAGCGCGCGGGCTCCTTCGCGCCCTTCTTGCTGTGCATCTTGCAGATCAGGTCATAGCGCGTCAGGTCGACCTTGGCGTCAAGCGCCAGCATCGCGCCCACGTCCTGGCCGGCATTCGGCACCTGCACGATGCGCGCCCCCGGCAGGGCCTTGGCGATCCGGGCAAGCTCGGCCTCGCCGAAGCTGTCGGGGCAGGTCACGAACCGGTCGGCGCCGGTCGGGAAATTCGCGGCATAGCCGGTCAGCTCGGCCAGCACGTCGAGGTGGAACACATGCACCACCAGCGCCGCCCGCCCCTGCTTCGCCCGCGCCCGCCAGCCGCGGGCACGGCCACGGGTCAGGAAGTCGACAAGCGGCGGCACACCCGCGGGCAGATCGTCACCGCGTTGCCGCACGTAGAAGGCCGTGTCGAACAGAGGCGACGGGTTGCGCTGCAGCAGCGCACCGATCCTCAGATAATGCACCAGCGGGTCCAGCCCGGTCGCGGCGACATCGGGGTAGCGCGTCAGATACCAGCGCGCATCGAAATAGCCGCTGTTTGCGACGAGGTCGTAAAACTCGGGGAGGTTCCCCCGGACGTCGGCGGACAATTCGGGCATGCGTCGTCTCTCGGATCTCGAAAATACCAAAACGGTGTTCACTGGAACAAACAGGAGACCCCGGCACGCCGTCAGAACATGGGCGGCGCGCCGGGGCAGTTTCTCAGCCGCGCGCCGTCGCGAGCAGACCTTTCAGATACTGGCCATAGCCCGTCTTCTTGTAGGTCTCGGCCATCTCGGCCAGCTGCGTGCGGTCGATCCAGCCCTGCGCGAAGGCGATCTCCTCGGGGCAGCCGGTCTGCAGCCCCTGCCGGCTCGACAGCGTCCGCACGAAGTTGCCGGCATCGAGCAGCGAGCCATGCGTGCCGGTGTCAAGCCAGGCATAGCCACGGCCCATCTGCTGCACGTTCAGCAGCCCCTCGGCAAGATACATCTCGAGCAGCGTCACGATCTCGAGCTCGCCGCGCGGCGAAGGCACCACCTTGCGCGCGCGCTCGGGCGCCGAACCGTCGAGGAAATAAAGCCCGGTGACGGCATAGTTCGAGGGCGGCACCTCGGGTTTCTCGATGATCGAGCGGACCTTGCCCGACGCGTCGAAATCGACCACGCCATAGCGTTCCGGATCGGCCACGCGATAGCCGAAGACGGTGCCGCCCTCGGCCTGCGCCCCGGCGGCCCCGAGGATCTCGGGCAGGCCGTGGCCGAAGAAGATGTTGTCGCCCAGCACCATCGCCGAAGGCGCGCCGGCGAGGAAGTCCTCGGCCAGCAGATAGGCCTGCGCCAGCCCGTCGGGCGAGGGCTGCTCGATATAGGTCAGGCTCAGCCCCCACTGGCTGCCGTCGCCCAGCGTGCGCTTGAACTGGTCCTGGTCCTGCGGCGTGGTGATCACCGCGATCTCGCGGATCCCGGCCAGCATCAGCACCGACAGCGGATAATAGATCATCGGCTTGTCATAGACCGGCAGAAGCTGCTTCGAGACCCCGATGGTGATCGGGTAAAGCCGCGTGCCGGAGCCCCCGGCCAGGATAATGCCCTTGCGTTTCATGCGATTGCTCCAAGTTCCATGAGAGCTGCGCGCGTCGCCGCGCGCCAGTCGGGTCGGCTCAGGCCGAAGGTGGAGAGGGAGTCACAGGCCATCCGGGAATTGGCCGGACGGCGTGCAGGCGTCGGATAAGCACTGGTGGGGATGTCCACGATGGCACAGGACAGCCCCGCCTGGGCCATGATCTCGCGGGCGAAATCCGCCCAGGAGACGTCGGGGGCACCGGAGAAGTGATAGGTGCCGGTCTTCGTCGGATCGGCGATCAGCGCCCGGGCGATCGTCAGGCAGGCCTCGGCGATGGCACGCGCGGGCGTCGGCCCGCCGATCTGGTCGGCGACCACGGTCAGCGTCTCGCGCGTGGCGCCGAGCCGCAGCATCGTCTTGAGGAAGTTGTTGCCATGCGCCGAGAACACCCAGGAGGTGCGCAGGATCGCATACACCCCGCCTGCGGCGCGCACCCCCGCCTCGCCCGCAAGCTTCGAGCGGCCATAGGCACCGAGCGGCGCCGTCGGGGCATCGGGGGTGAAGGGGGTCTCGCCGGCGCCGTCGAAGACGTAATCGGTCGAGATCTGCACGAAGGGGATGCCGAGCTCGGCACAGGCCGCGGCCATCGCCGCGGGGGCGGCGCCGTTCACCACGGTCGCGGCCTCCTCCTCGGCCTCGGCCTTGTCCACCGCCGTCCAGGCGGCAGCATTGATCACCGCCTCTGGCTTCAGCGCGCGGATCTGCGCCGCACAGGCCTGCGGGTCGGAAAGGTCGGCCTCGTCGCGGCCGAGAAAACGCGCCTCGGGGGCAAGCGCCTGCAATTCGGTCGCGACCTGGCCGGTCTTGCCGAAAATGACGATCTTCATGAAGCCCTCGCAATACGCATGTTCAGTCTGGGGTCGAGCCCGCCGAAAATCTCGGGCTGGCCGATGGCACGCGCGAAGGCCGGCAGGATGCTGCCCTCGGCCGCGCAAACGCCGGCGTAGTCGATCTGCTGCAACGGGCCGATGCGGTTCCAGAACCGTTCAAGCGCGGCCGTGTCGTAATACCATTCGCCATCCACACTCTCGGCGTCGGGAAGGCTTTTCTGCAGGTCCAAGAGACCTGTCTTGCGCAGCTGATCCTCGCGCGAGGCCCGCCACTGGGCCGCGTCGCGCAAGACGACAATCGGCACGATCCGGTCAAAGAAGGGCTCGAAAAAGCTCTGCAAGGCGAAGGCTTCGACGCCATCGCGCAACATGCAGAGCGCTTCCGAACTGAGCACCATGTCGCGGCTGTCACCGCGCACCTCGCCGAGGTGGCGACGTGCGGCGGCGTAATCGGACAGAACCGGCAGCGGCAGGGCACCGCGGAGCCGAAGGCTTGTCTTCAGCCCGTCACGCAGAAAGAGATGCGCGAGCCGCCCGGCATCGGCGGTGGGGAAATATGCGATGCCCGCGGCACGCAGCGCCGCCCCGGACTGGGACAAGGCGCTTTGAAGAGAGGTCGTTCCCGTCTTGTGGGTGCCAATGTGCAACCACAGGGTCGATCCCGTCATGCCTTGACCCCCAGGCGTTCGCCGACGCCCTTGCGGCCCTGCAGCGCGCGCCACCACGGCTCGTTGTCGAGATACCACTGCACGGTGCGCGCAAGGCCTTCCTCGACGGTGACCGAGGGACGCCAGCCCAGCTCGGTGCGGATCCGCGTCGGGTCGATCGCATAGCGCGCGTCATGGCCCGGGCGGTCGGTGACGAAGGTGATCTGGTCGGCATAGCTGCCCTGCGCCTTCGGCCGCTTCTCGTCGAGAATGGCGCAGAGCGTGCGCACCAGCTCGAGGTTGGTGCGTTCGTTCTCGCCGCCGATGTTGTAGCTGCGGCCAAGCTCGCCCTTCTCCACCACCAGAAGCAGCGCGTCGGCGTGATCCTCGACGAACAGCCAGTCGCGGATGTTCGAGCCGTCGCCATAGATCGGCAGCGCCTTGCCCGCGAGGGCGTTGAGGATGATCACCGGCACCAGCTTTTCCGGGAAGTGGAACGGGCCGTAGTTGTTCGAGCAGTTGGTCAGCACCACCGGCAGGCCATAGGTCTCGTGCCAGGCCCGCACCAGATGGTCGGACGAGGCCTTCGAGGCCGAATAGGGGCTGCGCGGATCGTAGGGCGTGTCCTCGGTGAACTTGATCGACGGATCCTTGGGCAGCGAGCCGAAGACCTCGTCGGTAGAGATGTGGTGGAAGCGGAAGGTCTCGGGGCGGCCCGCCTCGGTCCAGTATTTCCGCGCCGCTTCCAGCATGTTGAAGGTGCCGGTCACGTTCGTCTCGATGAAATCGCCCGGCCCGTCGATCGAGCGGTCGACATGGCTTTCCGCCGCAAGGTGCATCACCGCATCGGGACGATGTTTGGCGAACACCCGGTCAAGGGCGGCGCGGTCGCGGATGTCGGCCTGCTCGAAGGCATAAAGCGGGCTTTGCGCCACCGAGGCCACGTTGTCGAGGCAGGCGGCATAGGTCAGCGCATCGACGTTGACCACTTCATGGCCACGCGCCACGGCAAGCCGCACCACGGCCGACCCGATGAAGCCGGCGCCGCCGGTCACAAGCAGTTTCATTCTGCACTCTCCCAAGTGAAGGGGCTGTCAAAATCGGCCAGCAGCGGCGCGACCTCGTCCTTGGCCGAAAGCACCGGTGCGGTGTCGCCAAGGCCCCAGTCGATGCCGATCGTCGGGTCGTTCCAGCGGATGCCGCCGTCACAGTCGGGGGCGTAGACGTCGGTGCACTTGTATTGCACTTCGCAATCCGCGGTCAGGGTGACGAAACCGTGCAGGAAGCCCTTCGGGATCAGCAGCTGGCGGCCGTTCTCGGCGCTCAGCACCTCGCCCACCCATTTGCCATAGGTCGGGCTGCCCTTGCGGATGTCGACGGCCACGTCGAAGATCTCGCCGCGGGTGCAGCGCACCAGCTTGTCCTGGGCATGCGGCGGGCGCTGGTAGTGCAGCCCGCGCAGCGTGCCCTTCGTGGCCGAGAGGGAGTGGTTGTCCTGCACGAACGCAAGATCGAGACCGGCCTCGGCCATCCGCTCCGCGTTCCAGGTCTCGGAAAACCAGCCCCGGGCATCGCCGAAGCGACGCGGGGTGATTACGACAACGCCGCTCAGCGCTGTTTTCTCAATCTGCATTCTCGAATTTCCGCTGGGGAATGATCGGTCGACAGCTATCCCAGCTTCGGGATTCGAGCAACCGGCAGCTGTAGGCGACGACCGAATTTCGCTGCATTGCCGCATCATTTGTGCAATTCCTTGCCGAAAACCGCAGCACTTATATCCCGACCGGGGTGATTGACACCCGCGGCCTCGTTTTCCAGAAAGGCTTGCAGTCAAGCACGCGCGCAGATGACCCTTCCGCCGTTCCGCCTTCTTCCGCTCGCCCGGGCCCCGCTTCTGGCGCTGCGCCTGCAGCGGCTGTGCGGCATTTTGCCCGAGGCCGCGCAGCGGGGGGCGCACTGGCTCGAGACGGCGCGGTTCTGGGGCGACGAGCCGGCCGAGCTGAAGTCCTGGGCCGGCCTCTGCCCCGATCCGCAAAGCCTGCGCCGCCTGCAGTGCCTGTTCGACCCCGCCGATCCCGCCGCGCCCGCGCCGCTGCGCGCGCATCTGCAGGACGGCTGGCGGCGCGGCGAGCGGCCGGCCCCATGGTTCGACCCGGCCGGCTATGACGCGCTTTCCGCCCGGCGCATCGCGCCACAGGAGGCGCCGATCCTGCATTACGCCCGCGAGGGTTGGGCCCGCGGCCTCGATCCCGATCCGCGGCGCCTCGGCCTCGGCCCGGTGCCGCCCGGGCGCACGCTGGTGCTGACCGCCCAGTCGGCGGCCGACCTGCCCGCCGTCCGCGCCCGGTTGCACGCCCCCCTCGCCGGCAGCGACTGGCTGGTGCTCGACACCAGCCCCGATCACGTCATCGCCCGCACCCTTGCCCGGGAGCAGGCGGATGCCCTGCGGCAGGGCCGGCTGCGCCTGGCCCCCGCCAGCGAGGACAGCAGTGCCGACACGCTCGCCGCGCTTGTCGCGGAGAACGCGCAGGGCAGCGAACGGACCGGGCCCGATCCGCTGCTCGTGCCGCTGCCCGAGCCCCTGCCGCAGATGGCCCCCGCCGTCGCGGCACGGCCGCTGCACATCGTGCTGCTCTGCCCCGCCCCCGACCAGGCCCGCGCCTATCGCTGGGGCGATTTCCACTTTGCCGAAAGCCTCGCCGCGGCGCTGACCGCGCAGGGCGCGCGCGCCGAGATCTGCCTCACCGACGCCTGGGGGGCGCTCGCCGACCGCCCCGCCGCTCTCGCTCCCGATGCCACGCTGCTGCTGCGCGGCGTGCGCGCGGCGCCGCGCTTCGGTCCGGCGCTGCGGCTGATGTGGATGATCAGCCACCCGGGCCGGATCGCCCCCGAGGAGCTTGCGGGCTACGATCATGTCTTCGTCGCCTCGGACAGCTACACCCGCAAGCTGCGCCCGATCCTCGGGCCGCGGGTCTCGGCGTTGCTGCAATGCTCGGACCCGACGCGCTTCGCCGCCGAGACCGCCGCGCCCCCGTCGGCCCCCGTCCCCGCCCATCCGCTGCTCTTCGTCGGCAATTCGCGCCGCGCCGAACGCTGGATCGTGACCGAGACGGTGGCACAGGGCCACACCCCGGCCCTTTACGGCGCCGAATGGGAAAGCACGCCCTTCGCCGGGCTGGTGCGCGGCGAGACCATCCCGAACCGTGACCTCGGCGCCTGGTATCGTCGGGCGGGGATCGTGCTGAACGACCACTGGCCCGACATGGCGCAGCACGGCTTCCTGTCGAACCGGCTGTTCGACGTGGCGATGGCCGGGGGCTTCGTGATCTCCGACCGGATCGAGGGCGCCGAGATCTTCGGCGATCCGCTCGTGCAGGTCGACAGCGGGCCGGCACTCGACGCCGCGATCCGCCATTTCCTCGCCCATCCGGAGGATCGCCGTCGCCGCGCCGCAGCGCTGCACGAGACCGTCCGAGACCGGCATGATTTCGCCCGGCGCGCCGCCGAAATCCTGACGCAGGTGCGACGCCTTCGCCGCCACCCCACGCCCGGCCTTTCGCCAGATTGACAATCCACCGCTCCCGCTCCTAACTCTGGAAGCAGGTGAACAAGGCCCGGAAACACCCCGAATTTTCGTTTTTCCGGGCACCAAGGAAGGAATCTTTCATGTCCGACAGCCTCGATCTCGGCCCCGAGTCCGGCGTCAATTCGCGCCTCGCGGTGCTGCGGCAGCTGACCCGGGAACCGGCCCCGCAACCGGCACAGGAACCGCTGGTTCCGGGCCTGTTCTTCGACACCGACCCCGAGGCCCCGACCACGGTCACCGTGACCAGCCGTCCGGGCGAGCTGCTGAAGGCCGAATTCGACATCGCCGGCAAGGCGCGCTGGCTCGGGCTGCACATCAACCTCAACGACTGCCCGCTCGACGGCAAGATGCTTCTCGGCGTGGCGATCCGCAGCAAGGCGCCGCTGTCGCAGACCTTCCGGATGTGCCTGCGCAACGGTCGCGAGGGCGGCTTCGACGACATCTTCTTCCGCAAGACCGCGATCGCCTACACCGAGCCGAGCCTGCATCTCGACGCGCTCAGCCTGGCCGATCATCCCGGCCTAGCGGCGCCCGCGCCGTGGCGGGAACTGATCCTGTTCTTCCGCCCGGAAAACGGCACGATCGACCTGCAGGACCTGCGCGTCTTCGCGCTCTGAGCGTCGCCGCCATGCTGTCCGAGCCCGGCCTCTCGGTCGTCATCCCGGTCTGGAACGACCCCGAGGGGCTGGCGCGGCTGCTGCACCAGCTCATGGCGCTGCCGCAGGGCGTGCGGGTGATCGTCGTCGATGATGGCTCGGACGAGCCGGTCTCGGCCGAGGCGCTCGGCCTGGCCGAGCTTGCCCGGGACCCGCGCCTGAGCTGGCTGCGCAGCGGGCTGCAGCGCGGCGCCGGCCATGCGCGCAACCTCGGCCTGGCGCAGGTGCAGACCTCGCATGTGCTCTTCCTCGATTCCGACGACCTGCTGCTGCCGGCCTTCTCGGGCCTGCTCGAGATGCTGCTGGCGGCAGAGACGCCCGGGTTCGACTTCTGCCTCTTTCGCCATGTGGACAGCCGGTTGCGCGCCGCGGGCCGGCCGGGACCGCTCGACACCGACCAGCTGCATTGGAGCCTCGCCGGCATCCCCGAGCGGCCGGTGCTGCTGCGCCCCGAGGCGGCAGCGCGGCTCGCCCGGATCTCGGCCTATCCCTGGAACAAGGTCTATCGCACCGGCTTCCTGCGCGAGACCGGCATCCGCTGCACCGAGATCGCGGTGCACAATGACATCGAGCTGCACTGGCGCAGCTTCTTCCAGGCCCGCCGGATCCTCGCCACGGCACAGCTCTGCGCCGAGCATTTCGTGCATGAGGACGGCCGGCGGCTGACCAACCGCACCGGTGCCGAGCGCTTCGAGGTATTTCGCGCGCTCGAGCCGGTGCAGGCCGACCTCGTGGCCGATCCGACCCGCGCCGCGCTGTTCGCCGAGGCGGTGGCCGAGTTCCACCTCGCCCTCTTCCACTGGATCGAGACCGGCCTCGATGCCGCGCTGCGCCCCGCCTTCCGCTGGAAGGCACAGGGCTTCCTGCGGGCGGGGGTCGGGCTGCCGCTCTTCACCCTGATCGCCACCCGCGACCCGGGGCTTGCCGCACGCCTCAACGATTACCTGTCGGGGAGCGCGCCATGAGAACCACCTTCATCGTCACCGCCTTCGACCTCCTGCCCTATATCGACCGCTGCCTCGCCTCGGTCGCGGCCTGCACCCGCCCCGGAGACCGGGTGCTGGTGGTCGATGACGGCTCGGGCGACGGCACCGCCGGGCATCTCGAACGCAGCCTCGGCGCGCATCTCGGCGCCGCCGAGGCCGAGCTGATCGCGCTTGGCACCAACACCTTCGGCGGCGTCGGCATTGCCGCCAACACCGGGCTCTTCCACGCCCTGGCCGATCCCGCCTGCGAGGCGGTCTTCTTCGTCGACGGCGACGACTGGCTCGAGCCTGCAGGCTTTGCCGCCTGCCGCGACGCCTTCGAGACGGGCGGCGCCGAGATCCTGATCGGCAATTACCTCGAGCACGACGAGGCCACCGGCACCAGCCGCCGCCCCGCCGACCCCGCCGCCTGGGCGCGCGCCGCCACCCTGCCCAGCGGCGCAACCGAACCCGCCCGCGCCTGCGCGCTCGAGATGATCGCGGTGCCCTGGCGCAAGTTCTACCGCGCCGATTTCCTGCGCCGCGAGGGGCTGCGCTTCCCGGAAGGGGATTTCTTCTTCGAGGACAACCCCTTCCACTGGGCGGTGTGCCTGAAGGCCGGCTCGATCGCCGTTCTCGATCGGGTGCTGTGCTTTCACCGGGTGAACCGGGCCGGGCAGACGATGTCGGCCACCGGCACCGGGCTTGCGGCCTTCTTCACCCATTTCGAGACGATCCGGGCGCTCCTTGGCGACTGGGACAGCCCCCATGCCGAGGCGGCGCTGCGCTGGCTGCTGACCAACATGACCTGGCATCTCGAACGGCTGCAGCCCGAGGCCTGCTGGGTCTATGCCGATCGCGCCGCCCGGGCCCTGGCGCCGGTGCCGCAGGCACTGTGGGACCGGGTCGCGGCGCAGTTCGACGCCACCAACAGCACGCCGCAACAGGCGTCCGCCCTGCGCCGCGGCGAGATCGCCGCCACCGTCGGCTGCTGGCAGCAGGCGGCGCGCGGACGCGCGGCACAGGCCGCAGCCGAGGCGCTCGCGGCCGAGGTGGCGGCGCTGCACGCCAGGCTCGACAGTCTGGGCGCCCAGGTGTCCGGGCTGAGCGAAATCGCCCGGTTCCGCGCGCTGAGCGCCCTGCCGCACCCAGCCGCGCCACCGCTTCCCGCGATCGACACGCTCTGACCGCCCCGCACGCGCGCCATCGAGCGTGCAAGGGGGCCAGCCCCCTCTTTCGCTGACGCGAAATTCACCCCCGGGATATTTCGGGCAATTGGAAGCATGGAAAACCGCTTCCCCTTCCAATTGCTCCAAATATCCCGGGGGTCCGGGGGCAGCGCCCCCGGGGCCGCTCACACGTGCTGACCGCCGTTCACCTCGATCTCGGTGCCGGTGACATAGCTCGAGCCCTGGGTGCACAGGAACCAGATCACATCGGCCACTTCCGCCGGCTGGCCGAGGCGGCGCAGCGGCAGGGTCTCGACGATCTTCTCGGTGCCGGGGCTCAGGATCGAGGTCTCGATCTCGCCCGGCGCGATCGCGTTCACCCGCACGCCGAGCGGGCCGAAATCATGCGCCATCTCGCGGGTCAGCGCCTTCAGCGCCGCCTTCGAGGTCGCGTAGGCGGCACCCGCGAAAGGGTGCACGCGCGAGCCCGCGATCGAGGTGACATTGACCACCGCCCCCTTCGCCGCCGAAAGCTCGTCCTTCAGCCCGCGGGCAAGCACGATCGGCGCGAAGAAGTTGACGTGGAACACCTGGCCCCAGGTGCGCAGGTCGGTCTCGATCGAGTTGAGCCGGCTGCCGCCCGGCCCCTTGGGCGAGATGCCCGCGTTGTTCACCAGCGCGTCGAGCCGACCGTCGAGGCGCGCGCGGATCTCCTCGATCGCCTCGATCGTCTTCGACGGATCGGCGAGGTCGATCTGGATGTGATCCTCGCGCCCGCCGCCCCAGGGGCATTCCTCGGGAAAGGGCTGGCGCGAACAGGTAATGATCCGCCACCCCTCGCGCGCGAATCGCTTCACCGTGGCATGGCCGATCCCCCGGCTCGCCCCCGTCAGCAGCATCACCCTGCGCTCGTCCATCGTGACCTCCGTGTTTCGCCCCCGAAGGTAATCGCCCGGGCGGCATTGGCAATGCCCTTGGCAGGCCCGGCGTTTGGCCGTAACACTTCCCCGACTTTCCCCGGGGGCAGATCATGAGAAAGCAGACCATGGACCGTGACTGGATCGCCACCGCCCGGACGCTGTCCGAGGCGCTTCCCTACCTGCAGCGCTACACCGGCGCCGTGGTCGTCGTGAAATTCGGCGGCAATGCCATGGGCGACGACGAGGCGATGGCGGAATTCGCCCGCGATGTCGTGCTGATGAAGCAGGTGGGCATGAACCCGGTCGTCGTGCATGGCGGCGGGCCGATGATCAACGAGATGCTGGCCAAGCTCGGGATCAAGTCGGATTGGGTGCGCGGCAAGCGCGTCACCGACAAGGCCACCGTCGAGGTGGTCGAGATGATCCTCTCGGGCCTCGTCAACAAGCGCATCGTGCAGGCGATCAACGATCAGGGCGGGCGCGCGGTCGGCATCTCGGGCAAGGACGACGACCTGATGGTGTGCGAGGCGGATGACCCCGAGCTCGGCTTCGTCGGCCGCCCGGTCGAGATGAACGTGCAGGTGATCCGCGACCTCTACGAGGCGGGCATCATCCCGGTCATCGCCCCGGTTGCGACCGGCGTGAACGACAACGAGACCTTCAACGTCAACGGCGACACCGCCGCGGGCGCGATCGCCGGGGCACTGCAGGCCGATCGCCTGCTGCTGCTGACCGATGTCGCGGGCGTCAAGAACAAGTCGGGCGAGGTCATCACCCAGATGTCCCCCGACGAGGTCACCGCGCTGATCGCCGACGAGACGATCTCGGGCGGCATGATCCCCAAGGTCGAGACCGCGCTGAAGGCGGTGAAGGAGGGCGTGCGGGCCGTCGTCATCCTTGATGGCCGCGTGCCGAACGCCTGCCTGCTCGAGCTCTTCACCGAGCATGGCGCGGGGTCGATGATCCGCTCGACCACGCCGCGGGTGACGCCGCGCCGGCGGTGAGCCTCGCAGACGATCTTGCAGCCGAGCGGCTTTTCGTCGCGGGCCGGCTGCACGAGGGGGAGGAAACGCTTCTCCTCCTCTCCCCGGCCGAACCCGGCTTCTGGGCACACCTGACCGCCGGCCCGGAATGGGCCGACGGCGGCCCCGATCCGGTCGACCGCTGGTCGGCGCGGGTGATCGGGCGGATCGCCACCGATCACGGCGCCCGCGCCCTCTTTCCCTTCGGCGGGCCGCCCCATGCGCCCTTCTACCGCTGGGCGCTGGCTTCGGGGCAGTTCTTCGCCTCGCCCGTGCATCTGCTCGTGCATCCGCAGATGGGCCTCTGGGCCAGCCTGCGCGGCGCCATCGCACTGCCCGGCCGCGCCGCGCTGCCTGGCCCCGCGCCCCATCCCTGCACCGGCTGCGCCGCCCCCTGCACCACGGCCTGCCCGGCCGGCGCCCTCACCCCCGCGGGGTACGACGTGCCGGGCTGCCACGGCTTCCTCGACCGCCCCGCGGGGACATCGTGCCGCAGCACCGGATGTGCCGTGCGCCGGGCTTGCCCCCTCAGCCGATCCTATGGCAGGCTGCCCGAGCAATCCGCCTGGCATATGAGGAATTTTCACGCATGACTCCAATTGGCTATCGTCGCCTGATCCTCACCCGCCACGCGAAGTCGAGCTGGGACGACCCGGACACGCCCGACATCGACCGCCCGCTGAACGCGCGCGGCCGGGCGGCGGCGCGAGAACTTGGCGACTTCCTCGCCTCGCGCGGCCTCGAACCCGAGGAGGTGCTGTGCTCGACCGCCCTGCGCACCCGCGAGACCTGGGCGGGGGTGCAGTCGGCCGTGCTCGAATCGCTGCCCGAGGTGCGCTTCATCGAAGAGCTCTACCACGCCGATCCGGGTGTGCTGCTCTCGGTGCTGAAGACCGCGACCGCGCCCACCGTGATGATGATCTGCCACAACCCCGGCATCGCCGCCTTCGCCGCGCGCCTGCCCTCGCGCCCGGTCTTCGACCCCGACTTCCGCAAGTTCCCGACCTGCGCGACGGCGGTGATCGACTTCCAGATCGACCGCTGGTCGCAGGTCCACCCGGGCCGGGGCTCGCTTCTCGACTTCTTCACCCCGTCGAACCGCAAGCAATAGGGGCGCCGAAGCGCCCCTGCCATCCCCTCCCGGCCTTCCTTCATGGCTTTCGCCTTGCCAGAAATACCTCGGGGGTGAATGCGCCACAGGCGCAGAGGGGGCAGCGCCCCCTCCCTGCCCCGGGCTCAATGCCCGAGGATCTGGCTCAGGAACTGCTTCGTCCGCTCCGACTGCGGGTTGTTGAAGAAGTCGAAGGGGTTGTTCTGCTCGATGATCTGGCCGTCGGCCATGAAGATCACCCGGTTCGCCACCGCCTGCGCAAACCCCATCTCGTGGGTCACGCACAGCATCGTCATCCCCTCCTCGGCCAGCTCGATCATCGTGTCGAGCACCTCCTTGATCATCTCGGGATCAAGCGCCGAGGTCGGCTCGTCGAACAGCATGATCCGTGGCCGCATGCACAGCGAGCGCGCGATCGCCACGCGCTGCTGCTGCCCGCCCGACAGCATGCCCGGATACTTGTGCGCCTGCTCGGGGATCTTCACCTTCTCGAGGAAATGCATCGCCGTTTCCTCGGCTTCCTTCTTCGGCACCTTGCGCACCCAGATCGGCGCGAGGGTGCAGTTCTCGAGGATCGTCAGATGCGGGAACAGGTTGAAGTGCTGGAACACCATCCCCACTTCCGAGCGCACCTTGTCGATGTTCTTCAGATCCGAGGTCAGCTCGGTGCCATCGACGATGATCTTGCCCGACTGATGCTCTTCCAGCCGGTTGATGCAGCGGATCAGCGTCGACTTGCCCGAGCCCGAGGGCCCGGCGATGACGATCCGCTCGCCCCGGTTCACCGTCAGGTTCACGTCGCGCAGCACGTGGAACTGGCCGTACCACTTGTTCATGTTCTCGATCTGGATCGCCACCTCGTCCGAGACCTGCAGCTTGCTGCGGTCGACGGGGCGCTCGATGTGCGGTTCCGACATGGGGGAACTCCTTAGCGATGGTCACGCTTCAGCTTGCGCTCGAGATACATCGAGTAGCGCGACATGCTGAAGTTGAGGATGAAGAAGATGGCGCCGACGAAGATGAAGTGCTCCCAGTAGGTGCCCTTCCAGGAGATGTCGGCGCGGATCGAATCGGGGATGGATTTCAGCGGCTCGAACAGGCCCACGAAGGTGACGAGCGTGGTGTCCTTGAACATGCCGATGAAGGTCGAGACGATGCCCGGGATCGAGATCTTCAGCGCCTGCGGCAGGATCACCAGCCGCTGCGCCTTCCAGTAGTCGAGACCAAGCGCGTCGGCCGCCTCGTACTGGCCGCGCGGCAGCGCCGCGAGCCCGCCGCGGATCACCTCGGCGATATAGGCGGCCGAGAACAGCGTGACGAGGATCATCACCCGCAAGATGATGTCGAAGTTGGTGCCCGGCGGCAGGAAGTAGTTCAGCAGAAGCGAGGCCACGAACAGCAGCGTGATCAGCGGCACGCCCCGGATGAACTCGATGAACATGACCGAGAAGGTCTTGATCAGGAACATGTCCGACTGCCGGCCAAGCGCCAGCAGGATGCCGAGCGGCAGCGACATCGCGATGCCGCCCGCGCCCAGCGTGATGGCGAGCAGGAAGCCGCCGAACTGGCGCGAGGCCACGGGCTCGAGCGCGATCGGCGCGACGCGGCCGAGGAGCTCGTCGACCGGCCCCGGCACGAAGATCCAGAACAGCACCGCCGCGACGACGGCGCCCAGGATCGCGAGGATCATCCCCCAATGGGCAAGGATCCGGGCCACCAGATAGCCCACGGCAAAGCCCGCGGCGATCATCACCACCGGCCAGATCGAGCCGCCCCAGAGCAGCCAGATGGCGAGAAGCGGGAACACGGCCGAGAATTTCAGCATCCCCCGCGGCAGCTGGGTGAAGAGCACCGGCGCCACCGCGACGAGCATCAGCCCGAAGGTCAGCACCGGGCGCCAGAACAGCTCGGGCGGGTAGAAGCCGAAGATGAACTGCGTCCAGCGGGCATGGATCACGGCCCAGCAGGCGCCGGTTGCGCCCTCGCCCCAGCGCGCGGCGATGATCTGGCGGCATTCGGGCAGCGAGGCCGCATTCCACACGCCATGGCGGAACCAGGGGTAGAAATGGCTGGCGAGGCCCCAGATCACGGCGATCCCCGCGAGGGTGAGGATCGTGTTCAGCCAGCTCGAGAACAGGTTCTCGCGCACCCATTTCGACAACCCCGTCTGCCGCGCCGGCGCGGGTTCGGGGGGAAGCATCGTCTTGCGGACGAAGACGGCACTGTGCGACGTGTCACTCATCTCAGCGCTCCTTCAGCCGGACCTTGTGGTTGTAGAGGTTCATCACCCCCGAGATCACCAGCGAGATCGCCAGATAGATCAGCATCATCAGCAAGATCGCCTCGAGCTCGCGGCCGGTCTGGTTCAGCGTGATGCCGCCCAGCGTGCCGCGCAGGTCCATGTAGCCCACCGCAATGGCGAGCGAGGAGTTCTTGGTCAGGTTCAGGAACTGCGAGATCAGCGGCGGCACGATCACCCGCAGCGCCTGCGGCAGGATCACCAGCCGCATCGTCTTGCCCGGCCGCAGGCCAAGAGCGAAGGCGGCCTCGGTCTGGCCCTTGGAGATGGCGAGGATGCCGGCGCGCACGATCTCGGCGATGAAGGCGCCGGTATAGAGCGACAGGCCGGCCCAGAGCGCGACGAAGGCGTTCGACACATTGGTGCCGCCGGTGAAGTTGAAGCCCTTGAGCGTGGGCTCGTGCAGCTGGAAGCCAAGCGCGGCCAGCAGCAGGGCGAGCGGCCCCAGAAGGATCAGCAGGCTCTTCCACCAGGTCGCCGGCCGGGCGCCGGTGGCATCCTGCACCGCGCTCGCATGGGCCAGCAGCCTGCGGTTCACCCAGATCGCGCCCGCGAGCACCAGCACGATTGCCAGCACGTTGAGCGAGACCGGCGCCAACGCGGTGTCGATCACGCCGAGCGAGCGTTCGAAGCTGACCGAGGGGATGGCGGTATAGCGGTTGGTGAAGGCGATCGAGTCGAGGATCATCGAGGCGCTCGCCTCGCCCGTCGCCGGGTTCACCTTGTAGGCGTTCGGCGCCGGGGTGATCTCGGTCAGCACCGCCATCGCGACCAGGATCCACAGCAGCACGGGCACGTTGCGGAAGGTCTCGACATAGACGGTCATCAGCCGCGCGACGAGCCAGTTCTTCGACAGCCGCAGCACGCCGACGAAGATGCCGATCACCGTCGCGGTGGCGCAGCCGAGCAGCGACACCCAGATCGTGTTCAGCAGCCCCACCAGCATCGCCCGGGCATGGGTGTTATCGTTGGTGTAGGGGATCAGATACTGCGCGATGTCATAGCCCGCGCGGTTGTCAAGGAACCCGAAGTTGAAGTCCTTGCCGAGAACCCTGAGGTTCTGGATCGTGTTGTCGACAAGCCAGCCCGCCGCCCCCATCACCACGATCAGCGTGATGACCTGGATGGTGAGCGAGCGGTATCGGGTATCGTAGATAAGCTGACTGAGCCGGAACCCTCGGTCCGGCGCGTCGGAGGCGCTGGTCATGGTGTATCCCCTGTTCCTGTCCGGTGTCCGGGCTTTTGCCCGTGTGAGATGGAGTCAGGCCCCGCCGGCAGGTTACGTCTTCATGGCAGAGGGGCGCCGCGACGCGACGCCCCTTGCGGTCAGTCTATCAGCGGAACGGCGGGGCGTACATCAGCCCGCCCTGGGTCCACTGCGCGTTCAGGCCGCGGGCAAGGCCGATCGGGGTCGACTCGCCGATGGTGGCGGCGAAGATCTCGCCATAGTTGCCGCCGGCCTTGATCGCCTTCACGGCCCAGTCCTTCTCGAGGCCGGTCATCGGCCCGAGGTCCCCTTCGACGCCGAGGATGCGGTTGATCTCGGGGTTCTCGGTGCCCTTGGCCAGCTCGTCGATATTGGCCGAGGTGATGCCGTATTCTTCCGCCGCGATCAGCGCGAAGAGGGTCCAGCGCACGATATCGCCCCACTGGCTGTCGCCATGGCGCACGGCCGGCCCGAGCGGCTCCTTCGAGATGATTTCCGGAAGGATGATATGGTTTTCCGGATCGGCATAGGCGGCGCGGGTGGCGGCCAGGCCCGAGGCGTCGGTGGTGTAGGCGTCGCAGGCACCAGCCAAGTACTGCTGTTCGCCTTCGGCGTTCGAATCAACCGCGATCGGCTGATAGGTCATGTTGTTCGACTTGAAATAGTCGGCGAGGTTCATCTCGGTGGTGGTGCCGGTCTGGATGCAGACCGAGGCGCCGTCGAGCTCCTTGGCGGAGGTGATGCCGCTGTCCTTGCGCACCATGAAACCCTGACCGTCGTAGTAGTTCACGCCGGCGAAATCCATCTTCAGGTCGGTATCGCGCGAGAAGGTCCAGGTGGAGTTGCGCGCGAGCATGTCGACCTCGCCCGAGGTCAGCGCGGTGAAGCGGGTCTGACCGGTGGTCGGCACATATTTGACCTTCGACGGGTCGCCCAGGACGGCGGCCGCGACAGCCTTGCACAGCGCGACGTCAAAGCCCGACCAGTTGCCGTTGGCATCGGGAGCGGCGAAGCCCACGAGGCCGGTGTTCACGCCGCAGTTCAGCACGCCGCGGGCCTTGACGTCCTCGAGCGTGGTCGCCGAAGCGATGCCCGCGGTCAGACCGGCCGCCATCAGCGTGCCGAAGAATACCGATTTCTTCATGTGTACCTCTTCCTGAGTTTCCGCCAGCGGACGGCGGCAAAAGTGCCCCTGTGGGGTCTGGAACGTTATTTGGGGGTCGCCCCCAGTGACCAAGTCTGGTCCGAACGATCAAAAAAGGTCAAGAGGAGTTGAACGTTTCCGCCGGGGCGAGCGCCCAAAAACCGGGCACACGCTCAATGCCCGGGCGGTCAGCTGGAAAATGGAAGGCCTCCCTCAGAGGGAATGCCGCATCCGCCAGAATCGTTCGGCATCGAGCAGCGCTTCGCGCTTGCGTCCGGCGTGCTCTGCCGCCTCGTCGTCGACGCCCCATTGCTCGGCCTGCCAGTCCTCGTCGAGCTGGGCAAGCGTCCAGGCCTCGTCCGCCGTCAGCCGTCCCTCGGCCACGGCGAGCCCCAGCACCAGCGAGCCGGTGATGCCGACGAGGTCATGCAACGCCGCAAGCTGCCATTCGTCCATCGCCGCGACGCGCGCACCAAGGGCGGCCAGCGCCGCCTCGGGCTGCGCCACCGGCACCACGCCCTGGGTCACCGCAAGCCGCGCGCCAAGCGCCGCCTCGGCCCAGTCGAGAAGCGGGTCCCAATGCTCGGATTGCCGCGCCACCAGCTCGCGCGGGGCCTCGGCGCGATAGCACAGAAGGTCGGTGCCACCATAGTCGGCGATCAGCGCCGCGACCTCGGCATGCTGGCTGCGCACCTTGTCGATCGCGGCATTGGCGCCGCGGGTGACCGGCATCGTTGCCGGGTCGATCTTTTCGTCCTGCGCCTGCCATTCGCGCGCGATCGCCTCGGCCAGCGCCCGGCTCGGCACGACGAGCGGCGCCTTCGCGGGCGTCTTCACATGCCGGCCGTCAAGGGTGACGGCAAAGCCGCCCGGCGCCTCGGCGACCTCGGCCGATGTCCAGAACCGTTTCGGTGCCCAGCCGCTCATGCGCATCCTCCCAGAAGCTCGTCCACCGCCGCCTCGAGCGCGGCGAAATCCCCGACCAGCCGGTCGGCTCCGGCAGCCACAAGATCCTCGGCCGGGTGATAGCCCCAGCGCACGCCGATGGTGGCCACGCCCGCGGCGCGCCCCATCTCGATGTCATAGGTGGTGTCGCCGATCATCACCGCCTCGGCCGGATCGGCACCGGCATCGGCGAGCGCCGTCAGAACCATCGACGGATGCGGCTTCGAGGGGTGATCGTCCGCCACCTGTCGGGTGAAGAAGGTGCCGGCAAGCCCGTGATGCGCCAGCAGCGCGTCAAGACCGCGCCGCGACTTGCCCGTCGCCACGCCCAGCAGCAGGTCTTCGCGCCCGGACAGCCGGTCAAGCGTCTCGGCCGCGCCGGCAAACAGCGGCGCCGGCTGCGCGATGCGGCGGCCCTGATAGCTTTTCTTGTAGAACTCGACGATCTCGGCGCGCGTCGCCGCGGGCAGCTCGGGCACCAGCCGCGCCACCGCCTCGGGCAGCGACAGCCCGACGATCGACAGCGTCGCGGCGCGCGAGGGCACCGGCAGGCCAAGCTGCGAGAAGCCCCAGTCCATCGAGGCGCAGATCTGCGCCGCGCTGTCCGAGAGCGTGCCGTCGACGTCGAAGATGACGAGCTTCATTCAAGCTCCTCGAACGGGTCGGCGGGCACGTCGTTCTCGTACCAGCCGAGCGTCTTCCAGGTGCGCTTCATGTGATCGGGCAAGGGCGCGACCACGGTGATGCGCTTCTTGGTGATCGGATGGTCAAAGCTGATCTGGCGCGCGTGCAGGTGCAGCTTGCGCGAGATCTCGCCGCCGAGCTGTGCGCCCCAGCCGTCGCCCAGGTTCTCCTGCCCCGAGCCGCCATATTTGCCGTCGCCGATGATCGGATGGCCCATCTCGGCCATATGCGCGCGCAGCTGGTGGGTGCGGCCGGTGATCGGCACCAGCGCGACCCAGCTCACCCGCGTGCCGAGCGAATCGAGCACGGCATAATCGGTGGTGGCGCGTTTCGCCCCCTCGGTCGCGTCGACCTTCGAGGGGTGGATGCAGATCATCTTCTCGCCCTCGCCGCCGCGGCCATGACCCGGCGCCTTGACGAGGCCATAGCGCACCGTGCCCATCTTCGGGTTCGGCACGCCGGCCACCGCCGCCCAATAGATCTTGCGCGTGGTCTTCAGCCGGAAGGCCTCGGACAGATGCCGAGCGATGCGGTCGGTGCGCGCGATCAGCAGCACGCCCGAGGTGTCCTTGTCGAGCCGGTGCACCATCTTCGGCCGGTCCTTGTAGCCGAAGCGCAGCGCATCGAGCAGACCGTCGACATGCCGGTCGCCCTGCCCCGAGCCGCCCTGCGAGGGCAGCCCCGGCGGCTTGTTCAGCGCGATGATGTGCTCGTCCTTCCACAGCACGCAGGACTGGATCATCTCGGCGTCGGCATCCGGGATCTGCAGCCCCTCGCGGCGCTCGTCGGCGCGGCGCAGCAGCGCGGCGGCGTCGGGCAGCGGCGGCACCCGCACTTCCTGCCCCGGCGCAACACGGCTGTTCGCCTTGACCCGCCCGCCATCGACGCGCAGCTCGCCCTTGCGGCACATCTTCTCGATCGCACCCTGCGTCAGCTGCGGGAAGTGCTTCTTCAGCCAGCGGTCGAGGCGGCTTTCGCCCTCGGCCTCGGTCACCCGGATCGTCTGCACAGCGCTCATGCCAATACCCATCTCATCAGATGCACCCCGAAGATCAGACCGGCCAGCGCCGCGCCCACGGAGGCAAACACATAAAAGGCCGCATGGCCCACATCGCCCCGCTCGATCAGCGTCCAGGCCTCGAGCGAGAAGGAGGAGAAGGTGGTGAAGCCACCGAGAATGCCCGTCGCGAGAAAGGCGTTCCAGTGCGTCAGTTCCTTCTGCCCCAGGAAGGTCACCAGCGCCCCCATGACGAAGGAGCCGAGGATGTTCACGAAGATCACCCCGAGCGGAATCGTCTGTGGGCCAAGCGCACGCAAGACCGCCACGCCCGAGAGGTAACGCGCCGAGGCGCCGAGGGCCCCTCCGAGCGCGACCTGGAAAACGGTGGACAGCATGGGTCTCTCCTTTGCCGCCCTCAAAGCCTCCGGGGGGCGGAATGTCAAGTTTTGCGCTTGTCGCGCAGCTTCGCGAACCAGTCGACGCGCTTCTTCAGCTCGCGCTCGAAGCCGCGCTCGACCGGTGCATAGAAGATCGGCCGCTTCATCGTCTCGGGGAAGTAGTTCTGCCCCGAGAAGCCATCCTCGGCGTCGTGGTCGTATTGATAGCCGGCGCCGAAGCCCTGTTCTTCCATCAGCCGCGTCGGCGCGTTCAGGATGTGGCGCGGCGGCGGTTCCGAACCTGTCTTCTTCGCCGCCGCCCGCGCCGCCTTGTAGGCGATGTAGCCGGCGTTCGATTTCGGTGCGAGGGCAAGATAGATCACCGCCTGGGCAAGCGCGAGCTCGCCCTCGGGCGAGCCGAGGCGCTCGTAGGTCTCCCAGGCGTGCAGGCACACGGTCTGCGCCTGCGGATCGGCAAGGGCGATATCCTCGACCGCCATCCGCACCAGCCGCCGGGCGAGATAGCGCGGGTCCTCGCCGCCCTCGAGCATCCGCGCATACCAGTAGAGCGCCGCATCCGGATCGGACCCCCGCACCGATTTGTGCAGCGCCGAGATCAGGTTGTAATGCTCGTCGCCCGACTTGTCGTATTTCGCCGCCCGCCGCATCAGCCGCGCCGACAGCGCCTCGGTGTCAAGCGGCGCCGCGACCTTCCAGGCCATCACCTGCTCGATCAGGTTCAGCAGCGCCCGCCCGTCGCCATCGGCCATCTCGAGCAGCGCCTCGCGCGCCGGCGCCTTGAGCGGCAGCGCCCGGTCAAGCGCCTTCTCGGCGCGCTGCGCGAGGCGTTCGAGGCTTGCCAGGCTCAGCCGCTCGAGGATCAGCACCTGCGCACGCGACAGCACGGCGGCGTTCAGCTCGAAGCTCGGGTTCTCGGTGGTGGCACCCACAAGAAGGATGGTGCCATCCTCCATGTAGGGCAGAAAGCTGTCCTGCTGCGCCTTGTTGAAACGGTGGATCTCGTCGACGAAGAGCAGCGTGCCCTTGCCCTGCGAAAAGCGCAGCTTCGCCGCCTCGAACACCTTGCGCAGCTCCGGCACGCCGGTGAAGATCGCCGAGATCTGCACGAAGGCGCGGTCGGTTTCGGACGCCAGAAGCCGGGCGATCGTCGTCTTGCCGACGCCGGGCGGCCCCCACAGGATGATCGACGAGAGCGAGCCTGCCGCCAGCATCGCGCCAAGCGGTGCCTCGGGGCCAAGCACATGTTCCTGCCCGATCACCTCGGCAAGGTGTTGCGGGCGGATCCGGTCCGCGAGCGGGCGCGGCGCCTCGTGCGCGGGCTCCCGGGTGGGGCTGTCGAAAAGGTCGGACATGGTGGCCCACAGTATCGCCCCGGCGCCCGGGACGGAAGGGGCAGATCGGAGCGGGCCCGAAGGCCCGCCCCCGCATCGGCAGGCTCAGTGCATCTTGCCGCTCAGGTCGATCGAGACGCACTGGTAATCACCGTCGTCGATGAACATCGGCCGGCCGATCGCCTCGGCGGCCAGGCCGCAACGCCCGTACCAGCGCGGCCAGTTCGCCGCGGTGAGCGCGATGAGCCGCGTCGCGCCAAGTTCACGCGCCGCGCTGGTCATCGTTTCCGCAAGGCGGAAGTGCACCTTGCGGCGCAGGCTCTGCGGGATGTCGTGCGAGACGAAGACCCGCGTGCTCTCCCAGATCTGCGGCGAGACGGGCGCCTCGTCGAAGAGCAGGTCGGACGGGATCGAGCCGCCGAGCAGCCCCTTCTGCGCGTCGCGGATCATGTAGGAATAGATGCCGCAGCGCGCCGTGGTCGGCGTCAGGCGCATTCCGGCCAGCACATGGCCGAAGTCGTGGATCGCGATCCAGCGGCTTTGCGGCGTGTCATACTGGTCGAACTCCATGCCCATTTCCTCGGGCAGGTCCCAGTTCTTCTGGACGATGAAGCTCTGCCGACGCGCGCGAAACAGGTTCGCGAAAAGCTCGCCATAGTTGTGCATGTTGGCAAAGGACAGGGTAGTGGTCTGCATGGTCTTTCTCCGGGTTGGCAGCTATGCCCGGGGCGGACCGTTGCAAAGGGACCTACAGCAGCCGGTACTCCTTCGCTCTCTGGATGGTTTCGGCGGTTGTGCGCGCCATCAGCCGTTCCCGAGCAGACAGGAGCCGGGCCTTGAGCGCGCTTTCCGAGATTCCGAGTTTTGCAGCGGCAGCGGCATGTCGGTCCCCTGCAGCGATGCACCGCAGGGCCTCGATCTGAGCCTTCGTCAGGCTCTCCGGCGGCTGTGTAATGTCATGCAGTCGCCGGATCTGGTGCGAGATCGCGACAATCTCGTCATCGGTGAATTCCCGGTCGCGGCGGGTGAAGCTCGCGATGGTGCGCGAGCTGATCGGCCCGCAGGACACGGTCAGCCCGTAGTTCAGGCCGAATTTCCGCGCCTCGCCGAGAATGTTGAACGGATCGGGAAGGGTGAACTCGCTCCAGCGCGAGGCGCCCTCCGCCGAGAAGCCCCAGGCGATGGTCGGATCGCGCAGGGCATAGGCTTCACGCGTGTAATGGTCGCTCCAGGCCTCGGGATAGGTCTGGAACTGCATCACCGGGGCGGCGAAACGGATGTGCAGGCCGATGAAATAGCCGTCCGGTGCAAGACGGCCAAGCTCGGCAAGGCATTTGTTGATGTCGGCGTGAATGGACATGTCTTTTTAGACAGGTGCGCGCCGGAAGAATCAACTGTGAATTGTGTCCAGCCGATCAACTTTGATGCGACGTTGCGGCAGGTAACGTGATCAGACGGAAACAAAAATCTGACCCCGGAAATGAAAAATCCCGCCCGAAGGGGCGGGATTTCCAACTCTCCCTTGCGGGACAGGATCAGTCTTCGGCGGCCTCTTCAGCCTCGAGGCGGGCCTTGTCGGCGGCGCCCTTGGCCGAGTGGTCACGGTCGACGAATTCGATGATCGCCATCGGCGCCATGTCGCCATAGCGGAAACCGGCCTTCAGGACGCGGGTGTAGCCACCCTGACGGTCCTTGTAGCGGGCAGCGAGAACGTCGAACAGCTTCACGACGTCCTTGTCTTCCTTCAGCATGGCCGCAACCTGGCGGCGGGCGTGCAGATCACCGCGCTTGGCGAGGGTGATCAGCTTCTCGACGACCGGGCGCAGTTCCTTCGCCTTCGGCAGGGTGGTCTTGATCTGCTCGTGCTCGATCAGCGAGCCGGCCATGTTGGCGAACAGCGCCTTGCGGTGTTCGTGGGTGCGGTTCAGACGGCGATAGCCGCGGGCGTGACGCATGGGTCTTCTCCGAAATTGCGTTTTGCTTTGTGTTGCGCCGCCTGCGTTGGACGGTGCGTCGTTGGGGCATCATGCCCATTCGGGTCGTCGACGCTCCACCGGAGCCTCTCCTTCCCTCATTCCCCGGCAACCCGGGCATTGATTGGGGGGCGTGTACTCCACGCCCCCCGAAAGTGTCAAGCGAGGGCGCTCAGAACTGGTCCTCGAAGCGCTTCGCCAGATCCTCGATGTTCTCCGGCGGCCAGTCCTCGACTTCCATGCCGAGGTGCAGGCCCATGCCCGAGAGCACTTCCTTGATCTCGTTCAGCGACTTGCGGCCGAAGTTCGGGGTGCGGAGCATCTCGGCTTCGGTCTTCTGGATCAGGTCGCCAATGTAGACGATGTTGTCGTTCTTCAGGCAGTTGGCCGAACGCACCGACAGTTCCAGCTCGTCCACCTTCTTGAGGAGGAGCGGGTTGAACTCGAGGCCGTCTTCCGCGTCCTGCTTCGAGGCCGATTCCGGTTCCTCGAAGTTGACGAAGATGCTCAGCTGGTCCTGCAGGATGCGCGCGGCATAGGCCACCGCGTCCTCGGGGGTCAGCGCACCGTTCGTCTCGATCTTCATCGTCAGCTTGTCGTAGTCGAGCACCTGGCCCTCGCGGGTCGGCTGGACTTCGTAGGCCACCTTCTTCACCGGCGAATAGATCGCGTCGATGGCGATCAGGCCGATCGGCGCATCTTCCGGCTTGTTCTTGTCCGCCGCGACATAACCCTTGCCGGTGTTCACGGTGAGTTCCATGAACAGGTCGGCGCCGTCGTCGAGGTGGCAGATCACGTGATCCTTGTTCAGGACCTCGATGCCGGCCGATTCAGAGATGTCGCCGCCGGTGACCACGCCCGGCCCCTTGGCCGAGATCGACAGGCGCTTCGGCCCCTCGACGTCCATCTTGAGCGACACGCCCTTCAGGTTCAGGATGATGTCGGTGACGTCCTCGCGCACACCGGCGACGGAGGAGAACTCGTGCAGCACGTTGTCGATCTGCACCGAGGTGATCGCCGCGCCCTGCAGCGACGACATCAGCACGCGACGCAGCGCGTTGCCGAGCGTGAGACCGAAGCCGCGCTCCAGCGGTTCGGCAATCACCGTCGCCTGACGCTGCGGGTCGTTGCCCGGCTTGACTTCAAGCTGCGTCGGCTTGATGAGCTCGGCCCAATTCTTGTGGATCATGCGTTCTGCCTCCATACCTGTCCCGTGCCCATGTCCGTAAGCGCGGAACGCCCGAGGTTAAAAACGTAAGCGACCGGGCCGCGCGGGGATCCCCCGCACGGCCCGATCGGTAATAATCAGATCAGACGCGGCGACGCTTCGGCGGGCGGCAGCCGTTGTGCGCGATCGGGGTCACGTCACGGATCGAGGTGATCGTGAGGCCGACGGCGGCCAGCGCGCGCAGCGCCGACTCACGGCCCGAACCGGGGCCCTGCACTTCGACGTCGACGGTCTTGAGGCCGTGCTCCTGCGCCTTCTTGGCGGCGTCTTCGGCAGCCATCTGGGCGGCGTAGGGGGTCGACTTACGCGAGCCCTTGAAGCCCATGGTGCCCGAGGACGACCACGAGATGGCGTTGCCCTGCACGTCCGAGATCAGGATCTTGGTGTTGTTGAACGAGGAGTTCACGTGAACAACGCCAGCAGCGATGTTCTTGCGCTCTTTGCGCTTAACGCGGGTCTTGTCGCGAGCCATTGTCTCAGCCTCCCCTTACTTCTTCTTGCCGGCGATCGGCTTGGCCGGGCCCTTGCGGGTACGAGCGTTGGTGTGGGTGCGCTGGCCGCGAACCGGAAGGTTCTTGCGGTGACGCAGGCCGCGGTAGCAGCCGAGGTCCATCAGACGTTTGATGTTCATCGACACTTCACGGCGCAGGTCGCCCTCGACCGTGAGGTTGGCGTCGATGTATTCGCGGATGGCGAGCACTTCGGCGTCGGTCAGATCGTTCACGCGGCGGGTCGGATCGATGCCGACGGCCTCGACGATCTGCGTGGCGAACATCGGGCCGATGCCGTGGATGTACTGAAGAGCGATCGGGACGCGTTTCCCGGTCGGAATGTTGACGCCAGCAATACGTGCCAAAGCGTGGATCCCTTCGTTGCGGTTCCGTAGCCCCAGAACCTTTTTTCACAACAAGGCCCGAAACCTCTTGCTCCGGGCCCCTCACCTGAAGACTCAGGCGATTCTCTTGCGAGACGCCGTGACCTAGAGGCTTTTGCCCACAGGGTCAAGCGTCAAGATGTCACTCGGCCTTGCCGTCGAGGATCGCGGCCACGGCCGAGGCCACCGCGTCGATCTCGGCCAGCCCGTCGACGGTGAAGAGCTTGCGCGCGTGGTAGTAGTACCCGATCAGCGGCGAGGTCTTCTTGTAGTATTCCATCAGCCGGGTCTTGAGGCTGTCCTCGTTGTCGTCGGCGCGCCGCTTCATGTCGTGGCTGCCGCAGACGTCGCACACGCCCGCAACCTTCGTCGGCTTGGTCTCGTCGTGATAGACCTCGCCGCAATTGCCGCAGGTGTAGCGGCCGGTGATGCGGGCAACGAGCGCGGCGTCGTCGACACGCATCTCGATCACCGCATCAAGCGTCTGGCCGTTCTTCGCCAGCAGCTCGCCAAGCGCGTCGGCCTGGGCCAGCGTGCGCGGGAAGCCGTCGAAGATGAAGCCCGAGGCCTTCACCGTGTTCAGCTTCTCCTCGATCAGGCCGATGACGATCTCGTCCGTCACCAGCTGACCGCGGTCCATCACCTCGGCGACGCGGCGGCCCATCTCGGTGCCCGAGGTCTTGGCCTCGCGCAGCATGTCGCCGGTCGACAGCTGCACCATGCCGCGCTCTTCCACCAGCTTGCGGGCCTGCGTGCCCTTGCCTGCGCCGGGCGGCCCCAGCAGGATGATGTTGGTCATGTCACTTCCCCCGGTAGATCAGCGGCGTGCGGGCGCCTTCCGGCCCGACTTCTTCTTGCCGCGCAGTTGCGAACGTTCGATCAGCCCCTCGTACTGGTGCGCGAGCAGATGCGACTGAACCTGGTTGATCGTGTCCATCGTCACCGAGACCACGATCAGCACCGAGGTGCCGCCGAAGTAGAACGGGATCGACAGCTGCGAGCGCAGGATCTCGGGCAGGAGGCAGACGGCGGCGAGATAGGCCGAGCCGATCACCAGCACGCGCGCCACGACGTAATCGAGATATTCCTCGGTCTTCTTGCCGGGGCGGATGCCCGGAACGAAGCCGCCCTGATTCTTCAGGTTGTCGGCGACCTCGTCCGATTTGAACGCCACGTTCGCGGTGTAGAAATAGGCGAAGAAGACGATCATCGCGGTGAAGAACGCGAGATAGAGCGGCTGGCCGGGGCCGAAATAGGCGAGGATGGTCGACATGATCGGGCCGGTCTGGCTGCCCGAGAAGGTCGAGATCGTGGTCGGCAGAAGCAGCAGCGACGAGGCGAAGATCGCCGGGATCACGCCCGCCGGGTTCACCTTGATCGGCAGGTGCGACGAGCCGCCATCATAGATCTTCATGCCCACCTGACGGCGAGGATACTGGATATGGATCTTGCGCAGGGCCC
The DNA here is from genome assembly GCF_056590935.1 of Paenirhodobacter sp. YD-8. Lineage (NCBI taxonomy): Bacteria > Pseudomonadati > Pseudomonadota > Alphaproteobacteria > Rhodobacterales > Paenirhodobacter > Paenirhodobacter sp. YD-8. The sequence goes on along the minus strand of NZ_CM152649.1, from coordinate 502,255 downwards.
GTTCCATGAACACCACGAAGGCGATCACCGCGACCACCATCACGATCACGCCAAGGATCACCGGGGTCGAGACGGCGCCGGTGCGGCCCTGCTCGAGGAAGCTCGCGAGCGCATGCGGAATGTTCGCGACGATGCCGACGAAGATGATCAGCGAGACGCCGTTGCCGATGCCGCGCGAGGTGATCTGCTCGCCCAGCCACATCAGGAACATCGTGCCGCCGACGAGGGTGATGACCACCGAGGCGAGGAAGAAGATGCCCGGGGTGTGGGCAAGGTCGCCCTTCTCGAGACTGACGGCCAGGCCCCAGGCCTGGAAGGTCGCAAGGCCCACGGTCGCATAGCGGGTGATCTGGTTGATCTTCTTGCGGCCCTGCTCGCCTTCCTTCTTCATCTGCTCGAGCGACGGCACCAGGGCGGTCAGCAGCTGCACGATGATCGAGGCCGAGATATAGGGCATGATGCCGAGCGCGAAGACGCCCATGCGGCCAAGCGCGCCGCCGGTGAACATCGACAGCATGCCGCCGATGCCCGAGCCCGCCTTGTCCATGAACTCGCGCAGCGCGTTCGCATCAATGCCGGGCACCGGGATGTAGGTGCCGAGCCGGTAGATGATGAGGAGGCCGATGGTGAAGTAGATGCGCTGCCGCAGCTCGGTGGCCTTGCCGAGGGCCTCCCAGCTGAGGTTCGCCGCCATTTGCTCTGCAGCAGAAGCCATATGCAGTCTCTTTCATGCGAGAGGCGCCGCGCGACCGTCTCCCGGTCGGCGGCGCCTGGAAAACTGTTGCCTTATGTAAGCGGGCCACAGCCCGCCGACAACCGATTATTCGGCAGCGGCAACGGTCAGCTTGCCACCGGCCTTCTCGACGGCTTCGATCGCCGGCTTCGAGGCGCCGGTCACGGTCAGCGTGACCTTCGAGGTGATCTCGCCCTTGGCGAGAACGCGGATGCCGTCGAGCTTGCGACGCACGAGGCCCGACGCGACCAGCACGTCCTCGGTGATCTCGACCGAGGCGTCGATCTTGCCTTCCGCGATGAACTTCTCGATCAGGCCGAGGTTGACGACGGCGAAGTCGAGGCGGTTCGGCTTGGTGAAGCCGCGCTTCGGCAGACGCCGGTAGAGCGGCATCTGGCCGCCTTCGTAGCCGCCGATGGCGACGCCCGAACGCGATTTCTGGCCCTTGATACCACGGCCGGCGGTCTTGCCCTTGCCCGAGCCCGGGCCGCGCGCAACGCGCTTGGATTTCTTGGCGGCGCCCGCGTTGTCGCGGAGTTCGTTGAGTTTCATGTCGCTTCTCCTGTGCCGGAAACCCCCTCGCAAGCGACAGAAGAGGGCACACGGCGTTTCTTGGTGAGTCTGGACCCCAAGGGGGCCACCGGGGGCGTATAGCGGGCTTGCCCCCTTCGGGTCAAGCCGCAGATACGGGAAGCGCCCTAGCCGCCCGAGCTGCGCAGCGACGAGCCGAAGCCGCCGGTCGACTTCACCGTCGACTTGTTGCTCCACCCGCTTGCGGGCTTCGACGAGAGCGGCGCCTTGTCGAAGGTCGTCGCAGGCTTGTTGAAGGTCGAGGCCGGCACCGTGGCCGAGCCGCGGTTGTTGCCGAAGACCTGCCCGCCCGGGGTGGCAAAGCCGCCGCCGCGCTGCGGATAGAGCGGCTGCGACATCAGCCCGCCGCCGCCCGACAGCATCTTGCCGAGCAGGAAACCGGTCAGCAGCGGCATGAAGATGCTGCCGCCGCCACCATTCGGGTTCACCTGCGCCTCGCAATTGCCGACACCGTGCTGTTCCTCGCAGGCGGTCATCGCGTCATAGCGCGGCGCCGAGTCCATGTTCGTCTGCACCGCCTGCGCGTAGGCGGTGGTGCAGTCGTCCTCGGTCATCGTCGCGCCCGGCTTCGCCGTTTCCGCCAGGCAGGATTTCAGGTCCGGGAAGGCCGTCGCCTCTTCCGTCTGCGGCTTGCAGGCTGCCAGCGCGAAGGCCGAGGCCCCGATCAGCCCGATGGTCAGCGGGCGCATCGCCCGGGATCGTTTCATCTGTCAGCCCTCGATGTAATGCGGCACGAACTGGCTCAGGTTCTGGGTAATCAGCCCGGCATCCTCGCGCAACCCCATGCCGGTGCAGCGCTCGCCCACCACCCAGGCGCCGATCACCGGGCGTTTTCCGTCGAAGACCGGCAACGGGTGATAGGCCTGGCGGATCTTCGGCCAGGCGTCATAATCGCGGTCGTCCGAGGCCGCGATCTCCTGCCCGAAGCCGTCGAGGATGCGCAGCGACGCCCCCTCGCGCGAGAAGAGCGGCTTGATCACCACGCCGTCCGGGAAATCGCCCGGCTCGTCCTCGAACACGGCGGGCAGCAGGTTCGGGTGGCCGGGGTTGAAGCGCCACAGCATCGGCAGGATCGCCTTGTTCGACACAAGCGCCTTCCACGGCGGCTCGAGGAAGGTGCAGCCGCTGCCAGCGAGGTGCTCCGCGAACGGTTCGCGCAGCAGGTTCTCCCAGGGGTAGAGCTTGAAGAGATAGCGCACCGGCCAGCCCTCGGCATCGGCAAAGCGGCCCTCGGGGGTGATCCCGAGCCTGTCGAGCGTCAGATAGACCGGGTTGATCCCCGCCTCCTTCGCCGCCCAGGCGAGCGTCTCGACGGTGCCGTAATCCTCGCTGTTGTCGGCGACCGAGGTGAACCACACCGTCGGGGCGCCCGGAAAGATCTCGGCAAAGCGGGCGACCAGCGCCTCCCAGGTGCCGTTGAACTGGTCGGCCCCGTCCGGCAGCACGCCGGCGCCGATCTGGTCCTCGAGCCAGCGCCACTGGAACGAGGTGCTCTCGAACAGCGAGGTCGGCGTGTCGGCGTTATATTCCAGAAGCTTCGCCGGGCCCGTGCCGTCATAGGCAAGATCCATCCGGCCATAGAGCGCGGGATCGCCGTCGCGCCAGCTTTGCGCGACATAGTCCCAGTGCTCGCGCGGCAGCCCCATCCGCGCCATCAGCTCCTCGGAGGCGAGGATGCGCCCCACCGCGTCGAGGCAGAGCGCGTGCAGCTCGGTCACCGGGGCTTCGATCTCCGCCTCGATCTCGCGCAGCGAGAAGCGATAGGCCCGGGCCTCGTTCCAATAGGGTTCGCCATACATCGTATGGAAGTCGAACCCCGCCTCTTCGGCGATCTCGCGCCAGCTCGCGCGAGGTTGCAGATGGCGGATTTCCACGTCATTTCCTTTTTCCGTTCCGCCGCCAAGATGGGGAGCCGGCGGGCGGATTGCCAGAGCCCGGGGCCGATGTTCTGCCCCTGCCCTCCCTCGGCGCCGGCAGGACAGCCGCGCGTCTCGCCCCGACAGGGCGGTTCACGTCACGCGCCGGTGATCTGCTGATAGGCCTCCATCGCCACGCCATGCAGCACCTCGCGCGTCAGATCGCCGACCACGGCGCAACCGAGACTGTCGTCGAACCACCAGTAGCTGCGGGCGGTATCGCGCTGCGCGAATTCCGGCGGCTGCTCCCCCCGGCCGGGCTCCGGCGCGACATAGAGCGTCAGCCGTCGCCCCTGCGCATCGCGATACATCATCAGAACCGCGGGACCGTTGACGTCGGGCAGGACCCGCCCCCCCATCAGGCTGAAGCCGCTGCGGCTGAGATCGGGCGGCGCGATCTGCCGCCCCAGCCGGTTCGACAGCCAGGTGCTCAGATGCGGCTCCTGCGTGGCCGCGACCTCGACCGGGTGAACGGTTTCCACCGAATAGGTCGCGAAGGCGCGAAACGCCGCCATCGCAAGCGGGGTCTCCGCCCGCCCCGCCCAACGCGCGCCGAGCGCACCGCCGGTCGCCCCGACCGCGAGCAGCAGGCAGGCGGCGATCAGCTGCGACCAGACCGGCAGACCGGATCGGTGCTCGGCCCGGCGTTCGGCGCGCTGCAGGACAGCTTGCAGCGCCGCGGGCACCGGCTCCTGGGCAACCGGATCGTAAAGGGCACGCAGCGCCGCATCCTGCCGGTCCCAGGCCGCAAGATCGCTGTGCAACGCCGGGTCCCGTGCCGCCCGCGCGGCCAGCTCCGCCTGCTCGGCCGGGCTGCCGTGGCGCAACCGCATCTGTGCCGCGCTCTCGATGTGATCCCGCTCCGTCACTGCCGCCTGTCCTGTGTCTGAATGGAACTCGTCTCTGCCCGGTCGGTCATCCGGCGCAGGCTCTCGCGCGCCCGCGCAACCCGCGAGGCGACGGTGCCCGGCGGCTGCCCCAGCACATGCGCGGCCTCGGCAAGGCTCAGCCCCTCCACCGCGACCAGCAGCAGCGCGGCCCGCTGATCTTCGGGCAGACGCCCCATCGCCGCGTGCACCTCGCTCAGCGCCAGATGGCCTTCCTGCGCCCCCGCCTGCCCGATGCCGCCCGCGCTTTCCAGCGGCAAAAGCTGCGGGCGCAGGCGCAGGCTGCGCAGCCGGTCGCGAAACCGGTTGAGCAGGATGCGGAACAGCCAGCCCCGCACCTCGCCCTCGCCGCGCCACAGATGGCGCCGCGCCACCGCGCGCTCCAGACAATCCTGGACAAGATCGTCCGCCTCGTCCCGGTTGCGCGTCAGCGCATGGGCATAGCGCCGCAGGGCCGGGATGGCGGTCTCGATCTCGTCCAGAAGCGTCATCGGCGCCGCGCCTCACTTCGGTTGGGCAATGTGCCACAGCCCCTTGATCCCGTCGCCGGTGATGTCGCCGGCCTTGTGATCGTTGATCCAAGTGTAGAGCGGCCGGCCGTGATAGGTCCATTGCGCCGTGCCATCGCTGCGCGGCGCCAGGCCGAAATCGCCCTCGGCCATGGCGCCGGTCGCGGCAAGCAGCGGCGGCCAGTTCTTGGCACAGCCGGCGTAGCAGCTGGGGATCCCGCCCTGATCGTTGTCGAAGGTGTAGAGCGTCATCCCCCTCGTGTCGCTCAGCACCTTGCCCTTGGCGCTGTTCTGCTGCCCGATCGGCACCTCGGCATGGGCCGCTGCGGCGGCGAGCACCGCCGCCAGCACAAGAGGTATGGCAAAGGATTTGCGTGTCATCGGCATGTGAGTCTCTCCCCCTCGGCCGAACCGGCCGGTCATCGATCCCGCGAATGCGGTGATCTGGGAAGAATGACGTTTTGCAGCGAAACCTTATCCCGCCACGCACGCAGCCGTGAACGGGCTCGGGGAAGACGCCCCAACGGAAAGTGCCCAAGCATCGGCCTCGCCGCCTCGTCCATCGCGATCACGGGCGCCCACGTCAGAGAAACGGGCGCGCTCGAGGCAACGGGTGATGAATTGGGCAGCTGTCCGGGGATCACTTTGTTCGGCGCCTTCATGCCCGGGTTTTTGGAACCCGGTCTGGTGCATGCCCGACAGCATGGCGAAGGCGTCTGCCGATCAGGCGTCGCGCAGCAGCTTGCCCCGGTCGGGGGGCGGCGGGGCCGCGTTTTCCGCGCCCCATCCGATGCGGCTGACGGTTCTGGCGGCGCCCTGCTGTCTCAGGCGCGCGCCTCCGTCGCCGGCCAGCCCTGAACGCTTCTCGCCGTCCCGGGCAAGGGACGTCAGCGCGGCCGGACGGCGATCCGCGGCTCAGCTGGCCGGCACGTAGGCGTGCTGCGCATAGAACCGGGCCAGCTCGCGCGGCTCCGGCGCCCGGCCACCGCTGAAGATCTCGACGTAATTCGGGATCCGCGCCATGCGCAGCGCAAGCGGCTCCCGCGCCTGCATCGAGATATAGCCGATCTGCGTGAGATAGATCGTGCGGGCGCGCACATCGGCATCGATCGGCCCATGCCCCCACTTGACCAGCAGATCGCTGAGCGCCGTCAGCCGCAGCGCATCGGCGGTCTGAACGCGTTCCATGATCCGGTCGTCCTGCAGCGCCCAGCTCCGCACCGCGAATTCGAGCCGGTCATCGAAGGACTCCTCGCGCAGGAAACACCCGATGACGTTCAAGAGCGCCTCGGCCTCGGTTTCGGCATAGCTCGCCGCGGCCGCGACAAGCGGTTGCGTCGTGCGCTTGTCCCAGCGGCTGGCGAGGGCCTCGAGCAACGTCTCGCGGTCCTTGAAATGCCAGTAGAAGCTGGTGCGGGACAGCTTGAGACGGTTGGCGAGCGGCAGGATCTTGACCGCGTCGATGCCATGCTCGACCAGCGCCTCGTAGGCCGCTTCGAGCCAACCTTCGTAAGAGCCTCGCCAGCCGGTTTCCGCATCAGATTGATCAGTCATGTCGACTTCATAGGACAGGTGGGTCTGCCCCTGCAAGCCCGTGGCCTTGTTGCGCTTATCGGGGCCACACGGCCTGACCCGCGCCGGGTTTGGCGGAGGCCGATTTCCGTCAGTTACGCAGCCATGGGCTCGGTTTCCAGTGCGGCGTCGAAGTTTGCCTCGGCCTCGGCGGGCGGGAGGTTCCCGATGGGCTCCGGCAGGCGGCGGTTACAGAACCGGTCCCCCATTCGAGCGTCGCGAATTCCACCGCGTCGAAACCGCACCAAGGCCCGCGGCGATGGATGGCTGTGGTCGAAGGAAGGGCGATCGGCAGCACGCTGCAGATCGGCTCGCCCCCATGCAGCCCCCGATGCGCACCGATGAACGACGCCATCGGTTCGAGCGACATGATCGACGCGCTCGCCTTGCGGAAAATCCCGTTGACCTGGCGCAGCTCGCGGTTCTCCCGCTCCGGCGCCTTCAGCCTCTCGGCCATCTTGCCCCCACTCGTTCGGCGTATGTCCCGAACAGCCGATCCTCGCCGAAATCGACATGATGGCCGTCCACCGCGAACCACGCTGCCCCTCGGCATCGAGGCCCCGCCGCACCGCGCGTTCACGCATCTCAGGGGAAAACCTGTTCATCGTCCTGCGGGTGATGCTCCATGCCACTCAGGGGGTGGGGCCTCCGGCAAACTCGGGGCGGTGCACGGGAATATTTTGGTATTCTGTCATTATCGGAGTTGGACATGCCAAAGCCCCGCTTTGGGGCGGGGCGTAATCCGTTGATCTGGCTGCAGGATTTATTGGTTGCGGGGGCAGGATTTGAACCTGCGACCTTCAGGTTATGAGCCTGACGAGCTACCGGGCTGCTCCACCCCGCGACGTTTGACCATGTGTTTCATGGTCTGCTTGCCCCTCGGGCTTTTTGAGCTTTTGGGGTTTTGGATCGTTATGAGAGAACGTTGGCTTCTTGCTAGGTTTGGCGGTGACCTACTCTCCCACGTCTTAAGACGCAGTACCATTGGCGTGTTGGCCCTTAACGGCCGAGTTCGGGATGGGATCGGGTGTTTAGCCAGCGCTATGACCACCAAACCGAGGAAGAAGCCATCATGTCCAAGTCAGGTATAACCTTTTGTGTATACTTGCTTTTGATCTTGAGCCTTGCTGCTACTGGATCAAATCAAGCCAATCGGGCAATTAGTACCGGTCAACTGAACGCGTTACCGCGCTTACATCTCCGGCCTATCGACGTGGTGGTCTTCCACGGCCCTCAAGGGATACCTAGTTTCTGGGGGGGCTTCACGCTTAGATGCCTTCAGCGTTTATCCTGTCCGATCATAGCTACCCAGCACTGCCGTTGGCACGACAACTGGTCCACCAGTGGATCGTTCACCCCGGTCCTCTCGTACTAGGGGCAACTCCCATCAAGTATCCTACACCCACGGCAGATAGGGACCGAACTGTCTCACGACGTTCTAAACCCAGCTCACGTACCTCTTTAAATGGCGAACAGCCATACCCTTGGGACCTGCTCCAGCCCCAGGATGAGATGAGCCGACATCGAGGTGCCAAACGATGCCGTCGATATGGACTCTTGGGCATCATCAGCCTGTTATCCCCAGAGTACCTTTTATCCGTTGAGCGATGGCCCTCCCACTTGGGACCACCGGATCACTATGGCCGACTTTCGTCTCTGCTCGACTTGTCAGTCTTGCAGTCAGGCTGGCTTCTGCCATTGCACTCAACGACCGATTTCCGACCGGTCTGAGCCAACCTTCGCGCGCCTCCGTTACGATTTGGGAGGCGACCGCCCCAGTCAAACTCCCCACCATGCAGGGTCCCGGACCCGGATAACGGGCCGCGGTTAGACATCAAGAGTGCGAAGGGTGGTATCTCAAGGGAGGCTCCACGGTGACTGGCGTCGCCGCTTCAAAGCCTACCACCTATCCTGCACATCACAATCCTGATGCCAGTGCAAAGCTAGAGTAAAGGTTCATGGGGTCTTTCCGTCTAACCGCGGGTAGTGTGCATCTTGACACACAGTTCAATTTCGCTGAGTCCACGTTTGAGACAGCGGGGAGATCGTTACGCCATTCGTGCAGGTCGGAACTTACCCGACAAGGAATTTCGCTACCTTAGGACCGTTATAGTTACGGCCGCCGTTTACTGGGGCTTCAATTCGGAGCTTGCACCCCTCCTTTTAACCTTCCAGCACCGGGCAGGCGTCAGACTGTATACGTCGCCTTACGGCTTCGCACAGCCCTGTGTTTTAAGTAAACAGTCGCCACCCCCTAGTTTGTGCCCCCCACCGATACTTGCGTACCAATGGGGCCTCCTTCTCGCGAACTTACGGAGGCATTTTGCCGAGTTCCTTAAACGTGGTTCTCTCAAGCGCCTTGGTATTCTCTACCAGTCCACCTGTGTCGGTTTCGGGTACGATCTTAAAGTGGGGCTATTTCCAGGAACCTCTAAGCAGCCCGATCAATCCGATAAGATCGAACTACCCTCGAGATCCGTCACCACCACATGGCCCAGGAATATTAACCTGGTTCCCATCGACTACGCCTTTCGGCCTCGCCTTAGGGGTCGGCTTACCCTGCTCAGATTAGCTTTAAGCAGGAACCCTTGGACTTTCGGCGAGAGGGTCTCTCACCCTCTTTGTCGCTACTCATGTCAACATTCTCACTTCTGATCACTCCACCGGATCCCTCACAGGCCGGCTTCACAGTCAGAACATTGCCTCCAATAGACCCGCCAAGATTACTTGGGGAGGTCGTAAGGAGGCAGCGTTCTATATCACAGAACGCTCCGCTACCACGCACATCACTGTGCATCCAAAGCTTCGGCTCGTGGCTTGAGCCCCGTTACATCTTCGCCGCAGGACCTCTTGACTAGACCAGTGAGCTGTTACGCTATCTTTAAAGGATGGCTGCTTCTAAGCCAACCTCCTGGTTGTTATGGAAGTCCCACATGCTTTCCCACTTAGCCACGAATTGGGGGCCTTAGCTGTTGGTCAGGGTTGTTTCCCTCTTCACGACGGACGTTAGCACCCGCCGTGTGTCTCCCGGATAGTACTCTTGGGTATTCGGAGTTTACTTAGGCTCAGTAAGTCTGTGGGACCCCATCACCCATGTAGTGCTCTACCCCCCAAGGTATTCGTCCGAGGCGCTACCTAAATAGCTTTCGCGGAGAACCAGCTATCTCCGAGTTTGATTGGCCTTTCACCCCTAGCCACACGTCATCCGGACCCTTTTCAACGGGTGTCGGTTCGGACCTCCAGTTGGTGTTACCCAACCTTCATCCTGCACATGGCTAGATCACTCGGTTTCGGGTCTGATCCCACGAACTCGTCGCCCTTTTAAGACTCGCTTTCGCTGCGCCTACACCTAACGGCTTAAGCTTGCTCGTAAGACCAAGTCGTTGACCCATTATACAAAAGGTACGCCGTCACCGCTCAAGGCGGCTCCGACTGCTTGTAGGCGTCCGGTTTCAGAAACTGTTTCACTCCCCTCGTCGGGGTGCTTTTCACCTTTCCCTCACGGTACTGGTTCGCTATCGGTCAGTAAGGAGTACTTAGCCTTCGA
>NZ_CM152649.1:162500-487500 GCF_056590935.1 Paenirhodobacter sp. YD-8 | reverse complement strand
CAGAAATGCGATCGGGCAAAGGCCCATTCCATGCCCCAGGCGCTGAAGGCGGCAATCACCACCGTCAGCAGCATCATGACCGAACCGATGAAAAGCTGTATGAACATCGCCGTCCTCCCCGGCCTCGCGCTACATCCCCGCCCCCGCTTCGGTCAAGCGGCACGCCGCCGCACTGGACAGACGCCCTCCCCTCGCCTATCTCGGTGCGATCATGGCGCAGAAATCCGACCCCAACTCCAAGCTGATCGCCGAGAACCGGCAGGCCCGTTACCATTATGCCGTCGAGGACACGCTCGAGGCCGGCATCATGCTGACCGGCTCCGAGGTGAAGTCGCTGCGCACCGGGCAGTCGAACATCGCCGAAAGCTATGCCTCGGTCGAGGGGGGCGAGCTGTGGCTGATCAACGGCTACATCGCCGCCTACAAGGAGGCGGGCGTCTTCGGCCACGAGGAACGGCGCCGCCGCAAGCTTCTGGTCTCGAAGCGCGAGCTCGCGCGGCTGTGGCAGGCGATCGGGCGCGAGGGCATGACCATCGTGCCGCTTAAGATGTATTTCAACGAGAAGGGCCGGGTGAAGCTGCTGCTCGGCATCGCCAAGGGCAAGAAGGTCGCCGACAAGCGCGAGACCGAAGCCAAGCGCGACTGGAACCGGCAAAAGCAGCGCCTGCTGAAACAGAACAGCTGAGCCCGCTTTCCGGGCGCCGGAGGGCGCCGATCGCCCCTTGAGCCTTGCGTCCTTGCCCCCCTTGCGTCTAAGCACAAGACCGAGAAAACGGAGGGGCGCGATGGCCATGGACGATCCGAAGACGCTTGTTTCCACCGAGTGGCTGGCAGCCCACCTGCAGGACCCCGACCTGCGCATTCTCGACGCGAGCTGGTTCATGCCCGACGACGGCCGTGACGCCCGCAAGGGCTATGACGCCGCCCATATCCCCGGCGCGCGGTTCTTCGACATCGACGAGATCTCGGACACCCGCTCGCCGCTGCCGCACATGGCACCGCCGGTCGAGAAGTTCATCTCGCGGATGCGCGCCATGGGCGTGGGCGACGGCCATCAGGTGGTGGTCTATGACCAGGCCGGCGTGTTCTCGGCGCCGCGGGTGTGGTGGCTGTTCCGCCTGATGGGCAAGAGCGACATCGCGGTGCTGGATGGCGGGCTGCCGAAATGGATCGCCGAGGGCCGCGAGATCGAGGATCTGCCGCCAGTGATGCGCGACCGCCACATCACGGTGCAGCGTCAGGCGAGCCTGGTGAAGGACGTCACCCAGGTCGCCCATGCCGCCAAGCTCGGCGATCAGGAGATCGTCGACGCCCGCGCCCATGACCGCTTCACCGGCGCCACGCCCGAACCGCGGCCGGGTCTGCGCTCGGGCCATATCCCGGGCTCGAAGAACCTGCCCTGGCAGACGGTGGTCACCGCCGACGGCCGGCTGAAATCCCCCGACGAGCTGCGCGCGCTCTTCGCCGAGGCGAAGGTCGACACCACGAAGCCGGTGATCTGCACCTGCGGCTCGGGTGTCTCCGCCTCGATCCTGGCGCTTGCGCTCGAACGCATCGGCCACCGCGACTGGTCCGTCTATGACGGCTCGTGGTCGGAATGGGGCATGTACAACGACCTCAAGGTCGCAACCGGAGAAGCATGATGTTCAACGCATTGAAGCCGCAGGCGCAGGACAAGATCCTGGCCCTCATGGGCATGTTCCGCGCCGACCCCCGGCCCACCAAGGTCGACCTCGGCGTGGGCGTCTACAAGGACGCGGACGGCCGCACCCCGGTGATGCGCGCGATCAAGGCCGCCGAAAAGCAGCTCTGGGACGCCGAGACCACCAAGACCTATACCGCGCTCGCGGGCGAGCCCGCCTTCCACGCCGCGATGGCGGGGCTGGTGCTGGGCGCCGACTATCCCAAGGACCGGCTCTCGGCGCTGCAGACCGTGGGCGGCACCGGCGCCGTGCGCATGGCCTTCGAGCTCGCGCGGATGGCCAACCCCGACTGCACCGTCTGGGCCTCGGACCCGACCTGGCCGAACCACCTGTCGATCCTCGACTTCATGCACATGCCGCGCAAAAGCTATCGCTATTTCGACGCCGAGACCCGCGCCGTCGACTTCGACGCGATGATGGCCGACCTTGCCGCGCTGAAGGCGGGCGACGTGGTGCTTCTGCACGGCTGCTGCCACAACCCGACCGGCGCCAACCTGACGATCGAGCAATGGGCGGCGGTCGCCGACCTGCTCGAGAAGACCGGCGCGATCCCGATGGTCGACATCGCCTATCAGGGCTTCGGCGACGGGCTCGAGGCCGATGCCGCCGGCACCCGGCTGATCGCGTCGCGCCTGCCCGAGGTGATGATCGCCGCCTCCTGCTCGAAGAACTTCGGCATCTACCGCGAGCGCACCGGCTGCCTGATGGTGCTGTCGGACGCCGCGGCGAAGGAAACGACGCAGGGCACGCTCGCCTATCTGAACCGGCAGACCTATTCCTTCGCGCCCGACCACGGCGCGCGGCTGGTGACGATGGTGCTGACCGATCCGGCGCTGCGCGCCGAATGGGAAGCCGAGCTGGAAGAGGTGCGCAACGGCATGCTGGGTCTGCGCGAGCAGCTTGCGGCCGAACTGCGCCAGCTGTCGAACTCGGACCGCTTCGACTTCCTCGCCCGGCACCGCGGCATGTTCTCGCGCCTTGGCGCGACGGCCGAACAGGTCGAGACCATGCGTGCCGAGAACGGCATCTACATGGTCAGCGACTCGCGCTTCAACGTCGCCGGGCTGAACGAGAAATCGGTGCCGGTTCTGGCCCGCGCGATCATCGCCGCCGGCGTCTGAGCCGCGCATTGCCGCACATCCCCTGCGCGGTGGCAGACCTGCCACCGCGCTTTTCTTTTGCGCATTTCACTTGATTTAGTAAGCAGGCTTATAATATCTCTGCTCACCTTCCAGAAGGCGAGTCGCATGTCCTGTTCCCCCGTCCCCGATGAAAGCCTCGGCTTCCTGCTGACCGATGCCACCCGCGCAATCCGCCGCCGGTTCGAGCAGCGCGCCGCCGAGCTTGGCCTCAGCTCCGCGCAATGGCGCGTCCTCGTGCATTTGCTGCGGCGCGGGCCGCTGTCGCAGGCGCGGCTGGCCGAGTTCCTCGAGATCGAGCCGATCTCGGTCTCGCGCCTCGTCGACCGGATGCAGGAAGCGGGCTGGGTCGAACGCGAACCCGACCCGAACGACCGCCGGGTGAAACGCGTTGTCGCGAAGCGCAAGGCCTATGCCGCCTTCGAGAATGCCAAGCAGATCGCCGATGACCTTTACGAACAGGCGCTGGCCGGCTTGCCGCCCGGCGCACTTGAAACCCTGACCGACGCGCTGCGCCGGATCATCCTCAACCTTTCCGACAGCCCCGAGGCGCAAGATGACCGCTGAGAACGTTCAGAAGAAACCGAAGAAATGGCTGATGGCCGCGCTGCCGCTGGCGCTGGTCATCGGCGGCACCTGGATCTGGCTCGATGCCGGGCGCTACGAGACCACCGAGAACGCCGCGGTCCGGCAGGCGCGGATCTCGGTTGCCTCGGACCTGTCGGGCCGCGTGACCGAGGTCTTCGTGAGCGACAGCACCCAGGTGAAGGCCGGGCAGGACCTGTTCCGGGTCGACCCCGAGCCCTACAAGCTCGCCCTCGCGCAAGCCGAGGCCGCGCTGTCGCAGGCCCGGCTTGGCATCGAGCAGCTGCGCGCCGCCTATCGCGTCTCTCTCGCTCAGGCCAAGGTCGCCCAGGACAACCTCGACTATCTCGAATCCGAACTGAAGCGGCAGCAGGCGATCACCGGTCGCGGGGCGGGCACGGAATCGGCCCTCGATGCGGCGCGGCACAATGCGAAATCCGCCCGCGAGACGCTCGCCGCCGCGCAACAGGGCGTCGAAGCGGCTCTCGCCGCGCTCGGCAGCGACCCGGAAATCGCCACCGACGATCATCCGGCCGTGCAGGCGGCGATCGTGGCGCGCGACAAGGCCGCCTACAACCTGTCGCTGACCACGGTGAAGGCGCCCGCCGATGGGGTGATCTACAAGGCCGACAGCTTCAAGCCCGGCCAGTTCGTCACCGCGGGCGCCACGCTCTTCTCGCTGGTCGAGACCGGCGACACCTGGATCGAGGCGAATTTCAAGGAAACCCAGATCGGCGGCATGCGCCCGGGCCAGACCGCCGACATCGAGTTCGACACCTTCCCGGGCCGCGACTACACCGCCACGGTCGAATCCGTGGGCGCGGGCACCGGCGCCGAATTCTCGATCCTGCCGGCGCAGAACGCCACCGGCAACTGGGTGAAGGTCACGCAGCGCGTGCCGGTGCGGCTGCGGCTGGCGGAGGGCTCGGACCTGAGCGGGCTGCGCTCGGGCCTGTCGGCCTCGGTCACCGTCGATACCAAGGCCGAGACCCGTCTCGGCGCGATCTTCGCGCATGGCGCGACGGTGGAGAAGTAAGTCATGTCGGCCGCCGCCGTCTCCGCCCCGGGCGAGGTCAAGCACCACGGGCTGATCACCCTCTCGCTGATGCTCGCGACGATCATGCAGGTGCTCGACACCACCATCGCGAACGTCGCCCTGCCCTCGATGCGCGCCGACCTCGGCGCGTCCTCGGACACGATCAACTGGGTGCTGACCTCCTACATCGTCGCCGCGGCGATCGTCACGCCGCTGTCGGGCTGGATGTCGGAGCGCTTCGGCCGCAAGGAGATCTTCGTCGCCTCGGTCGCGGGCTTCATCCTGACCTCGATGCTGTGCGGCATCGCCTGGAGCCTCGAGACGATGGTGCTGTTCCGCATGGCGCAGGGCGTCTTCGGCGCCGCGATCGTGCCGCTCAGCCAGACCTTCCTGCTCGACATCAACCCGAAGGAAAAGCACGGTTCGGCGATGGCGATGTGGGGCGCGGGGATCATGGTCGGCCCGATCATCGGCCCCACCCTCGGCGGCTATCTGACCGACACCTTCAACTGGCGGTGGGTGTTCTACATCAACGTTCCGCTTGGGGCGGTGGCGCTGGCCGGCTGCATGGCCTACCTGCCCGAGATGGGCCGCCGGCTGCGGCAGTTCGACTTCTTCGGCTTTGCCGCGCTTGGCATCGGGGTGGGCGCATTGCAGCTGATGCTCGACCGCGGCGGCGAGGTCGACTGGTTCAACGCGGCCGAGATCTGGATCGAGTTCGCCATCGCGATCTCGGGGTTCTGGGTCTTCGTGGTCTGGATCATCGGCGCCGAGCACCCGTTCCTCGACCCGCGGATGTTCCTTGACCGCAACTTCGCCACCGGGCTCGTGTTCATCTTCATCGTCGGCATCATCCTGCTCGCCTCGCTGGCGCTGCTGCCGCCGATGCTGTCGGGGATCTTCGGCTATCCGGTCATCACCGTCGGCATGGTGATGGCGCCGCGCGGCGTCGGCACGATGATCATGATGATGGCGGCGGGCAAGCTGCTGCGCTTCATCGACGCGCGCCTCCTGGTGGTGACGGGGCTTTTGCTGACCGCGCTCTCGCTCGACATCATGACCGGCTTCGGCCCGCAGATGGACGCGCGGCTGGTGGTGATCTCGGGCCTCGTGCAGGGCTTCGGGCTGGGCCTTGTCTTCGTGCCGCTCTCGACCGTCTCCTTCGCCACGATCGAGGCGCGCTTCCGCGGCGACGCGACGGCGCTTTACAGTCTGGTGCGCAACATCGGCTCGTCGATCGGGATCTCGGTGGTGACGCTGCTGCTGACCCGCAACACGCAGATCAACCACACCGAGCTGGTGCAGAAGGTCTCGGCGCTCGACCCCGATTTCACCCAGCTGACGAACGGGCCGCTGGCCGGCGCGCTGAAGATGCTGACGCTGAAATATGGTGACGGCGCGGTCTGGACGATCGTCAACCAGCTCGTCACCCAGCAGGCGGCGATGGTGGGCTATGTCGACGACTTCAAGGCGATGATGTGGGTGACCCTTGCCGCGGTGCCGCTGGTGCTGGTGCTGCGCCGCCCGGGGCTGAGCGAGGCGGGCGAGGCGGCGACGATCCACGCCGACTGAGCGCCCGCATCCACGCAAGGGAAAAGGCCCGGGGGGGAAACCCCCGGGCCTTTCCAGTTTCCGTCGACCCTCCCGCTCGCGCGGGACATCGCTCTTACGAGTGATAGGCGCTTTCGCCGTGGGTGGTGAGGTCGAGGCCCTGACGCTCGTCGTCGACCGAGACACGCAGACCGGTGATCGCCTTGACGATGTAGAGCAGGATCAGCGAGCCGATACCCGACCACAGCAGGGTGATGATGACGGCCTTGATCTGGATGAGGACCTGGGCGCCCATCGCGAAGTCGTCGCCGCCCGTGCCGCCAAGGCCCGGAGCCATCAGGATGCCGGTGGCGATGGCACCGATGATGCCGCCGACGCCGTGCACGCCGAAGACGTCGAGGCTGTCGTCATAGCCGAACTTCGACTTCACCGTGGTGACGAAGAAGTAGCAGATCGGCGAGACGGCGAGGCCGAGGACGATCGCGCCGACCGGGCCGGTGGTGCCGCAGGCCGGGGTGATGGCGACGAGGCCGGCAACCATGCCCGACGCGGCGCCGAGGCCCGAGGCCTTGCCGCGGGTCAGGGTCTCGACGAGGCCCCAGCTGACGATCGCAGCGGCGGTGCACACGAAGGTGTTCAGCATCGCAAGCGTCGCGCCGGCGGTCGCTTCGAGGTTCGAACCGGCGTTGAAGCCGAACCAGCCAACCCACAGCATCGCGGCGCCGGTCATGGTCAGCGTCATCGAGTGCGGCGCCATCATGTCCTTGCCAAGGCCGATGCGCGGGCCAATGACGAGCGCGGCGACGAGCGCGGTGATCCCGGCGTTGATGTGGACCACGGTGCCGCCGGCGAAGTCAACGGCGCCCATGTTGAAGATCAGGCCCGAGCCGTCCCACACCATGTGGGCGATCGGGAAGTAGATCACCGTCACCCAGAGGATGGTGAACAGGATCACGGCCGAGAACTTGATGCGCTCGGCGAAGGCGCCGATGAACAGCGCCGGGGTGATCGCCGCGAAGGTCATCTGGAACGCGATGAAGACGTATTCCGGCAGCACGACGCCGTCGGTGAAGGTCGCGGCGGTCGAATCCATCGTCACGCCCGACAGGAAGAGCTTGCCGAGGCCGCCCCAGAACGGCGAGGTGCCGCCGCCGAAGGCGAAGGAGTAGCCGTAGAGGATCCAGATGATCATCACGACGGCGGTGATCATGGTGCACTGCATCAGCACCGAGAGCATGTTCTTGGTGCGCACGAGGCCGCCGTAGAACAGCGCGAGGCCCGGGATCGTCATGAACAGCACGAGCGCCGAGGAGACCATCATCCAGGCGACGTCGCCCTTGTCGATGACCGGCGCCGCTTCCGCCGCCGCATCCTGCGCGAAGGCCGGCAGGGCGGCTGCGGCAGCGAGCGCCGCGGCGAGACCCGCAATCTTGGTAAGGTTTTTCATTGTTTCACTTCCCCTGAGCGTTTCTTACAGCGCGTCGTCGCCAGCTTCGCCGGTGCGCACGCGAACCGCCTGGTTCACGTCGAGGACGAAGATCTTGCCGTCACCGATCTTGTCGGTCTTCGCCGACTTGAGGATCGTATCCACGACCTCGTCGGCGAGGCTGTCGGGGACCACGATCTCGAGCTTCACCTTGGGCACGAAGTTCACCGCATATTCCGCACCGCGATAGATCTCGGTGTGGCCGGACTGAGCGCCGAAACCCTTGATTTCCGTAACCATCATGCCGCGCACGCCGATGGCGGTGAGCGCCTCACGCACCTCCTCGAGCTTGAACGGCTTGACTGCTGCAATGATCAGTTTCACTGGATTTCCCTTCCTATGGTCCGCAGCCCCGATGCCAGCACGGGCACCGCACGCCAGCAGAAGGCCTTTTCCCCCTCTTTCACACAAGCGGAGCGCGTATGGGCCGCCGCGTCTCTCCCGCCCTTTATGCAGGAAAGTCACAGAAAACAGGCAGGCTGCCCAAAATTTCATCTTCACAAAAACCGAATCGTGAAAGCTTGTTGCTCCACAAGCCGAAAGCATCCATGTAACCTGCTCAAAAAGGCAGGCAGCGGAAGAAACGATGGCAGAAACAGGCGGGCGGCAAGGGCCGCTGGTGGCAGACAGGCGTTATCCGACCGGGGCAAAGGCCCCCCGGAAGGCGGCGCAGACCCCTGCCCCCTCGCAGAAATCTCCGGGGTCTTCCTCGCCCCGGCCGCCGCGCCGGCGCGGGCCGATCCGCAATGCGCTCTACGGTTTTGCGCATTTCATCTGGCGTGTGGTCTGGGGCACCGCCTGGCGGGTCGGCGCGGTGATCGCGCTGATCGTCGGGCTTGCGACCTTCTACTTCTACTCGCAGCTGCCCGAGTACACGGCGCTGCTCGACGGCCGCAACCGCGGCTCGGTCACGCTGCTCGACCGCGGCGGCGAGGTCTTCGCCTGGCGCGGCGAGACCTTCGGCGGTCAGATCACCGCCGAGAATGTCTCGCCCAACCTGCGCAACGCCATCATCGCCACCGAGGACCGGCGCTTCTACAAGCATTTCGGCGTCTCGCCGCGCGGCATCGCCTCGGCGGTCGCGATCAACCTGCGCGAGGGGCGCGGCCCGCTCGAGGGCAACGGTGGCTCGACGATCACCCAGCAGGTGGCGAAGCTGCTCTGCCTCGGCGTCGCCTATGACCCGCAGCGCTGGAAGACCGAGGCCGCCTATGAGGACGACTGCCGTTCGGGCGGGGTCAAGCGCAAGATCAAGGAGATCCCCTTCGCCCTGGCGATGGAGTTCAAATACACCAAGAACCAGATCCTCACGATCTACCTCAACCGCGCCTATCTCGGCGCCGGCGCACGCGGCTTCGAGGCGGCGGCACAGCGCTACTTCGGCACCTCGGCCGCCAATGTGAACCCGCAACAGGCGGCGATGCTGGCCGGGCTGCTGAAGGCACCCTCCTACTACGCGCCCACCTCGAACCTGAAACGCTCGCAGGAGCGGGCCGGGATGGTGCTGGCGCTGATGCACGAGCAGGGCTTCCTGAACGACCGGGACTGGGCCGAGGCGCGCGACAACCCCGCCACGCTCTCCGAGGCGGCGCAGGCGCGCGCCGGCGGCTATTTCGCCGACTGGGTGATGGACACGATCCCCGACTTCCTGTCGAAGGACACCACCGAGGACGTGGTGATCCGCACCACGCTCGACCAGAGCCTGCAGCGCAAGGCCGAGGAGGCCCTTGCGGCCGTCTTCGACAACAAGGTCAAGGACGGCTCCTCGGCCGAGGCGGCGATTGTCGTGATGTCCTCGGACGGCGCGGTGCGGGCGATGGTGGGCGGGCGCAAGACCAAGGTCTCGGGCGCCTTCAACCGCGCCACCCAGGCCAAGCGGCAGACCGGCTCCACCTTCAAGCCCTTCGTCTATGCCGCGGCGCTCGACATGGGCTGGACGCCCGACACGCCCATTCTCGACGGCCCGCTGACGATCAACGTCAAGGGCTCGGGCCCGTGGTCGCCGAAGAACTACACCAACAAGTATCTGGGCGAGATCCCGCTGTGGAAGGCGCTCGCCGAATCGATCAACACCGCCACCGTGCGCGTGGGCCAGGCCGTGGGCTTCGATGCGGTGCGCAAGGTCGCCACCGACTTCGGCTTTGCCTCCGATCTCGCGGCGGGGCCGGCGGTGGTGCTCGGCGTGTCCGAATCGACGCTGCTCGAGATGACCGGCTCCTATGCCGGGATCCTGAACGGCGGCTCCTCGGTGAAACCCTATGGCCTGACCGAGCTGCGGCTGAAGGGCGACACGGATCCGCTCTTCGGTGCGGGCGGCGGCATGGGCGAGCGGGTGATCTCGGAGCGCGCCGCGCGCGAGCTGATGTGGATGATGTTCCAGGGCGTCGAGCAGGGCACCAGCCGGCGCGCGCGCCTCGACGGGCACGAGGTCGCGGGCAAGACCGGCACCACGCAATCGGCACGCGACGCCTGGTTCATCGGCTTCACCGCCGATTACGTCACCGGGGTCTGGATGGGCTACGACGACAACCGCCCGCTCTCGGGCGTCACCGGCGGCGGCCTTCCGGCCGAGATCTGGCACGAGGTGATGGCCCGGGTCGAGGCCGACGTGCCCTCGACGCCGCTGCCCAAGGCCGATCCGTCCGAATGGCGCAACCAGCCCGTCGCGCAGGGAACCCCCGCGCCCTGGACCGAGGGCGGCCCGATCCCCGAGGGCGGCGTGCCGGTGGTGGATGGCGAGCTTGTCCGCCCCGCGCCGCAGAAGAAGGAAACCCTCGGCGACAAGATCGAATCGCTGCTGCACTCGCTCTACTGAGGGCGGCAGCCCCGAAGGGCAAAGGCGCGGCCCCGACCGGGACCGCGCCTTTTTTCACTGCCATGCTGGCCGGTGCCGGATCAGCCGGCGGTCTTCAGATCGGCAATCAGCGCATTGAGGTCGCCGCGCCGCGCGTCGAGCATCGCACCGATCTCGGTGCGCTCGGCCGCGAGCATGTTCACGCCCTCGATGATGATGTTGAAGAACAGATCCTTGCCGGACTTGTCCGAGACCTGCCACAGCACCTCGAAGGGCGACTGGCCGCGCAGATAGGCAACCGTCCGCACCTCGTAGAAGGTCTTGACCTGGCGCGCCTCGGCCACCTCGAAACGGGCGCCGATGAACTCGCGGAAGCGCTTGCCGTACTTGCGCGAGATGTAGCCGCGGAAAGCGGTGGTGAAGGCCGCCATCTGCGCCGGGCTCGCCGAACGCGAGGCAACGCCAAGCGCCGAACGCGCAATCGTCGGCACGTCCGCGTATTTCACGAACAGGTTCTCGAACAGCGCATACAGCTCCGGCCCGGTCTTGCCCGAGTCGATCGCCGAGTTCACGTCGTCGACGGCCTTGCCGATCAGGGCGCGGGCCTGGGTGTCGTTCAGCGCGGACGCTGCGCCGGGCAGCGCGATGGCTGTGGCCGCCAGCGCGACGCCGCCGCGCAGGAAGGCGCGGCGCCCGACGGGCCGGCGCAGGCCGCGCTCATTGCTGTTGCTGGTAAGGGTCAGCATAGGGGTCCCATGCCTGAGCATCGTTATACTCCTGTCCGGACAACTGGTAACGCCGGTTCTGCAGATAAAGGAGGCGGGCCTGCGCATAGCTGTCCGCACTGTCATAAAGGATGGATTCGACGACATCGCCGTGGATCTTGCGGTCGGCCACCTTACCGGCGACGCGCGCCGAGCTGGCCGCCGTGGCGTCGGCGCCCTTCAGCACCTGCCCCACCGGGTTCATCGCCATGTCGACCACGGTGCCGACGGCATCGCGTTCGGTCGAGGGGCCGAAGACCGGCAGCTCGACATAGGCGCCCTCGCCCACCCCCCACACGGCCAGCGTCTCGCCGAAGTCGGTGTCGGTCTCGGGCAGCGAGAAGGACGAGCCCGCCGGATCGAAGATGCCCGCCACGCCGATCGTCGAGTTGATCAGGAAGCGGAAGGTGTTCTTCACCGCCGGTTCGGGGCGCCCCTGCAGCAGCGAGTTCACCACCTTGCTCGGCAGCCCGAGGTTCGAGCCCACGTTCGAGACCGAGCGCACGAAGCCGTTGTCGACCGTGCGCGGCTGCCCCGGGCGAGCCTTGAACAGTGCCTCGTCGACGCCCTTGTTGAAGGCGTGAACCTGGCGGTTGGTCTTTTCGTAGGGATCGTTGATCCCGGTCGGCGACTCGCTCTGCGCTGCGCAGCCGACAAGTGCGAGCACCACCACAGCGGCGCCGCCAAGTGCCCTGGCCATCCCGTTCTCCCGTTCCGTTTCCCTCGCCCCTGACGGCAGCGAAGCGGGGTGACTCCCCGCTGCGTTTGAGGGTAAACCTCTGTCCAAGGATTAAGGTTGCGGCACCGCAGAGACAAGGCGCAGAGGCGGCATTTTCTGTTCACGGGTGGGAAACCCGCATCGATTTGGATGAACTGTGGCGAGGAAACGCCGATTCGGGGGGCACCCCGTCTGTCCGGAGGGGGATCCAGATGAAACGCGACGAACTCGCCAAGGGCCGGGCCGAGCTGCGCGGCGCGCGGGCGGAAAGCAATGCGCTGATCTGGTCGGTCGGGCTGTTCTCGGCCTTCGTCAACCTGCTGATGCTGACCGGGCCGCTGTTCATGCTGCAGGTCTATGACCGCGTCCTCGGTGCCCATTCGGTCGAGACGCTGACCGCGCTCTTCCTCCTCGTCGTCTTCCTCTTCGCGATGATGGGCGTGCTCGATTACGTCCGCGCGCGCGTGATGGCGCGGGTCGGGGCGCAGTTCCAGGCCCGGCTCGAGGCCCGGGTCTTCGACGCGGCGTTGCGCCGTCATGCGGTCGCGCCGAACGACCCGGTGGCGGTCTCGTCGCTGCGCGACCTCGATGCGGTGCACAAGCTGCTGGCGGCGCCGGTCTTCCTTGCCCTCTTCGACCTGCCCTGGTCGCCGATCTTCTTCGCCGCGATCTTCTTCTTCCATCCCTGGCTCGGGTTTCTGGCGCTTGCCGGCGGCGCGCTGCTGGTCGCGGTGACGCTGCTCAATCAGGCGATGACGATGCAGCCGCTGATGCAGGCGAATGGCGCCCATATCGCCTCGGACCGGCTCTCCGATCACCTGCGCGACGAATCGGAGCTATTGCAGGCGCTCGGCATGCGCCGCGCCTCGTTCCTGCGCTGGAAGGCCGCGCGCGCGCGCGCCGAAGAGGCCGCGCTGCGCGCCACCGACATCGGCGGCGGCTTTGCCACTTTCACCCGCACCTTCCGCGTCTTCCTGCAATCGGCAATGCTGGCGCTTGGCGCCTTCGTCGTGCTGCGCGGCGAGATGACCGCGGGGGCGATGATCGCGGGCTCGATCCTGATGGGCCGCGCCCTCGCCCCGGTCGAACAGGCGGTGACCGGCTGGTCCGTCGTCGCCCGCGCCCGCGAGGGCTGGGGCCGGCTGCTGGTCCTGCTCAGCTCGGTCCCGGCCGAGACCGCGCGCACCGCGCTGCCGCGCCCGCGCGCCGTGCTCGAGGCGAACAACCTCACCGTGGTGCCGCCCGGCCATTCCGCCGCGACGCTGCGCATGGTCTCGTTCCGGCTCGAACCCGGGCAGGCCATGGGCGTGATCGGCCCCTCGGGCGCCGGCAAGTCGACCCTCGCCCGCGCGCTGTGCGGGGTGTGGCGGCCGGCGGGCGGCTGGATCCGGCTCGATGGCGCCACGCTCGAGCAATACGACCCCGACGTGCTCGGCGGGCTGATCGGCTATCTGCCGCAGCGGGTGACGCTGTTCGACGGCACCATCGCCGAGAACATCGCGCGCCTGTCGCCCAAACCCGACCCTGCACAGGTGGTCGAGGCGGCCAAACGTGCCGCGGCGCATCAGATGATCCTCGATCTGCCCGAGGGCTATGACACCCGCGTCGACCAGGCCGGAGGGCGGCTTTCGGGCGGGCAGATCCAGCGCATCGGCCTTGCCCGCGCGCTTTACGGCCATCCGGTGCTGCTGGTCCTCGACGAGCCGAACTCGAACCTCGACAACGAGGGCAGCCTCGCGCTGAACACCGCGGTGCGCAGCATGAAGGCCGCCGGCGGCGCGGTGCTGATCATGGCCCACCGCCCCGCCGCCATCGCCGAATGCGACACGCTTCTGGTGCTCGAGGGCGGGCTGCGCCGCGCCTTCGGCCCGCGCGAGGAGGTGCTGCGCGCCATGGTGCAGAACGCGAACGAAATCACCCGCAAGTCCGGCCCCGGAGGTGTGGCATGAGCCACGGCGTGAACCCCGACCCGAAGCCCCCGGTGCCGACCGGCGGCACCCCCGATTCGATGGCGCTGGTGCGCAAGGCGATCCCGACGCATCCGGTGAAGGCCGAGCCCGCCGCCCCGCCGCCGCCCGAGCCGCCGAAGGGCCACCACCTCTCGGCCCGCCGCTCGCTGATCGCGGGCTTCGTAGCGCTGTTCGTGCTGGTCGGCGGCTTTGGCGTCTGGGGCACCGTCAGCTCGATTGCCGGCGCGGTCGTCGCGAGCGGCCAGATCGAGGTCGACCAGCGCCGGCAGGTGGTGCAGCACCCCGACGGCGGCGTCGTCGACGCGATCCTCGTCCATGACGGCGACCACGTGCAGGCCGGCGACACGCTGATCCGCCTTGATGGCGAGATGCTGCGCTCGGAACATGCGATCGTCGAGGGCCAGTTCTACGAGCTTCTGGCCCGCCGCGGCCGGCTCGAGGCCGAACGCGCCGACGCCTCCGCGATCAGCTTCGCGCCCGAGCTTCTGGCCGCCGCGCAGGCGAACCCCGACGTGGCCGAGCTTGTCGACGGGCAGCAGCGGCTGTTCGATGCGCGGCTTGCCACGCTGACGAAGTCGCTCGAGCAGGTGGGAAAGCGGCGCGAGCAGACGCAATCGCAGATCGCCGGCATCGACGCGCAGCTTGCCGCGCTCGCCACCCAGCAGGACCTGATCGGGCAGGAGCTGACCGATCAGCGCGGGTTGCTGGCGAAGGGGCTCGCGCAATCAAGCCGGGTGCTGGCCCTCGAACGCGAGGCGGCGAACCTTGCGGGCCAGGTCGGCGAGCTGACGGCGCAGCGCGCCCAGGCCGAAGGCCGGATCACCGAGCTTGAGCTCGAGACCCTGCGGCTCAGCTCGCAGCGGCGCGAGGATGCCGAGACCGAGCTGCGCAACATCGGCTATCGCGAACTGGAGCTGGCCGAGCGGCGCCGCTCGCTGAGCGGTCAGATCGAGCGGCTCGACCTGCGTGCGCCGGTCTCGGGCGTGGTCTATGGCATGACCGTCACCACGCCGCGCGCGGTGATCCGCGCGGCCGAACCGGTGCTTTATATCGTGCCGCAGGACCGGCCGCTGGTCATCGCCGCGCGGATCTCGCCGATCCATATCGATGAGATCTCGATCGGCCAGCCGGTGCAGCTGCGCTTCTCGGCCTTCGCCAGCCGCGCCACGCCGCAGCTTTTGGGCCAGGTCACCAGGATCTCGGCCGACGCGATCACCGACGAGGCGACGCGTACCTCCTATTACCGCGCCGAGGTGATGCTGAACCCGGGCGAGCAGGCCAAGCTCGGCGCGCTGACGCTGCTGCCCGGCATGCCGGTCGAGGTCTACATCCGCACCGGCGACCGCTCGCCGCTGGCCTATCTGGTGAAGCCCTTCGCCGATTACTTCAACCGCGCCTTCCGCGAGGATTAAAGCCGGCCCAGCAGCGCCGCGGTCGGCCAGGCGTCGGCGGGCAGGCCCAGACGGGCCTGCTCGGCCTGCACCGCCTCGCGCGTCTTCTCGCCAAGGATACCGTCGATCTTGCCGACGTCATGGCCGCGTGCGGCAAGCTTCGCCTGCAGCGCCTTCATCTGATCGGCGCTCAGCCCCGGTTCGGGCGCGCGCGGGTCAAGCCGCGGCGCGCCCTCGAGACGCGTGGCGAAATAGGCAGCCGAGGTGACATAGACGAAGCTCTTGTTCCACTCGAAGAGCACCCGGAAATTCGGATAGACCATGAAGGCCGGCCCCTTGCGCCCCATCGGCAAGAGCACCGAGCCCTGCCCCGGGGCAAGCGCCCCGGTCCGCGCCCGTACCCCCATCCGCGCCCAGTCGGCGGCGGGCAGCGCATGGTTCAGCCCGGTCTGGCGCCAGTCGAGATCGGCGGGGACGATGATCTCCTGCATCCAGGGCTCGCCCGCACGCCAGCCCATGCCGGCGATCATCTTCGCCCCAGACATCAGCGCATCGGGCGCCGAGCCCTTCAGGTCGATATGGCCGTCACCGTCCCCGTCGACACCGTTCACCAGGATGTCGGCGGGCAGCATCTGCACCTGCCCGATCTCGCCCGCCCAGGCCCCGCGGGTCCGCGCCGGGTCGAAATCGCCCCGCGCCGCAAGCCGCGCCGCGGCCAGAACCTGCGGCCGGAACAGGTCGGGCCGACGGCAATCATGCGCCAGCGTCACCAGCGCGTCGCGGGTGCTGAAATCGCCCTGCACCGCGCCGAAATCGGTCTCGAGCCCCCAGAAGGCCAGCAGCACGCCGCGCGGCACGCCAAAGCTGCGCTCGGCCCGGTCGAAGACCGCAGCATGTTTCGTCCCCATCCGGGCCCCGATCGTCAGCCGGTTCTGGCTGATGACGGAGGCCGAGAAGTCCAGGAAATCCTTTCGGAAAACGCCCTGTCCGCGGTCGGCGCGCAGCACCCGCGCGTCCTGGCTCACGCCGCGGAAGAAGGCGTCGGCCTGCGCCGCGCTCAGCCCCTCGGCCCGCATCTCGGCCTTCAGCCCGGCGACGAAGGCGCCGAAATCGCCGCCGCACTCGGCCGCCCGGGCAAGTGCCGGAACGGCGAGGGCAAGGCAGGTGGCAAGGAACAGGCGGCGCATCGAAAAACTCCCGGAAAGAACACCCCGACGGTAGCCGCGGCCGCGCCGTGGAGCAACCGCGCGCGGCGGAGTCACATTTCGGGCACATGCTGCACTGCGGCCGGCATCGTCGCTTGATCTTTACAGGCGCGTGCACAGACTTGTGAGAAGGGAATGACCATCGGAGGGGGAGATGGAGATTCTGCCAAAAGAGCTTCTCGCCGGGCTGCGCGCGGCGACTCAGGGCGGCCGGCGCCGCTCGCGGCTGCGGATTCAGGCGGGCGCGGAAAGCTGGCCGGTGCTGCGGCGCTGGCGTGGCGGCTTCGCCCTTGATGCCGCGCAGATCCACACCCTGCGCGGCCTTGTCGATCTTTATGAGGGCAGCCGCCAGCTGGCCACCTGCCTGATCGTCGCCTCGGAGATCGAGGGGGACGAGCTGATCTGCACCGTCAAGCGCGAAACTGCGGTGACCGATCGCCCGCCCCTCGATTTCGTCCGCGACGAGGGTGCACCGGCGGGGCTGCTGCCGCCGGCCTGAACAGATCAGGGCCGGATCTCGACCTCGGCCCCAAGCGGCGTGGCCGCGAACAGCTCCTCGATCTCGGCATCGGAGAGTGCGATGCAGCCTGCGGTCCAGTCATGGCCAAGGGTCAGCCCCGCGGGCAGAACCCGCGGCTGGCCGTGCAGGAAGATGTCTCCGCCCGGATCGACGCCCGCCGCGGCCGCGCGGGCCCGGTCCTGTGGGCGCGGATAATCACGGCCAAGCGACAGATGATAGGCGCTTTGCGCGTTGCGCCGGTCGATGCGGAACACCCCTTCGGGCGTGCGCCCGTCGCCCTGCGCCAGCTTGTCGCCCTGAGGTGCAAAGCCAAGCCGCACCCGGTAGACCCGCACCGCCTGCCCGCCGACATAGACGGTCATGCGCCGCGCCGCCTTCTCGACGAGGATGCGGCTCACCGGCCCCTCGAGCGGTCCGACGGGCGGCACGGGCCGCGGCGGCACCGCGATCAGCGCCCAGACCGCGACGACGAGCCCCGCAAGGCTCAGCGCCGAGAACAGCCACCCCGCGCGCCGCATCGGTCACTGCAGGTCGGAAAACGCCGCCCGCAGCCGCGCGACGGCGTGCTCCACGCGCACCCGCGGCGTCGCCAGGTTGAACCGCATCCAGCTCTCGCCGCCGGTGCCGAAGCTCGGCCCGTGGTTCGCCGCGATCTTCGCGCCCTTCTCGACCCGCGCCGTGAACTCCTCGGCACTCATCCCGGTGCCCGCGAAATCGACCCAGGCGAGATAGGTCGCCTCGAGCGGCATCGAGCGCAGCCCGGGGATCGCGTTCACCCCCTCGTCAAAGATCTTCCGGTTGCCATCGAGATAGGCGATCAGCGCGTCGAGCCAGGCCGCGCCCTCGGGGCTGTAGGCGGCCGTCGCCATCGCCAGGCCGAAGCTGTTCGGCGAGATGCCAAGCGCCGCCATCCGGCCCGCGAACCGCGCCCGAAGATCCGGATCGGCGATGATGACATTGCCCGAATGGGTGCCGGCGATGTTGAAGGTCTTGGTCGTCGCCGACATCATCACCACCGGGTAATCGGTCGCCGTCGCCATCGGGATGTGGCGGTGGCCCGGCATCACCAGGTCATGGTGAATCTCGTCCGAGACCAGCACCAGGTCATGCCGGCGCGCGAACTCGGCGGTGGCCCGCAGCTCCTCGGCGGTCCAGACCCGCCCGCCCGGATTGTGCGGCGAGCACAGGATCAGCATCTTGGCCGAGCTGTCGACGATGCCCTCCCAGGCGTCGAAATCCATCTGATAGCGGCCATCGACCAGCTTCAGCGGGCATTCCACGACGGTGCGCCCCGCCGCCCGGATCACCCGCGCGAAGGCGTGATAAACCGGCGTCATCAGCACCACGCCGTCGCCCGGTTGCGTGAAGGCGTCGACGCAGATCGCCGTGCCGTTCACCAGCCCATGGGTGGTGAAGATCCACTCCGGCTTGACCTGCCAGCCGTGCCGGTTCGCCATCCACCAGCCGATCGCGGCGTGATAGGCGCGGTCGTCGCCCCAATAGCCATAGACGCCCTGCGCCGCCATCGTCTCGAGCGCGCCCTGCACGCAGGCCGGCGGGCGGAAGTCCATGTCGGCCACCCACATCGCGATTCCCTCTTCGGGGCCCACGCCGTAAAGCTCCTGCATGCAGTCCCACTTGACCGAATGGGTGCCGACGCGGTCGATCACCTCGTCGAAGTCGGGGGCAAGGGTCATCTCTTCACGCTCCTGTCGAAATTTTAGTCCTCACCGGATGAATATCGCAGCACAACGTCCCGATGAAGATCCATTCATCGGGATATATTCCCTGAATTTTCGATCAACATGGAACGCTTTTCCGATTTCACCAGGCCATTGCACGGCGTCGCGCCATCCCCTACATCAACGCCATGACACTGCGCCCGATCCTGATCCATCCCGACCCCCGGCTCAAGAAGCATTGCGACCCCGTCGTCACCGTCGACGACGAGATCCGCAAACTTGCCGATGACATGCTTGCCACGATGTATGACGCCCCCGGCGTCGGACTTGCGGCACCGCAGGTCGGCGTGCTCAAGCGCCTCTTCGTGATGGATTGCGTCAAGGACAAGGCGACCGCCCCCGCACCGATGGTGATGCTCAACCCCGAGGTCACCTGGACCTCGGAAGAGACCAACGTCTACGAGGAAGGCTGCCTCTCGATCCCCGACCAATATGCCGAGGTGACCCGCCCGCGCGAGGTGCGGATGCGCTGGCTCGGCCTTGACGGGCAGATCCACGAGGAGCAGTTCGACGGGCTCTGGGCGACCTGTGCCCAGCACGAGAACGACCACCTCGATGGCAAGCTCTTCATCGACTACCTCGGCCCCCTGAAGCGGCAGATGATCACCCGCAAGATGGAAAAGCTGAAACGCGAGCGCGCCCGCGCCGCGAAGGACCAAAGCATCCTCTGATGGCCGCGCGTCCCTTCATTCCCTACGATGACCGCCGCCTGCACACGGCCGCCGAGACGGTGACGGCAGTGACCGAGACGGTGCGGATGATCTGGGACGACATGGTCGAGACGATGGAGGCGATGCCGGGCGTGGGCCTTGCCGCGCCGCAGATCGGGATCATGCTGCGTCTGGCCGTCGTCGATGCCTCGGACAAGCGCGGTCAGGCGGTGAAGATGGCGAACCCCGAGGTGCTGCACGCCTCGGTGCAGCTGCGCCGCCATGACGAGGCCTCGCCCAACCTGCCCGGCGTCTTCGCCACGATCGAACGGCCCCGCGCCGTCACCGTGCGCTTCCTGAACGAGGCGGGCGAGATCGAGGAGCGCGACTTCGTCGGACTCTGGGCGACCTCGGTGCAGCATCAGATCGACCATCTGAACGGCAAGACCTATCTCGACCATCTCTCGCCGCTGCGCCGCAAGATGCTGGTGCAGAAGGCGGCGAAACTCGCCCGGAGGTAAGCCGATGCGCGTCGTCTTCATGGGCACGCCCGAGTTCTCGGTGCCGGTGCTCGCGGCGCTGGCGGCGCATCATCAGGTGGTCGCGGTCTATTCGCAACCGCCCCGCCCCGCCGGCCGCGGCAAGAAGGACCGCCCGACGCCGGTGCACATGAAGGCGCTCGAGCTTGGCCTGCCGGTGCGCACGCCGCTGAACTTCCGCGCCGAGGAAGACCGCGCCGCCTTCGCTGCCCTCGGGGCCGATGTCGCGGTGGTGGTCGCCTACGGGCTGATCCTGCCGCAGGCGCTGCTCGACGCGCCGCGACACGGCTGCCTGAACATCCACGCCTCGCTCCTGCCGCGCTGGCGCGGTGCCGCGCCGATCCACCGCGCGATCATGGCCGGCGATGCCGAGACCGGGCTGTGCATCATGCAGATGGAGGCCGGGCTCGATACCGGCCCGGTTCTGCTGCGCGCCACGACCCCGATCGGCGCGACCGAGACCACCGGCGCGCTGCATGACCGGCTGAGCGAGATGGGCGCCACGCTGATCCTCGAGGCGCTCGACCGGCTCGACACGCTCACCCCCGAACCGCAGACCGAAGCGGGCGTCACCTATGCGGCGAAGATCGACAAGGCCGAGGCGCGGATCGACTGGACCCGCCCGGCGGCCGAGCTCGTGCGCCAGGTGAACGGCCTCTCCCCTTTCCCGGGCGCATGGTGCCTTGCGGGCGAAGAGCGGCTGAAACTGCTGCGCGCGGCCCCGGCCTCGGGCAGCGGCACCCCCGGCCAGGTGCTCGGCGGCTTCACCGTGGCCTGCGGCAGCGGCGCGCTCGAGGTGCTCGAGGCGCAGCGCGAGGGCAAACGCCCGATGCCCGCCACCGAGGTGCTGAAGGGCCTCACCCTCCCCGATCACCTCGCCTGACCGGCCCTCGCCGCGCCTGACGGCCCGGCGTTCATCTTGCCACAAATACCTCGCGGGGGTCCGGGGGCGCGAAGCCCCCGGCGCGCGTCACCCGGGAACCGGCGCGAACCCGTCGAGCGGCTGCGCCGCCACCTTGCGCAACAGCTCGACAAAGCCTGCCACCTGATGCACGGCCGTCGCCCGGCCCTTCCCGGCCGTCGCCGCCGCGGCATTGCCGACGGCGCCCAGCGGGTTCACATCGGACGCGATCCAGCCATAGGAGATCGGCCCCACCGGCGAGATCAGCCCGGTCTCGGCGCTCGAGGTGAAATCCTGCGCCGCGCCCATGTCCACGGTCTCGGGGTTGAAGGCCAGCATCAGCGAGGTCTCGACATCGCCGCCATGGATGCCATAGGTCAGCTCCTTCGCCGGATACATGCCGTCGGGATGGCCGAAGGCCGTCCACTGGCATTTCACCGCGAACATCCCCGCCCGCACCCGCAGCTCGCGCGACAGGATCGACACGAGATCGAGGTTGCCGCCGTGGCTGTTCACCAGCACGATCTTGCGGATCCCCGCCCGTGCCACCGACAGCCCGATCTCGACCCAGGCGCTCAGCGCCGTCTCGGCCGTCAGCGTGGCGGTGCCGGGCGCCCACAGATGCTCGTTCGACTTGCCCACGGCCTGCACCGGCAGGATCCGCACCGTGGGCGCATCGGGGGCGGCATCGAGCTGCCGGCGCAGCTCGGCCAGCATCCCCTCCATGATCAGCGTGTCGGTGCCCACCGGCAGATGCGGCCCGTGCTGCTCGATCGCGGCAGTGGGCAGGATCGCGATGGTCGTCATCGGATCGAGCCCCTTGAAAGCGGGCGCGCGGTGGAACGCCCAGTCGTGGCGGGTCATGCCCTGACCTCCTGTCGTTGCGGCACCGGCCCGATCAGCCGGTCCATCTGGCGCGCGACCCGTTGCAAATGCCGCGCGCGGGTTTTCGGGGTGGAACTGTCCATCAGGTAATGCATGGCGAAGGCGGTGCGCCGGCCGGGCTTGCACAACAGGCCGAGCCCCCGCAGCAGCGTGCGTCGCCCCGGCGCGCCGACGAAGAAGGTCAGCAGCCGTGAGGCCCCACCGGTGGTGAAGACGCCAAGCCGGGTGATGTGGCGCAGCCCCGGCCGGATCGTGCCGTTCTCGTCCTCGGGCATCAGGAAGGCCACGTCGGGCAGAAGCACCCGGTCGAGCCAGCCCTTCAGCATCGCCGGCAGCCCGTACCACCAGGTCGGATAGACGAAGATCAGCGTGTCGCACCAGCGGATCGCCGCGACATGGGGCTCCATGTGTTCGGTGCCGATCGTCAGGTCGAGATACGCGGCATTCTCGGGCCCCGACATCACCGGGTCGAACCCTTCGGCATACAGGTCGATCAGCCGGGTCTCGGCCCCGGCCGCGGCCAGCTTTTCCAGCACCACGTCACGCACGGCGGCGTTGAAGCTGTCGGCGCGCGGGTGGCAATAGACGACAAGCGCGCGCATCAGAACGCCTCCATCGCGCGGCCGACGCGGGCCAGGAAAGCCTCGCGCCCGGCCTGCGTCGCGCGGTTCATGTCGTGCAGCGCGAGGAAGCGGAAACGCTCGGGCCGGGTGATGTAGCGCAGATGGCGCGTGACCAGCCGGCGCGGCGGATCGCCCGCCAGAAAGGTCCGCCAGCGCGAGCCGCCATAGGTCGTCACCGCGGCCAGCCGGCGGATATGGGTCAGGTTCGGCACGGTCTGGCCGTTCTCCATCCGGAACGACACGCCGGGCAGGAACACCCGGTCGAGGAAGCCCTTCAGGATCGCCGGATAGCCCATGTTCCAGACCGGAAACACCAGCACCAGCGCCTCGGCCGCGCGCAACCGCGCGACATGCTCCGCCACCGGATCGAGGTTCGGCCCGATGTCGTGATAGCCGCGCCGCTCGGCCGCGCTCAGCACCGGCGCGAAGCCCTCGGCATACAGGTCGCAGTCATCGACCTGCCAGCCCCGCGCCGAAAGCGTGTCGCACACCCGCCGGTGCAGCGCCGCCGAGAAACTTTCGGCGCAGGGGTGGGCGAAGAGAACCATCGCGCGCGTCATGCCCGCCCTCCGCGCCCGGCCCGGCCCGCGGACGCCTCCGGCGGGAGTAGTTTTCCAAGGAAGGGCAGAGCGGCTTTTTCCCGGCCCAACTCCTCACTCTGCCCCCAGCCACAGGAACCGGCGCAGGTCATTTTGCGGCCCTCATCCCGGCATAGGCATAGATCGTCTCATAGCCCCAGTCCGGCACGTCCCAGGCGATCATCTTGCCGGGGTTCAGAAGCCCCTTCGGATCCGCCTCGCGCTTGAAGGCAAGCTGGCGCGCATCGGCTGACTGCCGCCCGCCCTCCTCGAGCGTGTAGCGGTGCGGGTTGAAGATCATCGCGCCCATCTCCTCGTGCTCGCGCACGATCTCCTCGAGCCGCTCCTCGGTGGTGAAGCGCACCATGGTCAGCCCCGCATAGATCACCTGCCCATGCTCGCGCATCACCTCGAGGTGCTGCATCAGCTCGGCGCCGAAACGGGCACGGACCGCCTCGATCACCTCGAGGAAATCGGCGCCGTGATAGCGCACCTGCAGATAGGTGATGTCGGGATCGACCTTCAGCGCACGCAGCGTGGTGTGGTTCCAGCCGTATTCATAGGCGACGCCCGGGTCGCGGCTCCAGTCGTGCGCGTCCGAGCGGAAGATCATCTTGCCCGCCGGCCAGCGCGCCAGGAAGGTCTCGAGCGCGGGCATCGACTGCGGCGCGACCATCAGATGCAGGGTATTGTCGCCCTCGTCGACATGGCCCTTGAAGCGCTGGAAATACTGCGCGGCAATCGGCGCCTCGCAGACGGTGATCAGCTTGACCAGGATCCCGTCCTCGGCCGCAAGCTCGGCGCCGAAACGCGCCGCCTCGGCGAAACCGGGGAAGGTCAGCACCGTCGAGACCCAGTCATAGGCCGGGGCGAGCGGCATCTCGATCTCGGTGATGATGCCGTTCGTGCCATAGGCGTGGCTGACCCGGTGCAGCTCCTCGCCGGTGAATTCGTGGATCTGCGGTTCGGCCTCCATCGAGACGACGCGCAGCCGGATGATGTTGCCCAGATCGCGCAGCGCGCCCCAGCGGACCGAGCCCACGCCGCCCGAGCCGCCGGCGATGAAACCGCCAAGCGTCGCCGTGGCCGCGGTCGAGGGCATCATCCGCAGCTCCTGCCCCGACTGCGCCTTGGTCTGCGCGTCGAGGTCGCGGATCACGATGCCCGGTTCCGCCACCACCCGGCCGGGGGCGATCTCGCGGATCCGGTTCATGTTCTTCAGGTGCATCACGCAGCCGCCCGCCAGCGGCATCGCCTGACCGTAATTGCCGGTGCCGGCGCCGCGCACGGTGACCGGCACGTCATGGGCGTAACAGGTCTTGAGCACCTCGATCACCTCGGCCTCGTCGCGCGGCGAGACGACGAAATCGGCGACGACGTGATCGAGCCGCGCCTTCAGCACCGGCGAATACCAGAAGAAATCCCGGCTTTTCGAGCGGATCGAGGCGGGGTTGTCGTCAAGCTCGAGATGGGCGAGCGCAGCCTTTGCGGCATCAATGTTCATGTCATCAGTCCGTCGAGTTCGGAATAATCGGGAAGGGTGCGGTCGATCTGCCGCCCGGCGCGCAGCACGATGCGGTCGGCCTGCGGGCGGGCGAAGAGCTCGGTCCAGCTGCGGGCACGGCAGATCACCAGATCGGCGGGCGCACCCGGGGCCAGCGAGGGCGCATCGAAGCCGCAGGCGCGGGCGGGGTTCGCGGTGAAGGCGCGCGGCCAGTCGGTGCCGGTGTGGTCGAGATGCGCGATCCGCGTCGCCTCGCGCATCACCTCGATCATGTCGAGATCGCCATAGGCATAGAACGGATCGCGGGTGTTGTCGGAGGCGAAGCTGACGTTGATGCCGCGCGCCGCCATCTCGTGCACCAGCGTCACCCCGCGCCAGCGCGGCGTGCGGCCGGGCGTGCGGTCCTGCAGGTACATGTTGCACATCGGCAGGCTGACGACATTCAACCCGGCCTTCGCAACCAGATCGAGCGTGCGCGCCGCCTCGGCCTCGGGCTGCACGGCAAGCGAACAGCAATGCCCCACCGTCACCGGCGCGTCGAAGCCCATTTCCAGCGCCACCTCGGCGATCACCTTCAGCGTCGCGACCGAGGCGTCGCCGGTCTCGTCGACGTGGAAATCGGCCTGCAACCCGCGCCGCGCCGCGTGGTCGAAGAACACCCGCAACCGCCGGCGCAGGTCGGGGACCGGATAGGTGACGGCGCCAAGCACGCCGCCCGCGCGTTCGACGATCGCCGCGGTGCGGCCGAAGGGGCCGCCCTCCTCCACCATGTCGATCGGCACGAGGCACGAGCCCTGCAGCGCGATCCGCCCGGCCCAGTCCTCGCGCAGCTCGGCGAAGACCGGGAAGGAGATCGCATCCTGCGGCGCGAGGCTGTCGAGATGGGTGCGGACCCCGCGCGTGCCATGCGCCCAGGCACAGCGCAGCGCGAACTCCATCCGCGCGCGCACATCCTCGGCCGACCAGTTCGCCACCCGGTCGGCGCCGACGGCGGCCAGCGCGCCCTCGAACGTGCCGTCGGGGTTCGCTGCACGCGGCCAGATATGGCCCTTGTCGAGATGCGTGTGCATGTCGACGAAGGCCGGAAAGACCATCTTGCCGGCCATGTCCACCACGGGCGCGTCGGGCGGCACCGCCGCGACGATCCGGCCATCCGAGATGGCCAGGTCGATCTGGGCGAGGTCGCCCTCTTGTCCGAGGAGGCAGGCCGGGGTTTTCAGATTGATCAGACGATACGTGCCGCTGGGCAGAACGCAAAAATCCATCAATTCTCCCGTTTGATGGCACTCTCGTGCCATTTGTGAAGCATCAGATGCGTGATCAGGCTCAGCACCGCGAAGATGACGACGCCGGTGAGCGCAATGAGGACAAGCGCCGCGAACATCCGCGGGATGTTCAGCCGGTATCCCGCCTCGAGGATGCGGAAGGCCAGGCCCGAGCCGATACCGCCGGTGCCCGCGACATATTCCGCCACCACCGCCCCGATCAGGCTCAGCCCGCCGGCGATGCGCAGACCGCCGAGAAAATAGGGCAGCGCCGTCGGGATCTGCAGATAGCGCAGCCGCTGCCAGCGGGTCGCGCCATAGATCCGGTAGAGGTCGCGCAAGTTGTGGTCGGTCGAGTTCAGCCCGAGCGTGGTGTTCGACAGGATCGGGAAGAAGGCGACGATCCAGGCACAGAGCAAGAGCCCCGCCAGCCGGTTGTCGACATAGATGAAGATCAGCGGCGCGATCGAGACGACCGGGGTGACCTGCAAGATCACCGCGAAGGGATAGAAGCACATCTCGGCCCAGCGGCTGAGACTGAAGAGCACCGCAAGGCCGACGCCGCCCACCACCGCGACGGCGAGCGCCATCAGCGTGATCTGCAGCGTGACGCCCAGGGCCGGCAGCAGGATCGGCGCGTCCTTGACCAGCGTCTGCGCGACAAGGCCGGGCCCGGGCAGGATGTAATGCGGGATCTCGTTCCAAGCGACGATGCGGTCCCACAGCACGATCATCAGCACGACGGTGACACTTGGCAGCAGCCAGCGCAGCACCCGCTCGCGCCGGCGGGCGCGGGCACGCGCCAGCTCGTCGGCATCGACCGGGGTGTCGCCTGCGGCAAGGGCGGGATCGGCAAGGCTCATGCGGTCTCTCCCATCGCGGCATGGAGCGCATCCGAGGCGGTGCGGCACAGCGCGGCATAATCGGCCGAGGTGCGGAAATCCTCGCCGCGCGGATAGGGCGCGTCGACAGTGAGCTCGGTCGAGACGCGGCCGGGCCGGGCCGCCATCACCACGATCCGGTCACTCAGGAACACCGATTCGAACACCGAATGGGTGACGAAGATCACCGTCGAGGCGATCTTTTCCTTCAGCTCGAGCAGATCCTTGTTCAGCTTGTGGCGGGTGATCTCGTCCAGCGCGGCGAAGGGCTCGTCCATCAGAATGAGCCGCGGCCGCGTCACCATCGCCCGCGCGATCGAGACCCGCATCTTCATCCCGCCCGACAGCTCGCGCGGATAGGCCTTGGCGAATTTCTCGAGCCCCACCAGCTTCAGCGCCAGATGGATGTCATCGCGCACCTGCACGAAGCTCTGCCCCTTCAGCCGGAAGGGCAGATAGACGTTCTGCTCGACCGTCGCCCAGGGCATCAGCGTCGGCTCCTGGAAGACGACACCGATCTCGGCCTCGCCGCCCTCCCAGCGGATCTGCCCGCGCGTCGGGTGCATCAGCCCGGCGATCAGCCGCAGCGCCGTCGACTTGCCACAGCCCGAGGGGCCGAGAAGCGAGATGAAGTCGCCCTCGTTCACGGTCAGGTTCATCTCCCTGAGCGCCAGCGTGCCGCCGGCAAAGGCCTTGTCGACCGCGGCCATCTCCAGAAGTTTCGCCCGCTCGCCCAGCGGTTTCGGCTTGCGCCAGGTCACCACCATCGGTGCCTCGTCTCGGAAAGGTTCGGGCGGGCCACCATAGGCCCGCCCCGGGAAGATCACTTCTTCAGATCAAGGCCCACGCCCGCGCCGACGAAATCGGTGGTGTAGGCGGCCTTGTAGTCGAGATCGGCGGGCACGACCCCGGCGGCGACCATCTTGTCGAAGAAGTCCTTCACATGGGCGTCGGTGATCACCCCGATGCCCTTTTCAAGCGCATCCCCCGAATCGACGATGCCCTTCTCCTTCAGCTGGGCGATGCCGAAGGCGATCTGCTCGTCGGTCATGTCGGGGTTGTCCTTCTTGATCATCTCCTTCGCGGCGCTGTTGTCGCCGTAGAGGAAATTGTACCAGCCCTTGATCGAGCCATCGACGAAGCACTTCACCACCTCGGGCTTCTTCGCGACGGTGTCGGCCATGGTCTCGATCAGCGTCGAATAGGTCGAGTAGCCGGCATCGGCGAGCAGCCAGACGTCCGGCTTGAAGCCGCCCTCCTTCTCGACCATCAGCGGTTCCGACGAGAGGTAGCCCTGCATCCCCGACTTCTCGTCGGCGATGAAGGGCGCGGGGTTGAAGGTGTAGACCTCGCGCTGCTCGGGGGTGAAGCCATAGGCCTTGATCATCCACTGATAATAGGACGCATAGCCCGCATCGCCGATGAGCAGCTTGAGGTTTTTGAGGTCCTCGAAGCTTTTCGCCACGCCCGGATGGGTCAGGATGACCTGCGGCTCCTTCTGGAAGGTGGCGGCAACGGCGACGACCGGGATGCCCTCCTGCACCGCCGAGAATTCCTCGAGCAGGTTGCCCCCCATGTTGAAGTCGATCTTGCCCGCCAGCATCAGCGCCCGGTTGTTCACCTGCGGCCCGCCCGGCTGGATCGTCACATCAAGCCCGCAGGCCGCATAGGTGCCGTCGGCCACCGACTGGTAGAAGCCGCCATGCTCGGCCTGCGCCAGCCAGTTGGTGCCGAAAGTCACCGCCGTATTCGCCGAGGCGGCAGTGGCGACGGTCGTCAGAAGCAGGGAAAGGACAATCTTGCGCATGCGCGACTCCGGGGTGTGATTCTCTGCGGCCAGCCTAGGAGGGCGCGGCCCGATGCTCAGGAGGCGGTGCGGCAAAAACCCGCATGCCGGCAGAAGACGGCGCGGCTTTGGGCAGGTTTTCCTTACCTCTGCCCGGGTTTTCGGCAGATGCCGAAAATTTTGCCCGTTTGGTCAGGAAGCATGGCCCTCGCCGGGCGCCGGGGGCAGGATCGCGGCCGAAGAAACCGGAGGTTTTCCATGCGTGCCCTTGCCCCGAACTCGATCCGTCCGCCCTTCGGCGCCTATGCCCATGGCATCGAGGTGCCGAAGGGCGCGCGGCTGGTGATGACCTCGGGCCAGCTTGGCCTCGGCCCCGACGACATCGCCCCGCCCACAGTGCGCGAACAGGCGCGGCTGTGCTTTGCCAATGTCACCGCGATCCTCGCCGAGGCCGGGATGGGCCCGGCCGACGTGATCCGGATCAACGCCTTCGTCACCGACCGCGCGCATTTCCCGGACTACATGGCGGCGCGCGACGAATGGCTTCAGGGCTCGGGCAACCTGCCCGCCTCGACCCTCGTCATCGTCACCGGCTTCACCCGCGCCGAATTCCTCGTCGAAGTCGAGGTGACGGCGGCGGCGCTCTAGGCTAGCGTCGCGCGAGACCGCCCGAAGGAGTTCCCCGGATGCTCGACACGTTGATGGCCTTTCCGCCGGCGACGCTGCTTGCCTTTCTGGCCGGCGCGCTGGTGCTGAACCTGACGCCCGGATCGGACGTGCTGTTCGCCATCGCCTCGGGGCTGCAGGGCGGGCCGAAGGCGGGGATGGCCGCGGGCTTCGGCGTCGGCATCGGTGGCATCTTCCACACCTGCGCCACGGCCTTCGGCCTTGCTGCGCTGGTCGCGGCCCATCCCGGCACACTCGATCTCGTCCGCTGGGCGGGGGCGGCCTATCTGCTGTGGATCGCGGTGAAGAGCTGGCGCGCGGTGGTGCCGCCGCCCGAAAGCGTGGGCGGCGCGCTCCTGCCCCGCGACGCCTTCCGCCGCGGCGTCATCACCAATGTGCTGAACCCGAAGGTGGCCCTCTTCATGCTGGCCTACCTGCCGCAGTTCACCGACCCGGCAATCGGCCCGCTGTGGCAGCAGATGCTGATCCTCGGCGGCATCGTCTTTACCGGCGGCACGCTGATCACCATGGGCTACGGCGCCTCGGCGGGCTGGCTCGGCACCCGGCTCGCACGGCGGATGGGAGTGCTGAACAAGGTCGCGGCGCTGCTGTTCGGCGGGCTCGCGGCCAGGCTCGCCCTCGACTGAGCTTGATTTTGCCGCGCCCGCGCGCCATCTGGGCGGCATGACCGATTTCGTCTACACCCCCACGACCGAACAGCCCCGCATCCTGCACGCCGATCACGAGATCCTCGTGGTCGACAAGCCGGCCGGGCTGCTCTCGGTGCCCGGCAAGGGCGAGGACCGCGCCGATTGCCTGATCGCGCGGCTGCGCGCAGCCTATCCCACGGTGCTGCTGGTCCACCGGCTCGACATGGATACCTCGGGGGTGATGGTCTTCGGCCTGACGCCGCACGCGCAACGCCACCTCGGCCTGCAGTTCGAGCACCGGCAGACGAAGAAGCATTACCTCGCCCGGCTCTGGGGCCATCTCGAGCCGAAGGAGGGCCACGTCGACCTGCCGCTCTGCGTCGACTGGCCGAACCGGCCACGCCAGCATGTCGACCATGAAAACGGCCGGCCGGCACAGACCGACTGGCGCGTGCTGCGGCTGGAGGCGGACGGCACCACGCGGGTGCGGCTGACCCCGCTCACCGGCCGCAGCCACCAGCTGCGCGTGCACATGCGGGAGACCGGCCATCCGATCCTTGGCGATCCGCTCTATGCCGAAGGGCCGGCACGGGACTTCCCGCGGCTGATGCTGCACGCCGAAAGCCTGCGCCTGCGCCATCCCGACGGCGGGCGCCACATGACCTTCACCGCACCCTGCCCGTTCTGAGGCAAGGGGGCGCTGCCCCCTCGGCCTGCGGCCTCACCCCCGGGATATTTGACTGCAATTGGAAGAGGAGCACAGCTCCCTGCTTCCAATTGCCCCAAATATCCCGGGGGTGAATTTCGCGTCAGCGAAAGAGGGGGCTGGCCCCCTGCGCCCGTCAGGCCAGGTGATCCACCTTCGCCAGATACTGCGCCTGCACCTGCAGCGCGGAAAGCCAGCCCTGCACCAGTTTCGGGTCATGCGGCGCGGCATGGACACCCGCCGGGATGTCATGGGCCAGCACCGCCTCGACCGCGAGCGAGACCGTGCCGGAAACAAGCCGCGCCATCGCGCTGCCACGGATGTCGCCCGTCGCCTCGAGCACCCAGGACCGGTCGAAGACCGCGCGCCCGGCACGTTTCGCCGTGAGCGTGACGACCGCCACCACCCGGTCGGGCTCGTCCGGGCCATAGCCGTTCTCGCGCAACAGCCGCTCGGCCAGCTGCGCGAGGCGGCGCTCCGCCCCGTCGGAGGTATCGCCGAGCGCCGCGAAGACCGGTTGCCAGGCCTCGGCCCAACCCAGAAGCCGCAGCGTGCCGCGGACGAAATCCTCGATCCGCCAGCTCGGATCGAAGCGGTATTCGCCGATGTAGCCGAGGCTGTCGCGGTTCGGATAGACCTCGAAGGTCTCGGGGTGCGGCAGCGGCGCGTCATAGCGCGTCACCCCTTCCCAGGGATGGGCCAGGCGCAGCTCGGTGAAATGGCGGATCGAGCGCGAGGGCGATTTCAGCGCCCGCAGCACGCCAAGCGGCGACCAGCTGAACTTGTAGCGAAAGGCGTTCGGCCGGGCCGGGATGCCGCCGCAATAGCTGTGGAACGACACCGTATCGCCCGGCGCGATCGTCCCCGAGGCACGGTAATCGGCGACCAGATCATGCGCCATCAGATGGTCGATGCCGGGGGCAAGCCCGACCTCGCCCAGCACGGCGACGCCCGCCTTGCGCGCCGCCACATCGAGCCCGCGCAGCTCGGGCGTCAGCTCCGAGGCACAGACGAAATGCGCCTGCCGGTGCAGCGCGATGCGGGCGAGCGCCGGATGCAGATCGGAGGGCAGCATCGAGACGACGACATCGCCCGGCCGCAGCGTCGCCTCGAGCGCGGGCAGGCTGTACTCGGCGATGCGGGCGCGGCGGCCGGCAAGCAGCGCCTCGGCCTGCGGCCGCTCGATCGTCCAGACGGTGAGCGCGCGCCCCGCGTCGACCAGCCGGCGCAACCCCGGCCCCGAACTCAGCCCCGTTCCGCACCAATGGATCATCGCCATCGCCGCCCTCCTCAGCCGCGCGCGGCACGCCGCTCGCTCAGCCGGTAGCCGCGCGAGATCGCCCGCCCCCGCCAGCGATCGGCGGCCTGCACCGCGTCGCGCAGGTTGGAAAACCAGTTCACCCGCGCGCCCGCGAGCCGCCCCGCCCGACCCCATTCGCGCAGCACCGTATATTCACCGAACAGGTTGTCGGAGATTTCCACGCGATAGAAGGCGCGCGCCGGGGCCCGATGGAGCAGGATGGTCAGCATGGCAGTGCCTTGCGCAGGGATCTGGCCCAAGGGAATCAGAAGCGCGCCGGCATTGCCAGCGCAAAATCAGCTCCAGCGCACCTCGCCCAGGAAGATATAGCCCGCCCCATAGATCGTCTTGATCAGCCGCGGGTTCTTCGGGTCTTCGCCAAGCTTCGTGCGCAGCCGCGAGATCCGCACATCCATCGCCCGGTCGAAGCTTTCGCCCGCGCCGCTGCCCAGCGCTTCCTGCATCTGGGCGCGGGTGATGAGCCGGTTCGGGCTTTCGAGGAAGAGCCGCAGCACCTCGCCCTCGGCGTGCGAAAACGGCGTCTCGCGGCCCCCGGCATCGGTCAGCACATAGCGGTCGAACTGCGCGCGCCAGCCGGCGAAATCGGCGGTCTGGACGGCCGGCGCCGCCTCGGCGCGGGGTTTGCGCAACCGGGCGCGGATGCGGGCCACGACCTCGGCCGGGTCGAAGGGCTTGATGATGTAATCGTCGGCGCCGAGTTCCAGCCCGGTGACGCGGTCATGCACCTGCGCGCGCCCCGAGATGATGATGATCGCCGCCCCCTGTTCCAGCGCCAGCCGGTGCACCAGCGCCAGCCCGTCGCGGTCGGGCAGGCCCAGATCGACAAGGCAGACGTCGGGCTGGGCACGCTTCAGCCCCGCCTCGAATTCGGTCGCACGGGCATAGCAGGTGGTGCGGAACCCGGCCTCTTCGAGCGCGTCCGACAGCATCCGGCGGATCTCGGGCTCGTCGTCGAGGATGGCGACATGCGGGGCGGTCATCGGCGGGCTCCGTCGATCAGGGCGGCGAGTTCGCGCGCGGAGAAGGGTTTTTGCAGCACCGCGCAGGGAGCGGAGGCGCGCAGCGGATCCCCGGGCGGCAGCGAGGTCATCAGCACCACCGGCACCCGCGACGCAAGACGGCGCGCGAGCTCGACCCCGGTCGCCTCGCCCGGCAGCTGGATGTCCGAGAGCACCAGCCCGATATCGGGCAGCGCGGAGAGCGCCTCGGCCTCGGCGACGCTTGCCGCCTCGATCACGGTGTGGCCGAGGCCGCGCAGCATCTCGCGCACGTTGGCGCGGATATCGTCATTGTCCTCGACCAGCAGCACCAGCATCGGCGCGGCCGGCGCGCCGGCGGGCCGCAGCGGCAGGCGCAGGGTGACGCACGCGCCCTCCTCGGTGTTCTCGAGCTGCACGGTGCCGCCCGCCAGCTTCGTCTGGTCATAGACCATCGACAGGCCAAGCCCCGAGCCCTCGCCGCCCTTCGTGGTGAAGAACGGATCGAGCCCGCGGGAGAGCGCCTCGGCCGAGAAGCCGGGGCCGGTGTCGGTGACGGAAATCTCGACCCAGGTGTCGCGCACCGGATGCAGCTCGACCCGGATCTTGCCGCCGCGCGGCCCCATCGCGTCGCGCGCGTTCAGAAGCAGGTTGAGCAGGCTGTCCTGCAGCTGCCCCGGATCGACCAGAACCGGCCGGTCGAGCCCGCCGACGAAGGTCTCGAGCCGGATCGCATCGCCAAGCGTCGGACGTGCCATCGCGGCGATATCCTCGACCAGCGGGCGCAGCTCGACCGCCTCGGGGCGCAGCACGCGCCGGCCCGAGATCGCGGCGATCCGGTCCAGCAACGTGCCACCGCGCCGCGCCGCGGCCAGCGTGCCGCGGGCGATCTCTGCCGCGGCGGGGGGCAGGTCGGGCAAGCGCGCAAGCCGCCCCTGCAGGCCGAGAATGACGGTGAGCAGATTCGCGAAATCATGCGCAAGCCCCGAGGTCAGGTGCCCGGCGAGCTCGCGCTTGGCCGATTGGGCGAGTGCGGCGCGCGCCTGCGCCTCGTGCGTGACGTCGGTCGACAGGATATAGACGCCCGCCACCTCGCCCGCCGCATCGCGATCGGGGGTCAGCGCCACGCGCACCCGCCGCCCCGACGGGGTATGGGTGATCTCGCGCACATTCGCCTCGCCCGCCAGCGCCTGCAGGAAGCCGGGCTCAAGCCGCGCGAAGGTGTCGGCGCCCAGCGTCTCGGAGGCATGGCGCCCGACCGGATCGAGCACCGCGCCCGGCATCACCGTGGGCAGCTTGCGGTTCGAGAAGGTGTAGATCAGCCCGCGGTCCACATGCGCGATATGGGCCGGCATCATCTCGGTCACCTGCCGCGTGCGCGCCTCGATCGCGGTCAGCTCGCGCTGCGTCTCGGCAAGTGCGGCATTCGTCGCGCCAAGCTCGCGGTTCGCCGCCGCCAGCCGCTCGGCATGGTCGAGCACCTGCACCGACAGCTCCTGAGAGCGGGCGCGCAACAGCCCCTCCTGGCGCTTGATCTCGGTGATGTCGGTATAGACCGTGACCCAGCCGCCCTGCGCGAGCGGCGCCCCCTCGACCGCGATCGTGCGTCCGTTCGCCCGCGCGCGTTCCATGTAATGCGGCGCGAAGGTCCGCGCCTGCGCGACGCGCAGCCGCACCGCCTCCTCGAGATCGGTGACGGGGCCGTATTCGCCGCGCGTCACCAGAAAACGGATCGTGTCCTCGAAGGGCGTGCCCGGCCGGGTCAGCGCCTCGGGCAGATCGAACATCAGCGCGAATTGCCGGTTGCACACCGCCAGCCGCAACTCGCTGTCATAGATCGACAGCGCCTGGCCGATCATG
Organism: Paenirhodobacter sp. YD-8; assembly: GCF_056590935.1. Lineage (NCBI taxonomy): Bacteria > Pseudomonadati > Pseudomonadota > Alphaproteobacteria > Rhodobacterales > Paenirhodobacter > Paenirhodobacter sp. YD-8. The sequence continues at coordinate 453,104 of NZ_CM152649.1, read as the reverse complement.
TTCAGCCCGGCCTCCATCAGCCGCGCATGGGTGTCCTCTGCGGTCATCCGGTCTCCTCCCCCGCCATCGCTAGCATCCCGGCGGGGTCCGGCAAAGGGGCAAGGGGCGCCGGAAAGGATTCGTTAGATTTCGGAAAAAGTCAGGAAAACTTTGACCCGCAGCCTTCGGGCATGACGCGGCGGGCGATGGAGGAATCGCCTCCTGCGGCGAGGACGCCGGGCGACCGGCGTGAGGGAGGACACATGGCGGACAGAACGGCGGCGGAGCACTCCGCGCAGTCGATTCCTGCGCTTCTGGCGCGGAACGTGGCGCGGTATGGCGGCTATCCGGCCTATCGCGAAAAGGAATTCGGGATCTGGCAGACCTGGACCTGGGCCCAGGCGAACGAGGAGATCCGCGCGCTGGCGATGGGGCTGCTGAGCCTTGGCGTCGCCCGCGGCGATCACATCGCGATCATCGGGCGCAACCGCCCGGCGCATTACTGGGCGATGGTGGCGGCGCAGATGTGCGGCGCGGTGCCGGTGCCGCTCTATCAGGACGCGGTGGCCGAGGAGATGGCCTATGTCCTGGGCCATTGCGGCGCGCGCTTCGTCGTCTGCGGCGATCAGGAGCAGGTCGACAAGGTGGTCGAGGTCGAGGACCGCATCCACACGATCGAGCACGTGATGTACACCGACAAGCGCGGCATGCGGAAATACGACCATTCCCGGATGAATGCGCTGGCCGATGTCGTCGCCGAGGGCAAGGCGGGGCACTACCGCTACGAGCACGAGCTCGAGACCCGCATCGCCGAGCTGACCTATGACAGCACCTGCGTGATGCTCTACACCTCGGGCACCACCGGCAAGCCGAAGGGCGTGGTTCTGTCGAACCGCAACATCATCGAGACGGCGAAGAACTCGGTCTCCTTCGACCGGCTGACCCGGGCGGAAGAGGTGCTCGCCTATCTGCCGATGGCCTGGGTGGGCGATTTCATCTTCTCGGTCGGGCAGGCCTATTGGGCGGGCTTCACCGTGAACTGCCCGGAAAACGCCGCGACGATGATGACCGACCTGCGCGAGATCGGGCCGACCTATTTCTTCGCCCCGCCGCGGGTGTTCGAGGGCCAGCTGACGCAGGTGATGATCCGCATGGAAGATGCGGGGCGGGTGAAGAAGTGGCTCTTCGACCATTACATGGCGCTGGCCCGCCGGGTCGGCCCCGCGATCCTCGACGGCGCCCCCGTCGGCATGCTCGACCGGCTGCGCTATGCGCTTGGCGGGTTCTTCATCTACGGGCCGCTGAAGAACACGCTCGGTTTCTCGCGCATCCGCGTGGGCTACACCGCGGGCGAGGCGATCGGGCCCGAGATCTTCGACTTCTACCGCTCGCTCGGCATCAACCTGAAGCAGCTCTACGGCCAGACCGAGGCCTCGGTCTTCATCACCCAGCAGCCCGATGGCCAGGTCCGCTCCGACACCGTCGGCGTGCCCTCGCCGGGCGTCGAGGTGAAGATCGGCGAGAACGGTGAAGTCTATTATCGCTCGCCGGGCACTTTCGTCGAGTATTACAACAACCCCGACAGCACCGCCTCGACCAAGGACGCCGAGGGCTGGGTTGCCACGGGGGATGCGGGGTTCTTCGAGGAAGGCTCGGGGCACCTGCGCATCATCGACCGCGCCAAGGACGTCGGCAAACTGGCCGATGGCCGGCTCTTCGCTCCCAAATACGTGGAAAACAAGCTCAAGTTCTACCCAAGCATTCTTGAGGCTGTCGTCTTTGGCGCGGGTCGCGACCGCTGCACCGCCTTCATCAACATCGACCTGACCGCGGTCGGCAACTGGGCCGAGCGCAACAACATCGCCTATGCCTCCTATCAGGAACTGGCCGGGCACCCGAAGGTCTATGACATGATCCGCGGTCACATCGACGAGGTGAACGCCTCGGTGGCGCGCGACCCGATGCTCTCCGGCTGCCAGATCCACCGCTTCCTGATCCTGCACAAGGAACTCGACGCGGACGATGGCGAGATGACCCGCACCCGCAAGGTGCGCCGCAACATCGTGGCCGAGAAATACGCCGACCTGATCGACGCGCTCTATGACGGGCGCGACAGCGTCTACACCGAGACCGAGGTCACCTACGAGGACGGCCGCAAGGGGGCGATCAAGGCGACGCTGACGCTTGCCGACGCGACCGTCGCTCCCGGGGTGCAGCTGGCGGAGGCCGCAGAATGAAGGACATGAACGAAGGCTGGGTCACCGCCGACGGCCGCAAGATCGGTGGCGTGCTGATGGAGCTGCGCAACATCACGCTGAAGTTTGGCGGGGTGACGGCGATCAAGGACATCAGCTTCGACATCCGCGACGGCGAGATCCGCGCGATCATCGGCCCGAACGGCGCCGGCAAATCCTCGATGCTGAACGTGATCTCGGGCTTTTACGTGCCGACCGAGGGCTCGGTCTGGTTCAAGGGCTATCAGCGCGGGCCGATGAAGCCCTATCAGGTCGCCCAGCTCGGCATCGCGCGCACCTTCCAGAACATCGCGCTCTTCGACGGGATGTCAGTGCTCGACAACATCATGACCGGGCGGCTGACGCTGATGAAATCGGGGCTCTTCAGCCAGGCCTTCTGGTGGGGCGGCGCCAGCCGCGAGGAAGAGGCGCATCGCGAGAAGGTCGAGAAGATCATCGACTTCCTCGAGATCCAGAACATCCGGAAAACGCCGGTGGGCCGCCTGCCCTATGGCCTGAAGAAGCGCGTCGAGCTGGCCCGGGCGCTGGCCGCCGAGCCGAAGATCCTGCTGCTCGACGAGCCGATGGCGGGGATGAACGTCGAGGAGAAGGAGGACATGTGCCGCTTCATCCTCGACGTGAACGACGAGTTCGGCACCACCATCGTGCTGATCGAGCACGACATGGGCGTGGTGATGGACCTGAGCGACCGCGTGGTGGTGATGGATTACGGCAAGAAGATCGGCGACGGCCCGCCCGAGGAGGTGCGCAGCAACCAGGCCGTGATCGACGCCTATCTGGGGGTGGCCCATGACTGACGCCCGTCCGCAACCGAACTCGAAGGGAGGCCGCCATGCCTGACCAGCTGCTTTACGCGATGGAAGTGACCCTGAACGGCCTGATGGCGGGGGTGATGTATGCACTTGTCGCACTCGGCTTCGTGCTGATCTACAAGGCCTCGGGCATCTTCAACTATGCGCAGGGGGTGCTTGCGCTCTTTGCCGCGCTGACGCTCGTCGGCATCCAGCAGGGCCAGGTGCCCTTCGCCCATGTCATCAACGCCATCACCGGCGGGCATCTCGAAAGCTTCGGCTGGCAGCTGCCCTCGGTCCTCGCGATCCTGCTCACCGCCGGGGTGATGGTGCTGCTGGCGATCGTCATCGAGAAACTGGTGCTGAAGCATCTGGTGGGCCAGGCCGAGATCATCCTGTTCATGGCGACGATCGGGCTGGCCTATTTCCTCGAGGGCTTCGGCGACGTGATGTGGGGCGCCGACATCAAGACGCTGGACGTCGGCCTGCCGCAGGGCATCAACGAGACGCTCGAGAGCGTGACCGACGGCCTCTTCGGCTATGGCTTCTTCATCGACAACCTCGATGTCGTCGCGGCGCTGGTCGCGGTGGCGCTGGTCACCGCGCTGACCCTCTTCAGCCAGTATTCGAAACAGGGCCGCGCCCTGCGCGCGGTGGCCGACGACCACCAGGCGGCACTGTCGGTCGGGATCTCGCTGCGCTTCATCTGGGTGCTGGTGTGGTCGATCGCGGGCATCGTCGCGCTCGTCGCCGGGATCATGTGGGGCTCGAAATCGGGCGTGCAGTTCTCGCTCAGCCTGATCGCGCTGAAGGCTCTGCCGGTGCTGATGCTGGGCGGCTTCACCTCGATCCCCGGCGCGATCGTCGGCGGTCTCATCATCGGCATGGGCGAGAAGCTGTTCGAGTTCTTCCTCGGCCCGCTGATCGGCGGCGCCACCGAGAACTGGTTCGCCTATGTGCTCGCCCTCGTCTTCCTCGTGTTCCGGCCGCAGGGCCTGTTCGGCGAACGCATCATCGAGCGGGTGTGACGATGGCTGCTAGCGCAAACACGATTTTCGTTGAGTGCCGGGCGGGGATGCGACATCCTGTCGCAGATCCGATCGCGCAGGGGCAGGGAGGCCCCGGTCGGAGGGAAGGGTTGCTGACGCGGCCCATCATGGCCGCGCAAGGGATTGGGAGGTCCTTTGGTCATGAAAACCTGTGCGACTGTCTTCACCATCGGTTCGGGCGCGGCGCTGGCCTTCGGCTGGATTGCGCTCGCCGCCCCGCCGGACGAACCGACGGCGCTGCATTCACTCAACATCCTACTGGCCGCGGCCGGTGCCGGGGCGGCCTTGCTGGCCTGGGCACGTCTGAAGCGCGGCTGCTGAGGGGGACGGACCACGCCTTCCCCCGCACGATCAACGGGGGGAAAGCCTGATGTTCTACCGCGAGGCAGGTGATTTCAAGACGAGCTACCGGGAGGACAACCAGACCTTCCCGATCCGCTTCGACCGCATGGGGTTCTATGTCGCGCTGGCCGTGGCCTATGGGGTGATCCCGCTCGTCATCGACGACTACTGGGCGAATGCGGTCTTCGTGCCCTTCCTGATCTACGCGATCGCGGCGATCGGGCTGAACATCCTCGTGGGCTATGCCGGGCAGGTCAGCCTTGGCACCGGCGGTTTCATGGCCGTGGGCGCCTATGCGGTCTACAAGCTGATGACCGCCTTCCCGGATGTTCCGATCTTCATCCACGTTCTGCTTGCGGGCGGCATCACCGCCGCCGTGGGCGTGCTCTTCGGTCTGCCCTCGCTGCGGATCAAGGGCTTCTACCTGGCCGTGGCGACGCTTGCCGCGCAGTTCTTCCTGGTCTGGCTCTTCAACAAGGTGCCGTGGTTCTACAACTATTCGGCCTCGGGCCAGATCACCGCGCCCGACCGCAGCATGTTCGGCGTCTTCGTCACCGGCGCGCAGACCTCGGCCACGGCGAAATACATGTTCTGCCTGATCCTGCTGACCCTCGTCGCGCTGGTCGCCCGCAATCTCACCCGCGGCACCATCGGCCGCAAGTGGATGGCGATCCGCGACATGGACATCGCCGCCGAGATCATCGGGGTGAACCCGCTGACCACCAAGATCACCGCCTTCGCCGTCAGCTCGTTCTTCATCGGCATCGCCGGGGCGCTGTTCTTCTCGGTCTATCTCGGCGCCGCCGAAGTGGGCGAGGCCTTCGGCATCAACAAGTCCTTCCTGATCCTCTTCATGGTGATCATCGGCGGGCTTGGCTCGATCTTCGGCTCCTTCGCCGGGGCGGCCTTCCTGGTGCTGCTGCCGGTGTTCCTGAAAAACGTGCTCGTCGGCGGCCTCGGCTGGCCCACCGACCTGGCCGCCCATATCGAACTGATGATCGTGGGCGGGCTCATCATCGTCTTCCTGATCGCCGAGCCGCATGGCCTCGCCCAACTGTGGCGGGTGGCGAAGGAGAAACTGCGCCTGTGGCCGTTCCCGCACTGAGGAGGGCGGGAAAGTCACGGGAAATCAACCGAATACGTTCTGGGAGGAATAGCGTATGAAGAAGACCTTTGCAGCCCTGGTGGCCGCGGCCATCACCGCCACCGCCTTGCCGGCCTCGGCCGAACTGGTGGTGCCGAACTTGAGCTATCGCACCGGGCCCTTCGCGGCCGGCGGCATCCCCTATGCCGACGGGTTCAACGATTACTTCACCTTGCTCAACGAGCGCGACGGCGGCATCGGCGGCGAGAAGGTCGTCGTGCCGGAATGCGAGACCGCCTACAACACCGAGAAGGGCGTCGAGTGCTATGAAAGCACCAAGGGCATGGGCGCGCTCGCCTACAACCCGCTGTCGACCGGCATCACCTATCAGCTGATCCCGAAGATGGCCGCCGACGGCATCACCCTCTACACCCCGGGCTATGGCCGCACCTCGGCCGCGAACGGCAAGGTCTTCGAATGGGTGTTCAACTACCCGGCGAACTACTGGGACGGCGCCTCGGTCGCGGTGAAATACCTTCTCGACCAGTCGGGCGGCAGCCTCGAGGGCAAGAAGATCACCCTGCTCTACCACAACTCGGCCTATGGCAAGGAACCGATCCGCACCCTTGAAGAACTGGCGAAGAAGCACGGCTTCAAGCTAACCGCCCTGCCGATCGACAGCCCCGGCCAGGAGCAGAAGTCGCAATGGCTGCAGGTGCGCCGCGACAAGCCCGATTACGTGCTGTTCTGGGGCTGGGGCGTGATGAACCAGGTCGCGATCCAGGAGGCCGCGAACATCAAGTTCCCGATGGACCATTTCATCGGCATCTGGTGGTCGGGCTCGGAGAATGACGTCAAGCCCGCCGGCGCCGGCGCGAACGGCTACAAGGCGCTGACCATGCACGGCGTCGGCACCGATTATCCGATCTATGCCGACCTGAAGAAATACGTCTACGATCCCGGCAAGGCGAGCGGCCCGGCCGAGGCCGAGGGCTCGGTGATCTATTCGCGCGGCATGTATGCCGCCGTGGTCATCGCCGAGGCGATCCGCAAGGCGCAGGAACTGGCCGGCCATGCCAACGTGAACGCCGCCGAGGTTCGCAACGGCTTCGAGGCGCTCGAGATCACCGACGCGCGGATGGCCGAGCTGGGCCTGCCGAACTTCGGCCAGCCCTTCGCCGCCACCTGCGCCGATCACGGCGGCCCGGGCGGCGCGATGATCCAGCAGTGGGACGCGGCCGCGGGCAAGTGGACCCTCGTCACTGACTTCATCGCCCCTGACAAGGACGTTCTCGATCCGCTGATCGCCGCCGATTCCGAGGCCTACGCCAAGGAAGCCGGCCTCACCGAACGTTGCAAATGACCCCCCTCCCCCGGCCCACGGGCCGGGGGACCACCCCCACGGAGGACGCCATGCTCGACGCCGCCAAGACCGAGTCCCTGCTCGAGGTGAACAACATCGAGGTGATCTACAACCACGTCATCCTGGTGCTGAAGGGCGTCAGCCTGGCCGTGCCGAAGGGCGGCATCACCGCGCTTCTGGGCGGCAACGGCGCGGGCAAGACGACGACGCTCAAGGCGATCTCGAACCTGCTCAAATCCGAGCGTGGCGAGATCACCAAGGGTTCGGTGATCTACCGCGGCGAACGGCTGCAGGACATGGCGCCCGCCGATCTGGTGAAGAAGGGCGTGATCCAGGTGATGGAGGGCCGCCACTGCTTCGAGCACCTCACCGTCGAGGAAAACCTGCTCACCGGCGCCTATACCCGCACCGACGGCCGCGCCGCGATCGCCCGCGACCTCGAGATGGTCTACACCTATTTCCCGCGCCTGAAGGAGCGCCGCCGCAGCCAGGCGGGCTATACCTCGGGCGGCGAACAGCAGATGGTCGCCATGGGCCGCGCGCTGATGTCGCGCCCCGAGATGATCCTGCTCGACGAACCCTCGATGGGCCTCGCGCCGCAGCTCGTCGAACAGATCTTCGAGATCGTGAAGGCGGTGAACGAGGGCGAGGGCGTGACCTTCCTGCTCGCCGAACAGAACACCAACGTCGCGCTGCGCTATGCCCATTACGGCTATATCCTCGAAAGCGGGCGGGTGGTGATGGACGGCCCGGCGCAGGCGCTGCGCGAGAACCCGGACGTGAAGGAATTCTACCTCGGGATGTCGGACGAGGGCCGGAAATCCTTCCGCGAGGTGCGCAGCTATCGCCGCCGCAAGCGCTGGCTCGCGTGACGCAACAGATTGAAACCACAGGATTGCTGCGCAGCATTCTGCGCCGCAGCATCGACCAGGACAGACCCGGAGACAGACCCCGATGAGCCGCTACTTCGACGCGCTGGAAACCCGCTCGCAGGATGAACGCGAGGCCGCGCTGGCGCGCGACCTGCCCGCGGTGATCGCCCGCGCGCTCACCGCCCCCGGGCTTGCGGCGCATCTCGGCCCGGTCGATCCGGCCGCGATCACCTCGCGCGCGGATCTCGCCCGGCTGCCGCTGCTGCGCAAGTCCGACCTCGGCGCGGCGCAGAAGGCGGCCTTTCCCTTCGGCGGGCTGACGGCGAAACCCGCCCATGCCTTCGCCCATATCTTCCAGAGCCCCGGCCCGATCTACGAGCCCGGCGATGTCAGCGCCGACTGGTGGCGGATGGGGCGCTTCCTGCATGCCTGCGGCGTCGGCCCCGGCGACATCGTGCAGAACTGCTTCGGCTATCACCTGACGCCCGCGGGGATGATCTTCGAATCGGGGGCGCGCGCGGTCGGTGCCGCGGTGTTGCCCGCCGGAACCGGCCAGACCGAACTGCAGGTGCGCGCCGCGGTCGATGTCGGCACCTCGGTCTATTCCGGCACGCCCGACTACCTGAAGGTGATCCTCGACAAGGCCGAGGAGATGGGCGAGCGCCTCGCCATCACCCGCGCGGCCGTGGGCGGCGGCGCGCTCTTCCCCTCGCTGCGCCAGGAATACGCCGATCGCGGCATCGCCTGCCTGCAATGCTATGCCACCGCCGATCTCGGCAACATCGCCTACGAGAGCCCGGCGATGGAGGGGATGATTCTCGACGAGGGCGTGATCGTCGAGATCGTCCGCCCCGGCACCGGCGACCCGGTGCCCGAGGGCGAGGTGGGCGAGGTCGTGGTGACCACGCTGAACCCCGACTATCCGCTGGTGCGCTTCGCCACCGGCGATCTCAGCGCGCTGATGCCCGGCGTCTCGCCCTGCGGCCGGACCAACGCGCGCATCCGCGGCTGGCTCGGCCGCGCCGACCAGACCACCAAGATCAAGGGCATGTTCGTGCGCCCCGAACAGGTCGCGGCCTTCGTCGCCGCCCATCCCGAGGTGAAACGCGCCCGCGTCATCGCCAGCCGCGACGGCGAGATGGACGTGATGACGGTGCGGATCGAGACCGATTCGACCGATGCGCGGCGCTATGCCGGCGGCGTGGTCGAGGCGCTGAAACTGCGCGGCGCGATCGAGCTGGTGGCGCCCGGCAGCCTGCCGAACGATGGCAAGGTGATCGAGGACCTGCGCACCTACGGCTGAGCCAGGCAGGGGGCGCTGCCCCCTCTTCCGCGCCTGCGCGCGGAAGTCACCCCCGGGATATTTTGGGCAATTGGAAGAGAAGGGCGTCTCCCGCTTCCAATTGCCCAAAATATCCCGGGGGAGTCGCTGGAACGGCGACGGGGGCGGCGCCCCCGCGACCTTCCCGCAAGCGACGCGCACAAAGGAAAAGGCCGCGCGGATCTCTCCGGCGCGGCCCATCCATTTCCGAGGCTCGAAGCCTGCTTCAGCCCTGACGGGCCTTGAAGCGCTTCTGCGTCTTGTTGATCACGTAGACGCGGCCCTTGCGGCGCACGATCTGACAATCGCGATGACGCTGCTTGAGCGAGCGGAGCGAGTTGCGGACCTTCATCGGTCTTCTCCTAGTCGCGGCGCGCGTGCGCCTGAAACTGATGTGCCCCCGAAGGGGCGGTGAATGGTGGGCGGTACTGGGATCGAACCAGTGACCCCTACGATGTCAACGTAGTGCTCTACCGCTGAGCTAACCGCCCGTGAAGCCTCGTGATCCCGCTTTCCATCTGGCCCGTTTCGGGGCGTTCCGGGGCGGAACCGCTTCGGTCTGGCGGTCTATAAAAGGAGTCGGCGCGGCTTTCAAGAGGGTTTTGGAAGGAAAACAATCCGGTGTAGTCTGTTTCCTGAACCGGGGAGAAAAATGGCCGTTCAGCTGCGCGAGACTGGAGTGTACCGGCTGTGGACGCCGGAGAGGATGACCACCGCCGTCATCTTCGCCTCGCCCCATTCCGGGCGCGACTATCCGCCTGAAATGCTGGCACGCTCGGTGCTTGACCTGCAACGGCTGCGCTCCTCCGAGGATGCCTTCGTCGACCGTTTCCTCGAGGGCGCCCCGCGCGAGGGGGCGGCGGCGCTGACGGCGCGGCTGCCGCGCGCCTGGGTCGACCTGAACCGCGACGAGACCGAGCTTGATCCCGCCCTGATCGAGGGGGTGGCGCGCAGCCAGGCCGGGCCGCGGGTGCTGGCCGGGCTCGGGGTGATTCCCCGCGTCGTCTCGGCGAACCGGGCGATCTATTCCGGCAAGCTGACGCGCGAAGAGGCGGACATGCGGATCGCCACCGTCTGGCGCCCCTATCATGCCACCCTCGCCGCGCTCCTGCGCGAGGTGCGGGCGCGCTTTGGCCGGGCGATCCTGATCGACCTGCATTCGATGCCCTCCGAGGCGGTCAGCGGTGCCGGCCCGCGACAGGCGGATGTGGTTCTGGGCGACCGCTATGGCGCCGCGGCCCGGCCCGAGACGGTCGCCGCGATCGAGGCGGTCTTTGCGCGTCTCGGGCTGCGGGTGGCGCGCAACACCCCCTTTGCCGGCGCCTATGTCACCCAGCATTACGGCCGCCCGGCGAGCGGGATCGAGGTCGTGCAGGTCGAGGTGAACCGCGGCCTCTACATGGACGAGGCGGCGATTCGGCCCTTGCCGGACTACGAGGTCTTTCACGCGCGCATGGCACGTGCCGTGGCCGGCATCGCGGCGATCGGGCGCGAAAGCACCGCGACCCACGGCTCGCTGGCCGCGGAATAGCGCTCAGCCGCGCGGGGGCTTGTCGCCGGTGCCAAGGCTGCGCCCGCTGCGGATCGCCCCGGCGCCGAATTTTGCGCGAATCGCGTCGACCGCCCGTTCCGCCTCTGCCCGGCGGCCGGCGCCCGGGTCGAGCAGGTCGCCCACCGGGTCGCGCCCGTCGGCGGGCGCAAGATCGGCATAGCCCGCGCCGATCAGCCGGAACGGCCCCTCCTCGGGCAGCGCCTCGAGCAGCGCGAGCGTCGCGCGAAACAGCGTGTCGGCAAGCTGGCTCGGCTCGTCGAGCCGCTGCTGCCGGCTCAGCGCCGAGAAATCCGCCCGCCGCAGCTTCAGCACCGCGGTGCGCCCGCTCAGCCCCTTCGCCTTCATCCGCGCCGCGGTCTTTTCGCACATCACCCAGAGCCAGGCCTCGAGCCGGGCGCGATCGGCGATGTCGGTGTCGAAGGTGGTCTCGTTCGATACCGATTTCACCGGCGCATCGGGGGTGACGCGGCGCGGGTCCTCGCCCATCGCCAGCGCATGAAGCCGCGCGCCCGAGGCGCCGAATCGCGCCACCATCGCGGCGTGTCCCGCCCGGCGGATGTCGGCGAGCGTGCGCAGCCCCGCCCGCCCCAGCGCCGCGCGCGTCGCCGCCCCCACGCCCCAGAGCATCGACACCGGCTGATCGCGCAGGAACTCCGCCGTCTCGGCCCGGCCGATCACCGAGAAGCCGCGCGGCTTGTCGAGATCGGAGGCGACCTTGGCCAGGAACTTGGTGTGTGACAGCCCGACCGAGGCAGTGACGCCGATCTCGGTCTCGATCTCGCGCGCGAGCCGCGCCATCAGCAGCGCCGGCGGCGCATGGTGCAGCCGCGCCGTGCCGCCGAGATCGAGGAAGGCCTCGTCGAGCGAGAGCGGTTCGATCAGCGGGGTCAGCGCCGCCATCTTCGCGCGGATCTGCGCCGAGACGGCGGCGTAATGCTCCATCCGCGGCCGGATCACCACCGCGTCGGGGCAGAGCTTCAGCGCCTGGAACATCGGCATCGCCGAGCGCACGCCCGAAACCCGCGCGACATAGCAGCAGGTGGAGACGACGCCGCGGGTGCCGCCGCCGACGATCACCGGGCGCGAAGCGAGCGTCGGGTCGTCGCGCTTCTCGACCGAGGCATAGAAGCTGTCGCAATCGAGATGCGCGATGGTCAGATCGAAAAGCTCGGGGTGGGAGAGCACGCGCGGGCGCCCGCAACGCGGGCAGCGTGCGGGGGCGTCGTCGAAGGTGGCAAGGCAGTCGCGGCACAGGGCGGGCATGATCGCCATCCTAGCGCGCCCGGGCGGGCATGAAAAAGGGGGCGGGTTGCCCCGCCCCCTTCCTGTCCTGTGGCAGCGCTTACTGCAGCGGCGCGTCGGCCGGGCGCGTGCGCGCCGAGGCCGAGACCCGGCCCCCGACCACCAGCCCGTCGGGGCCTGCGGTCACCTGCACCGTGCTGCCATCCTTCACCTCGCCGCCCAGCAGCAGCTCGGCCAGCGGGTCCTGCAGGCTGCGCTGGATCACCCGCTTCAGCGGACGCGCACCATAGACCGGGTCATAGCCTTCGTCGGCCAGCCACTTGCGCGCCTCGGCGTCGAGATCGAGCGTGATCTTGCGCGCCGCCAGCCGCTTCTCGAGCCGCTTGAGCTGGATCGAGACGATGCCGTCCATGTTCGCCCGGGTGAGCCGGTCGAAGATGACGATCTCGTCCAGACGGTTCAGGAACTCGGGGCGGAAATGCGCCCGCACCGCGCCCATCACCTCGTCCCGCGCCTCGGACGAATCGCTGCCCTCGGGCAGCATGCTCAGCGCCTGGCTGCCGAGGTTCGAGGTCAGCACGATCAGCGTCTGCTTGAAGTCGACCGTGCGGCCCTGACCATCGGTCAGCTGGCCATCGTCAAGCACCTGCAGCAGAACGTTGAACACGTCCGGATGCGCCTTCTCGACCTCGTCGAACAGCACGACCTGATAGGGCCGGCGCCGCACCGCCTCGGTCAGAACGCCGCCCTCGTCATAGCCGACATAGCCGGGCGGGGCGCCGATCAGCCGCGCCACGGAGTGTTTCTCCATGAACTCGGACATGTCGATGCGCACCATCGCGGTGTCGTCGTCGAAGAGATATTCGGCGACCGCCTTGGTCAGCTCGGTCTTGCCGACGCCGGTCGGGCCGAGGAAGAGGAACGAGCCGAGCGGCCGGTTCTCGTCGTTCAGCCCGGCACGCGCACGGCGCACCGCATTGGCGACGGCGGTGATCGCCGCATCCTGACCGATGACCCGGCCGTGCAGCTCTTCCTCCATCTTCAACAGCTTCTCGCGCTCGCCTTCCAGCATCTTCGTGGTCGGAATGCCGGTCCAGCGCTCGACCACCTCGGCGATCTGCTCGGGACGGACGGCCTCGGAAACCATCTGGCCGTCTTCCTTCTCCTCGGCCTCGCCCAGCTTGCGCTCGAGTTCCGGGATCTTGCCATATTGCAGCTCGCCCGCCTTGCCGAAGTTGCCTTCGCGCTTGGCCTGGTCAAGTTCGGCGCGCGCCCGGTCGAGCTGTTCCTTCAGATCGCGCGAGGCCTCGAGCTTGTCGCGCTCGGCCTGCCATTTCGCGGTCATCGAGGCGGCCCGGTCCATGAGCTCGGCGAGCTCCTTCTCGAGCGTGACGAGACGGTCCTTCGAAGCCGCGTCATCCTCCTTCTTCAGCGCCTCGGCCTCGATCTGCATCTGCAGGATCTGCCGGTCGAGCGCATCGAGCTCCTCGGGCTTGCTGTCGACTTCCATGCGCAGACGCGACGCCGCCTCGTCGACAAGGTCGATCGCCTTGTCGGGCAGGAAGCGGTCGGTGATGTAGCGATGCGAGAGTGTCGCCGCCGCCACCAGCGCCGAGTCGGAGATCTTCACGCCGTGGTGGAGTTCGTATTTCTCCTTGATGCCGCGCAGGATCGAGATCGTGTCCTCGACCGTCGGTTCCTCGACCATCACCGGCTGGAACCGGCGGGCAAGGGCCGCGTCCTTCTCGACATACTTGCGGTATTCATCCAGCGTGGTCGCGCCGACGCAGTGGAGTTCCCCGCGCGCGAGCGCCGGCTTGATCAGGTTCGCCGCATCCATCGCGCCTTCGGACTTGCCCGCGCCCACAAGGGTGTGGATCTCGTCGATGAACAGGATGACCTCGCCCGCCGCGGCCTCGATCTCCTTCAGGATGCTCTTCAGCCGTTCCTCGAACTCGCCGCGGTATTTCGCCCCGGCGATCAGCGCGCCCATGTCGAGCGCAAGCAGCTTCTTGTTGCGCAAGCTCTCCGGCACGTCGCCATTGACGATGCGCAGCGCGAGGCCTTCCGCGATCGCGGTCTTGCCCACGCCCGGCTCGCCGATCAGGATCGGGTTGTTCTTGGTGCGGCGCGACAGCACCTGCATGGCGCGGCGGATCTCCTCGTCGCGGCCGATGATCGGATCGATCTTGCCCTCTTCGGCGGCCTCGGTCAGGTCGCGGGCGTATTTCTTCAGCGCGTCATAGCCTTCCTCGGCCGAGGCCGAATCGGCGGTGCGGCCCTTGCGCAGATCATTGATCGCGGAATTCAGCTTTTGCGCGGTCACCGCGCCCTGATCGAGACAGTCCTTGGCGCGGGTGTTGACCACCGCGAGCGCCATCAGGATGCGTTCGACCGGAACGAAGCTGTCACCCGCCTTCTGCGCGATCTTCTCGGCCTCGTCGAGCACGCGCACCAGCGACTGTTCGACATAGACCTGACCGTCACCGCCCGACACTTTCGGCAGTTTCGACACGGCCAGATCGACCGCCTCCTGCACGCGCTGCGGCTCGCCGCCGGAACGCCGGATCAGGTTCGACGACAGCCCCTGATCGTCATCCATCAATGCCTTCAGCAGATGCTCGGGCACCACCCGCTGATGCCCCTCGCGCATCGCGATGGTCTGGGCGGCCTGAATGAAGCCCCGCGACCGCTCGGTGAACTTTTCCATGTTCATCGGGTATCTCCTTTTCTGAAGCCCCCGGGAAATCGAACGCCCATGACGGCACGCTCTGGTCCGGGTCTTGAGAGGGAGGTGGAGGCGGATCGGGGGCGCTTCAAGGGGGGTGCGACAGGCTGTGCCGAAAAAATCCGCATCCCGCAAAGCGCGGGAACGAAAGGCAAACCGGGCGGGGCCGGCGCGGCCGGCACCCTGCTTTTCCTTGACCGATGCGGGCTTCGGGCGCAAAAGGCCGGCGTTTGCCTGCCATTCCCCAGCCATGCCCGGAGCCATGCCATGACCGATCTGCTGCCCGCCGACGACCGCCTGATCGTCGCCCTCGACCTGCCCACCGCGCTCGACGGGCTTTCGCTTGCGAAGACGCTCGGCGACAGCGTCTCGTTCTACAAGATCGGCCTTGGCATGCTGACCGGCGGCGGGCTCGCGCTGGCGAACGAGCTGAAGCAGGAACAGGGCAAGAAGATCTTCCTCGACATGAAGCTCTTCGACATCGGCGCCACGGTCGAGGCGGCGGTGCGCGGCATCGCGCGCTATGACCTCGACTTCCTCACCGTGCACGGCGACCCCTATGTGGTGAAGGCGGCGAAGCAGGGCGCGGCGGGCTCGGCCACGAAGATCCTCGCGGTGACGATCCTGACCTCGCTCGACCGCGCCGACCTCGACGGGGCGCTGATCAAGGCGGGCGAGATCGAGGCGCTGGTCACCGAACGCGCCGCGCGCGCCTTCGAGGCCGGGGCGGATGGCGTCATCGCCTCGCCGCGCGAGGCGGCGGCGATCCGCGCGCTGCCGGGGGCGGCCGGCAAGCTGATCGTCACCCCGGGCGTGCGCCCGGCGGGTGCCGCACTTGGCGATCAGAAGCGGGTCGAGACGCCCGCCTCGGCGCTGGCGGCGGGCGCCGATCACCTCGTCGTCGGCCGTCCGATCTGGCAGGCCGCAGACCCGCGCGCCGCGGCGCAGGCGATCCTGGCCGAGATCCGCGGCTGAGGCATGAAAAAACGGCGGCCGATGGCCGCCGTTTCCGTTCCGGGCCGGGTCGGCCGGATCAGGGCTGATGCGTGACCGCCAGCGTGGTGGTCGAGCTGGCATCGCCGTTCATCGGATGCGTCACCAGAATCCAGACCACGACGCCCACCAGGGCAATCGTCACCATCTTGAGGAAATACTTGAGGCCTTTCGCCTCTTCGGGAAAATCGTCGTACATCGCGCCTCTCCATCTCGGGATGCGAGTCCACTAGGGCCCCGGGGCCCGAAAATCCAGCCCCGGCTGGCGCGCGGCGGTCATTTCTCGTTGATGTCGTGGTGCCAGATCCTCACCTGACCGCGGCGCACGCCCATCACCCGGCGCAGCAGCCCCCAGGCGATCGCCGCCACCACCGCCATCACCAGCAGCATCGGCGGCAGCGTGACCAGAAGGCCGATCCAGATCAGCACGCCGACGCAGACCGCCCCGATCGCGAAGCCGAGCAGGATGAACCCCGGCAGCAGCATCTCGAGCAGCGCCAGCACCACGCCGCCGGCGATCCAGACCCAGGCAAGTTCCCACAGCATCACGACCGCCCCTTCAACAGCCCGAAGGCATTCGCGAAGGCATCGAGCGCCGCAGCCGGCAGCAGCACGACCTGCTTGCCCTCGCCCTTGCCGACGATGCTCAGCGCCTCGACCTGTTTCAGTGCCACCTGGAACTGCGCCGCCTCGAGCCCGTTCTTCGCGATCGCCTCGGCGATCACCGAGGTCGCGAAGGCCTCGGCCTCGGCGGTGAGGCGGCGCGCCTTCGCCTGCTGCTCGGCGGCGTAAAGCTCGGCATCGGCCGCCAGTTCCACCGCACGCTTGCGCCCCTCGGCCTCGGTCACCTGGGCGCGCCGCGCCCGCTCGGCATTCAGCTGCTGCAGCATCGCCGCCCGCGTCGCCTCGTCGAGGTTCACATCGAGAATCTCGGCCCGGGTGACCTCGATCCCCCAGTCGTCGACGACATTCGCCAGATTCTCCTGAATCGTGTGGATCAGCCCGGCGCGATTCGACTGCACGGTATCGAGTTCCATCTTGCCGATCTCGGCGCGCACGATGCCCGCGACGGTGGTCGAGATCGCGGCGTCGATGTCGCGGATGCGGTAGACGGTCTTTTCCGGCTCGGTCACCCGGTAGAAGACCGAGGTCTCGACCTGCACCAGCACGTTGTCGGCGGTGATCGCATCCTGCCGGGTGGTGGGCAGCTGACGCTCCAGCACCGAGACCTTGTGCGCCACGCGGTCAAGGAAGGGCACGATGAAGTTGATGCCCGGCCCGAGCACCGCGCGCAGCCGGCCGAAGCGCTCGACCACGTATTTCTCGGACTGCGGCACGATCCGCACGCCCTGATAGACCGCGACGATGACGAAGGCGGCGAGAGCCAGGAACACGGCATTGCCGCCGAGGAAATCTTGCAAGGTCATGGGGCCTCCCGGGGGTCAGGCGCGGCGGCTCGGCGCGGCGCGGTGGGTCTCATTTCTGCGGCAGAAGCTTCACGCCGACCAGCGCCGCGACGGCCAGCACCGCCCAGCCACCGGGCCGGCGCAACAGCCAGATCGCGACAGCGAGCGACCACAGCGTCAACCGCGTCGTCGCCATGCCGGCCAGTCCGAAAAGCGGCCCCCACATCAGCGCCGCCCGTACTGGCGCCACAGCCAGATCAGCACGAAAGCGCCCAGAAGCGCCCCGACGAAGCCGCCAAGCGCGCCGGTCAGTGCCACCAGGAAGCGCAGCACCAGCCCGCCGATCAGCGCGCCGATCACGCCGATGGCGACGGTGGTCGGAATGTCGGTTTCCATCTTCATCGCCCGCGTGGCGATGAAGCCCGCCGCCGCGCCGATGATGATGAGGGCGATGACCTGCATGGGGTTCTCCGGTTTTAGCCTCAATATGGGCCCCGGGGGCGGCCCGCAAAAGGGGGAAAACGGCACGCCGCGCGGCGCTGATGCGCGAATGCGTCACCCCCTGCCGCGTCCTCTCCGGGCCGAAGATACGCTTTGGTAAGCATTTCCGGCTAGTCTGCAGCCGTGATCGGTAGTCGGAGACGCAGTGATGAACCTTTATGCGGAAGCCCTCGGCGGGGCGCTGGTGGTGCACCTGCAGGAAGAACGCCTCGATGCGGCGATCGCCATCCGCTTCAAGGACCGGATGCGGGAGGTGGCGCTGCAGCCCTCCTCGCGCGTCGTGCTCGACCTGTCCGACGTGACCTTCCTCGACAGTTCCGGCCTTGGCGCGATCGTCGCGGTGATGAAATCGCTCGCCCCCGCCCGGCAGCTCGAACTGGCCGGACTGACACCCACGGTCGAGAAGGTGTTCCGACTGACCCGGATGGACACGGTGTTCCGGATTCATCCGGACGTTGCCGCCGCCACATCCGAGAGGTTGCGCGATGCAGGTTGAGAGGAGCTCTCACCCTGCTCCCCGGCCGGACCCCTCAGCGCCGGACCGGGAGGGGTTCCGGCACAGTTTCTGCGCCGATCCGCTGTCCGTTCGGGCCGCGCTGCGCACCACCCTTGCCCGCTTCATCCGCCAGATGACCGAGGAGGAGGCCGGCACGCTCGAGATCGTTCTGGCCGAGGTGTTCAACAACATCGTCAAGCACGGCTATGGCGACAGCGGCAAGGGCACGATCACCATCGCCCTCTCGCGCGATCCGCGCGGGCTGAGCTGCCTGGTCAGCGACGAGGGGATCGCGCTGCCCGACCGCTGCCTGTCCGGCATCGGCGACCATCCGCGCCCGGTGCCGGACACCCTGCCCGAAGGCGGATTCGGCTGGTTCCTGATTCGGGATCTGGTCGAGGATTTGCAGTATTCTCGCCACGACGGCCGCAACGAGCTGGTCTTTCACCTGCCGCTCGCGCCGCTTGCCCTGGCACCGTGAGGCGGGTCAGTTCAGCTGGAACTGCAGCGGATAGCGCCCGTCGGTGAACGCCCCGAACAGATCGTCGAGATCGGGATGCTCGACCGGCTCGCCGGTCGTATCGGCCACCAGGTTCTGCTCGGAAACATAGGCGACGTAATAATTTTCGTCATTCTCCGCCAGCAGGTGATAGAAGGGCTGATCCTTCTTCGGCCGGCTGCTTTCGGGGATCGCCAGATACCATTCCTCGGTATTCGAGAAGATCGCGTCGACGTCAAAGACCACGCCCCGGAACGACTTGTTCCGGTGCCGGACGATCTGGCCAATGGCGTATTTCGCGCTTGTGGTCTGCATGTCGGCCCCCAATGAAAAGGTAAGTAATCCCTTACCTGCCCCGCTGTCCACCGCGCAGCGGCGATATCGGGGGAAACAGATTGTGGTCCGCTGCCCAACAGTTGCCGCAATCGGGCGGCAGGATCATGGCTTTGTCATTTCCCCCAAAGGGGATTTCCTGTAAAAATGCCCAAAAACAAGACCGATCTGGCAGAGCAGTGATGAACAAGTACCTCAAGCTGGCCGTCTTGCTGATGGTCGCCTCCTGTGGGGGTGGCAGCTCGCAGGCGCCGCGCAATCTCGACAACGCCTGCCTTCTGGCACGCGAAAAGCCACAGTATTTCTCGGCGATGAAGCGCACCGAGGCCCGTTGGGGCGTGCCCGTGCATGTCCAGATGGCGACGATTCATCAGGAATCGAAGTTCGTCGGCAACGCCAAGACCCCCTATCGCTTTGCCCTTGGGGTGATTCCGCTCGGCCGCACCAGCTCGGCCTATGGCTACAGCCAGGCGCTCGATTCCACCTGGGACGATTACCGCGAGGCCACGCGCCGCTTCAGCGCCAAGCGCAACCGGATCCAGGACGCGACCGATTTCATGGGCTGGTACATGGACGGCACGGCGAAGAAGCTGGGCGTGTCGAAATACGACGCGCGCAACCAGTATCTGGCCTATCACGAGGGCCGGTCTGGCTTTGCCAACGGCAGCCACAACTCGAAGGGCTGGCTGCTCTCGGTTGCCGACAAGGTGCAGGCCCGCGCCAACATGTATCAGTCGCAGCTGCGCGCCTGCGGCAAGTGATCACTTCTTGCGGGCGTCGAGCTCGGCCGACAGGCTGAACAGCCGTGCGCCGAGGTCGACGCCGGTCTTCAGATCGCTCAGCACCACGGCGGTCTTCGCGCCGCTGTCATCGGTGATGATCCACTGCTTCAGCGCCACGGGCGCATTGGTGAACACCAGCCGGATCGTGCCGTATTCCGGGTGATCGGGGTCCTGCGCGACGATCGTGGTGGTGCTGGCATCGCTTTCGCGCCCGACCACCATCTTCGCCCGGCCAAGGTCCACCGTCGGCGCCAGGATCAGGTTCAGCGGCGTGCGGGCGAGCGGATATTGCTCGGCCGGCTGGTTCGACTTCGGATCGAAGATCGCCACCTGCCCGCCCGAGGCCATCACCAGCGTCTTGTCGGTGGTGTATTCGAACCGCACCCGCCCCGGCCGCTTGATGTAGAGCACCCCTTTCGAGGTGGAGCCGTCCGCGTTCACCTGCAGGAAATCCGCCTGCGCCGTCTGCAACCCGTTCAGATAGGTCGAGATCTGGTCGAGCGACAGCGCCCCGGCCATGGCCGGAACCGCAAGAACCAGGGCGAAGACGGGCGCGAGAGCGAAGCGAAGCAGGGTCATGGCGGAAATCTAATCCAAGTGCGGCAAAGAAAAAGCCCCGCCCGATCACTTCGGGCGGGGCGTCGCATCACGTTCGTGCCAGATCACTGCTCGGGCACGAGGATCTCGCGCTTGCCGACGTGGTTCGCCGGGCTGACCACGCCCTGCTCCTCCATCTGCTCGACCAGCCGCGCGGCCTTGTTGTAGCCGATGCCCAGCTTGCGCTGGATATAGGAGGTCGAGCACTTGCGGTCCTTGATGACGATCGCGACCGCGGTGTCGTAGAGCGCGTTCTCGGCGTCGTCGCCCGAGCCGAGGCCCAAGACCGCGTCGATATCGCTCGCCACTTCCTCGTCCGGCCCCTCGAGCACGCCCGACATGTATTGCGGCGGGCCGAAGCTCTTCAGGTGGTTGACGATCTCCTCGACCTCCTCGTCGGAGACGAAGGGCCCGTGGATGCGGGTGATGCGCGAGCCGGCGCCCATGTAGAGCATGTCGCCCATGCCCAGCAGCTGTTCCGCCCCCTGCTCGCCCAGGATCGTGCGGCTGTCGATCTTCGAGGTCACCTGGAACGAGATCCGGGTCGGGAAGTTCGCCTTGATCGTGCCGGTGATGACATCGACCGACGGGCGCTGCGTCGCCATGATCAGGTGAATGCCCGAGGCACGCGCCATCTGCGCCAGACGCTGGATGCAGGCCTCGATCTCCTTGCCCGCCACCATCATCAGGTCGGCCATCTCGTCGACGATGACGACGATATAGGGGAAGGGCTGCGGCTGGAATTCCTCGGTCTCGAAGACGGGCTCGCCGGTCTCCTCGTCAAAGCCGGTCTGGACGGTGCGCTTGAACAGCTCGCCCTTGTCCATCGCCTCGCGGACGCGGCCGTTGTAGCCCTCGATGTTGCGCACGCCCATCTTCGACATCCGGCGATAGCGCTCTTCCATCTCGCCGACGACCCATTTCAGCGCGACGACCGCCTTCTTCGGATCGGTGACGACGGGCGACAGCAGATGCGGGATGCCATCGTAGACGCTGAGTTCCAGCATCTTCGGGTCGATCATGATGAGCCGGCATTCCTCGGGCGAGAGCTTGTAGAGGAGCGACAGGATCATCGTGTTGATCGCCACCGACTTGCCCGAGCCGGTGGTGCCGGCGATCAGCAGGTGGGGCATCTTCGCGAGGTTGGCGATCACCGGCTCGCCACCGATGTCCTTGCCAAGCGCCAGCGGCAGCCGCAGGTTGCTGTCACCGAAATCGCGCGCGGCGAGGATCTCGCGCAGCACGACCTTCTCGCGGTGCACGTTCGGCAGTTCGATGCCGATCACCGAACGGCCCGGCACGGTCGAGACACGCGCCGACAGCGCCGACATCGAACGCGCGATGTCGTCGGCCAGACCGATGACGCGCGAGGCCTTCAGACCCGGCGCGGGTTCGAGTTCATACATCGTGACCACGGGGCCGGGACGGACCGAGACGATCTCGCCCTTCACGCCGTAATCGTCGAGCACGTTTTCCAGCATCCGCGCGTTCTCTTCCAGCGCGTCGTCCGACAGGCTGTGGCGCTGGATCGTGGTCGGATTGGTCAGCAGGTTCAGCGGCGGCGGCTCGTAGGCCGGATGCGCCGGCGGCTCGAAGCGCAGCTTCGGCTGGGCCTCGGCGATCGCCTGCTTCGAGGGCGCCTGCGCCTTGCGCGGCGGCGCCACCACGCGGCGCTCGGGCGCGGGCGGGATCACCTGACGGTTCAGCATGATCCGCGGCGCCGAGGCCGGAACCTGCGGGATCTCCTCGTCGAGATCGGCAAAGGCGTTGCGGTCGAAATCGGTCTCGGACCAGTCGTCGGCCGGCAGCGGCTCGGGGGCCGACAGCGGCGCGTCCCAACCGCCCATGGCCGGGTCGACCGCCTCGCGCGGCACGGCGCGCGCGACATAGGCGGGGGCCGCATCGTGATAGGCCGGGGCCTGCAGCGGCCCCTCGTCGACGGCGGTTTCCCATACCGGCGGCAGCTCGGGCGCCACGGCCTGCGGGGCGACCGGTGCGGCGGCGCGCAGAACGGGTTCGTTCAGATGCGGCACCGGCGCGGCGACCGAGCCCGGCAGATAGCGGGGGCGGGCCTGCAGCGGCGGTTCCGAGCGCCGGACAGGCGCCGCGGGGGCCGGGGCGGCCGGGCGGGCACCGCGGGCCAGCCGCGCGGCAACCGCCGCCAGAACCGAGGCGGGCGTCGCGGGCGCGGGCGCCGGCTGCGGCGCGTGATAGACGGGCGCGGGCTCGACATGGCGCGGCGTCGCGCGCAGCTCGGGCGTCGGCGCCTGCATCGGCGCGGGCTCGATCTCCCATTCCTCGGGCTCGGCATGGACCATCGGCGCCACGGCGCGGGTCTTCACCGCCTGCGCGATGCGGGCGCGAATCCGGTCCTCGGACGGGGCTTCCGCCGCCGGAACCTGCCAGCCGCGCTCGACCAGTTCGGATTCGGGCTCGAACAGCATGTCATCGGGCGCATACTCGGGCTCGGGCGCGCGGCGGATGCGCGACAGCAGCGAGGATTTCTGCCCGCCCGTGCTCATCGCCGGCTGCGCGGCCGCGGGCTCATAGCCCTGGCTCTGGTCCCAGGCGGCCTGCTGCGCCTCCCAGGCGGCCAGATCGGCGGCACGTTCGGCCGCTTCGGCCCGGCGCTGGCGCGCCCGTTCGGCGGCCTGCTGCGCCGCGCCCTGCGCCATCCGCACCGAGGCGGCGGCGCCACGGCCAAAGGCGGTCAGCGCCGCGTCATAGGCGGCCACCGAGCCGAGCAGCAGGAAGCGGGTGATGGTCTGGATCTCGACCCGGTCGAAGCCCAGCACGAAAGCGCTCATCGCGATCGTCGCGAGTGCCAGCACCAGCGACATCAGCTTGAGCCCGATCGAGCCCGAGACCGGCGACATGCCCAGAAGCGAGCCGGCGATCATGTCGCCGAAATGGCCGCCCAGACCGAAGGCCTGGCCCCAGTCGGCGCTCGGCACCAGCAGCGCGGCATAGACCGAGGCCAGCGCCACGCCGATCGGCAGGAACACGGCACGGGTGCCCAGCCGTTCCTCGCCGCGGTGCAGGATGTGGCGCACGCCCCAGGCGATCAGCCCGAGCGGCAGCAGCCAGGCACCGCGCCCGACGATGACGTAAAGCGGCGAGGCGATCCCCGCCCCGATCCGGCCGAGCCAGTTCTGCACCGGCGCATCCGAGACCGCCATCCAGCTCGGATCGTCGGGCGAATAGCTCGCCAGCAGCATCCCCACCAGAACGCCCGCAAAGACCAGAACCCCGCCCAGCAATTCCTTGCCGCGCCGTTCAAGCGCTGCCTGGGTGTTCTGGTCCAGAAGCGGGTCGCGTTGCCGTGCCTGATAGGATGCCATGCTCTACCGTCCTCACGTATACAGGCAGTCGCGGAGCCGGATCAGCCCGCGCTGCGTTTCTTCTCTTGGGGCGACCAGGGCCACCCGGATATATCCCTTGCCGGGGTTTTCCCCGTTCACCTCACGCGCGAGATAGGCGCCGGGCAGCACCCGCACCCCGGTCTCACGCCACAGCTTCAGCGCCGCTTCCTCGCCGTCGGGCACCGGCAGCCAGAGGAAGAAGCCGCCGTCGGGCAGGCGGAAGCTGTTGACGCCGGCGAAGATCTCGGCGGCATCGGCGTATTTCTCGGCATAGAGCGCGCGGTTTTCCACCACATGCGCCTCGTCCGCCCAGACCCGTTCGGACACCCGCTGGATCGGCAGCGGCAGCGGCGCCCCGGCATAGGCGCGCAACCGGCGGATATGGCGGATGTTCTCGACGCCGCTCGCGACGAAGCCCGAACGCAGGCCCGGCAGGTTCGAGCGTTTCGACAGCGAATGGAACACCGCCACCCGCTCGGGGTCGATGCCCTCGGCCGCGGCGACCTCGAGCGCGCCGGGCGGCGGCGCCTCGCGCCACAGCTCGGAATAGCATTCATCGGCGAAGACGCGGAAATCGTGCTTCTCGGCCAGATGCAGCAGCTGCGCGAGATAGTCGCGCGGGGCCACAGCGCCCTGCGGGTTCGCGGGCGAGCACAGATAGGCGATCGTGGCGCGGTCGAGCACCTCGGCCGGCAGGCTTGCGTAATCGGGCAGAAAGCCGGTTTCCTCGGTCGCGGGCACGAAGACCGGCTCGGCGCCGACCTCGACCGCGGCCACGGCATAGACCTGATAGAACGGGTTCGGGATCAGCACGACGGGTTTCTTGCCGCGCTTCGTCTCGGGGCTCAGCGCGACGGCGGCGTTGAACAGCCCCTCGCGCGTGCCGTTGAGCGCCATGATCCGGTTTTCCGCGACCTCGACGTGAAAGCGCCGCTTCAGCCAGGCGGAGATCGCCGCCAGCAGTTCGGGCGTGCCGTCGTTCGCCGGGTATTTGCCAAATTCCGCAAGGCTTTGCGCCAGAACCTCACCGACGAAGGCGGGCATCGGATGGCGCGGTTCCCCGATGGTGAACGCCACCGCTTCGCCGCCCGGAGCGTGCGAATCGAGAAGCGCCCGCAAACGCGGGAATGCGTATTCGGGCAGGTTCGCAAACCGCTCGGGATAATCCATCTGTGCCTCGTTCATCGGGGTCGTGTCGCCCCGTATGTCGGCAGGTTACCGAAGCCGGGCGCCCGCGTCCAGAAAAAGCACGCCCGCGCCATGGCTTGCCGGGCGTGCCTGTGGCTTTTCAGTGCAGCGCCGCCTCGGCCGCGATCCCCAGTCGCAACAGGCGTTCCTCGGCCATCGGCGCGGCCATGAGCGAAATTCCGC
The DNA here is from genome assembly GCF_056590935.1 of Paenirhodobacter sp. YD-8. Classification (NCBI taxonomy): domain Bacteria; kingdom Pseudomonadati; phylum Pseudomonadota; class Alphaproteobacteria; order Rhodobacterales; genus Paenirhodobacter; species Paenirhodobacter sp. YD-8. The sequence continues at coordinate 428,186 of NZ_CM152649.1, read as the reverse complement.
ACATCGGTTCGCCGGTCGGCAAGGTCAGGGCGCACAGCCCGAAGATGTTGCCGATCCGGGTGTTGCGCAGGGCGAGCAGATTCTCGGCGGCGAAATAGGCGGGATCGGTCTGCAGCCGGGCGGCGTCGGGCGGCAGGATCGGCGCCGTCGGCACCAGAACCGCGTCATAGCCCGCCGTCGCCGCCAGCCAGCGCGCGCGATAGTCGTCCAGCGCCGCCCAGCCCGCGACGTAATCGGCGGCGGACGCCCCTGCCCCGCCGCGGAAACGCTCGAGGATCGGCGGATACATCTTCTCGGGCGCCGCCTCGATCTCGGCCTGCCACAGCCCATAGGCCTCGGGCGCAAACAGAAGCCCCGACAGCGCCATCGCCGGCGCCACCATCGGCAGCGCGCGCCGCTCGATCACCGCGCCCGCACGGCCCAGCCGCTCGACCGCCGCCTCGAAGCCGCGCAGCGGCTCGGTCCGCGCACCCTCGAGCGGCAGGCCCTCGAGCACCAGAAGCCGCGCGCCCGCAAGTGTCGCGCCGCGCAGATCGGGCGCCGGCTGACCCTCAAGCGCCGCCAGAACCAGCGCACAATCCTCGACGCTGCGGGCGAGCGGCCCGACCGTGTCGAAACGCCGGCACAGCGGCACCACGCCCCGCGTCGACACCCGGCCATGCGTGGTCTTCAGCCCGACGATGTCGTTCCAGGCGGCCGGGATCCGCACCGAGCCGCCGGTGTCCGAGCCCACCGCCGCCGCGGCCAGCCCCAGCTTCACCGAGACCGCAGCGCCCGAGCTCGACCCGCCCGGGGCGAGATGCGGGGTCACGGCATTCGGCGGCGTCGCGGTCATCGGGTTGATGCCAAGGCCGGAGAACGCCAGTTCCGTCATATGAGTCTTGCCAAGGCAGACCGTGCCCGCCAGCGTCGCCTGCGCCAGCACCTCGGCGTCCGCCTCGGGCACCCGGCCCTCGAGCAGGCGCGAGCCCGCCTCGGTCTCAGTGCCAGCGCTGTCGAACAGGTCCTTCCAGCTCAGCGCCACACCGTCGAGCGGCCCGCGCCCGAGGCCAAGCCGCAGCCGCGCCCGCGCCGCCATCGCCTCGCCCCGCGCCCGTTCCGGGGTGAGGCGGGCATAGACGTCGGGCACCGCCGCCGCGGCCTCGAGATAGGCCTCGGCCATCTCCACCGGATCAAGCCGGCCCCTGGCCATCGCCCGCCCCAGCTCCGCCGCCGACCAGAACCGTTCGTCCATCGCGCCCTCCGCTCGTTTGCGCCACGCTAGCCATTGCCCGCCCGCCGGACAATCCCACCCGGACAATCCCGCGCATGGACAATCGCGCGCGCCGCGCCATACTCCGCGCCATGACACATGATTCAGACATCCTCATCGCCGGCGGCGGGCTGAACGGCCCCGCGCTTGCCCTCGCCCTCGCGCAATCGGGGCTGACCGTCACCGTCGTCGACGCCGCCCCCGCGCGGGCGCGGGCCGAGGATGACTTCGACGGCCGCGCCTATGCCCTGGCGCTTGCCTCGCAAAAGCTGCTTTCCGCAATCGGGCTCTGGCCGATGCTGGCGACGAACGCCCAGCCGATGCTCGAGGTGAAGGCCTCGGACGGGCGGCCGGGCGAAGGCGCCGCGCCGTTCTTCCTGCATTTCGACAGCCGCGAGCTTGACCAGACGCCGGTCGGCTACATGCTCGAGGACCGCTTCCTCTACCGCGCCTTCCTGCACGCGATGGAGGTCGACCCGAAGATCACCCTGCTCACCCAGACCGCGGTCACCGCGCAGGAGGTGGTGCCGGGCGGTATCAAGGTGACGCTGTCGGATGGCAGCACGCGGCTGGTGAAGCTGCTGGTCGGCGCCGACGGCCGCCGCTCGGGCGTGGCCGAGCGCGCCGGCATCACCCGCGAGGGCTGGGGTTACGGCCAGACCGCGCTGGTTGCGGCGATCGAGCACGAACTGCCCCACCAGGGCATCGCGCAGCAGTTCTTCATGCCGAACGGGCCGCTCGCCATCCTGCCGCTGCCGGGCAACCGCTCGTCGATCGTCTGGTCCGAGACGGACGCGAATGCCAAGGTGATCTCGGCGCTGTCGGACGAGGATTTCCTCGCGATCCTGCGGCCGCGCTTCGGCGATTTCCTCGGCCAGATCCGGCTGGCCGGGCCGCGCTTCAGCTATCCGCTGAACCTGACGCTGGCGAAAAGCTATGTCGCGCCGCGGGTGGCGCTCATTGGCGATGCGGCGCATGGCGTGCACCCGATCGCCGGACAGGGGCTGAACCTCGGCCTGCGCGATGTCGCGGCCTTGGCCGAGGTGCTGGTCGAGGCGACACGCCGCGGCGAGGATCTCGGCGCCCCCGATGTGCTCGAACGCTATCAGGGCTGGCGGCGCTTCGATTCCGTCTCGCTCGCGCTTGGCATGGACACGGTGAACAAGCTCTTCTCGAACGACAACCCGATCCTGCGGGCCGGGCGCGACCTCGGGCTCGGGATCGTGCAGGCGGCGGGCCCGTTGCGGCGCGCCTTCATGCGGCAGGCGGCAGGGCTGTCGGGGCCCTTGCCGCGGCTGCTGCAGGGCCGCGCGATCTGACCGGAAAGGCCGCCCCTCGGGGCGGCCTTTTCAGTCAAGCAGTCTGGGTCACTCCAGCGGCCTCGCCTCGTCGGGCACCATGATCGGGATGCCCGCGCGGATCGGATAGGCAAGATGCGCGGGTTTCGAGATCAGCTCCTGCCGCGCCGCATCATAGTGCAGCGGCGCCTGCGTCAGCGGGCAGACCAGCGCCTCGAGCATCCGCCGATCGAACGCCGCACGGTCCTCTTCCTCGGGCACATCGCTCATTGCTCACGCTCCTCGCAGCCGCCGTGCAGGTGGAATTCCAGCAGCGTCACCAGCGTCTCGCGCCGCGTCGTCAGGCTCGGCGCCTCGAGCAGTGCCTGCTTGTCCTCGGGCTCGAGCGGCAGGAGCATCGAGAGCGAGTTGATCAGCAGCTCGTCCTCCGCCTCCTTCAGCGTCTCCCAGTCGGTGTCGAGCCCCTGCGAGTGGAAGAACCGCGCCAGAAGTTCAAGGAAGCCGTCGCGGTCGAAGCCCGGGTCATGCTCGGCCCGGCCAAGGTCGCGCTCGAAATCGCTCCAGCCGACCTCGGCGCGGAGATAGGGGCAGAACCCCTCCTGCTCGCGCAACAGCCGGAACCGCGAGATCCCCGACAGGGTGATCATGTAGCGCCCGTCCTCGGTCTCCGAGAACCCCGTCAGCCGCCCCGCACAACCGATCGCGTTCAGCTTCGCCGTCCCGTCGCGCCCCTTGCAGGGCTGGATCATCCCGATCAGCCGGTGCGGCGTCTTCAGGCAATCCTCGACCATCTGCAGATAGCGCGGCTCGAAGATATGGAGCGGCAACCGCCCCCGGGGCAGCAACAGCGCCCCGGGCAGCGGAAACAGCGGGATCAGATCTGGCAGGTCACAGGCTTTCATCATGCGCATGAGCTAGCCCGCCCGCGCGATCAGGCAAATATCATCGACGAAAGACGCCGACGGCCTTTCACCGCGATCGGATCGGTGGGCTTCAGCGCGTCGAAGATGGTGAAGAGCTGCGTCTTCGCGGCGCCCTCGTTCCACTCGCGGTCGCGGCGGAACAGCTCGAGAAGCTGCTCGACCGCCGCCTCGACCTCGCCCGCGGCATGGAGCGCGGTGGCATAGTCGAAGCGCGCCTGATGATCGGCGGGGTCAGCCTCGACCTTCGCCTTCAGCGCATCAAGCGGGCCGGCCTTCGCCGCCTGCTTCGCCAGCGCGAGCTGCGCGCGCGCGGCCTCGACCGGCGCGGCGGTCGCGATCTTGGCCGGCACCGCGGCGAGGAACTGTTCCGCCTGCTCGAGATTGCCGAGCGCCAGATGGGCGCGGATCAGCCCGCCATAGGCCTCGGCGTTCTCGGCGTCCTCACCGAGGATCGCGGCGAAGGTCTCGGCCGCATCGACCGCGGCGCCCTCGGTCAGCATCTCCTCGGCGGCCGCAACCGCATCCGCCAGCCCGCCGTCGCCCGCAAGGGCCGCGAGCTTGTCGACGAAGGTCTTCAGCTGCGAGGCGGGCAGCGCGCCCTGGAACCCGTCGACCGGCTGGCCCTGCCAGAAGGCATAGACGGTCGGGATTGACTGCACCCGCATCTGGCCGGCGATCATCTGGTTCTCGTCGACGTTGACCTTGACCATCACGACCTTGCCCTTGACCGCCTCGACCGCCGCCTCGAGCGCCGGGCCAAGCTGCCGGCACGGGCCGCACCAAGGCGCCCAGAAGTCGACGATCACGGGAACGGTCATCGACTTGTCGACGACTTCCGCCATGAAGGTGGTCTCGTCGACGTCTTTCACGAATTCGGAATGGGTGGTTTTCGCTTCGGTGCCAATCATGGTCGCCTCTCCCAGATCTTTTGTTCCCTATATGCGCGCCGGGGCGCCCCTCGCCAAGGGGCGGATCGCCTCAGAGATCGAAAGTCGCGAAGACCGGAACGTGGTCGGAGGGCTGCTCCCAGCTCCGCGCGGCGCGCAGGATCCGGCTGCCATGCGCCGCGTTCGAGATGTCGGGCGTCGCCCAGACGTGATCGAGCCGCCGCCCCTTGTCGGCCGCGTCCCAGTCCTTGGCGCGATAGCTCCACCAGGAATAGAGCTGCCCCTCGGGAATGTCCTGCCGGGTCACGTCGACCCAGTTCCCGGCGTCGCGCGTCTGCGCCAGATGCTCGACCTCGATCGGCGTGTGCGAGACGATCTTCAAGAGCGCCTTGTGGCTCCAGACGTCATCCTCGCGCGGCGCGATGTTCAGATCGCCCACCAGGATCGCCTTCTCGGGCCGGTTCGCGAAGAAGTCGTCGCGCATGTGGGTCAGGAAATCGAGCTTCTGGCCGAATTTCTCGTTCTCGTCGCGGTCCGGGATGTCGCCGCCCGCGGGCACATAGAAATTGTGGATCGTCACCCCGTTCTCGAGCCGACCGGCCACGTGCCGGGCATGGCCGAGCCCGGCATAATCGCCCGCCCCCGCCTCGACGAGCGGCAGCTTCGACAGGATCGCGACGCCGTTGTAGCCCTTCTGCCCGCGCGCCACCATCCACTCGTAACCAAGCGCGCGGAAGCGCTCGAGCGGGATCTTCTCGACCGGGCTCTTGCATTCCTGCAGGCAGAGCACGTCGGGCGCCTCCTCCCGCATCAGCTTCTCGACCAGCCCCTCGCGCAGGCGGACCGAGTTGATGTTCCAGGTGGCAAGGGTGAAGGTCATGGGGGCTCTCCTCTCAGGCCGCGCAGTTTCACCCGCGCGGACCGGAAGGGCAAGGCACCCGGCCCCGGCGACAGATGAGTATTTTTCCAAGGAAAAGGCGCATCGGCTTTTTCCTGGCCCAAAGACTCACCGTGCAACGCCGGGGCCGGGGGCGACGGCGGGGTTACTCGACCCAGCCGCCGATCGATTTCACGTCGCAGAACTCCTCGATGCCCCAGCGGCCGCCCTCGCGCGCCCGGCCCGAAGCCTTGACGCCGCCGAAGGGGGCGCCGGCGCCGCGGCTCTTGCCGTTTGCGACGACCATGCCCGCGTCGAGCGCGCGCAGCAGCCGGTTGGTGCGCACGGGGTCCTGCGTCTGCAGGTAGTTCGTCAGCCCGTAGGGGGTGTCATTGGCGATCGCCACCGCCTCTTCCTCGGTGTCGAAGGGCATGATCGACAGCACCGGTCCGAAGATCTCCTCGCGCATGATCGTCATGCCCGGGGTGCAGTCGGCAAAGATCGTCGGGCGCACGTAATAGCCCTTGTTCAGCCCCTCGGGCCGGCCAAGACCGCCCGCGATCAGCCGCGCGCCTTCCTTGATACCGCTCTCGATCAGGCCCTGGATCTTCTCGAACTGGCTCTTGTTGATCACCGGACCAAGGTGACGGCCGGGCTCGCGCGGGTTGCCGGTCTGGGTCTCGGCCGCGGTCTGCGCCGCGATTTCCAGCGCCTTTTCGTAATAGCTGCGCTCGACCAGCATCCGGCTCGGCGCGTTGCACGACTGCCCGGTGTTCTCGAACATGTGGCGCACGCCGCGCTTCACCGCCTTCTCGTCGCAATCGGCAAAGACCAGGTTCGCGCCCTTGCCGCCCAGTTCCAGCACCACGCGCTTCAGCGTCTCGGCCGCGGCGATGGAGATCGCCTTGCCGGCCCGCGTCGAGCCGGTGAAGGAGATCATCTGGATGTCGGGATGGGTCGAGAGCTGCGAGCCCACACCGACGCCATCGCCGTTCACCAGGTTGAACACGCCTGCGGGCACGCCGGCCTGGTCGATGAACTCGGCAAAGAGCAGTGAGCTGAGCGGCGCCTCTTCCGAGGGTTTCAGCACCATGGTGCAGCCCGCGATCAGCGCCGGGATCACCTTCAGCGTGACCTGGTTCATCGGCCAGTTCCACGGCGTGATCAGGCCGACGACGCCGATCGCCTCATAGGCGATCATCGCCCCCGGGGTGCCGTCGCCGAGCGGGTGGACCCATTCGAATTCCTTCGCCGCGCGGATGAAATTCTCGATGTGCCAGGTGCCGGCGCCGGCCTGTTCGGAGCGCGCGAAATCGATCGGCGCGCCCATCTCGAGGCTCATCGCCTCGGCCATCTCCTCGTAGCGCGCCTTGTAGATTTCAAGGATCTTCTCGACATAGGCGAGGCGTTCCTCGGGCGCGGTGGCGCGCCAGGCGGGCAGCGCCGCCTTCGCCGCGGCGACGGCGGCCTCGGTGTCGGCGCGATCGCCGAGCGAGATCACCGCGCAGGGCTCTTCGGTCGACGGGTCGATCACCGCATAGTCGCGCGCCGCGGCCGGGGCGGTCCAGCGCCCGTTGATGTAGAAATCGCGTTTTTCGATCATGGAAACCTCCTGTTGGCGCGCAGGGTGGCACCCGCGCGCGGCAAGGGCAAGCCGGCGCTTCGCGCAGCGGCTGCGCAAATCGGCAAGCCCGGCGGATGCAGAAGAACGTTCCACCGCGGCGAGTGCGGGTGGCATTTCCTCCCATTCTGCAGCGAATTCACCGCAGGGGGATGAAACTTCGTTCTGCCTGTCTTAAGTTTCCGCCCGAAACGTCAACCAGGGAGACCAGCATGGCTCTGCGCATCAACGACATCGCCCCCGACTTCACCGCCGACACCACCGAGGGCAAGATCAGCTTCCACGACTGGATCGGCGACAACTATGCCATCCTGTTCTCGCACCCGAAGGATTTCACCCCGGTCTGCACCACCGAGTTCGGCGCCGTCGCGCAGCTCGCCGACGAATGGGCGAAGCGCAACACCAAGGTGATGGGCGTCTCGGTCGACACCGTCGAGGAACACAAGAAGTGGAAGGCCGACATCTCGGCCTATGCCGGCGCGCCGGCGACCTTCCCGATCATTGACGACACCTCGCTGACCGTGTCGAAGCTCTATGACATGCTGCCCGCCGAGGCCTATCTGCCCGAGGGCCGCACGCCCGCGAACACCGCGACCGTGCGCACCGTCTTCATCATCGGCCCGGACAAGAAGATCCGCCTGATGATGATCTATCCGATGTCGGTCGGCCGCAACTTCGCCGAGGTGCTGCGCGCGCTCGACGCGATCCAGGCGACCGACGGCGTGCCCTTCGCCACCCCCGCGAACTGGGTGCCGGGCGAGGACGTGATCCTCGCGCTCTCGGTCTCGACCGAGGACGGCAAGGCGAAGTTCGGCGACGTGGACGTCAAGCTGCCCTACCTGCGCTTCGTCAAGAAGCCGGAATGAGGCGGATCTGACCGTTTCGACGCGACGGGGGCCTTCGGGCCCCCGTTTCCGTTTCGGGCCTCAGTAGTCGAAGGCCTCGTAATCGGCGGCATAGATCGCGCGCACCCGCGCCGCCTGTGCCTCGGTCGGGCTGTATTTCCGCGCCCGCGAGACATTGGTGCGCATCGTCAGAAGCCGCTCCAGCTCGGGCCGCCAGACCCCCGATTCCTGCAGCACGCGGGTCATCTCGGCCGCATAATTCTCGAGCCGGCAGATCCGGCGATACTGCACCGTGCCAAGCGCAAGGTTGTGCTTTTGCAGGCGGAAATGCGGGTCGGTCCAAAGCTCGCTTTCGGCGAAGCTCGCCGCGACATAATCGAGGAAGACGTCGAACTGCCGCTCCTCGGAGGTGTCGGGCCGCCAGCCGAACTCGCGCAGCCGGGGCAGGTGGTGACGGGTGCCCGGGTTGGTGCGGTCGAGCACGAAATCCTGAAAGGCCGAGACCGCGCGGGCCAGCGGATCGCGCACGAAGGAGAAGGCATAGACCTTCGGGTCGCGCAGCGCGTCGAGGCATTCGCGCACATGCAGGTGGCCGGCGATCTGCTTCTTCGCGTCATGCACCCGGCCCTGGAAGGTCGCCCCGGTGTCGCAGGCATAGAGCACCTGCGCGACGGTGGTGCAGCCCGCCTTCGAGTTCTTCACGAAGGCCAGCCGGTGATCGCGGGTCAGCACGATATGGGTGGCGATCGCCAGCAGCGCCTCGGGCTCGCCGCGCAGCGTCAGCCGCGCGCGATAGCGCGCCGAGAACGGCGCAAGCAGCTGCGCCTTGAGGAAATTCGGGCGTTTCGCCAGGGATACTTTCGCGCTCATGCTGTCTTCTTTCACCTTGCGGGCCCGGGCGGCAAGCCCCGTCGACTCACGCGCCGCGCAACCGGCCGAGGGCCGCCTTCAGCAGGTTGCCCCCCTGCCGGCGCAGCCGCAAGGCGGTATAGCCCGCCGCACGCGTGCCCTTGCGTCCGGCGCCGCTGCCGATCTCGCTTGCCGCGCCCGAAAGGCCGAAGAGCGCAGGCGCGCAGGCCCAGCCCCGGCCGCTGCCGCTCAGCCAGCGCTGCAAGAACACGTCGACCGGCGCCTCGAGCCGGTGCTCGGCCAGGAAACGTTCCGCCCCGGCGCGCGACCACAGCAGCGCACTGGTCGTCACCGGGAAGTAATAGGCCCGGCCAAGCGCGCGCCCCGAGGGCAGCACCCGCTCGGGCCGGAAGAATTTCGAGGGCGCCCGCCCCAGATTGACCAGATCCGCCGCCGCGGGCAGCGCGGCCATCAGACCCGCAAGATCCGCCGCAAGCTCCGGCCCGGGCCGCGCATCATCCTCGAGCACGATCGCATGCGGCAGCCCCGCCGCCACGATCCGCCGCGCCGCCTCCAGATGGCTGAGGAAACAGCCGACCTCGCCCGGGCTCAGCGCCCGGCCGATCGCGGCCATCGCCGCCGCCTCGATCTGCGCCAGTTGCCCGGGCGGCAGCGCGCGGCCGTCGACCGCCGCCACCCGTTCGGGGACGATGCCGACAGGCGCCAGCGCCGCGCGGGCCGTCTCCAGCCGCTCGGGATTGCGATCGAGATTGATGAGAAACACAGGGGGCGTCGTCATGCGCGCTCCGCAAGATGCGGCCGGCGCCCCGAAGGGCGCCGGCTCCGGCCTTATTCGGCCGTTTCTTCTTTCTTCTCGGCGGCGAGTTCCTCGCCGGTCTCCTGGTCGACCATCTTCATGCCGAGCCGGACCTTGCCGCGATCGTCGAAGCCGAGCAGCTTGACCCAGACTTCCTGGCCTTCCTTCAGCGCATCCGACGGATGGTTCAGGCGCTTGTTGGCGATCTGGCTGACGTGCACGAGGCCGTCACGCTTGCCGAAGAAGTTCACGAAGGCGCCGAAATCGACGAGCTTCACGACCTTGCCGCGGTAGATCTTGCCTTCTTCCGGCTCCGCCACGATCGAATAGATCATGTCGTAGGCGCGCTTGATCGCCTCGGCATCGCTCGACGCGATCTTGATGACGCCGTCGTCGTTGATGTCGACCTTGGCGCCCGAGGTTTCCACGATCTCGCGGATGACCTTGCCGCCCGAGCCGATCACTTCGCGGATCTTGTCGGTCGGGATCTGCATCGTCTCGATCTTCGGCGCGTATTCCGAGAAGCCCTGCGGCGCGGAGATCGCCTTGGCCATCTCGCCGAGGATGTGCATCCGGCCGTCCTTCGCCTGGGCGAGGGCCTGCTCCATGATCGCCGGGGTGATGCCCGCGACCTTGATGTCCATCTGCAGCGAGGTGATGCCGTTCTCGGTGCCGGCGACCTTGAAGTCCATGTCGCCGAGGTGGTCTTCGTCACCGAGGATGTCGGTGAGCACCGCCCAGCGGCCGTCGTCCTCGAGGATCAGGCCCATGGCCACACCCGCGACCGGCGCCTTCAGCGGCACGCCCGCGTCCATCATCGACAGCGACCCGCCGCAGACCGAAGCCATCGACGAGGAGCCGTTCGATTCCGTGATCTCCGACACGACGCGGATCGTGTAGGGGAAGTCGGTCGCCGCCGGCAGCACCGCCTGCAGCGCGCGCCAGGCAAGCTTGCCGTGGCCGATCTCGCGACGGCCGGGCGAGCCCACGCGGCCCACTTCGCCGACCGAGTAGGGCGGGAAGTTGTAGTGCAGCAGGAAGTTCGAGCGGAAGTTGCCGTTCAGCGCGTCGATGATCTGTTCGTCATCGCCGGTGCCGAGCGTGGTCACGACCAGCGCCTGGGTCTCGCCGCGGGTGAACAGCGACGAGCCGTGGGTGCGCGGCAGGACGCCGGTTTCCGACACGATCGGACGCACGGTGGTGTTGTTGCGGCCGTCGATACGGGCGCCACCGTTGATGATGTCACCGCGCAGGATCGACGATTCAAGCTTCTTGATCGCCATGTCCAGGTTCGGATCGGCAAGCTCTTCCTCGCTCAGGCCGGCCTTCGCGGTCGCCACGGCGGCGGCGATGGCGTCCTGACGGGCGAGCTTGTCCTTGATCGCGAAGGCGGCGCGCATGTCGGCCTCGCCGGCGGCCTTCACCTTGGCGTAGAGCGCGGCATAGTCGGGCGGGGTGAAGTCGAAGGGTTCCTTCGCCGCGACCTCGGCCAGCGAGATGATCAGGTCGATCACCGGCTGCATCTGCTCGTGGCCGAACTTGACCGCGCCCAGCATCTCGGCTTCCGAAAGCTCATAGGCTTCGGATTCGACCATCATCACCGCGTCCTTGGTGCCGGCGACGACGAGATCGAGCCGCTGCTCGGGGTTCTCGCGCAGCTTGGTCATCTCGTCCATCTTCGGGTTCAGGATGTAGGCACCATCCTTGAAGCCGACGCGGGCGGCGCCGATCGGGCCGCGGAACGGCACGCCCGAGATCGTCAGCGCGGCCGAGGCAGCGATCATCGCGACGATGTCGGGATCGTTCTCGAGGTCGCACGACAGCACGGTGGCCATCACCAGGACTTCATTCTTGAAGCCCGGCACGAAGAGCGGACGGCAGGGGCGGTCGATCAGGCGGGAGACGAGGGTCTCCTTCTCCGACGGGCGCGCCTCGCGCTTGAAGAAGCCGCCCGGGATCTTGCCGGCGGCGTAGTATTTTTCCTGGTAATGCACGGTCAGCGGGAAGAAGTCCTGGCCGGGCTTCGGCTGCTTGGCGAAGGTGACGTTCGCCATGACCGAGGTCTCGCCGACCGTGGCGATGACCGAGCCGTCAGCCTGGCGGGCGACCTTGCCGGTTTCCAGCGTCAGCGTCTCGTCGCCCCACTGGATGGATTTTTTCATAACGTTGAACATTCAGCGTATCCTGTCTGGGAAACTCCGGACCCTCCGGGTCTCCCGTTTGCATGGCGGCCCCATTGCCGCCGCCCCCTGATCCTTTGCATGTGCCCGGGGGCTCTGGGCGTCACGTCGCAGATGGCCCGGGCCATACAGGAAAACAGGGGTTTTGGAAAGCGGGGAGTTGAGTCGGCCGCCCCGCCGCCTAGGCCAGAGCAAGCAGATCGCGCGCGGTGACCCAGGTCTTTTCGCGCGGGCGCAGGCTGGGGCGGCGGCGCTCGAAGGCATCGCAGAACCGCGCCGGATCGTCGAAGGAGAACTCGGCAAGATCCTTCAGCGAATAGTCCCACCACTTCGTCGCCAGAAGACGCGCGCGCAGCTCCTCGGGGAAGCGAGACTTGATCACCCGCGCCGGCACGCCGCCGACGATCGCATAGGGCGGCACGTCCTTGGTGACCACCGCGCGCGCCGCGATCACCGCGCCGTCGCCGATCGTCACGCCGCCGCCAAGCAGCACGTCCTGGCCGATCCAGACGTCATTGCCCACCACGACCGGCGGCTGCGCCCGCACGAAGGGGGTGCCCAGCCGGATCTCCCGCGCGCCCAGCTCTGCCGCCGCAACCCGGTAATACTCGGCATAGCTGAGCGAATGGCTCGACACCCGCTCGTAGGGATGCTGGTCGCCCATCACCTTCACATTCGTCGCGATCGCGCAGAAGGCGCCGATCTGCAACCCCATCAGCGGCGAGTGCGAATAGCTCATGTGGGCAAGAGAGCCGATGACCATCTCCTTCACCGGCCGGATCATGTGGCGGGTGTAGGGCTCGACCCGCAGCGCATCGGGGAAAACGATGCGCTGCAGCCCCGACAGATCCGCCTCGAGCGGCCAGGGCTTTGGAATAATCCGTTTTTCCCAGAGAAAATCGCGCAGGGATGAATTGAGGGAAAGGGTGTGAACGGCCAAAAAACGATCCTCCGAAGGTCATCCCATATTGCGGCCCGGCCGCGACAACCGCCAGAGATTTCACCATCGCGGCACGGCAAAACGCCCGTCTCTTGCCAGACGGGCGCCCGGGTCGCCGCCCCCGAAGGCGGCGCGACGACCTCCGGGGTCTGCCGCGCCGCATCGAGAGATCATCTCTGCAGGTCGATCAGGATCTTCACATGCTCGCCCGAGGGCGAAAGCAGCGCGTCGAAGCCTTCGGTGACGGCCTCGTCGAGGGCGATCTTCTTCGTCACCACCTTGAGCGCCGGCAGCGCGCCCGAGGCGATCAGGTCGACGACCTTCGGCCAGTAATGGGTCGGATAGGCCCAGGCCCCGCGCAGGTCGACATCCTTGAAGGTGACGTCATGCCAGTGCAGGCGGCTGTCCTTCGTGTGCAGCCCGACCTGCACGATCACGCCCTGCTTGCGCACCGCCTGCAGCCCGGTGTTCAGCGCCGCCTCGTTGCCCGAGGCCTCGATCACCTTGTCGACGCCGACGCCGCCCTCGGTCTCGGCCCGGATCCGGGCGACGACATCGTCCTGCATCGGGTTCAGCGTGACGACGCCGGGCAGGATGTCACGCGCCAGCGCCAGCCGGGTCTCGTTCACATCCGACAGGAAGATCTTCGTCGCGCCATAGGCCTTCGCCGCCAGCATCGCCAGCATGCCGATCGGGCCGGCGCCGGTGACCAGCACGCTGTCGCCCGCGCTCACACCTCCACGCTCGGCCGCATAGACGGCGACCGCGGTCGGTTCGACCAGCGCGGCCTCTTCCCAGCTCATCGCATCGGGGATCTTGACGGCATTGTAATCGTTGACGATCGCGCCCTCGGCCATGCCGCCCCAGTCCCAGCTGAGACCGACCAGCGCCAGATCCTCGCTCAGGTGGAACAGGCCGCGATCGGCGTAGTAATCGCCCGAGCGCGGCATCACCAGCGGCTGGATCGAGACCCGGTCGCCGACCTTGACGTTGGTGACGCCCTCGCCGACCGCGGTGACCTCGCCCGAGAATTCATGGCCCAGCACCTGCGGCGCCTGCGCTCCGGTGAACGGGTGCGGCGCGCTCGGCACGAAGATCGGGCCGGCGACATATTCATGCAGATCGGTGCCGCAGATGCCGACGAAACGGTTCTTCACCGCCACCTGGCCCGGGCCGGGCGCCGGCAGATCGGCGACCTCCTCGATGCGCAGATCCTTGGCGGCGTGGAAACGAAGGGCTTTCATGGTCTTCTCCTTTCCGCTTGCGCAGTGGCGCGGGGCGCGCGGGCATCGGGGAAGAGCATCCTGGAAGCGGGTCACCCCTCGCGCCCACCCAGCGCAAGGTCTTGTTGTTCAAGGTCTTTCGACCCTGCCCCAGAGATAGCCCCACCCTGCGCGGTGTCGAGACGGAAGGGTTGTATACCACCGCACACCGGATGTGCGGCACGGCCCGGAACCGCGCCGCACCCCGGAACCGCCGCGCAATGCAAAACGCCCGCCTCTTTCGAGACGGACGTCTGCAATCCGGTCAGAACAGGATCAGCGGCGCAGGCCGAGACGCTCGATCAGCGTGGCGTAGCGCGACTCGTCCTTCTTCTTCAGGTAGTCGAGCAGCTTGCGGCGCTGCGCGACGAGCATCAGAAGGCCACGACGCGAGTGGTTGTCCTTCTTGTGCATCTTGAAGTGCTCGGTCAGGTTGGCGATGCGCTTCGACAGCAGCGCAACCTGGACTTCGGGGGAACCGGTATCGCCTTCTTTGGTGGCGAATTCCTTCATCAGGCGGTTCTTGTCTTCGACGGTGATCGACATCGGGATCTCCTGTGTCAAAAGGGTGATGGCGCGAGCCGGGATGTCGTCCAGCAAGGCCCGTGGAGGCATCCGTTCCCGGACCGAGGACCGGCGGACGGATGCGCGCCTATAGGCGAGAATCGCCCGAAAAGGAAGGGCAAAACCCGCGCCGGCTCAGAAATGGGCGAATTCGGCCGGGGTGAGCAGCAGCACATCCTGCGCGGCAAGGCTTCCGGCCCCCAGCACCTCGGCCAGCCGCGTGCCATTCAGCACCACCCAGGCGGCGCCGTGGGTCTCGGACGGCTCGATGCTCAGCCGCGGCGCCACGCCCGCATCGGGGTCATAGACGACGACGATCTGATCCTCCCAGGCGTCATAATCGGAAATCGTCGCGGGGTCGCGCGGGTCGATCCAGTCGCCGAGCGCGAAAAGCTCGCCGCCGGTCTGGTCCTGGCTGTCGCTTTCCGCCCCGATCATCCGCGTCTGCGCCTCCGCGCGCCCCGCCCGTCGCCGTGATCTTGCCACTGTCACCGCTTTCCACCCCCCGCACAAGCCTGCGGCCCCGGGCCCCGCCCGCACCGCCGTCAGCTTAGGCGCGAAATCCCTGACCGAAGGTGAACGGCTCAGCGCGGCCAGAGTTCCGGCTGGCGGTCATAGCCGATGTAGAGCGGATGCTTCGGCGCGCCGGCCTTGGTCAGGCCGAGGTGCCACAGCTCGCGCCCGGTCGCGCGCAGAAGCCGCTCGACCGCCGCGCCGCGGTCCAGATGCGCGCCATGCGCGCCCCAGGCGCAGACGATCTTCGCCCCCGCGCCCGTGGCCCAGTCGACGCTCGCCCGGATCGCCGCATCGTTCTCGGGCCCGACCGGATCGGGCTGCGCGCGCATCTCCTTCGGGTCGGTGGCACGCCAGGCGAAGATGTTCGTCACCCGGAAGGCGCCGAAGCCCAGCGTCCGCGCCCGCCGCTCGCAGCGCTCGACGGTCGGGTCATTCTGCACCTCGGTCGCGGTCGAGGGGTTCAGCATCACGAAAAGCGCGCGCGGCCGGGTCTCGTCCCAGACCCGGGTGAGCAAATAGCGGTAGTGCTCGCAATCCGAATAGACCGCGACCGAGGGGGCATCGCCCTTGATGTGGCTGCGGGTGATCATGACCCGGCGGTGTTGAACACGCGTGCGGGGTGCAGCTCGCCGCCCATGTAGCGCCCGACCGCCACCGCGCGACCCTCGAAGCTGGCCCAGGCCTCCTCGCCGAACTCGACATCGCGGGCGATCACCTGCCCCGGATTGCCATGCGACAGCCGCACCGCGCCCTCGGCCGTCGCCCGCACCTCGGGCAGATCGGCCAGCCCGTATTCGAGCGGCAGCAGGTGGTTTTCAAGTTCCGGCGTGCGGGCCAGCCGGTCGACCTCATCAAGGCTCAGCCCCGCCTCGGCACGGAACGGGCCGGCCCAGTCGCGGCGCAGCCACAGCACATGGCCCAGACAGCCAAGCGCCCGCCCCAGGTCGCGCGCGATCGAGCGGACATAGCCGCCCTTGCCGCAGACCATCTCCAGTTCAACGGTGTCGCGGTCGGGTCGGGCGACGAAATCGAGGCTCTCGACCCAGAGCGGACGGGCGGCAAGATCCATCACCTCGCCCTCGCGCGCCAGATCATAGGCGCGCTCGCCCTCGACCTTCACCGCGGAAAACTGCGGCGGCACCTGCTCGATGTCGCCGCGGAACGCCTTCAAGGCCTCCTCGATCTCGACATCGGTCGGGCGCAGATCCGAGGTCTCGAGCACCGCACCCTCGGCATCGTCGGTGGTGGTGGCGGCACCCAGCCGGACCTGAAAGCGATAGGATTTCAGCGCATCGGTGACATAGGGCACGGTCTTCGTCGCCTCGCCCAGCGCGACGGCCAGCACCCCGGTCGCCGCCGGATCGAGCGTGCCCGCATGCCCCGCCTTCTTCGCGTCGAACGCCCAGCGCACCTTGCCCACGACCGAGGTCGAGGTCACCCCCGCCGGCTTGTCGATCACGACCCAGCCCGAGATGTCGCGTCCCTTCTTGCGGCCCATCATGCCCTCCGTCTCAGAAGGCCCGCCTGCTAACGCGAAGCGGGACCGGGGTCAATCTTGCCCGTCGACGGGCGCCACCATGCCGACGATCGGCCCCATCGGCAGGCCGAGATCGGCGCGCCCCTCGGCCGGCACGATCAGCCGCGAGATCGAGCCGTCGAGATAAAGCGCATCGCGCGCGCCCAGCACGTCGCGGAAGAAGCGGGCGAAGCGGTGGAAGGTGACGGGGCGGTCCGAGATCACGAACCAGGCCCGGTCGCCCTCGGCCGAGACCCCGACGCCGTTGCGGATATTGGTGCTGTCGCTGTCGGGCAGGAAGCGCGGATGCAGCGCCCCGTCGATCACCAGCATCGGCCCCGACTGGGTGGCAAAGCGGCACGCCGGCGGCGCCGCGGCAAAGGCGCGGCTCTCGATCACCCGCAGCCGCTCGCCGATGCAGAAGACGCCATTCGGCAGCAGGCCGAAATTCCCCGGCCCCTCGGCGGTGACGATCGGCCGTGCCTCGACGCCGTTCTCGATGTACAGCCCCACCGGATGCCGGTCGGGCGCATACATGCCGGCGTTCATCGCGAAGACCAGCCGCTCGCTTGGGGCGAGCTGCGCCCGCAACCGCTCGGGCGTGCCGATCAGCGCGCCGGTTCCGTCCTTCAGCCACAGCCGGATGTCATCGCCCGCCCGCGCTTCGCAGACCGAGAAGGGGATGCCCTCGAACTCCTGCGTCCGGCACGGATCCGCGGCCAGCGCGACGCGCGGCACAATGAGCGCCAGCGCGGCGAACAGGCTAGCCCAGATCGTCTTCGTCTTCATCGTCGTCGCGCTGCGCAATGTCGCGCTGCACCGTCTCGTCCGAGAACATCCGCCGCGTCTCGTCCAGCCGGTCGAAGGTCTCGTCCAGCCGGAAGCGCAGGTCGGGCGCGTATTTCAGCGTCATCGCCTTGGCGACATGGTGGCGCAACTCGCCGGTGTGGCGGCGCAGTGCCGCGAGCATCGCCTCGGCGGTCTCGCCGCCGAGCGTGCCGCCCAGCGGCGCGACATAGACCGTCGCCACCTTCAGGTCGGCCGAGGGACGCACCTCGCCCACGGTGATCGAGATCCGGTTGAGGTCGGGATCGTGCACCTCGCCACGGATCAGCACGTCCGACAGGGTGCGCCGGATCAGCTCGCCGACGCGGAGCTGACGTTGCGAAGGGCCATCGCCCGAGGAAAAACGGTTCTTTGCCATGACCCGCACATAGTGCCTTGTGCGCGCCCCCGCAACAAGGAGTGTCTCGAGCCTTTGCCAAGCCCGCCGCAACGGGCTAGAACGCGGCAAAACAGGAGGGTTTCATGAGCGATCTGCCGGGTATCGTCGTCACCGGGGTCTCGGGCCGGATGGGCCGGATGCTGGCCGAGGTCATCACCGCCTCGGGCAAGGCCCGCCTCGCCGGCGCGGTCGTGCGCAGCGGTCACGACTGGATCGGCCGCGATCTCGGCACCTGTTTCGGCACCGCGCCGATGGGGGTCACCGTCACCGACGACCCGCTGACCGCCTTTGCCGGCGCCAAGGCGGTGATCGACTTCACCACCCCCGCCGCCACCCTCGCCTTCGCGAAGATCGCCGCGCAGGCGCGCTGCGTGCATGTGATCGGCACCACCGGCTTCGAGAAGGAACAGATCGAGGCGCTCGCCCCGGCCGCGCGCCATTGCGCACAGATCCGCGCCGGCAACATGAGCCTCGGCGTCAACCTGCTCACCGTGCTGACCCGCAAGGTGGCCGAGGCGCTCGATGCCGAGTGGGACGTCGAGATCGTCGAGGCGCATCACAACCGCAAGGTCGACGCGCCCTCGGGCACGGCGCTGATGCTGGGCGAGGCGGCGGCCGCGGGCCGCGGCATCTCGCTCGAGGACAACCGCGAATCGGGTCGCGACGGCATCACCGGCGCGCGCAAGCCGGGCGCGATCGGCTTCTCCTCGATCCGCGGCGGCGACATCGTCGGCGAGCATGACGTGATCTTCGCGACGGCGGGCGAGCGGATCGTGCTGCGCCATATCGCCACCGACCGCGCGATCTTCGCCCGTGGCGCGCTCAAGGCCGCGCTCTGGGGGCTGGACCGCAAGCCCGGCCAGTATGACATGATGGACGTGCTCGGGCTGTAAGCCGCCCGCGCCGTTCATCCTGGCCGAAAATACCTCGGGGGGCCGAGGCCTTGCCTCGGCGGGGCAGCGCCCCACCGACGCCGCCGCCATCGGCTCAGAAGTCGATGGCGAGCCCCTTCTTCTCCCAATCGCCATAGCGCACCGGTTCGGGCCCCTCGCGGCCACCCAGCTCGGGCGGCAGGCCCAGCCCCTTGTCGGCCTTGCGCCGTTCCTCCGCCTCGGCCAGCGCGCGCAGCGCGGCGGCGGGCAGTTCCTTCTTCGGCTCTTCGCTCATCGCGACCTCCGTTTCCTTGTCAGGGCACGGCGCTTGTTATAGGCCGCCCCTCGACACGGAACAAGAAAGCTCAGGAGGGCAGCCATGGCCGGCATCGACCTTGCGCGCCGCGCGGCCGCGGCACTGATCGCCGGGGTGACCGAGGCGCACGAGACACTTGCCGAACAGGCGAGCGTGCTCGAGGGCCTTGCGCCGCCCGACCGCGCCCGGGCGCAGCGGCTTGCCATCGCCACGCTGCGCGCCCTGCCGCGCGCCGATGCAATGCTGAAGCCGCATCTGCGCAAGGCGCCCCCCGCCGATCTGCGCGCACTGCTGCGGCTTGCCACGGTCGAGCTCTGCACCGGTGGCGAGGCGCATGGCGTGGTCAGCGCCGCGGTCGAGCTGACCCATGCCGGCGGCCGGCGGACCGAGGGCTATGCCGGTCTCGTCAATGCCGTGCTGCGCAAGGTCGCGGCCGAGACCGACCGCTGGGCGCGCCTGCCCGAGCCCGCCCTGCCGGGCTGGCTGCGCGGCCGGCTGATGTCGGCCTGGGGCAAGGTTGCGGTGCAGCACATGGAGGCCGCGCATCTTGCCGGCGCGCCGGTCGATCTGAGCGTCAAGGCGGATGCCGAGGGCTGGGCCGGGCGGCTCGGTGCGACGCTGCTGCCCACCGGCTCGCTGCGGCTTGCCCCCGGCATGCAGATCTCGGAGCTTCCGGGCTATGCCGAGGGCGCCTGGTGGGTGCAGGACGCGGCGGCGGCGATGGCGGCGAAGGTGCTGGCCCCCGCCCCCGGCACGCGGGTGCTGGACCTCTGCGCCGCGCCCGGCGGCAAGACACTGCAACTCGCCGCCATGGGGGCCGAGGTCACCGCGCTCGACATCTCGCCCGCGCGGATGGAACGGGTGCGCGAGAACCTCGCCCGCTGCGGCCTGAAGGCCGAGACCGTCACCGCCGACGCGCTCGAATGGCAGCCCCCGGCGCCCTTCGACGCCGTGCTTCTGGATGCCCCCTGCTCGGCCACCGGCACGATCCGGCGCCACCCCGACCTGCCCTTCGTCAAGGATGCGGCCGGGATCAAGCCGCTTTTCGCGCTGCAGACCGCGCTGATCGAGCGCGCGCTCGAGCTCGTCGCGCCGGGCGGGGTGCTGGTCTTCTGCACCTGCTCGCTGCTGCCCGAAGAGGGCGAGGCGCAGCTTGCCGGCCTGTGGGAGCGTCACCCCGAGCTCAGCGTCGAGGCGCCCGACCTGCCCGGCATCGAGCCCGCCTGGCACACGGACAGCGGCGCGCTGCGGCTGCGGCCCGACTTCTGGCCCGAGCGTGGCGGCATGGACGGCTTCTTCATCGCCCGCCTGCGCCGGCCCGCCTGAGCCCCGGAAAACGCCGATGACAGCCGCCGCCCCCCGCACTATGGTGCGCGCGACTTCGACAGGCAGAGACGGGCTGAGTCCGCGACAACCATGACGGGCACGAAACAGGGCACGGGCAGCAACGGGATGCGCGGACGGTGGGCAGGCACGCTCGACCGGCTGGCCGTGCTGCGCGCCACCCGCGCCCGCCCGGCGACCGGCTTTGCCAGCCACCCCGAACCGCGCACCATCGGCTCCTTCGCCCGCGGACGGCAGCTGATTGCCGGCAACTTCCTGTTCGCGGGCTACCTGATCGAGGGGCCGGGGCTGAAGATCTGGGATCTGCCGATGCCGGATCCCTCCTTCGAGGAAGAGCTGCAGGGCTGCACCTGGCTCGACGACCTTGCCGCTGTCGGCGACCGCGCCGCGCGCGAGCGGGCGCAGGACTGGGTCTTCGACTGGATCGCGCGCTATGGCGCGGGCAAGGGCCCGGGCTGGACGCCCGAGCTGACCGGGCGGCGGCTGATCCGGATGATCAACCACGCGCTCCTGATCCTGAACGGCCGCGACCGCGCCGCCTCGGAGCTCTTCTTCCGCGCGCTCTCGCAGCAGACGCTGTTCCTCGCGCGGCGCTGGCACTCGGCCGCACCCGGCCTGCCGCGTTTCGAGGCGCTGACCGGGCTGATCTATGCCGGGCTCGCGCTGAGCGGGATGGACCGCCTTGCCGGCCCCGCCGAAGAGGCGCTGGCGCGCGACTGCGCCAGCCAGATCGACGCCACGGGCGGCATCGCCACCCGCAACCCCGAGGAGCTGCTCGAGGTCTTCACCCTGCTGATCTGGGCCGCCGATGCGCTGACCGCCGCCGGCCGCACCCCGGCGCAGGCCCATCGCGATGCCATCGCCCGCATCGCCCCCACCCTGCGCGCGCTGCGCCATGCCGATGGCGGGCTTGCCCGCTTCCATGGCGGCGGCCGCGGGGCCGAGGGGCGGCTTGATACCGCGCTTGGCGCCTCGGGCGCGCGGGCGCCGGCGCGGCCGGGCCTGGCCATGGGCTTTGCGCGGCTCCACGCCGGGCGCACCACGCTCATCCTCGATGCCGCCGCCCCGCCGCAGGGCGAGGCCTCGGCCAATGCCCATGCCTCGACGCTGGCCTTCGAGCTGACCTCGGGGCGCCGGCCGCTGATCGTCAACTGCGGCTCGGGCCGGCTGTTCGGGCCGGAATGGGCGCGCGCGGGACGCGCCACCGACAGCCATTCGACGCTGGCGATCGAGGGCTATTCCTCGTCGCGGCTCGGCCCCGAACGCCGCTTCGGCACCACCACCCGCACCTGGCTCGACGAGACCCCGCGCGAGGTCTGGATGCGGCCCGAAAGCGACCCGGCGCGCCACGCGCTCTTCGGCCATGACGGCTATGTGCCGACGCACGGGCTGACCCATGTGCGCGAGCTCGAGCTGAGCCCCGACGGCCGCACCCTGCGCGGCGAGGACACGCTCGGCGCGATGATCACCGCCGACCGCAAGCGCTTCGACACCGTGTTCGAGCGCGAGGGGATGCGCGGCATCCCCTTCCAGGTCCGCTTCCATCTGCACCCCGATGTCGACGCCGCGCTCGACATGGGCGGATGGGCGGTCTCGATGGCGCTGAAATCGGGCGAGATCTGGGTGTTCCGCTTCGACGCCCCGGTCGATCTCAGCCTCGCCCCCTCGGTCTACCTGGAAAAGGGCCGGCTGCGGCCGCGCGCCACCCGTCAGATCGTGCTTTCCGGCCGCCTCTATGACCATGCCGTCCAAATCGGCTGGACCTTGGCCAAGGCACAGGATACCCCCGCCGCCATCCGCGACACCATTGCCGATGCGCCAATCGACCTCTGAGCATAAGGACTGCCAGCCGTGACCAGAAACGTCCCCCTCACCCGCGCCCTGATCTCCGTCTCCGACAAGACCGGGCTGATCGACTTTGCCCGCGCGCTTGCCGCCCGTGGCGTCGAGCTGCTGTCGACCGGCGGCACCGCCAAGGCGCTGCGCGAGGCCGGGCTGAGCGTGCGCGACGTGGCCGAGGTGACGGGCTTCCCCGAGATGATGGACGGCCGGGTGAAGACGCTGCACCCGAAGGTGCATGGCGGCCTGCTTGCGCTGCGCGACAACGAGGAACACCTCGCCGCGATGGCCGCCCATGACATCGAGGCGATCGACCTGCTCGTCGTCAACCTCTACCCGTTCGAGGAAACCGTCGCCAAGGGCGCCGATTACGAGACCTGCATCGAGAACATCGACATCGGCGGGCCGGCGATGATCCGCGCCGCCTCGAAGAACCACGCCTTCGTCGCCACCGTGGTCGACGTGCAGGATTACGCGGCGGTGCTGAAGGAACTGGACGCGCAGGACGGCGCCACCAGCTACGAGTTCCGCCAGAACCTCGCGCAGATCGCCTATGCCCGCACCGCGGCCTATGACGCGGCGGTCAGCACCTGGATGGCCGGCGCGATCCACGAGGACACGCCGCGCCGGCGCGCCTTTGCCGGCACCCTCGCCCAGACCCTGCGCTATGGCGAAAACCCGCACCAGAAGGCAGCCTTCTACCTCGACGGCACGAACCGTCCGGGCGTTGCCACGGCGCAGCAGCTGCAGGGCAAGGAACTGTCCTACAACAACATCAACGACACCGACGCGGCCTTCGAACTCGTTGCCGAATTCGGCACCGAGACCCCGGCCTGCGCGATCATCAAGCATGCCAACCCCTGTGGCGTCGCCACCGGCACCAGCCTGCTCGACGCATACAAGCGCGCCTTCGACTGCGACCGCACCTCGGCCTTCGGCGGCATCATCGCGCTGAACCAGACGCTCGACGCGGAAACCGCCGAGGCGATCACCGAGGTCTTCTCGGAGGTCATCATCGCCCCCGCCGTCGACGAGGCGGCGAAGGCGGTCGTGGCGAAGAAGAAGAACGTGCGGCTGCTGGTGACCGGCGCGCTGCCCGACCCGAAGGCCGAGATCACCACCTATCGCCAGGTGGCGGGCGGCTTCCTCGTGCAGGGCAAGGACAACGGCGACATCACCCTCGATGACCTCAAGGTGGTGACCGAGCGCGCCCCGTCCGAGGAAGAGCTGAAGGATCTGCTCTTTGCCTGGAAGGTCGCCAAGCACGTCAAGTCGAACGCCATCGTCTATGCCAAGGCGGGCCAGACCGTCGGCGTCGGCGCCGGCCAGATGAGCCGCGTCGACAGCGCGATGATCGCCGCGAAGAAGGCCGAGCGGATGGCGAAGGCCGTGGGCCTTGCCGAAAGCCCGGCCAAGGGCGCGGCCGTCGCCTCGGACGCCTTCTTCCCCTTCGCCGACGGCCTGCTCGAGGCGGTCGAGGCGGGCGCCACCTGCGTGATCCAGCCCGGCGGCTCGATGCGCGACCAGGAAGTGATCGATGCGGCGAACGAACGTGGCCTGGCCATGGTGTTCACCGGCATGCGGCACTTCCGCCACTGACACGACCCCGGCCCGTGCCCTGCGGCGCGGGCCTTTCCGACAGCGGAGACAGGAGCGCGGATGCGGCTGACAGCCTGGATTGCGGCGGCGGTGCTGATCGTCGACCAGATCTCGAAATACGTGGTCGTGCACCTGATGGGGCTCGACCGGGTGGGGGCGATCGAGGTGTTGCCGCCCTGGCTCAACTTCCGCATGGCCTGGAACCAGGGCGTGAACTTCGGCCTCTTTGCGGGCGAGGATGCGCTCACCCGCTGGGGGCTGATCGCGCTGGCGCTTGTCATCGTCGTCTGGGTCTGGCGCTGGATCGCGCGTGACGGCGCGGCGGGGCGCGGGCTGCGGGTGTCGGCGGGGCTGCTGATCGGCGGCGCGCTCGGCAATGTGATCGACCGGCTCCTCTATGGCGCGGTGGCCGATTTCCTGAACATGTCGCTGCCCTTCTGGCGCAACCCCTTCTCCTTCAACGTCGCCGATATCGCGATCTTCGTCGGCGCGGTGGGGCTTGTCTTCCTGTCGGGCGAGACGGGGGCGAAACGCCGCCGCTGACGCCGATCAGGGCGTGACGGACGCAAGGCGATAGGCTAAGACGGGATCGAAACGGTGAGGGAGAGCTTCATGCACGGGTCTTTCGGCAAGATCGGGATCGCACTCGCGATTGCCCTGCTGGCGGCCGGCTGTTCCTCGAACCGCACGCCGGAGCTGATGCACCTGCGTTCGACCACCAACGGCCCGGACGAATTCGGCATCCTGCCGACGAAGCCGCTGCAGATGCCCGAGAGCCTGACCGAGCTGCCGGCACCGACGCCGGGCGGCAGCAACATCACCGATCCGACCCCCGTGGCCGACGCGGTCACCGCGCTTGGCGGCAAGCCGCCGGTCGCCGGCAAGGGCGTGCCTGCGGGCGATGGCGCGCTGGTCGCGCGGGCGGGCCGTTACGGCACCGATGCCGGCATCCGCCAGGAGCTGGCCGCGGCCGATTACGAATACCGCAAGAAGAACGACGGCCGCCTGCTCGAGCGGATGCTCAGCGTCAACGTCTATTACAAGGCCTACCGGCCGATGGCGCTGAACCAGGAGGCGGAACTCGAACGCTGGCGCCGGCTCGGCCTGACCACGCCGGCCGCCCCGCCCTCGGGCGTGGCACAGCAGGCGCTGCCGTAACACCCGTTCAACTCCGCGTTTTTCGGCGCATCGGCGGTTGCCTCGTGCGACGGGCGACGTAAAGTTCGCCCGTCATCAACGAGGAGCCCATGCGCGCATCGCTTGCCACCGCTTTCGCGGCCTTCGCCGTCTTCCAGGCCTCCGCCCTTGCGGCCGAGGCCGCCCCTGTCAGCCATTTCACCCTGCCCAATGGCCTCGAGGCCGTGGTGATCGAGGATCACCGCGCCCCGGTTGTGGTGCAGATGGTCTGGTACAAGGCAGGCTCCGCCGACGAGCAGCGCGGCCGCTCGGGCATCGCGCATTACCTCGAACACCTGATGTTCAAGGGCACCGACACGATGGCGGCGGGGGAGCTGTCGAAGACCGTGGCGGCGAATGGCGGCTCGGACAACGCCTTCACCTCCTATGACTACACCGCCTATTTCCAGCGCATCGCCGCCGACCGTCTGCCGCTGGTGATGAAGATGGAAGCCGACCGGATGCGGCATCTGAAGATCTCGCCCGACGACTGGCAGACCGAGCGGGACGTGATTCTGGCCGAGCGCGCGCAGCGCACCGACAGCGATCCGGGCGCGCTCTTCGGCGAGCAGTCGCGCGCCGCGCAATTCCTCAACAGCCCCTATGGCACGCCGGTGATCGGCTGGCGCCAGGAGATGGAGCAGCTGACCCGCGACGACGCGCTGGCCTGGTATCGCCGCTTCTATGCGCCGAACAACGCCGTGCTGGTGGTGGCGGGCGATGTCACGCCGGACGAGGTGAAGACCCTCGCCACCGAATATTACGGCCCCCTTGCGCCCTCTGACGACATCCCGCCGCGTGTCCGCCCGCAGGAGCCGCCGCAGCTTGCCGCGCGCCGGCTGACCTTCACCGACGACCGCGTGGCACAGCCCTATCTGAGCCGCTCCTATCTCGCGACCGAGCGCAACCCGGGCGACCAGAAGAAGGCCGCGGCGCTGACGATGCTGGCCGAGATCCTCGGCGGCAATCCGCAGACCTCGGTGCTGTCGCGCAAGCTGGTCTTCGACAAGGGCGATGCGATCTATGCCTCGGCCTTCTACGACGGCATGTCGATCGACAAGACCACCTTCTCGATCGCGCTGATGCCGGCGCAGGACGTCGCCCTGCCCGAGGCCGAGGCGGCGCTTGACGCGGCGCTGAACGAGTTCCTGAAGGAAGGCATCGACCCGGCGCAGTTCGAGCGCATCCGCACCCAGATCCGCGCCGCGCAGATCTATCAGCAGGACGATGCGCAGGGCCTCGCCCAGCAATATGGCGAGGCGCTGGCCTCGGGCTTTTCGGTCGAGGACGTGCAAAGCTGGCCCGACGTGCTGATGTCGGTCACTGCCGATGACGTGATGGCCGCCGCGCGCGAGGTGCTGACCCCCGCCGATTCGGTGACGGGCTATGTCGAGCGGCCGAAGGACGCGCCGCCCCCCGCCCCCGATGCCCCCGTCTCGCTGCCCGCCACCCAGGAGGTGACGCAATGATCCGCGTGGTTCTGTCTACCCCGCTGCGCCTTGCCGCGCTGACCCTTGCGGCGCTTCTCTTCTCGGTGCCGGCGCAGGCACTCGACATCGAGGAAGTGACCTCGCCCGGCGGCATCAAGGCCTGGCTGGTCGAGGCGCATGACATCCCCTTCACCGCGCTCGAGATCCGCTTTCGCGGCGGTGCCTCGCTCGATGCCGAGGGCAAGCGCGGCGCGATCAACCTGATGACCGCGACGCTCGAGGAAGGCTCGGCCGATCTCGACAGCCAGGGCTTTGCCGCCGCGCAGGAGGCGCTGGCGGCGAAATTCGGCTTCGACGTCGACGACGACACGCTGTCGGTCTCGGCCCGGATGCTGAGCGAGAACCGCGACAAGGCGGTGGAACTCTTGCGCGGCGCGCTGACCGATCCGCATTTCGATCAGGCCTCGGTCGACCGGGTGCGCGGCCAGGTGCTCTCGATCCTCGCCTCGGACGCGAAGGACCCGAACGCCATCGCCGGCAAGACCTTCCGCAAGCTCGCCTGGGGCGATCACCCCTATGGCAGCTCGCTCAACGGCACGGAAGACAGCGTCAAGGCGCTGACCCGCGAGGATCTGTTCGACGCCAAGGCGCGGGTGATGGCGAAGGACCGGCTGGTCGTCTCGGCGGTCGGCGACATCACCCCCGAGGCGCTTGGCCAGATGCTTGACCGGCTGCTCGGCGATCTGCCTGCGACCGGCGCGCCGATGCCGCCCAAGGCCGAGCTGAAGCTGACCGGCGGCATCACCACCGTCGACTGGGACAGCCCGCAATCGGTGGTGATGTTCGGCCAGAAGGGGCTGGCGATGGACGACCCCGACTTCTTCCCGGCCTATGTGCTGAACCAGATCCTCGGCGCCGGCGGCTTCTCCTCGCGGCTGATGGACGAGGTGCGCGAGAAGCGCGGACTGACCTATGGCATCTACACCTATCTGGTGCCGAAGGACCTGTCCGAGACCTGGCAGGGCGGCTTCGCCTCGGCCAATGACAAGGTGGCCGAGGCGGTGACGCTGGTGAAGCAGGAATGGGCGAAAGCCGCGACCGGCACGGTCAGCGACAAGGAACTCGAGGACGCCAAGACCTACCTGACCGGCGCCTATCCGCTGCGCTTCGACGGCAATGCGAACATCGCCGACATCCTCGCCGGCATGCAGCTCGGCCACATGCCGATCGACTACATCGCGACCCGCAACGACAAGGTGAACGCGGTGACGAAGGACGACATCGCCCGCGTGGCGAAGCGGCTGCTCGATGCCGATGCGCTGCGCTTCGTGGTGGTGGGCAAGCCCGTCGGCCTGAACTGAGCCCGGCCCCGGGACGCGCCCGAATCAATTGGGCTCGCCCCGGGGCTGTGCTATCCCTTGTGGAATGAACGCACAGCCCCCCCAGATCAGCCTCGAACGCCCGGTCATCCGGCAGCTTGACGACGCCGCGGCGAACCGGATCGCGGCCGGCGAGGTGGTCGAACGCCCTGCCTCGGCGGTGAAGGAGCTGGTCGAGAACGCGCTCGACGCCGGGGCGCGGCGCGTCGACATCGCCTATGCCGACGGCGGCAAGACGCTGATCCGGATCACCGACGACGGCTGCGGCATGACCGCCGAGGATCTGCCGCTGGCGATGAGCCGGCATGCCACCTCGAAGATCGACGGCTCGGACCTTCTGAACATCCACACCTTCGGCTTCCGCGGCGAGGCGCTGCCCTCGCTCGGCGCCGTCGGCCGGCTGACCATCACCTCGCGCGCCGAGGGGTTCGAGGCGGCGGCGATCACCGTCGCGGGCGGGCAGATCGGCGCGGTCAGGCCCGCGGCGCTGAACCGCGGCACGGTGGTCGAGCTGCGCGATCTGTTCTTCGCCACCCCGGCGCGGCTCAAGTTCATGCGCACCGACCGCGCCGAGGCCGGCGCCATCGCCGATGCGGTGAAGCGGCTGGCGATGGCCGAACCCTATGTCAGCTTCACCCTGCGCGACGTCTCGGGCGGCGGCGAGGGGCGCGAGATCTTCCGCGCCGATGCCGAACAGGGCGAGCTCTTCGGCGCGCTCGCCGGCCGGCTTGGCCGCGTGCTCGGCCGCGCCTTCAGCGACAATGCCCTGCCGCTCGATGCCGAACGCGAGGGCATCCGCCTGACCGGCTATGCGGCCCTGCCCACCTATTCGCGCGGCGCCGCGGTCGAGCAGTTCCTGTTCGTGAACGGCCGCCCGGTGCGCGACAAGATGCTTCTGGGCGCGCTGCGGGCGGCCTACATGGACGTGCTCAGCCGCGACCGCCACCCGGCGGCGGTGCTGTTCCTCGGCTGCGATCCCGAGCGCGTCGACGTCAACGTGCATCCGGCGAAGGCCGAGGTCCGTTTCCGCGAATCTGGCATCCCGCGCGGGCTAATCGTCACCGCGATCCGCCACGCCCTGGCCGAGGCCGGGCACCGCGCCTCCTCGACCGTCGCCACCGCGACGCTCGGCGCGATGCGGCCCGAACCCGCGCAGATGCCGCCGCGGGTCTATCAGATGGACCGGCCGAGCCTTGGCGCGATGCGCACGAGTTATGCCGCGCAGATGCCGCTGATGCCCGCGCCCGAGCCCGGCCTTGCCGAGGCCCCGGCCCCCTTCGCTGCCCCCGCCTGGCCGCCCGAGCCCGTCCTCTACGACGCGCCAAGCGCGCGCGCCGAGGTGCCGCCCGCGCAGGACGAGGCGCTGACCCACGCCCCCCTCGGCGCCGCCCGCGCCCAGGTGCACGAGAATTACATCATCGCCCAGACCGAGCGCGGCATCGTCATCGTCGATCAGCACGCCGCGCATGAACGGCTGGTCTACGAGCGGTTGAAACGGCAGATGGCCGAGAAGGGCGTCGCCGCGCAGGCGCTGCTGATCCCCGAGATCGTCGAGCTTTCGCCCGCCGACGCGGCGCGGCTTCTGGAAGCCGCCGACGATCTCACCCGCCTTGGCCTGACGATCGAGCCCTTCGGCGGCTCGGCGATCGCGGTGCGCGAGACCCCGGCGATTCTGGGCGAGATCAACGCCGAGGCACTGCTGCGCGACGTGCTCGACGAACTCTCGGACCTTGGCGACAGCGAGCTGGTGCTGGCGAAGATCGACGCGGTGCTGTCGCGCATGGCCTGCCACGGCTCGATCCGCTCGGGCCGGCGGATGCGGGTGGACGAGATGAACGCGCTGCTGCGCGAGATGGAGGCGACGCCGCTGTCGGGCCAATGCAACCACGGCCGACCGACCTATGTCGAGCTGAAGCTGAGCGACATCGAACGGCTGTTCGGACGGACATGACGACGCTCCCCGCCCTGAATGATCCGCTGGTCCTCGCCGGGCTCGGCGGCGCGGCGCTGGTCGTCGTGCTGCTGCTCTTGGTGCTGCGCGCCGCCGGCCGCTCGGCCCGCGCGCTCGATCCGCTGGTGGCGCAGCTCACCGCGCTTGGCGGCCGGGTGCAGGCGCTCTCGGACGGGCAGCACCAGCTTGCCGGCGGGCTCCACCACGTCTCCGAGGCGCAGGCGGCAAGCCAGGCGCGGGTGCTGCAGCTGATGGAGGCACGGCTGGCCGAGGTGAACCGGGCGATGACCGAAAGCCTGCACGGCACCGCCACCCGCACCGCGCGCTCGCTCGGCGACCTGCAGCAACGCCTTGTCGCGATCGACAAGGCGCAGGCGAATATCGAGAAGCTGTCGGGCGACGTGCTGGGCCTGCAGGACATCCTGTCGAACAAGCAGACCCGCGGCGCCTTCGGCGAGATCCAGCTGCATGACATCGTGCTGAAGGCGCTGCCCGCCGACAGCTACACGATGCAGGCGACACTCTCGAACGGGCGGCGGGCGGATTGCCTCATCCACATGCCGAACCCGCCCGGCCCGATCGTGATCGACAGCAAGTTCCCGCTCGAGGCCTACGAGGCGCTGCGCCGCGCGAAAAGCCAAAGCGCCCTGATCGAGGCACAGCGGATGATGCGCATCGCCGTGCGCGCCCATATCCGCGCGATCGCGGAGCGCTACATCGTGCAGGGCGAGACCGCCGACAGTGCGCTGATGTTCCTCCCCTCCGAGGCGGTCTATGCCGAGCTGCACGCGAATTTCCCGGAACTGGTGCGCGAGGGCTTTGCGGCGAAGGTCTGGATCGTCTCTCCGACCACCTGCATGGCGACGCTGCACACCATGCGCGCGGTGCTGAAGGACGCGCGGATGCGCGAGCAGGCCGGCGCGATCCGCCAGGAGCTGGCCGCGCTTTACGCCGATATCGACCGGCTCGGCCAGCGCGTGGGCAACCTCGACCGGCATTTCTCGCAGGCCGCGAAGGACATCGAGGAGATCCGGATCTCCGCCGACAAGGCCGGAAAACGCGCGCATCGGCTCGACAATTTCGACTTCGAGGAGCTTGCCCCCGGCGCTGATGTGACGCGCCCCCCGGGGCTGCTGCCCTGACAGATGCGCCTTGCGCCCGCCGCCGTCTGGGGCGACACTGCAAGACCACAGGAGGTCTCCATGCAGCTGCCGATCAGCCCGTCCAAAGTCGCCCATGTCATCATCCGCGCCCGCAAGTTCGACGCCGACATTCCCGGCTCGGGCCAGGGCCGCGAGCTGCGCGCCTTCATCGCGTCGCTGAACGAGGACGAGCAGGCGGCGCTGACCGCGATCATGTGGATCGGCCGCGAGACCTTTGACGCGAGCGAATTCGACGAGGCCTGGGAGACCGCCAAGGCCGAGGCGAGCGCTCCGACCGAGGATTACCTGCTCGGCGTGCCGATGCTGGCCGATTACCTCGAAGACGGCCTGAACGCGCTCGATATCAGCCTCGAGGAAGCCGAGGAAGGCATCGACCCCTCCGTCTGAACGCGGATCGAGGGGCGCTGCCCCTCTTCGCCTGCGGCGAATTCACCCCGAGGTATTTGAGGCAAGATGAAAAACCATGTCTCTTTCATCTTGCCTCAAATACCTCACGGGGGTGCGGGGGTGTGAAACCCCCGCCCTCATCGCTTACGCCACCAGCCGGTAGCCACCCGATTCCGTCACCAGAAGCCGCGCATTCTGCGGATCGGGCTCGATCTTCTGCCGCAGCCGGTAGATGTGGGTTTCGAGCGTGTGGGTGGTGACCCCGGCGTTATAGCCCCAGACCTCGTGCAGCAGCACATCGCGCGGCACCACGCCATCGGTGGCGCGGTAGAGGAACTTGAGGATGTTGGTTTCCTTCTCGGTCAGCCGGATCTTGCGATCCTTGGCATCGACCAGCATCTTCATCGCTGGCTTGAAGGTATACGGGCCAAGCTGGAACACCGCGTCTTCCGACTGTTCATGCGTGCGCAGCTGCGCGCGCAGACGCGCCAGAAGCACCGGGAACTTGAACGGCTTCGTCACGTAGTCATTCGCGCCGCTGTCGAGGCCAAGGATGGTGTCGGCGTCGGTGTCATGCCCGGTCAGCATCACGATCGGGCATTTCACCCCCTGCTTGCGCAGCTTCTTGCACAGCTCGCGCCCGTCGGTGTCGGGCAGGCCGACATCCAGCACCACAAGGTCATAGAGCGCTTCCTTCGCCTTCTCCACCGCCTCGGCGCCCGAGCCCGCCTCGTACACCTCGAAATCCTCGGTGGCGACCAGCTGCTCGGCCAGCGCCTCGCGCAGATCGGTATCGTCGTCCACCAGAAGGATCTTTTTCAGTCCAGCCATCTTGTTCGGGCCTCCGTTTCTGTCGGTGTCCTGCGTTCGGTGCAAAGCTGATGCCCGATCACGCGAACGGCAAGGGGCGTGAAATCTTTCTCACGCGCTCGTGTCGCAGCACCGCGCCATGTTTCAATTTGTTTCAGGCATCGCTATCTCTTGGGCCATGATGACGCCCTTCTCCCTTGGCCCGACTGCCGCCGAACGCCTGAACCGTGCCCGCGCCGACCTGCGCATGGGGTTGCCCGTGGTGCTGTCGGGGCAGCTTGCCGTGGCGATCGAGACGCTGAGCCCCGAGCGGCTGGCGGCGCTTGCCACGCTCGGCCCGCTCACCCTCGCCATCACCTCCTGGCGCGCCGAGACGCTGAAGGCCCGCGTCTATGACAATGACCTCGCCCGGATCGTGGTGCCCGCGGACGCCGATCTTGCCTGGCTGCGGGCGATCGCCGATCCGGCCGACGACCTGCGCATACCGATGAAAGGGCCGCTGACAAGCCGCCGCGAGGGCGACGCCACCCTTGCCCGCGCCGCGATCGCCTTGGCCAAGACGTCGCAGCTGCTGCCCGCGGCGCTGCTTGCCCCGCTTCCCGATCCGGCGCCCGAGGGGTTGACCACGCTCGACGCTGCCGAGGTGCTGCGCGAGATCTCGGCCGCCGCGGTGCTTGCCCCGGTCTCGGCCGCCCGCGTGCCGATGCGCGCGGCCGAAAAGGGGCGGCTCCATATCTTCCGCCCCGACGATGGCGGCGAGGAGCATTACGCCGTCGAGATCGGCTCGCCCGACCGCTCCCAGCCGGTGCTGGCCCGGCTGCATTCGGCCTGCTTCACCGGCGACGTGCTCGGCTCGCTGAAATGCGACTGCGGGCCGCAGCTTGATGCCGCGCTGACGCAGATGGGGCACGAGGGGGCGGGAATCCTGCTCTACCTCAACCAGGAAGGCCGCGGCATCGGCCTTGCCAACAAGATGCGCGCCTATGACCTGCAGGACCAGGGCTTCGACACCGTCGAGGCGAACCACCGCCTCGGCTTCGAGGATGACGAGCGCGACTTCCGCATCGGCGCGGCGCTGCTGAAGAAGCTCGGCTTCTCGAAGGTGCGGCTGCTGACCAACAACCCCGCCAAGGTGCGGATGCTCGAGGCGAATGGCATCGAGGTGGTGGAACGCGTGCCGCTGAAGGTGGGCCTCAGCCGCCACAACGCCGCCTATCTGGCGACAAAGGCGGCGAAGTCGGGCCATATCCTGTGAGCGCGCCGGGGCGCCTGACACCGCGCAGGCGGCTTGTGGGCGAGCGCCGCCTGCCGGTCGAGATCGGCCGCGGCGGGCTGCCGCGTGAAACGCGAGGGTGACGGCGCGCCCCCTTCGCGGCCAGCCGCGGGCGCCTCGCCTGCCCCGATCCGATGGATGACATCTTGCGGGTCACCGACTGGACCTATCCGCAGGCAGAACCCGGCCGCGGCTCGGCGATCTTCATTCACCAGCGCCGCCGCGCGGGCGTTCCGACAGCGGGGCGCCTCGCCCTGCGCCGGGCCGACCTGATCCGCCTCGCGCGCATCCTGCCCCCGGGGACCGGGATCGTGTTTCCCGATCTCGCCTGCTTTCATCTTGGCAAAAATACCTCGGGGTCCGGGGCAGCGCCCCGGAACGCCCGCCCGTCCCGCGACAAGGCCTGAGGCTCAGCCCGCCCGCGGCCCATAGTCCCGCGCCCCGAAGATCGCGGACCCCACGCGCACATGCGTCGCCCCGGCGGCGATCGCGGCCTCGAAATCGGAACTCATCCCCATCGACAGCCCGGCCAGCCCGTTGCGTGCCGCCATCCCGGCAAGGGCGGCGAAATGCGGCGCCGGGTCTTCGCCCTCGGGCGGGATGCACATCAGCCCGACGACCGGCAGATCCATGCCCCGCGCCTCGGCCACGAAGGCGTCGACGCCCTCGGGCAGCACGCCAGCCTTCTGCGGCTCGGCGCCGGTGTTCACCTGGATGAAAAGCTCGGGGCTCGCGCCGCGCGCCTGCGCCAGATGCGCAAGCTTCGTCGCCAGCGACGGCCGGTCGAGGGTGTGGATCGCATCGAAGAGCTCGACTGCGATCTTCGCCTTGTTGGTCTGCAGCGGCCCGATCATGTGCACGGCAACGCCCGGGAAAGCCGCGCGCCAGGCCGGCCACTTGCCCTGCGCTTCCTGCACGTAATTCTCGCCGAAAAGCGTGTGGCCGGCGCGCAGCACCGCCTCGACCCGTTCGGCCGGCTGCACCTTCGACACCGCGATCAGCTGCACCGAACCGGCAGCCCGGCCCGCAGCCGCCTCTGCCGCGGCGACGCGGCGGGTGATTTCGTCAAGTCCCATGGCATCCTCCATCGCGCCCCAGAAACCACGCGATGGCACAAAAGAAAAGAGCGGGCGCAAGGCCCGCTCTTTCCCATCAGGTTCTGAAAGATCAGAACTTGAACTTCACGCCGAGGTCGGCAACCGGGTCCGAACCCTTGACGTCGTCATCAGCGATGCCGCCGACGACCGAAGCGCCGCCGCCCAGATCGTAGGCCGCGCCGAGGCCGTACCAGGTCACGTCGGTGCCGCCGACGAACTCAGCCTTCTGCACATAGCCCATGACGGTGGTCGCGCCGAAGACCGACGAAACGCCGAGGCCGTAGGCGTTGTCGACCGGGTTCAGGTCGTCGCCCGAAGCGTAGTAGGCCTTGACCGAGGTGTCGCCGAAGGTGGCAACGCCAGCCAGCTCGACCTGGGTCATCTTGCCGCCAGCGGCGAGCTCGAGGTCTTCGTAGCCGAGGCCAACGGTGTAGTTGCCGAAGGTGTAGGCAGCGGCAACGCCGTAAGCCTGGTTCGCGTCAACCGAGGTCTGGTCGACGAAGCCGTCCGACAGCGACGCGGCGACCGAGAAGGCACCGGCGGTGTAGGTGTACAGCAGAGCCGACTGGGTGTTGTTGTCGAGGGTCAGGTACGGAATGTCGTTGTCCAGACCGGCAACCGAGGTCGCGAGGTCGGTGTAGCCGATTTCCGGCAGGTCGCCGAACAGGGCTTCCGGAGCCGACACGACGTCGCCCATTTCGATCTTGCCGAAGGCGCCCGAGATGTAGACCGAGCCCTCGGTGCCGTAGGCGGCGCCGTTGTTGGCGATCGAGTCGCCAGCCTGGTCAGCGCGGAACGAACCGCCGAACTCGAGGCCGCCATCGGTCTGCCCCGAGAGCGTGAAGGTCACGCGAGCGCGGCTCGAGAAGTTCCAGTCGGAACCGTTGTAGGTGACGCCCATGCGGCCGTCGCCCGACAGAGTCACTTCAGCAGCGGCGAAGCCAGCCGAGAAGACCAGGGCGGTCGTCGCGAAGAGAACCTTTTTCATCGTTTTCCCTCATTGTCTCTAAGGTAAGCCCCAACTCAGGGAAATCCGAATTGGGTATGGCTGCTTTTTCCCTCCCGGCGCCTCTCATTGCAATGAAAACGACTGCCGCAGAGGCATTGACGCGGGGCGTGGTGCACTCTTGCCACAGTCCGCACAGCCCCCTCGGCGCAGCCCCGCGCACACGGCCCGCACACGCCCACGTGAAAGCGGCAACCCGCCGGATGAGGCGTGCAAGGGCGCGTCCTGCCGGGAAAATCCTTGTCGCCTCGCGGGGCTTGGGCTAGAGACGGTCAAGGCCAACAGCTCGAAGCTCACGGGGACTGCATCCGATGAAAATCCGACACATCCTGCGCGCCGGGACCATTGCAGGTGTCACCCTCACGCTCGCGGGCTGCGGCGGCATTTCCAGCGGGAATCTCTTCGGTGGCGGCTCGCGGAAGGCCGCGCAGACCGAGACGACCGGGCCCATGCCGGACCCGACGCAAGTCTCCCACCTGAGCGGCACCAACAACGACTGGGAATATCGCCAGAAGTCCTCGACCGTGTGGGATCTGTTCTCGAACAGCGACGATCCGAACGTGAAGCTCGAGGTCAACAAGTACATCTGGAACGCCACGCTCGAGGTGCTCGATTTCCTGCCGATCCAGACCGTCGACCCGTTCTCGGGGCTGATCGTCACCGGCTATGGCACGCCCCCGGGCGGTGGCCGCGCCTATCGCGCCACGATCCACATCACCGATCCGGCGCTCGATGCGCGCAGCCTCAAGGTGTCGCTCGAAAGCAAGGGCGGCGCGGTCTCGCCCGACACCGTGCGCGCGGTCGAGGATGCGATTCTCACCCGCGCCCGTCAGCTGCGGATCGCCGATTCGAAGCTCTGAGCCCGGCCGGGCGGGGAATTTTGCCCCCGCCCGCCGGCTCGTCTCTGGACCTTGAGCCCCGCCACGGTGTAGCAAGCGCCTCGCAGACTTCGTTTGAGGGGCCGAGATGACGCGCTACGCACCCGCCGAGACCGAGAAGAAATGGCAAGCCGCCTGGGATGACGCCGGCGTCTTCACCGCGAAACGCGACCCGGCCAGACCGAAATACTATGTGCTCGAGATGTTCCCCTATCCGTCGGGGCGCATCCACATGGGCCATGTGCGCAACTACACGATGGGCGACGTCGTGGCGCGCTACAAGATGAGCTGCGGCTATTCCGTGCTGCACCCGATGGGCTGGGACGCCTTCGGGATGCCGGCCGAGAACGCGGCGATGGAGCGTGGCGGCCACCCGAAGGACTGGACCTACGGCAATATCGCCGACATGCGCGGGCAGATGAAGCCGCTCGGCCTGTCGATCGACTGGTCGCGCGAATTCGCCACCTGCGACCCCGAATATTACGGCCAGCAGCAGGCGATGTTCATCGACATGCTCGAGGCGGGCCTTGTCTATCGCAAGAACGCGGTGGTGAACTGGGACCCGGTCGACATGACGGTCCTGGCGAACGAGCAGGTGATCGACGGCAAGGGCTGGCGCTCGGGCGCGGCGGTCGAGCGCAAGGAACTCACCCAGTGGTTCTTCCGGATCTCGGATTTCGCCGGCGAGCTGCTCGACGCACTCGACGGGCTTGAGCACTGGCCCGAGAAGGTGCGCCTGATGCAGGCGAACTGGATCGGCCGCTCGCGCGGGCTGCAATTTGCCTTCTCGACGATCGACGCGCCGGAGGGCTTCGACCGCATCGAGTGCTATACCACCCGCCCCGACACGCTGATGGGGGCAAGCTTCTGCGCGATCTCGCCCGACCATCCGCTGGCCAAGCATCTCGAACGCCACAACCCCGAGATGGCGAAATTCATCGCCGAGGCGCGCCGCGGCGGCACCACCGAGGAAGCGATCGAGACCGGCGAGAAGCTGGGCATCGACACCGGCATCCGGGTGCGCCACCCGCTCGACGAGGCCTGGGAGCTGCCGGTCTGGATCGCGAACTTCATCCTGATGGATTACGGCACCGGCGCGATCTTCGGTTGCCCGGCGCATGACGCGCGCGACTTCGAATTCGCCACCAAATACGGCCTGCCGATCCATTCGGTGTTCCGCCCGGTGGCCGACGAGGCGGCCGAGGCCGACCTGCCGCCCACCGAGGAATTCGTTCCGCTGAAGTCGGAGAAGGTCCGCTACATCCGCGGCTTCTCGGGCGAGGAGGTGCAGACCGGCGAAGACGCCGTCGCCGCCGCCATCGCGTTTTGCGAGGCGAATGGCATCGGCCGCGGCGTGACCAACTATCGCCTGCGCGACTGGGGCCTCAGCCGTCAGCGCTATTGGGGCTGCCCGATTCCGGTGGTGCATTGCCCCGATTGCGGCGTGGTGCCCGAGAAGAAGGAAAACCTGCCGGTCCGCCTGCCCGACGACGTCACCTTCGACAAGCCCGGCAACCCGCTCGACCGCCACCCGACCTGGCGCGACTGCACCTGCCCGAAATGCGGCGGCAAGGCCCGGCGCGAGACCGACACGATGGACACCTTCGTCGATTCGTCGTGGTATTACGCGCGCTTCACCTCGCCGCATGCGACGACGCCGACGGTGGCCGAGGACGCCGATTACTGGATGAATGTCGACCAGTATATCGGCGGCATCGAGCACGCGATTCTGCACCTGCTCTATTCGCGCTTCTTCGCCCGGGCGATGCACCGCACCGGCCATCTGCCGGCAAAGGCGATCGAGCCGTTCAGCGCGCTCTTCACCCAGGGCATGGTGACCCACGAGATCTACATGACCCGCGATTCGTCGGGCCGCCCGGTCTATCACCTGCCCGAGGACATCGACCGCGAGGCCGGCACGGTGAAGGCCACCGGCGAGAAACTCGAGATCATCCCCTCGGCGAAGATGTCGAAGTCGAAGAAGAACGTCGTCGACCCGATGAACATCATCGCCTCCTTCGGCGCCGACACCGCGCGATTCTTCGTGATGTCGGACAGCCCGCCCGAGCGCGACGTGGAATGGACCGCGGCCGGTGCCGAGGCGACCTCGAAGTTCCTCGCGCGCGTCTGGCGCATCGCCGACGAGATCGCGCAGGGCGCGGGCGGTGATGGCGGCGCCGAGGACGAGGCACTGCTCAAGGCCGTGCACAAGACGATCGACGAGGTCACCCGCTCGATCGACGGCTTCGCCTTCAACAAGGCGGTGGCGGCGATCTATGGCCTGACCAACACGCTGTCGAAATCGGCCGCCTCGAACGGGGCGAAGCGCGAGGCGATGAAGCTGATGGCGCAGATCATGGCGCCGATGGTGCCGCATCTGGCCGAGGACGTCTGGTCGATGCTGGGCGGCGCGGGCTTTGTCGTTCAGGCGGGCTGGCCCAAGGCCGACCCGGCGATGCTGGCCGAGGACAGCGTGACGCTGCCCATTCAGATCAACGGCAAGCGCCGCGGCGAGATCACCGTTCCCAAGGACATGCCGAAGGACGAGGTTGAAAAGCGCGTGCTGGCGGACGAAGCTGTGCTCAAGGCGCTGGCCGGTGGCCAGCCGAAGAAGCTCATCGTCGTGCCGGGGCGCATCGTCAATGTCGTCATCTGACCGCAGAACCTTCCTGCTTCTTGCTGCCGCGGCCCTTGCGGGCTGCGGCTTCACCCCCGCCTATGGCCCGCAGGGCGGGGGCGCCCGGCTCCTCGGCACCGTGCAGACCGATTCGCCGAAGACCCGCGACGATTTCGCCCTGATCCGGCGGCTGAGCGAACGGCTGGGCCCGCTGGAAACCGCGCGCTACCGGCTGGCCTACACGGTCAAGACCCAGGCGCTCGGCCAGGCGATCACCCCCTCGAATGCGACGACGCGCTATTCGCTCACCGGCACGGTCGATTACACGCTGCACGATATCGGCACCGATGCCGTGCTGATGGCGGGCAAGGTCGCCTCCTTCACCTCCTGGTCGGCGACCGGCACGGTGGTGGCGACCGATTCCGCCGAGGAAGACGCGCACCGCCGGCTGATGTCGATGCTGGCCGACCAGA
This sequence comes from Paenirhodobacter sp. YD-8, assembly GCF_056590935.1. Classification (NCBI taxonomy): domain Bacteria; kingdom Pseudomonadati; phylum Pseudomonadota; class Alphaproteobacteria; order Rhodobacterales; genus Paenirhodobacter; species Paenirhodobacter sp. YD-8. Next base: position 389,004 of record NZ_CM152649.1, on the reverse strand, counting down.
TCGTCACCCGGCTGCTCGCGCAGGCGGGCTCGCTGCCGCAATGAAGCTCGCGGGCGTCGCAGCGGTCCGCTATTTCGCCAAGCCCGATCCCGCGCGCACCGGGCTGCTGATCTACGGCGCCGACGCGATGCGGGTGGCGCTGCGCCGGCAGGAGGTGATCGCCGCCCTCGTCGGCCCCGAGGGCGAGGCCGAGATGCGCCTGACCCGGATCCCGGCCTCCGAATTGCGCAAGGACGGCGCGGCGCTGATCGACGCGGTGAAAGCCGTGGGCTTCTTCCCCGGCCCGCGCGTCGTCTTCGTCGAGGATGCGACCGACACCCTTGCCCCCACCGTCTCGGCCGCGCTCAAGGACTGGCGCGAGGGCGATGCACAGATCATCGTCACCGCCGGCTCGCTCACCGCGAAATCGGCGCTGCGCAAGCTCTTCGAGCCGCATCCGAACGCCGTCGCCATCGGCATCTACGACGATCCGCCGACCCGCGAGGAGATCGAGGAGATCCTGCATCGCGCCGGGCTGCGCCACATCGATCAGGCGGCGATGACCGACCTTCTGGCGCTGGCGAAGGCGCTCGATCCCGGTGATTTCCGCCAGACCGTCGAGAAGATCGCGCTCTACAAATACGGCGATTCGGCGCCGCTGACACCGGCCGAGATCGCCGCCTGCGCCCCCGCCACGGTCGAGGCCGAGGTCGACGACGTGCTGAACATCGTGGCCGAGGGCCGGCCGCAGGAGCTTGGCCCGATGATGCGCCGGATCGAGGGGCAGGGCGTGCTGCCGGTGACGCTGGCGATCATGGCGCTGCGCCATTTCCGCACCCTGCATGCCGCGGCCTCGGACCCGGGCGGGCCCGGCGCCGGCATCGGCCGGGTGCGACCGCCGGTCTTCGGCCCGCGCCGCGACCGGATGCAGGCGCAGGCGAGCCGCTGGGGCATGTTCCGCCTCGAGGAGGCGCTGAAGCTGCTGATCGAGACTGACCTCACCCTGCGCTCGGCCTCGAAGGCGCCGCAGATGGCGGTGATGGAACGCGCGCTGTTGCGCCTGTCGATGCTGGCGCGGCACTGATGGCGCGGGCGCTGGTCATCGGCGGCGGGCCGGCGGGGCTGATGGCCGCCGAGGAGATCGCCCGCTCGGGCCATTCGGTGCTGCTGGCCGAGGCGAAGCCGACGCTCGCGCGCAAGTTCCTGATGGCGGGGAAATCGGGGCTGAACCTGACCAGGGACGAGCCGCTCGACCGGTTCCTGACCGCCTATTCGCCCGACTGGGTGCGGCCGCTGATCGCGGGCTTCGGCCCGGCGGCGGTGACCGCCTTTGCCCGCGGGCTGGGGATCGAGCTCTTCACCGGCACCACCGGGCGGGTGTTTCCGACCGGGATGAAGGCCTCGCCGATGCTGCGCGCCTGGATCGCGCGGCTGACCGGCATGGGGGTCGAGCTCCGCCCCCGCTGGCACTGGCAGGGCTTTGACGGCGACACCTTCGTCTTCGACACGCCCGAGGGCCGGGTCGAGATGCGCCCCGAGGTCACGGTCCTGGCGCTTGGCGGGGCAAGCTGGCCGCGGCTTGGCTCGGATGCCGCCTGGGTGCCCTGGCTTGCCGCGCGCGGGGTCGAGATCGCCCCCTTCCGCCCGGCGAACATGGGGCTGGTGGTCGAGTGGTCGGCGCATATGGCGCCCTTCCTCGGCCAGCCGGTGAAGGGTGCGGCGCTCGTCACCCCGGGCGCCCGCTCACGCGGCGAATTCGTGCTGTCGGCCCGCGGCATCGAGGGCGGCGGGGTCTATGCCATCGCCGCCGCGGTGCGCGAGGGGGCGCCGCTGACCCTCGACCTCGTGCCCGATGGCGATGCCGAGACGCTCGCCCGCCGCATCGCCCATGTCAGCCCGAAGGAAAGCGCCTCGAACCGGCTGCGCAAGGCGCTGCGGCTCGACCCGGTGAAACTCGCGCTGCTGAACGAATGGGGCCGGCCGCTGCCCTCGGACCCGATCGCGCTGGCACAGCGGGTGAAGGCGCTGCCGGTGCGCCACATGGGGCCCCGGCCGCTGGCCGAGGCGATCTCGTCCGCCGGCGGCATCACCCGCGCCGCGCTCGGCGAGGGGCTGGAGCTGGCCGCCCTGCCCGGTGTCTTCGCCGCGGGCGAGATGCTCGACTGGGAGGCACCGACCGGGGGCTATCTGCTCACCGGCTGCCTTGCCACCGGGCGGGTTGCCGGGCGCGCGGCGGCGCGGCGGCTGGGGCGTTAAACGCCCCAGGTCCGTTCGAGCACCGCCAGCCAGTTGCGGAAGGCAAGCTTCTCGACCAGCGCCGCGCCGAAGCCATGGTCGTGCAGCGCCGCCAGCAGCCGCGGAAGCCCCGCGACATCGCCCAGATCCGCCGGCACCGTCGCCCCGTCGAAATCGGAGCCGAGCCCCACCCGGTCCTCGCCCAGGATGCCGATCAGATGATCGAGATGGCGCAGCACCGGATCCCAGCCGGTGAAACTCTCGCCCACGCCATCGGGGCGCAGGAAGCCCACGGCATAGTTCAGCCCGACCATGCCGTCGCTGTCGCGGATCACCTGCAACTGCCGGTCGGTCAGGTTGCGGCTGTGCGGCGACACCGCATGCGCGTTCGAATGGGTGGCGACAAGCGGCGCGTCGGACAGCGCCGCGACGTCGTCAAAGCCCTTCTCGTTCAGATGGCTGAGGTCGAGCATGATCTTCAGCGCATTGCATTCGCGCACCAGCCGCTTGCCCGCCTCGGTCAGACCGTCGCCGGTATCGGGCGAGGACGGATAGGCGAAGGGCACGCCATGGCCGAAGGCCGTGGGCCGCGACCAGACCGGGCCCAGCGAGCGCAACCCCGCCGCGTGCCAGACATGCAGCGCATCAAGGTCGGGCAGGATCGCCTCGGCCCCTTCCATGTGCAGCACCGCGGCGATCTTGCCCGCCGCCATCGCGGCGCGGATCTCGGCCACGCTGCGACAGATCGCCAGCGTGCCGGTGCGCTCCATCCACCGAAGATGCCCGATCTCGGCCACCGCGACCTCGAGCGCGTCGGTGTAAGGCACCGGCTCGGGCAGTGGCACGGCATAGGGCGGATGGCGCAGCATCGCATCGAAATCGGGCGCGTCGGGTGGCATCGGCGAGGGCACCCAGACCGCGAAGAAGCCGCCCGCAAAGCCGCCCGCACGCATCCGCGGCAGGTCGAGATGCCCCTCGCCCGTGCCCTCGAGCCACAGCGCCTCGCGCCGCACGGGCTCGCGCAGCAGGCGCAGCAGGAAATCGTTGTGCCCGTCAAAAACCGGAATCATCGCCCTCTCCGTCAGTCCTGAGCCTCATGCGCCGCGGCCCGATCCCAGGCCGGCCGCGCCCGCATCCGTGCCAGATACTCCGTCAGGCGATGCTCGACGATCGGAAACTTGGCGCTCAGCGCCCAGGTCAGGCAATGGGTCAGGATCAGGTCGGGCACCGTCATCGCGTCGCCCATGACGAAATCGCCCTCGCCCATCCGGCTGACCAGCACATGTTGCGAGCGCTCGAACTCCCACCGCAAGGTATTGCGGATGCCCGACAGACGCAGCTCCTCGGGCAGGATGTAGCTGTGCCGCGCCGCCATCCACAGCGCCGCATCGAATTCATCAAGCAGGAACTGCGTCAGCCCGTCCTGCCGCGCCCGCGGCAAGGTGCCGGCCTTGTGGGTCAAGGCGCCGTGGCGGTCGGCCAGATACTGGATGATTGCCGTCGTGTCCGACACCGGCGTGCCGTCGACGATCAGCACCGTGCCCTTGCCGGCGGGGGCGATCTCGGCCACGCCGTCGGGCTGCGGATGGGTCTTCACATGGTCGTAGGACTGGCCGAGCTCCTCGAGCATCCACAGCACCCGCATCACGCGCGAGCCCGCGGTTCCGATCACCGTATACATGTCGCCCCCCTTTCGCGCGCATTGGGCCACGCGGCGCGGGCAGGTGCAAGCGGCATTGTTCCCGGCACAATCGCCCCGTTGACGCAGCCGCGCGGGCATGGCGAAAGTGGTCCTCCGCGCGCCGGGAGATGCGCGCAGGGAGACCACACATGACCAAGGCCCGTCTGCTGACCCCCGTGCTGATCGGGGGCTGCGTCATCCTGATGCTGAACTTCGCCGTCCGCGCCTCGTTCGGCGTGTTCCAGATTCCGATCGCGGCAGAGTTCAACTGGCCGCGGTCCGAGTTCAGCCTGGCGATCGCGATCCAGAACCTGGCCTGGGGCATCGGCCAGCCGATCTTCGGCGCGCTGGCGGAACGTTTCGGCGACCGCCGCGCGATCGTCGTGGGGGCCTTGATGTATGCCGCGGGGCTGGTGCTCTCGGCCTTCTCCGTCGCGCCCTGGCAGCACGACCTGCTCGAGATCCTGGTGGGCTTCGGCATCGCCGGCACCGGCTTTGGCGTGATCCTTGCCGTCGTCGGCCGCGCGAGTTCCGACGAGAACCGCTCGCTCGCGCTTGGCATCGCGACAGCGGCGGGCTCGGCCGGGCAGGTGTTCGGCGCGCCGGTGGCCGAGGCGCTGCTCTCCGTGCTGCCGTGGCAGGGCGTGTTCGTGATCTTCGCCGTGGTGATCCTCGCCAGCCTCTTTGCCCTGCCGATGCTGCGCGCCGAGCCCCGCGCGAGCCGCGCCGAGCTTGAGGAAAGCATGGGCAAGGTGCTGGTCCGCGCCTTCCGCGACCCGTCCTACACGCTGATCTTCCTCGGCTTCTTCAGCTGCGGCTATCAGCTGGCCTTCATCACCGCGCATTTCCCCGCGATGGTGACCGAGATGTGCGGCGCGGTGCCGCCTGACAGCATGCTGGCCGGGCTCGGGATTTCCTCGCAATCGGCGCTTGGCGCGGTGGCGATCTCGGTGATCGGGCTCGCCAATATCGTGGGCTCGATCTATGCCGGCTGGGCGGGCAAGCGCTGGTCGAAGAAATACCTGCTCGCAGGCATCTACACGCTGCGCACCATCGCCGCGGCGGTGTTCATCCTGGTGCCGATGACGCCCGCCTCGGTGCTGATCTTCTCGCTCGTCATGGGCGCGCTGTGGCTGGCCACGGTGCCGCTGACCTCGGGGCTTGTCGCCTATATCTACGGGCTGCGCTACATGGGCACGCTCTATGGCTTCGTCTTCCTCAGCCATCAGATCGGCGCCTTCCTCGGCGTCTGGCTGGGCGGCAAGCTCTATGACCTTTACGGCAACTACACCATGGTGTGGTGGGTCGGCGTGGGGGTCGGGGCCTTCTCGGCGCTCGTCCACCTGCCGGTGCGCGAGCGGCCGATGGCGGCTCAGCCCGCCTGAAGCAGCGCCGCGAGCCCCGCGCGATAGTCGGGGTAGCGCAGCCGCACGCCCAGCTCGGTCTTGATCCGGTCGTTCCGCACCCGCTTGTTCTCGGCATAGAAGCTGCGCGCCATCGGGCTGAGGTCTGCTGCGTCGAAGGGCACGCCCGGCGGCTCGGGCAGGCGCAGAAGCGCCGCGGCATGGCTCAGCACATCCTCGGGCGGGGCCGGGTCGTCGTCACAGACGTTATAGACCCGCCCCGGGTTCGGCTGCGCGATCGAGGCCGCCAGAACCTGCGCGATGTCGTCCACATGGATGCGCGAGAACACCTGCCCCGGTTTCAGGATGCGCCGCGCCGTGCCCTCGCGCACCTTCTCGAAGGGGCCGCGGCCGGGGCCGTAGATGCCGGCAAGGCGGAAGATGTGCAGCGGCAATCCCGGGATCGCGGCCCAGGCACGTTCCGCCGCCACCCGCATCTCGCCGCGCTTCGTCGCGGGCGTCAGGGGCGTGTCCTCGTCGACCCAGCCGCCGGCATGGTCGCCATAGACGCCCACGGTCGAGAGATACCCCACCCAGTCAAGCTGCCCGGCCGCGGCGGCGATCTGCGCGCCGCAGGCCGTCAGCACCGGATCGTCCGCCGCATCGGGGGCGACCGAGCTCAGCAGATGGGTGACCCCCGCAAGCGGCAGCGGACCGCCGGTCCAGACCTGCGCCTCGACCCCGGTCGCGCGCAGCGCCGCAGCCTTCTCCGCGCTGCGCGTGGTGGCGATGATGCGCCAGCCCTGCGGCCGCAGCACCCGCGCCAGTGCCTGCGCCGAATAGCCGTGCCCCACCGACAGCAGCACGCTCATGCGCCGCTCCGGTCGATATGGCCAAGGTCGCGGCCCGGCTCGATGATGTCGCGGATGCGGGCCTTGAGCACCTTCGCCTCGGGGAAACCGCCGTCGCGCTTGCGCTCCCAGACGAGGGTCTCGCCCACCCGCACCTCGTAGACGCCGCCATGGCCGGGGATCAGCGCCACCTCGCCCAGCTCCTCGCCGAAGGTCGAGAGCAGCTCCTGCGCCATCCAGCCGGCACGCAGCAACCAGTTGCAGCCGGTGCAATAGGTGATCGTGATGCGGGGTTTCTGAGCCTGTTCCATCCCCAAGATGTAGCGCGCACCCCCTGTCATCACAACATCACTTGCACGGGCCCGGCACTGGTGGCACCCTGAGACATGGAACAGATGAACACCTTGAAATCATGGCCCGAGGCCGCGCCGCGTCTGATCGCCGTCGCTGCGGGCCGGGCGCCTGCCGACACCGTGATCCGGCAAGGCAAATGGGTCAACGTCCAGTCGCGCGAGGTGCTGGACGGTTATGACATCGCCATCGCCGAGGGGCGCTTTGCCGCCATCGCACCGGATCTGTCGGGCGCCATCGGCCCCGACACCCAGGTGATCGAGGCGAACGGGCGCTTCATGCTGCCCGGGCTGATCGACGGCCACATGCACATCGAATCGGGGATGCTGACGCCCGCGGAATTCGCCGCCGCCGTCATCCCGCACGGCACCACGACGATGTTCACCGACCCGCACGAGATCGCCAATGTGCTTGGCCTTGCCGGCGTGCGGATGATGCATGACGAGGCGGCTCTGCAGCCCATCAGCATCTTCACCCAGATGCCCTCCTGCGCCCCCTCGGCGCCGGGGCTCGAGACCACCGGCTTCGAGATCTCGGCCGAGGACGTCGCCGAGGCGATGACCTGGCCCGGCATCATCGGGCTGGGCGAGATGATGAACTTTCCGGGCGTGATCGCCGGCGATCCGAAGATGCTGGCCGAGATCGCGGCGACGCAGAACGCGCGCAAGACCGTGGGCGGCCATTACGCCAGCCCCGACAAGGGCGCGCCGTTCCGTGCCTATCTGGCCGGCGGGCCGGCTGACGATCACGAGGGCACGCGCGAGGAGGACGCCATCGCGCGGGTGCGGAACGGCATGCGCTCGATGATGCGGCTCGGCTCCGCCTGGTATGACGTCAAGACGCAGATCACCGCGGTCACCGAAAAGGGCCTCGATCCGCGCAACTTCATCCTGTGCACCGACGATTGCCACTCCGGCACGCTGGTGGAAGACGGCCACATGAACCGCGTCTATCGCCACGCGGTTGCCTGCGGCTGCCCGCCCCTGGTGGCGCTGCAGATGTGCACGGTCAACACCGCGACGCATTTCGGGCTGGAGCGCGAGCTCGGTTCGATCGCGCCCGGTCGGCGGGCGGACGTGATCCTGTCCTCGGATCTCGTCATGCTGCCGGTCGAGACGGTGATCGCCCGCGGCCGGATCGTCGCCGAGGGGGGCCGGCTGCTGGCCGAGTGCCCGCATTACGACTGGCCCGAAAGCGCGCGCCAGACCGTGCATCTGGGCAAGCACCTGACGGCGGCCGATTTCGCCATCGCCGCGCCCGAGGGGGCGAATACCGTCACCGCCAAGGTGATCGGCGTGGTCGAGAACCAGGCACCGACGAAGGCGCTGACCGCCGAGCTCGCCGTGGCCGACGGCCTCGCCCAACCCGACGCGGCGAAGGACATCGCCCAGATCGCGCTGGTCGAGCGGCACCGCGGCACCGGCGGCGTGGTGAACGGCTTCGTCTCGGGCTTCGGCTATACCGGCCGGATGGCGATCGGCTCGACCGTCGCGCATGACAGCCACCACATGATCGTCGTCGGCACCGACCGCGACAGCATGGCCGCCGCGGCGAACCGGCTGGGCGAGATGGGCGGCGGCATCACCGTGTGGAAGGACGGCGCCGAGATCGCCGCCGTGCCGCTGCCGATCGCCGGGCTGATGTCGGACGATCCGGCGGCCGAGGTCGCCGCCCGCGCCAGCCGCATGGTCGCCGCGATGGCCGAGTGCGGCTGCACGCTGAACAACGCCTACATGCAGCATTCGCTGCTCGCGCTCGTCGTCATCCCCGAGATCCGGATCTCGGATCTCGGCCTCGTCGACGTGACGCGCTTTGAACTGACGGATCTTTTCGAATGAACGAACCGCTGACCATCCTGACGCCGCATTCCCCCGCGCCCGAGCTGTTCACCGATGCGAAGGCCGCGGTGGCGCGGCTGGAACAGCTTTACGCCGAGGCGACGGAGTTCCTGCTGACGAAATTCAACGAGGTGCTGGAGAGCGGCCGCGCGATGGCGCGGTTTCGCGCCTTCTACCCCGAGGTGCGTCTGACCGTCTCCTCGCATCTCAAGGCCGACAGCCGGCTCAGCTTCGGCCATGTGCCGCTGCCGGGCACCTATGTGGCGACGATCACCCGGCCCGACCTGTTCCGCAACTATCTGACGCAGCAGATCGGGCTTCTGATCCGCAATCACGGCGTGCCGGTGCAGATCGGCCCCTCGGCCACGCCGATCCCGGTGCATTTCGCCGTTGCCGCGCAGCCCGGCGTGACCGTGCCGCAGGAAGGCGTGCTCGCCTTCTCGCTGCGCGACGTCTTCGACGTGCCTGACCTTGCCACGATGAACGACGACATCGTGAACGGCACCGCCGGGCGGAACCCGGACGGCTCGGGCCATCTTGCGCCCTTCACCGCGCAGCGCGTCGACTATTCGCTCGCGCGGCTCAGCCATTACACCGCGACCGCGGCCGAGCATTTCCAGAACCACGTTCTCTTCACCAACTACCAGTTCTACGTCGAGGAATTCGAGAAGGTGGCGCGGGCGAAGCTCGCCGATCCGGCCGAGGGCTATACAAGCTTCGTCGCCCCCGGCAATGCCGAGATCACCAGCCCCGACGGGGTGATCCCGCCGCTGGCGAAGATGCCGCAGATGCCGACCTATCACCTCAAGCGCGCCGACGGGAACGGCATCACGCTGGTGAACATCGGCGTCGGCCCCTCGAACGCCAAGACCGCCACCGACCACATCGCGGTGCTGCGCCCGCATGCCTGGCTGATGGTCGGCCATTGCGCGGGGCTGCGCAATTCGCAGCAGCTGGGCGATTTCGTGCTGGCCCACGCCTATCTGCGCGAGGACGGGGTGCTGGACGACGACCTGCCGGTCTGGGTGCCGATCCCGGCGCTCGCCGAGGTGCAGGTGGCACTGCAGGAGGCGGTGGCCGAGATCACCCGGCTCGAGGGCTACGAGCTGAAGCGGATCATGCGCACCGGCACCGTCGCCACCATCGCCAACCGCAACTGGGAGCTGCGCGACCAGTCCGGCCCGGTGCACCGGCTGAGCCAGTCACGCGCCGTCGGGCTCGACATGGAATCGGCGACGATCGCGGCGAACGGATTCCGTTTCCGCGTGCCCTATGGCACGCTCCTGTGCGTCTCGGACAAGCCGCTGCACGGCGAGCTGAAACTGCCCGGCATGGCGACCGAATTCTACCGCACCCAGGTCGCCAATCACCTGCGCATCGGCGTGCGCGCGATGGAGAAGTTGCGCGACATGCCGCTTGAGCGCATCCACAGCCGGAAGTTGCGCAGCTTCGAGGAAACAGCCTTCCTCTGACGCGTGGAAATCCGCCCAAGGGCGCCGAAATCGCTTGCCATGCTGGGAAAAACCGTGTGTTAGAGGGCGCACGAAGCCGCGTCACGCGGAAGCTGATGACCCCGGACCACGGGGCACATGAGAGGAAGATTCATGTCGAAACCGATGACCAAGACCCAGCTCGTGGCAGCTGTCGCCGAAGCGATGGGCTCGGACAAGAAGACCGCTTCGGCCGCGCTCGATGCCGTTGCGGCGGTCGTGACCAAGGAAGTCGCCGAGGGTGGCGCCGTCACTCTGCCGGGAATCGGCAAGGTCTCCTGCAAGGCCCGTCCGGAGCGCCAGGTGCGCAACCCGGCCACCGGTGAAACGATCACCAAGCCGGCCGACAAGCAGGTCAAGGTCACCGTTGCGAAGGTCCTGAAGGACAGCGTCAACGGCTGATCGTCCGCCGCCCCCCTTGCGGGGCGCGCCAGGATCGGACAGGGTCGCCCTTCGAGCAATCGGGGCGGCCTTTTTCTTTGCCCCCCGCAGGGCAGGAGAACAGCATGGATCTGCGCGCAATCGGCATGGGGCTGGCCTTCGCCCTGATGTGGTCCTCGGCCTTCACCTCGGCGCGGATGATCGTGGCCGAGGCGCCGCCGCTTTTCGCGCTGACACTGCGCTTCCTGTTCTCCGGGGTGATCGGGGTCGGCATCGCGCTGGCCCTTGGCCAGAGCGCGCGGCTGACCCGGGCGCAGTGGCGCGCGACGCTGATCTTCGGGCTGTGCCAGAACGCGCTTTACCTCGGGCTGAACTTCGTCGCGATGCAATGGGTGCAGGCCTCGGTCGCCTCGATCATCGCCTCGACCATGCCGCTGATGGTGGCCTTCCTCGGCTGGGCGGTGTTTCGCGACAGGGTGCGGCCGCTCGGCCTTGCGGGGCTGGTCGCGGGGGTGATCGGCGTCGCGATCATCATGGGGGCGCGGCTGTCGGGCGGGGTCGATCCGGTCGGCATGGCGCTGTGCTTTGCCGCCGCGCTGGCGCTCTCGATCGCCACGCTCACCGTGCGCGGCGCCTCGGGCGGGGGCAATGTGATGATGATCGTCGGGTTGCAGATGTTCGTCGGCGCCGCGGTGCTGTCCATCGTCTCGGCGGCGACCGAGGACTGGAGCGCGGTGCAGATGAGCCCGCGGCTGCTCGGCGCCTTCGCCTATACCGTGCTGATCCCGGGCGTGCTGGCGACCTGGGTCTGGTTCAAGCTTGTGGGCCGGATCGGCGCGGTCAAGGCGGCGACCTTCCACTTCCTCAACCCGTTCTTCGGCGTCGCCATCGCGGCCGCGGTGCTGGGCGAGCGGCTTGGCGCGCTCGACCTGCTCGGCGTTGCGGTGATCGCCGGCGGCATCCTTGCCGTCCAGCTCTCGAAACAGGCCTAGTCGCGGAAGGCGGCGGCGAAGGGCTCGGGCAGGTCGAACTCGGCCAGCGCCCGGGCGCGGCCCTCGGCCGACATCTTGCGCGCCGTCTTCTCGACGATCTTCAACAGCGCCTCGGACGATTGCGTCGGCGCGAAGGGCGCGAAGTAGTGGCGCAGGAAGACGAAGCAGATCACGTCTTCCAGCGCCTGCACCTCGGCGTCGCGCTTGATCCCCTCCTTGCGCAGCATCCGCCCGGCCTGCGCGATCGCGTCCTCGTCATAGCCCGCCGCACGCATGATCGCGCCCACCCGCTCGGCATGGCGACGGCCCTGCTCGCGGCGCCACTCCAGATAGCCCGTGCGCCCCTCGGGATAGTTCTTGCGCGGCAGGAGCCAGCGCTCGACATGCTGGCCGCGGGCAGCGATCTGCAAGGGCTCCGAGGCATCAGGAACCAGCCGGGCGAGTTCCGCCGACATCCGCCGGCCATAGAGCAGCGCGGCGGGTTCGCCATCCTCACGCGTCGGATCGGCGGCATTGGCGGTATCGAGCGCGGCAAGCGCGCGGGCAAGGGGCGTGGTCATGGGCAGCTCGGCTGATTGCGGTTTCCCCAGCTTTGCATCATTTCTGGGGACGGTCCAAGAGGAGGCGGCACGATGGCAGGCTGGGGCGAATTTCTTCTGGCAGGGGGTCTGTTCATCGCCTCGCATCTGGTGCCGGCGAATCCTCAGCTGAAGGCCCTGCTGATCGCGCGGCTCGGCCGGCGGGGATGGGTCTGGGCCTTCAGCCTGATCTCGACGGCGCTGCTGTTCTGGCTGATCTTCGCGGCCGGGCGTGCGCCCGCTGTGGTGCTGTGGATGCAGCAGGACTGGATGCGCTGGCTCGCCAATCTGGTGATGCCGGTGGCGATCGTTCTGGCCGCCTTCGGCATCGCCGCCCCCAACCCCTTCGCCTTCGAGGGCCGCACCGAGGGCTTCGACCCGGATCATCCCGGCATCGCCGGACTGGTGCGCCAGCCGCTGCTGTGGGCGCTGGTGCTGTGGTCGGGCGTGCACCTGCTGGTGAACGGCGACCTCGCCCATGTGATCCTGTTCGGCGCCTTCCTGATCTTCTCGGTCACCGGGATGCGGGCGATGGAAGCACGCAAGCGCAAGGCCTGGGGCGCGGCCGAATTCGCACGCCTTTCGGCCCGCACCTCGGCCGTGCCGTTTCAGGCGCTGCTCACCGGCCGCTGGCGCCCGACGCGGGGTCCGTCGCTTGCCCGGCTCGGCCTGGGGCTTTTCGCCTGGGTCGCGCTGTGGCACCTGCACGCGCCGGTGATCGGCGTCACGCCCCTGCCCTGACGGCCGCGCTCAGCGCAGCCGTTCCAGCAGCGAGAGCGAGGCATAGCCATCGGGCGCCAGCCCGTTCGCGCGCTGATAGGCCTCGATCGCGGCGATGCTGTTCGCGCCGATCATGCCGTCGGTGCCCTGGGTGTCATAGCCAAGCGCGGTGAGCCGCGTCTGCAGCTCGCTGCGCTCGGCCTGGGTCAGCGAGCGCGCATCGCGCGGCCAGGGATGGACAAAGGGCCCCGCCCCCTTCAGCCGGTCGGACAGATGCCCCACCCCGATCACATAGGCATCGGCGTTGTTATAGCGCGAGATCGCGGTGAAATTGCCGAAGATCATCAGCGCCGGGCCGTCCGCGCCGGCGGGCAGCAGGATCGAGGCCGGGCCGTAATTCGGCACCGTGCCGCCGCCCATCGTGCGCACCCCGAGCGCCGCCCAGTCAGAGGGCGACTTCTTCGTCTTCTTGCCGGCGAGGTTGAAGTTGAACCCCTGCGGCAGGCGCACCTCGACGCCCCAGGGCTGCCCCTTCGACCAGCCCGAACGGGCGAGGTAAGCCGCGGTCGAGGCGAGCGCATCGGCCGGGTTGTCCGACCAGATGTCGCGTTTGCCGTCGCCGGTGAAATCGACCGCGAAGGACAGGTAGGAGGAGGGGATGAACTGCGTGTGCCCCATCGCCCCCGCCCAGGACCCGGTCATGTGCCGCGCATCGGTGTCGCCCGCCTGGATGATCTTCAGCGCGTCGATGAACTGCTGCGCGAAGAAGTTGCCGCGGCGGCCGTCATAGGCGAGCGTCGCCAGCGCCGGCACGATCAGCACCTTGCCGCGGTTGTTGCCGAAGTTCGACTCCATGCCCCAGACCGCGACGACGACCTCCTTCTCGACGCCATAGCGCGCCTCGATCTGGTTCAGCAGCGCCGCATGCTCGCGCAGCGCCGCGCGGCCGTTCTCGATCCGGGTGTCGGAGACCGCGCTGTCGAGATATTGCCAGATCGTCTTGGTGAACTCGGCCTGATTGCGGTCGCGCTCGATCACCTTCGGGTTGTAGCGGATGCCGCGGGTCGCGTTGGCCCAGGTCGCCTCGCTGATCCCCGAGGCCATCGCGCGCGGCTTGAAGGTGACGAGCCAGTTCTCGAAGCCGCGCTGCACGGCCGGGTCGACGGCGGGAATCTCTTCGATCATCGGGCTCTCCGCGCGTTTCGGCTGCTCGGCGCGGCCGATCGGGCCGGCGCAGGCCGAAAGCCCGGCAAGGGCGACGAGGGACAGGGTGGCAATCTTGACGACACGGATCATGGGCTCTGCTCGGCTGTTCGTTGTTGCGAAACAGTGTAGCAGGCCGGCGCCCGGTCGCAATCCGCCTCGGCGGGCGATCGCTCAGCCGAGATCGCCGCGGTCCTCGCCGTAGAAGGGGGTCATCTGCGCCACGATCACCGAGTTCTCGGCCAGTGCGCGATCCATCAGCGCGCGTTCCTCGTCGTCGATCTCGTGGCCGAGCTTCTCGCGCTCGGCGAGCGTGCCATAGCCGGTGACGTCGAGCGGCGCGAGATCGGCCTGCTTCAGGATCGCCACGGTCTCGCGCACCGCCTCGGCCTCGTCGACGCCCGAGGCATAGATCAACAGCCCCGCCCCGGTCGCGCCCTTGGGCAGACCGTCGTTCTCGTGCCGGCCGACCTCAACCAGCAGGGTATAGACCTGCTGCGGCCGTTTCGCCTTGGCGGGCTTGTCCTCGGGGGTCTCGGTCATGGCGGGGCTCCGGAAAAGGGGGGCAGGCCCGCGGGCCCGCCCCGGTCGCGCTCAGTCGCGCAGCAGCTCGTTGATGCCGGTCTTCGACCGGGTCTGCGCGTCGACGCGCTTCACGATCACCGCGCAATAGAGGTTCACGCCGTTCTTCGACGGCATCGAGCCCGAGACGACGACCGAATAGGGCGGCACTTCGCCATACATGATCTCGCCGGTCTCGCGGTCGACGATCTTCGTCGACTTGCCGATGAACACGCCCATGCCGAGGACCGAGCCCTCGCGCACGATCACGCCCTCGACCACCTCGGACCGGGCGCCGATGAAGCAGTTATCCTCGATGATCGTCGGGCCGGCCTGCATCGGTTCCAGCACGCCGCCGATGCCGACGCCGCCCGACAGGTGCACGTTCTTGCCGATCTGCGCGCAGGAACCGACCGTCGCCCAGGTGTCGACCATCGTGTTCTCGTCGACATAGGCGCCGAGGTTGACGAAGGACGGCATCAGCACCACGCCCTTGCCGATGAAGGCCGAGCGGCGCACGATGCAGTTCGGCACGGCGCGGAACCCGGCCTGGGTCCATTCCGGCTCGCCCCAGCCGGCGAACTTGCTGTCGACCTTGTCCCACCAGCTCGAGCCCTGCGGCCCGCCCGACTGCATCGCCATGTCCTTCAGCCGGAAGCCGAGCAGCACCGCCTTCTTCGCCCACTGGTTCACATGCCAGCTGCCGTCGGCCAGCTTCTCGGCGACGCGCAGCTTGCCGGTGTCGAGCGCGGCGAGCGTCTCCTCGATCGCGTCACGCACCGCGCCCTTGGTGGCGGGGGTGATGGTGTCGCGGGTTTCCCAGGCGACTTCGATGGCGGCTTCGAGCGGGAAGTTGGACATGGGCGTCCTCCGGATCTTGCGGTTTCAGGTGGCTTCTGCTTGCCTCTCCCTATAGTTGGTAGCAGCCGCAGGCGCAACGAGCAGGACCGCCATGACAGAAGAGCACCGCAGCCACACCTTCCGTGATTCGATCGAGGATGCGAAGGCCTCGCACCGCATCCCGGACACGCCGCAAAGCCGCTCTCCCGCCTACCGGCTCGCCTTCATCGACGAAGAGTTCATGATGCGCCCCGAGCTGCGCCCGGTGCGGCTGCAGCTCGAACTGCTGAAGCCGCAGATGGTGCTCGACGAGCGCGGCATCGAGAGCACGGTGGTGATGTTCGGCGGCGCCCGCATCCCCGCGCCCGAGAAGAAGGAGACGGCCAAGACCCCGGCCCTGGCCGAGCTGTCGCATTTCTACGAGGAGGCGCGCCGCTTTGCCCGCGCGGTGACCGAGCGCTCGCTCGAGACCTATGGCCGGCAGCTGGTCGTGTGCACCGGCGGCGGGCCGGGCGTGATGGAGGCGGGGAACCTTGGCGCACACGAGGCCGGCGGCCAGTCGATCGGGCTCAACATCATGCTGCCGCACGAGCAGGCGCCGAACGCCTGGGTGACGCCCGACCTCAGCTTCAACTTCCACTATTTCGCCATCCGCAAGATGCATTTCCTGATGCGCGCGCGGGCGATCTGCGTCTTCCCGGGCGGCTTCGGCACGCTCGACGAGATGTTCGAGGCGCTGACCCTGATCCAGACCCGGCGGATGCGGCGGGTGCCCTTCATTCTCTTCGGCACCGAGTTCTGGAAGAAGGTGGTGAACTGGGAGCTGCTGGCCGAGTCGGGCACGATCGCGGCCGCGGACCTTGAACTGATCTCCTTCGTCGAGACCGCGGGCGAGGCGCTCGAGATCATCGACGGCTGGGACTACGATTGTGAGTGATCCGATGGACACGACCCGCGCCCGCGCCCTGGCGCTTTCGATGCTGGCGGCCTTTGCCGCTGTCGCCGTGGCGGGCGTGGTGCTGCGCCCGCTGATCCCGATCGACGAGACGCGCTATATCGACGTCGCCTGGGAGATGCGGGTGACCGGCGATTTCCTGGTGCCGCACAAGAACTTCGAGATCTACACCGACAAGCCGCCGATGCTGTTCTGGCTGATGAACCTGGTGTGGTTCCTCACCGGCCATGTCAGCGACATCGGCGCGCGGCTGGTCGGGCCGGCCTTCGGGCTCGCGGCGGTCTGGGGCAGCTGGCGGCTTGGCGCGCGGCTGTGGGACGAGACGACGGGGGCGATCGCCGCCGCGGTTCTGGCCGGAACGAGCTTCTTCGCGATCTATGGCGGCGCGGTGATGTTCGACACGATGCTCGCCGCGGCGACGGTCGGCGGCCTGCTCGCGCTGGTCAGCGCGGCCGCGGCGCCGGGGGTGAACCGGCGGGCCTGGGCGGGCTTTGGCCTGGCGCTGGCCTTCGGGGTGCTGGCGAAGGGGCCGGTGATCCTGCTGCACCTCGGACCGGCGCTGCTGACGGTGCCGCTCTGGGCGAATTCCATCCGCCGGCCGAGCGGCGGCGAGATCGCGCGCGGCGCGGCGCTCGCCCTTGTCATCGCGCTGGCGATCGTCGGGCTCTGGGTGGTGCCGGCGGCGATCCTTGGCGGGCCGGAATACCGGCACATGATCCTGTGGGAACAGACCGCGGGCCGCACCGTGCAATCCTTTGCCCATGCCCGGCCGTGGTACTGGCTGCTGGCGCTGACGCCGCTGCTGCTCTTCCCCTGGGTCTGGACGCCCTCGCTGTGGCGCGGACTGCGGCGGCTGTCGCTGTCGGACCGCGCGCTGCGGCTGTGCCTGATCCAGGCCGGGGCGGGGCTTGTCCTGTTCTCGCTCGTCTCGGGCAAGCAGGTGCATTACCTGATCCCGGAGCTTCCGGCCGTGGCGCTGATCTTCGCCCGCGCGCTGATCGCGGGCGGGCGGGGCGAGGTGCGCGGGTTCGGCGCGCTGCCGGCGGCCGTTCTGGTGCTGCTTGCGGGCGGGGCGGCGCTGGCCGTCGCACTTGGCAAGGGCGATGCGACGACGGTCGCGATGCTGCAACCGCTCGCCCCGGTCGCGGGCTTTGCGGTCTTGTGCCTGATCCTTGCGATCGCCGCGCTGGTGCTGCCGCGCGTCGCGGGTCTTGCCACGCTGGGCCTTGGCTTCGTGCTGGCGCTGCTGGGGTTGATCGGCACCACCGGGCTGGCGCCGGCCTATGACACCACCCCGATCGCGCAGATCCTTGCCGCCCATCAGGACCAGGGCATGGCCGTGGTCACCGATCGCTACAATGCCGAATTCGGCTTCGAGGGGCGGCTGACGAAGCCCGTCGACGTGCTGGAACCGGAACAGGCCGAGGGTTGGCTGAGCACGCACCCGGGCGGCATGCTGGCGACCGAGTGCAAGGCGGTGAAGCGGCCGGGCGAACCCGATCACCGCATCCACTTCTACGGCGCCGACTGGTGCCTGTGGCAGGGCCGCTGAGAACGTCCTGAAACGATCGCGATCCCGGCCGCCGCGCGCGGCCGGGCGCGGGGCTTAGAGCCCCGCCTCGGCGGCGATCTGCGCCTTCGACTTGCGCGCCCGCTCGGTCGCCGATTTCAGCTGACCGCAGGCGGCCATGATGTCCTCGCCGCGCGGGGTGCGGATCGGGCTGGCATAGCCCGCCTTGTAGATGATGTCGGCGAAGGCCTCGATCCGTTCCCAGTCGCTGCGCTGATAGGGCGCGCCGGGCCATTCGTTGAACGGGATCAGGTTGATCTTCGCCGGGATGCCACGGATCAGCTTGACCAGCCGGCGCGCGTCGTCATCGGTGTCGTTCACGTCCTTCAGCATCACGTATTCGAACGTGATCCGCTCGCTGTTCGACAGCCGCGGGTATTCGCGCAGCGTGTTCAGCAGCGTCTCGATGTTCCAGCGCTTGTTGATCGGCACCAGCTTGTCGCGCACCTCGTCGGTGGTGGCGTGGAAGCTGACCGCCAGCAGGCAGCCGATTTCCTCGGCGGCGCGGGCGATCTCGGGCACCACGCCCGAGGTCGAGAGCGTGATCCGCCGGCGGCTGAGCGAGATCCCCTCGCCGTCCATCACCACCGACATCGCGTCGCGCACGTTGTCGAAGTTGTAAAGCGGCTCGCCCATGCCCATCAGCACGACATTCGACACCAGCCGCACGTCGTTCTTCGGTTCGCCCGGCTCGGGCCATTCGCCGAGGTCGTCGCGCGCCACCAGAACCTGGCCGACGATCTCGCCCGCCGTCAGGTTGCGCACCAGCTTCTGCGTGCCGGTGTGGCAGAAGGTGCAGGTCAGCGTGCAGCCCACCTGCGAGCTGATGCACAGCGTGCCGCGGCTCTCCTCGGGGATGTAGACCATCTCCACCTCGTGCCCGCCGGCGATGCGCAGCAGGTACTTGCGGGTGCCATCGAGCGAGACCTGCCGGGTCACCACCTCGGGCAGGCCGATCTCGAACGTCTCGTCGAGCAGCGCGCGGTAGTCCTTGGCCAGGTTGGTCATCTGCGCGAAGTCGCGCACGCCCCAGTGATAGATCCACTGCCAGATCTGGCCGACGCGCATCTTCGCCTGCTTCTCGGGCGTGCCGGCCTCGATCAGCGCGGCGCGCAGCTGGTCGCGGGTGAGCCCCACAAGGTTCACCTTGCCGCCTTCGGGCAGCTTGCGCGGAATGGTCAGCACGTCTTGAGTGATCGGTGCGGAGGGCGTGGTCATGGCAATGTCCCGGCAATGAAGCGCTTCATATAGGGGATTCGCGCCCGAAACGGTAGTGCAAATGCAAAAGCCCCGGCACTGCCGGGGCCTGCGTCGCGCAACGGGGCGCCTGGCTTACTTGCAGCGCTTGGCGGCCTCGTCCATCGCGGCGGTGAAGCCCATCAGCGAGAACTTGTCGCTGGTCTGCGTGCCGCGCGCCGAATGCGCGGTGATCGTCACGTCGGCACCGCCCTTCAGCGCCGCGATGATCTTCGCGTCCTGATCGGCCGAGCCCGCCCAGGCGCCCTCGCCATCGGTGAAGAGCTGGAACTTCGTGCCGTTGTTCACCACCATGTCGGCGGTCGAGCCCGGGGCGAAGGGATAGCCGCCCATGAACGAGACCTCGCCGCCCTTGCCCGGACGGAAGGTGACGAACAGCAGGATGTCGCCGCGCCGCACCTGGGTGGGCTTGCCGTCCTTGGTGTTCACCGATTCCTTGGGCGAGGTGACGCCCCAGCATTCCTTGGGCTTTTCTTCGACGAAGACGCTCCAGTCGGTCTTGGCGGCGACGCGGTTCGAGGTCTGCTGCGCGCCGGCGATCCCGGGAACGAGAAGCGAAGCAGCCAGAATCGCAGCGCCCCGCAGGATGAAAGTCTTCATTGTTACAGCCTCCAGCTGCCTGATGCCTCTAGACCGCCCGCGCGGGCCTTTGGCCCTTCTTGACAATGGCGGTTGCGGATTCAACTCGATATCCCCCAGATAACAAGAAAGTGCCCGGGGACGAAAGCCCCCCGGGCCGCATTTCGCGCATGCGTGAAGAGGAAAAGCCAATGACGGCAGTGCCGATGATCGAACTGTGGCGGGGCGGGATGCTCGAATCGGTCCATGCGGGCCATGCGGTGGTCTTCGGCCCGAGCGGGATCGAGGCGGCCTGGGGCGACCCCGAGGCGGTGATCTTCCCGCGCTCGTCGTGCAAGATGCTGCAGGCGCTGCCGCTTCTCGAAAGCGGCGCGGCCGATGCGGCGGGGCTGAGCGAGCGCCAGCTTGCCCTGTCCTGCGCCAGCCATTCGGGTGCGGCGCTGCACCGCGATGCGGTGGCACACTGGCTCTCCGATCTGGGCATGGCCGAGGGCGATCTGCGCTGCGGCGTGCACATGCCCTGGGACAAGGCCGAGAACACCCGCCTGACCTGCACCCACGAGACGCCCTGCCAGCTGCACAACAACTGCTCGGGCAAGCACGCGGGCTTTCTCACGCTGAACCGCCACCTGAAGGGCGGCAGCGAATATGTCGAGATCGACCACCCCGTGCAGCGCGCGGTGAAGGCCGCCTTCGAGGAGGTGACGCAGGAAACCTCGCCGGGCTACGGCATCGACGGCTGTTCGGCGCCGAACTTCGCCTGCACGGTGACGGGGCTCGCCCGCGCGATGCAGTTCTTCGCCGCGGCAAACCCCGAGGGCTCGATCCGCGAGGCCGCTGCCGCCCGGCTGGCCCGCGCCATGGCCGCCTTCCCCGAGATGGTGGCGGGCGAGGAGCGCGCCTGCACCCGGCTGATGCGTGCCATGGGCGGCACCGTTGCGGTGAAGACCGGAGCCGAGGCGGTCTATATCGCGATCCTGCCCGCGCAGAAACGCGGCATCGCGCTGAAGATTGTCGACGGCGGCACCCGCGCCTCGGAAGCGGCGATCACCGCGCTTCTGGTGAAACTCGGCGCGCTCGATCCCGCGCATCCGGTGGTCGAGGAATTGATCCCGAGCGTGCAGAAGAACTGGCGCGGCCTCGTCACCGGCGGCATGCGTCTGGCCCCGGGCTTCGCCTGAACCTTAAAGCATCTGCCAGATCAGCCGCAGCGCGAGCAGGGTCGAGGTGGTCACCAGAAGCGGCTTGATCACCTTCGCCCCCACCCGCATCGCCAGCCGCGCGCCCAGCCGGGCGCCGGCCGCCTGCGCGAGCCCCATGGCCAGCCCCATCGCCCACCACGGCGCCCCCGCCGCGGCAAAGGCGATCAGCCCGCCGAGGTTCGAGGCGAAGTTCAGCAACTTCGTATGCGCGGTGGCCTTCAGCACGCCATAGCCCGCGAGCGTGACGAAGCCGATCATGTAGAAGGCCCCGGCGCCGGGCCCGATCAGCCCGTCGTAAAATCCGATCAGCGGCACCACGACGGCGGTGAAGGTGGCCGGTCGGATCCGCTCGGCCCGGTCGGTGTCATCCAGCCCCTTCTTCAGCGCGAAGAAACCGGCGATGGCGATCAGCACCACCGGCAGCGCGATCCGCAGCCCGCCGGTCGGGATCACCGAGACAAGCCCCGCCCCCGCAAGCCCGGCAAGGAAGGCCAGCACCGCCGGCCGCAGCTGATGCGACAGCCGCACATGCCCCGCCCGCGCATAGGCGAGCGCCGCCGTCGCCGCGCCGAACACCCCCTGCACCTTGTTCGTCGACAGCGCCTGCAGCGGCGTCGCCCCCGCCAGCAGAAGCACGGGCAGGGTGATGAGCCCGCCACCGCCGGCGATCGAATCGACGAAACCGGCAGCAAAGGCCGCGCCGATCAGCATCAGGGCAAGGTCGAGAGACACTTCGAACATCGGGAAAACCGCCGTTGCGCCCGGCGCGCCGCGGGCGGCGCTTCTTCCTCCGCCGCCCGGGCAATGTAAAGCGCGCCTTGCCCCCCGCGCGCCGCAGCATTAGCCTGCGGCGGCCTGCGCAAACCGAGGAAGCAATGCCCTTCAACCTCCTGGTGATCCGTTACGAACCCGCCCGTCTGACGATGGTGGTGATTCCGAAATGCGGCTCCACCACCCTGATCTCGACCTTCCTGATCCTCGCCGGGCTGGGCGACAAGGCCAGGGCGCCCCGCCAGTTCCGCCGCAGCGAGGGCAGCACCGCGCTGATGGCCGCGCATGGGCTGACGATGGA
Organism: Paenirhodobacter sp. YD-8; assembly: GCF_056590935.1. Classification (NCBI taxonomy): domain Bacteria; kingdom Pseudomonadati; phylum Pseudomonadota; class Alphaproteobacteria; order Rhodobacterales; genus Paenirhodobacter; species Paenirhodobacter sp. YD-8. Next base: position 367,326 of record NZ_CM152649.1, on the reverse strand, counting down.
GGCGATGCCGCTTCCCGCGCTGATTGCGCTGCACGAGACCCACCCCGAAGACCGGCTGGTGACCGTGATGCGCGACCCGGCGCAGCGCTTCCTGTCGGGCTATTTCAGCAAGATCAACCGCTTCGCCAAGCGCTATGCAAAGCCCGTCTATCTCTGGGGCAAGCTGTGCCAGGCCTTCGAGGGGCCGCGCGCCTGGGGCGACGTGAACCGCGGCAACCGCCACATGCTGTCCCATATCTCCTTCGAGCGCTTCCTGCGCGGCTTCGAGGAGCACGGCACCGAATGGGACAGCCATTTCGCCTCGCAGGCGCGGATGATCGGGCTTGGCCGGCTGCGCTATGACCGGATCTTCGCGCTCGAGCGGCTGGACAGCGAGCTGATCCCCGCGCTTGCCGAATTCGGCGTGCCCGCCGAGGCGCTCGCCCGGCTCGAGGCGCTGCCGCGGATGAACCGCACCTCGCGCGCCGGCGACGGGCGCGAGGCGCTGCTCACCCCCGAAATCCGCGCCCGCATCGCCAAGCTCTATACCGACGATCACGTCGCCCTCGGCGGCGCGGCATGACGCCCGCCTGGCGCCCGCTCGCGGCCTTTGCCGCCCCGGCGCGCCCGCGGGCCGAGCTGTGGCGCACGGCGCTTGGACTTGTGCTGATCGTCGCGCTCTACTGGGGCGGGGTCTTCGGCCCGCTGATGCTGATCGGCCGTCAGCTGAGCGAGATCCGCTTTGCCCGGCTGATGGACGAGATCGCCCGCGCCGGCACGCCTGCGGGGCTGGCGATGCTGCTTGCCACCTTCGTGCCGATGGCGCTTGCCGTGCTGGTCGTGGCGCGGGTGCTGCACCGGCGCGGCCTGCCAAGCCTCCTGGGGGCCGGCGCCGGGCGCGACGCGCTGCGCGTGGGAGGACCGCTCCTCGGCCTTGCCCTCGTGCTCTTCCCGCTGTCGCTGCTCGATCCGAACGTCGGCCGCTCGGTGCCCCTGGCGACGGTGCTGCGCTGGCTGCCGGTGATGCTGCCGCTCCTCTTCGTGCAGATCGCCGCCGAGGAGCTGATCTTCCGCGGCTACCTGCTGCAACAACTGGGCGCGCGCAGCCGTTCGCCCTGGGTGTGGATGGTCGCGCCCTCGGTGCTGTTCGGCGCGCTGCACTACTCGCCGGCCGAATTCGGGCCGATGGCGCTCTGGCCCGCACTCTGGGCCATGGGCTTCGGCTGCCTTGCCGCCGACCTGACCGCGCGCACCGGCAACCTCGGCGCGGCGCTGGCGCTGCACTTCACCAACAACCTCTCCTCGATGGTCCTCGTCGGGCTCTACGGCCAGCTCGACGGGCTCGCGCTCTACACCATCGTGATCAACCCGCGCGACCCGGCGGCCTTCGGTCCCTATCTCGCCGCCGACGTCGCCGCGATCCTCGTCGCCTGGCTTGCCGCACGGCTTGCCTTGCGCGTCTGATTGCAATTCCCGGCCTGCCGGCTTATCTGGACCAGACGTCGCGGCAAGCGCACGAAAGGGGCTCAAGACCGATGAACTGGATCTCGAACTACGTCAAACCGAAGATCAACTCGTTGTTCTCGCGCCGCGAGATGCCCGAGAACCTGTGGACCAAGTGCCCCGAATGCGGGACCATGCTGTTCCACCGCGAACTCGCCGAGAACCTGAACGTCTGCACGAACTGCGACCACCACATGGCGATCTCGCCGCGCGCGCGCTTCACCGCGCTGTTCGACGGCGGCATCTTCTCCGAGGTCAAGGTGCCCGAGCCGATCGCCGACCCGCTGCAGTTCCGCGACCAGAAGAAATACCCCGACCGGATGCGCGCCGCGCAGAAATCGACCGGCGAGAAAGAGGCGATGCTCGTCGCCGAGGGCGAGATGGGTCGCACCCCGATCATCGCCGCCGCGCAGGACTTCTCCTTCATGGGCGGCTCGATGGGGATGTATGTCGGCAACGCCATCGTCGCCGCGGCCGAACGCGCGGTGAAGACGAAGCGCCCGCTGATCCTCTTTGCCGCGGCGGGCGGCGCGCGGATGCAGGAAGGCATCCTCAGCCTGATGCAGATGCCGCGCACCACCGTCGCCGTGCAGATGCTGAAGGAAGCGCACCTGCCCTATATCGTGGTGCTGACCCATCCGACCACCGGCGGCGTCACGGCCTCCTATGCCATGCTCGGCGATGTGCAGATCTCGGAACCCAATGCGCTGATCTGCTTTGCCGGCCCGCGCGTGATCGAGCAGACGATCCGCGAGAAACTGCCCGAGGGCTTCCAGCGCGCCGAATACCTGCTCGACCACGGCATGCTCGACCGCGTCACCCACCGCAAGAAACTGCGCGAAGAGCTGGTCACGATCACCCGCATGCTGATGGGCCTCACCCCCGCCATCGCCGGCGACCTGCCCGCCCCGGGCAAGGTCGAAGACCTCGCGAAGGCCTGAGCCCTTCATCTTGCCGAAAATACCTCGGGGGTCCGGGGGCAGCGCCCCCGGCCTCTGACCATTCCGGGGGCCCCGATGGCTGCTGAGACGACCCTTCCCTCCGACGCGATCCTGACGCAGCTGATGGCGCTGCACCCGAAGGTGATCGACCTCACCCTCGACCGGGTCGAGCGGCTGCTCGCCGCTCTCGGCCATCCCGAAAACGCGCTGCCCCCGGTGATCCACATCGCCGGCACCAACGGCAAGGGCTCGACCCAGGCGATGATCCGCGCCGGGCTCGAGGCGGCGGGCAAGCGCGTGCACGCCTATACCTCGCCCCATCTCGCCCGCTTCCACGAGCGCATCCGGCTGGCCGGCACGCTGATCTCGGAACCCGCGCTTGCCGCGCTGCTCGAGGAATGCCGGCAGGTGAACGGGGCAGAGCCGATCACCTTCTTCGAGATCACCACCGCCGCGGCCTTCCTGGCCTTCGCCCGCACGCCCGCCGATTTCACCCTGCTCGAGGTCGGGCTGGGTGGCCGGCTCGATGCGACGAATGTGATCGAGCGACCGGCGCTCACCATCATCACCCCGGTCTCGATCGACCATCAGGCCTTCCTGGGCGAGACCCTGCCCGAGATCGCCGGCGAGAAGGCCGGGATCCTGAAACGCGGCGTGACCTGCGTCGTCGGCCCGCAGGAAGAGGCGGCACTCGAGGTGATCGAGGCCCGCGCCGCCCGCGTCGGCGCGCCGCTCTTCGTGCATGGCCAGCACTGGCATGCCTTCGAGGAACGCAGCCGGCTGGTCTATCAGGACGAGACCGGGCTGCTTGATCTGCCGCTGCCGGTGCTGCCCGGGCCGCATCAGATCCAGAACGCCGGCGCCGCGATTGCCGCGCTGCGCCTGCTGGGCTTCGACGCCGAGGCTTGCGAGGCCGCGGTCACCCGCGCCGAATGGCCCGCCCGGATGCAGCGGCTGCGCCGCGGCCCGCTCGCGGAAAGCGCGCCGGGGGTCGAGCTGTGGCTTGATGGCGGGCACAACCCGGCGGGCGGGGCCGCGGTGGCGGCGACGCTGGCGCGCCTGCCCGAACGGCCGACGCATCTGATCTGCGGCATGATCAACACCAAGGACGAGGCGGGCTACATGCGCCCGCTCGCCGCCGTCGCGCAAAGCCTGACCGCGATCACCATCCCCGAGGAGCCGAACTCGCAGCCTGCCGAGGTGACCGAGGCCGCCGCCCGCGCCGCGGGCTTTGCGCGCACCGCCACCGCCCCCTCGGTCGCGGCGGCGCTCGCCACGCTCGCAGCGGCCGATCCCGCTGCCCGGGTGCTGATCTGCGGCTCGCTCTACCTCGCCGGCAAGGTGCTGCGCGACAACGGCTGAGCTCCGCATTTCTGCGAAGATCCCTGTGCAGCCCTGCGACTAGGCGCCGGCGCCGCCGGCCCCTATCTTCGCGGCTGCACAACAGGAGCCCCGTCATGACGCAAGCCACGCCCCTCGAATTCGGCCTCGACACCTTCGGGGACATCACCCGCGACGACACCGGGCGCCGCTCGGGCGCCCAGGTGATCCGCGACACCCTGGCCGAGGCGGAACTCGCCGAAGCCGTCGGCGTCGACTATTTCGGCCTGGGCGAGCATCACCGCCCCGATTTCGCGATCTCGGCGACCGAACCGCTGATCGGCGCGATCCTCGCCCGCACGCAGCGGATCCATGTCGGCACCTCGGTGACGGTGCTGTCCTCGGACGATCCGATCCGGCTCTATCAGCGCTTTGCCACGCTGGACGCGATCGCGCCGGGCCGCGCCGAGATCACCATCGGCCGCGGCTCCTTCACCGAAAGCTTCCCGCTCTTCGGTTTCGCGCTCGACGATTACGAGACCCTGTTCGAGGAGAAATCGCAGCTCCTCCACCTGCTGCAGACGCAGGAGAAGGTCAGCTTCCAGGGCCGGCACGTGCCAACGCTGAAGGGCGTCACCGTCTATCCGCGCGCGGAAACGCCCCTCAAGATCTGGCGGGGTGTCGGCGGCAGCCCGCAATCGGTGGTGGAAGCCGCGGCGATGGACATGCCGCTGGTGATGGCGATCATCGGTGGCGACGCCGCCCGCTTCGCGCCGCTCGCCGATCTCTACCGCCGCGCCCGCGCACAGATGGAGGGCCCCATGCTGCCGCTTGGCGTGCATTCGCCCGGCCATGTCGGCGAGACCGACGAGAGCGCGAAGGAGGAGTTCTTCGAGGGCTATGCGACGATGCACGACATGATCGGCCGCTCGCGCGGCTGGCCGCGGCTGACCCGTGCCGCCTACGAGGCCGAGATCGCGCATGGCTCGCTCTACATCGGCTCGCCCGGGACGGTGGCGCAGAAGATCGCGCGCACGGTGCGGGTGCTGGGCCTCGACCGCTTCACGCTGAAATACTCTTCCGGCCCGCAGCGGCCCGAGGTGCAGCTGCGCAACATCGCGCTGTACGGCGAGAAGGTGATCCCGCGGGTGCGCGACCTGCTCGCCTAGTCGCGGGCCCAGTCGGCCGACTGCATCTCGCGCAGTCGGCTGGCGGTGCGCTCGAACTCGAAGCTGCCCTCGCCCTCGATGTAAAGCCGCTCGGGTTCCTCGGCGGCCGAGCAGATCAGCCGCACCTTCGCCTCGTAGAGCGTGTCGATCAGGGTGACGAAGCGCTTCGCCTCGTTGAAGTTCGACGACGACAGATGCGGGATGTCGTCGATCATCAGCACCCGCACGGCGCCGGCGATGGCGAGGTAATCGGCCGGGCCGAGCGCCGCGGCGCAGAGGTCCCAGAAGGTGGCGCGGCCGACACCGTTGTGGAAATGCGGGATCACCACTTCGCGCCCCTTCACCTCGAGCCGCAGCACCGCACTGTCGTCATGGCCCGACAGCTCTTCCCACAGCGCCGTCATCGCCTCGGTCGCCGGCCGGCCGAGCGGGGTGAAATAGACCTGCGCCCCCGACAGCCGGTGCTGGCGGTAGTCGTTTTCCGAAACGATCTCCTGCACCTCGAGCTCGGCGCGGATGATGCCGATGAAGGGCAGGAACAGCTGCCGGTTCAGCCCGTTCTTGTAGAGATCCTCGGGCACCCGGTTCGAGGTGGTGACCACGGTCACGCCGCGCTTGAACAGCTCGTCGAAGAGCCGCCCGACGATCATCGCATCGGCGATATCGGTGATCTGCATCTCGTCGAAGCACAAAAGCCGCACCTCGGCCGCGATCGCCTTCGCCACCGGCAACAGCGCATCCTCGGTCTTCGCCCGCCGCGCCGCCTCGATCTGCGCCTGCACCTCCTGCATGAAGGCGTGGAAATGCACGCGCCGCTTCGGCACCTCGACCGCGCCGCAGAACAGATCCATCAGCATCGACTTGCCGCGCCCGACGCCGCCCCACAGGTAAAGCCCGCGCACCGTCTCGGGGGGCTTGGCGAAGAGGCCGAAGAGACCCGGCTTCTTCACCGGCGCCTCGAGCTCGGTGCGGATCCGCTCCATCAGCGGCAGGACCGCGCGCTGCGCCGCGTCGGCGTGCAGCGTGCCGGCGGCGACACGGGCGTCATAGATTTGCAGCAGGCTCTGTTTCATGCCCTTTCCCTAGCCGCTTGGCCGACGCTTGAAAAGCGCTCGCTGCGACATTCGCGCACGGGCGCCGCTTGAGCGCAGGGCGCGCTTGGCATAGGGTTCGCCCGCCATCTCAACGACAGGAGAGATCATGTCCAAATCGACCCAGCGGCTGCACCTCGTGTTCGGCGGCGAGCTCATCGACCCCGCGCACACGCAGTTCAAGGATGTGAGCAAGATCCACATCGTCGGCATCTTCCCGAACTATTCGAGCGCCTTCAACGCCTGGAAGGCCGAGGCGCAACGCTCGGTCGATGACGCCCACATGCGCTATTTCATCGCCCACCTGCACCGGCTGCGCGACGAGGAGGTTCCCGCCTCGCCGACCGAGGAACTCGGCGCCTGATCCCTGACGGAGCCTGCAATGCGCCGGTCCTTCCTGCTGTGGCTGCGCCTCGCGCTGACCCGCTCGCGCCGGCCGGCGCTGGCGGGCGAGGCCCCGGCGCGTCCGGCGGGCCCCCTGATCTGGCTGGTGCCCGACCCGGGCGCCGCGGACGGGCATGACACCGGCGCCAATGCCGCGCTGCTGCTGCGCCGGTTGCGCCAGCAGCGCCCCGGGCTTTCGCTGCTGGTCAGTGTCCCGCCGACGCTTGAAACCCCCTTGCCCGACAGCGTGATCCGCATCGCCCCGGTCGAGGATGCCCCGGCCGCGGTGCGGCTGGCACTGGCACAGTGGCGCCCGGACCTGGTCGTGCTGATGGGCAATGCGCTGCCGCCCGCGCTGATCGACGGCGCGCGCGAGGCCTCGGTGCCGGTGATGCTGATCGACGCCCATGCGCCCGGCCACGCGGCGCGGCGCGGCTTCTTCGCGCGCCGGCTGCAACGCGCGCTGCTGACGCGCCTCGCCCGGATCAGCGTGCGCGATCCCGAAAGCCAGGCGGCGCTCATCCGCCTTGGCGCCGATCCGGCCCGGATCGAGGTCGGCGGCATCCTGTCCGAACCGCCCGAGCCGCTGCACTGCTCGGAGACCGAGCGCGCCTCGATCGCGCAGATCACCCGCACCCGGCCGGTCTGGCTTGCCGCCGCGGTGCCGGCGGGCGAGGTACATGCGGTGCTGACCGCCCATGCCCAGGCACAGCGCCATGCGCACCGCATGCTCTTGATCCTCGCCCCGGACCTGCCCGTCGACGGCGCCGAGCTGGTCTCCGAGCTCGAGGCGATGGGATGGGCCGCGGGGCGGCGCACGCTCGAGGGCGAGCCGGACGACGAGATGCAGATCTTCGTGGCCGATGACCCGGGCGAATACGGGCTGTGGTATCGCATCGCGCCCGTGACCTATCTGGGCGGCACATTGAGCGGGGCGGCAGGCCACGCGCGCTCGCCGCTCGAACCCGCGGCGCTCGGCTCGGCGGTGGTGCACGGGCCGCAGACGGCGCCCTATGGCGCGGACTACAGCCGGCTTGATGCCGCCCGCGCCGCCCGCGCGATCTATGACGCGCGCTCGCTCGGCGATGCGCTGGCCGATCTGATCGCGCCCGACCGCGCCGCGATGCTGGCGCACAACGCCTGGGCGGTGACCTCGGGCGGGGCGGGCGCGGCCGAAGCCGTGGCGCGCACCATCCTCGGCACACTCGACACCACGACGACCGGGGAGATCCGCTGATGGGCGCACCGCTGTTCTGGTTCACCCCGCCCGGCCGCCCGGCGCTTGCGGCGCGGCTTCTTGCCCCGCTCGGGGCGCTTTATGCGGTGGCGACGGCGCGGCGCCTGCGCCGGCCCGGGGCGCGCGTCGGCGTGCCGGTGATCTGCGTCGGCAACATCAACGCCGGCGGCACCGGCAAGACGCCCACGGTGATCGCGCTGGTGCAGCACCTCGCCGCGCGCGGCATCACCGCCCATGTCGTCAGCCGCGGCCATGGCGGCAGCCTGGCGGGCCCGGTGCAGGTCGACGAGCGCCGCCACCGCGCCGCCGAGACCGGGGACGAGCCGCTGCTGATCTCGGCCTTTGCGCCGACCTGGGTGGCGAAGGACCGCGCGGCGGGGGCCCGCGCGGCGGTCGCAGCCGGGGCACAGGCGATCGTGCTCGATGACGGCCACCAGAACCCGGCGCTGATCAAGGACCTGTCGATCGTGGTGGTCGATGCGGCGAAGGGCTTCGGCAACGGCCGCTGCCTGCCCGCGGGCCCGCTGCGCGAGCCCGTCGCCACCGGGCTTGCCCGTGCCGATCTGCTGCTCTCGATCGGCCCCGCCCTCGCTCAGGCCGGTTTTGCGGCCGAGTGGGGCGACAAGATCGCCGTGCCGCACCTGACCGGCGCGCTTGAGCCCTTGCAGACCGGGATGGACTGGGAGGGGCTGCGGGTCCTTGCCTTCGCGGGCATCGGCCATCCGGAAAAGTTCTTCGCCACCTTGCGGGGACTGGGCGCCGAGCTTTTGCGCGCCGAGGCGCTCGAGGATCACCAGCCCTACACCCAGCGGCTGCTCACCCGCCTCGAGACCGAGGCGCGGCTTCTGGGCGCGCAGCTGGTGACCACCGAGAAGGACGCGGTGCGCCTGCCCGCACGCTTCCGCCCGCAGGTGCTGGCGCTGCCCGTGCGATTGCAGATCGCCGACACCACAGCACTCGATGCGGCGCTGTCGCGGCTTGGCCTTTAGGCAAAGGAAAAGGGGGCGCTGCCCCCTCTGCGCCTGACGGCGCATTCACCCCCGAGGTAATTCCGGCAAGGAGAAAGCCCAAAGATCTTTCCGATGGGTTTTTCCCTGGCGCAAATGCTCCGGGAGGAGCGCAGCGGGGGGCAGCGCCCCCCGAACCCCTCAGCCCGCAAGCTTCGCGTCGAGAATCTTCTTCAGCTCCTCGTAGCTCATGTTCGAGTATTTCTCGCCGTTGATGATCAACGTCGGCGTGCCCTCGATCTGGTCATCGGTCGCGTGCTTCTGGAAGGTGGTCACCATCGCCTCGGCGCGGGCCTGATCCTTCAGGCAGGTGTCGAGCTGCTCGCCGGTCAGCCCGGCCTTCAGCCCGATCTTGCGCAGGTTGTCCGAGATCGTCTGTTCCTTGCCGTCGCCGATCCAGTCCTTCTGCGTGCCGTAGAGCATGTCGACGATGCCATAATATTTCATCGTGCCACCGCATTGCGCGATCAGCCCGGCCCAGAGACCGAACTTGTCGAAATAGACTTCGCGGTGGATGAACTTCACCTTGCCGGTGTCGATGTAGTCGCGCTTGAGCGCGCCGAAGACCTCGTCATGGAAATGCGCGCAATGCGGGCAGGTGTAGGAGGCGTATTCGATCAGCGTCACCGGCGCGTCGGGGCTGCCGAGCGGCAGGTCGGGCAGCAGGTCTGCCGCCGGGGCGTCCTCGGCCATCGCCGGCACGTCAAAGCCGGTCTGGCCCGCGCCCTGGCGCGTGGCGATCCAGCCGCCTGCGACGGCGATCACGGCGGCCCCGGACAGCCCGAGGAGGAGGGTGCGTCGGTTCATCAGTCAGCCTTTCTTTCTTTCGCCCGCCTCGCGGACTTCATCAGGACGTTTTCAGCAAGTTGTTCGAGTGCGGCGCGCAGGCCGGCATCCGCGCAGCCCCCGGCGGTCTCGCGTGCCTCGGCACGCTGCGCGGGGGTGGGTTCGGGGCGGGCCGGGCGCGGGGCCGGGGCGAATTGCGCCTGGCCCTCGGCAAAGCCCGTGGCGGAGGTCTGCGTCAGCACCACGCGCGAGATCGCGTTGTAGCCGTAGCAGGCGTTCACCTTCTCGCGGATGCGCTCGCGGCTCATGTCGACCATCGGCGCGGCGGCGCCCTCGACCAGCAGGGTCAGCGTCGCGCCGAAGCCGCCCTTGGCATAGCCGATCTTCACCGGGCGGGTGAGGCGGGCGAGATCCTCTCCCACCACCTCGGGCCAATGGGTGAAGAGCCGCGCCACGGCGAACCCGCGCGCCTCGCCCGCGGTGCGGATACGCTCGCGCACCAGCTTCGAGGCGGGCTCGAAGCCGCGGGTGCGGCGCTCTGCATTCGGCGTGGTGCGAGACGTGTCGCTCATCGGCTCCTTCCGGCCTGTCCTTCCCGGCGTTCGGCGTTATTCTAGGCTCCCGCCGGGGCTTTGCCAGATCCCGGACGGGAAGGGGAGCATAAAGATTGCGTGACGGAGACGAAGCGGCGGCGGGCGAGGCCCTTCTGGCCTGGTATGACCGCGCCGCGCGGGTGCTGCCCTGGCGGGTGGGGCCGGCGGAGCGCGCCGCGGGCGAGCGCGCCGATCCCTATCGGGTGTGGATGTCCGAGGTAATGCTGCAACAGACCACCGTCGCCGCGGTGAAGGACCATTTCCACCGCTTCACCACGCGCTGGCCGCGGGTCGAGGATCTGGCCGCGGCCGAGGATGGCGCGGTGATGGCGGAATGGGCGGGGCTTGGCTATTACGCCCGCGCCCGGAACCTGCTGAAATGCGCCCGCGCGGTGGCGCAAGACCACGGCGGGGTGTTCCCGGCGACCTCCGAGGGGCTGCGCGCCCTGCCCGGCATCGGCCCCTATACCGCCGCCGCCATTGCCGCGATCGCGCATGACGAGCCCGCGGTGGTGGTCGACGGCAATGTCGAGCGGGTGGTGTCGCGGCTCTGGGCCGTCGAGACACCGCTGCCCGGGGCGAAGGCCGAGCTGACGGCGCTGGCCGGCCGGCTGACGCCCGCGGCGCGCCCCGGCGATCATGCGCAGGCGATGATGGACCTTGGCGCGACGATCTGCACGCCGCGCAACCCGGCCTGTGCGATCTGCCCGCTGCGGCCGTTCTGCGCGGCCGCGGCACAGGGCATCGCCGACAGCCTGCCGCGCAAGGCGCCGAAGGCGGAAAAGCCGGTGCGGCAGGGCTTTGCCTTCGTCGCGCGCGACGGCGCGGGGGGCGTGCTGCTGGAACGGCGGCCGGAAAAGGGACTTCTGGGCGGGATGCTGGGCTTTCCGGGCTCGGACTGGGGGCCGGCGCCCGAATTCACCCCGCCGCTGGCCGCCGACTGGCGCGAGGCGCCCTCGATGGTGCGCCACACCTTCACCCATTTCCACCTGCAGCTGCGGGTCTTCGCCGCGCAGGCGGAGGGGGCGGGCTTCACCCCGCGCGCCGAGTTCCGTCCGGCATCGCTGCCCACCGTGATGCGCAAGGTCTGGGACGCCGCGCAAAGCGCGCTTTCGCCGCATCCCGAGTGATTGCCTCGGGAAAGTCCTCGGCTATCATGGCGCGGCGCGAGAGAGGGGAACGATGTCCAGCCGTGAAGAGATCCGCCGGCCCGGCCGGGCCCTGCCCTTCTGGGTGTCACTCGGCACGCTGCCGCTTGCCGCGATCGAGGCGCGCTTCGGCGGCTGGTCGCTGCTCCTGCTGCCGACCTATGCCTGGTGGTCGGTGACCGTGCTCGACCAGATCCTCGGCCGCAACGAGGACCAGCCCGATGTCTCGACCCCGGTCGAGGATCTGTTCTGGTATCGGCTGATCACCCTGATCTGGTTCCCGATCCAGGCGGTGGTGATCTATGGGCTGATCTGGTGGGTGACCCATACCGACCATCTGCGCGGTTGGGAGATCGTCGCGCTCTTCTTCGGGGTCGGCGTGATCTCGGGCACGATCGGCATCGTCTACAGCCACGAGCTGATGCATCAGAAGACCCGGGGCGAGCGCTGGCTCGGCGATCTGCTGCTCGCCTCCGTGCTCTACTCGCATTTCCGCACCGAGCATCTTCTGGTGCATCACCTCTGGGTCGGCACGCCGCGCGACGCGGTGACGGCGCGCTACAATGAAGGTTTCCACCACTTCTTCTGGCGCGTGCTTGCCGAATGCCCCGCAAGTGCCTGGCGTGCCGAGCGGCTGAAGCTTGCCCGTGCCGGCCGGCCGGTCTGGCACGCCAGCAACCCGTTCTGGCGCTATGGCGCGCTGCAACTGCTGGCGCTGGCGCTGGCCTTTGCGGTCGGGGGATGGCTGGGCGTCGGGCTCTTCGTGCTGCAAGCCTTCTTCGCCGTCTGGCAGCTCGAGCTGACGAATTACGTCGAGCATTACGGGCTGACCCGCGAATACAAAGGCGAGGGGCGGTACGAGCATGTCCTGCCGCGGCACAGCTGGAACGCCGACCAGATGGCGTCGAACTGGCTGCTGATCAATCTGCAGCGCCATTCGGACCACCATTACAAGCCCGACCGGCGTTTCCCGCTGTTGCAGACCTATGCGCCCGAGGAGGCGCCGCAGCTGCCCTTCGGCTATCCGGCGATGACCGCGCTCGCCATGGTGCCGCCGCTGTGGCGGCGCCGGATGAACCCGCGGGTGCGGGCCTGGCGCAAGCGCTATTACCCGCACATCGAGGACTGGACCCCCTACAGGGAAGGCACCACGCCGATGCCGCGCGGCTCGGTCTGAACCCGCCGGGGGCTTCGCGCCCCCGGACCCCTGCGAGGTATTTTCGGCAAGAAGAAAGCAGCCGGTCTTGCGGGAAGGACCCGTGCTTTGTCCTGGCCCGAATATTCATCTGCCTCAGGTCACCACGCGCAGCGTCAGGTTGAGGCGCCCGCCTTTCGGCAGAAGCATCGAGGTGCCCGCCGCGATCCGGTCGATGCCGTGATGGCGCAGCCGCGCCGCGCCGCCCATCACCAGCACATCGCCCGAGCGCAGCCACAGGCTTTGCGTCGCCCCGCCGCGGCTTTCATTGCCGATGCGGAAGAGCCCGTCGTCGCCGAGCGAGATCGACACCACAGGTTCGCCGAAATCGGCCTCGTCGCGATCCTGATGCAGGCCCATGCGTGCGCCCGCATCGTAGAAGTTGATCAGGCAGCATTCGGGCTGCCGCGCCGAACCCGAGACCGCGGCCCACACCGAAAGGACGCTGTCGGGGATCGCGGGCCAGGGCGTGCCCTGCGGATGGGTCTCGGCATAGCGGTAGCCGCGCCGGTCGCTGACCCAGCCGAAGCGCCCGGCCGCGCTCATCCGCACCGACATCGGCCGGCCCGAGGGGGTCACCGGCGTGACCATCGGCGCCGCGGCCACCACGGCACGCAGATCGGCAAGCATCTGCCGCTGCTCGGCCGGGGACAGCCAGCCCGGGTAATGCAGAAAGTCCCGGATTTCCTGCGCTTGCGGGCGTTCCGCCGCGTTCTTGTCAGATTCCGTCATTTGTTGCGATCTTCCCCCGGAACGGGTTCTTGCAGGGCCCCGGACCCCTCCTTATATACGCCCAGAAGCCCGGAGAGGACAGTTCCCGCACGGGCAGAGACTTGAACCCTGGGATAGGGGACGGGGGCCTGACGGGACCCGGCCCCGCCGTATCGCCGAAAGAAGAGGTATTGAAATGGCCAAAGTCATCGGGATCGACCTCGGCACCACGAACAGCTGCGTCGCCATCATGGACGGGGCTCAGCCGCGGGTGATCGAAAACTCCGAAGGCGCGCGCACCACGCCGTCGATCGTCGCCTTCACCGACAATGAACGCCTTGTCGGCCAGCCTGCCAAACGTCAGGCCGTCACCAACCCTACCAACACCGTCTTTGCCGTGAAGCGCCTGATCGGCCGCCGCGTCACCGACGCCGAAGTGCAGAAGGACAAGAAGCTCGTTCCCTTCTCGATCGTCGACGGCGGCAATGGCGACGCCTGGGTCGAGGTGAAGGGCGACAAGTATTCGCCCGCGCAGATCTCGGCCGTGATCCTGCAGAAGATGAAGGAAACCGCCGAAAGCTATCTCGGCGAGACCGTCACCCAGGCCGTCATCACCGTCCCCGCCTATTTCAACGACGCCCAGCGTCAGGCGACGAAGGACGCCGGCAAGATCGCCGGCCTCGAGGTGCTGCGCATCATCAACGAACCGACGGCCGCGGCGCTTGCCTATGGCCTCGACAAGAAGGACACCAAGACGATCGCGGTCTATGACCTCGGCGGCGGTACCTTCGACATCACCATCCTCGAGATCGACGACGGTCTGTTCGAGGTGAAATCGACGAACGGCGATACCTTCCTCGGTGGTGAAGACTTCGACATGCGGATCGTGAACTACCTCGCCGAGGAGTTCAAAAAGGAGCATGGCGTCGACCTGACCAAGGACAAGATGGCGCTGCAGCGTCTGAAGGAAGCGGCCGAAAAGGCGAAGATCGAGCTGTCGTCGAGCCAGCAGACCGAGATCAACCAGCCGTTCATCTCGATGGATGCCTCCTCGGGCACGCCGCTGCACATGGTGATGAAGCTGACCCGCTCGAAGCTCGAGCAGCTGGTCGCCGACCTGATCAAGGCCTCGCTCAAGCCCTGCGCCGCGGCGCTGAAGGATGCGGGCGTCTCGAAGGACGAGATCGACGAGGTCGTTCTGGTGGGCGGCATGACCCGCATGCCGAAGGTCGTCGAGGAAGTGACGAAGTTCTTCGGCAAGGAACCGCACAAGGGCGTGAACCCGGACGAGGTCGTGGCGCTTGGCGCGGCGATCCAGGCCGGCGTGCTGCAGGGGGACGTGAAGGACGTGGTCCTGCTCGACGTGACCCCGCTGTCGCTCGGCATCGAGACGCTGGGCGGTGTCTTCACCCGTCTGATCGACCGCAACACCACGATCCCGACGAAGAAGTCGCAGATCTTCTCGACCGCCGAGGACAACCAGTCGGCCGTGACCATCCGCGTCTTCCAGGGCGAGCGTGAAATGGCCGCGGACAACAAGCTGCTTGGCCAGTTCAACCTCGAGGACATCCCGCCGGCGCCGCGCGGCGTGCCGCAGATCGAGGTGACCTTCGACATCGACGCGAACGGCATCGTCTCGGTTTCGGCCAAGGACAAGGGCACCGGCAAGTCGCAGAACATCACGATCCAGGCCTCGGGCGGTCTGTCCGACGACGAGATCGAGAAGATGGTCAAGGACGCCGAAGCCAATGCCGAGGCCGACAAGCAGCGCAAGGAGCTGGTCGAAACCAAGAACCAGGGCGAAAGCCTGCTGCACTCGACCCGCAAGTCGCTGGAAGAGCATGGCGACAAGGTCGACGGCTCGACCGTCGAGGTGATCGAGCTGGCCTGCAACGCGCTGGAAGAAGCCCTCAAGTCGGAAGAGCCCGGCAAGATCAAGGGCGCGATCAGCAACCTGACCGATGCCGCGATGAAGCTGGGCGAGGCGATCTACAAGGCGCAGCAGTCGCAGGGCGGCGGCGATGCCGAGGCCGAGGACGAGGCCCGTGGCGGGTCGTCGGATGACGACGACATCGTCGATGCCGACTTCGAGGACATGGGCGAGAACAAGCGCAAGTAAGCGCCGGAACAGCGGAGCGGGCCCCATGGGGCCCGTTCCCGTTCCCCGAAGGGGGCTTCAATGGCAAAACGCGATTTCTACGAGGTGCTGGGCGTTGTCCGCACGGCCTCGTTCGAAGAGATCAAGAAGGCCTATCGCGGCAAGGCGAAGGAACTTCACCCCGATCGCAACAAGGACAACCCCGACGCCGAGGCGCAGTTCAAGGAAGTGAACGAAGCCTATGACGTGCTGAAGGACGCCGAGAAGAAGGCGGCCTATGACCGCTATGGCCATGCGGCCTTCGAGGGTGGCATGGGCGGCGGCCGCGGCGGCTATGGCGGCGGCCAGGGCGATTTCGCCTCGGCCTTCTCGGATGTGTTCGAGGACCTGTTCGGCGACTTCATGGGCGGGCGTGGAGGCCAGGGCGGGCGCTCGCGCGCCACCCGCGGCTCGGACCTGCGCTACAACATGCGGGTCACGCTGGAAGAGGCCTTCAAGGGCGCGCAGAAGACGATCACCGTGCCCGGCTCCTCGGCCTGCACCGCCTGCAACGGCACCGGTGCCGAGGGTGGCGCCGAGCCGCAGACCTGCCCGACCTGTTCGGGTCTGGGCAAGGTGCGAGCGCAGAACGGCTTCTTCACCGTCGAGCGGACCTGCCCCACCTGTGGCGGCCAGGGCCAGGTGGTGAAGAACCCCTGCCGCGTCTGCCATGGCGCCGGCCGGGTCGAGAAGGAGCGCACGCTTTCGGTCAACATCCCCGCGGGGGTGGAGACCGGCACCCGCATCCGGCTTGCCGGTGAGGGCGAGGCCGGGCTGCGTGGCGGACCGGCGGGCGATCTCTACATCTTCCTCGAGGTGCGCGAGCACGCGATCTTCCAGCGCGACGGCGTGCACCTGTTCTGCCGCGTGCCGGTCAGCATCACCTCGGCCGCCCTCGGCGGCGAGGTCGAGGTGCCGACGATCGACGGCGGCCGCTCGCGGGTGAAGATCCCGGCGGGCAGCCAGTCGGGCCGGCAGATGCGGTTGCGCGGCAAGGGGATGCCGGCGCTGCGCGGCGGTGCGGTCGGCGACATGGTGATCGAGCTCGCCGTCGAGACACCGGTGAACCTGACCACACGACAAAAGGAACTGTTGCGCGAATTCGAGAAGATCGAGGCCGAGAACAACCCCGAGGGGGCGTCGTTCTTCAAGAAGGTCAAGAGCTTCTGGGACAGCATGACGGGTTGAGAGGGGCGCCTTCGGGCGCCCTTTCCAGTTTTCGCCTTCAGGTTTCGTTAACCAGGCGCAGGCACACTTGCCGCATGACCCGCCCGGACCCCGCCTTTGATGACGCGACGCTGCCGCTTTTCGGCGATGCCGACGAGGCGGAGCCGGCCGCGCTGACGGGCGAGCGCCTGCCCTCCTACATCCGCGACCATCGCAAGCGGCTGCGCGCCCGCTTCACCGAGGGCGGCGCGGCGGCAATGCCGGATTACGAACTGCTGGAACTTCTCCTCTTCCGCGCCCTGCCCCGGCAGGACGTGAAGCCCCTCGCCCGCCGCCTGATCGACCGCTTTGGCGATTTCGGCCGGGTGGTCTCGGCCGCGCCCTTGCGACTGATGGAGGTCGAGGGCGTCGGCGAGGCGGTGGTGCAGGAGCTGAAGATCACCGAGGCCGCGGCACTGCGGCTCGCGCGCGCCAAGGTGATGCAGCGGCCGGTGCTGTCGTCCTGGGATGCGCTGCTCGACTACTGCCACACCGCGATGGCGCATCGCGAGACCGAGCAGTTCCGTGTGCTCTACCTCGACCGCCGCAACGTCCTGATCGCCGACGAGGAGCAGGCGCGCGGCACCGTCGACCATGTCCCGGTCTATCCGCGCGAGGTGATCCGCCGCGCGCTCGAGATCAACGCCTCGGCGCTGATCTTGGTGCACAACCACCCCTCGGGCGACCCGACGCCGTCAGAGGCCGACATCGCGATGACGGAGCAGATCCGGCAGGCCGGCGCGCTTCTGGGCCTCGTGCTGCACGACCATCTGGTGATCGGCAAGAGCCGCGAGGTCAGCTTTCGCGCCGCCGGCTATCTTTAGTTCGTGGCGACCGAGACCGGCAGGTCGGGCAGCGGCACGACCACATCGCCCATCAGATCGTCGCAGCCGGGCATGGCGACGGCGATCTCCTCGGGCGCCTCGGCCCGGCCGGCGATCACCCGCCGCATCCCCGCCCGCAGATCGGTGCCGCAGGTCACGTCACTCACTGGCGCCTCGAGGTCGAGCGCAAGGCCCGTGAGCCCCGCGGGCGCGGTATAGACCTGCAGATGCGGACCGTCCTCGGCCAGGCCATAGCTCAAGAGCCAGCCCGTTCCCGGCGCCTCGGGCATGCCCGGCGCCTCGGCCCGCACATGGCCGGCCCCGCCCCAGGAGGCGCCACGCTCGAAGGCGTTCAGCAGGAACGCGGGCGCGCCGGTCCAGCTCACCACCACCCGGTTCACCGCCTCGAGCCCCGACACCGTGACCGAGGCCGCGAGCGTCTGGCCCTCGGGCAGCTCGAGGGCATAGCCGGCCACGGGAGCCAGCGCCGGCACCAGCCCGCTCCAGTCGCCCGCAGCATCGAGCTGCACCGGGATCACCAGCCCCTCGTGCCGGATCGCGGCCGCCGCATCCGCCGCACAGGGCGCCGAGATGCTCAGCAGAACCGAAGCCCCCGCGGCGGGGGCAAGCTTCAGCGTCGGCGCGGCGCAGCGGGCAAAACCGGCCGGGGGCGCCTCGGCGAGCGGCAGCGGCCCGATTGCGGCATCCGCGGCCACGGTGCGCTGCGGCAGCGCCGGCAGCTCGGCCACCGCGCCCATGCGCACGCCCGTCACCTCGACCCCGGCAGGGGCATCGGCGATATTCGCGACGGCGGTCACATTGGTCAGGCCGGCGACATCAAGCCCTGCCGGCTGCGACGCCAGACCGAACTGCGAGGCGTTCTGCATCACATGGCCCATCATGCCCGCAAGCGTGACCATCATCGCCGCCGTCGTGATCTTGTGCAGGGCCTTCATCGCCGCCTCCGGAACTTCCACGAGTCGCAGGAGTAGTGGGCGAAACGGGCAAGGCCATGGCCCCGATGGGGCAATGTTTCCAAAATCAGGACGAAGAGGCGGCGTTGTTCACGCGCAGAAAATCAAATGCGATCAACTGGATATGAGAAGGGCGGCCGGTGTCGCCACCGCGCCGCCCCAAGGGTGCCGCAATTCGGTCAGACGATCCGGCCGTGGCAGTGCTTGAACTTCTCGCCCGAGCCGCAGGGGCACGGATCGTTGCGCGAGGGGTTGCCCCAGGTGGTCGGATCCGATTCGACGAAACCGGGCGCCGGCGTGCCGGGCTGCGGCGCCGCACCGGCCGGCAGGTCCGGCTCGGGCTCGATCTCAGGCGCGGCCATCTGCGGCATCTGCTGGGCCAGGATCGCGGCGCGCTCCTCGTCGGTCAGCGGGCGGATCTGCGCCAGCCGGCGGGTCACCTCGACGCGCAGCCCGTCGAGCATCGTCTCGAACAGATGGAACGCCTCGGTCTTGTATTCCGACAGCGGGTCGCGCTGCGCATAGCCGCGGAAGCCGACGACCGAGCGCAGGTGTTCGAGCGTCACCAGATGCTCGCGCCACTTGCCGTCGATCGTCTGCAACAGGATCTGCTTCTCGATCACCCGCATCGTCTCGTCGCCGAAGGCCTCGGCCTTCTGCGCCATGTAGGCGTCGGTTGCCGCCTCGAGCCGCTCGCTCACCACGTCCTGATCGACGCCTTCCTCGGCCGCCCATTCGGCGAAGGGCAGGTCCAGGTTCAGCTGGTCGATGACCGCGGCGCGCATGCCCTCGACATCCCACTGATCGGCATAGGATTTCGGCGGCATGTAGGTGTCGAGCAGATCGGCGACCACCTGCAGGCGCATGTCACGGGTGATTTCCGAGATGTCCTCGGCTTCCATGATCTCGCGGCGCTGGCTGAAGATCGCCTTGCGCTGGTCGTTCATCACGTCGTCGAATTTCAGCAGCTGCTTGCGGATGTCGAAGTTGCGGCCCTCGACCTTCGCCTGTGCGCGTTCGAGCGACTTGTTCACCCAGGGGTGGATGATCGCCTCGCCTTCCTTCATGCCAAGCTTCGACAGCACCGCATCGAGCTTGTCCGAGCCGAAGATCCGCATCAGGTCATCTTCGAGCGACAGGAAGAACAGCGAACGCCCCGGGTCGCCCTGACGGCCAGACCGGCCGCGCAGCTGGTTGTCGATGCGGCGGCTCTCGTGCCGCTCGGTGCCCAGAACGAAGAGGCCGCCGGCCTCGATCACCTTCTGCTTCTCCTCGGCGTGCTCGGCCTCGATGCGGCTGCGCAGCGCGTCGGGATTCGCCTCGGGGTGGGCGGCCAGCTCGTCATGCACCTTCATCTCGACGTTGCCGCCAAGCTGGATGTCGGTGCCGCGGCCGGCCATGTTGGTGGCGATGGTCACGGCGCCCAGACGGCCGGCATCGGCGACGATCTGCGCTTCCTGCGCGTGCTGGCGGGCGTTCAGGACGTTGTGCGGGATGCCATCCTTCTTCAGCATCTCGGACAGCATCTCGGATTTCTCGATCGAGGTGGTGCCGACCAGGATCGGCTGGCCCTTGGCATGGGCCTCCTTGATCGCCTCGATCACCGCGGCGTATTTCTCGGCGGCGGTGCGATAGACCCGGTCGTGTTCGTCCTTGCGGGCGACGGGGCGGTTCGTCGGCACCTCGACCACGCCGAGGCTGTAGATCTCGGCGAATTCCTCGGCCTCGGTGGCGGCGGTGCCGGTCATGCCGGCCAGCTTGTCGTAAAGGCGGAAGTAGTTCTGGAAGGTGACCGAGGCGAGGGTCACGTTCTCGGGCTGGATCGCCACGCCTTCCTTCGCCTCGATCGCCTGATGCAGACCGTCGGACAGGCGCCGGCCCTTCATCATGCGGCCGGTGAACTCGTCGATCAGCACGATCTCGCCGCCGGCGACGACATAGTTCTGATCCTTGTGGAACAGCTTGTGCGCGCGCAGGGCCTGGGTGATGTGGTGCACGATCGTCGTCGATTCCGGGTCGTAGAGCGATTGCCCCTCGGGCAGGATGCCGACCTCGTGCAGGCGGCGCTCCATGTATTCGTTGCCCTCTTCGGTGAAGGTCGCGTTGCGGGTCTTCTCGTCGACCGTGTAATGCGCCTCGGTCAGCTCGGGGATATACTTGTCGAGCGCGACATAGAGTTCCGAGCGGTCCTGCGACGGGCCCGAGATGATCAGCGGCGTGCGCGCCTCGTCGATCAGGATGCTGTCGACCTCGTCGACGATCGCGAAGAAATGATCGCGCTGCATCATTTCCTCGACCGATCCCTTCATGTTGTCACGCAGGTAATCGAAGCCGAGCTCGTTGTTCGTGGCATAGGTGACGTCGGCGGCGTAGGCGATGCGCTTCTCGTCGTCGGGCTGGAACGGATAGACGACACCCGTGGTCAGGCCAAGCGCGCCATAGACCTTGCTCATCCATTCGGCGTCGCGCCGCGCGAGGTAGTCGTTCACCGTGACGACATGCACGCCCTTGCCGGCCAGCGCGTTCAGATAGGCCGGGAAGGTCGCCATCAGCGTCTTGCCCTCGCCCGTCTTCATCTCGGCGATATTGCCCTGATGCAGGAAGATGCCGCCCATCAGCTGCACGTCGAAAGCCCGCAGGCCAAGGGCGCGGCGCGCGCCCTCGCGGCAGTTGGCAAAGGCTTCCGGCAGCAGCGAATCCAGGCTTTCGCCGCCCTCCTGCGCGCGCTTTTGCAGCTCGCGCGTCTTCTCGATGATCTCGGCGTCCGAGAGCTTCACGAAATCGGGTTCGAGCGCGTTGATCTTCGCCACCAGCGGGCGGACCGATTTCACCTTGCGGTCGTTCGGCGTCCCGAAGACCTTTTTCGCGAGTGTTCCGAGGCCCAGCATGTTTTCTCCGCGGGTTGGTCTGACCAAATCGTGTGCATTGCGGCCTTGCCGCCCCCCCGGCCGTTGCCTAGAACAGCGAACGAATACAGGGCGGAGCTGCCTTCACAGGTCCCTAGGCGATGTAAGGGGCGGCCGTCAGAGTGTCAACGCCGCGGGCTGCCGCGGCCCTTGCTGGAGTGGCCTTGATGGCGAAACTGACGAAACTTCTGGGCACCGCCGCGCTGGTGGCCTGTCTTGGCGGCGCGGCCCTGGCCGAGGACGCGAAACCGGCGCCCCGCACCGACCTCGGCGCCGATACCGTCGTCGCCACGGTGAACGGCAAGGACATCACGCTGGGCGAGATGGTGACCGTGCGCAACGGCCTGCCCGCCGAATACAAGCAGCTGCCCGATGACGTGCTGTTCAACGGCATCCTCGACCAGCTGGTCCAGCAGACCGCGCTGTCGCAGATCGGCGAGGGGATGATGACCCACCGCGACGAGATCGCGCTCGAGGTCGACCGCCGCGCCTATCTCGCCGGCGTCGTGCTCGACAGCACCGCGAAGAAGGCGGTGTCCGACGAGGCGCTGCAGAAGGCCTATGACGAGAAATACGCCAAGGCCGAGCCGACCAAGGAATATCACGCCGCCCATATCATCGTGCCGACCGAGGACGAGGCGAAGGCGATCAAGGCCGAGATCGACGGCGGCAAGGACTTTGCCGAGGAGGCCAAGGCCAAGTCGCAGGACGGCGCCGCGGCGAATGGCGGCGACCTTGGCTGGTTCGCGCTCGACAAGATGGTGCAGCCCTTCGCCGATGCCATCGCCGGGATGAAGGACGGCGATGTGGTCGGCCCGATCCAGACCGAATACGGCTGGCATGTGGTCAAGCTCTACGGCACCCGCATGGCCGAGGCGCCGAAGCTTGACGACGTGCGCGACCAGCTGACCGGCGATCTGCGTCAGAAGGCGGTCGAGGACCGCGTCAACGACACCATCGCCAAGGCGAAGGTCGAGAAGAAGACGGATGGCATCGACCCTGCCGTCCTGAAAGACGACAAGATCCTCGGCGAGTGAGCCGATTTCGGAGGGGGTGAGCCCATGGCGAAGAAGAAGGACCTCGAGGACAAGGTCGAAAAGCTGAAGTCCAAGGTGAAGAAGCTGAAGACCGAGCTGGCCGATGTGGCCGGCGACGCGGGCGCGGTGGCCGCGGCGGTTCTGGGCGAGATCCGCGAGGAGATCGTCGAGAAGGCCAAGGCAAAGGTAAAGACGGCCAACCCCGTCTCGCCGCTCGCCCCCGAGGCCTTCCCGGCGCTGCCGGTGATCGACGGCGTCGACTTCGCCGCCGCCGCCGCCGGTGTGCGCTATGCCGGGCGCACCGACGTGATGCTCGCCCGCATCGCGCCGGGCTCGGCGATCGCCGGGGTGTTCACCACCTCCTCCACCCGTGCGGCCTGCGTGCTCGATTGCCAGGCGAAACTGGCGGGCCCGGTGGACGAGACCGCGGGCGCCGCGATCATCGTCAACTCGGGCAATGCAAACGCCTTCACCGGCGCGCTTGGCCAAGCCTCGGTCGATGCGGTGACCGGCGCCGTCGCCGAAGCGCTCGGCGTGCCGGCGGCGCGCGTCTTCTCCTCCTCGACCGGGGTGATCGGCGAGCCGCTGCCGCATGACCGCATCGTCGCGGCGATCGACACGCTCAAGGCGGGCCTCAATGCCACCGGCATCGAGGCCGCGGCACGCGCGATCATGACCACCGACACCTTCCCGAAAGGCGCCACCGCCGAGATCGAGGGCGAGGGCGGCACGATCACGATCGCCGGCATCGCCAAGGGCTCGGGGATGATCGCGCCGAACATGGCGACGATGCTGGTCTACATCTTCACCGATGCGAAGATCTCGGCCGCGAATCTGCAGAAGATCCTGTCGCGCAACGTGGACGACACCTTCAACGCGATCACCGTCGACAGCGACACCTCGACCTCGGACGCGCTGATCCTCGCCGCCACCGGCCGTTCGGCCGCGGCCGAGATCGACGACCTGCGCTCGAAGACCGCGCATGCCTTCGAGGCGGCGCTGCGGGGCGTGATGCTCGATCTTGCGCAGCAGGTGGTGCGCGACGGCGAGGGCGCGACGAAGTTCGTCGAGGTCCGGGTCACCGGCGCCGAGACGCCCGAGGACGCGCACAAGGTCGCGATGTCGATCGCCAACTCGCCGCTGGTGAAGACCGCGCTTGCCGGCGAGGATGCGAACTGGGGCCGCGTGGTCGCCGCCGTCGGCAAGTCCGGCGCGAAGGCCGACCGCGACAAGCTGCGCATCGGCTTTGGCGACATGGTTCTGGCCGAGAACGGCTGGCGCGCGCCCGATTACGACGAAGCGGCGGCCTCGGCCTACATGAAGAACAAGGAGCTGGTGATCGCGGTCGATCTCGGCCTTGGCTCGGCGGCGAAGACGGTGTGGACCTGCGACCTGACGCATCGCTACATCGACATCAACGCGGATTACCGCTCTTGAGCGGCGGCTGCGGCCCCGAAGGCGCGCCGGCCCCGGTTTCCCCGGGGCGGGTGCTGCTTGTCTCCGCCGTCGCCCTGATCGACACCGACGGGCGCGTGCTTCTGGCACAGCGCCCGGCGGGCAAGTCGCTGGCCGGGCTGTGGGAATTCCCGGGCGGCAAGGTCGAACCCGGCGAGACGCCCGAGGCGGCCCTCATCCGCGAATTGCGCGAGGAGCTCGGCATCGATACCTGGCACAGCTGCCTGGCGCCGCTGACCTTCGCCTCGCACAGCTACGAGGGCTTTCATCTGCTGATGCCGCTCTTCGCCTGTCGCCGCTGGGAAGGCACGCCCATGCCGCGCGAGGGCCAGGTGCTGAAATGGGTGCGGGCGCAGAACCTGCGCGACTATCCGATGCCGCCGGCAGACGAGCCGCTGATCCCGATCCTGCGCGACTGGCTCTGACCGCTCCGGCCCCGCTTCACATTTTGCCCAAAACGCATCCAAAGACCGCGAAAAGCGGTCTTTTTTGTTTGCCAATTAACAATGTTCTGTGACAATGGGCCAGCATGAGAGATTTGGAGGATATCTGATGCTCCGCACCATCACGGTTGGAAGCTGCGTGTCCGTGCAGGGCACCTTCGAAATGCAACATGACGACGGCCGGGTCTCCGTCCGCGTCGACGGGCGTCTCTTTGTCGGGCGCCCTGTCACCCGCAAGGCCGACTGAGCGGCACTTGCCGCAGCCTGTGCCGCGCACACCACTCACGGAAACGAAGAAGGGGGCCCACCGGGCCCCCTTCGCATTTCGTGCGGCACCCTGCGATCACAGGCTGCGCTCGACCTCTTCGCGTTCGAAGATTTCGATGACATCGCCGGGGCGGACATCGTCGTAATTCTCGAAGGCCATGCCGCATTCCTGGCCGGAGATGACTTCCTTCACCTCGTCCTTGAAGCGCTTGAGCGTCTTCAGCGTGCCCTCGTGGATCACCACGTTGTCGCGCAGCAGGCGCACGCCCGCCGAGCGGCGTGCCACGCCCTCGGTGACGAGGCAGCCTGCGACCTTGCCGACGCCGGAGACCTTGAAGACCTCCTTGATCGTGGCATAGCCGATGAAGTTCTCGCGAACCTCGTTCTTCAGCAGGCCCGAGGCCGCCGCCTTGATGTCGTCGACCAGGTCATAGATGATCGAGTAATAGCGGATCTCGACGCCCTTCTGGTTCGCCGCGGCACGGGCCGGGGCGTTCGCACGGACGTTGAAGCCGATGACCGGCGCCTGGCTCGCCTCGGCAAGGCCGATGTCGCTTTCGGTGATCGCGCCGACGCCGGAGTGGATGACGCGCACCCGCACCTCGTCGTTGCCGATCTTCTCGAGCGCCTGGACGATCGCCTCGGCAGAGCCCTGCACGTCGGCCTTCACCACCACCGACAGCTCGGCCACGTTCTCGTCGGCCTTGGCCTTCGCCATCAGCTGTTCGAGCGTGGTCGCGGCCCCGGCGGCGGCGCGCTTGTCCTTGGCGGCCTTGATCCGGTAATCGGCGATCTCGCGGGCCTGCGCCTCGGTCTCGACGACGTTCAGGACGTCGCCCGCCTCGGGCGTGCCGTTGATGCCAAGCACCTCGACCGGAACCGACGGACCGGCCTCGTCGACGCGGTCACCCTTGTCGTTGATGAGCGCGCGGACCTTGCCCCACTGCTCGCCGACGACGAAGATGTCGCCCTTCTTCAGCGTGCCGTTCTGCACCAGGACGGTTGCGACCGGACCGCGGCCCACATCGAGCTTCGCCTCGATCACCGCACCCTGCGCCGCCCGGTTCGGGTTGGCGCGGAGTTCGAGGATCTCGGCCTGCAGCGCGATCGCCTCGAGCAGCGTATCAAGCCCCTTGCGGGTCTTGGCCGACACCTCGACGGTCTGCACGTCGCCGCCCATCTCCTCGACGACAACCTCGTGCTGCAGCAGATCGGTGCGCACCTTCTGCGGGTTGGCAGAGGGCTTGTCGATCTTGTTGATCGCCACGATCATCGGCACCTTCGCAGCCTTGGCGTGGTTGATCGCCTCGATCGTCTGCGGCATCACCGCGTCATCCGCGGCGACGACCAGCACGACGATGTCGGTCACCTGCGCGCCACGGGCCCGCATCGAGGTGAAGGCCGCGTGGCCGGGAGTGTCGAGGAAGGTCAGCACCGCCCCCGATTCCGTCGTCACCTGATAGGCGCCGATGTGCTGCGTGATGCCGCCGGCTTCGCCCGACACGACGTTGGTCGAGCGGATCGCATCGAGCAGCGAGGTCTTGCCGTGGTCGACGTGGCCCATGATCGTGATGATCGGCGGGCGCGGCTGCCGGTCCTCGTCCTTGTCCTCGACGGTGTCGATCACCTGCTCGACGTCCGCGTCCGAGACGCGCACGGCGTGGTGGCCGAATTCCTCGATCACCAGCTCCGCGGTGTCGGCGTCGATGGTTTGGTTGACGGTGACCATCATCCCCATCTTCATCAGCACCTTGACGACATCCGCGGCGCGTTCGGCCATGCGGTTCGCCAGTTCGGAGACGACGATGGTCTCGGGCAGCTGCACGTCACGGGCCTGCTTCTCGGCCTTGTGGCCCATGCCCATGGCCTTCTGCCGCGCCTTCTCCTGCTTGCGCTTCATCGCCGCAAGAGAGCGCTGACGCCCGCCTTCGCCTTCCATCTCGCTCAGGCTGAGCTTGCCGGCGCGACGACCGTCGCCGCCCTTGCCCTTGCCGCGGCTGTCGCGGTCGGCCACGGTCGAGCGATCGTCACGGTCGCGGTCGGTCTTGCGCGGGCCGGTGGCCGAAACGCCCTTGGTCGCGGCGCGCGCGGCCGCAGCCTCGGCCGCGGCCGGGTCGGCCGGGGTCTCGGGCTTCGGCGCGGGCTTCGCCCGGACCTCTTCCTTCTTCTTCTCGCGCAGCTCCGCCTCGCGGGCCTTGCGTTCCTCTTCCTCGGCCTTCAGGCGCAGCGCCTCTTCGCGCTCGCGTTCCTCGCGCTCCTTGGCCTCGATCTCGGCACGCCGGCGCTCGCGCTCTTCCTCGCGGGCCTTTTCCTCGGCCTGACGCTGCGCGGCTTCCTCGACCTCACGGGCCTTGGCGGCCCGCAAGGCGGCGAGACGGCGTTCCATCTCGGCGTCGGAGATCCCGGCCGGGCGGCGCGACGGATCGCCCAGGTGCGCCTTGCCGGTCCCCTTCACGGGGGCTGCGGCTGCGGGTTTCGGCACCACCACCTTCTTGCGCTTGGTCTCGACCACGACATTCTTCGTGCGCCCGTGGCTGAAGCTCTGCTTCACCGAACCGGGTCGCGCGCCGCCACCAAGGCCGAGGGGTTTTTTGCCGTCCGTATCGCTCATGCCGTCTTACTATCCTTCATGGCGGTCTTGCCGCCGTCCTGCCTGCGCAACCCCGCAAGCCTTGCCGCTTCTCTAATCACACGAGGGGTGAGTCCGCCAGCCGCAAGCGCGCCGTGTATCGCATGATCGCGGCCGAAAGCCAAACCCAATTCCGAGGAGGTCAGGCAGCCAAACCAGCGCCCGCCCTCCGGTGTCCAGAGCTTGCCCTTGCCGCGCTCCGATCCATCGGAGGCTTGCAGGAGGACTTTCGCCTTGCCGTCGGCAAGCCAGCCCTTGACCTTCTCGAATCCGACGACAGCGCCGCCGGCCTTCCTCGCCAGAGAAATAAGCTCAACCACGCGATGCGCAAGCCCTTCCTCGACCATGTCGGCAAGGTTTTCAGGCACCCGCACCTGCGCCCTGGCCGCGCGGGCGAACAATCCCTTCGCCGCGGCCTTCTCGATGACCTCCCGATCGGAGGTCACCCAGATCCCCCGGCCCGGCAGCTTTTCCGCCAGGTCCGGGAAGATCGTGCCATCGGGGCCGACGACGAAACGCACAAGCCCCGGCTTGGGCTGCACGTCACCCGTGACGATGCAGCGCCGTTCCGGCAGCTCGTTTTCCTTTTCCCGGCCCCCGCGGCTCATCTTACTCCTCGACCTCCTCTTCCGACTCCTCGGGCTCTTCGGCGAGCTCCGACGGGTCGACCCAGCCAAGCTGGATGCGTGCGGTCATGATCATGCTCTGCGCGTCCTCGAGGCTCACGCCGAACTTCTCGAGAATGCCCTCGTCCTTGACGCGGGTGCCGTTCACCGTGGTCCAGCCACCGGCAAGTTCCCAGTCGGCGCAGGTGGCGAAGTCCTCCAGCGTCTTGACGTCGTCCTTGGCCAGCGCCTCGATCATCTGCGGCGTCAGCCCGTCGAAGTCAAACAGCGACTGCTCGACACCCAGAGCCTTGGCGGCCTCGATGGCCTTGCGGTTCTGTTCCTCGATGTAGTCGCGGGCGCGCGCCTGCAGCTCCTCGGCGGTGCCTTCGTCCACACCCTCGATCGACAGCAGCTCATCGAGATCGACATAGGCCACTTCCTCGAGGTTGGTGAAGCCCTCGGCCACCAGCAGCTGGGCGAAGAACTCGTCCAGATCCAGCGCATCGACGAAGAGCTTGGTGCGCTCGGCGAACTCGGCCTGACGACGCTGCGATTCCTCGGCCTCGGTCAGGATGTCGATATCCAGCCCGGTCAGCTGCGAGGCAAGGCGCACGTTCTGGCCGCGACGGCCGATGGCGAGCGACAGCTGCTCGTCGGGCACCACGACCTCGATCTTGCCGGCGTCCTCGTCGACGACCACCTTCGACACTTCGGCCGGCTGCAGCGCGTTCACCAGGAACGTCGCCTGATCCTCGTTCCACGGGATGATGTCGATCTTCTCGCCCTGCAGCTCGCCCACCACGGCCTGCACGCGCGAGCCGCGCATGCCGACGCAGGCGCCGACCGGGTCGATCGAGTTGTCATGGCTGAGCACGGCGATCTTGGCGCGCGAGCCCGGGTCGCGGGCGACGGCCTTGATCTCGATGATGCCGTCATAGATTTCCGGCACTTCCATCTTGAACAGTTCCGCCATGAACTGCGGATCGGTGCGGCTGAGGAAGATCTGCGGCCCGCGGGTCTCGCGGCGCACATCCTTCACATAGGCGCGGATGCGGTCGTTCGGGCGATAGCTCTCGCGGCCGATCTTCTCGTTGCGGCGCAGGATCGCCTCGCCACGGCCGACATCGACGATGATGTTGCCGTATTCCTCGCGCTTGACCACGCCGTTTATGATCGTGCCCTTGCGCTCCTTGAACTCGTCGAACTGACGATCGCGCTCGGCCTCGCGCACGCGCTGCAAGATCACCTGCTTGGCCGATTGCGCCGCGATGCGGCCCAGATCGACCGGCGGCACCTCGTCGATGATCTCGTCGCCGATCTCGGGATCGCGCTTGTACTGCTTCGCCTGGGCGACGGTCAGCTGCGCCTGATAGTTCTCGACCTCTTCATCGGCCACGACCGTGCGCACGCGGGTGAAGGTGGCGCGCCCCGTCTTGCGGTCGATGTGGACGCGGATGTCCATCTCGCTGCCGTAGCGCGACTTTGCCGCCCGCGCGAGGCTGTCCTCCATCGCCTGGATCACCAGATCCGGGTCGATCATCTTCTCGCGCGCGACGGCTTCGGCCGTCTGCAGCAGTTCGAGCTGGTTGGCAGAGGTGATTGCCATCTCTCAGATCTCCTCGTCGGGGGAATTCGTGTCGTCTTCTTCTTCGATCTCGTCGAACTTCGTCTCGTCGAGCGTGCCGTCGGCCTTCTTCTGCCGCAGCATCTCCTCGATCAGCTCGTCGGTCAGCACCAGCTTCGCGTCCGACAGCCAGTCGAACTGCAGCCCGATGGTGACCATCTCGCCCTTCTCCTCGATCTCGACCAGCACCTCGTCGCCCTCGGTGCCACGCAGGATGCCCTTGAAGCGCTTGCGCCCGTCGATCTGCTCGAAGGTCTCAAGACGCGCCTCGTAGCCCTCCCAGACATCGAAGTCCTTCAGCCGGGTCAGCGGCCGGTCGATGCCGGGCGAGGAGACCTCGAGCGTGTATTGGTCCTCGATCGGGTCCTCGACGTCGAGCACGGCCGAGACCGCGGTCGAGATTGCGGCGCAATCGTCAACGACGATGCCGCCCTCGGGCCGGTCCGCCATGATCTGCAGCAGCGGGTGGCGCCCGCCCTGCAGCCGCAGACGGACAAGCTCGAAGCCCAGCCCCTCGATCACGGGGGAAACGATCTCGGCAAGACGCCGGTCGATCGCGGTCTTGGCGATCAGGTCGGTCATGTTCCGATCCTCTGAATAACAAAAAACGGGCCGAAGCGGCCCGTCACACTTCTCCGGTGGGCGTCAGGTTTGGACCCCGGCGCGCCGCTGTTGAGAAGCCATATAGGGCAAACGCCCCGAGTCTGCAAGCGTTTCACACCGGGCGCCCCGCGCGGGTGCGCAACAGCGAGGTGACGACGCCGGTGGCGAGGATCGCGACGGTGATACCAAGCGACCAGACCGGCGGGAATTTCTCCCATCCCCTCAGGTCGGCCACGAACATCTTCGAGCCGATGAAGACCAGCAGGATCGCCAGCGCATATTTGAGATAGGCGAAGCGGTGCAGGATCGCCGACAGCGCAAAATAGAGCGCGCGCAGGCCGAGCACCGCGAAGATGTTCGAGGTGTAGACCACGAAGGGATCGGTGGTGATGGTGAACACCGCCGGCACCGAGTCGACCGCGAAGATGATATCGGCGAACTCGATCATCAGCAGCGCAAGGAGCAGCGGCGTGGCGTGGCGCGCGATCCGCCCCGTCCGGTCCGGTTGCTTCACGGTGAAGGCGTGCCCCTCGATCCGGTCGGTGACCGGCAGCACCCGGCGCAGCAGCTTCAGCAGCGGGTTGTTCGACAGGTCCGGGTGCGCCTCCTCGCGGGTGAACAGCATCTTGACGCCGGTCAGCACCAGGAAGACGGCAAAAAGATACAGAACCCAATGATATTGCGCGACGATCGCCGCACCGAAGCCGATCATCAGCCCGCGCAGCACGATCACGCCGAGGATGCCCCAGAACAGGACCCTGTGCTGGTATTTGCGCGGAATGCGGAAGAAGCCGAAGATCAGCGCGATGACGAAGATGTTGTCGAGCGCGAGCGTCTTCTCGACGACGAAGGCGGTCACGTAATCAGCCGTCGCCTCCGCCCCCTTGAGAAACCAGACGAAGCCCGCGAAGGACAGGCCAAGCGTGATGTAAAGCGCCGACATCCGCAGGCTTTCGGCGACGCCGATCTCGTGATCGGTGCGGTTCAGAACGCCCAGATCCAGCACCAGAAGCGCCAGAACCAGAGCGACGAAGACGAGCCACATCCAGACCGGAGTGCCCAGGAACGCAAAGAGAAGGAATTCCACCATGACCTCGTGTTGCAACGCGCCGAGGTCGACCGTGCCACCGGGCCGACATCGAGCGCACTCGATGCGGTCCGACATCGCGTCTCACAGGAAACGCCAGAGGGGCCCGGCCCGCCGGGAGCAGATGGGAAGCGGCCCCGGGCTTTCAAGAGGTCGTGATCGGATTTCCCTCAGCGCATCCGGTCCATCGCCGCGACCAGCGCCGAGGCGATGCCGGGCTCGCTCAGCGCGTGGCCGGCGGCGGGCACCATGCGCAGCTCGGCCCGATCCCAGCCCTGCGCCAGCCGCCAGGCCGAGACCGGCGGGCAGATCATGTCCATCCGCCCCTGCACGATCATCGCCGGAATGTGCGCGATGCGGCTGCGGTCGCGCAGGATCTGGCCATCCTCCTCGAGGAAGGCGCCATGGGTGAAATAATGGTTCTCGAGGCGGGCGAAGGCGCGGGCGTAATCGGCCGGGGCCTCGCCCGGGAACCCGTCGTAATCCACCGAGGCAAGGGCATTTTCCCACATCGCCCAGTGCCGGCCGAAGCGTGCCTCCTCGGCGTAATCGCCCGAGAAGAGGCGCTTGTGATAGGCCGCGATCAGGTCGCCGCGCTCGTCCTCCGGGATCGGCCGGGTGAAACGCTCCCACAGGTCGGGGAAGAACTGCCCCGCGCCGCCGCCATAGAACCAGTCGAGCTCGCTGCGCATGGCGAGGAACACCCCGCGCAGCACCAGCGCGTCGACCCGCTCGGGATGGGTTTCGGCATAAAGCAGCGACAGCGTCGCCCCCCAGCTGCCGCCGAAGACGATCCAGCTGCGCAGCCCGAGGGCAAGGCGGATCTTCTCCATGTCGGCGACCAGATCCCAGCTGGTGTTCTTCGCCACCGAGGCATGCGGGCGCGACAGACCGCAGCCGCGCTGGTCGAACAGAATCACCCGGTAATGCGCCGGATCGAAGAACCGCCGCATCGCCGGGCTGCACCCGCCCCCCGGCCCGCCGTGACACACCACCACCGGGCGCCCCTGCGGATGGCCCGATTGCTCGACATAGATCCGGTGGCCATCGCCCACGTCGAGCATGCGCTGGTCGAAGGGCTCGACCGGCGGGTAGAGAAAGGCGCCGGCTGCGCGTTTTTGCCCTGCGTTTCTATCCATGATCCGACTATATAACGGCTCAGCTCCGCCCGCCACGGGGGAGGCGCAAGGAATGACGGAGGACGGCATGGAAGCTGCGACGCAGACGATCGACCCGGCAGAAGTGGCCAAATTCGAGGCAATGGCCGCCGAATGGTGGGATCCGAACGGCAAGTTCAAGCCGCTGCACATGCTCAACCCCTGCCGGCTCGACTATCTGGTGACGCAGATCGCCGCGCAGTTCGGCCGCGACCTGAAGGCGCCGCGCCCGTTTGACGGGTTGCGGCTGCTCGACATCGGCTGCGGCGGCGGGCTGCTGAGCGAGCCGATGGCGCGGCTTGGCGCGACCGTGGTCGGCGCCGATGCCGCCGGCGGCAATATCCCGGTGGCGAAACTGCATGCCGAGCAGTCGGGGCTGACGATCGACTATCGCCACTGCGCGGCCGAGGACCTGGCCGCGGCGGGCGAGCGCTTCGACGTGGTGCTGGCGATGGAGATCATCGAGCATGTCGCCGATCCGCAGGGCTTCGTGAACACCTGCGCCGAGCTGCTGGCGCCCGGCGGGCTGATGTTTTGCTCGACAATGAACCGCAATCCGAAAAGCTACATGATGGCGATCATCGGTGCCGAACGGGTGATGCGCTGGCTGCCGGTGGGCACGCATGACTGGTCGAAATTCGTGACGCCCGACGAGCTTTACGCGCTGATCCGCGGCGCGGGGCTCGATCCGGTCGACCGCAAGGGGATGGTGTTCAACCCGCTGTCCTGGCGCTGGTCGCTGTCGGACCGCGATCTGAGCGTGAACTATGTCACCGCAAGCGTGAAGCGCTGAACCGGGGCGCTGCCCCGGACCCCGGGATATTTGAGGCAATTGGAAGCGGGAAAGCGGCCTGCGCCCTCCGGGGGCGCGAAAGGCCCGTGGCTGGCCGTCACTTCGCCTTCGGACGGAACGCCGCGATCTTCGCGGGATCGGTCTCGAGGAAGGCGGCGCCGATCAGATCAAGGCAATAGGGCACGGCGGCGAAGACCGCATTCAGACAGGTGGCGATCGCCGAGGGCTTGCCCGGAAGGGTGATGATCAGCGACTTGCCGGCGATGCCCGCCGACTGGCGCGACAGGATCGCCGTCGGCACTTCGAGCAGCGAGGCGCGGCGCATTTCCTCGCCAAAGCCAGCGAGTTCCTTCTCGATCACCTGCACGACACCCTCGGGCGTCTCGTCGCGCGGCGCCGGGCCGGTGCCGCCGGTGACAAGGATCAGGTCCGCCTCTTCCCCGACAAGCATGCGCAGCGTGTCGGCCACGCTCTCGCGCCCGTCGGGGATGATGTGGCGGGTGATGGCGAGGGGGGTGGTGACCACCTCCCGCAGCCAGGCCTCGCAGCCCGGGCCGCCCTTGTCCTCATACTCGCCGCGCGAGGCGCGATCGGAGACAGTGACGATGGCGGCGCGGGGCTGCGAGAGGCTCATTTCTTCGCCACGCGCGCGTTGCGGGTCGCGATCAGCTTCAGCCGCAGCGCGTTCAGGTGGATGAAGCCCGCCGCGTCGCGCTGGTCATAGGCGCCCGCGTCTTCCTCGAAGGTCACGTGCTTCTCGGAATAGAGCGAGTAGTCCGACCAGCGCGCCACGGTCCGCGCCGAGCCCTTGTAGAGCTTCAGCTTCACGGTGCCGGTGACGTATTCCTGGGTCTTGTCGATCAGCGCCTGCAGCGCCTCGCGCTCGGGCGAGAACCAGAAGCCGTTGTAGATCAGCTCGGCATAGCGCGGCATGATCGAGTCCTTGAGGTGGCCCGCGCCGCTGTCCAGGGTGATCTGCTCGATGCCGCGGTGGGCCTCCAGCAGGATGGTGCCGCCGGGGGTTTCGTAGACGCCGCGCGACTTCATGCCGACGAAGCGGTTTTCCACGAAGTCGAGCAGGCCGATGCCGTGCTTGCCGCCGAGCTCGTTGAGCTTGGTCAGGATCGTCGCGGGCGACATCTTCTCGCCGTTGATCGCAACCGCATCGCCCTTCTCGAAGGTCACCTCGATGAATTCGGGCTCGTTCGGGGCCTGTTCGACCGGCACGATGCGCTGCGCGACATAGTCGGGCGCCTCTTCGGCCGGGTTTTCCAGCACGGTGCCTTCCGACGAGGTGTGCAGCAGGTTCGCGTCGACCGAGAACGGCGCCTCGCCGCGCTTGTTCTTCGCGATCGGGATCTGGTTCTGTTCGGCGAATTCCAGAAGCTTGGTGCGCGAGGTCAGATCCCACAGCCGCCAGGGCGCGATCGTCTTGATCGAGGGATCGAGCGCCGCGACGCCCAGTTCGAACCGGACCTGGTCGTTGCCCTTGCCGGTCGCGCCATGCGCCACCGCATCGGCGCCGGTGCGCTGCGCGATCTCGACCAGATGTTTCGAGATCAGCGGCCGCGCGATCGAGGTGCCGAGCAGGTAAAGCCCTTCGTACTGCGCATTCGCCCGGAACATCGGGAAGACGAAGTCGCGCACGAATTCCTCGCGCAGGTCGAGAATGTTGATGTTTTCTTCCTTGATGCCCAGCATCAGCGCCTTCTGCCGCGCGGGCTCCAGCTCTTCGCCCTGGCCGAGGTCGGCGGTGAAGGTCACCACCTCGCAGCCGTATTCGGTCTGCAGCCATTTCAGGATGATCGAGGTATCGAGGCCGCCCGAATAGGCGAGGACGACTTTCTTGGGCGCGGACATGGAGAGCCTCCGGATATGGTTTTGGCGCGGGATAGTGCGTTTTGCCCTGCATCTCAAGGCCTGCAAGCATGCAGGGGGGCGCGGAATTGTTCCCGACACAAAGGGAATCGGCTTGCCTGCCCGAAGTTTGCGCGCCACAGCTGGCGCCATGACCCAGTTCGCCCTTTCCGCCCTCGCCGCCACCCGCGCCCTGCGTGCGCTGTTCGAGCCGACCCCGCTGCAGCGCAACGACTTCCTGTCGAAGCGCCATGGCGCCGAGATCTGGCTCAAGCGCGAGGATCTGACGCCGGTGCGCAGCTACAAGCTGCGCGGCGCCTTCACCGCGATGCGCAAGCTGCGCGAGCACGACCCCGAGGCGCGCCATTTCGTCTGTGCCTCGGCCGGCAACCATGCCCAGGGCATGGCCTTCGCCTGCCGTCACTTCGGGGTGAAGGGGACGATCTTCATGCCGGTGACGACGCCGCAGCAGAAGATCGACAAGACCCGCACCTTCGGTGGCGACGCGGTCGAGATCGTTCTGACGGGCGACTACTTCGACCAGACGCTGGCCGCCTCCAAGGCCTATTGCACCGATGTGCAGGCGCATTTCCTGGCCCCCTTCGACGATACGGACGTGATCGAGGGCCAGGCCTCGGTCGGCGTTGAGATCCTCGACCAGCTTGGCCGGGCGCCCGATCTGGTGGTGCTGCCGGTGGGCGGCGGCGGGCTGGCGGCCGGGGTCACGGGCTATCTGCGGGCGACCGCGCCCGGCACCGATTTCCGCTTCGTCGAGCCCGCGGGCGGCGCCAGCCTGACCGCGGCCATCGCGGCGGGCGAGCCGGTGACGCTGAAACAGGTGAACAGCTTCGTCGACGGCGCCGCGGTGGCGCGGATCGGCGCGCTGCCCTTCGCCGCACTCGACTGGGTCGCGCCCGAACAGATCCTGCGCGCGCCCGAGGACCGGATCTGCGTCACCATGCTCGAGATGCTGAACGTCGAGGGGATCGTCCTTGAGCCCGCCGGTGCGCTTGCCGTCGACGCCCTGCCCGAGCTCGGCCCCGAGATCCGCGGCAAGACCGTGGTCTGCGTCACCTCGGGCGGCAATTTCGACTTCGAGCGCCTGCCCGAGGTGAAGGAGCGCGCGCAGCGATTCTCGGGGTTGAAGAAGTATTTCATCCTGCGCATGCCGCAGCGCCCCGGCGCGCTGAAGGAATTCCTGCAGATGCTGGGCCCGGACGACGACATCGCCCGCTTCGAGTATCTGAAGAAATCGGCGCGCAACTTCGGCTCGGTGCTGATCGGGATCGAGACGAAACAGGCCGGGGCCTTTGCCGCGCTGACCGATCAGCTCGATGCGGCGGGCTTCACCTATCGCGACATCACCGATGACGAGGCGCTGGCCGAATTCCTGATCTGAGCCTCGGGGCGGGACAGGAATTCCGCCGCGCGGGCCATGAAGGCCTGCTTCGAGCGGGCATAGCTTTCGCGCACCGCGCCGATCTCGACGCTGCCCCCCCGCCCCGCGGCACATTGCCTTTCGCCGTCCTGACACAGCGCACCGAATTCGCGGAAACCGAGGTTCCACGCCGAGCCCTTGAGAAAATGCAGCTCGTCCTCGAGCTGCCCCGGGGCCTCGCCAAGCCGGGCGAGCGTGGTCTCGACCTCGTCGAGGAACAGATCGACCACCTCGGCGAATTCCTCGGCGCCAACCTCCTCCCGCAACTCCGTCACCCGCTCCCAGTCAATCATCGCGCGCGCCTCCTCGGCATGTCTCCTGATGCGCAAGCTAGGCGGCAATGCTTGCGGAAGGCTTAACCAGATCGATTCACCTGATCTTAAGCCCGTCGCCGGACACTCCGAGCGATGCAGATGGCCCTTGCCGAGAGTTCGAGTCAGACGATGCTGCCCCAGCGCAGGTCCGCGCAAGACGCGGCCACCTTCCGCACGACCCGACGCGTCCTGGTTGTCGACGACAGCCGGATGCAGCGGCGCATCCTCTCGGCGCAGCTCACCCGCGCCGGCTATGAGGTGATCGAGGCGGGCTCTGCCGAGGAAGCCCTCGAGATCTGCACCGAGATCGAGCCTGACATCGTGCTGTCCGACTGGATGATGACCGGCATGACCGGCATCGAATTCTGTCGCCGCTTCCGCCAGATGGACCGCGCGAGCTATGGCTATTTCGTTCTTCTGACCTCGAAGAACGACAAGAACGACGTCAGTTACGGGCTGGAGAGCGGTGCCGACGACTATCTGTCGAAGCCGGTGAACGGCACCGAGCTGCGCGCCCGCCTTGCCGCGGGCGAGCGGATCCTGACGATGGAGCGCGAGCTGCAGGAGAAGAACCGCATGCTCTCCTCCACCCTGCGCGAGCTGCAGGGGCTTTATGATTCGGTCGACCGCGACCTGACCGAGGCCTGCAAGCTGCAGCAGAGCCTGGTGAAGGAACGCTATCGTTCCTTCGGTTCGGCACAGGTGTCGTTGATGCTGCATCCCTCGGGTCATGTCGGCGGCGATCTGGTCGGTTTCTTCCCGATCAACGCGCGCCGCGTCGGCCTCTACGGGATCGACGTCTCGGGCCACGGCATCACCTCGGCGCTGATGACGGCGCGGCTGTCGGGCTATCTGTCGGGCTCCTCGCCAGACCAGAACATCGCCCTGATCCAGACCGAATACGGCATCTACGACGCCCGCGACCCGGCCGAGCTGGCGGCCTTCCTGAACGCGCTCGTGCTGCAGGAGATGTCGACTGACAGCTATTTCACCCTGATCTATGCCGATGTCGACCTGATCTCGGGCCGGGTGGCGCTGGTGCAGGCGGGCCACCCCTACCCGGCGGTGCAGCGCAAGGGCGGCGAGATCGAGTTTCTCGGCACCGGCGGCATGCCGATCGGCCTGATCGACGATGCGCAATACGAGACCATCACCACCCAGCTCAACCCCGGCGACCGGCTGCTTCTGGCCTCCGACGGCATCACCGAGGCCTCGAGCCAGCACGGCATGCTGCTGGCCGAGGAGGGGCTCGCGCGGATCATGCGCAGCTGCAGCGGCCTGCGCGGCCCCGCCTTCCTCGATGCCTTCTACTGGGATCTCGAGAAATTCACCGGCGGGCAGCTGAGCGATGACGTCTCGGCGATCCTGTTCGAGTTCGACGGCTCCAAGCAGAACGCCGACTAGACCTCGCCCCCGCGCAGCACCTGCGCCAGGAAATGCCGGTCGCCCTCGCTGGCAAGCAGGTCGATCGCCTCCTCGGGCGCGGTCCAGACCGCGCTGTGGCCCGGCTCGCTCGGCGGACCGCGGCGCAGCACCGGGCGGGCGAGGAATACGGTGCAGATCTTCTCGGCCCAGCGGTCGTATTCGGGCATGTAGGCGAAGCGGCGATAGGCACCAAGCCGCCGCGCCGCGCCGATCGACCAGCCGGTTTCCTCGAATACCTCGCGGTGCAGCGCCTGCAACGCGCCCTCGCCCGGGTCGATGCCGCCGCCCGGCAGCTGGAACTCGGGGTGTGGCCGCGACTGATGGGTGATCAGCACCTGGCCCGCGCGCATCAGCACCGCATAGGCCCCCGGCCGCGGCCGATAGGCCTGCCCCCGCACGATCGCCTCTCCAAACCGCCGCATCCTGCCCTCCTGTGCTGCGCCCCCTTGGTCGAAAGGTTGCCGCGCCTATATAGGCAGGGTATGGCAGCCCAAGGGCTGAACGAAAACCCCCGGGAAATACATGACCACGCTTTCGCAAATCGCATGGGACGATACCGTCCTGCCGTTCCAGCTCGACCGTTCCGACGTGCGCGGCCGTATCGCGCGCCTTGACGGCGTGCTCGAGCAGGTGCTCGCACAGCACAATTACCCGCCGATGGTCGAGGCCCTGGTGGCCGAGGTCGCGCTGCTCACCGCGCTGATCGGCCAGACCATCAAGCTGCGCTGGAAACTCTCGATCCAGGTGCGCGGCAATGGCCCGATCCGCATCCTCGCCACCGATTACTACGGCCCCGGCGAGAATGGCGAACCCGCCCGCATCCGTGGCTGGGCGAGCTTCGACGCCGACCGGCTCGACCCCGGCGCACCGCCCTTCGCCCAGATCGGCGAGGGCTATTTCGCCATCCTGATCGACCAGGGCGAGGGCACGCTGCCCTATCAGGGCATCACGCCCCTCGACGGCGGCTCGCTGACCGCCTGCGCCGAGACCTACTTCGCGCAGTCCGAACAGCTGCCCACCC
This sequence comes from Paenirhodobacter sp. YD-8, assembly GCF_056590935.1. NCBI lineage: Bacteria > Pseudomonadati > Pseudomonadota > Alphaproteobacteria > Rhodobacterales > Paenirhodobacter > Paenirhodobacter sp. YD-8. The sequence goes on along the minus strand of NZ_CM152649.1, from coordinate 328,457 downwards.
GGTTCGAGCTGGCCTATGGCCGCTCGATCCTGCCCGGTCAGGGCGAGCGCTGGCGGGCGGGCGGCGTGATGCTGCAGATGATGCCCGCCGTTGCCGGCGCCGCGCGCGAGGGCTCGGGCGAGGGTGGCCTGCTGCGCCACACCGACATCCTTGCGGGGGAAGAGGACGAGAACTGGGTGCGCACCAACGTGCTGCTCGACACCGTCGAGGACATGGAGCTGATCGGCCCGGGCGTCGAACTGACCGGCCTGCTGGTGCGGCTGTTCCACGAGGAAGTGCCGCGCGTCTTCGATCCGCAGCGGGTGGAGTTCGGCTGCACCTGCTCGGCCGAGCGGGTGCGCGACAGCCTGGCGATCTATTCCGCCAAGGACATCGGCCACATGACCACCGAAGACGGCAAGGTCACCGCCGATTGCCAGTTCTGCGGCGCACATTACGAGTTCGACCCCGCCTCGCTCGGCTTCGAGGCGACGGTGAACCCCGACGGCACGCCGAAGGTGGCTGCCGATGAGTGATGCGTTCGCCCCGGTTCTGGCCGCCCTGGCCCGTCCGGGGCGGCCCTCCTCGGATTACGACCTGAACCCGGACGTCGTCCTGCCCGAGGGGCGCAAGCTGCGCCCGGCTGGGGTTCTGGTCGCGCTCGAGGAACACGAGGCGGGGCTGCGGCTGTGGCTGACCAAGCGCAGCTCGCATCTGCGCCACCACCCCGGCCAGATCGCCTTTCCGGGCGGCAAGGTCGAAAGCGGCGATCCGAGCGCGGCGATGGCCGCGCTGCGCGAGGCGCGCGAGGAAATCGCCCTGCCCCCCGAGAACGTCGAGATCCTCGGCACGCTCGATCCACACGAGACCGTGACCGGCTTTCTCGTCACCCCGGTGATCGCCCGCGTCGCCCGCCCCTTCGTGCCGCAGGCCGAACCCGGCGAGGTCGAGGAAATCTTCACCGTGCCCTTCGCCCATGTCGCCGACCCCGCGCGTTTCCGCATCGAGAAGCGGCGCTGGCGCGGCACCTGGCGCAGCTATTACGTCGCGCCCTTCGGCCCCTATTACATCTGGGGGGCAACCGCGCGGATCCTGCGCGCGCTGAGCGACCGGATGGCGCCATGAGGCTGACCGGCGCCTGGATCGAGGCCGCGCATGTGCAGCGGGTTCTGGCGCTGCTCGAGGCGGGCGGGCATCTGGCCTTCCTGGTCGGCGGCTGCGTGCGCAACGCCGCCCTTGGCACCGCGGTCTCGGACATCGACATTTCCACCGACGCCCGGCCCGAGCGGGTCGTGGCGCTGGCCGAGGCGGCCGGGCTGCGCGCCGTGCCGACCGGGATCGAGCATGGCACGGTCACGGTGATCGCCGATCACGAGCCGCACGAGATCACCACCTTCCGCCGCGACATCGAGACCTTCGGCCGCCACGCCACCGTCGCCTTCTCGACCCGGATCGAGGAGGACGCGGCTCGGCGCGACTTCACGATGAACGCGCTCTACGCCCGCGCCGACGGCACCGTGCTCGACCCGCTGGGCGAGGGGCTGGCCGATCTGGCGGCGCGCCGGCTGCGCTTCGTCGGCGAACCCACGCAGCGCATCCGCGAGGATTACCTGCGCATCCTGCGCTTCTTCCGCTTCACCGCCTGGTATGGCGCGCCCGAAGAGGGCTTCGATGCCGAAGGGCTGGCCGCCTGCGCGATGCTCGCCGAGGGGATCGAGCGGCTCTCGCGCGAGCGGGTCGGCCACGAGATGCGCAAGCTTCTGGGCGCCCCCGACCCCGCGCCCGCCATCGCCGCGATGGCCACGACCGGCATCCTGCCGCATGTGCTTCCGGGCGCCGATCCGGCCGGGCTCGCGCCGCTTGTTCATCTCGAGGCCGGGCTGCCCGCCGACCCGATCCGCCGGCTGGTGGTGCTGGGCGGCACCGATCCGGCCGAGCGGCTGCGGCTGTCGAAACCCGAGGCGCGGCGGCTCGAGCGGCTGCGCGAGGGGGCGCTCTCGGGCGAGGGGCCGGCGGTTCTGGGCTATCGGCTGGGCGCGCGCGACGGGCTGGATGCGGTGCTGATCCAGGCCGCGCTGACCGGCATGCCGCCCGCGGAAACGAGCCGGAACAGGGTCGAATTCGGCGCCGCGCAGCGCTTCCCGGTGCAGGCTGCCGACCTGATGCCCGCACTTCAGGGCGCGGCGCTTGGCGCCCGTCTGAAGGAGCTCGAGGCGCGCTGGATCGCCTCGGGCTTTGCCCTCGACCGCGCCGCCCTTCTGGGCTGAGCCCTTTCCCCCGGCCGCCCCGCCCCTATATTCGGCGGGCAGAAAGGGTTTTCGATGATCGACGCATTCCGCCCCGCCGAGGGGCCACCGCCGCAGCGCCTTGGCGCCTTTTTCCGCTGGTGCCTGCGCGGGGCCTGGCCCGCGATCTGGGTCTCGGGCTTCTTCTCGGCCGCCGCCGGCACGATGGAGGTCGCCGCCGCCTGGCTGCTTGGCCTGGTCATCGACAGCGCCACCGGCACCCCGGGGCCGAGCTACCTGCACGACAACTGGGCGCTGCTGCTGGCCTTTCCGCTGTTCTACCTGGTGATCCGGCCGGCGGCCTTCGGGCTTTCCACGTGGTCGTCGAACATGCTGATCGGGCCGAACGTTCTGCCGCTCGTGCTGTCGCGGCTGCACCGCTGGACGATGGGCCAGGCCGTCACCTTCTTCGACAACGACTTTGCCGGCCGCATCGCGCAAAAGCAGATGCAGACCGCCCGCGCCGTCACCGACACCGTGTCCGAGGTGATCGGCACGGTGTTCTTCGCGCTCGCATCAATCGTCGGTTCGGTGGTGCTGCTGGCCGGCATCGACGGCTGGGGGGCGCTGGCGCTGGCGATCTGGCTTGTGGCCTATCTGGCGCTGATCCGCAGCTTCCTGCCGCATGTGCGCGGCCGCTCGAAGGCGCGGGCCTCGGCCCGGGCGATGGTCACCGGGCAGGTTGTCGACACCATCACCAACATCAAGACGGTGAAGCTGTTCGCCCATGCCGAGCACGAGGACCGCGCCGCGCTTGGCGCGATGGAGACCTTCCGCGACCGCGCCCGCGATTTCGGTGTCACCAGCACCTGGTACCGGCTGTCGCAGATCACCTTCTCGGGGCTGCTGCCCATTCTGCTCGTCGGCGGCGCGATCCTGATGTGGCAAAAGGGCGCCGCGACCCCCGGCGACATCGCCGCGGCCGGCGCCATCGCCATCCGCATCGCGCAGATGTCGGGCTGGGTGTCGCAGGCGCTGATGGCGATGTGGGGCAATGTCGGCGAGGTCGAGGACGGCATGCGCACCCTGACCCCGGCGCATGAGCTGACCGATGCCCCCGACGCGATCGCGCTCGAGCGGGTGCGGGGCGAGATCGCCTTCGACCACGTCTCCTTCGCCTATGGCCGGCAGGCGGGCGGGCTCGATGACGTCACCCTGACCATCCGCCCGGGCGAACGCATCGGCATCGTCGGCGCCTCGGGGGCGGGGAAATCGACCCTCGTCGCGCTGCTGTTGCGGCTCTATGACACCGAGAAGGGCGCGGTGCGCGTCGACGGCCACGACCTGCGCGCGGTGACGCAGGAATCCCTGCGCCGGCAGATCGGCATGGTCACGCAGGAGACCGCGATGTTCAACCGCTCGGCGCGCGAGAACATCCTTTACGGCCGCCCCGACGCGACCGAGGCCGAGATGATCGCCGCCGCGAAGGCCGCCGAGGCCGACGAGTTCATCCGTGGCCTCGTCGATTTCCAGGGCAACCGCGGCTATGACGCGGCGCTTGGCGAACGCGGCGTGCGGCTCTCGGGCGGGCAGCGACAGCGCATCGCGCTCGCCCGCGCCTTCCTCAAGAACGCGCCGATCCTGGTGCTGGACGAGGCGACCTCGGCGCTCGACAGCGAGGTCGAGGCGCAGATCCAGGAGGCGCTGACCCGGGTGATGGAGGGCAAGACCGTGCTCGCCATCGCGCACCGGCTGTCGACCATCGCCGAGATGGACCGCATCGTCGTGCTCGACCGCGGCCGCATCGTCGAACAGGGCAGCCATGCCCAGCTGCTGGCGGCGCAGGGGCTCTATGCCCGCTACTGGAGCCGGCAATCGGGCGGCTTCCTCGGCACCGAGGAGGACACGGCCGAGGAGGAGGCCGCGCAATAACGATGGCGCGGCGGGCCCGGCTTTGCTACTTCCCGCGCAAAGGAGCCCTGCCATGACGCTGACCATCGACCGCCTTTCGCTGCACGCCGACGGGGTTGCCCGCGGCCCCGAGGGCACCGTGCATGTCGCCATGGTCCTGCCCGGCGAGGAGGTCGAGGGCGAGGTCGAGGCCGGCCGCATCGCCGCGCCGCGCATCCTCACCCCCTCGGCCGACCGGGTGAAGCCGCCCTGCCCGCATTACCGCGCCTGCGGCGGCTGCGTGCTGCAGCATGGCTCGGACGGGTTCGTCGCCGGCTGGAAGGCCTCGGTGGTGCTGAACGCGCTTGCGCAGCGCGGCATCGAGGCGTCGGTCGCCCGCGTCGAGACCTCGCCCGAATTCTCGCGCCGCCGCGCCACGCTTGCGGGCCGGCGCACGAAGAAGGGCACGCTTGTGGGCTTTCACGCCCGCGCCTCGGACACGCTGGTCGAGGTGCCCGGCTGCCGCATCCTGCGCCCCGAGCTTTTGGCGATGGTGCCTGCACTGCAGGAGGCGACCGCGCTTGGCGCCTCGCGCAAGGGCGAGATCGCCTTCGCCCTGACCCTGAGCGAGGCCGGCGTCGAGATCGCCGCGAAGGGCGGCAAGGACATGGACCCGGCACTCTTCGAGGCGCTCGCGGACCTTGCCCGCCGCCACGATCTTGCCCGGCTGAGCTGGGGCGAGGAAACCGTCGCCGCCCGGCGCCCGGCGCAGCAGGTCTTCGGCCGCGCCCGTGTCACCCCGCCGCCCGGCGCCTTCCTGCAAGCAACGGCCGAGGGCGAGGCGGCGCTGGTGGGCTTCGTGCGGCAGGCGGTGGGCAAGGCCGCCCGCGTCGCCGACCTGTTTGCCGGCTGCGGCACCTTCGCCCTGCCGCTCGCCGAGACCGCCGAGGTCCACGCCGTCGAGGGCGAAGCGGCGATGCTGGCCGCGCTCGATCGTGGCTGGCGCGAGGCGCAGGGCCTCAAGCGTGTCACCCACGAGGCCCGCGACCTGTTCCGCCGCCCGCTGCTGCCCGACGAGATCGACCGCTTCGACGCGGTGGTGATCGACCCGCCGCGCGCCGGCGCCGAGGCCCAGATCGGCGAGATCGCCGCCTCGCGACTCGGCCGGCTGGTGCATGTCTCGTGCAACCCCGTCACCTTCGCGCGCGACGCCCGCCGTCTGCTGGATGCCGGTTTTTCGCTCGAAGAACTGATCGTCGTCGATCAATTCCGCTGGTCTGCGCATGTCGAGCTTGCCGCACGTTTCGAACGGCGCTAGGGGCTTCGCGCGATCCGAGAATTGTGCTAGGGTCGGCGAAAAATGAGCAGCAGATAACAGGCATGAACATGCACCGGCGCACGCTTCTTGCGGGACTTTCGACCGTCCCGTTCCTCTCCGCCTGTGGCGGCGATTCCACCAAGTTCCAACGCTATTCCGGCCCGCCCGTGACCCAGATCCAGGTGCACAAGGCGCAGCGGGAGATGTATCTGATCTCGGGCGACAAGGTCGTGCGCGACTACAAGGTCGCGCTTGGCGGCAACCCGGTCGGACGCAAGCAGTTCGAGGGCGACGGCCGCACCCCCGAGGGGCTTTACTACATCAACCGCCGCAATCCGAACTCGGCCTATCACCTGTCGCTCGGCATTTCCTATCCGAACGACCAGGACCGCGTCTTCGCCGAATCGCTCGGCCGCAAGCCCGGTGGCGACATCTTCATCCATGGCCGCGCCGGCAAGGACGGCGGCCGCCAGGACTGGACCGCCGGCTGCGTCGCGGTGACCGATCCCGAGATCGAGGAGATCTATGCCATGGTCGGAACCGGCACCCCGGTCTTCCTGATGCCCTGAGCGGCGGACAGATCCCGGAGACGGCAAAGGGCCCCGCGGGGCCCTTTTTCATGCGCTGTCGGTGGCGGACCGGGCTCAGTTGTGCCCGGTCACCATGGTCCACCAGATCTTGCCCGAGGGCTCCTGATACCAGGCAAAGCCCATCTCGGTCGCGGTCGGGTTCAGGATCACGTCGCGGGTGTCGGAGAGCCCCATCCAGGCCGAGAGCGTCTCGGTCTCGGTCTCGTAGGTCTCGGAGATGTTCTCGCCCACCAGCTCGCCGGTGAAGCCCTGCCGGCGCGCCCGGTCGATCGGCGAGGAGCCGTCAGACCCCCAGTGCCACGGCCGGTTCTGCTGCGCCATGTCCTGCGAATGCGCCGCCGCCGCCGCCATCAGCTGCGGGTTCAGCACGACAGGTGCCGTGCCGCGCGCGGCACGCAACGAGTTCACCGCCTCGAGCACGCGACCGGGAATCTCTTTCCCGACCTTCGAGGTGATCTGGTACACCTGCGGCAAGGGCTTGCCGTCAGGGCCGAGTTCGGGCCCTGCGGGCTGGCAGGCGGCCACCGCCATCACGGCAAGCAGCATCAGGGCTTTCACGCTGGTCATTCTCTGTCCCCCGGAATTTCAGCGCCGAGCCTTACACCTCGCGCAAAGGCCACGCAAACCCACAGTTGCGTGAAATCGCCTGATGACGATGGTTTGATTTGCACCTGCGGCAAAGGCGCACTAATGCTGCGCGCGAAGCGGCCGCGGGACTCGGCCGCAAGCGGAGTTGACCCATGACCATCGCGCGCAAAACGCTTGATCGTCGCGCCTTCCTCGGCACTGCGGCCCTTGCCGGTGCAAGCCTTGCCGCTCCTGCCGTGTTCGCGCAGACCCCCGACGCCGGGCTCGAGACCTTCGAGGAATCGGCGAACACCAACATGCGGCGCAACATCTCGAGCTTCCGCGAGCTCGACTGGCATGATTACTTCAGCAACACGACGAACGGCATCATCCTCGTCGACACGATCTCGCGCTGCCTGCATTTCTGGTCCGAGGATCAGTCGGTCTACAAGCTCTACCCGACCTCGGTTCCGGTCTCGAACGAGCTGACCCGCCGCGGCCGCACCGAGGTGATCCGCAAGGTCGAGGGCCCGACCTGGTCGCCCACCCCCTCGATGAAGCAGCGCAACCCCGACTGGCCGGATTTCGTGCCCGCGGGCCCGGACAATCCGCTTGGCACCCACGCGCTCTATCTCAGCTGGCAGTATTACCGCATCCATGGCACCCACGACACGCGCAAGATCGGGCGCAAGTCGTCGAACGGCTGCATCGGTCTTTACAACCAGCACATCAAGGAACTCTACGGCCTGACCAAGGTCGGCACCCAGGTCGTGCTGATCTGACCCCACGCCGCAAGCCGGATGCGAAAGGGCCCCTCGGGGCCCTTTTTTCATGGCCGGCTCAGCTGTAGGTGCGCTCGCGCAGGTCGACGCGCTGCAGCATCTCGTTGCAGGCCTTCACCAGCGCCGCCTCGGCATCCGACAGCCGCCGGCGCGGGTTGGTCAGCAGATAGATGTTCACCAGCGGCAGCTCGTCATAGGGCGGCAGCTGGCGCAACAGCCCCTGGCTGACATCCGAGCGTGCCACATGCAGCGGCAGCGCGCCGATGCCGACATTCGACACAATCATCCGCCGCAGCTCGAGCAGGTTCGACGACACCCCGCTCCAGCGCGTGGAGATCTTGGCGCGCAGCCGCAGCCGGGTGACGGGTTCCAGCGCACCGCCCTCGACCTCGGTCTGGAACGACACCGCGCGCTCGTCCTCGAGTTCGGACAGCGCGATCTGCGGCTGGTGGAACAGCCGGTGATGCGGGCCGCAGAACAGGCCGAAATACTCGCGATAGAGCACCTGTGCCTGCAATTCGGGCGGAATCCGGTTCAGCAGACAGATCCCGAGCGAGGCACGGTTCTGGCTGATCCGGCTGACGACCTCGTCGCTTTCCGCCACGGTGATCGAGAAGGTCACCTTCGGCTGGCGCTCGGTGAAGGCGCGCAGCACCTCGTCGAAATGCTCGGACACCACATGCGAGGTGGTGGCGATGGCGATATGGCCGCGCAGCTCGGTGCTGCCGGTTTCCAGCAGCGAGGGCAGCTGCGACACCGCCCCGAAGATCGAGGAACATTCGGCATAGAGCAGCTGCCCCGCGCGCGTCACCCTGAAATCATTGGGCTTTCGCACGATCAGCTGATGCCCCGCGCTGTCCTCGAGCCGCTTCAGCGCCGAGGAGATCGTGGGCTGTTTCAGCCCCAGGAAATCGGCCGCGCGGGAAATGCCGCGTTGTTCCACCACCACCATGAAGGTGCGCAGCAGGTTCCAGTCGAGGGTCCAGGGGAAACGCTGTTCGTAGGGCCTGACCATAGATCTTATCTATATTTAGAATTCTCATTACTTATTTGCGTAATACTGCGCGACGTGCAACCTCCATCACAGCGCGGCCCCGTGCCGCGGCACAAAATCACCAAGAGTCGCCGCACCGACGGCGTCCCCCAACAGGAGAGTGCACGAAATGACCAGCCGCAGAAGTTTTCTCAAATCCGCCCTCGTTGCAGGGGTGGCGCTTGGCCTTGCCGGCCCCGCCATGGCCGACGAGCTTGCCACGCTGAAGGACAAGGGCGTGCTGCGCATCGCCATGTCGGGCGCCTACCCGCCCTTCAACTTCGTCGACGACAGCAACCAGGTCGTTGGCTTCGACCCGGCGATCGGCGCCGAGATCGGCAAGCGCATGGGCCTGAAGGTCGAGATCGTCACCACCGCCTGGGACGGGATCATCGGCGGGCTGCTGGCGAACAAGTACGACGCCATCGTCGGCTCGATGTCGATCACCGACGAGCGCAGGCAGGTCGTCGATTTCGTCGGCCCCTATTACCGGATGCGCCGCGGCATCTTCGTCGCCAAGGACAGCAAGATCGCCACGCTCGACGACCTGAAGTCGGCGACGCTCGGCGCCACGCTGGGCGAGACGCACGAGCAATGGGCGCGCGAGGCGGGCTACAAGGTGCGCACCTACAAGGGCCTGCCCGAGCTGCTGATGGAGCTCGAGCACGGCCGCGTCGACGCGATCGTCAACGACGACATCCCGGTGCTGCTGGCGATCCGCAGCCAGGACGCGCCGGTGCGCCAGCTCGAGGTCGAACTGCCCGGCGTCGCCGACGAGGCCGGCATCGCCATCCGCAAGGGCAACCCCGAGCTGCACAAGGCGATGCAGGACGCGCTTGACGCGATGCAGGCCGACGGCACCTATCTGGCGATCGCGCAGAAATGGGTGGGCGGCGACATCCGCTGACGCCCGCCCCCGCCCGCATCGCCCGGCCCTTCGCGCCCGGGCGGTGCGCCGCGTCCGATCCCCCAAGCGACAGGTCCGACCGTCATGGACACAGATCTCATCCTGAAGGTCACCCCCTTCTTCCTGCAGGCGGCCGTCGTCACCGTCGAGCTTTCGGTGCTGACCGTGCTGATCGGGCTTGCCTGCGGCGCGCTCGGCGCCGCGGCGCGGCTGTCGCGCCACGCCGCGCTGCGCTTTCTCGGCGCCGCCTATGTCAGCGTGATCCGCGGCACGCCGGCGCTGATCCAGCTGTTCCTGCTCTATTTCGGCGGGCCGCAGATCGGCATTCAGCTCGACGCCTTCTCGGCCGGGGTGATCGGTCTTGGCATCAACATCGGCGCCTACATGACCGAGACGATGCGAGGCGCAATCGTCGCCGTCGACCATGGCCAGGCCGAAGCCGCCCGCACCCTGGGCCTCTCGCGCGCGCAGGCCTTCCGCAAGGTGGTGCTGCCGCAGGCGCTGCGGCTGATGATCCGCCCGCTCGGCGTCAACATCAACGCGCAGATCAAGGCCACCGCCCTCGTCTCGGCGATCTCGGTGATCGAGCTGACCTATACCGCACAGCGCTACATCGGCTCGACCTACAAGCCGTTCGAGATGTTCCTGCTGGCAGGCGTCCTTTACCTCGCGATCATCACCGCGACGGGCAAGGTCATCACCTTCCTCGATCGCCGGGTGCGCCTGCCATGAGCCGCGCCCGTCTCCCCCTCCAGCCGAAAGGTGCACGCCATGGGGCTTGATTTCTCCGCCGTGCCGTCCTTCGCCGGGCCGCTGCTGCTCGGGGCGCTCTGGACGGTGCTCCTGACCGTCGTCTCGGCCCTGCTCAGCTTCCTGGGCGGCATCGTGCTTGCGGTGATCGCGCTTTACGGGCCCTGGGCGATCCGCCTGCCCGCGCGCTTCGTCGCCTGGCTCTTCATGGGCACGCCCTTGCTGCTGCAACTGTTCCTGATCTATTTCGGCCTGGTGCAGATCGGCATCGACCTGCCCGCCTTCGTCGCCGGGGTGATCGGACTTGGCCTGCATTACGCGGTCTACAATTCCGAGCTGATCCAGACCGCGATCCTGGCCGTCGACCGCGGCCAGATGGAGGCCGCCCGCACCCTTGGCCTGTCACGGCCGCAGGCGCTGATGCGGATCGTCGTGCCGCAGGCGGTGCGTTCGGTAGTGCCGCCGATCGGCAACAACCTGATCGCGCTGCTCAAGGATTCGGCCCTCGTCTCGGTGATCGGGGTGGCCGAGCTGACCCTCGCCGCACAGCTCGCCATCGGCCGTACCTACCGCGCCTTTGAATTCTACGCCGCGGCCGCGGTTCTCTACTACGTCATCAACCTCGGGATGGAAGCCGTCCTGCGCCGGATCGAACGGCGCATCCGGCTCTCCCGCTGAGAGATCGGAAGCGACATGACCCAGACCCCCTTCGTCGAAATCCGCCACGCACAGAAATCCTATGGCGCGCTCGAGGTGCTGCGCGATGTCAACCTGACGGTGAACCGCGGCGAGATCGTCGCGATCATCGGCCCCTCCGGCTCGGGCAAGTCGACGCTGCTGCGCGCGATCAACGATCTCGATCCGCTCAGCGCGGGCGAGGTGCTGCTCGAGGGCGTGCAGGTGAACAAGACCCTGCCGCACCGCGCGTACGAGGCGCATATCAACGAGATGCGCCAGCACATCGGCATGGTGTTCCAGCACTTCAACCTGTTCCCGCACCTGACCGTGCGGCAGAACGTGACGATGGCGCCGAAGCTGCTCAAGCGGCTTGGCGAGGCCGAGGCGAACCGGCTGGCCGAGGAACAGCTCGCCCATGTCGGCATGCTCGAACGCATCGACTATTACCCCTCGCAGCTCTCGGGCGGGCAGAAGCAGCGCGTCGCGATCGCCCGGGCGCTGGCGATGAAGCCGAAGCTGATGCTGTTCGACGAGGCGACCTCGGCACTCGACCCCGAGCTGGTCGAGGAGGTGAACCAGGTGATGAAGCGCCTCGCCGAGGAACACATGACGATGATCATCGTGACCCACGAGATGGATTTCGCCGCCTCGGTCTGCGACCGCGTGATCTTCATGGACGGCGGTGTCGTCGTCGAGGAGGGCCCGCCCTCGGTGGTGTTCAAGACCCCCGCCCAGGAGCGGACCCGGAACTTCCTGCGCAAATATCTCGAAGGTGCAAAATGACCGAGAACCAGTCCCATCTGTTCTACCAGTCGCGCCAGCCGCGCCCCTTCCTCGACCGGGGCGAGGGGATCTATCTCTATGACGAGAGCGGCAAGCGCTACATCGACGGCTCGTCGGGGGCGATGGTGTCGAACATCGGGCATTCGAACCCGGCGGTGCTCGCGAAGATGAAGGCGCAGATGGACCGCGCCACCTTCGGCTACCGGCTGCATTTCCGCACCCGCCCCTCCGAGGATCTGGCCGCGCGTCTGGCCGCGCGCATGCCGGCGGGGCTCGATCGGATCTTCTTCGTCTCGGGTGGCTCGGAGGCGGTGGAGACGGCCGAGAAGCTCGCCCGGCAATATGCCGTCACCCAGGGCCAGCACAGCCGCTGGAAGGTGATCTCGCGCAGCCCCGCCTATCACGGCGGCACCCTTGGCGCGCTGGCGCTGACCGGGGGCAAGCTGTTCGCCGGCCCCTTCGCGCCGATGTTCCGCGAGATGCCGCATGTGAAGGCGCCGCAGACCTATCTCGACCTCGACAACCTGACCGAGGAGGCGCGCGGCATCCGCTATGCCGAGATGCTGCGCGAGCGGATCGAGGCCGAGGGCCCCGAGACCGTGCTTGCCTTCATCATGGAGCCGGTGGGCGGCGCCTCGACCGGCGCGCTCGTCGCCCCCGACAGCTATTACACCCGGATCCGCGAGATCTGCGACGAATACGGCGTGATCCTGATCTATGACGAGGTGATGACCGGCGCCGGGCGCACCGGCACCTTCCTGGCCTGCGAGCACTGGGGCATCACCCCCGACATCGTGGCGATGTCGAAGGGGCTCGGCGCGGGCTATGCGCCGCTCGGTGCGGTGGCGGCACGCGCCGACATGGTCGAGGCACTGCTCGACGCCGGCGGCTTCCTGCACGGCTTCACCTATGCCGGCAACCCGCTCGCCTGCGCCGCGGGGCTCGCCGTGCTCGACGAGATGGAAGAGCACGGGATCATCGAGCATGGCGCGCAGATGGGCGAGCTGCTGAAGGCCCGGCTCGAGGCGCTGATGGAGCGCTATCCCTTCATCGGCCATGTCCGCGGCAAGGGGCTGCTTCTGGCCTTCGAGATGGTCTCGGACCGCGCCACGATGGCGCCGCTGCCGAAGGAATGGAACGCCTTTAGCGAGCTGGTGGAACTCGCCTATGCGCGCGGTCTCATCATCTATTCGCGCCGCACCCGCGGCGGGGTCGAGGGCGACCATTTCCTCGTCTGCCCGCCGCTGATCATCACCGCGGCGCAGATCGACGAGCTGATGGCGATCCTGACCGACGCGCTCGATGCCTTTGCCGCGGCGCATGACCTGCCGGTGCAGGCGGAGGCCGCGGCGTGACCAGCCTTCCCGACAAGACCGCCTCGATCGAGGCGGCCATCGCCGCCATCCCCGACGGCGCCACGATCATGGTGGGCGGTTTCGGCGTGCCCGGCACCCCCTTCACCCTGCTGCGCGAGCTGCTGCGGCAGGGGCAGACCGGGCTCACCCTGATCAAGAACGACGCCAACGAGACCGGCATGGGCCTTGACCACCTGATCGCCGCGGGCCGGGTGCGCAAGCTGATCGCCACCCATATCGGGCTGAACGCCCATGCCATCGCCGCGATGAACGAGGGCCGGCTCGAGGTCGAGTTCTGCGCGCAGGGCATTCTGGCCGAGCGCATCCGCGCGGGCGGCGCGGGCCTGCCCGCGATCCTGACCGACATCGGGCTCGACACCGAACTGGCCGCCGGCAAGCAGCGCATCGAGGTCGAGGGCCGCCCCCTGCTGGTCGAGACCGCGCTGCGTGCGGACGCGGCGCTGATCCACGCCGACCGCGCCGACCGTTTCGGCAACCTCGCCTATGTCGCCACGGCGCGGAACTTCAACCCGCTGATGGCGATGGCCGCGCGCCTCGTCATCGCCGAGACCGAGACGCTCTTGCCGCTGGGCGGGCTGGCCCCCGACGCGGTCGAGACCCCCGGCGTCTTCGTCGACCGGATCTGTCCGCTCACCGAGATCAGCGAGGAATACGGCGTTGTCAGACGATAAGACCCCCGATCCGCGCCGGCGCATGGTCGCCCGCGCCGCCCGCGAGATCACCCCGGGCATGGTGGTGAACCTCGGCATCGGCCTGCCCACCCAGGTGGTCGACCACCTGCCCGCGGGCTTCCCGGTCTGCCTGCACACCGAGAACGGCATGGCCGGCATCGGCCCGACGCTGCCCGTGGCCGAGGCAGACCGCAACCTGATCGATGCCGGCGGCGCCTATGTCTCGCCGATCCCGGGCTCGGCCTATTTCGACAGCGCGGTGAGCTTTGCGCTGGTGCGCTCGGGCCGGCTCGACCTGACCATGCTCGGCGCCTTCGAGGTGGCCGAGACCGGCGATCTGGCGAACTGGAAGATCCCCGGGCGGTTCTCGCCGGGGGCGGGCGGGGCGATCGAACTCGCACAGAAGGCACGGCGGGTGGTGGTGCTGACCACCCACACCGACCGCAAGGGCAATCCGAAGCTCCTGTCGCGCTGCACGCTGCCGCTGACCGCCACCGCGCACGTCGCGCGGATCTTCACCGATCTCGCGGTGGTCGACATCACCCCCACGGGCTTCGCCCTGCGCGAACTGGCCCGCGGCATCACCGCGCGCGAGGTGCAGGAGGCGACCGGCGCCCCCCTTGCCCTGCCCGCGGGCGAGATCCCAACATTCTGAGGCATCCCCATGGACCCCGACCTTTCCACCCGCATCCTCTCGGCGGTCGACACGCTCTTCGAGCGCGAGATCGACTTCCTGTGCGAGCTGACCGCGCATCCCTCGACCCGCGGCAACGAGCAGAGCGCACAGGCCTTCATGGCGGACGAGATGGCCGCGCGCGGCCTCGCCGTCGACCGCTGGCAGATCTCGCTCGACGAGATCCGCGACCAGCCCGGCTTCTCGCCCGTGCTCACCCCCTATGAGGACGCCTGGAACGTCGTCGGCAGTCATCGCAGCCGCAGCCGCAAGGGCCGCTCGCTGATCCTGAACGGCCATGTCGACGTGGTGCCGGCAGGCCCCGAGGAGATGTGGAGCGCCCCGCCCTTCGCGCCCCGCGTCGAGGACGGCTGGCTTTACGGCCGCGGCGCGGGCGACATGAAGGCCGGGCTCGCCTCGAACCTCTTCGCGCTCGATGCGCTGCGCGCGCTCGGGCTGCAGCCGGCGGCCGATGTCTTCGTGCAATCGGTGGTCGAGGAGGAATGCACCGGCAATGGCGCCCTTGCCTGTCTGGTGCGCGGCTATCGCGCCGATGCGGCACTGATCCCCGAGCCCTTCGAGGAAAGCCTGGTCACCGCGCAGCTCGGGGTGATCTGGTGTCAGGTGCATCTGCGCGGCCTGCCGACCCATGTCGCCTATGCCGGCAGCGGCGCGAATGCGATCGAGGCGGCCTTCCCGCTGATCGAGGCCTTGCACGGGCTCGAGGCGCGCTGGAACGCTCCGGCCTGCCGCCATCACGATTTCGCCCATGCGCATCACCCGGTGAACCTGAACATCGGCCGCATCACCGGCGGCGACTGGCCGAGCTCGGTGCCCGCCTGGTGCGTCTTCGACCTGCGCATCGCGGTCTATCCGGGGCAGGATCTGGCCACCGCCCGCGCCGAGATCGAGGCGGTGATCCGCGACGCCGCCCGCGCCAATCCCTTCCTGCGCGACGCCCTGCCCGAGCTCGTCTATCACGGCTTCATGGCGGAGGGGTATGCGCTGTCGGACGACGTCTCGGCCAAGGCCCGCGCCGCGATCGACACGATCGACCGCGCGCATCTGGGCGCCACCGGCGAGGCACTGCCGCGCCGCGCCATCACCGCCACCACCGACGCACGCTTCTTCGGCCTCTATGCCGACACGCCGGCCATCGTCTATGGCCCGCGCGCCGAGGCGATCCACGGCTTCGACGAGCGCGTCGAGCTGGAAAGCCTCCGCCGCGTCACCCGCTCCACCGCCCTTTTCATCGCCGACTGGTGCGGCGTCGAACCCGTCTGAGGATCCAACGAATGCGCGAAGCCGTCATCGTCTCAACCGCCCGCACGCCGATCGGCAAGGCCTATCGCGGCGCCTTCAACGACCTCGAGGGGCCGGCGCTGGCCGCCCACGCGATCCGCGCCGCGGTAACCCGCGCCGGCCTCGAGGGCGGCGAGATCGAGGAGGCCATCCTCGGCTCGGCCCTGACCCAGGGCAGCACCGGGGTGAACGTCGCACGCCACGCCGTGCTGGCCGCGGGCCTGCCCGACACGGTCGCCGCGGCGACCGTCGACCGGCAATGCGCGTCGGGGCTGAACGCGATTGCCGCGGCCGCGCACATGATCGCCGTCGAGGGGGTCGAGGTGGCCCTTGCCGGCGGGCTCGACAGCATCTCGCTGGTGCAGAACGCGACGTGGAACGGCACCCGCTACCGCTGCCCGGGGGTGCCCGACAGCTATTACATGACGATGATCGGGACCGCCGAGGTGGTCGCGCAGCGCTGCGGCGTCAGCCGGGCGGCGCAGGATGCCTATGCGCTGCAAAGCCAGGCGCGCACCGCCGCGGCCCAGGTGGCGGGCCGGTTCGCAGCCGAGATCGTGCCGGTCGAGGCCCTGCGCCGCGTCACCGACAAGGCGAGCGGCGAGACCCGGAGCGAGCCGGTGCGGCTTGAACAGGACGAATGCAACCGCCCCGGCACCACGGCCGAGGGGCTGGCGGCGCTGGCCCCGGTGCTGGGCACCGAGGGCTGCGTCACCGCCGGCAATGCGAGCCAGCTTTCCGACGGCGCCTCGGCCTGCGTGCTGATGTCGGCGGCCGAGGCGGCGCGGCGCGGGCTGACCCCGCTTGGCGCACTGCGCGGCTTTGCGGTGGCGGGCTGCGCGCCCGAGGAGATGGGCCTTGGCCCGCTGCGCGCGATCCCGCGGCTTCTCGACCGCGCCGGGCTGCGCGTCGCGGACATCGACCTGTGGGAGATCAACGAGGCCTTTGCGGCGCAGCTGCTGCCCTGCCGCGACCGGCTCGGCATTCCCGACGAACGGCTGAACGTGAACGGCGGCGCGATCGCGATCGGCCATCCCTACGGCATGTCGGGGGCCCGCATGGCGGGGCACCTGCTGATCGAGGGCCACCGCCGCGGCGCGCGCCTTGGCGTCGTGTCGATGTGCATCGGCGGCGGCCAGGGCGCGGCGGGTCTGTTCGAGATCTTCTGAGCGGTCAGTCGATCCAGCCGGCGAGGTTTTCCTCGACCACTTCCATCAGCGCACGCACATGCGGTTCGTCGTCGTTGAGGCAGGGGATGTAGGTGAAACTCTCGCCGCCCGCATGCACGAAGGCCTCGCGGATCTCGCCGTTGATCTCCTCGAGCGTCTCGATGCAATCGGCCGAGAAGGCCGGCGAGATCACCGCGATGTTCTTCTTGCCGGCCTTCGCAAGCTCGGCCACATGCTCGACCGTATAGGGCTTGAGCCATTCCTCGCGGCCGAAGACCGACTGGAAGGTGGTGTCGATATCGCCCTTCTGCCAGCCAAGCCGCTCCATCAGCAGGCGCGAGGTCTTCTGGCACTGGCAATGGTAGGGGTCGCCTTCCATCAGATAGCGCTTGGGCATGCCGTGATACGAGGCCACCAGCACGTCGGGGCGGGCAGGCAGCGTGGCATAGACCCGCTCGACCGACTGCGCGAGCGCATCGATATAGCTCGGCCGGTCGAAATACTCGGGCACGGTGCGGGCGGCGGGCGCGCGCTTTTGCGTCATCAGCGCGCGGAAGAAAGCGTCGTTCGCGGTGGCGCTCGTCGCGCCGGCGTATTGCGGGTAAAGCGGGAAGAACAGGATCTTCTCGCAGCCCGCCTGCACCATCCGCTCGACCACCGAGGCGGTCGAGGGATTGCCGTAACGCATGCAGAAATCGACCATCACGCCGGCGCCGAAGCGCGCCTCGATTGCCTCGCGCAGCTTCGCGACCTGGCTCTTGGTGATCGTCATCAGCGGGCTTTCATTCGCCTCGGTATTCCAGATCGAGCGGTAATTCGCCCCCGAGGTGAAGGGCCGCTTCGTCAGGATGATCAGCTGCAACAGCGGCTGCCATTTCCACGACGGGATGTCGATCACCCGCTTGTCCGAGAGGAATTCGTTCAGATAGCGCCGCATCGACCAATAGTCGGTCGCATCCGGCGTGCCGAGATTGGCGAAGAGCACCCCGATCTTCGCTTGCGGCACCGGCGGGTGGTCGGCGGGGGCGTGGGCAAGGCGCGGGTTCGGGTCGATCTTCATCTCATGTCCTGTCGCTTCGGGAACCACCCCCGACTTATCGCGTTTTCCCCCCGGGTCAATGCGACCGTTGCAATCAGGACAGGATGACCTACCCTTCAGCCATGACTTCCGACAGCCCCTTTTCCGCAAGCGCCCCGCCCGCGCCCGATTTCGCGCGCGCCTCCCTCTTCCTCGACTTCGACGGCACCCTCGTCGGCATTGCGCCGCGACCCGACGCGGTGGTGGTCCCGCCGGGCCTTGCCGCGCATCTGCGCCGGCTGAGCGAGATCTTTGACGGTGCGCTCGCCATCGTCTCTGGCCGCTCCCTGCCCGAACTCGCCCGCTTCCTCGACGGCTTCGACGGGCTCCTCGTCGGCAGCCACGGCGCCGAGGCACGGGGGATGGCCCCGCCCCTCGCCCGCCCCCCCGCCGGCATCGACGCGGTGCAGGCTGCACTTTCGGGCTTTGCCGCACGCGAAGGCCTGCTTTACGAGCCGAAAACGCTGGGCGGGGCGGTGCATTTCCGCGACCGGCCCGCGGCCGGGGCCGCGGTGGCCGCCTTCGTCGAGGCCCTTGCCGCGGCGAGCCCCGGCTTTGCCGTGCAGCCCGCGAAGATGGCCTTCGAGCTGAAACCCGAGGGCGCCTCGAAGGACCGGGCGCTGGCCGCACTGACCGCGCTGCCCGCCTTTGCCGGCCGCGCGCCGGTGTTCCTCGGCGATGACGCCACCGACGAGCCGGCGCTGGCCTGGGCCGGCCGGCAGGGCGGTTTCGGCATCAAGGTCGGCCCCGGCGACAGTGCCGCGCGCTATCGCCTGCCGGACCCGCAGGCGGTGCTGCACTGGCTTGGCATGGAGGGCTGAGATGGGACGCCTGATCTGCCTCTCGAACCGCCTGCCGCTTGGCCCCACCCCCTCGGGCGGGCTGGTCGTCGCCCTTGCCGATACCCTGGCCGAACGCGGCGGGGTCTGGATCGGCACCTCGGGAGAGCTCTCCGAGACGCCCGAGAACCGCTTCACCGAGATCGAGGGCGGCCCGTTCCGCCGCCTCGCCTTCGACCTCAGCCCCGAGGAGCAGGCAAGCTATTACCACGGCTATGCAAACTCGGTGCTCTGGCCGCTGTTTCACGGCCGCACCGACCTGCTCGACATCCGCGGCGACTATCTCGCGGGCTACAAGGCGGTGAACCGGCGCCTGGCAAAGATGCTGCTCGAGGTGCTGGATCCCGACGACCGGATCTGGGTGCATGATTTCCATCTGCTGCCGCTGGCCCATGACCTGCGGGTGCTGGGTGCCGAGAACCGGATGGGGTTCTTCCTGCACACCCCCTTCCCGACGCCGCTTGCCCTTCAGGCGCTGCCGAACGGGCCCGAGCTGTGCGCATGGCTTTCCCATTACGAGCTTGTCGGCCTGCAATCCGAACGCGACGTGCGCAACTGCATGGATGCGATGGTGCAGATCGGCGGCGCGACCGAGCTTGCCGGCGGCTTCATCCACCTTGAGCCGCGGCAGGTGCGCATCGCCGCCTTCCCGATCGCCATCGACGCGGCCGAGTTCCGCACGCTCGCCGAGGAGCAGGTGACGAAACTGCCCGAGGGGCTGGTGAAGCCGAACCGGCGGCTGATGATCGGTGTCGACCGGCTCGACTACACCAAGGGCGTGCCGCAGCGCTTTCGCGCCTTCGGGGAATTCCTCGACCGGCACGAGGACTGGCACCGACTCGTCTCGCTGATCCAGATCTCGCCGCCGACGCGCGAGGGGGTGCCGGCCTATGACGACATCCGCCAGGAGACCGAGCATCTCTCGGGCCAGATCAACGGCACCTTCGCCGACATCACCTGGACGCCGATCCGCTTCATCAACCGCCCCGTCCCGCGCGAGGTGCTGGCCGGGCTCTACCGCGCGGCCGACATCGCTCTGGTGACGCCGCTGATGGACGGGATGAACCTCGTTGCGAAGGAATTCGTCGCGGCGCAGGACCCCGACGACCCCGGCGTGCTGATCCTGAGCCAGTTCGCCGGCGCCTCCGAGCAGCTGGTCGACGCGCTCACCGTGAACCCGCACGACCCCGAGCAGATGGCGACGGCGATGATGACCGCACTCGCCATGCCGCTGACCGAGCGCCAGCGCCGGCACGAGGGGATGATGCAGCTCCTTCTGAAGAAGGATGTGCACTGGTGGTCGAAAGGGTTCCTGACCGCGCTTGGTTAGCGCCCGGCCTTGTCGCCCGCCGGCAGTTCGAAGGTGCCCAGCACCTCGGCCAGCCGGTGCGCGGCCGAGCCGGGGCGCAGCGGCTTCTGCTGGCTTTCATGCGGCTTCCAGCCGGTCAGCCAGACCATGTCGAAGGTCGCCCGCACCCGGCCGTCCGGCTCGGCGAAATTCTCGGCATAGTGGCGCAGTGCCTCGGCGATCACCGCGCGGCGGGTGAAATGGCGCGGCCGCGCGCTCAGCGCGTTGGTCTCGCCCATGGCGCGCAGATCGGTCAGCAGCCGCAGCGGGTCGGGATAGGTGACCTTGCGGATCACGCTGTCGGCGACCGGCAGCGCGAGCCCCGCGCGCTGGATCAGCGCGCCGAGGTCGCGGATCTCGCCCATCGGCAACACCCGCGGGCTGAGCCCGCCTGTGATGGCGATCTCGGCCTCGCCAAGCGCCGCACGCAGCTCGGTCAGGGTCTGGCCGCCGAACATCACCGCGATGAACAGCCCGTCGGGCCGCAGCGCGCGCGCCGCCTGCACCATCTGCCCGACGATGTCGTTCGACCAGTGCAGGCACAGCGCGTGCACGACAAGGTCATGCGCGCCGGGGTCCAGGGTCAGCACCTCGTCATCGGCGACGACCGTCGCCCCGGGCAGCACGGCGCGCCAGGGACCCGGGAAATTCGTCACCAGGGCCGGGTCCGTAAACGTTCTGTTAACCTCGAGCAGCCTCTCCTGAAGTTCGGCGGCGGCATCCTCGTGCAGGAACAGCGCGGGCTCTGCGGCGGCGCGGCGGCGGTGGCGCGTCAGCGCGTCTCGATCGGTCAGGGGGAGCGGCGTGGTCATGATGGGGCCGGAGATTACGGCGATCCGCGAACGGATGCCAGCGGCGATCCGCGCCATGGCGCTGCAGCTGCTGCATGTCGTGCTGCCACCGCGCTGCATCGCCTGCGGCGCGGCGGTGGCCACCGACTTCGGCCTGTGCGGCCCGTGCTGGAGCGAGACCGGCTTCATCACCGGGCTGGCCTGTGACGCCTGCGGCGCACCGCTGCCGGGCGAGGCCGAGGGGCAGGTCCAGTGCGACGATTGCCTTGCCACGCCGCGGCCCTGGGCGCAGGGGCGCGCGGCACTGCACTATGCCGGCACCGGGCGGCAACTGGTGCTGGCACTGAAACACGGCGACCGGCTTGACCTGGCGCGCCCGCTTGGCGGCTGGCTCGCCCGCGCCGCGGCGCCACTGCTGAGCGAGGACACGATCATCGCGCCGGTGCCGCTGCACCGGCTGCGGCTGATCCGGCGGCGCTACAATCAGGCGGCGCTGCTGTCGCGCGAGGTGGCGCGGGCGGCGGGGGGCAGGCATCTGCCCGACCTGCTGGTGCGCCTGCGCGCCACGCCCAGCCAGGACGGCCGCAGCCCTGCCGAACGCTTCGCCAATCTCGACGGCGCGCTCGCCGTGCGGGCACGCCACGCCGCCGCGATCGCCGGCCGGCCGGTGCTGATCGTCGATGACGTGATGACCACCGGCGCCACCCTTGCCGCCGCGGCGCAGGCGGTGCTGGAGGCCGGCGCGGCGCGGGTTTCGGTCGCGGCACTGGCGCGCGTTGCGAAAGACGCCTAAATCCCTCTAATCTGCCCGGACCGGAGGGATTGCCCATGAAACGCGTCGAGATCTACACCACCCGCACCTGCCCCTATTGCATTGCCGCCAAGGCGCTGCTGACGAAGAAGGGCGTGACCTTCGAGGAGACCGATGTCGGCGCCGATCCGTCGCTGCGCAGCGCGATGATGGCGCGGGCGAACGGCCGGCGCACGGTGCCGCAGATCTTCATCGGCGGCGCGCATGTCGGCGGCTGCGACGATCTGCATGCGCTTGACGCGGCGGGCAAGCTCGACGCGATGCTGGCCGACGCATGAAGGCCGCTCTTGTCCAGCTGTCGGTCAGCGACGATCCGGCGGCCAACCTGCCGGTCACGCTGAATTTCATCCGCGAGGCCGCGGCCGCCGGCGCCAGCTTCGTGCTGACCCCCGAATGCACCAACCTGCTGTCCTCGGACCGCGGCTGGCAGCGCGAGGTGCTGTGCCACGAGGAAGACGACCCGACCCTTGCCGCGCTGCGCGCCGAGGCCGCGGAGCTTGGCATCACCCTGCTGATCGGCTCGCTCGGGTTGAAGACGCATGACGCCGATGGCCGGTTCGCCAACCGCTCGTTCCTGATCGGCCCCTCGGGCGCGATCGTCGCGCGCTATGACAAGATCCACATGTTCGACGTCGATGTCTCGGAAACCGAGAAATACCGCGAATCGGAGGGCTATCGCCCCGGCACGCGGGCGGTGGTCGCCGATGCGGGATTTGCGAAGATCGGCATGGCGATCTGCTATGACCTGCGCTTCCCGCAGCTGTTCCGCCGCACCGCGAAGGGGGGCGCACAGATCCTGACCTTGCCCGCCGCCTTCAACGACACCACGGGCGCGGCACATTGGGAAAGCCTGATCCGCGCCCGCGCGATCGAGAACACCTGCTTCGTCCTTGCCCCCGCGCAATGCGGCGCCCATGCCGTGCATGACGCCACCCCCGGCCAGCGGCTGCGGCGCACCTGGGGCCACAGCCTGGCCGTCGCCCCCTGGGGCGAGGTGCTGGCCGATGGTGGCGAGGCACCCGGGGTGACGCTCGTCGAGATCGACATGGCGCGCGTCGCCGAGGCCCGCGGCCGCGTGCCCTCGCTTTCCCACGACCGCGACTTCGAGGGCCCATGAACGACGGCTCGGATCCGCTGGCCGCCTCGCTTTTCGCCGAGGTCTTCATGGTCGACCAGCTTGCCCGCAACACGGTGAGCCGGGCGCTGCCGCGCGGCATGGAGATCTCGCATTTCTCGGTGCTGAACCATCTCGCCCATATCGGCGAGGAGCGCACCCCCGCTCAGCTCGCCGCGACCTTTCACGTCACCCGCGGCGCGATGACCAACACGCTGTCGAAGCTCGAATGGGCGGGGCATGTGCATATCCGCCCCGACTGGGACGATGCGCGGCGCAAGTTCGTCTCGATCTCGCCCGCCGGGCGGCATGCCCGCGACGCGGCGCTGGCGGCCTTCATGCCGGTGATCGCGGATGTGGTGCGCTCGGTTGGCCCGGAGAAGGTGCGGGCCGTGCTGCCGGTGCTGCGCGAGCTGCGCGCGCATCTCGAGGACGGCTGAGCGGGTTCGGGTGGAACGCGCCGGGGGCTGCGCGCCCCCGGACCCCCGCGAGGTATTTCAGGCAAGATGAAAAGTGCGGCGGCCCTTGGCCAAAAGACCCCGCCGAGCGAACGGCGGGGCAAGGTCGTACCCGCGGGCGGACCACGGGCACTGGCGGTAACCCGTGATCGGGATCAGTTCAGCTCGGCCCGGATCTGCTGACGCAGCAGGTCGATCGGCACGAGTTTCCCCTCGCGCTTGAAGTGCCAGTAGGTCCAGCCGTTGCAGGACGGCGCGCCCTCGAGATGGGCGCCGACCTGATGGATCGACCCCTTCACGTCATTGCCGACGAGCGTGCCGTCGGCACGGACCTTGGCCTTGAAGCGGTTGCCGATGGAGTAAAGCTCTTCGCCCGGGCGCAGCATGCCGCGTTCGACCAGCTGGCCGAAGGGCACGCGCGGCTCGGCGCGTTTCGAGGTGGTGGTCTCGAGCGCTTCCTTGTCGAACTTGCGCACCTTCTCGAGCCGCTTCAGAGCGACCTTGCGATAGGCTTCCTCGCGCTCGATGCCGATGTAGTCGCGGCCGAGCATCTTCGCCACGGCGCCGGTGGTGCCGGTGCCGAAGAACGGGTCGAGCACCACGTCGCCCGGATTCGTCGTGCCGAGGATGATGCGGTGCAGCAGCGCCTCGGGCTTTTGCGTCGGATGCGCCTTGTCGCCGGCGTCGTCCTTCAGCCGCTCGTTGCCGGTGCAAATGGGCAGCACCCAGTCCGAGCGCATCTGCACGCCTTCGTTCAGCGCCTTCAGCGCCTCGTAGTTGAAGGTGTATTTGGCACCTTCGCCCTTCGAGGCCCAGATCAGCGTCTCGTGCGCGTTGGTCAGCCGCTTGCCGCGGAAGTTCGGCATCGGGTTCGACTTGCGCCAGACCACGTCGTTCAGGATCCAGTAGCCCTGATTCTGCAGCTCGGCACCGAGGCGGAAGACGTTGTGATAGGAGCCGATCACCCAGATCGCCCCGTTCGGCTTCAGGATCCGGCGCGCGGCGGCGAGCCAGTCGCGGGTGAAGCGGTCGTAATGGTCGAAGGAACCGAACTGGTCCCAGGCGTCATCGACGGCGTCGACCTTGGAATTGTCGGGCCGGTGCAGCTCGCCGCGCAGCTGCAGGTTATAGGGCGGATCGGCGAAAATGAGATCGACGCTTGCCTCGGGCAAGCTGTTCATCATCTCGATGCAGTCGCCTGCAAGAATCTGGTTGAGCGGCAGCAATGGCTGCTGCGCCCGCACGGTGGTTTTCGTCATGTCTGCCTCGTTCTGCCCTTTGCGGGCTTGCCCGTATGGGTGTCGGCTTGTGCCGATCTGGTGGGGTCAAACATGAGTCAAAGGCGATTCCCCGTCAAATTCTTTTTTGAATCAAGCACTTACAGATTTCGCTTGGCACAAGATGTTGTGTACGGGCTTGAAGGAACGCCTATGAACGGGGGTCACGCCAAGATCTAGAAGGGCCTGTAGGTGATCCTGTGTCGGGTAGCCCGCATTCCGTTCCCAGCCGTAGCCGGGGTATTGTTGCGCCAAGTCCACCATGAGCGCATCGCGCGCTTCCTTGGCCAGGATCGAGGCCGCCGCGATCGAGACGGAGCGCCCGTCCCCCTTCACGATCGCCTCGGCCGAGACCCCTAGATCTTGTGGCAAGCGGTTCCCGTCCACAAGAACATGATCGGGGCGCGTCCTCAGCCCGGCGACGGCGCGGCACATCGCCAGATGGCTGGCGCGCAGGATGTTGAGGCTGTCGATCTCCTCGACGCTGGCGTGGGCCACGCACCAGTCGGCGGAGGCGGTGATCTCCTCGACCAGCGCGGCGCGGCGCTTCGCCGTCAGCTTCTTCGAATCGTTCAGCCCTGCGGGGATGCGCGCGGGATCCAGAATCACCGCGGCGGCGGTGACCGGGCCGCACAGCGGGCCGCGGCCGACCTCGTCGGTGCCGGCGATACGGAGCAGGCCGCGCGCCTGCGCCGCCAGCTCGAAGGAATAATCGGGTGCCTGTGTCATGGCCCCGTCCTGCCCTTTCGGCCCCTGCCGCGCAACGGAAAAGGGCGGGGATCCCCCCGCCCTCTCGCCGCAGTCGGCCGACTCAGTACCGGCCGATGCGGAACCCCCGGTCCTCGAGGCAGTTGCGGCCATAGACGCGCTCGCGCCGGCCACGGTCGGTGAGCAGGTCGAAGGCGCAGCTGCGCGGCAGTTCGACCCGGCCAAGCGCGCGCTGCGCGCAATTGCCGTCGATCACCTCGCGGCGGCCGTCACGGGTGCGCACCTGCATCAGGCAGCTGCCCGGGACGGAATTGCGCGAGGGGGAATAGGCACGGCGGTCGTCCCGGTCGTAGCGGTCATAGCGGTCGTGGTCGCCACCGTAATATCCGGCGGGCGGCGCATAGACCGGAGCGGGGGCGGCACGGCGGCGGCCCTTGTCCTTGTCGAGTTCGTTCAGCAGCAGCGCCGCGGCGCCGATGCCGACGACCCAGCCGAGCGCCTGCCGGCCGTCGTCGCTGAGCGCGGCAGCCGGGGTGGCGGTGGTGGCGAGAGCGCCGAGCCCCACCGCGGCAGCGGTGATGGCGGCGGTCAGGCGGGTGCGGAAAAGTCCGGTCATGGGATCTGTCCTGGCTGATGCGGGAGGGCCCGCAGTTGCGATGCCCTCACCCTTGGCCAGAGCCCCTCCGCCGCGCAATATCAGCCCCCGGTTATCCGATAACAACGGGCGCAAACCCCTTTTGTCATTGCATAACCTCGCATCCCATCGCAGCCTGTCAGGCATGATGACACACGCGCTCTCCGCCCTTGCCATTGCCCTTGTCGTGCTGGTCGCCGCCCCGGCGCAGGCGCAGTGCTATGCCGATTACAAGGCCAAGCGGGACGATCCGCTGCGCCTCCACTACGGCGTGGCACAGCTGCCCGACAATGCCTGCACGAAACAGGCGGCCTCCCGCGCATTGGCGCCGCGACTGGCGCGAGACGGCTGGACGCTGCTCAACATCGTGTCCATTTTCGGGCCCGAAGGACTCGAGCAGAGGAAAGCCAGTGCCGGACCATACTTCCTCCGTTACTGAGGGGCTGAAGACCGGCGCCCGCGCGGTGACCTGGGGGGTGGCGGGCATCACCGCGATCCTCGGTCTTGCCGCGGCGCTGCTGTTCCTGTCGCTGCCCGACGCCGATGCTTTCAACGCGCGCGTCGAGCAGATCTTCGTGCAAAACGATGCGCTCACCGACCCGACGCAGCTGCGCCTGCTCGAGGTTCTGGGCCAGTCGGGCACCGCCTTTTCCGAGATGCTGACCTCCTATCGGATCATCATCTTCATCCTGCTGGTCTTTGCCACCGCGCTGATGGTGGCGGCCCTGGTGCTGCTTTTGACCATCGTCGGGCTGAACCGGCGCATGGGCGAGATCCGCCGCACCGGGATCGAGGTGCAGAGCCTGCGCATCCGCCGCGCCGAGAATGCGGTGATGCTGAACGACATGGCCTTCTCGCTGACCCCCGCCGCGATCGAGACCTTGGCCGTGCTGGCGGAGGCGCGGATGGACGACGACATCCTCACCGGCGCGCAGATCGAATCGGTGATCTCGGGCAAGCCAGAGGCCGAGTGCGACGAGGCCGCCGGCGCCACAAGGATCAAGCGGCTGCGCGACGGGCTCGGCAACGCGCTTGTCTCGGAACTGCTTGTCAGGAACATTTCACGCAAGGGTTACACTCTGGCGGTAGCCAAGGACGCGCTGCGGGTCGACTGAGTTTTCCTTGCGAAGGCAGGGGCGGGGGCCTATATCGCGGCTTCACTTTGCCGCTTGGGGGGGCCCATGATTCCGACACCCTTCTACCTGATCGACGAAGCGCGTCTCCTCGAGAACATGCGCAAGATCGCCGCCCTGCGCGAAGCGTCCGGGGCGAAGGCGCTGCTGGCGCTGAAATGCTTCGCGACCTGGTCGGCCTTCGACATCATGCGCCCGTATATGGACGGCACCACCTCGTCCTCGCTCTACGAGCTGCGCCTTGGCCGCGAGAAGTTCGGCAAAGAAACCCACGCCTATTCCGTCGCCTGGTCCGACCGCGAGATCGACGAGGCCTGCGGTTACGCCGACAAGATCATCTTCAACACCACCGGCCAGCTGAAACGCTTCGAGGCGCAATCGGCCGGCATCCAGCGCGGCGTGCGGCTGAACCCGCGGTTCTCGACCTCCGGCTTCGATCTGGCCGACCCGGCGCGCCCGTTCTCGCGGCTTGGCGAATGGGACATCGCGAAACTGCTCGACGTGGCCGATCTGATCTCGGGCGTGATGATCCACTACAATTGCGAGAACCGCGATTTCGCGCTCTTCGACGAACAGCTCGGCCGGATCGAGCGCGACTTCGCGCCGCTTCTGGAAAAACTCGACTGGGTCAGCCTGGGCGGCGGCATCCATTTCACCGGCGAGAACTACCCGATCGAGGAACTGGCCGCGCGGCTGAAGGCGTTCTCCGAGCGCTTCGGCGTGCAGGTCTATCTGGAACCCGGCGAGGCCTCGATCACGCAATCGACCACGCTCGAGGTCTCGGTCCTCGACCTGCTCGAGAATGACAAGCAGATCGCCATCGTCGACAGCTCGATCGAGGCGCATATGCTCGACCTGCTGATCTACCGCGAAAGCGCGAAGCTGCCGCAGGACGGTGATTTCCCCTATCAGATCGCGGGCAAGAGCTGCCTGGCGGGCGACATCTTCGGCGAGGCGCGCTTTGCCGCGCCGCTGCAGGTCGGCGACCGGATCTCGGTGCGCGACGCGGCGGGCTACACGATGGTCAAGAAGAACTGGTTCAACGGCGTCAACATGCCCTCGATCGCGATCCGTCGCACCGATGGCGCGGTCGAGCTGATCCGCGAATTCACCTATGAGGATTATCTCTCCTCGCTCTCCTGAGGGGCCGAGACGCCCCCCTTCCCCTTGCTCGTGAAAGGAGCCAGCTGAAGTGAAAAAGAACGTGCTCATCATCGGTGCCGGCGGTGTGGCGCAAGTGGTCGCCCACAAATGCGCGCAGTCGAACGACATCCTGGGTGACCTGCACATCGCCTCGCGCACCAAGGCGAAATGCGACGCGATCATTGCCTCGGTCCACGAGAAGAAGGCGATGAAAGTGCCGGGCACGTTCGAGGGACACGCCGTCGACGCGATGGACAGCGCCGCAGTCGCCGCGCTGATCCGCAAGACCGGCGCAGAGATCGTGATCAACGTCGGCTCCTCCTTCGTCAACATGACGGTGATGGATGCCTGCATCGAGACCGGCGCCGCCTATATCGACACCGCGATCCACGAAGACCCGGCGAAGATCTGCGAGATCCCGCCGTGGTATGGCAATTACGAGTGGAAGAAGCGCGAGCTCTGCGCCGAGAAGGGCGTGACGGTGATCCTGGGTGCGGGCTTCGACCCCGGCGTGGTGAACGCCTATGCCCGCTTCGCCGCCGACGAGTATCTCGACACCGTCACCGCGATCGACATCGTCGATATCAACGCCGGCAGCCACGGCCGCTATTTCGCGACGAACTTCGACCCCGAGATCAACTTCCGCGAGTTCACCGGCACGGTCTATTCCTGGCAGGGTGGCAAGTGGCAGGAAAACGCCATGTTCGAGGTGGGCAAGGAATGGGATCTGCCGGTGGTGGGCAAGCAGAAGGCCTATCTGTCGGGCCATGACGAGGTGCATTCGCTCTCGGCCAATTACCCGCAGGCCGACGTGCGCTTCTGGATGGGCTTCGGCGATCACTACATCAACGTCTTCACCGTGCTGAAGAACCTCGGCCTGCTGTCGGAACAGCCGGTGAAGACCGCCGAGGGGCTCGAGGTGGTGCCGCTGAAGGTGGTGAAGGCGGTGCTGCCCGATCCGGCCAGCCTGGCGCCGAACTACACCGGCAAGACCTGCATCGGCGACTATGTGAAGGGGCTCAAGGACGGCAAGGAGACCGAGGTCTTCGTCTACAACGTCGCCGATCACAAGGAAGCCTATGAGGAGGTCGGCTCGCAGGGCATCTCCTACACCGCGGGCGTGCCCGCCGTGGCGGCGGCGCTGATGGTGGCCGAGGGCACCTGGGACGTGCACCGCATGGCGAACGTCGAGGAGCTGCCGGCGCGGCCCTTCCTCGAGCGTTTGGGCAAGATCGGCCTGCCGAGCCGGGTGATCGGCCCCGACGGCGTCGACGGCGCGATCTGACCCCGCGCGACACATTGCAAATCATCCCGGGCAGAGGCACTCTCGCCCGGGATTTTCCTTCCCAGCGGCAGCCCGGACCTTCGCGATGACCCTTGCCTCGACCTTCTTTTCAGACTTCGTGACCGATCTCGCGAGTGATCCGCTCACCGCGGCGCTGATCCCGGCCTCGGGCGGCTATACCGTGCCGACGCAGGACCCCGCGCCGGTGGTGGTCGTGGGCACCTCGATCACCGCGACGGGGCGCGGCGACATCCTCGCGGGCACCGACGGTGCCGACCGGATCGACGCGCGCGGCGGCAATGATCTCGTCGACGGGCTGGGCGGGGATGACACCCTGCTGGGCGGCGGCGGTGGCGACACGCTTTCGGGCGGCCAGGGCGATGACCGGCTCGACGGTGGCGCCGGCAACGACCGGCTGAACGGCGACGCGGGTGCCGACACGCTTCTGGGCGGGAACGGAAGCGACCGGCTCTATGGCGGCGATGGCGATGACCGGCTGTTCGGCGACGCCGGATCGGACACGCTCGAGGGCGGCGACGGCAACGACCTGCTGGACGGCGGGCGCGGCAACGACCGGCTGGACGGCGGCCATGGCAATGACAGCCTGACCGGTGCACGCGGCAATGACGCCCTCGTGGGCGGTGACGGCGCCGACACGCTGGCGGGCGATGGCGGCAACGATTCGCTGGCCGGTGGCGACGGGAACGACCTGCTCAACGGCGGCGACGGGCGCGACCGCCTCGATGGCGGGGCGGGGGCCGACACGCTGTGGGGCGGCGCCGGCGCCGACCGCTTCGTCTTCACCGATCTTTCGGACAGCACGCCCGAGGCGATGGACGTGATCGGCGATTTCATCACCCGCGTCGACCGCATCGACCTGAGCGCGCTTGACGCCGACCTCACCCGCGCAGGCGACCAGGCCTTCCAGTACATCGGGTCGGAGACGTTCAGCGCCGCAGGGCAGCTGCGCGTTGCCTCCGCCGACGGGCATGTCCTGCTTCTGGGCGATGTCGACGGCGACGGAACGGCCGATTTCGCCCTTCAGATCTCGGGCAGCCTGGCGCTGCGCGACCTGCTGCTCTAGCGGCCCCGTCCGCCCCGGCACGCCGTCGGCCGACGGAACAGGTGCCGGCGCGGCCCCCTACAGGAGAACCGCGATGGCGCAGATCATCGTTCTGGGCGCCGGAATGGTCGGCGCGGGGGCGGCCCTCGCCCTGCAGGCGCGTGGCCACGACGTGACGCTGGTCGACCGGCGCGGCCCCGGCGAGGAGACGAGCTTCGGCAACGCCGGTTTCATCCAGGCCGAGGCGGTCGAGCCCTACCCGATCCCGCGCGACCTGCGCACGCTGATCGCCTATGCCGCCGGGCGGACGAACGACATCGTCTATGACCCCGGCGCGCTGCCGAAGATGGCGCCCGTGCTGTGGTCCTATTTCCGCAACTCCGCCCCGGCGCGGCACCGGCAGATCTCGGCGATCTATGCCAGGCTCACCCAGCGGGCGACTGCGGATCATCAGCCGCTGATCGCGGCCTCGGGTCAGGACGCCCTGATCCGCCGCACCGGCTATGGCCAGGTCTACCGCGACCCCCGCGCCCTTGAGCGCGCCGCGCGCGGGGCCGAGCGGCTGCAGCGCGACTATGGGACCGCCTCGGAGGTGCTCGACGGCCCCGCCCTGGCCCGCGCCGAACCCGCGCTCAAGACCGCCGTGCCCGGCGCGCTCTTCTGGCACGACTGCTGGACCTGTACCGATCCGGGCGGCCTGACCGCCGCCTATGCCGCGCTTCTCGTGCGCCGCGGCGGCCGCTTCCTGACCGGCGACGCCCTCAGCCTTGCGCAGTCGGGCGCCGGCTGGTCGGTCGCAACCAAGGCCGGCCGGATCGATGCCGAACGGGTGGTGGTGGCGCTCGGCCCCTGGGCGCCGGACCTGCTTGCCCGCTTCGGCTATCGCGTCGCGATGCTGTGGAAACGTGGCTATCACGGCCATTTCGACAGCCCCGCACCGCTGAACCGGCCGCTGATCGACGACGCGAACGGGGTGGTGATGACCCCCACCCGCTTCGGGTTGCGGCTGGCCACGGGGGCCGCACTCGTCGACCGCAAGGCGCCCGCCGACCCGGTGCAGCTGCGCCGCGGCGCGGCCGCCGTCGCCGACCTGATCGAGCTTGGCCCGCGCGTCGAGGAACCGCAGTGGTTCGGCCACCGCCCCTGCCTGCCCGACATGTTGCCGCTGCTGGGCGAGGCGCCGCGCCACAAGGGGCTGTGGCTCGACTTCGGGCATGGCCATCAGGGCTTCACCCTTGGCCCGACGACGGGACTGCTGCTGGCCGAGGCGATGGAGGGCCGGCGCGATGCGCTTCTGGACGCGCTTGCCCCCGCCGGCCGGCCGTCGATCCTGCGCTGAGGAACGACGCGGCGCCTAGCCCGGCCCGGCTCCGCCCTCGAACGGGGCAAGCCAGGCGCGCAGTCCCGCATCCAGCGTCGCCCGGACCTCCTCGGGCAGGGCCGCAATCAGGCGATGCTGGTTCGCGACATGGGCGCCCAACAGCTCATCGATCAGCGCAAGCCCTGCCCCGGTCAGCGCGACGACCGAGCCGCGCCCATCCTCGGGGTTGGTGCGCCGCTCGATCAGCCCGGCCTCCTCGAGCCGGTCGAGCCGGTTCGTCATCGTCCCCGAGGTGACCATCGTCCAGGCGATCAGCGCCGAGGGGCTGAGCGCATAGGGCGCGCCCGACCGGCGCAGCGTCGCCAGGACGTCGAAGCTCGCCGCGCTCAGCCCATGCGCCTTGTAGACCCCGGCCAGCTCGGCCGCGAGGTGATCGCACAGGCGTTTCAGCCGGCCGAAGGTGCCCATCGGGCCGACGTCCAGATCCGGGCGCTAGGCCCGCCATTGGGCGAGAATGCGGTCAACCTGATCCATGCAGACAGCAATGGCGAAGAATCATCTTGACGTCAAGATAGTTCCGGCGGAGTTATCTTGACGTCAAGATAATGGAGCCGCCGATGTCGCGAACCACTGATGCCCTTCTTGCCGCCAGCGCCCCGGCGATCTGGGGCAGCACCTATATCGTCACCTCGCAACTGCTGCCGCCCGGCTATCCGCTCAGCGCTGCGGCGCTGCGCGCGCTGCCGGCGGGATTGCTGCTGATCGCGCTGACCAGGCAGCTGCCGCCCCTAGCCTGGCTTGGCCGGCTGGCGATTCTCGGCGCACTCAACTTCGCGCTGTTCTGGGCGGCACTTTTCGTCGCGGCCTATCGTCTGCCCGGCGGCGTCGCCGCAACGCTCGGGGCGGTGCAGCCGCTTTTCGTGCTGCTTCTGGCGCGGGGGCTGCTGGGCACGCCGCTGAGCGCGCGGGGAATCGGCGTGGCACTGGCCGGGATCGCCGGTGTGGCGCTGCTGGTCCTCGGCCCGCAGGCCGGGCTTGATCCGGTGGGCGTGGCGGCGGCGCTGATCGGCGCGCTGTCGATGGCGCTTGGCGTCGTGCTGACCGGGAAATGGCGCCCCGCGGTGCCGGCACTGACCTTCACCGCCTGGCAGCTGACGGCGGGCGGGGTGCTCCTGCTGCCCGTCGCGCTGATCGTGGAACCGCCGTTGCCGTCGCCGAGCCTTGCCAACATCGCGGGCTTCCTCTGGCTCGGCCTCGCCGGCGCGGCGCTGAGCTATTTCTTCTGGTTTCGCGGCATCGCCCGGCTCGGCCCGGCCACGGTGACGAGCTTCGGCTTTCTCAGCCCGCTGACCGCGGTGCTGCTGGGCTGGATGATTCTCGGCGAAAGGCTGAGTGCAGTGCAGCTTCTGGGTGCGGCGATCGTGCTCGCCTGTGCCTGGCTCGGCGGCCGTGCCCCGCGTCGCGGCGACATCTGAGGCCCGCGCCGCCTCCGGAGCGGGCGCACCGAAGAATTGGCCCCCGCAGAATTGGCCCCCGCCGAACCATCCCTCGATGTCTTGGAAAATCTGGTGACCCCGAGTGGATTCGAACCACCAACCTGCCCCTTAGGAGGGGGCTGCTCTATCCAGTTGAGCCACGGGGCCACGCCGGTCTCTTTTGCGGGGAAAACCGCTGAAACGCAAGCATGCGCAGGACAAGGACACGGGAAACTGCGGACATGAAAAGGGGGAGCGTATTGGCCCACCGCTCCCCCCCTCAATTCCTCTGCTGCGATCGGAGTCTACACGCGGCAGCTGTTCGGTCTCGGGTTTTTCGGAGTCTCGCCCGTCGCCGTTATCGCTAACATAGAGCTTGCCAGATGCTTGCGCAAGGGAAATATTTGGCGCTAAGCATGAAGGACATTCACGAAAGGTTTTCGATTGGCTCGCTCTCCCGTTGACCCGCGTCGTCCCCTGACCCTGCGTGACGTTTCCGAGGCCTCGGGGGTCTCGGAGATGACGGTCAGCCGCGTGCTGCGCAACCGTGGCGACGTGTCCGAGACGACGCGCGAGAAGGTGCTCGAGGCGGCGCGCACGCTCGGCTACGTTCCGAACAAGATCGCCGGCGCCCTCGCCTCGCAGCGGGTGAACCTGGTCGGCGTGATCATCCCGTCGCTGTCGAACCTCGTCTTCCCCGAGGTGCTCTCGGGGATCTCGGCCGAGCTCGAGGACACCGGGCTGCAGCCGGTCGTTGGCGTCACCAACTATCGCCCCGACAAGGAAGAGGCGGTGCTCTACGAGATGCTGTCATGGCGCCCCTCTGGGGTCATCATCGCCGGCCTCGAACACACCGAGGCGGCGCGCGCCATGCTCGAGAACGCCGGCGTGCCGGTGGTCGAGATCATGGATGTCGACGGCGAGGGGGTCGACTCGGTCGTCGGCATCTCGCACCGGCGCGCCGGGCGGCACATGGCCGAGGCGATCATCGCCGCGGGCTATCGCAAGATCGGCTTCCTCGGCACCAAGATGCCCGAGGACCACCGCGCCCGCAAACGCTTCGAGGGCTTCAGCGAGGGCCTCGCCGCCGCCGGGCTGGCGGTGAACGACACCGAGTTCTACTCGGGCGGCTCGGCGCTGCTGAAGGGGCGCGAGATGACCCAGGCGATCCTCGCGCGCAGCCCGGAGCTCGATTTCCTCTATTACTCGAACGACATGATCGGCGCGGGCGGGCTCTTGTGGTGCCTCGAGAACGGCTATGACGTGCCCGAACGGCTGGGCCTTGCGGGGTTCAACGGCGTCGACCTGCTCGAGGGGCTGCCGCGGCGGCTGGCCACGATGGACGCCTGCCGGCGCGAGATCGGCCGCAAGGCCGCCGAGATCATCGCCGGACGTCCGCACAGCGGCATGATCGGCGGCGAGGTGATCGAACTCGAACCCGTGCTGCAGCTCGGCGACACGATCCGCCAGCGCTGACCGCCGGCGCTGATCAGCGCCGCGCGGCCCAGCTGAGCGAGGCATATTGCCGCGTGTAGAACTCGCCCATCAGCCCGATCATCAGCAACGCCAGCCCGACGACCAGCGGATAGTGCCAGTTCGAGAAATGCGGGTTGTAGTTGATGAAGGTGTAGCCGCGCGCCTGGTCGATGGTGTGGAACAGCGGGTTCCAGCTGAACAGCGCCAGCATCTTGTGCGTCAGGTTGTTCGCCACGAACATCTTGCCCGAGGCGATCATGTTCGCGCGCGAATAGATCGCCTGCACGATGCCGACGAACCCCGGCGCCCAGGGCTTGGCCGCCAGGAAGACGAGGCCGAGCGCCACCCCGGTGAACCACGACAGCAGAACCATCGCCATCGCGCCCACCCAGTCGTAAATCTCGATCGGTCCCCAGGCGGCGTGGTAGATGTAGAGCACCACCACCATTGACAGCACCTGCAGATACAGCGCGCTCAGCGCCGCGGAGGTGATCGAGACCGCGGTGGTCATCGGCGCGTGCTTCATCATCGCCGAGGTCGAGCTTTCGGCGCCGAACACCGCACCCATGGCCTTGGTGTGGGTCAGGTACAGGAAGATTCCGCTCATGATGTAGAGCAGGAAATTCCCACGGATGGTGTTGCCGCGCAGACCAAGCACCGAATACATGATGTAGAAGCTGAGCACGAGCAGGAAGGTCTGCGCCATGTTGCGCAGCAGACCGAGGATGGCATTGCCCTGCGAGCGGCGGATGTGCCGCACCGTGGCGTGATAGATCAGCTCCAGAAGACTGAAGGTCGACCCGAGGGTACTCTTGCTGCGCTCTGCCCTGAACATGGTCCCGCCCTGCTGCCTTGCGACGATTGTGGCCCGGGAACCTTGCCGATCCCTTGACAGTCATCTTAAGTTCCCCGTCAGATCATGGCAATTGGGCCTGGATGTGGCCGGAATGGAGTTGAAAATGGATTTCGTGCGTCTCGCGACGATCATGCGCAGGCTGGCCCTCGAGGCAGGCGACAGGATCATGGAGATCTACAACTCGCCCGACTTCGAGGTAAAATCGAAATCCGACAACTCGCCGGTGACCGAGGCCGACGAGGCGGCGGATGCGCTGATCTCGGAAGGGCTGGCCGAGGCCTTCCCGCAGATGGCGCTCGTCACCGAGGAGCAGGCCGCCTCGCACAGCCAGCACGTCAGCACCTTCCTGATCGTCGACCCGCTCGACGGCACGAAGGAATTCGTCCAGCGCCGCGGCGATTTCACCGTCAACATCGCCTATGTCGAGAACGGCGTGCCGCTGCGTGGCGTGGTCTATGCCCCGGCGAAGGGGCGGCTTTTCTACACCCTCGCCGATGGCCGCTCGGTCGAGGAGATCGGCCCCGACTTCGCCAAGGACGCGCCCGGCGAACAGCGCCCGATCACCGTCTCGGTGCCCGACAACCGCGGCCTGATGGTCGTCGCCTCGAAGTCGCACCGCGACCAGGCGACGGATGATTACATCGCGCGCTATGCGGTCAAGGACATGACCTCGGCCGGCTCCTCGCTGAAGTTCTGCCTGGTCGCCACCGGCGAGGCGGATCTTTACCCGCGCCTTGGCCGCACCATGGAATGGGACACCGCGGCGGGCGATGCCGTGCTGCGCGGCGCGGGCGGCACCATGGTCCGCTTCGAGGATCACGCCCCCTTCGTCTATGGCAAGGAAGGCTTCGCCAACCCGTTCTTCATCGCCTACGCTCCCGGCGTTCTGCTGGTGAAGTGACGGGAACCGCCGCGGCCTGCCCCCGATTCGCCGCGGCATCCAATGCATCCCGGGCCTTTGCGGCGCAGCGCGCGACCGTCAGGGCCCGGGAATATCCCGCCCGGCAACAATGAGCCGAAATCCGCAGCTTTTTCTCACAACTCATTTTTCCGCTCTGCAGCGCGCTTGAGAACCCGGCTGTTCTGGAAGAGAATGCCGCGGTGTCTACGCGAGCCGGCAGGCTCAAATCAAAAAGGTGCATAATGAAACGCAAGGTCACGAAAGCGATTTTTCCCGTCGCCGGCCTCGGGACCCGCTTCCTCCCGGCCACCAAGTCGATCCCGAAAGAGATCCTGACCCTGGTTGACCGGCCGCTCATTCAATACGCGATTGACGAGGCCCGTGCGGCCGGCATCAAGGAATTCATCTTCGTGACCTCGCGCGGCAAGTCCGCCCTGGAAGACTATTTCGACGACGCCCCCGAACTCGAAGCGTCGCTGCGCAAGAAGGGCAAGACCGAGCTTCTCGAAGCGCTCCAGGCCACCAACATGGATTCCGGCGCCATCGCCTACGTTCGTCAGAACCGCCCGCTCGGCCTTGGCCATGCGGTGTGGTGCGCGCGCAAGCTCGTCGCCGACGAGCCCTTCGCGGTGATCCTGACCGATGACGTCATCGCCGCCGACAAGCCCTGTCTGCAGCAGATGATGGAAGCCCATGCCGAAACCGGCGGCAACGTCGTCGCGGCGATGGAAGTCCCGACCGAGAAGACCTCGTCCTACGGCATCCTCGACATCGAGAGCGAGAACGGCCAGATGGTCAAGGTGCGCCACATGGTCGAGAAGCCGAAGGCGGAAGAGGCGCCCTCGAACCTCGCCGTCATCGGCCGCTACATCCTGACGCCCGAGGTGATGAACAACCTCAACCAGAAGAAGGAGGGCGCCGGCGGCGAGATCCAGCTGACCGACGCGATCGCCGAGGAACTGACCAAGGGCAACCCGGTCTATGGCTTCCGCTTCCGCGGCCAGCGCTATGACTGCGGCTCGAAGGCGGGCTTCCTGCAGGCGACGGTGGCCTTCGGCCTTGCCCGTCCCGACCTGCGCGACGAGTTCGCGGGCTTCCTTTCCGACATCATGGCGATGCAGAAGGCGGCCGAGTAAGCGACGATGGCAAAGCACGTTCTGGTCACCGGCGGCGCCGGCTACATCGGTTCGCACGCCTGCAAGGCGCTGCGGGCGGCGGGCTATGTGCCCGTCACCTATGACAGCTTCGTCACCGGCTGGCGCGACGCGGTGAAGTTCGGTCCGCTCGAAGAGGGCGAGCTTGCCGACCGCGCGCGGCTCGACGAGGTCTTCGCCAAGTGGAAACCGGTCGCGGTGATGCATTTCGCCGCGCTCAGCCTCGTCGGCGAGTCGATGAAGGACCCCGGCAAATACTGGCGTGCGAACGTGCTTTCGTCACTCACCCTGATCGAGGCGGCCGCCGCGGCCGGCTGCCTCGATTTCGTCTTCTCCTCGACCTGCGCCACCTATGGCGACCAGGACGGGGTGGTGCTGGACGAGACGACCCGGCAGATGCCGATCAACGCCTATGGCGGCTCGAAACGCGCGATCGAGGACATCCTGCGCGATTTCGGCAACAGCCACGGGCTGCGTTCGGTGATCTTCCGCTATTTCAACGTTGCGGGCTGCGACCCGGAGGCCGAGGTCGGCGAATTCCACCGCCCCGAGACGCATCTGATCCCGCTGATGCTCGACGCGATCGACGGGCGGCGCCCGGCGCTGACCGTCTTCGGCTCGGATTATGCCACCCCCGACGGCACCTGCATCCGCGACTATGTCCACGTCTCGGACCTGGTCGATGCGCATGTGCTCGGCCTGAAATGGCTCGAGGAGGGCAAGCCGTCCGAGGTGTTCTGCCTCGGCACCGGCAAGGGCTTCTCGGTGCGCGAGGTGATCGCGCAGTCGCGGGCGGTGACGAACCGCGACGTGCCGATCATCGAGGGCGACCGGCGGCCGGGCGATGCCGCGGTGCTGGTCTCGGGCTCGACCAAGGCGGTCAACACGCTGGGCTGGACCCCGAAGCGGGCCGACCTGACGACGATGATTGCCGACGCTTGGCGCTGGCATCAGAGCGGACATTATGAAAAATGACACCCCACGGGGGGTGCCATGATTTCACTTGCTGATCTGTGGCAGGCAGGACGGCTGCGCGCGAAGCGCCGCTACCTGCTGGCCCGCGCGATCCGGCGGCGGCGGCGTCATCTCACGTCGCGCGTCGACCGGACGGCGCAGATCCGCAAAGGGGATATCCTTCTCTTCGCCACGATCCGGAACGAGGCGGCGCGACTGCCGTTCTTCCTGCGCCATTACCGCGCGCTTGGGGTGAATCATTTCCTGTTCGTGGACAATGCCAGCGACGATGGCAGCCCCGAGGCGCTGGCGGCCGAACCCGACGTGTCGCTCTGGACGACGCGGGCCAGCTATCGCGGTTCCCGCTTCGGGATGGACTGGCTGAACGGGCTGCTCGCGCGCCACGGCAGCGGGCACTGGTGCCTGACCGTCGACGCCGACGAGCTTTTGCTGATTCCGCATGGCGATCGCGCGACGCTGCGCGAGCTGACCGCGGCACTCGATGCGCGCGGCCTGCCGATGATGGCGGCGATGATGCTCGACCTCTATCCCGAGGGGCCGCTGTCCGCCGCCCATGCCGCGCCCGGCGAGGACCCGTCTCGGGCCCTGCCGCTCTTCGATGCCGAGGGTTACGATTGGGAATATCAGCCGAAATTCGGCAATATCTCGATCCGCGGTGGGGTGCGCCAGCGCGTCTTCTTCGCCGACGCCCCGGACCGTGCGCCGCATCTGCACAAGACCCCGCTGATCCGTTGGCACTGGCGCTATGCCTATGTCAGCTCGACCCATATCGCCCTGCCCCGGCGGTTGAATGCGGGCTTCGATGTCCGGCTCGACGCGCCGACCGGGGTGCTCCTGCACACCAAGTTCCTCGGCGAGGTGATCGCGAAATCCCGCGATGAAAAGCTGCGACGCGAGCATTTCACCCATGCCGAGCGCTATGATGGTTACTATGACGGGATCATCGCCGATCCGGTCTTGCGCGATGCGCAGTCGCACCGGCTTTCGGACTGGCGCGATCTGGAGGCCCTCGGACTGATGACGCGCGGCAACTGGCAGGAGCCAAACCGTTGACCACACAGAGACAATTGTTTACGCGACCGCCGCGACCGCCTATTCTTCCCCCGAATTCGTGAGGCCGGAAGGAACGGGCGGGCGAGGCGGGCAAGATGTTTCCGGAACGGAGACGATTTTACCCTGTTTCAACGGCTTTCCGTCACATTCTGGCCGGCTATGCAGATTTCTGGTGAGAGACGATCGGTGAACCTGAGAAGCCTATATCGCCTGAGGATGGAGCGCCGGCGACGTCAGCTGCGCGCATTCCGCAAGCGGCGGGAGCTTCGCATCGTCATCGACCGCACCAAGGCGATCGCGCCCTCCGACATCCTCGCCTTCGTCACCTTGCGCAACGAACGCATCCGCCTGCCCTATTTCCTGCGCTATTACCGCAACCTGGGGATCAAGCACTTCCTGATCGTCGACAATGGTTCGGACGACGGCTCGGACACCTATCTCGAGGCGCAGGAAGACGTGTCGCTGTGGAGCACCGGGGCAAGCTACAAGGCCTCGTCCTTCGGTGTCGACTGGCTGAACCACCTGCTGCGCCATTACGGCACCGGACACTGGACGCTGACCGTCGATCCGGACGAGTTCTTCGTCTACCCGTTTTGCGACACCCGCCCGATCGAGGCGCTGACCGACTGGCTCGACACCTACGACATCCGCTCCTTCCCGGCGATGCTGATCGACATGTATCCGAAGGGGCCGATCGACGCGGTGCCCTATCGCGAGGGGCAGAACCCGTTCGAGATCGCCTCGTGGTTCGATGCCGGCAATTACACGATCGCGCGCAACTGGTATTTCCAGAACCTCTGGATCCAGGGCGGGCCGCGAGCGCGGATGTTCTTCTCGAAGACACCCGAGGCGGCGCCCTCGCTGAACAAGATCCCGCTGGTGAAATGGGAGCGAGACTTCGTCTTCGCCTCCTCGACCCACATGCTGCTGCCGCGCGGGCTGAACATGGTCTATGACGAATGGGGCGGCGAGAAGGCCTCGGGCTGTCTGTTGCACGCAAAGTTCCTCTCGCCCCTCACCGCCAAGGTCGCCGAGGAGATGAAGCGGCGCGAGCATTACGCCGGCTCGCGCGAATATGCCGCCTATCAGGAGACGCTGAGCGCCGAGCCGGACCTGTGGACGAAATGGTCCGAGAAATACATCAACTGGCGCCAGCTCGAAATTCTCGGCCTCATGTCGAAGGGCAACTGGGCATGAGGGGGCGGCGGTGACGGTCGGGTTCGTGATGATGTGCCACACGGCGCTGCACCGGGCGGCGCAGGTGGCGCGCTACTGGGCCGAAAGCGGCGCACCGGTGGTGATCCATGTCGATGCGCGCGTGCCGTCGAAGGACTATGCCGCGCTCGGCAAGAGCCTTGCCGATCTCGACACCGTCTCCTTCTCGAAGCGCTACAAGTGCGAATGGGGCACCTTCTCGCTGGTCGCCGCGGCGCAATCGGGGGCCGAGCAGTTGCTGGCCCGCCACGCCGACGTGCGCCACGTCTTCCTCGCCTCGGGGTCCTGCCTGCCGCTGCGCCCGGTCGAGGAGCTGGTCGACTATCTCGACGCCCGCCCGCACACCGATTTCATCGAGAGCGTCACCACCGCCGAGGTCGGCTGGACCGTCGGCGGCATCGACATGGAGCGCTTCACCCTGCGCTTCCCGTTTTCCTGGAAAAAGCAGCGCCGGCTCTTCGACCGCTATGTCGATTTCCAGCGCCGCATCGGCGTCAAGCGCCGCCTGCCCGACGGGCTGGTGCCGCATCTGGGCAGCCAGTGGTGGTGCCTGACCCGGCAGACGCTCAGCGCCATCCTCGAAGACCCGGACCGGCCGATGTATGACCGCTTCTTCAAGCGGGTCTGGATCCCCGACGAAAGCTATTTCCAGTCGCTCGCCCGGCTCTATGCCACCAGCATCGAAAGCCGCTCGCTGACGCTGTCGAAGTTCGACTATCAGGGCAAGCCGCATATCTTCTACGATGACCACCTGCAGCTGCTGCGCCGCTCGGACTGTTTCGTCGCGCGCAAGATCTGGCCCAAGGCGGACCGGCTCTACGCCACCTTCCTCGCCCCCCGCCCCGCCGTCAGCCCGCCGGCCGAGCCCAATCCGGCGAAGATCGACCGGCTGTTCTCGAAGGCGGTCGAGCGGCGCACCA
Source organism: Paenirhodobacter sp. YD-8 (assembly GCF_056590935.1). Taxonomy (NCBI): domain Bacteria; kingdom Pseudomonadati; phylum Pseudomonadota; class Alphaproteobacteria; order Rhodobacterales; genus Paenirhodobacter; species Paenirhodobacter sp. YD-8. The sequence goes on along the minus strand of NZ_CM152649.1, from coordinate 286,736 downwards.
AGGGGCGGCCGGGGCTTTACATGCAAAGCCGCTTTCCCCGTCAGGACCAGGAAAACGGCAAGACCTCGGCGCCCTACTCGGTGTTCCAGGGATTTTCCGATCTTTTCGAAAACTTCGAAGGCTGGCTCGCGAAATACGTCGTCGCCCGGGTGCACGGCCATCTTTTCGCCCATGACCGGGCCGAGTTCGCCGGCGGCGAGACGATGTTCAACGGCTGCCTCTCCGACAGCGCGAAGCTGCGCGACTACAACCCGCGCGGCTTCCTGACCAACCTGATTTGGAACGCCCGCGGCGAGCGGCAGTGCTTCATGTATTCGCCGCGCGACAACCAGTCGATCGACTGGTTCACCGCCACCGACCCGAATGCGCAGATCTCGGTGATCAGCGGGGCCTGGGCGGTGCCGCTGTTCCGCTCGAACCGCAACTTCCGCGACATCCGGCGCGAGGCGGCGCGGCTGCAGCGGATCGAGACCTATCACCTCGACATCCTGCGCTCGATGTATGTGAAGGCCCGGGTCCGGATCTGGACCATGGCCGATTTCATCGAGAACCCGATGGAGCCGCTGCAGACGATCATCGACGAGATCAGCCCGCGCAGCGCCCGCCGGCTGACCGAGGCGCCGCAGATGGTCGACCTGACCGGCTTCGGCCAGTTCCTGCAGAACCTGAAGAACCAGGGCATGCAGCCGCGCCTGATGGGCGACTTCCCCGTGGGCGACGACCCGCAGCCGAAACACACGCGCCGTGGGCGCCCCTATCTGGTGAAATGAGATGGCCTCCTTCGACAGCTTCGTGATCTTTGCCGAGATGCGCACCGGCTCGAACCTGCTCGAGGCGGCACTGAACCTGCTCGACGGCGTCACCTGCCACGGCGAGGCCTTCAACCCCGCGCTGATCGGTTATCCGAAGAAGACGTCGCTTCTGGGCGTCAGCCGGGCCGAGCGCGACGCCGACCCGATGGTGCTGTGGGACCGCATCCGCAGCGCGCCGGGGCTGAACGGCTGCCGCTATTTCCACGACCACGACCCGCGCGTTCTGCGCGCCATGCTGGACGATCCGCGCTGCGCCAAGATCGTTCTGACGCGCAACCCGATCGAAAGCTATGTCAGCCTGCAGATCGCCCGCGCCACCGGGCAGTGGAAGCTCGGCGATGCCAAGCACCGCAAGGCGGCGCAGGCACATTTCGACGCCGCCGGGTTCGAGGAACATCTGGCCGAGCTGCAGGATTTCCAGGTGCTGCTGATGCACGCACTGCAGGTCTCGGGGCAAAGCGCCTTCTACATCGATTACGAGGACGCGCAGGATCTCGAGGTGCTGAACGGGCTCGCCGCCTGGCTGGGCGTCGCGGGGCGGCTGAGCGCCCTGCCCTCGAGCCTTGTGGTGCAGAACCCCGAGGCGCTCGAGGCGAAGGTGACGAACTTCCCCGAGATGGAGGCCTCGCTTGCCCGGATCGACCGTTTCAACCTGTCGCGCACCCCGAATTTCGAGCCGCGCCGCGGCCCGAACGTGCCCGGGTTCATCGGCTGCGATGCCGGACTTCTCTACATGCCGCTGCGCCCGGCCTCGGACGGGCCGTTGCGCGCCTGGCTGGGCGGGCTTGGCGCGCTGACCGAGGATTTCTCGCAAAAGACCCTGCGGCAGTGGAAGCGCCAGCGCCCGGGGCATCGCAGCTTCACCGTGCTGCGCCACCCGCTTCTGCGCGCCCATCTGGCCTTTGCCGCGGTGCAAAGCTGGAACAACCTGGCCGAGACCCGGGCCGTCTTGCGCGACACCTACAAGCTGCCCCTGCCCGAGGAGGGCAAGACCCTCTCCGCCGCCGACTGGGCCGCGGGGCTCGAGGCCTTCCTCGGCTGGCTGAAGTCGAACCTGAACGCGCAGACGAGCCTGCCGGTGCACACGCTCTGGGCCAGCCAGTCGGCCGCACTGCAGGGCTTTGCGCAGGTCGCACCGCCCGATCTGGTCGCGCGCGAAGACCAGCTGGCGGACGACCTCGCCTATCTCGCCCGCGCCGCCGGGATCGAGGCGCCGGCCTTCGCGGCGCAGGACGGCGACACCGCGCCGGTGAAGCTTGCGCAGATCTGGACCCCGTCTATGGAAAAAGCCGCGCGTGAGGCTTACACGCGCGACTTCATGCAATTCGGGTTTTCGGACTGGAAGCGGGCCTGACTCAGGCCGCCTGCGCGCCCTGCGCCGCGGTCAGCACCGCGTGCAGTGCCGCCGGGTCGGTGTTCGCCCGCAGCTTGGCGCAGGTCTCGGCGTTGCGCATCGTGCGCGACACCAGCGCCAGCGCCTTCAGGTGTTCGACCCCGGAATCCTTCGGCGCGAACAGCGCGAAGACGAGGTCGACCGGCTGCCGGTCGACCGCGTCGAAATCAAGCGGCTTTTCCAGCCGCAGGAACACGCCGATCACCGTCTTCAGACCGTGCAGACGCGCATGCGGCAACGCCACGCCATGCCCCACGCCGGTGGGGCCGAGCGTCTCGCGTTCCTGCAGCGCGTCGACGGTCTGGATCGCATCCAGCCCGTAGGCTGAATGCGCGATGTCGCCAAGGTCCTGGAACAGGCGCTTCTTGCTCGTGACAGTCGCCAATACCTTGACGGCATCCGGCTTGAGCAATGTCGAAAGATCCATCTGTCCTTTTTCTGCGCCCGCCATGGATCAGACGCTCACTTGCTGTGGCGCGGGTCGATCCAGCCGACGTGACCGTCGTCGCGACGGTAGACGACGTTGACCCCGCCATGTTTCTCGTTGCGGAAGACGAGCAGAGGCTTGGAAGCGAGTTCCATCTGCATCACCGCCTCGCCGACCGAGATCGTGGGGACGCGGGTCTCCATCTCGGCGACGATGACCGGGGTGAGGCTTTCGCCCTCGGCCGCCGACTCGTCTTCATCCGAGGCGAGCACATACAGATCCGCGGCGTCGAATTCAACCGGCTCCGAACGCTCCTTGTGGTGGTCCTTCAGGCGGCGCTTGTGGCGACGCAGCTGCTTGTCCATCTTCTCGCGGCACGCTTCGAAGGCCGCATAGACCTCGGTGGCGCGCCCGCTGGCGGAAGCGGTGAGGCCGGTGGACAGGTGGACCGTGGCCTCGCAGATGTATTCATGCGCGTTGCGCGAAAAGACGACAGTCGCATCGGTCGGACGCTGCATATACTTGTCCACGGTTTCGCCCAGTTCGGACTTCACGTGGCTTTGCAGCGCTTCCCCGATGTCGATCTGTTTTCCGCTGATCTGGTAACGCATGGCTTCTCCTTCACGTCAGTGACCTGCGAGCGGGACGGAACGTCCACGCGGCAGGCTGGTTAAATCCTTGGGGGAACTGCCACATTGCACCCTGGAAGCAAAGCCCCAATGATGCCGTGTTTGAGGCGGCGCGGTCGCTCGGGAAGGGGGGCGGTGTTCACGCATTTGTCTCATTTGGGAACGGAACGGCGGGGGTGTCAACGGGGGACCTACGCCGCGGCGCAGCACCGGTCAGCTGATCCGGAAATTCTCGCCCAGATAGACCCTGCGGACGTTCTCGTCGCGCACAACCTCGTCGGTGGTTCCGGACATCAGAACCTGCCCATCATGCAGGATATAGGCCCGTTCCACGATCTCCAGCGTCTCGCGCACGTTGTGGTCGGTGATGAGCACGCCGATGCCGCGTTCCTTGAGGTGCGACACCAGAGCGCGGATCTCGCCGACGGCGATCGGGTCGACGCCCGCAAAGGGTTCGTCGAGCAGCAGATATTTCGGGTCGGCGGCGAGGCAGCGGGCAATCTCCACCCGGCGCCGCTCGCCCCCCGACAGCGCCAGCGCCGGCGCCTGGCGCAGATGCGCGATCGAGAAGTCACCCAGCAGCTCCTCGAGCCGCTCGCGCCGCCGGTGCGGCTCGGGCACGGCGATCTCGAGAATGGCCATGATGTTCTGCTCGACCGTCAGGCCGCGGAAGATCGAGGCCTCCTGCGGCAGATAGCCGATGCCCATCCGGGCGCGGCGATACATCGGCAGGCCGGTGGCCTCGCGGCCGTCGATCGTCACCTTGCCCGAATCGGGGCTGATCAGCCCGGCGATGGCGTAAAAGCAGGTGGTCTTGCCCGAACCGTTCGGGCCGAGCAGCGCCACGACCTCGCCGCGATCGAGATGCAGCGACACGTCGCGCAGCACCAGCCGCTTGCGATAGCTCTTGCGCAGGTTGACGACGCGCAGCCCGCCCGTCTCGGCCGGCGCCTGCAGGCCGAGATCCGCCACCGGATCGAGATCGTTCATTTCTTCGTCTCCGGCTGCAGGATGGTGCGCACCCGCCCGTCCATCTGGCCGGTGCCGGTCTTCAGATCGACGGTCAGCTTCTGGCCCGACATCACGTTCTGGCCCTGCGTCAGCAGCACATCGCCGGTCATCACCACATTCGAGGCGGCGACGTCATAGACCGCCTCCTTCGCCTCGGCGGCCTCGGTGGGCGACACCAGCGTCACCCCGCCGGTCGCATGCATGCGGTTGATCTTGCTGCGGTCCTTGGGGTCGTATTCGACGCTCACCACGGCCGCTTTCAGCCGCATGCCGCCCTGCACCACCAGCACATTGCCGGTGAAGGTGGCGGTGCCGTCGGTCTGGTTCACGGCAAGACTGTCCGCGGTCACCTCGACCGGGGCCTTGGCATCGGCGCGGATACCGCCAAGCGCGATCTGCTGGGCAAGGACCGGCCCGGGCAGAAGACCAAGGCACAGCAGGGCGAGAACGGCGGGCAAACGCATCGGAACCTCTTTATTGCGGCTGATATATCAGCTTCACGCCGCCGTTGAAAACCAGATCATAGGGCGTCTCGGGGGTGGCGCGGGTCATCTGCATCGCACCCGAGGTGATCGTGCCATAGGGTGCCTCGGCCGAGACCGCCCCGGGCGCCACCAGGCTCGAGCGGTCGGTCGCCATGTCGACCGCCGCCGTGCTCATCCGGTAGCCGGTCGAGGTCTGCAGCGCGACGCCCTCACTCAGGTGGATCTGCTTCGACTGCGGGTCGATCACCCCGGCCTTCGCGGTCAGATCGGCGACCACCCCGCTTTTCGCCTCGAGCTTGGCGACGATCGCCTGGGCGCTGGCCCCCGATCCGCCCTTGGCATCGGGAAAGGCGGTCTTCGCCTTCACCGTGATCGATGCGCCATCCTCGGTCAGGCCCGAATATTCGGGCGTGGTCAGCCGTGGCTCGTTCGCGAGCTCGGTCACGTCGACATTGGCATAGGGCGTCGCGGTGGTCGGATCGACCTTGTCCGAGAACAGGAACATCGTCGACAACAGCGCCAGCGCCGCCAGCGGCAGCGCGACCTTGGCCAGGGCCACAAGCCGCGAATGGCGGTTGTCGAACACCATCAGACCACCCCGGCGCGCAGGCAGTCGTGGATATGCAGGATGCCGACCGGGCGGCGCCCGTCGACGGCGAAGAGACAGGTGATCTTGCGCTCGTTCATCAGCGCCACCGCCGCCTCGGCCAATGCGCCGGGCGCGATGGTGCGCGGGTTGCGCGTCATCACCTCGGCCGCCGCGTGATCCAGAAGCCCCGCCATGTGGCGCCGCAGGTCACCATCGGTGATGATGCCGACCAGATCGCCGCGCGCGTCGGTCACCCCGACGACGCCGAAGCCCTTGCGCGAGATTTCCAGCAGCACCTCGGACATCGGCGTCGCCTCGCCGACCAGCGGCATGTCGTCGTGCATCAGGTCCGCCACCTTCGACAGCCGCGCGCCGAGCTTGCCGCCCGGGTGGAAGGTGCGGAACATCTCGGGGGTGAAGTGCCGATGCTCCATCAGCGCCACGGCGATCGCGTCGCCAAGCGCCAGGGTCATCGTCGTCGAGGTGGTGGGCACCACACCCGAACCGCAGGCCTCGGGCGCCTGCGGCAGCACGAGGGCCACGTCCGACTGCCGCAGCAGCGTCGACTCGGGCCGGCTCGCCACGCCGATCAGCGGGATCGAGAAGCGCCGGGTATGCGCGATCATGTCGGCGAGCTCCGGCGTCTCGCCCGAATTCGACAGCACCAGCGCCACGTCGTCACGGGTGACCATGCCAAGGTCGCCGTGGCTTGCCTCGGCCGGGTGGACGAATTGCGCCGGCGTGCCGGTCGAGGCGAAGGTCGCCGCGATCTTGCGCGCGATATGACCCGATTTGCCCATGCCCGAGACGATCACCCGGCCCTTCGCCTGCAGGATCGTCTCGACCGCGCGGGCAAAGCTGTCGTCGAGGCTGGCGGCGAGCGCCGTCAGCCCTTCGGCCTCGATCGCGATGACCTTGCGCCCGGTGGCCAGATACTCAGTGGTGGAAGAGGTCATTGGGCTCGTCCCATCCCATCAGGTCGAGCCGCGCGCGCGTCGGCAGGAAGTCGAAACAGGCCTGCGCCAGCTCGGTCCGGCCCTCGCGCGCCAGCCGCTTCACCAGCTCGGCCTTCAGCGCGTGCAGGTAAAGCACGTCCGAGGCGGCATAATCGAGCTGCGCCGGGGTCAGCTCGGCCGCCCCCCAGTCCGAGGTCTGCTGCTGCTTCGAGACATCGACGCCCACCAGCTCCTGCAGCAGGTATTTCAGCCCGTGCCGGTCGGTGAAGGTGCGCACCAGGCGCGAGGCGATCTTGGTGCAGAACACCGGCGCCGTCACCACGCCAAAGGCGTTGTACAGCGCGGCGATGTCGAAACGGCCGAAATGAAAGAGCTTTTCCACCGCCGGATCGGCCAGCATCGCGCACAGCCGCGGCGCCTCAGTCTGCCCCTTGGCGATCTGCACCAGATGCGCATTGCCGTCGCCCGAGGACATCTGCACGAGGCAAAGCCGGTCGCGCCGCGGGTCGAGCCCCATCGTCTCGGTGTCGATCGCGACCACCGGGCCGAGGTCGAGCCCCTCGGGCAGGTCGTTTTTGTGCAGATGGATGGCCACGCCTGTCCCCTTCGATGCTGTCGAGCGAGATATAGGCCGTATCAAGCGCCTTTGCCACCGGACCGCAAGGGCGCGCCGGCATGAAAACCCCGTGACCGGCAGCTTCCGGCCGCAGCCGCACTGCGGGGCCCGGACAATGTCATTCAAATCGGAAGCAAAGACCACCGTTGCGCCGCAATCCGCTCAGCCCCCGTTAACGGCGACAGGCGCAGGATGGATCCTGGCGAACACGGGGGATCGCGCGATGGCGGAGATCAGGCTCACCCATCTGGGCACCGAGACGGCGGCGGGCGACACCTGGCTCGAGGGGATCACCGATCTCGTCGTCGAGCAGGGGCCGGACGGGCCGCGCATCCTCTCCGTGACCCGGCCCGATGGCGGGCTTGGCCTTGCCGTGTGGGAGCTTGACGCAGGAGGCGACGGGCTCGACCTCGTCAGCCGGAAGCCGATCGCGGGGGCGGCCACCGTCGGGGTCGAACCGACGATCGAAGTGGTTTCCTTCGACGGCGAGAGCGAGGTGGTCACCCTGACCGGCGTCGGCAGCAGCGGGCTGACCGGGGTCGAGATCGACGACGCGGGCCGCCTTGGCGCCAGCACCCGCAGCTTTGCCACCGCCGCCCTGCCCGCAGGCCTCTCCGAGATCGAGCTGGTCGAGGTCGGAAGCCGCCGCTTCGTCTTCGGCGCGGTGCATGGTTCGGACGGGCTCGAGCGCTGGCAGGTCGGGGCGGATGGCACGCTTGGCAACCATGTCACCCTCGCAAGCGGGGCAATCGGCGGCGCCACCGGACTCACCTGCCTCGAGCAGGTGCAGATTGACGGCACGCCCTTCCTGCTCGCGGGCTTCGATGGCGCCACGGCCTTTGCCGCCTATTCCGTCGGGCCGAACGGCACCGTCACCCAGACCGGCCGGCTCGACGTGACCAGCGGCCTTGGCATCGCGGGCGCGGTGCAGATGCAGACGACGACGGTCGCCGGCGTCACCTATGCGGTGCTGACCGGCGCCACCTCGAACAGCCTGAGCGTGGTCGAGATCACCGCGACCGGTGCCCTCGTCGCGCATGACCATGTGATCGACGATCTCGGCACCCGCTTCGCCAATGCCTCCCACCTCGCGATCACCGAGGTGAACGGACAGAGCTTCATCGCCGTCAGCGGCTCGGACGATGGCGTCAGCCTGTTCCAGCTGCTGCCCGGCGGCTATCTGCTGCTGCTCGACACCATGGCCGACAGCGATGCGATGACGCTCGACGCGATCTCGGCGCTGGCGATGACCGCGACCGACGAGGCGGTGCAGATCCATGTGGCAAGCGGCACCGAAGCCGGGATCACCACGCTCGAGGCGACGCTCGGCCCGATCGGTGCGACACTCCTCGGCAGCCACGGCGCCGACACGCTGTCGGGCGCGGCCGCGGGACGCAACGTGATCGACGGCGGCGCCGGCAACGACCGGATCGAGGCCGGCAGCGACGGCGCCGTGCTGATCGACGGAGCGGGCACCGATACGCTGATCGGTGGCGCCGGCACCGACATCTTCGTGCTGTCGCCCGACGGGATGCATGACGTCATCACCGGCTTCGACCTCGCCACCGACCGCATCGACCTGTCGCTCTGGCCGATGCTGCGCTCGGTCTCGCAGCTGACGATCACCGAGACCGCGACCGGCGCCACGATCACCTTCGGCCGCGAGAGCCTGACCATCGTCTCGCGCGATGGCCGGCCAATCGGTGCTGCGGCGCTGGCGGCGGATGGCATCATCAGCATCGCCCATTACCTGCCCGAAGACCCGACCGACACCACCGGGCCAGAGCCCCCCGGCACGGTCTCGGTGATTCTGGGCGACGATCAGGCGAACAGCCTCGCCGGAGGCGCCGGCGCCGACCGCCTGGAAGGGCGCGGCGGCAACGACACGCTGATCGGCGGCGCCGGAAACGACCTGCTGATCGGCGGGGCGGGGGCGGACAGCATGGTGGGCGGACCGGGCTCCGACCGGTTCTGGGTCGATAATCCGAATGACGTGATCGTCGAGGCGGCGGGCGCGCCCGGCGTCGACACGGTGCTGAGCCGCGTCACCTACCGGCTGAGCGCCGGCGCCGATGTCGAGAATCTCACCCTGCTCGGCACCCGCGCCCTGAACGGCACGGGCAATTCGCTGGCGAACGTGATCACCGGCAATGTCGGCAACAACGCGCTGGCCGGCGGGGCGGGCGCCGACACCATCTTCGGCGGCGCCGGCGACGACACGATCTGGGGCGGGACCGGCGCCGACCGGATGGTGGGCGGCCCCGGGTCCGACCGCTTCTTCGTCGACAATCCGAATGACGTGGTGGTCGAGCTGCCCGCCTGGGCCGGCCGCGACACCGTCGTCAGCAGCGTCAGCTTCCGCCTCGGCGCCACCACGGCGATCGAGAACCTGACGCTCACCGGCGCCGCCAACCTTCAGGGTTTCGGCAATGCGTTGGCGAATGTTCTGGCCGGTAACACCGGCAACAACCTGCTGGCCGGCGGGGCGGGCGCCGACACCATCTTCGGCGGCGCCGGCGATGACACGATCATGGGCGGCGCCGGCATCGACCGGATGACCGGCGGCCCCGGGTCCGACCGCTTCTTCGTCGACAATCCGAATGACGTGGTGGTCGAGCTGCCCGCCTGGGCCGGCCGCGACACCGTCGCCAGCAGCGCCAGCTATCGGCTTTCCGCCGCGGTCGAGGACCTGACGCTCACCGGAACCGGCAATCTGCGGGGCTTCGGCAATGCGCTGGCGAATGTGCTGACCGGCAACACCGGCAACAACCTGCTCGTCGGCGGGGCGGGCGCCGACACCATCTTCGGCGGCGCCGGCGATGACACGATCATGGGCGGCGCCGGCATCGACCGGATGACCGGCGGCCCCGGGTCCGACCGCTTCTTCGTCGACAATCCGAATGACGTGGTGTTCGAGCTGCCCGCCTGGGCCGGCCGCGACACCGTCGTCAGCAGCGTCAGCTATCGGCTTTCCGCCGCGGTCGAGGACCTGACGCTCACCGGAACCGCCAACCTGCAGGGCTTCGGCAATGCGCTGGCGAATGTGCTGACCGGCAACACAGGCGACAACCGCCTTGCCGGGGGCGCGGGCGACGACACGCTGATCGGGGGCGACGGCAACGACACGCTGGCCGGCGGCGCCGGTGCGGATACGTTCCTTTTCGACACCGCGCCGGATGAGGACACCGTCGACTCGATCGTCGATTTCGAACCGGGGCGTGACCGGCTGGTGCTGCGCATGGCCGTCTTCACCGGCATCGGCGCCGGACGGCTCGGCAATGCGCTTTTTGCCGAGGGCACCGAGGCGCAGGACGCCAATGACCGCTTCTTCTACGATCACGACAATGGTGCGCTCTGGTATGATCCGGATGGCACCGGCGACATCCGGGCCCAGCTGGTGGCCGAGTTCACCACCCGCCCGGATCTCGATGCGGCCGACATCTTCGTGGTCTGAAGCCCGGCGCCGCCCTCCCGTTCCGGACCGAACCACGCAGTGGACGCGACGAAACCGGCCAGAAAACCTCGGAAATGGCGCAAGTCGGTGCCGTTTTCGGCGCAATTCCCCTCCCAAATGAGGCAGCCGGATGCTAGCCCTTTGGGGGACGCCGCATTTGTCCGGCCGACACTGATCTTGCACAACGGGTCATTGAACACATGTCTGGAAGAAAAATTGCCGTTGCCGGCATCGGCTATGTCGGCCTTTCCAATGCGGTTCTGCTGTCGCAGCGCAACCGCGTCCGCGCCCTCGACGTCGACCCCATGCGGGTCAAGCTGTTGAACGATCGCAAGAGCCCGATCATCGACACCGAGCTCGAGGCCTATCTCGCCGAAAAGCCGCTCGACCTGACCGCGACCACCGATCCCGCCGCGGCCTTCGAGGATGCCGAGTTCATCATCGTCGCGACGCCGACGAACTATGACCCGCACACCAACTATTTCGACACCTCCTCGGTCGAGGCGGTGGTGAGGGAGGCGCTGTCGATCGCGCCCGCGGCGACGATCGTCATCAAGTCGACGATCCCGGTGGGCTATACCCGCCGGCTGAACGCCGAGCTTGGCACCGACCGGATCATCTTCAGCCCCGAATTCCTGCGCGAGGGCCGCGCGCTTTACGACAACCTGCACCCTTCGCGGATCGTCGTCGGCGAGCGCTCGGAGCGGGCCGCGGCCTTCGCCGGTCTGCTGAAGGAAGCCGCGCTCGACCCCGATGTGCCGGTGCTGCTCACCGATTCCGCCGAGGCCGAGGCGATCAAGCTCTTCGCCAACACCTTCCTTGCGCTCCGCGTCGCCTATTTCAACGAGCTCGACAGCTATTCGCTGGCGCATGGGATGGACACGCGGCAGATCATCGACGGCGTCTGCCTCGACCCGCGCATCGGCCGGCACTACAACAACCCGTCCTTCGGCTATGGCGGCTATTGCCTGCCGAAAGACACCAAGCAGCTTCTGGCGAATTACAGCCATGTGCCGCAGAACCTGATCAGCGCGATCGTCGATGCGAACCGCACCCGCAAGGATTTCATCGCCGATCAGATCCTTGCCAGGAAGCCGAAACGCGTCGGCGTCTACCGGCTGGTGATGAAGGCGGGCTCGGACAATTTCCGGCAAAGCTCGATCCAGGGGATCATGAAGCGGATCAAGGCGAAGGGCGTCGAGGTCATCGTCTATGAGCCGGCGATGAAGGAGGCGGATTTCTTCGGCTCGCGGGTGACGCATGACCTGGCCGAGCTGAAGGCCTCGTCCGATCTGATCCTGGCGAACCGGATGGTGCCCGAACTCGGCGACGTCGCCGACAAGGTCTTCACCCGCGACCTCTTCGGCGCCGACTGAGGTCGCCCGAAAGCAAAAGGGGCAGCCCATCGGCTGCCCCTTTTGTATTTTCAGAACGATCCGAAATTTCGGGAAGATCAGAGGCTCGCGTCCAGCGCGGCGATGATCTTGGCGCCCATCTCGGTGGTCGAGACCGGGGTGCCGCCCTCGGGGCCCATCAGATCCGCGGTGCGCACGCCATCGGCCAGCACCTTCTCGACCGCCTTCTCGAGACGGGTGGCCTCGTCGCCCCGGTCGAAGCTGTAGCGCAGCGCCATCGCGAAGCTGAGGATGCAGGCGATCGGGTTCGCCTTGCCCTGGCCGGCGATGTCGGGGGCCGAGCCGTGCACGGGTTCGTACATCGCCTTCGGCCGGCCGTTCGCCATCGGCGCACCGAGCGAGGCCGAGGGCAGCATGCCGAGCGAGCCGGTCAGCATCGCGGCGCAGTCGGACAGGATGTCGCCGAAGAGGTTATCGGTCAGGATCACGTCGAACTGCTTGGGCGCGCGCACCAGCTGCATCGCGCAGTTGTCGGCATACATGTGGTTCAGCGTGATCTCGGGGTATTCGGCGTCGCGGATCGCGGTGACGACCTCGCGCCACAGGATACCCGATTCCATCACGTTCGCCTTCTCGACCGAGGTCACGCGGTTGTCGCGGCGCTTGGCCAGCTCGAAGGCCGAGCGGGCGACGCGGGCGATCTCGCTTTCGGTGTAGCGCTGCGTGTTCAGGCCGACGCGCTCGCCGTTCTCCTCGAAGATGCCGCGCGGCTGGCCGAAATAGACGCCCGAGGTCAGCTCGCGCACGATCATGATGTCGAGCCCGGCGACCACGTCCTTCTTCAGCGAGCTGAAGTCGGCGAGCGCGTCGAAGCACTGCGCCGGACGCAGGTTCGCGAACAGGTCCATCTCCTTGCGCAGGCGCAGCAGGCCGCGCTCGGGCTTCACCGAGAAGTCGAGCACGTCGTATTTCGGGCCGCCCACGGCGCCCAGCATGACCGCGTCCACTTCCTGCGCCTTGGCCATGGTCTCGTCGGTCAGCGGCACGCCATGCGCGTCATAGGCGGCACCGCCGACGAGATCCTCGGTCACGTCGAAGGCAAGACCGCGCTTGTCGCCATACCAGGTGATGATCTTCTTCACCTCGTCCATGACTTCGGGGCCGATGCCGTCGCCGGCAAGGATCAGGATAGAGGGGTTCGACATGCTTTCCTCCCATAGAAAAAAGGGTTGCAAGCGGCCTAGCGAATGCCCCGCCCGGGGTCAAGCGCGGCCCCTCTCAGGGCAGGGAAATATCGACCCAGACAAGGGCGCGACGGGGCGCCGCCTCGCCCGCCTCCGGCCAGATCACCCCCGCGCCGGTGACGCGCAGATCGGCCGAGGGCAGGATGTAGTCAAGCCGCAGCGGCGCGCCATAGAGGGCCGTGGCCGTGCCCTGCGCGCCCTCGGGGCGCGGGTCCTGCAACCGCGGGTCAGCGAGCAGCGCCACCAGCGCATCGCGCCGCCCCTCGCCCGCCACCGGGTCGATATCGGCATCCCCCAGGATCGCGAAGGATGCGAGCGGCGGTGGCACCGGCAACGCGCCGTCGAGATAGCGCAGCCAGAAGGCCGTCTCGTCGCGGTTGCGCCGGCCGTTGCGGTCCTCGGGCCCGTCGAAGAGCGGCGGCGTCGCGGCGAAGGCCAGCAGGTGCAGATCCCGCCCCGAGAGCAGCGCGACCGGCACATCCCAATGCCCGGTCGAGGACAGCCGCTGCACCGCCCGCGCCGCAGGCGACAGCCCCGCCCCCTCGATCAGGCTGCCGGGCAGATCGTCCCAGAGAAAGGCCGAGAAGTCGCGCGCGGCCTCGGTCCGCAGCGGCAGGCGCGACAGCAGCGCCATGCCGCCCTGCCCGGTGAAGCGGCCATAGCCCTGCGCGTCGCGCGGCTCGCCCATCCGGCCGTTGCCGTCAAGGTCGAGCCCGCTTTGCACCCCGGCATTCGGGCGTGGTGCGTAGCGATGGGGCAAGACCAGCCCGGCGGCGCCGAGGGCCGCCGAAAAGGCCGCAAGCGCCCGCCCGTCGTGGTCCCAGTCAAAGCCCGTCAGCAGCAGAACGTCCGGCCGCGCCCCGGCGATCAGCGCCGCCGCCGCCGTCACCTGCGGATCGCCCGTCTCGATGTCTGCCAGCAAGAGCCCCGGCCCGCGCCGGCTCAACCCCGCGTCCCAGGTGGCGAGCCGCAGGCTCTCGGCCGCGGCCGGCACGGCCAGCAGGCACAGCGCCGCGATCAGGCCGGCAGCAGACCGCGGGCCCCCGCCTCGCGGCGCTTGTCCTCGATCATCTGCGCGATCCGGCCGACCGCGATGCCGCGCATGAAAAGGCTTGCCGGAAGGAAGGCCCATGCCGTCACCACCCAGATCATCGTCAGCGGATTGTCGAGCGTGACCGGCGAGACCGAGACGGAGACCGCCTTGATCACCACCGGCACGAGGAAGGGCAGAAGGAAGCCCAGCGAGATGTTGAACCAGGCGTCGCGGCGCAGCCGCTCGACCACATCGGCGCCCGCCGTCGGCTCGAAGGTGGGCAGGTTCACCCAGACGTTGAAGCTGCCCTGCGACTTCGGCCAGCCAAGCGCGCGGATCGTCACCACGAAATAGCCAAGCGCGATCAGCGCCGTCATGTAGGCGATCCCGGCGGCGGTGCGCAGCGCCTCGACACGCGCGGCGGGGGCGTCCTCGGGCAGGATCAGCACCAGAAGACGCACCGGGCTGTAGGGGATGTCGACCGAGCGCGCCATCATCGCGCCGAGCACATAGACGAATTGCGACAGCGTCGAGGGCTCGATCTGCGCAAGCGCCGTCACCGAAAGCAGCGTCACCATGGCAAAGAGCGCGGTGAAGCGGATGCGGTTGTAGGGCGGGGCGTCGCGGAACTCGATCAGGCCGGGATAGACCGAGGCATATTCGAAGAAGGTGATCGCGGCGGCGAAGAAGGAGACGAGGGCGACGATCTGCGTGGCATCGTCGCTGACGACGCGCAGCGCCATCGACGGGATGGAAACCACCAATGCAACGAGCAACGCCCGCAGCAATGCGCCTGCATAGCGAGAAACCACGATTCTGCCCTTTGCCTTCCGCGCCCCCGATCGGATGCCGGGGTTTCGCCGTCTGGACCCGCCAATTGTGACGGACTGCCTCAATATTGCCTTGATTTTGTCCATTTTTGCCTCGGCTGGCAATGTCTGGTTAACCAATGGCGCGACAATCGGGCGATTTGGTGAAGGAACTGGTGCCGCATTGCATCAAATCCGGCGCAAAAATAAGGCCGCCTCGAAAGGCGGCCTTCATCTTGTGTTTCAAGGGCTTGCAGCCACTAGACCGGATCAGACCCAGGGGCGCGACTGCGCGGCCTGCGCCTCGAATGCGTCGATCGCCGCGACCTTTTCCAGCGTCAGCCCGATGTCGTCGAGGCCGTTCAGCAGGCAGTGCTTCTTGAACGGGTCGATCTCGAAGGGAATCACCACGCCGTCCGAGGTGGTGATCTCCTGCGCCTCGAGATCGACGGTCATGCGCGCGTTCGATCCCTTCTCGGCATCCTTCATTAGGATGTCGACCTGCTCTTGCGGCAGAACGATCGGCAGCATGCCGTTCTTGAAGCAGTTGTTGAAGAAGATGTCGGCGAAGGAGGTGGAGATGACCGCCTTGATGCCGAAATCGGCCAGCGCCCAGGGCGCATGCTCGCGCGAGGAGCCGCAGCCGAAGTTGTCGCCGGCGACGAGGATCTCGGTCGCGCGATACTGCGGCTTGTTCAGCACGAAGTCGGGCTTTTCGGTGCCGTCGAGGTTGTAGCGCATCTCGTCGAAGGCATGGACGCCAAGCCCGGTGCGCTTGATCGTCTTCAGGAAGCCTTTCGGGATGATCATGTCGGTGTCGATGTTGACCAGCGGCATCGGCGCCGCGATCCCCGTGAGTTTCGTGAACTTCTGCATTTCAGTTTTTTCCGATTTTCTTGAGCTCAAGGCCCAGAGCAATGAGAGAGGAGCCGATCACCACCAGCTCGACCGCAAGCAGCGTGCCAAGCAGGATCGGGCTCGAGTCCGGAACGGTGAACAGGATGAACAGGCCCAGCCCGCCGGAGATCACCCCCGACAGCAGCATCGCCCAGAAGGTCGAGCTGCCGCTGAAGGCGAAGGCGACGATCAGCCGCCCGATCCCCGAGATGAGGAACAGCGCCCCCACCACGATCGTCAGCGAGACGAGACCGGCGAGCGGGTTCGCCAGGATCCAGACGCCGACGACGAGGTCGAGCAGGCCGAAGCCCATCAGCCAGCCGCGGGCCGGAATCGTCCGGTCGGAGAACCCGGCCCAAAGGGCGAAGACGCCGCTGAACAGGAACAACCAGCCCACGAAGACCGCCACGGCAAGCGAGGCGGGCAGCGGGAACAAAATCGCGACCAGCCCGCCCAGAAGGGCGAGCGTGCCGGCGACGAAAAGGGAAGTCGTGCCTTTCATGGGTCCACTCCTGTGAGGTTTGCCGAAAGCTTACCCCATCCGTCCGCTGTTCACATCAGTTCCCGCACGTCGGTCAGGTGGCCAGTGATCGCCGCCGCCGCCGCCATCGCCGGCGAGACGAGGTGGGTGCGGCCGTTGCGGCCCTGACGGCCCTCGAAGTTGCGGTTCGAGGTCGAGGCGCAGCGCTCGCCCGGGCTCAGCTGGTCCGGGTTCATCGCGAGACACATCGAGCAGCCGGCAAGGCGCCACTCGAAGCCCGCGTCGATGAAGATCTGCGCGAGGCCTTCCTCTTCCGCCTGCAGCCGCACGAGGCCCGAGCCAGGCACGACCATGGCACGCATACCGTCCTTGACCTTCTTGCCCTTCACGATCTCGGCCGCGGCGCGCAGATCCTCGATCCGGCCGTTGGTGCACGAGCCGATGAAGACGGTGTCGATGGCGATGTCGGTCAGCTTCATGCCGGGCGTCAGCCCCATGTAGTCGAGCGAGCGCTTCGCCGCCTCGACCTTGCCGCCGTGGAAGTCCTCGGGCGAGGGCACCACGCCCGAGATCGGCAGCACGTCCTCGGGCGAGGTGCCCCAGGTCACGACCGGCTCGATCTCTTCGCCCTTCAGCGTGACGACCTTGTCGAACTGCGCGCCCTCATCGGTGAAGAGGGTCTTCCACCAGGTCAGCGCGGCCTCGAACTGCGCGCCCTTCGGCGCGTGCGGACGGCCCTTGATGTATTCGAAGGTGGTCTCGTCGGGGGCGATCAGGCCGGCGCGCGCACCACCTTCGATCGCCATGTTGCACACCGTCATCCGGCCTTCCATCGACAGATCGCGGATCGCCTCGCCGCAATATTCGATGACATGGCCGGTGCCGCCGGCGGTGCCGGTCTTGCCGATCACCGCGAGGGTGATGTCCTTGGCGGTGACGCCCGGACGCAGCTTGCCGGTGATCTCCACCTTCATGTTCTTCGATTTCTTCTGGATCAGCGTCTGCGTCGCCAGGACGTGCTCGACCTCCGAGGTGCCGATGCCATGGGCGAGCGCGCCGAAGGCGCCATGCGTCGCGGTGTGGCTGTCACCACACACCACGGTCATGCCCGGCAGCGTCCAGCCCTGCTCGGGCCCGACGATGTGCACGATGCCCTGACGGATATCGGAGACCGGGTAGTAGTTGATGCCGAAATCCTTGGCGTTCTTGTCGAGCGCCTCGACCTGGATCCGGCTTTCCTCGTTCTTGATCCCCTGCTCGCGGTCGGGGGTGGTCGGAACGTTGTGGTCGGGAACGGCGATGGTCTTCTCCGGCGCGCGCACCTTGCGCCCGGCCAGACGCAGCCCCTCGAAGGCCTGCGGGCTGGTCACCTCGTGCACGAGGTGGCGGTCGATGTAGAGCAGGCAGGTGCCGTCGGCGTCTTCGGAGACGACGTGGGCATCCCAGATCTTGTCATAGAGGGTCTTCGGAGCGGACATGGCTCTCTCTTTCGATGGCTTGTAACGGATCGGGCGGGCCGCCGGGCAAAGGGCGCGGCCGCGGGCGACAGGGACGCAACACGGCGCCCCCGCGCCGACATCAAAGTCGGGCGAGGATGGAGCGGCTTTCGCCGTAGAAGCGCTCTTTCAGCCGGGCGCGGTCATCCATGTCGAAAACGGTGATCATGCCCGGCGATATAGGCGATCCCCTGCTCTCAGGCAAGAAAATCTCGCCCCGCCGCAGCGCAGCAAGGGCCGCAGGGGTTGACAATCGGCACCAAATCGCAGAGCCGGCTCGGATTGCGCGCTCCGATCGGTTGAGATTTCAGGGGCGCGATGCTACGTTTTTGTCATGCCCCGCGCCGGGGCGGAGGCGGCGCGCGAACCTTCGGAGGACAATGTCCTGTCTCATCTCTCACTCGCGTCCGGTGTCTCGGACGCAAAGGCGGCACCCATGAGCACGAAGCTCGCCGGGGCCGACCCCACGAGCGACCAGATCCTGGCGCGCGTGATCTCTTCGCTCGAGGACGACAAGGCCGAGGACATCATCACGATCGACCTGCGCGGCCGGTCGTCGATCGCGGATTACATGGTGATCTGCTCGGGGCGCAGCTCGCGGCAGGTCGGCGCCATCGCCGAGAAGCTGGTCGAGCGGCTGAAGGAAGACTTCGGGCGCAACAGCAAGATCGAGGGCAAGGACCAGGGTGACTGGGTCCTGATCGACACGCAGGACGTCATCGTCCACGTGTTCCGCCCCGAGGTGCGCGAGTTCTATCAGCTCGAGAAGATGTGGATGCCCTCGGGCGCCCACGTCTGATCCGGCGATGAAGGTGACGGTCTGCGCGGTCGGCCGGCTGCGCAAGGGGCCCGAGCTTGACCTGATCTCCGATTATCTCGAACGGTTCTCCAAGGCCGGGCGGTCCTACGGGCTGGGCCCGGCCTCGGTCGTCGAGGTCGAGGACAAGAAGAACCTCGGGATGGAGGCGGAGGCGGCGCTGCTCGAGCGCGCGATCCCGGCCGGCGCGGTGCTCGTCACGCTTGACGAGCGCGGCGATCTGGTCTCCTCGCCCGAATTCGCCGCGAAACTCGCGGGCTGGCGCGATGCCGGGCGCGATCTGGCCTTCGTCATCGGCGGCGCCGACGGCATCGCCCCCGCCCTGCGCGCCAAGGCCGACTGGTCGCTCAGCTTCGGGAAGATGGTCTGGCCGCACATGCTGGTGCGGGTGATGCTGGCCGAACAGCTGTATCGTGCCGGCCAGATCCTCGCCGGCACCCCCTATCACCGCGCCTGAGGGGCGCCCCTCAGGGCGTGTCGGCCAGAATCGTGGCGAGCGTGGTGAAACTTGCGGCGGTATCGTCGGGCTCGTCGCGGGCGATGAAGCCGTCCAGCGCCGGCCAGACCCGGATCGCGGCGTCAATCACCGGGTCGGAGCCTGCGGCATAAAGCCCTGCCTGGATCATCAGCTCGGCCCGGTCATAGGCGCCCAGCAGCCGCCGCGCCCGGGCGATCAGCGCATTCTCGGCCGGGGTCGCGGCATCGGGCAAGGCGCGCGAGACCGAGCGCAGCAGATCCACCGCCGGAAAGCGGCCGCGTTCGGCAACGGTGCGGTCGAGAATGACATGACCGTCGAGCGTGCCGCGCAGGATGTCGGCGACCGGCTCCTCCATGTCCGAGCCCGCAACCAGCACCGAGAACACGGCGGTGATGTCGCCCGCCCCCTCGGGCCCCGGCCCCGAGCGTTCGGCCAGCGCCATGATCTGATGCGCGGTCGAGGGCGGATAGCCGCGCAGGCTGGGCGGTTCGCCAGCAGCCAGCGCCACCTCGCGATGCGCCTCGGCAAAGCGGGTGACGCTGTCGGCGAGGAACAGCACCTGCCGGCCCGCGTCGCGGAAATGCTCGGCCACCGCCATCGCCGCCCAGGCACAGCGGCGGCGCACCAGCGGTGACTGGTCCGAGGTGGCGGCGACGATCACCGAGCGCGCCATCCCCTCGGGGCCGAGCACCTTCTCGACGAATTCGCGCAGCTCGCGCCCGCGCTCGCCCACCAGCGCGATGACGACGACATCGGCCGCCACCCCGCGCGCGAATTTCGCCAGCAGCGAGGATTTGCCCACGCCCGAGCCCGCGAAGAGCCCGATGCGCTGGCCCCGCACCAGCGGCAGCAAGGTGTTGAACACCGCCTGCCCGGTCTCCAGCCGCGCCCCCAGACGACGGCGCTGCGCGGCGGGCGGCGGGTCGGCGCGCAGCGGCCGTTCGGCGGTGCCGCGCAGGATCGGCCGGCCATCGAGCGGGCGGCCGAACGGGTCGATCACCCGGCCGATCCAGCTGTCATCGGGGGCGATGCCGGTCTGACCCAGCACCTCGACCGCATCGCCGATCGCGACGCCTTCGGGCGCGCAATCGGCCAGCAGCGTCACCGCCTCGGGCCTCAGCCCGATCACCTCGGCGCCGAAAAGGCGCCCCGAGCGGCAGCGGATCTGCGCGCGATCGCCCAGCGAGGCCCGCACCGACAACCCGCCCGCGTCGATCGTGCCGCCGCCCACGCCCAGCACCCGCCCCACCGGGCGCAGCGCCGCGATCTGCGAGATTTCCGCACACAGCCGTTCAAGCCCCGCTGACGCCATCCTGCACTCCCGTGTTTCTGAAAGGTTTTCTTAAATGATTCGCCCTTAAGCGAGTGTTGATGGCTCGGAGGAGAAACCCCGATGTTCGAGAAGATCCAGCTGATGCAGATGGCCCAGTCGATGGCCCAGCAGGCCGCGTTCCGGCAAAATGCCGTGGCGCAGAACGTCGCCAATGCCGACACCCCCGGTTATCGCGCCCTCGACGTGCCGAGCTTTGCCGAGACCTATCAGGAAGAACTTGCCACCCCGATGCGGACAACGCGGACAGGCCACCTTGGCGCCTCGAACGGCCTCACCGTGGCGATGGCCCCCGACCCGAAGGCCGAGGCGACCTCGCCCAGCGGCAATTCCGTCTCGCTCGAGGACGAGATGGTGAAATCGGCCGAGGTGCAGCGCTCGCACACTCTGGCGCTCACCGTCTATCGCAGCTCGCTCGACATCCTGCGCACCAGCCTCGGAGGGAAATGACGGTGAACGATTTCAATTCGGCCTTCTCGCTCGCCGCCTCGGGGATGAAGGCGCAGGCGCAGCGGCTGCGGCACGTGTCCGAGAACATCGCGAATGCCGACACCCCCGGCTATCACCGCAAGATCTCGTCCTTCGAACAGGTCGCCGAGATGGGCGAGACGACCGGCGCGGTCGCCCTCGGCCCGGTCGAGCTGGACCGGTCCGAGCTCGAGCAGGTCTATGACCCGTCGAACCCGCTGGCCGACGAGACCGGCTATTACCAGGGCTCGAATGTCGACCTCGTGGTCGAGATCGCCGACGCGCGCGAGGCGCAGCGCAGCTACGAGGCGAACCTGAAGATGTTCGACCAGACGCGACAGATGTCCTCGGCGCTGCTCGACCTGCTGCGCCGCTGATCCGGAAAGGCCCCTCCCCCCCATGGAACTCAATACCTCCGTCGCCGCCCAGGCCTATGCCCGCGCCCGGACCGCCGCAGCCCCGGACACGGGCTCACCCGCGAAAACCACGCTCGGCTCGCTCGCCAACAGCTTCGAGGCGACGCTGCGCTCGGGCGAGGAAACGGCCAAGGCCACGATGCTCGGCAAGGCCGATCCGCATTCGCTGGTGCAGGCCCTGGCCGAGACCCAGCTTGCCGTCGAGACCGCGGTCACCGTGCGCAACAAGGTGGTCGAGGCCTATCAGGAAATCCTGCGGATGCCGGTGTGAGATGAACGACCTCGTCTTCTTCGACACGATGCGCCAGGCGCTGTGGATCGCGGTGATGATCTCGGCGCCGATGCTGACCGTGGCGCTGATCGCCGGCGTCACCATCGGCCTGTTTCAGGCGCTGACCTCGGTGCAGGAGATGACGCTGACCTTCGTGCCGAAGGTGGGGGCGATGCTCGTGGTGTTCTGGGTGTCGATGTCCTTCATGTCGGAAACGCTGGTCGATTTCTTCACCACGCGGATCATTCCGATGATCGCCGGGAGCTGAGCCATGGACAACGCGATCTACGCCACCCTTGCCCGCCAGTCCGGCCTGATGCGCGAGATGCAGAGCGTCGCGAACAACATCGCGAACGTCTCGACCACCGGCTTCCGGCGCGAGGGGGTGATCTTCTCGGAATATGTCGCCGATCTCGGGCTCGAGAGCGAACCGCTCTCGATGGCCTATGCGCATGGCCGCAACGTCGACCTGTCGCAGGGCCCGATCGACCAGACCGGCGGCGCCTTCGACTTCGCGATCGAGGGCGACGGCTTCTTCCAGATCGAGACGCCCGAGGGCAATCAGCTGACCCGCGCCGGCAGCTTCACCCCCTCGGCCGAGGGCGAGCTGGTCACCCCCGACGGCTTTCGCCTGCTCGACGCGGGCGGCGCGCCGATCTTCGTGCCGACCGACCAGGGCCCGGTTGCCCTGGCGCAGGACGGCACCCTGTCGGTCGCCGGCGCGCCGGTGGCGCAGGTGGGGGTATTCCTACCCGCCGACCGCACCGAATTGCGCCATGTCGCCGGCACCCGCTTCTCGGCCCCCTCGGGCGTCGAGCCGACCAAGAAGGCGACCCTGCTTCAGGGCTTCGTCGAGGGATCGAATGTCGATCCCGTGTCCGAAATCTCGCGGATGATCGAGGTTCAGCGCGCCTACGAGCTGGGCCAGAACTTCCTTGACCGCGAGGATGAACGCATCCGCGGCGTCATCTCGACGCTTGGCAAATAGGAGATCTGAATGCGTGCCCTGCAGATAGCCGCCACCGGGATGAGCGCCCAGCAGACGCGGGTCGAGGTGATCTCGAACAACCTCGCGAACATGTCAACGACGGGGTACAACGCCCGCCGCGCCGAATTCGCCGACCTGTTCTACCAGCAGCAGACACGCCCCGGCACGATCAGCTCGACCGATGGCACGGTGATCCCGGCCGGGGTGCAGCTGGGCCTCGGCGTACGCCCGACGGCGGTCAGCGTGAACCTGGCGCAGGGCACGCTCACCCAGACCGGCGGCGATCTCGACCTCGCCATCGACGGCGCCGGCTATCTCGAGGTGACGATGCCCTCGGGTGCCTCGGGCTATACCCGCGACGGCGGTCTGAAACGCTCGCCCGATGGCGAGATCGTCACCTCGGACGGCTATCCGGTGGCCCCCGGGATCACCATCCCCGACGACGCCAGCACGCTTGCGATCAACGCCGCGGGCGAGGTCTATGCCTATTTCAACACCCAGGTGCAGCCGCAGCTTCTGGGCCAGATCACGCTGGCGAATTTCACCAATGACAAGGGGCTCGAGGCGATCGGCTCGAACCTCTTCCTCGAGACCGAGGCCTCGGGCCCGCCGCAGGTCTCCGAACCCGGGCAGAACGGGCTCGGCACGCTGCGACAGGGCTATCTCGAGGAAAGTTCGGTCGATGCGGTGCGCGAGATCACCGAGCTGATCAAGGCGCAGCGCGGCTACGAGCTGAACGCCAAGGTCATCACCGCCGCCGACGAGATGCTCGGCGCCACCACGCAGCTGCGCTGATGCGGACCGCGCTGCCCCTTGTGCTTGCCCTGCTCGCCGCGGCCCCCGCCCCGGCCGAGACGCTGGTCGCGGCGCGCGTGCTGCGCGCGCAGACCGTGCTGACCGCCGCGGACGTGACGGTCGACGGGCAGACGGTGCCGGGCGCTCTGACCGACCCGCGCGACGCGATCGGGCTCGAGACCCGGGTCGCGATCTATCCGGGCCGGCCGATCCTGCTCGCCGATCTCGGCCCGCCCGCGATCATCGAGCGCAACCAGACCGTGCCGCTCGCCTATCACCGCGGCCCGCTCGACATCCGCACCGAGGGCCGCGCCCTCGAACGGGGCGGTGTCGGCGACACGATCCGGGTGATGAACACCGCCTCCAAGGCCATCGTCCTCGCCACCATTGCGGCCGACGGCTCAACCCAGGTCCAGTCGCAATGAAAGGGCTGCCATGCGTCCGCTGATCCTGATCCTCCTCGCCGGATCGCTTATCGCCTGCCAGAGGCTCGAGAACGTCGGCAAGGTGCCCGGCATGACCCCGGTCGAGGATGGCGACGAATTCTTCGCGATGAACAGCGCCGCGATGCCCGACCGGCTGAACCGGCAGACCCCCGCGCAGGAGGCCTCGCTGTGGTCGGGCACCCGCGGCTCGCTGCTCGGCGACCGGCGCGCGATGGGGCGCGGCGACATCCTGACCGTGGTGATCGAGATCGACGACAAGGCCGAGATCTCGAACACCACCGGCCGCAGCCGCTCGGGCTCTGACAAGATGGGCATCCCGAACCTCGGCGGCATCCCGCAGCGCATCGACCGGCACATGCCCGACGGCGCCTCGATGGCGAACGCCTACGAGACGAATTCAAGCTCGTCCTATCAGGGCGACGGCTCGGTCGCGCGCAAGGAAAAGCTGACGCTGCGGGTGGCGGCGACGGTGCTCGACCGGCTGCAAAGCGGGGTGCTGCGGATCCAGGGCAGTCAGGAGGTGCGGGTGAACTACGAGGTGCGCGAGCTGCTGGTCTCGGGCTTCGTCCGGCCCGAGGACATCAGCCGGCAGAACGAGATCACCTATGACAAGATCGCCGGCGCGCGGATCTCCTATGGCGGGCGCGGCCAGATCACCGACGTGCAGCAGCCGCGCTATGGCCAGCAGGTCGCCGACGTGCTGTTGCCGTTCTGAGGCCCGGGAATGCGCAGGCTGCTCCTCCCCATCCTGCTCGCGCTGCTCGGCATCGGCGCCGGCGCCGCGGCCGGCTATTTCCTGCGCCCGGCGCCGCCGGCCGCGGCCGAGGCCGGCACCGAGGCGGCCCCCACAGCACAGGCCGCAGGCACCGAGAGCGCGGAGGGCGGTGCGGCAAGCTCCGAATTCGTCAAGCTGAACAACCAGTTCATCGTGCCCGACGTCGAGGACGGCACGATCGTCTCGCTGGTCGTGCTGTCGCTCAGCCTCGAGGTCGCGACGGGCGGCACCGAGGCGGTCTATGCCGCCGAGCCGAAGCTGCGCGATGCGCTGCTGCAGGTGCTGTTCGACCATGCCAATGCCGGCGGCTTCCGCGGCGATTTCACCTCGGCCGGGCAGATGGAGGACCTGCGCCGGGCGCTGCTCGAGGCCGCGCGCCGCAGTCTCGGGCCAACGGTGAAGGTGGTGCTGATCTCCGACATCGCGCGTCAGGACAATCGCTGAGTTCAGCGGCGCAGCCCCTTGCGCAGCCGCTCGGTGATCTGGTCAAGCACCTGCTGGCGGCCGACGGCCTGCGCCGCCACCGCGCGCTGCGCGGCCTTCTGCGCCTCGGCCTCGGCGAGTGCGGCACGCAGCGCCGCATCCTGACCGTCGACCCAATGGCCGAACTGCTCGGCCGCCTGTGCGGCGGCAACCGAGCCCTGCCCGTCGCGCCGCGCGATCTGCGCCGCCTCGGCCAGCTCGGCGCGCGCCGCACTCAGCCGCGCCGCCTCGGCCGCGCGGGCGGCCAGTTCGGCCAGCTCGATCTCGCGGCGCATCCGCGCGATGCGGTTCAGCCCGGCCAGATCCTTCGCGCGCATCACCGCCTGCCTTTCGCGCGGGCGCGCATCTTCTCGGCGAAGCGGATCGCGGCGGCGACGGCCCGATACTGCTCGGGCCGGATCTCCTCGCCGATATCGATCGTCGCATAAAGCGCGCGCGCCGTGGGCGGGTCGGAATGGATCGGCACCGCCGATTTCTGCGCCACCTCGCGGATCCGCGCGGCAATCTCGTCCACGCCCTTGGCGATGCAGACCGGCGCCCGGCCCGAGCCGCGCTGCCATTGCAGCGCGACGGCATAATGGGTCGGGTTCACCACCACGACATCGGCCTTCGCCACCTCGGAAATCATCTGCCGCGTGGCGATCGCGATCGCCTTCTGCCGGCGCTGCTGACGGATGTGCGGATCGCCCTCGGATTGCTTCATCTCGTCCATCAGCTCCTTCCGCGTCATCCGGTTGCGGCGCAGAAATTCGGCGCGCTGCCACAGGTAATCGATCGCCGCGATCACCGCCGCGATCACCGCCAGAAGCGTCAGGAAATCGAGCAGCATCCGCAGCATCTCGCGCACCGCGATCTGCACGCCCATCTCCTGCGTGGCGATGATCTGCGCCACCTTGCCCGACAGGAACCGCGCCAGGATCACCGCGATCACCACCAGCTTGACGAAGCTTTTCAGGAATTCGAAAAGCCCCGTGCGGCCGAATTTCTGCCGCGCATTGCCCAACGGGTCGATGCGGCTGAGCTTTGGCATGATCTTGTCGGGCGCGACGACAATCGCCCGCTGCGCGAGCAGGGCGAGCAGCACGAGGACCGCCGGCGCCAGAAGCCACAGCATCGCCGGTCCCAGCAGCCGCGCCACCACCCCCGCGGCCACCGCGTTGCCGCCACCGAGCATCTGCCGCGACAGCCCGTCCGCCTGATCGAGCAGCACCATCGCCTGATCGCCAAAGGCGATCAGCGCCCGCCCGCCAAGCGCAAGCGAGGCGAGCAGGATGCCGCCATAGGCCGCGGCGACGGTGATCTCGCTCGAGCGCACGATGTCGCCCTTGCGCCGCGCCTCCTCGAGCTTATGCGGCGTCGGGTCGAATTCGCGTTCGCTGTCGTCTTCCTCGCTCATCGGCTTACCTCGAACGGATCGGCGATGAAGGCGTCGAAGGCGCCGTACCAGAGCATCAGCCCCGAGGGCAGCGCTATGAACAGCAGGATCAACCCGCCGAGCGTCAGCGCCGGCGCGCCGACGAAGGCCACCATCAGCTGCGGCATGGCGCGGTTGATGGCGCCAAGCGCGACGTTGTAGACGAGCGCGCCCAGCACGAAGGGCATGGCGATGGAGAAGGCGAGGGTGAAGGTCTGTGCCACGCCCGACAGCCCCCAGGCCTGCACCAGCGCCCCGTCCGGAAAGCGCCCCGGCGGCAACGCGTCATAGGACAGCACCAAAAGCTGCGCGAGCTTGACCGGCAGGCCAAGATGCACCGCCACCGCCAGCCCCGACAGGATCAGCAGGTTGCCGACCGCGGGTTGCGGCTCGCCATCGGTGCCGCCGAAGAGCTGCGACAGCGAGATCGACTGCGCGATCATCGTGCCCGCGACCTGCAGCGCCAGCACGAAAAGCCGCAGCATCATTCCCAAAAGAAGCCCGATCAGCACCTCGGCGAAGAGCACCGGCGAAAACCCCGCGACGGGCAGACCGGGGCCAAGCGCCGGCAGCACGATCAGGGTGAAGGCGACGGCCAGCGCCAGCCGCACCCGCATCGGCAGCAGCTGCTCGCCGAAGGCCGGCATCAGCGCCATCGCCGCACCGACACGCAGGAAGACGACGAAGGCCGCGGCCAGAAAGCCCTGCGCCTGCGCCATCAGCTGCGCAAGATCGGCCGTCATGTCGGCACCACCCCGACCATCGCCGGGCGCGCGTCGAGGCCGATCTCCTCGAAGCTGAGCACCGGCGTGGTGATCCCCTTCGCGCCCAGCACCGTGCGCAGGAACCGCCGCCGCCGGGTCGAGGTGACAAGCGCCGGGAAGATCCCGGCCTCGCCCGCCCGCGCGATGCGCTCGGCCACATTGGTGGCCAGACGGTTGAACTTGTCGGGCGGCAGGGCCACATCGCCCGCGCCGCGATCGCCCGGCAGCTGATAGGCGGCGAAGGTCTCCTCCCACTCGGGCGCCAGTTGCAGAAGCGGCAGCGTGCCATCCTCGCGCCGCAGCTCGGCCACCAGCTGGAAGCCGAGACGCTGGCGCACATGCTCGCAGATCGCCTCGGGCGATTGCAGCGCGCGCACCTCGGCGATCGCCTCGACGATCAGCAGCAGGTTGCGGATCGAGACCCGCTCCTCGAGCAGCAGCCGCAGCACCGCAAGGAGCAGATCGATCGGCACCTTGTCAGGGATCAGCTCGTCGAGGATGCGCCGGTTCGACTCGGCGCGTGCCGGGTCGGACAGGTTGCCCATCTCCTCGAGCAACCGGCGCAGCGCGCGCAGCGTCATCAGCCGCGAGAAGTTGCGCTTGATGACCTCGAGCAGATGCGTCGCCAGCACCTCGGTCGGCGAGACCACGGTCGAGCCGGACAGCGACGCCTCTTCCTGCTGCGCGCGCGGCAGCCAGCGCGCCGGGGCGCCATAGACCGGCTCGCGCACGTCCTCGCCCTCGGGCAGCAGGTCACGGTTGTCGGCGATCAGCGCCAGCACCCGATCGGGGTGCAGCCGGTCCTTCGCCTGCTCGACCCCCTGGATGCGGATGCGGTAGCAGCCGGGGTCGAGCGTCGGGTCGTCGGTCAGCCGGATCTCGGGCAGGATCAGCCCATAGCTTGCCGCGACATGGTTGCGCATGTTCGTGATCCGCGCATCGAGGCCCGTCGCCGGATCAAGCGCCATCGTCACCAGATCGGGCGCGAATTCGACATGGATGTCATCGACGTCGAGCACATCGCCCATCGAGCGCCGCTTCGGCTCGGCCGGCAGCGGCATCTTCATCGCCTCGCGTCGGGCACGCTTCTGCTCGGCGCGCTGCACCATCCAGGCAGTGCCGCCAAGGATCAATGCCCCGGCCATGAAGGGCAGGAAGGGCAGCCCCGGCACCAGCGCGAAAAGCGCCATCAGCACCGCGACGGTGCCAAGCGCCGGCGGATAGCGCGAGAGCTGGCGGAACAGGTCCATGTCGGCCGAGCCCTTGGCGCCGCCGCGCGACAGCAGGATCGCCGAGGCGATCGAGATGATGACCGCGGGGATCTGGCTGGTCAGCCCGTCGCCCACCGTCAGGATCGCATAGGTTTCCAGCGCATGGCCGATCGGCATGCCATGCACCACGGTGCCGATGATCAGCCCGACGACAAGGTTCAGCAGCGTGATCATCAGCCCCGCCACCGCATCGCCCTTGACGAATTTCGACGCGCCGTCGAGCGAGCCGAAGAAGGTGGTCTCGGCCTGTTCGCGCTCGCGCCGGGCGCGGGCCTCGGCGTGGTCGATGGCGCCGGCATTCATGTCGCTGTCGATCGCAAGCTGCTTGCCCGGCATCGCATCAAGGGCGAAGCGCGCGCCCACTTCGGCCATGCGGCCGGCGCCCTTGGTGATGACGATGAAGTTGACGATCAGGATCACGCCGAAGACCACAAGGCCGATCAGCACCGAGCCGCCCATGATGAAATTGGCAAAGCCCTGGATCACGTGCCCCGCGGCGCCGGTGCCGGTGTGGCCCTGGCCGATGATCAGCTTGGTCGAGGAGACGTTCAGCGACAGCCGCAGCATCAGCGAGGCCAGCAGGATCGTCGGGAAGGCGGAAAAATCAAGCGGCCGCTCGATGAACAGGGTGACGGTGAAGATCAGGATCGCCAGCGCGAAGGAGGTGGCGAGGCCGATGTCGAGCACGAAGGAGGGCACCGGCAGGATCATCATCACGATCACCGCCATCAGCGCCAGGGCAAGCAGGATCGTCGGCTGGAACAGGGTGGTCAGCAGAAGGCGCTGCATTCTCACTCCACCCCGGCGCGGGTCAGAGCGGCGGCGAACAGGCTGGCGCCCGCGGCGGCGCCAAGCGGCGGCGGCGCGGCGTCCTCCTTGCGCTGCAACAGCGGATAGGTGTTCACCCGCGGCGGCCGCTCGGGCCCGTTCATCGCCATCACGATATCCGGGATCTCGGGGATCCCGTCCCCGGGCGCCGAGGAACCGCCGGGCGGCAGCGGCATCCCGTCCTGCGCGGCGAACCGCTGCCGCAGCGTGGCAAAGCGGGCGGCATAGCGATCGGCGAATTCCTTGGTGCGCGAGTGATAGGCGCCCGCTGCCGTGTTCCACGACCCGGATTCGGCATAAAGCTCGGCGAGGAATTTCGCGGCGTAGACCGCGCTCGACATCGGGTCGAACATCTCGTCGATCGACGAGAAATTCTCGTTGTGCCACTTGTAGTTGATCTGGAAGCAGCCGACGTCGAAGCTGCGCGCGCCGCGCTTGAACTCCTGATAGACATAGGCGCGCGCCTCGTCGAGCGTGTCGAACCAGTGCCCGGCGCCCTCCATGTTCACCGTCCAGGGCCAGGGGCCGAAGCCCGCGCCGACCTTGCGCCCGCTTTCATTGAGCGCAATCGCCTTCAGCACCGAGACCGGCACGCCGGTTCGGCGCGAGGCATCCTCGGCCGCGCGTTCGCAACTTGCCGACAGCTCCACAGGCGTCGCGGCGACGGCCGGCAGCGCGGCGCAAAAGGGCAGCACGGCCAGGAGGATGCGCCAGAGGGTCTGCAATGGGATTCTCCCCGCTTCAGCAGTTCTTGCCGAGGCCGAAGCTAGGGGGTGAATCTTTACATCCGGTAAGTGCCGCTCAGCCCGGCCAGGGGCGCAGCCGGCGGATGTAATCGGCGTGCAGATCCTGCGGTGCCACAACGAGCCCGTTCGCCTGCGCATTGGGAGAGTTGAAGGCGATCGCGCGGCCCAGCCGGTCGCTGGCGACGGCGCCGGCACGCTCGGCGATCAGGCTGCCGGCGGCGATGTCCCATTCCCAGGCCGGGCGCAGCGAGATCGTCGCATCGAACCGCCCCTCGGCCACGAGGCACAGCCGCCAGGCCAGCGAGGTGCGCAGGCTGCGCCGATAGTCGGGCACCGGGCCGCGCCACTGCGCGGGATCGTCCGAAAGCTTCGAGGTCAGCACCGTGCTGCCGTCGACCGCGGCCGTGGCGCTCGGCCGGATCGGTTCGCCGTTCAGCAGCGCCGGACCGGTCGCGGTGGCGCTGTAGTGCAGGTTCAGCACCGGCAGGTGCACGACCCCCGCCACCACCCGGCCGCGCTCGACCACCGCCAGCGCATGGGCGAACCCGCCTTCCTCGTTCAGGAAGGCGCGGGTGCCGTCGATCGGATCGACAACGAAGATCCGATCTGCCTGCAGCCGCGCCGGATCGTCGAGGCTTTCCTCGGACAGCCAGCCATACTCGGGCCGCGCCGCGCGCAGCCGCGCCTCGAGCAGATCGTTGACCGCCAGGTCGGCCTCGGACACCGGGCCGGCACCGCCGTCCTTTTCCCAGGCGCTCGGCCGGTGCTTCCAGTAGCGCAGCGCAAGCGCGCCGGCCTCTTCGGCCGCCTCGCTCAGAAGCTGAAGATCCGCGTCGTTCTCAGGCACCGGCAAGCGTCAGCCCCTCGACCAGAAGCGACGGCACGACATGGCTCAGATGCGCCCGCGCGTCGTTCGCCGGGGTGATCCGGCGCAGCATCTCGTGCAGGTTGCCGGCGATGGTGCATTCGTTCACCGGATACAGAATCTCGCCGTTCTCGACCCAGAAGCCCGAGGCGCCGCGTGAATAATCGCCCGTCGTCGGGTTGATCGTCGCGCCGATGAAGGAGGTGACCAGAAGCCCCGTCCCCATCTCGGCGATCAGCCCGTCGCGGCCGAGGTTGCCCTGCGTCAGCGCGACATTGCCGACCGACGGCGACGGCGGCGAGGCCGTCCCGCGCGAGGCGCTCGCAGTGCTTTCAAGACCGAGCTTGCGCGCCGTGGCCAGATCGAGCGTCCAGCCCTGCAGCACGCCATCCGCCACGATCGCGCGCCGCGCCGTGGCCAGCCCCTCGGCATCGAAGGGGCGCGAGCCCGAGATCCGCGGCCGCAGCGGGTCCTCGATCAGGCTGATGCCGGCGGGCAGCACCTGCGTTCCCATCGCGTCGCGCAGCCAGGACGCGCCGCGGGCGATCGCCGTGCCGTTGATCGCGGCCAGAAGGTGACCGATCAGGCTGCCCGAGATGCGTTCGTCGAACAGCACCGGGAAGGCGCCGGTCTTCGGGCGGCGCGGATTTGCCCGCTCGACCGCGCGCTCGCCCGCCTGCCGGCCGACGCTGTCGGCTGCCGGCAGATCCGACTGGAAGGTGCGGCTCTCGGCCGCCCAGTCGCGCTCCATCGACAGCCCCTCGCCCGAGATCGCCACCGCCGAGACCGAGCGCGAGGTCCGGGCATAGCCGCCGGAAAATCCGTTCGTCGCGGCGAAATGCAGCCGCCGCGCGGAATAGGAGGCGGAGGCCGACTGCACCTGCGACACGCCCTCGACGGCCAGCGCCGCAGCCTCGGCCGTGCGGGCGTCGTGCTCAAGATCGGAGGCCGCCGGTTCCGCCGCGGGGTCGGAAAGCTCGAGCGCCGCGATGTCCCAGCCCTGCGCCAGCTGGGCGGGGTCCGCCAGCCCGATATAGGGGTCTTCGGGGGCCAGCCGCGCCATCGTCACCGCGCGTTCCGCCATCTCGGCGATGGTGCGCGCGGAAATATCCGAAGCCGAAACGCAGGCCTGGCGCTGCCCAAGCAGCACGCGCAGCCCGATCTCGACGCCCTCGGCGCGCTCGGCCTGCTCGAGCCGGCCCTCGCGCACATCGATCGACACCGCCCGACCATCGACGGCAATCGCGTCGGCCGCCCCCGCACCCGCCTTTTTCGCCGCGTCGAGAAGGGCTTCGGTCAGATCGCTCAGGCGTGTGTCGGACATGGGGTCTCCGTGACTCAGAAGCCGCCCGGAAATTCCCGGGCGGCCCCGCAATGTGGGTCTCTTACTGGATCTGCTGGCCGTTGGCGAGGATCTTGCCGCCTTCCTTGAACTCGATCTTCGAGGTCATCAGGTCATCGCCCGCCGGAACGGCATAGAGCCCAAGCATCATGCGCGCGAACATCACCTGATCTTGCGGCATCAGCCCCATCTTCACCAGGCTGTCCATCAGCTTGTTCGCGCCCGACAGTTTCAGATCGACCGCGCCAAGCGGCGTCGGCGTGCCCAGCGAATTGTCGAAGGTCACGCCCCCCTGCCCCGACAGATCGGCCCCCGCCAGCGTCAGCTGCAGCCGCTTGACTTCGAGGCTGTTGACCTCGACCGGCGGCATCTGCGCCTGCGCCGCCTCGGGCGAGAACAGATCGATCAGCGGGCGCGCGGTGCCGGTGAGATCGACAACCAGCGTCGCCGGATCATGCAGCAGAAGCCCCTGCGCATCGACCATCTTCCAGACGTCCTCGGAAAGCCCGAGCCCGTCGAGCGCGATCCGCCCGGTGAAGGGCTGCGGGGCATCGCTGCTCTTGAGCGGGAAGGAGGCCTCGAAATCCGCACGATCGAGCGTGGCCGACAGCGGCACCGGCACCTGCGCCGTCTTCGCCTCGATCGTCGCGCCTTCGCCGGTCGCGGTGTATTTCATCCCCTCGGGCGCCAGCGTCATCGTGAAGCTGCCCGATTGCGCCCCGCCCGACAGCCCCGAGGGCCCCTCGGCGGCGGCCGCGTCGACGCTGAAGGTCGTGGCGCCGTAGCTGCCCGAGACATCCATGGCGAGGCCCTTGCCAAGCGCCGCCCCCAGATCCTCGAGATCGGCGCCCTCGGGCATCCTCATGGTGCTCTTCATCTTCAGGTTCACCAGGCTGGCCGCCAGGTTGAAGGTGCCGTTGGTCTCGGGATCGGCGCCCGAGGCGGTCATCTTCATCCCGGCGATGGCGAAGTCCGAGGTCTCGTTCTGGCCGCCGTCCGTGGTGACCTGATAGGCCCCGTCGATGCCCGACATCGACATCCACACCTTCACCGGCACCTCGGTCTGCGCGCCCGCGGTGGTCTGGTCCATGTCGATCACCAGCTCGGGCGCGGTGACGTGATAGGACAGCGCATCGGGCGTGCCCGAGACGATCGTCACCCCGTTCGCCTGGGTGATGCCGATTTCCATCTGCAGCGGCGTCTGGCCCTCGACCGCGCTCGTTGCCTGGGCGCTGATCTTTTCGGAGCCGGTCACCTCGACGGTGCCGTCTCCCATCTCGCGCAGGCGCAGCTCGGGGATCGTCATGGTGAAGTCCGATCCCTCGACATGGTTCGTCAGCCGCACATCGCGCTGCGTCAGCATGTCACCGGCGCGGACGCTGTCGCCCACCGCCACCTGATAGCCATAGGCCGTGTATTGCTTGGTCCAGGCCTGCCAGACCTCGTCGGCCGTCACATCGGCATGAAGCGCCGTCGTCGCCATCAGCGTGAAAATCGCCGCGCTCATCGCCGCGGAACCGACCCGTGCCATTGTGCACCCTTCCAAAAGAACTGTCGCGCGAAGCATCCTTTGGCCCGGGGTGATGGTCAAGAGCCCGCGGCCTTGCTAGGACTCTGCCGAAAGCACGAGCACGCGCGCGAGGGGAGAAGGATGATCCAGGTTGAAACCGCGGACGGGGTCCGCACCGTCACCATCGACCGGCCGGAAAAGGCCAATTCGCTGACCACCGAGATGCTGACGACGATCGCCGTGGCGGCCGAGACGGCGGCCGAGGCCGGGGTGAAGGTCTTCGTTCTGCGCGGCACCGGCAAGGTGTTCTCGGCCGGCGCCGACCTTGACGAGGCGCGGGCAGGTCTGGCCACCAGCCCGGTCTGGGAACGGCTGTCGGGCGCGATCGCGCGCATGCCCTGCCTGACGATCGCGGCACTGAACGGCACGCTGGCGGGCGGCGCGATGGGGATGGTGCTGGCCTGTGACCTGCGCCTTGCGGTGCCGGGTGCCAAATTCTTCTATCCGGTGATGAAGCTCGGCTTCCTGCCGCAACCCTCGGACCCGGGCCGGATGGCGGCGCTGATCGGGCCGGCGCGGGCGAAGATGATCCTGATGGCGGGGCAGAAGATCGAGGCCGAGGAGGCGCTGGCCTGGGGGCTGATCGACCGCATCGTCGCCCCCGAGGCGATGGCCGAGACCGTCACGGCGCTGGCCGCCGATGCCGGGGCCGCGGCGCCCGCGCATATCGCCGGGATCAAGGCGCTGTTCTGAAACGAAGGCGCCCGGGAGTGCCCCGGGCGCCTTCGGCAGCCTTGCAGCTCAGGCGTAGACGGCTTCCTTGCCGAATTGCTTGACCAGCATGTAATAGACCACGGCGCGATACTTGTTGCGTTCCGACCGGCCATAGGTCTCGACCACGGCGTCGATCGCGTCCATCAGCTCGGGCCCGTCGGCAAGGCCCAGTTTCTTCATCAGGAAATTGGTCTTCACCGTCTCGAGCTCGCTCGGGTCGGAAGCGGCGACGGTCTCGGCATCGACATTGTAGATCGCCGGGCCGCAGCCGATCGTGACCTTGGTCAGCAGATCCATGTCCGGCGTCATGCCGCATTTGGACTGCAGGTCCTCCGCGTATTTCGCAATCAGTTCGTCTCTCTTCCCCATCCCGGAATCCTCACCTGAAATGTCGATCTCGCGGCCGTCTTCGGGGCGGCCTCGCGGTCGAAGCCTAGGACAGGGCGCGCCGGGAACAAAGTCATTCTTCCGCGGCAGATCCCCACAGGGGAAAATCCGCCGATCAGGCCCCCTGAAACGCGAAAGCCGCGCCCCCGGGAGGAGGCGCGGCCTGATGTCGCCGGTCGGGCGGCTCAATAGCGGTAGTGATCGGCCTTGTAGGGGCCTTCGACGGTGACGCCGATATATTCGGCCTGATCCGGGCGCAGCTCGGTCAGCTTGACGCCGATCTTCGCCAGATGCAGCCGCGCCACCTTCTCGTCGAGATGCTTGGGCAGGATGTAGACGCCCGGCGCATACTCATCGCCCTTGGTGAAGAGCTCGATCTGAGCCAGCACCTGGTTGGTGAAGGAGGCCGACATCACGAAGCTCGGGTGACCGGTGGCGTTGCCGAGGTTGAGCAGACGCCCTTCGGAGAGCAGGATGATCCGGTTGCCCGAGGGCATCTCGATCATGTCCACCTGATCCTTGATGTTCGTCCACTTGTGGTTGCGCAGGCTGGCGACCTGGATCTCGTTGTCGAAATGGCCGATGTTGCCGACGATCGCCATGTCCTTCATCACCCGCATGTGCTCGATGCGGATCACGTCCTTGTTGCCGGTGGTGGTGACGAAGATGTCGGCCTTCGGCGCCTCATCCTCGAGCAGGACCACCTCGAAGCCGTCCATCGCCGCCTGCAGCGCGCAGATCGGGTCGACCTCGGTCACCTTCACGCGCGCACCCGCACCCTGCAGCGAGGCGGCGCAGCCCTTGCCCACGTCGCCATAGCCGCAGACGACGGCGACCTTGCCCGCCATCATCACGTCGGTGGCGCGGCGGATGCCGTCCACGAGCGATTCCTTGCAGCCATACTTGTTGTCGAACTTCGACTTGGTGACGCTGTCGTTCACGTTGATCGCCGGGAAGGGCAGCAGGCCCTTCTTGTGCAGGTCATACAGGCGATGCACGCCGGTGGTGGTTTCCTCGGACACGCCCTTGATCGCGGCGCGCTGCTGGGTGAACCAGCCGGGGGTTTCCGCCATCCGCTTCTTGATCTGGTTGAACAGGCAGACCTCTTCATCCGAGGTCGGCACCGCGATCAGGTCGGTCTCGCCCGCCTCGACCCGCGCGCCGAGCAGGATGTAGAGCGTCGCGTCACCGCCATCGTCGAGGATCATGTTCGCCGTGCCCTCGGCAAAGCGGAAGATCTGGTCGGTATAGGCCCAGTATTCCTCGAGGCTCTCGCCCTTGATCGCGAAGACCGGGGTGCCGGTCGCGGCGATCGCGGCGGCGGCGTGGTCCTGGGTCGAGAAGATGTTGCACGAGGCCCAACGGACATCGGCGCCCAGCACCTTCAGCGTCTCGATCAGCACCGCGGTCTGCACCGTCATGTGCAGCGACCCGGCGATGCGCGCGCCCTTGAGCGGCTTGGTCTTCCCGAACTCCTCGCGGCAGGCCATCAGGCCCGGCATCTCGGTTTCGGCGATATCGAGCTCCTTGCGGCCGAAGTCGGCCAGAGCGATGTCCTTGACGATGTAATCGGCCATGAGAGGCTCCCAAATGTCGGAATTGGGGCGCTGTCTATCATTTCGGGGCCGGCGCGGCAATCAGGGGGGCGGCCGCGCTCAGGCGGGCAGCAGCCCCTCGGATTTCAGCAGCGCAACGGGGTTGTCACCTTTCTCCCAGCCGACGCCCGAGGAGATCACGCAGGCCACCCCATCGGCACGGGTATAGACCGCCGTCCAGGTGCCCATGATGTCCGACGCCCAGAGCTCGACCGAGCGGTTCTGCTCGAGCGGCGTGATCACCCGCTGCTTCTCGGCGAAGTCATGGTCGAGCGTGTCGAGCAGCGCGCGGCGGTGATCGCAATAGGGCACATCGGGCGACTGCGCCGCGCCGATCTCGGAGATCGAGTCGAACACCGACAGATCGCCCCAGCTGAGATCGGGGCCGACGTCATCCATCGGCCGATCGGCGCCGGCCGGCACCTGCGGGAAGACCGAGGTGCGGGCAAGCGGTGCGGCCTCGCGCGGGCCGACCATCGAGACGGCCATGCTGACCGAGCCCGCAAGGGCGATCGCCATCACAGCGGCCGCGGCGGAAAGCTTCTTCGGATCGGGCGTCATGCGTATCCTCTCCTGTCATCCGTTCAAGGGGGGAACGCGGGCCGTGCCGATCCGGTTCCGCGCCGTTTACAGCCCGGCACGCTTTCGCTAGCACGGGCAGGACCACAGGGAGGGCGGCATGAAACGGGCATGGCAGCGGATGCTCTCGGGGCGCAGGCTCGACCTGCTCGACCCGACACCGGTCGATATCGAGATCGAGGACATCGCCCACGGCCTTGCCTTCGTGGCGCGCTGGAACGGCCAGACCAGGGGAGATTTCCCCTATTCGGTGGCGGAACATTCACTGCTGGTCGAGCAGATCTTCGACCGGCAGAACCCGGGCGTCGGCGCGCGCTGGCAACTCGCCGCGCTGCTGCACGATGCGCCCGAATACGTTCTGGGCGACATGATCAGCCCGGTGAAGGCAGCGATCGGCGAGGGCTATGGTGAACTCGATGCGCGGCTGAGCGCGGCGGTGCACCTGCGCTTTGGCCTGCCCGCGGTGCTGCCCGGCCCGATCAAGACGGCGATCAAGAAGGCGGACATCCTGTCGGCGCGGCTCGAGGCCGAGGCGATCGCGGGATTTTCACGAGAAGAGGCGGACCGGATCTTCGGGCGCCCCGATGCGGGGCTGATGCGGGGGCTCGCGATCCGGCTGCGCCCCCCGGCCGAGGTGCGCGCGGACTATACCGCGCGCCACATGGCCTTGCTGAGCGCGCTCAGCGATTGAACTTGTATTCACCCTTGCCCGCGGCACGCGGCGCATAGCCGCCCATGGCGAGGGTCATCACTTCTGCAAGCATGCGGATCATTTCCTGATCTCCTTTCTTGTGTTGATGCCCTGTATTTGCGTTGACGCACGGATTTTTGCGAGTCAGGAATTTTTCCAGACCTGCAAGAATGGCTAACAGATGAGTGAAATCGACTGGCGTCACATGCCGGCGCTGACGGCGCTGCGCGCCTTTGCCGCAACGGCGCGCGAGGGTGGCTTCAGCGCCGCCGCGCGCAAGCTCAACGTCACCCATGCGGCGGTGCAGCAGCAGGTGCGCGCGCTCGAGGCCGAGCTTGGCATCGCGCTGCTGTGGCGCGAGGGCCGGCACGTGCATCTGACGGCCGAGGGCGAGCGGCTGGCCTCGGCGCTGACCGATGGCTTCCTGCTGATCCAGACCGCGGTCGAGGGGCTGCGCGCGGCGCGCACGGAACGGCCGCTGACCGTCACCCTGCCCCCGGCCTTCGCCGCGGAATGGCTGATGCCGCGGCTGGCGAAATTCTGGAAACGGCATCCGGAAATTGCGCTCTCGCTCTTGCCCGAACCGCGCGTCGGCGATCTGCGCGAAATGGGCGCGCATCTGGGCATCCGCTTCGGCAATGGCCGCTGGCCGGGGGTGAATTCCGAATTTCTCACCTCGGCTCCGCAAATCGTGGTCGCCGCACCGGAATTGCTGGGCGGGCGGCAGAAACTCAGCCTGCGTGAAATGTCGATGCTGCCCTGGATCCGCGAAGGCGATTGGCCAGAACAGATGCAATTGCTGGAATCCATCGGGTTGAAACCCGCCGCGCTGAAATTCGTCGACTTCCCGAACGAGGAATTGGCGCTGTCGGCCGCACGCGAAGGCATTGGCCTACACCTCGAAACCGAGGCGCTGATCGAGGAAGACCTGAAAATCGGCTGGCTGATTAAAATCCGCGAGCTGAACGAGGAAAGCCTCGGCTATTATCTGGTCTGGCCACCGGGCCCGTTGAGCCCGGCAGCACAGATTTTCGTCGACTGGCTGAAAGCCGAGGTCTGAGCCTCAGATTGCCAGATCTTCCAGAGACTTGCCGGCCGCCAGCGCTGCCTCGACCCATTTCGGCTTGCGCCCGCGCCCGGTCCAGGTTTCTTCCGCATTTTCGGGATTGGCATATTTCGGTGCCACCGTCTTGCGGGGTTTGGCGCTGCTCAGCTCGGCCAGTTCGGCAAGCGAATAGCCCATCTTGCGCGCGCTTTCCTCAAGCTCGGCCAGCGCCTCGCGCTTTTTGCGATCCTCGTAGGTTTCAATCGCACGGTCGACTTTCGCACGCAGCGTCTTGAGTTCGGCAAGCGTCAGATCGTCGAAACTGATATCCATTCCAGAGCCTCCGGGGTCCGTTTTCCCGAGATAAACACCAAAATGGAGTCGGTTTCAAGTTTTTTGAAAAATCAGCGCGGGCTGCGTTTCGCCAGAATGCGCTGAAGCGTGCGGCGGTGCATATTCAACCGGCGTGCGGTTTCAGAAACGTTGCGGTCGCACAATTCATACACACGCTGGATATGCTCCCAGCGCACGCGATCGGCGCTCATCGGGTTTTCCGGCGGCGGCGGCAGGGCCTCGCCATTCGCCAGAAGCGCGCTGGTGATGTCATTCGCATCGGCGGGCTTCGACAGGTAGTCGGTCGCCCCCATCTTCACCGCGGCCACCGCTGTCGCGATCGCGCCATAGCCGGTCAGAACCACGATCCGCGCATCGGGGCGCTTCTCGCGCAGCGCCTCGACCACCTCGAGCCCGTTGCCATCCTCAAGCCGCAGGTCGATGACCGCATAGGCGGGCGGGCGGCCCTGCACGATCGCCTTGCCGGCGGCGACGGTCTCGGCGGTCTCGGTCTCGAAGCCGCGCTTTTCCATCGCCCGGGCGAGACGGGTGAGGAAGGGCACGTCGTCATCGACCAGAAGCAGCGTCCGGTCCGCCCCCAGTTCCGCGAAATCGTCCTCGGCCATCTTCCGTCCCCCGCATGTTTGCTGAGACGGTTCTAAGGCGTCAGGCGGAACGGGTCAATTTCCGGCTGCGCCGGAAATCCCTTATTTTCCCGCGCCCTTCCACGCATCGACGAAACAGGCGACCGAGTCGGCCATCTGTTCGGCGGTGGTGTCCCGGTTGTAGAATTCCACAAAGCCGATCTCGGGGAAGACCAGATAGGTCTGCGTCGAGTGGTCGATCAGCGTGTAGGGGTCGCCCGGATTCTGCACCTTGAAATAGGTGCGATAGGCGCGCGAGGCCGCCGCCACCTGCTCTTTCGAGCCCGTGAGCCCGATCATCTTCGGGCTCATGATATCGGTGAATTCGCGCAGCAGTTCGGGCGTGTCGCGGTCGGTGTCGACCGAGATGAACACCGGCGTCACGTCATAGCCGCGCCCGTCGAGGATATCCGTCGCCTCGGCATTGCGCGAATTGTCCATCGGGCAGACATCGGGGCAATAGGTATAGCCGAAGTAGAGCAGGCTCGGCTTGGTGAAGACGTCCTTGTCGGTGACGGTCTTGCCGTTCTCGTCGACCAGGGTGAAGGGCCCGCCGATCTTCGCGGTGCCGCCGACGACACTCTTGCGGCATTGCACGAACATATCGGCATCTCCGCCGCGGGTGGCAAGCCAGGTGGCGCCCAGTCCGGCGACCACGAGGACGGCGGCGGCGATGGCGGCGGCTTTCGGGGTGATCTTCATCGTCGGTCCTTCCGGTGGGCTGTGCATTGATCGCAGGGCGGGACGCTACTATCAAGGTTCGCGACGGAAAATGTGACAACAGGACCCATCAATTGCGGGTCCGGATCGGAGCAGAGATGGCGGAACGGCCCGAACCCGGACTGCGCCTGGCCGAAAGCCATCAGGACTGGGTCCGCCTGCGCACGCTGATCTTCCTGCGCTGGACGGCGATCGCAGGGCAGCTTGGCGCGCTGCTGGTCGCCCTTTACTGGTTCGACATCGCGCTTGATCTGCCGCTGTGCCTGGCCACCATCGGCGCCGCGGTCGCGGCAAACCTGGTGGCGATCCGGCTGTTCCCGGAAAGCCGGCGGCTGAGCCAGGCCGAGGTGACGGCGACGCTGCTCTTCGACACCGCCCAGCTCGCGCTGCTGCTCGCCCTCACCGGCGGGCTGAACAACCCCTTCGCGCTGCTGATCCTGGTGCCTGCGACGATCGCCGCCACCGCGCTCGAGCTGCGCCCGACGCTGCTTCTGGGCACCGCGACGATCGCGATGATCTCCTTCGTGGCACTGTTCAACCTGCCGCTGACGACCAGGGACGGGATCGAGCTGGCGATGCCGCCGGTGATCGAATTCGGCACCTGGGTCGCGATCGTGGTCGGGGTGATCTTCCTCGGCGGCTATGCCCACCGCATCGCCGGCGAGATCCATTCGATGGGCGATGCGCTGCTGGCGACACAGCTGGCGCTGGCCCGCGAGCAGAAGCTGACCGACCTCGGCGGCGTGGTGGCGGCGGCGGCGCATGAGCTCGGCACGCCGCTCGCGACGATCAAGCTGGTGTCCTCGGAGCTTGCCGACGAGCTTGATGACCGGCCCGAGCTGTACGAGGACGCGCTGCTGATCCGCGAGCAGGCCGACCGCTGCCGCGACATCCTGCGCTCGATGGGCCGCGCCGGAAAGGATGACCTGCATCTGCGCTCGGCACCGCTGCTTGCCGTGCTGCGCGAGGCGGCCGAGCCGCATCTCGACCGTGGCAAGGAGATCCGCTTCGAGGCCACCCCGGCCCCCGGCGGGTCCGACCGGCAGCCGACGATCTACCGCTATCCCGAGCTCATCCACGCGCTGCGCAACCTGGTGCAGAACGCCGTCGACTTCGCGCAGAGCACGGTCTGGGTCGACGCCGAATGGACCGGCCAGCAGATCACCGTGCGCATCACCGACGATGGCCGCGGCTATGCGCCGGGGGTGATCGGCCGGATCGGCGACCCGTTCCTGCACAGCCGCCCGACCGAACGCGGCACCCGCCCGGAATACGAGGGCATGGGTCTTGGCCTGTTCATCGCCAAGACCCTGCTCGAGCGCACCGGCGCCCGGTTGCGATTCGCCAATGGCTCGGAACCCGCGGGCGAGGACGGCGCCACGCCGCGCCGTTCGGGCGCGGTCGTCGAGGTGCGCTGGCCCGCGGCGCGCCTTCTTGCCCCCGAAACCGGCCCTCTGGGCGAAAATGTCCCGATCACGGCATAACCCCAGGGCGAAAACTCTCGCGCAATACACGCTTAACGTGTAATTAGCCAATCTGCCCGGAGGATTCCCTCGAAGGGCGGAAAGGATATGGGCGATGCAGGGCGGATGGCTCGAGGCCGTGATCATCGTGACCACCTCGATCGGTGCGGCGATGCTGGCGCTGCTGCTGCTGTCGCATCTCGCGCCGCGCCGCGCCCCTGCCCGCCCGAGCGCCGCCGCGCATCCGGTTCTCGAACCCGCGGTGTTCCTCTTCGACGATCATCACCTTGTCGATGCCACCGGCCCCGCCCGCAGCCTGATCGCCGCGACCCGCGCCAGCGGCAGCGACTGGGACCGGCTCTGCGCCTTCCTCGCGCCGCGGTTCGAGGGCTTTTCCCGCGCCATGGGCGCACTGGCCGAACAGGGCCGGATCGAGCTGACCTCGGTGCCCGATCCGGAGCGCCGCCCACCGCTGCGGCTGCTGGCCGAGCATCTCGGCGGCCTGGCCCGCATCACCCTGATCGACCCGGCGGCCGAGGGCAGCGGCGTGCTGGTCGACGGGCTGTCGCAGCGCGCCCTCGAGGACGAGCTCTCCCTGCTGCGCCAGGCCTTCGACTCGCTGCCCGCCCCGGTCTGGCGCGAAGATGCGCAGGGCGGCATCTGCTGGGCGAACCGCGCCTATCTGCTGCTGTCCGAGGCCTTCGGTGACAGCGAGGAGTGCCTCGTCTGGCCGCTGCCGCGGCTGTTCCCGCATGAGGAGGCGCCGCATCCGACGCCGCGCCGGCTGCGTCTGGCCCGGCAAAGCGGCCCGGTCTGGTTCGACTGCCACAGCTTCGCGCTGACCGACGGCACGCTGCATTACGCCCAGCCCGCCGATGCCGCCGTGCGTGCCGAGACCGCACTGCGCGATTTCGTGCAGACCCTGACGAAGACCTTCGCCGGCCTGCCGATCGGCCTTGCGATCTTCGACCGCGAGCGCCGGCTGCAGCTGTTCAACCCGGCGCTGATCGACCTGACCCAGCTCAGCCCCGATTTCCTCTCGGCCCGGCCGACGCTCTATGCCCTGCTCGACCGGCTGCGCGAGTCGCGGATGATGCCCGAACCGAAGGACTATCGCAGCTGGCGGCTGCAGATGACGGCGCTGGAAAAGGCCGCCGCCGCGGGCTTTCACACCGAGACCTGGAGCCTGCCGGGCGGGCAGACCTATCGCGTCACCGGCCGCCCCCACCCCGATGGGGCCGTCGCCTTCCTGTTCGAGGACATCACCGCCGAGATCTCGCTGTCCCGCCGCTTCCGCGCCGAGTTGGAACTGAGCCAGGAGGTGCTCGACCTGATGCCCGAAGCCGTCGCGGTCTTCCGCGCCTCGGGCGAACTTGCGCTGTCGAACCGGACCTATGACCGGCTGTGGCAGGTGGAGCCCGGCACCACGCTGGGCCGCGTCACCATCCTCGATGCAACCCGGCGCTGGCAGGAGGTTTGCGGCGCAAGCATGCTCTGGCCGCAGGCGCGCGCCTTCTGCCTGCGCTCGGCGGAACGGCTGACGATCGAGGGCGAGGTGCCCCTGCCCGACGGCGCGCCGCTGCACTGCCGCTTCGTGCCGATCCAGGGCGGGGCGATGATGGCCGGCTTCACCCCCGCCCGGGTCCCTGCCGTCGTCCTGCCGCAGCCGAGCATCTGATACGGGTTGCGGCGCGGACCGGGCGCGGTAGAGTGCGCCCATGCCGACCGAGACGCCCCCCCTCTTCACGCTTGCCCTGCCCGATGCCGAGGCCACCGCCCGGCTGGGTGAAACCCTCGCCCCGCTGCTGCATGCGGGCGACGTTCTGCTGCTCGAGGGCCAGATCGGCGCCGGCAAGACGCATTTCGCCCGGGCCCTGATCTCGGCCCGGCTCGCGGCGCTTGGCCGGCACGAGGATATTCCCTCGCCCACCTTCACGCTGGTGCAAAGCTATGATGCCGCGCCCGAGATCTGGCACGCCGACCTCTACCGGCTGACCCATCCCGACGAGGCGATCGAGCTCGGCCTTGAAGAGGCGTTCGAGAGCGCGATCTGCCTTGTCGAGTGGCCCGACCGGCTGGGCGATCTGACCCCTGCGGGTGCCCTCACCCTGCGCTTTTCGCTGCGCGCGGGCGGCGCGGCGCGCGCAGTCGAGATCGCGGGCGATGCCGGCTGGCGCACCCGCCTGCAGCCGTTGGAAAGCTGGCCCGATGCCTGAGACACTCAATGCCTTCCTCGCCGCGGCCGGCTGGGCCGATGCCAGCCGCCGCCCGCTGGCGGGCGATGCCTCGGCCCGCCGCTATGAACGCCTGGCGCGCCCCACGGGCGCCCGCGCGGTGCTGATGATCTCGCCCTCGCCCGGTGAGATCGCC
Source organism: Paenirhodobacter sp. YD-8 (assembly GCF_056590935.1). Classification (NCBI taxonomy): domain Bacteria; kingdom Pseudomonadati; phylum Pseudomonadota; class Alphaproteobacteria; order Rhodobacterales; genus Paenirhodobacter; species Paenirhodobacter sp. YD-8. Next base: position 242,441 of record NZ_CM152649.1, on the reverse strand, counting down.
CGCTTTTCCCGCATCGGCCGCTGGCTGCGCGCGGCGGGCTTTTCCGCCCCCGAGATCTTCGCCGAGGACGCGGCGGCGGGGTTGATGCTGCTCGAGGATCTGGGCGATGACCTGCTGTCGCGGCTGCTGCACGACGACCCGGCGCGCGAGGGCGAGATCTATGGCTTCGTCACCGACTTCCTGCTCGACCTGCACCGCCTGCCCGCGCCGGAGTTCGTCGCGCCCCTCGACGGGCCGGCGCTGGCCGAGCTGGTCGAGCTGACCGTCGAACACTATCCGACCCTGTCGCGGACCGCCGCCGAGGCGGTGCCCGGCGCGATCACGGCGCTTTACGCCGGGCTTGTCCCCGTGGCCCCGGTGCTGTGCCTGCGCGATTTCCATGCCGAGAATGCGCTCTGGCTGCCCGAGCGCAGAGGCACGGCGCGGCTTGGCCTGCTCGACTTCCAGGATGCCGTTGCCGCGCACCCGGCCTATGACCTCGTCTCGGCACTGCAGGACGTGCGCCGCGCCGTCTCGCCCGCAGTCGAGGCACGCGAAAGGGCCCGCTATGCGGCGGCGCGCGGGCTCGATCCGGCCGATTTCGACAGGGCCTGCGCCCTTCTCGGCGCACAGCGGGCACTGCGCATCCAGGGCGTCTTCGCCCGCCTCGCGAAGCTTTACGGCAAGCCGCATTACCTCGATCTGATGCCGCGCAACTGGGCGAACCTGATGCACAACCTCGCCCATCCGGCGCTCGCCGATCTGGCGGCGACGGTCACCGCGGCCTTCCCCGCCCCCGATGCCGCGCTCATCGCCCGGCTGAAGCAGGAGGCCGCATGAGCCCCGACGCGCTGATGCTGTTTGCCGCGGGCTTCGGCACCCGGATGGGAGAGCTGACCCGCAGCCGGCCGAAGCCGCTGGTCGAGGTGGCCGGACGGCCGCTTCTCGACCACGCGCTCGACATCGCGCGCGCGGCGGGCGTCGCCCGGATCGTCGCAAACACGCATTACCTTGGCGAACAGGTCGCGGCACATCTTGCCGGCAGCGGGGTGCGGATCTCGGACGAGAGCGAGCGCATCCTCGAGACCGGCGGCGGGCTGCGCAAGGCGCTGCCGCTGCTTGGCCCCGGCCCCGTCTTCACCCTGAACACCGACGCGATCTGGACCGGGCCGAACCCGCTCGCCACACTGCGCGCCGGATGGGACCCCGCCCGGATGGGCGCGCTGCTTGCCCTCGTGCCGGTCGAACGCGCCACCGGCCACAACGGCACGGGCGATTTCTCGCTGGCCCCCGATGGCTGCATCCAGCGCGGGCCGGGCTATGTCTACACCGGCGCCCAGATCCTCGATCCGGCCGGAATAGAGACGATTTCGGACGAGGTCTTCTCGCTCAACCGGCTCTGGGACCGGATGCTGGCCGAGGGCCGCGTCTTCGGCGTGGTGCATCCGGGCGGCTGGTGCGACGTCGGTCGGCCCGAAAGCATTCCGCTCGCCGAGGCGATGCTGGGCGCCCGCCATGGCTGAGGCGCCGCTCTTCGCCCTGCCGCCGGGCGTCGATTTCGCGCGCGAGCTTGTCACCGGCCTGATCGCGCGACTGCAGGCCGAACCGCCCGAGGCGATGGCACGGCTGCGGCTGTACCTGAACTCGGGCCGGATGATGCGCCGCGTGCGCGAGGAATTCGACCGCGCCGGCGCCCGCTTCCTGCCCCGCCTCGCGCTGATCTCCGACCTGCGGCGCGAGCCCGTTGCCGGCATCCCGGCCAATGTCTCGCCGCTGCGCCGGCGGCTGGAACTCGCTCAGCTGGTGGCGGGTCTGGTCTCACGCCTGCCCGCTTTCGAGGCCGGTGCGGGTCTGTTCAGCCTGACCGACAGCCTTGCCACGCTGATGTCCGAGATGCAGGGCGAAGGCGTGCCGCCCGAGGCGCTCGAGGCGCTCGACATCCGCGACAGCCATGCCGAGCACTGGCAGTTCAGCCTCGAGTTCATCCGCATCGTCGCCCGCTTCTTCGAGGAAGACAGCGCCCCCGACATCGAGGCCCGCCAGCGCCGCATCGTCGAGGCGCTGGCCGCGCGCTGGCGCGACGCGCCCACGGACGAGCGGATCGTCGTTGCCGGTTCGACCGGCTCGCACGGGGCGACGGCGCTCTTCATCGAGGCGGTGGCGGCGCTGCCGAACGGGCTGATCGTGCTGCCGGGCTTCGATTTCCAGATGCCTGAACCGGCCTGGAACAGTCTCTGTTCCGGCAAGATGCCGATCGAGGATCATCCGCAATTCCGCTTCCGCGCGCTGCTCGACCGGCTTCACCGCAGCCCGGCCGAGGTGCAGCGCTGGACCGATGCCGAACCCGACACCGGCCATCGCAATGCGCTTGTCTCGCTCGCGCTGCGGCCGGCGCCGGTCACAGACCAATGGCTGAACGAGGGCGCGCAGCTCGGTGACCTGCGCCCCGCCTGCGAGGGGCTCTCGCTGATCGAGGCGCCCGATCCGCGGCACGAGGCGCTGGCGCTTGCACTGATCCTGCGCGAAGCGGCGGAGCGGGGCGAGCCCGCCACGCTGATCACCCCGAACCGGATGCTGACCCGCCGCGTCGCCGCCACGCTCGACCGCTGGGGCATCCTGCCCGATGACAGCGCCGGCGCGCCGCTGCACCTGTCGGCCCCCGGCCGTCTGCTGCGCCATGTCGCGCGGTTGCGCGGCCGCACGCTGATGATCGAACCGCTTCTGGTGCTGCTCAAGCATCCGCTGACCGGCGCCGGCGCCACGATGCGCGGCCATCACCTGCGCTTCACCCGCGAGCTTGAACTCTGGCTGCGCCGTCATGGCCCGGCCTTCCCCGATGCCGCGGCGCTGACCCGCTGGGCCGGGGGGGATGCGGCGAAACAGGCCTGGGCCGACTGGCTGGCCGCCCTTCTGCCGCGCTTCGAGGACGCCCCGGTTCAGCCGCTTTCGGCCTGCATCGAGACGCATCTGGCGCTGGTGGCCACGCTGGCCGCCGGCCCCGACGGCTCGCCCGAGGCCAGCGGTTTCTGGCAGCTGGACGCCGGGCAGGAATGCCTGCGGGTCTTCACCGAGCTTGCCGCCGAGGCCGAACACGGCGGCAGCTATGGCCCCGCCGATTACGCCGATCTGGTCGACACGCTCTTGCGCGCGGGGCAGGTGCGCAACCCGCTGACCGTGCATCCTGGCATCACCTTCCTCGGCGCGCTCGAGGCCCGCGTACAGGGCGCGGGGCTTGTGCTTCTGGGCGGGCTGAACGAGGGCAGCTGGCCCGAGGCGCCGGCCCCCGACCCCTGGCTGAGCCGCAAGATGCGGCTCGATGCCGGCCTGCCACTGCCCGAACGCCAGATCGGCCTGTCGGCGCATGACTTCCAGCAGGCGATCGGCGCACGGCAGGTGGTGCTGTCGCGCTCGCGCCGCGATGCCGATGCGGAAACCGTGCCCTCGCGCTGGCTGAACCGGCTGACGAACCTGCTCGGCGGCCTGACTGGCGGGCATGGCCCCGAGGCGCTGGCGGCGATGCGGGCACGCGGCAGCGCCTGGCTGCAACTCGCCGAGGCCGCCGAGGCGCCGCGGCTGAGCCTGCCGCCCGCCCCCCGCCCCGCGCCCCGTCCGCCCGCCGAGGTCCGCCCGCGCGAGCTGCCGGTGACCGCGATCAAGACCCTGATCCGCGACCCTTACGCGGTTTACGCCGGGCGCATCCTGCGCCTGCGCCCGCTCGATCCGCTGCGGCCCGAACCCGATCCGCGGCTGCGCGGTCAGGTGCTGCACCTGATCGTCGAACGCTTCCTGAAGACCCGGCCCGAGGTCGAAAGCCTTGACGCAGCCGAGGCCCGGCTCCTTGCCATCGCCGAAGACGTGCTTGCGACCGAGATCCCCTGGCCAAGCGCACAAAGGCTCTGGCTCGCCCGGATCCGCCGCATCGCCCGCCGCCTGGTCGAGGACGAGGCCCGCCGTCAGGCCGAGGGCACGCCCGTGGTGATCGAGACTCGCGGCACCCAGGCCCTGCCCGCGCTCGGCTTCACCCTGACCGCGAAACCCGACCGCATCGACATCCGCACCGACGGGCGCGCGCATCTGTTCGACTACAAATCCGGCCTGCCGCCCTCGGACAAGGAAGTGCGCTATTACGACAAGCAATTGCTGCTGGAAGCCGCGATGATCGAGCGCGGCGCCTTCACCGCGCTTGGCCCGCGCGAGGTGGCGGCGATGACCTATATTCGCCTTGGCGGCGAGGGTGAGACCCGCGACCTGGCCATCCCGCGCGAGGAGGTCGCCGAGAGCTGGGAGAAATTCACCCGGCTGATCGCGCGCTATCTCGACCCGAAGACCGGCTATACCGCGCGCCGCGCGCTGCGCTCGACCCGCGATGTCAGCGATTACGACCAGCTCTCGCGCTTTGGAGAATGGCAGCTGAGCGACCGGGCCGAACCGGAGGATCTGGCATGAACAGACCCGATCTGGCGACCGAGCGGCAGATCCGCGCCGCCGATCCCGCCGCCTCGACCTGGCTGTCGGCGAATGCCGGCTCGGGCAAGACCAAGGTGCTGACCGACCGCGTGGCGCGGCTGCTTCTGGGCGGGACCGAGCCGCAGAAGGTGCTGTGCCTGACCTATACCAAGGCCGCGGCGAGCGAGATGCAGAACCGGCTGCTGAAGCGGCTCGGGGCCTGGGCGATGCTGGAAGACGGCGCGCTGCGGGGCGAGCTTGACCGGCTGGGCGAGGCGGGGCCGATCACCGACGAGCGTCTGGCGCAGGCGCGTCGCCTCTTCGCGCAGGCGATCGAGACCCCGGGCGGGCTGAAGATCCAGACGATCCATTCCTTCTGCGGTGCGCTTCTGCGCCGCTTCCCGCTCGAGGCGGGGGTGCCGCACGGCTTCACCGAGCTTGACGATCGCAGCGCGGCCGAGCTGCGCGCCGATGTGCTGGAAGAGATCGCGGCGGGACCGGAGCGGGCGGTTCTGGATGACCTTCTCGCCTTCCACACCGGCGAGGATCTGGGCGAGATCATCGACGAGATTCGCAAGAACAGGGTCGCTTTCCAGCACGATCCGGACCGCGCCGCGCTGCTCGAGGGGCTGGGCCTGCCCGCCGGTTTCGGCCCCGACGATCTGCCCGAGATAGCCTTCGACGGCAGCGAGGCGGCCCTGATCGAGGCGGTTCTGCCGGTCTTGCGCGGGCAAAGCGCGACGATGAAGAAGCTGGCCGAGGTGCTGGCCGCGATCGACTGGCGCGACCCGGGGCCCGCGGCACTGCCCCCGCTGTTCGCACAGTTCCTCTACAGCAAGGACGGCCTGCGCATCGCCGAGGCGAAAAGCGCCAGCCTGCTGACCAAGGGCGCAGTCAAGGAACTGGGCGAGGAGCTGACCGACGCCTTCCGCGCCCTGATGGAGCGCGTGGCCGAGGCGCGCGGCGCCGAATTCGCGCTGGCCAATGTCGCGCGCACCCTGGCGCTCCACCGCTTCGCCCGCGTCTTCCTGCCGCGCTATCGGGTGCGCAAGACGCTCGGCGGCTGGCTCGACTTCGACGACCTGATCGACCGCGCAGCACAGCTTCTGTCGCGCGGCTCGGTGGCACAATGGGTGCTGTTCCGTCTCGATGGCGGCATCGACCACATCCTCGTCGACGAGGCGCAGGACACCAGCCCCGGGCAATGGGCGGTGATCGAGCGGCTGGCCGACGAGTTCACCGCCGGCGAGGGCGCCCGGCAGGAAACCCGCACGATCTTTGTCGTAGGCGACCGCAAGCAGTCGATCTATTCCTTCCAGGGCGCCGACCTGCACCGTTTCGAGGCGATGCAGAGCCACTTTTCGGCGAAATTCGCGGCGATCGAGCGGCCCTTGCAGGTGAGCGAGCTGCAGCACTCCTTCCGCTCCTCGCCGGCGATCCTGCGACTGGTCGACCTGACCTTCGCGGGCGAGGCGGCTGGCGGACTGGGCGGTGTGCCCGAGCATATCGCCTTCAAGACCGGCCTGCCCGGCCGCGTCGACCTCTGGCCCGCGATCGAGCAGTCGAAGGACGAGAGCGAGGACGACTGGGAGGCCCCGGTCGATCTGCCCGGTGCCGAGGATGCGCAGGTGGTTCTGGCCCGCACCATCGCCGCCGAGATCGCCGCGATGATCGCGCGCGGTGTGCAGATCCCCGAGGGCGCGGGCGCGCGGCCGGTGCACGAGGGCGACTTCCTGGTGCTGGTGCAGCGCCGCGGCCCGCTCTTTGCCGAGATCATCCGCGCCTGCAAGGCGGCGGGACTTGCCGTCGCCGGCGCCGACCGGCTCAAGCTGGGCGCCGAGCTTGCGGTGAAGGATATCGGCTCTGTTCTGGCCTTTCTGGCCACGCCCGAGGATGACCTGTCGCTCGCCGAGGCGCTGCGCTCGCCGATCTTCGGCTGGAGCGAGCGCGAACTTTACGCGCTCGCCCAGCCCCGCAAGGGCTATCTGTGGCAGGCGCTGCGGCGCGACGGCACTCACCCCGAAACGCTCGACATCCTGCAGGACCTGCTCGATCAGGCCGACTTCCTGCGCCCCTATGACGTGATCGAGCGGCTGCTGAACCGTCACGGCGCGCGCGAGCGGCTGATCGCACGGCTTGGCGTCGAGGCGGAGGATGGCATCGATGAGCTGATCTCGCAGGCGCTGGCCTATGAGAGCACGGAAATCCCCAGCCTCACCGGCTTCCTCGGCTGGCTCGGCGCCGAGGAGATCGAGGTCAAGCGGCAGCTCGAGAACGAGGGCCGCACCGTCCGGGTGATGACCGTGCACGGCGCCAAGGGGCTCGAGGCGCCGATCGTGATCCTGCCCGATACCGCGAAGCCCCGCCCGCCGAATGGGTCGGATGTCTACACCACGCCCGAGGGCACGGCCTATTGGAAGGGGCCCACGGCCGAGATGCCGCCGGTGCTGCGCGACTTGCACGAAGCGGCGATTGCGCGGGCGCGCGAGGAGCGGATGCGGCTTCTGTATGTGGCGCTGACGCGGGCCGAGAAATGGCTGATCGTGGCGGCGGCGGGCGATGTCGGCGAAGGCGAGGACAGCTGGTACACGCTGGTGCAGGCGGGGCTCGAACGGGCCGGAACAGAGCCTGTTTCGGCGCAATCGGTGCAGGCGCAGGCGCTTGGGCCCGTCGCGCGCCTTGCGCATGGCGACTGGCCCCAGCCGGCCGCGCCCGCGGCTGCGGCGCGCTCCGATGCCACCGCCCTGCCGGACTGGATCCGCCGCCGGGCGCCGCGGGGCGAGCGGCCGGCGGCGACGCTCTCGCCCTCGGACCTTGGCGGGGCGAAGGCGCTGCCGGGCGAGACCGACTTCACCACCGAGGAGGAAAGCAAGCGCCGCGGCCGACAGCTGCACCTGCTCCTTGAACACCTGCCCGAGCGGCCGCGAGAGGACTGGCCCGAGGTCGCGCGCGACCTGCTGGCCACCGGACCGGACCGCACCGACGCGACCGAGGCCGAGGCACTTCTGACCCTCGTCACCCCGGTGCTCGACCGGCTGGACGAGATGGGCTTTCTCGGCCCCGACACGCTCGCCGAAGTGGAAATCACCGCGACCCTGCCCGAGCTGGAGAACCAGCGCATCCATGGCACCATCGACCGGCTGCGGGTGACGCCCGATCTGGTCAGCGTGCTCGATTACAAGTCGAACGCGGTGCTGCCGGGCAGCGCCGAGGAGGTGCCGCTTGGCCTTGTCCGCCAGCTCGCCGCCTATCGCGCGGCGCTGCGGCAGATCTATCCCGGGCGGCGCATCGAATGCCTGCTGGTCTGGACCCGTAGCGCCACGCTGACACGGCTTGACGACGCACAGATGGATGCGGCATTGCGCACAGCCCCCGCGTCTTGACGCTTCGGGGGGCGGGGCCTACCTTCCCCGCAACCAGACCCTCAGGAGAACCCCATGACCACTGTTGCCGTCACCGACGCCACTTTCGATCAGGAAGTGCGCAATTCCGACATCCCCGTCGTCGTCGACTTCTGGGCTGAATGGTGCGGCCCGTGCCGCATGATCGGCCCGTCGCTCGAGGAGATCGCGGCCGAGTTCGAAGGCAAGGTGAAGATCGCCAAGGTCAACGTCGACGAGAACCCCGACAGCCCGGCCGTTCTGGGCGTGCGCGGCATCCCGGCGCTGTTCCTGTTCAAGAACGGCCAGGTCGTCTCGAACAAGGTCGGCGCCGCGCCGAAGGCCGCGCTGAAGTCGTGGATCGAATCGGCGCTCTGATCGCCGCCAGACCGGATTGACAAAAAAGGGCGCCTTCGGGCGCCCTTTTTCAGATCGGCCAGCCGTTGCGGCGCAAGGCGGCCAGGATGCGGTCGCCACTGTCGCCCCGCCCGGCGTTGATCGCACGCTGTTGCAGGAACCAGTAGAGATAGCGGCGCACATCGGGCGCGGGCCGCGACGCAAGGGCCGCCTCGATCCCGTCGCGCGGCACGCTCGCCGCGATGTGATGAAAGTCGATCTGCGCGAAAAGCAGCGCGGGCTTTTCCAGGAAATACCCCTCGAAGGCCATCGCGCTGTTCTCGCAGGCGACCATGGTGCAGCCTGCCAGCACCTCGGCCGAACCGCCCTTCTGCACGGTGAGCCGCGGATGGCGTGCGGCCAGCGCCGCGAGCGCTGCGGTCTCGTCGTCGAGATAGATCTCGTTCGGGTGCAGCGTGGCGATGATCGGCCGGTCGGTCCGCGCCAGCAGGGTCTCGAGCATCGCAACCGGGCTCATCGACTGGAAGCTGCGATGATCGAGCAGCCGCCCCTGCAGCGGCACGAAGATATGGCCCCGGTCGGTGGTGTCGCACCCGCCGGGCCAGAGCCTGTTTCTCCAGTTCCGGAAGAAGATGCCCGCCTGCCGCGCATCGACCGTCTCGGGGTCGAAGGCCGTGCGCGCCACCGGCCAGTTCCAGCGCTCCGCCACCGCCTCGATCTGCCAGAAGGCGCCGACATAGCTGCGCCGGCAGGTCAGCGCGCGCTCATGCGTCGGCTCCTCCATGTGGAAAAGCGCATGACCCGGCCGCGCCGGCGCGGCAAGGCGGCTTGCCAGCGTGCTTTCTTCAAGCGCCACCTGCCAGCCCGCGCTCGTCACCGCCGCAATCACCTTGCCGAAGAAGTTGTGCGTGCCGGCCTCGACCCGCCGCAGCGCGGGGGCGTCAAGATACAGGGTCAGGGTCTCGCGGGAACTCATGGCGCGCAGGCTACGCGGGCGGCACGCGCCCGGCAAGGGTTGCAGCGCGACCGAAGCGCCCTCATATCTGGCAGCGCAAACGGAGGGTGACATGGCGGAAGACAAATTCCCCGGCTGGCACGGCACGACGATCATCGGCGTGCGCAAGGGTGGCCGCGTTGTGGTGGCGGGCGACGGGCAGGTCAGCCTTGGCCAGACGGTGATCAAGGGCACGGCGCGCAAGGTGCGTCGTCTCTCGCCCGGCGGGCGCGACGTGGTGGCGGGCTTTGCCGGCTCGACCGCCGATGCCTTCACCTTGCTCGAGCGGCTGGAGAAGAAGCTCGAGGCCGCGCCCGGACAGCTGGCCCGCGCCTGCGTCGAGCTGGCGAAGGACTGGCGCATGGACAAGTATCTGCGCAACCTCGAGGCGATGCTGATCGTCACCGACGGTGCCGATCTTTACGTCATCACCGGCGCGGGCGACGTGCTGGAACCCGAGCATGACATCGCCGCGATCGGTTCGGGCGGCAATTACGCGCTCGCCGCGGCACGGGCACTGATCGACAGCGATCTCGACGCCGAAACGATCGCCCGCAAGGCGATGGCGATCGCGGCCGAGATCTGCGTCTACACGAACGGCAACCTGACGGTGGAGAGCATCGCGAAATGACCGACCTGACCCCGCGCGAGATCGTCTCGGAACTTGATCGTTTCATCATCGGCCAGGGCGACGCCAAGCGCGCCGTCGCCGTCGCCCTGCGCAACCGCTGGCGGCGCAGCCACCTTGCGCCCGAGCTGCGCGAGGAGGTCTATCCGAAGAACATCCTGATGATCGGGCCGACCGGCGTCGGCAAGACCGAGATCTCGCGCCGCCTGGCCAAGCTTGCGAAGGCGCCCTTCCTCAAGGTCGAGGCGACGAAATTCACCGAGGTCGGCTATGTCGGCCGCGATGTCGAGCAGATCATCCGCGACCTGACCGATGTCGCCGTGACCGAGACCCGCGAGCGGATGCGCGAGGAGGTCAAGGCGCGCGCCCACAAGGCCGCCGAGGACCGGGTGATCGAGGCGCTCGCCGGTTCCGACGCGCGCGAGGGCACGCGCGACCTGTTCCGCCAGAAGCTGAAGAAGGGCGAGCTCGACGACAAGGTGATCGAGCTCGAGGTAGCCGATGCCGCCCCGGCGATGCCGATGATGGGCCTGGGCGGTGCGGGCATGGAAACGCAGATGCAGGGTCTGCAGGACCTGTTCAAGGCCTTCGGCGGCGCACGGCGCACCCGGCGCAAGATGACCGTCGCGGAAAGCTATGAGGTGCTGATCCAGGAAGAGGCGGACAAGCTTCTCGATGACGAGGCGGTGAAGACCGCGGCGCTCGAGGCGGTGCAGCAATCGGGCATCGTCTTCATCGACGAGATCGACAAGGTCGCCGCCCGCGCCGAGACCCGCGGCGCCGATGTCTCGCGCGAAGGCGTGCAGCGCGACCTGCTGCCGCTGATCGAGGGCACCACCGTCTCGACGAAATACGGCCCGGTGAAGACCGACCACATCCTGTTCATCGCCTCGGGCGCCTTCCACATCGCCAAGCCCTCGGACCTGCTGCCCGAATTGCAGGGCCGCCTGCCGATCCGGGTCGAGCTGCGGGCGCTGACCGAGGACGATTTCACCCGGATCCTGACCGAGACCGACAACGCCCTGACCCGGCAATACACCGCGCTGATGGCCACCGAGGAGGTCACCGTCAGCTTCACCCCCGAGGGCATCGCGGCGCTCGCCCGCATCGCCGCCGAGGTCAACCGCACGATCGAGAACATCGGCGCGCGGCGTCTCTACACGGTGATGGAGCGGGTGTTCGAGGAGCTGTCCTTCTCGGCCCCCGACCGCGGCGGCGAAAGCGTCGTGGTGGATGCGGCCTTCGTCGAGAAGCATCTGGGCGATCTGTCCCGCTCGACCGATCTGAGCCGCTACGTGTTGTGACGCGCGGCTGGTGAAGCGGGCGGCATCTGCTATCTTGCGCGCAGTCAAGGAGGCCCCGTGCGCAAGATCGTCCTCGCCCTGCTGATCGCCCTTGCCGGCTGCGCCCCGCGCGCCGAGATCGCCTATGCGCCCGATCCCGCCGCGCCGGCGCGGCCGATCTTCGTCGGCTCGACCCGGGGCGCGAACCTGCAAAGCGGGCAGGACTTCGGTTTTGCCCGCAGCCCGGCGCTGGCACTGGCGCGCTTCGACGTGGCGGTGCCGCCCGAGCACAAGACGGGCGAGCTGCAGGTGCCCGAGGAAGGGCGCAGGCCCGACCCGAAGCGCGACTTCCTCGTCGCCCGCTCCGAGATCTACCCGACCCCCGCCGCCTTCCGCACCGACCTGCACCGTGCGCTCGCCCAAAACGGCAACGAGGCGATCGTCTTCGTGCACGGCTACAACACCAATTTCGCCGAGGGGCTCTACCGCTTTGCCCAGCTTGGCGCCGATTTCGACCTGCCCGGTGTGCTGGTGCATTACTCCTGGCCCTCGCGCGGGCAGGTGATGGGCTATGCCTATGACCGCGACTCGGCGCTGTTCGCGCGCGACGGGTTCGAGACGCTGCTGCGCGACCTGCGCCTTGCGGGCGCGCGCCACATCCTGATCGTCGCCCATTCGATGGGCGCGGCGCTCAGCATGGAAACCCTGCGGCAGGTGGCAATTTCAGCCGACACAGAGACGATGTCGCGGGTCTCGGGCGTGGTGCTGATCTCGCCCGACATCGACGTCGACGTGTTCCGCGCGCAGGCGAAACGCATCGGCCGGCTGCCGCAGCCCTTCATCATCTTCACCTCGCAAAAGGACAAGGCGCTGCTGCTGTCCTCGCGGCTGAGCGGCGAGAAATCCCGGCTGGGCAACATGACCGGGGTCGACCGGCTCGCCGATCTGAAGGTGACGGTGGTCGACACCGGCGCCTTCAACACCCGCGAGGGGCATTTCAACATCGGCAACTCGCCCGCACTGATCCAGCTTCTGCGCAGCTCGAACCGGCTTGCACAGATCCTCGAGGGCGCGCAATCGGCCAACTCCACCTTCATCGCCGGCGTGGTGATGACGGTGCAGGACGCCAAGCAGGTGATCCTGACCCCGGTGCAGGCGATCGGCGGCTAGCGGCGGCGCAGGTAGATGTAATAGGCGCCCGAGCCGCCGTGCTTCAGATGCGCTTCGCTCACCTGCATCACCACTGCGCCCAAGGGCGGCAGCCGCAGCCAGTGCGGCACCTGATGGCGCAGCACGCCCATGCGCTGCGGGATCGGTCCGTCGTCAAGGCCGCGCTTGCCCTTGCCGGTGATGACCAGGATCAGCCGGCAGCCGCGATCGGCTGCGCTGAGCACGAAGTGAATGAGTTCCGGATGCGCCTCGGACAGCGTCATCCCGTGCAGGTCAAGCCGCGCCTCGGGCTCGAGCTTGCCGCGGGTCATGGCGCGATGCGCCTTGCGGTCCATCACCACCGGCTGCCGTGCCAGATGCTCGCCGATGCTGGGGGCAAGGTCATGGCCGTGCCGCGGCGGCGCAGCGGTCTGGCCAAGACGGAAGGCCTTCGCCTCGAACCGCGGCGGCTTCGCCGGCAAGACGGGGTCGGGCGGCAAAACAGGCTCTGTTTCGGCCGGTTTCGGGTGTTTCGGGTGCATCGCCCGGGCCGAGGCCGCGACCTTGTCCCACAGCTCGCGCTCTTCCGAACTCAGCTTGCGGCGCCGTTTCATCCCCGCCTCCGCAGCCAGATCATCCGCCCGCGGGCGTTGATCGCCCCGGCCTGCCGCCCGGCCTCGCCCCCGGATCCCAGGAACAGATCGCCGCGCCCCGCGCCGCGGATCGCCGAGCCGGTGTCCTGCGCCACCATCAGCCGCCGGCCGAAGCCCGGGCAATCGACCCAGACCGGGCTGCCAAGCGGGATGACCTCCGGATCGACCGCAAGGCTGCGCCCGGCGGTCACCGGCTGGCCCATGGCGCCGATCGGGCCCGTGCCCTCGGGCAGGTCGAGCAGACGGAAGAAGACGAAGGACGGGTTGGTGTTCAGCAGATCCTGCACCGCGGCCGGGTTCTGCGCGCACCAGCGGCGGATGCGGTCGGGCGTCATCTCGGCCACCGGCGCCACGCCGCGCGCCACCAGTTCCGCCCCGATCGAGCGATAGGGCTGGCCGTTCTTGCCGGCAAAGCCGAGGCGCAGCGTGCCGCCTTCGGTAAGCCGCAACCGCACCGAGCCCTGGACCTGCGCCAGGAACGCCTCGATCGCGCTTTCGACGAAGGCGATCTCATAGCCCGCCAGCAGATCGCCCGCGACGATCTCGGCCCGGCTGGCCCAGGGGCGGGAGAAATCGAACCCGGCGGGCAACGCGTAAAGCGGCGCCGGAAAGCGGACCGAGCGCGACCGCGAGGCCGGAAGTTCGGGCTCGTAATAGCCGGTGAAATGCGCGCTTCCCGGATCGGTCACCTCGACCGGCTCGAACGCCGCCTCGAACCAGCTGCGGGCATCGCCCTCGGGCGCCACGCCCGTCACGCAAAACGCCGCCCGTGCGGCGGCGTGATCGTCTGCGTCCCAGCCGGGAATCTCTGCCCAGTCGAGCGGGCGCATGGCTCAGCCGCCCGTCGCCACAAGCTGCCAGTTCGGGTCGGCGCTGCCCATCTTGCGCGCGAAGGTCCACAGATCGCGCTGCTTGCGCGGCGCGCGGGCATCGCCCTCGACCACCGTGCCCGCGGCGTCGCGCGCCACCGAGATCAGCTCGCCGCCGAAGCGCACGGTGATTTCGGCCTCCTGCGTGGCGGGGTCGAAGCTCGCCTCGCTCAGCACGAGCTCGCGCAACCCGACGAATTCCGCCTGCACCTCGAGCCCGCGGGCGGCGCGGTCCTGCACCGCCGCGTTGAAGGCGTCGAAGACGTCGGGCGACAGGAAGGGGCGCACCTTCTCCAGATCGCCGGTCTCGAAGGCCATCACGATCATCTCGTAGGCGCCGCGCGCCCCTTTCAGGAACTCGGCCACGCTGAAGGCCGGCTCGAGCCGCTTCATCTGCGCCAGCGCCACGGCGGCGTCCGAGCCTTCGGGCACATGGTCGATGATATCGCGGTCGGGGCCGCCCTCGATCACCTCGAAGGCGCGGCGTTCGGCCGGTTCGGGCGCCTCGAGCGGCGGCACGACCGGCTTTTCGAACCCGTCGCGGGTACCAAGCACGTTCTTCAGCCGCAGGATCAGGAAAATGGCGATCCCGGCGAGGACGATGAGCTGAATGACGGCGTTCGACATGAGGTTCCGTTTCGAGGCAGGTTTGTAAATTCGCACTCCCCACTTATGTAGGCTACGGGCGCGATCAAGTCCACCGGCGCCCAAGGAGTGATGTATGTGGATCTTTCTGGCCTTCCTGGCCGTGCCCGTGATCGAGATTGCCCTGTTCATCCGCGTCGGCGGCTTGATCGGGCTGTGGCCGACGCTGGCGATCGTGGTGCTGACGGCGATGCTGGGCACGGCGCTGGTGCGCAGCCAGGGGGCGCGGGCGATGGCGGATCTGCGCCGCTCGATGGCGGAACTGGGCGATCCGACGGCGCCCTTGGCGCATGGCGCGATGATCCTCTTTGCCGGCGCGCTGCTGCTGACCCCCGGGTTCTTCACCGATGCCTGCGGCCTTTTGCTGCTGATCCCGCAGGTGCGTGACGCCGTGCTGCGCTGGCTGTCGAAGCGGGTGCAGGTGGCGAGCTTCTCGATGGGCGGGGCCGCGCAGGGCTTCGGCACGCAGGATTTCGGCCGGCGCGACACCGGTCCCGGCACGGGCCCCGGCGTGATCGACGGCGATTTCCACGAGATCGACCCCACGAACCTGCCGCCGCGCGGTCCTTCGGGCTGGACGCGCCATTGAGACGCGCGGGCCGGGATGCTACACCCGGCGCAGACAGATTGTGGAGGGACCCATGACCCAGCAGACGAACGGCGCCGCGCCCGAAGCGCCGCAGATGAAAATGAGCATCCTCGCGCAGTTCGTGCGCGACATGTCCTTCGAGAACGCGGTGGCGCTGAAGGGGCTGCAAAGCAACGACGTGCAGCCCGAGATGCAGGTGCAGGTCAGCCTCGACGCGCGCAAGCGCTCGGTCGAGCACCAGTTCGAGGTGATGGTGAAGCTGAAGATCACCGCCACCAACAAGGCGAACAACACGCCGCTCTACCTGCTCGAAGTCGATTACGGCGGGATCTTCCACATCGAGGGCGTGCCGGAAGAGCAGATGCACCCCTTCCTGCTGATCGAATGCCCGCGGCAGCTGTTCCCCTATGTGCGGCGCATCGTCTCGGACGTGACGCGCGACGGCGGCTTCCCGCCCTTCAACCTCGAGCCGATCGATTTCGTCGCGCTCTACCGCGCCGAGCTTGCCCGCCGGGCCGAACTGCAGGCCGCCGAGGCGCCCGCCCACGTGTCCTGAGCCCGTCCGGGGCCGCGGCACGCTGCCTCAGGGGCGCCATGACCCGATGACATCGACCGCCGCCGCGAGCATTCTGCGGCGGCGTTTCCATTCCCGCAGGACAGCGATGAACGACCAGATCCCCGCCTGGGTCGGCGACCGGCTGACCCCCATGGACAAGATGGAGGTGCACCGTCAGGGCTTGCGCCATCCGGCGGTGTCGATCTTCGTGCTCGACGGCGACAAGGTGCTGATCCAGCGCCGCGCCGAGACGAAATATCACTCGCCCGGGCTTTGGGCGAACACCTGCTGCACCCATCCGAAATGGAACGAGCGGCCCGAGCACTGCGCGCTGCGCCGGCTGAACGAGGAGCTGGGCATCACCGGCCTCTATCCGGCCCATGCCGACCGGCTCGAATACCGCGCCGAGGTCGGCAACGGTCTGATCGAACATGAGGTGGTGGACATCTACCTCGCCTATGCCCGCCCCGGCATGACGATCACCCCGAACCCCGAGGAAGTCGCCGAGATCCGCTGGGTCGGGCTTTACGACCTTGCCGCCGAGGTCCGCCGCCACCCCGAGCGCTTCTCGAAATGGCTGGCGATCTATCTGGCCGAGCACATGGACCGGATCTTCGGCGCGCTGATCCGCAGCTGAGCGCGCGGTCAATTTTCCGCCGATGGCCGGAAAAACCCCGCAGGGCGGGGCCTCGGCTCTGGGCATTCGGCACCCGATCCTGCATCTTGGAAACACTGTGATGGGAGTGTTTCCGTGCGTCGTCCGCAATTCGTGTTTTCCGCCATTCTCGCGGCCTCGGTTCTGGCCGGGCCGGCCCATGCCGCGGATCTTGTCAGTTTCATCACTCCGGGCGCCGACGAGGCGTTGCGCACGACGTTGCAGAACGCCTCGCTCTCGCGCGAGGCCGGGGCCGCCAAGACCCCGAACGCACAGGATCTTTTCGCCTCTGCCCGGGCCGATTACGCCCGGCTTCTGGGCGTGCTCTACGATCAGGGCTATTACTCGGGCACGATCTCGATCCGCATCGACGGGCACGAGGCGGCAGCGATCGCGCCGATGGATGCGCCGGCCCGGATCGGCAAGATCGAGCTGACGATCGAACCGGGCCCGCGCTTCGTCTTCTCGCAGGCGGCGATCGCCCCGGTCGCCCCCGGCACCCAGCTGCCGAAGGACTACAGGATCGGCGCCACCGCCCGCTCGGGCCTGATCGTCGAGGCGGCGACCGCGGGTGTCAGCGGCTGGCGCGAGGCCGGCCACGCCAAGGCCGCCGTCGCCGGGCAGAAGATCATCGCCGATCACCGCGAGAACACCCTTGCCGCCGATGTCACTCTGGCCCCCGGCCCGGTGGTGCATTTCGGCGACCTGCGCACCTCGGGCAACGAGCGGCTGCGCACCAAGCGTCTGGTCGAGATCGCGGGCTTTCCGACCGGCGCGACATACGCGCCCGAGAAGATGGACGAGGTCCGCACCCGGCTGCGCCGCACCGGCATCTTCAGCTCGGTCACCCTGACCGAGGCCGAAAAGCTCGGCCCCGGCAACAGCCTTGATGTCGAGCTGGCCGTGGTCGAGGAAAAGCTGCGCCGGATGGGCGCCGGCGCCGAGATCGCCAGTTCCGACGGGCTGACCCTGAACGGCTACTGGCTGCACCGCAACCTTTTCGGCGGCGGCGAGAAGCTGCGCATCGACGCCGAGGTCGCCGGCATCGGCGGCGCGACCGGCGGCACCGATTACACGCTCGGCGCCCGGCTCGACCGGCCCGCCACCTTCACCCCAGACACCTCGGCCTTCGTCGTCTCGGAAATCGCCAAGACCTATGAGGAGGATTACGACGAGCGCACCTTCACCCTCGGCTTCGGCCTGTCGCATATCTTCAGCGACCGGCTGACCGGCGAAAGCGCGGTCGAATACCAGTGGTCGGAGGTGAACGACGCCGCCGGCAAGACCATCTTCCGCCAGGTGGCCTTCCCGAACACCCTCACCTGGGACAACCGCGACGTCGCCGCCAATGCCACGAAGGGCTATTACGGCATGGTCGCGCTGACCCCCTTCGTCGGGCTTGGCGACACCGGATCGGGGGCGCAGCTGAAGGGCGATTTCCGCGCCTACAAGGGGTTCGGCACCGACAACCGCTTTGTCCTTGCCGGGCGCGCGCAGATCGGCGGCGTCTTCGGGCCAAGCCTGGCCGCGACGCCGCGTGACTATCTCTTCTATTCGGGCGGCGGCGGCACGGTGCGCGGCCAGCCCTATGAATCGCTTGGCGTCGACGTGCTCGAGGGCGGCACGCTGCGCACCGGCGGCACCCGCTTCCTCGGCGTCTCGGGCGAGTTGCGCGCCGGCATCACCGATGCGATCGGCATCGTCGCCTTCTATGACGCGGGCTTCATCAGCGCCGACGCGTATTTCAGCGGCGGCGAATGGCAATCGGGCGCGGGCCTCGGGCTGCGCTACAACACCCCGATCGGGCCGATCCGGCTTGATGTCGCGGCGCCGGTCAGCGGCAGCACCGGCGACGGGGCACAGATCTATCTCGGGATCGGGCAGGCCTTCTGATGCGCATTCTGGCTCTTCTCCTCCTGCTTCTGACCCCGATCGCCGCCGCCGCACAGGACGCGACGCTTCCCGACGCGCCCGCCACGGTCGAGGCCCCCGCCGAACCCACCGCCGAGCAGACCGAGCGCGACCGCTCCTATCTGACCGGGCTGATCGAGGACAATCTCTCGGGCGCGGGCCGCACGATCCGGCTCGAGGGGTTCAAGGGCGCGCTGTCGTCGCGCGCCACCTTCGACACGCTGACCATCGCCGATGACGAGGGGGTCTGGCTGACCATCCGCAACGGCGCGCTCGCCTGGGACCGCACCGCGATCCTGACCGGGCGGATCAAGATCGGCGAGCTGTCGGCCGACGAGATCGACCTGCCCCGCCTGCCGGTCGCCGCCGCGAGCAGCGCCCCAAGCCCCGAGGCCAAGCCCTTCTCGCTGCCCGAGCTGCCCGTCTCGGTCGAGATCGGCGCGCTCAAGGCGCAAAAGGTGGTGCTCGGCGCCCCGGTTCTGGGCGAGGAGGTCACGCTTGCGGTGAACGGCGCGATGTCGCTCTCGGGCGGCGAGGGCAGCGCGAAGCTCGACGTCACCCGCAGCGGCGGGCCGAAGGGCAAGGTCTCGTTCAACGGCAGCTATGCCAATGCCAGCCGGGCGCTCTCTCTCGACCTGCTGGTCGACGAGGGCAAGGACGGGATCGTGTCGAAACTGGCAGGCCTGCCCGGCACGCCGGCGCTGACGCTGGCCGTTGCGGGCTCGGGCACGCTTGACGATTTCACCGCCGATACCGTGCTCAGCACCGAGGGCGCGCCGCGGCTGACCGGCAAGGTGACGCTGACCTCTGCCGTGCCGAAGGGCGCGCCCGCGGGCAGCACCCCGGTGCAGGGCTTCCGCGCGCTTCTGGGCGGCGACATCACGCCGCTTTTGCCGCCCGAATACCACGACTTCTTCGGCACCCAGAGCGCGATCTCGGTCGCGGGCGAGCGGGCTCCCAGCGGCGCTCTCAGCCTGACGAGCCTGAGCGTCAAGAGCGACGCACTTGACCTCTCGGGGCAGCTTGACCTGCTGCCCTCGGGTCTGCCCTCGCGTTTCGACCTGACGGCGAAGCTTGGCCTTGCCTCGGGCGCGCCGGTGCTGCTGCCGGTGTCGGGCGGGCAGACGATGGTCCAGAAGGGCACCGTCTCGCTCGCCTATGACAGCGCCACCGCGGATGGCTGGACACTCGACGCCCGGCTCGACGCGCTGGAACAGCCGACGGCCAGGGTGCAAAGCCTGCGCCTTGCCGGATCGGGCCGGATCGGCACGGCGAGCGGCACCCCGACCGCCGGCGGCACGCTGACCTTCACCGCGAACGGCATCGAGATGACGGACCCGGCGCTCGCCTCGGCGATCGGCCCCTTCGTCACCGGCCGCACCGTGTTCTTCTGGCAGCAGGGCAAGCCGCTGCGCCTGCCGGCGCTGAAGCTGATCGGCCGCGACCTGTCGCTCTCGGGCCTTCTCACCCTCGACAACCTGTCGGGCGGTGTGGACGTGACCGCCGATCTCGACGCCCGCGCCGCGGCACTGTCGAACTTTGCCGCGCTGGCCGGCCAGCCGCTGTCGGGCGCGGCCGAGGGCAAGGTGAAGGGCAGCATGACCCTGCTCACCGGCGCCTTCGACCTCGAGACGACCCTGACCGCCCAGGACATCAAGACCGGCGTCGCCGAGGCGGATGCGCTGCTCGCCGGCACCTCGGTGATCGAGGCCTCGGCCAAGCGCGACGAGACCGGGCTCTTGCTGCGCAGCTTCCACGCCAGTGCCGGCAGCCTTGATGCCACCGCCTCGGGCAGGCTCTCGACCGGCAAGAACGACCTGACCGCGAAGATCACCCTGCCCGATCTCTCGGTGCTGGGCCGCGGCTATCGCGGCGCGCTGAACGCCACGGCACGGGTCTCGGACGTCGAGGGCGCGCGCGAGATCAGCGCCGAGGCAGTGGCGAAGAACCTGGCCTCCGGCCGGGCCGAAATCGACCGGATTCTGGCGGGCGAGAGCCGCATCTCGCTGCTGATCGACCAGAAGGACGGACGCACGCTGCTGAAGAGCCTCGACCTCGCCGCGCCGCAGCTGACGGCAAAGGCGAGCGGCACGGCCGAGGGCGCGGGGCAACGCATCGCACTTTCGGCGCGGCTCGCGAATGCGGCGCTGCTGGCGCCGGGCTTTGCCGGGCCGGTCACCCTTGCGGGCACCGTCACCGACACCGGCAAGGGTTATGGCGTCGACCTCAAGGGCACCGGCCCGGGCGGCACCCAGGCCGCCGTCACCGGCTCGGTCGCGGCCGATTTCGCCAGCACCGACCTGAAGATCGCCGGCACCACCGAGACCGCGCTGGCGAACACCTTCCTCTCGCCGCGCTCGGTGCAGGGGCCGCTGCGCTTCGATCTGCAGATGAAGGGGGCACCCGGGCTGCAGGCGCTGTCGGGCCGGATCAGCGGCACCGATCTGCGGCTGACCGCGCCGACCTTCGGTCTGGTTCTGCAAAACATCGGGCTGCGTGCCGATCTGTCGGGCGGGCGGGTGCAGCTCGCGCTCGACGGCGCGCTGAAGGGCGGCGGCACCGTCGCGCTGAAGGGGCCGGTGACGCTGTCGGCGCCCTATGCGGCCGACCTTGCGCTGACGCTGAACGGCGCGCATCTGCGCGACCCCGAGCTGTATGACACCCGCGTTTCGGGAGCGCTGCGCATCGCCGGACCGATGGCGGGCGGCGCAAAGATCTCGGGCGCGCTGACGCTGGCCGAGACCGAGTTGCGCGTGCCCTCAACCGGGCTTGGCGGCGCGGCCGCGATCCCCGACATCACCCACCTGCACGAATCCGCCGCCACCCGCACCACCCGTGCCCGCGCGGGCCTGCTGCAGCAGGACAGCGCGGGCGGTTCGGGCAGCAGCAGACCCTATGCGCTCGACATCACGATCTCGGCGCCGAAGCAGATCTTCGTGCGCGGCCGCGGCCTTGACGCCGAGCTGGGCGGGGCGCTGCGGCTGACCGGCACCACGGCGAACATCGTGCCGGTGGGTCAGTTCAGCCTGATCCGCGGCCGGCTCGACGTGCTGGCGAAGCGCTTCACGCTGAGCGAGGGACAGGTCGCGATGCAGGGGGCGCTGGTGCCCTGGATCCTGTTCAGCGCGGTGACCGAGCAGGACGGCTACACCATCACCCTGACGCTTGAAGGCGAAGCCTCGGCGCCCGAGCTGAAGATCTCCTCCTCGCCGGAACTGCCCGAGGAAGAGGTGCTGGCGCGGCTGCTGTTCAACCGCGGCCTGACCAACCTGTCGCCGCTTCAGGCGGCGCAGCTCGCCTCGGCCGTCGCCTCGCTCGCCGGCAAGGGCGGCGAGGGGATCGTGGCCAAGCTGCGCCAGGGCTTCGGCCTCGATGACCTCGACATCGGCACGGATGCCTCGGGCAATGCCACGCTGCGCGCCGGCAAATACCTGTCCGAGAACATCTATACCGACGTCGAGGTGGAAAGCTCGGGCTCGACCGCGATCAACCTGAACCTCGACCTGACCTCGCATCTGACGGCGCGCGGCAGCGTCGATTCGACCGGCGATAGCGCGCTCGGCCTCTACTTCGAAAAGGACTACTGAGCCGCGACCGAGGCGATCCAGTCGCGAAAGGCGATCAGCGGCGGCGAGGGCGCGACATCGGCCGGCCAGACCAGCGAATAGGTGCCCACCCCCGCGACCACGTCGCCGGGGGTGCGCACCAGCCGCCCCTCGTCGATCTCGGTGCGGGCCAGGAACTCGGGCAAGAGCGCGATGCCGACGCCATGCACCGCGGCCTGGGTCATCGGCGCGAACTGGTCGAACATGATGCCCTGCGTGTGCGGCGCCTCGAGCCCGTGATGCGCGAACCAGGCGTTCCAGGCATTCGGCCGCGATTCCAGCTGCAACAGGGACTGTTTTTCTAGATCCGCCGGCACCGTCATCGGATGCTGGCGGGCAAATTCGGGCGAGCAGGCGGCGACGATCCGCTCCTCGAAGAGCGTCAGATGCTCGGCCCCGGGCCAGGGCCGCACGCCGAAATGAATGGCCGCATCGAAGGTTTCCGAGGCGAAATCGAAGGGCCGCATCCGGGTGCCGAGATTGAGCGTGATCCCCGGATTGGCGGCCAGAAAGGCGCCAAGCCGCGGCGCCAGCCAGCGCGTGCCGAAGGTGGGCAGGATCGCGAGGTTCAGCACCCCGCCCCCCGGGTTCGCCCGCAGCCCGAGCGAGGCCCGCGCGATCAGCTCGAGCGCCTTGCGCACGTCGCGCGCATAGGCGAGCGCGGGCTCTGTCGGCTGCAACCGCCGCCCCTCGCGGCGAAACAGCGTGACGCCGAGCTGTCCTTCGAGGTTCTGCACCAGCCGACTGACCGCGCCTTGCGTCAGGTTCAGCTCGCGCGCCGCGGCGGCGGTCGAGCCAAGCCGGCACACCGCCTCGAAGGCAGACAGCAGCGAGACCGAGGGGATATAGCGGCGCGGCAGGCTCATGTATGTGCTCCGTGCATGATCTGCCGCCAGAATAGCGGTAGAAACACGCAGGAAACAGGCCCATAAAGCATGAAACACATGGAGGACCCCGATGGCCCTGAAGCCGAAAGACGCCCCTGACCTCTCCAGCTTCAACTGGGAAGACCCTTTCCGCCTGGATCTGCAGCTGACCGAAGAAGAACGGATGCTGCGCGACGCGGCCCGCGCCTATGCGCAGGAAAAGCTGCAGCCGCGCGCCATCGAGGCCTTCGAGAATGAGAAGACCGATCCGGCGATCTTCCGCGAGATGGGCGAGATGGGCCTTCTGGGCGTGACCGTGCCCGAGGAATACGGCGGCATCGGCGCCTCCTATGTGGCCTATGGCCTTGTGGCCCGCGAGATCGAGCGGGTCGATTCGGGCTATCGCTCGATGATGTCGGTGCAAAGCTCGCTGGTGATGTACCCGATCTATGCCTACGGCTCGGAAGAGCAGCGGATGAAATACCTGCCGAAGCTCGCCTCGGGCGAATATATCGGCTGCTTCGGCCTGACCGAGCCGGACGCGGGCTCGGACCCGTCCTCGATGAAGACCGTGGCGAAGAAGACCGCCGGCGGCTATGTGCTGAACGGCTCGAAGATGTGGATCTCGAACAGCCCGATCGCCGATGTCTTCGTCGTCTGGGCGAAGTCCGAGGCGCATGGCGGCAAGATCCGCGGCTTCGTCCTCGAGAAGGGGATGAAGGGTCTGAGCGCGCCGAAGATCGGCAAGAAGCTCAGCCTGCGCGCCTCGATCACCGGCGAGATCGTGATGGACAATGTCGAGGTCGGCGAAGACGCGCTGCTGCCCGGCGTCGAGGGGCTGAAGGGCCCGTTCGGCTGCCTCAACCGCGCCCGCTATGGCATCGCCTGGGGCGTGATGGGCGCCGCCGAGTTCTGCCTGCATGCCGCGCGGCAATACGGGCTTGATCGCAAGCAGTTCAACAAGCCGCTGGCACAGACCCAGCTGTATCAGCTCAAGCTCGCCAACATGCTGACCGAGATCAGCCTCGGCCTGCAGGGCTGCCTGCGCGTCGGCCGGCTGATGGACGAGGCGAATGCCGCGCCCGAGATGATCTCGATCATCAAGCGCAACAACTGCGGCAAGGCGCTGGATGCGGCGCGGCTGGCGCGTGACATGCACGGCGGCAACGGCATCTCGGGCGAGTTCCAGGTGATCCGCCACATGGTGAACCTTGAGACGGTGAACACCTACGAGGGCACGCATGACGTGCATGCGCTGATCCTCGGCCGCGCGATCACCGGGCTTCAGGCGTTCTTCTGAAGGGCACGGCGCGCCCTGCACGCGGCCAGTTCCGCGTTCAGGGCCGCCCCCAGCAGAACCGAAAACACGCTGAGATAGAGCCACATCATCAGCGCGATCACCGCGCCGATCGAGCCATAGATCTTGTTGTAGCTGCCGAAGTTCGCAAGATAATAGGTCAGCGCCAGCGAGGCCCCGGCCCAGACCAGCGCGGCGAGGATCGCGCCGAAGGTCAGGATCGGGTCACGCCCGCCGCGGGTGTTCGGCCCGTAGCGGTAGAGGATGCCAAGCGCGGTCAGCATCAGAAGCAGCATCCCGCCCCAGGGCAGCCCCGACAGCAGCCAGCCCGTGAGCGCGTGAAACGGCAGGAAGTTCACCGCGATCGGCACCACGACGATCGTCGCCAGCGCGGCAAGCATCACCCCCACCAGCGCCAGCGTCATCACATAGCCGAAGAGATAGCTGAGCAGCGTGGTGCGTGAATGCGTGCCGTGGATCACGTTCAGCCCCTCGATCAGCGCGCCGACGCCCGCCCGCGCCGACCACAGCGCGACGGCGACCGAGATCAGCGTCGACAGCCCGATGCTGTCGCGCGGCCCGTTCAGCAGCGCCAGAATCTGCGTGTTCAGGATCTCGTAGGCCTCGGGCGGAATGAAATCATCGGCCACCTGCAGATAGGATTCGATCACCATCGGATCGGAAAAGGCGCTCCAGACCGCGATCGTCGCCGAGATGCCGGGAAACACCGCCAGCATCGCGTAGAAGGCGACGCCCGCCGCGATCAGCGTGATCTTGGTGTCGGCCAGCCGACCGGCCAGCGCCAGAAGAAATGTCCAGATGCCGCGCACGCGAAAACCCTTTTTCGCCACCTTCCCCCAAGGCGGCGACCGGCGCAACCATGCCGGCACACGCAACTGCGACTGCAAGGCCCTTTCCGTCCGGCTTCGAAAAGGCTAGCGATATCGAAAGGTTCCTCTGGCGCTTCGAGGTTGTCATGAGCAAACGGATCATCGCCTTCGTCGACGGCTCGATCTATTCGGCCAGCGTGTGCGATCACGCGGCCTGGGTGGCCAAACGCATGGGCACCTCGGTCGAGCTTTTGCACGTTCTGGGTCGGCGCGGCTCCGCTGCCCCCTCGGAGGGGCTGGGCACGCGGTCGGCGCTGCAGGCCGAGCTTGCCGCGGTCGATGAACAGCGCGCCCGCCTTGTCACCCATCGCGGCATCGCCATCCTCGAGGATGCGCGCCACATGCTGACCAAGGGCGGCGTGCAGGCGGTTTCGAGCGAGCTTGTGCATGGCGATCTGCTCGACACGCTCGCGCGGCACGAGATGGGCGCCGAGATGGTGCTGATCGGCAAGCGCGGCGAGGCGGCCGATTTCGCCATCGAACACCTCGGCTCGAATCTCGAACGGATCGTGCGCTCGGCACAGCATCCGGTTCTGGTCGCCTCGCGTGCCTTCCGGCCGATTAAGAAGGTGCTGGTGGCGCATGACGGCGGCGCCTCGTCGCTGAAGGCAATCGACTATATCGCGCGCTCGCCGCTGTTCCCCGATCTGCAGATCACCGTCGTCGCGGTCGGCGTGAAAACCGCCGAGACCGAGCGCCGGCTGGCCGATGCGGCGGCGCTGCTGCGGGCCGGCGGCATCGCGACCGAGACGCTGACGGTGGGCGGCGTTCCCGATGTGGCACTTGGCAATCTGGTCGACAGCGCCGGTTTCGACATGCTGGTGATGGGCGCCTATGGCCATTCGCGCATCCGCTCGCTGATCATCGGCTCGACCACCACGGCGATGATCCGCTCGTGCAAGGTGCCGGTGCTTCTGGTGCGCTGAGCGGGGCACGACAACGCCCCGAGGCCAAGGGCCCCGGGGCGTGAAAAAGGCTCTGTGCCGGCTTATTTCAGCGATTTCACCACATGGTCGGCAAAGGCGTTGACCATCGCTTGGTAGTAGATCGGGCTGTCCTTCGTCAGGCTGGTCACGTCCGCCCCCTCGGGCAGGAAGGCGATCACGTCCGGATAGGCGACGGTCAGCGTGTAATTGTCGAAGTTCGAGTTGTCGACGTCGGAGGTCACGCTCACCGTGCCGGTCAGCGTCGACTGCGACAGGTCGTTCAGCGCGGCCCAGCTGCTGGCAAGCGCCAGCGCGTCGATGTCGACGGTGATCTTCGAGCCGCCTTCGGTCACCAGCCGGTCAGGCGCGAGATCGGCGGCGATGCGCGCCTGAAGATCGTCGGGCAGCTTGGCGAAATAGGCCGCGGCGGCGGGGTTCTTGATCGCGGTCAGATCGGCGTTCACGTCGATCTCCTGCACCGGGGTCGGCTGGGCGAACGCCCCACCAGCCAGAAGCAGCGTCGCGGTCGTGGTCATCAGGATCTTGCGGATCATGGGTCTCTCTCCTTCATGGGCGGACGTCGTCCGCTGATGGAAGGGAAACCAGCGAGCGACGGCCCCGGTTCCGGCACGATCGCGTCAACAGACCCTGTTCCGGCGGAAATCCGCATGAGAAAGGCCCCGACATGATGCCGGGGCCCTGCGTCATTCCAACCGGTCCTCAGGCGACGAGGGTCTCGGTCGAGGAGAAGAACATCGCCTGGCTGACCGCCGAGCGCACCTGCGTCTCGGTATAGGGCTTGGTGATCAGGAAGGCGGGTTCGGGGCGTTCGCCGGTCAGCAGCCGCTCGGGGAAGGCGGTGATGAAGACGACGGGCAGCTCGTCGAACTGCTCGAGGATGTCGTTCACCGCGTCGATCCCCGAGGAATTGTCGGCCAGCTGGATGTCGGCAAGGATCAGGTCGGGCTTTTCGCGCGCGGCCAGCGCCACGGCGGTGCTGCGGGTGGCGGCGATGCCGGTGACGCGGTGGCCCATCTCCTCGACGATGCTCTGGATATCCATCGCGATGATCGCCTCGTCCTCGATGATCATCACCTTGCCGGCAACCGAGGCCTCCATCTCGCGCAGCGCGATATCGATCAGTCCGGCCGCCTCCTCGGCGCCGATCTGCATGATCGCGCCGATCTCCTCGACGCGGAAGCCCTCGATCGTGTTCAAGAGCAGCGCCTCGCGGGTGTTCGGTGTCAGCGTCGCCATGTGGTCCTGCGCCCGCGCCGAGAGCCGCGTGTCGGGCTCGCCCAAGGGCGCCCCGGCCGAGGCCCAGACCAGGTGGAAGGCGTGGAACAGCGCCACCTTGGGATCGCCCGCGCCGTCGAAGGGCGTCGGATCGGCCAGAATCGCCTCGAGCGTCGCGGCGGCGAAGCGGTCGCCCGAGTCCTGACTGCCCGTCAGGGCCCGCGCATAGCGGCGCAGGTAGGGCAGGTTCGCGCCAATGGACCCTGCGAGATCGGTGGACATGAAAAGCTCCCTCTTTTCGTTTTTTCGGGAACCAAACGTCTGGCCCCGCGTTTGGTTCCATGAGAAGTTACGGGGATCCGAGGAAAATGTACAAAGACATGGCTGACGATACGTCGAAAGCCAGCATCCGGGAGCAGATCAACGAAAACCTGAAGCGGGTCTATGAGGACACGCTGAAGGAAGAGGTTCCCGATCGGTTCAAGATCCTGCTGGCACAACTCAGAGAAAAGGAGGGCGGCAAATGACGGCGCCCTCCGACACCCTGACCGATCCGCGCGACGAGCTGCCCGGGCATCTGCCGGCGCTGCGCGCCTTCGCGATGTCGCTGACCCGCAATTCCGCCAGTGCCGACGACCTCGTGCAGGACACGATCGTCAAGGCCTGGAGCAATATCGACAAGTTCCAGGCCGGCACGAACCTGCGCGCCTGGCTCTTCACCATCCTGCGCAACACCTTCTATTCCGACCAGCGCAAGCGCAAGCGCGAGCTGCCCGACCCCGACGGCATCCACGCCGCCAGCCTGTGCGAGAAACCCGCGCATGACGGGCGGCTGGCGATGAACGACTTCCTGCAGGCCTTCGACCAGCTGTCGCCCGAACACCGCGAGGTTCTGGTGCTCGTCGGCGCCTCGGGCTTCGCCTATGAAGAGGCGGCGCAGATGATGGGCGTCGCGGTCGGCACGGTCAAAAGCCGGGCAAACCGCGCCCGCGCCCGCCTGGCCGAGCTGTTGCATCTCGAGGACGGCGAGGATCTGCTGGTCGATGCCGACAAGGCCGCACTTGGCGTTCTCGGTCAATCGGGGATCGCGGCTGCATGAGCACCGAAGCCGGCGACACGGCGCGCAGCCATCCCTTCGGCAGGCTGGGGGTGCGGCTTGCCTTCCTGCTGGCGGTTGCGCTGTTCCCGCTGCTGCTGATCGCGATCGTGCAATCCCTGTCGACGATGCGCGAGACCCGCGCCCGCTCGGAGGCGGCGCTGATGGGCGAGACGCTGCGCGCGGTCTCGGGCGAGACCCGGCTGATCCAGCAGGCGCAAGCCGAGGCGCGGCTGCTGAGCGACGCGGTGCGGCCGCTGATCGGCGACCCCATCGCCTGCTCGGCACTGATGCGCCGGGTGGCTGCCTCCGACGGGCACATCTCGCTCGCCGCCTTCATCCCGCGCGACGGCCAGATGACCTGTGCCTCGACCGGGCGGGGTTATGACTTTTCCGGCAACCCGCTGTTCGAGCGGATGCTCGCGGCCGAAGGGCCCTCCTTTGCGGTGAATCCGGCAGGGCCGATCTCGAAAGCCTCGATCCTCGGCATTGCCCACCCGGTCACCGACGACGCCGGCAACCGGCTTGGCGTGATCTCGCTGTCGCTGCCGCATTCGGAACTCGCCCGGGCCGAAGACGCGCAGGCGCCATCCGACGAGCGGCCGCTGGTGATCATGACCTTCGATGCCGATGGCAATATCCTGACCTCCTCGGGCGGGGTCGAGGATGCGCCAAGCCGCCTGCCCGTCGATCATTCGCTGCAGCAACTGGCGCGCGACCGCGCGACCACCTTCACCGCCGAGTCGCGGCGCGGCAACACCCGGGTCTATTCCGTGGTCGAGCTGGTGCCCGACCTGCTCTATGCGCTTGGCTCCTGGCCCGCGGACGAGGCCTTCGGCTTCGGCCCCGTCACCCGTTTCCCGCCGGTGCTGTTTCCGGCGCTGATGTGGGCGGCCTCGCTTTTCGTCGCCTATTTCGCGATGCAGAAGCTGGTGATCGGGCATGTGCAGAGACTGTCGCGGGCGCTTGCCAGCTTTGCCTCGGGCAACCGCATCGTCGGCGATCTGGAGGTCGAGGGGGCGCCGCAGGAGATCCGCGATCTCGCCGAGAATTACGAGAAGATGACCGAGACGATCCTGCATGACGAAGCCGAGCTCGAGGACATGATCCACCACAAGGAGGTGCTGCTGCGCGAGGTGCACCACCGGGTGAAGAACAACCTGCAGCTCATCGCCTCGATCATCAACATGCAGATGCGCAAGGCCCGCTCGCCCGAGGCGAAGGGGATGATGCGCTCGCTGCAGGAACGGGTGATCAGCCTCGCCACCATCCACCGCGGGCTTTACCAGACCTCGGGCCTGTCGGACATCAGCGCGAACGAGCTGATCCCCGACATCGTGCGCCAGATCACCCGCCTTGCCACCGGGCCGGGCCGCCGCATCGAGGTGACGACCGAGATCGCGCCGATCCGCCTGACCCCCGATCAGGCGGTGCCGCTGTCGCTGCTGGTGACCGAGGCGATGACGAATGCGATGAAATACGCCTCGGCCGATGCCGGCACGCCGCAGCTGAGCGTGACGCTGGTCACGCCCGAAGCGGGACGCGCCCTGCTCGTCGTGCGCAACACCGTGGCGACCGAGGCCGCGCATCAGGCGCCGCCCGAAGCGGCCGAGGGCACGGGGCTTGGCTCGCAGCTGGTCGGCGCCTTCGTGCAGCAGCTGGGCGGGCAGATGGAGATCGACGCGCCGCCCGGAAGCTATGCGCTGACGGTGCGCTTCGAGCTGCGCCCGCTCGACGAGGCCGAGCTGCGACACGAGGAGGGGGCGCGGGGCTGATTTTTCCGGGAACCGGACGGGGCGATCCTCGTTCATCCGGAAAGACGGCCGGGGAGGCGCAGCAGGAAGGACCATGGAACGGCTCAGACAGGCAGGCATCAACGCCCGCGGGCGGATCGGTTGGGAGCTTGACGGCTCGAAGGCGCGCATCGCCTTCGAGGCCGCGGTGCTGGATGCCCGCCACAGCCTCGACGCAAGCTTTCAGCGCTTCGATCCGACCCGGCCGCTGATCTCGGCCCGGGCGCGGCGCTTCGGCCCCTCCTGGGCGGATCTGCTGCATCACCTGCTGCGCCGGGGCGTCACCGTGTCGATCGCGCTCGACGCGACCGAGGGCGCAGCAGACGCCGACGCCCTGGCCGCGATCGCGCAGGCGGCCGAGGCAAGCGGCATGGCCGGCCGGCTGACGGTGACGCGCGTCGCACATCCCGCGGCGCGCCGGTCGCCCCTGCTGCCCTTCGCGCTGTTCCCGCGCGGCCATCGGCAATCCCTCGCGCTGATCGACGACCGGCGGCTGTTCCTGTCGGGCACCCCTGCGGGCACGGCCACCACCGGGCGCAGCCTGTTCCTGCAGGCCGAGGGCCCGGTGGTGGCCGAGGCCCGCCGCCATCTCGACGGCTTCGCGGCCTTCACCGCGGGCACGCGCCCGCCGCCGCCTGCGCAACGGCTGCTGCGCACGCTCTCCTGCCCGCGGCCCGGGCTTGCGGGGCTTTTCGTGCCGCGCCAGCTCGCGACCGAATTCGAGACCGCGCATCACATGCTGCTGCGCCGGGCGCAGCGGCTGGTCTATGTCGAGACCCAGAACTTCGACTGCCTCGGCCTGGCCCGCCATTTCGCGCAGCGCGCGGCGGCGGCACCACAGCTGGGCCTGATCCTGATCCTGCCCGCGACCGAACCCGCGGACCGCAACTGGTTCGACCGGCTGCGCCAGCGACAGGCGCTCTCACTCGTGACGCGGGCCTTCGGCGCCCGGCTGTTTCTGGGCCTTGCGCCCGGGGGCTGCGCCAATGTCACCCTGTTTGACGAGGAGGCGGCGATCGCCGGCTCGGCCGATCTGAGCCGCCGCGCGCTGCGCGCCGAAACCCATGCCGGGCTCTATCTGCGCCGTGGCGACGACATCGGCGCGCTGCGCAGCGCGCTGATGCGGCACTGGCTGCCCGAGGTGGCGGGCGAAGGCTTTTTCGACCCTGTGCGGGCGGTTTCGGCCTGGCGTGAACTGGCGCAGGAGAATGCCCGCAGCGGCGTCAGCGGCGCCCGCGTGCTGCTGACCTGCAACCGTCTGCCCGGCTGAGCGCACAGAAAAAGGCCCCGCATCCGAAGAGGCGGGGCCAGGTGAGGGAAGGGAAAACGCGGCGGATCAACCGTTTCGAGACGAGGCGCGCGGCCCCGCCACGAGCCAGACGAGAAAGCCCAGAACCGGCAGCAGGATCACCAGAAGCGCCCAGAGAACCTTGGACCCGGTGCTGCGGCCGGAGGTGACGATCGAGACCAGCGCCCAGAGATCGAGCGCCAGGATCACCAGCCCCCAGACCCCGTTCAGATGCATGATGTTGCCGCCCATCGCCGATGTCCTCGCCTGCAATCCGCGGGGGAAACGCAGGCTTTGCCGTTCGGGTTCCCGCCGGGACGAAAAATTTCCGCGCGCGCCAAACCGGAACCCCATCGGGCGCCGGACGTTGGAATGGCATGAGATGCAGGGACAGCCCGCATCCCCCATTCACAAGGAGAGACACCATGCTTGGCTGGGCACTGACCTTCCTGATCATCGCGCTGATTGCCGCGGCGCTCGGTTTCGGCGGCATCGCCGGCGCCTCCGCCGGGATCGCGCAGATCCTGTTCGTGATCTTCCTGATCCTCTTCGTCGTCGCCATGCTGGCGCGCGCGCTGCGCGGTCAGCCGCCGGTCTGACCGGACGGGAAACGACGCCGAAAGGGCCGCCCCGGGGCGGCCCTTTCCATGTCAGGCCTGGCCCACCGCCTCGGCCGCGGTGGCCAGCTCGACGATCTCGGTCGTCATCTGCTCTTGCCGCGACCGCTGGAACTCCTGCCGCAGGTCGCCCGCGATGCGCTTCACCGCGGTCTGCGCGCGCCCCATCGCCTCGGCCCGGGCGGCATTCTCGGCGGCAAAGCCCAGCATCAGCCCCTCGCAGATCTCGGTGAAGACATATTCCTCGATCAGCGACGCAATCAGGCTCTGTGCCGGCAGGTTCAGCATCGGCGCGGGCCGGGCGTCGGGCGGAAAGCGGCTGGTGTCGAAGGGAAACAGGCTGCGGCTCCGCGGCCCGGCGGCGATGTCGTCGGGGTCGGCGTGGATCATCCGCACCGAGGCCTCGGGCGCCTCTGCCAGCCGCTCGAACAGCGCGTCGGCCATGCGGATCGCCAGCGGCGGCACCTCGGGCGCATGCGGCGCCATCTCGGCGCTCCAGTCCGGCGCAAGCCCCTGATCGGCGAGCGCCCCAAGGGTGCGGCTGCCCACCACCATCAGCCGGTCGCCCGCCCGCACGGCGGCCTGCGCGGCTTCGGCCATGCGCTCGCCATAGGTGCCCGAAAACCCCTGCGCTGCGCCGATGACAATCGTGATGCCCGGCGCCGGAGCGCCGGCGCCATTCGGCCCGCCAAGTGCCAGCGCCACCGACAGCGCCTCGGCCACGGCCGCCTCCTGCGCGCGGATCGCCTGCAGATGCGCCTTCGCCTCGGCCTGATGCGCGGCGGCAATCGCGCGCAGCGTGGAGATGATCGAGCCGATCTGGTGAACATTCGCCAGCCGGTCGCGGATCTCCTCGGGCCGGCTCACGTCGCCCCCCCGGTGATCCGCCCGACCGCCGATTTCACGCAGGCGACCAGCACCGCGCGCAACTCGTCGCTCAGCTTCGCCGGGCTCTCGCGGAAGGCGGCCAACTTCGGCTCGGCTGCGATCAGCGGCTCGAGCGCCTGTTTCACCGCGGCGATCTGGCCGGGCTCGATCGTGTCGAGCCCCCCCGCGTCCAGCGCGGCGAGCAACGCCACCTGCGCGGGCGTCGACAGCGGCTCGAACCGGGGCTGGGTCAGCAGCGCGCCGATCCGCTCGCCCCGCGCCAGCCGCGCCTTCATCGCCGCATCGCCAAACCCGCCAAAGCGCGAGAACATCTTCATTTCCAGATATTGCGCGTAATCGAGCCGAACCCGGCCCGAAACGGCCTTCAGCGCCCCCCATTGCGCCTTGCCCCCGACCCGGCTGACCGACAGGCCGATATCGACCGCCGGCCGCTGGTTGCCGGCAAACAGCGCCGCCGAGGTGACGATCTGCCCGTCGGCGATCGAGATCAGGTTGGTCGGGATATAGGCGGACAGGTTCCCGGCCTCGATCTCGGCGATCGGCAGCGCGGTGAGCGAGCCCGATCCCTTCTCCTTCGACAGCTTCGCCGACCGTTCGAGGAGCCGCGAATGCAGGTAGAAGATGTCACCCGGATAGGCCTCGCGCCCCGGCGGCTGGCGCGACAGCAGCGCCAGCTCGCGGTGCACGGCGGCGTGTTTCGTCAGGTCGTCATAGACGATCAGCGCATGCCCGCCGCTGTCGCGCACCCATTCCGCCATCGTCGTCGCTGCAAAGGGTGCAAGCCAGCGCAGCCCGGGCTCGGCCGTGGCGGGGGCGACGACGAAGATCGTGCGCTCGAAGGCGCCCTTCTCGCGCACCGCCTCGATCACCCGGCGCACCGCGGTGCTGCGCTGCCCGATCGCGACATAGACCGAGATGATGTCGGAACGTTTCTGGTTCACGATGGCGTCGATGGCGATCGAGGTCTTGCCGGTCTGCCGCTCGCCGATGATGAGTTCGCGCTGGCCGCGCCCCACGGCGAAGAGCGCGTCGACGACCAGGATCCCGGTCTCGACCGGCTCGGCGACGAAATCGCGCTCGATGATCTCGGGGGCGGGGCGTTCGGTCTCCATCATCGCCTCGGCCACGATCGGTCCGAGCCCGTCGAGCGGCCGGCCGAGCGGATCGACGACCCGGCCGAGCAGCCCCTTGCCCACCGGCACCGACAGAAGCTGTCCGGTGCGGCGCACCACCGATCCCGCCTCGACCCCGGTCATCGGGTCGAGGAAGGCCGCCTTGACGCTGTCGGTGTCGAGCATCTGCACGAAGCCGCGTGCGCCGGTGTCGAAGACCAGGATCTCGCCGAATTGCGCGTCGGGCAGGCCCGAGATATCGGCCAGACCGTCGGCGAGATGGGTGACGGTGCCGATCTCCTCGGCCTCGGGACCAAGCGCGGCCGTGGCCACCTTCGCCTTCAGCCCGTCGAGGGGGGCGTCGCTCATGCCGCCGCCTCCGCCGTCAGGGCCTGCGCGATCCGGTCGAGATCATGCGCCAGCGAGTTGTGCACAAGGCCGGTGTCCGAGCGCAGCTCGAGCCCGGCAATCAGGCTCTGATCCTGCTCGAAACCGATGTTTTCAAGGCCGAGTGCCGCCAGTGCCGCGGCCTGATCGGCGGCGCTCAGTGGTGCCGGGGCCGCGAGCCGCAGGTTCGCCCCCGACAGGATCGCCGCGCGCTGGTCATCGGGCAGAGCCGTCAGCGCCTGCGCCAGCCGCGTGGCATAGCCCGCGCCGTCAGGCTGCGCGGACAGCGCGCGCCGCGCGATCACCTCGGCCAGATCACGCGCGCGGGTCAGCGTCTCGGCCGCCGCGCCGGAGACCGTCGCCTGCGCCTGCGCCGTGGCCTTTTGCACCAGCGACGCCGCCTCGGCCCGCGCCGCGTCGAGGATCGCCTTGCGCTGCGTCTCGGCCTCGTCCTGGGCCGCGGTCAGCACGTCATGGCGCGCGGCCTCGGTCTGATGGCGGGCCTCTTCGGCGGCGCGCTCGGCCGCCTCGGCATCCTGCTCGGCCGCCTCGGCACGGCGCAGCGCCTCCTGCGTTTCCGCCTGACGCTTGGCGATGATCTCGGCCACCGGGCGGAACAGGAAATGCTGCAAGATCGCCAGCAGAACCAGAACGTTCACCAGCTGGAAGCCGAATGTGACCCAGTCGAAGCTCATGTCAGTGAACGAAGGGGTTGGCGAAGAGCAGAAGCAGCGCGATGACGAGGCAATAGATCGCCATCGTCTCGATCATCGCGAGGCCGACGAAGAGCGTGCGCGAGATCGTGCCCGCCGCCTCGGGCTGACGCGCGATCGCCTCCATCGCGGCAGCGACGGCGCGCCCCTCGCCCAGTGCCGGCCCGATCGCGCCGAAGGACACGGCAAGCGCCGCGCCGAGAATACTGACGATTTCGACCCAGTTCATGCGTCTTTCTCCTGTTTCGGGGGAGGATTCCTGCTGCCTTCGCCCTCGACGGCAGAGCCGATGAAGACGAGGGCGAGGATGGCGAAGATGTAGGCCTGCACGGCGCCGGTCAGCAGATCGAGCGCCATCAGCGGGATCGGCACCAGAAGACCGGCGAGCGTCAGCACGATGCCGATGACGAAGACGCCACTCATCACATTGCCGAAGAGGCGCACCATCAGCGAGAAGTT
This sequence comes from Paenirhodobacter sp. YD-8, assembly GCF_056590935.1. Lineage (NCBI taxonomy): Bacteria > Pseudomonadati > Pseudomonadota > Alphaproteobacteria > Rhodobacterales > Paenirhodobacter > Paenirhodobacter sp. YD-8. Next base: position 207,174 of record NZ_CM152649.1, on the reverse strand, counting down.
GCGGGTCACCTGCTCGACCAGATTGAGCGGGACCATCACCCAGCTTGGCCGCGCAAAACTGGCCAGATAGCCGCCAAGGCCCTGCGCGCGGATGCCGTAAGCGATGGTCGCGACGAAGACGATCACGGCGAGCGCGGCGTCGGTTTCCAGCCGCGCCGTCGGCGGCTCGACCCCGGGGATCAGCGAGGACCAGTTCGCGGTCAGGATGTAGAGCAGAAGCGTGCCGATCAGCGGGCGGAAGCGCGCGGGCTCGCCCGCGATGGTGGCGCGGATCTGCGCATCAAGCGTGGTGACCACCAGCTCGACCACCGCCTGGACCTTGCCCGGGCGCAGGGTCAGCCGCCGCGTCACCGCCCAGGAGCCGAAGCCGAGCGCGCCGATCAGCACCCAGGTGGTGACCACCGCCTTGTCGACGCCAAGCGGGCCGATCGAGAACAGGATATCGCCGGACAGCGGTGACTGGATCATGCCGCGGCCTCCATCCGTTTCAGCGCGATGCGCCGCCCGATCAGCACCCCCGCCGCGCCAGTGACAAGCGGCGCCGCGCCCGCCTTGGCGCACAGGAAGAGGAAGAGGCCGAGCACCGCAAAGCGGCCGACCTGCAGCGCGACGGCGGTCAGATCGCCCGACAGAAGCCGGTCGGACACCGCGCGCAGCGTGCGAAAATGCAGCCAGCCCGCGCCGGTGCCCAGCCCCAGCGCCGCAAGCGAAAGAAGGATCTGTGCGCTCTGGCTCATTGCTGATGCATCCATCTGAAGGCGAGATAGAGACCAAGCCCGGCGCCCAGCATGGTCAGCGCCGCACTCACCGTGATGCCGGAGTTCAGGGCCCCGTCGATCCAATGGCCGAGCCCCAGCCCCGCCAGCGTCGGCCCGACGATCACCCAGCCCAGCACGCCGATCTGGCCGAAACGGCGGGCCAGCGGCGGTTCTGGATCCTTCTGGCCGGCCTCGACCCGGCCACGCGCCTCGTTGACGGCGCGGCGCAGTTTCGGGTCTGCATCGTCGATCATCGAAACGCCTCCCCGATCTCGTCGAACTCGGGCTCGGGCCCGCCACCGGGGCCGAGCTTGCGCATCAGGTTGCGGATCGCTGCGGTATGCAGGCGCAGCTGTTCGCCACGCGCGCGCCGGGCGGCATCGGCCTGGGCGGCGGCCTGTTCGACCACCAGCGCCTCGAGCCGGTCAAGATCATCACCCGCCACCGCCTCGCGGCAGGCGACGCGCACGGCATCGCCCGCGACCCGCATCACCCCGCCACGCAGCGCGACGTGATGCCAGGTGCCATCCGCCCGCCGCCAGTGCAGCACCGAGGGGCGCAGCACGGTCAGCAGATCGGCGTGCCCGGGCATCAGACCGAACCCCCCGCTCTCGTCCTCGGCCCGGATCGAGGCGACCGCGCCCTCGTCCAGCACCACCGCAAGCGGCGTGGTCACGGTGAGGTGCAGCCCGCTCATGCCGCCTTCCCCCTGGCACGGCGCGCCTCCTCGCGCGAACGCGCCTCGTCGAGCGTGCCGATCATGTAAAGCGAGCCCTCGTCCCAGTCGTCGCAGGCGCCGTCGAGGATCGCCTTGCAGCCCTTCACCGTCTCGGCGATCGGCACCGAGCGCCCCTCCATCCCGGTATAGGCGGAGGCGACGAAGAACGGCTGGGTCAGGAAGCGTTGCAGCCGCCGCGCCCGGCCGACCAAGAGCCGCTCCTCGCGGCCCAGCTCCTCGACGCCCAGAAGCGCGATGACGTCGCGCAGTTCCTGATAGTGCTCGATCACCTCGCGCAGCCGGCCGGCGACGCTGGCGTGTTCGACCCCCACCACCCCCGGATCGAGCAGCACCGAGGTGGTCGAGATCGGGTCGATCGCCGGATAGATCCCTTCCGAGGCGAGCGCGCGCGACAGCACCACGGTGCTGTCGACATGGGCCGAGATCGCGGCCACGGCCGGGTCGGTGAAATCGTCGGCGGGCACATAGACCGCCTCGATCGCGGTGACCGAGGCCCGACCGACCGAGGCGATGCGTTCCTGCAGATCGGCCACCTCGGTCTCGAGCGTCGGCTGATAGCCCACGCGCGAGGGCATCCGGCCCAGAAGCCCCGACACTTCCGAGCCCGCCTGAACGAAGCGGAAGACATTGTCCATCAGCAGCAGGACGTTCTTCGCCTCGACATCGCGGAAATGCTCGGCGATCGACAGCGCGGTCAGCGGCACCCGCCAGCGCGCGCCCGGCGGCTCGTTCATCTGGCCATAGACCAGCACGGTCTGATCGAGCACGCCGGAATCGCGCATCTCGTTCAGCATCTCGTGCCCCTCGCGCGAGCGCTCGCCGACGCCGGCGAAGACCGAGATCCCGTCATAGCCCGAGACCATGGCGCGGATGAGCTCCATCACCAGCACGGTCTTGCCCACCCCCGCCCCGCCGAACATCGCCGACTTGCCGCCCTGCGCGAGCGGCGCCAGCAGGTCGAGCACCTTGATCCCGGTCGAGAACACCTTGGTCTGCGCGCTTTGTGCGGCAAGCGGCGGCGCGGCGCGGTGAATGGGGGCGCGCGGCGCGTCCGCGGGCAGCGCCGGGCCATTGTCGCCGGTCGCGCCCAGCACGTTCAGCAACCGGCCCAGAACCGCCTCGCCCACCGGCACGGAAAGCGGCCCGCCGGGGATGCGCGCGACGCTGCCACGCGCCACGCCCTGCGTCGATTGCAGCGCGATCGCGCGCACATGCCGGGCGTCGAGATGCGCCTGCACCTCGGCCACCACCGTGCCGGCGGGGCCGGGGATCTCGAAGATGTCATTGATCGCGGGCAGCGCGCCCCCGACCCGCAGGTCAAGCACCGGGCCGCGCACCGCCGTCACCACCGCATCGCTCATCGCTGCCCCCGCGTCGCAGGGAGGTTTCGCGAGAAAGGGGAAATGCCCGCCATCGTCGGTTCCCTTCTGCCGAACCAGCGTCCGACCGCGCAAAGGCAGCAACCGACCGCAGGAAATAATTCGATTCGCTTTGATCTTACGATGAAATTCTGCAGATGCACATCACGATGCCGGTGACGGCACGTCCCGGGCCGCAGCCGCCATCAGCGCATCGACATTGGCCAGCAGCCGCGCCACGATCTGTTCGACCTCGGCCGGGCCGATCTCGGCCCAGCCCATCCGGCGCGCCACCATCGGCCCGCCGAGACGGAAATAGAGCATCTGCCCCATCAGGGTGAAGACCGTGAGCCGCACCGCGTCGCTTTCCGGGGCCTGCCCGGTGGCGAGCCCCCAGAGCCGGCACAGGCGGCGGTGCTGCGGCGCGATCATCCCCTCGTAAATCGCCGGGGCGCCGGCGCCGTCCTCGGCCACCTCGCGCAGCATGAAGGCGATCATCGGCCGCCAGGCCTCGTTCGCCACCACCTGCGGCGCGATCTGGCGGATCATCGCGCGCAGTGCCGCGGCGGCCTCGGCCGGGCTCGACGGGTCGGGCTGCGGCAGGGCCGCCAGCATCGCCCCCATGCGCCGCGCGAATTCCTGCGCGCAGGCCCGCCGCAGCCCCTCCTTGCCGCCGAAATGATAGGCGATCGAGGCGACATTGGTGCCCGCGGCGGCGGCGATCTCGCGCGTCGTGGTGGCGGCAAAGCCCTTGGTGCCAAAGAGGCGCACCGCCGCCTCGATCAGGGCAAGCGCGGTGCCCGTCGCGGCGGTCTCGGAGGGGGAGGAAACATCGGTCATCCCGGCAGCTTCGACCAATCGACCGATCGGCTCAAGGCGAAAGCGCCGGCCGAGGGGCAATCGGGAACCCTGTCTGCGGGAAAGAAAAAACCACCATCCCGGGAAGGATGGTGGTGCCGGTGAAGGGACTCGAACCCCCGACCCCATCATTACGAATGACGTGCTCTACCAGCTGAGCTACACCGGCACGGTGGGTGGCGCGCAACTAGCATGCCCGCGCGCCGATGTGTAGCCCTAATTTTCGTCTTTCGCGTCAGAACCCTGTGCCGGGTCGGCCAGATCGGCCTCGGGGATGTCGCCCGGCCGCGGCTGCGGCTTGCCGACGATCACCGGCAGCATCTCGGCCCCATGCGGCAGCGGCATCTCAGCCTGCACCGGCTCGCGCCAGCTCAGCGTGTCGAACCCGCCGCAATTGTCGCAGATCGGCGTCCATTCGGCCTGGATGTTCTGACATTTGTCGCAGCACCATTGCGGCCCGCGCGGCGCGGTCAGCGCCCGGGTCAGCCAGCCACGCACGACCGCATCCTCGGCGCCCTCGCCGCGCTCGACCGCCGCCATGATGGTCAGCACGCGCGCCGTCGGATGGGTTTCGACCAGATCGCCCAGCGCGCGCCGCGCCGCCGGGAAATCCTCGGCCGCGATCAGCAGCTCGGCGCGCAGAAGCCGCGTTTCCTCGTGATCGGGGCGCAGGGACAGCAGCTTCTCGAACCGCCGCAGCCGGTCGGCCGGGGCCTCGTCGGGGGCGATCTCGGCATAGGCCGCGGCAAGGTCGGGATGCGGCTGCGCCTCCCAGGCCTTTTGCAGCACCCGCGCCGCGTTCTTCGGGCTGCCGGCCTCGATATAGGCGCGCGCGGCCATCACCGCGGCGGGGATCAGATCGGGCGATTCCTTGTTCGCCGCAATCGCCGCCTCGCGCGCCTCGACGGTCGCGCCTTCCTCGAGCACGCCCTTCGCCTCCTGCAGCGCCATCACCGCATCGCGGCGACGATGCACATCCTTCGGCAGCTGGCCCTGCGCGCGTTTCGTGCTCAGCACCTCGCGCGCGCCCTTCCAGTCGCCCTTTTCCGCCTGCAGCTTCAGCAGCGTATCCTGCACCTCTTCATGCGCAGGCTTCAGCGCATAGGCCTTCTGCGCGAGCTTCAGCGCCGTCTCGGTGTCGCCCTCGGCCAGCTTCTGCCGCATCAGCCCGCGAATGCCGACGAAGCGGGTGCGGTCATCCTCGAGCAGCTTCTTGTAGGCGCGGGTGGCCTTCACCCGGTCGCCCGCAACCTCGGCCGCCTGCGCCGCCAGAAGATTCGTCAGTTCGGGCCGCTGCAACAGCCGCTGCGCCTTCGTCGCCTTGGCCAGCGCCAGACGCCCCTCGCCCGAGGCGACGGCCAGCATGCCCTCGGCCAGCGCGCGATAGCCCTTGCGCTCGCGGTTGCGGTCGAAATAGCGGCTGACCGCGGTCTCGTCGCCGTTCAGGAAGCGCAGGAAGGCGATCAGAAGGCCCACCAGCTTCATCACCAGCCACAGGACCGCCAGCACCACGACAAGCCCGATCGCCGCCTGCAGCGGGCCAAAGCTGTATTCGGTGCCCAGCACGATCACCCGCACGCCCTCGCCGCTGTCGGAGAGATGCGCAGCGCCAAGGGCGACGGCCGCCACCAGAACGAGGAAGAGCGCGACTTTCACAAAGGATCTGATCATCGCCCCCTCCTCACTTCACCGACTGCGCGAGATCACTCACCGCCCGGGCGGCATCGAGCCGCTTTTGCGCCTGCGTCAGCCAGCCGGTCATCACCGCCTGCCCCGCCTGCGGCAGCGCCGAAATCTCGGTCATCGCGGTGACCAGATCGCCGGCATCCACCGCCGCCTGCGCCCGCGACAGCACCGCATCGGCATCCTCGCCCATCTTCGGTTCCAGCGACCGCGCCCCGGTCTGCGCCATGAAGAAGGATTTGAACCGCGCGCCCAGCGTCTGCCCCGGCGCGGCCTTGCGCGAGGCGGCAAGCCCCGCCCGCGCCGCCTCGGGGAAGGCGGTCTGCAGCGCCGAAAGCGTCGGCACATCGCCCGACAGAACGGCCGGAACGGTCAGGCCCGCGGCCTGCGCATCGGCAAGCGCCGGCGCCATTGGCGCACCGCTTTCGAAGGCGGCGGCAACACGGGCGACGGCGGCCTGCGCCACCGCACGCTGCGCCGCAGCCTCGGCCCCGGCGCTCAGCTTACCGGCCTCGTCACGCACCGCGCCGATCTGCGCCTGCGCCTCGGCCACCGCCGCCGCGATCTGCGCGCGCGCGGCCGCTTCGGCCGGCCCCCCGGTCGCCATCTCGGCGCGCAGCGTGTCGATCTGCGCCTGGATCCCGCTCAGATCGACCGGCGCGGCACCGCCCGCAACCGGGGCCGCCGGACGGTTTTCCAGCGCCGTCACCCGCGCCTCGAGTGCGGCCAGCGTCTCCTGCACCGCGCGCGTGGCCGAGCCCGCCTCGTCCAGCGCGGCCTGCACGCCCGACAGGTCCGGCGGCGTCGGCGCGGCGGATTTCAGCGTCTTCAGCTCGGCCGTCAGGCTGTCGATCTTAGCGTTCGAGGCGGCGATCTCGGTCTCGAGCGCGGCGGTGCGGTCGGTCCCCATCGGGATCATCGCGGCAAGCTGCGGCGGCAGGTTCGGAAGCGCCCAGACCGTCGCGCCGGCCCCCAGCGCCGCCGCGATCACGCCCCCCAGGAACAGCGGCACGAAGCCGCCCCGGCGGGGTGCAGCGGGGTCGGCTTTCGTCTCCACCGCGGGGGCGGAGGCCGGTGCGGCCACCGTGGGCTCGACGACCTCGGCCTCGTCGATCGGCGCTTTCGTCTCGGGGGTGTCCTGTGCCGCGCTGACCTCGGCCGCTTCGGATTTCTCGTGTTCGGTATGTGCCACGGCAGCTCCTCCAGTCCCGGCGCGACGATGCGCAACCAACGTTTGTCAGCGGCAGTCTAGTGGCCCGGTCGACATGGCTCAACCCGCCTTGTCCGTCCCGGGTGCCTCCGCGCCAAGAAGCCGCGCAAGCGCGCTCAGCACGCCCGCGGCATCCGGGGTCGGCGCAACCTCGATCCGCGCGGCGATCCCGGCACAGCCCTCGGCCGCCGCGGCAGAGATCGGCGCCAGCCACAGCGCCGCCCGTGCCCCCGAAACCGCCTGTGCCAGAAGGCGCCCGCTGCGCGGCGAGAACACCGGGGCCAGAACCACCGGCGCCCGGGCCAGAAGATCGCGCGCGGCCGTGGACAGGGGCAGCGCCTCCTGCGCGTAGACCACCGCCTCGATCGTCTCTGTTCCGGCGGAATTCAGCCAGTCGGCCAGCGGCGCCACCACCTCGCGGCCGCGCGCATGCAGCAGGCGACCGCCGCGGTGCTGCGCCGCGATCAGCGCGGCAAGGCCCCGCGCCTCGCCCGGCCCCTCGACCACGTCGAAGCCTGCCGCCCGCGCCACCTCGGCCGTGCGCGCGCCGACGCAATAGGCACGCCGTCCCGCCGCGGGGCCGACCGCCACGACCGGCGCCACCGCCTGTTCCGAGGTGAAGATCAGCGCCTCGGCCGCGGGCAGCTCGGCCCCGGTCGGGCGGGTCTCGGTCAAGGGTGAGATCAGCACCGGCCAGTCCGCCCCGAAACGGGCGCGGAACTGCGCAGCGAACCGCTCCGATCCCGCGCGAGGGCGGGTCAGCAGCAGCGGCGGACGGGGGGAATTGGCCTCGGTCACGGCACGTCCCGGGATTGCAGGGTCTGTGCCCCGGTGTTACCTGCGAAGAAAGCACCGTGCAACCGAGGCGCCATGACCCGCACCCTCACCTTCCTCGGACTTGAGTCGAGCTGCGACGACACCGCCGCCGCCGTGGTGCGGATGGAGGCGACCGGGCCGCGCATCCTGGCCTCGGTCGTCGCCGGGCAAACCGCGCTGCACGCCCCCTATGGCGGCGTCGTGCCCGAGATCGCCGCCCGCGCCCATGCCGAGAAGCTCGACCTTTGTGTCGAGGAGGCGCTGGCCGAGGCCGGCGTGACGCTTGCCGATCTCGACGGGGTGGCGGTGACCGCCGGGCCCGGGCTCATTGGCGGCGTGATGTCGGGGGTGATGTGCGCGAAGGGTATCGCCGCGGGGGCGGGTCTGCCGCTCGTTGGCGTGAACCACCTTGCGGGCCATGCGCTGACGCCGCAGCTGACCGAGGGGCTCGCCTTCCCCTATCTGCTGCTGCTCGTCTCGGGCGGGCATTGCCAGTTCCTGATCGCGCACGGGCCCGAAAACTTCACCCGCCTTGGCGGCACGATCGACGACGCCCCGGGGGAAGCCTTCGACAAGACGGCGAAGCTTCTGGGCCTGCCACAGCCGGGCGGGCCGGCGGTCGAGGCCGAGGCGATGAGCGGCGATCCGAAGGCCGTCCACTTCCCGCGCCCGCTGCTGGACCGGCCGGGCTGCGACATGTCGTTTTCCGGGCTGAAGACCGCCCTTCTGCGCGCCCGCGACGCCGAGGTGGCCGAACACGGCGGTCTGCGCCAGCAGGCACGGCGTGACCTGTGCGCCGGGTTCCAGGCGGCGGTGACCGACGTTCTGGCGGAAAAATCGCGCCGCGCTCTGCGCGAGTATCTGGCGCATGCCCCCGAACACCCGGCCTTTGCCGTGGCGGGCGGCGTGGCGGCGAATGCGACCATCCGCGCGCGGCTCGAGCAGGTGGCGGCCGAATTCGGCGCGACCTTCGCTGCGCCGCCGCTGAAACTCTGCACCGACAATGCGGCGATGATCGCCTATGCCGGGATCGCGCGGTTCGAGGCCGGCGCGCAGGACGGGATGGACCTGTCGGCCCGGCCGCGCTGGCCGCTTGACCGTTCCGCGCCGGCGATGCTCGGCTCGGGCAAGAAGGGGGCGAAGGCATGACGGTTGCGGTGCTGGGCGCAGGGGCTTTCGGCACGGCGCTGGCGGTGACGCTGGCGCAGAACGGGCCCGTCACGCTCTGGGCCCGCGACGCTGCCCACGTCGCCGAGATGCAGGCCAGCCGGCGCAATGACCGCCGCCTGCCGATGACCGTTCTGCCCGAAAACGTCTCTGTGACGGCGGAAATCGAGGTGGCGACGCAGGCGCCGGTGCTGCTTCTGGCGATGCCGATGCAGCAGATGGGCGGCTTTCTGACGGCCCATGCCGCGCGCCTTGCCGGCAAGACCCTCGTCGCCTGCTCGAAGGGGATCGACCTGACGACGGGCCGGGGCCCGACCGAGCTGATCGCCGCCACCTGCCCCGATGCGACGGCCGCGATCCTGACCGGGCCGAGCTTTGCCGCCGACATCGCCCGCGGCCTGCCCACGGCCCTCACCCTTGCCTGCGCCGAGGACTGCGAGGCGCTGCAGGCCCGGCTGTCGACCCCGACGCTGCGGCTTTACCGCAGCACCGACCCGCTCGGCGCGGAACTCGGCGGGGCGCTGAAGAACGTGATCGCCATTGCCGCCGGCGTGGTGATCGGCGCGGGGCTTGGCGATTCCGCCCGCGCCGCGCTGATGACCCGCGGCTTTGCCGAGATGAGCCGGCTGGCGCTGCGCCTTGGCGCGCGGGCCGAGACGCTGGCGGGCCTCTCGGGCTTTGGCGATCTTGTGCTCACCTGCACCTCGGCACAGTCGCGCAACTTCCGCTTCGGTCAGGCGCTTGGCGCCGGCGAGGAGTTCGACCCGACCACCACGGTCGAGGGCGTGGCCACCGCCAAGGCCGTCTCTGTTCTGGCCCAAAAGCGTGGTGTCGAGATGCCGATCGCGACCATGGTCGCGGCGCTGAGCGAGCACCGCATCACCGTTTCCGACGCCGCGCAGGCGTTGCTGTCCCGCCCCCTGAAGGAGGAATGAAATGCCCTATGCCGTGATCTGCCGCGACAAGCCCGGCGCCCTGCAGACCCGCCTCGACAACCGCGCCGCTCACCTCGCCTATATCGAGGAAACCGGCATCGTCTTCGTCGCCGGCCCCTTCCTCGAAGAGGGCCAGATGGTCGGCTCGCTGGTGATCCTGAATGCCGACAGCATGGCTGCGGCGCAGGACTGGGCAGCGAACGACCCCTATGCGAAGGCGGGGCTCTTCGACAGCGTCTCGGTCACCGAATGGAAGAAGGTCGTCGGCTGATGGCATACTGGCTGTTCAAGTCCGAGCCGAACAAGTTCTCCTGGGAGATGCTGGTGGCGAAGGGCGCAGCCGGCGAGGAATGGGACGGGGTGCGCAACTACCTTGCCCGCAACAACATGCGGGAGATGAAGGTCGGTGACCGCGGCTTCTTCTACCATTCCAACATCGGCAAGGAGATCGTCGGCATCGCCGAGGTCTGCGCCGAGGCGCATCACGACAGCACCACCGAGGACCCGCGGTGGGATTGCGTCGACATCCGCGCGGTGAAGCCCTTCGTCCGGCCGGTGACGCTGGCCGAGGTGAAGGCCGACCCGCGGTTGACCGAGATGTCGCTCGTCACCTCGATGCGGCTCTCGGTGCAGCCGGTGACCGAGGAGGAATGGCGGATTCTCTGCGCGCTTGGCGGCGTCGAGCCCTGAGCGCGGCCGCGAAGTGAAGGCCGGGGCTGCCGGCCCTTCCTTCACCCCGCATGTGCCCGCGAAAGACCCGGGCCGGAGGTCTGCTCCTGCCGGCCCGGTCCGGACCACCGGCCCTGTCAGCCGATTGCCTTCCGGGTATGCCAGCGGGCGATTCGCCTCAACGACGTAACAGTTTCAATTTTACTCAATCTTGCCGAATCGAGCCCCGGTCAGGCGCCCCGCCCGTTGCCGTTTCGCTGCCGGCCCCTAGCTTGCCTCCCATGCGTCAGATCATCCTCGTCTCCCATGGCTCGCCCTCCGACCCGGCCCCGCTTGATGCCGGGCTGAAATCGATTGCCGCACGGGTGCAGGCGCTGTGCCCGGAGCATCAGATCCGCGGCGCGACGCTGGCGCTGCCGGGCGCGCTCGAGGCGGCGCTCAGTGGGTTCGACGCACCCGAGATCTATCCGTTCTTCATGGCCGAGGGCTGGTTCACCCGGCGCGAGCTGCCGCGCCGGCTGGCACTCGCCGGGGTGACGGCACGGGTCCTGCCGCCCTTCGGCACCGAGCCGAACCTGCCGGGTCTGATTGCGAAAACTGTCACGGAAGCGACAAAAAGTGCTGGCATCGAGCCTGAAAGTGCCGATCTGATCCTGGTGGCGCATGGCTCGCAGGTGGCGCGGCGCTCGAAGGATACGGCGCAGGCGATGGCGCGCCGCTTGCGCCCGCTCACCCGCTTCTGGCGCATCCGGACCGCCTTCATCGAGGAGGCCCCCTTTCTGGCCGATGTCGCGGCCGAAAGCCTTTCCGGCCTGTGCCTGCCCTTCTTCGCCCAGCGTGCCGGCCATGTCGCTGAGGACATTCCCGAGGCTCTGGCCACCGCGGGCTTCACCGGCCCGCTTCTGCCTGCGATCGGCGAACACCCCGAGGCAGCGGCGCTGATCGCCCGTTCCCTGACACGATGAGACTTGCCCGAAAGGGTTTGTCACGCAACTGTCACATATGTTTTGCATAAGCGTCACGGGCAGATCCTAGGAGAAGCCCGAGGCCGCGACCGGCCCCGCAAGTGAACTCAGGAGTGTTCCATGAAGTCCGTGAAACTCACCGTCTCGGCCGTGGCCATCGTGGCTGCCTCGGCCTCGGGTGCCCTCGCCCGTGACCAGATCCAGTCGGCCGGTTCCTCGACCGTGCTGCCCTACGCGACCATCGTTGCCGAAGCCTTCGGCGAGAACTTCAGCTTCCCGACCCCGGTCGTGGAATCGGGTGGTTCGGGCGCCGGCCGCAAGAAGCTGTGCGAAGGCGTGGGCGAAAACACCATCGACATCGCCAACTCGTCGAGCCGCATCAAGCAGTCGGACATCGACACCTGCAAGGCGAACGGCGTCAACGAGATCATGGAAGTCCGCTTCGGCTATGACGGCATCGTCTTCGCCAGCGACATCAACGGTGCGGAATTCGCCTTCACCCCGGCCGACATCTACGGCGCGATCGGTGCGAACGTGGCGAAGGACGGCAAGGTCGTCGCCAACACCGCCAAGACCTGGGCCGACGTCAAGGCCGACTTCCCGGCGCAGGACATCCTGATGTTCATCCCGGGCACCAAGCACGGCACCCGCGAAGTCTTCGACACCAAGGTGATCGAGGCCGGCTGCAAGGCCACCGGCGCCTATGACCTGTTCCTCGCCGCCGCCGAAGGCGACGACAAGGCGAAGGAAAAGGCCGCTGTCGCCCAGTGCAACACGCTGCGCACCGACGGCACCTCGGTCGACATCGACGGCGACTACACCGAGACCCTGTCGCGCATCGACGCGAACAAGAACGCCATCGGTGTCTTCGGCCTGTCGTTCTACCAGAACAACACCGACAAGCTGCGCGTCGCCACGATGGACGGCGTGATGCCGTCGGTCGAGACCATCGCCAAGGGCGACTACCCGGTCTCGCGTCCGCTCTACTTCTACGTGAAGAAGGCGCATATCGGCGTGGTCCCGGGCCTGCAGGAATACATCGACTTCTTCGTCTCGGACGACATGGCCGGCCCGAACGGCCCGCTGGCGGCCTACGGCCTGGTTCCCGATCCGGAACTGGCCAAGACCCAGGAGATGGTGAAGAACGACGTCGCGATGGGTCCGCTGAACTGATCCTCGCAAGGAACTCCGGTGGCGCCTTCGGGCGCCACCTTTCCCTTCTCAGCTGGAATTTCCCATGAGCATCGGCCTTCTTTCCCTGATCGTGATCGCCCTTGCCGCCGCCGGCTTTCTCATCGGTCGGCAGCTTGCGTTGTCGAAGGCCGGGGGTGACATCCGGCGCCTGCATTCCCTTCCCGGCTATTACGGCCAGACCGTCTTTCTTTTCACTGCCGTTCCCGCTCTTCTGCTGATGCTGCTGTGGCTCCTGGTGCAGCCGCTGCTGATCGAGACCCGCGTGACCTCGATGATCTCGGCTGCCGACATTCCCGATGGCAGCTCGGCCAGCCTGGTGATGACCGACGTGCGTCGCGTCGCCGAGGGCATCGACCTGATCCTTGCCCGGGGCAAACTGGGCGAAACCGACATCGCCGCGATGCGCGCCGATCTGGCCGACGTGCGCAGCCGTCTGGCCGAGGTGGGCGTCGCCGTCGGCACCAATGTGAAACCCGGCGTGTTCGAGGCCGCCAAGGCCTATCGCGATCTGTCGCACAGCGGCCATCTGGCGCTGACCGTCGCGGTGCTGGCGCTCGCGCTCGCGGGCTTTGGCTATGCGCTCTCGCGCATCCGTCCCGAGTTCCGCGCCCGCAACGTCTCCGAAGGCTTCGTGCGCGTGCTGCTGATCGCCGCCTCGCTCGTCGCGATCCTGACCACCGTCGGCATCGTGCTGTCGCTGGTGTTCGAGACGATCCACTTCTTCCGGCTCTATCCTGCCAGCAAGTTCTTCCTGAGCACCACCTGGAACCCGAAATTTGGTGGTGGCTCCGATCTTGGCATCTGGCCGCTGATCTGGGGCACGCTCTACATCTCGGTGATCGCGCTTGTCGTCGCGGTGCCGGTGGGCATCTTCGCCGCGATCTTCTTGGCCGAATATGCCAGCAAGAAGGTGCGCGCGATGACGAAGCCGCTGCTCGAGGTGCTCGCCGGCATCCCGACCATCGTCTACGGCCTCTTCGCCCTGATCACCGTCGGCCCGGTGCTGCGCGACTGGTTCGCCCAGCCGCTCGGCCTTGGCACCTCCTCGAGCTCGGTGATGACCGCGGGCCTCGTCATGGGCATCATGCTGATCCCCTTCGTCTCGTCGCTGTCCGACGACATCATCAACGCCGTGCCGCAGTCGCTGCGTGACGGCTCCTATGGCCTTGGCGCGACGCAGTCGGAGACCGTGCGGCAGGTGATCCTGCCGGCCGCGCTTCCCGGCATCGTCGGCGCGATCCTTCTGGCCGCCTCGCGCGCGATCGGCGAGACGATGATCGTGGTCCTCGGCGCCGGTGCCGCGGCGAAGATGTCGCTCAACCCGTTCGAGGCGATGACCACCGTTACCGTGAAGATCGTCAGCCAGCTGACCGGCGACACCGAATTCGCCAGCCCCGAGACCCTCGTCTCCTTCGCGCTCGGCCTGACGCTGTTCGTCTTCACGCTCGGGCTCAACATCCTGGCGCTCGTCATCGTGCGCAAATACCGGGAGCAATACGAATGACCGCCGAGGCCACGAACATGCCCGCGAAGGCCCGCCCCTCGCTTTACGCCATCGATCCCCGCACCAAGCGCCGCAACGCCGCCGAGAAGCGCTTCCGCCTGTATGGCGTCGCCGCGGTCGGCTTCGGCCTGCTCGCGCTCGTCGTGCTGCTCAGCTCGGTGCTCGGCTCGGGCCTTGGTGCCTTCCGCCAGAGCGTGCTGACGATGCAGGTGCCGCTCGATGCCGCCGTGCTCGACAAGGAGGGCACCCGCGACCCCGCCGCGATCGCCAAGGTGACGACCATCGCCTATGGCAAGCTGCTGCAGGACGCGCTGACCGCCGAGCTGACCGAAAAGGCGCTGCTTCCCGCCGGGATGAAACCGAAGGACGTCGGCGGCATGATCTCGAAGGAAGCGCCGGCGCAGCTGCGCAATCTGGTGCTGGCCAATCCTGATCTGATCGGCACCACCGTCAGCTTCGACGCGCTGGCGAACGGCCGCATCGACGGCTTCTTCAAGGGCCGCGTGACGATGGAGAGCGCCAAGCTCGACAGCAACGTCTCGCCGGTGCAGCTCGAGCTGGCGCAGGCGATGCGCGATGCCGGCCTGCTGGCGCTGAAGTTCAACCCGGGCTTCATCTTCAGCCCCGACGCCTCGGAACTGCGCCCCGAGGCCGCGGGCCTCGGCGTCGCGATCCTCGGCTCGGCCTACATGATGCTGATCGTGCTGGTGCTGTCGCTGCCGATCGGCGTCGCCGCCTCGATCTACCTCGAGGAATTCGCGCCGAAGAACCGCTTCACCGACCTGATCGAGGTGAACATCGCCAACCTCGCCGCCGTGCCCTCGATCGTCTTCGGCATCCTCGGCCTCGCCGCCTTCATCAACTTCGGCGGGCTGCCGCAGTCCTCCTCGGTGGTCGGCGGTCTGGTGCTGACGCTGATGACGCTGCCGCGGATCATCATCCCGGCCCGCGCCGCGCTGAAATCGGTGCCGCCCTCGATCAAGGACGCCGCCCTTGGCGTCGGCGCCTCGAAGACGCAGACGATCTTCCACCACGTGCTGCCGCTTGCCATGCCGGGCATCCTGACCGGCGCGATCATCGGCCTGGCCCAGGCGCTCGGCGAGACCGCGCCGCTTCTGCTGATCGGCATGGTGGCCTTCGTGCGCGACTATCCCGCCGCCCCGCCCGAGGGCTTCTTCGACCCTGCCTCGGCCATTCCGGTGCAGATCTACAGCTGGACGCAGCGGGCCGATCCCGCCTTTACCGAGCGCGCCTCGGGGGCGATCATCGTGCTGCTCGTCTTCCTTCTCGTGATGAACTCGCTCGCGGTCGTCCTGCGCCGCAAGTTCGAGCGGCGCTGGTGAGGAGTGACCACCATGAACGACATGCGACTGACGGAGAGAGCCGTGGAGACCAAGGACATCAAGATCGCCGCACATGACGTGCAGGTCTATTATGGCGCCTCGCACGCGATCAAGGATGTGCACATCGACATCCTCGACAAGACGGTGACCGCCTTCATCGGCCCGTCGGGCTGCGGCAAGTCGACCTTCCTGCGCTGCCTGAACCGGATGAACGACACCATCGACATCTGCCGGGTCGAGGGCGAGATCCTGCTCGACGGCGAGGATATCTATGACAAGAAGGTCGACCCGGTGCAGCTGCGCGCCCGGGTGGGGATGGTGTTCCAGAAGCCGAACCCCTTCCCGAAATCGATCTATGACAACGTCGCCTACGGGCCGAAGATCCACGGCCTGGTGAAGAACAAGGCCGAACTCGACGCGGTCGTCGAAAGCTCGCTGCGCAAGGCGGCGCTGTGGAACGAGGTCAAGGATCGTCTCGACGCGCCGGGCACCGGCCTCTCGGGGGGCCAGCAACAGCGCCTGTGCATCGCCCGCGCCGTCGCCACCTCGCCCGAAGTTCTGCTGATGGACGAGCCCTGCTCGGCCCTCGACCCGATCGCCACGGCACAGGTCGAGGAACTGATCGACGAGCTGCGCGAGAACTTCTCGGTGGTGATCGTCACCCACTCGATGCAGCAGGCCGCGCGCGTCAGCCAGCGCACCGCCTTCTTCCACCTCGGCAATCTCGTCGAATACGGCGAGACCGGGCAGATCTTCACCAACCCGAAGGATCCCCGCACCGAGAGCTACATCACCGGCCGGATCGGCTGACGGAGAGACACATGAGCCAGCATATCGTTTCCTCTTTCGACCGCGACCTCGAGGCGGTTCAGGCGATGGTCGTGAAGATGGGCGGCCTCGTCGAAGCCCAGCTTCTCGACGCCGCCCAGGCCCTTGAAACCCGCGACGACGAACTTGCCGAGACCGTGCGCCGCCGCGACAAGGCGGTGGACAAGCTCGAGGAGCAGATCAACGGCGAGGCCGCACGGCTGATCGCGCTGCGTTCGCCCGCCGCCTCGGACCTGCGCGTCGCGCTCTCGGTGATCAAGATCGCGGGCAGCCTCGAGCGCGTCGGCGACTATTCGAAGAACATCGCCAAGCGCACCCAGGTGCTGTCGCAGATGCCGACGATCAGCGGCTCGGCCGGCGCGATCCGGCGCATGGCGCAGGCGGTCGAGGGCATGCTGAAGGATGCCATCGACAGCTACATCCAGCGCGACGAGAAACTGGCCGCCGATGTCCGCTCGCGCGACATCGAGGTGGACCAGATGTACAACGCGCTGTTCCGCGAATTCCTGACCTACATGCTGGAAGATCCGCGCAACATCACCGCCTGCATGCACCTGCATTTCATCGCGAAGAACATCGAGCGGATGGGCGACCTGGCCACCGGCATCGCCGAGCAGGTGATCTATCTCGTCACCGGCGAAATGCCCGACGAGGACCGGCCGAAGTCGGACAGCGTGAGCCTGGACAAGGTGGAGGACTGACGCATGAGCCCCGCCCAACAGCCCTGCGTGCTGGTGGTCGAGGATGAATCGGCCCAGCGTGAGGTTCTGCAATACAACCTCGAGGCCGAGGGATTCCGCGTCGCCATGGCAGTGAATGGCGACGAGGCGCTGCTGATGGTCCGGGAGGAAAAACCCGACCTGATCGTGCTCGACTGGATGCTGCCCAATGTCTCGGGAATCGAGATCTGCCGGCGCGTGAAAGCCAGCCCCGAGACCCGTTCGATCCCGATCATCATGCTCTCTGCCCGGTCGGAAGAGGCCGACCGCGTGCGCGGCCTCGAGACCGGCGCCGACGACTATGTGGTGAAGCCCTATTCGGTCGTCGAGCTGATGGCGCGGCTGCGCACCCAGCTGCGCCGCACCCGCCCGGCGACGATGGGCGAACGGCTGCAGTTCGAGGACATCATCCTCGACGCCGCCGAGCACCGCGTCTTCCGTGACGGCGCACCGCTGAAACTCGGCCCGACCGAATTCCGGCTGCTCTCGACGCTGATGGAGAAACCCGGACGGGTCTGGACCCGCGACCAGCTGCTCGACCGGGTCTGGGGGCGCGACATCTACGTCGACACCCGCACCATCGACGTCCATGTCGGGCGGCTGCGCAAGGCGCTGATGGCGAATGGCGGGGCGGACCCGGTGCGCACCGTGCGCGGCACCGGCTATTCGCTCGGCTGAGCCGCCAGAAAGCGCGTGACCTCATCGCGGGCGGGGATGGCATCGGCCGTTCCCGCCCGCGTCACCTTCAGCGCCGCCGCAGCCGAAGCGAACCGCATCGCGGCCTCGGGGCCAAGCCCCTCGGCCAGCCCGGCGACCAGATAGCCCGCAAAGGTGTCGCCCGCCGCGGTGGTGTCGACCGGCGTCACCGCAAAGGCCGGGGCGCGGTGCACCACCGCGCCGGCGCGGTCATGCCATTCGGCGCCGCGCGCCCCCCGGGTGACCACCACATGCGGCACCGCCAGCGCCTCGAAGGTCAGCGACAGCGCCGAGCACAGCTGCGCCGCCTCGACCTCGTTCATGATCAGAAGCGACAGATAGGGCAGCACCGCCTCGACCGCCTCGGCCTCGAAGGGCGCGGCGGAATAGACGACGAAGAGACCCTGTTCCTGCCCGATCCGCGCCGCCTCGACCTGGGCCGAGGTCTCGTTCTGCAGCATCAGCATATCGCCTGCACGGGCGCATTCTAGCGCCGCACGCACCATCGCGGCATCGATCTGCCGGTTCGCGCCGGGATGGAGCAGGATCGCATTCTCGCCCGCCGCGTCGACCGCGATGATCGCATGGCCCGAGGCCCCCTCGACCTCGGACACCGCCGCGCAATCGACGCCCGCCTCGGTCAGCCGCGCCACCATCCACAGCCCGTCGGCCCCGACCGCGCCGATGTGGCGCACCGTGGCCCCGGCGCGGGCCAGCGCCACCGACTGGTTCGCGCCCTTGCCGCCAAGCCCGACGGAATAGGACAGCGCCGCCAGCGTCTCGCCCGGCGCCGGCAGATGCGGCAGCCGGTAGAGATGATCGGCATTGATCGAGCCCAAGGTGTAGACGGTCATGCGGCTGCCTTTCATCTTGCCCGAAATACCTCGCGGGGGTCCGGGGGCGCGAGGCCCCCGGGGCCGGGGTCAGCGCCGCTGGCCGAGCTTGCAGGCGGCGATCGAGGCCATGTTCAGGATGTCGTTCACCGTCGACACCGTCGAACAGATCTGGATCGGCGCCGAGACGCCGGTCAGGATCGGGCCGATGACCGTCGCCCCGGCCATCTCCTGCATCAGCTTGACCGAGATCGAGGCCGAATGCCGCGCCGGCACCACCAGAACGTTCGCCGGCCCGGTCAGACGGCAGAACGGATAGTTCTTCATCTGCTCCATGTTCAGCGCGACATCGACGGTCATTTCGCCATCATATTCGAAATCGACCCCGCGCTCGTCCAGGACCTGCGGCGCGATATGCATCTTCGTCGCCCGTTCCGACACCGGATAGCCGAAGGTCGAGAAGGAGCAGAAGGCCACCCGCGGCTCGAGCCCGAGCGCTCGCGCCACCTGCGCCCCCGAGGTGGCGATATCGGCGAGGTCATGCTCGTCGGGCCATTCGTGCACCAGCGTGTCGCCGATCAGCACCACGCGCCCCTTGTGCAGAAGCGCGGTGATCCCCACCGCCCCATCCGAGGGGCGCGCGTCGAAGACCTTGTTGATCAGCTCCATCACATGGCCCGACTTGCGGGTGGCGCCGGTGACCATGCCGTCGCCATGCCCATGCGCCAGCATCAGCGCGGCAAAGACATGGCGGTCGCGGGTGGCCAGCTTGTGCGCATCCTCGCGGTCCACGCCCTGACGCTGCAACCGGGTATAGAGGAAGTCCTTGTAGGCCTCGATGTGCTTCGAATTGACCGAGTTCACCACGGTCAGCTCGCGATAGGCATCGCCCAGCCCCGCCGTTTCCAGCTTTTCGCGCACGTCGCTCTCGCGGCCGACGACCATCGCCCGGCCCATGCCGTTGCGCTGATAGGCCACCGCGGCGCGCAGCACGCGCGGATCGTCGCCCTCTGCGAAGATCATCGTCGCCTGCGCCTGCCGCGCCCGCGCCTGGATCCCCTGCAGGATCGACGCCGTCGGGTCCATCCGCGTCTTCAGGCCCAGCACATAGGCGTCCATGTCGATGATCGGCCGGCGCGCGACGCCGGTGTCCATCCCGGCCCGGGCGACCGCCGGCGGGATCACGTGGATCAGCCGCGGGTCGAAGGGCGTCGGGATGATGTAGTCGCGCCCGAAGGTCAGCTTGCGGCCATAGGCGATCGCCACCTCGTCGGGCACGTCCTCGCGGGCCAGCTCGGCCAGCGCCTTGGCACAGGCGATCTTCATCTCGTCATTGATCGCGCGGGCATGGATGTCGAGCGCGCCGCGGAAGAGATAGGGGAAGCCGAGGACGTTGTTCACCTGGTTCGGATAATCCGACCGGCCCGTCGCCACGATCGCGTCGGGGCGCACGCCATGCGCCTCTTCCGGGGTGATTTCCGGATCGGGGTTCGCCATCGCGAAGATCACCGGGTTGTCGGCCATCTTCGCCACCATCTCGGGCGTCACCGCACCCTTGGCCGAAACGCCGAGGAAGACATCCGCACCCACCATCGCCTCTTCCAGCGTGCGCGCGTCGGTCTTCGCCGCATGGGCCGATTTCCACTGGTTCATGCCCTCGGTGCGGCCCTGCCAGATCACGCCCTTGGTGTCGCACATGATGCAGTTGTCATGCTGCGCGCCCATGGCCTTGATCAGCTCGAGGCAGGCGATGCCGGCGGCGCCGGCGCCGTTCAGCACGATCCGGCAATCCTCGATCTTCTTGCCGCTCAGCTCGAGCGCGTTGATCAGGCCGGCCGCGCAGATCACCGCCGTGCCGTGCTGGTCGTCATGGAACACCGGGATGTCCATGATCTCCTTCAGCCGCTGCTCGATGATGAAGCACTCGGGCGCCTTGATGTCCTCGAGGTTGATGCCACCGAAGGTCGGGCCCATCAGGCTCACCGCCTTGATGATCTCGTCCGGGTCCTCGGTGTCGAGCTCGATGTCGATCGCGTTGACGTCGGCAAAGCGCTTGAACAGCACCGCCTTGCCTTCCATCACCGGTTTCGAGGCGAGCGCGCCAAGGTTGCCCATGCCAAGGATCGCCGTGCCGTTCGAGATCACCGCAACCATGTTGCCCTTGACCGTGTAGTCATAGGCGGTCTCGGGCCGGTCGGCGATCGCCTCGACCGGAACCGCGACGCCGGGGCTGTAGGCAAGGCTCAGATCGCGCTGCGTCGTCATCGGCTTCGACGCCGTGATCTCGTATTTCCCGGGCGTCGGGTCGAGATGGTAAGCCAGCGCCTCTTCAGGCGTGATGCGGTTCTTGCTTGACATGGTGCTCCTCCGGTCGCGCCTTCTCATAACGCCACCTCTGGCACGTCTCAATGGATTTGCACCCGGATTCCGCCTTTTGTAGGGTCGCGCCAAACGGGGGAACGCATGGCCGAGCCGACAATCACGCCGATGATGGCGCAATATCTCGCAATCAAGGAGGCGAATCCGGGGGCGCTGCTGTTCTACCGGATGGGCGATTTCTACGAGATGTTCTTCGACGATGCCGTCGCGGCCTCGGCCGCGCTCGACATCGCGCTGACGAAACGCGGGCTGCATCTGGGCGAGGAAATCCCGATGTGCGGCGTGCCGATCCATGCCGCCGAGGGCTATCTGCTGACGCTGATCCGCAAGGGGTTCCGCGTCGCCATCGCCGAACAGCTGGAAGACCCGGCCGAAGCGAAGAAGCGCGGCGCGAAATCAGTGGTGAAGCGCGACGTGGTGCGCCTTGTCACCCCCGGCACGCTGACCGAGGAAAGCCTGCTCGAGGCGCGGCGCCACAACTTCCTGGCCGCCTGGAGCGAGATGCACGGCGAGGGCGCGCTGGCCTGGGTCGACATCTCGACCGGTGAGTTCCGGGTGATGCCCTGCCCGTTGACCCGGCTTGCGCCAGAACTGGCCCGCCTTGCCCCGCGCGAGGTGCTGGTGAGCGAGCTGCGCGAGGCCGATTGCGCCGAGATCGTCTCTGATCTGAAGGCGGCGCTGACCCCGCTTGCACGCGCAAGCTTCGACAGCCAGGGGGCGGAACGGCGGTTGCTGGGCCTGTTCTCGGTCGGCTCGCTCGATGCCTTCGGCAGCTTCTCGCGGGTCGAGATTTCGGCCATGGGGGCGATCGTCGACTATCTGGAGCTGACGCAGCGCGGCAAGCTGCCGCTGCTGCGCCGGCCGCTGCGCGAAGAGGCCGGCAGCCTGATGCAGATCGACGCCGCAACCCGGCGCAACCTCGAACTGACGCAGGCGCTGTCGGGCGGGCGCGAGGGCTCGCTGCTGACCACCATCGACCGCACCGTGACCGCCGCCGGCGCACGGCTGCTGGAGCGCCGCATCTCGGCCCCCTCGCGCGATCTGAACCAGATACACGCCCGCCATGATGCCGTGCGTTTCCTGCTGGAACAGGGTCGATTTTCGGAGGATCTGCGCGCCGATCTGCGGCGCTGCCCCGACATGGACCGCGCGCTGAGCCGGCTTTCGCTCGACCGCGGCGGCCCGCGTGACATGGCGGCGATCCGCAACGGGCTCGACCAGGCCGGACGCATCGCCGCGAGCCTTGCCCCGGTGGAGCCGCCGGCGCTTCTGGCCGAGGCGGCCGCGGTGCTCGTGGGCCACGATGCCCTCGCCGCACTTCTGGATGCGGCGCTCGTCGCCGAGCCGCCGCTTCTGGCGCGCGATGGCGGCTTCATCGCGACCGGCTATGACGCCGAGCTCGACCAGACCCGCCAGCTGCGCGACGAGGGCCGCGGCGTCATCGCCCGGATGCAGGCGCAATACATCGAGGAAAGCGGCATCACCTCGCTGAAGATCAAGCACAACAACGTGCTGGGCTATTTCATCGAGACGACCGCCACCCATGCCGAGAAGATGCTCTCGGCGCCCTTGAACGAGCGCTTCATCCACCGTCAGACCACGGCGAACCAGGTGCGTTTCACCACGCTCGAGCTGAGCGAGCTGGAAACCCGGATCCTGAACGCCGGCAACCACGCGCTCGAGATCGAGAAACGGCTCTATGACAGCCTGAAACAGGCCATTCTCGCCCATGCCGGACCGATCGGCGAGGCCTCGCGGGCGCTTGCCGAGATCGACCTGGCCACCGCCTTCGCCGATCTGGCCGCGGGCGAGGACTGGGTCGAACCCACGGTGGACGCAAGCCGCGCCTTCGAGATCGAGGGCGGCCGCCACCCGGTGGTCGAGGCCTCGCTGAAGCGCTCGGGCGAGCCCTTCATCGCCAATGACTGCGCCCTGACCTCGGGCGAGACGCCGGCGATCTGGCTGCTGACCGGCCCGAACATGGCCGGCAAATCGACCTTCCTGCGGCAAAACGCGCTGATCGCACTGCTGGCCCAGGCCGGCAGTTTCGTGCCCGCGCGCCGCGCCCATATCGGGCTGGTGAGCCAGCTCTTCTCGCGCGTGGGTGCCGCCGATGACCTTGCCCGCGGCCGCTCGACCTTCATGGTCGAGATGGTCGAGACCGCGGCAATCCTCAATCAGGCCGACGACCGCGCGCTTGTGATCCTGGACGAGATCGGCCGCGGCACGGCGACCTATGACGGGCTGTCGATCGCCTGGGCGGTTCTGGAACATCTGCACGGGGTGAACCGCTGCCGCGCGCTGTTTGCCACCCATTACCACGAGATGACGGCGCTTTCGGCGAAGCTCGACGGCGTCGAGAACGCCACCGTCTCGGTCAAGGAATGGCAGGGCGAGGTGATCTTCCTGCACGAGGTGAAGAAGGGCGCGGCCGATCGCAGCTATGGCGTGCAGGTGGCGCGGCTCGCAGGCCTGCCCGAAAGCGTGGTGGCGCGGGCCCGTGTCGTGCTCGAAGCGCTGGAACAGGGCGACCGCGAGGGCGGCGGGAAGAAGCAGATGGTCATCGACGACCTGCCGCTGTTCTCGGCCGCGGCGCATCCGGCGCCCGCAGCCGCCGCCCCCGAAAGCGCGGCCATCGCGGCGGCGCTGCGCGACATCAACCCCGACGAGATGACGCCGAAACAGGCGATGGAGGCTCTTTATGGCCTCCGGGCCCTGCTCAAGCCCTGATCTTCCAATTGCCGGAAATATCCCGGGGTGAGGCGTAAAAAAACGGCCTTCCGGAGGAAGGCCGTTTCACAGACCGGGCAAGGCGCCCGGGTTCCCCACCGGGACTCAGCTCTTCGGCATCGAGCTGACACCGACCTTGGCCGGACGCAGCAGCCGGTCATGCAGCAGGAAGCCTTCGGTCATCACCTGGATGATGTCGCCCGCGGTGGTGCCGGGCACCGGCGCCTCGAACATCGCCTCGTGCTGCTGCGGATCGAACTTGTCGCCGACCTGCGGCATGATCGCCTGGATGCCGTGACGCTTGAACACGTTCAGCAGCTCGCGCTGCGTCAGTTCCACCCCCTCGATCAGCGCCGGCGCCGCGGCCCGCACCTCGTCGCCCGCCGCATCGAGCGCACGCTTCAGCGCGTCGAACACCGGCAACATGTCGCGGGCCAGTTTCGAGCCGCCATAGTTCTCGGCCTCGCGACGGTCGCGATCGGCGCGCTTGCGGGCGTTCTCGGCATCGGCCAGCGCGCGCATGAAGCGGTCCTTGAACTCGTCGCGCTCGGCACGCAGGGCCTCGATCTCGTCGAAGCCTTCCGCCATCGCCGCGCCCAGCGGGTCGTTCAGCTGCTCCTGATCCTCGAGGATCTCGTCTTTCTTCTCGGTCATGGTCCTACCCCTTGCCGCGGCCGGACAGAACCCGCCCGACCAGCTGCGCCGTATAATCGACAATCGGCACGATCCGGCCGTAATTCAGCCGCGTGGGCCCGATCACGCCGACCGCACCGATGATCTTCCGATCCGCGTTCATATAGGGAGAGACGACCAGAGAGGAACCCGAAAGTGAGAAAAGCTTGTTCTCCGAGCCGATAAAAATGCGCACACCGTCGCCGTCCTCGGTCAGGTCGAGGAACTCGGCGATGTCGCGCTTGCGTTCGAGATCGTCGAACAGAGACCGAATCCGGTCGAGATCCTCCTCGCCGTCGAGCAGGTTCGAACGCCCGCGCACGATCAGCCGCTCGTAGGGCGCGCCCTGATCGGCCCATTGCGCGAGCCCGCTTTCGACCAGCTCCGCGGCGAGCGTATCAAGCTCCTGCCGGCGCGCGACGATCTCTTCGCGGATATCGGCGCGCAGCTCGCTCAGCGTGCGGCCCTCGGCCAGCGCATTGAGGAAATTCGCGGCCTCGCGCATCGACGAGGGGGTCTGCCCCGGCGGCGGGGTGAAGACGCGGTTCTCCACCTGCCCGTCGGCAAAGACCAGCACCACCAGCGCCCGATCGGGCCCGAGCGAGACGAATTCGATGTGGCGGATCGGCGCCTCGTGCTTGGGCGCCAGGACCAGGCTCGCGCCATGGGTGATGCCCGACAGCGCTGCGCCGACGCGGTCGAGAAGCGAGCCCACCCCGGGCTCGTTCGCGCCCAGCGTCGCATCCAGCGCCTGCCGGTCGGTCACGTGAACCTCGCCGACCTCCATGAAGCCGTCGACGAACATCCGCAGCCCGAGCTGCGTCGGCACCCGCCCGGCCGAGACATGCGGGCTGCCCAGGAGCCCCATGTATTCGAGATCCTGCATCACGTTGCGGATCGTCGCGGCGGAGAGCTTCTCGCTCATCTGCCGGGTCAGGGTGCGTGACCCCACCGGGTCGCCGGTTTCGAGATAGCCCTCGACCACCCGCCGGAAAACCTCGCGCGAGCGGTCGTTGAGTTCCGTCAGAAGTTGTGTCTGGTCGTGCATGGCGTGGCTCATCCCCGCATTAAAGCCGCCCTGCCGCGCCCGTCAATCAGGCGTCGCCCTGCTTCGGGGTTGCATCATGGCGCGGGCGGCCTCAAATGAGGCAAACTCTTCGAAAGGACTGATCATGCGCCCCTCCGGCAGAAATCTAAGTGAATGCCGCCCGATTTCAATCGAAACCGGGATCACGAAACATGCAGAGGGCTCGTGCCTGATCAAGGTCGGTGACACCCATGTGCTGTGCACCGCAACGATCGAGGACCGCGCGCCGTCCTTCCTGAAGGGCACCGGGCTGGGCTGGGTGACGGCGGAATACGGCATGCTGCCGCGCGCCACCAATTCGCGCACCCGGCGCGAGGCGGCGGCCGGCAAGCAGTCGGGCCGCACGCAGGAGATCCAGCGCCTGATCGGCCGCGCGCTGCGCGCCGGCGTCGACCGCTCGGCCCTTGGCGAGCGGCAGATCGTCGTCGACTGCGACGTGATCCAGGCCGATGGCGGCACCCGCTGCGCCTCGATCACCGGGGGCTGGGTCGCGCTGCGTCTTGCGGTGAACAAGCTGCTGAAATCGGGTCTGATCGCCTCGGACCCGCTGCTTGACCATGTCGCGGCGATTTCCTGCGGCATCTATGCCGGCCAGCCGGTGTGCGACCTCGACTATGCCGAGGACAGCGAGGCGGGCACCGACGGCAACTTCATCATGACCGGCGCCGGCAAGCTGATCGAGGTGCAGATGTCGGCCGAGGGCGCGACCTTCTCGCGCGACGAGATGACGAAGCTTCTCGACCTGGCCGAGGCGGGCGTGGCGCAGCTGGTCGCAGCGCAGAAGGCGGCGCTGGCATGAGGAAGTTCACCGGCGACAGGCTGCTGTTCGCCACCCACAACAAGGGCAAGCTGGAGGAGATGCGGGCGCTGCTCGCGCCCTTCGGCATCACCGTGCTGTCGAACGACGATTTCGGCCTGCCCGAGCCCGAGGAAACCGAGACGACCTTCGTCGGCAATGCCCGGATCAAGGCACATGCGGCGGCGAAGGCCACCGGCCTGCCGGCGCTGTCCGACGACAGCGGCATCGAGGTGGACGCGCTCGACGGTGCCCCCGGCGTCTATACCGCCGATTGGGCCGAAACCCCGACCGGGCGCGACTTCACGCTTGCGATGACCCGCACCTGGGACGCCTGCGAGAAGATCGCCGCGCCGATGCCGCGCACCGCGCGCTTCCGCTCGACCCTCGTGCTCGCCTGGCCAGATGGCCATGACGAGGTCTTCGAGGGCAAGGCCGAGGGCCAGCTTATCTGGCCGATGCGCGGTGCGCATGGCCATGGCTATGACCCGATGTTCCAGCCCGAGGGCCATGACATCACCTTCGCCGAGATGGACCCGGCGAAGAAGAACCAGATCAGCCACCGCGCGGATGCCTTCCGCAAGCTGGTGCAATGTTTCGAGGCGAAAATGGCACGACAGAACATCTCGGGCGGCTCGCCCTATGAACCGAAACTTGGCTATTCGCGCGCCGTGGTGCAGGGCGACTGGTGCTTCGTCGCCGGCACCACCGGCGCCGATCCGGTCAGCAAGACCTTCCCGGACAGCGTCCTGGAGCAGGCGCGCAACACGCTCGCCACGATCCGGGGCGTTCTGGAAGGCGCCGGCTTCTCGATGGCCGATGTGGTGCGGGCGAATTACGTCATCACCGATGCGGCCTATGTCGAGGAAATCATCCCCGCCCTGTCCGAGACCTTCGGCGAGATCCGCCCGGCCGCGATGATGATCGTCGCGGGGCTGGTAAACCCCGCGATGAAGATCGAGATCGAAGTGACGGCGTTCAAGGGATGAGCGACGATTGGCGGCACGGCGGGTTCGGCCTTTACCTGCACTGGCCCTTCTGTGCCGCCAAATGCCCCTATTGCGATTTCAACAGCCATGTGGCGGCGGAGATCGACCAGGCACGCTGGCAACGCGCCTATCTTGCCGAGATCGACCGTCTGGGCGCCGAAACGCAGGACCGGGTGCTGAACTCGGTCTTCTTCGGCGGCGGCACCCCCTCGCTGATGGACCCCGACCTTGTGGCGGCGATCCTCGAACGGGTGCGGCGCACATGGCGGCAGGCGAATGACATCGAGATCACCCTCGAGGCGAACCCCACCAGCATCGAATCCGGCCGGTTCAGAGCCTATTCCGAGGGCGGCGTGAACCGCGTCTCGATGGGGATGCAGGCGCTGAACGACGCCGATCTGACGCGGCTTGGCCGGATGCACAGCGCCGCCGAGGGACGCGCCGCCTTCGACATCGCCCGCAGCCATTTCGACCGCGTCAGCTTCGATCTGATCTATGCGCGCCAGGATCAGGACCTGTCCGCCTGGGAGGCCGAACTGCGCGAGGCGCTGGCGATGGCGGTGGATCACTTCTCGCTTTACCAGCTGACGATCGAGGAAGGCACCGCCTTTGGCCGCCGTGCCGCGGCCGGCAAGCTGACCGGCCTGCCCGACGAGGAACTGGCCGCCGACATGTATCTGCGCACGCAGGAAATCTGCGAGGCGGCGGGGCTTCCGGCCTATGAAGTGTCGAACCACGCTCGCGAGGGGGCCGAAAGCCGGCACAATCTGATCTATTGGCGCTATGGCGATTACGCCGGCATCGGCCCCGGCGCGCATGGCCGGCTGACCCTTGGCGGCACGCGGCAGGCGACGGTCACGCCCAAGGCCCCTGCCCTGTGGCTGCAATCCGTGGAGCAGCGCGGCTCGGGCGAACTCCCGCGCGAGGCGTTGCCGCTCGAGGATCAGGCGGTCGAATTCCTGCTCTTCGGGCTGCGGCTGAGCGAGGGGATCGATCCGGCGCGCTATCGCGCGCTCTCGGGCACCGACCTGCCCGCCGAAAAGCTCGCAGATCTGGGCGAGCTGGGTCTGGTGGAAACCTTGGATGGCCGGATCCGCGCCACCCGTGAAGGCCGCGCGGTGCTGAATGGCGTGATCCGGGAGTTGATGCCCTGAGCTTCAGCGCCCGGCGCTGAGGAGCGAGCAGATCCGGTCCAGCTCGTCGAGGTCGCGATAGGCGATGGTGACGAGACCACCCTCCGACCCCTTGTGGTCGATCGACACCTTCATACCAACGCTAGCGCTCAGATCGCCTTCCAGTGCCCGGGTATCGGCATCCTTCTCGGACGGGCGGCGCGGCTTCTGTGCCCCCTCGCCCGGCGGCGTCACCGACTTTTTCGCAAGCCGCTCGACATCGCGCACCGACAGCCCCTTCAAGACGGTATCGCGCGCCAGCTTGACCGGATCGGGCGCGGTGATCATCGCCCGCGCGTGCCCCGCGCTCAGCTGACCCGCGCGCAGCATCCCCTGCACCTCGTCGGGCAGGTTCAGCAGACGCAGCAGGTTCGCGATATGGCTGCGGCTTTTCGACAGCGCCTCGGCCACCTTTTCCTGGGTATGGCCGAAACGATCCATCAGCGCGCGATAGCTGAGCGCCTCTTCCAGAGGGTTCAGATCGGCGCGCTGGATGTTTTCGATGATCGCGACCTCGAGCACCTCGTTATCGGTGAACTCGCGCAGGATCACCGGCAGCTCATGCAGCTGCGCCAGCTGCGAGGCACGCCAGCGCCGCTCGCCGGCGACGATCTCGTATTGCCCTTCCTTGCGCGGATGGCGGCGCACGATCAGCGGCTGGATGACGCCCTTCTCGCGGATCGAGGCCGCCAGTTCATCCAGCGCCTCGGGCTCGAAATCGCGGCGCGGCTGGTCGGGATTGGGCTCGATATTCTCGATCGGGACGAACATTTCCGCCCGACGCGGTGCCGCCGCGGGTTCGGCCGTGGGCGCCAGATGGACATCCGCCATCAGCGCCGACAGACCACGCCCCAGACCACGCCGTTCGGGTTTCTTCTCCGCCATCCCTTATCCCCTGGTAGTCGCCGCGGCATGCCGGGCAAGAAGTTCACTCGCCAGCGCGCGATAGGCCGTCGCCCCACGCGAGCCGGAATCATAGCTGGTGACCGGCATCGCATAGGACGGCGCCTCGGACACCCGCACATTGCGCGGGATCATCGTGCGGAACACGAGCTCGCCCAGCGTGTTGCGCGCATCCGCCTCGACCAGCTGGGAGAGGTTGTTGCGCACGTCATACATGGTCAGAACCACGCCTTCGATGCGCAGGTCACGATTCGCGCTTTGGCGCACCTCGCGAATGGTCAGCATCAGCTGCGACAGGCCTTCGAGCGCGAAGAATTCCGCCTGCAGCGGCACCAGAACCGAATGCGCCGCGACCATCGCGTTCACCGTCAACTGGTTCAGCGACGGCGGGCAGTCGATCAGCACATAATCAAGCGCGAAGGCGTCGATGTCGGGCTGGCGCAGCGCGTCATGCAGCAGGAAGCTGCGCTTTTCGTTCGACACCAGCTCCATGTCGGCCGACGAGAGATCGGTGGTCGCCGGGCAGATCCACAACCCCTCGATGCCGGTTTCCTGCACGACCGAGGAGATCGGCGCGTCTTCGAGGATCAGCTCGTAGGTGCTCGACTTCCGATCCTCGGTCTCGAGGCCAAGCCCGGTCGAGGCATTGCCCTGCGGGTCGAGATCGACAAGCAGCACGCGCTGCCCGGCCTCGACCAGTGCAGCGGCAAGGTTGATCGCGGTGGTGGTCTTGCCCACCCCGCCCTTCTGATTGGCGACGGCGATGATTCTGGGCCCGGGCGGCCGAGTCGGATCAGACACGTTTCACTCCATCGATCTGCAGGATAACGGCTTCGGACTCGGTCTCGCTGGGATGCGGGTTGAGGTGAAAGGACCACCTTTCTTGCGCCGGCGCAAGCTCTTCGCGCCAGCGCGCCCCTTTCGGGAAAAGACAGGTTCCGCCGGGGGCAAGGTGGCGCTCGGCAAAGCCCAGAAGATCGCTCAGCGGCGCCAGCGCACGCGCGCTGAGGATATCGGCCTGAAGCGGCGCGAGTGCCTCAATCCGATCGCTTTTCACCGCAACGGAAAGGCCGAGTTCGCGCGCCGCGGTCATCAGGAAGGCCGACTTGCGCCGGTCACTTTCAACCAGCGTCACCACCAGATCGGGGCGCTTTTCGGCCGCGAGCACCGCGATCACCAGTCCGGGAAAGCCGCCGCCACTGCCCAGATCGGCCCAGGTCCGCGCCGTCTCCGGGCCAAGCGCGAAGATCTGCGCCGAATCGAGGAAATGCCGCGTCCAGACCTGCGAGAGCGTCTGCGGCGAGACCAGGTTGATCGCCGCATTCCACTTGCGCAGAAGCGCCTCGTAGGCGGTCAGCCGGTCGAGTGTTTCACGTGAAACATCGACGGCCGCGGAGAAGACCTCGACGCTCATGCCGAGGCCACCCGGCTGGCCTGCCGCAGGCAGGCAAGGATCAGCGCCAGCGCCGCCGGCGTCACCCCATCGACCCGGCTGGCCTGGGCGAGCGTCTGCGGCCTCGCCCGACCGAGCTTCAGTTTCAGCTCATTCGACAGGCCGGACAGCGCCGCATAATCGAAATCGGCTGGAATTTCCCAATGCTCGTCGCGCTTCATTGCGGCCACGTCGCGCTCCTGCCGCTCGATATAGCTGGCATAGAGCGCGTCCTTGGCCAGCTGATCGGCGATCTCGGTGGGAAGCTCCGTCATCTGCGGGAACACGGCCGACAATTCGGCCAGGCCGATGTCCGGGAAGGACAGAAGTTCGAAGGCCGAGCGCTTGCTGCCGTCCTGGTTCACCTTCAGCCCGGCGGAAATCGCCTGTTTCGGCGTCAGGATCAGCGAATCGAGCAGCGCACGGCCGACGTCCAGCGCCTCCATCTTCTGCGCGAAAGCCGCCTGCCGCTCCCCCCCCACGCAGCCAAGCGCGATCCCCATCGGGGTCAGCCGCTGGTCCGCATTATCGGCGCGCAGCGAGAGCCGGAATTCGGCGCGCGAGGTGAACATACGATAGGGCTCGGCCACACCGCGCGTCACCAGATCGTCGATCATCACGCCGATATAGCTGTTCGTGCGGCTGAAGATGGCCGCCCCCTGCCCTTGCGCCGCCCGCGCCGCGTTCAGACCGGCGACCAGCCCCTGCGCCGCCGCCTCTTCATAGCCCGTGGTGCCGTTGATCTGCCCGGCAAGATAAAGCCCCGGCTGCTCGCGCAGTTCCAGCGTCGGGGTCAGCGCGCGCGGGTCGACGAAATCATATTCGATCGCATAGCCCGGCTGCAGGATTTTCACATCCTCGAGACCGCGGATCGAGCGGACGTAAACCTCCTGCACATCGACGGGCAAAGAGGTGGAAATACCATTTGGATAGATCGTGTCGTCGTCCAGCCCCTCGGGCTCCAGGAACACCTGATGCGAGGTCTTGTCGGCAAAGCGCACGACCTTGTCCTCGATCGAGGGGCAATAGCGCGGTCCGACCCCCTCGATATGGCCGCCATACATCGCCGACCGGCCGAGGTTTTCGCGGATCAGCTCGTGCGTGCGCTCGTTCGTATGGGTGATGCCGCAGGAGATCTGCCGCACGAAGGGCGCCTTGTGCAGGAAGCTGAACATCGCCGGATCGTCATCGCCCGGCTGGCTGTCGAGAACCGACCAGTCGATGGTGCGCCCATCGAGTCGCGGCGGCGTTCCGGTCTTCAGCCGACCAAGCGGCAAGGCCAGATCGCGCAGCCGGTCGGCCAGCGCGATCGACGGCTTGTCGCCGATACGACCGCCCGGCTGGCGCTGATCGCCGATATGGATGACACCGTGCAGGAAGGTGCCGGTGGTCAGCACCACCGCCGCCGCGCCGATCTCGCTGCCGTCGGCCAGACGCACGCCGGCGACGCGGCCTTCGATCACGATCAGATCGGCGGCTTCGCCCTCGATCACCTCGAGGTTTTCCTGCGCCTCGGTCAGCCGCGCCATCGCCAGACGATAGAGCTTGCGGTCCGCCTGCGCGCGCGGACCCTGCACCGCCGGCCCCTTGCGCCGGTTCAGCAGGCGGAACTGGATGCCGGCAAAGTCGGCCGCCCGCCCCATCACGCCATCGAGCGCGTCGATCTCGCGCACCAGATGGCCCTTGCCCAGCCCGCCAATCGCCGGATTGCACGACATCACGCCGATCGCCTCGCGCCGCAGCGTGACCAGCGCCGTGCGCGCCCCCGCCCGGGCCGCCGCATGGGCTGCCTCGGTGCCGGCATGACCGCCGCCGACGACGATGACGTCAAGATGTTTCACGTGAAACACTCCTCACTTGCCGATGCAGAAGCTCGCGAAAATCTCGTCGAGAAGATGCTCCACATCCACCCGCCCGACCATGGATTCAAGCGCCCGGGCCGCCTGACGCACCCCTTCGGAGGCCAGCTCGACCCGATCGGACCCGCGCAATACCTCATTTCGCGCCGATTCCAAAGCCTGAAATGCGCGCTCCATTGCCATCCGGTGTCGCTCGCGGGTCATCACGCCGGCCCCTGCGGCCCGATCCTGCAACCGCGCGGTGACCTCGGCGACCAGCCGGTCAAGGCCCGCCCCGGTCTTGCCCGACACGGCGAGCCCCTCACCCGGGTGAAGATCGGCCTTGCCCTGCACCACCAGATCGCCCGGCTCGGGCAGCAGCAGCGGCACTTCCGCCCCGTCGAGCAGGAAGATCCGCAGATCGGCCTGCGCCGCCCGGGCAAGCGCCCGCTCGACGCCGATCGCCTCGACCACATCGCCGGTCTCGCGCAGCCCGGCGGTGTCCAGCAGGGTGACCGCCAGCCCGCCAAGGTCCATCCGCACCTCGATCACATCGCGCGTCGTGCCTGCGATTTCCGAGGTGATCGCCGCCTCGCGCCCGGCCAGCGCATTCAGCAAGGTCGACTTGCCTGCATTCGGCCGACCGACGATTGCCACCTCGAAGCCCTCGCGCACCCGCTCCGCTGCGCCGACCCGCGCGATCTGATCGCGCAGCGCGGCGATGACACCGTCGATCAATGTGGTCACCTCTGGGCTGACGTCGACCGGCACCTCCTCGTCGGCGAAATCGATGGTTGCCTCGAGCAGCGCCGCCGCCCGGATCAGCCGCGCGCGCCAGTCCTCGACCACCTGACCGACAGAGCCCGACAGAACTGCCAGCGCCTGCTTGCGCTGCGCCTCGGTCTCCGCCTCGATCAGGTCCGACAGGCCTTCGACCTGGGCCAGGTCGAGCCGGCCGTTTTCCAGCGCGCGGCGGGTAAACTCGCCGGGCTCGGCCAGCCGCAGCCCTTCGATGCCCCCAAGCGCCCGCAGCACCGCGGCGACCGTCGCCACCGCGCCATGCACATGAAGCTCAGCCACCTCTTCGCCGGTGAAACTCGCGCCGGCGGCAAAGCACAGCACCACCGCCTCGTCGAGCTCGTCCCCCGCCAGCCGCAGCCGGCGCAGCGCGGCCTGGCGTGGCACGGGCAAGGACCCGGCCAGCATCTCGGCCGCCGCCCAGGCCCGCGGGCCGGAAATGCGGACGACCGCGACGCCCGCCTTTCCGCGAGCCGTCGCCAGGGCGAAGATGGTGTCCATCGGTCGAAAGACCTCAGCCGTTCATCGAATCGAAGAACTCGGCGTTCGACTTCGTCTGCTTCAGCTTGGAGATCAGGAACTCGATCGCATCGGTAGTGCCCATCGGGTTCAGGATGCGGCGCAGCAGATAGGTCTTCTGCAAATCCTTCTGGTCGACCAGCAGGTCTTCCTTGCGGGTGCCCGATTTGAGGATGTCCATCGCCGGGAAGACGCGCTTGTCCGCCACCTTGCGGTCGAGCACGATTTCCGAGTTGCCGGTGCCCTTGAACTCTTCGAAGATCACCTCGTCCATGCGCGAGCCGGTGTCGATCAGCGCAGTCGCGATGATCGTCAGCGAGCCGCCCTCCTCGATGTTGCGCGCGGCACCGAAGAAGCGCTTCGGCCGCTGCAGCGCGTTCGCGTCGACACCGCCGGTCAGCACCTTGCCCGAGCTCGGCACCACGGTGTTGTAGGCGCGACCGAGACGGGTGATCGAGTCGAGCAAGATCACCACGTCGCGCTTGTGCTCGACCAGGCGCTTCGCCTTCTCGATCACCATTTCGGCGACCGCGACGTGCCGCGTCGCCGGTTCGTCGAAGGTCGAGGAGATCACCTCGCCCTTCACCGAGCGCTGCATGTCGGTCACTTCTTCCGGACGTTCGTCGATCAGAAGCACGATCAGGTAGCATTCCGGATGATTGGTCGCGATCGAATGCGCGATGTTCTGCAGCAGAACCGTCTTACCGGTGCGCGGCGGCGCCACGATCAGGCCGCGCTGCCCCTTCCCGATCGGCGCCACGAGGTCGATGATCCGGGCCGAACGATCCTTGATCGTCGGATCCTCGATTTCCATCTTCAGCCGTTCGTCCGGGTAAAGCGGCGTGAGGTTGTCGAAGGCGACCTTGTGGCGGGCCTTGTCCGGGTCCTCGAAGTTGATCCGTTCGACCGAGGTCAGGGCGAAATAGCGCTCGTTTTCGCCGGGTGCGCGGATGATCCCCTCGACCGTGTCGCCGGTGCGCAGGCTGTATTGCCGGATCATGTCGGGGGAGACGTAGATGTCGTCAGGGCCGGGCAGATAGTTCGCCTCGGGCGAGCGCAGGAAGCCGAACCCGTCCTGCAGCACCTCGAGCACACCGTCCCCGCCGATCTCGACGCCTTCCTCGGCATGCTCTTTCAGGATCGAGAACATCATCTCGCCCTTGCGCATGGTCGAGGCGTTCTCGATCTCCCAGTCCTCGGCCATCGCCAGCAGGTCCTTCGGGCTCTTGGCCTTCAGATCCGCAAGATTGAGCCGTTCGGTTTCGGTGTTCATCGGCATTCCATCCGCAAAGGGCGCCGGCCGGCGTCCCGGCAGCGCGTGTCCATCGTCGTCTTCAGAAGAACCTGTCGGCCGGACGGCCGGGGCTGATTTCGCAGATAAGCCCTGAGGGGCCGCGAGTCAACGAATGCTCAGAACTTCACGATCACCGCGAGCACGATGACGATCATCAGAAGCGTCGGAACTTCGTTCATCATCCGCCATTGCCGGCCGGTCATCCGGTTCTCGCCAGCGATGAAGCGTTTGCGCGCGACCTCGAGGAAGAAATGATAGCCGGTCATCGCGATCACCGCGGCGCACTTCGCCCAGGGCCAGGCGGCAGACCAGTCGATCACCGCCGGGGTGACGACCAGCAGCAGCCCGAAGAACCAGCTCGAGAGCATCGCGGGCGCCATGATCGCCTTCATCAACAGACGTTCCTGATGCCGGAACAGCAGCTCCATGTCCGAACCGCGGGTCACGCCCTGCTTTTTGAGGCCCTCGACATGATAGACGTAAAGCCGTGGCAGGTAGAACAGCCCCGCCATCCAGGCGAGCACCGACATGACATGCAGGCTTTTGACCCAGGGGTAGGCGGTCAGCAGAAAGTCGGTCATCGGTCCCTCCGTTCGCATCACTTCATAAAGATAAAAAGAAATAAAAGAAAAGATGATGATGATGTTTGCCCTGTGGATAATGGGGATTACGCAGTTTCAGCACAGTTTTCCCCAGGGTGGACAAGAGTCCCCATCTGTTTGTCCCGGACTCGGGATGTCGCGGAATTATCTTTCAGCTTCAATGAGATTCACGAAATCATCGGGCGGGACGAATCTGTGGAAAAGCCGGACGACTCACTGGCGATTCATGAGTCGCTCACATTTGCCCCCAGAGCGGAGTCACAGGTGCAGAGTCCGCTTTCGTTCCAGGCCGAAACGCGCCAGAACAGGGGAGGAAATTCCATACCCCGGCGGCTCCACAGCTTTGCCCCGGCAGTTCTCCCGGATGTTGTCCA
Organism: Paenirhodobacter sp. YD-8; assembly: GCF_056590935.1. NCBI lineage: Bacteria > Pseudomonadati > Pseudomonadota > Alphaproteobacteria > Rhodobacterales > Paenirhodobacter > Paenirhodobacter sp. YD-8. Next base: position 171,314 of record NZ_CM152649.1, on the reverse strand, counting down.
CATGACTTTCGCCCTCACCCTCGCCTCTTCCTCCGAAATCCGGGCGCGTCTGCTGCGCGCCGCCGGCATCGAGGTCGAGATCCTGCCCGGCCGCATCGACGAAGAGGCAATCCGTGCCTCGCTCGAGGCCGAAGGGGCGACGCCGCGCGACGTCGCCGATGCGCTGGCCGAGATGAAGGCCGCGAAAATCTCGGCGCGGCGGCCGGGGCACCTGGTCCTCGGTGCCGATCAGGTGCTGGAGCTGAAGGGCCGGATCTTTGCCAAGCCCGCGACGCCCGAAGAGGCGATCGAGCATCTGCGCGCGTTGTCGGGTCAGACGCACCGGCTGCTGTCGGCGCTGGTGGCGCTGCGCGACGGGGCGCCGCTGTGGCGCCATGTGTCCGAGGTGCGGCTGCGGATGCACCCGCTCTCCGACGCCTTCATCGAGGACTATGTCGCGCGCAATTGGGACAGCATTCGCCACGCCGTCGGCTGCTACAAGCTCGAGGAAGAGGGCGTGCGGCTTTTCTCTGCCGTCGAAGGCGATTACTTTGCCGTTCTGGGGCTCCCGCTGATCGAGTTCCTGAACTGGCTGCATGTGCGCGGAGATCTGACGACATGAACGACCATCCCCGGATTCCGCTGGCCGGCGTCATCGGCTCGCCGATTGCACATTCGCGTTCGCCGGCGCTGCATGGCTATTGGCTGAAGCAATACGGCATCCGCGGCCATTACATCCCGATGGATGTGGCGGCCGAAGACCTGGAGACGGTGCTGCGCGCGCTGCCGAAGGCCGGTTTCGTCGGCTGCAACGTCACCATTCCGCACAAGGAGGCGGTGCTGGCGCTGGCTGATGTGGTGTCGGACCGTGCCGCGCTGATCGGGGCGGCGAACACGCTGATCTTCCGCCCGGACGGCCGTATCCATGCCGACAACACCGACGGCTACGGCTTCATCGCCAACCTGCGCGAGGGCGCGCCGGGCTGGGCACCGGCCGAGGGACCGGCGGCGGTGATCGGCGCCGGTGGCGCCGCGCGCGCCATCGTCGCCTCGCTGCTCGAGGTCGGCGTGCCCGAGATCCGCATCGCGAACCGCACCCGGGCGCGGGCGGATGTGCTGCGCACCGAATTCGGCGCCCGCGTCGTCGTCTATGACTGGGTGCAGGCCGGCAACATGATGGAGGACGCCCGCACCGTGGTGAACACCTCCTCCCTCGGCATGGAGGGCAAGGCCGAATTCCGCGTGCCCCTTGATGCGCTCGACAGCCGCGCCGTGGTGACCGACTGCGTCTATACCCCGCTGCGCACGAAACTTCTGGAAGAGGCGGCGGCCATGGGCTGCACCACGGTCGATGGTCTGGGCATGCTTCTGCATCAGGCCGTTCCGGGCTTCGAGCGCTGGTTCGGCCACCGCCCCGAGGTCACGCCCGAGCTGCGCGAGGCGGTGCTTTCGGCATGAACAGACCCTTTCTCCTCGGCCTGACAGGCTCGATCGGCATGGGCAAGTCGACCACGGCGAAGATGTTCGCCGAGGAAGGCGTGCCGGTCTGGGATGCCGATGCGACGGTGCATGCGCTTTACGCCCCGGGTGGCGCCGCCGTGCCGGCGATTGCCGAGGCCTTTCCCGGCGTCGTGGTCGAAGGTGCCGTCGACCGCGCGCGCCTGCGCGAGGTCCTGCACGGCGACAAACAGGCTCTGTCCCGGCTGGAATCGATCGTTCACCCGCTGACGACGGCCGCGCGGATGGAGTTCATCAAGGCCCATTCCGAGGCCGATCTGATCCTTCTGGACATCCCGCTGCTGTTCGAGACCGGCGCCGACAAGATCTGTGACGCCGTGCTTGTCGTCTCGGTCCCGGCCGAGCATCAGCGTGCCCGGGTCCTGGCCCGCGGCACGATGACCGAGGCGCAGCTCGACCTGATCCTCGACCGCCAGCTTCCCGATGCGCACAAGCGCGCCCGCGCCCATCATGTGATCGAGACCCACACGATCGAGGGCACCCGCGCAGCCGTGCGCCAGTTGATTGCCGAGATCAGGGCCCGCCATGCGTGAGATCGTCCTCGACACCGAAACCACCGGCTTCGAACCGAACGAAGGTCACCGCATCGTCGAGATCGGTGCGGTCGAGCTGTTCAACCACGTGCCGACCGGCCGCACCTATCACCAGTACATCAACCCCGAACGCGACATGCCGACCGAGGCCTTCGAGGTCCACGGGCTGGGCGAGGAGTTCCTGCGCGACAAGCCGGTCTTTGCCGCCATCGCCCAGGACTTCCTCGATTTCATCGGCGAGGATGCCAAGCTCGTCATCCACAATGCCGCCTTCGACATGAAATTCCTGAACGCGGAACTGGGCTGGGCGAAGAAGCCGCTGATCGCGAATGACCGCGCGCTCGACACGCTGATGATGGCGCGCCGCCGCTTTCCGGGCTCACCCGCCTCGCTCGATGCGCTGTGCCGGCGGTTCAACATCGACAACTCCTCGCGCACGCTGCACGGGGCGCTGCTTGACTCGGAGATTCTGGCTGACGTCTATCTCGAACTGATCGGCGGCCGGCAGCCGGTCTTCGGTCTGACGGTGGATACCTCGCGCGCGAAGAATGCGAGCGCCGAGGATGACTGGCGCCCGCGTCCGCGCCCGACGCCCCTGCCCTCGCGCATCACTCCGGAGGAGGCCGAGGCCCATGCTGCCTTCGTGGCCAAGCTGGGCGAGAAAGCGATCTGGAACCGTTGAATCGGACCATCCGATAAAAGTTTCATAAATTCGTCTTTTCCAGCAATTTTGCTGTTTCACCCGGCGGTCCGAGCCCTTACATGCTGGCTCGTTCTCATGTGTCGGGAGGAAACATGCTGGACCTTGCCGTGATCCGTGCCACCCTGGCCGAGGCCTATGACCTTGCGCCGTCGCTGACACTGGCCGAGGAGATGCGCGACATCCATGCCCGGATGGACCGCGTCGTCCCCCTGCCCGACTTCGCCCGTCACGCCCCCTATATCCGTGCGATCAACCGGCTGAAGCGCGAGAAGAACGCGGTGATCCTGGCGCACAACTACATGACGCCGGAGATCTATCACGGCGTTGCCGATGTCGTGGGCGACAGCCTGCAACTGGCGATCGAGGCGACGAAGGTCGAGGCGCAGGTGATCGTGCAATGCGGCGTGCATTTCATGGCCGAGACCTCGAAGATCCTGAACCCGGCGAAGACGGTGCTGATTCCCGATGTCGAGGCCGGCTGCTCGCTTGCCGAATCGATCACGCCCGAGGGAATCGCCCAGATGCGGGCCCGATATCCCGGCGCTCCGGTCGTGAGTTATGTCAACACGACGGCCGCTGTGAAGGCGGCGTCTGACATTTGCTGCACATCTGCCAACGCAGCGCAAATTGTCGCGGCGATGCCGGAAGACACGGTAATTATGACGCCAGATCAATATCTTGCGCAGAACGTGGCGAAGCAGGTTCCGTCAAAACGCGTGGTCTGGTGGGCCGGGTCCTGCATCGTGCACGAGCAATACACCGCGCGCGACCTGCGCGAGTTCCGTGCGTTGCACCCCGAGACGCGAATCATCGCCCATCCGGAATGCCCGCCCGATGTCGTGGCCGAATCGGATTTCTCGGGGTCCACTTCGGGAATCATCGACTATGTCACCCGCGAACATCCGAGCCACGCGATGCTGGTCACCGAATGCTCGATGGCGTCGAACATCGCCGACGCGCTGCCGGATGTGGATTTCGTCGGGCCCTGCAACATGTGCCCCTACATGAAGAAGATCACACTCGAGAAAATACTGTGGTCGCTGCATACCGGGACCGAGGAGGTCACCGTCGATCCCGTCATCGCCGCGAAGGCGCGCGTGGCGGTCGAGCGGATGATCGATCTCTCGCGGAAGATCGCGAAGTGATCGAAACCCCGCGCATCGTGATCGTCGGGGCTGGGCTCGGCGCGCTTTATGCGGCTCTGAAGCTCTCCCCGCGTCCGGTTCTGGTGATCTCGCCCGAGGTTCTGGGCGAAGGCGCCTCTTCCGCCTGGGCGCAGGGTGGCGTTGCGGCGGCGATGGCGGCCAGCGACAGCACCGCCGCCCATGCCCGCGACACCGAGACCGCGGGGGCCGGCATCGTCGATCCGACCATCGCCCGGCTGGTGACGGGCGAGGCGCCGAGCCGCATCCTCGACCTCACGGCGCTTGGCACGCCCTTCGACCGCAGCCCCGAGGGCGGCTATGTGATGTCGCGCGAGGCGGCGCATTCGACCGCCCGCGTGGTGCGGGTGAAGGGCGATCAGGCCGGGCACGAGATCATGCAGACGCTGATTGCCGCCGTGCGTGGCACGGCCTCGATCCAGGTCGCCGAGGGGGTGCTTGCGACCTCGCTCGAGGTGACCGATGGCGCGGTGACCGGGGTCTGGGTGAAGAAGGCGCATACGCCCTCGGGCAAGCTGTTGCTCCGCGCGCCGGCGGTGCTGCTGGCCGGCGGCGGCTCGGGCGGGCTTTTCGCCGTCACCACCAACCCGCCGCGGATCCGGGGACAGGTGATCGGCATGGCGGCGCGCGCCGGCGCCCGCATCGCCGATCCGGAATTCGTGCAGTTTCACCCGACCGCGATTGCGAGTGGCGAGGACCCTGCGCCCCTCGCGACCGAGGCATTGCGCGGCGAAGGCGCGGTTCTGGTGAATTCGCGGGGTGAGCGCTTCATGCTGCCCGTTCACAAGGATGCCGAACTTGCGCCGCGCGACATCGTCGCCCGCGCCGTCTATCTGGAGCGTCAGGCCGGTCGTGCGCCCGCGCTCGACACCCGCGCCTGTCTGGGCGCCGAGATCCTGACCCGCTTCCCGGCCGTGGCGCAGGCCTGCAAAAGGGCCGGAATAGACCCTGTTTCGCAGCCGATCCCGGTTGCCGCCGCCGCGCATTACCACATGGGTGGCATCGACGTGACCGAGGATGGCCGCGCGTCGCTCGGCCATCTGTGGGTCTGCGGCGAGGCCTCCTCGACCGGGCTGCATGGCGCGAACCGGCTTGCCTCGAACGGGCTGCTCGAGGCACTGGTCTTTGCCCGGATCTGTGCCGAGGGCATTGCTTCGGCCGTGCCGATGGCATCGGCGCCCGAGGTCGATCTGGAGATCCCCGAGGGAAATGAAGTGACCGATGAGGCCGCGGTCACCCGGCTGCGCGCGGCGATGACCGATGGCGTCGGCGTGGTGCGCACCGCTGCCGGGCTGAAAGCCGCGCTGCGCACCATCGCCGAGATCGAGGCCGCGACCACCGGCGACTCGCTGCGCAACATGACCGCGACGGCAACGCTGATCGCGGCGGCGGCGCTGGCGCGCGAGGAAAGCCGCGGTGGCCACTTCCGCGCCGATTTTCCACAGGCAGACCCAACCCGGGCCCGCCGCACCCGCATCACGCTTGACGAGGCGTGCGCGATCCGCGCCCGCGCGACGGAGGACCGATGACCGCCCCCCTGCCCGATTTCCTGCTTGAACCGCTGGTGCGCGCGGCGCTGACCGAAGACCTGTCGCCGATGGGCGATGTCACCACCCGTGCCGTGGTGCCGGCCGGCACCCGCTATGCCGCCCGGCTGAATGCGCGCGAGGCGGGCGTGGTCTCTGGGATGCAGATCGCGGCTCTCGCCTTCCGCCTGGTGGACCCGGCGCTGAGCGTCGAAACGTGTGTCACCGACGGCAGCCCGATCGCGCCCGGCGATACGCTGATGCGGATCGAGGGCGATGCCGCCTCGATCCTGATGGGCGAGCGCGTCGCGCTGAATTTCGCCGGCCGGCTGAGCGGCATCGCCACGCTGACCGCGGCCTTCGTCGCCGAGACCCGGGGCACGAAAACCCGCATCACCTGCACCCGCAAGACGACTCCGGGCTTGCGGGTGGTGGAAAAGATGGCGGTCGCGCATGGCGGCGGCTCGAACCACCGCTTCGGCCTGTCGGACGCGATTCTCATCAAGGACAATCACGTCGCCGCGGCGGGTGGCATCCGTGCCGTGCTCGAGGCGGCGAAGGCGGCGCGCAGCCACATGATGCGCGTCGAGCTCGAGGTCGACCGTCTCGATCAGCTGGAAGAGGCGCTGGAGGTCGGCGGCGCCGACGTGATCTTGCTCGACAACATGGACACCCCGACGCTGCGCCGCGCCGTGACCCTTGCCGGCGGTCGCGTGGTTCTGGAAGCCTCTGGAAACATGCAGCTTTCCCGCATTGCCGAGGTGGCGTCGACGGGCGTCGACTATATCTCGTCGGGTGCGCTTACCCATTCGGCGCGCACGCTCGACCTAGGTCTCGATTTCTGAAGATCAGGCGAAATAGTCGCGGAATTCGGCGAAGACCGCCTCGTAGACCGCGCGCTTGAAGGGCACGATGCCCTCGAGCACCTCGGTATGGGGCTTCCAGGCCCAGACCGAGAATTCGGGATGCTCGGTCGCGATGTTCACATCGCTGTCGTGGCCGAGGAAGCGCAGCAGGAACCACTTCTGCTTCTGCCCGCGGTAGCGGCCCTTCCAGATATTGCCGACCAGATCCGCGGGCAGGTCATAGGTGATCCAGTCGCGCGTCTTGGCGATCTTCTCGACCAGATCGGGGCGCACGCCGGTTTCTTCCCACAGCTCGCGCAGCGCCGCTTCCTTCGGCTTCTCGCCCTCGTCGATGCCGCCTTGCGGCATCTGCCAGGCGGGCACCGGGCTGTCGATGCGCTGGCCGGTGAAGACCAGGCCCTGCGGGTTCATCAGCACCACGCCGACGTTGCGGCGATACGGGAGGGCGGAGATTTCTTCGGGGGTCATGGTCTTCTTCCTGGCGAAAGAGGGGGGCCGGTCGGCCCCCCGTTGTCTCAGTTCGCGGGTTTCGGCGCGGGTTTCACCGGCGCCTTCTCCGGTGCCTTTTCCGGCGCGGCATCGGCCGGGGCCGCGGGCGTCGCCGGATCGGCGTCAGTGTCCTGCGCCATCACCTTCATGCCCTTGATGATGTCGATCGCATAGGCAAGCTGGAAGTCCTGCAGGCGCAGCTTCGCGGCCTCCTCGGCCTTGGCGCGCTCTTCCTCGGCCTGCTTCTTCTCGTCCTCGGTCATCGAGTCGTTGCTCAGAATCCCTTGCAGATCGGCTTCGGACCGGGTCTTGGCTGCGGGCTTGTCCTCGCTCGTCTGGTCCTCGGTGGTCGGGGCGGCATCGGGTTGCGGCACGACGATATCGGGCTGGATGCCGAGCGCCTGGATCGAGCGGCCCGAGGGCGTGTAATAGCGCGCCGTGGTCAGTCGCATCGCCCCTTCGCTGCGGATCGGCATCACCGTCTGCACCGAACCCTTGCCGAAGCTCTTGGTGCCGACGACGATTGCGCGGTGGTGGTCCTGCAGCGCACCGGTGACGATTTCCGAGGCCGAGGCCGAGCCGCCGTTGATCAGCACGACGATCGGCTTGCCCTGCGCCAGGTCGCCCGGTGTCGCGTTCCAGCGCTCGCTGTCCTCGGGCTTGCGGCCGCGAGTCGAGACGATCTCGCCCTTGTCGAGGAAGGCGTCGGAGACCGAGATCGCCTGGGTCAGCAACCCGCCCGGGTTGTTGCGCAGGTCGATCACGATGCCGTCGACCTTGTCCAAGCCACCGGCCTCGTCGATCGCCTTTTTCAGACTTTCCTGAAGGTTCGGGAAAGTCTGATCGTTGAAGGTGGTGATCCGGAGCACGACGGTCTTGCCCTCGAGCCGGCCCTTCACCGCGGTGAGCTTGATCGTGTCGCGGGTCATCGTCACGTCGAAGGGGTCCTGCTGGCCCTGGCGCGCCACGGTGATGGTGATCTCGCTGCCGACCGGGCCGCGCATCTTGTCGACCGCCTGGTCGAGGGTCAGGCCCATCAGGCTCTCGCCGTCGACATGGGTGATGTAATCGCCCGACTGGATGCCCGCTTCGGCGGCCGGCGTGCCGTCCATCGGCGAGACGACCTTCACGAAGCCGTCTTCCTGCGTCACCTCGATGCCGAGTCCGCCGAAGGAACCGCGCGTCTGCACCTTCATGTCGGCGTAATCGTCGGGCGGCAGATAGCTCGAATGCGGGTCGAGCGAGCTGAGCATGCCGTTGATCGCGGCCTCGATCAGCTTCTTGTCGTCGACGGGTTCGACGTAATCCGCGCGGATCCGCTCGAAGATGTCGCCGAACAGATCGAGCTGTTCATAGACCGAGGCGGGCTTGCTGGCCTCCTGCGCCAGCAGCGGGGCGACCTGCGTCGAGATCAGCACCCCGGCAACCGTGCCGCCGAGTGCGGCCATGACGAACTTCTTCATACTCTACCCCTGGTCTTTCGTCTGGGTGAACCACGCGGCGGGGTCCACGGGCGCCTTGCCCTTCCTCAATTCCAAATACAGCGTCTCGGTGCGGCCCGCACTGCCGCCCTTCTGCGCCGCCTGCACGAAATCGGCACCGAATTCCTGCGCGCCGGGTTCCGTGCCGCCCATGAGCCCCACCGGGGCCCCGGCGGCCAGCACGTCGCCGGTTTCACCATAGACGGTGCCCAGCCCGGCCAGAACCAGAAGATAGCCCTTCGCCGGTTCGAGAATCATCACATTTCCGTAGTCGAGCAGCGGCCCGCGATAGCGGATCGTCGCCGGCCAGGGCGCAGTGACCAGCGAGGCGGGCGCCGTCGCCACCACCAGACCGGGCCGGCGGATGCCGGCGGCGTCGGCCTCGTTGAACTGGCGCAGCACCGAGCCGATCACCGGCATCGGCAGGCTGCCCTTGGCCGAGGCGAAATCCTCCATCGGTGCGCCGATGTCGTTGTCGAGGTCGGCAACGCCGGTGGCAAAGCCCTCGAGCGTGTCGGCGCTTTCGACCAGCTGGCGCAGCTCCTCGGGTTCCTCG
>NZ_CM152649.1:0-157500 GCF_056590935.1 Paenirhodobacter sp. YD-8 | reverse complement strand
ATAACGGGCTGAAACAGGTACTTTAACCCTGAATACATAGGGGTTTTAGAGCGAACCCGGGGAACTGAAACATCTAAGTACCCGGAGGAAAGGAAATCAATAGATACTCCGCTAGTAGTGGCGAGCGAACGCGGACCAGCCGAGCCGTAAAAACGAGTGGAATGGTCTGGAAAGGCCAGCGATATGGGTGACAGCCCCGTACACGAAGTTTGATCGGACGTATTAAGTAGGGCGGGACACGTGAAATCCTGTCTGAAGATCGGGGGACCACCCTCGAAGGCTAAGTACTCCTTACTGACCGATAGCGAACCAGTACCGTGAGGGAAAGGTGAAAAGCACCCCGACGAGGGGAGTGAAACAGTTTCTGAAACCGGACGCCTACAAGCAGTCGGAGCCGCCTTGAGCGGTGACGGCGTACCTTTTGTATAATGGGTCAACGACTTGGTCTTACGAGCAAGCTTAAGCCGTTAGGTGTAGGCGCAGCGAAAGCGAGTCTTAAAAGGGCGACGAGTTCGTGGGATCAGACCCGAAACCGAGTGATCTAGCCATGTGCAGGATGAAGGTTGGGTAACACCAACTGGAGGTCCGAACCGACACCCGTTGAAAAGGGTCCGGATGACGTGTGGCTAGGGGTGAAAGGCCAATCAAACTCGGAGATAGCTGGTTCTCCGCGAAAGCTATTTAGGTAGCGCCTCGGACGAATACCTTGGGGGGTAGAGCACTACATGGGTGATGGGGTCCCACAGACTTACTGAGCCTAAGTAAACTCCGAATACCCAAGAGTACTATCCGGGAGACACACGGCGGGTGCTAACGTCCGTCGTGAAGAGGGAAACAACCCTGACCAACAGCTAAGGCCCCCAATTCGTGGCTAAGTGGGAAAGCATGTGGGACTTCCATAACAACCAGGAGGTTGGCTTAGAAGCAGCCATCCTTTAAAGATAGCGTAACAGCTCACTGGTCTAGTCAAGAGGTCCTGCGGCGAAGATGTAACGGGGCTCAAGCCACGAGCCGAAGCTTTGGATGCACAGTGATGTGCGTGGTAGCGGAGCGTTCTGTGATATAGAACGCTGCCTCCTTACGACCTCCCCAAGTAATCTTGGCGGGTCTATTGGAGGCAATGTTCTGACTGTGAAGCCGGCCTGTGAGGGATCCGGTGGAGTGATCAGAAGTGAGAATGTTGACATGAGTAGCGACAAAGAGGGTGAGAGACCCTCTCGCCGAAAGTCCAAGGGTTCCTGCTTAAAGCTAATCTGAGCAGGGTAAGCCGACCCCTAAGGCGAGGCCGAAAGGCGTAGTCGATGGGAACCAGGTTAATATTCCTGGGCCATGTGGTGGTGACGGATCTCGAGGGTAGTTCGATCTTATCGGATTGATCGGGCTGCTTAGAGGTTCCTGGAAATAGCCCCACTTTAAGATCGTACCCGAAACCGACACAGGTGGACTGGTAGAGAATACCAAGGCGCTTGAGAGAACCACGTTTAAGGAACTCGGCAAAATGCCTCCGTAAGTTCGCGAGAAGGAGGCCCCATTGGTACGCAAGTATCGGTGGGGGGCACAAACTAGGGGGTGGCGACTGTTTACTTAAAACACAGGGCTGTGCGAAGCCGTAAGGCGACGTATACAGTCTGACGCCTGCCCGGTGCTGGAAGGTTAAAAGGAGGGGTGCAAGCTCCGAATTGAAGCCCCAGTAAACGGCGGCCGTAACTATAACGGTCCTAAGGTAGCGAAATTCCTTGTCGGGTAAGTTCCGACCTGCACGAATGGCGTAACGATCTCCCCGCTGTCTCAAACGTGGACTCAGCGAAATTGAACTGTGTGTCAAGATGCACACTACCCGCGGTTAGACGGAAAGACCCCATGAACCTTTACTCTAGCTTTGCACTGGCATCAGGATTGTGATGTGCAGGATAGGTGGTAGGCTTTGAAGCGGCGACGCCAGTCACCGTGGAGCCTCCCTTGAGATACCACCCTTCGCACTCTTGATGTCTAACCGCGGCCCGTTATCCGGGTCCGGGACCCTGCATGGTGGGGAGTTTGACTGGGGCGGTCGCCTCCCAAATCGTAACGGAGGCGCGCGAAGGTTGGCTCAGACCGGTCGGAAATCGGTCGTTGAGTGCAATGGCAGAAGCCAGCCTGACTGCAAGACTGACAAGTCGAGCAGAGACGAAAGTCGGCCATAGTGATCCGGTGGTCCCAAGTGGGAGGGCCATCGCTCAACGGATAAAAGGTACTCTGGGGATAACAGGCTGATGATGCCCAAGAGTCCATATCGACGGCATCGTTTGGCACCTCGATGTCGGCTCATCTCATCCTGGGGCTGGAGCAGGTCCCAAGGGTATGGCTGTTCGCCATTTAAAGAGGTACGTGAGCTGGGTTTAGAACGTCGTGAGACAGTTCGGTCCCTATCTGCCGTGGGTGTAGGATACTTGATGGGAGTTGCCCCTAGTACGAGAGGACCGGGGTGAACGATCCACTGGTGGACCAGTTGTCGTGCCAACGGCAGTGCTGGGTAGCTATGATCGGACAGGATAAACGCTGAAGGCATCTAAGCGTGAAGCCCCCCCAGAAACTAGGTATCCCTTGAGGGCCGTGGAAGACCACCACGTCGATAGGCCGGAGATGTAAGCGCGGTAACGCGTTCAGTTGACCGGTACTAATTGCCCGATTGGCTTGATTTGATCCAGTAGCAGCAAGGCTCAAGATCAAAAGCAAGTATACACAAAAGGTTATACCTGACTTGGACATGATGGCTTCTTCCTCGGTTTGGTGGTCATAGCGCTGGCTAAACACCCGATCCCATCCCGAACTCGGCCGTTAAGGGCCAACACGCCAATGGTACTGCGTCTTAAGACGTGGGAGAGTAGGTCACCGCCAAACCTAGCAAGAAGCCAACGTTCTCTCATAACGATCCAAAACCCCAAAAGCTCAAAAAGCCCGAGGGGCAAGCAGACCATGAAACACATGGTCAAACGTCGCGGGGTGGAGCAGCCCGGTAGCTCGTCAGGCTCATAACCTGAAGGTCGCAGGTTCAAATCCTGCCCCCGCAACCAATAAATCCTGCAGCCAGATCAACGGCTTACGCCCCGCCTCAAAGCGGGGCTTTGGCATGTCCAAACGCCATCACCCCAAAGACTCAGCACAAAAATCAACCGCGGATGCCGCCATCGGCTGCATCGATGTCGGGGCTCTCCGCACGCGGATTCACACATCCCCCAACGCGGCGATGAAACGTGAGAACAGTTCCCCCTGCGAGCTGATATGCAGCTTGGCATAGATGTTGCGGCGGTGAATGCGCACAGTCCCAGGTGAAATGCCAAGCGCGAGTCCCGTCGCGTCGGCGGAATGGCCCTTCAACGTATATTCCACGACCTCGATCTCGCGAGGGGTCAGCAGATTCGCGCCCAGACTGTGAAAAGCCGCATCGATCAGGCTCGGCAAGCGCTGACCATCGGGGGCGAGCGTCTGAGCCGAGAAGCGGTTGGCCAGATCGGCCCAGTGATGCGCAGCCAGGGCCCCCACCACCGGAACGATGGCGCCCAGTTCGCGAAACTCGCGTGCGGTGAAGGCACGGCTGGCCCGCATCGCCGAAATCACCACATGCACCGCGCGCCCGACCGGCAGCATGAAGCCGATCTCCTCTGCCAGCTCCGTCTGCACGTAGTAATTTCGGAAATATTCGCCCTGATAGAACCGGTCAGGTGCAAGGTCGCGCAAGCGCACCAGCCGGGGGGCGGGCTCATCTGCGCAATGCAGGTAGAATGGGTCCAGAAGATAGGGGCCGGCCTGGTAATCCTCGACCATGACCTTGTACTTCCAGCCCGGAAAATCGGCGTGCAGTGCGATCGGACGACGGTCGCCGCAATAGGCGAAAGTCACGCTGTGTTCAAAGGGCACAACGCTGCGGATGGCGGCAACCAGGGCCAGGGCAAAGCCGTCACTGTGCAGGGCGACGATCGCCTCGGCCGAAGCCTTATTCCAGTCCATTACATTTTCCCCTCGCCTATGCCTTTTATGGTATATACAGCCAATGAATGATTTTTTATCATTTTATCCAATCAGGGTATAGTCCGTAAGAGGCAAGCCCAACAGGGAAAGAACGCCACATGACATATGCGACCGTGCCCCGCAGAGATGCGGTGGCCGAATTCATCGGCACGACCAAGCGCTATGGCACGGTGCTTGCCGCGGACGGGTTGAATCTGGCGATCCGCCGGGGCGAGTTCCTGTCCTTTCTGGGGCCCTCGGGCTGTGGCAAAACCACCGCCTTGCGGATGCTGGCAGGCTTTGAGACGCCCAGTGACGGCAGCATCCTGATCGACGGGGTCGAGGTCGGCGCCATGCCGCCTTATCGCCGACCGGTGAACATGGTGTTCCAAAGCTATGCCCTGTTCCCGCACATGACCGTGGCCGAGAACGTGGCCTATGGCCTGCGTCAACGCCGCCCCCGCATGGCGCGCGATGACATCGCGGCCCGCGTCGCCAAGGCGCTGGACACGGTGCGGCTGAGTGATTTCGGGCCGCGGCGGACATGGCAGATGTCAGGCGGTCAGCAACAGCGCGTCGCGCTGGCCCGCGCCCTCGTCAATGAACCCCAGATCCTGCTCCTCGACGAGCCGATGGCCGCGCTGGACGCCAAGCTGCGCACCGAGATGCAGATCGAGTTGCTGAACCTGCAACGCCAGTTGGGAATCACCTTCGTGCTGGTGACGCATGACCAGCAGGAGGCGATGTCGATGTCGGACCGGATCTGCCTGATGGGCAAGGGCCGCATCGCCCAGATCGGCACGCCGAGGGAGCTTTATGACCGGCCCGCAAACCGCTATGTCGCGAGTTTCATCGGCCGCGCCAATATCCTGCCTGCGACCGTGATGGGCGTGGCGGACGGCCACACGATGGTCACGCTCGCTTCGGGCGATCGGGTCGAGGTCGCTGCGGCCGAGGTGGCGCCCGGTGCGGCGGTCGAGATTTCGATCCGCCCCGAGAGCCTGAGCCTTGCACCGCAGCCGGTCGAGGGCACGCCCTCCATCCCGGCCGTGATCACGAACCGGATCTTCTTGGGTGAACATATCGAATTCCTGCTGACGCATCCGTTCTTGGGTTCGCTTCAGGTGATGGTGCCGAGGCAAGCCGAAAGAATGCTGTCCGGCGCGGATGTGGGCGCGACGTTCCACGTTCTTTGGGGCCGCGGCCTGGGTCAGGTCCTGACCGATGACTGAACACAACAGGGAATGAAAAAGATGAACAAGACGGATTTCATGCGCGAACTGCGCCGCTATCACAAGGGCTCGGTCTCGCGTCGGCATTTTCTGGGCGTGACCGGCCTTGGCGCCGCGACGGCGGTGCTGGCCGGCGCCATGCCGATGCGGGGCTTTGCGCAGGGCATCGGCGACCGGGTGTCCATGGCGACCTGGCCGAATTACGATGATCCCGACAATCTGGCCGCTTTCCGGGACAAGACCGGCGCGGCGGTGCAGATCAATGTCTTCGGCTCGAACGAGGAGATGTTCGCCAAGTTGCAGGCAGGCGGTGCGGGCTGGGATGTGGTGGTCGCCACCAACTACACGATCAGCACCTATGTCGGCGCGAAAATGATCGAGCCGCTGGACCTGTCGAAGCTGCCCAATTACGACGCGTCGGCCTTCGAGGCCCGCTTTGCCGGGCCCGGCACCGTGGATGGCAAGCTCTACGCGATCCCTAAGCTCTGGGGCACCACCGGCATGGCCTTCGACAGCACCCGGGCGGCGCAACCGCTGGACAGCTGGAAGGGGTTCTTCGACATCACCCGCACCGATTTCTCGGGCCGGACCATCATCCATGACTATCAATTGACCGCGATCGGCAATGCGCTGAAATATTTCGGCTATTCCTTCAACTCGGTCGATCCGACGGAACTGGCCGAAGCCGAGAAGCTGCTGATCGAGGTGAAGCCGCACCTGTTCGCGATCACCTCGGACTATCAACCGGCGATGCGCAACGGCGACGCCTGGTTGACCATGTGCTGGACCGGCGACGGCAAGCAGTTGAACCGCGACATGCCCGAAATCCACTACGCCCTGGGGAAAGAGGGCGGCGAGATCTGGTCGGATTTCTATACCATTCCGACCAGCGCTCCGAACCGTGAGGGGGCCTATGCGCTGCTGAACTTCCTGCTCGACCCGCAGGTCAACGCCAAGGAAGCGCTGTTCCACGGCTATCCGGTGCCGGACAGCCGCGTCGAAGCGCTGATGCCCGAAGACATGCGCAATGATCCGATCCTGCATCCGGCAGCCGAGCTTCTGTCCGCGCTGGAATTCGGCGCGGCGGTGACGCTGACCGATCCCAACCGGGCCGAGATCATGGCGCGGTTCAAGGCGGCATAGGACGGGCAGGGGATGGCGCTCTCGAACCGACAGGCGCGATGGCTGCTGCTGGGGCCGGCGGGCCTGTGGTATGCCATGCTGCTGGTGCTGCCGCTGGCGGTGGTGCTGATCTATTCCTTCGGCGAGCGGGGGGCGGCGGGTGGCTATCAGCCCGCCTTCACCCTGGCGCAATACGCCAATCTCGCCACGCGCTGGACGGCGTTCAAGAACACGCTGATGCTGGCGCCACTCGGGACGGTCGCGGCATTGCTGATCGCCTACCCTCTGGCCTATTTCCTCGCGGTGCGCGTCGGCCCGCGCTGGCGCACGCTGCTGATCGTGCTGGTGATCGTGCCGTTCTGGACCTCGATCCTGATCCGCTCCTATGCGTGGATCTTTCTTCTGGGCGGGCGGGGGATCCCGGCGCTGCTGGCGGATCTGGGGCTGGGCGACTGGCGGCTGATCAACACGCCTTTCGCGGTGCTGGTGGGCATCGTTTATGGCTATCTGCCGCTGATGTTCTTCCCGATCTATGTCAGCCTGGAAAAGCTGGACCGGCGGTTGCTGGAGGCGGCCAGCGATCTGGGCGCACCGCCATGGCGCAGCTTTCTGCAAGTGACGTTGCCCCACTCGCTGCCCGGAGTGGCGACGGGCTCGATGCTGGTCTTCATCCTGCTGATGGGGGAATACCTGATCCCGCAGATGCTGGGCGGCGGCAAGGTGTTCTTTGTCGGCAATGCGCTGGTCGACCTGTTCCTGCAATCCCGCAACTGGGCCTTCGGCTCGGCCATGTCGGTGACGCTGGTGGCGGTCATGCTGGTGGTGGTGACGCTGTACATGCGCTTCCTGAAACGTATCGGAGCGGCGCGTGATGACGTGGGGCTGATGTGATGCGGATCTATGCGCTGGCGGTCTATGCCTTTCTCTATCTGCCGATCGGCATCATCGCGTTGTTCAGCTTCTCGGCCGGGCGGTCGGCCAGCCAGATGCAGGGGTTTTCGACCGGCTGGTATGCCAAGGCGCTTGGCAACCCCTTCGTCATCGACGCGCTGAAGACCTCGGCCTCGGTGGCGCTGACCTCGGCTGTGCTGTCCTGCCTGTTCGGAACCATGGCCGCGCTGGCGCTGACAGGGCTGAAGGGGCGGCTGCGGGTGGTCTTCGACGCGATGATCTACATCGCGGTGATGATCCCCGGCATCGTGATCGGCATCGCCACGCTGATCGCCCTGGTCACGGTGTTCGATATGGTGAACCCCTGGTTGCAGGCGGTGACCGGCTGGCGGCTGTCGCTGGGCTTCGGCTCGCTGGTGGGGGCGCATGTGCTGTTCACCATGTCGCTCGTGATCATTCTGGTCCGCGCCCGGATCGAGGGCATGGACCGGGCGCTGATCGAGGCGTCTTCGGACCTTGGCGCCGGGCCGGTGGCAACCTTCCGGCAGGTGACGCTGCCTCTGCTGGCGCCTGCGGTCTTTGCCGGTTTCCTGCTGAGTTTCACCTTCAGCTTCGATGACTTCATCATCGCCTTCTTCGTCGCAGGGGCCGAGACCACGCTGCCCATCTACATCTTCTCGTCGATCCGACGCGGGGTGACGCCCGAGATCAATGCCATCGGCACGATGGTGATGGCCGTCTCACTGCTCCTGCTGATCGTCGCGCAATTCACGCTGCGCCGGGGCAAACCGGCCGCATAAGGGGGAACCATGTCAGCTTGTCTTGAGGGGCGGATTGCCCTTGTCACCGGCGCGGGCTCGGGGATCGGGCGCGCGGGCGCCATCGCCATGGCGCGCGAGGGCGCCCATGTCGTCGTGACGGACCTGCGCGCGGATCTGGCCGCCGAAACCGCCGCGATGATTGGCGCGCGGGCCGAGGCACATGCGCTGGATGCCCGCGACGATGCCGCAATCGAAGCAATGGTCGCGGCCACCGTTGCCCGGCACGGTCGACTGGATGTCGTGCATTCCCATGCCGGGATCCAGATCCCCGGCCGGCTCGAGGATGTCACGGCTCAGCAGATGGATCTGGCCTGGGCGCTGAACGTGCGGGCGCATTTCGTCATCGCGAAGGCGGCGGTCGGGCCCATGCGGGCGCAGGGTGGCGGTTCGGTGATCATCACGGCGTCGAACTCGGGCTGCCAATACGACCGCGGCATGATCTCTTACGCCACGACGAAACACGCGGCGGTGGCAATGACACGGCAGATGGCGGCGGATTACGCGCGCGACAACATCCGCTTCAATGCGCTGTGCCCGGGCTTCGTCGATACGCCCTTCAACGCCGGGTTCGAAAGCCAGATGGGCGGGCGCAACGCCTTGGAGGGATATGTCGCCGAGACCATTCCGATGGGCCGCTGGGCCTCGCCCGAAGAAATTGCCGACGGCATCGTCTATCTGGCATCGCCGCGATCATCCTTCGTCACCGGGTTGGCGCTGGTGATCGACGGTGGCGAGGTGTTGTGACCCCCTTCCGCGACGGGATCGTGCCGGGCCTTCGGGCAATCCCGGAGGGCGGACGGGGGGGCTTTGGCCTGTTCGCTCAGGTCGGCGGGTTTGACACAGCCTGTGACGCTGTGCGACGAAGGGGCCTGTGCTGCAAAGCCAAAGGTGGCCTCGATTTCCCATGCGCGTTCTGTTTCACCGAGAGTATCGGCACTTCTCGGGGGGGCATCTCAAGGTCTGGGACTATTTCGAACACATCCGGCATTCCGGTCGATATCAGGCGGAAATCTACCTGGCACCGAACGGAGCTGCCGATCACCCCTGGCTTGACGCCCCCGGTCTCGTCGAACGCTACGATCCGATGCACGCCGACATCCTGTTCATTGCGGGCACGGACTGGGCGGCGCTTGACGCCTGTCCGGGCATCGAAGACCGCATCCCGGTGATCAATCTCGTGCAGGGCTTGCGGCATGTGGTGCCGGAGAGCCCGCTTTTCGCCTTCCTCGGGCGCCGGGCCACCCGAATCTGCGTCAGCGCCGAGGTGGCGCAGGCGCTCAAGGCAACGGAGGCCTGCAACGGCCCCATCCATGTCATTCCGAATGGAATTGACTTCGGCTTGCTGCCCGCCGGCGATGGCCCCGCCGAGTGCGATGTCTTCATCAGCGGTTCGAAGCAGCCCAAACTTGCCGCGGAGCTCGCGGCGCACCTGCGGGCGCAGGGTTACAGCGTCACCTGTCAGATCCAGCATCTGCCGCGCGGCGACTTCCTTGCGGAAATGGCACGCGCGCGCGTCGCGGTGTTGCTGCCGCTGCCTGAGGAGGGGTTCTATCTCCCCGCCCTCGAGGCGATGGCCCTCGGGCTTCCGGTGATCTGCCCGGACTGCGGTGGCAATCGCTCGTTCTGCATCGACCGCGAAACGGCCCTGATGCCCGTGCCGGCCCCCGGGCCGCTTGCGGCGGCGGTCGAGGAGGTGCTGCGCAATCCGGCGCTTGCCGAAGCCTTGCGCCGCAAGGGGCGGGAAATCGGCCTTCGCCATGATCTCCGCACCGAACGCGAGGCGTTCCTCACCCTTCTTCAGCAGATCGGATCGCCCTGACCCCCGAGACCGCACCGGGCCTCCCGCGCATCGGGGCGCCGCGGTCGGGCACGACCCTGACATGCCATCTGCCGACCGGTGTGGCGCTGCACGAGCCGATGGGGCGGGATCAGCGCGCGACGATCATCTTCGCCGCAAGCTCGGCCGCGTTACGCACGCCAAGCTTGCGCAGGATCGCGGCGCGGTGCACCTCGACCGTGCGCGGCGAGATCCCCATCGCCTGACCGGCTTCCTTGCTGGTGTGACCATTGACGATGTGGCGCGCGACCTCGCGCTCCTTCGGCGTCAGCGTCGCGGCATCGGGGGCGCGCTCCTTCAGCGGCTCGAAGGTCCAGACCATCAGGCGGAACGGGTCGGTCGGCGTCAGGGTGCGCCCGCGCGCCCGCATCCAGACGATCTCGCCGTCGCGGCGCTGCATGAAGCGCTCGTCCTCATAGCGCGGCCGGCTCGCCAGCCAGCGGTGCCAGCGGTCGCCGGTCTTCTCGTAATCGACACTCGAGGGATAGAGCACGCGGATCGACTGGCCCTCGAGCTCGGCGCGGTTCCAGCCGAACAGCAGCTCGGTCTCGGTGTTCACCCGCAGGATGCGGCGGTCAGACATCACCATGATCGCCACCGGCGCATCCATGAAGCCGGTCAGGTTCTGCACCGCCTCGGGAAGTTCCGCATAGTCCATGCCGCACCTGCATCTACGTGGTTTATACGTATTTATCTACGTAGTTTCGCGGATGTGCACCAGCCCTCCCGGCGACGAAAGTGACAGCGGGAGGACATCGACATGACATCCATCTATATCACCGGCAGCGGTCACACCCGCTTTGGACGGCTGACCGAGACGCTCGAGGAGCTGATCGTCGAGGCGGCACGCGAGGCGATCGCCGAGGCCGAGATCGACCCGGCCACGATCGACGCGGTCTATCTGGGCCATTTCAACTCGGGGCTGGTGCCGGACGGTTTCGCCTCGTCGCTGATCCATCAGGCGCATCCGGCGCTGCGCTTCAAGCCGGCGGCGCGCTGCGAGAACGCCTGTGCCTCGGGCGCGGCGGCGATCCATGCCGGGCTGAACATGATCCGTGCCGGGCGGGCGCGCACGGTGCTGGTGGTGGGCGCCGAGAAGATGACCCACCGCTCGACGCCCGATGTGACCACCGCGCTGGCCGGCGCCGGTTACCAGAACGACCCGGCCGAGGCGGCGCTGAGCTTCCCGCAGGTCTTCGCCGTGGCGGCGCAGGCCTATGCCGAGCGTTACGGCGACCCGATGGACGCGATGGCCCGGATCGCGGCGAAGAACCACGCCAATGCGCTGAACAATCCGCTCGCGCAGATGCACAAGGCGATGTCCTATGAGTTCTGCCGCGAGGTCAGCGAGAAGAACCCGCTGATCGCGCCGCCGCTGCGGCTGTCGGATTGCTCGCTCGTTTCGGATGGCGCCGCGGCCGTGGTGCTGACCGCCGATCCGCAATCGGCCCGCCGCGTCCGCATCGCCGCGGCCGAGCATGTGTCGGATTACCTGCCGATGAGCCGGCGCGACTTCATCGCCTTCGAGGGGCCGGAACGCGCGATCCGCGCGGCCTATGCCGCGGCAGGGATCACGGTCGGTGATCTCGACTTCGCCGAGGTGCATGACTGCTTCACCCCGGCCGAGCTGCTGATCTACGAGGCGATGGGGCTGGCTGCGAAGGGGCAGGGCGCGCGCGCGATCGAGGAGGGCGCGGTGATGCCCGAGGGCGCGTTGCCGGTGAACCTGTCGGGCGGGCTGAAGGCCAAGGGCCATCCGGTTGGCGCCACCGGTGTGTCGATGCATGCGCTGGCGTTCCGGCAGCTGACCGGACAGGCGGGCGCGATGCAGCGGCCGGGGGCCGAATGGGGCCTGACCTTCAACATGGGCGGCGCCGCGGTGGCGAACTATGCCACGGTGCTGCAGGCGGCGGGCCTCTGAATGAACATCGCGAGCTGGCTTTACCAGACGGCCCATGCCTGGCCGACCCGTCCTGCCGTGTTCCAGGGCGACAGCCTGCGGCACAGCTATGCAAGCCTGCTGCGCGCGGTCTGCGACCGGGCCCGGCATCTGGGCGCGGCGCATGGCATCGGCCCGGGCGACCGGGTGGCGATCTTTGCCAAGAACGCGCCCGAATACATCGAATGGCTGCATGCCTGCTGGTGGATCGGCGCGGTCGTCGTGCCGGTGAACTGCAAGCTGCACCCGTCCGAGGCGGAATGGATCGTGCGCAATTCGGGCGCGGCGCTGGTCGTCACCGACAAGGGCACGCTTTTCCCGGGCCTGGCCGAGGAGGCGATCTCGGCCGCGGTGCCGAAGGGCGATCAGCTGACCCCGCCGCGTCCGGCGGCGGCGGGTGATCTGGCCTGGCTCTTCTACACCTCGGGCACCACCGGCAAGCCCAAGGGGGTGATGCTCAGCCACGAGAACCTGCGGCAGATGACGCTGTGCTATACGCTCGACGTCGACGGGCCGCGGCCCGAGGATCACATGCTTTACGCCGCGCCGATGTCGCATGGCGCGGGGCTTTACATGTTCGCGCAGATCCGCGCGGGCGGCGCGCATCTGGTCCCGGCCTCGCGCGGCTTCGACGCGGCCGAGATCATCGCGCTCGCTGAAAGCCGCGGCAACCTGGTGTTCTTCGCGGCGCCGACGATGGTCAAGCGGCTGGTCGCCGCGGCGCGCCCGCTTGGCTATGACGGCGCGGGCATCCGCACCATCATCTATGGCGGCGGGCCGATGTATGCCAATGACATCGACGAGGCGCTCGAGCTGTTCGGGCCGCGCTTCGTGCAGATCTATGGTCAGGGCGAAAGCCCGATGACGATCTCGGTTCTGCCGCGCGCCCTTGTCGCCGATCAGGGCCACCCGCGCTGGCGGGCGCGGCGCAGCTCGGTCGGGATCGCGGCCGGTGCCGCGACCGTGGCGATCCTGTCGCCCGAGGGCGAGCCCCTGCCGCCCGGCCAGACCGGCGAGATCTGCGTGCAGGGTCCGACGGTGATGCAGGGTTATTGGCAGAACCCGGCGGCGAGCGACGAGACATTGCGCGGCGGCTGGCTCCACACCGGCGATCTCGGCCATCTCGACGAGGACGGGTTCCTCTATCTCACCGACCGCTCGAAGGACGTCATCATCTCGGGCGGCACCAACATCTATCCGCGCGAGGTCGAGGAGGCGCTGCTGCGCCACGAGGCGGTGTTCGAGGTGGCGGTGATCGGCGAGCCCGAACCCGACTGGGGCGAGCAGGTGGTGGCCTATGTCGTGTTCGAGCCGGGCCGCAGTGCCGAGGAGGCCGAACTCGACAGCTGGGTGCGCCAGCACATCGCCTCGTTCAAGCGGCCGAAGCGCTATGTCTTCGTGCCCGATCTGCCGAAGAACGGCTACGGCAAGATCCTGAAGACCGAACTGCGCGCCGGCGCGCAGATCTGACACATCCCGGGCAGGAGGAGCCCGGACAAAGGGAGGAGAAACCATGAAAAGACGTGATTTCCTGCGCACGAGCGGGGCGCTGGCCGGGGCCGGGATGCTGTCCGGCCTGCCGTTTGCGGCGGCAGCCGCGACGTCGCTCAAGTTCGACAGCTACGTGACCGAGACCGCCGGCCCCTCGTGGATCGACCGCTGGTTCCTCGACGAGCTGGAAAAGCGCTCGGGCGGCGAGGTCAAGGTGCGCCGCTACTGGGCGGGCAGCCTGAACAAGGTGGGCGAGCATCTGGGCGCGGTGCGCGACGGCACCTCCGAGATGACGCTGATCTCGCCCGGCTACTATCAGGCCGAGGTGCCGGTGACGCGCGGGCTCGAATGGTATTTCCGGGTCGACCGGGCGGACACGCTGCAGCTCGTCTGCCGCGACGTCTATGAGCAGTTCGCGCCGCTGCGTCAGGAATGGGAAGAGCGGCACCGCTGCAAGGTGCTGTACTGGACGAACTGGAACTATGCGCCGCTGGTGATGCGCGAGCCGATCACCTCGATCGAGGACATCAAGGGCAAGAAGATCCGCGGCTATGGCATCGCCACCGACGTGATCCAGCGCCTGGGCGGCGTTGCCGTGCCGATGGCCGCGGGCGAGGTCTATCAGGCGCTCGAACGCGGGGTGCTCGACGGGGTCTATGGTTTCGACTTCGTCACCGCCGTCGCCTACAAGCTGCACGAGATCGCGCCGAACTTCTACGACATCGGCGACGGCGCCCATGCGCCTGCGGTGACGGTGATGAACCGCGGCGTCTTCGAGGGGCTGTCGACCGCGAACCAGCAGATCTGCACCGATCTGGAAAACGAGCTCTATGGCGGAAAGTTCACCGAGATCTATGACCGGGTGCTGACCGATTACGTGAAGAAGGCGCTGGCCGAGGGGGCAAGGCTGCAATCCCTGCCCGAGGCCGAGAAGGCGAAGGCGCGGGCGCTGGTGCAGCCGGCCGAGACACAGCAATGGGTCGACACCGTCGCCACTCCGGCGGGCATCGACGGCGCCGCGATGCAGGCGCTGATCGACGCGGCGATCGCCAGGCACGCCCCCGCCGGCCGGCTGCGCCGCCCGGTCGAGATCGCGGCGGAGCTGTGAATGGAGCGGCTGAACCGCGCGCTCGAGCGGGTCTCGCACGGGCTGACCTGGGTGGCGCTCGCCTTCCTCGGCTTCATGATGGTGGCGATCACCGTCGATGTCGTCGCGCGCGCGCTGATCGGCAGCGCCGTGCCCGGGCTTTTCGAGATGACCGAGATGTCGATGGTGATGGTGGTCTTCATGGGGCTCGGCGCGACGCTGGTCGATGACGGCCACATCCGCGTCACGCTGATGACCGACGCCCTGCCGCTGCACCTGTCGCGGGGGCTGGCGGCGCTGGGCTGGATATTGGCGGCGCTGACCTTCCTGCTGCTGGCCTGGCCGGCGACGCTGGAGGCCGCCTATTCCTTCTCGATCCGCGAGTTCCGCTGGGGCTATTTCCACGTGCCGGTCTGGTGGGCAAAGATCGCCACCGCCTTCGGCCTGTGGTTCGCGGCGCTGCAGGCGCTGGTCCACGCGGCGATGATCGCCACCGGCCGGATCGCCCCCGACCCGCGCGAGAGCGCCTCCCACTGAGCCGGCGGACCGGTCTCCGGTCCGCCCCCCTCACCCGTCCCGCCCGCGCCATCCCGGCGCGGCGGGGTCGCATGGGACATGTCATGGACATCACACTGATTACACTTCTGGCCGTCGGGCTGATCTTCGTGCTGCTGGCGATCGGCACGCCGGTCTTTGCCGCGCTGGCACTCTCGGGCGCCTTCGGCATCATCATGAGCGAGGACCTGTCCTTCCTGCTCAGCCGGCTGAAATCGCTGCCCTTCTCCTCGGCCGCGAATTATTCGCTGACGGTCATCCCGCTGTTCATCCTGATGGGTGCCTTCGCGCATCAGGCGCAGGTCGGGCGGCGGCTGTTCCATGTCGCGAACAAGTGGGTGGGACACCTGCCGGGTGGGCTTGCCATGGCGGGGATCCTGACCTCGGCGGGCTTTGCCGCGACCTCGGGCTCGTCCGTCGCCACCGCGGCGACGGTGGGCGCCGTCGCCATCCCCGAGATGAAGCGCGCGGGCTATGACCCCCGCCTTGCCGCGGGATCGGTCGCGGCGGGGGGCGTGCTGGGCGTGCTGATCCCACCCTCGGTGCTGCTGATCTTCTATGCCGCGCTGACCGAGGTCTCGGCCGGCAAGATGCTGATCGCGGGCTTCGTGCCGGGCATCCTGACGACGATCGTCTTCATGGCGGGCACCGCGATCGTCTCGCGCCACAACATCGCCGCGCGCAGCCCGCGCGCCGGCTGGGGCGAGCGGCTGCGCGCCACCGGTCAGGCCTGGCAGGTGCTGGTGCTGTTCGTGATCGTGCTCGGCGGGATCTATCTCGGCCTCGTCACCCCGACCGAGGCGGGGGCGATCGGTGCGCTTGCGGCCTTCCTGATGCTGGTGTTCTCGCGCGAGGGGCGCCGGGGGCTGGGCGGACGGCTGCAGGAAAGCTTCCGCTCGACCACCACGACCACGGTGATGGTGCTGTTCACGATGATCGGGGCGGGCATCTTCAGCTATTTCCTGACCCTCGCCCAGGTGCCGCAGGCGGTGGCCGAGGCGATCGTCGGCAGCGGCGTGCCGCCGCTTCTGGTCGTCGGCATCCTGCTGCTGCTTTACGTGCCTCTGGGCATGTTCCTCGATGCCTTCTCGATGATGGTCATCACCCTGCCGATCATGTTCCCGACGGTGACGGGGCTCGGCTTCGATCCGATCTGGTTCGGCATCCTGTGCGTGAAGATGTGCGAGATCGGCCTCATCACCCCGCCGGTCGGGCTGAACTGCTTCGTCATCGCCGGCATCGACCGCGACACGCCGCTGTCCGACGTGTTCCGCGGCGCGCTGTGGTTCATCGCGATGGAGATGGTGACGGTGCTGATCCTGTTCTTCATCCCGGTCATCACCACCTGGCTGCCCGACACGATGATGGGGAGGTAAGAGATGGGCAATCGGCAAGAGGTGGCCCTGCTGACCGGCGCGGGCTCGGGCATCGGTCGCGCCGCGGCGCTGGAACTGGCCCGGCGGGGGGTGGCGATCGCGGTGACCGACCTGCGGGCAAAGGCGGCGCAGGCCGTCGCCGCCGAGATCCGCGCGCAGGGCGGCGTGGCGGTCGGGCTGGCGCTCGACGTCGCCGACCCGGCGGCGATCGAGGCGGCCTTCGACCGTGCCGAGGCAGAGCTTGGCGGTATCGACATTCTCGTCAACAGCGCCGGGCTGCTGATCGTCGAGCCGCTGCTCGGCCTTGCGCCGGAAAGCTGGCACAAGGTGATGGCGGTCAACGTCACCGGCACCTTCCTGTGCAGCCAGCGCGCCGGGCGCGGCATGGCGGCGCGCGGCCATGGCCGGATCGTCAACATCGCCTCGATCTCGGGGATGCGGGCGGGGGTCGGGCGCGCCGCCTATGGCACCTCGAAAGCGGCGATCATCGGCCTCACGCGGCAACTTGCGCTGGAACTCGGCCCGCTCGGCGTGACCGCGAACGCGATCGCGCCCGGGGTGATCGAGACGCCGATGACCATGGGCGCCTACAGCGAGGAGACCTGGGCGCGGGTGCTCGACATGGTGCCGGCGCGGCGCCGTGGCCTGCCCGCCGACATCGCCGAGGCGGCGGCCTATCTCGCCTCGGCGGGGGCAGGCTATGTCAACGGCGTCGTGCTGACCGTCGACGGCGGCTACATGGCCGCGGGGATGACGCAGACCGGCGCGCTCAGGGTCTGAGGCTGCCGTCCAGCACCAGCGGCAGGTAGTGGTGTGGCAGGCGCATGGTGACCAGATCCTTGCGCCGCACCACGGTCGAGGGATAGGGCGTGTCGGCATTCGTCAGGTCGATCGCCAGCGTCGCCAGCCCCTCGCCCTCGAGGATCGCGCTTTCCTGCCGTGGGAAGGCGAAGGTGTCGGCGCCGAAGATGCCGCTCGCCCCCGGGTTTCCGGCGCCCGGCACATTCGCGAAGACCAGATGCAGGTTGTTCTCGCCGCTGCGGGTGCGCAGCGCGTGCCAGTGCCAGGGATCGGCCGCCTTCGGGATCGGGAAGTTGTGCGGGATCGCGGTGCCGGCATGGGCGCCGGTGAAGCCGGGCGGCAGCGCGGCGGGGCAGGCGACGATGTCGCAGCCTGCAAGCGCCAGCACCCGCACGCTTTCGGGCAGCAGCGCATCGGTGCCGGTGAGCAGCCCGAGCCGGCCGAAGGGCAGATCGAACACCGCCCAGTCATCGCCTGCCGTGGCCCAGTCAAGATCCGCCTGCGAAAGGTGGATCTTGCGATAGACCCCCACCCGTCCCTCGGGGCCGGCCAGCACCACCGCGTTGTAAAGCCGCGCGCCCGCCCGCTCGGCAAAGCCCGTGACGATGTGCAGCCGGTGCCGCATCGCGATCCGGGTGAAGCGGTCGATCAGCGCGCCCTCGACGGGCTCGGCGCGTGCCGCCGGGTCGCGGGGGCCGGTCAGCGCAAGCTCGGGCAGCACCAGCAGCGCCGCCCCCGCGGCCTGCGCCTCGGCGGCGAAAGCCTCGATGTGGGCAAGGTTCGCGGCGCTGTCGTCACCGGGGGCGAATTGCGCGACGGCAAGCGTCGAGGCCCCGGCCCCGGGCAGCGGCTGATAGCCGTAAAGCCGGAAGTAATCGAGGGAGTTCCACGTGAAACTGTTCGTCATCAGCGTCTTGTAGAGCGCCGGGCGGCGCATCTCGAAGACCGGCTCGCCCAGCACCCGGCCGACACGGGCGCGGGCCGGGTCGATCAGGCCGGTGACGATCGCGTCGCCGGCATCGACCTGCGCCTCGACGCGGCCATCGGGGCCGATGATGCAGCTGCCGCCCGAGAACTGCACCGTGCGCTCGAGCCCCCAGCGGTTCGCCTCGACCACATAGCAGCCGTTCTCGAAGGCGCGGGTGATCCAGTAGGGCGCGGGGGTGCGCTCGGCCAGCCAGTTCGAGATGTGGCAGATCACATCGGCGCCGGCGAGGGTTTCAAGCCGCACCGTCTCGAAGAAATGCAGGTCCATGCAGATCAGGATCGCGATCCGCCCGATCGGCGTGTCGAAGACCTGATGCGCGATGTCGCCCGAGGCCGCCCATTTCGGTTCCGAGATATAGGGGTGTGACTTGCGGTGCGTGCCGATCACCCCCTCGGGCCCGATCAGCGCGGCGCTGTTGTAATAGAGGTCGGTGACCGGATCGACCTCGGGCATCCCCACGACGATATAGCAGTCATGCGCCGCGGCGATCTCGCGGAAGCGTTCGGTCGTCGGGCCGGGGATGGTCTCGACCTCCGAGGCGACCTCGGCGCGGTCGTACCAGCAATAGCCGGTCGTCCCCATCTCGGGCGTCACGATCAGCCGCGCCCCGCCCTGCGCCGCCTCGCGGCACATCCGGGCAAGCGCGGCGATGTTCGCCTCCTTCGCGAACATCGTCGGTTCGAACTGGATCGAGGCGACCTTGAAGGGGGCTGGCGCGGGCATGGCGGATCTCCGAAAGCTGGGGCTCCGGCCGGAAAGCTCTGTGAGGGATGGGGCCGGATTCCTGAAAAATATTGAAATGGAAAGTATCTAGACGCAAGAGGCAAATCTGTGCCGCCGCATCCCCGCGGCGGACAGAGTCCTGACCGATCCGACCTGTTTCCGGCGGATTCGGCAGAGATTCGAGGGCATTTCGGCAGATTGGCGATGCGAAACCAGCCATCAGCCCCCGGATTCAGGTTAAATATTGGGCGAAATCCATAAATCTCGCCAATTATCAGCTTTCGATATTTGATAATTCAATGAATCTGCCTTTGATCGAGCATCCGTTTCCAACAGGGGCTCTCGAAATGACCAAGCTCAGCCGACGCAACTTCCTCTACACGACGGGCGCCGCAGCGGCCGCGACGCTTGCCTCGCCGCTCGTGGCCCGCGCGGGCACCGACACGATCAAGGTCGGCGGTCTGCACGACCTCTCGGGGGCGCTCGATTCCACCGGTGTGCCGATGAACCAGGTGTTCCAGCTCGCGATCAAGGAGATCAACGACGCGGGCGGGCTCTTGGGCAAGCAGGTCGAGGCGGTGATCTACGACCCGCAGTCGAACATGTCGCTCTATTCGCAATACGCGACCCAGCTCGCGCTGAAGGACAAGGTCGACGTGGTCATGGGCGGCATCACCTCGGCCAGCCGCGAGACGATCCGGCCGATCTTCCACCGCTACAACACCTTCTACTTCTACAACACGCAGTATGAAGGTGGCGTGTGCGACCGCAACGAGATCACGCTGGGCACCACCCCCGCGCAGACGGTCAAGCGCGTGATCCCCTATGCGATGAACCTCTACGGCAAGAAGGTCTACACCGTCGCCGCCGACTACAACTATGGCCACATCACCGCGGCCTGGGTGAAGCGCTATGTCGAGGAGAACGGCGGCGAGGTGATCGCGACCGAGTTCTTCCCGCTCGACGTGGCGCAGTTCGGCTCGACGATCTCGAAGATCCAGGGCGCGAAGCCCGATTTCGTGCTCTCGGCGATGGTCGGCACCTCGCACCTCGGCTTCTATCGCCAGTGGGCGGCGGCCGGGATGAAGAGCCAGATCCCGATCGTCTCCACCGTCTACGGCGCCGGCGGCACCGAGCAGGTGATCCTGACGCATGAGGAATCGGACGGCATCATCGCCTCGTTCGGCTATTTCGAGGCGATCGACAACCCGACCAACAAGGCCTTCCTCGAGAAGGTCGCGCAGGAATACCCGGACAAGAAATGGGTGATGTCGGAGATTTCCGAAGTCACCTACGAGGGCATGAAGATCTGGGCCGACGCGGTGAAGGAAGCCGGCTCGACCAAGCGCGACGCGCTGCTCGAGGTGCTGACCTCGGGCAAGACCTACGACATGCCGGCGGGCAAGGTGAAGATCGACCCCAAGACCCAGCATGCGGTGCGCGACGTCTATATCGCCACCTGCAAGGACGGCGTCTTCGGCATCAACGAGACCTTCCCGGATTCGCAGCCCGAAGACACCCAGATGGTGTGCGACCTGATCAAGGATCCGAAGTCGAACACCCAGTACGAAATCAGCCTGTAAGCTGAAAGGCGGAGCACCGACATGGATTACACACTCGTTGTCGCGCTCGAGATGATCCGGGCCATCGCCTGGCTCGTGCTGCTGGCCTCGGGCCTTGCGATCATCTTCGGCATGATGCGCATCATCAACTTCGCCCATGGCGAGTTCCTGATGCTGGGCGGCTATACCGTCGTCATCTCGACCAATGCCGGCGTCAACGAGTGGGTGTCCATCCTGATCCTCGCTCCCGTCGTGGTGGGGGTGTTCGGCATCATCGTGGAGCGACTGGTGATCCAGCGGCTCTACGGGCGCATCCTCGACAGCCTGCTGGCCACCTGGGGGCTGTCGATGCTGATGATGGGCGGCGTCACGATGATCTTCGGCAATACCGTGCAGGGGGTCTCGACGCCGTTCGGCGGCATGAAGATCGGCGCCTATCAGGTGCCGATCTACAACTTCGTGCTGATCGGCTTTGCCGTGCTGGTGCTGGTGGCGATCTGGTGCGTGCTGAAATTCACCAAGGCCGGGCTGATCGCCCGCGCCACGATGCAGAACGCCGACATGGCCGAGGCGCTCGGCATCCGCACCCGCTGGGTCTACATGACCACCTTCGGCATCGGCTCGGCGATCACCGGGCTCGCGGGCGGGCTGCTCGCCCCGGTCACCGGCGTGGTGCCGACGATGGGGATGAACCTGGTGGGGCAGAGCTTCATCACCGTCATCACCGGCGGCGCCTCGGTGATCGCGGGCACGCTGTCCTCGGCGACGCTGCTCGGCACGATCAGCCAGGGCGTCACCTTCCTGACCGGCCCCGTCTATGGCGATGCGGCGCTTCTGGTCACCGCGCTCGTCCTGCTGCGCCTGCTGCCGCAAGGCATCACCGGCCGCATCTTCAAACGTTCCCTCTGAGGAGACCCAGCAGATGGAGAAATCCGTACTCCGGGACCCCGGCTTCTACGTGATGGTCGCGATCGGCCTTGCGGCGATGCTGATCCTGCCGGTGGTGCTCGACATGTTCACCATCATGCAGATCACCCAATATGTGGTGCTGGCCGTGTTCGCGCTGTCGCTCGGCTACATCTGGGGTTTCGGCGGCATCCTGAGCTTTGGTCAGGCCGCCTTCTTCGGGCTCGGCGCCTATACCTTCGCCGTCGCCGCGATCAACATCGGCGAGACCACCATTCCGCTGATCCTCGCCTTCGCGATCCCTTGCCTCTTCGGCGCGGCGCTGGGCTATTTCATCTTCTACGGCCGGCTGTCGGACGTTTACCTCGGCGTCGTCACGATGGTGGTCACGCTGCTGTTCTGGAAGCTCGCGAACCACACCGCCGGCCCCGAATACGCGATCGGCGAGGCGCGGCTTGGCGGCTTCAACGGTATCCCCTCGATCCCGGTGATGAACATCCCGGGCGAGCCCGAGGCGATGCTCGACCCGGTGCAGATGTTCCAGGTCTTCATGGGCTTCCTGATCGTCGTCTACATCGTGCTGCGGCTGCTGATCGCCTCGGACTTCGGTCGCGTCTCGATCGGCATCCGCGAGAACGAGACCCGCGCCTCGCTGCTCGGCTATGACGTGCGGCGCCACAAGCTGGTGGTCTTTGCCATCGGCTCGGGCATCGCCGGGCTCGCCGGCGCGATGTGGGCCACCTATCAGGCCTTCATCGACCCCAATGCCTTCTCGATGGAGATGTCGGCCAAGGCGCTGGTCTGGGTGATGGCGGGCGGCGTCGGCACGCTGGTCGGCCCGATCATCGGGGTGATCCTGTTGCAATGGCTGACGCTCAAGCTTGGCACGATGGAACTGCTGAACAGCCTCGCCGTCCTTGGCGCGATCATGATGGTGCTGGTGCTGGCCCTGCCCAAGGGCATCGTGCCGACGCTGCGCAAGCTGATCGTCGATGGCTGGACCCTGGCGCGGCGGAAGAAGACCGGAGGCAAGGCCGATGAGTGACTGGACGAACATCCTCGAGACCCGCGGCCTGACGATGCAGTTCGGCGGCGTCACCGCGGTCGACGAGGTCGATTTCACCTTGCGCGACGGCGAGCTGCGCTGCCTGCTGGGGCCGAACGGCGCGGGCAAGTCGACCTTCTTCAAATGCCTCACCGGCCAGCTGATCCCGACCCGCGGCAGCGTCACCTTCAAGGGCGAGGACATGACCGGGTGGAACACCCATGACATCGTCAACCTCGGCATCGGCATCAAGACGCAGATGCCGAACGTGTTCGACGGGGTCTCGGTCTATGAGAACGTCCGGCTGTCCTCGCGGCGCAAGCACATGGCGGCGCAGGCGAAGGAGCTGGCCGAGAAGACGCTCGAGCGCTGTGGCATCACCCATCTGGCGAAGCGCGAGGTGGGCACTCTCTCGCACGGCCAGCGCCAGCTTGTGGAACTGGCGATGGTGCTGGCGGCCGAGCCGGCGCTGATCCTGCTCGACGAGCCCGCCGCCGGCATGACCGGCGAGGAGCGCGACCGGCTGGCGCGGCTGGTGCTGGAATCGGCGCGCTCGGCGGCGGTGATCGTGGTCGAGCACGACATGGTCTTCATCCGGCAGATCGCGAAATTCGTCACCGTCTTCAACCGCGGCGCGATCTTCCGCGAGGCGATGATCGACGAGATCATGGCCGACCGCGAGGTTCAGGAAATCTATCTGGGGAAACAGGCCAATGTCGCATCTGCTTGAAGTCTCCGGCCTGTCGGCCGCCTACGGGCTGGTCCCGGCGCTGCACCGGGTCGATTTTCACGCCGATCGCGGCGAGGTGGTCGGCATTCTCGGCCACAACGGCATGGGCAAGACCACGCTGATGCGCGCGATCATGGGCTATGTGAAGGTCACCGGCGGCGAGATCCGCTTCGAGGACACGTCCGTCCTCGGCCAGCCGGTCAACGCCCGCGCCCGCGCCGGCATCGGCCTGGTGCCGCAGGGCCGGCAGATCTTCCCGAACCTGAGCGTCGAGGAAAACCTGCAGGTCGGCATCCCCGGCAAGGCGGCTGTCGTCGCGCAGACCGTCGAGGAGATGCTCGAGCTTTTCCCCCGGCTCAAGCGTCTTCTCGACCGGCGCGGCGGCGCGCTCTCGGGCGGCGAGCAACAGCTTCTGGCGCTGGCGCGCTGCCTGTGCCGGCGGCCGAAGCTGATGCTGCTCGACGAACCGACCGAGGGGATCCAGCCCTCGATCATCGACGAGATCTCGGAAACGCTCGCGGCGCTGACGCAGAAGGTCGACATCACCATCGTCCTCGTCGAGCAGAACCTCGAGTTCATCGCAGGCCTGTCGAAGCGCGTCTACGCGATCTCGAACGGCGTGCTTGAGAAGGAGATCCCGCGCGCGGAGCTGACCGACTCGCGGTCGGTCAGCGCCTTCATGGGCTTCACCGCCTGACGGAGACCCGCCGCGGCGGATCCCCAGCCCTGACACCTGTCTTCCTTCCTTTCGCGATGGTCGCGGAAGGGAACGATCCCGTGCGGCCGTGCCGCATGCAACTGCCCGCGTGGCCGTGCCGCGCAAACCCGAAGGAGTTCCCCCATGGCAGTCAGACTTCCGAACGACGCCCAGATCGCGGATGTGGCCGAAAGGATCGGCCTCAGCCTCTCGCCCGAGGACGTGTCCTCGGTCAAGGGGCTGCTCGGCGGCTATGTCGCCGCCTACAACAAGGTCGACCGGATGATCGACCCGCTGCCCGTGGTGAAATACCCGCGCACGCCGGGCGTGCAGCCGCCGAAGGCCGAGAACCCGCTCAACGCGTGGTATGTGAAGTCGACCGTTCCCGGCGCGCCCGAGGGCAAGCTGAAGGGCAAGACCGTGGTCCTGAAGGACAACGTCATGCTGGCCGGCGTGCCGATGATGAATGGCTCCTCGACGCTCGAGGGCTATATCCCGAACGTCGACGCGACGCTGGTCACCCGGCTGCTCGATGCCGGCGCGACGATCGTCGGCAAGGCGCATTGCGAATGCTTCTGCATGTCCTGCGGCAGCCACACCTCGGCGCTTGGCCCGGTGTGCAACCCCTATGACCCGAGCCGCTCGGCCGGCGGCTCGTCCTCGGGCTCGGCGGTGCTGGTCTCGAAGGGCGAGGTCGACATGGCGATCGGCGGCGACCAGGGCGGCTCGATCCGCATGCCCTCGGCCTTCTGCGGCACCGTCGGCATGAAGCCCACCCACGGCCTCGTGCCCTATACCGGCGTGGTGCCGATCGAGATCACCGTCGACCATGCCGGCCCGATCACCAAGACCGTCGCCGACAGCGCGCTGATGCTCGAGGTGCTGGCCGGCCCCGACGGCTATGACTGCCGCCAGATCGGGGTGAAGACCGCGCCCTACACCGAGGCGCTCGGCAAGCCGGTGAAGGGGATGAAGGTCGCCCTGCTGAAGGAGGGCTTCGGCCATCCGCAATCCGAGGCGGCGGTCGACGACAAGGTCCGCGCCGCGGCGAAGCGGCTCGAGGCGCTCGGCGTGATCGTCGAGGAGGTCTCGATCCCGATGCACCTCGACGGGCCCGACATCTGGACCCCGATCGGCCTGCAGGGGCTGATGCAGACGATGATGCTGGGCGACGGCTATGGCACCTCGCGGCAGGATCTTTACGTCACCAGCTTCATGGATGTCCATCGCGGCTGGCGCGAGCGGGCGGACGAGCTGTCCGAGACGCTCAAGCTTGCGATGATCTTCGCGCAGTTCGCCGATGACGAATACGGCAAGCGCTTCTACGGCAAGGCGCACAACCTGACCTATGCGCTGCGGGCGGCCTATGACGCGGTGCTTGCGGATTACGATGCGCTGCTGATGCCGACGGTGCCGAAGGTGGCGACGCCGCTGCCGGGCCCCGATGCCTCGCGCGAGGAGATCATCGCGCGCGGCTTCGACATCCTGCCCAACACCGCGCCCTTTGACATCTCGCATCACCCGGCGCTGTCGGTGCCCTGCGGCATGGTCGACGGCCTGCCGGTGGGGATGATGCTGGTCGGCAAGCTCTGGGACGAAAGCACGCTCTACACCCTGGGCGATGCCTTCGAGAAATCGGGCGACTGGAAATCGTTCTGAGCAACGCCCCGCCCCGGTCACCATGCCGGGGCGGGCCCACGAAAGGACAGCGGATGACGGGAGAGGGGCCATTGATGCTCGACCGGATCCTCGGCCAGGCCGACGAGGAACCCTGGACCGAGATGCTGCATGCGCTCGACCATCTGGGCGGGCTCGAGACCGTGGCGATCCCCGAGGCCGAGGCCGGGCGCAAGCGCATCCGCCTGACCACCGACCGCGGCCGCGACTGCGCCATTGCCCTGCCGCGCGCGCAGAAGCTGACCGATGGCGCGGTGCTCTACTGCCGCGACGGCATGGCGATCGTGGCGCGGATCGACGGCGGCGCGCGGCTGCGGCTGGTGCCGCATTCGCTGGGCGATGCGCTGCGGCTGGGTCACTGGTGCGGCAACCTGCACTGGAAGGTGGTCTTCGGCGAGGGCTGGATGGATGTCATCCTCGACGGGCCCGAGGCGCGTTATCGCGACCGGCTGCGCGATCTTGCGATGCTTGCGCGGTTCGACATCGGATGAGCGCGGAGGCGGGCATGATGCCGCTGGTGCGGGCGATGCAGCTTGCCGACAGCGGATTTCCAAGCGGCGTCTTCGCCTTTTCCTGGGGGCTGGAAAGCGCGCTGGCCGATGGTCGGGTCGACCGGCACAGCCTGTCGGGCTGGGTTCTGGCGGAGCTGCAGGGGCGCTGGCACGGCTTCGACCGGCTGGCGCTGGCGGGCGGGTTCCGCGCCACCGGGGCCGCGCTTGGCGACTGGTTCGCCACCATCGACAGGCTGATGCCCGTCGAGCGGCTGCGCGGCGCCTCGGTGCAGGCGGGCGAGGCGCTGTTCGCCGCGGCGCGCGCGCTGCGGATCGGGCTCGACCCCGCGGCGCGCGCGGCCGAGCGTGCGGGGCTTGGCCATTTCGCCGTGGCGCATGGCCATTTCCTCGCGGTCTCGGGGCTCGATCTGGCGGCGGCGCTCGCCGTCTCGGCGCTGGCGATGGCGCGGGGCTGTTTCTCGGCCGCGGTGCGGCTGGGCGCCATCGGGGCGATCGCGATGCAGCGCGAGCTTGCCGCCCTTGCCCCCCGGATCGCCGCCCTTGCCGCCGACCTGCCCGCGCCCGGCACCCTGCCCGCGGGCTTTTCGCCGCTGTCCGACATCGCGCTGATGCGGCCGCGCGACGGGCGGCTGTTCATCAACTGAGCGGAGGACGGAATGCACCTGACCCCAACCGAAACCGAGCGGCTGACGATCTTCACCGCGGCCGAGCTGGCCCGCCGCTATGTCCGACTGGGCATCCGGCTCTCGCATCCCGAGGCGGTGGCGCTGATCGCCGACGAGTTGCTGACCGTGGCGCGGCAGGGTCTGACCCATGCCGAGATCGTCAGCCATGCCGCCACCGTGCTGACCGCCGAGCAGGTCGAGCCGGGCGTGGCGAGCCTGCTCAACACCTTCTCGGTCGAGGTCTCGATGGCCGAAGGCACCAAGCTCGTCACCGTCTTCGACCCGATCCAGCCCGCGCCGGGCGAGATCCGCCCGGGCGAGGTGATCGCCGCCGAGGGCGAGATCGAGCTGAACGCCGGCCGCCCCTCCCGCGTGCTGCGCGTGCTGAACACCGGCGACCGCACCATCCAGGTGCGCAGCCACGCGCATTTTTTCGAGGTCAACCGCGCGCTCTCCTTCGACCGCGCGGCGGCCTTCGGGATGCGGCTCGACCGGCCCTCGGGCGGTGGCGAGCGCTTCGATCCCGGCATCGAGAAGGAGGTCACGCTCGTCCCCTATGGCGGGTTGCAGGTGGTGCACGGTTTTGCCGGGCTGACCGAGGGCCCGGTCGAGGGCGGGCGCGAGGCCGCGATGGCCCGCGCACAGGCGAAAGGGTATCTCGGATGAGGATTTCGCGCGCGGACTATGCCCGCCTTTACGGCCCCACCGCGGGCGACATGGTGCGGCTTGGCGACACCTCGCTTCTGGCCGAGATCGAATGCGACCACACCCAGTATGGCGACGAGCTGACCACCGGCGCCGGCAAGGCGATGCGCGACGGCGAGGGGTTCCGCACCAGCGGCACCGCGGCCTCGGGCGCGCTCGACATGGTGATCCAGAACGCGGTGATCCTCGATGCGGAACTCGGCATCGTGAAGGGCGACATCGGCATTCGCGCGGGCCGCATCGTCGGCATCGGCAAGGCCGGCAACCCCGACATCATGGATGGCGTCGACCCCGACCTCGTCACCGGGCCGAACACCACCGTGGTGCATGGCGACAATCATTTCGTCACCGCCGGCGCGATCGAGGCGCATGCGCATTTCCTGTCGCCGCAGCAGGCCTGGCACGCGCTCGCCGGTGGCACGACGACGATGATCGGCATGTCGCCGGGGCCGAATTTCGACGTCAGCTGCTCGGGGCCGCACACGCTCGGCCGGCTGATCCAGGCGGCGGACGAATTCCCGCTGAACTTCGGCTTTCTCGGCCGTGGCAACTCGAACCCCGACGCGGTCACCGAAAGCGTCGCGGGCGGGGCGCTTGGCGTGAAGATCCACGAGGATTTCGGCGCCTCGCCGGCGGTGCTCGACGGCGCGTTGCGGGCGGCGGATGCGGCCGATTTCTCGGTCCATCTGCACACCGACACGATCAACGAATTCGGCTTCTATCAGGACACGATGGCCGCCATCGCCGGGCGCACCATCCACATGTATCACACCGAGGGCGCGGGTGGCGGCCATGCCCCCGACATCCTGGCGGTGAACGGGTTCGAGAACGTCCTGCCCTCCTCGACCAACCCGACCAACCCCTTCACCCTGCCCGCGCTCGAGGAAGGCGTGCCGATGACGATGCTCGCCCATATGATGAGCTTCGATCTGCTCGAGGATGTGGCCTTCGCCGAGGCGCGGATCCGGCCGCAGTCGATGGCGGCCGAGGATCTGCTGCACGACATGGGCGCGATCTCGATCTTCGCCACCGACACCCAGGGCATGGGGCGGCTGGCCGAGAACGTCGCGAAATGCTGGCAGCTTGCCTCGGTGATGAAGGACCGCATCGGCCGCCTGCCCGGGGAAAGAACCGCGCGCGCCGACAACGAGCGGATCCTGCGCTATCTGGCGAAATACACGATCAACCCGGCGATCGCGGCGGGGATCGACCACGAGGTCGGCTCGATCGCACCGGGCAAGATGGCCGATATCGTGCTGTGGCCCTTCGCCTTCTTCGGCGCGAAACCCGATCTGGTGATCAAGGGCGGCACCATCGTCTGGGCGACGATGGGCGACGGCAACGGCTCCTTCGCCGGCGCGCAGCCGCAGATCCATCGGCCGATGTGGGGCGCGCTTGGCAGCGCGAAACACCGGTTGGGCGTCACCTTCGTCTCGCGGCTGGCGATCGAGGCGGGCACCCATGCGCGGCTCGGCGTGCTGAAGGATTTCGTGCAGATCCGCTCGGTGCGCGGGCTCGGCAAGCGCGACATGCTGCGCAACGCCGCGCTGCCCGATGTGCAGGTCGATCCGCAGACCTTTGCGGCCACCGCGGACGGCGTGCCGCTGGTGGTGGAACCGGCCCGCGAGGTGCCGCTGGCGCGGAGGTATTTCCTGCGATGACCGCGGCACGGGTGGGGATCGGCGGGCCGGTGGGCTCGGGCAAGACGGCGCTGATCGAGGCGATGCTGGGCGAGCTGGCGCGTCAGGGCATCGACACGGCGGTGATCACCAATGATCTGGTGACCGACGAGGATGCCGAGCGGCTGCGTCGCGGCGGGCAATTGCCGCCCGACCGGGTGCGCGCGGTGCAGGCGGGGGCCTGTCCGCACACGGTGATCCGCGAGGACCCGACGCTGAACATGGCCGCGGCCGACCGGCTCGAGGCCGACTATCCCGGGCTCGACCTGATCTTGCTGGAATCGGGGGGCGACAACCTTGCCTCGACCTTCTCGCCGGACCTGGTCGATTTCTGGATGTTCGTGATCGACGTGGCGGGGGGCGACGACATTCCGCGCAAGAAGGGGCCGGGCATCGTGCAATCGAACCTTCTGGTGATCAACAAGGTCGATCTTGCGCCGCATGTCGGCGTCGATTTCCCGAAGATGCTGGCCGAGGCGCAGGCGGTGCGCGGTGGTGCTCCGGTGCTGGCCACGGTCTGCCGCCGTGGCGAGGGCGT
The DNA here is from genome assembly GCF_056590935.1 of Paenirhodobacter sp. YD-8. NCBI lineage: Bacteria > Pseudomonadati > Pseudomonadota > Alphaproteobacteria > Rhodobacterales > Paenirhodobacter > Paenirhodobacter sp. YD-8. Next base: position 127,934 of record NZ_CM152649.1, on the reverse strand, counting down.
GGCCGAGGTCGTCGCCCATCTGCGCCACGAGGTGCTGTTCAAGTGAGGGGCGAGGACGTGGCCGCGCGGCCCCAGCTGTCGCTGCGCTTCGGGTGCGCGGCGGACGGCGGCACGGCGCTGCTTGCGCGTCATGTCGAATGGCCCTGGTCGCTGCCGCGCGGCTATCGGCGGGCGGGGGTGACCGGGCCGCTCACGGTGTTGCCGCAATGCGCGGGGGCGGCGCTGCTGCCGGGCGACCACTGGCGCCACCAGGTCACGTTGCAGCCCGGCGCGCGGGTCGATCTGGTCAGTGCGGGCGCGCTTCTGGTCCATGCCGACCGGGGCGCGCCGCGGCCTGCACGGTCTGACTGGGCCTTTCACGTCGCCGCGGGGGCGGTGCTGCGGCAGATGCCCGACCCGACCGTGCTGATGCCCGGCGCGCAGCTCGCGCAGGAGGTCGAGCTTTGCCTCGAGCCCGGTGCGGTCGCGATCCTGTTCGACGGGTTTTGCCGCCAGACCCCCACCGCGCCCGCGGCCGGTGGCGGTTGGCACTCGGCACTGCGGGTCACCGACCCGGCCGGGCGGGTGCTGGTGCACGACCGGCAGGCGGTGGACGAGGCCGGGCTGATCGCGCTTGCCGCCCTGCCGGGGCGGGCGGCGGCCTTTGGCTCGGTCACCCTGCTTGGCCACGACGATCTGGCCGAGGGGCCGCTCGATCTGCCCGGCGCCTATGCCGCCGCGGCGCGGCTGCGCGGCGGGCTGGGCACGGCGATCCGCATCGCGGCGGAGAGCGGAGGCGCGCTTGATCGCGCCTTCCGCCTGCTGCGCGACCGCCTCGCCTAGCCGCGGAACGGCGCAAGATCGGGGCGGCGGGTGTGCCAGTCGGTCACCCGCTGGAAGGCGGCACCGGCGCGGAACAGCGTGGCCTCGCCCAGCGCATGCCCGACCAGCTGGAAGCCGATCGGCGCGCCGCGGCGGTCGAAGCCGCCGGGCAGGGTCAGCGCCGGGCGGCCGGTGAAATCGGCGGGCGCGGTGAACTTCAGCAGATCGCCGAGGTTCTCGTCGCTTTCGCCGGCCGAGGGCGCGGCATAGATGTTGTCAAGCTCGGCCACCGGCGCGGTGGTGACCGGCAACAGCACCATGTCGAGCCCGTGCATCGCCCGCGCCACCGCACCGTTGTAGACCAGCCGCCACTGCATCGCCGCGCCGACCTCTTTCGCCGAAAGCCCGTGGCCGTAATCGAGCAGCGCGGTCAGGTGCGGCGCATAGCCCGCGCGCTGTTCCGGGAAGCGGCCGGCATGGGCCAGCGCCACCTCGATCGCGCAGAGCACCGACCACTGGTCGGTGGCGTCGGCGGGCCAGGGGAAGGCGATGGGGACGATCTCGGCGCCAAGCGCCTCGAAGGCGGCGATGGCGTCGGCGATCACCGCCGCCGTCTCGGGCGCCACGTTTTCAAGCACCGCGGCGCGGTCGATGCCGATCCGCAGGCCGCGGACCGGACCGGCGCAGGCGGCAAGGTAATCGGGCACCGGGTCAAGGAGCGCCGTCGGGTCGGCGGGGTCGGCCCCGGCGATCACCGACAGGATCGCGGCGCAATCGGCGGCGCTGCGTGCCATCGGCCCGACATGGTCGAGACTGTCGGCGAGCGCAAAGACCCCGGCGCGGCTGACCCGGCCCCAGGTGCCCTTCATCCCGGTGATGCCGCAGGCGGCCGAGGGGAAGCGGATCGAGCCGCCGGTGTCCGAGCCGAGCGCGCCGAAGCACAGCCCCGCCGCGACCGAAACCCCCGAGCCCGAAGACGACGACCCCGCCCAGCAGGCCGGGTTCCAGGGGTTCTTCGGCACCGCCATCTCGGGGTGGTGGCCCGAATAGGCGCCCTCGGTCATGCCGAGCTTGCCCAGCATCACCGCCCCGGCCTGTTCAAGCCGCGTGGTGACGGTGGCGTTGCGCCCGGTCGCATTGTCGCGCAGCAGCGCAAGCCCGGCCGAGGTGGGGGCGAAATCGGTCTCATACAGGTCCTTGAGCGCGAAGGGCACGCCGTGCAGCGGCCCGCGGTCGAGCCCCTTCGCCCGTTCCTCGGTGGCGATCCGCGCCGCCTCGAGCGCATGCTCGCGGGTCAGCGTGAGATAGGCATTCAGCGCCGGATCGACCGCGTCGATGCGGTCAAGCACCGCCTCGGTCACCTCGAGCGGGCTGGCCGCGCCCGAGGCGATCAGCGCCCGCGTCTCGAGCAGCGAAAGATCGGGGATTTCCCGCGTCGACAGGTCGACGGCCGTGCAATATGCGTTCATGACAGACCCAATTTGTTGCTTTTCAATTAGTAGAAAAGTAAACAAACAACATATCAATCAAATAGCGGATCTTGCGCGCTTTCGGGCGAAATTCAGCATTCTCAGGGGCAAAGGCGACCAAAGAATGGGCAAACGCCGCGCGGCACCGGCGACACCCCGCGCGACGTTTGCCGGCCTGCGCGGGCTGCGACACAGTTGCCGCATGAAAATCGGCTTGATCCTCTCGCATGACGGCCTGGCTGGGCTCTGGACTCTCGGGTGCCAGGGCGGGGCGATCCTTGCCGCGGCCGAGCTGAACGCCGCGGGCGGCGTACTGGGCCAGGAAGTCGAGATCGTCCATATCGACTCGGGCGAGACGCAGCAAAGCGCCTTTCAGGCGGCGCAGCGGCTGGCGATCGACGAGAATGTCGACGCGGTGATCGGCCTGCAGTCGAGCAACCTGCGCCCGGCGGTGCGGCGCGGGCTGGCGGGGCTGGCCCCCTATATCTACACGCCGCATTACGAAGGCGGCTTTTGCGGCCCGGGCACGGCGACGCTGGGCATCACCGATGCCGAGGTGCTGATCCCCAGTCTCGACTGGATGTTCACCCACCGGCGCGCGCGCCGCTTCTTCTTCGTCGGCAACCGCTACATCTGGCCGCGCGTCGCCCATGGCACGACGGAAACCGCGATCCGGATGATCGGCGGCGAGTTCGTCGGCGATGCCTTCCTGTCGCTGGGCCAGCGCGACTATGACGAGACCCTGCTGAAGATCGCGCGGGCGCGCCCCGATGTGGTGGTGGTGGCGATGCTGGGCGAGGATTCGGTCTGCTTCAACCGCGCCTTCGCCGATGCCGGGCTGAGCCGCCGGATCATCCGCCTCAACCTCGCCTTCGAGGAAACGCAGCTTCTGGGCGTGTCCGAGGGCTGTTCCGAGAACCTGTTCGCGGCGCAGGCCTATTTCGACTCGAGCCGGGGCCATGACCGCGACGCGCTGGTCGAGCGCTATGAAAGCTGTTTCTCGGGCGAATTGCCGTCGATGACCACGAACACGGTCAATTGCTATGACGCGATCTATCTGGTGGCGGCGCTGGCCGACCGGATCGGCCGGGTCGACGGGCATCTCATGGCCCGCTTCCTGCGCGACCGGTTGCCGCGGGCCGCGGCCTATCGGCTGATCGGGCGCAGCGATGCCGATGCGGGGGTGCGTCTGGCCGAGGCGGAAGGGGTGACGTTCCAGGTGCGGGAGACCTTCATGGCCTGATCGGCGAAAACCGGCATTCCGGGCGGGGTCCGCGCAGACGCGGCGCAAATCCCATGGATTTATTTTTTTGAAACTGCTACTATCAAAAACGCATTAGATTAATCGGCACAGTAGTCACATGGCGGATCAAAAGCTCACCGAGCAGATCGGATATCTCATCGCCCGCGCCAATCGCCTGATCGAGGACGATCTGGCGCGGCGGCTTCAGCCCGGCGGCATCGCGATCGAACAGTTTCGCGTGCTCAAGGCGCTCGAGCAGGACGGGCCGACGCCGATGGGGCAGCTGGCCGAGAAGGTTCTGGTCGAGCCCGCGACGCTGACCAAGATCATCGACCGGATGGTGCGCGAAAGCCTCGTCTTCCGCGTTCCCGACGAGAAGGACCGGCGCAAGGTGCGCATCGCGCTGGCGGCGGCCGGGGTGGCCATGTGCCGCAAGCTGCGCGATGTCAGCGGCGATCACGAAAAGCACATCGCCGAGACCTTCAGCGACAGTCAATTGCAGGAAATGCGGCGGATCCTGTCCGAGCTCGGCCAGTAAGGCCGCCAGCCGGGATCATGCGGCGCCGGTGCTCTGCGCTGTGGTCCGCACCGCGCGCGGGCTCGCCCGGAAATGGCGCGAGAAGCTGCGCGAGAAATGCGACAGGCTCTTGAAGCCGGTGCGATAGGCGATCTCGGACACCTGGAGCGCCCCGGCCGGATCGGCGACCAGCATCTCGTAGGCAGCCTGCAGGCGGCGGGCATGGATGAAGCCCGCCACCGTGGCGTTGCTGTCGGCAAACAGCTCGTAAAGGTAACTGCGCGAAATCTGCAGCGATTGCGCGATCCGGTGCGGCGTCAGCCCGGGGTCGGCCAGATGGGCGTCGATGTGGTCGATGATCCGCTGCCGGGTCAGGCGGCGTCCGGTGCGGCCAAGCGCGGCACGGCCGCCGGTCTCGCTGCCAAGCACCAGGGCGATCAGCGCGATCAGCTCGGCCCCCACCGCCTCGGGGCGGGGCGGGGGGGCGGTGCCGAACACCTCGACCGTGGCGGCGAGGGTGCGCGCGAGCAGCGCGGCCATCTGCGGATGGGGGCGAAACCGGCCACCGACATGGTCCTCGGCCGCGGCAAGCCGGTCGCGCAGCGCGGCAAGCGGCAGGCTGACCTGCAAATGCGCAAGATCGACCTCGGCGGAGAGGTCGTAAAAGCCGTCGCGGCGCAGCAGCACATAGCTGCCCACCGGCACCTCGCCGGTCAGCCCGCCCTGGCAGAAGCGGATCGGGGCGCGGCGGGGCACGATCAGGTCGCAGCGCGGGCCGGCCCCGGTCTCGGCGCGGTTCAGCCGCCGCGACAGGCCGAGCCCGTCCAGCCCGATCGTCACCGTGCCAAGGGCAAGTCGGGCGCCAGGGGGCGGGGCGATCTCGTGCAGGGTCATGGGGCTCTCCCGGGCGCGCGGCGGGATGCCGCCCCTCGATCCTCGCGAAGATAATCAACATTTCAAATACTGTGTATTCATGTTTATGGCCGGGCCGGCGAGAGTGCCCGGCAAGCGGGCGAAACCCGCGGCGATCGCCTGAAATCGGGGCGGCTCAGACCTGCCGCAGCCAGCTGTCAAGCCGCGGGTCCTGCAGCATCGCCCGGCCGCGCATGTATTTCCACAGCCCGTATTTCTGGAAGTCGAAATCCCAGTCGGTGAGCTTGCGGTTCACCACCGCCCAGCTGCCCCATTTCAGATCGGCGAGGATGCGGCTGAGGGCTACCCGCGCCACCTCGGCCGGGCGGACGGCGCCGAAATAGGCCTCGATCAGCGCCGCGGTCTCGTCCTCCTCGAGGAACATCTCGCAGGCGAAGACGCCGATGTCATAGCTGCGCTCGTTCGCCGAGGCGTATTCGTAATCGATCAGCCGAAGCGACCCGTCGGGCGCGGTCAGGAAATTGCCCGGCATCGGGTCGTTGAAGCAGGTCACCAGATCGAGGCCCGAGGCCTCGAAGGCCTGGCGGATCCGGCGATAGTGATGCACGAGCCAGGGCAGATCGGCGGGCATCGTCGAACCGAGCGCGCGCGCCTGTTCGAGATGCTCGTCGATCAGGTCGAAGATCGTCTTCACCTGGCTCAGCCGCGGCCCCGAATGCAGCCTGCACAACAGGCCGATGACCTGGGCGCGAATCTCGGGGCGGGCAAAGTCGGCGGTGGTGCAGGTGGTGAAGCCGTCGAGGAACTCGTGCACCTCGGTGCCGGTCGCGGCGTCGTGGAACACCACCTCGGGCGCGATGCCGAGGCCATGGGCGATCACCGCGGCCTCATATGCGGTGGCCCGGTCGATGAAGATCTCGGTGCCCTCGCCCGGCACCTTGAGGAAATAGGCGCGCGGATCGCCCGTCACCTCGACGCGCCAGTTGCGGTTGCTCAGCCCGCCCACCAGCATCGCATAGGTCAGCGCCCGCCCGCGCCACTGCGGCACGAGGGCGATCGCCGCCTCGGCCGCGCGCTCGTCGGGGCTCTGCCCCTCGCCGATCCGTCGCACGATCATGCGCGCCTCCGCGTCCGTTCGCCGAACCGCGGATCGCGCAGCGCGATCCGGGCACGCAGGCAGCGCCACAGCCCGAACTTGTAGAATTCCTGCTCGCCCCGGCGCGGCGAGACATGGGCAAGCATCATCGCGATCATCGCCCAGCGGAGGTCATCGGCGATGCCGTGAAGCCGCACCCGGTCGAACAGCTCCGTGTCGGCCGAAAGGCCCCAGAGTGCGGCATTGCGGGCGAAGACCACCTGCATCTCGGCCTCGAAGGTGCACATCTCGACAAGCGCCGTGCCGATCTCGGCGCAGGGGTCGGCGGTGCCGGCGCTGTCGAAATCGACCAGCCGGATGCGGCCGTCCGAATGCACCATGACGTTCGAGAGGGTGCCGTCGCCATGGATCGGCACCGCGGGCAGGGCGGGCGTGCGGGCCTGCTCTGCCGCGGTCATCAGCAGATCGGAAAGCCAGGGCAGATCGGGCGGGGTCGGGGCCCCGGCCGCACGCAGGAGCGCCTCGAGCCGCAGGAGTTCGGCGAAGGTCTCGGGCCGGGCGGGCAGCGGGCCGGCCGTGGCCAGTCGGGCGCGGGTGGCCAGCACCCGGTCGACGAAATCCGGGTCGGCCGCCTGTTCGAGCCCCGCCACCCGCCAGCCCTCGCCCAGATGCTCGCACACCAGAACCCCCGCCTCGGCCTCGGCCAGCAGCACGCGGGGCCCGATGCCCGCCGCCCCCGCCGCCTGCGCCGCGGCGAAGGCGTGTTCGGGCGTGATGTAGAAGGCGGTATCGGGATGCAGCCGCTTGATGAACAGCCGCGCCCCGGTCTCGGTGTCGCGCGCGATGAGGGGCGCACCGTCGACCCCCCGCCAGCTCGGCGAGGCGAGCACCGGGATCGCGGGAGTGATCTCGACCGGGCGGTCGGCCCAGCCGGGAATCCGGCGCAGGAGGGGCTCGAGGGGGTCCATGTCGGCTCCGGCATTGTCCTGTCGCCATGCTGGCACGGCCGGGGCCGGGCTGTCGCGCCCCGCGCGGCCCCGGGTTTGTCCGGGCGTCCGCCAATTCTTGCCCCTGCGCCCCGCCCCCTGTCGGCAGGGCCGGGGCAGGGCTAGGCTTGACGTCAAGGACGGAGGGCGAGGGGAGGGCCGATGACGGATGACCTGATTTCCCTGCTCGACCGCTTCGCCCGGATCGGTGCGACGCCGGCGGGGGGCGTGCACCGGCTGACCGGCAGCGCCGAGGATGGCGAGGCGCGCTGCCTGTTCGCCGGCGAGGCGGCGGCGCGGGGCGCCACGGTCCACGTCGATCCGGTGGGCAACATGTTCGCGACCTTTGCCACCGCCGCCGGGGCAGGGACCACGGTTCTCGTCGGCTCGCATCTCGACAGCCAGCCGACGGGCGGGCGGTTCGACGGCGCGCTTGGCGTGCTGGCGGGGCTGGCCGCGGCGACCGAGCTTGTCTGCGAGGGGGGGGCGCGGCACAACCTGACGGTGGTGAACTGGACGAACGAGGAGGGCGCGCGGTTTCAGCCGAGCCTCACCGGCAGCTCGGTCTTCGCCGGGACATGTCCGGCGGCGGTGGCGCTTGCGCTGCGCGACCGGATCGGGCGGACCCTCGGCGCGGAGCTGACCGCGATCGGTTTTCGCGGCGCGGCGGAATTTCCGCTGACCCCGGTGCGGGCGCTGGAACTTCATGTCGAGCAGGGCGCCGGGCTTGAGGACTGCGGCGTGCAGATCGGTGCCGTCACCGGCTCCTGGGCGGCGCGCAAGCTGACCCTCGCCTTCCTTGGCGAGGCCGCGCACACCGGGCCCACGCCGATGCCCCGCCGCCGCGATGCGCTGCGCGCCGCGGCCCGGGCGATCACCGCGTTCCACGACCTGCTCGAGGCCGCGGCGCAGGGCGCGGTGCTGCACTGGTCGGCCGCGAAGATCGTGGCCGAACCCGACAGCCCGAACGTGGTGGCCGCCCGCGTCACCGTCTGGTTCGAGATCCGCAGCCCGGATCTTGCCCTTGCCGCGGCCGTGGGAGACCGCTTTCTGGCCGCGATTGCGCCGGGGCTGGCCGGGGCGGGCATCGGGCTCGAGATCGTCGCGGACGAGGGGCGCGCGGGCATGGCGCTTGATCCGGCGGGGGTGGCGGCGACGCGCGCGGTGGCGGCCGAACTGGGCCTCAGCGCGATGCCGATGCAGACGATCACCGGCCACGACGCGCTGGCGCTCGCGGCACGGATGCCAAGCACGCTTGTCTTCGTGCCCTCGGTCGGCGGGCTGAGTCACAACGAGGCCGAACTGACGCATCCGGCCGATCTGCGCAACGGTCAGGCGGTGGTCACCGCGCTGCTGCGCCGCTTCCTGCGCGAGGCGCCCTGATCAGGCGCTTTCGCGCGGCACGAGGCAGCCGGTGAAGGCGCGGTCGAAATCGCGCTCCTCGCTGCTTTCCAGCACCTCGACCAGATATTCCGCCATCTCGGTCAGCGGCTGGCGATAGGTGGTCAGCCGGTAGTTCGGGCTGCGGCATTGCGGCACATCGTCGAAGCCGGTGACGGCGATGTCCTCGGGGATGCGCAGACCGAGCTTGTGCCGGATCACGTCGACCGCACCGATGGCAAGCGCGTCGTTCTCGCACACCAGCACGTCGGGCATCTCGGATCGCGGGCGGTTGCCCAGCACCTCGGTCACCACCGCCTCGGCCAGGATCGGGTCATAGGCCGGAACCTCGGCGCTTTCGGGTTCGGTGCCGAAATGGGCCTTCCAGCGCGACAGGAAGGTTTCCTTGCGCGACAGATGCGCCGAGACCGTGCGCGGACCGGCCAGGAAGAACGGCCGGCGATAGCCGCGGGCACGGACGTAATCGGCGATCTCGGTCATCGCCGCCACGTCGTCCACCGCGATCGAGATCGTGTCGGGGTTTTGCGAGGTGCGCGCGAAGATGATCAGCTTGCGGAAGCGGCGGGCATGCTGCGCCGCGGCCAGCGTCTCGTCGTCGAACTGGATGCCGATCAGGATCACCGCATCGACCCGGCGCTGGCTGGCGTTCAGGAGCGCATGCCCGGTGTCGTCGCGGTCGAGCGTGTTGACCAGAAGCGTGTCCCAGCCGTGCTTGCGCAGGATCCGGGTCAGCCGCTCCATCATCACCAGCTTGTGCGGGTTGGCGAAATCGTCGACCAGCAGCGCCACGAGATTCGAGCGGTCGGAGGCCAGCGAGGCGGCGCGCAGGTCGGGCACATAGCCCAGCGTCTGCGCCGCCTCCATCACCTTGTCGCGGGTGCGCGGCGAGATCGAGGCATCCTTCTTGAAGGCCCGGTTGACCGTCCAGCGCGAGACGCCGGCCGCCGTCGCCACATCGTCGGCCGTCACATTGGCGTCGAGGCCCGTCTTGCCGCGGTGCTGAGTCATCGGTCCTCCTGCGCTGGTTCTATGCTCTCCTTCTCCGAAGATACATGGAAAATCCGGCGCGGCGAGGAAATCTGCACGCGCGTGCAAAAATCTGTTGCACGCGCGTGCAAACGGCGTGATGGTAGCGCCATCACCGGGTCGAGTCGCCCGGGTCTGGGAGGACGTCATGCTGAAAGTCGCGTTGCTCGGCGCTGGCCGGATCGGTCAGGTGCACGCAAAATCCATCCTTGCGAATGCCGAAAGCGCGCTTGTCGCGATTGCCGACGTGAATGCGGCGGCGGCGCAGGCACTCGCCGCCGAAGTGGGCGCCGAGGTGCGCAGCGTCGAGGCGATCCTGGCCGATCCGGCGATCGACGCGGTGCTGATCGCGACCTCGACCGACACCCATTCGGCGCTGATCGAGCGCGCGACGGCCGCCGGCAAGGCGGTGCTGTGCGAAAAGCCGGTCGATCTGTCGCTTGAACGCGCGCTGGCCTGCCAGGCGGCGACGGCAGGCAATGGCGCGCCGGTGATGATCGGCTTCAACCGCCGCTTCGACCCGAATTTCGCCGCGCTCAAGGCCGCCTTCGACCGTGGCGAGATCGGCAAGGGCGAGCTGCTGGCGATCACCTCCTTCGATCCGGCGCCGCCGCCGGTCAGCTATGTGCGGGTCTCGGGCGGGCTGTTCCGCGACATGATGATCCACGACTTCGACATGGCCTGCTGGATCATGGGCGGGGCCCCGGCGACGGTGAGCGCGACCGGCTCGGCGATCGTCGATCCGGAGATCGGCGCGGCGGGCGATGTCGACACCGCAGTGGTGACGCTGACCTGGGCCGACGGCCGCCTCGCCGTCATCAAGAACTCGCGCCGGGCGGGCTATGGCTATGACCAGCGGCTCGAGCTGCTGGGCTCGGGCGGGCTTTTGTCGGCGCAGAACGTGCTCGAGAACACCGTGCAGAAGATCACGACGGCGGGCGCCAGCTCGGCCAAGCCCGTGTATTTCTTCCTCGAGCGCTACATGCGTGCCTACGAGGCGGAATGGAGCGCCTTCGTCGCTGCGGTGAAGGCCGGCACGGCGATGCCGGTGCCGCTTGCCGAGGGGGTTGCGGCGCTCGCCTGCGCCGAGGCCGCGACGCGGGCCGCGCAAAGCGGGCGCAGCGTGGCGATCACCGCCGACATGCTCGGCGGCTGAGGAAATTCCGGGCGCCCGGCCGGGCGTCACGGGGGCTGCCCCGGAGCATGAGGCGCCGGGGCGCGGGGCGGCGAGGAGGGCCGCCCTGACAACAAGAGGACACTGGGAGGAGACCATGAAGAAACTGCTTGGCGGCCTGATGGCTGCGACGGCGATCACCATCGCCCTGCCGGCCTTCGCCACCGACATCGTCGTCGTGGCGCATGGTCAGGCGAACGATCCGTTCTGGTCGGTGGTGAAGAACGGCGTGGAATATGCCGCGCAGCGCACCGGGGCGCATGTCGAATACCGCTCGCCCGAGACCTTCGACATGGTGGCGATGAGCCAGCTGATCGACGCCGCGGTGAACCAGCATCCCGACGGGCTCGTGGTCTCGATCCCCGATGCCGATGCGCTCGGCCCGTCGATCGAGCGCGCGGTGGCCGCCGGCATCCCGGTGATCTCGATCAACGCGGGCTCGGACGTGTCGAAGAAGCTCGGCGCGCTGCTGCATGTCGGCCAGGACGAGAAGGACGCCGGCATGAAGGCGGGCGAGAAGCTGCGCGAGATGGGCGGCAAGAAGGGTATCTGCATCAACCAGGAGGTCGGCAACGTCTCGCTCGACCAGCGCTGCGCCGGCTTCACCGAGGGCTTCGGCGGCAATGTGAAGGTGCTGCCGACCAGCTCCGATCCGACCGAGGTCGAGGCGAAGGTGCGGGCCGCGCTCGAGGCCGATCCCGAGATCGACACGGTGATGGCGCTCAATGCCTCGGTCGCGGGCGAGCCCGCGGTGGCGGCGGTGAAGGCGCTTGGCCGCGCGGGCGCGGTCCGGGTCGCGACCTTCGATCTCTCGGCGGGCTTCCTCGAGTCGGTGGCGCAGGGCGATGCGACCTTCGCGATCGACCAGCAGCAGTTCCTGCAGGGCTATCTGCCGGTCGATTTCCTCGCGCTCTATGCCGAATACGGGCTGATGCCGGGCGGCAACGTGCCCTCGGGTCCGAACCTGATCACCAAGGACAAGGCGGCGCAGGTCGTCGAGCTGTCGGCCAAGGGCATCCGCTGAGCCGCATCCGGACGGGCCGGGGCGCGCCCCGGCCCACGCCACAGCTTGCAGGGAGGACGAAATGCCTGTGGACACCCCATTGACCGACGAGCGGATCCGGACCGAGTCCTGGATTGCGCGGCTGATCAAACGCCCCGAACTCGGCTCGATCGCCGGGCTGATCCTGGTGACGGTCTTCTTCCTCATCACCGCCAATAGCGCGATGTTCACGCTGTCGGGGATCATGAACTTCCTCAGCCCGGCGGCGCAGCTCGGCATCCTGGCGATCGGCGCGGCGATGCTGATGATCGGCGGCGAGTTCGACCTGTCGATCGGCTCGATGGTCGCCTTCGCGGGGATGATCTTCGGTGCGCTGGTGGTCAATCTGGGCCTGCCGCTGATCGTGGCGATCCCGCTGACGCTCGCTTTCGCGGCGCTGGTCGGCGTGGTGAACGGGCAGCTCACCATCCGTACCGGGCTGCCCTCCTTCATCGTCACCCTCGCCTTCCTGTTCATCCTGCGCGGTCTGACCCTTGTCGGGCTGAAGGCGCTCACCGGCGGCTCGACGCAGCTGCGCGGCCTGCGCGAGGCGACGGCACAGGACATGCTCGCACCGCTGTTCTCGGGCGAGGCGTTCAAGGGGCTGTTCGCCGCTCTCGCCCGCTCGGGGGTGATCGACACCTTCCCGAACGGCACCCCGAAGGTGCCCGGCATCCCGGTCGAGATCCTGTGGTTCGTGGGGCTTGCCCTTGCCGCCACCTGGGTGCTGCTGCGCACCCCGGCGGGGAACTGGATCTTTGCCTCGGGCGGCGATGCCAATGCCGCGGCGAATGCGGGCGTGCCGGTGCGCAAGGTCAAGACCGCGCTCTTCATGTTCACCGCCGTCTGCGCCGCGCTGCTGGCGATCATGCAGGTGATGGACGCGGGCTCGACCGATGCGCGGCGCGGCTTCCAGAAGGAATTCGAGGGCATCATCGCCGCGGTGATCGGCGGCTGTCTGCTGACCGGTGGCTATGGCTCGGCGATCGGCGCCTTCTTCGGCTCGATCATCTTCGGCATGGTGGTGATCGGCCTGACCTACACCCAGATCGACCAGGACTGGTTCCAGGTCTTCCTCGGCGGGATGCTGCTTCTTGCCGTGGTGTTCAACAACGTGATCCGCAAGCGCGTGACCGGGGAGCGCTGAGATGATGCAGGATAGCAAGTTTCATCACGGAGAGGCCGCGACGACGGCCCCGATCATCCGCCTCGAGGAGATCCGCAAGCACTTCGGCAATGTGATTGCGCTGAACGGCGTCACCTTCGACGTGCGCCCGGGCGAGTGCCACTGCCTTCTGGGCGACAACGGTGCCGGCAAGTCGACCTTCATCAAGACGATGTCGGGCGTGCTGAAACCGACCGAGGGGCGGATTCTGATCGACGGCCAGGAAACCACCTTCAGCGGCCCGCGCGACGCGCAGGACGCGGGCATCGCGACGGTGTTCCAGGATCTGGCGATGATCCCGCTGATGTCGGTGACGCGCAACTTCTTCATGGGGCGCGAGCCGACGAAGGGCCGGGGCCTGTTCAAGCGCTTCGACCATCGCCGCGCGAACGAGATCTGCGTCGAGGAGATGCGCAAGATGGGCATCAACCTGCGCGGCCCCGATCAGGCGGTGGGCACGCTTTCGGGTGGCGAGCGGCAGACGGTGGCGATCGCCCGTGCGGTGCATTTCGGCGCGCGCGTGCTGATCCTCGACGAGCCGACCTCGGCGCTGGGCGTGCGGCAGACCTCGAATGTGCTCTCGACCATCGACCGGGTGCGGCGGCAGGGCGTGGGCGTGGTCTTCATCAGCCACAACGTGCGCCATGCGCTGGCGGTGGGCGACCGCTTCACCGTTCTCAACCGCGGCCAGACGCTCGGCACTGCGGTGCGCGGCCAGATCTCGGCCGCGGAGCTGCAGGATCTGATGGCCGGCGGGCAGGAGCTTGCCGAGCTCGAGGGCTCGCTCGGCGGCACCATCTGACAGCGGCGCTTCCGCAATCGGCGGCACGGCCGGCCCCCCTCGGGAGGGCTGCGGGAGCGCATACCCCAACGCAGCGGCAAGACCGGGTCCGGCAAGCGGGCCGGGCACTCCAGCACGAGGATCAGGACGGATGAAGACCCTTGACGTGATCACCATCGGCCGCGCCGGTGTCGATCTTTACGGCGCGCAGATCGGCGGGCGGCTCGAGGACATGGGGTCGTTTCGCAAGTATATCGGCGGCTCGCCCACCAACATCGCCTGCGGCACGGCGCGGCTCGGCCTGCGCTCGGGGCTGATCACCCGGGTCGGCGACGAGCACATGGGCCGCTTCCTCCGCGAGCAGCTGGGCCGCGAGGGCGTCGATCTGCGCGGCGTGACCACCGACCCCGAGCTGCTGACCGCGCTGGTCCTGCTTGGCATCCGCGACGAGGAGCAGTTCCCGCTGATCTTCTACCGCGAGAATTGCGCCGACATGGCGCTGTGCGAGGCCGACATCGACGAAGCGTTGATCGCCGACACCCGCTCGGTGGTGGCGACCGGGACGCATCTGAGCCACCCGCGCACCGAGGCGGCGGTGCTGAAGGCGCTGCGCCTGGCGCGTGAAACCGGCGCGAGGACCGCGCTCGACATCGACTATCGCCCGAACCTGTGGGGCCTGTCGGGCCATGGCGACGGCCAGAACCGCTTCATCGAGAGCGCCGCCGTCACCGCGCGGCTGCAGGCGCATCTGGGGCTCTTCGATCTCATCGTCGGCACCGAGGAGGAATTCCACATCGCCGGCGGCAGCACCGACACCATCGCGGCGCTGCGCGCGGTGCGGGCGGTGAGCGCCGCGACGCTGGTGTGCAAGCGTGGCGCCGCCGGCGCCGTGGCCTTCGAGGGGGACATTCCCGACAGCCTCGATGACGGCGTCAGCGGCCCGGGCTTCCCGATCGAGGTGTTCAACGTGCTCGGCGCGGGCGACGGCTTCTTCTCGGGCCTGCTGCGCGGCTGGCTCGAGGGGGCGGCCTGGCCGAAGGCGCTTGAATACGCCAATGCCTGCGGCGCGCTTGCGGTCAGCCGGCACGGCTGCACGCCGGCCTATCCCTCGCGCGCGGAACTCGACTTCTTCCTGTCGCGCGGTGTGATCCGCCCCGACCTGCGCAACGATGCGGATCTCGAACAGATCCACTGGTCGACGAACCGCGCCCGCCGTGGCCTGCCCGACTGGGCCGACATCCGCATCTTCGCCTTCGACCACCGGGTCCAGCTTGAGCAGATGGCGGGTTACACCCCGGAAAAGGGCGGCGCCTTCAAGGAGTTGTGCCTTCAGGCCGCGCAGCGGGTGCAGGCGGGCCGGCCGGGCTATGGCATCCTGTGCGACGACCGCATCGGCCGGCGCGCGCTTCATGCCGCCTCGGGCAGCGGGCTCTGGGTCGGGCGGCCCTGCGAATGGCCGGGCTCGCGGCCGCTGACGCTTGAGCCGGCCCTTGGCGCCGATTGCGGCGGGCTCGAGGCCTGGGCGCGCGAGGATGTGGTGAAGGTGCTGTGCTTTTGCCACCCGGGCGACGACCCGGCCACCCGCGCGGCGCAGGAGGCGACGGTGCGGCGCCTGTTCGAGGCCGCGCGGCGCAACGACCTCGAATTCCTGCTCGAGATCATTCCCTCGAAGGTCGGCCCGGTCGATGCCGACACCACCCCCACACTGATCCGGCAGTTCTACGCAGCGGGGATCTTTCCCGACTGGTGGAAGCTGGAACCGATGGCGACGCGGGCCGAATGGGCCAGGGCCTGTGTCGCCATCGAGGAACACGACCCGCACACCCGCGGCATCGTCGTGCTTGGCCTCGATGCGCCCGAGGCGGAGCTGGCGGCAAGCTTCCGCGCGGCGGCGGCCTTCCCGCTGGTGCGCGGCTTTGCCGTCGGTCGCACGATCTTCGGCGAGGTGGCGCGGGCCTGGATGACCGGCGCGCTTGGCGATGCGGCGGCGGTCGAGGAGATGGCGCGCCGTTATGCGCGGCTCGCCGGGCTTTGGGACACGGCCCGCGCGGCCGCGAAGGAGGCATGACGATGGAGACGATCCGGCTGACGGCGGCGCAGGCGATGGTGCGCTGGCTTGCCGCGCAGATGACCGAGGAGGGCGAACGCTTCCTCGAGGGGATCTGGGCGATCTTCGGCCATGGCAACGTGGCGGGTCTGGGGGCGGCATTGCACGAGGCGGGCGACACCTTCCCGACCTGGCGCGGCCAGAACGAGCAGACGATGGCCCATGCCGCGATCGCCTTCGCCAAGGGCCATGCGCGGCGGCGGGCGATGGCGGTGACCTCGTCGATCGGGCCGGGGGCGACGAACATGGTGACGGCGGCGGCGCTCGCGCATGTGAACCGGCTGCCGCTTCTGCTGATCCCGGGCGATGTCTTCGCCGGGCGCCGGCCCGATCCGGTGTTGCAGCAGATCGAGGATTTCGGCGACGGCACGGTCTCGGCCAATGACTGCTTCCGCCCGGTGGTGCGCTATTTCGACCGCATCACCCGCCCCGAACAGCTGCTGAGCGCCCTGCCGCGCGCGTTTGCGGTGATGACCGATCCGGCCGACTGCGGCCCGGTGTGCCTGTCCTTCTGTCAGGACGTGCAGGCCGAGGGCTTCGACTGGCCGCGCGAGTTCTTCGCGCCGCGGGTCTGGCGCATCCGCCGGCCCGAGCCCGACGCGGCCGAGCTGGCCGAGGTGGCGGCGCTGATCCGCGGCGCGCAGGCGCCGGTGATCGTGGCGGGCGGCGGGGTGATCTATTCCGGCGCCGAGGCGGCGCTGGCCGAGTTCGCCACCCGCCACGCGATCCCGGTGATCGAGACCCAGGCGGGCAAGTCGGCGCTGGCGCAGGCACATCCGATGAACCTGGGCGCGGCCGGGGTCGATGGCTCGGCCGCGGCGAATGCGGCGGCGGCGGCGGCCGATCTGGTGCTGGGCATCGGCACCCGGTTTCAGGATTTCACCACCGGCTCGTGGTCGCTTTTCGCCAATCCCGCCCGGCGGCTGGTCTCGGTGAACGTGCAGGCCCATGACGCGCGCAAGCATGGCGCGGTGCCGCTGGTCGCCGATGCACGTGTGGCGCTCGCGCGGCTGTCGGCGCAGCTGGGCGCCTGTCGCGGCACCGTCGATGCCGCGGCGCGCGCCGCCTGGCTTGCGGCCGTCGACGCCCATTGCGCCGCTCCCGACCCGGACGGCCCGCTGCCGAGCGACGCGCAGGTGATCGGCGCGGTGCAGCGCGCGACCGGCCCCGCGGCGATCGCGATGGGCGCCGCGGGCACCATGCCCGGCGCGCTCAAGCTGCTGTGGCAGCCGTCGCAGGGCGGCTATCACATGGAATACGGCTTCAGCTGCATGGGCTACGAGATCGCCGGCGCGATGGGGCTGAAGCTTGCGCGGCCCGAACGCGAGGTGATCTGCTTCACCGGCGACGGCAGCTACATGATGGCGAATTCGGAGCTGGCGACGGCGGTGATGCGGCGCGTGCCCTTCACCGTGGTGCTGACCGACAACCGCGGTTACGGCTGCATCAACCGGCTGCAGCAGGCCTGCGGCGGGGCCGCGTTCAACAACCTCTACACGGAGTGCGCGGTCGAGGCACAGCCCCAGATCGACTATGCCGCCCATGCCGCCTCGCTTGGCGCCCATGCCGTCCGCGCGACCACCATTGCGGATCTCGAGGCCGAGATCGCTGCGGCGCGCGGGCGCGACATTCCCACCGTGATCGTGATCGAGACCAGCGCCAAGGAGGGGCCGGGCTTCGGCGCCGCCGGGCACTGGTGGGACGTGGCCGTGCCAGAGGTCAGCCACCGCCCCGAGATCGCCGCCGCCTATGACCGTTACCTTGCGCAGGCCGCCCGGGTGCGGCGCGCCAACTGACCCCCGCCCGACAGGAGAACCAGATGATCCGCTATGGCACCAACCCCATCGCCTGGGCGAACGACGACGACCGCTCGATCGGCGCCGAGATCCCCACCGCGCAGATCCTGCACGAGGCCGGCGAAGTGATCGGCTTCGAAGGTATCGAGAACGGCCACCGCTGGCCCGAGGACCCGCAGGCGCTGCGCACGCTGCTGGGCTCCTATGGCCTTGCCTTCATCTCGGGCTGGTATTCGACCGAGCTTCTGACCCGCTCCGTCGAGGCCGAGATCGAAGCGGTGCAGGGCCATCTTGCGAAGCTGAAGGAAAATGGCTGTGCCGTCTGCATCGTCTGCGAGACCTCGAACGCGGTGCATTCGGACCCGAGCCACCCGGTGAACGACCGCCCGCATCTGAGCGCCGACGAGATGCGCGACTTCGGCGCCAAGATCGAGGCCTTCGCGGCCTATCTGGCGGGCGAGGGGATCACCCTCGTCTATCACCACCACATGGGCACCGTGGTCGAAAGCCCCGCAGAGATCGACGCCTTCATGGCGGCGACGGGGCCGGCGACGCATCTGCTGTTCGATGCGGGGCACTGCGCCTTTGGCGGCGGCGTGCCGGCCGAGGTGCTGGCCCGCCACGTCGGCCGGGTGCGCCATTTCCACGCCAAGAACATCCGCCGCGCGATCTGCGACCGGGTCCGGGCCGAGGATCTGTCCTTCATCGAGGGGGTGCTGGCCGGTGCCTTCACCGTGCCGGGCGACCCCGAGGGCGAGATCGACTTCGTGCCGCTGCTGCGGCTGCTGGCGCAGGCGGGCTATGACGGCTGGCTGGTGATCGAGGCCGAGCAGGACCCGACGGTCCGCTCCCCGCTTGTCTACCAGAGCATGGGGCTGAAGGCGCTGAAGGCCGCGGCGCACGAGGCGGGGCTTGATGCCGCCTGAGGCGGGTTTCGATGAAAAGGAGAGGATGATGGCGGATCTGCTGCGCAAACCCTTCGGCACCCATGGCAAGGTGCACGAGATCACCCCGGCCTCGGCCGGCTGGCGTTATGTCGGTTTCTCGCTTTACCGGCTGCGCCCGGGCGAGAGCGCGGCCGAGGCGACCGGCACGACCGAGGTGATCCTCGTCCTGGTCGAGGGCCGGGCGCGCATCCATGCCGCCGGGCAGGACTGGGGCGTGCTGGGCGAGCGGATGAATGTGTTCGAGCGCACGCCGCCGCATTGCCTTTATGTGCCGAACGGGCAGGACTGGAGCCTGGTTGCCGAGACCGACTGCACCGTCGCGGTCTGTGCTGCACCGGGCCGCGGCAACCATCCGGCACGCCGGATCGGGCCCGGGGGCATCGCGCTCACCGAACGCGGGCGGGGCACCAACACCCGCTATGTGCACAACATCGCGATGGAGGCCGAGGAGATCTGCGACAGCCTTTTGGTGACCGAGGTCTTCACCCCGGCCGGCCACTGGTCCTCCTATCCGAGCCACCGCCACGACGAGGACGACTTCCCCCGCATCACCTATCTCGAAGAGACCTATTACCACCGGATCAACCCGGCGCAGGGTTTCGGCATCCAGCGGGTCTATACCGAGGACGGCACGCTCGACGAGACGATGGCGGTGCAGGACGGCGATGTCGTGCTGGTGCCGCGCGGCCATCACCCCTGCGGCGCGCCCTATGGCTTCGAGATGTATTACCTCAACGTCATGGCCGGGCCGCGCCGCAACTGGCGCTTTCAGCCCGACCCGGCGGTGACCTGGATCCTCGACCGCGACGGCTGAGCGCGGCTTACCGGAGTGACACGAATGACCCGCCCCTTTCCCCTTGCCGTCTGCGCCGAGATGCTCTGGCCCGAGCGCCCGATCGCGTGGCGTGTCGCCCGGCTGACCGAGCGCGGCCTTGGCGTCGGGCTGTGGAACTGGCCCGACCATGACATCGCCGAACTGGAGCGGCTCGGCGCGAGCTACACGATCATGAACGGCTATCTCGAGGGGCGGCTCGCCGATGCCGAGGGGGCCGAGCGGCTGCTGGCCTCGGCGCGCGAGACGGTGCAGGTGGGCAAGCGGCTTGGCGTGGCGCGGCTGAACCTGCATGGCACGGGGCTTGGCCCGGGCGGCATTCCGCTGCGCCAGAGCGAGGTCGTCACCGGCGCGATGTGGCTGCGCGCGCGCGACACGCTGATGCGGATCTGCGATCTGGCCGAGGCCGAGGGTGTGGTCTTCACCCTCGAGAACCTCAACCCGCTCGACCACCCCGGCTGCCCCTTCGGCCGCACCGCGGATGTTCTGGCGCTGGTGTCCTCGGTCGACCGGCCGCAGCTGCGTATCAACCTCGACCTCTATCACACCCAGCTGGGCGAGGGGGATCTGCTGCGCTGGTGCGAGAAATGCCTGCCCTGGATCGGCGAGGTGCAGGTCGCCGACAATCCCGGCCGCTGCGAACCCGGCACCGGCGAGATCAACTATCTCGGCGTGGCGCGGGGGCTGTGGGCGATGGGCTATCGCGGCCCGGTGGGGATGGAGGCCTTCGCCGCGGGCGACAGCGACGCCGCCGTCGACGCTTTCGTCGCGGCCTTCACCCTGTGACCCCGGCGGGCTCGCCCTCGGGCGGGCCCAGAACCAGCGTCAGATGCGTCTCGAGCATCTCGGGCAGGTCGAGCGGCGGGCGTTCGGTCATCAGCCGGTTCCACATCGTCGCCGCCAGCATCGGCGCCAGCAGCAGCTGCGGATAGCGGGTGAGCGGTTCGAGCCGCGCCACCCCCGAGCTGCGGGCATAGTCGCGCACCAGCTCGAACAGCGGCTCGAGGATCGCCTCGAGATAGATCCGTGCAAGGCCCGGGAACTGCGCGCTTTCGCTCAGCACGATCAGCGCCAGCTTGTCGCGCCCCGAGGCCTGCATGTCGGCGATCGCCGCGCGCAGCCGGCGGCGAAAGGCGACCTGCGGCGGCGTGCCGGGATCGGGCGCCACGGGCGGCGCGAAGATCAGCGGCAGCGCGCCGCGCAGCACCGCATCGAAGAGCGCCTCCTTGCTGTCGAAATACAGGTAGAGCGTGCCCTTCGCCACGCCCGCCTGCGCCGCCACACGCGCCAGCCGCGCCTCGGCAAAGCCATGGGCGATGAACTCGGCCTGCGCCGCCGCGATGATCGCGGCGCGCTTGGCTTCCTTCTTGCGGTCGCGCAGCCCCGCTTCGGGCTGGGCCTGCTCTGGCTCTGGCGTGGTCTCCTGCATGGTGCCATCCTTGCACGGGACAAAATGACCCGCCAGTCATTTTTCAGTTGTCAGCGAGTTCGTGCCTTCCTAGGCTGGCGCGGAACCACGGGGGAGCGGCGCGATGCGGCGAGGGGCGATCATGGCGGGGCTGGCCGTCGCGCTGGCGGTGGGCGGCCTTGTCCTGTGGCAGGCGCGTCCGGCCGCGCAGGGGCCGCTGGTTCTTGGCGGCAATGTCGACATCCGCGAGCTGAACCTCGCCTTCCGCACCGGCGGCCGCATCGCGTCGCTTGCCGTCGAGGAGGGTGACCGTCTGGCGCCCGGGGATGAGATCGCGCGGCTTGACGCGGCGCCGCAGCGCGCGGCGCTCGCACAGGCGCAGGGCGCGCTCGATGCCGCGACGGCGGCCGAGACGCTGCTGAAGGAAGGCGCGCGCGCCGAGGAGATCGCCCAGCTCGCTGCGCAGGTCGCCGGCACCGAGGCGGCGCTGCGCAATGCCGAGGCGACCTATGCGCGGCAGAAGGCGTTGAAGACCACCTCGGTCTCGCTGCAGCAGGCGCTCGATTCCGCCGAGGCCGCGCTTGGCCAGGCGCAGGCGGCGCATGAGGCCGCGGTGCAGGCGCATCTTGCCGCGGTGACCGGCGCCCGCCCGGCCGAGATCGCGCAGGCCGTGGCACAGCGACAGGCCGCCGCCGCCGCGCGCGACGCAGCGCAGATCCAGCTCGACGATGCCGTGCTGACCACGCCCGAGGCAGGCACCGTGCTGACCCGCGCGGTCGAGCCGGGGGCGATGGTCGCGGCCGGCACCACGGTGGTGACGCTGTCGCTCGACACCCCCATCCGCGTGCGGGCCTATGTCGGGGAGCCCGACCTTGGCCGGGTCGCGCCGGGCACCAAGGTGCTTGTCTTCACCGATGCCCGCCCGGGCGCGCCCTATCACGGCACGGTCGGCTTCGTCTCCTCGCGCGCCGAGTTCACGCCGAAGCAGGTCGAGACGCAGAGCCTGCGCAGCGCCCTCGTCTACCGGCTGCGGCTCACCGTCGAGGATGGCGACACCGCATTGCGTCAGGGCATGCCGGTGACGGTGCGCCTTGCCGCCGAGGCGGGGTGAGCGCGATGGCGGCGGGTCTGGCGGTCTCGATCCGCGGCCTGACCCACCGCTATGCCGGGCAGGGCGCGGAGGAACACGCGCTGAACGATGTGGCGCTGAGCGTCGATCGCGGCGTCATCACCGGGCTGGCGGGGCCCGATGGCGCGGGCAAGACCACGCTGATGCGGCTGATGGCGGGGCTCTTGATACCCGTCTCGGGCGAGATCGAGGTGCTGGGGCTCGACCCGTTGCGCGCCGCGTCGGAGCTGCACCTGCGGGTGGGCTACATGCCGCAGAAATTCGGCCTCTACGAGGATCTGACGGTGATGGAGAACCTGGTTCTCTATGCCGATCTGCGCGGCGTCACCGGCGCGGCGCGGCAGGCGCAGTTCGACCGGCTGCTCGATTTCACCGATCTGCACCGCTTCACCGGGCGGCTGGCGGGCAAGCTGTCGGGCGGCATGAAGCAGAAGCTCGGCCTTGCCTGCACGCTGGTCGGGCAGCCGGAGCTGCTGCTGCTCGACGAACCCGGGGTGGGCGTCGATCCGATCTCGCGGCGCGAGCTGTGGCGGATGGTGCAGGCGCTCGCCGCCGAGGGCATGGCGGTGGTCTGGGCCACGGCCTACCTCGAGGAGGCCGAGCTTTGCGACGCGCTATGTCTGATGAACGCCGGGCGGGTGATCTTTGCCGGCCCCCCGGGCGAGCAGATCGCGCGGATGCGCGGCCGCTCGGTCCTGGCCTGTGACATCCGCGGCAACCGGCGCCATTTCCTGCGCCGCGCGCTCGGCCTTCCGGGGGTGATCGACGGGGTGATCCAGGGCGATGCGGTGCGGCTTGTGCTCGCCGAGGGGCAGGCGCCGCCCATAGCCGAGCTGGGCGAGGACGCGCCGCGCATCGTGCCGGTCGAGCCGCGGCTCGAGGATGCCTTCATCGATCTCGTGGGCGGCGGGCCCGACGGCCGCTCGACGCTTGCCGGCACGCTCGCCGAGGTGGCGCTGCCGGCGCATATCGACCCCGAGGCGGTGATCCGCGCCCATGACCTGACCCGCCGCTTCGGCGATTTCGTCGCCACCGATCACGTCAGCTTTTCCGTCCGGCGCGGCGAGATCTTCGGCCTGCTCGGCCCGAACGGCGCGGGCAAGTCGACCACCTTCCGGATGATGTGCGGCCTGCTCGCGCCCACATCCGGCGAGGCGCAGGTGATGGGGATCGACCTGAAGCATTCGGCCCCCGCGGCGCGGCAGAAGCTGGGGTACATGGCGCAGAAATTCTCGCTCTACGGCAATCTCGGGGTCGAGCGGAACCTGCGCTTCTTCGCCGGCATCTACGGGCTGAGCGGCCGCAGCCGCGACCGCAAGGTGGCGCAGATGCTGGAAAGCTTCGAGCTTGACCATTACCGCGGCACGCAGGCGGCTGAGCTGCCGCTTGGCTTCAAGCAACGCCTGTCGCTGGCCTGCGCGCTGATGCACGAGCCGCCGCTGCTGTTCCTCGACGAGCCGACCTCCGGTGTCGATCCGGTGACCCGGCGCGAGTTCTGGTCGCATATCAACGCGCTTGTCGACCGCGGGGTGACGGTGATGGTGACCACCCATTTCATGGACGAGGCGGAATATTGCGACCGCATCGGCCTCGTCTATCGCGGCCGGCTGATCGCCGTCGGCCCGCCCGACGATCTGAAGCGGCAGGTGGCCGATGCCGCATTGCCCGATCCGACCTTCGAGGATGCCTTCATCCGGCTGATCGAGCGCGACGATGCCGCCCGCGCCGCGGCAGGGGGGGCGCCATGACCCGCACACCGCATGAAGGCTTTTCGCTGCGCCGGCTTCGGGCGCTCTGCATCAAGGAGACGAAGCAGATCCTGCGCGACCCGAGCAGTCTGCTGATTGCCGTGGTGCTGCCGGTCGTGCTGCTGTTCATCTTCGGCTTCGGCATCTCGCTCGACACCAACCGGCTGTCGCTCGGCATCGTGCTCGAGGATCAGGGCGCCGAGGCGCAGCGCTTTGCCGCCGTGGCCGCGGGCTCGCCCTATATCCACCCGCGCTTTGCCCGGACCCGGGCCGAGCTGGCCACGCCGATGGCCGAGGGCGCGCTGCGCGGTCTCATCGTGATCCCGCAAGATTTCGGCGCGCGGCTGGCGGCGGGCGACGGCAGCGCGCGGATCCAGGTGCTGACCGACGGCTCGGAGCCGAACACCGCGAATTTCGTCGCAAGCTATGCCCAGGGCCTGTTCGAAAGCTGGCTGCACGCGCGCGCCGATGCCCGCGGGCTCAGCGCCGATCCGCCGGTGTCGCTGGAGCCGCGCTACTGGTTCAACCCCTCGACCGAAAGCCGCAACTTCCTGATCCCGGGCTCGATCGCCGTGGTGATGACGATCATCGGCGCGCTGCTGACCTCGCTCGTTGTCGCGCGGGAATGGGAGCGCGGCACGATGGAGGCGCTGCTCGCCACCCCGGTGCGGCGGGGCGAGCTGCTGCTGTCGAAGGCGCTGCCCTATTACGGGCTCGGGCTGATCGCGATGGCGGTCTGTGTCGTCATCGCGGTGGTGCTGATGCACGTGCCGCTGCGCGGCTCGATCGCCATGCTGTTCATCGCCACCAGCCTGTTCCTGGGCAGCGCGCTTGGCCTCGGGCTGCTGCTGTCGACGCTGACCCGCAACCAGTTCAATGCGGCGCTCGCGGCGCTGAATGCCGCCTTCCTGCCGGCGGTGATGCTGTCCGGGCTGATCTTCGAGATCTCCTCGATGCCGGCTTTCGTGCAGGCGGTGACGCTGATCGTGCCGGCGCGCTATTTCGTGACGGTGATGCAGACCCTGTTCCAGGCCGGCGACATCGCCGCGATCCTGCTGCCGAACCTGCTGTTCCTGCTGGTCTCGGCGCTGTTCTGGCTGGGCCTGACGGCGCGGCGCACCCGCATGAGACTGGACGGCTGACGATGTGGCGCCGCATCCTCACCCTGATCGCGAAAGAGCTGGCGCAGCTGCTGTCCTCGCGCCGCAACGTGGCGATGCTGATGATGCCGCTTCTGGTGCAGCTCGTTGTCTTCCCCTTCGCCACCACGCTCGAGGTGCGCAATGCCGCCGTCGCGATCCTGAACGAGGATCCGGGCGCCGAGGCGGTCGAGCTGGTGAACCGCATCGCCGCCGCCTCGGCCTTCGGCACGCTCCACCCGGTGCATAGCGAGGCCGAGCTCGAGCAGGCGATCGACGCACAAAAGGCGCTTCTGGGCCTGCGCATCCCGCCCGATTTCTCGCGCAAGCTGCTCGAGGGCACCCCCGTCACGGTGCAGGCGCTGATCGACGGGCGCAAGTCGAACGCCGCGCAGATCGCCTTTTCCTACATCCGCGACATCACCTCGACCTTCGCCGACGAGCGTGCGGGGCAGGTGCTGCCGGCACGGATCGAGCGGCGCAACCTCTACAACCCGAACCTCGACTACAAGTGGTTCGTGCTGCCCAGCCTTGTCGCAATCATCTCGACCATCGGCTGCCTGCTGGTCACCGCGCTGTCGCTGGCGCGAGAGCGCGAGGAGGGCACCTATGACCAGCTGCTGGTCACTCCGCTGACGCCGGGCTACATCATGGTCGGCAAGGCGGTGCCGGGCATCCTGGTGGCGATGACACAGGCCAGCGTGATCGCCGCGGCGGCCGTGTTCCTCTATGGCGTGCCCTTCACCGGGCAGCTGTGGATGCTGCTGCTTGCGATGTTCGCCTATGCGCTGGCGCTCTCCGGCGTGGGGCTGCTGATCTCGGCGATCAGCGCCAGCCAGCAGCAGGCCTTCCTCGGCGTCTTCTGCTTCATGGTGCCCTCGGTGGTGCTCTCGGGCTATCTCGCCCCGGTCGAGAACATGCCGGCCGCGCTGCAGCTGCTGAGCGCGGTGAACCCGCTCACCCATTTCATCGCGCTGTCGAAGGGGATCTTCCTCAAGGGCTTTGGCCTCGCCGAGGTGGTGCCGGCGGTCTCGGCGCTTTTCGCCATCGCCGCCGTCACGCTTTTCGTCGCGCATCGGGTCTTCGACCGGCAGGCGCGGTCCTGACGCCGCCCGCCATTGACGCCGCGTTCGGCGTGACAGAGGCTTCCGTGCACGTCACTTTGGCGCCAGCCAGGGAGGAGACCTATGAGCCACTATCCGCACATGCTTGCGCCGCTCGACCTCGGTCACGTGGTTCTGAAGAACCGCGTGCTGATGGGCTCGATGCACACCAATCTCGAGGAGACCGGCGACTGGAACCGCGTCGCCGAGTTCTACGCCGAACGCGCCCGCGGCGGCGTCGGGCTGATGGTGACGGGCGGCATGGCGCCGAACCGCGAGGGCGGGGTGTTTCCGGGGGCGGCGGGGCTGTTCACCCCCGAGGACATCGCCCATCACCGCCTCATCACCGAGCGCGTGCATGCGGCGGGGGGGCGCATCGCGATGCAGATCCTGCACGCCGGCCGCTATGCCTATTCGCCCGACTGCGTCTCGGCCAGCGCGGTGAAATCGCCGATCTCGCCCTTCCCGCCCAAGGAACTCGACGAGGCCGGGATCGAGAAGCAGATCGCCGACATCGCCACCGCTGCCGCCCGCGCCCGTGAGGCGGGCTATGACGGCGTCGAGGTGATGGGCTCCGAGGGCTATTTCCTGAACCAGTTCCTCGTGCGCCACGTGAACCGGCGCGAGGACCGCTGGGGCGGCTCCTACGAGAACCGGATCCGCCTGCCGGTCGAGGTGGTGAAACGCGTGCGCGCCGCGGTCGGCCCCGATTTCATCGTGATCTACCGGATCTCGCTGATTGACCTGGTGCCCGAGGGCTCGACCTGGGACGAGGTGGTGACGCTCGCGAAGGCGATCGAGGCCGCCGGCGCCAGCATGCTCAACACCGGCATCGGCTGGCACGAGGCGCGGGTGCCGACGATCGCCACCTCGGTGCCGCGCGCGGCCTTCACCTGGCTCACCGCGCGGCTGCGCCCCGAGGTCTCGATCCCGGTCATCACCTCGAACCGGATCAACACCCCGGGCGTCGCCGAGGAGATCCTCGCCCGCGGCGATGCCGACATGGTCTCGCTTGCCCGCCCCTTCCTTGCCGATCCCGACTTCGTCGCCAAGGCCGCCGAGGGGCGCGCGGCGGAAATCGCCCCCTGCATCGCCTGCAACCAGGCCTGCCTCGATCATACCTTCTCGGGCAAGATCTCGAGCTGCCTCGTCAATCCGCGCGCCGGGCACGAGACCGAGCTGACGCTGACCCCGACGCCCGCGCCGAAGCGCATCGCCGTCGTCGGGGCGGGGCCCGCGGGCCTTTCCGCCGCGATCACCGCCGCCGGGCGCGGCCATGCCGTTACCCTGATCGACCGCGCGGCCGAGATCGGCGGCCAGCTGTGCATGGCGCGCCGGGTGCCGGGCAAAGAGGAGTTCCACGGCCTCACCGACTGGTTCGCGACGATGCTGGCGCGCACCGGCGTCACGCTGCGCCTGAACACCGAGGCCACGGTCGAGACGCTCGCGGGCTTCGACGAGGTCATCATCGCCACCGGCGTCACGCCCCGCAGCCCCGGCATCCCGGGCGAGGAACGGGCCGCAAGCTACATCGACATCCTGACCGGGCGCGTCACCGCCGGCCCGCGCGTCGCGATCGTCGGCGCGGGCGGCATCGGCTTTGATGTCGCCGAGTTCCTGACCGTCACCGACAGCCCCACCCTGCACCGGGCCGAATGGATGCGCGAATGGGGCGTCGGCGATCCGGCGCGCACCCCGGGCGGCCTGGCCGCGCCGCAGCCCGAACCGCCCGCGCGGCAGGTGACGCTGTTGCAGCGCAAGCCGGAAAAACCGGGCCGCAAGCTTGGCAAGACCACCGGCTGGATCCACCGCGCGGCGCTGCAGGCCAAGGGTGTGCGGATGATGGGCGGGGTGAATTACGAGGCGATCACCGCCGAGGGGCTGCAGATCAGCTTCGGCCCCGAGCGCAAGGACCCCACGCTGATTGCCGCCGACACCGTCGTGCTCTGCGCCGGCCAGCTGAGCGAGCGCAGCCTTGCCGAGCAGCTGATCGCCGCCGGGATCACGCCGCAGGTCATCGGCGGTGCCGATGTCGCGGGCGAGCTTGACGCGAAGCGGGCCATCGATCAGGGCACCCGCCTCGGCGCGGCGCTCTGATCTTCATCTTGCCCGAAATACCTCGTGGGGGTCGGGGGGGGGGGCGGCGCCCCCCGGCCATCACCCCTTCCAGTCGTCGCCGTCAGGCCGCGCCGGTCTCGACGCAATGGCGCCGGAACGCCTTCTTCAGCAGGTCGAGCTCGGCCCGCAGAAGCTCGATCTCGGCGCGCAGGTCATCTTCCAGCGGCGCGCCGGTGACGATCGAGAATTTGCCCACCGTGTCTCTGCCCTCGCGGATGACGAAGCTCTGCACCCCGTCCGACAGGAGCTCGGCCGGGATCGGCAGGCTCAGCCGCCATTTGCCGTCTCCGGTGGCCTCGAAGGTCAGGCCGGGCAGCTCCTCGCCCTGATGCAGCACGGCGATGCGGGCGTCATCCGCCCCGTCCCAGATCGCTTCCCAGCGGCCATTGCGCACCCGCGACATTTCCAGCATGGCTTTCCCCTCAGATATCCGCACGCGGATGGCGCACGAAGGTCACGTCGCGCAGCATCACCTGGTTCATCTGCGGCCCTTCGAAGATCAGGTCGACCCAGGCCTTCTCCAGCCGCTTCTCGTTCATCTTGGTATAGGCGAGGTCGAAGTCGACATGGCTCGCCCCGGTGCTCAGCGGCAGCTCGCGCACCAGCTGTTCGGTGTTCGGCCCGTGCTTGACGTTCAGCCGGCAGAAGATCTCGAGCGGCTTTTCCACCTCGACATCGATGTTCAGCCGCACCAGATGGTTGCGCCGCATCCCCCGCAGCCCGCTTTCGGGCAGGTCGAGGACCAGCGACAGGAACGAGCCGTCGAAGCGGAACACGTCCATCCGCAGACCGTAGGGGGCCGGGTCCTTCTCGCGCGTGTTGCGCAGCTGGTGCAGCGTCAGCTCCGACACCTTGCAGTCGTGAAACAGGGTCACCTCGTCGCCGAGGCGCTGGCGGTTCTCGGCGGCGGCAATGCCGCGCGGCTCGATCGGGCCGCGCCACAGCGCGGGCCGCCAGGCCCAGTCCGCACCAAGCGGCCGATCGATGCCGTCTCCGCCCGCCATCGGCATCGTCAGCCGGCCGTCGGCGATGTGCAGAAGTTCACCGACCGCGTGGCGCACCTGCGCGGCATCGCTGCGCAGCTGCCTCAGGTCGTCGAGATCGAGAGAGGGGGCAAGCCGTGTCGCCCGCTGCCAGCGCGCAAGCGCCCGTCGTTGCACAAGCCGATCGAGAAAGGAGTCCTGTTTCTTGACCATGCCTCGACCCTCGCGACAAATCGTTAATGCCTTGGAAACAATCCCTGCATTTCAGAGTCTTATTCGTGAGATTTCTGAATTTGAAGCGGGAAAAGTGGAATCGTTCCGGTTTCCATGGGTTTCGCGGGAAAACGGAGGCCTTGGTTCAACTTTTCGGCGAGGCGGTGATCGTTTCCGGGTTCGCGGCACGGATGGTTGCGTCGAAATCGGTCAGCAGGCGGATCTGCGCGGCATCGGTGATCGAGGCCCCTTCGAGCGGCAGCACCGAAAGTGCGGTGATCCGCCCGGAAAGCCCGGTGATCGCGCGCCAGTAGGTCTCGCTCACCGGGGCGCCCTGCACGCGCGAGCGGTCGCGGATCTTCAGCAGCAGCAGATGCCCGCTGCGCTTGACCTTCAGGATCTCGACATCGTCGGGTGCGCCCGAGCGGGCGAGTGCCGCGCGCCCCGCGCCCGAGCGGAAGAAACGCTCGAAGCCCGGGAAGGTCGCCTCGACAGGGCCCGCGCCCTCGGGGCCGACGGTGGCCGTCAGCATCGCGCGATAGGGCGGTTTCGGCGCCGTCGCATCGCCCGAGATCGCCGCGCAATTGCCCCAGAGCACGAAGCTGCCCGCGCGCTCCTCGCGGCGGGAGCCGGGGTCGACGCAGAAGCCCTTGGGCGCAACGAGGGTCATCGTGCCACCCAGAACCTCGGCGCGGTCGGTGGCAGGCGTGCCGGGGGCGACGCAGCCGGCAAGCCCTGCCAGCAGGGCCGGCAGCAGCAGGCGCCGCAGCGAAAAGGGGCTGATCCTCGTGCTCATGCAAAAGGCATAGCGGCGGCGGCGGCCTCGGGCAAGCCTTGCCGCGGCCGGTGCCGAAGGGGTGAAGCCGCGTGTGCGGCCGGCCGCCGGTGCGCTGCGGCGCGGGCGGCCTTTCGCCTTGCCCCCCGCCCCCCGGCGCGGCATCTTCGCGCCGATACGGGCCCGGCCTACGCAACCGGGCAGGAGGGGCGATGTTCTATCTCGGGATCGATGGCGGCGGCACCGGATGCCGCGCGGCACTGGCCGATGCCTCGGGCACGGTGCTGGCCCGGGCCGAGGGCGGCCCGGCGAATATCGCCACCGATTTCGATGCCGCGCTGCGCGAGGTGTCCGCCGTCGCGCGGGCGGTGATCGGCGATCGCCCCGCGGCGCAGGTGCGCGCGGTGCTGGGCCTTGCCGGCGCGAACCTGTCGGGGGCGGGGCCGCGGCTTGCGGCAGCGCTGCCGTTTCCCGCCAAGGTGGTGCAGGACGTCGCCACCTCGGTGCGCGGCGCGCTTGGTCCGCGCGACGGCATCGCGGTGGCGATCGGCACAGGATCGGTCTTTGCCCGGCAGCTGGGCGGGCGGATGCGCGCGATCGGCGGCTGGGGCCTGCGGCTTGGCGACGAGGCTTCGGGCGCCTGGATCGGCCGGGCGCTGGTGATGCGCACGACCCGTGCGCTTGATGGCTTCGTGGCGCTGACGCCGCTGCTGGCGGCGCTTTCGGACGAGCTGGGCGGGCCGGCGGGGCTCGTGGCCTTTTCGCTGGCTGCGACGCCCGCCGACTGGGCCCGCCTTGCCCCGCGCGCCTTCGAGGACGACCCCGCCGCGCAGGCGGTGCGCGCGGCCGCCGCGGCCGAGATCCGCGCCGCGGTGCAGCTGCTGCAACCCGAGGTCGCGCTGCCCGTCGTCTGGATGGGCGGGCTCGGGCCGCGGCTCGCTCTGCCCGACTGGCCGGCGCTGGCGCCCGCGGGCACGGCGCTTGACGGCGCGCTGGCCCTTGCGCGCGAGGAGATGACATGGACCGACTGATCTTTACCGGCGCGCGGATCTTCGACGGCACGCGCTTTCACGACGGCGCCGCACTTGTGGTCGAGGGGGGGCGCATCGGCGGGGTCCTGCCCGAGGCCGAGGCGCCCGAGGGGCCGCGCATCACGTTGCCGGGTGGCACCCTTGCGCCCGGGCTGATCGACCTGCAGGTGAACGGAGGTGGCGGCGTGATGCTCGATGGTTCGGCCACGGTCGAGACCATCGCGACGATCTGCGACGCGCATGCGCGGCTTGGCACCACCGGGCTGTTGCCGACGCTGATCACCGACACCGCGGCGGCGACGCGTTCGGTCCTGGCGGCGGGGATCGCCGCGGCGGCGCGGGTGCCGGGCTTTCTGGGGCTGCACCTCGAGGGGCCGCATCTTGATCCGAAGCGGCCGGGCTGCCACCCGCCGCAGTGCATCCGGCCGCTGACGCAGGACGACATCGACATCCTGACCGAGGCGAAGACCGGTCTGCCCGCGCTGGTGGTGACGCTGGCGCCCGCCTCTGCCACCCCCGATCAGATCGCGCAACTGGCCGAGGCCGGCATCCTCGTCTCGCTCGGCCATGCCGAGGCGAGCTTTGCCGAGGCGCAGGCGGCCCATGCCGCCGGGGCGCGGATGGTCACCCATCTCTTCAACGCGATGTCACAGCTTGGCTCGCGCGAGCCGGGGCTGGTCGGGGCGGCGCTGAGCCTGCCCTTCGCCGCCGGTCTGATCGCCGATGGCATCCATGTCTGCCCCGAGACCCTGTCGCTTGCCCTGCGGCTGGCGGGGGATCGGCTGTTCCTGGTGACCGATGCGATGGCGGTCGCGGGCACCGAGGCGCAGGAATTCACCTTGGCCGGGCGCCGCATCCTGCGCCGCGAGGGCGCGTTGCGGCTGGAAAACGGCACGCTGGCGGGGGCGGACCTGACCCTGCCCGAGGCGATCCGGCTGTGCATCACCCGGCTTGGCCTTGCGCCCGAGGCGGCGCTGACGATGGCGACGGCGCGGCCTGCCGGGCTGATCGGGGCGCCGGCCGGACGCATCGCCCCCGGCCTGGCCGCCGATTTGGTGCATCTCACCGCCGACTGGCGCCTTGCGGGCACCTGGCGCGGCGGTGTCGCGGTTCAGGCGAAGTCTTCGACCGAATAGCCCTGGATATACAGCAGCGCGCTCAGGTCGCCGTGGTTGATGCGGATATCGCATTGCGCGGCGACCGAGGGCTTGGCGTGCAGCGCCACGCCCATGCCGGCCAGATGCAGCATGCCAAGGTCGTTCGCGCCGTCGCCCACGGCGATCACCTCGGTCGCGGCAAGGCCGAGCCGGGCCGAGATCTCGTGGAAGGCCTGCACCTTCGCCTCGCGACCGAGGATCGGGCGCGAGGGCACGCCGGTGAGCTTGCCGTCCTCGACCAGCAGCACGTTGGCGCGGTTCTCGTCAAAGCCCAGCACCTCGGCGACATGGCCGGTGAAGGCGGTGAAGCCGCCCGAGACCAGCGCGCAATAGGCGCCGTTCGCCTTCATCGTGCGCAAAAGGTCGTGGCCCCCCGGCATGAAGCTGAGCCGCTCGTCGATCACCTGGCGGATGACGTCGGCGGACAGGCCCCGGAGCAGACCGACGCGTTCGGTCAGCGCGCCCTCGAAATCAAGCTCTCCGTTCATCGCCCGCGCGGTGATCTCCTTCACCCGGGCACCGACGCCCGCGACGTCGGCGAGCTCGTCGATGCACTCCTGCTGGATCATCGTGCTGTCCATGTCAGCGAGCAGCATCTTCTTGCGCCGCCCCTCGGCCGGCACGATGACCAGGTCGTGGCCCAGCCCCTGCAGGCTTTCCCACACGTCCCAGCGATTCGAGGGCATCTCGCTCAGCTCGAACTCGGCGGCGATGCCGGGGCTCAGCCAGCGCGCCTCGCCCCCGCCCCAGGCGTTGCGCAGCGATTCAACGGTGACGCGCTCGAGATTGGCGGCTTTCGGATCGGCGAGGAGGACGGCAATGAACATTGGGGGATTCCGCGAGAAGTTTCCGATAGTGGAGCGCGGCGTCGCTTTCGGGCGCCGATGCGGCGCAATATCGCAATTTCCCCCCTTGTGCCAGAGCAGGCGGAGGCGTATCTGCCGCAGCGGGACACCTCTCCCCAACGAGGGGCGTTTATCTGGAAGGATACCATTGATGGCTTACGAAGCTCCGGTCGCGCGTCCGGTCAATCCGCGTTTTTCTTCGGGCCCCTGCGCGAAGATCCCCGGTTTCTCCCTCGACATGCTCGCTGACGCGCCCCTCGGCCGCTCGCATCGTGCCGCCGTCGGCAAGGCGAAGCTGAAAGAGGCGATCGAGACCACCCGCGAGATCCTGGGTGTGCCCGCCGACTACCGCATCGGCATCGTTCCCGCGTCGGACACCGGCGCCGTCGAGATGGCGCTGTGGTCGCTGCTCGGTGCCCGTCCGGTCACCATGTGCGCTTGGGAATCCTTCGGCTCGGGCTGGGTCACCGATGTGGTGAAACAGCTCAAGATCGACGCCGACGTGAAGAAGGCCGAATATGGTGACATCGTCGATTTCACCGATGTCGACTTCAACACCGACGTCGTCTTCACCTGGAATGGCACCACCTCGGGCGTGCGCGTCGCCAACGGCAACGACATCCCGGCCGAGCGCCAGGGCCTGACCATCTGCGACGCGACCTCGGCCGCCTTCGCGATGGATCTGCCCTGGGACAAGCTCGACGTCGTCACCTTCTCCTGGCAGAAGGTTCTGGGCGGCGAAGGCGGCCATGGCGTGCTGATCCTCAGCCCGCGCGCCGTCGAGCGGCTGGAAACCTACACCCCGAAATGGCCGATGCCGAAGATCTTCCGCATGACCAAGGGCGGCAAGCTGATCGACGGCATCTTCGTCGGCGAGACGATCAACACCCCCTCGATGCTCTGCGTCGAAGACTACCTCGTGGCGCTGAAATGGGCCAAGTCGATCGGCGGCCTGAAGGGCCTGATCGGCCGCGCCGAGGCGAACGCGCAGGTGGTGTGGGACTTCGTCGCGGCGAAGCCCTGGATCGAGAACCTCGCCAACAACCCGGCGAACGCCTCGACCACCTCGGTGTGCCTGAAGTTCAACGACGCCCGCATCAAGGACGGCGCGGCCTTCGCCAAGGCCGTCGCGAAGCGGCTCGAGAAGGAAGGCGTCGCGCTTGACGTCGGCGCCTATCGTGACGCCCCGGCCGGCCTGCGCATCTGGTGCGGCTCGACCGTCGAGAAGGCCGATCTCGAGGCGCTGATGCCCTGGATCGAATACGCCTTCGAGGCGGAAATCGCGGCTCAGGCCTGATTTCAGGCGGCTTGCCTCCGGGCGGGCCGCATGCGAAAGCGCGGCGGGACGTCTATAGACTCCGTGACGACCCGCCCTTTCCGAAATCCCGTATATTCAGGAAATCCAGAAATGGCCCCCAAGGTTCTCATCTCCGACAAGCTTTCCGACGCCGCCATCGCGATCTTCAAGAACCGCGGCATCGAAGTCGACTTCCGCCCGGAACTCGGCAAGGACAAGGACAAACTGGCCGAGGTGATCGGCGATTACGACGGTCTTGCGATCCGCTCGGCCACCAAGGTGACCGCCGCCCTGCTCGAGAAGGCGACGAAGCTGAAGGTCGTCGGCCGCGCCGGCATCGGTGTCGACAACGTCGACAAGGAAGCCGCCTCGAAGAAGGGCGTGATCGTGATGAACACGCCGTTCGGCAACATGATCACCACCGCCGAGCACGCGATCGCGATGATGTTCGCCGTCGCCCGCCAGATCCCCGAAGCCTCGGCCTCGACCCAGGCCGGCAAGTGGGAGAAGTCGAAGTTCATGGGCGTCGAGCTGACCGGCAAGACGCTCGGCGTGATCGGCGCCGGCAACATCGGCGGCATCGTGTGCGACCGCGCCAAGGGCCTGAAGATGAAGGTCATCGCCTACGATCCCTTCATGTCGGACGAGAAGGCCGCGAAGATGGGCGTCGAGAAGGTCGAGCTTGACGAGCTGCTCGAGCGCGCCGACTTCATCACCCTGCACGTGCCGCTGACCGAGCAGACCCGCAACATCCTGTCGCGCGAGAACCTTGAGAAGACCAAGAAGGGTGTGCGCATCATCAACTGCGCCCGCGGCGGTCTGGTCGACGAGGACGCCCTCGCCGATCTGCTGAAGTCGGGCCATGTGGCCGGTGCCGCCCTCGACGTCTTCGCCGTCGAACCGGCGACCGAGAACGTGCTCTTCGGCCTGCCGAACGTCGTCTGCACGCCGCACCTCGGCGCCTCGACCTCGGAAGCGCAGGAAAACGTTGCGCTGCAGGTCGCCGAGCAGATGTCGAACTACCTGCTCGACGGCGCCGTCGAGAACGCGCTGAACCTGCCGTCGATGACCGCCGAAGAGGCGAAGGTCATGGGCCCTTGGGTGAAGCTGGCCGAATACCTCGGCTCGTTCATCGGCCAGATGACCGACGAACCGATCAAGGCGATCAACATCACCTATGACGGCATCGTCTCGAAGATGAACCTGAAGGCGCTTGATTGCGCGGTGATCGCCGGGATCATGAAGAAGGCGAACCCGGACGTGAACATGGTCTCGGCGCCGGTGATCGCGAAGGAACGCGGGATCCAGCTCTCGAAGACCACGCAGGACAAGTCGGGCGTGTTCGACGGCTACATCAAGGTCACCGTCGTCACTGACGTGCGCGAGCGCGCCGTGGCCGGCACCTGCTTCTCGGATGGCAAGCCGCGCTTCATCCAGATCAAGGGGATCAACGTCGACGCCGAGGTGGGGCCGCACATGCTCTACACCACGAACAAGGACGTCCCCGGCATCATCGGCAAGCTCGGCACTCTGCTTGGCGACCACAAGGTCAACGTCGCGAACTTTACCCTCGGCCGTGCCGCGGCCGGCGCCGAAGCGATCGCCATCGCCTATCTCGATGCGCCGCTCGCCCCGGAAGTGGTGAAGGAACTCGAGGCGACGGGCCTCTTCCAGCAGGTCAAGCCGCTTGAATTCCTCGTCGCCTGAGCGACATGAGAGGATGAGATCCGGGCCCTCCGCTGCCGCGGGGGGCCCATTGCATTCGGTCCCGAGGTTCGGAGGAACAGCATGCGCGCTTATGCGATCGGCGATATCCACGGTCATCTCGACCTGCTGCAGGCGGCACAGGCGCTTGTCGCCGAGGACCGCGCCCGGGTCGGCGACACCGAGGCGCCGCTGGTCCATATCGGCGATCTGATCGACCGCGGTCCGCGCTCGCGCCAGGTGGTCGAGCATCTGATGGCGGGCCAGGCGCGGGGCGAGCACTGGGTGGTGCTGAAGGGCAATCACGACCGCATGTTCGAACGCTTCCTCGAGGACCCCTATGCCCATGACCCGATGCTGCGCAGTGGCATCGAATGGATGCACCCGCGCGTCGGTGGGGTGACGACGCTCGCCTCCTGGGGGGTGCGCAACCCCGAGGAACGGCCGCTGCCCGAGGTCCATGCCGATACGCTGGCCGCCGTCGCGCCCGAGGTGCGGGCCTGGATCGCGGCGCGGCCGACGCATTTCCTGCACGGCGAGCAGCTTTTCGTCCATGCCGGCATCCGCCCGGGCGTCGCCCTTGCCGATCAGGTCGAGGACGATCTGCTCTGGATCCGGGCCGAGTTCCTCGACGATCCGCGCGATCACGGCGTGCTGGTGGTGCATGGCCATACCGCGATCGACAAGGTCACCTTTTACGGCAACCGCCTGAACATGGATTCGAGCGCGGCCTATGGCGGCCCGGTCTCGGCTGCGGTGATCGAGGGGCGCAAGGCCTGGCTGCTGACCCCCGGGGGCCGCATTCCGCTTGTCTGAGGCGATGTGACGCCCCGTCACTTGCCCCTGGGGCAACTGGCGCCGGCCGCGGTGCCACGCTAACCTCCCCCCACATCTCAAAGGGGGAGTTCTCCATGACCGGCATCGTCATTCTTTCCGGCGCCCGTACCGCCATCGGCACCTTCGGGGGCAGCCTGTCGGGCTTCTGCCCGATCGACCTCGCCACCCATGTCTCGAAGGCGGCCATCGCCCGCGCCGGGATCGATGCCGAGAAGATCGGCCAGGTGGTCTTCGGCCATGTCATCAACACCGAGCCGCGCGATATGTATGTCTCGCGCGTGGCCTCGGTGCAGGCCGGCGTTCCGGTCGGCACCCCGGCGATGAACGTGAACCGGCTGTGCGGTTCCGGCGCGCAGGCGATCGTCTCGGCGACGCAGTCGCTGATGCTGGGCGATGCCGATTTCGCGCTCGCCGGCGGCGTCGACTGCATGTCGCGCGCGCCCTACATCCTGCAGCAGGCCCGCTTCGGCCAGAAGATGGGCGACGTGAAGGCCATCGACATGATGACCGGCGCGCTGACCTGCCCCTTCGGCACCGGCCACATGGGCGTCACCGCCGAGAACGTCGCCTGCGAGCATTCGATCTCGCGCGAGGAGCAGGACGCGCTGGCGCTCTCCAGCCAGGAACGCGCTGCCGCGGCGATCGAGGCCGGCCTCTTCAAGGACGAGATCGCGCCGATCGAGATCGTGTCGCGCCGTGCGACCGTCGTCTTCGACACCGACGAGCACCCGAAGAAGACCTCGGCCGAGGCGCTGGCCGGGCTGCGGCCGGTGTTCAAGAAGGACGGCACCGTCACCGCCGGCAACGCCTCGGGCATCAATGACGGCGCTGCGGCGCTGATCCTGGCGCGTGCCGATGCCGCCGAGGCGGCGGGGCTGAAGCCGCGCGCGAAGATCCTCGGCTATTCGGTCGCGGGTGTGCGCCCCGAGGTGATGGGCGTCGGCCCGATCCCGGCGGTGCAGCAGCTGTGCGAGAAGCTCGGCATGACGGTCGCCGATTTCGACGTGATCGAGTCGAACGAGGCCTTCGCGGCGCAGGCGCTGGCGGTCTCGAAGGAGCTTGGCCTCGACCCGGCCAAGGTCAACCCGAACGGCGGCGCGATCGCGCTTGGCCACCCGATCGGCGCCACCGGCGCGATCCTGACGGTGAAGACGCTCTATCACCTCGAGCGCACCGGCGGCAAACGCGGTCTGATCACCATGTGCATCGGCGGCGGTCAGGGCATCGCGCTGGCGATCGAGCTGGTCTGATGGCTTTCTCGCCAGAGGAGCGGGCAGCCCTGCTGGCCGCGCCCCTGGTGGGGCCGACGGTCCTGCGCCGGTTCGAGGAGGTGGGCTTCGGCACGGTCGAAGCCCTCGCCGCGGCGCAGCCCGAAGACCTGTGCCGGCTGGTCGCGGCCCATCTGGGCACGACTTGCTGGGCGAATGCGCCGCGGGCGCGGGCCTCGGTGGCAAATGCCATCGCCGCGGCGCAGGCGCTGGCCGCCGGGCGCGGCTGAGCTAGGGCATCAGCCGCACCTGGGCACTGGCCGAGCGCCCCTCGGCGTCGAGAACCGTCAGCGTCACGAACCCGGCTGCGGGCAGGGGAAGCAGGCTTTCCCGCGCCCGCGCCCCCACCATCACCGGCGCGCCATTCGCGAGCCAGGTGAAGGGCGGCACGCCGCCACGCAGCTTCACCGTCAATCCGCCCTCGGGCACCTCGACCTGCGCGCCATCGGGCGGGAAGGTCAGCTCGGGCCCCCCGGCCGGCGCCTCGGCGAAGGCCGCATCGCGCGGGCGAAAGCGTTGCAGCGGCTGGGGCAGCCGCGCATTCGGCAAGATCAGCGTCGCGGGCGGCGGCGGCGGCAGTGGCGCGCGCTCGGCCCCGATCCGGTCGAAAAGTTCGAACAGCACCGGCGCCGCGATCTCGCCGCCGAAGGCGCCGGGTACCGGCGTGCCATCGGCGCGACCGAGCCAGACCCCCGCGACATGGCGCCCGTCGAACCCCACCGCCAAAGCGTCGCGGTGGCCATAGGAGGTGCCGGTCTTGTAGGCGATGCGGTTCGGCGTGCCGCCGGGCGGCGGCGCGATCCGCGACAGGATGTCAGCCACCTGCCAGGCCGCGACGGCGCCGAAGAGCTGCCCCTCGCGCGGATGCGCCCCGCCCGCCAGCGCCGACAGGGTGACCGGCCGCCCCATCCGGGCAAGCGCCGCATAGGCCTGCACCAGATCCTCGAGGCTGATGCCAAGCCCGCCAAGCGACACCGCAAGCCCCGGCGCCCCCGATCCCGGCAACTCGACCCGCGCCCCGGTGCGGCGCAGCGTGGCCAGAAGCCGCTCGGGGCCGAGCGCCTCGGTCAGATGCACCACCGGGATGTTGAGCGACAGCGTCAGCGCCTGCCGCACGCTGACCGTGCCGCGAAAGGCGTGGTCGAAGTTCTGCGGATGCCAGCTGCCGAAGGCGACGGGTCGGTCCTCGATCAGCGTCTCGGGATGGGCAAGCCCGTCGTCGAAGGCCAGCGCATAGACGAAGGGCTTCAGCGTGGAACCCGGCGAGCGCGGCGCCTGCGTCAGATCGACGAAGCCCGCCCGCGCCGTGTCGGTCCAGTCGGCACCGCCGACCTCGGCCAGGATCTCGCCGCTGCGGTGATCGGCCAGCACCATCGCCGCCGAGACCTGCCCGGCCATCCCCGCGACGGCGCGCCGGGCAAGCCGCTCGGCCGCCCGCTGCAGGCCCGCGTCGATCGTCGTCTCGATCCGCGCGCCGGGGGCTGCGGCGGTGGCCAGACGCGCCGTCAGGTGCGGCGCAAGCGCGGGAAAGTCGCGCCGGCGGGTGGGCACAGGCTCGCGCATCGCGGCGCGGGCGCTGTCTTCGCTCAGCGCGCCGGCGGCGGCAAGGCGGGTCAGCACCCGGTCGCGCGCCGCCTGCGCGGCCTTGGGCGCGCGGTCGGGCCGGCGCGCCTCGGGCGATTGCGGCAGGGCGATCAGCAGCGCCGCCTCGGCCGGCGTCAGCCGCCGCGGTTCCTTGCCGAACCAGGCAAGACTTGCCGCCCGCACCCCTTCCAGGTTGCCGCCATAGGGCGCGAGCCGCAGATAGAGGTCAAGGATCTGCGCCTTGCTCAGCTTGCGCTCGAGCGCAAGCGCCACCCGCGCCTGACGGATCTTGCCCGCCACCGTGCCGGTCGGCCCCTCTTCCAGAAGCCGCGCCACCTGCATCGTCAGGGTCGAGGCGCCCGAGACGACATGGCCCGCCGCCAGTGCCTGCGCGCCGGCGCGCAGAACGGCGACCGGGTCGATGCCGGCGTGGTCGTAAAACCGCCCGTCCTCATAGGCCACCAGATCGGCGAGAAAGCCCCCGTCGACCGGCCCGGGCGCCAGCCGCCAGCGGCCATCGGCGACCGGGAAGGCGCGCAACAGCGTGCCGTCGCGGGCCAGAACCTCGGTCCCGGTCGCGACGGTGAGCGGCGGCAGCGCGGTCGCCGCCACCCAGGTGTCGAGCGCATCGCGCCCCCCCGCCGCCAGCGCGAGGCCGAGCGCGAGCGCGGCAAGCGCGCCCGCCCTCACTCGATCACCACCTCGCCCGCGTCGCTTTGCGCCCGCATCTCGGGGCGATACATGTCGGCGACCGAGGCCGCCGGCAGGTGGAAGCGACCCGGGCTGACGGCGCGCACGATATAGGCCAGCCGGAACGGCCGGTCGCCATGCGCGTCGATCGCGGCCAGGAAGCGGTCCTGCCGGAACTCGGTCATCCGGGTGTCCTCGGCGACGTCGAGCCAGTCGAGCGCGGCGATGTCGCCGCCGCGGATCAGGTTCGGGTTGTCGATCTCGAAGCCCGCGGGCAGCGGGTCGTCGACCATCAGCCGCGCATCCTGCTGGCCGAGCGGGGAGATCTCCAGCACCGCGACAAAGCGGGTGCCCTGTTTCACCGTGGCGGGATCGGCCGGATCGCCCTCGAGCGTGTACCAGCTGCGCGAGATCGACCAGCCTTTGCCGCCGGCGGGTTCAGCCACCTCGGGCACGCCGAAGGTGGTCAGCGTCAGGGTCTGCGCTTTGTCGCCCGGGTTCGCGATGGCAATGGCCCGGCCCGCGGTCTCGGCGTCGATCACCTCGACGAGCGGGCCTTTGACCGGCGCGCCGTCGATCGTCAGGCCGCCGGCATCCGGCCGGTCGATGAGCGCACTCGCCGCCATCAGCGTCCAGGCCGCCTCCTGCGTCGAGAGCGGCACCGAAGCCAGCCGCGCGGCCAGCGCCTTGCCCGTGCTTTCGAGATTGACGGCGTTCGAGCCCGCCTGCGCGGCGAGTGCCAGCACCGCCGCGGTGTCGCGCAGCCCGGTGCCGTAATCGTCGCGCCAGCCGGTCTCGGCGCCCTTCGCGCTCAGCATCCGCCCGGCGCGCGCGAACATCGCATCGGCCCGGCCCTGATCGCCATAGGAGGCGAGCGCCGCGCCCAGCTGTGCCGCGGCCAGCGGCGTCGCGAAATCGTCGCCCTTGACGTCGGCGTAATAGCGCAGGTCACCCACGGCCGCCGCCCCCTCGCGCGCCAGAACCATCAGCGCATAGGCCAGAACCTGCCCGCCGCCATTCGAATCGCTGTCGAAATCGGCGGCGTAATTCACCTGATTGCGCAGGTTGTCGAGCGCATTGCGGAAGGCGGTGTCGGGCACCGCATGGCCCGCGGCTTTCGCCCGGCTGAGGAAGTCGGTGACATAGGCATCCAGCCAGCCGTCACCGGATTCGGGCGACCACAGCCCGAAGGCGCCCGAGGCGTCCTGATTGGTCAGCACCTTGCGGATCGCGGTGTCGATGCGGTCGCCGAGATCGGCGGGCGTCACCAGCCGCATCTTCTCGGCCACCGTGCTCAGATACAGAAGCGGCATCGCCTTCGAGGTGATCTGCTCGGTGCAGCCATAGGGATAGGCATCGAGCGCGGCCAGCAGCGCCGGCGTGTTGAAGCGTGCAATCGGGCCTGCCGCCAGCGTCGCCCGCGCCGTGCCCGGCACCATGCCGGCAAAGACATTCGCGTCGAAGGTGAAGGTCTTGCCCGCGGCCAGATCGAAGCGCGATTCATGCGCCACCTGCGGGTCGTTGCGCTCGACCGGCACGGTCACCACCTTTTCGAGGAGCTTGCCGTCGGGCGTGGTCAGCGCGATGCGGATCTGCTGCACTCCCTCGGCCGCGGGGGCGGTGAGCGGGATCTCGACCTCGGCCTTGCCGAGATCGGCGAGATCGACACCCGAGGGGCGCTCGCCCAGCGTCACGCCGGCGGCGCTGACATCAAGCCCCATCCGCCCCGAGGGGCCGGTGGCATGCACGATTTCAAGCAGCAGCCGCGAGTGGTCGCCCGGCGCGAGGAAGCGCGGCAGCGAGGCGGTCACCACCACCGGATCGCGCACCAGCACATCGGCCGAGGCCTGGCCGACGCCGGTCTTCGACCAGGCGATGGCGCTCAGCCGCACGGTGCCGTTGAAGGCGGGCATGTCAAAGCTGGTGCGGATCATGCCGTCGGCGCCCACCGTCAGCGGGCCCGAGAAATAGGCGACCAGCTCCTCGGTCGGAGGCGGGGCCTGCATCGACATCTCGCGCCCGGCATCGCCGCCCGAGCGCAGCACCCCCTCGGTGCCGGCGCGGCCGTCGATCAGCCGGCCATAGACGTCACGCAGCCCGACACCCAGCCGGCGCTGACCGAAGTAATGCGCCTGCGGATCGGGGGCCTTGAAGCCGGTGAGGTTCAGGATGCCAAGGTCCACCGCGGCGATGGTCGCATGCACCGTCTCGCCGGGCTGCGCGCCCTCGACCTTCAGCGCCACGGGAAGCGGCGCGCGCGGGTCCGAGGCCGCGGGCACGTCGAAGCTTGCCGTCAGCGCGCGCGGGCCGGGGTCGACCTGCGCATAGCTCAACCCCATCGCCCGCATCGGCGCGCGTGCGGGCGCCTCCTCGGCGAGCGGCCGGATCACCGAGGCGGTGACATAGGCGCCCGCCCCCCATTCGTCGGTCACCGGCAGATCGATCCGGTTCTCGCCGGCCTTCACCGGCACCGATTTCAGCGCGATGAGCCGGTTCGACAGCACCGAGACCAGCGCCACCCCCGGCGCCGGCGCCACGAGGCGCAGCCGCGCCGTGTCGCCCGTCGCATAGGCCGGCTTGTCGAGCGCAAGGTCCAGCCGGTCGGGGCTTGCCATCACGTCGGCGGGCGCATACCAGCCGGCATCGAAGCGCATCGAGGCCGAGGTGTAGCTGTCGCCATGACCGGCCTCGACCACCAGCTCGTATTCGCCCCAGTCGGTCTTCGCGGCGATCTCGGCCGGCGTGGTGCCGGGGGTCGCGTCGCCCTCGGCCACGCGGGTGCGGTGGGTGATCGGCTCCCAGTTCCATTGCCCGTCCATCGCATACCACTGATAGCGGGTCTCGACGCGGTTCAGCGTCCAGTGCAGCGGCAGCGCGACGGGTTTCGCATCGGGGCCAAGCGCGATCAGGCGGAAACGCGCCTCGGCCCCTTCGGCCACCGCGCCGTCAAAGCCCGGGCGGATGCCGATCACCGGCAGCGCCGGCATGACGAGGCGCGAGATGCTGCGCTCGACCGGCCGGCCCGAGCCCTCGCGCAGCCGCACGGTGAAGCGCGCCTCGAGCGGGCGGGCGGCCTCGGTGCCCAGATCGGGCAGCGCCGCCTGGATCTCGCCCGCGCCCTCGGCGTCGGTCTCGCCGGCCTCGAGGCTGTCATAGCGCGGCTCAAAGGGCGTGTCGTAGCGGCCGAAGCGATAGCCGTCGAAGCCCGGCAGGCTGTCGGCCGCGGCAAGACGCAGATCGCCCTCGAAGCCGAGCCCGCCGCCCGGCGCGCCGAAGAGATAGCGTGCCGCGATGCCGATCGCCGGCAGATCGCCGCCCGAAAGAATGCCCTCGGGCAGGGTCAGGGCGAAGTCGATGCGTTCGGGCAGGAAATCCTCGACGAGGAATTTCGTGGTGGCAAGCGGTGCGGCCTTCGGGTCGGCGAAGACATCGAGCCGCCAGGTGCCGCGCGGCGCCTGCGCCCCGATCGGCAGCGCCGCGGTGGCGCCGCCATCGCCCGCGTCCTGCGCAAGGCTGCGCGAATATTCGACGCCATCGGGGCGCATCAACACCGCGGTCAGCGGCACGCCGGGCAGCGCGGCGGCACTGCCGTCGCGCGCCAGCATCGTCGCCTGCACCGTCTCGCCGGTGCGATAGGCGCCACGGTCGGTGGCAAGGAAGACGTCGATCGGCGGCGCGGGGGGCATGCCCTCGACACCACGGTCGGACAGGTCGAACTCGGCATCGGTGAGCGACAGGAACGCCATGTCCTCGCCCTGCGTCACCGAGACGAGGGCGGGGGCGGCGTTGCCCGCACCCGCGGCCAGCGCCGGGTCGAAATGCACGACGCCCTCGGCATCGGTCGTGGCGCTGCCGATCACCGCATTCGCGCGCGACACCAGCGTGACCGTGGCGCCGCCGACCGCCTTCGCATCGGACAGGCCGCGCACCGCCACCGTCAGCCCGTCGGTGCCCGAGAAGCTGGTCAGGCCGAGATCCGAGATCACGAACCATTGCGTCGCCGGCGGGTGCTCATAGGGATCGGCGCCGGGGATCGAGGCGCGCAGCACATAGACCCCGGGGCCAAGCGGGCCCGTCACCTCCTGCACCGGCAGGCGCGTGGTGACGTCGCGGTTCACCTCCATGCCGACATCGGCGGTGCCGGTCCAGACCGTCTGGGCCAGCGAGTCCTCGAGGTTGCCGGCATCCCACTGGTCGAGCGAGCGGGCGAAATAGTCGCGCTGCATCGAGGCCACGAGGTTGCGGTCCGACACGCGCAGCAGTTTCAGATCGAGATGCTTCGTGTTCACCGTCTGCACCGGCAGCCCCGAATCCTCGCCCTTCGGCAGGATATAGGCGCGGCCCGGGAAGGTGACGGCGGGGCCGCGGTCGCGGACATAGGCGGTGATCGTCACGTCCTTGGCGAGGGTCTCCTTCGTCGCCGAGGGCAGCCCCTTGCGGAAGGTGAGTGCATAGCGCTCGCCATGCGCAAGGCCGGCGACGCAGAGCTGGTTCGCCTCGGCCTCGACCGACAGCCCGGCCTT
This sequence comes from Paenirhodobacter sp. YD-8, assembly GCF_056590935.1. Taxonomy (NCBI): domain Bacteria; kingdom Pseudomonadati; phylum Pseudomonadota; class Alphaproteobacteria; order Rhodobacterales; genus Paenirhodobacter; species Paenirhodobacter sp. YD-8. Next base: position 83,126 of record NZ_CM152649.1, on the reverse strand, counting down.
CGGCAGCTGCACGAAACTGGCGTAATCGACGCCCGAACGCGCCAGATCATCCGAGAACACCGCGCAGATCCGCGGCGCGGCGCTGTCGGCCTCGACCTGATGCTCGGTGATGCGGAAGCCGTATTTCGCCACCGCGTCATCGAGCGCGGCGGCAATGTCCTGCCGCGGCGAGAGGCTGGCGGCAAGGCGCAGCGCCGCGACCATCTCGCGGGTGCGGCCATCGGCCTCGAGCGCCTGCGCGAGCGTGCTCAGCGCCTCGGCCTGCTGGGCGGCATTCGCGGCGCGCAGATAGCCGTTCACCGCGGCCGTGACCGCGGCACCGCTGTCCGCACCCTGCGGCCGGCGCAGCTGCAACAGCGCGTAATCGCTCCACAGATCCGAGGCGTCGGTAAGCACGATCAGCGCGCCCTCGATCGCGATTTCGCGGTTCACGTCGCCCTGCGCGCGGGCCGCCGACAGCGCCTGCGTCAGGTCTTCGGGCCGGGCGAAATTCGTCAGATGCGCGCGCCCCATGCCGCGCGCCTGATCGAGCGCGGCATCAAGGCTGCCGTCCCACAGGAAGCCGAGATCGGCGGCGCGGGTCTTTGCCCGGGTCCCGGCCGCCGCCGGGCTGGCCACGACGACGCCCGAGAAGGCGCCCTGATAGGGGGTCATCCCGCTGATGCCGGCCTTCGGGAAGCAGGAATTGTTGCGCGCGTTGAAGGTGACCGCCTCGCAGTCGCTGCGCGCAAGGCAGGCCGCCTCGCAGCCCTCGAGCGTGGTGTCGAAGATCTGCGCCAGGTCGCGGCCGCTCAGGTCCATGCCCTCGGCGATGGAGAGCCGCCGTTCCGGGATCACCCGCTGCGGCTCGGCCCCGGCGGGGGGCGGGGCAAGGCTCAGCACAGCGGCAAGAACGGGAATCAGGAAAGACGGCACGCGCATGAAAACAACTCCTCCGAGATGGCGTGATCGTCTCACGCGGCCGGGGCGGGATCAACCGGGCCGGAACCGGTTAAGCCTAAATTCACGCCACGCTGCGACGGTGCATCAGAAGGCGAATCGGAACGGGACAGGCCGGGCATGAGCGCAAGCTTGGCAGACAAACTGGCGCAGGAGCGGCGCGCGCGGCTGGCGGCGGAACGGCTGCTGGAGCAGAAGAAGCGCGAGCTCTTCTCTGCGAACGAAAAGCTTGCGCTGCATGCGCGGGCGCTGTCCGAGCAGATCGTGCAGCAGCGCCACGGGCTGCAGCGCGCGCTCACTGAAGCGGAATCGCTCAAGGGCGAGAACAGCCGGGTGCGCGGCGATCTGGAGCGGGCGACCTCGGTCGCGCTGATCGCGCAGCGCCGGCTGTGGGATGCGGTCGAGACGATCGAGGACGGCTTTGCCGTCTTCGATCGCGATCTGCGGCTGGTCGTGGCGAACCGGGCCTATCTGTCCTTCTTTCGCGGCGAGGTCGCACTGGCCGCGGGGGTTGCCTATGACGCGGTGGTGAAGCTCGTGGCGACGCATCACATGGTGGACCTCGAGGGGCGTGATCCGCTCGACTGGCACCACGAGATGGTCGCGCGCATCCGTCGCCAGAAGATCGAGCCGATGACCGTGCGCACGCATCGCGGGCGCCACCTGCGGCTGATCGACCGCTGGGGCGAGGGGGGCGACCTTGTCTGCGTGGTGCAGGACATCTCGCGCACCATCGCCCGCGAGGCCGAGCTTGAAAGCGCCCGCGCGCGGGCCGAGGCGGCGAACCGGGCGAAATCGGCCTTCCTTGCCAACATGAGCCACGAGCTGCGCACTCCGATGAACGGTGTTGTCGGCATGGCCGAGCTGCTGGTGGACAGTGGTCTGTCCGAGGAACAGCGGCTTTATGCCGAGACCATCCGCTCCTCGGGCGAGGCGCTTCTGACGATCATCAACGACGTGCTCGACTTCTCGAAGATCGAGGCGGAGCGGCTGCGGCTTTATCCCGAGGTCTTCGACCTCGAGCGCTGCATCCACGAGGTGATGGTGCTGCTACAGCCGACGGCGAAGGAAAAGGGGATCAAGCTTCTCGTCGATTACGATCTGTTCCTGCCGACGCGCTTCCGCGCCGATCCGGGCCGGGTCCGGCAGATCCTGACCAACCTGATCGGCAATGCGGTCAAGTTCACCGCGACCGGCCATGTGCTGACCCGCGTGGTGGGGATCGAGCGGGCGGATGGCGAGTACGACCTCCACATGACCGTCGAGGACACCGGCATCGGCATCGCCGCCGAGCATGTCGAGCACATCTTCGGCGAGTTCAATCAGGTCGACAGCGCCACCAACCGCCGCTTCGAGGGCACCGGGCTTGGCCTTGCCATCACCCGCGAGCTGGTGCGGATGATGGGCGGCTCGGTCTGGGTGGACAGCGAGCCGGGGCGCGGATCCTGCTTTGGCGTGCGCATCACCGTGCCAAGTGCCGAGCCCGCCGAACCGGTCGAGGGGCAGGGGCCCTCGACGCCGATCACGCTGCGCGCGGCGCTGGTGGTCGATGACGTCCTCGTCAACCGGATGATCCTCGAGCGGCAATTGCAGACCTACGGGCTCCAGGTCACGCTGTGCCGCAACGCGGCCGAGGCGTTGCGGGCCTTCGACGACGGCGGCGCCTTCGACGTGGTGCTGACCGATCACCGCATGCCCGACATCGACGGGATCGAGCTGATCCGCCGCCTGCGCGATCGCGGCATCGAGACGCCGATCCTGCTTCTGACCTCGGATGCCGAGGCCTTCCGCGCGGCGCAGGCCGATTGCCGCGGCATCGACTGGCTGGAAAAGCCGGTGCTGCGTTCGGACCTGTTCCACATGCTGCAGAAGCTGTCGGGCGGTCCTTCGCCCGAGGTCGAGGAAACGCCCCCCGCGCCGGTGGTCGAGGCGACGGGAGAGGCGCGGCCGATGCGGGTGCTGTCGGTCGAGGACAACCGCACCAACCAGCTGGTCTTCCGCAAGATGGTGAAGGATTTCGACATCGTGCTGGAATATGCGCAGAACGGGCGCGAGGCGGTGGAGGTCTGGCGCCGCTTCCAGCCCGACCTGATCTTCATGGACATCTCGATGCCCGAGATGGACGGGCGCGAGGCGACGCGGCGGATCCGTGCCGAGGAGACGGCGGGGCAACACGTCCCGATCTGTGCGCTCACCGCCCACGCGATGGAGGGCGACGGCGCCGCGATCCTTGCCGCGGGGATCGATGCCTATCTGACGAAGCCGCTGAAGAAGAGCGCGATCCTCGAGCAGCTTCTGGCGCATCAGCCGCCCGGCACCCGGCCCTGCCTGCGCCCCGCCGCGGCCGAGTGATCAGCGGTATTCCTCGACGAGGGCGAGGAAGGTGTCGGCGAAGCGGTCGATCTTCGCCTCGCCAAGGCCGGCGATGCGCGACAGGTCCTCGCGGCTGCGCGGCTTCGTCTCGGCGATGCGGCGCAGGGTCGAATGGGTGCAGCTGAGATAGCGGTCGTGGCCGTCCTCGCCGCGGGCGAGCGCCAGCTGCGCCTCGGCCAGCCGGTCGAAGAGCGCGCCCTCGTCGCGCCCCGCGAGCTTCATCCGCGCCGGGTGCAGCGGCGCGGCGCCCGCCCCCGCGATCACCTCGAGGAAGGCCGCGCCATAGCTTTCGAGCTTCTTCGCGCCGACCCCGTTCACCCGCGCCATCGCGTCGAGCGTGTCGGGGCGGCTTTCGGCCATCTCGATCAGGGTGCGGTCGGGGAAGATCATGTAGGCGGGCAGGCCCGCCGCCTCGGACAGCGCCCGCCGCTTCGCCTTCAGCGCCGACAGGAGCGGCGCGTCCTCGTCCGAGACCAGCGCCTTCGCCACGGGTTTCGATTGCGCGCGGCGCACCAGGTCGTGGCGCAGGGTGATCTGCTCCTCGCCGCGCAGGATCGGGCGCGCGCGTTCGGTCATCACCAGCGCGCCATGGCGCTCGGCATCGGGGCGCACGAGGTCATGGCCCATCATCTGCCGGAACACCGCCTGCCATTGCGGCCGGCTCAGCTCGCGCCCGACGCCGAAGGTGGGCAACGCATCATGGCCGCGGGCGCGGATGCGGTCGTTGGTATTGCCAAGAAGGATCTCGATCAGGTGGCCGGCGCCATAGCTCTCGCCGGTGCGCAGCGCGGCCGACAGCGCCTTGCGCACCGCGTCGGTGCCGTCGAAGAGTTCGGGCGGATGCTCGCACAGGTCGCAATTGCCGCAGGGCTGCGAGTCTTCGCCGAAATAGGCGAGCAGCCGCTGCCGGCGGCACCCCGTCGCCTCCGCCAGGCCCAGAAGCGCGTTAAGCCGGGCATGGTCGGCGGCCTTGCGGTCGGGCGGCGCCAGGCCCTCGTCGATCTGGGTGCGGCGCAGGCGGATGTCATCGGGGCCGTAGAGGGTGAGCGTCTCGGCCGGGGCACCGTCGCGGCCGGCGCGGCCGATCTCCTGATAATAGCCCTCGATCGACTTCGGCAGGTCGGCATGCGCCACCCAGCGGATGTCGGGCTTGTCGATGCCCATGCCGAAGGCGACCGTCGCCACCACGATCAGCCCGTCCTCGCGCTGGAACCGCGCCTCGACCTCGCGCCGGTCCTCGGCCTCCATGCCGCCGTGATAGTGGCAGGCGGGGTGGCCCGCCTCGCGCAGCGCCTGCGCCAGGCTTTCGGTGCGCGCCCGCGAGGCGCAATAGACGATGCCCGACTGGCCGCGCCGGGCGGCGGCATAGTCGAGGATCTGCTTGCGCGGGCTGTCCTTCGGCGCGAAGGCAAGGTGGATGTTCGGCCGGTCGAAGCCGCGCAGGAAGGTCTCGGGCGCGCGGCCCTCGAACAGGCGGGTGACGATCTCGGCGCGGGTTTCCTCGTCGGCGGTGGCGGTGAAGGCCGCGAGCGGCACGTTCAGCGCGCGTTTCAGCTCGCCGATGCGCAGGTAATCGGGGCGGAAGTCATGGCCCCAGGCGCTGACGCAATGCGCCTCGTCGACCGCGATCAGCCCGGTGCCGGCGCGGCGCAGCAAGGACACCGCCGCGCCCGAGGCCAGCCGTTCGGGCGCCATGTACAGAAGTTTCAGCCGACCCTCGTCGATCGCCCGGAACACCGCCTCGGTTTCTTCCTCGGTGTTGCCCGAGGTCAGCGCGCCGGCCTCCACCCCCGCCTCGCGCAGCGAGCGGACCTGGTCGCGCATCAGCGCGATCAGCGGCGAGATCACCACCGTCAGCCCGGGCAGGCACAGCGCCGGCAGCTGATAGCACAGCGACTTGCCGCCGCCGGTGGGCATGATCGCCAGCGTGTCGCGCCCGGCCAGAACGGCGCGCACGATCTCTTCCTGCCCCGGCCGGAAGGCGCGGAAGCCGAAGACGGAGGCAAGCGCCTCTTCCGGCGCGGGCAGGGCCGGTGCGGACATCTCAGTAGCTGTAGAAGAAGCCCGCGTTGTTGAGCAGCGCGCGTTGCAGGATGATCAGCGCGATGAAGGCCACGAGCGGCGCCAGATCGAGCCCCGGGGTCATCGGCAGGAACCGCCGGATCCGGCCATAGACCGGTTCGAGCAGGTTGTTCAGCCCGTACCAGAGCTGTGCCACCAGCGGCTGGCGCAGGTTCAGCACCTGGAAGTTGATCAGCCAGCTCATGATGATGTGGGCGATCATCACGAACCAGATGACGTTCAGGATCAGGTTGAGTGCCTGAAACAGCGTGACCATGCGAAACCTCCGGGTGGTGCCGGGTCAGAGGTAAGGCAGCACGGGGCCGCTTGCAACCGCAAGGGCGCATCTGCCGCCACGTAGCCGTTGACCGCCGCGCCGCGCTGCGGCACCGATCGGGAAAGGGGAGACGCAGATGTATCCAGTCATTCGCATGGGCAAGGCCCTGCTGGTCGGGCGGGGCGCGCCGCTTGGCATTCTCGATCCGGTGGTCAGCACGCATGTCGCCTGGCCCTGGGACATCGACCCGTGGAAGGACCTGAACAACGGCCGGATCCTGACGCTGTTCGACCTCGGCCGGATCCAGCTTGCCAGCCGCTCGGGGCTGAACCGGGCGCTGCTGGCCAATCGCTGGGGCATCGTCGTCGCCGGCAACACCACCCGCTACCGCAAGCGCATCACCATGCTGCAGCGTTTCGAGATGCGCACCCGCTGCATCGGCTGGGACAAGCGCTTCGTCTACATGGAACAGGGGATGTATCGCGACGGCGAATGCTGCAACCACATCCTGATCCGCGCCGCCGTCACCTCGAAGGCCGGGATCGTGCCGCCCGACACGGTGGTCGCGGCGATGGGGCAGGCGGCGCAAAGCCCCGAGCTGCCGGCCTGGGTGCAGCACTGGATCGCCGCCGATCACGAGCGCCCCTGGCCGCCCGCGCTCTGAACCCGCCCCCGCGCGGTGGCTTGCGCCGCGGCGCGATTTGCGGCTTGATCGCGCCACGGGCGACGCGGGTGCCCGCGGCACACGGGGGACGGGTATGATCACCACGCGCAAGCGGATCTGGGGCTGGTGGTTCTTCGACTGGGCCAGCCAGCCCTACAACACGCTGCTGATCACCTTCATCTTCGCCCCCTTCATGGAGGACCTGCTGGGCAGCGGCAGCACGGCGCAGACGGTCTGGGGCTATGGCGTCGGGCTGGCGGGCATCGTGATTGCGCTCGCCTCGCCCTTCCTTGGTGCCATTGCCGACCGCTCGGGCCGGCGGATGCCCTTCATCTGGCTGTTTTCGCTGATGTATGTCGGCGGCGCCTGGGGACTTTGGTATGCGGTGCCCGGCAGCTTCAGCCTGCTGCTGGTGATGACCTCGTTTGCGATCGGCATGATCGGCATGGAATTCGCCACCACCTTCACCAACGCGATGCTGCCCGACCTGGCCTCGCGCGAGGAGATGGGCAAGGTCTCGGGCTCGGGCTGGGCCTTCGGCTATGTCGGCGGGATGCTGTCGCTGATCGTCATGCTCGGCTTCTTGCAGGTCAATCCGAACACCGGCCACACGATGATCGGCCTGCCGCCGATGTTCGGCCTCGATCTTGCCGCGCGCGAGGACACGCGCATCGTCGGGCCGCTGACGGCGGTGTGGTATGCCGTCTTCATGATCCCGTTCTTCCTGTGGGTGCGCGAGCCGCGCCGGCCGGGCGCGGTGCCGGTGACCCGCGCCGTGCGCGAGGCCTGGCCCGAGCTGCGCACCACGCTGAAGACCCTGCCGGCCGAGCGCAGCCTGTTCGCCTATCTCGTCTCGTCGATGTTCTACCGCGACGCGCTGAACGGCATCTACACCTTCGGCGGGCTCTACGCGAAGGGCGTGCTGAACTGGTCGATCACGATGATCGGCATCTTCGGCATCCTCGGCACGATCACCGGGGCGATCTTTGCCTGGCTGGGCGGCAAGGCGGATGACCGCTTCGGCCCGAAGGCGGTGATCGTGTTCAACCTGGTGGTGCTGACCGCGGTCGTCGTCGCCGTCGTCTTCATCTCGCGCGAAAGCGTCTGGGGCATCGCGGTCGGGCCCGACAGCCATCTCCCCGACATCGCCTTCTATGCCATGGGCGGGTTGATCGGGGCGGCGGGCGGGGCGCTGCAATCGGCAAGCCGCACCATGCTGGTGCGTCAGGCAAACCCGGCGAAGATGACCGAAAGCTTTGGCCTTTATGCCCTTACCGGCAAGGCCACGGCCTTCATCGCGCCGCTGTCGATCGGGGTGATGACGCAGCTGACCGACAACCAGTCGATCGGCATCACTCCCATCATCGTGCTTTTCGTTCTCGGTCTCGTGCTGCTAGGTTGGGTGAAATCCCGCCCCGCTGCGCCGTCCGAAGGAGGTCCCTCCGCATGATCCGTCTGCTTGCCGCCGTGATGCTGTGTCTTGCCGCCGCGCTGCCCGCCCGGGCCGAGCCGCTGGCGCGACAGCTGTTCGGGGCAGAGACGGCGCCGACGGCGGGGGCGCCGACACCGATCGGCTTCTACTCGCGCGGCTGTGCGGCGGGGCTGGTGGCGCTGCCCGAAACCGGGCCGACCTGGCAGGCGATGCGGCTCAGCCGCAACCGCTATTACGGCCAGCCCGAGATGATCTCCTATCTTCAGGACCTGTCGCGCTATGCCGCCACGCTGCCGGGCTGGAACGGGCTTTACATCGGCGACATCAGCCAGCCCCGCGGCGGCCCGATGACCGGTGGCCATGCCAGCCACCAGATCGGCCTTGATGCCGATATCTGGATGCTGCCTGCGAGCCGGCTGACCCTGAGCCGTGCCGACCGCGAGAAGATCTCCTCGATCTCGATCCGCACCGAGGACCAGACCCGGGTGAACGCCAACTGGACGCCGGCGCATATGGCGCTGTTGCGGGCCGCCGCCTCGGACCCGCGGGTCGACCGGGTGTTCGTCGCCGCCGCCGCGAAGATCGCGATGTGCAATGCCGCGCCGAAGGGCGATCGGGCCTGGCTGCAGAAGATCCGCCCGATCTATGGCCATAACGAGCATTTCCACGTGCGGCTGAAATGCCCGCCCGGCTCGCCCCTGTGCCAGGTGCAAAGCCCCACCGTCGACGAGCTGTCGAAGGGCGGCGACGGCTGCGACGAGACGCTGAACTGGTGGGTGACCACCTATCTCGACGAGCTGCGCCACCCGCCGAAGCCGCCGGCAAACCCGGGGCCTGCGCCGAAGACGGCGAAGACCTATGTCCTGTCGGATCTGCCTGCCGAATGCCGCACTGTCCTCGCCTCGCGCTGACCGGCGCCCTGGTCGGGCTGGTTCTCGGCCTTGGCGGCGGGGCGGGAAGCGCCGCCGGCACGCAGGTGCCGCGCGCGGAATTCCTGCAAAGCTGGGTCTGGACGGTGGCCAACCCCGCCTTCGGCGGCTTTTCCGGCATTGAACTCGGCCCCGACGGGCGCGATTTCGTCACCCAGTCGGACCGGGCCACGATCTGGCGCGGGCGGATCAGCCGCGATGCCACCGGCCGCATCCTCGGCGTTTCCACCAGCGGCCCGGTGCAGCTCCACGACAGCGCGGGCAGGCCGCTCGACACCGTGACGGGCGATTCCGAGGGGCTGGCCGAGGCGCCCGACGGCAGTGTCTACATCTCGTTCGAGGGGGTGGCGCGCGTCGCCCATTACCCCACCGACGACGGCCCGGCCGAGCGCCTGCCGCGCCCCGAGGCGTTCAAGCATTTCCAGCGCAACTCCTCGCTCGAGTCGCTGGCGATCGACGCCGAGGGCACGCTCTACACCCTGCCCGAACGTTCGGGCAGTCTCGAGCTGCCCTTCCCGGTCTGGCGCTATCGCAACGGCGCCTGGGACCAGCCCTTCTCGATCCCGCGCGACGGCAGCTGGTTGCCGACCGATGCCGATTTCGGCCCCGACGGGCGCTTCTACCTGCTCGAGCGCGACTTCTGGGGCTTTCTGGGCTTCCTCACCCGGGTGCGGGTCTTCGACATCAAGGGCGACACGATCACCGGCGGCGAGGTGCTGGTGCAGACCAGCGTCGGCACCCATGACAACCTCGAGGGGCTGTCGGTCTGGCGCGACGCGCAGGGGGCGATTCGCCTGACGATGATCTCGGACGACAATTTCTTCCTGCTGCAGCGCACCGAGATCGTCGAATACCGGCTGCGCCCCTGATCGCGCTTGACCGACGGGGCGCGCAGGCGTATCCGCGCCCCTTGTCCGGCTTGGCCGGGCCATGTCTCCGCGACCATGTAAAAACGGTGAACCATGAAACGTTATCTGCCCGGCGTTCTCGCCATGGCCGCCATCGTGGTGGCCTCCAACATCCTGGTGCAATACCTGTTCGGCCAGTGGCTGACCTGGGGCGCCTTCACCTATCCCTTCGCCTTCCTCGTCACCGACCTGACCAACCGCCTGCAGGGCCCGCGCGCGGCGCGCGGCGTGGTCGTGGCCGGTTTCGTCGTCGGCATCATCTGCTCGCTGATCGGCTCGCAGATCATCGGCGAGTTCGGCCCGCTCGTCAGCTTCCGCGTGGCGCTCGGCTCGGGCGCGGCCTTCCTCTCGGCGCAGCTGACCGACGTGAGCGTGTTCAACGCGCTGCGCCGCGACCGCTGGTGGAAGGCGCCGCTCGTCTCCACCCTGATCGGCGCGAGCCTCGACACCGCGATCTTCTTCACCACGGCCTTTTCGCTGCAGCTTGCCTGGCTCGAACCGGGCAACGACGTCTCCTGGGCGAACGAGATGCTGCCGCTGCTGAGCTTCGGACCGATGGTGCCGCTGTGGATCTCGCTCGCCTGCGCCGACTGGTGTGTAAAAATTGCACTTGCGGTGATCGCTCTGGCGCCTTTTCGGGCATTTACCTGGCGCAACTCGCCAAGCGTTGCGTAAATTCGCTTGCCATACACCAGATCTGTGCCACCCTCTCCCTATCGGCAACGCATGAAAGGAGGTGGTCCAGTGTCTAGAGTGATATTGGAGAGAGGTGTCGGGACAGTCAGGGGGGCCGAGGCCTGAGGGCAAACCCTAGGGTCGAGAACCCTGGCTGGGACGGAGGATCTGATCCAGACCCTAACCGGACCATCTCCGTAGATCTCGGGGGCCGCTGCCGGAGGCATGCGGCCCTTTCTATTTGGCGCGATTCCGCCGCGGCGCGCATGGTTTGGCTGGAAAACCGCCCCCGTCCGTGGCATCCCGTCCGGCAAGCAAGGGAGAATGCGATGACCGCGACCGATGCCGACATTGCGGCGATGAGCTTCGAACAGGCGATGAAGGAACTCGAGACCGTCGTCGGGCAGCTCGAGCGCGGCGAGGTGCCGCTCGATGCCTCGATCCGGCTCTACGAGCGCGGTGCGGCGCTGAAGGCGCGCTGCGCTGCGCTGCTGAAGGAGGCCGAGGAGCGGGTCGAGAAGATCACCCTCGGCGCCGATGGCGCGCCCACGGGCACGGTGCCGGTCGAAGGCCTGTGATGTTCGACACTCGTCTTCACGCGGCGCAGCAGGCCGTTGGCGCGGCGCTCACGCAGGCGATGACGCGGTTCCCCGAGGGGCCGCTGCGCGATGCCATGGGCTATGCGGCGCAGGGCGGCAAGCGGCTGCGCGCCTTCCTCGTGCTCGAATCGGCGGCGCTCTTCGGCATTCCCGCGGCGCAGGCGATGCCCGCCGCGGTGGCGGTCGAGGCGCTGCATGCCTACAGCCTCGTGCATGACGACCTGCCGGCGATGGATGACGACGACCTGCGCCGCGGCCAGCCCACGGTGCACCGCAAATGGGACGAGGCGACGGCGATCCTTGCGGGCGACGCGCTGCAGACCCTCGCCTTCGAGCTTTGCGCCGAGCCGGTGCTTGGCCCGGCCGAGCGGCGCATCGCGCTCGTCGCCGCGCTCGCGCAGGCCTCGGGCGCGGCGGGGATGGTGCATGGCCAGATGCTCGACATCGCGGCCGAGACTGCCCCGATCCCGCTGACGTTGGCCGAAATCACCCGGCTGCAGGCGGGCAAGACCGGTGCGCTGATCTCTTTCTCGGCCGAGGCGGGGGCGATCCTCGCCGGCACCGACCGGGCGCCGCTGGCCACCTATGCGCAGGCGCTTGGCCTTGCCTTCCAGATCGCCGACGACATCCTCGATGTCGAGGGGTCGGAAGAGGCGGCGGGCAAGCGGCTGCACAAGGATGCCGAGGCGGGCAAGGCGACCTTCGTCTCGCTGCTGGGCCTTGCCGGTGCGAAGGCCCGCGCCGCGGCGCTGGTGGCCGAGGCCGAAGCCGCCCTTGCGCCCTATGGCGAGAAGGCCGAAACATTGCGGGAAACGGCGCGCTTCGTTATCTCGCGCGACAGATGAAACGGGAGTGCCGATGAGCGAGACCCCGAAGACCCCGATCCTCGACCGCGTGCAGCTGCCCTCTGACCTCAAGGCGCTGACCGATCGCGAGCTGCGCAAGCTGGCCGACGAGCTGCGCGCCGAGACGGTCTCGGCGGTGTCGGTCACCGGCGGGCATCTGGGCGCGGGGCTGGGCGTGGTCGAGCTGACCGTGGCGCTGCATGCCGTCTTCGACGCGCCGCGCGACAAGATCATCTGGGACGTCGGCCATCAGTGCTATCCGCACAAGATCCTGACCGGCCGGCGCGACCGCATACGCACGCTGCGCGCGAAGGGCGGGCTTTCGGGCTTCACCAAGCGCTCGGAAAGCCCCTATGACCCGTTCGGCGCCGGGCACAGCTCGACCTCGATCTCGGCCGCTGTGGGCTTTGCCGCGGCGCGCGAGCTGGGCGCGCCGACGGGCGATGCGATTGCGGTGATCGGCGACGGCGCGATGACCGGCGGCATGGCCTTCGAGGCGATGAATCACGCGGGCCATCTCGGCAAGCGGCTCTTCGTGGTGCTGAACGACAACGAGATGTCGATCGCCCCGCCGGTCGGTGCGCTCTCGGCCTATCTGACCCGGCTTTATGCCGAAGGCCCGATGCAGGACTTGAAGGCGGTGGCGAAGGGCGCGGTCAGCCTGCTGCCCGAGACCCTGCAGGAAGGTGCGCGGCGCGCGAAGGAGATGCTCAAGGGCATGGCCGTCGGCGGCACGCTCTTCGAGGCGCTCGGTTTCACCTATGTCGGGCCGGTCGACGGCCATGACCTCGATGCGCTGCTGCCGCTGCTGCGGATGCTGAAGGCGCGGGCGACGGGGCCGGTGCTGATCCATGTGCTGACGAAGAAGGGCAAGGGCTATGCCCCGGCCGAAAGCCGCCCCGACGGTGGCCATGCGACGAACCGCTTCGACGTGGCGACCGGGGTGCAGGTCAAGGCGCCCTCGAACGCGCCCTCCTATACCCGGGTCTTTGCCGAGAGCCTGGTGAAGGAGGCCGTGCGTGACGAGAAGATCGTCGCGGTGACCGCCGCCATGCCCGAGGGCACCGGGCTGAACCTGTTCGCCGAGCGCTTCCCGCGCCGCTGCTTCGATGTCGGCATCGCCGAGCAGCACGCGGTGACCTTCTCGGCCGGGCTGGCTGCGGCCGGGATGAAGCCCTTCTGCGCGATCTACTCGACCTTCCTGCAGCGCGGTTATGACCAGATCGTGCATGATGTCGCAGTGCAGCGCCTGCCGGTGCGCTTCGCCATCGACCGCGCCGGGCTGGTGGGCGCCGATGGCGCGACCCATGCCGGCAGCTTCGACATCGGTTTCATGTCCTCGCTGCCCGGGATGGTGGTGATGGCCGCGGCCGACGAGGCCGAGCTTGTCCACATGGTCGCCACCGCCGCCGCGCATGACGAGGGGCCGATCGCCTTCCGCTATCCGCGCGGCGAGGGCATGGGCGTCGAGATGCCCGAGGCGGGCGTGCCGCTCGAGATCGGCAAGGGCCGGATTGCGGCCGAGGGCGCGCGCGTCGCGATCCTCAGCTATGGCACGCGACTGGCCGAGGTGCTGAAGGCGCGCGAGGCGCTGGCGGCGCGCGGACTGGCCCCGACCGTGGCCGATGCCCGCTTCGTCAAGCCACTCGACACCGATCTGATCCTGCGGCTGGTGGCCGAGCACGAGGCGATCCTGACCATCGAGGAAGGCGCGATCGGCGGCTTCGGCAGCCATGTCGCGCAATTCCTGGCCGAGAGCGGGGTCTTTGACCGCGGCTTCCGCTTCCGCTCGATGGTGCTGCCCGACACCTTCATCGACCACGCAAGCCCCGAGGACATGTATCGCAGCGCCGGCATGAACGCGCCCGAGATCGAGGCGAAGGTGCTCGACCTGCTGGGCGTCGCCGTGGCGAAACGGGCCTGAGCGGGGGGGCGCGGAAGGGCGCCTCCGGCGGAAGTATTCGGGTCAGGAAAAAGACCGGGCGCCGAAGCGCCCGGGAAGATGTCAGGCGGCCTCGGTCTCGCTCAGCAGGCCCTCGGCGACAAGGCGCTTCGCCCAGCCCTCGGGCCCCTCGAAGAGATGCGTCTTCCAGCCGCGGATGTGCGCGGTGGCGATGTTGTCGGCGCGGTCGTCGGTGAACAGGATCTGCGCGCCCGAAAGGCCGCTGTCCGCCTCGACCATCTCGTAGATCTTCGGGTCGGGCTTCGTCACCCCCATGTGCCCCGAGACATAGGCACGGTCGAAATCGCGCAGGAACGGGTAGAAGCCGGTCGCATAGTCGAACGAGCCGATGCCGAAATTGGTCAGCGAGAACACCGGCACGCCCTTCGCCTGCAGCGCCTTCATCAGCCGGACCGAGTGCGGGATCTCGGGCGTTGCCATGCGGATCCAGTCGTCGTGCCACAGCCGGATCCAGCGCGACCAGCGCGGATAACGCTCGGCCCAGTCATAGATCGTCTCGCGGAACGGGCCGCCACGGTCGATGAGGTCGTTCATCCCGTGCAGGTCGACCTCGGCGAACATCGCCTCGCGGTCGGCGCGCGGCATCAGCGTGTCGTAATGCCGTTCGGGCTGCCATTCGATCAGCACATTGCCGATGTCGAAGATCACTGCGTCAACCATGGGTTTCCCTCTTTGCCGCCTGCACGGCGCGTTCCAGCGCCTGCAGGAATTCTGCCCGGTCGGCCTTTGAAAACGGCCGCCCGCCGCCTTGCCGGAACGGATCGGCCGAGCGCAGGTCGGACATCAGGTCGCGCATCGCAAGCACCTCGCCGATGTTGCGCTCGGTCAGGGCCGAGCCGTCGGGGCGCAGAACCCGCGCCCCCGCTGCCACGCATTTCGCGGCGAGCGGGATGTCGTTGGTGATCACCACATCGCCCGGCCCCGCACGTTCGGCGATGTGCTTGTCGGCCTCGTCCGGTCCTTCGGACACATAGACCATGGTGACAAGCGGATTGGCCGAGGGCCGCAGCCCGCCGTTCGAGACGAAGGCAATCGGCATCCCGGCCCGCGTCGCCACGCGCTCGGCCTCGGCCTTCACCGGGCAGGCATCGGCATCGACCCAGATCACCGCTTCAGCGCCGCGGCGTGGAAGGCGACGTGATCGGGGATGAAGGTCGCGACGAAGAAATAGCTATGGTCATAGCCCGCCTGCATGCGGAAGGCGCCGGGCTGGCGGCGTGCGGCCATCGCCTGAGCCAGCGCCTCGGGGCGCAGCAGGTCGAGGAACTGGTCCGAGCCGCCCTGGTCGATCAGCACCTCGCCGTCAAAGCCGGTCTCGCGCATCAGATGGGTGGCGTCATGCGCGAGCCAGGCGGTTTCATCCGCGCCAAGATAGGCGGTCAGCTGCTTGCGGCCCCAGTCGCTGCGCGTGGGTTGTGCGATCGGCGCAAAGGCCGAGACCGAGCGGAAGCGCCCCGGCAACCCCATCGCAAGGGTCAGCGCGCCGTGCCCGCCCATCGAATGGCCGGTGATGCCCTGGCGTTCCTCGTCGATGTCGAAGGCGGCGGTGACGACGCGGGGCAGCTCCTCAGCGACGTAATCCCACATCCGGTAATGCTCGGCCCAGGGCGCCTCGGTCGCGTTGACGTAGAACCCCGCGCCCTGCCCCAGGTCATAGGCCTCGTCATTCGCCACACCCGGGCCGCGCGGCGAGGTGTCGGGGAAGACCAGCGCGATGCCCGCCTCGGCCGCATAGCACTGCGCCCCGGCCTTCACCATCGCGTTCTCATGCGTGCAGGTCAGCCCCGACAGATACCACAGCACCGGCACCGGGCGCGTCTCGGCCTCGGCCGGCAGGAACAGGCCGAAGGTCATCTCCGTGCCGGTGACCTCCGACGTGTGGCTATAGACGCCCTGCACCCCGCCGAAGCACTTGTTTTCCGAAACCGTGCGCATCGGCACCTCCTATCGTGTGATCCAGGCGATGACGCCCGGAATGGTCAGAATGCTGGCCGCCGTCGAGATCAGGATCGCGGTCGAGACCCGCTGTGGCGCGACGGCGTAATGTGCCGCCAGAATGTAGACGTTTCCGGCGACGGGCAAGGCCGCGGCGGCCACCATCACGCCGGCGGCGAAGGGCTCGACGTGGAACAGCAGCGCGGCGCCGCCGACGGCCAGCGGATGCACGAAGAGCTTCGCCGCCGAGAGCCAGAGCGCCGGCCCCGCCCGCTCGGCCGACTTGCCGGCAAGCGAGGCGCCGATGGCGAAAAGCGCGCCGGGTGTGGCCGCGGCACCCAGCAGTGTCAGGAATTCGGCAAGCGGCGCGGGCATCGGCAGGTGCAGCGCTGCCCAGGCAAGCCCCGCGGCCATCGAAACCACCATCGGATTTTTCAGGATTCCCAGAAGGATGGGCCGAACTGCGATGCGCCCATGCCGCGCCCCGGTGATGACCGCGGTGATCAGCGTCGAGAAGACGATCATGTCGGCCGAGAGCACCATCAGCACCGGCCCCGCCGCCTGCGGCCCGAGCAGCACCACCAGCATCGGCACGCCGAGAAAGCCGGTATTGCCAGTCATCGCGGTGTGGGCCTCCATCGCGGCCTCGGCGAGCGGCCGGCGGCGGGCGCGCGCCACGGCGAAGCCGAGGCCCCAGACCAGCGCCGAGCCGCTCAGATAGGCGGCGAAGAAGGCCGGGTCGAACAGCTGTTCGATCGGCAGCGTCGCGGTGAAACGGAACAGCATCGCCGAAAGCGCGAAATAGAAGACGAATTTCGTCAGCGCGGCCGTCGCCTCGGCCGGGAACATCCGTGCCCGTCCGGCGGCCCAGCCAAGCCCGATCAGGCCAAAGAACGGAAGTGTCTTGAGAAAAA
Organism: Paenirhodobacter sp. YD-8; assembly: GCF_056590935.1. NCBI lineage: Bacteria > Pseudomonadati > Pseudomonadota > Alphaproteobacteria > Rhodobacterales > Paenirhodobacter > Paenirhodobacter sp. YD-8. The sequence continues at coordinate 66,612 of NZ_CM152649.1, read as the reverse complement.
TCGCCAGCATGCGACAGGGCTAGCATGGGCCCCGCCGCCACGCCAGCGCCGGGCCCTTTGCGGCCCGGGCTTTTTCCTGGCTCAAAGGCTCGCCGTGACCCGGCTGCCGCCGGCTCAGCCGGCGCCGATCAGCGAGCCCGCGGCAAAGACCAGCGCGCCACCCAGCACCACCTGCAGCACGGCGCGCAGGAACGGCGTTTCCATGTACTTGTTCTGGATCCAGGCGATCACCCAGAGCTCGATGAACACCACGATCATCGCGACCGTGGTCGCGGTCCAGAAATCGGTGATGAAATAGGGCAGGGCATGGCCGAAACCGCCTGCCGCGGTCATCAGCCCCGAGGCAAGGCCGCGTTTCAGCGGGCTGCCGCGACCAGAGATGACGCCGTCGTCATGTGCGGCCTCGGTGAAGCCCATCGAGATGCCGGCGCCGGTGGCCGAGGCAAGGCCCACCAGCAGCGTGGTGTGCGAGTTCTGCGTGGCGAAGGCGGTGGCGAAGATCGGCGCCAGCGTCGAGACCGAGCCATCCATCAGCCCGGCCAGCCCCGGCTGCACCCAGGTCAGGATGAACTGGCGATAGGCGGCGCGGTCCTCCTCGGCTTTCGCATCCCCTGTCAGGTGCTCGGCCTCGAGCGCCTCGGCCTTCTTCTCGTGGCCCTGCTCGGCCGCGGCAAGATCGCCCAGGAGCTTGCGGGTGTCGGCGTCCGAGCTGCGCTGCGCCGCGCGGGTGTAGAAATTCGCCGCCTCGCGCTCCATCGACTCGGCCTCGCCGCGCATCGTCTCGAGCGAGAGATTGGTGCCAAGCCAGACCGGCTTGCGGGCATAGAAACCCGCGACATGCTCGCGCCGGATCAGCGGGATCACCTCGCCGAAGCGGGCGCGGTGGCGTTCGATCAGGCGCCGGCGATGCTCGTCCTCCTCGGCGGCCATGCCGTCGAAGACCGCGGCCGAGGCCGGGTATTGCTTGCGCAGCTTCTCGGCATAGAGGCGATAGATGCGCGCGTCATCTTCCTCGGACGAGATCGCGAGGGCGAGGACTTCCTGCTCGGACAATTCCGAGAAACGGCGGCGGGAGGCGAATCCGGGGATCATCGAGACGTCCTTTTTAGAATGATTCCAAAATAGCCGGGGGCAGATGTTTTGCAACTGCGAAATCTGAACTTTCCAGTTCACTATCTGCTTGCGAATCTGAACTTCCGGGTTCAGATTGCGGAAGTGAACCGACAAGTTCAGATCGTGGAGAACCTCATGAACCGCATCGCATCCGGCCTCTTCGTGCTTGCCTTGACCGTCCGTGCCGCAGCTGCGGGCGGCTTCGGCATCGACCTTCCGCGTTTCAGCTTCCCGAGCCAAGAGGCGCCGGTGACGCAGACGACGGGTGCCGGTCAGTCGGGGCGGTGAACCGCACCAAGGTGCGCGCTGCCGCGTTCCCCGGCCAGGCGGATCTGGTGCGCGCGCTCGCGGAACCGGGCGCGGTCGGCGTCTGAATACTCGCCAAGGCAGTGGTGACAGCTGACGCCGTCCTCGAACTCGGGACGGGCGCGGTCGGCAGGGGCAAGCGGTCGGCGGCAGGCGTGGCAAAGCTCGTAGTCGCCCTGTCGCAGCCCGTGGCGCAGGCTGACGCGGCCGTCGAAGACGAAGCAGTCGCCGTGCCACAGGCTGTCGGTCTCGGGCACCTCCTCGAGGTATTTCAGGATCCCGCCCTTCAGGTGGAAGACCTCCTCGACACCCTGCGCCAGCAGGTAGTTCGTGGACTTCTCGCAGCGGATGCCACCGGTGCAGAACATCGCCACACGCTTGTTGTGAAAGCGGGCGGCGTTTTCCTTCCACCATTTCGGGAAATCCCGAAAAGACTTCGTCTGCGGGTCGATCGCGCCCTCGAAGCTGCCGATGGCGACCTCGTAATCGTTGCGGGTGTCGATCACCACGACATCGGGGGCGGAGATCAGCGCGTTCCACTCGGCGGGCTCGACGTAATGGCCGACGGCCGCGCGCGGGTCGACGTCGGGCTCGCCCATCGTGACGATCTCGCGCTTCAGCCGCACCTTCATCCGTCCGAAGGGCATCTCGGCCGCGCCGCTTTCCTTCCACACCAGCCCGGCACAGCCGGGCAGGGCGCGGATATGGGCAAGGAGCGCGTCGATGCCCGCGCGGGGGCCGGCGACGGTGCCGTTGATCCCCTCGCGGGCCAGCAGCAGCGAGCCGCGCACCCCGCCCGCCTCGGCGCAGGCCAGCAGCGGGCCGCGCAGCGCGGCCGGATCGTCAAAGCGGGTGAAGTGGTAAAGTGCGGCAACGGTGAACATGGCTTCCCTTACGCCGCCGCCCCGCCCTCCCGCAAGCGTGATTGACCCCGCCGCCCATGGGCCTTACCCATTGCAAAACCAAGGGAGAGCGCCATGGCCGATGTGACCGAAGCCCTGATCGTGATCGATATCCAGAACGACTTCTGCCCCGGCGGTGCGCTGGCGGTGGCGGGCGGCGACGAGATCATCCCGCGCGTCAACGCGCTGATGCAGGAATTGCCGGTCACCGTGCTGACCCAGGACTGGCACCCAGAGGAGCACAGCTCCTTCGCCGCGATCCATGCGGGCTGCGCGCCGTTCCAGACGATCGAGATGCCCTATGGGCCGCAGACGCTCTGGCCGGTGCATTGCGTGCAGGGCAGCGCGGGCGCGGCCTTCCATCCGGCGCTGTCGATCGACCCGGCGGATCTGATCCTCCGCAAGGGCTTCCGCGCCGAGGTCGACAGCTATTCCGCCTTCTTCGAGAATGACCACACCACCCCCACCGGGCTGGCAGGATATCTGCGCGAGCGCGGCATCACCGATCTGACCTTCGTCGGGCTGGCGCTCGACTATTGCGTCGCCTGGTCGGCGATCGACGCGGCGAAGCTCGGCTTCCGCGCCCGCGTGCTGGAAGGCGCGTGCCGGGCGATCGACCTTGCCGGATCGCTTGCCGCGGCCCGGGACGCGATGCGCGCCGCGGGCGTCGTGCTCGAGAAGTGAAAGGACCCCGCCCCATGGTCGACATCGCCACCCGCGTCTATAACCACAAGTGGAAGATCGACCCGATCGTGCGCTCGCTGATCGACACCGACTTCTACAAGCTGTTGATGTGCCAGTCGATCTTCCGCAACAAGCCGGACACGACCGTCACCTTCAGCCTGATCAACCGCGCCAAGGACGTGCGTCTGGCCGAGCTGATCGACGAGGGCGAGCTGCGCGAGCAGCTCGATTACGCGCGCGGGCTGCGGCTGACGCGGGGCGAAAGCACCTGGCTGCGCGGCAACACCTTCTATGGCAAGCGGCAGATGTTCCGCTCCGATTTCATGGAGTGGTTCGAGAATTTCCAGCTGCCGCCCTATCATCTCGAGAAACGCGACGGGCAGTATGAGCTGACCTTCGAGGGCAAGTGGCCCGAGGTGATGATGTGGGAGATCCCGGCGCTCGCGATCCTGATGGAGCTGCGCGGCCGGGCCGTGCTGAACCAGATGCGCCGCTTCGAGCTGCAGGTGCTCTATGCCCGCGCCATGGCACGGGTGTGGGAAAAGATCGAGGAGCTGCGCACCATCCCCGGGCTGAAGATCGCCGATTTCGGCACCCGGCGCCGGCATGGCTTCCTGTGGCAGGACTGGTGCGTGCAGGCGATGATCGAGGGGCTGGGCGATGCCGCGAAGGGCGGCGCCTTCACCGGCACCTCGAACTGCCTGATCGCGATGCGGCGCGACCTCGAGGCGGTAGGGACGAATGCGCACGAGCTGCCGATGGTCTATGCCGCGCTGGCGCAGAATGACGAGGAGCTGAGCCAGGCGCCCTACAAGGTGCTGGCCGACTGGCACGAGGAGCATGACGGCAACCTGCGCATCATCCTGCCCGATACCTTCGGCACGAAGGGGTTCCTCGAACGCGCGCCCGACTGGCTGGCGGGCTGGACCGGCATCCGCATCGACTCGGGCGATCCGGTCGAAAGCGCCGAGACCGCGATCGCCTGGTGGAAGGCGCGCGGCGAGGACCCGCGGCAGAAGCTGGTGATCTTCTCGGACGGGCTCGACGTGGCCGAGATGAAGCGCCTGCACGGCCTCTTTTCGGGGCGGGTCAAGGTCAGCTTCGGCTGGGGCACGCTGCTGACGAACGACTTCCGCGGGCTGGTGCCGAATGACGCGCTCGCCCCCTTCAGCCTGGTGTGCAAGGCGGTCTCGGCCGACGGGCGCCCGACGGTGAAGCTGTCGGACAACCCGAGCAAGGCCACCGGCCCCGCCGAGGAGATCGCGCGGTACAAGCGGGTCTTCGGCGTCGGCGAGCAGCAGGCGATGAAGGTCGTGGTCTAGCGCGCGAAGGCGATCATCAGCAGGTAGAGCAGCGCCGAGAGCCCGGCCGAGGCCGGCACGGTGACGATCCAGGCTGCGGCGACGGTGAGCATGTGCGAGCGTCGCACCAGCCGGCGGCGCGAGCGTTCCTCGGGCGGCACCGGCTTGCCCTTCTGCAGCCCGAGCATCCGCGCCCGCCGCTCGGCGTGCCATTCGCGGTAGAAGCCCACGCCGAAGATCGCACCGACGGCGATATGGGTCGAGCTGACCGGCAGGCCGAGCCAGCTAGCCACGATCACCGTCACCGCCGCCGAGAGCGCCACGCAATAGGCGCGCATCGGGTTCAGCTTGGTGATCTCGGACCCGACAAGGCGGATCAGCTTCGGCCCGAACAGCATCAGCCCGACCGAGATGCCGAGCGCGCCGACGACCATCACCCAGACCGGGATTCCCACCGTCGAGGCGATGTCGCCGACCTCGACCGAATGCACGATGGCGGCAAGCGGGCCGACCGCATTGGCCACGTCATTCGCACCATGCGCAAAGGAGAGCAGCGCCGCCGAGGCGACGAGCGGCAGCGAGAACAGCTTGCGCAGCGAGCGCTTGCGGTTCTCGAGCCCCTCCGACTGGTGCCGGATCAGCGGCACCGAGGCGGCCCAGCACAGGACCCCGGTCGCCAGCCCGATCAGCGTCGCGAGGCCGAGCGAGACGTGGAACAGCTTGTTCAGCCCCTTGATCGCAAGGTAGGCGGCAAAGGCGCCGGCCATGATCCCGATCAGCACCGGCACCCACAGCCGCGCGGCCGCGATCTTGTCCTCGACATACATGATCCGCGCCTTGATGAAGGCGAGGAAGGCCGCCGCGACCACTCCGCCGAGCACCGGCGAGATCACCCAGCTCAGCGCGATCGAGCCGAGCGCGCCCCAGTTCACCGCGCCGAACCCCGCCGCCACGACGCCCGCGCCGACGACGCCGCCGACGATCGAATGGGTGGTCGAGACCGGCGCGCCAAGCCAGGTGGCCAGATGCAGCCACAGCGCTGCGGCCAGCAGTGCCGCCATCATCGCCCAGATGAAATGCGCGGAATCACTGACCGCGCCCGGGGCAAGGATGCCGGTCGAGACGGTCTTGACCACGTCCCCGCCGGCGATCAGCGCGCCGGCGGTCTCGAACACCGCCGCGATGATGAGGGCGCCGCCCAGCGTCAGGGCATTCGCGCCGACCGCCGGGCCCATGTTGTTGGCGACATCGTTCGCACCGATGTTCAGCGCCATGTAGGCGCCGATCACCGCGGCCGCGACCACGATCAGGTGCCCGGGCTGTGCCCCGATCACCAGCCCCGCGACGACGCCCGCCAGCACGATGAAGGCGATGGCAAGGCCCGGCGCCACCAGCGGCCGTGCGACGAATTGCGTTGCCTCCTCGAGCCGGCCGATCCGCTTCAGATCCTTGTCGAGCGTCTTCCACTGGTTCACCGGCGGCGTGGCCACGTTGTCCCCCTGCACCCTGCGCATTGTCACGATACTGCAACCTAACCGTCACAGTCGTGGCGCGAGTAGCCGGTTTGGCCGTTCAAGACAACGCTCGAATGGTCACAGGCTGCGCAGAATCGCCTTCAGTTCCGGCTCGGATACCCGCGCGGCGGCCTCGGCCGGGGGCAGCCATTCGCGCCGGCGCCGGCCCATCTCGGGGAAGCGCTCGGCCACCGCCTCGGTCTCGATCGCGAAGACCCGGACCTCGCAGCGCTGCGCCAGCCCGCCCGAGCGGACCTTGTGATAGCTGAAGCTGCCAAGCGCCTCGTGCCGCACCCGGCCACGGACCCCGGCCTCTTCCCAGGCCTCCTGCAGCGCCGCGCCGGCGAGGCTGCGCCCGCGCATCGGCCAGCCCTTCGGGATGATCCAGCGCCCGGTATCGAGCGAGGAGATCAGCAGCACCTCGGGCGCGCCCTTGCGGTGGCGCAGGCACAGCGCGCCCACCTGCAGCGGGCTCGGCCGGCGCCCCATCAGCCCCGACACGATCTCGCGAAACCGGATCATCGCCTCAGCCCTCCTCGTCCACCCGACCGCGCAGGGCCTTCACCTCGCCGCGCACCGTCTTCGCCTTCAGCCGCCGGCGCTGGCTGCCGAGTGTGGGCTTCGTCGCCACCCGCCGCTTCGGCGCAATCAGGGCCTGTCGGATCATCTCGGCCAGCCGCTCGCGCGCGATCTCGCGGTTGCGCAGCTGGCTGCGGGTCTCCTCGGCGCGGATCACGATCGCCCCGTCGAGCGTCCATTTCCGCCCGGCCAGCCGCTTCAGCCGCGCCTTCACCGCCGCGGTCAGATTGGGCGAGCGCTCCGCCTCGAAGCGCAGCTCGACCGCCGTCGACACCTTGTTGACGTTCTGCCCGCCCGGCCCCTGCGCGCGGTTGAAGCTCTCGCTCAGCTCCCAGTCGGCAATCGCCACGCTGTCATTGATCCACAACATGCGGGAAACCCTAACCACCTCGGATGAAAACGAAAGAGGCGCCGCTTCATCTTGCCGCAAATACCTCGGGGTGCGGGGCAGAGCCCCGCTCAGGCGCGCAATTTTTCGCCGTCGTGGCCGGTGATGCGCAGGGTCAGGATCGTGCCCTCGGGCATCTCGCGGTCGAACCGGACCTCGGTGAAATATTCGGTCCGCCCGGCCAGCCCGCCCTCGACCAGAACCGCGCGTTCCTGCCCGACCTCGGCCTCGAGGTGACGCAAGAGCGCCTCGTGTCCTTTCGCGCGCAGCCGCGCGGCCCGTTCCTTGATCGCCGGCCCAGCCACCCGCGGCATCCGTGCGGCCGGCGTGCCCTTGCGCGCCGAATAGGGGAAGACGTGCAGGAAGGTCAGCCCGCAGTCGTCGACGAGCTTCAGCGAGTTCTCGAACATCGCCTCGGTCTCGGTCGGAAAGCCCGCGATGATGTCGGCACCGAAGACGATGCCGGGGCGCAGCTTGCGCGCCTCCTCGCAAAAGCGGATGGCGTCATTACGCAGATGGCGCCGCTTCATCCGCTTCAGGATCATGTCGTCGCCGGCCTGCAGGCTGAGGTGCAGATGCGGCATCAGCCGCGGCTCGGTGGCGATCGCCTGCATCAGCATCTCGTCCGCCTCGATGCTGTCGATCGAGCTGATCCGCAGCCGCGGCAGGTCGGGCACCAGCTTGAGGATCCGCATCACCAGATCGCCAAGCCGCGGTTCGCCGGGCAGATCGGCGCCCCAGGAGGTCAGATCGACCCCGGTCAGCACCACCTCGTTGAAGCCGCGGTCGACAAGGCGGCGGATCTGCTCGACCACCACGCCGGCGGGGACCGAGCGCGAATTGCCGCGGCCGAAGGGGATGATGCAGAAGGTGCAGCGGTGGTCGCAGCCGTTTTGCACCTGCACATAGGCGCGGTGCCGGCCGAATCCGTCGATCAGATGGCCCGCGGTCTCCTTCACCGACATGATGTCGTCGACGCTGACCTTCTCGGTCTCGCCGATGAAATCAGGGCCCTGCGGGACCAGCCCGGCCCAGGTGTCGGGCTGCATCTTCTCGTGATTGCCGATGACCTTCGTCACCTCGGCCATCGCGGCGAAGGTCTCGGGCTCGGTCTGCGCCGCGCAGCCGGTGACGATCACCGGCGCGCCGGGGTTCTCGCGGGCCAGCCTGCGGATCTCCTGCTTGGCCTTGCGCACCGCCTCGGCGGTGACGGCGCAGGTGTTGACGACGACCGCGCCCTCGACCCCCGCCGCGGCGGCAAGCTCCTTCATCGCCTCGGTCTCATAGGCGTTCAGCCGGCAACCGAGCGTGGCGAAGACCGGCGGTTTCATGCCCCGACCGCCGCGAGGAAAGCGGGCGTGAGCCGCCCCTCGAAGACCAGCGCCGTCGGGCCGGTCATCCAGACGCCGTCCTCGCGCCAGTCGATCTCCAGCCGGCCGCCGTCGACATCGACGATCACGTGCCGCCCGGTCAGCCCCTTCAGATGCGCCGCGACCGCCGTCGCGCAGGTGCCCGAGCCGCAGGCAAGGGTGATCCCCGCACCACGCTCCCACACCCGCATCCGCAGGTGATCGGGGCCGAGACGCGAGGCGAACTCGACATTCGTGCGCTCGGGGAACAGCGGGTCATGTTCGATCGCGGCGCCAAGCCCCGCGACATCCACCGCCTCGGCATCCTCGACGAAATAGATGCAATGCGGGTTGCCCATGCCCACGGCAACCGGGTCGCCCGCAAGCGGCAGCGCCATCGGGTCGCCCGCAACCGGGATCGCCGCGGCGTCCAGGATGGGCGCGCCCATGTTCACCGACACCAGCCCGTCGTCGCGGCGGCGGGCGTAAAGCGTGCCGCGCGCGGTGGTCAGGCTGACGGCATCGCGGCCAAGCGCGCGCATCATCCAGTCGCTGACGCAGCGCGTGGCATTGCCGCAGGCGCCGGCGATCGAGCCATCCGAGTTCCAGAACTCGAGGGTGAAGTCGGTCTCCGTCGCCGGCCGGATCACCGCAAGCTGGTCGAAGCCCACGCCGCGATGCCGGTCGCCAAGCGCGCGGGCGAGCGCAGGCGTCACCGGGTCGTCGCCCATGCGGGCGTCGATCACCACGAAATCATTGCCAAGGCCGTGCATCTTCAGGAAGGGCAGGCCGGCGGGGGGAGTGCGCATGTCGGTCATGGCCGCGCATATAGACCTGCGCCGCCGTTTTTTCCAGTGCCGTGATTTTTTTGGCGGGCAGCGTCTTGACCCGTGGGGGGGCTGCCTGTAGAGAGCGCCCCAGCATGTGGGCCGTTAGCTCAGTTGGTAGAGCAACTGACTTTTAATCAGTGGGTCGCAGGTTCGAATCCTGCACGGCTCACCACTGTTTCCAAAACCTTGCAAAGCAAAAAGCCTCGCCGATCCGGCGGGGTTCTGCTTTTGGGCCAATCTTCCGCGGGGCAGGTCGGTCTTGCCGCGAGTCGGCAATTTCATCGCGCCCGTGCCCGGTGCGCCGCCATGGTGCGGTTCTTGCCGCAGATTTGCCGCCCGGGCCGGCCTCTTTGTGCTTGTCGTCCCCCTTTCCGGTGCCTTCAGGCGACGGCTTCGATCAGCGGTTCATGACCGAGGAGCAAGCGCCACTGGTTCTGGCGCAGCCGCGCGGGATGCGGATCTGGATTCCGGCGGTCTGCCGATCTGGATCGCGCGCGATGATCGGCCCGCCGAGAAGCTTCAGCGGCATCATCGGAGCCTCGACCCGACTTCGGACAAGATCTCCGGCCCATTTTCTCCAGATCGCCCGGCGCACTCCGGCTTCCACGCCCGGCTGTTTCGGCGGACCGGAATGATCGGCTCGGCGTGGCCGCGCTTGCCGGTCCGAGCGGCGTCCCAATCCCTGCCAGGGTCGAGCGAGGCCGACCGGAGCCGCGACGTCTGCGCGAGGCGTTGTGATCGGACCGGTTCGTGGTGCGGCAGCGGGAAGAGGCCGGCTTTGGCATGCCCCAAATCCAAACCTCAGGTTGCCAAGGCTGAAACCCCTTCATCGATAAGCGCGACAAGCCCGGCGGAGCCGAAAGCCTGCGACCAAAGCGAGTTTCGTGAAGCCTGGTGTCGAGAGTCACAGGATCTGTCCTTTTGGCCCGTGCCAACGCCTTGAAAACACTCGGCTCGATTTTGGATCGGCAACCAAAGTGCCCTTTTTCGTCACTGGTTTTGTCTTGGGTAGGCACAGCCCGAAAGGGCAATTAGCGGACGAAGCGGGCATTCTCTGCAGGTACGTCAGTGACCGCTATCCCGCTCTGCCGCCGCCATCAGCTTGCGCAAGCCGTTATCCAGTGCGGCGATCTCGTTATCTGAAAGCGGGGCCAACAGCGCCTTCTGGGTCTTCACGTGCTCGGCAACAACCTGGTCGATCAGGTCGAACCCTGCCTTGGTCAGCTTCACCACCGCGCGACGGGCATCGTCCGGATCCTTGGCCCGCGTGACCAGGCCCTGTTTGATCAGCTGGTCGATGCGGTTGGTCATCGTTCCGGAGGTGATCATCATCGAGGCCATCAACTCCCCCGGGGACAGGGCATGAGGGGGACCGGCACGACGCAGCGTCGCCAGCACATCGAACCCGGCCGCATTCAGACCGTACCGGGCGAAGGTTTCCCCCATCTGACGGGCATGGTGTTGGATGACGCGAGAGAGGCGTCCGATCGGACCCATTGCGCTTACGTCCAAGTCAGGCCGCGCCTGCCGCCATTGTTCAAGTATTAGGTCAACTGCGTCCATCTCGGTCTTATGACGAGAAAGTATCTTGACGTCAAGATTATCGGAATTTATCTCGACGTCAAGATAATGGAAAGGAACCTCCCATGTCCCGCTCTCTTGACTTGTTCCTGGCGGCGCTTGCGCCGACGATCTGGGGCAGCACCTACATCGTCACGACCCAGTTGCTGCCGGACGGGTATCCGATGACGGCTGCGGTGCTGTGCGCCTTGCCCGCAGGCCTGCTCCTGCTGCTCGTGACCCGCCAGCTGCCGCAAGGGGTGTGGCTGGTCCGCTCCGTCGTGCTCGGCGCGCTCAACTTCTCGATTTTCTGGTGGCTGCTGTTTGTCGCCGCCTATCGGCTGCCCGGCGGTGTCGCCGCGACGGTTGGCGCCATTCAGCCGCTGATCGTGCTTTAGTGGCTCTAACCGGAATGGCTACTATGGTCTTCCGTCCAGAACGACACACCAGCATTTGACTTCGACGGCAGGAGCATACCATTCCAACGTCGGCGGTGAAACTTGGCCCTGCTTCCCTCACGTGGATATGTGCTGCGCTCTCCGATCCCGATCCACATTGGGTCGAGTCCCTCGCTAGACAGAAGGGCCTCGATCTCCGTGCGGCGAACGGCGCAGAGGATGCGGCCTGGTCCACGCTCGCAGACGATTACCGCTCGACCGTCTCGATTCTCGAACACACCTGGTAGGGAGGGGTTCGGATTGAGTCGCAACGCCCTGACGAGCCAAGCGGACGGGACCTGAAATTCGAAGCCAACGGGCATGCTTTTGTCGAGGTGGCTCTCCCAGTGGTATCCTACGGTAAACTGCCGGAACGTATCGGAACCGTCGGAACGCCCCCGCTCCGGCCCCTGCCGTCCATCGTCCCATGTGCCCCTCCGATCGAGCTCGTAGAGGTAGCCCCGATCCGTCCTGTTCTGAGGCAGCCAATCGTGGAAATCAATCTTCTGTCGTTTCCATGCTGCAGCTATCTCAGTGGCCCGTCCAATCGGCAGGCCGATCATCATCTCGAACCAAAATTCCTCTTGTCGGGTCGTGATGCCGAACTCGGCTTGCTGTCCGGCGGGCCAAGAGATGCGCTCGGAGGCATAGCGGTACAGGATGCTCCAATCGTTAGGTCCCGAGCCTGTTGTCGATCCTTGCTGCATACGGCTAACCGGAAAACTTTCATCGAATGCCCAGTCGGCCCAAGCATCTTCGGGCATCTCGTGCAGCTGCAGAGGCTCCACCAAAATTTCGACCGATGGAGGCAGGCTTCGCTCATCCAGCGGAGGAAGCGATATCTCAATGTCCCGAACGTACGGCACGTCGTTCGGGGTGTCGTAGCGCTTGAAGGTCGGGTTGCGGTAGTCGTCAATAGTCCAAAAGTTGTCGGCTAGGCGCGCGAGCAGCTCGTGAAGGGCAATCCACTGATACTTCTTACCAATCCGCTCGATGCGTCCGCGGAGACGATCATTGGAGACAGTTGCGTCCTTCGGGAAAAGGTCCGAAGTCCATCCGAGCGAGAGGGCGCGGTCAGCGACCCAAAGGCACGCATCCTTCGCATTTTGTTGCAATCGGTGCTTGAGGTCGTAGTGGGCCGACCAATCTGCTTCGGCTGGCAATGAGGGTGGTGCCGAATCCAGCGGAATGGTGGAGAACTCCTTCACATGTCCCTCGATCACATAGCGCCCAAAGTCCCCGGCCCATCCGGCACAAGACGACAGGATGGTCTGAGCCCCGGCTGCGTCGATCCGCGCCTTAACCTCCTCCTCGTTCGCAGGCCCACCCGGCGGCCGGGCCCCGTAAGGCGGGCGGCAGCGTGCAATCTCGATCCCACTGGGAAGGGCCGCCCGGTCGTGAGCGAGCTCAACGATCAGACGGGCATAGTCGCGTGTTAGGAGATGAACTGGCGGCGTATTCCTGAAGAACGCATGGTAGATCGCCTCGGATGCAGCGGCGAGACGTTCCGAGTTCGGGTCACGCAGGCACGCGCCGGCGCAGGCTGCTGCAACGCGCTCCAGGACATAGGGGTCATCCGAACCCGCGAAACGCTGGGTGAACGCCAGAATTAGGGCAGGACGTTTTAGCAGAATGTGGGTAGCGCCCTTGGTCGCCACGTCCCGCAATGCCCAGTCGGTCGTGGTGAAGAACCAGCCGAGTAGGACGAGCGCCCGAGCGAGGACGTCGTCACTCGCACGCTCAACCGCCGGCCCGTTGCACCAGTGCGCTAGGCTGTGCGCCTCACTGTACTCGGCGCCATATCGTCCAAGATCGGAGAGGGGCCTGGTCCAGAACGCGTCGCGCTTGGGCATCGGGCGTTCGCGCAAATTCCGGTCGAGAAGCTCTACGTTCCATGGGTGATCGCGGAGGCTGAGACGCAGAAGCACCTGAAGGTGCCTTGCTGGCATGTAGTCTCCTTCCTGAACCACCCAGCGGTTGAAGAGATCAAGCGTGCGATCAGTGAAGGCCTTGGAGGAACGCCAGTATATGGTCTCGATGAACTCGTCGACGCGAAGACCTTCAATATTCTCTGGTAGCGCGTCGATCAATTCGCCGCCGTTCCTCTCGGCGTGAGCTATCCAGAGCGCCTGTAATACGCCTGACCATTCCCAGGACAACCAGGCGCGCCCCTGGTGCCGCTCGATTAGGAAAGCCAGTGCGCCGCCCTCCTCGAAAGCGGAACCAGACGGGGTCAACTCGTCCAGGAGCGCGTCCGCAATAAGATGGTCCCCGAAGCGCTGGAACGCGAACCGCACAACATCCTCCGGCACGTCAAGCGGGTCCGTCTCGTCGACAGATACTGGCGGATCGAGGCGCAGGATGCCGCGGCGGTGCAGCACATCGAACCAAGACATGCCGATCGGGGCTTGGTGAGGGGTGAACGCTGCGTCAGCGTGGCGCCGAGCCTCACTCAGCAGCAGGTGATCCGCGCGCGTCTTTGCCATCTCCTTGGCTATAGATTTGACCGCGTTAACTGTTGGGGCAACCAACACCGACGAACCATCCTGCTCCGTTCCCAGATGGCGGCCCGCGACGTCGAGGTAGAAGCGCAGGACTTCCTTTGTGCCGTGAAGACCCGTGGGATACTCGCTTCGACCTGCCTCTCGCAGCGCATTCGCGGTGGTTCGCAGGAACAGGGGATTGACGAACTCTGGGGGCAGCCATGGACTTGTCGGACGAAGAATACCCCGGCCGTCGAGATAGACCTGCGCGGCGCGCTCTTGCTCCGCCTCGGTTGAGAACCCCTCTATCGCGACGTAGGCAGCACTTTTCTTTACCCCGCCCGTGATGAGGAACTGCTCATATTCTGTACGGCACGAGACCGCAAACGCAAGCCAAGGACGCCGCTCTACGTCGTGTATCAATGTGCCCAGTTCGTCGCGCCAACGGCGCCCACCCCCTTCGTTGATCGCATCGATCACAACGAGGCCTCGCGTGCCCAAAGCCTCCGCCGCAGCGTTCATCGCATCAAGAAGTGCATCCCAAGTCGCATCGAGGCCAAGCACACCTGGTATCTGCCCCGCGAGAGGCAAACCATCCGAGAACCAAGACCCCAGCAGCATGATAGTTGGCGCACCGCTTCTTATCCGTCGGTCCACCTCCGCAGCCAGAACGTGCGACTTCCCCGTGCCAGCCCTTCCCGTGGCCAGGACGCACCGCGCCGTGTCCGCAAAGACAGCGCTCGAAGACAGGAACGCCTCGACCTCTTGAGCCCCATCTAGTACAGACTGGAGGCTGCCATAGGCCTTGTCATAGCTGTGGCGTGTTGCGGCTGTACCCGCATACCGCCCGTTATCCGACTTAGGAGAATGTTCAACTATGGCGTCAAGGGCTGCGCAACCTGCGGTCTGCAGCGCGTGCAAGTATTGTCGAAGCGGCGCCGGGGCCATCGGTATGGTCGGAGCTTTCGCGAGGATCACATTCGCTTCCAAGGTCCCGATCGCGTTGAGCGCTTCGCGTGCGCAATCAATGGCGCTGCGAACTCCGAGTGGCGCCTCATTAGGCGTTTCCAGCTCGATCGTATGGAGCGCCACAAGCGTTTCCCGAAGACGCCGGAGAATGCGCTCGTCGCGAAGGAGGCCTCCGAATGTCTCCTCGGCTTCCACCTCGACATGGTCGTCGGGTTGGTAGCGCTCGTCAAGAGCTGCGGAGGTCCGTTCAAATGCGCCGCAGAACCACTGCCTAGTCAATTCCAATTCGCCTAGCCAGTATGACCGCAATCCCTGCGCGCAGGACTGCGTCAGCCGATCCTCGATCTCAGACAAGTCCCAAAGCTCGAACGCCACCGACATATTTCGAGCTAGCGCGTCGGTCTCCCACTTCGCTTTGTGGTCTCTCCAGTGGGCCCGACCAGACTTGCCGCGCCGTCCAGGGACCTCATCAGTGAGATCGCAGGCAAGCGCGACCACGTAGCGTGTTAGCCTTGGATGGGAGGTGAGGACGGCGGACACGGATGCGTCGATCTTGCTCCAGTCGACTTCCCCCGAACTGCGATGGAATTTGGCCTGGTAGCCAACTTCATCCCCTGCCGGGGTCGTCCAATAGGCCTCGAGCCCTCCATCTCCGCCAGCCCCCGCGATCCAGTTGAACGTCGCCCCTTCCTCCGGCGGAAAACGGCGTGCGAGGCAGCAGATCAAGCCTTCGAACGGCGTCCGAAGCGTGGCGGGATCAGGCCGAAGGTTCGAAAGGTCAAGCATGGATTCTGTGGGATACCTCAAAAAAGTTATTCAAGCAGATAAATGGCCAATCATGAAAAATCCAAGCCCACAATGCACTCGGGGCTGTCACCTATGGGAAGTGTGAATATTGCGCGATTGGGCGCGGGCGTGCGGGGTGCAAGCTGATCCGCATGGCACCAGTGCGGCGAACCCGATCAGCATTGCCATCAAGCGCGCTGGTAATCTGGTCCTCGAAAGGTTGGCCGGGCCTCAAGAAAGGGTCGCCGCACCGCCCCATGACCGCGCCGAGCCCATTGCGGCTATTGGCATCCAAATGCGATGATTCCAGCCATGCCCAAGATGACCTTGCACATAATCAATGCTCGCCATCAGCTTACCAGCATAGCTAAATGGCTTTCGGAGAGGCTGGACGATGCTTTTTCGGTATCAGCCAAGCATTTGCCCTTGCTCGATACGGATGTGATTCTGAGAGCCGGTAAAGCCGTCATTCATGAGAAGGGGCATCTGGGATATGCTCCCGAAAGCGGGGTGATCTACGTTACCGTAGATCCCGAAAGTCCTGTCTTGCGGGCGAATCCATCACAGTCTTTGGAACGGATGCTGGCGCATGAACTGCATCACTCATCGCGGTGGGACGGCCCTGGGTATGGCAAAACACTCGGCGAGGCTCTTGTTTCGGAGGGATTGGCGGGGCATTTCGCGCAGGAAGCCTTTGGCGGCGAGCGCGAGCCCTGGGAGCAACTGCCAGTCAGCATCTTGCGCACCTACGTCCTCAAGGCTCAAGCTGCTTGGCAGAGCCCCGATTATAACCATGCTGAATGGTTCTTCGGATCACAGGAGTTCCCGGCATGGGTGGGCTACTCCCTCGGCTATGAACTGGTCGGGCGTTATTTGGCCGCGCATGGCGATGCCTGTGCTTCAAATCTGGTCCATGCGGACGCTGCCGATTTTCGCGCACTGCTCGACGCTGTTTGAGCGGCAACTTTGTCCGCACTCGTGACATTTTCCTTTGGATTTTTCCGCATCACGCCCCAGATGCCGGCTTCCGGGAAGGCGCCCCGTGGCGATGGCACGTGCCCGACAGGTGACTGCCGCGGAACCACAGTAAACTACAGGCTCAGCTGTCAGTCTTCATATTTTCATGAAACAGCGCACCTGCGCAGCTGGTGCAGACAAGGTGTTTGCCCTCTAGCGGCGGGCAAACCGAGCCAAGGCACATTGGCCCCCAAAGGGCACATCCTGACGCGAAAGGGCAAATGCCCTGACTATCGACACGGGAAAATTTGGTCGGAGCGAGAGGATTCGAACCTCCGACCCCCTGCTCCCGAAGCAGGTGCGCTACCAGGCTGCGCTACGCTCCGACCGTGACGGCGGAACTACAGAGTTGCCCGGGGATTTGCAAGGGGCATTTCATGCATTTTTCGATGTATCTTGCTGGGGGCGCCAATGCCGCGCCGCTGCGGCGCCCCATCCGTCCATCTCCGAAGGCGTCAGATCGAACAAGCGGCGGGCTTCGACAACCGTTGTCTTGCCCCTGGATGATCGCGATCACGAGCACGGTCTTCCGTTGCGCCGTCCAATCTCTGATGCTGTCGTCCATCGTCCTGCTCAGTGCCACGTGCTTCCGCGTTGCAGTGACCAGGATTTCACCGGGTCGGTTTCGGCCAGCGCCCACGCGAGCACGGAGGAACGGGCTCGGGCCCATCGGCATGGCGGGCGCTCGCGACGAAGCTTGCCGCGAGGTGCGGGAGGTCTGGATTGGCAGGGTGGTGTTCACCTTGCCGCGGTGAAACGCGTCGCGCAACCGACCCACGTTGCCATGCGCCGTCTCGGCGGCGTTGCCCCGTCGTCGCCGCACAGGGCCTTGTTGCGCCAGCCGGGTGCGCCAAGCGCGGGGGCATGGGCCGGGGATCACCCAATCCTGGGGCGCGCGAACCGGGGCAGCAGTCGAAATTTATATCATACTACAGATTTAGATTCGGAGTTACTTTTGTGCCATCTCTTCCGTCAGCACGCCCTTCAGCACGATGCTGACGTGGTTCTCGATCTGGTCCAGAAGCGACTCGATCGGACGCGAAGGGGCGGTGACGAAATTGCCGAAATACTGCGTGGTCAGGCCGACGATGATCTCGGCCAGCGCCGCCGCATCGACCGAGGCACGGACCTTTCCGGCCTCCTGGTAGCGGAGCACCAGTCGGATGTAATGGCGCAGGATCAGGGTATTGAGTCGCGCGCCGGTGCGGCTTGCCGGGCCTTCGGGCTCGAGGAAGGCCGCGGACAGGATGACCCGCCAGCATTCGCGTGAGAGGTGCCGCATCGCCTGGCTGGCAAGCAGCGTCTCGAAGGCGATCACCCCTTGCAGCGGTTCCTCGGGCAGGTTGCGCAGGAAGTC
Organism: Paenirhodobacter sp. YD-8; assembly: GCF_056590935.1. Lineage (NCBI taxonomy): Bacteria > Pseudomonadati > Pseudomonadota > Alphaproteobacteria > Rhodobacterales > Paenirhodobacter > Paenirhodobacter sp. YD-8. The sequence continues at coordinate 49,037 of NZ_CM152649.1, read as the reverse complement.
GCGCCGCTCGGGCAACGACGCGCGGACATGGCGCAGTGCCAGAGCCATCAGCAGGTTCGGCTTGGTGGCGAAGTAGTTGTAGACCGTCGCCGGCGCGACCAGCGCCTGTTCCGCGATCGCCTCGATATGTGTGCCCTCATAGCCACGTTCGTGAAACAGCAGTGCCGCCGCATCCAGAACCTGCTCAGCCCGCAGCCGCTTGTTCCGCTCTCTCAGGCTGCCCCGTGCCATTGCGATCTCCCTCGAAATTGACTCTCTTCGGGGCATCTCGGTCTGACCGGAGCCCCTGAGTTATATCTGCCTCTAAATTTAACGTCTGCACAAATAATAACCAGAACCTCTTAAGTCTTAAACGCCCGGCGGGCTGTGGCAAAGCGGAAATGCTCGCGCCGGTTGCGGACCTTGCGGCAAGACCGCTCCGGAAGTTGCGGAATGCCCCCAGCCCCGGCGGCCAGCCGGGGCTGCAACTGGTCCGGACTCCGCCGCGCCGGGGGAAATCGCGTCGATCACGGCCAGCCTGAGGCCCTGGAGGCGATCGGCATGACGCGGGGAAGACGACGCCGCATCATGCTGCCGTGGGCAGGCGCGGTCTTGCCGTCACGGACGGACGAGCCCATCTTGCCGTGCTCTCCGTCGGGTCGTTGACAGCGCGCAAATCCCGACGGTTTCCGCGGTGAATGCCGGCAAGAGCTTGGGCCGCCTCACCGTGCCCTGCGCGATCGGCACGGAGGGGAGGCCGGGCGCGGGACCTGACAGATCGGCCCCTCAGGTGCGAGTTGAAAACGCCTGCTCCATTTTCGAAGGCAAGGCTGTTTTCTGCGCGGGAGCCAAAATCCCGGTGTCGGTCGGCGCGTGCTGCGCGCGAGGGCAAGGTGAATCCGGGGCGGCACATCCGCACCCGCAAGCCCCGCGGATACGGAAAGGCCCGACCCGGCCGGGGGATTTTCGAATCGGATCGGCCCGGAAAGGCGGATGGTCAGGATTGCAGCAGCGTGAGTGCGACGGCGGCGGGGCTCGTGAAGCTGACCTCGGCGATCTGGGTTCGGGCGAAATAGAGTCTGTTCAGTTTCTCGAGCGAGTCGCCCGCCGCGATCACCGACAGATCCGACGAGCCCAGAACCTCGAAGGCCTTCTGCCGATAGGTCTCGACCTGCTGGTCGACATCGAGCGAGGCGACCTGCGAGGGCAGGCCAAGGGCCGTCTGCAGGTAGGAGCTCATCGGACGCGAGCCGATGACGGCATACCAGCCGGCCCGCTGCGTGCTCTGCTTCGCGGCGATCTCGGGCAGTTCGCGCCGGGCCGAGAGCGCCAGCCTGAGACTGTCGTCCGCCTCGCCCACCGCCGCCTCGAACTGTCGGCTCTCGTATTTCTGCAAGATCTCGTCGGCGAAATCGGAAAGCTGCGTGCGCGGGACCGAGAAATCGCCGAAGCCGAAGGCCTCCGACAGCTTGAAGTAGCTCTTGTCGGAGAGCGCATTCGCCAAAGACCCGGACTCCAGCGTGCCTTCGTTCAGCACCTTCAGGATGAAGTGCTTGTTGTTGATGTCGCCCTCGAGCCCGAAGGCGCCAAGGGCGACGGTCAGCAGCCGGCGGTCGGCGACAAGGTCTTCCGCGGTCTTGATCGAGCCGATCTTCTCGCGGAAATAGGTCTCGCTGCGCTGGATGTCCTGCGAGGCCGTGAAGGCGGTCATCTGCCGCTCCATCGTCCGGTTCAGCAGGCTCCAGCCGGCATAGCCACTGAACGGAAGGATGGGCGTATAGCTCATGCCCTGGCTGCGGCGAGAAGCCGCTCCTCCCGGGGCAGCAGGCTGCGCAGCGCCTTCAGCGCCTGATAGGTCTGCCCCTCGAGCACCGCCGAGGTGGCAAGCGCAAGCTGCGCGCGGCTGTCGCGATCGGTCAGCGCCTGGCTCAACTGCTCGATCCCGCGCAGCAGCTGCACCTTCGCGTCATCCCATTCGGCATCGCCCGAGAGGACGAGCTGGGCGATGTAGCACACGCGCCGGACCGGGGTGTTGACCTCGTCGGGGTGAACGGCGTCGCGCAGGCGCAGGATATGGGCGTTCGGCGTCATGATCGCGAGCCGCGAGCGACGGTCGCCATTCTCGATCACCGCGCCATTGATCAGGACCCTCTCCTTCGGGGCCAGCTTGAGAACGAGACCGGTCATCCCTGTGTTCCTTCGCTGCGCAATCCCTTCATGATTGCGGTGTTGATGTCCACGAGAATGTCCGCCCGGGCCTGACCGAGCAGGACCTTGCGGCTGTGGGCCTGGGTGAATTCGGCAAGATAGAAAAGGCGCGCGCGCAGCGGTGCGGGCAGCGGGTTTTCCGGCAGGGACACATCCGCCGCAAGGATGGTCCACAGGCGGCGGTTGTCATGGATGGCGCTGGCGAGCTCGACGAAATCGGAGCGGGCGTCGGCCTGTTTCAGCCGTCGCGTGACGCGCGCGAAGACCTCGTATTCGGTGGCGCGCGGGGTGCGGATCGGTTGTGCGGGGTTTTCGTAGGCCATCTTGGCCATGGTCGTTGCGGACACGGCAATACCTTTCTGTATCGAGGCGGGCATCGCGCAGCTTTGGCGCGGAAAGCGGGGCGCCTGAAGGCGCCCCGCCGGATGTCATCACTTGAACAGCGAGAGGATGTTCTGCGGCTGCTGGTTCGCGATCGACAGCGACTGGATGCCAAGCTGCTGCTGCGTCTGCAGCGCCTGCAGGCGGGCCGACGCTTCTTCCATGTCGGCGTCGACAAGGGCGCCGATGCCGGTCTTCATCGCATCCGTCAGCTTGGAGACGAAGTCCGCCTGGGTCTCCAGACGGGATTCGACCGAACCGAAGTTCGCGGCGGCGGTGGTGGCCGAATCGATCATCTTCTCGATGTTGGTCAGCTGCGCCGCGAGGGTCGAGTCGTCGGTCACGTCGATCGTCGCGAGCAGCGACAGATCGCCCGAATCCGCGTTCTTGTACTGGCCCGTCACGGTCAGTGCATTCGCGCTGGTGTTCGACAGGTTGAGCGTGCCGGTCGTGGTCGTGTCGTCGTAGGTCACGGTCAGTCCCGAGATCCCGAGGGCGTCGATCGCGTTCTTCAGGCCGAAGGCGATCGATTCCGACTTGTCGACACCGGCCCGCAGGTCGTCCTCGGTGACGGTGTAGGTCGCGCTCTGGTTGCCGATGTTCACCGAGATCGAGTCACCCGCGGCCAGGCCGGCAACCGTTCCGTCGACCACGATCGAGCCAGCGCCGCTGGTCGCATCGAGGCTGAACGCCGTGGTGTCGGCCCCGGCGGCGCTCAGCGCGCCGGCTGCCCCCGAGCCGGTCCCGAAGACGCTGCGGGCAGTGTAGCTGCCGGCGGAGAAATCCACCCCCGCGACCGAGATATAGGCCGCCGAGACATCCCCGCCGAGGGTGCGGTCCAGGGAGGACAGGATGTTGGTGGAGGCCTTGCTGCCGTCGATCAGGTTGAGCCCGTTGAACTGGGCCGAGCTGACCACGGACGCGATCTGCGCCTTCAGCGCGTCGACGTCGGTCTGGATCTTGCTGCGATCCTGGTTCTCGTCCTGCGCCGAGACGATCTTCGCCTGCATCTTGGTGAGCAGATCGGTCACCGTCTCCGACGCCTGGCGGGCCACGGCGACGGTCGATTCCCCAAGAGACAGGCTGTCGGAGATGCCCTGGAAGCCCTTCACGTCGGCTTCCATCACCTTCGAAATGGCCCAGACGGCCGCGTTGTCCTTCGCGCTGCCCACCGATTTGCCGGTCGAGATCTCGCCCTGCGTCTTCGAGAGGTTGGAGTTGATGCCCTTGAGCGTCTGCAGCGCGACCATGGCGCTGGTGTTCGTCAGAATGCTGGACATGTCAGTCCTTCACTTTCCATTCGGCGCTTTGCGCCGGCTTCAGATGCCGCTCCCTTTTGGGAGGCGGCGCTCGTGGCGTTCTGACCATGCGGCACGCCTGTTGCGTCGCCGCGCCATTCCATCGGAATGCGAGGTGATCCTTGCAAAGAGATGCTAACGGAAAGCTAAGGGCCGGCATTTCTGCCGGCCCCGAATGCTTCAAATTTTCAACGTAATGGCGACGTTTCAGTCGACGCCCATCTGCGCGAGATAGCCCTCGATCAGCGGCACGTCGCTCGGGTTGTTCAGCTCCCAGAATTTCGCACCGGGGGCAAAGACCTCGACCGTCGAGACCGGGTAGCCGTTTTCCAGGAACCGCAGCTGTTCGAGCCCTTCGAGCTGTTCGAGCGTGCCCGGCTCCCAGCCGGAATAGGCGGCGAGCGCGGCGCGGCGATAGGCGTAGAGCCCGACGTGGTGGAACACCGGCACGATGCCGTCGACCTCGCCCTTGCCATTGGTGAAGGGGATCACTTCCTTCGAGAAGTAAAGCGCCTGGCCCAGGTTGTTCGACACCACGGTGGTGGCGCCGACGCGGCCGTTGCGGCGATCCTCGATGAAATGGCCGACCGATTCGGCATCGCAGCGCAGCACCGGCGTGGCGATGCCGCACAACGGGTTGGCGCGCATCGCGGCGATCAGCGCGGTGACGAAGCCGGGGGGCGTCAGCGGGGCGTCGCCCTGCAGGTTGACGATGATCTCGGCGCCGATCCCGGCGCGGTCGATCGCCTGGGCGACGCGCTCGGTGCCGTTGCGGCAGGCGGCATCGGTCAGGATCACCTCTGCGCCGATGCGGGCGGCCTCGTCGGCGATGCGGTCGTCATCGGTCGCGACGTAGAGCGAGATCTCGCCGCCCGCCTCCTCGATCGCCTTGCGCCCGGCCATCACCGAGCGCTCGAGCAGGCTGCGCACCGTGCCCTTCGCCCCCTTCAGCGTGGCAAGCGGCTTGCCCGGGTAGCGGGTCGAGGCATAGCGCGCGGGGATGATGATGCAGGCGTCAGAGGTCATTTCGCGATCCGTTCCTTGTAGAGCGCGTCGAAGGCGCGCAGGTCGGCCACCAGGCCGCCGAGCTGATCGACCGGGATCATGTTCGGCCCGTCCGAGGGGGCGTTGTCCGGGTCCTGGTGGGTCTCGATGAAGAGCGCCGAGACCCCCACGGCACAGGCGGCCCGCGCCAGCACCGGCGCGAATTCGCGCTGCCCGCCCGAGGTGGTGCCCTGACCGCCCGGCTGCTGCACCGAATGGGTGGCGTCGAACACCACCGGATAGCCGGTCTGCGCCATGATCGGCAGACCGCGGAAATCGGTCACCAGGGTGTTGTAGCCGAACGAGGTGCCGCGGTCGCACAGCATGATGCGCTCGTTGCCGGTCGAGGCGATCTTGGCGGCGACATTGGCCATGTCCCAGGGCGCGAGGAACTGCCCCTTCTTCACGTTGATCGCCCGGCCGGTCTCGCCCGCGGCCAGCAGCAGGTCGGTCTGGCGGCACAGGAAGGCGGGGATCTGCAGCACGTCGCAGACCTCGGCGGCGATGGCGCAATGCCAGGGCTCATGCACGTCGGTCAGCACCGGCACGCCGAATTCCTTGCCGATGTCACCGAGGATCTGCAGCCCGACCTCCATCCCGAGCCCGCGGGTCGTCGCGAGCGAGGAGCGGTTCGCCTTGTCATAGCTCGCCTTGAAGATGAAGCGCGTGCCGGTCGGCGCGCAGGCCTCGGCAATGCGCTCGGCCATCATCCGGGCGTGGTCGCGGCTTTCAAGCTGGCACGGGCCGAGGATCAGGGCGATCGGGTTCGCCCCGCCGATCGCGATGTCGCCGATGGTCACGATGGAAGTCATGGTTCGTCCTTCACGCAATGCCTGCAGGCTGTTTCCTGCGGCATATATGGGATTTTCTCGGCGAAAGGCAGCCCATTCGCTCGGCCCGAGCGACATCGGGCACAGGGGGCGGCGTGTCGGCCATGAAAAAGCCGCAGAATTCTGCTTTACAGAAGGCGGACCATTGACCTCACCTTGCGCCGACGCTGCCCCGACCGCGACGGACGCTGGCAGAACGGATCGCGCAATGAGACAACCGACGGCTTTCGAGCAGGAACTGCTGCAATACATCAACCGCGCCCGGATGGACCCGGCCGGAGAGTTCGACGCGCTGATCGCCAATGCCGACAGCCGCACCGCCGTCGCGGCCGACGTCACCACCGCGATCCGCTATTTCGGCGTCGATCTTGCGCTGTTCCGCGAGCAGCTTGCCGCCTATGATCCGGTTGCGCCGCTGGCCTGGAACGGGCTTCTGGCCGATGCCGCGCTCGGGCACAGCCAGCTGATGATCGACCAGGACACGCAGGCGCATCAGCTGACCGGCGAGGCCGCGCTTGGCCCCCGGATCCTGGCCACCGGCTATGCGGCGCTGCGGGTGGGCGAGAACATCTTCGCCTATGCCGAGAATGCGCTTTATGCCCATGCCGGCTTCTTCATCGACTGGGGCTATGGCACCGGCGGCATGCAGGATCCGGCGGGGCACCGGATCACGATCCTGAACGGCGCCTATACCGAGATTGGCATCGGTGTGCTGGCCGACCGGTCCTCTGCGACCAGCGTCGGGCCCTGGGTGGTGACGCAGGACTTCGGCGCCCGCGCCGATACCCCGGTGCAACTGCTGGGCGCGGTCTTCGACGATGCCGATGGCGATTCCTTCTATGATGCGGGCGAGGGGATGGGCGGGGTCACCGTCACCATCGTGGGCAACGGCCGCACCGTCACCACCACGACCTGGGACGCGGGCGGCTATCAGCTGGCCCTCGATCCGGGCAGCTATTCGGTGGAATTCTCGGGCGGCGGGCTTTCGGGCGTGGTGCGCCGCACCATCACCATCGGCGCCGAGAACGTGGCGCTCGATGCGCAGGCCTCGGAGGCGGTGCCGGCCATCACCATGATCCGTGGCGACGATGCCGCGAACCTGCTGGCCGGCACGCCCTGGGCGGACCGCCTCTTCGGCGGGGCCGGGGCCGACACGCTGAATGGCGGGGCGGGCGCCGACACGCTGGACGGCGGCATCGGCAACGACCTGCTGAACGGCGGCGACGGGGCGGATCTGCTCTATGGCCGGCAGGACAACGACCGGCTCTTCGGCGGTGCGGGCGCCGACACGCTGGACGGCGGTTACGGCAACGACCTGCTGAATGGCGGCTTCGGCAATGACGTGCTGTTCGGCGGTGCCGGCGCGGACACGCTTGCGGGCGGCGCCGGGGCGGACCGGATGGTCGGCGGCGACGGCGCCGATCTCTATTATGTCGACTCGACGGCCGACCGGATCGTCGAGCTGGCCGGCGGGACGGGGATCGACCGGGTCTTCTCCTCGGTCAATTTCTCGCTGACGATGGGCTATCTCGAAAACCTCGTGCTCACCGGCACCGCGCAGCGCGGTTTCGGCAATGCGCTCGCAAACCGGATCACCGGCAATGCCGGTGACAATTTCATCGATGGCGGGCGGGGAGTCGACACCATGGTCGGTGGCGCGGGCAATGACGTCTACGTCGTGCGCGACCCCGGCGACCAGGTGATCGAGGCGGCGGGGCGGGGGCTCGATTCGGTCTGGGCCTACGTCTCGACCGTGCTTGCGCCGAATGTCGAGCGGCTGTTCCTGCAACCCGCCCGCGATGCCGCGGGCGTGGGCATCGAGGGGCTGAGCGGCACCGGCAACGTTCTGGCGAACACCATCTTCGGCAACGGTTTCGACAACACGCTGACCGGGCTTTGGGGCAATGACACCCTGCGCGGCGGTGCCGGCGCCGATGCCTTCGTGTTCAACCGCGCCCCCGGCGCCGGCAACGTCGACCACATCCTCGACTTCAACCGCACTGCCGTGGACGAGGGCGACACGCTGCGCATGGATCACGCGGTCTTCAGCGCGGTCGATCGTGGCGCGCTGGCGCCGTCGGCGTTTCAGGCCGGGGCGGTCGCGCAGGATGCCGAGGACCGCTTCCTCTATGACGCGGCGGCGGGGCGGTTGTGGTATGACGCCGACGGCAACGGGGCGGGGCAACGGGTTCTGGTCGCCACCTTCGCGGCCGGCACGGTGCTTGGCGCCGACGACATCTTCGTGTTCTGAGCGTCAGTTGTCCGAGAAGCAGGCGGCGCGGCCGTCGACGCGGATCGTCTCGGCCCCGTCCGAGATCGCCCGCGCGCGGCGCGAGACGAAAGTCGACGGGTGCGAGGCCGAGCGCCCCTTCGGATCGGGCAGCACTGCGGCCAGCAGCGCCGCCTGCCGCGCCGTCAGCTTGTCGGGCGTGGTGCGGAAATAGTGGAAGGCCGCGGCATTGACGCCGAACACGCCTTCGCCGAATTCCGCGACGTTGAGATAGATCTCGAGGATGCGCCGCTTGCTCCAGACGAATTCGGTGACCGGCGTCAGCGCCGCCTCCATCGCCTTGCGCAGCCAGCTGCGGCCCTGCCACAGGAAGACGTTCTTCACCGTCTGCTGGCTGATCGTCGAGGCGCCGCGGTCGGCGCCGGCATCGATCGCCTGCCGGATCGCCTTCATGTCGAAGCCCCAGTGGCGGCAGAAATTCGCGTCCTCCGCCGCGACGACCGAGCGCGCCATCACCGGCGCGATCTCCTCCATCGGCGTCCATTGCTGATCGACCGAGCCGAGCCGGCGCATCTCCGACCAGATTGTCAGGGTGATCGGCGGGTTGATGACGATATAGACGACGGCCAGCGCAATATAGGCCGCCGCAATGCCCAGCACGAGGCGCGCCAGCCAGCGCAGCGCCCACCGCAGGGGTGCGCTTGCGCCCTGTGCGGCCGCCCCGGCGGCCTTCTTGCCCGGTGATGTCCTGCGTGCTGCCATGGCGCCATAAGTCATGCCATGGCCCGTCAGGTCAAGCCATCCGCGGCCCTCAGTCGGGGCCTGCGCCGATCACCGGCCGCTTCCGCTCGGCCGCGGCGGCGGTCATCTCCTCGGCGCTGACCGAGGTGGTGCCTGCGCGCGCGATCGCGACGCGCAGCCGCGCCTCCATGTCCTCGGGCAGCTCGGTGCTCAGGCTGCGGCCGGTGGCGCCGAGATTGCGCAGCCGTTCGAGCACCTCGGCCGCCCGCGCCCGGCGCAGAAGCAGGAACAGAACGGCGCCCCCTTGCGGCAGGGCGGTGGCGGCGCGGCGCATGAAATCGTCGTTGATGCCGATATCCGCGTGTGCGCCGGCGAGTGCGCCGACCCCGGCCCCGATCGCCGCGCCCGCGACGGGGGCGAGGAACACCAGCCCGATCAGCGCGCCCCAGACGGTGCCGCCAAGCGCGCCGCTTGCCGTCAGGTTCAGCGGCTGGTGCAGGATCACCGCGCCCTCGGCGTCGCGCGTCGCCACCACCATGTCCTCGGCGTCGAGGAAGCCCGTGCGCTGCAGCTCGGCCAGCGAATCGCGCATGCCGAAGGCCGCCGTCTCGGTCTCGAAGGCTAGGATCAGAAGCTCGGTCATCTCGCTCTCCCGCGGCTGCAAACGAAAAGGGCGGAACCCGAAGGTCCCGCCCGTCAACGCACGAGGCGCCGTTTCGTTCCGTCTTACTCGGCGGGCATCGCCGCCGGCTCGTCGCTGAGCGGATAGGGCAGATGCACCAGCATCTCCTTCGGGCAGACCTGCAGGAAGTTCGCCCGTTCCGACTCCCAGTTCTGCAGGATGTCCGAGGCCTTGCGCGAGCCCGTCTCCTTCGCGTGCCGCTCGATCAGGGTGCGCAGCTGCGTCTCCCAGTGCGGGTGGCCGATGCCGCAGGTCACGATGCTCTCGAGGTTCATGTAATCCTCGGCGAGACCTTCGGGATCGTAGAGATAGGCCATGCCCCCGGTCATGCCGGCGCCGAAGTTCGCGCCGATCCGGCCAAGGATCACCGCGACGCCGCCGGTCATGTATTCGCAGCCGTTCGAGCCGCAGCCCTCGACCACCACCTTGGCGCCCGAGTTGCGCACCGCGAAACGCTCGCCCGCGCGGCCGGCGGCAAAGAGATAGCCGTCCGTCGCGCCATAGAGCACGGTGTTGCCGATGATCGTGTTCTCGGCCGCGACGAGCGGCGAGGACATCGGCGGACGCACCACGATGGTGCCGCCCGACAGGCCCTTCGCCACATAGTCGTTGGCGTCGCCCGCGACCTCGATCTTCAGCCCCGGCGCCGCGAAGGCGCCGAGCGACTGGCCGCAGGAGCCGGTCAGCTTCACCGTCAGATGGTCGGGCTGCAGCGCGTTGCGCATCCCGAAGTTCTTCACGATGTGGCTCGATGCGCGCGTGCCGATCGTGCGCAGCGTGTTGCGCACCGCATAGGACAGCTGCATCTTCTCGCCGTCCTCGAAGAAGCGGTGGCCGTCCTTGATGATCTCGGCATCGAGCGTATCGGGCACGTAGTTGCGCGGCTTCGAACGGTCGTAGACGATCTTGTCCCAGCCATCGACGGTGATCAGCAGCGGGTTGAGGTCGAGGTCATCAAGGTGGGCAGACCCGCGGCTGACCTGGGTCAGCAGGTCGGCACGCCCGATCACCTCGTCAAGCGAGCGCGCGCCGATCGAGGCGAGGATCTCGCGCACTTCCTGGGCGTAGAAGGTGATCAGGTTGACCACCTTGTCGGCCGTGCCGTGGAACTTGGCGCGCAGCACCGGGTCCTGGGTGCAGACGCCCACCGGACAGGTGTTCGACTGGCACTGACGGACCATGATGCAGCCCATGGCGATCAGCGCCGCGGTGCCGATGCCGTATTCCTCGGCGCCCATCATCGCCGCCATCACGATGTCACGGCCGGTGCGCAGACCACCATCCGTGCGCAGCGTGACGCGCTCGCGCAGCTTGTTCATCGCGAGGACCTGATGCGCCTCGGTCAGCCCCATCTCCCACGGCAGACCCGCGAACTTGATCGAGGTCGCGGGCGAAGCGCCGGTGCCGCCGTTGTGGCCCGAGATCAGGATGATGTCGGCCTTCGCCTTGGCCACGCCCGCCGCGATCGTGCCGACGCCCGACGACGCCACCAGCTTCACCGTGACCTTGGCGCGCGGGTTGATCTGCTTGAGGTCGTAGATCAGCTGCGCGAGGTCCTCGATCGAGTAGATGTCGTGGTGCGGCGGCGGCGAGATCAGCGTCACGCCCTTGGTCGAGTGCCGCAGACGCGCGATCAGCTCGGTCACCTTCATGCCCGGAAGCTGGCCGCCCTCGCCGGGCTTGGCGCCCTGCGCGACCTTGATCTCCAGCTCCTCGCAGTGGTTCAGGTATTCGGCGGTGACGCCGAACCGGCCCGAGGCCACCTGCTTGATCTTCGCCGACGGGTTGTCGCCGTTCGGTTCGGGCACGAAATGCGCCGGATCCTCGCCGCCCTCGCCAGAGTCCGACTTCGCGCCGATGCGGTTCATCGCCACGTTCAGCGTCTTGTGCGCCTCCGGCCCGAGCGCGCCGAGCGACATGCCCGGGGTGACGAAGCGCTTGCGGATCGAGGTGATCGATTCCACCTCCTCGATCGGCACCGCCTTGCCCAGCGGCTTGATGTCGAGCAGGTCGCGGATGTGAATGGGCGGGTTTGCCCGCATCATCGCCGAATACTGCTTCCACAGGTCATAGCTTGCCCGGTCGCAGGCCGATTGCAGCAGGTGCATCGTCTGCGCTTCCCAGGCGTGCTTCTCGCCGGTGCGGCGTGCCTTGTAGAAGCCGCCGATCGGCAGCACGTCCTGGCCACCCAGCCAGCCCTTCTTGTGCACCTCTTCCAGCTTGTGCTGGATGCCGTGCAGGCCGATGCCGGAGATGCGCGAATGCATGCCCGGGAAGAACTCGGCCACCATGGCGCGCGACAGGCCCACCGCCTCGAAGTTCAGACCACCGCGATAGGAGGAGATGATCGAGATCCCCATCTTCGCCATGATCTTCAGCAGGCCGGCATCGATCGCGTCGCGATAGCGGCGCATGTTGTCGACCAGCGAGCCGGTCAGCAGGCCGCGCTCGATGCGGTCGTTGATGCTGTCCTGCGCGAGGTAGGGGTTCACCGTCGTCGCGCCCGAGCCGATCAGCACGGCGAAGTAATGGCTGTCGATGCATTCGGCCGAGCGCACGTTCACCGAGGTGAAGGTCCGCAGCCCCTTGCGGGTCAGCCAGCTGTGCACCGCCGAGGTCGCGAGGATCATCGGCATCGCCACCTTCTCGGCGTCCTGGAACTCGTCGGTCAGCACGAGGTGCAGCGCGCCCGAGCGCACGGCATCCTCGGCCTCGGCGCGGATCCGTTCCAGCCCCTCGCGCAGCGCTTCCTGATCGGCGCCGGCGGGGAAGGTGCAGTCGATCACCGTCACCGACTCGCCGAAGACCTTCATCATCTCGGCATATTCGGCATTGGCGATGAACGGGCTCTCGAGGATCAGGATCTCGGTCTGCGAGCTGTCCTCGTCGAGCACGTTCTTCAGGTTGCCGAAGCGGGTCTTCAGCGACATCACCCGGCTTTCACGCAGAGAGTCGATCGGCGGGTTGGTGACCTGGGAGAAGTTCTGCCGGAAGAAGTGGCTCAGCGGGCGATACTGCTTCGACAGCACCGCGGGCGGCGTGTCGTCGCCCATCGAGGCGAGCGCTTCCTTGCCGTCCTCGGCCATCGGCGCAAGGATCTGCTCGAGATCCTCGAGCGAGTAGCCCGCCGCGATCTGCCGCTTGCGCAGATCGGCGCCCGCGTGCAGCGCCTTTTCCGGCACGTCGCGCATGATCGCGTTCAGGTCGATCACCTTCTCGACCCAGGCACCGAAGGGCTGGCTGTTGGCGAGCCGGTCCTTGATGTCCTTGTCGCGGTAGAGCTTGCCCTCGCGCATGTCGACGGCGATCATCTGCCCCGGCCCGAGCGCGCCCTTTTCGCGCACGTTCATCTCGTCGACCGGAACCATGCCGGCCTCGGAGCCCGCGATCAGCATGCCGTCGCCGGTGACCACATAGCGCATCGGGCGCAGGCCGTTGCGGTCAAGCCCGCCGCAGACCCAGCGGCCGTCGGTCATCGCGAGCGCCGCGGGGCCATCCCAGGGCTCCATCACCGCGTTGCAATAGGCATACATGTCCTGCCACGCCTTCGGCATGTCGGTCGTCGCCTTCGACCAGGCCTCGGGGACCAGCATCGTCTTCGTCATCGGCGCCGAGCGGCCCGAGCGCACCATCACCTCGAACACGGCATCGAGCGCGCCCGAGTCGGAGGTGCCCGACGGGATGATCGGCTTGATGTCCTCGGCCGCGTCGCCGAAGGCCGAGGAGGCCATGCGGATCTCGTGGCTCTTCATCCAGTTGATGTTGCCCTTGATCGTGTTGATCTCGCCGTTGTGGGCAAGCATGCGGAAGGGCTGCGCCAGCCACCACTGCGGGAAGGTGTTGGTGGAATAGCGCTGGTGATAGATCGCGAAGGCCGATTCAAAGCGCTCGTCCTTCAGGTCCGGATAGAACTCGGCGACCTGCTCGGCCAGCATCATGCCCTTGTAGATGATCGAGCGCGTCGACAGCGAGCAGATGTAGAGCCCGGCGATCTGCGCCGCGATCGCCGCCTTCTCGATGCGGCGGCGGATGATGTAGAGCTCGCGCTCGAAGGTCTCGTCGTCGATGTCCTTCTCGCAGCGGATCAGGATCTGCTCGATCTCGGGACGCGTCGCGTTCGCCTTCTCGCCCAGCACCTCGGTGTTCACCGGGACGTGGCGCCAGCCATAGATGTAGTGCCCCATCCGCAGCACTTCGCTCTCGACGATCGTGCGGCAGCGCTCCTGCGCGCTGAAGTCGGTGCGCGGCAGGAAGATCTGGCCGACGGCGACCTTCTTCTCCATGTCCGGCTCGTGGCCGGTGCGGCGGATCTGGTCATAGAAGAAGGGCGCCGGGATCTGCACGTGGATGCCCGCGCCGTCGCCGGTCTTGCCGTCGGCATCGACCGCGCCGCGGTGCCAGATCGCCTTCAGCGCCTCGATGCCGTTCGCCACGACCCGACGCGAGGCCTTGCCGTTGAGCGACACGACGAGACCCACGCCGCAGGACGACTTTTCATCGTCGTCGCGGTAGAGCGAGTTCTCTGCCATCCACTTGCGCTTCGCTTCCTCGGCGGCAACCCAGGCTTCATCGTATTTCGTCATCACAGTGCCTCCTCAGAGAGTGGGACGGTCAGGGTTCGGGGACATGTTGGTCATCATCATGTCGCAATCAAATTCGGGCTCGGCCGCGGCAAAGCCCTTGTCGCCCGGAAAGGCGAAGGTCACGGGCGCCTGCGAGATCTCGCTGCGGTCGCCCTGGACGGTTTCATAGGTCTCGGTGTCCGAGAAGAAGAGACGCAGCTTGCGCGAGATCAGCTGCATCCCCTTGCGGGTGGCAAGCGCATTGCCGGCGCCGTCCTCGATCCGCATCTCGAAGCCGCAGCGTTCGAGCGCCACGCCGCCGATCGTCACGCTCTCGCCGGTCAGCTGGTCGTGGCCGATGTAGCGCCGCACCTCGCCGCTGGTCGAGCGGGTGATGAAGTCGTAATCGTCACGGCCCGTCGACAGCAGCGCGCTGAACGAGGCATTGTCGGCCGAGGCGGCGGCGTCGAGCGCGTCATAGTCGCCGGTCTCGAGGTCGAGGCTGGCGATCCAGCGCGTCTCGCTGTCGATGTGGCTGCGGAAGAACTCGCCCTTGCCATCGGCCAGCGACACCCACTGATCGCCCGCGGGGTCGCCCGCGCAGCGATAGTGGTTGGCGACCTGGCACGAATGCAGCTGCACCGTCATCTCGAGCGTGCAGCCCGGCGGCGGCGCGAAGGTGCCGCCGGCCTGCGCCGGCAGTGCCGCGCACAGCCCTCCGAACAGAGCCAGATATGCCAGAGCCGGACGCATTCTCATCCTTCTTCCGAACTGGGTCGGGACCTCCCGTGCCGGCCGGGGCCGGACACGGGAAAGGTCGTTCACTCGGCCGCGACGCGCGAGGCGCCGTCGAGATACTTGACGATCTCGGCGCCGGCCTCGCGGCCGTCACGGATCGCCCAGACCACGAGCGAGGCACCGCGCACGATGTCGCCCACGGCATAGACGCCGGGCAGCGAGGTCGCATGGGTGCCGAAGGCCGCCTTGATCGTGCCCCAGCGGGTGGTCTCGAGCGCGTCGACGCCCCACATCTCGGGCAGGTTCTCGGGTTCGAAGCCGAGCGCCTTGATCACCAGATCGGCCGGTTCCTCGTAGATCCCGCCCTCGATCGGTTCCGGCGACTGCCGGCCCGAGGCGTCGGGCGCGCCGAGCTTCATGCGCTGGATCGACACCGAGCGCACCGGGTTGCCCGAGAAGGCCTTGGGCGCGGCGAGCCAGACGAATTCGGCGCCCTCTTCCTCGGCGTTCTTCACCTCGCGCTGCGAGCCCGGCATGTTCGCCCGGTCGCGGCGGTAGACGCATTTGACCGAGGTCGCGCCTTGACGGATCGAGGTGCGCACGCAGTCCATCGCGGTGTCGCCGCCACCGATCACCAGCACGCGCTTGCCCTCGGCGTTCAGCGTGCCGTCGTCGTATTCCGGGACGTCGTCGCCGAAGCCCTTCTTGTTCGAGGCGGTGAGGAAGTCGATCGCGCGCACGATGCCCGCGGCGTCGGCGCCCGGGTCGCGCAGGTCGCGCGTCTTGTAGACGCCCGTGGCGATCAGCACCGCGTCATGCTTGCCGCGGATCGCGTCGAAGGAGATGTCCTCGCCGACGTTGCAGTTCAGCACGAACTCGACGCCGCCTTCCTCGAGCTGTTTGACGCGGCTCATCACCACGTCCTTTTCCAGCTTGAAGCCCGGGATGCCATAGGTCAGCAGCCCGCCGGCGCGGTCGTGGCGTTCATAGACGGTCACCTGCACGCCCGCCCGGCGCAGCGCGTCGGCCGCGGCAAGGCCGCCCGGGCCGCCGCCGATGATGCCCACGCTTTCCGCGCGCTCGACCGCCGGCTTGATCGGCTTGACCCAGCCCATGTCCCAGGCGGTGTCGGTGATGTATTTCTCGATCGCGCCGATCGTCACCGTGCCGTGGCCCGACTGCTCGATCACGCAGTTGCCTTCGCACAGGCGATCCTGCGGACAGATCCGGCCGCAGATCTCGGGGAAGGTGTTGGTGGCCTGGCTGATCTCGTAGGCCTCCTGCAGCCGGCCCTCGGCGGTCAGGCGCAGCCAGTCGGGGATGTTGTTGTGCAGCGGGCAATGCGAGTGGCAGTAGGGCACGCCGCACTGGCTGCAGCGGCTGGCCTGCTCGGCCGCCTTGGCATCGGCGAACTCGCGGTAGATCTCGTGGAAATCCTGCGAGCGCACGGTCGCGTCACGCTTCTCGGGCATCTCCTTCGCCGTGTGGACGAACTTGAGCATGCGTTGCTGTGCCATGGATGCGCCTCCCATTGGTGCAATTCCGGGTGCGCATGAGTTACACCGCTTCGCGGAGGAATAAAAGTCAGCATATATGACCTAAATGGCCGAAAAATACCGGGATGACCGGGGGTGGGTGAATTTTTTGGGTCAAATAACGTCAGCAGTGATGACCTATGCGCAATTCGGCAAGAAAATCAGGGGCGGGAATCACCGATGTGAGGGTGATTCTCTCGTTTCAGTTGACGACACCGGCCTGCGCAAGGGCAAGCAGAACCGCGCCGAAGGCGATGCGATAGATCGCGAAAGAGGTGAAGCGATGGGTCCGGATGAAGCCGAGCAGCCATTTCACCGCGACGAAGGCGGTCACGGTCGACACGGCAAAGGCGATGCCGAGCCCGGTCCAGTCTTCCTGGCCGACGCCGTCCTTCACCTGCTTCAGAAGCTCGTAGCCGCTCGCCGCATACATCGTGGGGATGCCGACGAGGAAGGCGAACTCGGTCGCCGCGGCGCGGTTCGGGGTGCCGAGCAGCATCGCCGCAAAGATCGTCGCGCCCGAGCGCGAGGTGCCGGGGAAGATCCCGGCGACGATCTGCGCAAGACCCACGGCAATCGCGACGCGCAAGGTGATGCGGGTGCTGTCGGGCAGCCGCGCGGCAAGGGCCTCGGCGCCGAGGATCCAGAAACCGCCCAGAACCAGGGCCCAGGCGATGGGGGTGACCGTCTCGGGCAGCTCGAACCCCAGCTTCTTCACCACCAGGCCAAGCACGGCGGTGATCCCAAAGGCGATGGCCAGCTTGAGCAGGTAATCGCGGTTCTCGGGGTCGCGCCAGTTCAGGAACAACCCGACGATCCGCTGCCAGTAGATCAGCGTGACGGCGAGGATCGCCCCCGCCTGGATCACGATGTTGTAGGTGTCGGACCGGGCGCCAAGCCAGTGTTCGGCCAGCAGCAGGTGCCCGGTGCTCGAGATCGGCAGGAACTCGGTGATGCCCTCGATGATGCCGAGGAGCACGTCATTCAGATAGGACAAGCTGTCCTCCCATGCGGGATGTGCTGCCGCCGCCCCGGATCAGGACGGCTTGCGCAGGTTCTTCGCCGAGGCCTGGATCGTCTCGTACTGCCCATGCGGGCGGAAGCGCCACAGGTAGTCGGGCAGGATCGCCCCCATCGGCGTGGGGGTGATGCCGAGCGCGTCGAAGCCCTTGGCGCCGGCCGAGACCACACTGTCGGTGTAGAGGTTGCGGACCTGGTCGAAGGTCAGGACCTTGTTCGCGACGAGCCCGCCGGTCAGCCCCTGCACCGCATCGCCCGCGACCCCGATCGCCGAGGCGACGACGCGCGGCAGGTTCAGCACCAGACGGCGGCGGTCGATCACCGCGAGCATGCGCTGCATCAGCTGCTTGAAGGTCTCGACGTCCGGGCCGCCCAGTTCGAAGACGCCCTGCGCCTCGCCCAGCACGCCCTTGACCGCGGCCTTCGCCACGTCGTCGACATAGACCGGCTGGAAGCGGGTGTTGCCGCCGGCGATCGGCAGGATCGGGCCGAATTTCGTCATCGCGGCGAATTTGTTGAAGAACTGGTCCTCGGTGCCGAAGATCACCGAGGGGCGCAGGATCATCGCCGTCGGGAAGGCCTTGAGCACCGCCGCCTCGCCTGCGGCCTTGGTCCGGCTGTACT
This sequence comes from Paenirhodobacter sp. YD-8, assembly GCF_056590935.1. NCBI lineage: Bacteria > Pseudomonadati > Pseudomonadota > Alphaproteobacteria > Rhodobacterales > Paenirhodobacter > Paenirhodobacter sp. YD-8. Next base: position 31,165 of record NZ_CM152649.1, on the reverse strand, counting down.
CGCTGTGCGAGCCGGCATCGGCACCAAGCGCCGAGATGTGCACCAGCCGGGTGACGCCGGTTTCCGCCGCGATCTTCGCGATGCGCTGCGCGCCTTCGGCATGGATCGCACCGAAGCGGTTCTTGCCGCGGCCGAGCAGGATGCCGACGCAGTTCACCACCGCATCCGCGCCGTGCATCGCGGCGCGCACGCTCGCGTCGTCACGGACGTTGCACAGCACCGGCTCGACCTGGCCGACGGCGCCATAGGGCTTGGTGAAGAGAGCCTCGTTCGGGCGCCGCACGGCGATGCGCACGCGCCAGCCTTCCTTCGCCATCCGGCGGGCGATGTACCGCCCGACGAAACCCGAACCGCCATAGATCGTGACCAGCTTCGACATCGGCTTCGGCCCCCTGCTGAGAAAAAGTCGCATTCTGATTACCGCCAACCCCCCTGCCAAACAAGACCCTGACGAAGGTGTTGCAGCGACGTGAAGATTTTCTTTCGAAACCCTGTTGACACTCCCGGCGGGGGTCGGTAAATCCCCCTCACATCACCGGCCCAGGTGGCGGAATTGGTAGACGCGCACGGTTCAGGTCCGTGTGCCGCAAGGCGTGGAGGTTCGAGTCCTCTTCTGGGCACCAATACTTCGAAAGCCTCGCAACCCCTTCAGGTTGCGAGGCTTTCGTGTTTTCTGGCCGTCGCTGCCGATGCCGGGAGACCGCCGCGTCGCGCGCTCCCGGGGCGCCGGCCACGCCGCTATCTCAGCCGGATCGCCGCGGAGTAACCAAGACCGGGATGCCGCCCCTCGGACCCGGGACGCAGCAGCGCCGCGGCCCGCCGTTCGGCCATCGTGCCCTCGCCGCCGAGGACATGGAGCGCCTCGAGATATTCGGGCAGGCGGCCCGACAGGATCAGCTTGTCGTTCAGCGGCAGATCCGATTTCAGGCCAAGCGCGAGCCCATAGACCACCGTCGTGCAATTCGCCGTGATGGTGTTGTAAAAGCGCGGCTGACGTTCGAGCTGCCGGGCAAGCTCGACATAGGACAGGAACAGCGTGCGGCGCTGTTCGGCGGTGAGAATCACCGGATACATCCGCACCTCCTCGCGCCGCAGGTCGGTGCGCAGGCGCAGGATGTCGCGCTCGGTCGCGGCGATCAGCACCAGTTCGAACTGCCGGAAGAAGCCGCCGATCTCGTTGAACTCCTCGCCCTTTTCGCGACGGATCTCGACCGAGAAGACGACATGCTCGCCGGTGCTGAAGCCGAAGCTCACCAGAAGATGGGCGATATCGGGGTTGTCCCAGACCGAGGTGATCATGTCGACGGTCTCAAGCTGGTCCAGATCGACGCGGCGGGTGATCCAGCGCGGCGTCGCGTCGTCCTTGCTGTGCCAGTCGAAGTCGCGGATGTCCGCGAGCGTGACGATCCCGCCCGAAACCCGCGCCGTCACGCCGCGCGACACGTCCACCGCCCAGTCCCGGTCGGCACGCGGGGTGATCGTCTGATACCAGCCACCAACCACCAGCGCCGCCAGGGCCAGCACGGCCCAGCCGGCCGGGCGTCTGCGGGTCCGTGCGGTGACGGCGCCGGCCGCGGCCAGCACCAGCGCGGCGAGGGCGGCAAGGCGCGGGAGGCCCGCCAGGTGCAGCCAGAGCGCCGTAGCGGCCCAGAGGCTGCCGGCCAGCACCGTCAGCGCGAAAAGGACATTGGAGAAAAGGCGCAGGGCGCGGGCCATCGGAACTGTCCTCTGCCGGAATTCGGGAACTTGCGAAACGGAGGGGCGGCCTGGGGTGGGGCGGCGCCGCGACCGGCTCAGCCCTGCAGATCGGGCACGTAGATCTGCTTGAGCGGAATGATCGAGCGATAGCGCGGGGCGAGCCGCGCATAATGCGCGAGCAGCAGCTCCACGAAGTCCTCGCCGTCGATCAGCCGCAGCTTCGGGCGGTTGCGCTCCAGCTGGATCGACTGGCTGCTGAAGGACCCGAGCGTGATGAAAAGACCGCATTCGCCGTCGCCCAGGGTGCCGAGCAGCTGATCGACCTCGGGGCGTGAAATCTGATCGGTCCTGCGCTTGCACTGGACCTTCAGGATCGGCGGCTCGAACCCCAGCTTGTCGCGATGCGCGATCACGTCGACGCCGCCGTCGCCCGCCCGCGGCGTCACGCGGGCAGTGTAATCCATGCACTCGAGCAGATGGGCGACGAGTTCCTCGAATTCATAGCCGGTCAGTTTCGTCATGATCTGCCGGATCACGAAATCGCCGGTCGTCATTTCGGCCTGCCGCGACACCGCCACGGTGGCGGTATCGTCATCGGTCGCGGTCTCGGCCGGCAGGAGGGCGGCCTCGGGCGGTTGCGGCACGGCCAGGCCGACCTTGTCCAGAAACTCCGCCGCGTGTTCGCGCACGGCGAAGAGCGTGATGAAGGAGCCGATCTCGTTCAGCGCGCTCTGGCTGAAGTTGCTGCGCGGGAACCGGCCCAGCCACGCGACGTGGCGCTGGTTGGGGTATTCGTCGGGATCGCCCGGCACATGCGCGTAATCGCCCCGGAAGCGTCCGATATTGACCATGCGGTCGTGCTTCGAGGGATAGATGACGATGTCGCCGGGGCGGATCTCGCGGCAGAAGCGGAACAACGTGCCGGCATCGACGGGCAGGGCGCCCGGCTTCTTGTCGGGATAGGTGCGGGCGAGCGCGGTCTTCAGCGCCTCGCGGTCCGGATACTGGCCGAGATCGCCCAGTTCGGGCCAGCCGATGGCGACATAGCCAAGTTCGATCGGCCGCGCGGCGACATGTTCGCCCATGTGGATGCCCCAAACCGCGCTTTGCTGTGCCATGCGTCCGTCCTTGTGAAATCCGCCTCGACGAGGCGGCTTCATTGCTAGGTCGGGAGCGTGCCCCGATCAAGGGGAGGGGCCGTGACCCGCCCTTCGGGACGGCTGCCGCGGGGGGCAGCGCCGCGCCACCGTGCGTCCGGCAGAGGGCGAGCGTCGGCGCTCTCCCCGGCCCGGTGGCCGCCGCGCTTGGCGCGCCCCTAGTTCAGGACCATCTCCGCATGCAGCGCGCCGGCGGCGTGGATGCTGTTGAGGATGTCGATCATGTCGCGCGGGGGCACGCCGAGCGCGTTCAGCCCTGCAACGACATCCGAGAGCGAACTTGTGCTGGCGATCTCGGCGATCTTCGAGCCGCCGCCCTGCTCGATGCTGGCATTGGTGCGCGGCACGACCACAGTCTCGCCGCGGGCGAAGGGGTTCGGCTGCGATACCATCGGGGTTTCCTCGATCCGCAGCGTCAGGCTGCCCTGGCTGACGGCAACGCGGGAGATCCGGACATCCTCGCCGATCACGATCGTGCCCGAACGCTGGTCGATCACCACGCGCGCTTTCTGCTCGGGCTCGATCCGGATGTTCTCGATCCGGCTGATGACATGGGCGGCGTTCGAGGCCCCGGCCTGGCCGAGGTCGACCGAGACCGTGCCCGCATCCGTCATCCGCGCGACCCGCCGGTGGAATTCGCGGTTGATCGAGGCCTCGATCCGCGAGGCGGTGGTGAAATCTGGCGTCCGGAGTGCAAGGCGGACCTCGCGCAGGCTGTCGAGCTCGAAGGCGACCTCGCGCTCGACGCGCGCGCCCGACGGGATCGTGCCCGAGGTCGGCACGCCGCGCGTCACGCTGGCGGCCTGGCCGCTGGCCGAGACGCCGCCGGCGATGATCGTGCCCTGCGCGACGGCGTAGATCTCGCCATCCGCCGCCTTTAGCGGGGTCATCACCAGCGTGCCGCCAAGCAGGCTCTTCGCATCGCCGATCGCGGAAACCGTCACGTCGATCTCGCGGCCGGAGCGGGCGAAGGCGGGAAGCGAGGCGGTCACCAGAACCGCCGCGACGTTCTTCGGCCGGACCTGTTCGCCGGTCACGTTGACGCCCAGACGTTCGAGGACGTTCGACATGATCTCTTCGGTGAAGGGGGCGTTGCGGATGCCGTCGCCGGTGCCGTTCAGGCCGACCACCAGCCCGTATCCGACAAGATCGTTGCCGCGCACGCCGTCGAACTCGACCAGATCCTTGATGCGGATCGAGGCGGCCTCGACCGAGAGGGGCAGGAGCAGCAGGACCAGCAGGGCGAGAAGGCGCATCACAGGTAATCCGTCAGATGCATGCCGGAAAGCCGCGAGGTGAGCGCGTAGAGCGTTTCCAGCTGGGTCTGGACCGCCTTCAGGGCGGTTGAAGTCTCATAGGGATCGGCGGCCACCATGCCGAGCCTCGCGGTTTCAAGGCTGGTCCGTTCGGCGCCGTTGCGGGTCTTCGCCGCCGCAGTGGCCTCTTCCGCCACGCCGACCTCGGCGCGGGTGCCGGTGAGCGCGCTGCTGGCCGAGAGCACCTGCTGACCGGCGGTCTCGAGTACCCGGGAGCGCAGCGCAGCATCCGCCGGCACCATGTCCTTCGCGACAAGGGCCGACAGCGCCAGCCCCTGCAGGACATCGCGCAGCCGGGTGTCCGCCGCGGTGATGTCGGCGGAGACGGCCACGGTCTCGGAAACGCGCTGCGGCGCGAGCGGGCTGGCACTGCCCTGATAGGCCAGATCGCCATAGCCGCCGCTGCCGGCGGGGGCGGCAAACCAGTCGTTCACCGCGGTGATGATCTCGTCCGCCGTCGAAAGCCCCGAGACCGCGGTCGAAAGCGCGGTCAGGATCTGGTCGGGATCCGCCAGCGGCCGGGTGGCGGTGTCCATCCCGGCAAAGACATAGCGTCCGGCCGCCTGCGTGTTCAGCGCGCCCGCCACCGCGGCAAACCGCTGCGCGCCGTCCTTCGCCGCGGCGGCAAGGGCCGCGCTGTCGCCATTCTGCCCGGCGGAGATCAGCGTCGTCCCGAATTCCGCCGTCTGATCCTGGATCGTGCCGAGCGCGGTCTGCATCACCGAGAGGAAGGTGCCGGTGACGCTGGCCGAGGTGTCATAGGCATCGAGCCGCGCGATGGAGGCGACGAGGGCCGAATAGCCGGTGAATTCCCCCTTCAGCGCCGCGCCGACATCCTGCTGCACGCCGCTTGCCACCTCGTCGGTCAGCCGGGCGAGGGTGGTCTTCAGCTGCTGGTTGTGCTGCCGGAAGCGGAAGCTCTGCGCCATGTCGCCGATCGATACATAGGCCATCTCAAAGCTCCAGAATCCGTTGCATCATGTCGTCGATCGCCTGGATGACACGGGCGTTCGCCGCATAGCTCTGCTCGATTTGCAGAAGGGTCTGCATCTCGTAATCGGTGTCGATCCCCTCGGACAAGGCCGCCTCCGACAGGCTGTCGTGCTGTGCTGCCGCCGAGGTGCTGCGCAGCTCGGCGGACTGGCGGGCGGTCGAGGCCTGCGAGAGCAGCTCGGCCGCGAGGCCCGCAGCGCTGCGTGCGGCCGTGCCAAGCGCACCGGACGCCGGCACGACGTCCTGGGCGAGCGCGTCGGAGAGTGCGTTCAGCAGCGTCGCATTGCCGACCGGCCCCTGTGCCGTGGCCCCGAGCCCGTCGCGCAGGCGCCAGACCGCACCGCCCGCGGCGGGATCGACCAGCGCGTTGAGCCGGAGGCGGCCGGCGAGCCCCGCCTCGTTCGCGGCATCGAAGGCCGTGCCGGCATCGGTGAAGAGGCCCGCCGCGCCTGCCGCGAGGGTCGGGTCCACGCCCGGGTCCGCGAAACGCTCGACAAGGTTGCGGGCGAGGGCGTCGATCTGCGATTGCGCCGCGGGGGCGAGCGTGTCGCGCACCGCGAATGTGGCGCCGAGCGTGCCGCCGCCCAGCACGCCGTCATCCGTCGACGCGATCGGCTGGCCGTTGATCGTCAGACCGGAGAGCGCGCCGCCCGCCAGGGTCATGTCCGCGGTCATCGCCCCGACCGGGGTGAAGCCGATCTCGACCGTCGAGGTCCCGTCAAGCAAAAGCGCCCCGCCGGTGGTGTAAAGCGTCACCTGCCCGCCCTGATGGGGGGCGCTGCGCAAGGGCACGATCTCGCCGATCTTGGCGATCAGGGCCTGACGCGTGTCGATCAGGCCGTTCGCATCGCGCCCGTTCGCCAGCTCGCCGGTGATCGTCCGGTTCAGATCGGCAACCTGTTGCAGCGCCGCGTTCAGGGTGTCGACCTGCGTCGCGATCGAGCGGTCGGCCTCCAGCCGGCTGTGCTGCAGATCGGCGGAAACCGCGTTGAGCTTGTCGGCGAGCGTGCCGGCCGCGGTGGCGGCGGCGGTCAGCCGGGCGGTGCTGTCGGGTTGACTCGAGGCCGCGATCAGCGAGGTCTCGAGATCGGAAAAGGCGGTCGAGAGCGACCCGCTCTCGCCGGGCGTGCCAAGCTGATCCTCGAAGCGCTGCAGAAAGCTGGTCCGGGTTTCGGCATTGCCGGCTGCGGCGCCGGCAAGACGCAGGTTTTGCTGCAGCGACTCGCTGACCGCGCGCGACACGCTGTCGATGCTCACCCCGCCGCCGGTGCGGGCGGAGAGCCCGACCTCGCGCCGCGCATAGCCATCGGTCAGCGCATTCGCGATGTTCGAGGAGACGACCTCTGCCATCCGCGACGTGGCCGTCAGCCCGGAGGTGGCGTTGTTGAAGGCCGATGAGATGCTCATGAGATCGTCTCCCGCTTACGGGCTTCAGCGCTTGATGTTCGTCGTCTCCTGCAACATCTCGTCCACGGTCTGGATGACCTTGGCGTTCGAGGAGTAGGCGCGCTGGGTCTGGATCAGGTTGGTCAGCTCCTGCGCCACGTCGACGGCCGAGCCCTCGCGCGCATAGCCCTCGATCGTGCCCGTCGGGCCGTCGCCGGCATCCCACAGGAAGAACGAGCCGGAGGTCGGCGAGACCTGAAAGGTCTGGTTGTCGAGCGCGCTGAGCCCGTTCGGATTCGGCACGTCGACCAGCGGGATCTGATAGACCGTCCGGATGAAGCCGGTGTCGTAGGTGGCCTTGATGAAGCCCGCGTCGTCGATCTCGACCGCGGTCAGATTGCCGACCGGCGAGCCGTCCTTGGTGATCGAGGTCGGCGCGAAATCGGTGGCGAGCTGCGTCAGACCGTTGGCATCGCCGATCTTGCCGATCGTCAGGGTGATGTTCTGCAGCCCCTCGGCCACGCCGAGGCTCACGGTGCCGGTCGCGGGGTCATAGGTGCCGCCCGACAGCGTCGAGACCGAGGCGAGCGTGCCGCCGTTCACGCTGGTGTTGTCGAAGACCAGCGTATACTCGCCCATGATGCTTTCGTCCGCGGCGGTGGCCGGATCGTCGATCGTCGCCGAATCGCGGATCACCATCGTCCATTCGTTCGAGGAGCCGCTCGCCGGCACCGTGGGCGTGAAGGTGATGTCGAGCGATTCCGAATTCCCGAGGTTCCCGAAATACTCGACCGAGAGCGGCAGCGCATCGCCGCTGCTGCCCGCGCCGGTTTCCGAGGAGGGCAGATTTACCCCGAGGTTCATCGCCGTGGTCGGGTCGCCCGCGGTCTGGTTGGCGTTGATCACCACCGGAACGAGGCCGCCGACGGTGTCGCGCGGCATCGTCGGGATCGAGCCGTCGGCATTCGCCGGCCAGCCCAGCAGCACAAGCCCAGAATCGGTGCGCAGCACGCCGTCGCTGTCGGTGTGGAACGACCCCGTGGTGGTCATCATCAGCGGCTGTTCGCCCTGCGTCTTGTCATAGGTCGCGGCGCTGGCAACGGGGAGGAAGCCACGGCCGGACACCGCGAGATCGGTCGCGTTGGCGGTGGAGACGATCGAGCCGCGCTCGTCGATCAGCCGCCCGGTCGAGGCGCGGACGCCGCCGGCGGAATAGGTGCCCGAATTGCGGGTCTGCGCGAGAACCATGCTTTCGAAATCGGTGGTGGCGCGCTTGTACCCATAGGTGCCGGAATTGGCGATGTTGTCGGAGATCGTCGCGAGTCGGGTCGCATTGGCCGCAAGGCCGGCCACACCCGCATTGAGCGAAGAGGAAATGGACATGAAAGCGCCTTTCTGCTGCTGCGTCCTTCGATCAGCCGGAACTCTGCGGCAGGCCGTGTTAACAGCCGCCTAACATGGCCGATTTTCCCGCTTTTCTAGTGCTGCTCGCGCAGCAGGATCAGTTCGAGCCGGTTGTTGCGGGCCGCCATCGGCGGCTCGGTCGCCGGGGCGCGGTCGGCATAGCCGGTCACCCGCTGGATCCGCTGCCGGTCGAATCCCTTCTGCTCGAGCTGCGCGCGCATCGCCTGCGCCCGGGCCAGCGACAGGTCCCACACCGGGTTCTCGCGCAGCATCGCGGGATAGGCATGCACATGGCCGTTCAGCGCGACCTTGTTGGTGACCAGGCCGAAGACCTTCGCCAGCACCGCCGCGATCTCGCCCAGAACGGGTTCGGGCGTGGCGCTGTCGCCGGTGAACAGCGGCGCCCCGTCGAGATCGAAGAACTCGACGATCAGCCCCTCGTCCGTCACCCGCGTCACGATGTGCCGCGCCAGGTTCTGCGTCGCCATCGACTCGCCGCCCAGCCCCTGCAGGGCCGAATCGACATCGCGCGCCATCTGCGCGAATTGCTGCTGGTCCTGCGAGCCGTCGGCGACGTCCGCGCCGCCAGCGCCCTGCGCCTGCTGCACGGTCGTCGGCCGCTGTTCGGAGGCGCCGGTGCCGTTCTGCGCCATCTGCCGGTCCGAGAACACCGAATCGCCGCCGAAGGCGCCGTCGCCCCCGCCCGAGACCCGGTTGATCGGCACCGTCGGATTGAAGTAGTCGGCCAGCCCCTTGCGCTGTTTCTCCGTGGTCGCGTTCAGCAGCCACATCACCAGGAAGAAGGCCATCATCGCGGTGACGAAGTCGGCATAGGCCACCTTCCAAGCGCCGCCGTGCCCGCCGCCGCCGCGCACCACCTTCTTGCGCTTGATGATCACCGGGACGGCGTTGTCGCGCATGCTCATCGGTGCCCCCCGCCTGCTCCTCCGGCAGGCCTAGCAGCGCGGCATTAATGTGCCCTTAACGGGAAAAATCCGCCGGCGGTCGCGCGCGACTTGCGGCGCGGCGGGGGGAGACTATGTTCGGGGCATGTCCGTGCCGCCCGAGACCATAGACGCGCTGATCGCCTGCCCGCGCTGCGATACGCTGCATCGCAGCCATGCGCTGGCCGAGACCGAGCGCGCCGCCTGCGCGCGCTGCGGCACATTGCTGATCACCCCGCGGACCCGGTCCTTCCTGCATGTCGTGGCGCTGTCCTTCACCGCGATGATCCTGATGGTGGCGGCGGTGTTCTTCCCCTTCCTCGGCATCTCCTCGCACGGGCTGTCGCATGAAAGCTCGGTCTTCGAGGCGGCGATGGCGTTCTCGGACGGCTGGCTCGCGCCGCTGTCGCTTGCCGTGCTGCTGGCGATCGTGCTGCTGCCCGTCGCCCGTTTCACCGCGCTGATCTACACGCTCTGGCCGCTGGCGAACGGCCGTCCGCCGTTTCGCCACGCCGCCTTCGCCTTTCGCTTCGCCGAGGAGCTGCAGCCCTGGTCGATGGCCGAGATCTTCGTCATCGGCACCGGCGTCGCGCTGGTGAAGGTGGCGGGGCTCGCCGAGATTTCCTTCGGCCCCGCGTTCTGGGCCTTTTGCACGCTGATCGTGGTCACCGTGCTGAAGACCGCCTTCATGAGCAAGTGGACGATCTGGGAGGCGATCGGCCGATGACCGACCATCCCCCCTTCCTCACCGCGACCGATGCCGGGTTGACCGGCTGCACCAGCTGCGGCCGGGTCTGGCCCGCGGGCACGGCGCGCTGCGGCCGCTGTGGCGCGCATCTGCACCCGGTCAGCACCGCAAGCCTGCAACCGGTCTGGGCCTGGTGGGCGGCGGGGCTGATCTTCTACATTCCGGCGAACCTCTATCCGATGCTGCTGACCGCGACGCTCACCGGGCATCAGCAGAACACCATCCTCGGCGGCGCGGTCGAGCTGGCGCAGCACGGCAGCTGGGGCGTGGCGGGGATCATCTTCCTTGCCTCGATCCTGATCCCGATCTCGAAATTCCTCGCCATCGCCTATCTTGCCCTGTCCGTCGGCACCGAGCGGCGGGCCGGCAGTCACCGCCATCTGCTGCTCTACGAGGTGGTCGAGTTCATCGGCCGCTGGTCGATGATCGACGTCTTCGTGGTGGCGGTTCTGTCGGCGCTGGTGCAGCTCGGCTTCGTCGCCTCGATCCATCCGGGGCCGGCCGCCGCGGCCTTCGCGCTTTCGGTTGCCTTCACCATGCTCTCGGCGCAAAGCTTCGACCCCCGGCTGATCTGGCGCGGCCCCACGGAGAACGAGTGACCCATGACGACTGACCCGCAGCCCGCCGCGCTGAAGACCGAACCCGCGCCGAACCCGATCTGGACCCGGCTCTCGGTGGTCTGGCTGGTGCCGCTTCTGGCGCTGGCGATCACCCTCGGCATCGCCTGGAAGACCTATGCCGACCGCGGCATGCTGATCGAGATCGACTTCGCCGACGCGACCGGCATCGTGCCCGGCGAGACGCCGCTGAAATTCCGCGAGGTCGATGTCGGCAAGGTCGAGAGCGTGGGCTTCAGCCCCGACCTCACCTCGGTGCGCGTCGGCGTGCGGGTGAACAAGGACGTCGCGCAATACATCGACGACGAGGCGCGCTTCTGGGTGGTGCGCCCCGAGGTCACCACGCAGGGGATCTCGCGGCTCGACACGGTGCTGTCGGGCGCCTTCATCGAGGGCTGGTGGGACGCGACGCCGAAGGGGCACAAGACCCTCTTCACCGGGCTCGACCGCCCGCCCGTCGCCCCCGACCCGACCAAGGGCACGGTGGTCGAGCTGCGCGCCGACGATGCGGGCGGCATCGCCGAGGGGGCGCCGGTGCTGTTTCGCGGCGTCACCGTCGGCCGGATCCAGAACCTGCGGCTGAACGAGGGCGACTCGGGCGTCACCGTCGACGCCTATATCGAGGCACCGCATGACAAGCGGCTGAGCACCACCACCCGGTTCTGGGACACCTCGGGGATCTCGGTCTCGCTCGGGGCCTCGGGGGTCAGCCTCGACATGCGCTCGCTCGCCACGCTGGTGCAGGGCGGGGTCGAGTTCGACACCCTCTCGACCGGTGGCGGCCTGGTCGAGAACGGCCACGCCTTCCGTCTCTATCCGAGCGCGGAAGAGGCGAAGGCCTCGATCTTCGGCGCCGAGCTGGTCGATCCGCCGCGCTACACGCTGCTGTTCGACGACGCGATCAGCGGGCTGTCGCGCGGCTCGAAGGTGCAGTTCCGCGGCGTCGAGGCGGGCGAGGTCACCGATGTCTCGGTCAAGGTGCAGACCGATTCCACCGGCACCCGCTATGCTCAGCAGCAGGTGGTGATCGCGCTCTCGCCCGAGCGGCTTGGTCTGGCGCGCGACACCGACACGCAGATCGTCACCGAGTTCCTCGAGACCGAGGTCGAGGCCGGGCTGCGCGCCCGCATCGCCGGCACCGGGCTTCTGGGCACGACGCTGGTGATCGAGCTTGCCGATATTCCCGACCTGCCGGTGGCGAAGATGGGGCTCGACGCGAAACCCTTCCCGACGATCCCCACGGCCCCCGCGGCGCAAAACGACCTTGCTGCCTCGGCCAAGGATGTCTTCGGCCGGATCAACAAGCTGCCGATCGAGGAGCTGATGGCCTCGGCGATCCGCACGCTCGATTCGGTCTCGGCGATCGCCGAAAGCCAGGACACGCGGGCGGTTCCGGGGAACCTCTCGGGCTTGCTGACCGAGATGCAGACCCTTGTCGGCGAGCTGAACAAGCAGGACGCGGCGAACAAGACGATCACCGCGATCGACGGCGTGTCCGAGGCGGCCTCGAGCTTCCTGACCGAGATCGACGGGCTGCACGAGACGCTCGATTCCGCCGACAAGGCGGCGCAGGCGGTGGCGGCGATGCCGCTCGAGGATATCGGCAAGAACGTCGACGGGCTGATCGCCGATCTCCGCGGCATGCTGGGCACCAAGGATGCCGAGCGGCTGCCGAAGGCGCTCTCCGACACGCTCGAACAGACCGCCGGTCTGCTCGAGGAGCTGCGCGCGGGCGGGGCGGCCGAGAAGCTGAACGGCACGCTGGTCGCGACGCAGGATGCCGCGAGCGCGATCTCCGACGCTTCGGGCAAGCTGCCCGAGCTGACGGCAAAGCTTGACGCGCTCGTCACCCAGGCCCAGGGGTTGGTGGCCGCCTATGGCGACCGCTCGACCTTCAATTCCGAGATGGTCAGCACGCTGAGCGAGCTGCGCCGCGCCACCGCGGCCTTCGGCTCGCTCGCGCGGATGATCGAACGAAACCCGCGCGCCTTCATCCTGGGCCGCTGACCGGAGAGTGCCATGACCCGTCTCCTTCTCCTTGCCACCGTCGCGGCGCTTGCCGCCTGTTCGAACCCGGAAAAGACCGCGCGCTACACCATCGACCCGCCGGCGGCGACGCAGCGCCTGCCCGACCGGCTCGGCATGGCCGAGCTGCGCGAGGTGTCCTTGCCGCAATATGCCTCGGGGCAGGAGATTGCCTGGCAGGGGGCGGATGGCGCGCTGCATTCGACGCCGAAGACGATCTGGGCCGACGATCCGCCGCGAGCGGTGACGCTGGCGCTGGCGCGGCAGATCTCGGCGCTTTCCGGGGCGCGGGTGATCGCCGAGCCCTGGCCGCTGGCCGACGGGCCGCAGCGCCGCATCGAGGTGCGGGTCGAGCAGTTCATGGCGCAGGCCGACGGCGTGGTGCGGCTGACCGGCAGCTATTACGTCACCCCGGCGATGGCCGAGGGCCGCGACATCGTGCGCCGCTTCGACCTGAGCGTGCCGCTTGCGGGCGAGGGGCCGGCCGCGATCGCCGCGGCGCAGTCGCAGGCGGTGGCGCAGCTGGCCGAACAGATCGCCCGGCTCGACTAGGGAACGCCGCCTTGGACGAGATGGAAAAAGCCGCGGCCGGCTTGCTTTACGACGCGAACCACGACCCGGGCCTTGTGGAGAAGCGTCGCGCGGCGAAGCGGCTTCTGTTCGAGCTCAACGGGCTGCACCCCGATGAGGAGATGCGGCGCCATGTGCTGTTCAGGCGCCTGCTCGGCCGCACCGGGGAGGCCTTCACCTTCGACGGCGCCTTCCACTGCGACTATGGTTTCAACATCGAGATCGGCGAGAATTTCTATGCCAACGTGAACCTCGTCATCCTGGATGGAGCGAAGGTCACGATCGGGCGCAACTGCTTCATCGCGCCGAATGTCGGCATCTACACCGCGGGTCACCCGCTCGACGCCGAGCAGCGCGCCATGGGGCTGGAATATGCGCGGCCGGTGACGATCGGCGACGATGTCTGGATCGGTGCCGGCGTCTCGATCCTGCCCGGGGCGACGATCGGCGCGGGCAGCGTCATCGCCGCCGGATCGGTGGTGCGCGGGGATGTTCCCCCGAATGTCATCTGCGCCGGCAACCCCGCGCGGGTGATCCGCGAGATCACCGAAAGCGACCGCACGCGGTATCGCTGAAGGGCGCGGCCCCGCTCAGCTCGGTTCGAACCGGCCGTAGCGACCGCCGGCGAAGACCAGCGGATCGCCCTCGCCACACAGCGCAAAGCGGATCACCCGACCGATGATGATGGTGTGATCGCCGCCCTCATGCGTCGCCTCGGTGCGGCATTCGAACCGGGCGAGCACGTCGTCGAAGACCGGCACGCCTTCGGCGTTCTGCCGGTGGTCGAGCCCCGCGAAGCCTTCGCCCTTGCCGGTGAAGCGCTGTGCGAGGCTCTGCTGGCCGAAGCCCAGCACATGCACCGCGAAGGCCTGCGCGACCGAGAAATGCCGGTGCCGCATCGAGGAACGCGCCGCCGACCACAGCACCAGCGCCGGATCGAGCGAGACCGAGGCGAAGCTGTTCGCGGTGATCCCCACCGGCGCGGCGCCATCGGCCTCGCAGGTGGTGATGACGGTGACCCCGGTGGCGAACCGGCCAAGCGCGTCGCGGAATTGCCGCGGATCGACCGGGTCGGGCATCGGGCTTGCCTCTTCGGCCCGGCTGACGGCGGCTTCGATCTGGTGGCTCTCGCGCATCGCATCCCCTTTCGACGGCGCCGGCCTGTGCCGCCGGCTGCCCCTGATCTAGCGCGTTGTGGCGCATTTCACAGCCTCTTTCGTCGGCAAAAGCGCTTGAGCCCCGGGCGGCGAGATCCTAGCGTCGCGCCGGACATGGAGGGAATCATGAGCCTGATCGAAACGCGTCTTGCCGAGCTTGGACTCGAGCTGCCGCCGGCCCCCGCGCCGGCCGCGAATTACGTGCCCTTCGTGCGCACGGGCAACCAGCTCTTCGTCTCGGGGCAGATCTCGTCGGATGCGACGGGGCTGATCACCGGTCGTCTCGGCGCCGATCTGAGCATCGAGGAAGGCGCCGCCGCCGCCCGCCGCTGCGGGCTTGCGCTGCTGGCGCAGGCGCGCGCCGCGCTGGGCGATCTCGACCGGGTGACGCGGGTCGTCAAGCTCGTGGGCTTCGTCAACTCGACGCCCGAGTTCACCGACCAGCCGAAGGTGGTGAATGGCGCCTCGGACCTGATGGTCGAGGTCTTCGGCGAGATCGGGCGCCATGCCCGCTCGGCCGTCGCTGCGCCCTCGCTGCCGCTGGGCGTCGCCGTCGAGATCGAGGCGATCTTCGAGGTCGCATGATGCTGTCCCCCGATTTCCTGCGCCTGCCGGTCGCGCATCGCGGCTATCACGACCGCGCCGCCGGCCGCCCCGAGAACAGTCTGGCCGCCGCGCGCGCCGCGATTGCCGCGGGCTATGCGATCGAATGCGATCTGCAGCCCTCGGCCGATGGCGTGCCGATGGTGTTTCACGATTACGACCTGCGCCGGCTGACCGGCGTGGCCGGCCGGATCGGCGGCTTCACCGCGGCCGAGCTGGCCGCGATGCCGCTTCTGGGCGGTGACGAGGGGATCCCGACGCTCGCAGAGCTTCTGGCCCTCGTCGCCGGCCGGGTGCCGCTGCTGATCGAGATCAAGGACCAGCACGGCGCCATGGGCGGCACCGACGGTGCGCTCGAACGCGCGGCGGCGGCGCAGATCGCGGCCTATGCCGGGCCGGTCGCGGTGATGTCTTTCAACCCGAACGCCATCGCGGCCTTCCGTGCCGCGGCACCCGATGTGGCGGTGGGGCTGACGACTTCGGCCTATACCGCCGAGGACTGGCCTCTGCTGCCCGCCGCGGTGCGCGACAGCCTGCGCGAGATCCCCGATTACGACCGCGTCGGCGCGTGCTTCATTTCGCACGAGGCGGCGGCGCTGGACACGCCACGGGTCGCGGCCCTGAAGGCGCAGGGCGCGGCCATCCTGTGCTGGACGATCCGCTCGCCCGAGGCCGAGGCCACGGCGCGCAAGATCGCGCAGAACATCACCTTCGAGGGCTATCCGGCGCCGATCCCGGCTTGACGCCGCGTCGCGGCGCGCCACCATCGGGGCAGGTTTCCCGAGGGGGCAGATGAGCGCGGCCGTCGAAGTTTCGATTCTTTCCGGAGTTTCCGAGATTTCGGAAACCGACTGGAACGCCTGCGCCTGTCCCGAGGCGCAGGACGGCGGGCGCCCGCTTGATCCGTTCACCACGCATCGCTTCCTGACCGCGCTCGAGACCTCGGGCTCGGTCGGCGAGGGCACCGGCTGGATGCCGCGGCCGATGGTGGCGCGGCAAGCGGGGCAGGTGATCGCCGTCGCGCCGCTCTATCTGAAAAGCCATTCGCAGGGCGAATATGTCTTCGACCACGGCTGGGCCGAGGCCTTCGAGCGCGCGGGCGGGCGCTATTACCCGAAACTTCAGGCCGCGGTGCCCTTCACCCCGGTCACCGGCCGTCGCCTGCTGACCCGCCCGGGGCACGAGGCTGCGGGCCGCGCCGCGCTGTTGCAGGCGATGGCCGAGGTGGCCGAGGGCGCGGGGCTCTCCTCCGTCCACCTCACCTTCTGCACCGAAGACGAGGTGACGGCGGCGACCGGGGCGGGCTGGCTGCACCGCATTGGCATGCAGTTCCACTGGACCAACCGCGGCTATGGCAGCTTTGACGATTTCCTCGCCGATCTCGCCTCGCGCAAGCGCAAGGCGCTGCGCAAGGAGCGCGAGCGGGCGCAGGGGTTCGGCGGCACCATCCGGGCGCTGACCGGCGATGCGATCGGGCCCGAGCACTGGGCAGCGATGTGGGCCTTCTATCAGGACACCGGCGGGCGGAAATGGGGCCGGCCCTACCTGACCCGCGCCTTCTTCGACGCCCTGCACGCGCTGCGCGACGAGGTGCTTCTGGTGCTGGCCGAGCGCGATGGCATTCCCGTCGCCGGGGCGCTGAACCTGATCGGCCGTGAGGCGCTCTTCGGCCGCTATTGGGGCTGTCTCGAGGATCACGCCTTCCTGCATTTCGAACTGTGCTATCATCAGGCCGTCGACTGGGCGATTGCCCATGGCCTGGATCGCGTCGAGGCCGGCGCGCAGGGCGAGCACAAGCTGGCGCGCGGCTACATGCCGGTGACCACGCATTCCGTGCATCTTCTGACCCACCCGGGGCTGCGCCGGGCCGTCGGCGATTATCTCGGGGACGAACGCCCCGCCATCGCCGCAGAAATCGAGGCGCTGGCCGCACTTGGCCCCTTCCGCACCGAGGAGTGAACCGCGGGCTTTGGCCGGGCGCCCCGATGTGCAAGGATGGGGCGAACAGCACGGAGGACCGAGAATGGCCGAGATCCTGAGCGAGGAAGAACGCGCCGCCCTGCTGCCCGCGCTCGAGGCGACGGGCTGGCGTGCCGCCCCCGAGGGGGACGCGCTGCGCAAGGTCTGGAAGTTCCGCAGCTTCTCGCAGGCTTGGGGGTTCATGGCGCGCGTCGCGCTCGAGGCCGAGAAGATGGATCACCACCCGGACTGGCGCAACAGCTACAACGTGGTGGACATCCGCCTGACCACCCATTCCTGCGGCGGGCTGAGCGTGCTGGACACCGAGCTGGCGAATTGTCTCGACGCGATCGAGACCGAGGCCGAGATCGTCCTCGATCTCGCGCGCCCGATCGCCTGCCTGTGCGCGGAAAAGGCCGCGGCAGTGGCCCCGGAGCCCCCGCCCGAAGGCTGAGGGGCGCCACGCGGCGCCCCCGGATCGTCACATCGCGGCGAGCAGACCCTCGCCCGCGGAGATCTCGCAGGTGCCGGGCGATTCCTCGCGGTGCAGGATCTTCACCACGCCATCCTCGACCAGCATCGCATAGCGGGCCGAACGGTTGATGAGACCGGCGGGCGGGGCCGAGAAATCCATCCCGATTGCGGTGGTGAAGGCCGATTCCGCATCGGCGAGCATCGAGATCCCGGCCGCATTCGCGCCGGTCGCATCGCCCCAGGCCTTCATCACGAAGGGGTCGTTGACCGAGATGCAGATGATCTCGTCGACGCCCTTCGCGGCGAACTTGTCCTTGGTGCGGATGAAGCTCGGCACATGGGCGGTGGTGCACACGCCGGTATAGGCGCCGGGCACGGCAAAGATCACCACCTTGCGCCCCTTCATCTTGGCACCGAGGCTCACCGCCTCGGGGCCGTTGTCTCCCAGAACCAGCAGCGTGGCGCCGGGAAGCACGTCCCCAACCGTTACAGTCATGTCGTCCCTCTCGCGTTGCATGTCGTTGCCCCGAGGATATAGGGTCGGCGCGCAACGGGACCAGAGGTGAGATGATGGCGGGGATCGTGATTGTCGGGGGCGGCCAGGCGGCGGCGTCGATGGCGGCAAAATTGCGGGGGCTGGGCTATGTCGGCGCGGTGACGATCCTTGGCGCGGAGCCGGTCGCGCCCTATCAGCGCCCGCCGCTGTCGAAGGGCTATCTTCTGGGCCAGATGCCGCTTGACCGGCTGACGCTGCGCGGCAATGACTGGTGGGCGGCCAATGACATCACCTTGCGCACCGGGCTGCGGGTCGAGGCGATCGACCGCGCCGCGAAGACGGTGACGGCGGCGGGCGAGGTGTTCGCCTATGACCAGCTGGCGCTGTGCACCGGCGCCCCGCCGCGCCGCCTGCCCGCGGCGATCGGCGGCGAGCTGCCCGGCGTCTATACCGTGCGCACCCTTGCCGATGTCGACGCGATGGAGCCCGAATTCCGCGCCGGCCGCCGCCTCGTGGTGATCGGCGGCGGCTATATCGGGCTCGAGGCCGCGGCGGTCGCCTCGAAACTCGGGCTGAGCGTGACGCTGATCGAGGCGGCGCCGCGCATTCTCGGCCGCGTCGCCTGCGCCGAGACCGCCGACGCCATCCGCGCCCTGCATGTCGCCCATGGCGTCACCATCCTCGAGGGGATCGGGCTGAAGCGGCTGACCGGCGAGACCCGCGTCACCGGCGCCGAGCTGGCCGACGGCCGGGTCATCGACGCCGATTTCGTCATCACCGGCATCGGCGTCACGCCCGAGACCGGGCTGGCCGCGGCGGCGGGACTGAAGGTCGAGAACGGCATCGCCGTCGATGCGACGGGCCGCACAGACGACCCGTCGATCTGGGCCGCGGGCGATTGCGCCGCCTTCCCCTGGATGGGCGCCCGGTTGCGGATGGAAAGCGTCGGCAACGCCATCGACATGGGCGAGCTGGTGGCCGAGAACATGCTCGGCGCCGGCAAGGCCTATGCGCCCAGGCCCTGGTTCTGGTCCGACCAGTTCGATGCCAAGCTGCAGATCGCCGGGCTCAACACCGGCTATGACCGGGTGGTGACGCGGCAGGGCGAGGGCGCCTCGTTCTGGTATTTCCGCGGCGAGACTCTGCTCGCCGTCGACGCGCTGAACGACGCCCGGGCCTACATGATCGGCAAGCGGTTGATCGAGGCGGGCAAGCCCGTGACCCCCGAACAGATCGCCACCGAAACCGACCTGAAGGCGCTGATGAAATGAGGATCATCGGGGGAGACCGCCGTGGCCTGAAGCTCGCCGATGTGGGCGAGGGCGATGCGCAGGCGCATCTGCGCCCGACGACCGACCGCGTGCGCGAGTCGATCTTCAACCTTCTGATCAACGGCACGCACGGCAACCCGGTGCCCGGCGCGCGGGTGCTCGACCTCTTCGCCGGCACCGGCGCGCTTGGCCTCGAGGCGCTGTCGCGCGGCGCGGCGCGCGTGGCCTTCGTCGACGACGGCACCGCGGCGCGCGCGCTTCTGCGCCGCAACATCGAGCTGATGCGGGCGATGGGCGTCACCGATGTCTGGCGCCGCGACGCCACCGCCATGGGCCCGTGCCGTGGCGCGGGCTATGACCTTGTCTTCCTCGATCCGCCCTATGGTATGGGGCTGGGCGAGAAGGCGGTGGCCTCCTGTCTCGCGAATGGCTGGATCGCCCCGGGCGCGATGATCGTGTGGGAGGAAAGCGTTTCCCCCACCGTGCCCGCGCCGCTCGAACAGATCGACCAGCGTCGCTATGGCGATACCCTTGTCACCCTTGCCCGGATGCCCGCATGAAACCTCAGGCTGTTCTTTTCGACTGCGACGGCGTGCTCGTCGACAGCGAGCCCGCCACCTTCGCCCTGATCCAGTCGGACTTTGCCGCGCACGGGCTGCCGATGGAGATCCCGGCGCTCGAGGATCTGTTCATCGGCGGCACCATCGAGGGCGTGGCCGAGCAGGGCCGGGCGCTTGGCGCGACGCTGCCCGCCGATTGGGTCGACAGCTATTACCCGCGGCTCTACGCCCGGCTGCGCGCCGGCACGCCGCTGATGCCGGGGGTGGCCGCGCTGCTCGCCCGGCTCGACGCCGAGGGGATTCCCTTCGCCGTCGGCTCGAACGGGCGCGGCGCGAAGATGGAGGCGACGCTGGGCCAGCATCCGAAGATCCGTGCCCGGCTCGAGGGGCTGCTGTTCTCGGGGCAGGATCTGGGCTGCCCGAAACCCGCGCCAGATCTTTACCTGCACGCCGCCCGCGCGCTTGGCGCCGATCCGGCGCGCTGCGTGGTGATCGAGGACAGCGCGACCGGCGCACGCGCGGCGAAGGCCGCTGGCATGCGCTGCCTCGGCTATGCGCCGCAGGGAGAGAACCCGCGGCTTGCGGCGGCGGGGGCAGAGATCTTCACCGACATGGCGCAGGTGCCGGCCCTGATCGGGCTCTGAGCCTTCGGCGTTTTCTTGGCGAAAATACCCCGGGGGGCCGGGGGCAGGGCCCCCGGCGCTTCCCCCGGCTCAGCGCCAGGTCGGATGGAAGCGGTTCGCGGGCGACAGCGTGAAGATCTCGCAGCCGTCGGCGGTCACGCCCACGCAATGCTCGAACTGCGCCGACAGCGACTTGTCGCGGGTCACCGCGGTCCAGTCGTCGGCCAGCACCTTGGTTTCATAGCGGCCAAGGTTCACCATCGGCTCGATGGTGAAGATCATCCCCTCTTCCAGCACCGGGCCCGAGCCCGCGCGGCCGTAATGCAGCACGTTCGGCGGGGCATGGAACACGCGGCCGACGCCGTGGCCGCAGAAGTCGCGCACCACGCTCATCCGGTTGCCCTCGACATAGGTCTGGATCGCATGGCCGATGTCGCCGAAGGTGTTGCCGGGCTTCACCTGCTCGATGCCGATCATCAGCGATTCATGGGTGACGTCGATCAGCCGCTCGGCCTTGCGGCTGAGATTGCCCGCGACATACATCCGCGAGCTGTCGCCGAACCAGCCGTCGAGGATGACGGTGACGTCGATGTTCAGGATGTCGCCGTCGTGCAGCACCTTGTCCGAGGGGATG
This sequence comes from Paenirhodobacter sp. YD-8, assembly GCF_056590935.1. NCBI lineage: Bacteria > Pseudomonadati > Pseudomonadota > Alphaproteobacteria > Rhodobacterales > Paenirhodobacter > Paenirhodobacter sp. YD-8. Next base: position 10,530 of record NZ_CM152649.1, on the reverse strand, counting down.
CCATGGCACACGACATGGTTCACCGAGATGCACGAGGCGTGCTTGTAGCCCCGATAGCCGATCGTCGCCGAGGTGGCGCCGAGCTCGACAAGGCGGTTGCGGATGAAATCATCGAGCTCTGCCGTGGTCACGCCCGGCTTCACGAGGTCGGCGACCTCGTCGAGGATCTGTGCGGTGACCTGGCAGGCGGCGCGGATGCCATCGAAATCGCTGGTGGTGTTGTAGATGCGAATCCCGTCCTTGGTGACGCGGCCCCGACTCTCTTCCACTGATCTTCTCCTGCTTGTTGGCCCCCTAGATAGTCACAAAAGCATGGCTTGGCCAGAGCCGGGCTTTTCCGGCACCGGGCGCGGGCCTATACATTTGCGCAAAAGGAGGCCCGACATGCCCAATCCGACCGCTGCCATCCTGATCATCGGCGACGAGATCCTCACCGGCCGCACCCGCGAGGGCAACGCCTGGTTCCTCGCGCAGGAGCTGGTCAAGGTGGGCATCGACCTGCGCCAGATCCGCGTCATCGGCGACGACCACGCCACCATCGTCGCCGCGGTGCGCGAGCTCTCGGCGGCGCATGACCAGCTCTTCACCTCGGGCGGCATCGGGCCGACGCATGACGACATCACCGCCGATGCCGTCGCCGATGCCTTTGGCCGCACCATCGGCGTGCGCGAGGATGCCCGGGCGATCCTGGCCGCCCATTACGCCGCCCGCGGCCTCGAGTTCACCGAGGCGCGTCTGCGCATGGCACGCATCCCCGAGGGGGCGGCGCTGATCGACAACCCGGTCTCGGCGGCGCCGGGCTTCTCGGTCGAGAACTGCCACGTGATGGCGGGGGTGCCGAACATCTTCCAGGCGATGGTGGCGGGGCTTCTGCCGCGGCTCACCGGCGGCGCGCCGCTCCTCAGCCGCAGCCTGCAGCTGATGGTGCCCGAGGCGACGATCGCCGACGCGCTGCGCGCGCTTGCCGCGGCGCATCCCGAGGCGAGCTTCGGTTCCTATCCCTTCGTCACCGAGGGGCGTTATGGCACCAACCTCGTGGTGCGCTCGACCGTTCCCGCGGCGCTCGAAGGGGCCTTCGCCGCGCTGCAGGCCACCTTCCCGGAGGGGCAATGACCGATCTTTTCGAGGTGATCGACGCCACCTGGCCCGCCGCCAGCACCCGGCTTGCGGGCGGTTTCAAGGTGCGCGAGGGGCTGGGCGGCGGCTCGCGCGTCAGCACGGCAAGCCTTGAAGTGCCGCTGGACGAGGCCGACATCGATGCCGCCGTCGCCGCGCATCGCGCCCTTGGCCAGCCGCCGAAGTTCATCGTCCGTCCGGGCGAGGCGGCGCTGGATGCGGCACTGGCCGGGCGCGGCTTCGAACTCTTCGACCCGGTCACCCTCTTCACCGCGCCGATTGCCGCGCTGCCCTCCGACGTGCCGCCGGTCACCGCCTTCGCGCATTGGCCGCCGCTCGCCATCACCCGCGAGGTCTGGAGCGAGGGCGAGATCGGCCCCGAGCGGCAGGCGGTGGCCGAGCGCGCGGCGGGCCCGAAGGCCGCGGTTCTGGGCCGCACGTCCGACCGCGTCGCGGGGGCGGGTTTCGTCGCGATCCACGACGGCGTCGCGATGCTGCACGCGCTCGAGGTGCTGCCCGCCTTCCGCCGTCGCGGCCTTGCCCGCGCGATCATGGCCGAAGCCGTCCGCTGGGCCGGGGGCGAGGGCGCCGAGACCTTCGCCCTGGTCGTGCGCAGCGCCAATGCGCCGGCGATTGCCCTTTATACCGCGCTCGGCATGGTGCCGGCCGGCAATTACCACTATCGCCGCGAGCCTGCCGCATGAGACTGCCCGTTCTGGCGCTGATTGGCGCCACCCTGCTTGCCTCTCCCGTTCTTGCCGCGCCGCTCGAGCTGTCGCTGCCCGAGGGCGCGGCGGTCTCGGCCGAGGCCACCAATGCCGCCACCAGTTATCGGGTGCTGACCGGTCCCTGGCAGGATGGCATGGGGCCGGCGAGCACGCTCGAGGGCACGCGCACCGACACCGCCTGGCGGCTGCGCGCCGATCAGGAGACGACGCTGCAGATCCTCGCTCCCCTGCGCGACCAGATCCAGGCGGCGGGCTATACCATCCTCTATCAATGCGAGACCGAGGCCTGCGGCGGCTTCGACTTCCGCTATGAGCTCGACCTGCTGTCCGAGCCCGAGATGCACGTCGATCTGGGCGATTTCCGCTATCTCTCGGCGCGGCGGGGCACCGACTGGCTGGCGCTGACCGTCTCGCGCTCGTCGGAATCGGGCTTCGTGCATCTGACGACGATGACGGTGCAGGACGTGCGCCCGGTCACGCCCGACAATCCGCTTGCCTCGCCGACGCCCTCGCCGGCGATCGCGCCCTCGGATTTCGCCACGCAGATCGAGGCGAAGGGGGCGGTTGCCCTCGATGACCTGATCTTCGAGAGCGGTGCCACCGATCTTGGCCCCGAGGATTTCACCTCGCTCAAGGCGCTGGCCGATTACCTGTCGACCCGGCCCGAGGCGGTGATCGTCCTTGTCGGGCATACCGATGCGACCGGTGGGCTCGAGGCGAATATCGCGTTGTCGAAGCGGCGGGCGGAATCGGTGCGGGCGCGGCTGATCGCCGATTACGGCGTGGCGCCCGAGCAGCTGAGCGCCGAGGGCGCGGGATGGCTGGCGCCGCGCGCCACCAGCCTCACCCCCGAGGGGCGGGACAAAAATAGACGGGTCGAAGCCGTGCTGGCCTCGACCCGCCAGTGACGGCGCCGGACGGAGTGGCGCCGCGCGAGGGAATTCACCAGTTGTCGGGGCCCTTGTCGGCGAAGGTCTGGGCCAGGAAGTCGATGAAGGCGCGCACCTTGGGTTGGGTGAAGCGCCCGGGCGGATAGACGGCATAGATGCCGAGCGTCTCCATCGGCAGATCGGGGATCGCCTCCTCGACCAGCCCCTGTTTCATCGCGTCGGCGTAGAGGAACGAGGGCAGATAGGCGATGCCGAGCCCGGCGATGCAGGCATGCAGCAGCGACTGCCCGTCGTTCACCGTCAGCCAGCCGGCCGAGCGCACCTGCCGCCGCTCGCCCGAGGGCGCGGTGATCTTCCAGACGTTGCCGTTCGACTGGCTGGAATAATGCAGAAGCTTGTGCTCGTTCAGATCGTCGATCTTCAGCGGCCGGCCGTATTTCTGGAAATAGGAGGGCGCGGCGATCATCCGGCGCGAGCTTTCGGTCAGCTTGCGCGCGCGCAGCGTGCTGTCTTCCAGCTCGCCCACCCGGATCGCCATGTCGAAGCCTTCCGAGATCAGCTCGACATAGCGGTTGGTCAGCACCATGTTCACGGTGATCTCGGGGTATTCCTGCAGGAAATCGCCCAGCACCGGCGAGAGCAGGTTCACCCCGAAATCGGTGGCAACGGAAATCCGCAGCAGACCCGAGGGCGCCACCTGCATCGCGGTGACCAGCGCGTCGGCCTCGCCCGCGTCGTTCAGCACGCGCCGGGCGCGGTCGTAATAGGCAAGGCCGATCTCGGTCGGCGAGACGCGGCGGGTGGTGCGGTTCAGAAGCCTTGCGCCAAGACGCGCCTCGAGCGCCGAGACGTGCTTCGACACGGCAGACTTGGAGATGCCCATCTTCTTCGCCGCATCGGTGAAGCCGCCCTGATCGACGACAGTGGCGAAGGCTTCCATTTCGGTCAGGCGGTCCATTGTGCACCCTTCGGGAACGTTTCTCGGTCCCTCAATCCATCGGTGTGAAATCGGGCGCAAATGGGGCCCGGCGGGGACAATACGGGGGAATTGCACAGAATGGGGAAACGATCGCCCATCAGGGTTAAGGCCCGGGGCGCGGGATCGGGCGCCGGATCTGCCGGCGCCCGATCGGGGCTCAGAAGTCGAGGTTCTCGACGTTGAGCGCGTTTTGCTGGATGAATTCGCGGCGCGGCTCGACCACGTCGCCCATCAGCTTGGTGAAGATGTCGTCGGCCTCGGCCACGTCGTCGATCTTCACCTGCAGCAGGGTGCGCGCCGAGGGGTCGAGCGTGGTTTCCCACAGCTGTTCCGGGTTCATCTCGCCCAGCCCCTTGTAGCGCTGCAGCGTCAGCCCCTTCTCGCCCTCGGACAGGATCGCCTGCAACAGCGCCAGCGGGCCATAGATCAGCTGCTCGCGGTCCTTGCGGATCAGCTTCGCGGGCGTGCCATAGACCTCCTGCAGCAGCGCGGTGTGCTGCGCCAGCCGCCGCGCCTCGCCCGAGCGCAGCACGGTGCCGTCGAGGGTGCGGTGCTCCTCGACGCCGCGCACCATGCGCGCGAAGCGCAGCCCGTGGTCCTGCGTCGGACGGCCGCTCCAGCCGCGCTCGTATTCAAGCGCGACAAGGTCGAGCCGCGTCGCCACCGCATTCGCCACGCCCTGTGCATCGGCATCGACCCGGCCCGGCACCAGCGCGCCGGCGATCGCCGACTGTTCGAGGATGCTTTGCGGGTAATGCGTCGGGAAGGCCTGCAGGATGCGGCGGATCATCCGCGCCTCCTCGACCACGCGCTCGAGATCGGCGCCGATGATCTCCTGGCCGTCGCCAAGCCGCAGCCGCGCGCCTTCGATGCCCTGATGGATCAGGAACTCCTCGAAGGCCGCCTGGTCCTTCAGATAGACCTCGGACTTGCCGCGCGCGACTTTGTACAGCGGCGGCTGCGCGATGTAGAGATAGCCGTGTTCGATCAGCTCCGGCATCTGCCGGAAGAAGAAGGTCAGCAGCAGGGTGCGGATGTGGGCGCCGTCGACGTCGGCATCCGTCATGATGATGATCTTGTGATAGCGCAGCTTGCCGATGTTGAACTCGTCACGCCCGATCCCGGTGCCAAGCGCGGTGATCAGCGTGCCGATCTGCTCCGAGCCGAGCATCCGGTCGAAGCGCGCGCGCTCGACGTTCAGGATCTTGCCGCGCAGCGGCAGCACCGCCTGGTTCTTGCGCTCGCGCCCCTGCTTGGCCGAGCCGCCGGCCGAATCCCCCTCGACCAGGAAGAGTTCGGAATCGGCGGGGTCCTTCGACTGGCAATCGGCGAGCTTGCCGGGCAGCGAGGCGACGTCCATCGCCGTCTTGCGCCGGGTGAGTTCGCGCGCCTTGCGCGCCGCCTCGCGGGCAAGCGCCGCCTCGACGATCTTGCCGACGATCTGGCGTGCCTCGCCCGGGTGTTCCTCGAACCATTCGCCGAGCTTCTCGTTCACCAGGTTCTCGACCGCCGGCCGGACCTCGGAGGAGACGAGCTTGTCCTTGGTCTGGCTGGAGAATTTCGGGTCGGGCACCTTGACCGAAAGGACACAGGTCAGCCCCTCGCGGGCATCGTCGCCGGTGAAGTCGATCTTCTCCTTCTTGGCGATGCCGCTGTCCTGGGCGTATTTCGTCAGCGTGCGGGTGAGCGCGCCACGCAGGCCGGCCAGGTGCGTGCCGCCGTCGCGCTGCGGGATGTTGTTGGTGAAGGGCAGCACGGTCTCGTGGTAGCCGTCGTTCCACCACAGCGCCACCTCGACGCCGATGCCGCGCACCTCGCCCACCATGTAGATCGGCTCGGGGATCAGCGCGCTCTTCGAGCGGTCGAGGTATTTGACGAATTCCTTGACGCCGCCGTCATAATGCAGCTCGACATGCAGCGGCTCGGCCGGGCGCTCGTCCTCGAGCAGGATACGCACGCCCGAGTTCAGGAAGGCCAGTTCCCGCAACCGCGTTTCCAGCGTCTTGAAGCTGTAGTCGAGGTTCGAGAAGGTGCCCTCGGGATCGGTCGTCTTGGCCGAGGCCATGAAGCGCACCTCGGTGCCCTTCTCGCCCGGCGCATCGCCGATCTCGCGCACATGCTCGACGCATTCGCCCTTCTCGAAACGGGCGAAATAGACCTTGTCGTTGCGCCAGACCTTGAGTTCGAGCCAGTCGGACAGCGCGTTCACCACCGAGACGCCGACGCCATGCAACCCGCCCGAGACCTTGTAGGCGTTGCCGCCCTCGTCGGTGTTGTTGAACTTCCCGCCCGCGTGCAGCTGAGTCATGATGACCTCGGCCGCCGAGACGCCCTCTTCGTGGTGCATGTCGACCGGGATGCCGCGGCCGTTGTCGCGCACCGAGACCGAGCTGTCGGCATGGATCTTCACCGAGACGTAATTCGCATAGCCCGCGAGCGCCTCGTCGATGCCGTTGTCCACGACCTCATAGACCATGTGATGCAGGCCCGAGCCGTCGTCGGTGTCGCCGATATACATGCCCGGCCGTTTGCGCACGGCCTCCAGGCCCTTGAGAACCTTGATGGACTCCGCGCTGTAGTCGGACTTCTTCGGGCTGTTTTCGGTCATGCGCGCCTATCCTGACAAGTGTTGCGGACTTATAGGAGTTCGGCGGGGGAATGTCACGCGTCAGCGGGGTTTTCAGGGCAGGACGGTGCCGTCCGGCAGCGCCAGCGTGCCGTCTTCCGCAAGCGGCCAGAACGGGTTTCGCGCCACTTCCCAGACATGGCCGTCAAGGTCGGCCCAATAGCCGGAATAGCCGCCCCAGAAGGTGCGCGCGGGCGGTTTCACCGGCTCGGCTCCGGCCGCGAGCGCGGCCGCGAAGGCCGCGTCCACATCCGCCTCGGTGGCGAAATTCTGTGCCAGCGTGATCGCGCCGGTGCCCAGCGGCACCTCGGGCCGGCCCTGATCCTCGGCCAGATCCTTCAGCCCGAAGAGGCCAAGCGCCATCCCCGGCATGCGGAAGAACACCACCGCCTGCGTCGCCTCGGCCGGGCGCCAGCCAAGCGCCTCGTAGAAGCGGCGCGCCTTCGTCAGGTTGCGCACACCGAGCGTGATCAGGGTCACGCGCTGCACCGGATAGCTCATCGCACCTCCTCGACCTGCGAGGTGCCCCCCGCCTCGGTCACCTGCCAGCCCTGACCCCGTGTGCCGAGGCTGTCGAACAGCTCGGCCCCGGTGCCGGTCATCATCACCTGCGCGGAGAGCGCGCAGACCTCGTCATAAAGCGCGGCGCGCCGGCCCGCGTCCAGATGCGCCGCGACCTCGTCGAGCAAAAGCACGCAAGGCGCGCCCGCAACGGCCCGCGCATTGGCCAGAAGAAGCGAAATCAGAAGCGCCTTCTGCTCGCCGGTCGAGCATTGCGCGGCGGGGATCGCCTTCTCGGCATAGATCGCCTCGAGATCGGCGCGGTGCGGCCCCTCGAGCGTGCGCCCCGCCGCCATGTCACGCCGCCGCCCCGAGGCCAGCGCCGCCGCCAGATCCGCCGGCCCCTCGTTCACCAGCGTCAGCGTCGCCGCCGGAAAGGCCGTCGCCGCGCCCGCCTGCGCCGCCGCGATCCGGGTCAGCGCCTCGGTCCGCGCCGCGCTGATCCGCCCGGCGGCCTCGGCCATCCGCGTCTCGAGCGCGCCATACCAGCCCGCGTCGGTCACCATGTCCTTGAGCAGCCGGTTGCGCTCGCGCATCGCCTTTTCATAGGCCAGCACCGCCTCGGCATGGGAGGGATCGAAGGAAAGCGTCATCCGGTCGAGAAACCGCCGCCGCCCCTCCGCCGCCTCGATCCAGAGCCGGTCCATCGAGGGCACGAGCCACAGCACCCGCATCAGCCGGCCAAGCGCCAGCTGCGGCGCGGCCTTGCCGTCGATCGTCACCTCGCGCGAGGCGCCGGGCAGGGCCATGGTCTCGACCGCCTGACCGCCGATCTCGGCGCGGATCTTCCAGCCCACGGCCTCCTGCCGGCGGATCAGCTCCTCGGCGCCCGCCCGGCGCAGCCCGCGCCCCGGCGACAGCAGCGACACGGCTTCAAGCACCGAGGTCTTGCCCGCGCCATTCGGCCCCCAGATCGCCACCGGCCGGCCGTCGAAGGTGAACTGCGCACGGCGATGCGAGCGGAACTGCAGCAGCGTCAGGTCCCGCAGCATCGGCCCCTCGTTTTCCTGGCAAAAAGACTCCCGCCGGAGGCGTTCGTGCGCCTCACACGCGCATCGGCATCACGACATAGACCGCCGAGGTGTCATTGCCCTCGCGCATCAGCGTCGGATCGCCCGAGGAGTTGAACAGGAAGACGGCGTTCTCGCGGTCGACCTGGCTGGCAATCTCCAGCAGGTATTTCGCGTTGAAGCCGATCTCCAGCCGCTCGTCGTCATAGGCGACGGCCAGCTCTTCCTCGGCCGCGCCGGAATCGGGGGCGTTGACCGAGAGCACCAGCCGGTCCTCCTCGAGGCTCAGCTTGACGGCGCGCGAGCGTTCCGAGGACACCGTCGCCACGCGGTCGACGGCCTTGGCGAATTCCGCCGCGTCGACTTCCAGCCGACGGGCGTTGCCCATCGGGATCACGCGCGAATAATCGGGGAAGGTGCCGTCGATGACCTTCGAGGTCAGGGTGATCTCGGGCGTGGCGAAGCGGACCTTGGTCTCGCTGACCGAGACCGCGATATCGGCCTCGTCGTCATCGAGAAGCTTGCGCAGCTCGTTCACCGTCTTGCGCGGCACGATCACGCCCGGCGTGCCTTCGGCGCCCGCGGGCAACGGCGCGTCGATGCGGGCCAGGCGGTGGCCGTCGGTCGCCACGCAGCGCAGCACCGGGCCGCTCTCGCCGGTCGCCACATGCATGTAGACGCCGTTCAGGTAATAGCGCGTCTCCTCGGTCGAGATCGCGAATTTCGACTTGTCGAACAGCCGCTTCAGCATCCCCGCCTTGGCGGTGAAATTCGCCGTGTATTCCGACGAGGCCATGACCGGGAAATCTTCCTTCGGCAGCGTGGCGAGGTTGAAGCTCGACCGCCCCGCCTGGATCGTCAGCCGCCCCGCGGCCGGATCGTCGGCGAGCACCACCAGCGCGCCGTCGGGCAGCTTGCGCACGATCTCGTGCAGCATCACCGCCGAAACCGTCGTCGCGCCCGCGCGTTCGACCTGCGCCGGAGCCTTGTTCACCACCTCGATGTCAAGGTCGGTGGCGCGGAAGGACACGCTGTCGCCCTCTGCCTCGACCAGCACGTTGGCCAGGATCGGGATGGTGTTGCGCCGCTCCACGACCGACTGGGCCTGCGCCACGGCCTTGAGCAGTGCGGCGCGTTCGATGCTGATCTTCATTTCCATCCCTCACGGCAACCGGGGGCGGAAAGGTAGCATCTCCCCGCACCGGCACAAGTTTTTTCGGACATTCGGCCGCTTTGGCCGAAGCGTCAAGACTCAGGACTCGAGAAGGCGGCGCAGCAGGTCGATATCTTCGGCGATCTGACGGTCAGAGCCCATCAGCTCCTCGATCTTGCGGATGCCGTGCATGATCGTGGTGTGGTCGCGCCCGCCGAAGCGGCGGCCGATCTCGGGCAGCGACCGGGTGGTGAGCTGCTTCGACAGATACATCGCCACCTGCCGCGGCCGGGCGATGGTGCGCACGCGCTTCGGCCCGATCATGTCGGAAAGCCGCACGTTGTAATGCTCGGCCACCTTGCGCTGGATCTCCTCGATCGTGACCTTGCGGTCCGAGGCGCGCAGGATGTCGGTGAGGCATTCCTGTGCCAGATCGAGGGTGATCTCCTTGCCGACGAGCGAGGCGAAGGCGAAGAGCCGGGTCAGCGCGCCTTCGAGCACGCGCACGTTGGTGGTGATGCGATGCGCGAGGAACTCGAGCACGCCATCGGCCATCTTCAGCCCCGGGTATTGCGCGCGGTAAGCCTCGGTCTTGGTCTGCAGGATGCCAAGGCGCAACTCGTAATCGGTGGGGTGCAGGTCGACGACCAGGCCGCATTGCAGGCGCGACTTGATCCGTTCCTCGAGATCCTTGATCTCGCCCGGCGCGCGGTCGGCCGAGATGATGATCTGCTTGCCCTGATCGACGAGCGCGTTGAAGGTGTGGAAGAACTCTTCCTGCGTGCTGTCCTTGCCGGCGATGAACTGCACGTCATCGACCATCAGCACGTCGACCGAGCGGAACATCTCCTTGAAGTCCATGATCTGGCGTTCGCGCAGCGCCTGCACGAAACGGTACATGAACTGTTCGGCGGACAGGTAACGCACCCGCGCCTCGGGGCGGCGGATCTGCAACTCATGCGCGATGGCGTGCATCAGGTGGGTCTTGCCGAGGCCGACACCACCATAGAGGAAGAGCGGGTTGAAGGTGACGGGTCCGCCCTCGGCCACACGGCGCGCGGCGGCATGGGCAAGCTCGTTCGGCTTGCCGACGACGAAGTTGTCGAAGGTGAAGCGGGCATCGAGTGGTGCGCCGGGCAGATCTTCCTCGGCACGGGCCTTCGGCGCGGCGGGGGCCGGCGCGGCCACGGCAGGGCGCGAGACCTCGTTTGCCGGAATCGGGCGCAGCTCGGGCACGCGGAACTCGATCCGCTCGACGACATGACCGTCGTTGCGCAGCTCGCGCAGGATCGCCTCGCCGAAGTTGCGCGACACCCAGTCACGCATGAATTTCGTCGGAGCCTCGAAGGCAGCGATGCCTTCGGACATGTCGATCATGCGCAGCGGCGCAATCCAGGTCGTGTAGTTGCTCTTGCCGACAGTCTTGAGAAGTTCATTGCACACCCGCCCCCAGGTTTCTTTGGTCAT